>NZ_FNFF01000033.1 GCF_900100315.1 Streptomyces indicus
GAGGCCCTCCTCCTGCAGGGCGTCCAGGAGGCCGGTGACGTTGCGGGGCGTGACGCCGCGCGCGGCGGCCAGGGCGCGCTGGGTCATCGGACCGTCGTGGAACAGGGCCCACAGCACGCCCGCACGCGCGAGGGTCAGCCCGCGATCGGCCATGCCGCGCTGCATCAGTGCGCCCAGCACCTCGGTCAGCTCGAAGAGCCGGTCGAGCGAAGCTCTGGCGGGACCGGGTCGCTCCGGCATATCGTGAAGTGACTTCACTATGTAGTACCTCCGCATATCAGGGTAGCGCCTCGCGCCGCCCGCAGAGGAGACGGAGCCATGGAGCAATCCACTCGCCAGACGGCCAAGGCCCGTCCCGTCTTCGCCCGTTGCTATGCCCGGTGTTTCGGGCCGGCCATGGAGAAGGCGGGCATCGACGAGCACCGCAGGCGCCTGCTGGCCGGGCTGAGCGGCGAGGTCCTGGAAGTCGGTGCCGGCAACGGCCTGAATTTCCCCTACTACCCACCTGAGGCAACCCGGCTGACCGCCGTGGAGCCCGAAGCACGCCTGCGCTCGGCGGCGGCCGCAGCGGCATCGGAGGGCCTTCGCGTGGAAGTCGTCGACGGCCGTGCCGAGCAACTCCCTTCGCCGGACGCTTCGTTTGATGCCGTGGTGGTCTCCATGGTGCTGTGCTCGGTCACAGCTCCCGGCGCCGCGCTCGCCGAGGCGTACCGCGTACTGAGGCCCGATGGCCAGTTGCGCTTCTTCGAACACGTACAGGCTGAATCGCGCGCGATGCGTGGGGTCCAGCGCCTCGTCGATGCCACCGTCTGGCCGCTGCTGTGCGGCGGCTGCCACACCGGCCGTGACACCGCCGCGGCCATCGCCCGGGCCGGTTTCACCATCACCGAGCTCGACCGGTTCGCCTTCCCCGAGACCGCCATCCCCTTACCGGCCGCCACCCACATCCTCGGCACGGCACGCAAGGCGGCCTCATGACCGCGCCGGCCGGACGGATCGAAGTCCGGGGCCTGGTCAAGGAGTTCGACGGCATGCGAGCGGTGGACGAGCTCAGCTTCAACGTCGAGGCAGGCTCCGTCACCGGCTTCCTCGGGCCGAACGGAGCGGGCAAGACGACCACACTGCGGATGGTGCTCGGCCTGGTCACCCCAGACGCGGGGCAGGCCACGATCGGCGGTCTGCCGTATGCCGCGCTGCCCGCTCCCGGGCGCGTGGTCGGTGCGGCACTGGAGGCCACCGGGTTCCACCCCGCCCGCAGCGGACGTGACCACCTCAAAGTCCTCTGCACTGTCAGCGGCTTCGCGCAGCGCAGGGCCGACGACGTCCTCGAGATCGTCGGTCTCACCGACGCCGGGCGGCGCCGCGTGGACGGCTACTCGCTCGGCATGCGCCAGCGCCTCGCGCTCGCCGCAGCGCCCAGGACTTCCTCACCCCCTGGGCCGGCGGCCTCGCACTCGCCGCCTACGGACTCGCGTTCGCCGTCCTGGGCACGATCTGGTCGATGCGACGGGACATCACCTGAACCCCGGACCGGCCGCAGAAACGCCACACAAGGGCTGCTGCTTTGGAACGCGAACGGAAGGTCGAACAGTCGGGGCGGACGAGCAGCAACTGGCAGAGATCCCGCGACAGCACTGGTAGGACACCTACACGAGCGGCCGGAACTCGTCGGGTGCTCGAACACGGCGCCGGACACGGCCGCGACGCCCTGCACTTCGCCCGCCAAGGATTCACCATGCAGGCCACCGACCTCAGCCCCACCGACCTGGACCAACTGCGCCATCAAGCCAAGACCGTGGGGATGAGCGGGCAGGTCATCACCGCAGTACACGACGTGCGCACCCCACTGTCCCTGCCCGATGCCTCGGTGGACGCCGACTTCGCCCGCATGCTGCTCTGTATGGTCCTGTCCACCCAGGAATTCCACGCGCCGGTCGGCGAGATCCGCCGCGCAGCGAGCCGTCCGTCACGGGGAAAGCCAGGTGGGCAGCTCCATCGTGTTGTGCCCGTGATCACCGACGAGAAGATGATGGGCCCATGATGGAGCACCAGTCAGCCGAGTCCCCGACCGTGGTCCGCCTCGCCGAGTACACCAAGGCAGACCTCGAAGAGATCCTCGGCACGAGCGACGACCCGTTCGGGGTGGCCTCGACCGGCCTCACGTGGCTGCCGAAGGAGGAGCACTTCGGCGTCCGGCTCGAAGGGCGGCTCGTCGCCCACGCCGGACTGCTGCGGCTCCCGGTCGCGATCGGCGGTGCCGAGCTGGAGGTGATCGGTGTAGGCGGGGTCGCCGTCGCACCGGACATGCAGGGCAGGGGCATGGCCCGGCTTGGCGTCACGGCCGCCCTCACGCACGCGAGCACGCTGGGCCCCGAGCACGCGTTGCTGTTCTGTCGGCCACCCCTCGTCGCGCTGTACCAGCGCCTCGGCTGGCATCCGCTCGACGAGGACGTGACCGTCGAGCAGCCCGAAGGCCGTGTCGTGACCATGCCGCTGAAGACGATGGTGACGCCACTCCGTGACGGCGCCCGTTGGCCTTCGGGGCCAGTGCGGCTCCGCTCGTTGCCTATGTGATGCGGGAGCAGCTGAGCGCATGTGTCGTCGTACATGTGCACGTGCCCAGTTGAGCCGGTCGACACCCTGGTGGAGAGCGACACGGGCGGCGCGGACTGCGCTCGATCACTTGCTCGACGGCAGTGAGTCAACCGTGTGCGTGCGCCCCGGGGGGGCGTAGCCAGCCCCGATACGGGCCCGGGGCGAGGATCTTCGAGAAGCTGCTCAGTGCGATGGTGCGGTCCGACGCCGCGGGAAGCGTGGGCAGCGACGCCACCGGAAGGCGGTTGTCACGCAGTTCGCCGTACGGATCGTCCGCGACGATCCACAGTCCTCGCTCCGCCACGTCGGTGTTCTGACTGGCCACGCACAGTCGGCCCACGGCAAGCACCTGGATGCGCCCGGCTTTTCCATCACGGCGGACGGCGAGGAAACGAAGTGGTCAGCAAGGCCGTGGGCTCCACCGCAACGAAGAATCCGCCGCGGAACGGGTCGCTTGCAACCGGGGCGTGTCTATCGCACGGACCAACCGGGGTGTCTCGCCCTACCGGCGGCAGACGACGCGCAGCTGTCGCCGTACCCGTGCACCCTGGTCACACACGCCTCGACGCGACGAGGAGCTGAGTATCTGTGATGTCACGCTGCCTGCGGGTGGCTGCCTTGGGTGGTTTCGTATCGCTGGCCGCCACGGCATGTGCTGGCAGCGCTTCCACGAACCACGAAGCCACCGCCACCGGCTCGTCCGGATCGTTGAAGGAATTGGCCGCTGCGGTGCAGGCGGAGATCGCCAAGGTCTGGCCCCACACGGGCCGGATCTGGCCGGGCATGGACTTCTCCGACCACAGCCTTCTGATCAGTGACGGCGCGAGCGCCTTCGCCGTCAGCGCGACGTCCAGCAGGCAGGTCCCTCTGCGAAAGCTCAAGGAGCAGCGGATCAGCGTCCCGCTCGCCGGCGGTTTCGACGTCGTCACCTGGCAGGGCAAGAAGTCCCTGATCATCCACCCGGACGAAGGCGCTGCTGCCGAGCGTCTCGGCCAGGACCCGACAGGTCTCACCAGCGCGGACATGGCCTCGTATGTGTTCGAGCTCGCCACACACGAGCAGTTCCATCCCTACGTTCAACAAGGCGGCTCCCATCCGTGGCCGTCGCTGAGGAAAGCAGAAGCGCAGGGCGGCGGCCGTGACGAGACCTACCCGCTCGCAACCGAGCCGCGGATCCACCGGGCCATGATCTACAACAGTCTGCTTGCCGGCTACAAAGAACCAGCCGAACGGGAGAAGCATCTGGCCGCAGCCGCGTATTGGAACAGCGCGTGGGCCGGGAAGTTTCCGGATGAGGCACGAGATCTGCTGGCCACCGATCTGCTCGAGGGCACAGCAAAGTACGTGGAGAAGACCGCAGTAGGCATGGCCCACGCGTCCGACCCCACCGATGCCACGCAGGTCCACGAATACCTCTCATCGGTGTTGAAGCCGATGAAGATCGCCTCCAAAGGGGTGGAGCCGTACGCGATCGGCGCTGCAGCTCTGCTGAACGCGGATGCCATGGGCCTGGACGTGAAGAAGACCCTCATCACTGAGCCGGTGACACCGCTGTCACTGGTGCTGAACGATGTGAATCCTTCACCCCAGGAAGAAGCTCCCGATGATGTGGTGCGTGGCATCACGGACTCTGTGGCCAAGGCAAACAAGGAACTCGCCGGGCAGATCGAGCCGTTCGTCGCCGCTGTTCAGGACAAGGACACCACGGTGCTCATGCTGCCCGTCGACAAACTGTCCGGGAGCGTGGGAGGCAAGGGTTTCTACACGACCGAGGCCCTTCCGATCTCCATCACACCGGAAGCCCGCGCCACCTTCAGCCTCCCTTCCGGCACCGTCACATTGAACGGAATCACCGCAGGTCAGCTAGACCAAAACGGCACCGGATACTTCGCCATCCCGCTCCCCGATGACACCCGGCAGGTCGCGCTCACAGGGGACGAACTCACTCTCACCGGCACCAAGCTCAAAGGCCGGCTCACCGTGGACCGTCAGACGGACAACGGCCAACGCTTTCTGTACGCGCGCTAGCACACGCCCACCAGGGGTGATGCTAGGCAAACGCCAGCAACACGGCGGGATGTTGCGGACGGTGGCCTTCGGGCGAATTCGGACACTTACGTCGGAGCAACGTTCAGATCGCCCTGAAGAGCACCGGTCCAAACACATCAGCAACCCACGAGCGTGAGGGTCTACGCCGCTGGACCGCGCGTCCACCAACCAAGCGATGACCCGCGCGAGCCGCCCGGACCCGGTGCGTGGCGGTGAACCTGCGGCGCTAACGCCCGCGCCGCGGCCCTCGCGCACACGCTCGGCCGACTGACCTGGCTGGAGCGCTCCAACCTCCGCGTCGCGGTAGCCGTGGCCCACGGCTACCTCACTGCCTCCGGCGTACCGGTCCGCCTTACCCAGGACCGCGTCACCGCACTCGCCACCGAACTGAAGAAGCCGGACAGCACCGCGGCCTCGGTCGCGAACGTGCTCCGTACCTGGCACATCTGACCGGCGGTCCCCGAACTCTTCCGACTCCACGCGTCCGCCGGGTCAGCTTCGGTGCGCAGCAGGTGCGTGCGGTCGTCGAAGTCGGAGCCGGAAATTCCTGCGCAGGCAATGAAAAGCACCGCCTTGGCGCACGGCCTTGCGCGCAGGCCCGCGCGCGCTTGGACCTGCACGTCGAGCTGGTCAGCCGGATCGGCGTGCAGCAGCTGCCGATCGACAGCGGCAACCTGCGCGAGGCACTCACTTCCCAGCACAGCCTGTTCCCGTGACACCCTCCGCCCCTACAACATCGGCGGCCTCTCATCACCGGCGCCGGATCCCGGGCTCGGTGCAGTTGCCCGCAGACTTCTCCTGAGCGAGATCCTGCGCCCGTTCATCACCCACTGGCACCCCCGCCTGCTGGCCTGGGAAATCCGACGGCAGCCCGAGGTCAGCCCGCTCGACGACGAGCGCGCCTGGGACGAAGCCCGCGAAATGCGCATTGCCCTCAATGACTTGAAGCACCTGCCCTGGGAGCTCACGAGAGGCTTACCTTCTGCTCGCAGGGGCCGGGCCTTACTTGGCGGCCTGGGGCTTCAGATAGGGCTTGAGGAGCGTCGTCCAGGCCTTGGAGATTCTGTTGAACTCGTTCTTGCAGTTGCCCGCCCGGGCGCCGGGCAGCACCCCGTCGGGATTGCTGTCGCTCAGTACCACGCTCTCGAACGCCTCGGGGTCGGAGCCGTACAGCCAGCACGCCCAGTTGTAGAAGCGCTGTGCGTTGAGGCTGTGTTCGTCGGCGTACTGGTCGAGCCGTTCGCCGGCGTCCTTGGTCTCGTCGACGGCAGCAAATGCGCCCCAGGCGTTGATGGTGTCGATGGCGTAGCCGGTGTGCTTGGCGTCGCTGGAGGCGAGCAGCAGCATCGAGAGCTGGTCGACGGCGTCCTCTTCCTTGCCCGTGGTGGGCAGGTCGTAGAGGTCGATCAGGGCGTGGCCCAGTTCATGGAACACCACACCGTTGGTGAAGCCCGCCACCGAGTCGTCGACCTCTTTGGCGGCGGGTTTGCGGCCCTTGTCGTCAGGCTGCTGGTAGGTCTCGCGGGCCTTCGTGGCGAACTCGTAGCAGAACCGGATCTGACGCCGGTAGGAGTCCCAATTTGCGTTCTCCTCGTCGCAGTTGGTGGCGACGATCCCGATCGGCCCGGGTACCTTGATCCGCGTATTGGCGTAGGCGGCGATGTCGTCCAGGACCTTGCCTCGGGTGAAGAATTGTTCTTCCTTCTTGTTGGGCGGGGTCATTCCGGGCTCGATCACCGGCACGAGCCCCCGCTCGTCGGCCGGGGGCGACGAGATACGCGCCGAGGCTGGGACGGCCAGTTCCCGGCCATCGTGGTCGGCCCTGGGCGTATCGGCCCCGCCGGGGGAGCAGGCGGAGGCCAGCGCGAGAGCGGTGGCGACAGCGGCCAGCGCATACGGACGGTTTCTACGGGACATGGCGGGAGACCTCATCCTCCTGTCGACGAACACCCCCTGAGAAGCACGCCCCCGAGACGCAGGGCACAGACACGGCCCCCTCGCCGGGCGGCTGTCAGCGCTGGACGGGGCTCACGACATTGCCGGAATGGGTGGCGGCCTCCTGCCCAGCGACCGCGCCCCAGGTCCAACGCAGTTGCACGGCCGTGGTGTTGCCGGGCGGGGTGATCTCCGCAACCCCGGGGTCGATGGTGTTCTCGTCGCGGTCACTCGCCGAGATGAACGTCAAGGTGAACCGAGCGGCGTCACCCGGGGCGAGCGTCACGGCCGCAGGCTTCTGCTCCGTCCGGTACCGGAAAGTCTCCGTCACCACACCGCGCGTCTCGGTCCCCATCTTCAGGACTACCTCGGGGTAGCCATGGAGAGTGCAGAGGGCGGACGCGGTGTTCTTCATGGTGACCGGTGCATCGACTTGCTTGCCCGCCGTGCCTTTGCCATCCGGCTGAGCCGACCCGCCAGGCGCCCAGGCCATGGTCAGGGCATCGGTGCGGCATGCGGTTCCGGAAGCATCGGTCGCCATGGCCGAAGTCGCCGTAGCCGTCAGCAGACCGACTGCTATCAGCGCGGCTGAGCGTGCATGGACATGGTTCATGATCCACCTCCAGCGGGTGGCGGCCCCCCGGAGAGTCGCCTCGCGAGGTGGCTTCAGCGCCCACCGGCCGAGGCTGGCGGATCTAGTCCGCCAGTCCCAAGTCTCGGCGATCCACCGACTGCCCGCAATGCAACACCCGAGCAACAGCGGCCTGGCCCGTCCGGCTGTTTCCGCAGACAGCGCCGCTGGGGGGAAGCGCAGGCAGTTCCGCTCGCCGCTCCGCCGAGTTGCGACCTTGGGGGAGGGGTCAGCGCGTGGGGGAGAGGGGGAGGCGTTCACGCAGGGTGGCGGCGAACTCTTCGGCCCGCGCCAGCTGCGTGCGCAGCATCTCCACCTGCTCGGCTGCGTCCTGCTCATAGCCGCGCACGCGCTCCAGCAGAGCTTCCCGCTCATGCGCCGCCAGCTTGCTGCCGGAGTCCAGCCGGTCGGTGGCGTCCAGGAGATCACGCATCTGATCCAGGGTGAAACCGAGCGGCTTCATCCGACGAATCACCATGAGGCGAGCGACGTCGGCCTCGGTGTACAGGCGAAAACCGCCCTGCGAGCGCGCGGAGGGGATGACCAGGCCGGTTTCCTCGTAGTGCCGGATGGTGCGCAGCGACAGCTCGGTCCGCGCGGCGACCTCGCCGATCTGCATGTGCTCGCTGCTCACGCGGGTGTGTTGAAGAACGCCCCTGACAGTGAGGCCGCCAAGCGGACCGTCGACGCGCTGCGTGACGCGGTCGGCCCGTCCGACGCCCTCGTCGGCGGTACGACGGCACAGACTCTCGACACCCAGCGTGCCGCCGACCGTGATCTGCGGACGGTCATCCCGATCGTGCTGCTCGTCGTGTTCGCGGTCCTGGTCTGGCTGTTGCGCGCCATCGTCGCTCCGCTGCTGCTGCTCGCCACGGTGGTGCTGTCGTTCCTCGGCGCGCTCGGCGCCTCGAACCTGCTCTTCGAGCACGTGCTCGGGTACGCCGGCGTGGACTGGTCGATCCCGCTGATGGGCTTCGTCTTCCTGGTCGCCCTCGGCATCGACTACAACATCTTCCTCATGCACCGCGTGAAGGAGGAGATCGCCCGACTCGGCCACAAGCAGGGCGTGTTGGAGGGCCTTACCAGCACCGGCGGGGTGATCACCTCGGCGGGCATCGTCCTCGCGGCCACATTCGCGGTATTCGCCGGACTGCCGCTGGTGACCATGGCCCAGATGGGCGTCCTGGTCGGCATCGGCGTCCTGCTCGACACCTTCCTGGTCCGCACCGTCCTGGTCCCGGCACTCGCCCTCGACCTGGGGCGCTGGTTCTGGTGGCCGGGCGCGCTGTTCAAGCGGCGGGACCGGGCGGAACTGCACGGGCAGCCCACGCCGGAAGAGGAGCCGGCCCGCGCCGGGGTGCGCTGACCCCCGCCCGGACCATCTGGTCGCGGCGGCCGCCCCGGGGAGACGGTGGGGCGGCCATAGCGTGGAAACGGTGGGGGAGGCCGTCCCGCCGAAGCGGTGGGTCAGCCGCCCTGCGTTCAACGTGCGGACCTCGAACGGCCCGCGTACTGGCGGCACTCGCCGGTGAACACCGCGGCGAGTTCGCCTTCCAGGACCTGTGCCGCGAGGGCGGCGGCGGAGATGCCTTCGACCCCGTCCGGATCCCGGTAGATCTGCACGGCGAGCCCTTCGGTCACCGCGGCCAGTCGGACGGCCGCGGGCCACGGATCGAGTCCCTGCTCGACCTCGCCGCACTCCTTGCCGTTGTGCACCGCCCGGGCGATCTCCGCGCGCAGGGCCCGCGCGGTCCCGACATCGACCTCGGCGAGCGCGGGAGCGTCGAGGGCCCGCCCGGCGAACGCCCGGGCGACGCGGAACTCCACGCGGCGCGCATCGTCCAGCGGCAGGAACTCCGCCAGCGCACCGGCGAGCACCCGCGCGATCGGCTGCTGGTGCGCGATGCCTTCCTCGATGTGCCTGTCGGCCCGTGTGCGGATGTGTGCGCTGACCTCCTTGAAGGCGTGCAGCAGCATCTCGTCCTTGGTTCGGAAGTAGTGCTGGACCAGCCCCACCGACATCCCGGCCTGGGCCGCGGTACGGGCGACCGTGGCGGCGTCCAGGCCGCTCTCGGAGATCAACGCGCAGACGGCGTCGGCGATCTGGCGTCGGCGTTGTTCGTGGTCGGCGACTCTCGGCACTTGATAACCGTACCACCGTACGGTTATAACCGTATCGGCATACGGTTATCCGCCGGGCGCCTGCGCAGGCGCGTCGATGCCCCGCCTGAATCACGGGGAGGACCCCCATGTCCATCCACCACCGAATGCGGCATGCCGTCGCACTCACCCTCGCGCTGCTGCTCGCCCTGCTCCTGGGTGCGCCCCTCGCCTCGGCCGTTGCGGGGCCGGCGTCCACCGCCCATGCCGACCTCGACGCGTACATACGTGAGCGCATGGATGCCACCGGCACCCCTGGGCTGTCCTACGCCGTCGTCGGCCCCGACGGGCCGGTCCACCAGAGGAGTTGGGGCCATGACGGCCGCGGCGCCCCCGTCACTGCCGACACCCCGTTCCTGTGGGGCTCGGTCGCCAAGCCGGTCACCGCGACCGCCGTCATGACGCTGGTCCAGGACGGGCGGCTCGCTCTGGACGACCGCGTCGTCGACCATCTGCCGGCCTTCCGCTTCGGCGGCGCCGAGCACGCCTCCGAGGTGACCGTGCGCCACCTCCTCGACCAGACCGCGGGCATTCCCGCGGCCGCCACCTTCAAGGTGACCGACTGCCACGACCCCGACTGCCCGCCCCCGGCCGATCGGATCTCCGCCCTGGACGACGTGACACCGCTCGGACCGCCCGGCGCCGAGTACGCCTACACCAGCGCCAATTACCTGCTGCTCGCGGCCGTGGTCGAGGCCGTCACCGGCCGCCCGTACGCCGAGTACCTGCGCACCAGGGTGCTCAGGCCTGCCGGTATGGACGGCGCCGTGGCCGACGGTGCATCGGCGCGGGAGCGGCGTCTGGCGCCGGGGCATCAGCTGATGTGGGGCCGGCCGGCCGCGGTCGCCGACGGCTACGACGAGCACGGAGCGGCCTACGGCTACACCGGCGGCGCTCTGCACGATCTGGCCGCCTTCGCCGCCCTCCAACTCCGGAGGGGCAAGGCGCCGGACGGCGCACGGATCCTCACCGAGGAGTCGGTGCGCCTCATGCGCACCGAAGGCACGCTGGCCTCGGGCGAGGGCACCGGGTACGGCTTCGGCTGGCGGGTCGGCGGCCTTGAGGCACCGCTGGACAAGGCCGTCTGGCATATCGGTGCGTCGCCCGGCTACTCGGCCATGCTGTTCCTGCTGCCCGGACAGAACCAGGCCCTCGTCATCCAGCAGAACCTGCACGGACTGCTCCAGGACGAGGCGATCATGGAGGTCGGCTTCGGCGCGGCCCGTATCCTCGCCGGCGGTGAAGCCCCTTCGGACGCCCCGTCGATGTGGCTGTACGACCTCACGATCTGGGGCACCACTGCACTCGCCGTCCTGATGCTCCTGGCGGCTGCGCGCTCCGTGCAGCTCCTGATCCGGCGGTCTGCCCTACGCACCTCGAGGGCCCGCCGCGTGATGGTGACGGCCCTGTGGGCGGTGGCCGGAGCGCTGCCCGGTGTGCTGCTCGCGATGCTCGTGAAGTTCATGGGCGTGGAGCAGGCGTGGAGCTGGTTCCCGGACCTCTGCATCGCCCTGTGGGTGGCCGCCGTCGCGGGCGTCCTGGTGATCGGGCTGCGACTGGCCGGGGCGGTCCGGCCGGCTCGCCGGCGGGAGTCCCCCGCAGTACGGGAGAACCCCGCCGTGGTGGCCGCTGCCCCGGGTTCAGACGTCCCTGCGGTGCAGTGACCGCGCGGCAAGCAGCAGTAGGAGGAGCGTGTAGCCCGTGACCAGGGCCAGCGACGGCCACGCTCCCAGCGAGCCGACCGCCTCCGCACTCGCGTCGGACGTCTGTGTCAGCTTCTCCAGCGCCGCGGTCGGAGTGGCGCCCGCGATCCAGCGCTGCAGATTACCGAAGAGCGGGCCGAACAGCGACGGAAGCAGCATGACCGCGATCACGGCCGTCACGGCCCCCGCCGAGTGGCGCAGCAGCGTGCCGATCGCCAGGCCGAGGACGGCGACGACGGCGAAGAGCGCCGCGATGCCCAACAGAGCAGGGAACGGCTCCCCTTGGGCGTACGCGCCGTCCTCCAGAATCGCGTCCCCCAGGACATACGCCACCGTGCAGGACACCAGCGCGAGCGGGAACAGCACTCCCGCGAGCAGCGCCGCCTTGGCCGTCAGGACCCGGCCGCGCCGCGGCACGGCCGCGAGCGTCGAGCCGATGGTGCCGCTGGAGTACTCGCCGCACACCGCGAGGGCCCCCGCCACTCCCGCGATCATCAGCGCGACCACAGCGAGGGTGAGACTGCCGCCGAGGACGGTGTCGTCGGGTTGCAGGCTGCCGCTCAGGCCGACGAAAACCGCTCCGGCGACGGTCAGGAGGCCGACGGCCGCCGTCGTCCAGCGCGTGGAGCGCAGGCTGCTGAACTTGGTCCATTCGAAGGCCGCGGCCTCGCGGAAACCGGGCGTCCGCGTCGTGATCGTGTTCATCGGAACGCCTCCTCCGTCTCGTACGGCGTCTCGGCACCCCGGAACTCGACCGAGGACCGTGTCATCTGCGTGTAGACCTCCTCCAGGGAGGAGAGGACCGGCGTCAACTCATGGACGGCGAGCCGGTGTTCGCGGGCCAGCTCGCCGACCTCGGACGGGCCGAGCCCGGTGACCCGCCAGCCGCCCGTCGCGTCCAGTGCGACCCGGGCTCCTCGGGATTCCAGCAGGGCGCGCATCCGCTGTGCTTCGTCGTCCGGCGTACGTACGCGGGTACCGCCCTGCGAGTTGGTCCGGATGAAGTCCCGCATATCGGTGTCGGCGAGCAGCCGGCCGCGGCCGATCACGATGAGGTGGTCCGCGGTCAACTCCATCTCGCTCATGAGGTGGCTGGAGAGGAACACGGTCCGGCCCTGCGCCGCCTGGGACTTGAGCAGGTCGCGGATCCAGCGGATGCCCTCGGTGTCCAGGCCGTTGACCGGCTCGTCGAGGATCAGCACCTCGGGGTCGCCGAGCAGCGCGGCCGCGATGCCAAGCCGCTGCCCCATGCCCAGGGAGAGGCCCTTGGCCCGCTGGTCGGCCACGTCCGCGAGCCCGACCAGCTCCAGAACCTCGTCCACGCGGCGGCGGGGGATCGCGTTCGACCGTGCCAGGCCCAGCAGATGCCGGCGCACTGTCCGTCCGCCGTGCACGGACTTGGCGTCGAGCAGCGAGCCGACGACACGCAGCGGCGCCCCGAGGCGGTCGTAACGCTGTCCGGCGACGGTGACCGTGCCCGAACTCGGCGCATCGAGGCCGAGGACCATGCGCATGGTCGTCGATTTGCCGGCGCCGTTCGGGCCGAGGAAGCCCGTCACCAGGCCGGGCCGGACGGTGAAGGACAGCCGGTCGACGGCCGTCCTGTCGCCGTATCGCTTCGTGAGTTCCCTTGCTTCGATCATGCCGTCGACGCTACGGAGAGCGAGCATGCCGGGGCATCTGCCGTGGGGAGTCGGCTGCTACTCCCGGGGGAGTAGCTGGACGTCCACACCGGCCCCATATAGGCCATTCCGCTTCCTTGTCACGGTGGACATGACAAATGGCGACTGGCTGACCAGCGGAAACGACAGATCGGGGATGGCCGGGACGGACACCGTGCGCACGGGCACCGCTTGAGCCTGTGGCGGGGGCATCGCATGGTGCTTGGGCGCAAGCGACGACTGTTGAGGAAAACGGGAGGGGAGCATGGAGTTACGAACCGCGCGACGGGGTGTGCTGCGACGCGTCCAAGCCATGGTGATCGCCGTTGCTGCTGCCGTCGCGTTCGGCCCGTCCATCGTGCCGGCCGAGGCAGCCGAAGAGGTACAGAGCGTGCCGGACCGCGTAGCCGTACTGAGCTGGAACATCTGCGGAACGGCGAGTCAGTGTCCGAGTCGCGAGAACCCTTCGGCCAAGCTCGACGAGATCGTCGACATCGTCGAGGCCGACCCCGGGTACGCCGTGATCATGCTGCAGGAAGCGTGCAAGAGCATCCACAGCGACAAGCTGGCCGAGCGCCTCGGCGACGGCTGGGTGGTGCGCCACCGCACCGCCAAGATCGTCGGGACCGCCCGTGACGTGGGTTGCAGCATGAGCGGCAAGGCCGACGCCGGCGTGGCCATCGCGATGAAGAAGCTGCCCGGGAGCGACTTCGTCACCGGTCCGGACGGCCGGCCCGGCTGGGACCTCACCTTCACCAGCACGCGCGGCCTCGAACACGTCGAGGGCAAGGACGACCTGCCCAAGACCAACTACACCACCCAGGGCGCGCCCTGCCTCCAGGACCAGGGCAACAAACTGCTCGCCTGCACGAGCCACTTCGTCCACGGCGGCGTCGCGGACGCCGACGAGATTCAGGACGCGTCGCTGAAGGACTTCCACCGCACCACCGTCGACTGGCAGAACGGCGGCTACCGCACCATCGTCGGCGGCGACTTCAACATCAAGGTCCAGGACGACGACATCGACCCCATGTACGACGGGAACTTCGAGGCCGACAGCAATGACAAGTGCAACACCACCGGCCCGCGCCCCTCTTGGTACATCGGGTGCCGTAACTCCTTCGGCAGCAAGCTCGACTACATCTTCTTCGGTGACCGCGGCTGGGGCCTGCGTGGCGGTGACGTCCGCTATGACGGCTCGGACGCCTACGAGGATCGCGAGCTGAGCGACCACTGGGGCATCACCGCGGCAGTCAGCCCGTCCTGAATGCTGCACCTGTCCGGTGGGGGCTACCTGGGGCTTCCCGCCGGACAGGGCACATCACACCTCGCCCGCCCGCACCAGACCCGTCTCGTACGCGAGGACCACCAGCTGCGCCCGGTCGCGTGCCCCCAGCTTCGTCATCGCGCGGCTGACGTGGGTTTTCGCCGTCAGCGGCGACATGCACAGCGCGGTGCCGATCTCGTCGTTGGACAGGCCGCGGCCGACCAGGGCGAGCACCTCGCGCTCGCGGTCGGTCAGGGGTGCCAAGCGCTCCTGGGCCGCGGCCTGCGGGCCCTGGAGCCGGCCGAACTCCTCGATCACCCGCCGGGTCACCGTCGGCGCGAGCAGCGACTGCCCGGCGGCCACGGTGCGAATCGCGGCCCGAAGGTCATCCGGTTCGACGTCCTTGAGCAGGAATCCGGCGGCTCCGGACCGCAGGGCCTCGAAGACGTACTCGTCCGCCGCGAAGGTCGTCAGGACCAGGACGCGTACCGCGTCCAGCGTCCGGTCGGCGACGATGCGCCGGGTCGCTGCCAGGCCGTCGAGCTTCGGCATCCGGATGTCCATCAGAACCACATCGGGACGTGTACTGCGGGCCAGTTCGACAGCTGCCGTTCCGTCGGCGGCCTCCGCGACCACTACGAGGTCATCGGTGAGGTCGAGCAGCGCTTTGAAGCCGGCGCGGACCACAGTCTGGTCGTCGGCGAGCAGCACCCGGATCACGCCGCCTCCAGGGGAAGCGACGCATGCACCCGCCAGCCGCCGCCCGCCACGGGGCCGGCCTCGACGGTCCCTTCCACCGAAGCGGCGCGCTCGCGCATGCCGATCAGGCCATAGCCCTCCGCCCCCCGGGGGCGTCCCGGTGCCCCGTCGTCGACGACCTCGACGAGCAGCCGGCCCTCGGCCGCGGCGACGGAGACGGCGACGTGCCGTGGTTGCGCGTGCTTGATCACGTTGGTCAGCGCCTCCTGGACGATGCGGTACGCCGCCAACTCCACCACCTGCGGCAGCTCCCGGCCACTGGTCTCCAGGTGCAGCGACACGGTGACTCCGGCAGCCCGCACCGGCTCGGCGAGGATGTGCAGCTGTTCCAGGCGGGGTGCGGGGTCGGTACGCGCCCTGGGTGCGTGCTCTCCTTCGCGCAGCACCTCGACGGTGGCCCGCAGCTCACGCACAGCCTCCTTGCCCGACGTGCGCACCTGCCGCATCGCCTCCCGGGCCACCTCCGGCTTGACGTCGAGGGCGTCGAGGGCGAGCCCGGCCTGCACGGTCATCGCCGACACGGTGTGCGCGACCACGTCGTGCAGCTCGCGGGCGATCCGCACCCGCTCCTGGTGCACCTTGCGCTCTGCCTCCTGCTCCCGGTCCGCCTCCGCACGGGCCGCGCGCGCCTCGTACTCTCGCATCAACTCCCGCCGCCCACGCACCACCTCACCGAGTAGCAGCGGCACCAGCGGCCAGAGCATCTCCAGCAGCGGGGCACCCTGCGGCTGCGCCACATCGATCCCGGCGACCAGCGACACCGCCCCCGAGACCACCGCGGCGACCACTCCCGCCCGCAGGGTCCGGCGCCGCGTGCCCTGCACGGCCAGCGTGTACAGCGCGACCATCACCGGCAGGTTCAGGAGCTCCCCGATGTGCCCGTACAGCGCCCACCCGGCACAGGCCGCCCCCGTGATCAGCGTGGCGGCCATCGGCCACCGGCTGCGGACGAGCAGCGCGCCGATCGAGCCGGCGAACAGCAGCCAGGTGAGCCAGTCGGCCTGCCGGTGTGAGGGATCGTTCACCGCCGCGTCCGCCCCGGTGAACAGCGCGACCACCGCCGCCACGGCCACATCCGCGAGGTGCGGCGGCAGCGGCCACCGGATGCGCCGCGAGCTGAGGGAGGAGGTCACGTCTCTCACGATATGAGGCGGGTGCATCTGGTGCGTACGACGACGGGAGTAGCCGATGACCAAGCCCGTCAACCGTGCAGAGGCCACCCTGCCCATTTCGGTCATCGCCCGCACCACGGGGTGTCATGCCACGGGAATCTCTGCCGCCGAACATGTTCATCTACAGTCCTGTAGATGAACATTTCTGGCCGACGATCACGTGAAGAAAGGGACGCCAGAATGGTGTTCAAACGGCTGCTCGGCTCGCTCGGTGTGGGTGGCCCCACGATCGACACAGTCCTCGATTCCGGCCCGGTGCGGCCTGGTGAAGTCCTGTGCGGGCAGGTCCACGTGAAGGGCGGCAGCGCCGACTTCGACATCGACCACATCGCTGTGGAGCTGGTCGCCTGCGTGGAGGCGGAGCAGGAGCACGGCGAAGCCGAAGGCTTGATGGTCTTCGGTCGGCATGTCGTCGGCGGGGGGTTCCGGCTGGTCGAAGCGGTCGAACACGCGGTGCCCTTCCAGGTGACGCTTCCGTACGAGACGCCGGTCAGCGAGCTGCACGGCCAGCCGCTCGGTATCGCGCTCGGCGTACGCGCCGAACTGTCCGTCAAAGGCGCCAGGGACAAGGGTGACCTCGACCCGCTCGCCATCGCCCCGCTGCCCGTCCAGGAGGCGATCCTCGAAAACCTCGGCCACCTGGGCTTCGGTTTCCGCTCGGCCGACCTGGAGCTTGGACGCATCCGCGGCACCGCGCAACAACTTCCCTTTCGCCAAGAGCTCGAACTGGCTGCGCCTGCGCGCTACGCCCATGCGGTGGGCGAGATCGAGATGACCTTCCTTGCCGGACCGGGTGGCATGGAGGTCGTGCTGGGGGCCGACAGGCGTGGCGGCCTGCCCGCCTCGGGCCATGACTCGCTCACCCTCTTCACCGTCTCTCTGGAAGGGGTCGAGCAAGTCGACTGGAACGCCGAAGTCGACGGTTGGGTCAAGCGGCTCATCGAGCGTCGAGCTTCGTGTGAGCAAGGCGGCGGGTACCGGCATGCGGGGCGAGGCCGCTCGGGCAGGGCGGCGGCGGGAGCGGCGGGCCTCGCCGCGGGCGTGGCAGCCGGCGTGGTCGCCGCGGAAGTCGTGGACGAGGTGGGGGACTTGTTCGAAGGCGACGAGGCGTGACCCCTCACCCTGGTAACTTCTACATAGATGTAGAAGTGGCATTCCGGGCCGTGCACCGGCTCGGCCACACCTCACCAATGGAGTTCACATGGGCCTGTTCGACCGCTTCAAAGAGACCGCCACCCAGATGCAGGGCCAGCTTCTCGCCAAGAAGAACGAGCTCAAGAGCGGCGCCTTCCGCGATGCCTCCATGGCCATGTGCGCCCTGGTGGCCGCCGCCGACGGCCATATCGACCCCTCCGAGCGGCAGAAGGTCTCCCAATTGATCGCCACCAATCAGGTGCTGCAAAACTTCGAGGCGGCCGACCTGCAGCGCCGCTTCGACGACAACTGCAACAAGCTGGCCGCCGACTTCGCGCTCGGCAAGGTGACCGTCCTGCAGGAGATCGCCAAGGCACGGAAGAAGCCCGCAGAAGCCCGGGCGGTCATCCAGATCGGCATCGTCATCGGCGGCGCCGACGGCGACTTCGACAAGGACGAGCAGCAGACCGTACGGGAGGCGTGCTACGCCCTCGACCTGCCCCCGCACGAGTTCGACCTATAGGCGATGTCACCGCGTCGGGCTCGCGCTTCCCAGAACGCGAGCCCGACACCCGCACCTAAAGGGGTGTCGCCGCATGCAGGATCAGCACCATCGTGACCGCGGCGTTCGCCGAGGACATCGCCGACAGCAGCGTCCCCGCCGTCGCCGCCCACAGAGCCAGGCCCACCGCCGTGAACGCGGGCGGCCAGCGCCTCACCACCGGTGCCGGCGCCAACAGTGCCGCAACCCGCCGCGGCACCGGACCCGGGGCTGCAAGCCCTGCCAACGTCACCGCGGGCGCTCCCCGGGACACCAGCGCGGCCTTACCGACCGCCCGCGCCACCACCCTGCGGCTCCCGACCGCCCCGGCCGCTTCCTCATCCGCCCACCGCTCAGCCGTATAGACGACGGCGGTCCGCAGCGGGCGCAGAAACGGGTTGGCCCGCGCAGCCAACTGGACAGCCAGCAGGAAACAGTGGTGACGATGCGTGAGATGTGCCCGCTCATGCGCGAACAGAGCGCGCCGCTCAGCCGGTTGAAGCCTACCCAGCAGGCCAGTGGTCACCACGATGCGATCTCGATGACCCGGCAGCGCATAGGCGTACGGAGCCACGTCGTCCAAGACCGCCACCGAGGTCGCCGACGTCCCCAGCAGGGCCCGATGCGCCTCCACCCGCACCCGGTGATGACGCCACAGCGTGCGCACACACGCGGCGAACACCGCGACCAGCGCGGGAATGGCGGCCTTCCCGACCACCTCGTCGAACGGAACCGCCGCCCGCACCTCCGGATCCGACCAGCCGTCCGGCAGCGGATTGCCGGGCAACTGCGCCGTACCCACCACCATCACCAGCGCAAGACACAGCGTGCTGCACAGAGCCATCACCCCGGCCACCACGGTCAACAACCAGGTGGCGGCACGCGGATGCAAGTGATGCTCGGCCAGGCGCGCCACCGGCCACGCGGTCAACGGCAACACCAGCGGCAGAAAGACGAACACCCCCACGCTGCGTCAGTCTTCCGGCTCGTCGTCCGCCTGCGAGAGCAGTTCACGCAGCAGCCGTTCGTCGTCCACCGAAAGACCGGTCACAAAACTGGCCAACACAGCCTCACGATCAGCTTCCCCGTCAAGGACCTTGCGCATCCGCAGCGCCGCAAGACCAGCCTCATCCGCAGCCGGCATCCACACGAAGGAGCGGCCCTCACGCCGCCGGGTCACCGCCTTCTTGGCAAGGAGCCGGGTCAGGATCGTCATCACCGTCGTGTACGCCAGATCCGCACCCACGCGCTCTTGCACCCAAGCCGCGTTCACCGGCCCACCCGCCTCGCGCAGCGCAGCGAAAACCTGCGCCTCGAGCTCACCCTGCCCCCTGCGCCGGGGACGGGACGGCCCGGACCCGCCACGCCCTGCTCGCACCATGGCCGTCTCCTTCCGAAAGAACGCCGCTCCCCAAGGCCGCATACGCACATCACGAGCGCCTCATCGTACTGATCTAGCGCCGTACTCCCGGGCCGCGAGGGGTGCCGACGAACGCTCTCCAGGCCTAGAAGGCAGCGACGGCGGCCGGCATGGGCCCTCAGACGATGGCAGGATAGGGCGCCAGCTGGCGATCGGGGGGTGCGCAGTGCGCGAATTCGTGTACGTGTCGGACGGGAAACTGAGCCAATTCGTTGCGGAGCCGCGCCGGTTCAAGCGCACAAGCACGGTGCGGTTGAACACCCCGGTCGGCGGCTTCGACCTGGAAGCACCGACCGGCGACACCGGACGCGACCGCCAGCGACGCTTCCAGCAGATCGACAAGCATCTCGACGCGTGCGCGCAGTGGTTCGCCGACCCGGAAATACAGCCGGGGCAGTGGGTGGTGTTCGAGGCACCCCTGCACTGCGTCACGCTGCCCGGCGACTTCCAGCACATGGTGCTCTTCGCCGACCCCGCCCCGGGCCAAGACCCGGACTATGAGCAGGAGACCGGCTGCCGACTGCTGCTGCACGGCTCGACACGCCACCTCCTCGGCTACAGCTCAGCAACTGCCGACGGAGCGGAACTGGAAGGCATCCAGAGCATCGGAGCCAGCTTCGGCATAAAGTTCCTGACCAGCGCCGGGCAGGCGGCGTCGGCCCTGTCGACCCAGCACGACCCAGTCGCCGACGGTGCGCCGACACCCCCCTCCCAGTTCACCGGCTCCGCAGTGCATGACCTCATGGCTGTCGTCGACCGCACCTACGGTCCGATGAGCGCGACCCCCTGGATGTACGGCTACGCCCGGGTCACCGTCGTACTTCCCGCCACCGACACCACGGCCCGCTGCGTCGTGGCCAGCCCGCTCAGTGTGGAGTACGCGCACCGCCAGGGATGACTGCTGCTGGGGAACTACGAGACAGAGAAGACCGCCCACACCCGGATGCGCGCCCTGCTCCAACCGCACTTCACCCCCGGCCGCATGCGCGCCTTCCGCCACCGCGTGGAAGCTCTGACCGGTGTACTCCTCGTCGACCCGCCAAGCAGCCTCGGCCCGCCGACCTGGCCTTGCCACTGCCGATCCTGCATCTGCGAGCCGCTCGGCATCCGCTAGGAGGACCGCGCCCGCTTCCGCACCTGGACGCAGGCCGCCGCCGACAGCCGTGATGCTCTTGGCGTAGAGGTGCAGGACCTGTCTCGGCGAGCCGCCGATGATCCCGCCCGACACCTGGCCGAACATGGCACCCCGGTCCGGTCCCGGTACAGGATCCCGTTGATGATCCTGCGGTGACTGCCCCAACGCCCGCCGCGCTGACCAGACTTCGGCAGATGCGGCTTCAACCGTGCCCATTCTTTGCTTGTGAGATCTCCCCACCCCATGGACATGCCAACGAACCAGCAGTCGAACCGTCACATGATCCGCCGGACAGGACCTAGCCACAACGAGATCATTCCACTGTGGCTGAGCCCTCCAGTTGGTCAGGATGGGCTCCGGATGCAAAGGCAAAGATCTCTGGGATCGCTTCCCGTAGGCTGCCGAAGTGACGATGCACCCCTTCAACTGCCGTGGGGGTGTTGACGCCCCACACGGTCATCCCGGCACGCAGCCCAGACTGCACCCCAGAGGGGGCATCCTCGATGACCAGGCAGTCTTTGGGTTCGGCGCCGAGTTGTTCGGCTGCCTGGATATACGGCACCGGTGACGGCTTGCCGTCGGCCACGGCGGCTGCATCGACGACAACCTTCGGGACCGGCAAACCAGTTCGTGCGAACCGTCCACGTACCCGGTGCTCGTAGTTCGAGGTCACGAGCGCCCAGGCCTCGGGATCCAAAGCGTTCAGCAGTTCCAAGGCGCCGTCGAAAGCCGCATATGAGCCAGCCCGCACATCCTCATCCTCCAGCTCATGCAATGCGGCCAAACACTCCTGGGGGTCCCGGTCCGGGACAACCTGCGCGAACGTTTCCGTCGGCCGCGTCCGCAGCGCCACGCGATAGACCTCATCAGGGTCCAGTCCGTACCGCTGTGCCCACGCGCGCCAGACCAGACGCTGATTGTCCAAGGCATCAATCAACGTGCCATCGACATCAAACAGGACATACCTCTTCGTGCCTGGGCAGGCGGGTTCACTGATCACGTCTCGATCATGCCACCAGGCCACCATCCCACCCGTCACAGCACCTAACAGCCCCTCACGGCTCGCAAGTGTATTTACGCCCGCACCCCGGGCTCGCCCGGCGGCTTGTTCGGGCCTCGTGGTGTAGAAGTGCTCAGCGAGCGTCTGGGCGACGGCCACGCACTACAGACCGAGGCCGAGCCATCCGTATAGGCGTGGGTGTTGGGTTTCCGCCGCGCAGGGCGCGTCGCTGCTGGAGCCGAACGCTTCGCTGCTGATGGTCGCCTGGACTTCAGTCGGGTCGGCGATGGGACAGCCGCTGCTGACCGGCTGCATGGCCCACCAAGCGAACAGGCACAGTCCCGCTGTGACGGCGAGGACGACGAGCCGCCGGCGCCGGGCCGTTATGAAAGGCGAGGTCATCCCAGGATGGTACGGATCAGCGTCCAGCCGCGTGGCGCGTCTGCGCCGTGATCGTGCCCCGGCGTGACCGTGAGTTCGATATCGAGGGTGACGCCTTCAGTTGTGGTGAGCGTGAGCCGGTAGGTGCCTGGAGTATTGCCCGCGGTCAATCCAGGTAGCAGTGTGCGGCCGGCTGTTCCTGTGGGTGTGAGTGCCAGTGTGTGCGTCGGCCGGCCGTGCTGGTCTGTGAAGTGCGGTCCCTGCTTCGTGGCGGGCAGGGCGGCAGTGATCTCGGTGCCGGCGATCGGGTTGCCATGCGAGGCACGGCCGGCCGAAGTCGCGCTCCAGTGACGGTAGTCGTACTGGACCGTCACTGTCTGCCCTCGTTCAGCGCCGTTGATGTCACGGGTGGATGTCAGCCTGGACTACCTTCCGGGCCTCTCCCGCTGCTGCCCCTGGGCCTCGGATCTGACGACGGCGACCGCGCCCCAGCTGGTTGCCTCTAGGCCGCCGCACAGTGGATTGTGGGCTCATGCCCGAGGCCCCTGACATCGAGACTGCCTGGATCTGGCTGCTGGAGCGCAGACGGGAGATGCGGGGCGCCTTCGACGACGCGCTGCCGCCTATCGCCAAGGCCGCCTATGAGCAACCTGCGCTGCGCCGCCTCTTCCCTTTCCACACACACGGCACGCTGAAGTTCACGCGCACCGCTCCGCCCTGGGGCGACCCGCCACCACGGAACAACTCCCCCTTCATCGTGACGGGCGGTCCGCCGTACTCGGTGTATAGGGACGGCTATCGCACGCTCCTGGGAGAGACATCAACGGCAGAGGATGCGGTCCAGGTTGTTGTGGACCACCTTCCCGCAGATCTGCGACGCGATTAGAGCCATGGTGCCAGCCGCCCCCTGCCGATGGGCCACGACGATGGAAGCCGCTCCGTCGGCATCGAACCGCTGCCGCCCCTCCCTGTTTGGCATGCACGGGATTATGCACCGCCTGCACCGAGACCAGTGCGGGGTGCGCGGGGCCCATCGGCGCGGGTATCAAAGCGGCAGCATGCGGTTCTCGACTGACCTGGCACGAACGGCGAGTTGGGGACGGGACGTGCTGCGCAATCCGAGGGCGCGGGTTGTCTGGCTCTGTATGGTGCGGGGCTGTACCGGCGAGGTCCTCGTGCGCTGCACGGCTCACCAGTACACCTGGCATCTGCAGGGCTGATCACGACGCGCTGAACTGGGGGAGTGGGGGAGTTGGTGAGTGTGGGCTCGTTGTTTGCGGGGCGGTACGTGCTGGTCGACGAGCTCGGCCAAGGCGCCTTCGGGTTGGTGTATCGGGCGTGGCACATCCGTGAACAGCGGTATGTGGCGGCGAAGATGCTGCAGCAGTCGCAGGCCCACAATCTGTTGCGGTTCGTTCGTGAGGGTGTCCGCCGTGTTGAGCATCGGCATGTTCTGGCTCCCACGGGGTGGCGGCGGCGGATGACAAGGTTCTCATCGCGATGGATCTGGCCGCCGGCGGCACTGTGTCCAGTCTGGTCGGTGACTATGGTCCTTTGCCGCCGCGCTATGCCGCGCTGCTCGTCGATCAGCTGCTGGCCGGTCTTGAGGCGGTGCATGGGATGCGGATCCTGCACCGCGATATCAAGCCCGGAAACCTCCTTCTTGAGGCCACGGGCACGCGGCGGCCGGTGTGGCGGGTCGGGGATTTCGGGCTCGCGCACCAGGACGGTGATGTCCGGATGACGCTGGTCCATCAGGTGATCGGCACCCCGGGCTATATCGCTCCCGAGCAGTACGAGGGCGCCGAGCCCGATCCGCAGGCCGACTTGTTCGCCGTCGGCGTCGTCGCCCTCTACCTGCTCACCGGCACCCGCCCCGACACCCCAGCTCTCGTCCGCGGCTACAGCGCCGACGGCACCCCACCGCCGGAACCCGAGCAGATCCCGGAACCGTGGTGGCAGCTGATCACTCAACTCCTGCACCCTGACCCGCTCCAGCGCCTGGCCACCGCCGACCAGGCGCGCACGGTCCTTGCCGCGATCGTTCCGCAGCTCCCGGAGCCGGACAGCGACAGCACGATCGAAGTCTTCGACCAACTCGCCCCTCTTCCGGAGGGCTTCGGGCCCGAAGGGCCCATCACCGCGGAGCCCTCGGCGACGACAGATGGGGCTGAGGGGACGAGCAACACGACCGCCCGGCTGCGCCGTCCCACGCCGTCCTTCTCCGTCGCAGCCCCCAGGTCCGCCGCGGCGCGCAGGTCGGTTGTCGCACCTGCCGACGGTGCTACCTCGATCACGGCCCGCCTGACCGCACCCTCACCCGCCGCCCCAGAGCCCGTCCCGCCAGCGCCCTCTGGTGGTCTGCCGGCCGGAACGGGCTGGCTCACTGCGCTGGGTCTGCTCTTGGTCGCCGTCGGTATCTGGGCCTGGTTCCAGGCCTGATCACGGGTTCGGCGGATGTCGGCCATGAGCTGACCCGTATCCGGCCGGCCCGGGCCGGCGTTCTCCGGTCTGGTCAGGCGATGACCCCTCGGCTACGCGCCAGGGCGTGGTCGCCCCCATCTCCGCGGCTTGGCACGCTGTGCATCCGTTCTCCGAGGCGTGCGCTTTCATCAGCTGCCAACCGCTCTCCTACGTGGAAGCGATCGGCCCATTCCTATGCCCGTCACCCGAACGGTGCTGGGAACTGCGACTTGGCTGAACGTGCACCCACCGGCCCTGGGATGCCGCTCGCGGCACATGCATCCCGGCTAGCCGCTCCCAGATCTGGCCCGATCGCAGCGCCCCTACGGTCGCCGTGGGGCGACGACGACAGGACCTGAGCCCAAGGCTCTGCATCTCGCGCGTGGTGCAGTGCCACCTCCCTCCCAAGCCTCCAAACGCACTGCGCCTGGGCGTGAGGATTAAGGGCGAGGGGGTCGGCGTGCGCGCAGCACCCGGGTGGCGGCGACGGCAAGGAGGAGCAGTCCGGTTCCGAAGGCTCCGATCGCCACCGTCTTCATGCCGCCGCTCGCGCCGTCCTCCGCTGCCGTGGGCTTCTTCGGCGTGGGTGTGGGCTTGGTGTGGGGGAGTTGGAAGATGCCGGGATCTCCCGCATAGGCGGGCTGGTTGCCGGGCGTGTCCTCGACGGTCAGGCGTAGGGACAGCTTCAGTGGTTTGTTGCCCCAGGTGGGGGTGAGGTTGGGGGAGGCAGTTACTTTCACGTAGTACCAGCCGGGACACCGCATGGCCGCCTGTTGTGCTGTTCGGCTGTCCGGTTGTCGTATGCCACCGCTGGGAGTTCGTCCAGGTCAATGGTGGCGCCTTCGCCGCGGTAGCCGCTCCATGCGGTATCGGCGTGCATCCGGGCCGGGTTATACACCGACACCGACACGGCACTCGCCACATACGGACCCTTACGGCTCGCTGCGATCTCGACGCTGGCCTTCAGCCGCTGTCCCCACCCGATGGGCACCCGGAAGAACTGCGACTGCCCCGGACGGATTTCGCTGATCGCCGCCCCGGTCCGTAGCGGCGCGGCGACAGCGAACCCGCCACCACCCTCGGTGTTCGTGGGGGCGCCGGTGGGCTGCGCGCTCGGCGCGGCCGCCGGCGGACTGGCCGCGCCCTTCCTCTTGAGCGGGGCTTCGGTATCGACCCGCAGGTCCAGCTGCCACGGCGCATCCCCGGCGCTCCGGTTCGACCGGGACACCGCCACGTAATACGTGCCCGCCTGCTGGCGCTTCGCCTCAGCCGGACCGGCGTCTGCGGCGTTGGTGCGGACCGCGGTCAGGGCAAGTGGCTGCGCGAACCCGTCCGTAAATCCCTGACTCTGCCTATCGCAGCTGGTGCCCTCGGCGTCGACGAGGCTGACCTGCAGCGAGTGCATCGCCGTCAACTCACCACCCACTTCAGGAACGGCCACCACCGAGGCATACGCGGTTCTGCGGGCATCGAGATCGATCCGGAAATACACCGGATCACCGCCGGCGAGCGCACTGCGATACGCCGCCCCTTCAGCCAACTGCGGGGCGCCCCCCATTGTTGAACTGCCGGTGACGTTCTGCGCTTTCGTATCGAACCCGTAGGCCGTGGGGACGTTGGCCGTTGCGTACACGAGCGCCGCCCCCGGCGCCGCGCAGACCATGAGAACCCCCGCGGTGCCTGCGCCGACCCATCGCAGGATGCTCCTCCCCGTGGACACACGCCCTCCCTCCCATTAACACCAGTCGCACCAATACCTCAGCACAAGAACACCGCACTGGTGTCAAGCGCGCGAGCTATCCTGCCCGGCCCAGAAGGGAAAGTCTCCCGGACCAGGCGCCAGGACCTCCGACGCCCCGAGTGAGAAGCTTTGTGATCTTAGGCCTGTGACTCAAGTTCACTGGTGAGGCTCTGATCCGATGGCTGGCAAGGAGTGGCCGCACGGCCCCGTCGGAGCACAGGTGATCATCCTCAACGATGCTGACGAGCTACCCCTGCGACTTCGCGCCGGCGAGCCGCGCATCGCCTTCCCGGCACCTGCCGCTCGCACCGCGGCTTGGCGCAGGACACTGCTCGCATAGGGTCAGTGGGAGCATTGTCGATGGGCTTCTTCGCTGTGTCCGATTGTGAGGTATTGATGTCTAGGTTGTTGGATTCCTGTGAGGCGAATGTATCTGCGAGTTATCGGCTGCTCGGGTTGCACGACACAACTATGGGCGCGGAGATGTTCGACGATCATGCGGACAGAACGAAATGGCTACTTCCCGGACCGGGGCTGGTGTATCTGCAGACGCCGCCGGAGGTGACGACAGTAGCGATACGTCTGGAGTCGTGGACTACCGCGCCGGCGCCGCCGCCTGGGCCATGGGCGGGGCAGGAAGAAGCCGACGTGGACCTTCCCGAAGGCGAGCTGCGCCTGCAAGCGCCGACCGCCGGGCCGTGGGATATCCCGCTGGTGTTGCCTTCGCCGGGTACGTACCGGATGCGCTGGCAGTGGGTGTTCAACCCGGACCTAAGCCCAATCACTTCTCCGCTGAAGGGCTGTGACGACGCACTCTATAATCCTCGTGGCCATGAAGCCGCCATGGGTGACAGGGACCAATACTGCTTGGTGCAGGTTTGGCGGATCGCTGTTGCCTGACCCGCGTCGACGCGAAAGCAGGGCCGTCCGGTAATGGGACGGCCCTGCTGTTGTGCTACTGGAGTACCACCGCGGGAATATTAGTCACCGATGGTGATAGTGAAGGCTTCTCCGTCGAGGATTCGGTCATTTTGGTACCAGGCATTCAGGCGGTAGCCCGCCTCCTGGTTTTCCTCCGAGTTGATATAGCGGACGGAGAAGTCGTTCATGTACTGCTCGCCGTCGTACATGTAGCGGGCAGCGCCTTCGGCGGTCGAGCCGAACGGATACTCATCGCAGTCCTTGCCCGTCGCCGGGGCACCGGGCGTGTTCTCGTTGCAGTCCCGCTTGCGGACCTTGTCGTTCTCGTCCTGGCGAAGCCTGGAGGCCGATCCAGCCGGCCCAGCGAGACGGTGCAGCGGGTCCAGTGGGCTTGCTCCAGGCAGCTTCTTCCCGGTCTTAGACGGTGTCTCGATTGGCGGTAGGTCGTTGCTTCGGGCATGGACATAGTTGAGCGGCTCGTGCCGGACGGACTGTGGGAGATCTTCGAGGACGTGGCGCCGGAGCCGCCGGTACGCGTCCAGGGCGGAGGCCGCCGGCGATGCGATGACCGGGCGGTGCTGGCCGCGATCGTGTTCGTCGCGACCTCGGGTTGCGCCTGGCGGCAGCTGCCACCGGTCTTCGGCGCCTCCTGGCAGACGGTGCATCGGCGTTTCACGGACTGGTCGCGGGCGCGGGTATGGGCCAAGCTGCACCGCGTCGTTCTTGATCGGCTTGGCGCGAACGGCGAGTTGGACTGGTCGCGCTGCGCGAT
>NZ_FNFF01000014.1 GCF_900100315.1 Streptomyces indicus
GGGGCGACGGACGGGCGGGCCGGGGGCGGCGGATGCGGCTGGGTGGTGGCTGGGTGCGGCCTGGTGGCTGGGTGTGGCTGGGGCGGCCGAATGCAGCCAGGCGGCCCGGGTGGGCGGGTGCCGGGTGCGCCTGGGTGGGTGGGTGGACCGGGCGTGTGGAGGGGGGCCTGCCGGGGCGTTGGCTGGGGCGGGAGGGGTGGGTGGGGAGGGTGGGGGCCCCGGGGTGCAAGGGGGAGCCACTGGCGGAGCAGTTCCGGGCGCGGGGAAGGGCCCGCTCTGTTAGATTGGTCTATACCACGAGCTCTCGTGGTCCGCATTTCGCCCACCTATCCAGATCGGCAGGCCCAGCGTGGAAGTTGTCATCGTCAAGGACGCCAAGGCAGGCGGCGAGCTCATCGCGGGGGCCATCGTGGACCTGCTGGCCCGCAAGCCCGACGCGCTGCTCGGCGTGGCCACCGGCTCCACCCCGCTGCCCATCTACGACGCGCTCGTCGCCCAGGTGAACGCGGGCGCGGTGGACGCCTCGAAGGCCCGGATCTGCCAGCTCGACGAGTACGTCGGCCTGCCCGCCGGTCACCCCGAGTCGTACCGTGCGACCGTGCTGCGCCAGGTCGTCGAGCCGCTCGGGCTGCCCGAGTCGCAGTTCATGGGCCCCGACGGCAGCGCCGAGGACGTCCAGGCCGCGTGCGACGCGTATGACGAGGCGCTGGCCGCGGCCGGCGGTGTGGATCTGCAGATCCTCGGCATCGGCACCGACGGGCACATCGGGTTCAACGAGCCGTGCTCGTCGCTCGCTTCGCGTACCCGGATCAAGACGCTGATCGAGCAGACCCGGATCGACAATGCGCGGTTCTTCGACAACGACATCGACCAGGTCCCGCACCACGTGATCACCCAGGGCATCGGCACCATCCTCGACGCGCGGCACCTGGTGCTGCTCGCGACGGGTGAGGGCAAGGCCGAGGCCGTGGCGCAGACGGTCGAGGGGCCGGTCTCCTCCCTGGTGCCGGCCTCCGCGCTGCAGCTGCACCGGCATGCGACGGTCGTGGTGGACGAGGCCGCGGCGTCCAAGCTGAAGCTGGCGGACTACTTCCGGCACGCCTTCGACAACAAGCCTGCTTGGCAGGGGATTTAGGGGTCGGGCCGAGCCCGGGGGCTGCGCCCCCTGGACCCCGGTTTCGGGGCTCGCCCCTGACCTCGCGCCGCTCACAGCACGACGAAGCGGGCGCTCTCCCCCCGTGAGAGCGCCCGCTTCGTCGTGTTGCGGATCAGGGCCGAGCAGCCGGACCGGGTCACTCCCCGGTGAGGACCTCCGCCGCGGCCACTCCGCAGACCCGCGCCGCGCCGTACGTCGCCACGTGCAGGGCGCCGCGAGGGGCCGACTGCGGGACGCCCATTTCGACGACGACCGTGTCCGGGCGGGCGGCGATCAGGGCGTCCAGGGTCGAGGCCATCCACGCGTGGCGGTGGGCGTCGCGGACCACGGCCACGATGCGGCGCGATCCCGCGGCGGCGAGCACGGCGTCGGGCGTGACGTCCTGCCCGTACGAGCCGGTCTCCGTGCCCGGGAGGCGACGGGTCAGTTCAGCTGCCACGCCCCACGGTGTCTCGTCGCCGACGGCGATGTTGGCCATGGGCGTGAAGGCCGCCACGTACGCGGGAGAGGTGAGGGCCTCACGCGTGCCCGTCACCTTCAGGGCGCGGCGGGCCGCGACCAGGCCGATGTCCGACTGGGGCGCGCGTTCGGCCCGTACGGAAGCAGCCGTCCACTCCCCCAGCGCGCGGACGCGGGCGGCGGCGTCCGCGAGGCGTTCCTCGGGGAGTTCGCCGCTGCGGACCGCCGCGACGAGGGCGTCGCGCAGCGCCACCACCGTGTCGTCGTCCGCGAGTCCGCCGCCCACGCAGATCGCGTCGGCGCCGGCGGCGATCGCGAGCACGCTGCCGCGCTCGATGCCGTACGTCGCGGAGATGGCCTGCATCTCCATGCCGTCCGTGACGATCAGGCCGTCGAAGCCGAGCTCCTCGCGGAGCAGCCCGGTCAGGATGCGGTGCGAGAGGGTCGCGGGCCGGTCGGCGTCCAGGGCGGGCAGCAGGATGTGCGCGCTCATGACGGCCTTGGTGCCGGCCGCGATGGCGGCGCGGAACGGCGCCAACTCCCGTTCCCGCAGCACCTCGACGGACACGTCGATGCTGGGCAGCGCGTGGTGCGAGTCCACGCTGGTGTCGCCGTGGCCCGGGAAGTGCTTGGTGCAGGCCGCGACGCCCGAGGACTGAAGACCGCGGACGTACGCCGCGGTGTGCCGGGCCACGAGCGCCGGGTCGGCGCCGAAGGAGCGGACGCCGATGACCGGGTTGTCGGCGTTGGAGTTGACGTCGGCGGACGGCGCCCAGTTGAGGTTGACGCCGCAGGCCGCGAGGCGGCGGCCGAGTTCGGCGGCGACCTCGTGGGTCAGCTCGGCGTCGTCCACGGCGCCGAGCGCGTGGTTGCCGGGGAAGGAGGAGCCGCTGCGCACCTCCAAGCGGGTGACGTCGCCGCCCTCCTCGTCGATGGCGACGAGGACGTCCTCGCATTCGGCCCGCAACTGGGCGGTGAGGGCGGCGAGTTGCTCAGGGGTGTGGATGTTGCGGCCGAACAGGCCGACCGAGTGGAGTCCTTCGCCGATCCGGCGCAGGAGCCAGTCGGGTGCGCTGGTCCCGACGAAGCCGGGCTGGAGTACGGCGAGCGCGTCACGGGTCAAGGTGTCCACGCCGCGGGCGAGTGTCGTCATGTGTGGGTGTTATCCCTTCACGGCGCCTGAGGTGAGCCCCGTGGCCATCTTCTTCTGAATGATCATGAAGAAGACCACCACCGGCAGTGCGATCAAGGTGGAACCGGCCATGAGCGCCCCGTAGTCCGTGCCGCGTTCGGTGGTGAACGTCATCAGCCAGACATTGAGCGTGTACTTGTCGTTGTCGTTCATCAAGATGTACGCGAACAAGTACTCGTTCCACGCGTTGACCAGCGCGAAGATCGAGGCGGCGGCCAGGCCGGGGGCGAGCAGCGGGAAGACCACCCGCATGAAGGCGCCGAAGCGCGTGCAGCCGTCGACCATGGCGGACTCTTCCAGCTCCACCGGAATGTTGACCACGAAGCCGCGGATCATGACGACCGCGAAGGGCAGGGTGGTCACGAGGTAGAGGGCGATGAGGCCCCAGTACTCGTTGAGTCCGCCCATGGCGTTGAGCTGGGCGTAGATCGGGATGAGCATCGCCGTCGGCGGCAGCATCTGCACGAGGATCAGGACCACGAGCAGCGGCTTGCGGCCGAAGAACCGGAAGCGTCCGATGGCGAGGGCCGCGAGGGTCGCGATCACCATGCCGCCGATCACCGCGGTGAGCGAGACGATCAGCGTGGACTGGACGGCGGTGTCGAAGTTGGGCTGGTTCAGGGCCCGCTTGAAGTTGTCGAAGGTGATCGACGACGGCCACAGCGTCTGGTCGTAGGAGCGGATCTCCTGGTTGGGGCGCAGGGCGCTGACGATCAGCCAGTACACCGGGAACGCCATGACCACGGCGATCAGCAGGCCGAGGATGTTGTAGTGCAGGCGGGACTTCTTGCGGTCCGGCCGCAGCACCTGCGGCTCGGCGGCCGGGCCGGCCTTGGTCACCGGGGTCGTCGGAGTCGAGGCGCTCATTCGACCTCTCCCGTCTTGATCAGCTGACGCACGTAGTACACGGCCACGCCGGAGAGCAGCAGCACGGTGATGAGGGCGATGGCCGAGCCCTGGCTGAACGAGGTGGACTCGAAGGCCTTGGAGTAGGAGTAGAGGCCGAGGGTCTCGTACTCGGGTTCGGGCTTGTTGCCGCGCAGCAGCCAGATCTGCCCGAAGACGTTGAAGTCCCAGATGACCGAGAGGGTGCCCACCATGATGAACACCGGCTTGATCACCGGCCAGGTGACGAAGCGGTAGACGCCGAAGGCGTTGGCGCCGTCGAGCTGGGCGGCTTCCTCGAGTTCGGCGGGGACCTGGGTCAGGGCCGCGTAGAGCGTGATGGCCACGAAGGGGATCGCGCCCCAGACCACCAGGGCGATGATGACGGCGAAGCCCTGCCAGGGGTTGAGGAACCAGTTGTGGCCGAGGAAGTCCTCACCGGCGAACTTGGCGATCAGGGTGTTGATCAGGCCGTAGTCGGAGTCGGCCAGCCAGCGGAAGATGGACGCGGCCACCATGAGCGGCATCGACCAGGCGGCGATCAGGGCCACGGTGAGGACGAGCCGCACCCAGGTGGTGAGCCGCTGCATCAGGAGCGCGACCATGAGGCCGATGGCCATGGTGAGGACGACGCAGACCGCCATGAACAGCACAGTGCGGCCGGTGACGTACCAGAACTCGGAGTCGCCCAGGATGTTGGTGAACTGCTCGAAGCCGACCCACGGCGGGTCGTCCCCGGTCCACAGCTCGCGCCGCCCGAGGTCCTGGAAGGACAGGATGACCGTCTTGACCAGGGGGTACGCGTAGACAGCGGCGATGGCGACGATCGCCGGCAGGATCAGGAGGTAAGGGAGCAGGGCTCCCTTCTTGAAGGTGCGCCTGGGGCTGCCCTGCGCGGGACCACGGCGAGTGCCGTCCGGGGAGGACGGGCCGCGGTCGGTGACTGTCGTGGCCGTCTGTACGGGGATCTCGGCCCCCGCGGCCTTGGTGGTGTCGGCGGCACTCACGTGGCTGACCTTCCGTTTGTCTCTCTGCACCCGGGAGGACCTCCCGGAGGAACCGGGGCGGAACCTGGGAGGACCTCCGTGCGGGTGCACCGAAAGGGGCGGTCGGCGAGGCCCGCGAGAGCCTCGCCGCCGCCTGGGAGCCTTCCGGCTCGGGACTACTTGTTGATCAGCTCGTTGATCTTGTCGTCGGCCTTCTTCGTGGCCTCGTCGACCGAGGAGCCCTTGAGGATCTCGAGGAGCATGTTCTCCAGGACCTCCTCCTTCTCGATCGAGGTCCAGCCCGGGGCGATCGGGGTGAACCAGGCGTCCGGCACTGCGTTGGCGACCGGGGCCGTCTCGGGCTTGGCCTTCAGCGGCTCGAGCTGCTTGGTGTTGTTCGGCAGGATGTTCTTGCCGGCCAGCACCTCCATGGACTTCTCGCTGGTGAAGAGGGAGATCCACTCCTCACCGAGGTCCGCCACCTTGGACTTGCCGGTCACGGCGAGGTCCGAGCCGCCGATGAACGAGGGCAGCGCCTTGCCGTTCGGGCCGGGCATGCCCGCGACCTGGATCTTGCCTTCCAGCTTCGGGTTGCCGTTGTTCTTGCCGTCGATGACCGAGCCGGCCTCCCAGCCGTTGCCGTACAGGAGGGCGGCCTTCTCGTTGGCCATGACGTTGGCGTGGTCCTGCTCGTCCTTCGTCTGGTCGGCCTTGTTGTACTTCTTGACCAGGTCGATGAAGTGCTGGATGCCCTGCTTGGCCTCGGGGCTGGAGAGCGTGCCCTTCCACTCCTTGGAGCCCTCGTCGTACTCGGCGATCTTGCCGCCGTACGCGGCGACGTAGGACATCGCGGCGTACCAGTAACGGCCCGGCAGGTAGAGGGACGAGAAGCGCTTGTCCTTCTTGGTGTACTCCGCCTGGACCTTGTCGAGGGCCTTGAGCAGGTCGGCCTCGGTCTCCGGGAGCTTGTCGCTGCCGGTGCCCTTCTTGAACATGTCGGTGTTGTAGATCGCGACGCGCGCACCGGCGTAGTAGGGCACGCAGTACTGCTTGCCCTCGAACGAGCAGGTGTCCTTGAGACCCTGGATCCAGGTGTCGCTGTTGTCGTACTTCTTCGGGTCGATCTCGGCGAGCGCCCCGTTGAGGATGTACTGCATGGTCTCGGTGTTGCCGAGCTCCACCACGTCGGGGAACTTGTCGCCGCCGAGCGCGGTGTCCAGCTTCTTGGCCTTGTCGGCCCACTGCTGGTACTGAACGTTGACCTTGACCTTCGGGTACTTCTTCTTGAACTGGGCGTTGACGTCGTCGACCAGCTCCGGCCAGGTGCTCTGCGCGTCCACCATCAGCCAGACGGTCAACGTCTCGTTGCGGTCCTTCGGGTCCTTGGCCGCATTCTTGCCGTCGTCCGAACCACAGGCTGCGACACCGGACATCATCGCTGCGACGCCGACCGCCGCAATCAGCTTGCGCTTCACGCCACCCTCCTCAGGGATCTGCCCACCCCCCTGCCCTCTGCGGTGACATACGCCAAGTACTCCCGTGGGGCTGGGACCTGGTCTTTAATGGTGTAGACCAGTACGGGGAGCTTGGCCTAGACCTTTAGGGGTGTCAAGGGTGTATAAGAGGGGTCCCACATCCCGTTACCGGACCGACACCTGAGCGACAGCGACAGGCCGGGACAGGGCCGTGTCACGATGTGAGCCGCGACAGACGGAGGAGCCGGTGACGGCAGCAGCACAGGAGCCGCGCGAGAGCACCGCACTCGGCGGCCGGGAGACGGGCGGGCGTATGGGCACGGAGGCGGGGAGCACCGCGGGGAGCGGCACCGCGGCGGCCGAACCGACGGGTACGGGGCGTGCGGCCCGCGTCCCCAAGTACTACCGCCTGAAGCGGCACTTGCTGGACATGACGGAGACCCTGCCGCCCGGCACGCCCGTCCCGCCGGAGCGCACGCTCGCGGCCGAGTTCGACACCTCGCGCACCACCGTGCGCCAGGCGCTCCAGGAGCTGGTGGTCGAGGGCCGGCTCGAGCGGATCCAGGGCAAGGGCACCTTCGTCGCCAAGCCCAAGGTCTCGCAGTCGCTCCAACTCACCTCGTACACCGAGGACATGCGGGCCCAGGGCCTCGAACCCACCTCGCAGCTCCTCGACATCGGCTACATCACCGCCGACGACCGGCTGGCCGAGCTGCTCGACATCACCACCGGCGGCCGCGTCCTGCGCATCCAGCGCCTGCGCCTGGCGAACGCGGAGCCGATGGCCATCGAGACCACACACCTGTCGGCCAAGCGCTTCCCTGCGCTGCGCCGCTCACTGGTCAAGTACACCTCTCTGTACACGGCGCTCGCCGAGGTCTACGACGTGCACCTGGCCGAGGCCGAGGAGACCATCGAGACCTCCCTCGCCACCCCGACCGAGGCGGCCATGCTCGGCACGGACGTGGGCCTGCCGATGCTGATGCTCTCGCGCCACTCGCTGGACGCCGAGGGCAAGCCGGTGGAGTGGGTGCGCTCGGTGTACCGCGGCGACCGGTACAAGTTCGTGGCCCGCCTCAAGCGTCCGAACGACTGAGCCCTCCACCGCGACGCTCAACTCACCTACACAGCACGGGAGTTGGTCCGGACCAATCCCTTGCCGCGGCCGCCTGGATCCCCTTACGGTCCTGAACGATCACATCGACCGAAGATCGAAGAACGTTCGACCGTAGGGGGATCACTCATGCGCATCGGCAAGAAGCTGGCCACGGCAGGCCTGACCGGAGCACTGCTACTCGGCGGTGTCGCGCTGGCCGCGCCCGCCCAGGCCGCGGGCTGCACCACCGGCACCTCCGGCCACCTGGGCTGGGCCAAGTGCCCGGCGGGCGTGTCCAACAAGACCTTCCGCGCCCAGGTCGTCTGCACCAATGGCACGACGAAGAACACGGTGTACGGGCCCTGGCGGCGCGCCAACGCCGACTGGAACATGACCTCGACCGTCGACTGCGGTCCGACCCGCGGCGCGATCTCCGCCGTGATCGACTGGGCCTGAGGGCACTCGGGGCCCGCCCCGACTCCCTTGCACGCCCGGGCACTTGAGCCCGCACCGGTACCGCCCGCGGTGTAGCGCAGATCACATCCTTGCTCTACGGTCCTCCCGTCGCCGCATGAACGGGAGGACCACCCGTGTCAACCGCAGTCACCGGCCAGAGTCGCAACAAGACCCGCTCCATCGTCGTCTGGACCATCGTCGCGCTGGTCGGCGCGGCCGGATGGACCATGCTCGCCCTGTCGCGGGGCGAGGAAGTGTCGGCGGCCTGGATGGTGGCCGCCGCCGCGGGCTCGTATGCGATCGGCTACCGCTTCTACTCGAAGTTCATCGCGTACAAGGTCCTGAAGGCCGACAAGACGCGGGCCACACCCGCCGAACGGCTCGACAACGGGATCGACTTCCAGCCCACCGACCGCCGCGTGCTCTTCGGGCACCACTTTGCCGCGATCTCCGGCGCGGGCCCGCTGGTCGGCCCGGTGCTCGCCGCGCAGATGGGCTACCTGCCCGGGACCATCTGGATCATCGCCGGTGTCATCTTCGCCGGCGCCGTGCAGGACATGGTGGTGCTGTTCTTCTCCACCCGCCGCAACGGCCGTTCGCTCGGCCAGATGGCGCGTGAGGAGATCGGCCCGCTGGGCGGTGCGGCCGCGCTGCTCGCGGTGTTCGCCATCATGATCATCCTGCTCGCGGTGCTCGCGCTGGTCGTGGTCAACGCCCTGGCCGAGTCGCCGTGGGGCACCTTCTCCATCGGGATGACCATCCCCATCGCCCTGTTCATGGGCTTCTATCTGCGGGTGATCAGGCCCGGCAGGATCGCCGAGGTCTCGCTGATCGGTGTGGCGCTGCTGCTGCTCGCGCTGGTCGCGGGCCGCTGGGTGGCCAAGTCCTCCTGGGCCGAGGCCTTCACGCTCAGCAAGGAGTCCCTGGTCATCTGGCTGGTGGTGTACGCGTTCATCGCATCGGTGCTGCCGGTGTGGATGCTGCTCGCGCCGCGCGACTACCTCTCCACCTTCATGAAGCTGGGCACGATCGCGCTGCTGTTCATCGGCGTGGTGGTCGCCGCGCCCATGCTGAAGATGGACGCGGTCACGGACTTCGCGACGCAGGGCACGGGGCCGGTGTTCGCCGGGTCGCTGTTCCCCTTCGTCTTCATCACGATCGCGTGCGGAGCGCTCTCCGGCTTCCACTCGCTCATCTCCTCGGGCACCACGCCCAAGATGGTCGAGAAGGAGACGCAGGTCCGCATGATCGGCTACGGCTCCATGCTCCTGGAGTCGTCGGTGGCGATCATGGCGATGATCGCGGCCTGTGTGCTCGACCCGGGCCTGTACTTCGGCATGAACTCGGCGCCGGTGGTGCTCGGCGAGACGGTCCAGGACTGGGTGGGCACCATCCAGAGCTGGGGCTTCACCATCACCGAGGACCAGATGGTGGCGTACGCCAAGTCCGTCGAGGAGGCCTCGCTCTGGGGCCGTACGGGAGGCGCGCCCACCTTCGCGATCGGGGTCGCGGAGATCTTCTCGACCGTGACCAGCGACGGACTGAAGGCCTTCTGGTATCACTTCGCGATCATGTTCGAGGCGCTGTTCATCCTCACCGCCCTCGACGCCGGCACCCGCGTCGGCCGGTTCATGCTCCAGGACACCCTCGGCAACGTGTACAAGCCGCTCAAGCGCGTCAGCTGGTGGCCGGGCCTGATCGTGTCCAGCGCGATCGTGACCGGTCTGTGGGGCTACTTCCTGTGGGTGGGCGTGCGCGACCCGCTGGGCGGGATCAACCAGCTCTTCCCGCTGTTCGGCATCTCCAACCAGCTGCTCGGCGCCGTCGCCCTCACCGTCTGCACCACGCTGCTCATCAAGTCCGGGCGCCTCAAGTGGGCCTGGGTGACCGGAGTTCCGCTGGTCTGGGTGGCGACGGTGACGCTCACGGCGAGCTGGCAGAAGGTGTTCAGCGACGACCCGCGTGTGGGCTTCTTCGCGCAGGGCGACAAGGCGCAGGCCGCCATCGACAGCGGCACACTGGAGGGCAAGGCCCTCACGGACGCCGAGACCATCGTCACCAACACCACGGTGGACGGGGTGCTTTCGGCGCTCTTCGCGATCCTGGTGGTCGTGGTGATCGCGGATGCGGCCCGGGTGTGCATCAAGTCGGTCCGCAACCCGGCCTCGGTCGTCTCGCACGAGGAGCCGTACACGGAGTCCAAGTACATCGCTCCGGCCCAGCTCTTCGCGACCAAGGAGGAGAAGGCCGAGCTCCAGGCGGCCGGGCTCGGGTCGGGCGGCGGCCGGATCGACGGGGCGGGTGACCGCTCGGAGGTGGGTTCATGACGGCGGTGCGGACCGCGGCTTCCCGGATCTGGTGGTACGTACGGGAGTTGACGGGCGAGACGGCGTACGAGCGGTATGTCGCTCACGTACGCAAAGACCACCCGGACGCTCCCGTGCAGTCCCGCCGGGAGTTCGAGCGGGAGCGGACCGACCGGCAGGCGGCGGATCCCCGGCAGGGGTTCCGCTGCTGCTGAGGCAGGGGTCCGCTGCTGCTGAGGCCGGATGGGCCGCGCGGCCGCTCCTGCACATGGGACCGCGCGACCGTTCACATACGTGAGCAAAGCCCCTGTCCACAGACCGATATGCGGACAGGGGCTTCCGTATCCCGGTCCGGCACCCCTAGATTTCGGCCGAGTTACACGGTGATCTAGGGGACGGAGCCACCATGCCGGAGCCGGCGACGACGGACACAGCAAGACCGGAACGGAAGATGACCCCCAAATCGATCGTCATCTGGACGCTCGTCGCCCTCGTCGGCGCCACCGGCTGGGGTGTGCTCGCGCTCTCGCGCGGCGAGGAGATCTCGGCCGCGTGGCTGCTCGCCGCGGCGCTCGGCTCGTATGCGATCGCGTACCGCTTCTACTCGAAGTTCATCGCGAACCGCGTCCTCAAGGTCGACAAGAAGCGGGCCACCCCCGCCGAGCGCCTCGACAACGGTGTCGACTTCCACCCCACCGACCGCCGCGTGCTCTTCGGGCACCACTTCGCGGCCGTCGCGGGTGCGGGTCCGCTGGTCGGTCCGGTGCTCGCCGCGCAGATGGGCTATCTGCCGGGCACCATCTGGATCGTGGCCGGCGTGATCTTCGCCGGTGCCGTCCAGGACATGGTGGTGCTGTTCTTCTCCACCCGCCGTGACGGGCGCTCGCTCGGCCAGATGGCGCGGGACGAGATCGGCCCCTTCGGCGGTGCCGCCGCGCTGATCGCGGTTTTCGTCATCATGATCATCCTGCTCGCGGTGCTCGCGCTGGTGATCGTGAACGCCCTGGCGCACTCGCCGTGGGGTGTCTTCTCCATCGCGATGACCATCCCGATCGCCCTGTTCATGGGCGTCTACCTGCGCATCCTGCGGCCGGGACGGGTCACCGAGGTGTCCGTCATCGGTGTCGCGCTGCTGCTCTTCGCGATCGTCTCGGGCCGCTGGGTGGCCGAGTCCTCCTGGGCCGAGGCGTTCACGCTCGCGCCCTCGTCGCTGGTCATCTGGATGGTGGTGTACGGCTTCCTGGCCTCGGTGCTGCCGGTTTGGATGCTGCTCGCCCCGCGCGATTACCTGTCCACCTTCATGAAGGTCGGCACGATCGTGCTGCTCGCGCTCGGCGTGGTCGTCGCGCTGCCGACGCTGAAGATGGACTCGGTCACGGACTTCGCCACGAACGGCCAGGGCCCGGTCTTCTCCGGCTCGATGTTCCCGTTCGTCTTCATCACCATCGCGTGCGGCGCCCTGTCCGGCTTCCACGCCCTGGTCTCCTCCGGTACGACGCCGAAGATGGTGCAGAAGGAGACGCAGGTCAGGCTGATCGGCTACGGCTCGATGCTCACCGAGTCCTTCGTCGCGATCATGGCCGTGATCTGCGCGTGCATCCTGGAGCCCGGCCTCTACTTCGCGATCAACTCGCCCGCGGGCGCGCTCGGTCCGACGCTGGAGTCGGCCTCCGAGTTCGTGAAGGGCATCGGCTTCGCCATCACGCCGGAGCAGCTCGCCAAGGCCGCGGAAGAGGTCGGCGAGCAGACGGTCGTCGCCAAGACCGGCGGTGCGCCGACCTTCGCGTTCGGCATGTCGGAGATCTTCTCCGCGGTCGTGGGCGGCGCCGGGATGAAGGCCTTCTGGTACCACTTCGCGATCATGTTCGAGGCGCTGTTCATCCTCACCACCGTCGACGCCGGTACGCGCGTGGGCCGGTTCATGCTCCAGGACACCCTGGGCAACGTGTGGAAGCCGCTGCGGGACGTGTCCTGGAAGCCGGGTGTCTGGCTGGCGAGTGCCGTGGTCGTCGGCGGCTGGGGCTACTTCCTGTGGGTGGGTGTGCACGACCCGCTGGGCGGCATCAACCAGCTGTTCCCGCTCTTCGGCATCGCCAACCAGCTGCTCGCGGCCGTGGCGCTCGCCGTCTGCACGACGCTCCTGATCAAGTCCGGCCGCCTCAAGTGGGCCTGGGTGACCGGCATTCCGCTCCTGTGGGACGCCGCCGTGACCCTGACCGCCAGCTGGCAGAAGGTGTTCTCGGACGACCCGAAGGTGGGCTTCTTCGCCCAGCGCGACGTCTACCAGAAGGCCCTGGACTCAGGCGCCGAGTCCTTCGGCACGGCCAAGAACCGCGACGCCATGGAGACCATCGTCACCAACTCCACGGTGGACGGCGTCCTGTGCGCCATCTTCGCGATCCTCATCCTCGTCGTGCTCGCCGATGCCACGCGCGTCTGCGTCAAGGCGATCCGCAACCCCGGTTCCGCGGAGATCAAGGAGGCCCCGTACGTGGAGTCGAAGATCGTCGCACCGGCCGGTCTGTGGCCCACGGCCGAGGAGAAGGCCGAGCTGGCCGCGGCGGCAGCGGTCGCGGGCGGCGGCTCGTCCGGCGACGGCTCCTCCGGCGACGGTGACGGCACGTCCGGCGGTACGCCGGTGGCGGCCGGGAAGTCCTGATGGCACTCCTGCGGCAGGTGCGCCACTGGTGGCGTGAGCTCTCGGGCGAGGCGGTGTACGACCGGTACGCCGCCCACGCCCGGGCCCACGGCCAAGTGCCCAAGTCCCGGCGGGAGTTCGAGCGGGAGCGGATGGACGCCCGCGAGGCGGATCCCCGGGAGGGGTTCCGCTGCTGCTGAGCGGTACGGAGCAGCTGGTGCTCAGAAGTACGTGACGTGGGCGGCCCCGGTGCGAGAGGTCTTCGCACCGGGGCCACTGTCGTGTGCGGGAGGTCCTTCGCACCCGGGCCACCGTCGTGCGCGGCGGCCCGTAAATCCGTCGACAGCCGCCCCTCTCGCGCGGCAAGGTGGTCCGCCGTGACGAGCAGTGAGCTGTGGACCGCGGAGACCGCCGAGCGCTACGACGCCGAGGAGAGCGAGTCCGGGACCGGGATGGGCTCGGCCGCCGTGCTCGGCCCGACCCTCGACTTCCTCGCCGAACTCGCCGGAGACGGCCGGGCGTTGGAGTTCGCCATCGGCACCGGACGCGTGGGCGTCCCGCTGCGCGCACGCGGCGTGCCGGTGGCGGGCATCGAGCTGTCCGAGGCCATGGCCGCAGTGCTGCGCCGCAAGGCCGACGCGGACACGCTCCCGGTGACCATCGGCGACATGGCCACCACCCGCGTCCCCGGCGACTTCTCGCTGGTCTACCTCGTCTACAACACGATCTCGAACCTGCTCACGCAGGCGGAGCAGGTCGAGTGCTTCCGCAACGCGGCGCGCCACCTCTCCCCCGGCGGCCGCTTCGTCATCGAACTCGGCCTGCCGCCGCTGCGGCGGCTGCCGCCCGGCCAGACCGCGGTGCCCTTCGACGTCTCCGAGCGCCACCTCGGCTTCGACACCTTCGACCTGGTCGAGCAGATCCTCGTCTCGCACCACTTCACGCGGGACGGCGAGGACGGCCGCTACCGCCGCGAGAACTCACGGCACCGCTACGCCTGGCCGGCCGAGCTCGACCTGATGGCCGAGCTGGCCGGCCTGGAGCTCGAACAGCGGGTCGCCGACTGGGACGGCACCCCGTTCGGCCAGGACTCCGAGAAGCACATCTCGGTGTGGCGCAAGCCGGAGTGAGCCCGGCCCGGGGCCGCCTCGCTCAGAACTCGTCGTCGAACGACACCGAACCCTCGACCGCCACCTGGTAGGCCGAGGGCCGGCGCTCGAAGAAGTTCGTCAGCTCCTGGACGCCCTGGAGCTCCATGAACGAGAAGGGGTTCTCGGAGCCGTACACCGGGGCGAAGCCCAGGCGCTGGAGCCGCTGGTCGGCCACGCACTCCAGGTACTGGCGCATCGACTCGGTGTTCATGCCGGGCAGCCCGTCGCCGCACAGGTCGCGGCCGAACTGCAACTCGGCCTCGACGGCCTCCCTGAGCATGGCGGTGACCTGCTCCTGGAGCTTGTCGTCGAAGAGCTCGGGCTCCTCCTTGCGGACCGTGTCCACGACCTCGAAGGCGAAGCTCATGTGCATGCTCTCGTCCCGGAACACCCAGTTGGTGCCGGTCGCGAGCCCGTGCAGCAGCCCGCGTGAGCGGAACCAGTACACGTACGCGAAGGCCCCGTAGAAGAAGAGCCCTTCGATGCACGCGGCGAAGCAGATCAGGTTGAGCAGGAAGCGGCGGCGGTCGGCCTGCGTCTCCAGGCGGTCGATCTCCTCCACCGAGTCCATCCACTTGAAGCAGAACTGGGCCTTCTCGCGGATGGACGGGATGTTCTCGACGGCCGCGAAGGCGGCGGCGCGGTCCTCGGGGTCGGGCAGGTAGGTGTCCAGGAGGGTCAGATAGAACTGGACGTGCACGGCCTCCTCGAAGAGCTGGCGCGACAGATACAGGCGCGCCTCGGGGGAGTTGATGTGCTTGTAGAGCGTCAGGACCAGGTTGTTCGCCACGATCGAGTCGCCCGTCGCGAAGAACGCGACCAGGCGGCCGATCAGGTGCTGCTCGGCCGGCGTGAGCTTCGCGAGGTCGGCCACGTCGGAGTGGAGGTCGACCTCCTCGACGGTCCAGGTGTTCTTGATGGCGTCCCGGTAGCGCTCGTAGAAGTCGGGGTAGCGCATCGGGCGGAGCGTCAGCTCGAAGCCGGGGTCGAGCAGGTTCTTCTCGGTGGACGCGGTCATTACTGGCAGGCCTCGCAGGACTCGGGGTTTTCCAGGGAGCAGGCGATCGCTTCGGGGTCGGCCTGCTGGGCGGGTACGGGCGCGGCGGCTTCGGTGCGCACGCCGGACGCCGCGCGGGCGATGCGCGTCGCGGGGCGCGAGCGCAGGTAGTACGTGGTCTTCAGGCCCTGCTTCCAGGCGTACGCGTACATCGAGCTCAACTTGCCGATGGTGGGCGTCTCCAGGAACAGGTTCAGGGACTGCGACTGGTCGAGGAACGGGGTGCGGGCGGCCGCCATGTCGATCAGGCCGCGCTGCGGGATCTCCCAGGCGGTGCGGTAGAGGGCGCGGACCTCCTCGGGGATCCAACTCAGGCCCTGCACCGAGCCGTTGGACTCGCGCAGCGCCTCGCGGGTCTGTGCGTCCCAGACGCCGAGCTTCTTCAGGTCGTCGATGAGATAGGCGTTGACCTGGAGGAACTCACCGCTGAGCGTCTCGCGCTTGAAGAGGTTGGAGACCTGCGGCTCGATGCACTCGTACACGCCCGCGATCGAGGCGATGGTGGCGGTGGGCGCGATGGCGAGGAGCAGCGAGTTACGCATGCCGACCTCGGCGATCCGCTGCCGCAGCGCCGCCCACCGCTCAGGCCAGTGGAGCGTGACGTCGTAGTGGTCGGGGTGCAGGACGCCGCGGGCCGCACGGGTCTTGTCCCAGGCGGGCAGCGGTCCGTCCTTCTCGGCGAGGTCGCAGGAGGCCTCGTACGCCGCGAGCATGATGCGTTCGGCGATACGGGTGGACAGCTCGCGCGCCTCGGCCGAGTCGAAGGGCAGGCGCAGCTTGAAGAAGACGTCCTGGAGGCCCATCGCGCCCAGGCCCACCGGCCGCCAGCGGGCGTTGGAGCGGCCGGCCTGCTCGGTCGGGTAGAAGTTGATGTCGACCACGCGGTCCAGGAAAGTGACCGCGGTGCGGACGGCGGCGTCGAGCCGCTCCCAGTCGATGCCCGAACCGGTCACGAACGAGCCGAGGTTGACCGAGCCCAGGTTGCAGACGGCCGTCTCCCCGTCGTCCGTCACCTCCAGGATCTCGGTGCACAGGTTCGAGGAGTGGACGGTGTTGCCGGGTTCGGCGGTCTGGTTGGCGGTGCGGTTGGCGGCGTCCTTGAAGGTCATCCAGCCGTTGCCGGTCTGCGCGAGGGTGCGCATCATGCGCCCGTAGAGGTCGCGGGCCGGAATGGTCTTGAGCGCCTTGCCGTCCGCTTCCGCCTGCCGGTACGCGGCGTCGAACTCCGCGCCCCACAGGTCGACGAGCTCGGGCACGTCGGCCGGCGAGAACAGCGACCAGTCGGTGCCGGCCTCGACGCGGCGCATGAACTCGTCGGGGATCCAGTGCGCGAGGTTGAGGTTGTGGGTGCGCCGGGCGTCCTCGCCGGTGTTGTCGCGCAGCTCCAGGAACTCCTCGATGTCCGCGTGCCAGGTCTCCAGGTAGACGGCGGCGGCGCCCTTGCGCCGGCCGCCCTGGTTCACCGCGGCGACGGAGGCGTCGAGGGTCTTGAGGAACGGGACGATGCCGTTGGAGTGCCCGTTCGTGCCGCGGATCAGCGAACCGCGGGCGCGGATACGGGAGTACGCGAGGCCGATGCCGCCGGCGTGCTTGGAGAGCCGGGCGACCTGGTGGTAGCGGTCGTAGATCGAGTCGAGCTCGTCGAGGGGCGAGTCGAGGAGGTAGCAGGAGGACATCTGCGGGTGGCGCGTACCGGAGTTGAAGAGCGTCGGCGAGGACGGCAGATAGTCCAGGCGGCTCATCAGACCGTACAGGGCGGCCACTTCGGCCACCGAGCCCGCGGACTCGTCGGCGGCGAGACCGGAGGCGACGCGCAGCAGGAAGTGCTGCGGGGTCTCGATGACCTTGCGGGTGATCGGGTGGCGCAGGAGGTAGCGGGAGTAGACCGTGCGCAGGCCGAAGTAGCCGAAGCGGTCGTCGGCGCCCGCGTCCACGAGCGCGTCGAGCTGCTCGTGGTGCACCCACACGAACTCGGCGGTGCGGTCGGCGATCAGGCCCTCGCGGTGCCCGGTCGAGACGGACTGGGTGAAGGTCCGCACGCCCTGCGAGGCGGCCTCGTCGGCGATGGTGCGCGTGAGCAGGCGGGCGGCGAGCCGGGAGTACGCGGGGTCCTCGGCGATCAGTCCGGCGGCGGCCTCCGTGGCCAGCTCCCGCAGTTCGGCCTCGTCGGCGCGGGCGCTGCGGCCGCGCAGCGCGGCGGCGGCCACCCGGCCGGGGTCGGCGTCGGGCAGGTCGGCGGTCAGCTCCGTGAGGGTCCGCAGGAGGGCGGTGCCGGGCTGGTCCGCCGCTTCCGCGGCGCTCGCCTCTCCGGCCTGCGCGACTGCCGTCTGCGGATCCGCTGGCGCGATGGTCACGGGGTGCACTCCCTCGCTCGGCTCCGGGCCGTGCGGGAGGGGTGCGTGTACGGGAGCGCGCGGCGGGGCGTGACGCTCCACGTCCACCGGCCCATTCCGCGAGGCCCGGACGTCTTCGGCACCCGGGCCGGTCGGCGCGGGCGCACCGTCGGCAGGTCATCGGACTCGACGCGGCCCGGGAGAGGGCCATGTCATACCGTTGCGGGACAGTTCCGGATTCGCACCGGATTCCCCTGCGGCGACAGCGAGGTTGAGCATACATGTTGTGGGTGGCCGCCGACGCCAGGCCCACATGTTGTGTCCCGCGTCGGCGTGGCGCACGCCGGTGAGGCTCAGAATGTCGGCATGGTGCACGCCGGTGGGGCTCAGAACGTCAGCGTGTACGCCCACAGCATCAGGTCGTCGCGGTCCGCGAGCGGGTTCCAGTCCCGCTCCGGGGTCCGTACGAAACCCAGGCGCTCGTAGATGCGGTGGGCGCTGTGCATCATGTGCTGGGTGGAGAGGGCGACGCCCGTGCAGCCGGCTTCGCGGGCCCGGTCGACGCAGGCCCGCACCAGGGCCTCCCCCGCGCCGCGGCCGCGGCCCGCGTGGGCCACGGCGAGGGCGCGGAACTCGGCCTCGCCGGGCCGGGCGATCTGCGCCTGCGGCGTGCCGTACAGCGCGAACGTGACGCCGCCGAGCAGCTGGTCGCCGTCCACCGCCACCAGGACCTCGGAGGTGGCGGCGCGGCCTTCGACATCGCGCAGGACCGGGATGTACGGGTCCTCCTCGCCGTAGTCGAGCAGGCCGTCGGCCAGGTAGACCTGGACGGTGAGCTCGCCGAGCGGGGCGTACTCCTCGGGCAGTGCGGCTCTGATGCGGAAGTCCATGCCCGCATTCTGCCGCCGGGCTCCCCGCACGGATCAAACGGTTTACCTGGCTCAGGCGACGTAGGCGGTTGCCCGGCTCAGGCGGCTTACGCGGCCCGGGAGTGCGCCGAGCGGTCCGGGGCGCGGCGGCCGGCGAGCAGGTGGACCCGGGCGGATCCGGCCGGGCGCCGTGCGGCGCGCGCCAACTGGCGGTCGATACGGCGCTCTTGGCGGTGGCCGGCGAGCGCGGGCGCCGCGAGCAGGGCGAGGACGAGGAGGACGGTGAACCAGTCGAGGACGGTCTGTGTGTTCATGCCTCCACGGTCGCGCCTGCGGCCCGCCGGGAGCAGTGGCAGGACTGTCATGAACCCTCGATTTCCTGCCAGTTGCGCGGCAGACTGGAGAGCATGCTGAAGAACGTGGCCGCAGTGCTGCTCGACGGTGTGCACCCCTTCGAACTCGGCGTCGTCTGCGAGGTGTTCGGCCTCGACCGCAGCGACGAGGGGCTGCCGGTCTACGACTTCGCGGTGGCCTCCGCCGAGGGGTCCGAACTCTCCACGCACGCGGGCTTCTCGCTGCGTACGGAGCACGGGCTCGACCGGCTCGAGGAGGCCGACCTGATCGCCGTACCGGCCGGGCAGTCCTATGTGGACCGCAGCTACCCGCCGGAGCTGCTCGACGCGCTGCGCCGGGCGGTCGACCGCGGGGCACGGGTGCTCTCCGTCTGCTCCGGGGTGTTCGTCCTCGGGGCTGCGGGCCTGCTCGACGGGCGGGAGTGCGCGGTGCACTGGAAGCACGCCCGGGAGCTGGCGGTGCGGCATCCGCGGGCGAAGGTGCAGCCGGATGTGCTGTACGTGGACGACGGCCCGGTGATCACCTCGGCGGGCACGGCGGCCGGCATCGACGCATGCCTGCACATCGTGCGCCGGGAGCACGGCACGGAGGTGGCCAACGCGATAGCCCGGCGCATGGTTGTACCGCCCCATCGGGACGGTGGCCAGGCGCAGTTCGTGGAGCGTCCGCTGCCGCGCACGGCCTGCGACACGGTGGGCGGCGTGCTCGCGTGGATGGAGCGGCACCTCGACGAGGAGATCACCGTCGAGCGGCTGGCGGAGCGGGCGCTGATGTCGCCGCGGACGTTCGCGCGGCGCTTCAAGGAGGAGACCGGCACGACCCCGTACCGCTGGCTGCTCCGCCAACGGCTTTTGCTCGCCCAGGAGTTGCTGGAGGCGGGCGACGAGACGGTGGACGCGATCGCGGGCCGCGCGGGCTTCGGCAACGCGGCGGCGCTGCGGCACCAGTTCCTGCGGGCGCTGGGGACGACGCCGAACGCGTACCGGCGGACCTTCCAGGGGCCGGCGCGCGCGGCCTGAGCCCCGGGGTGTCCGGGTGACGGGCCCGGACAGGCGTGAGGCACCCGGACCTCGCGGCCGCGGGTGCCTCGACTCCCTTCGGGGACCTACTCGTTGGGGACGACCGGGTAGCGCGGCGTGCCCTCTTCCATCTGGCGCAGCGCGTCCTTGCGGTCGCGCTTGGAGAGCTTGTCGATGTACAGGAAGCCGTACAGGTGGTCCGTCTCGTGCTGGAGGCAGCGCGCGAAGTAGCCGGTGCCGCGGACCTTGATCGGGTTGCCCTTCTCGTCCTGGCCGGTGACCTCGGCGTAGTCGGGACGCGGCACGGAGATGTACGCGGTCGGCACGGACAGGCAGCCCTCGTTGGAGTCGTCGAGGACGCGGCTGGCGGCGGGGAGCTCGACGAGCTTCGGGTTGCACACCACGCCGACGTGGCGGACGCCCTGGTCGTCGGGGCAGTCGTAGACGAAGACCTTCTTGTCCACGCCGATCTGGTTCGCGGCCAGGCCCACACCCTCGGCGGTGCGCTGGCTGGCGAACATGTCGTCGACGAGCTTGGCGAGCTCGTCGTCGAACTCGGTGACGTCCTTGCACTCCCTGTGCAGGACGGGGTTGCCGACGACCGTGATCGGGCGGGACTCGCCGCGCTCGCGGTAGGCGGTCTCGCGCTCCTCGCAGTCCTCCGAGTCGATGACGTATCCCTCGTCGTCGACGGGGAGGACTCCAGCCGTCTGCTGCTGTTCGGTCATGGGGTCGTACGCCTTCCTCGACTCTCCACCTGGTGACCCGACAAGCCTACGGGCACCGCGGGCCGCCCGATGCGCCGGTGGCTTTTTGCACCGCGGCTCAGCAGACCTCTTCGAGGTCGCGCCAGTCGCGGGAGTCCGGGCTGTCCGCGACCCAGCCGTCCAGGAGGCCCCGGACGAGTCCGGGCGGGGCCGCGATCCCGCACTCGCGCTCGGGCACCCACAGGGCGCCGGCGGTGCGGTGGCCGAGGGGCCCGGGGTGGCCGGGCTCGCTGTGGTCGTGCGGGTCCAGGTGCTCGCCGTCGCCCTCGTCGGAGGGCATACGGGACTCCGAGCACATCCGGCACAGGAGCCGGACGGAGGAGGACCAGTCCTCGGCGGCGAAGCCGGCGTCCGAGGCCAGCTTCTCCAGGGCGTCGCGGTCGGCCTCGGTGGCGGCTTCGAGCAGCACGACCCAGGTGGGTACGGGGGAGGGCGCCCAGAGCTCGATCTCGTCGAACACGGGGTAGGACTGGCCGGCCGCGGTGGTGCGCTCGCCGTGCGGTACGCCGTCGTGCAGGACGACCTCGCCCCAGCGGCGGCCCGAGCTGGGCAGCGGGATGGAGAGCACCTCGATACGGGCCGGGTCGAGGCGGCGGCCCCACACGACCTCGGCCTCGCCCTCGGGCGAGAGCCGCACGGCCGCGCTGCCGAGCTCCATGCCGGCCGGCTCACCGGCGGCGACCGCGCCGCCCGGGACCTTCAGGCCGTACGCCTGCCAGGCGCGGCGGGCCAGGGGCCAGTCCTGAAGTGCGGTGGCGGCGATGCCGACGTTCCACCAGTCGGGCGCGCCCGTCTCGCGGTCGAGCAGGGCCACGGCGCGCAGGCCGGCGGCCCGTGCCTGCTCCCAGTCGTGCCGGAACTTGTGCAGCAGCGCCAGGTTGAACCAGGACTCGGAGAGCCAGGGCTCGAGGTCGGCGGCGCGTGTGAGCAGCGCGCCGGCGTCCTCGTACCGGCCGTCGCCGATGAGCGTGAACGCACGGTCGGTGGCCTGCCGCCATGAGGCGGAGGGCCGGTGCCGTCCCTTGCCGAAGATCCTCACGATTCCCGCCTGCGGTCGGTTCCTTTGGCCGCTGTTGCTGTGCCGTCTTGCGTACATTCGCATCCAACCATGCCGGGTTGGGGCCCCGCTCATTACCCATGGGTTACCCGGGCTTCGGTGCTCGCACCCTCTATGACGCGGCAGTCCTCCCGCAGGGTGCTCCACCGCTCCGCGGCGGTGGGCCGGTGTGCGGGGCTGACGCCCCACCGCCCGCCCTCCGCAGGGGCTCCGCCCCTGCACCGCGGGCGCTGCTCCGCCGCTCCGCGGCGGGGAGGGGTTGCGGAGCTGACGCCCCACACCCCCACGCGGGGGCTCCGCCCCCTGCACCCCCGAGGCGCTCCGCCGCTCCGCGGCGGAAGGGGTTTGTACCAGGACCCATCCCGTACCCCGGGCATCCCCCGGCACACATCCCCGCCCGCACACACCCCCTCACACCCCCCGCCCCACCACCCGGGACAAGGACTCCACCACCTCGGGGTGGTAGTCGTGGGCTGTGCCGAGGCGGAGGCGTTCCAGGGCGGTGAGCATGCCGCTCGGGCCCGCGGAGCGGGAGAGTTCGTCGTAGGCGTTGGCCGTGCGGACGATGCGGGCCGTCAGGGGCTGGTCGCGGTACGGGTCCGCCTGGCGTTCGACGACCACCGCCACGTCCGAAGGCACCCCGGTCTGGCGGACCACGGCCCCGCCAAGGAGCGCGATCCGCCGCTGGTCGGCCGGGGGCAGCAGCGCCGTCGCCCCGGCCGGTATCGGGTCCACCAGGGACAGCTGTCCGATGTCGTGCATCAGGGCCGCGTATTCGAGGACGGTCAGATCCGCCTCCGAGAGCCCGAGGTCGCGGCCGACCGCGCAGCTCAGGGCGGCCACCCGGCGGGCGTGCCCCGAGGGGGTGTACCCGGCGATCTCCGTGGCCCGCGCGAGCGAGGTGATCGTCTGGCGGTAGGTCGTGCGGACGGCCGCGTACCGGCGGAAGGCCAGCTGGGTGAGGAGCAGCGGCGCGCTGAACACCGGCAGCGCCCACAGCCCCGCGACCGCCACGGCGAGCGACATCACCGCGCCCGTCGCACCGACCGCCGAGCCGATGCCGACCAGCGCGCGCAGCTCGTCGCGCAGCAGCGGACCGTACGGCCAGTGCGTGCGGGCGCGGGTCAGGACCGCGGAGAGCACCGCGTCGCACAGGGCCGTGAAGACGAGGACCGCGACCAGCCACAGCGCGTACCAGGGCCCGAGGCCCACGAGCTCCTGCAACTCCCCCGAGTTGTACAGGGGTTGGAAGCAGACGGCGGCGAAGGAGACGGTGAGGATGCGCCGGATCAGATGGTCGAGCGAGGGGCCGCGGCCGAGCGCCACGTGCGGTACGGCGCCCGCGAGCGTGGCCGCCGCGACCACCGCGATGATCTGGAGCACGCCGTGGTGCGTGGGCGCGCCCCCGCTCTCGCCGAGCAGCGCGTACGCGAGGGCTCCGGCGGCCCCGAGCGGCGCGGGCTCGCGAGCCACGGCACCCGGGGCCCCGCGCCCGCCCCAGCGGGCGAGCTCGCCGACGGCGATGAGGATGCCGAAGGCCAGCGCGATCCCGCGCTCCTCCAGGCCGTACCAGAGCGTGTGCCCTAGGGCGTACAGCGTGAGGCCCCCTGCCGCTCCCGCCGCCGCCACGATCACGGGCGAGGCCGCCGCGCGCCGCGTCACGGAGCCTTGCCCGTGGCCGTCGGGCGGGACAACTGCTCTTCCTGGAGCGGGAGTCGAGGGGGTGCGGGCTCGTCCGCGGTGACGGTCGGGTGCCAGCCGTGCCGGTCGAGGGCGCGGACCAGCGCCCGGACCATCTGGGGGTCGAACTGCTTACCGGCGCACCGTTTCAGCTCGGCGAGCGCCTGCTCCACGGGCCGCGCCCGCCGGTACGAGCGCGTGGAGGTCATCGCGTCGAAGGCGTCCGCGACCGCCACGACCCGGGCGAACTCGGGGATCTGCCGGCCCACGAGCCCGTACGGGTAGCCGCTGCCGTCCAGCCGTTCGTGGTGGTGCAGGATCGCGGTGCGCGCCTCGCCGAGGAAGCCGATGCCGCGCACCATCTCGTGCCCGTACTCGGGGTGCAGCTCGATGATCCGCCGCTCCTCCGGTGTGAGCGGGCCGTCCTTGCGCAACAGCCGTGTGGGGACGCCGAGTTTGCCCACATCGTGCAGGATGCCGGCGAAGCGGAGCACTTCCACGCGGTCGTCCGGCATGCCGAGTTCACGGGCGATGAGCACCGAGGCCTTGCCGACCCGTTCGCTGTGTCCGCGGGTGTACTCGTCCTTGATGTCCACGGCCTGCACGAGCGCGCGGATGGTGGCCTGGTGGGCGGTGCGCTCGCGGTGGTACTGCTCGAAGACCCAGTACGAGATGTACATGGGCAGCAGGACGAGGAGGGCGGCGAAGGGGCCGTACGGGCTGACCCAGAGCACCGCCATCATCAGACCCGCGAGCCCGTGCACGAGCGTGGGCGCGAGGGAGCCCGCGAAGCCGCCGCCCGCGCCGCGCGCGAAGGTGGCGAGGCGCCGGCCCGGCCCGCCGACGGCCGCCAGGATCACCCCGTCGAGCACCGCCATGACCAGGCAGAACGCGGCGGCGGCCGCGGCGGCGGGCAGCAGCGCGTACGGGAAGTCGGGGGCGCCGCCCGCGCCGAGCGAGGCGCGCCCGCCGAGCGCGTGGTGGGTCTGTCCGGCAGTCCAGCAGGCGAGCGCGAGCTGGCCGCCGCGCCAGATCCGCCGGGGCGCCACGGGCCGCTGGTCGACCCGGCCGAGCAGCGCGCCCGGCACGGCGGCGAGGGCGGCGGCCTGGGCCGGGAGCAGGAAGATCGCGGCGAGCAGCACGGGGAAGAACGCGCCCATCGAGCGCGGCGCCCGCTCACCGAGGAACGGGCAGCGCGTGAGCCACTCGCACATCGCGTAGAGCGCGGCGAGCAGCGCGACGGCGCCCCAGCGGATGCCGGGCGTGTGGACGACGGGGAGCACGCAGGCCGCTCCCCCGAGCGCGGTCACGGCGATCAGGAGACGCGCCGGGACAGGAACCGGCCGCATGACGTCTCCTCCCCGTGACACGGCCGCGTCGTGCACCCCGTAGCCGTTCAAGTCGCGTACGGGTCACGGCCGTTCACACCCGTACAGCACCCGGAGAATAAGGCGGCGGGTGTGCACGACGGGGCGGGAACGAAGGATTCAACCGGTCACAGGGGCGCGGATTAGCGCCAACGGGTGACAGAAGGCCGCGGCTTCCCGGGAAGGGCAGCCGCGGCCGGTCAACTGTGTGGTATTGGACGCGAGTTCGCACCGCGAGCAGGTCGCGTCCGGTGAGGGATGCACCCCGGCCGGCCGGCGAGAGGACCAGGCCTCGGCCGACCGTCGAGAGATCCAGGCAGATCTAGGCCTCGGCCGGCCGGTCCGCCGACACCGGCAGATCGTGCTCGGGCACGGCCTGGCCCGAGCGGATCAGGTCGATCCGGCCCATGACCTTGGCCCGCAGGTCGGCGGGCACGTCATCGCTCCCGCAGCACCGCTTGACCAGCTTCTTCACGGCCTGCTCGAGCCCGTACTTCTCCAGGCACGGGGAGCACTCCTCGAAGTGCACCTCGAACTTGGTGCAGTCGCTGTCGGGCATCTCGTGGTCCAGGAACTCATAGAGATGGTCCAGGACTTCGGAGCATTCCGTCTCGTGCGGCTCTCCGCAGCTCATGAGCCCGAGCCTTTCGTTCCGTTCGTCGCGTCCGACGCACCCGCGGGGACGAGGCCGCGCTCGCGCGCGTAGTCCTCGAGCATGCCCCGCAGCTGCCGCCGTCCCCGGTGCAGGCGGGACATCACCGTACCGATGGGTGTTCCCATGATGTCCGCGATCTCCTTGTAGGCAAAGCCCTCTACATCCGCGAGATACACCGCGATGCGGAACTCCTCGGGGATCGCCTGGAGCGCTTCCTTCACGTCGGAGTCCGGCAGGTGGTCGAGCGCCTGCGACTCGGCGGAGCGCAGGCCCGTGGACATGTGGGACTCGGCGCGCGCGAGCTGCCAGTCCTCGATCTCCTCGGCGGCGCTGCGCTGGGGTTCGCGCTGCTTCTTGCGGTACGAGTTGATGAACGTGTTCGTGAGGATGCGGTACAGCCACGCCTTGAGGTTGGTGCCCTCGCGGAACTGGTGGAAGGACGCGTACGCCTTGGCATACGTCTCCTGCACCAGGTCCTCGGCATCCGCGGGATTGCGGGTCATCCGCAGCGCGGCGGAGTACATCTGGTCGAGGAACTCCAGCGCGTCTCGCTCGAAGCGGGCGTTCCGCTGGGCCGTCGACTCCGCCGCCTGTGCCTCGGCGGGTTCCTCCGTGTGGCCCTCGTCGGTCCCAGTGACCGGACCCACCTCCTCAAGCGTCGTCGCAGAACCGAACGCGGCCCTGCTCGAATCGGAGGATAGACGACCAACCGGTCCGCCCGCCGCCCGGATAGGGGCGGTCTTGGCCGCGGCCAGCATCTCCCGCTCCATGTCGGATGCGCTGATGCGGCTGGGGCAGGCGACAGAACCCATTACGGCGAACACCTTCCACTTCGTCTTGTACCGACGTTCGCCACAACCGTCATCAAAGGCTCAACATTCCCGCAGCCGCTTGATCCACTCGACGATCCCCTGCGTGATCCGGGCCACTGCCTCGTCCTGGGTGATCCCGGCCCGCTTGGGGACGGCGAACCCGTGGTCCCCGTACGGGATCTCGGTGAGGTCGTACGGGCCTTCGGGGAACTCGGCGGGCCTGCCGAACGGGTCGTTGCCGCCCTGGACGACGAGTGTGGGGACGCCCGCGCCGAGCAGCTCCTCGGCGCGGGACTTCTCGGGCTTGCCCGGCGGGTGCAGCGGGAAGCTGAGCGCGAGCACGGCGGCGGCGCCGAGCTCCTGAGCCGTACGGCAGGCGACCCGCGCACCGGCACTGCGCCCACCGGAGACGACCGGCAGCTTCCTCTTCTCGAGGACCGGCCAGATCCCCCGCCACCCGACGTCGAGGGTCTTCGGCGCGGGCGCCACCTTCTTCCCGGCCACGCGCCAGGGCTGCTCGACGAGAGCGACGGTCACGTGGTGCCGCGGCAGCTCGGCGGCGATCGCCTGCAGGTCACGGGCCTCGATCCCGCCCCCGGCGCCGTGGCTGACGGCGAGGAGGAGGTCGGCCTTCTTGGCGGGGTGCCAGGTGATGCGCGCCTGGCCGGCGTCGGTGTCGACGGTCTCGGTCTTCGTCTGGGTCACCGGGCCATCTTCGTACGGGCGCCCCCCGAACAGTGGCACCGGCTGGACGCCGCTGCTCCGTCACGTCACCAGCCGAGCAGCCACCGCCCCCCGCCCAGCAGCGACGCGATCGACACCGCGTGGAAGAGGAAGAACCACAGCGCGGCCGGGACGTGTGTGAGGCGGGACAGTTGGTCCGCGTCCGAGTCGGGGGCTCCGCCGCGCCGCCGCTTGGCCTGGAGTTCGAAGGCCGGGCGGACCCCGCCGAGGAGCAGGAACCAGACCACGACGTACGCGAAGGCGGCCTGCACGTCCGGGTTCGCGAGCCAGGAGATCAGCAGGAACGCGCCACCCGTGATGATCATGGTGACGGCCCCGTACGCGTTGCGGATCATCACCAGCATCACGAGCAGCAGCGCCGTCGCCAGCCAGAGCAGGGCGGTGATGTGGTGGGCGGCGAGCAGCCAGGCGCCGCCGAGGCCGAGCAGCGGCGGCGCGGTGTAGCCGGCGGCCGCGGTGAGGATCATGCCGATGCCGTGCGGCTTGCCGCGGCTGACGGTCAGGCCGCTGGTGTCGCTGTGCAGCCGGATCCCTTCGAGCTTGCGGCCGCTGAGCAGGGCCACGAGCCCGTGGCCGCCCTCGTGCGCGATGGTGATCGCGTTGCGGGATATCACCCACAGCCGGTGCGGCAGGATCACCGCGAGCGCCACCACACCCGTGACCACGACGAGCCACTGCTCGGGGGCGGGCTGGGTGCCGAAGACGCGGTCCCACAGGTCGGTCAGGGACGAGGCGGCGACGGACGCCGGGGCGCTGAGGCTCTGCATATCCGGAGTGGGCTCCTCTGGGCTGGACAGATCTGGCAGTGTGGCACGTATGTGCGGACGGTATGCATCGAGTCGTAAGCCCGAGGACCTGGCGACGATCTTCGAGGTCGAGCAGTGGGACCCGGCGGAGGCGCTGGAGCCCGACTACAACGTGGCCCCCACCAAAGAGGTCTACGTCGTACTCGACCGTGCCGTGAAAGACGCCGAATCCCCGCGTCCGGTTCGCCAGCTGCGGAAGCTCAAGTGGGGACTCGTCCCGTCCTGGGCGAAATCCCCCGAGGGCGCGGCCCGCATGATCAACGCGCGCGCGGAGACCGTCCACGAGAAGCCCTCGTACCGCAAGGCCTTCACCTCGCGCCGCTGCATCATCCCGGCCGACGGCTATTACGAGTGGGTGACCGCCGCGGCCGAGCGCGAGCTGGAGGTCGAGGGCAAGAAGAAGCGGCCGCGCAAGCAGCCGTACTTCGTGACGCCCGCGGACGGTTCGGTGTTCGCGATGGCGGGTCTGTACGAGTTCTGGCGCGACCGCACGCTCGCCGACGACCACCCGCTCGCCTGGTGGGTGACGTGCTCAGTCATCACCACGGAGGCCGAGACCGGCCCGCTGGGCGTCGCCCCGGCCGAGGGCCCGCAGTCCCTCGCGGACATCCACCCGCGCATGCCGCTGATGCTGACCCCGGACCGCTGGGACGCCTGGCTCGACCCGTCCCGTACGGACACGGACGACCTCCAGTCGCTGCTCGCCCCGCCGCCGGAGGGCCTGATGCGGGCGTACCCGGTCTCGACCGCGGTCAGCAACGTACGGAACAACGGGCCGGAGCTGCTGACGGAGCTGGAGGGGCCGGAGGAGGGCACGCTCTTCTGAGCCCCCTCGTGACCCTGCTCCGGTGGTGACCCCGCTCCGGAGCCCGCACGGAACGACCCACCCCACGCGGCCCCACTAAAGTGGGCCGCATGACCGAAACCCCCGCGCACAGCACCCTCTGGCCCGCTCCTCACGCGAGCGGAGGCATCGACGCCACGGTCCATGTGCCCGGATCCAAGTCGGTCACCAACCGTGCCCTCGTGCTCGCGGCCCTCGCCGCCGAGCCCGGCTGGATCCGGCGCCCGCTGCGCAGCCGCGACACCCTTCTGATGGCCGCCGCGCTGCGCGCCCTCGGCGTCGGGATCGAGGAGGGCGTGGGCCCGGACGGCTCGGGCGAGGCCTGGCGCGTGATCCCGGCGGGTCTCGCGGGTCCGGCCACGGTCGACGTGGGCAACGCCGGCACGGTCATGCGCTTCCTGCCCCCGGTCGCCACCCTCGCCGACGGCGACATCCGCTTCGACGGCGACCCGCGGTCGTACGAGCGCCCGCTGCACGGCGTGATCGACGCCCTGCGCGCCCTCGGCGCCCGCATCGACGACGACGGCCGGGGCGCGCTGCCCCTGACCGTGCACGGCGGCGGTGCGCTCGACGGCGGCACGGTCGAGATCGACGCCTCGTCCTCCTCGCAGTTCGTCTCCGCGCTGCTGCTGTCCGGCGCCCGGTTCAACCAGGGCGTCGAGGTGCGGCACACCGGTGAGCGGCTGCCGTCGATGCCGCACATCCGGATGACCGTCGACATGCTGCGCGCCGTGGGCGTGCAGGTCGACGAGCCCGAGACCGGCGGCGAGCCCAATGTCTGGCGGGTCACGCCGGGCGCGCTGCTCGGCCGCGACCTGGTGGTCGAGCCCGATCTGTCCAACGCCCAGCCGTTCCTCGCCGCGGCCCTGGTCACGGGCGGCCGCGTGGTGATCCCGGACTGGCCGGCGCACACCACGCAGCCCGGCGACGCGCTGCGCGAGATCTTCACGGAGATGGGCGGCAGCTGCGAACTGACCGATCAGGGCCTGGTGTTCACCGGCTCGGGCCGGATCCACGGCATCGACATCGACCTGGGCGAGGTCGGCGAGCTCACCCCCGGCATCGCCGCCGTCGCCGCACTGGCCGACTCCCCCTCCACCCTCCGCGGCGTCGCCCACCTGCGGCTGCACGAGACGGACCGCCTGGCCGCGCTCACCAAGGAGATCAACGAGCTGGGCGGCGATGTCACCGAGACCGCCGACGGTCTGCACATCCGCCCGCGCCGGCTGCACGGCGGCATCTTCCACACGTACGACGACCACCGCATGGCCACGGCCGGCGCGGTGATCGGCCTCGCCGTGGAGGGCGTGGAGATCGAGAACGTGGCGACCACCGCCAAGACCCTGCCCGACTTCCCGGCTCTGTGGACAGGGATGCTCGGGGCGTAAGGGACCACCGCGATGCGCCGCTACGGCAAGCACACCGACGAGGACGACATCCGCCAGCGTCCGGGCCGCAAGGGCACCCGGCCGCGGACGAACATCCGGCCCAAGCACGAGGACGCCGCCGAGGGCATGGTCCTCACCGTGGACCGCGGCCGGCTCACCTGTCTGGTCGAGGACCGCACGATCGTCGCGATGAAGGCCCGCGAGCTGGGCCGCAAGGCGGCCGTGGTCGGCGACCGCGTCGCGCTTGTCGGCGACCTGTCCGGCAAGAAGGACACCCTTGCGCGCATCGTCCGGATCGAGGAGCGCTCCTCGGTCCTGCGGCGCACGGCCGACGACGACGATCCGTACGAGCGCGTGGTCGTGGCCAACGCCGACCAGCTCGCCATCGTCACCGCCCTCGCCGACCCCGAGCCGCGCCCGCGCCTGATCGACCGCTGCCTGGTGGCCGCGTTCGACGCGGGGCTCGAACCGCTCCTCGTCCTCACCAAGTCGGACCTCGCCCCGCCGGACAAGATCCTGGAGTCGTACGGGGCCCTCGACTTCCCGCATGTCGTCACCAGCCGCGAGGAGCTGGAGAACGGCGGTGCGGCCGATCGCGTACGGGAGTTCCTGGCCGGGCGTACGACCGCGTTCGTCGGCCACTCCGGCGTGGGCAAGACCACCCTGGTCAACGCCCTCGTCCCCGAGGACCGCAAGCGCACCACCGGCCATGTCAACGCGGTCACGGGCCGCGGCCGGCACACCACCACCTCCGCCCTCGCGCTGCCGCTCGCGGGCGCCGAGGGCTGGGTCATCGACACTCCGGGCGTACGGTCCTTCGGTCTGCACCACGTCGACCCGTCCCGGGTCATCCACGCATTCCCCGACCTGGAGCCCGGCACCGAGGGCTGCCCGCGCGCGTGCAGCCACGACGAGCCGGACTGCGCCCTGGACGCCTGGGTCGAGGAGGGCCACGCGGACCCGGCCCGGCTCTACTCGCTGCGCCGGCTGCTCGCCACGCGCGAGCGCCGCGAGGGCGACTGACGGCCGCGGCGGCCCCGCACCGCACGGCCCCGGGGTCCGTGACACAGCGCTTCGCCTCAACTTTGTTTGCGCGCCCTGCGTCCCGGTAAGTGCATAATCGCACCGAGCCGGAGCAGTGCTGAGCAAGGCCGACGAAGCGGTCACGGAGTTACTGGAGGCGTACACCATGGCGTGGCTGCTGGTCATCGTCGCCGGACTGCTGGAAACCGGTTTCGCGGTGTGTCTCAAGCTCTCGCACGGCTTCACCCGCCTGTGGCCCACGATCTCCTTCGCGATCTTCGCGCTGAGCAGCTTCGGTCTGCTGACCCTCGCGCTCAAGCGCCTGGACGTGGGTCCGGCGTACGCGGTGTGGACGGGCATCGGCGCGGCGGGCACCGCCATCTACGGGATGATCTTCCTCGGCGACGTGGTCTCCACGCTGAAGCTGGTCTCGATCTCGTTCGTGATCATCGGCGTGATCGGACTCCAGCTGTCGGGCAGCGCGCACTGAGCCGTCGGCGCCGCGTCCATTGAGCTGCCGGCGCCGCATCCACTGAGCGGCCCTGGCACCGGTGACCGACCCGCGCGCGGTCACGGGCGCGCCGTCGCCTCCAGCGTCTCGCGCACCAGCTGCCCCACTCCGCCCTCGCCCGCCGGGGCGATCACACACGAGAGCGCGAGCCGCAGGGCGAGTTCGCACTCCCGGTGGGCCCGCAGCGTCTCGCCCTTGACGGCGCCCGGTACCAGCCGGGTGGCGGCCGCCCGGTCCCGTACGAGCGCCACCAGGTCGGCGGGCGAGGGCAGCGGACCGTCGGCGCGGCGCTGCGCGGGGACGGCCGCGGTCGAGGGGACCGCCGTCAGCGGGGGCGCGGGCAGGCGCGGGCTCCAGCAGCCGGTGAGCACGGCCCGTATCAGCGCGTTCGTACGGGCGGACGTCACCGTCCACTCCGCGAGCGAGGGCAGTCCGCCCTCGGCGAGCGCGCGGTCCGCACCGGCCAGATAGGCGTCGGTCTCGCGCCGGACCAGGGCGCGGGCCAGACCGTCCTTGGAGCCGAACTCGTTGTAGAGGGTCTGCCGCGAGACCCCGGCGACGGCGGCCACATCGACCATACGGACCGTCGGCCAGGGCTTGCGCTGGAGCGCGGTGTAGGCCGCGTCGAGCAAGGACTCCCGTGCTGCGGGCATGGCTGCCTCCCCTGCCGGGCCGATACCCGGAGAGTTGACTCGCCGGAGGGGGCTGTCAAGGGGTCCGGAGGCAACGGGGTCCAAGGGGCCGTGTGGTCCCCGGCGTACGCGATCGATACTGTTCGCCCATGCCCGACTACCACGATGATCTGCGTCTCGCCCACGTCCTCGCCGACGCCGCCGACCGCGCCACCATGGACCGGTTCAAGGCGCTCGACCTCAAGGTCGAGACGAAGCCGGACATGACGCCGGTCAGCGAGGCGGACAAGGCTGCCGAGGAGCTGATCCGCGGGCAGTTGCAGCGGGCGCGGCCGCGCGACGCGATCCTCGGTGAGGAGTACGGAGTCGAGGGCACGGGCCCGCGCCGCTGGGTGATCGACCCGATCGACGGCACGAAGAACTACGTGCGCGGCGTGCCCGTGTGGGCCACGCTGATCTCTTTGATGGAGGCGGGCGAGGGCGGCTACCAGCCGGTCGTCGGCGTGGTCTCGGCGCCCGCGCTCGGCCGCCGCTGGTGGGCCGCGAAGGGCGCGGGCGCGTACACCGGCCGCAGCCTCTCCTCGGCCACCCGGCTCCAGGTCTCGAAGGTGGGCCGGATCGAGGACGCCTCCTTCGCCTACTCCTCGCTGAGCGGCTGGGAGGAGCGGGGGCAGCTCGACGGCTTCCTCGACCTCACGCGCTCGGTGTGGCGCACGCGCGGATACGGCGACTTCTGGCCGTACATGATGGTCGCGGAGGGCTCCGTGGACATCTGCGCCGAGCCCGAACTGTCACTGTGGGACATGGCGGCGAACGCGATCGTGGTGACGGAGGCGGGCGGCACCTTCACGGGTCTCGACGGGCGGCCCGGACCGCACAGCGGCAACGCGGCGGCGTCCAACGGGCTGCTCCACGACGAGCTGCTCGGCTTCCTGAACCAGCAGTACTGATCCCCCGCGTGCCTCGGCACGGGCTGCGCTGATCCCCCGCGTGCTCCTCGCGCGCCCTCAACTGGCCGCGCGCTCCCCCTTGTTGACCATCTCTTGACCTGCCACGCTGAGCCTACCCCCACATTGTGAACTTGTGAATCCTTTCTCTAAGAGCCGGGATTCACCACTAGGAGGTGGCTTCAGCCCATGCTCGTCCGTGACGCCATGAGCACGATGGTCCTCACCATCGGACCCGACCACACCCTCCGCCAGGCCGCCCGCCTGATGTCCGCCCGCCACGTCGGCGCGGCGGTCGTCCTCGACGTGGACGCCGACGGCATCGGCATCCTGACCGAACGCGACATCCTCAACTCGCTCGGCGCGGGCCAGAACCCCGACTACGAGACCGCCGGCACCCACACCACCACCGATGTCGTCTACGCCGCACCGGCCTGGACCCTCCAGGACGCCGCCGAGGCCATGGCGCACGGCGGCTTCCGCCATCTGATCGTGCTCGACGACCGCGAGCCCGTGGGCATCGTCTCGGTCCGTGACATCATCCGCTGCTGGGCGCCGAGCAGGCGCCACCCGACATCGCTCGCCGCCGGCTGACCCCTGTCGGCCGACGCCGCCGACCGACCGCCCACCTTGGACCGGGTCCAAGGTGGGCAACGTTCCAAAGTCACACCCAATCGGGACCAAGGACCCTTGAGCTGTTAGGGTTCTGGCCATGAGTGACCTTCTGGAACGACTGCGCGGACGCGGCTGGCGGATGACCGCGCAGCGACGCGTCGTGGCCGAGGTCCTCGACGGGGACCACATGCATCTGACGGCCGACGAGGTGCACGCGCGCGCCGCCGCCCGGCTGCCGGAGATCTCCCGGGCCACCGTCTACAACACGCTCGGCGAACTGGTCTCGCTCGGCGAGGTGCTCGAGGTCGCGACGGACCGCCGCGCGAAGCGGTACGACCCCAACGCCCACCGCCCCCACCAGCACCTGGTGTGCGCGCAGTGCGGCGCGATCCGCGACGTCCACCCCACGGGCAACCCCCTGTCGGACCTCCCCGACTCGGAGCGCTTCGGCTTCACGATCTCGAACGTCGAGGTCACGTACCGCGGCATCTGCCCGGACTGCGCCGCCGCCTGACCCTCACGATCCACGCCCAGGCCCCCGCATCCGTTACGCGGGGCCTTCGCATGTCCTGACGGACCGCGCTCAGGAACCACTGGGGAGCCCTCGCCAGGGCGCGCGCCGGGAGCATCCGGGAGAGCGCCCGCATCGGGGATACGGGGGCTTCGCATCCCGGCGGGGGCGCATGCCGGGGGTACCGGGGGCGGAGCCCGCGCGATCCGGCCACCCACCCCGCCACGGGGCCGCGCATCACGGCCGAAGCCCTGGCCAGCCGCCCCGCGCGCCCGGCCGCGGGGCCTCGGGCCGCGGGCGAAACCCCGGCCAGCCGCCCGACCACGGGGCCGCGGATCGCGGCCGGAGCCCTGGCCGGCCGCCCCGCGCGCCCGGCCGCGGGGCCTCGGGCCGCGGGCGAAACCCCGGCCAGCCGCCCGACCGCGGGGCTTCGGGTCGCGGGCGAAACCCCGGCCAGCTGCCCGGCCGCGGGGGCCGTGGATCGCGGCCGGCGCGGGCCTGGCTGACGACTTCCAGGGGGGGCAGAGGTAGAGCCCCCGGGATCCGACCGCACGCGCCCAGCCGCGGGCCGTGAATCCCGGCCGGAGCACCCCCGACCGCCCGACGGCAGGGGCCATGGCTCGCGGTCGCCGCTCAAGCTCCGGCCGGCCGCCGCCACGCGCCCGGCCACGGGGGCTCCGCCCCCGATACCCCCGCCACCTGATCCACGCGGGTACGCCGCACTCCCACCACCCGCCCCACCCCTCGGCCACCCGCACACCGCGAACACCCCTCGAGCGCATGCCCCGTACAACCACCAACCCCCCACCCCCTTCCCGAATCTGACGGGCCGTCATATCGTCGTCCGCGGCCGAAACCCATCGCTCCACCGCAAGGAGCTTGCGCAAGGAGATCCCGTGGGAGACCCGCACCCGACCCCACCGCACGCCCCCAGCCCGCCGAAGCCGCACGCCACCGACCCGCAGGACCTGCCCGCCCCCAGCCGGACCGACCCCCACACCCCCAGCCGCCCGGACCCGCACACCTCCACCCCACCGGTCCCCCACACCCCCACCCCACCCAAACTCCACGCCACCGGCCTCACCCGGACCTTCGGGCGTGGGACGAAGCAGGTGGAGGCGCTCGGGCCGGTCGATCTGGCCATCGCGCCGGGGGAGTTCACCTGCATCGTCGGGCCGTCCGGGTGTGGGAAGTCCACGTTGCTGCGGATTGCCGCCGGGCTGCTCAGGCCCAGCGCGGGGACCCTGGAGATACGGACGTCGAGCCCGCGCCCGGCCGCGATGATCTTCCAGGACTACGGCATCTACGACTGGAAGACCGTGCTGGCCAACGTCCGCTTCGGCCTGGACATCCAGCGCGTCCCGCGCAAGGAGGCCGACGCCCGCGCCCGCGACTGGCTGCTGCGGATGGGCCTCGCGGACTTCGCCGACGCCTACCCGGCCGCCCTGTCCGGCGGCATGCGCCAGCGCGTCGCCATCGCGCGGGCCCTCGCCGTGGAGCCCGAGATCCTGCTGATGGACGAGCCCTTCGCCGCGCTCGACGCCCAGTTGCGCACGATCCTCCAGGACGAGCTCCTGGAGCTCACCCAGTCCACCCGCACCACCACCCTCTTCATCACGCACAGTCTGGAGGAGGCGATCGTGCTCGGCGACCGCGTGCTCGTGATGTCCGCGCGGCCAGGGCGCGTGATCGCCGAGCGGCGCCCGCCGTTCGAGCGGCCGCGCTCCGGCGCCGTCCGCGACACCCCTGAATTCACCGCCCTGAAGAGCGAGTTGTGGGAGCTCCTGCGCGGCGAGGTGCGGACGGAGACGGTGCCCGCATGAGCCTCACCAAGACTCCGCAGCAGGGCACCGAGGGCCTCCTCGTCCGCAAGCCCGGCCCGCAGGAACTCCAGCCCGTACGCACCCACCGCCGCCGGCGCGCCCTGGAGATCTCCCTGGCCATCGCCGTCCCGGTGGTGCTCGTCCTGCTGTGGCAACTGGCCGCCGTCCAGGGCTGGATCGACGACCGCATCTATCCGGCCCCGCAGACGATCATCGAGGACGGCTGGGAGCGCGCGGCCGACGGCGATCTGTGGCCGGACGTCTGGGCCACCCTCAAGCGCGTGCTCGCGGGCTACGCGATCGGCACCGTCGCGGGCTACGTCCTCGGCCTCCTCATGGGCTCGCTCTCCCTCGTACGCGCGGCACTCGAGCCCCTGCTCGACGCGCTCTACGTCGTCCCGAAGCTGGCCCTGCTCCCGATCTTCCTCAACATGTTCGGGCTCGGTGAGGGCCCGCAGATCGCCCTGGTCGCCGCGACCGTGTTCTTCTTCGTCTGGATCTCCACGATGGCCGCCGTGCTCGCCGTGCCGGCCGGGCACCGCGACGCGGGCCAGGTGTTCGGCGCCTCGCCCTGGCAGATGTTCCGGCATGTGCTCCTGCCCGCCTCGCTGCCCGCCGTCCTCGTCGGCGCGCGGATCGCGGCCGGTGTCGCGGTCCTGGTGATCGTCGCCTCGGAGTCCATCGCCGCGAGCGACGGCCTCGGCAAGCTGATCTTCGAGTCGCGCGCGCTCTTCCAGAACGACGTGATGTTCGTCGGCATCGTCTGCGTCGCCGTGCTCGGCGTCGTCTTCTCCGAACTGGTCCGGATCGCCGGGCGGTTCCTCACCCCCTGGGCGCCGCGCGACCGCGGCCGCGGCCAGTCCTGATCGTCGAGTACACACGCGAACTCCGCGTACACACGCGCGTACGGAGGCACTGATGCTCACCCGCAAAACGCTCCCTGTCCTGCTGCTCGCCGGAACCCTGCTCGCCTCGGCGGGCTGCGCCAAGGAGGACGACGCACCCGCGGCCTCCTCGAAGCCGCGGGAGATCAAGGCGGTGGAGGGCTGCGGCGCCGGCAGCTGGACCGACCCCGCCGACCTCTCCCCCGACCGCAAACCGGCCCGCTGCGACAAGGGCGCGCCCGCGCCGCAGCCCCTGAAGAAGACACGCAAGCTGACCGTGGCGACCGGCACCTTGAGCGCCGAGTACGTGGCGCCCCTTCACATGGCGGTCCAGAAGGGCGAGTTCAAGAAGGAGGGCCTGGACGTCGAGCTGAAGGTGCTGCCGACGCCGGACGCCCTGCCGCTGCTCGCCAAGGGCGACATCGACGCCCAGTGGGCCGCCCCCGAGGCGGCCGTGATGAACGGCATCAACGGCGGCTTCGACATCAAGTGGGTGGCCTCCAACTACGGCCCCGACCCGAAGTCCAAGAGCGGCCTGTGGGTCCGCCTGAAGAAGGGCGAGACGGCCGAGAAGGTGCCGATGGCCGGCCGCAAGCTGGGCACGATGATCGGCAAGGGCTCCGTCATCGCGTATCCGATGAGCAAGGCCCTCACGCAGCACGGCGGCGGGCTCGACAAGGTGGAGTTCCTCCAGCTCGGCTCGGCGGACGTGCTGACCGCGTTGCAGAACGGCGGGGTGGACTCGGCCTGGCTGCTCGACCCGGTGTGGCGGAAGATCGACGGGGACGGCAAGTTCGCCTTCCTGGGCGGGCAGCCCGTGGGCGAGCCGCTGGGCGGACTGCTCTTCGGCCCGAACCTGCTCGCGAAGGACCGGGACGCGGGCGTGGCCTTCCTGCGCGCGTACACCCGGACGGTGAACACCTATTTCGCCGGTGACTACAAGTCCGATCCGGCCTTCGTGAGCGAGCTGGCGCAGGTCATGAAGATCGACGAGTCCATCCTGAAGGAGACCCCGTCGCTGCGGATGGACTGGGAGATCCGCAAGGGCACGACGGACCGGCTCCAGGACGCGTACGAGGAGGCCGGGGTGGCCGAGGGCGACCGGGTGCCGGAGGACAAGGCCGTGGACCGGTCCTTCTACGCGGAGGCGGTGGGGCACAAGCTCTGAGCACGGCCGGCACGCACGACGGAGCACGGTCGGCACACACGACTGAGGCCCGGATCTCTGGGAGATCCGGGCCTCGGTCCTTCAGTAGCGGGGACAGGATTTGAACCTGCGACCTCTGGGTTATGAGCCCAGCGAGCTACCGAGCTGCTCCACCCCGCGTCGGTGAACACCACCATACGGGAGGCCGACGACCAGCGCAAATCGGTTGCCGGGGGCCGGGCGGGGCCTTGATTTCCGCCCGCGCCGCGGCAGGCGCGGCCGTCTGTCCGGCGTGCGGGCCGGTGGCCGCTTCTCGCGCAGTTCCCCGCGCCCCTGAGGTGCCCGGCTTCGCCGGCACCCAGGGGCGTCACGCCGACAGTTCCTGCCGCAGCGCCTCGCTGAGCCGCGCCGCCCGCTCGCTCACCTCCGCAGGGCCGTACGACACCGCCTTGTCGCACCACGTCTGCGCCTCGGGAAGATCGCCACGACGCGCGTAGAGCAGGGCGAGCCGCAGGGCCGCCCGGCCGTGGCCGGCGTCGGCCGCGCGCTGCCACCACACGAGCGCCTCCGGCTCGCTGCCCTCGCGGGCCAGGAGCAGCCCGAGGTTGAAGGCGCCGCCGAGGCTGCCCGCCTCGGCCGCCGCGCGGTACCAGCGCGCCGCCTCGACCACGTCGTCCCGGGCCGCGGCGAAGGTGCCCATCCGCACCTGCGCCCGCCGGTGCCCGAGCTCGGCCGCCCGCTCGTACCACTCCTCGCACTCGGTCTTGCCGCCCGCGGCCTCGCCGAGCACCACGTCCTCGCGCCGCGTGCCCTGGTCGAGCACGGTGGCGAGCCGGTACGCGGCCTCCGCGCTGCCGCCGCCCGCCGCGCACCGCAGATGCTTCTCGGCACCCTGCCGGTCGCCCTCGCGCAGGAGCGCGATGCCGACCTGGAGCGCGGCCTCGGTGTGCCCGGCTGCCGCGGCCCGCTCGTACCACTCGAAGGCCAGCGGCTCCTCGTCGCGACCCGCATGGAGGATGCCGAGGTTGAACGCGGCGTCCACGCTGCCCGCCTCGGCCGCCTTGGAGAACCACGGCTCGGCCCCCGAGGTGTCGCCGGCCTGCATGAGCAGCACGGCGAGCGCGTTGGCCGCCTCGCGGTGTCCGGCGTAGGCGGCGCGGCGGTACCACTGCTCGGCCTGCCGCATGCGCTTCTGCTCCGCGCAGAGCAGCCCGAGGTTGTACGCGCCGTTCACATCGCCCGCGTCCATGGCCGCCCGGTACCAGCGCTCGGCGGTCTGGGTCTCGCCGCGCTCGGCGTGCAGGGCGCCGAGCGCGTTGGCCGCGTTGCCGTCGCCGTCCTGGGCGGCTTTCAGCCACCACACGGCGGCGCTGTCCTCGTCGCCCGCGTCGCGCAGCAGGAAGCCGAGCGCGCAGGCCGCGCGGGCCTCGCCGTCCTTGGCGGACGTGAGGTACCAGCGGCCCGCCTCCTTGAGGTCGCCGCGGCGCTCCAGGATCGCGCCGAGCTGCAGCGCGGCCCGGCGGTGCCCGCGCGCGGCGGCCTGCCGGTAGAACTGCTCGGCCTCGGCGAGCAGGCTGCCGCCGAGGATGCGGCTGCCGGTGTCCGGTTCGGCCGCCTCCTTGCCGTACGGCTGCGAACTGCCGGTGTCGTACGGGGTGTTGGTGCCCGTGTCGTACCGGGTGCCGGTTCCGGTGTCGTACGCGGCTCGGCTGCCCGTGTCGCACGAGGGACGGCCCTCCGCGTCGTGCGCGGATCCCGCGGCCTGCCCGAGGGGGCGCGCGAGCGGGGCCGTGCCGGTCAGGGCGCCGCGGGCCTCGGCGGCGCGGCGCTCCAGGGCGCGCGCGAGCCGGTAGGCGGCCTCGCGGTGGCCGCGCTCGGCGGCGGCGCGCATCCAGCGCTCGGCGCCGACGTCGCTGCGGTGCTCCAGGAGGTCGGCGAGTGCGTAGGCGCCGAGGGTGTGGCCCTGCTCGGCGGACTGGCGCAGCCAGTACTCGGCGGCCGGCTCGTCGCCGCGCTCGCGGTGGTGGCGGCCGAGGGCGTGCGCGGCCGCGGCGGAGCCCGCGACGGCGGCGATCCGCCACCAGCCGGCGGCCTCGTCCGCGTATCCGCGCTGGTGGAGGAGGACACCGAGGTTGTTGGCTGCGGCGCGGTCGCCGTCGGCCGTGGCCTTGCGCAGGTAGGGCTCGGCGCCGTCGAGGTCGCCGCGGCGCAGCAGCAGGGAGCCGAGCACGCTCATCGAGGCGATGTCGCCGCACTCGGCCGCATGGCGATGGCGCGCTTCATCGACGGCCGTGGCCGGATCCTCCCGGTCGGCCGACTGCGGAAGTCGCCCTGTCTCCAACAGAGTTGCCCTGTCCCCCATAGTTTCCATCGTCGCACCACCTGCAACCCGGGTACACCTGGTATACCCCGACCCGTGAGGTCACTTCAGCGTTTTGTCGACATGCCCACAGGGAGACAAGTCAAACACAGATCTGCCAACTCCCCCCGCTCGGCGCAGTAGTCACATCCGCGGCTCTCAACTGCCCCTGCGTTCAAGGGACATGAGTACGAGCCGTACGAGCGCTACGGACGGGGCGCGTGACATGCCCCGGACATGACTGAGGCCCGGATTCCTTTACGGAATCCGGGCCTCAGTCGTTCAGTAGCGGGGACAGGATTTGAACCTGCGACCTCTGGGTTATGAGCCCAGCGAGCTACCGAGCTGCTCCACCCCGCGTCGTTGTGCCGAAACCGTACCACGACGCGAGGTGGTGCTCCGACCGGCTCAGTCCTGCTCCGGTCCGCTCACTGCTGCTGCTCAGTCCTCCTTGCGGGCCTTGCCCTCGGCCTCGACGGCCCGCTGCACGGCCTCCTCGGCCTTCTTCATGGCCTCGTCGTAGCCCGACAGGTCGCCCGCCTTCAGCGCCTTGTCGGCCTCGTCGAAGGCCTTCTGCGCCTCGTCGAGCGCCTCCTTGACCGTCGGGTCACTGGAGGGCGGCGGCGTGGGCTTGTCCGGGTCCTCCTTGGGCGGATCGGCCGGGTCCTGGCCCTGCGCCCCGAAGACCGCGTCGAAGCTCTCCGCCAAGGTGTCCTTGAAGACCGGGTCGCGGGCGCCGGTGTACGAGACGCCGACCTTCTTCAGGAGCGGATAGTTCGCATTGCCGCCCTTGACGTAGACGGGCTCCACGTAGAGGAAGCCGTCGTCCATCGGGATCGTCAGGAGATTTCCGTAGACGATGTCCGAGTCGGTGCCTCTGAGGTCACGGACGAACGTCGCGACCTCGTTGTTGCCGTTGAGCTCCGACTGGACCTGCTGCGGTCCCGGCACTTCCGACTTCACGTTCAGGACTCTTATGGTCCCGTACTCGCTGCTGTTGGCATCGGCGTCCACCGCCATGAACGCCTGGAGGTTCGGCCGGCCGTTGGGCGTGAACGTGGTCGTCAGCGAGAACTTCTGCTGCAACTGGTCCTGCGTCTTGCCCTTCTCCGGCATCTTCAGGCTCTGGTAGTACGGCGGGACCGCGTTCTTCTCCTTGTTGGTCGGGTCGTCCGGCACCTGCCAGACGTCCGAACCGGAGTAGAACTGCCGCGCGTCCTCGACGTGGTACCGGGTGAGCAGCTCGCGCTGGACCTTGAACAGGTCCTGCGGGTAGCGCATGTGCTCCTTGAGCTCGGGCGAGATGGCGCTCTTCTTCTCGACCGTGCCCGGGAACGCGTTCATCCACGTCTTGAGGACCGGGTCCTTCTCGTCCCACTGGTAGAGCTTCACCGTGCCGTCGTACGCGTCGACGGTGGCCTTCACCGAGTTGCGGATGTAGTTGACCTGGTTCTGCTGGGCCACCACCGCGCGCTGGTTGTTGGCCGCCGTGAGCGAGTCGGCCGTGGTGTCGCCGAGCGTGGTGCGCGAGGCGTACGGATAGCCGTTCGTCGTCGTGTAGGCGTCGACGATCCACTGGATCCGGCCGTCGACCACCGCCGGGTAGGCGTCGCCGTCGATGGTCAGCCAGGGGGCTACGGCCTCGACGCGCTCCTTCGGGGTGCGGTTGTAGAGGATCTTCGAACCCTCGCCGATCGCGCCCGAGTAGAGGATCTGCGGCTCGCTGAACGCGACCGCGTAGGCGGCCCTGTTGATCGGGTTCGAGAGGTTGACCCCGCTCTTGCCTTGGTAGCTGGTGGTCTGCTCGCCGTCCTTCTCGTAGTCGAGCTCCTTCTGCGGACCGCCGACGATCGAGTACTGCTCGGTCTTCTCGCCGTAGTAGATCCGCTGCTGGTAGCCCTTGGGCAGCTGACCGGTGGTCGGCAGGCCCTTCTCCGTGAACTCCGGGGAGCCGGCCGGGTCGGCGTTCGGGTCGGTGCCCGTGCCCTTGGCCGTGATGGCGCCGTAGCCGTGGGTGTAGGTGAAGTGGTCGTTGATCCAGTTCCGCTTCGGGATGCCGTCGAGGTCGAGCTCGCGCAGACCGATGACGGTGTCCTGCTCCTTGCCCGAGGCGTCCTTGTAGCGGTCGACGTCGAGCGTGGTCGGGAACTGGTAGTACTTGCGCAGCCGCTGGAGGGTGTCGAAGGTCGGGCCCACCACGTTGGGGTCGATCAGGCGGTAACTGGCCTGGGCGTCCGCCTGCTTGCGCTGCTCGGACTTGGCGGCGTCGTCGGTGCCGATCTTGCCCTTGCCGTCGTAGTCCTGGATCTTGACGCCGTCGATGTCGTACGCCTTGCGCGTGGCCTCGATGTTCTTCTCGATGTACTCCTGCTCCTTGGCCTGCTCGTTCGGCTCGACCTGGAACTTCTGGACGATGGCCGGGTAGAGGCCGCCGATCAGGATCGCCGAGAGCACCATCAGGCCGAAGCCGATGACCGGGAGCTGCCAGGTGCGGCGCCACAGCGTCGCGAAGAACAGCACGGCGCAGATGGCCGCGATGCAGAACAGGATGGTCTTCGCCGGCAGGTACGCATTCGCGTCGACGTAGCGCAGACCCGTCCAGTTGCCCGTGGCCTTGAAGTCACTGGACTTGACCGCGAGTCCGTACCGGTCGAGCCAGTACGCGACGGCCTTGAGCGCCACGAACAGGCCGAGCAGCACGGAGAGATGACCGGTCGCGGCCGAGGTGGCGCGGGCGCCGCCGGTGACGCGCAGGCCCCCGTACAGGTAGTGCGTGAGCGCGGCGGCGATCAGCGAGAGCACGGCGGCCGCGAAGCCGAAGCCGAGCAGGAAGCGGTACCAGGGCAGGTCGAAGGCGTAGAACGCCACGTCCAGGCCGAACTGGGGGTCCTTCTGGTTGAACGGGACCCCGTTGACCCACATGAGCCACGTGCGCCACTGGCCCGCCGCGGACGCGCCGGCGATCAGGCCCACCAGGGCGGTGATCGCGAGCAGGATCCACTTCTTGTACGGGGCGATGCCCATGCGGTAGCGGTCGAGGCTCTGCTGCTCGAGCGACATCGCGCTGAGCGGCGGGCGCAGGCGGTGCGCCAGCCAGATGTTGACGCCGACTGCCGCGGCCATGAGCAGGCCGAAGACGGCGAACAGGCCGATCTTGGTCCACAGGGTCGTGGTGAACACCGAGGAGTAGTTGACCGACCGGTACCACAGCCAGTCCGTCCAGAACCCGGCGAACATCACGAACAGCATGGCGAGCACGGCGAGCACGCCGAGCGTCATCAGCAGGGTGCGGACACGCCGGGACGGACGGCCCACTCTGATCCGTGGCCCCGACGGGGGGCCTGAGCCGCGGTCCGGCATCTGGAAAGCCAAGGTGCGCACCTCGAAGTTCGGCGGTCGGTGGTCGGCTCCGCGATCGTAGAGCCCACTCGTGCAACTTACTGAAGCTTTACTCAGTTCCCGTACCGGGGTTGGCGTTTCCGATCCGTGATCTGGACCGGGCGGCCCCCTCGGCGGAAGCGGATTCCTGTTCCGGGGTCTGAACCAGGCAGGATATGGCGCATGTCGAATGTTTCCCCCTCCGGCCCCCCGATGGCCGCGAGCCCGCTGACCCGCGCCGTGCTCGAGATCGACGAGTACGTCGGCGGTCTCGGCTGGGACCAGCCCGCCCGTCTGTTCGCCCTGGTGGACACCGCCAAGCTGCGCGCGCAGGAACCGGGCCTGGCCGGCCGGCTCGGCCTGACCGGCGACGAGGCGGCGGACGCGTTCACCCCCATCGAGCAGGACGAACTGCCCGCGGGCGCACCGCTCGACGAGTTCCTCGGCACGATCGCGTGGCCCGACGCGGTGGCGGGCTGTGCGCTGTCGGTGGAGCGTCTGATGCTGCCGCCGTCGGCGGAGGCCTCCGTTCCGGAGGGCCTGAACGAGGCCCAGCTCGCGAAGTGGGTGGCCAAGCACCCGGACCGCCAGGACGTGCGCATGACGGTGGCGGTGCTGCGGGACGGCTCGCGCGAGTCGGCGCTGCGGCTGCGCGAGAAGGACTCGCCGACGGACGTGCTGACCGGCTCGGACCTGGTGCCGGGGCTTGCGGAGGCGCTGGCGGCGACGTTCGCCTGAGCTGTTTCTGCTCGGACCTGAGCCGTTTCCACTCGGATACGAGGAGGGGGCGCCGCATCGGATGCGGCGCCCCCTCCTCGTTCGCTCAGGTCACTTGGCGGAGCAGGACGGCAGGTCCGAGGTCTTGCCCGCGCGGATCTTGTCCAGGGAGTCCATCGCGTCGTCGATGGTCTTCACCTTGACGAGGGTGAGGCCGTCGGGGATGTCCTTGGCGGCGGAGGCGCAGTTGTCCTCGGGCGTGAGGAAGTACTCCGCGCCCTTGTTGCGGGCGCCGACCGTCTTCATCTCGATGCCGCCGATCGGGCCGACCTTGCCGTCGTCGTCGATGGTGCCGGTGCCCGCGACGAACTTGCCGCCGGTGAGGTCCTCGGGGGTCAGCTTGTCGACGATGCCGAGCGCGAACATGAGGCCGGCGCTGGGGCCGCCGACGTCGGCGAGCTTGATGTCGATGGTGAACGGGAACGTGTGGTCGGTCCCGGCCTGGATGCCGACGATCGCCCGGTCGTCCTCGGGGGCCTTCTCCGTGGTCACGGTGACCTTCTCGGTGGCCGTGGGCTCCTCGCCGGCCTTCTCGGCGGCGGCCGCGTCCTGGGCGGGCACGATCGTGAACACCACGTCCTCGCCCGGCTTGTGCTTCGTGACCAGCTTGGCCACGTCCTCGGGCTGCTCCACCGCCGTACCGTCGACGTCCTTGATCACATCGCCGGCGTGCAGCTTGTCCTCGGCGGGGCTGTCCTTGAGGACGCTGCCGACGATGACGCGGGACTTCACCGGGATGTCCAGCTCCTTGAGCGCGGCGACCTTGGCGCTCTCCTGGGACTGGCTGAACTCCTCGGCGTTCTCCTGCGTCGACTGCTCCTCCGTCTTGCCGTCGGGGTAGAGGGTGTCGTGCGGCACCACGACGTTGTCGTGCGCGAGCCAGCCGTAGACGGCCTCGAAGAGGTTCATCTTGTAGTCGGCGCTGGTGACGCGGACCGTCGTCATGTTGAGGTTGCCGGTCGTCGGGTACGTCTTGTGGCCCGAGATCTGAAGGACCGGCTCGCCGTCGTGCTCGCCCAGGGTGTTCACCGTGGGGCCCGGGGTCATCTCCGAGTACGGGACCTTGATCAGCACACCCGCGCACAGCAGCGCGATCAGCAGCAGAGTGGAGGCGAGCATGGTCGCGGTGCGGCGAGGCATGGAACGACAGTACGGGACGCGTCTGTGAGTGCACCCCTGGGGCCGGTCCGTCCGTGGCCCTGCTCGGTGCCGCGGCGGGCGTGCCGTGATCAGGTGGCGTCCGCGCCGCGGTGGGGCGGCGTCCCTGCCGGGATCAGGCGGCGTCCGTGCCGGTGTCCCGGTCGGCTCCGCTGCTCTCCATGGCGGCGCGGAACTTCGCGTATCCCGCGAGCTCGGTGACATCGCCCATACGTCCGGACTTGCGGGCGCGCGTGGCCCAACTTCCCCACAGGGCCGCGCCGATCGCGGCGAAAAGCGGAATGAGCAGCCATGCGAGCGATGCCATACCGACCTCCCGACCCCAACTGCCCGATCACTACTGAGTGATCAGCAGATTAGCCATCCGTACGGACAACGCTCGGGGCGGGGTCCGGGTTACGCAACCGGAGGGGCGGATGCGTCCTCCTGTTGCTCACGGGGTCAGCAGGCGCCGACCCACTCCTCGGTCCCGTCCGAGAACTTCTGGTGCTTCCAGATCGGGACCTCGTGCTTCAGGGTGTCGATCAGCTGCCGGCACGCCTCGAAGGCCTCGCCGCGGTGCGGACAGGACACGGCGACGACCACCGCGATGTCACCCACCTCGAGGTCCCCCACGCGGTGGACGGCCGCGAGCGCCCGGACCGGATAGTCGGCACAGACCTTCTCGGCGACGCGGCGCAGCTCGGCCTCGGCGGTGGGGTGGCAGGAGTAGCCGAGCGAGTCGACGTCCGCGCCCCCGTCGTGGTTGCGCACGGTACCCACGAAGAGCGTGGTCCCGCCGGCCGCGCTGTCGCCGACGGCCGCGAAGACCTCGTCGACGGAGAGCGGGGTCTCGCGGATCGCGAGCAGCCGGATCGGATCCTGCGCCGCCTGCTCGCCTGGGTGGTCATACCGTGCAGCCATGCGGTCCATCGTGCCGTATGGGTGCGGTGTCGCGGTATAGCGGTTTCGACCGGGGGTGGGGCGGTGGAATCGGAGGGTCCTACAGGGGCCGGGTGATGGTCCCCTCCCGCCCGGGGGCCGAAGCCCTTTCCAGGCTATCGGCGACCACTGACACCGAAGCAGGCGCGCGGGTCAGACCCCGCGCCGCTTGCGTGCCCTGCGTACCACCGCCGCCGCGCCCAGCAATGCCACCGTCGCGCCCGCCGCTCCCGCGGCCGTGGCGTCCTTGCGGCCCAGGCGGCGGCCCGCGACCGTGTGGCGGCCCTGGACCTCTTCCAGGAGTTCCGCGAGGACTTCCTCGTTGGTCCACTGCGGGCGCCAGCCCGCGTCGTGGAGGCGGCTGACGCTGACCACCCAGGGGTGCATCGTGTACGCGAGGTCGCCGGCCGGGGACGGGGTGAGGCCGATGCGGTGGAGACGGGCCGCGGCGCCCAGCGCGACCGTCGAGGGCAGCTCCATGCGGCGGATTCCGCTGAGCTCCTCGACCTCCTCCTGCTCCAGCCAGCCGTCGCAGCCCACGGCCACTTCGCCGTCGACCTTTTCGAGTACGGCGTATTCGAGCGCGCTGCACAGGTCGTCGACGTGGCAGAACTGCCAGGTGGGGCGGGAGCCCGCGACGACCAGGAGGCGGGGCGACTCGAAGTAGCGGGTGAGGGCCGTGTCGGTGCCGCCCACCAGGACGGCCGGGCGCAGGACCGTGACGTTCAGGCCGGGGTGCGCGCGAGGGGCGCGGCGGGCCAGGCGCTCGATTTCGAGGAGGTCGCCGACGCCCGTGGCCTCCGCAGTGGCCTTGAGTTCGGAGTCCTCCGAGAGCGGGAGTTCGTTTTCCGGGAGTGCGCCATAGACCATCGCCGAGGTGCACAGGACGACACGGTGGACGCCTGCCGCGGCGGCCGCCGTGAGGACCGTCTGCGTGCCGCGCACGTTGTACGCCGTGCGCGCGGCCGCGTCCGTCTCCAGGTCGAGGTCGAGCGCCAGATGCACCACGGCGTCCGCGCCGCGCAGCTTCTCGGCGATCGCCGGGTCCCGTACGTCCAGGATGTGCCACTGCGCGGCCGCGCACTCACCGCGCCGCTCGTCGATGGCGATGACCTGCTTGATCTCTTCGGATGCGGCCAGGCGCTCGACGAGCTTCGCGCCCACGCCGGTGGCCGCGCCGGTCACGGCGACCACAGGGCCCCGCACTGGCAGGGTTGAGTCGTTTCGCGCTGCGCGAACCTTCGGATCCGGGGAACTCACCAGGCGTCTCCAGCGGTTGTCTTCAGTACGTACGTGAATGACGCGTACGTACCAGGTGGCGTCCATCCTGCCGCAGCCCTTGCGGTGACGGAGCACCGAGGCCCGAAGCGGGCCGGGTGTCTAGGCTGGGTGGTGTTGTCGGGCAGTCGCCGCCGGCTTGAGATGCCGGCGGCCCTACGAGCCGAGGATTCCCGTGAGTGACACCCCATTCGGATTCGGCCTTCCGCCGGAGGAGCCGGAAGACGGCGACGAGGGCAAGAAGAAGGATCAGCAGGGCGGTGGCCAGGGCGGACCGGCTAATCCGTTCGGTTTCGGGTTCCCCGGAATGGGCGGCCCGGGCGGTCCCGGCGGTGCCGGGGGCGACAACCCCTTCGCCGCCATGTTCGGGTCGATGAACCCCAATGACCTGGGCGCCGCCTTCCAGCAGCTCGACCAGATGCTCTCGTACGAGGGCGGCCCGGTGAACTGGGACATGGCCAAGCAGATCGCCCGCCAGACCGTCTCGCAGGGCACCTCGGACGGTACGAAGGATGCGAGCGTGGGTACGGCGGAGCGCGCCGCGGTCGAGGAGGCCGTGCGCCTGGCCGACCTCTGGCTGGACGGCGTGACCTCGCTGCCCTCGGGCGCGAACACGGCCGTGGCCTGGTCGCGCGCCGAGTGGGTCGAGGCCACCATCCCGGTCTGGCAGGAGCTGGTGGACCCGGTCGCCGAGCGCGTCGGTAACGCGATGGGTGACGTGCTGCCCGAGGAGATGCAGGCCATGGCCGGCCCGCTCATCGGGATGATGAAGTCCATGGGCGGCGCCATGTTCGGCCAGCAGATCGGCCAGGCCGTGGGCGTGCTCGCGGGCGAGGTCGTCGGTTCGACGGATATCGGTCTGCCGCTGGGCCCGGCCGGCAAGGCCGCGCTGCTCCCGGTGAACATCCAGGCCTTCGGCAAGGACCTGGGCATCGACCAGAACGAGGTGCGGCTCTACCTCGCCCTGCGCGAGGCCGCCCACCAGCGCCTCTTCGCCCACGTGCCGTGGCTGCGCTCGCACCTGTTCGGTGCGGTCGAGGGCTATGCGCGGGGCATCAAGGTGGACACCACCAAGCTGGAGGACGTGGTCGGCCAGTTCGACCCGTCGAACCCGGAGGAGCTGCAGAATGCGCTCCAGCAGGGCATGTTCCAGCCCGAGGACACCCCCGAGCAGAAGGCCGCGCTCGCCCGTCTCGAGACGGCGCTCGCGCTGGTCGAGGGCTGGGTGGACGCGGTGGTGCACGAGGCCGCGAAGGACCGTCTGACCTCGTCGAACGCGCTGCGTGAGACGCTGCGCCGGCGCCGCGCGAGCGGTGGTCCCGCCGAGCAGACCTTCGCGACCCTGATCGGTCTCGAGCTGCGCCCGCGCCGCCTGCGCGACGCCGCGCGTCTGTGGGCCTCGCTCACCGACGCCCGCGGTCTCGACGGCCGCGACGGCCTGTGGGCGCACCCCGACATGCTGCCCACCGCCAAGGACCTGGACGACCCGGACGGCTTCGTGCACCGCGGCGACCAGGGCCCGGAGGGCTCCGGCGACGACGAGCCGAAGCTGGACTTCGACGCGATCGACAAGATGCTGGGCGAGGCGGCAGGCTCGGGTCCGGACCTTCGCAAGAAGGACGACGCTTCCAAGGACGAGGACGACGACAGCAAGTGAGCCTGCACGAGAACGCCACCCTCGTACTGAAGAAGTACGAGGACCAGCCCGAGCTGCGTCAGCAGTATCTGGATCACCTGGCCGCGCATGACGACGGCATGTGGAAGGCCTGCGAGGCCGGGCATCTGACGGCCTCCGCGCTCGTCGTCGACCCGTCGCGCGGCAAGGTGCTGCTCACGCTGCACAAGAAGCTCAACATGTGGCTGCAGATGGGCGGCCACTGCGAGCCGGGCGACGCGACCATGGAGGCGGCCGCGCTGCGCGAGGCCACCGAGGAGTCCGGCATCGAGGGGCTCACGCTGCTCGGCGGCGGCCCGGTGCGCCTGGACCGGCACCCGATCCCGGCGCCCTGCAACTGGCACCTGGACATCCAGTACGTGGCGCTCGCGCCGGCCGGCGCGCCGGAGGCGATCAGCGACGAGTCCCTCGACCTGCGCTGGTTCGCGTACGACGAGGTGGCGAATGTGGCCGACGAGTCGGTCGTACGGCTGACGGAGCGGGCGCGCGCCCGGCTCTGAGTCACGGAACATGCGTAAGGGGCGGGCGCCATCGGCACCCGCCCCTTACATCTGCCTGCAACTGCCCTGCTACGACCAGGCGTTGCCCTGGTTCTGACCGCGGGCGCCCTGCTGGCCGGCGCCGTACTGGGCGGCGATGCCCGAGCCGATCACGGCGTTCTGCGGCGGCATGACCTCGCTGGGCTGGACCAGGACGACGCCCTGGCCGAGGAAGCTGAGCTCCCAGCCCTCGCCGGTGTTGCCGCGGCGGCGGCGCACGCTGGAGTTGGTCGTCTGGGCCTGCATCTGCACGCGCAGCGAGGTGGACCAGGCGACGATCGCGTCGGCGTCGACGCTCACGTACTTCTCCGGCGTGACCTGCATCATCAGCGGCTGGCCCGAGGTCATGAGGGCGACCTTGCCGGTGCCGGTGATGTTCAGCTGGTACTTGCCGGATCCGGAGATCCCGTACTGGCTGTCCACCGCGATGACTTCGTGGTTGAGCTGGGTGTCCAGGGCGAGCACGTACTGGCTGTCCACCGTGAGGCCCTCGCGCTCGACGTCCACGAGGTGGATGTACTGCGCGAGGTTCGCGAGGTAGACGGTGCCCTGCCCGGAGCAGCGCATCAGGTCGAGGCCCTCGCCGGTGCGGTTGCGGGCGCGGCGCTGTCCCGCGGACTGGTACTCGCCGTCGAACTCGACCAGGCCCTGGTAGGCGACCATCGCGCCCTTGCGGGCGAGCAGGTCGTCATGGCCTTGCAGGTTGACCCGCAGGAGCTGCGGGTTCTGCAGGGCGTAGCGCTCCTGGGTCTGGTTCTCGGTCTGGCTGAAAAGCGCACTCTGCATGGTTGGTTCGCTCCCCCTCAGCCCCGGACCCGCAGGCGGTCGGAGCTGTCCTCGCTCGGCTGTACGACGACGATGCCCTGGCCGGAGAAGGCCATCTGGTAGGCCTCTCCGCTGCCCCGTCCGACGAGGGAGGAGGCCTTGAAGCTGCGCTTGCCCTTCACCTTCAGGTTCGGGGACCAGGCGAGCAGGGCGTCCGGGTCGACGTACGTCTCGTCCTCGCCCCGGCCGCAGTCCACGACCAGCGGCGTGCCGCGCGAGGTGATGGCCACCCAGCCGGTGCCGGCGATCTCCACGTTCCACAGGCCCTGGCCCGCGAACTTGGCCATGCCCTTGACCTTCTCGACGCCCCACTGGAGGTGCGCGTCGAACGCGAGGACGTTGGTGCCGTTGACCGAGATCGAGTCGTTGTTGAGGTTGATGACGACCACGTCGGCGCCGTAGTCGGCCAGGTAGAGCAGGCCGTCGCCGGAGCACTTCATGATCGGGGCGCCTTCGCCGGTCACCCACTGCGAGGCGATCTGGCGGACGGCCGGCGGGTTGGGCTCGTACTGGATGAATCCCTCGTACGACACCATCGAGCCGGTGCGCGCGTAAAGGTCCTGGCCACTGGCCATGGCGACCTTGAGCATCGTGCGGCCGTGGTTCTCCATACGGGCCTGCATCGGGGTCGGGGCGTAGCCCGCGAGCTGCTGCATCATTTCTTCGGGCTCCCTCAGACCTCGTAGGGCTGGACGACGATGAAGTTGCCGGGTGCGCCCCGGAATTGGAGATTGACGGTCTCCCCGCTGTGACCCGGGAAAGAATTCCGGCGCAGGCGGACCTGGCTGGAAATGATCACCTGGGCCGCGGAGGACCACGCGACGATCGCATTGCTGTCGGCGTACGTGGTGGGCGTGACCGGAAGGACCACGGGAATGCCGTGGGTCTTCACGACGACCGTGCCGGTGCCCTGGAACTGCATGGTGAACAGCGCGCCACCGGGAATTCCGTGGCCCTCGATCCGCCGCACCTCGTGCTGGAGCGACTCGTCGAAGGCGAGCACGTTCTCCGCGGAGACGCAGATGCCGTCGCCCTGGAGCTCGATGGAGTGCAGATGCGCACCGTTCTCGGCGAGGAAGACCTGGCCGCGGCCGGTGCAGCGCATCAGCTGCATCTCCTGGCCGGTGGCGTTGCCGATGATCCGGCCGGCGAAACCGGCGCTCTTGTACGAGAAGTCGACCTTGCCCTGGTACATCACCATGCTGCCCTGGCGGGCCAGGACCGGGGTGCCGCCCATGTTGAGGTCGACCCGCATCATCTGCTGGTTCTGCGGGGTCCAGCGGGCGCCGGTGGCGGTCTCCTTGTACGGCTGGAGCGCGGCCTGGAGGCCGGGTCCCGCGGCGGGCTGCGGCTGGGGCATCCCGTATCCCGCGGGCGCACCGGGCTGTTGGGGCATGCCGGGCGGCTGGCCGAAGCCCTGCGGGGCGCCGGGCTGGCCCGGGACCTGCCCGAACTGCGGCTGCTGCGGAGGCTGCTGGCCGAAACCGGGCTGCGGTGCGTGCTGGCCGGGGGCCGGGGCCGGCGGCGGGACGGTGCCCGCGGGCGGGGTCATCGGGGCGACGACGGTGGGGGCCGTGTGCACGCTGGGCTGCTGCGGCTGAGGCGGGGTCTGCTGCGGGGCCGGGGCGGCCGGGGCACCGAAGTTCGGGGCGGGCGCGGGGGCCGGGGCGGGCGCGGGGGCCGGGCCGCCTGCCGGAGCACCGAAGGCCGGGGGCGCGGCAGGGGTCGCGGGGGCGCCGAAGGACGGCGCGGCCTGCGGCTGCTGGGCCTGGGGCTGCTCCTCGGCGACCTCGCCGCCGAAGTTCTTGAGCAGCGCCTCGAGTCCGCCGTCGAAGCCCTGGCCGATGGCCGCGAAGCGCCAGACGTCCTTCAGGTAGAAGTCGCCCAGCATGACGGCGCGCTCGGTGGTGAACTCCGAACCGTCGAAGGAGTACCGGCACACCTCCTCGCCGCCCGCCACGATCCGGATGTAGCCCGGACCGATCTGCGACATCTGTCCGTTTCCGTCGATGGTCGCGGTGAAGGACAGCCGCTGGATCTGCGGCGGAATGCGGTCGAGCGTGACCCGGAACGACTCGGTGTCGCCGGCCTGCGCGCCGAGCAGCTGCAACGACTCCTCGGGCGACTTGGGCTGGTTGAAGAAGATGAAATACCGGTCGTCGGAGAGCTGTTCATTGGCGTCGAGCCCGAAGCAGCTGATGTCGAACGTCAGCCCCGGAGCGGAGATCTGCACGCCTACGTACAGATCGGTCCCCGCGGTGAGGTCACTGATCTTGGCCTTGTGGCCGCGTTGGAATTCCCTGGCCATACGTAACGACCGTCCCCCATCCCGATGGTGTGTGCGTCGCGCGTCAGGCTAACCGCAAATCCTGGGAGTGGGCCAAGCCGGGACAGAGTCGGTACACAGCGGTTTCCCTGTGACGGGCGGGGGCGGAGGCGATGGCTATTCGGTGCGCGCCGCCGGAAGGTGCGGCAGCCGTTCGGCCGCGACCACTCCTTCGAGGTAGCCGCGGGCCCTTTCCGTACGGGGATACGACTCCAACAGCCGCCAGAAACGGGGCCCGTGGCCGGGGACGAGGAGATGGGCCAGCTCGTGCAGGAGCACGTAGTCGACCACGTATTCCGGCATGCCCTGCAAGCGGTGCGAGAGGCGGATGCTGCCCTCGGCGGGGGTGCACGAGCCCCAGCGGGTGTTCTGGTTCGTGACCCACCGCACAGAGGTGGGGCGGGCCCGGCCCTCGAAATACTGGCCGGACAGGAGCTCGGCGCGCTCGGCCAGCTCCGCGTCGCCGAGGAGGCGCTTGCTCTCCTGCGCGGCGAGCTTGTCGAGCATGACGCCGACCCAGCGCTGCTCCTCGGCCTCGGACATCCGCGCGGGGATGAGCACGATGGTGCGGTCGCCCTCGCGGTACGCGGAGACGGTGCGGCGTCTGCGGGTGCTGCGGCGGACCTCGACGCGGCCCTGGTCCGTACTCCTGAGGTCCGCGCCCGCCTGGTCCGCGCTCGCCGCCGAGCCGCGTGGCGGCTGGTGCTTCGTGCTGCGCTGTGGACTTCCGGCGCGGTGCAGTGGGTCGGCGGGCACGCCCCGACGTTACCGGCTGGGGGTGGCGGAAGTCCCGTGTCCGGGACGGTTCGGAGTGGGGTGAGCTGTGGACGGAGCACGGACGGGTCTCGCTTGTACGACTTATCAACCTGCCTGTGGACAACTTTCTGCACGGCGGGCGGGGTGTGGTCCACGGTGGGCGCATGCACCCGCGATTCCCGACCTCGCTCCGCCGCGCCTGGCGTGATCTCACGACCATGCAGCTCGGCGTGACGCCCGCCCATGCCCAGACCCTCGGCCCTGTCTCTGCCGGCACAGCCGCCCTGCTCCGCAAGCTCGACGGGACGCGCGGGCTTGCGTTGTTACGGAAGGAGGCGCGGGAGTCCGGGCTCGGCGAAGGGCAGGTGGACGAGCTCCTCACGCGGCTCACCGAGGCCGGGCTGCTCGACGACGCGACCGCCGGCGCGGGCGATCCGGAGGTCGCGCGGCTGCGGAGCCGGCCCGGGGCCCTCGCCCGGATGGCACCCGAGCTGGCGGCGCTCGGCCTCGTCCGGGGCGGCCGGGGCGAGCCCGGCGCGGGACTGCGCGGGCTGGCCGCGCGCGGGCGGATGCGGGTGCAGGTGCGCGGGGCCGGACGGGTCGGTGCGCAGGTGGCCGCGCTGCTCTCGGCGGCCGGGGTCGGGCAGGTCGACGTGGCCGACACCGGACTGGTGGAGCCGGCCGACAGCTCGCCCGGCGGGCTGCCGCCCACCGCCGCAGGGGAGCGCAGAGCGGTGGCCGCGCGACGGCTCGTGCGCCAGTGCGCCACCGGCTGCTCCCCTCGTACGGAGGACGCGTACGCCCTCGTCGTGCTCACCCCGCGCGACGGGCTCGACGCCTACGCACCCGATCCCGCCGAGGCCGAACCGCTCGTGGCGCGCGGCATCCCCCATCTCTATGCCGGGGTCCTGGAGGCCACCGGAAGCACCGGGCCGCTCGTCCTGCCCGGGCGTTCCCCCTGTGCCGGCTGCATGGAGCGCCACCGGATCGCGCGGGACCCCGCCTGGCCGCTGCTGCTCACGCAGTGGCGCTCGGGAGGCACCGCGCGCGCCGCACCGGCGCCGTCCGGCGAGCTCACGCTCTCGGCCGCCGTGGCCGGTCTCACCGCAGCTCATGCGCTGGCCTTCCTGGACGGCGAGGCACCGGAGAGCGCCGGGTGGCGCTGGCTGCTCACGCTGCCCCGGCTCGCCTGGCGGCCCGAGGCGCTGGGCCCGCATTCCGCCTGTCCCTGCGGGGCACATCTGGACCGTACGGACCCGCACACCGCGGCCGAGGGACGCAAGGGCGATACCCCCTCGGAAGATCAGGCGGCGCAAGGGACAATGGCGGAGCAACCCTTCGCGTGACAGGACGCGGCGGGTCCCAACCGCCCTACAAGGCGCGGCAGTCCGGTCCCCGGACTGGAAGTCCGGTACCCGGAGCAGGAGGGCGCATGTCCGATCTTCCTCGCAAGGCGGTCACCCGTACCGCCAAACTCGCCGCGCTGCCACTCGGCTTCGCCGGACGCTCCGCCTGGGGGCTCGGCAAGCGGATCGGCGGCAAGTCGGCGGAGCTCGTCGGCAAGGAGCTGCAGCAGCGCACGGCCGAGCAGCTGTTCAAGGTGCTCGGTGAACTCAAGGGCGGGGCCATGAAGTTCGGGCAGGCGTTGTCCGTCTTCGAGTCGGCGCTGCCCGAGGAGATAGCGGGTCCGTACCGTGCGGCGCTGACCAAGCTCCAGGAGGCCGCTCCCCCGATGCCGACGCGCACCGTGCACCAGGTGCTCGCCGAGCGGCTCGGGGAGGACTGGCGGGAGTTCTTCGAGGAGTTCGAGGACAAGCCATCGGCCGCCGCGTCCATCGGCCAGGTGCACCGGGCCGTCTGGCACGACGGCCGGCCGGTGGCCGTGAAGGTCCAGTACCCGGGCGCGGGCGAGGCGCTGCTGTCGGATCTCAACCAGCTGAGCCGTTTCGCGCGGCTGCTCGGTCCGCTCATCCCGGGCCTGGACATCAAGCCGCTGATCGCGGAGCTGCGCGACCGGGTCTCCGAGGAGCTGGACTACGGTCTGGAGGCCGCCGCCCAGCGGACCACGGCCGAGGAGTTCGCCGGCGACCCCGATGTCCTGGTGCCGCAGGTGGTGCACCAGGCCGAGCAGATCCTGGTGACCGAGTGGATGGAGGGCATCCCGCTCTCCGAGGTGATCGCGGAGGGCACCGAGGAGCAGCGCGACCGGGCCGGCCAGCTCCTGACCCGCTTCCTCTTCTCCGGTCCGGCCCGCACCGGCCTGCTGCACGCCGACCCGCACCCGGGCAATTTCCGCCTGGTGCCGGACGAGGCGAACGACGGCTCGGACAGCGATACGTGGCGCCTGGGCGTGCTGGACTTCGGCACCGTCGACCGGCTGCCCGGCGGGCTGCCGGAGACCATCGGGCTCGCGCTGCGGATGGCGCTGGAGGGCGAGGCCGACGAGGTCTACGGGATGCTCTGCGAGGAGGGCTTCGTCAAGGAGTCCATCGACCTCGAACCGGACGCGGTGCTCGACTATCTGCTGCCGATCATCGAGCCGGCGCTGGCCGACGAGTTCACGTTCACGCGCGGCTGGATGCGCAGTCAGGCCGCGCGGATCGGTGATCCCCGCTCTCCCGCCTACCAGTTGGGCAAGCAGCTCAATCTGCCGCCCGCGTATCTGCTGATCCACCGGGTCACGCTGAGCACCATCGGGGTGCTGTGCCAGCTGGGGGCGACGGTGCGGATGCGGGACGAACTGGAGGAGTGGCTGCCGGGGTTCGTACCGGAGGAGGAGTACACGCCGGAGGACGAGGGACCGCAGGAGGCGGCTGCGGAGGCCTGAGCGGACGTCGCCGAGGCCCGAGCGGACGTCGCCGAGGCCCGAGCCGACGGACCGAAGGAACCGCGCCTCGGCGGGGGCGCACCCCGTCGGGACGCGCCCCGGCCTACCGCCCTGCGCGACCGGGGGCGGGCGCAGCTCACCACCAGGAGGAGTCGAGGCGGCCTTCGATGGCGCGCAGATGCTCGCGGGAGCAGCTGTCGCAGAAGTAGCGGCGGCGGCCGTCCTCCATGGAGAAGGTCCAGGTGGGCCGGGGCCCGTCGGCCGTGGCGCCGCAGCGGGCGCACACGAGTCGCTCGTCGTCGGGTGTGCGGCCGGTGGCCTCCGCGTGCTGGTCCACACGCCGACGATACGCCCGTCGCCGTAACCGCTCCGGGCACAACGCACCGCGGGGGCCGCCCGGTTCGGGCGGCCCCCGCGGTTCACGGAAGGGTCGTGCTCACTGCCGCGGCCTGCTCGGCCGCGGCGGCGCCGGCGATGGCGGTCAGTGCATGACCGCCATCGCGAGGGCGCGGCGGGCGCGGAGCGAGGCACGCTCCGCGCGGCGCTGCATCCGGCGCGCGGCCACGAGGCGCACGGCCTCGCGCTCGGCGTCGGCCTCGCGCAGTCGCTCGTGCATGTGTGCACGGGCCAGGGCTTCAGGTTGGAGTTGCATTTCGCGGGTCCTGTTCTGGCGTGACTCGATCACGCCGGTGTGGGAGAAGTCGGTGGTGGCTGCGGAGCCGGACATCGGCTCGGTGGTGGACGGCTTCATGGGGGCCTGCTTCATGGGGTCGTGCGTCAGAGGGCGGTCGATGGTTCCGAGGATTCCGGCGGTGCTCATGCGACGACCGGGTTCTTGCGCGGGCGGCCACGGGGCCGCTTGCGGGCGACGACCACACCCTGGACGAACAGCTCGCCACCCCAGACGCCCCAGGGCTCGCGCCGCTCCTTGGCGCCGGCGAGGCAGGCCTCGACCAGCGGGCAGGTACGGCAGAGGGACTTGGCGTACTCGACGTCCGCCGGCGACTCGGCGAAGAAGACCTCCGGGTCGTACGAACGGCAGGGGACGGGCACGCCGAGGTTCTCGATGGCGTCGTCGAGCGCGGTGAGCGCGGTGAGGGGAGTCAAGGTGTTCTCCTGAAGGCCGGGCGGGGGGTACGTCTCTGAAGTGGGCACTGACGGTGCGTGCGTTTCGATGGGCACGGTGTCTGTTGTCCTCGTCTGGTTGTTCCGGCCTGTTGGCCGGGTGGCGGCTGCTACCAGTTACTGCTGTCCGGTGGCCCCTTCGGCTTCGTCCGTCCTGTCGGGGACAAACGAAAGGGCCGCGGATCCCGGTTGGGGTTCCGCGGCCCTGAAGGCGCCGGCCTGATCGCTGATCAGGCTGGATCACTCCAGGGTTCGAGCCCGCGGAAGGCCCACATGTGCTGCGTCGTCGTCTGCTTCCGGAATCCGGCACCGGCCGCCGCAAAGGCATAGGCCTGCGCCTGTGCCACTACTGCTGCTTCCAGTGCCTTGGTCGGTCGCTCATTGCCGCCATTGCTGCCGAGGAGACGCTCACCGGAAAGCAGCGAGACGGAATCCACGGAGGCAATCGGGGCAATGGAGGCAGGGGCGGCCAGCAGACCGGCGCGAACGCCGGACACACCGGTGCCCTGGACCGAGATACCGAGCGGGCAGGTGGCGACGACCGAGCGGTCAACGTCGGTCATTTTGGTGCGGTTGATGATGCTGATCACTGGACTCGCCTCCTCTCGGCGTCTCGGGACCGATTGTGTGGTGACACACAGCCGGTCGCTGATGTTCAAGGTCTTCAAGTACAACACGGAATCAGGAGCTCCAGGAAGAGCCCGCAGCGCCCGTCTCCGTGCTTGAAGAACCTATGGGTCTTCGTCGGGCGCGCGCAAACTATTTTTTCGACGAGTTTCCGTCAGCTGCTCTCGTCTTCCTCCACAACTTCCGTCACAGGCGTCTCACCTGCGCAAAGAGCGAGGACGTCGGCGCCGAAGCGCTCAAGTTTTCTTCTGCCGACGCCGGGGATGCGCGCGAGCGCGTGCGCGTCCTCCGGAACGTTCTCCGCGATCGCTATGAGCGTCTTGTCCGTGAACACGCAGTATGCGGGCTGGCCGATCCCGCGGGCGGCCTCGGCCCGCCACTCGCGCAGCCGCTCGTAGAGCCCTTCGTCCATGTCGGACGGGCAGTCCTCGCAGCGCATCAGCTTCAGCTCGCCCGCGTCGGTGAGCGTGCGGCCGCAGACGCGGCAGTGCACCGGGCCGCGGGGCTTGCGGGCGGGACCGCGGACACCGCCGCGCTCCACCGAGGAGCCGCCGGAGGACCCGATCCTGCGCACTCCGCCGCCCGAGCCGGGCCGCAGCCCGTCGAGGAAGCTGCTGGGCCGCCGGTTCGCGCGGCCGCCCGGCGAGCGCGAGAGCGCCCACGACAGGGACAGGTGGCGGCGGGCGCGCGTGACGCCGACATAGAGCAGCCGGCGCTCCTCCTCGATCTGCTCGTCGGTGGTCGCGTACGCGATGGGGAGCATGCCCTCGGTCAGGCCGACCAGGAACACCGCGTCCCACTCCAGGCCCTTGGCCGCGTGCAGCGAGGCGAGGGTGACGCCCTGGACGGTGGGGGCGTGCTGGGCGGCGGCCCGCTCGTCGAGCTCGGCGACCAGGTCGGAGAGGGTGGCCTCGGGCTTGGCGGCGGCGAAGTCCTCGGCGAGGCGGACGAGCGCGGCGAGGGATTCCCAGCGGTCGCGGACGGCGCCGGAGCCCGCCGGCGCCTGGGTGGTCCAGCCCTTCGTGGACAGCACCGCGCGCACCTGCGAGGGCAGGTCCACGGCGTCGTCGAGCAGCGCGTCATTGCCCCCGAAGCGGGCCGCTCCGCGCAGGGCGGCGCCCGCCTCGCGCACTTCCTGGCGCTCGAAGAAGCGCTCGGCGCCGCGCAGCTGGTAGGGGATGGCGGCGTCCGCGAGCGCCTGTTCGTAGAGCTCGGACTGCCCGTTCGTACGGAACAGGACGGCGATCTCGCTCGCCGGGACGCCCTCGTCGAGCAGGCCGCGGATCCTGCGGGCGGTGCGCTCGGCCTCGGTGGGCTCGTCGCCGTACTCGGTGTAGACCGGCTCGGGTCCGGGCTCGCGCTGCGAGACCAGTTCGAGGCGGTGCTCGGCGGCGCGGCCCTTCGCGGCGGCGAGCAGCCCGTTGGCGAGATGGACCACCTGGGGGGTCGAGCGGTAGTCGCGGATGAGCTTGACGACGGTGGCGTGCGGATGGCGCGTACGGAAGTTGAGCAGGTGGTCGGGGGTCGCGCCGGTGAACGAGTAGATCGTCTGGCTCGCGTCGCCCACCACGCACAGGCTGTCGCGCTCGCCCAGCCACAGGTCGAGCAGGCGCTGCTGGAGCGGGCTGACGTCCTGGTACTCGTCCACGACGAAGTGCTGGTACTGGGAGCGGACCTGCTCGGCGATGTCGTAGCGGTCCTGGAGGATCGCGACCGTGAGCAGCAGCACGTCCTCGAAGTCGATGACGCCGCGCTCCTGCTTGAGCTGCTCGTAGTGCGTGTAGATGCGGGAGATCTCGGCCGGGTCGCGCGGGGCGTCGCGGCCCGCCTTCACCACGGCCGCCGGGTAGTCCTCGGAGACGGTCTGGGTGACCTTGCACCACTCGATCTCGCCGGTCACGTCCCGCAGTTCGCCCCGGTCGAGGCGGATACGGCAGCGGGCTGCGGCCTCGGCGACCAGCTGGGCCTTGCGCTCGACGAGCCGGGGCATGGCGCCGCCGACGGCTTTCGGCCAGAAGTACTGGAGCTGGCGCAGAGCCGCGGAGTGGAAGGTGCGGGCCTGGACTCCGGTCGCGCCGAGCTGCCTGAGCCGCCCGCGCATCTCGCCCGCCGCGCGGTTGGTGAACGTGACGGCGAGGACGCTGGCCGGCTGGAGGATCCCGGCCCTGACCCCGTACGCGATCCGGTGCGTGATGGCGCGCGTCTTGCCCGTGCCGGCGCCCGCGAGGACGCACACCGGCCCGTGCAGGGCGGTGGCGACCGCGCGCTGCTCGGGGTCGAGCCCGTCGAGCACGGCGTCGGCGGTTCCTGGGACGTCCGGGAACAGCGGGGAAGGCGATGCAGCTGTCACCCCGCCATGCTGCCAGGTCGTACGGGCTGCCCGTGCCGGTTGTCCACAGGGGTCACGTATTGGTCGCACAAATGCGCGAACCTTTGCGGGAATGGCCGCCGCCTGACGTACGTTCTCCACAGGTGCGAGCACACACGCACTGGGACTGCTAAGGAGCGCGAGAGACATGCCGGGCACTGTGACGATGTACAGCACCACGTGGTGCGGCTACTGCCAGCGGCTGAAGAAGCAGCTGGAGCGCGAGGGCATCGCGTACAAGGAGATCAACATCGAGCAGGACCCGGAGTCCGCGGCGTTCGTCGAGAAGGCGAACGGGGGCAACCAGACGGTGCCGACCGTGCTCTTCGAGGACGGCTCTACGCTGACGAACCCGTCGCTGGCCCAGGTCAAGCAGAAGATCGGCGCCTGAGCGGCCGCTTTTTGACGAACGGTCCTGAGGGGCCCCGCTGTTCGCGCAGCGGGGCCCCTCCGCGTTCGTCAGGTCAGCGCGTCGGGCGCGTGCAGCCGGACGGCTTCCAGGAGGGCCTTGCGCGAGGGGTTCACCAGGGGGTGGCCCGCCACGTTCACCGTCGGGACGGTCTCGTTGCCGTCGGCCACGGAGCGGACGTATGCGGCGGCTTCGGGGTCCTGCCAGATGTTGACCTCGGTGTACCGGAGCTTGGTGAGCCGCAGGCCGAGGCGGAGCTTCATGCAGAACGGGCAGCCGGGGCGCCAGTAGACGGTGACGCCTGCGCCTGAGTCTGCGCCCGAGTCGGTCGGCGTCGCGCCGTGGTCGGTCGGCATGGGGTCCCCCTTCGGTGGCGTGCGGCGAGCGTAGCCCCCGGACCGGGGCCCGGAATCCCGGTGGCGGCGGGTGGGGCCCGCGGGACACGATGCGTCCATGGGCAAGGAGATACGGCGCCGGCTGCGGGTGGCCGCCGAGGAGCATCAGTACGCGGTCGTCGAGCGCTCGGCTCTCGTCGGGGCCGATGAGTTGCAGGGGTTCGTCGTCGGGACGGACCGGGAGTGGACCCTGCTCGCGGTCGCGGACACGATGGCGCTCGACGGGTTCGCGGCGCTCAGGACCCGCGACATCAGCGCGGTCCGGCGGCGCTCCGCCGCACGCGATCTCATGGGGCGCTGGCTGCGGCGGCACGGGCCCTGGCCACCGCCCGGGCCCGTCGGCGGCGCGTTCCCGCTCGGTGCGGCGCGCACGGTCGTCGAGGCCGCGGCCCAGCGGTACGGCCTGGTGTCCCTGTTCGGCGAGGACATGGACCCCGACGTGGTCACCATCGGGGTGCCCAGGTCGTACGGGAAGCGGAAGCTTGGCCTGCTCGAAGTGGACAGCCGAGCGCGCTGGGAGCGCGAGGTCACCAAGGTGCCCTACGAGGAGATCACGCGAGTCGACTTCGGCGACCGCTACAACAGCGTGCTCGCCGGACTGGCCGGGCCCTGCCCCTCCTGACCGGGCAGGCGCTCCGGGCCCGCGGTGCGGTCACGTGGGGCAGCTCAGCCCTCGAAGCCCACCGACCCGTCCGGCAGGATCGCCTCCACGCGTGCCCCGTGTTCCACCGTGCGGCTGACCGTGCAGAACTGTTCGTGGGTGAGGCGGACGCCGCGGGCGAAGACCTCGGCGGCCTTGCCGTTGTTGGCGTCCGCCGGGATGTCGAGCTCGTACGTGACGCGGATCCTGCCGATGCGGCCCTCGTCCTCGGGGGTCGAGACCGACTCGATCGTGATCGCCAGGTCGTCGTGGTCGACCGCGCGGGCCGTGCGGTCGAGGACCATGCCGCTGCACCCGCCCATCGCCGCGAGCAGCAGCTCGACCGGCGTGAAGGACGGCTGGGCGGACTCGTCGTCGGCCGCGGCCATGCGGACCTCGGCGCCCCGTTCGTTGCGCGCGATCCAGTCGCGGTAGCCGTTGCGGGTGGTTTCGACGCGGTAGTCGGCCATCTCTCGACCAGCCCTTTCGTACGGTTCGCCCCACATGGCAGGCATCTCGCCCCGTATGGGGGCCTTATGGCAGGTTACGACCCCATGACCGGCAGCGGCTTGGGGAGCGGCTTGCCGTACCAGAGCTCGATGAGGCGCGCGGCGATCGAGATGCCGTACGGCGGGATGACCTCGCCCGACTCGAAGGCGGCACGCAGCTCGTCGCGCGAGAACCAGCGGGCCTCCTCGATCTCGTCCCCGTCCACGTTGATCTCGGAGGAGGTGGCGCGGGCCATGAAGCCGAGCATCAAGGAGGAGGGGAAGGGCCAGGGCTGGGAGGCCACGTACTCGACCTCGCCGACCGTCACACCCGCCTCCTCGAAGACCTCGCGGCGCACCGACTGCTCGATGGACTCCCCCGGCTCGACGAAGCCCGCGAGCGTGGAGAAGCGGCCCTCGGGCCAGTGCACCTGGCGGCCGAGGAGCAGCCGGTCCTCCTCGTCCGTGACGGCCATGATCACGGCCGGGTCCGTGCGCGGGTAGTGCTCGGCCCCGCAGGCCGGGCAGCGGCGGATGTGGCCGGCCGCGGCGATCTGGGTGCGCTCGGCGCAGCGCGAGCAGAAGCGGTGCATGCGCTGCCAGTTCTCCAGGGCGACCGCGTGCACCATCAGGCCGGCGTCGCGCGGGGACAGGAGCAGGCCCGCCTCGCGCAGCCCGGCCGGGCGCGCGGACTGGTCCATGCGGCCGGGCAGGCTGTCCTTCTGGAGGGCGAAGTACCGTACGCCGTCCTCGTCCGTGCCGAGGAAGTAGCGGTGGGTCTCGGTGACCGGGGCCTCGAACGACGGGGTCATGACGAGCTCGGTGCCGCCGTCCGCCGTGTCGTCGATCAGGGCCTGGCCGCCGGAGACGACGAACACGCGCGTGGTGGGGTGGCTCCAGGCCGCGGCGAGCCAGGCCTCGTCGAGACGGTGGTGGGCCTCGCGGTCGATCCCGCTCGGGGCGGTGAGCGGGATCGGCCGGTCAGCGGTGCGGTCGGTCCAGGTGGTCACAGGAACTTCCAACTCCCCCGGTGGTTCGGGCACTTCGGCCCTTGGGCGGCATGCGGCGGCAGGTACGGCGGGTGGTGTGCGGTGGTGCGGCGTCGGGCGCGGCGCGCCGACGGCGCCGGCGGCGGTCGTACGGCGTCAGGTGCGCAGCGCCTGGGCGAGGTCCGTCCAGAGGTACGCGGCCGTCTCGACGCCCTTCATGAGCAGGTCGAGCTCGACCTTCTCGTTGGGGGCGTGCCAGCCGTCCGACGGTACGGAGATGCCCAGGAACAGGACCGGGGATTCCAGGACGTCCTGGAGGTCCGCGGCCGGACCCGAGCCGCCTTCGCGCGTGAAGCGGACCGGCTGCTCGAAGGCGCGGCCCATGGAGCGGGCGACGGCCTGGAGGGCCGGGTGGTCCAGCGGGGTCAGGCAGGGTCGGGTGGCGCCGTTGAACGTGAGGGTGTGGCGGATGCCGGCGGGCACCTGCGCCTCCACCCACTGCGTGATGGCGGCCTCGACGCGCGCCGGGTTCTGGCCGGCGACGATACGGAAGGAAAGCTTCAGGAAGGCGTCGGACGGGATGATCGTCTTGCCGCCGGTGCCCTGGTAGCCGCCGCCGATGCCGTTGACCTCCGCGGTCGGGCGGGCCCAGATGCGCTCCAGGGTGGAGTAGCCCTGCTCGCCGTGTGCCGCGTACGACTTGGCGGTGCGCAGCCACTCCTGCTCGTCGAAGGGCAGCTCGGCGAAGAGCGCGCGCTCGGCGTCGGTGAGCTCGACGATGCCGTCGTAGAAGCCGGGGACCGCCACGCGGCCCTGCTCGTCGTGCAGGGCGGCGACGATACGGCCCGCGACGGTGGCCGGGTTGGGCACCGCGCCGCCGAACGAGCCGGAGTGGATGTCCTGGTCCGGGCCGCACAGCGAGAGCTCGCACTCGACCAGACCGCGCATGCCGGTGCACACGGTGGGCGTGGTCTCGGACCACATGCCCGTGTCGGAGACGATCACCGCGTCCGCGGCCAGGCGCGTGCGGTGCTGCTCGACGAGGGTGCGGAAGTGCGGGGAGCCCGACTCCTCCTCGCCCTCGATCAGGAGCTTGAGGTGCACGGCGGGGCTGGTGCGGCCGGTGGTCGCGAGGTGCGCCTGGGCGCCGAGGGTGTGGAAGAACACCTGGCCCTTGTCGTCGGCGGCGCCGCGCGCGAAGAGCTGCTTGCCCTTGATCACCGGCTCGAAGGGCTCGGTGTGCCAGCCGTCCTCGCGGGCGGCGGGCTGCACGTCGTGGTGCCCGTAGACGAGGACGGTGGGGGCGTCCGGGTCCTCACTCGGCCACTCCGCGAACACCGCCGGGGCACCGGGCGTCTCCCAGATCTCGGTGACCGGGAAGCCGGTGTCCTTGAGCTTGGCGGCGAGCCAGTCGGCGCTGCGCCGTACGTCCCCGGCGTGCTCGGGCTGGGCCGAGACGGAGGGGATGCGCAACCAGTCCTGGAGTTCGTCGAGGAAGGTGCCGCGGTGCTGCTCGATGTACTGGCGGACGGCGCTGACGGCGTTGTCGGCGGGGTGGCTCATGGCATCGAGCCTAACCGGGGCGGCGAGCGTTGTTCGGGTGCGGGTCGGCGGGGGTGCGGGCACGGCCCTGCGCGTTCTCCTGTGCGGTCTCCTGTGCCGCATCCCGCGCCGCCTCCTGCGGCGCCCCGGAATTCAGCAGGCGGGCCAGTTCCTCGCGGCTCGGCAGCCGGTCGGGGACCGTCACCTTCCCGGTCCGTACGAAGACGAACGCGGCCTTGACCGTCTCAGGCGGGACGCCCTGCTGCTCGGCCCAGGCGAGGCGGTAGATCGCGAGCTGGAGCGGGTCGGCGGAGCGGCCGTGGCCGGTCTTCCAGTCGACGATCTCGTACGTGACGCCCTCGGCGGTCTCGGTGCGGTACACCGCGTCGATCCGGCCGCGGATCACCCGTCCCGCGACGGCCAGTTGGAAGGGCGCCTCGATCGCGTACGGGGTGCGGTGGGCGTACGGCGTGTGCTCGAAGGCCTCCTTGAGAGCCGCGAGGTCGTGCTCGTCGGCGATCTCGGCGTCGCCGCCCGGCAGGTCGTCCGGGTCCAGGAAGGGGAGTTCGAGGGCCTCGAAGCGGGACTCCACCCAGGCGTGGAAACGGGTGCCGCGGCGGGCCGCGGGCGCCGGCGGGCGCGGCATCGGGCGGGCCAGCTCCTGGGCGAGCCCGTCGGGGTCGGTGGAGAGACGCAGCACCTGCGAGGCGCTCAGCGAGGCGGGCAGCTCGACGTCGCGCACGGTGCGGCGCGCACGCTGCAACTCGGTGGCGAGCGCTTCCAGGTCGCGGTCCCAGGAGGCGATGGTGCGCAGGTCCTCGGGGGTGCGGGGGGTGCGGGCCCTGGGGACGGGGCGGGGGTGGGGGGCATCCGCTCGTGCCCCGCGGACAGGCGCGGTGTCGGGGCGCTGGCGCGGGAGGTTGTCCCAGTCGTCGTCGGTGAGGTGGTCGTCGGCCGGGGGTGCTTCGGATTCCGGGTCGCCGAAGTCCGGCTCGTCGCCTTCAGGACCGGGCTGGTCGAAGTCCGGTTCGTCGAGATCCTCCGGCTCCGGCGGCCACTCCGGGTCGTACGCGTCCTCGTGCGCCTCGTCGCTGGGCACCTGGCCGCCGCCCCGTGCGTACGCCGACGGGTGGGCCTCGTCGTGCCCGCGCCCCTCGCCCGGAGCACCGTCGAAGCCGGAGCCGGACTCCGCCGCCCGCAGCGCGTCCAGGTGCGCGAGCACGATGGCAGCCGCCGCGCGCCGGCGGGCCAGCGCCGCGTCGTCGAGCGGCAGCGGCCAGGCGTGCTCGGCCGAGGCCTCGGCGAGGGACGGGTTCTCCGCGTCCTCCGCCGGCTCCTCCGCCCAGACCTCGATCTCGCCGTGCCCGGCGGCGCAGTGCTCGTACAGGGCGGTCAGGAAGTCGGAGGGGCCGCGCCGGCGCTTCTGCGTGGGCCCCCACCAGTGGCCGGAGCCGAGCAGCAGGGAGCGGGGGCGGGTGAACGTCACGTATCCCAGGCGCAGTTCCTCCGTGCGCTGGTGGTCCTTCATGTCCTCCTGGAAGGCCTTGAGCCCGCGGCTGTCCCAGGCGCCGACCTCGGGCAGGGTGGCCGCGTCGCCGCGCAGGGCGTGCGGCAGCACCTTGGCCTGCGCGGTCCACTTCTCGCGGCCCTGGGCGGACGGGAAGGTGCCGGTGACCAGGCCCGGGACGGCGACCACGTCCCACTCGAGGCCCTTGGACTTGTGGGCGGTGAGGACCTTGACCGTGTTCTCGCCGCCGGGCAGCGCATTGTCCAGGCCCTTCTCGTACTGCGCGGCCGTGCGCAGGAAGCCGAGGAAGGCCAGGAGCGAGGCGGAGGGGTCGTTGGCCGCGAACGAGGCCGCTATGTCCAGGAAGTTGGAGAGCGTCTCGCGGCGGCGGGCGGCGAGCGCGTGCGGGGACGCGGACAGTTCGACGTCGAGGCCGGTGACGGCGAGGACGCGGTGCAGCACGTCCATCAGCGGGTCGGCGAGCGAGCGGCGCAGCTCGCGCAGCTCGGTGGCCAGGCGCGCGAAGCGGACGCGGGCGTCCGGCGAGAACGGCAGCTCTATGTCGGCCGGTTCGGCGGATTCCAGGAAGGTGTCGAGCGCGTCGGCGAGCGAGATCACCTCGGCCGGGTCGGTGCCCTCGACGGCGGCGGCCAGCCGTGCGTCGGCGTCCTCGGGCGAGTCCTCGCCGCGGTGGACGAGGAGCCGCGCCCGCCGGCCGAGCAGCGCCAGGTCGCGCGGCCCGATGCGCCAGCGGGGGCCGGTGAGCAGGCGGACCAGCGAGGCGTTGGCCCCCGGGTCCTGGAGCACCTCGCAGACGGCGACCAGGTCGGCGACCTCGGGCAGGTGAAGCAGGCCGGACAGGCCCACGACCTCGACCGGGATGTCGCGCGCGACGAGGGCGCCCTGGATCTCGGCGAAGTCCCCCGCCGTACGGCACAGGACCGCGATGTCCTTCGGCTCCGTGCCCGTCCGTACGAGATGGGCGATGGACTCGGCGAGCCAGTCGATCTCCTGGGCGTGGGTCTCGGTGAGCGCGATCCGTACGACGCCGTCGCGCTCGGCGCCGGGCGCGGGGCGCAGCGCCTCGACGCCTTCGTGCAGCGCGCGCAGCGGCTCGGCGAGGGTGTTGGCGAGGTCGAGGAGGCGGCCGCCGCTGCGGCGGTTCTCGCTGAGCGAGAAGCGGGTGGCGGGGCGGCCGTCGGCGTGCGCGAAGTGCTCGGGGAAGTCGTCGAGGTTGGCCACCGAGGCGCCGCGCCAGCCGTAGATCGCCTGGCAGGGGTCGCCCACCGCGGTCACCGGGTGGCCGGTGCCGGCGCCGAACAGGCCGGAGAGCAGGATCCGTTGGGCCACGGAGGTGTCCTGGTACTCGTCGAGCAGCACGACGCGGAACTCGTCGCGCAGGATCGCGCCCACCTCGGGGCGGGTGTCGGCGAGGGTCGCGGACAGGGCGATCTGGTCGCCGAAGTCGATGACGTCCTTGGCGCGCTTGGCCTCGCGGTAGCGGCCGACGAGCTCGGCGAGTTCGAGACGGGCCGCGGCGGCTTCGGGGACCTTGCGCAGGTCGGCGTTGCCGAGCCTGGTGCTCTCCAGGGTGCGCAGCAGGTCGCGGTCGTACGCGCGCAGAGCCCCCGGCACGACGAGGTGCTCGGCGAGCTCCGCATCGAGCGCGAGCAGATCGCTGACGAGGTCGGCGAAGGAGCGGGTCAGATTCGGGTACGGGCCCGGGGCCTCGCGCAGCACCTTCGCGGCGAGCTGGAAGCGGGTGGCGTCGGCGAGGAGGCGGACGGTGGGCTCGATGCCGATGCGCAGGCCGTGGTCGGTGAGGAGGCGTCCGGCGAAGGCGTGGTACGTGGAGATCACCGGCTCCCCCGGGGGGTTCTCCAGGTTCTCCGGGGCCTCGGGGTCGGTGATGCCCGCCTTGACGAGGGCGGCGCGGACGCGCTCGGCGAGCTCGCCGGCCGCCTTGTTCGTGAACGTCAGGCCGAGGACCTGCTCGGGGGCCACCTGTCCCGTGCCGACCAGCCACACCACGCGGGCCGCCATCACCGTGGTCTTCCCCGACCCGGCTCCGGCCACGATCACCTGCGGGGCGGGCGGTGCGGTGATGCAGGCCGTCTGCTCCGGGGTGAACGGGATGCCGAGCAGCTCCTTGAGCTGGTCGGGGTGGCTGAGTCGTGCGGGCACGCATCGAGGCTACTGGGGCGGTCCGACAACCGGGGTCCGGCCGGGTCCGCGGGGAGCGGTCTCCGGGGTCCGGCCGGACCCGGCCGGGGCTCGGTCTACTGAGCCGGCTGCTGCGCCGCCGCCTTCGCCTCGACCACCTGCGCGGCCGGCGGGGCCTTGATCTCGAGCGGACGGTCGTACGAGGAGAAGGTGGCCGTGCTGGTGAGCGCGCCCTCGGTCACGATGCGCAGGACGTACGGCTTGCCCTCGGCCGCGACGTGCATCGTCACCTTGTTGTCCTGGGCCGTCATCTCCAGGGTCGCCGTTCTGCGGCCGTCGACCTCCGCGTCCGCGCCCCGCGTGGCGCCCTTCATGGCGGCCGGGTTGACCAGGGTGTCCCGCTTGCACGTCGAGTCCGACTGGGCGCCCTTGACCCAGCGGCCCGCCGCCTCCTTCGCGGCCGTCTCGCTGCCGAGGGCCATCTTCATGAACGCCGGGCCGCCCTTCGAGTACGAGGCACCGCCGACCGTGACGGACTCCACGCGGCCGATCTCCGGCAGGTCCAGCGTGGTGGTGCAGCGGCCGTCGCCGGCGAACGCGATCTCCATCCTGGTGCGCTGGCCGCGCTGCTTGCCGTCGGTGACCGTCCGGAAGGACTTCGCCGTCTTCATCGCCGCCGCGGCCTCCTGCGCGATGGCGTCCGCGCTCTTGCCCTCGAAGGCGGACTTCCCGCCGCCCGCGCCCGAGCCCGAGTCCGGCCCCGAGCAGCCGGCCAGGGCGAACACGGCGCAGACCCCGGCCGCGGCCACCGACTTCCCGTAACGCTTCCCGTGCGCGGTCCCGTAGCTCTTCGTGTGCGCGTTCCCGTAACGCTTCATCTGTGCGATCTCTCCCGTCATCCCGTCACCCCGTCGTCCGTAGAGCAACCCAAGTCACGGGACCCTAGTGGGACGAGGCGGGCGAAACAGGGACAAACGCGCGGGCGGGAACGCCGTCACTCGACGATGTGACGGCCCTCCGGCCGTGCACTGCACGAGGCCTGGAACGAGCAGTGCGTGCAGTGCTGTCCGGAGGACGGGGCGAAGCGTTCGTCGAGGACCTTGCCCGCGGCGTTCGCGAGCAGGTCGCCCACCCATTCGCCCTCGTTGAGCGGGCCCTGCGCCTGGACGCGGGGCAGCGCCTCGCCGCCGTCGCGCTTGGGGGCGGGCTGGCGCAGATGGACGAGTTCGGCGCCGCCGGGCAGCGGGCGCTCACCGTCGAAGACCTCGTCGAGCGCGCCCTCGCGGACCGCCAGCTGGTAGACGGCGAGCTGCGGATGGCGTTCCACCTCGGCCGCGGTCGGCGCGTTCTTGCCGGTCTTGAAGTCGACCACGTAGGCGCGGCCCTGGGCATCGGTCTCGACGCGGTCCATGGAGCCGCGGATGCGGACCTCGACATCCCCCGTCTCCAGGGTCAGGTCGAAGCCGTGCTCGGTGGCGACCGGGGTGCGGGTCGCGTTGGTGTCCACGTGCCAGCGCAGGAAGCGTTCGAGCGCGACGCGGGCGTTCTGCTTCTCCTGCTGCGACTTCCAGGGCGCGTCGAAGCTGAGGGCGTCCCATACCGAGTCCAGGCGCGCCATGAGCACGTCGAGGTCGGCGGGGGCGCGCCCGGAGGCGACCTCGTCGGCGAGGACGTGCACCACGTTGCCGAAGCCCTGCGCGGCCGTGGCCGGGGTGTCGGCCTTCACCTCGCGGCCCAGGAACCATTGCAGGGAACAGGTGTTGGCGAGCTGGTCGAGTGCGCTGCCGGAGAGCGCGACGGGCCGGTCGCGGTCACGCAGCGGCACCTTGCTGTGGGTGGGCTCGTACATGCCCCACCAGCGGTACGGGTGCGCCGAGGGCACGAGCGGGCGGCCGTCCTCGTCGCTGAGCGCGGCCAGGCGGGCGAGCCGTACGGCCGCGGCCTCGCGCAGCTCCTCGGAGGCGCGCGGGTCCACGGTGGTCGCGCGCAGCTCCGCGACCAGGGAGGCGACGGAGAGGGGGCGGCGGGGGCGGGACGTTATGTCCTTGGGCTCGACGCCGAGTTCGGTGAGGAAGCGCGAGGGCTGGTCGCCGTCCTCGGCGGGCGCCTTGACCGCGGTGACGACGAGGCGTTCGCGGGCGCGGGTCGTGGCCACGTAGAAGAGCCGTCGTTCCTCGGCGAGCAGCGCGCCCGGGGTGAGCGGGTCGGCGAGTCCGTCCCGCCCGATCCGGTCGGCTTCGAGCAGCGAACCGCGCCGCCGCAGATCGGGCCAGAGCCCCTCCTGTACGCCGGCGACCACGACGAGCCGCCACTGGAGGCCCTTCGAGCGGTGCGCGGTCATCAGGCGTACGGCGTCGGGGCGCACGGTCCGCTTGGTGAGGGTGTCCGCGGCGATGTCCTCGGCCTCGACCTCTTCCAGGAAGTTGAGCGCGCCGCGCCCGCCGGTGCGCTCCTCGGCGCGGGCGGCGGTCGCGAACAGGGCGCAGACCGCGTCCAGGTCACGGTCCGCGTTCCGCCCGGCCGCGCCGCCGCGGTACGAGGCGCGCTCCAGGCGCTGCGGCCAGGGCGTGCCGCTCCACAGCTCCCACAGCGCGTCCTCGGCGGTGCCGCCGCCCGCGAGGAGTTCGCGGGTCTTGCGCAGGAGCGCGCCGAGGCGCTGGGCTCCCTTCGCGTACGCGGGGTCGTGCGCGGCGAGCCGCTCGGGCTCGGCGAGCGCGCGGGCGAGCAGTTCGTCGGAGGGCCGCGGGGTGCGGTTGCCGCCGGCCCGCTCCTCGTCGCGCAGCGCGCGGCCGAGCCGGCGCAGGTCGGCGGGATCCATGCCGGCGAGCGGGGAGGTGAGGAGGGTGAGGGCGGTGTCGGTGGGGAGCCAGGCAGGGCTCACGTCCACGTCCTCGGTGTCCGCCGGGCCCTCGGCAGCCTCGCCGTCCTCTTCGCGTGCGGCCTCTTCGTCTCGTACGGGAGCTCCTTCGCGTACCGGAGCCTCATCTCGTACGGGCGTCTCCTCGCGTACGAGATCCACCGGCTGCACCGCCGCCTCCGCCACCGCCCTGAGGGCGAGCAGCAGCGTCGCGACCGCCGGTTCGTGGCGCAGGGCCAGGTCGTCGCCGTCGATTTCCAGCGGGACGCCGGCCGCCGTCAGCGTGCGCCGGACGCCCGGGATCGTGCGGGCACCCGCGCGGACCAGGACCGCCATCTCCGACCACGGGATGCCGTCCTCCAGATGGGCGCGGCGCAGCAGGTCGGCGATGTTGTCGAGTTCGGTGCCCGGGGTCGGGTACGTGAAGACCTCGACGGTGCCGCCCTCGCGCACGGCCACCAGCTCGCGGTGGCGGCGGACCTGCTCGACGGGCAGCCGGGGCAGCGGCATCCGGCGGGTGAGCAGCCGGGTGGCGTCCAGGAGCGCCGAGCCCGAGCGGCGCGAGGTCGTGAGCACCTCGACGGGCGCCGGGCGGCCGTCCTTGCGCGGGAAGGCCTCCGGGAAGTCGAGGATGCCGTTGATGTCGGAGCCGCGGAAGGCGTAGATCGACTGGTCCGGGTCGCCGAAGGCGACCAGCGAGCGGCCGTCCCCGGCGAGCGCCTGGAGCAGCCGGACCTGGGAGGGGTCGGTGTCCTGGTACTCGTCGACGAACACCGCGTCGTACCGGACCGCGAGCTGCGCCGCGACCTCCGGGCGGCGGGCCAGGAGCACGGCGCGGTGGACGAGTTCGGCGTAGTCGAGGACGCCCTGGGCGTCGAGCACGTCGAGGTACTCGGCGAGGAAGCCGGCCGCGGCGTCCCAGTCGGGGCGGCCGGTGCGGCGGGCGAAGTCGCCGAGCGCGTCCGGGCCGAGGCCCAGTTCACGGCTGCGGGCGAGCACCGCGCGCACCTCGTCGGCGAAGCCGCGGGTGGTCAGGCAGGCGCGCAGCTCCTCGGGCCAGCGGACGCGGGCCCGGCCCTCGGCGGCCAGCTCCAGCTCCCCTTCGAGCAGTTCGCGGACCATCACATCCTGCTCGGGTCCGGACAGCAGCCGCAGCGGGTTCACGAAGAGGTCCACGTCCTGGTGGGCGCGGACGAGCGCGTAGCAGAACGAGTGGAAGGTCGAGGCCTGGGGCGCGCGGACTCCGCCGATCCGCAGCGCCATCCGGTCGCGCAGTTCGACGGCGGCCTTGCGGCTGAAGGTGAGGACCAGGATGCGCTCGGGATCCGTGCCGGACTCGACGCGGCGCGTGACCGCCTCGACGAGCGTGGTGGTCTTGCCGGTGCCGGGCCCGGCGAGCACGAGAAGCGGCCCGCCTTCATGGTCAACCACAGCGCGCTGAGCTGCGTCCAGACGAGGGGGGTCCACCCGCGGCGGCTGGGTACGCACCAGTCGGTACGCACCGTGGGTCCCCGGACGCGCAACAGCGTCCGGAGTACGCCGGTCGGAAGTGGAGGAGCTCACGTGGATCGCCGGTCCTGGTGGGTGTACGGGGAGCTGAGTGGTGGGCGGGCCGGCCGCGGCCGGACGGCTGTGGTGGGGCTGCCGGGTGCGGTGGCGGCACGGTGACTGCCGCGCCCGACGCTACGCCAGTGTGCGCAGGACTCGGTCCGCTTCCCCCGGTTCGGCCTCGTGGCCTGGGCGAACGCCGTATCCTGTGCGCGCTTCCCCCGGACGGGCCCGCCACCGCCCCTGCGGCCGTGGGATGGCGGAAGCTGTCATGTGTGAGCCGGCCCCTCCGCGGGCGCGCCGTCCCAGCGCGCCCTTCGCATGTCGAGCCGCTGCGTCCCGTCCGCGGCCGTGCGCAGCGGTGTGGCCTCCACGCGGTAGTGCTCGAGCGCCCGCCGCTCGTGGCCCGGCAGCAGCACGCCGTCCGCGCGCACCACACGCCACCACGGGACCGCCGCACCGTAGAGCGCCATCGCGCGGCCCACCTGCCGGGGACCGCCCTCGTCCAGCCACTCCGCGACATCGCCGTACGTCATGACGCGGCCCGGCGGGATCTGCTCGGCGACTTCGAGCACCCGCTCCACGTACTCCGGGTACTCGGGGAGATCAGGGATCCCAGGGGTGCTCTGCTCGCTCATCCGCTCCATGGTGCCGTACGCCACCGACAGTCGGGCCGGGCCGTGAGGGCCGGTACGAGACGGCGACTGCGGGGCAAACTCTCACAACACCGGCACACCGTGTCTCTTGTTTGCACCCTGATGCCCCCTGACGTGGGTGGCTCGTGCCACCATCTTCCGGGCGGTGACTGGTGATACGAGATCAAAAAGCGACGGAATCCGAAGGCACGCAGGGGGCGGAGTCCGCGAAGGGCGACGGCACCTCTGCCGGTTCGTCGCGCCCGGAACCGTATGAGATGCGGCCCGAAGGCCACGACGGGCACGCCCTCGGCGAGCAGCCTGCGCTCGACGAACAGTCCTCGCTCGATGGGCCGTCCTCGCTCGACGGTCAGCCCCCGCTCCACGAGAACCACAAGGACCCGCACGGGCACGAGCAGGAGCTGACCGCGGGCCGGGTCGACCGGGTCGAGGGCGACGAGCCGCTGCTGCCCGCACGCGTGCACCGGCCCTCGGACCTGATGCGGCTGCTCGTCGGCGTCCTGTCGATCGCGCTGCTTCTCGCCATCGCGGCGTTCGCGCACAACACCACCTCCGGGCTCGAGCACGACATCGCGACGCGGACCGGCGGCGCGCCCGATCTGCTGATCAAGTTCGCGGGGCTGGCCTCCAGCATCGCGGTGCTGCTCGTCCCGGTGGCGTTCGCGATCGAGCGGCTGATCAAGCGGGACGGGCTGCGGATCGCCGACGGGGTGCTCGCGGCGGTGCTCGCGCACGGGGTCACGCTGGCCACCAGCCTGTGGGTGGCCAAGGCCGCACCCCAGTCCGTGCAGGACGCGCTGACCAGGCTCAACGAAGCGGACCAGATGACGGAGCCGGTGCACGGCTATCTGGCTCCAGTGATCGCGTACATGACGGCCGTGGGCCTGTCGCGGCGGCCGCGCTGGCGGGTGCTGCTGTGGGCGGTGCTGCTCCTCGACGCGGTCTCGATGCTGGTCGCCGGGTACACCACGCCGTTCTCGATCGCCCTGACGATTCTGATCGGCTGGTCCGTCGCGTACGGGACGTTGTACGCGGTCGGCTCGCCGAACGTGCGGCCCACCGCGCAGAACCTGCTCAGCGGGCTGCGCCACGTCGGCTTCAAGCCGGTGAGCGCGGCGCGCGCCGAGGAGCTGTCGGACGCGCCCGCGCCGGACGGCGGCGACCGCGGCCGGCGCTACTTCGTGACGCTCGAGGACGGGCCGCCGCTCGACATCACGGTGGTCGACCGCGAGCAGCAGGCGCACGGCTTCTTCTACCGGGTCTGGCGGCGGGTCACGCTGCGCCCGCTGACCACGCGCCGTTCGCTGCTCTCGCTGCGCCAGGCCCTCGAACAGGAGGCGCTGCTCGCATACGCGGCGATCGCGGCGGGTGCCAACGCGCCCAAGCTGATCGCCACCTCCGAGCTCGGCCCGGACGCCGTGATGCTCGTGTACGAGCACACCGGCGGGCGCTCGCTCGACTCGCTCGACGACGAGGCGATCACCGACGGCCTGATGCGGGACACCTGGCGGCAGGTGCAGGCCCTCCAGTCGCGCCGGATCGCGCACCGCAGGCTCGCGGGCGACGCGATTCTGGTGGATCGTTCCGGCAAGGTGATCATCACCGATCTGCGCGGTGGCGAGATCGCGGCCGGTGACCTTCTGCTCCGCATGGACATCGCGCAGCTGCTGACCACGTTCGGTCTGCGGGTCGGGGCGGAGCGTGCCGTGGCCGCGGCGGTGGCGGTGCTCGGCGGGGACAAGGTCGCGGACTGCCTGCCGCTGCTCCAGCCGATCGCGCTCTCGCGCTCCACGCGCGCGATGCTGCGCAGGCTCGGGCGGGAGCGGGCGGAGCGGGAGCGGGAGGCGGTGCTCGAGGCTTCGCGGCTTGCGAAGGAGGCGCGGGCGGCCGACTCGGGCGAGGACGCCCTGATCCGCAAGAGCAGCAAGGCCGAGCGGCAGGCGGAGAAGCGGGCCATAGACGAGGCGCTGGACGAGGCCCGCGAGGAGGACCTGCTCACCCAGATCCGCCACCAGGTGCTGAGCATCCGGCCGCAGGCGCCGGTGGAGCCCGCGCAGTTGGAGCGGATCAAACCGCGGACGCTGATCAGCTGGATCGCGGGTGCGTTCGCCGCCTACTTCCTGCTCGGGCAGCTCACGCAGTTCGAGTTCGCGCAGCTGGAGAACGCGGAGTGGGGCTGGGTGGCGGCGGCGGTCGCGCTGTCGGCGCTCAGTTACGTGGCCGCGGCGATGAGCCTGCTCGGCTTCGTGCCGGAGCGCGTGCCGTTCGTGCGGACCGTGGCGGCGCAGGTGGCCGGGTCCTTCGTGAAGGTGGTGGCGCCGGCCGCGGTCGGCGGTGTGGCGCTCAACACGCGCTTCCTTCAGCGGGCCGGGGTGCGGTCGGGGCTCGCGGTGGCGAGTGTCGGTGCCTCGCAGCTGTTCGGGCTCGGGTCGCACATCCTGCTGCTCCTCACCTTCGGCTATCTCACCGGCACGGAGAACAAGGCGGACTTCACGCCGTCCCGTGCGGTGATCGCCGGGCTGCTCACGGTCGCGGTGCTCGTGCTCGTGGTGACCGCGGTGCCGTTCCTGCGCAAGTTCGTCTCCACGCGGGTGCGGTCTCTGTTCGCGGGGGTCGTGCCGCGCATGCTGGACGTGCTGCAACGGCCGCAGAAGCTGCTCACGGGCATCGGCGGCATGCTGCTTCTGACCGCCTCCTTCGTGATGTGCCTGTACGCCTGCCTGGTGGCCTTCGGCGCGGACGCGTCCTCGCTGAGTCTGGCGGGGGTCGCGGTGGCGTTCCTCGCGGGCAACGCGATCGGGTCGGCGGCACCGACGCCCGGTGGTGTCGGGGCGGTGGAGCTGGCGCTCTCCACGCTCCTTGTGCCGGCCGCGGGTGTGCCGATCGAGATCGCCACACCGGCCGTGCTCCTCTACCGCCTCCTGACGCTGTGGCTCCCGGTCCTGCCGGGCTGGCTGGCGTTCAACCACCTCACGCGCAAGGGGGCGCTGTGAGGGGGGTACGGGGGTAGTCCCCTGTACGCCGTCACCGCACCGTGCTCCGGGGGCGGGGCAGCCCCACCGCACCCTGCTCCGCCGCTCCGCGGCGGTAAGTGGTGGGGGGGCGGGGCTGACGCCCCCCACCCTGGCCTGCGGGGGCTCCGCCCCCGATACCCCCGACGGCTCGGGTGCCCGGGACGACGAGAGCGGGGCCCACGCCACCGCACCCCACGCCACCGCACCCCGCTCCGCCGCTCCGCGGCGGTGGAAGAGGGCGGGGCTGACGCCCCCCACCCTGACCTGCGGGGGCTCCGCCCCCGATACCCCCGACGGCTCGGGTGCCCGGGACGACGAGAGCGGGGCCCACGCCACCGCACCCCGCTCCGCGGCTCCGCGGCGGTGGATGGGGGTGGGGCTGACGCCCCGGTCCCGGTCTGCGGGGGCTTCGCCCCCGATACCCCCGCAGCTCGCGTGTCTGGGACACCTTCCCGGCGCCCCAACGCCGGGGCGGACCCGAGCACCCGCGCCCTGCTCCGCCGCTCCGCGGCGGTGGGAGGACGGGGGGCTGACGCCCCCACCCCGGCCTGCGGGGGCTCCGCCCCGGTACCCCCGCGGCTCGGGTATCTGGGACGCCTTCCCGGCACGGTGGCTCGGGTCTGGCCGGGATCCTGGGCCACCGTGCCCTGACAGCTCCGGCACTCGGACGGGGTTGCGGGCCCTTGGTCGCAGCCGCTCACGCGCCCGCACGGGACAGCGACCCGACCCCCGGCACCCAACCCTCAGAACGACAACAGCACCGTAGCCAGCAGTGCCAGTGAGCCCATGAGTTCCAGCGCGCCCACCACCGGGACCTTCACTCCTCGGCCCGGCAGGGCGGCGGCGCGGGTGAGGTAGGCCGTGAAGGGGAGGGCGAGCCAGGGGGTCAGGGCTGTGGCTGCTGCGGCGGCAGCCGCGTGGTAGGTGACCGAACCCCAGTAGTACGCGCGTGAGTTGCGCTCGCGGATCATCGTCTTCACGTACGGGACCGTGCCCGCGAAGTAGAGGAGGCAGGCGAGGGCCGGGCGCCACGCGCCCCAACTGCCCTCCCCCAGGCGGTAGGTGACCAGGAGCATGCCGCAGGCCGGGATCACCGCGAGCAGGCCGTTGAGCAGGGCGCGTTCCTTGTTGCGGCGGGCGTACCAGGTGTTGGCCAGGAGGAAGGGGGCCGCCGCCGCGCATGCGGGCAGCAGCCAGGGGTGGAGACAGGCGAGCGGCAGGCCGAGCGCGGCGAAGAGCGTGCCGAAGACCACGGCCGGGCGGACGTGGCGGGCCGGAGCCTTCGGGTTGCGGGAGATGCGGCGCAGGCGGAGCCACTGCTGGACGTGGTACGTCGCCATGTAGCCGAGCAGCCAGGCCGCGAACAGCGGCAGGTGCCCCCAGCGCGGCGTGCCGAGGAAGGTGCCGGCCGCGAACGGCACCGCGAGCATCGCCCACGCGCCGTGCTGATCCGGCAGCCAGCGGGTGCGGCGGGCCATGGGGTGCTCCTGCTCCGGTTTTCCGACGCCATGTCGGCGTATCGGGCGGCCAGTTGACGTCTCCACTCTCGCATCGCGGGTCCTGGGGAAGTGAGGGAGGAGGTCCCTGCCGTACGGGACTTCTGTCACCGGGACACGCCCCAGCGCGGGCATAGCCTCAGGATGTGCCGATTCCGCAGGTGAATTCCGCACGCGAATTCCACAGGGTCCGGAGGGACGAGGCGTTGCAGCAGCAGGACAGCACGACGAGCGCTGCCGAAGCTTTGATCAAGGCCGGGGGATTCTTCCGGCGCTCCAAAGCGTCCGAGGTTTCCGAGGACCTGCGCACCATCACGCATACCGGCGGCCGCGCGGCCGAGGTCTTCTACCGTGACCGCTGGAGCCACGACAAGGTCGTATATTCCACGCACGGCGTGAACTGCACCGGTTCGTGCAGGTGGAAGGTGTACGTCAAGGACGGCATCATCACCTGGGAGACGCAGGCGACGGACTATCCGTCGACCGGACCCGACCGGCCCGAGTACGAGCCGCGCGGCTGCCCCCGCGGCGCTTCCTTCTCCTGGTACTCGTATTCGCCGACCCGCGTCCGCTATCCCCATGTCCGCGGCACGCTCCTCGAGATGTACCGCGAGGCGAAGAAGCGCCTCAAGGACCCCGTGCTCGCCTGGGCCGATATCCAGAAGGACGAGACACGCCGCCGAAAGTACCAGAGGGCGCGCGGCAAGGGCGGGCTGGTCAGGGCCACTTGGGACGAGGCCGTCGAGATGATCGCGGCCGCGCATGTGCACACCATCAAGGAGTACGGCCCGGACCGCGTCGCCGGTTTCTCGCCGATTCCCGCGATGTCGATGGCCTCGCACGCGGCGGGTGCACGTTTCCATTCGCTGATCGGCGCGCCGATGCTCAGCTTCTACGACTGGTACGCGGATCTGCCGGTCGCTTCCCCGCAGGTTTTCGGCGACCAGACGGATGTGCCGGAATCGGGTGACTGGTGGGACGCGGCCTATTTGATGATGTGGGGCTCCAATGTCCCGGTCACCAGGACGCCGGACGCCCACTGGATGGCCGAGGCGCGTTATCGCGGGCAGAAGGTCGTCACCGTATCCCCGGATTTCGCGGACAACACCAAGTTCGCGGATGAGTGGATGCATCCGCATCCGGGGACGGACGGCGCGCTCGCGCTTGCCATGGGGCATGTGATTCTGAAGGAGTTCTTCGTCGAGCAGCAGACGGAGTTCTTCGAGGATTACGTGCGCACCTACACCGATCTTCCCTTCCTCGTCAGCCTCAGTGAGGGCGAGCAGGGGCTCGTGCCCGGGAAGTTCCTCACGGCCAAGGATCTTGGACGCGACGACACAGAGAACGCCGAATGGAAGACCGTTCTCGTCGACGACGTGACCGGTGAACTCACCGTCCCCAACGGCACCTTGGGCCACCGCTGGGGCAAGAACGAGACGCCCGAGTGGAATCTCGACCTCGGCGACACCGTGCCGCGGCTCACGCTGATCGGCGAGGGCGAGCACGCCGAGATCACCCTCCCCCGCTTCGACGAGGACGGGGCGACCGTACGCCGCGGCGTGCCCGTGCGGCGCGTCGGCGACCGGCTCGTCACCACCGTCTTCGATCTGCTGCTCGCCCAGTACGGCGTCGGGCGCCCCGGTCTTCCCGGCGAGTGGCCGCAGTCGTACGAGGACGCGCGGACCCCCGGCACCCCGGCCTGGCAGGAGACCCTCACCTCCGTGCCCGCCGCTCAAGCCACCCGTGTGGCAAGGGAGTTCGCGCAGACCGCCGTGGACTCCGGGGGCCGCTGCATGATCCTCATGGGCGCGGGCACCAACCACTGGTTCCACTCCGAGACGATCTACCGCGCCTTCCTGGCGCTGCTCACGCTGACCGGCTGCCAGGGCCGCAACGGCGGCGGCTGGGGCCACTACGTGGGCCAGGAGAAGTGCCGCCCGGTCACCGGCTGGGCCACGCTGGCGAGCGCGAGCGACTGGGGCCGGCCGCCCCGGCACATGATCGGCGCGGGCTGGTTCTACCTCCACACCGACCAGTGGCGCTACGACTCGCTGCCCGCCGACGCGCTCGCCTCACCGCTCGGCACGGGCCGCTTCGCGGGCATGACGGGCGCCGACTGCCTGGCCGCCTCCGCGCGTATGGGCTGGATGCCCTCGTATCCGACCTTCGACCGCAATCCCCTGGAGCTGGGTGCGCAGGACGATCCGGTCGCGGACACCGTACGCATGCTCAAGGACGGCGAGCTCGGGTTCGCCGGCGAGGACCCGGACGCGCCCGGCAACTGGCCGCGCGTGCTCAACGTATGGCGGGCGAATCTCCTCGGGTCGAGCTCGAAGGGCAACGAGTACTTCCTCAAGCACCTGCTCGGCACCCACTCCAACCTGCCCGAGGACGGGCCGCGTTGCGAGCCCAAGGACGTCACCTGGCGCGAGGAGGACGTGGAGGGCAAGCTCGATCTGCTGCTCGCCATGGACTTCCGGATGACCTCGACGACGCTGCTCGCGGATGTCGTGCTGCCGGCCGCCACCTGGTACGAGAAGCACGATCTGTCGTCCACCGACATGCACCCGTTCCTGCACGCGTTCACGCCGGCCGTGGACCCGCCGTGGCAGGCGCGCTCGGACTACGACGCGTTCAAGGCGATAGCCACGCGCTTCGGCGAACTGGCCAAGGAGCACCTGGGCGTGCGCCGCGACCTCGTCGCCACCGCGCTCCAGCACGACACCCCCGGCGGCGAGATGGCGCAGCCCGGCGGTGTGGCGCTCGACTGGTCCAAGGGCGAGTGCGAGCCCGTTCCTGGAAAGACCATGTACAACCTGGCCGTCGTCGAGCGGGACTACGGGGCCGTCGGCGAGAAGTTCGCCGCGCTCGGGCCCCTGATCGACAAGCTGGGCGTGACGACGAAGGCGATCACCTTCGACGTGGCCGAGGAAGTCGCGTATCTGCAGAGCAAGAACGGGACCGTACGCGGCGGGGTCGCCGACGGGCGGCCGCGGCTGGAGACCGCGCAGCAGGCCTGCGAGGCGATCCTGTCGCTCTCCGGGACCTCCAACGGGCGCCTGGCGACCCAGGGTTTCCACACCCTGGAGAAGTCCACCGGCCAGGAGATGGCGCACCTCGCCGCCGAGGCCGAGGGCAAGCGGATCACCTTCGCCGACACGCAGGCACGCCCCACCCCGGTGATCACCTCTCCCGAGTGGTCCGGCAGCGAGTCGGGCGGCCGCCGCTACACCGCGTTCACGGTCAATACGGAGCACCTCAAGCCCTGGCACACCCTCACCGGGCGCCAGCACTTCTTCATCGACCACGACTGGATCCACGAGGTCGGCGAGGCACTGCCCACGTACAAGCCGCCGCTGGACATGAACAGGCTGTACGGGGAGCCGAAGCTCGGGCACGTCGATGCGGCCGAGAAGTCGGTCGCTGTCCGGTACCTGACCCCGCACAACAAGTGGGCGATCCACAGCCAGTACCAGGACAACCTGTACATGATGACCCTCGGCCGCGGCGGCCAGACGGTGTGGATGTCCCCGCAGGACGCCGAGTCCATCGGGGTCCAGGACAACGACTGGATCGAGGCCGTGAACCGCAACGGCGTGGTCACGGCCCGCGCGATCGTCTCGCACAAGATGCCGCCCGGCACGGTCTACATGAACCACGCGCAGGAGCGCACGGTCGGCGTGCCCAAGACGGAGAAGACCGGCAAGCGCGGCGGCATCCACAACTCGCTGACCCGGATCATGCTCAAGCCCACCCATCTCGTGGGCGGCTACGCCCAGTTGACCTGGGCCTTCAACTACCTCGGCCCGACCGGCAACCAGCGCGACGAGGTCACCGTCATCCGCCGCCGCAACCAGGACGTGGAGTTCTAAGCAATGCGCGTAATGGCACAGGTAGCCATGGTCATGAACCTCGACAAGTGCATCGGCTGCCACACCTGTTCGGTCACCTGCAAGCAGGCGTGGACCAACCGCAAGGGCACCGAGTACGTCTGGTTCAACAACGTCGAGACGCTGCCCGGCCAGGGCTACCCCCGGCGCTGGGAGGACCAGGAGAAGTGGAAGGGCGGCTGGGAGCGCACCCGGTCGGGCCGTCTGCGTCTCAAGGCGGGCGGGCGCGCCAAGCGCCTCGGGCAGATCTTCGCCAACCCCGAACTGCCGCAGATCGAGGACTACTACCAGCCCTGGACGTACGAGTACAAGAACCTCACCGAGGCGCCGGCCGGCGAGGACATGCCGGTCGCGCGGCCGGTCAGCCAGGTCACGGGTGAGCCCATCGACAAGATCGAGTGGGGCCCCAACTGGGAGGACAACCTGGGCGGTGCGCCCGAGCACGCCGTCAAGGACCCCATCGTGGAGAAGATCCGCGACGAGGTCGGCGAGCGGATCAGGATGGAGTTCGAGCAGAGCTTCATGTTCTATCTGCCGCGGGTGTGCGAGCACTGCCTCAACCCGGCCTGTGTGTCGGCCTGTCCGTCCGGCGCGATGTACAAGCGCGTCGAGGACGGCATCGTGCTCGTCGACCAGGACCAGTGCCGCGGCTGGCGGATGTGCGTCTCCTCCTGTCCGTACAAGAAGGTCTACTTCAACCACTCCACCGGCAAGGCCGAGAAGTGCACCTTCTGCTTCCCGCGGGTGGAGGTCGGTCTGCCGACCGTGTGCTCGGAGACCTGTGTCGGGCGGATGCGCTACCTCGGCGTGATGCTGTACGACGCCGACAAGGTGACCGAGGCCGCGGCAGTCGAGGACGAACACGACCTGTACCCCGCCCAGTTGGGCGCCTTCCTCGACCCGCACGACCCGGCGGTGCAGGCGGCCGCGCGGGCGGCCGGCATCACGGACGAGTGGCTGGACGCCGCCCGCCGCTCCCCCGTCCACGACCTCATCGCCACGTACCAGGTCGCGCTGCCGCTGCACCCGGAGTACCGCACCATGCCGATGGTCTGGTACGTGCCGCCGCTCTCGCCGGTCGTGGACGCGGTGGCCGCCACCGGCAGCGACGGCGAGGACGCGGGCAACCTCTTCGGTGCGATCGACGCGCTGCGCATCCCGGTGGAGTACCTCGCCGAGCTGCTCGCCGCCGGTGACACGTACGTCGTCGAGGCCGTGCTCCGGCGGATGGCCGCGATGCGCGCGTACATGCGGCGCGTGAACCTCGGGCAGGACCGCGACGAGTCGATCGCCGCCGCCGTCGGGCTGACCGGCCAGGAGATCGAGGACATGTTCCGGCTGCTCGCGGTCGCCAAGTACGAGGACCGGTATGTGATTCCGACGGCGGCGCGGGCCGACGCGGACGCCCTGGCGGACTCGCACCCTCTCGACGACGGCTGCCCGGTCTCGGCCGAGGCACTCGGCGGCAGCCGTCCCCTCCTGAACCTCTCCCCGACGCGGAGGAGCGCATGACCCCCGGTGGTCTCGTACGTCTTGTCGCAGGACGGCTGCTCCAGTACCCCGACGCGCGCCTGTACACGGACCTCCCGCGATGCGAGGAGGCCCTCGCCGGGGCGGCCCCCGAACCGGCCCGGCTCCTCGCCGAGTTCCTCGCGTACGTCCGGGTGACCCCCGAACTGGACCTGGCCGCGCACTACACCGACACCTTCGACACCCGTAACCGCCGCTGCCTCTACCTGACGTGGTGGACGGACGGCGACACCCGCAACCGCGGTCTGTCCCTGGTCCGCCTCAAGCGGATCTACCGGGACTTCGGCCTGGAGTTCGCGGGCGACGAGCTGCCCGACTTCCTTCCCGTGGCCCTGGAGTTCGCGGCCCTGCACCCCGAGGCGGGCACGCTGCTCCTCGAGGAGCACCGGGCCGGCCTGGAACTCCTGCGGCTCGCGGTGACCGCCGCGGGCACCCCGTACGCCCGCGTCCTCGAAGCGGTCTGCGCCACGCTGCCCGGGCCGTCCCCCGAGACGAAGGCCGAGGCGAAGGCGCTCGCGAAGCGCGGGCCGAAGCACGAGTCGGTGGGCCTCTCCGATCCCCTCGAACCCTTCGGCCCGGGTGTCGAACTCCCTTGGCCCACCATGCCCTTGGAAAGGACTCCGGCCTGATGGACCTCATCCTCTGGGGAGTCTTCCCCTATGTCGTCGTGGTGCTCCTGCTCGCGGGCCTGATCTGGCGGGCGCGCTACGACAAGTTCGGCTGGACCACGCACTCCACGCAGGTGCACGAGTCGCGCCTGCTCCGCATCGGCTCACCGCTGTTCCACTTCGGCATGGCCTTCGTGGTCGTCGGGCATGTGGTCGGGCTGCTGATCCCGAAGACCTGGACCGACGCGGTGGGGCTCAGCGACCACACGTACCACCTGCTGGCGGTCACGACGGGTTCGGTGGCGGGCCTCGCCGCCGCGGCGGGCATCGGCATCCTGGTCTACCGCCGCTTCACGGTCCCGGCGGTGAAGCAGGCGACGCTGCGCAGCGACCACCTCATGTACACGTTCCTGCTCGGCGCGATGGTGCTCGGGATCGTGGCCACGCTGCTCAACTCGACCGGCGCGACGGGCGATTACAACTACCGCGAGGGCGTCTCGCTCTGGTTCCGCTCGCTCTTCACCTTTCAGCCGGACTACGCCCTGATGGGCCAGGCGCCCCTCGCCTTCCAGCTGCACGTCCTCTTCGGCCTCGGCCTCTTCCTCCTGATCCCCTTCTCCCGCCTGGTGCACATGTTCAGCGCCCCGCTGAAGTACCTGTTCCGCCCGTACGTGGTCTACCGCCGCCGCGACCCGCAGCAGCTCGCGCACCGGCCGGCGCGGCGGGGCTGGGAAAAGGTGGGCTCGTGAACGTGCACACCGCGCGAACCGACCGCACCTTGCGAACCGACCGCGCCTCACGTGCGGTCCGCACCCCGCGGCACCCGGTGGAGGAACGGCCGTTCATCGTCATCTGGGAGGCCACCCGAGCCTGCCCGCTCGCGTGCCTGCACTGCCGCGCCGAGGCCCAACTCGCCCGCGATCCGGCCGAATTGGACGGCGCGGACGCTCGCCGCCTGATGGACCAGATTGCCTCCTTCGGCAAGCCGAGCCCGCTCTTCGTCATCACGGGCGGCGACCCCTTCCAGCGCGCGGATCTGACGGACCTCGTCGCGTACGGCACGGAGCTCGGCCTCCGCATCGCCGTCTCCCCCTCCGGCACCCCCACCCTGACCCGCGCGAACCTCCAGGCCGTGCAACAGGCGGGCGCGGTGGCCCTCTCCCTGTCCCTGGACGGATCGACGGCCGCACGCCACGACAGCTTCCGCGGCGTCCCCGGTGTCTACGACCTGACGCTCGACGGCTGGCGCACGGCCCGCGAACTCGGCCTGAAGGTCCAGATCAACACCACGGTCAGCCGGCACAGTCTGCACGATCTCGCGGACATCGCGGCGGTGGTCAAGCGCGAGGGCGCGATGATCTGGAGCGGGTTCATCCTGGTGCCGACCGGCCGCGGCGAACAGCTGGACGCGCTCTCCGCCGCGGAGGTCGAGGACGTCCTGCACTTCCTCTACGACTGCGGTGCGGTCATGGCCACGAAGACCACGGAGGGCCACCATTTCCGCCGGGTCGCCCTTCAGCGCGCGGCCATGGACCGGCACGGCGAACGCCCGGCCACGGGCCCGCTGCACGCCACGCTGACGGCCCGCGCCACGGAACTCGGCCTCTTCGAAGGAGCCCGCCGCTCCGTCCGCCGTCCCCCCATGGACGTCGGCTCGGGCCGCGGTTTCGTCTTCGTCTCGCATACGGGAGAGGTCCACCCGAGCGGCTTCCTGCCCCTGTCGGCGGGCAACGTCAAGAACCACCCCCTCCCGGACATCTACCGCGGCTCGGCCCTCTTCACCTCCCTCCGCGACCCGTCCCTGCTGGAGGGAAAGTGCGGCCGCTGCGAGTTCAACACGGTGTGCGGCGGTTCGCGCTCGCGTGCGTACGCGATGACGGGGAGGACGCTGGCGGCGGATCCTTGGTGCGCTTACGAGCCGGCGAGGTTGTGAGGGGGCTCGTGCCCTCTGGCACCTTTCGCGTGCGGGCTCCTTTCGCGTGCGGGCTCCTTTCGCGTGCGTGCACCTTTCGCCCGTGGGGCAACCCACCAGCCCGTCCGGCGTTTGAGGACGAGCGCCCTTAAGGCGCGACAGGGGGCAAGGGGCGAAGCCCCAAAGGGGGGTGCAGGGGGCGAAGCCCCCGCGTGGGTGCGCACCAAGGCGGGCCCGGGGCGCCAGCTCCAGCTCGGGTGCCCCCGAGGAGGCCCGAGGGCGCAGTCCCGTTCGGGTACCCGCCAGGGTGTCCGGGGCGCGGTCCCGTGCGGGGCGCCCGCCCTGGGGCCTGGGGGCGCTGTCCCGTCCAGGGCGCCCGCCCGGGGGCCCGGGGCGCGGTCCGTCCGAGGGTGCCCACCCGGGGGTCCGGGGGCGCAGCCCTCGGTTTCGGGAAGGGGCGGGTAGGGGAAATCCGCACCGCGCCTCAGCCGAACCCCACCCGCACCGCCCCAGAACACCGCACCCAGGGCGGGGGCTCCGCCCCCTGCACCCCCGGCACGGCAGCCCGAACCATCCACCACGCACGGCTCCCGAAATTCAGACACCGCACCCCGAGAACAACCACCCGCACCCAGGGCGGCGGCTCCGCCCCCTGCACCTCCGGCACGGCGCCCGAAACAACCACCCCGCACCCCGCCCCCGAATTAGCCATTCGGCCCCGCACCCCACCCAAAAGCACGAGCCGAAGCACCCCCACCCCGACCTACCGTCGAACAAGGACAGCACCCCGAACGCGGGAGACCCCACCATGCGCTCAGCAATCGTCGTCGGCGGCGGCATCAGCGGACTCGCAGCAGCCTGGCAGCTGCGAGGCAAAGCCGACGTCACCGTGATCGAGAGCGACCAGCGCATCGGCGGCAAGCTGCGCACCGGCACCATCGGCGGCGTCCCCGTCGACACCGGCGCCGAGTCCATCATGGCGCTGCGCCCCGAGGCCGTGGAGCTCGCGCAGGAGGTCGGCCTCGGCCCCGACCTGTGCGACCCGGCCACCGCCCCCACCACCGTCTGGACCGGCGGCCACCTGCGCCCCATGCCCGCCGGGCACGTCCTCGGCATCCCGACCGAGCCCCGCGCCCTCGCCGGCACCGGTCTCCTCTCCGACGAGGGCCTCGCGCGCCTGTGCCGCGAGGAGGAGCTCAAGGCGGGCCCGCTCCCCCGCGACACCGACATCTCCGTCGCCGACTATCTCGCCGCCCGCATCGGCCAGGAGGCCGTCGACCGGCTCGTCGAGCCGATGCTCGGCGGGGTCTACGCGGGCCGCGCCGACCGGCTCTCGCTGCGCTCCGCCATGCCCCGCCTCGCCGCGGTCGCCGAGCACGGCGGCTCGATCATCGGCGCCCTGCGCCGCGTACGGGCCGCGGGCGCCCCGAAGGCCGCGGCCGTGCAAGGCGTACGCGGCGGTACGGGCCGCCTCCCGGCCGCCGTCGCGCAGGCCTCCGGCGCCCGCGTCCTCACCGGCACCCGCGCCCGCGAACTCCAGCGCACCGCCTCCGGCCGCTGGCGCGTCTGCGCCCAGACCGCGGACGGCCCGCTGGTCATGGAGACCGACGCGGTGATCCTCGCGCTGCCCGCCCACGCCGCCGCCGAGCTGCTGCGCGGCCACTCGCCGGCCGCGTTCGAGGAGCTCTCCGCGATCCAGCACGCGAGCTCCGCGGTGGTCACGATGGCCTTCGACCGCTCCCGTACGCCCTCCCTGCCGGAAGGCAACGGCTTCCTCGTGCCGCCGGTCGACGGCCACACGATCAAGGCCGCATCCTTCCTCAGCAACAAGTGGAGCTGGCTGGCCGAGTCCGCGCCGGGCACGTTCGTGCTGCGCGTCTCCGTCGGCCGGGCGGGCGAGGAGCAGGAACTCGACGTCCCCGACCGCCACTTGATCCGCACCGCCGTCTCCGAGCTGCATCTCGCGGCCGGCCGCATGGGCGAGCCCGCCGCGGCCCGCGTCACCCGCTGGGACCGTGCCCTGCCGCAGTACGGCGTCGGGCACGCCGACCGGATCGCCCGGATCGGCGAGGCCGTGGAGAAGCTGCCGGGCCTCGAGGTGTGCGGCGCCGCGTACGAGGGCGTCGGCGTGGCGGCCTGCGTGGCCACCGGCCGCAAGGCGGCCCGCCGGGTCTTCGAGGGCTGAGACCGCCCTCTACAGCCGGGCACCCCGTCCCGTACCGCCCGGGCATGATCACACGGACGGCTCGCGCCAAAGGCGCCCCCAGGAACGCGCCCGCAGGATGGGGGCATGCCGAAGCCCCGCCCCGTGCGTCTCGCCCTGCCCCTGGCCCTCGCCCTCACCACCGCGCTCGCCACCGGGTGCAGCGGCTCCGACGACGGGGACGGTGACCTCAGCGCACAGAAGCTGACGTGGAAGGACTGCCCCGCACCCAGCGCAGCCCAGGGCGGCGGCGAGGCGCCGAGTCCGCTGCCGGCCGGGGCGAAGTGGCAGTGCGCCACGATGAAGGCGCCCCTGGACTGGGACGACCCCGAGGGCGAGACCATCGGGATCGAGCTGATCCGCGCCGAGGCGAGCGAGAAGAAGAACCGCATCGGCTCGCTCCTGTTCAACTTCGGCGGCCCCGGCGGCTCCGGCATCACCGCGCTGCCCGCCTTCGGCGAGGACTACGCGAAGCTGCGCACCCGCTACGACCTGGTCAGCTTCGACCCGCGCGGCGTGGGCCGCAGCAAGCCGGTGACCTGTGAGGACGACGTCCAGCTCGACGCGTACTACCAGCAGGACGCGACCCCCGACGACGCCGCCGAGGAGCAGACGCTCCTGGAGAACGTGAAGTCCTTCAACGAGGGCTGCGACGAGCGCTCCGGCGAGGTCCTGCCGCATGTCGCGACCACCGACGCCGCCCGCGACATGGACCTGATGCGCCAGGTGCTCGGCGACGACAAGCTGCACTACTTCGGCATCTCCTACGGCACCGAACTGGGCGGTGTGTACGCCCACTTGTTCCCGGACAAGGTGGGCCGCGCGGTGTTCGACGCCGTGGTCGACCCGACCCAGTCCCCCGAGCAGGGCTCCCTCGGGCAGGCCGGCGGCTTCCAGCTCGCCCTGGAGAACTACGCGAAGGACTGCACCTCGAAGGTGGAGGACTGCCCGGTCGGCGACACCCCCGAGGACGTACAGGAGCGGATCGCGAAGTTCCTCAAGGACTTGGACGGGAAGCCGCTGCCGGGGCTCGGACAGCGCAAGCTGACCCAGACCGCCGCGACCAGCGGGATCGCCCAGTCCCTGTACTCGAAGGACTTCTGGGAGTACCTGACGGAGGGTCTGGAGAACGCGTACGACGGCGACGGCCGGATCCTGATGGCGCTCTCGGACTCGATGAACGGCCGCAACCTCGACGGCACGTACAGCAACATCCAGTCGGCGAACGTGGCCATCAACTGCGCCGACGACAAAGCCCGTTACACGGTCGAGGACGTCAAGGCCAAGCTGCCGGAGTTCCGGAAGACCTCGCCGCTGTTCGGCGACTACCTCGCGTGGGGCATGCTCGGCTGCTCGGACTGGGCCGTCGAGGGCGCGGCCGACCACCCCGACGTCAGCGCGAAGGGCTCCGCGCCGATCCTGGTCATCGGCAACACCGGTGACCCGGCGACCCCGTACGAAGGGGCGCGCAAGATGGTCGAGTCGCTGGGCGAGGGCGTCGGGATCGAGCTCACGTACAAGGGCGAGGGGCACGGCGCGTACGACAGCAAGAACAAGTGCGTGCGCGACGCGGTGGACGGCTATCTGCTCGACGGCAAGGAGCCGAAGCCGCGCACGGTGTGCTCGTAGCGCCTGGGCTTCGGTACGCGCCTCGGCCCCGGTACGCGCGTCGGTCCGGTGCAGGCCTCGACTCCGGTACGCCGGTCCGCCCGCTGCTCCCGATGCGATACGGCGGACTGTTCCCGATTCGATACGGCGAATCTTCGCCGGACCGCAACCGTCCCCGGCATACGCCCGCCTTTAGGATGACGGCACTGCGCCAAGAGGGGGGACGTCGTACATGGCAAGCACGTCAGGGGACCGGGCGGCCGCACGCACCGGTATCGCGCGGCCCGCCGCACTCGCCGCGGCCGCCCTCCTCGCCGGATCCCTCCTCGCGGGGTGCAGCGGTGACGGCGCGGCCTCGGGCAAGGGCGGCGGCAGCCAGGCCGCGGGCTCCACCACCGCGCCCGCCAAGTCGCCCGGCGCGGCCGACGATTCGGGGCTGCCCGCCGCGCTCACCGGGCAGAAGCTGAACTGGGGCGACTGCGAGGGCGGCGGCTCGGGCGCCTCCGACAGCTCGTGGAAGTGCGCGACGCTCAAGGTCCCGCTCGATTACGAGGACCCGGACGGCAAGACGATCGGCGTGGCCCTGATCCGCAGCGAGGCCCGCGACGACAGCAAGCGGATCGGCTCGCTGCTCTTCAACTTCGGCGGCCCCGGCGGCTCCGGCGTGAACAGCCTGCCGGCCGCGGCCCCCGGCTACCCGGCGCTGCACGAGCGCTACGACCTGGTCGGGTTCGACCCGCGCGGCGTGGAGCGCAGCGGCGGTGTGGAGTGCCGCGAGGACGCGGACACCGAGAAGGCCTTCACCACGATCGACCTCACGCCCGACACGGCCGCCGAGGAGAAGGCGTACTTCGCGGACGCGGCGGCCTTCGGCGCGGGCTGCAAGGAGAAGTCCGGCGAGATCCTGCCGTATGTCACCACCTCCAACACCGCGCGCGACATGGACCTGATGCGCATCGTGCTCGGCGACGACAAGCTGCACTACCTGGGCTACTCCTACGGCACCGAACTGGGCGGCACCTACGCCCACCTGTTCCCCGAGAAGGTGGGCCGGCTCGTCCTGGACGCGGTGGTCGACCCGAGCGCGGACATGATCGGGCACGCCAAGAACCAGACGCGCGGCTTCCAGCGCGCCCTGGAGAACTACCTGAAGGCGGAGGGCAGGGACCCGAAGGAGGGCACCCAGGAGATCGCCGCGCTCCTGAAGTCCCTCGACAAGAAGCCGCTGCCGGCGGCGGGCGGACGCGATCTGAACGAGACGCTCGGCACCACCGGCATCACGCAGGCCCTGTACTCGGAGAGCATGTGGCCGCAGCTGACGGCGGCGCTCCAGGCCGCCGAGGACGGGGACGGCTCCCCGCTGCTCGCGCTCGCGGACGAGTACAACAACCGTGACGCGTCCGGCCGTTACGGCCGGGCGATGCACGCGCAGCGGTCGATCTCCTGCGCCGACTCGCAGGTCAGGCCGACGCCCGCGCAGGCGAAGAAGCTGCTCCCGGAGTTCATGGAGATCTCGCCGGTGTTCGGCGGCTATCTCGGCTGGGACGCGGCCGGCTGGTGCCACAAGTGGCCGGTGGCCGGCGAGCACAAGACCCCCGAGGTGAGCGCGCCGGGCGCGGCGCCGATCCTCGTCATCGGCACGACCGGCGACTCGGCCACGCCCTTCGAGGGCGCGCGCCGGATGGCCGACGAACTCGGCAAGGGCGTCGGGGTGCACCTCACCTTCAAGGGCGAGGGCCACGGCGCGTACGGCGGCGGCAATCCGTGCGTCGACTCGACCGTCGAGGACTATCTGCTCGACCACAAGGTTCCGGAAGACGGAAAGGTCTGCTCGTAATGCCCCGCACGTCCCGCTCCACCTCCGGCATATCCCGCCGCCCGGCTTCCGGCACATCCCGCCGCCCGTCCGTCGATCCGGGCGGGTGGACCGGCCGGTCCTCGCCGCTGGCGGCTGCTCTGCTCGCGGCGGCTCTGCTGGTGGCCGGCTGTACATCCTCCTCCGAACCCTCCGACGGCAAGAAGCCCGAGGGCTCCTCGGCGCAGGACGACGGCAAGGGCGTACCGGACCAGAGCACCATCGACTGGACCCGCTGCAAGGCACCCACCCCCGACCAGGGCTCGGGCAAGGCGCCGGGCAGCAAGTGGCAGTGCGGAACGCTTCAGGCGCCGCTCGACCACGACAAGCCCGACGGGGAGAAGATCGAGATCGCGCTGATCCGCAAGCCGGCCACCGAGCCGGACCGCCGCCTGGGCGCGCTGCTGTACAACTTCGGCGGTCCCGGCGGCTCGGGCGTCGCGACGCTCCCGCAGGCGGCGGGCGACTACGAGGACCTCAACGAGCGCTACGACCTGGTGAGTTTCGACCCGCGCGCGGTGGGCGAGACGGCCACGGTGCGCTGCGTGGACGACAAGGAGCTGGACCGCCTCTCGCAGGAGGACGACGGCCCGCCATCGAGCGCGGCGGAGGAGGCCGAGGACACCGCCGAGTCCCGCGCGCAGGTCGCGGCCTGCGAGAAGAAGGCCGGCAAGCTGCTGCCCCACGTGGGCACCTCGGACACGGCCCGCGACATGGACCTGATCCGCGAGGCCCTCGGCGAGAAGAAGCTGAACTACTTCGGCATCTCGTATGGGACCGAACTGGGCGGTGTGTACGCCCACTTGTTCCCCGAGAAGGTGGGCCGCACCGTGTTCGACGCGGTGGTCGACCCGACGGAGGGGCAGATCGAGGGCAGTCTCGCCCAGGCCAAGGGCTTCCAACTGGCCCTGGAGAACTACTTCAAGGACGTGGGCAAGGACCCGGAGGAGGGCTCCGCGCAGATCACGGCCGTCCTGGAGCAGGCCGAGGCCTCGCCCCTGCCCACCAACTCCCCGAGCCGCAAGCTCACCCGCGGTCTCGCGGAGACCGGCATCGCGGCCGCGCTCTACAGCGAGGAGACCTGGCCGTATCTCACCCAGGGCCTCCAGGAGGTGGAGAACGCGGGCTCGGGCTCGATCCTGCTGCTGCTCGCCGACGCCTACAGCGGCCGCGACCCGCAGACGGGCCGCTACTCCAACATGGCGCAGGCCAACGCCGCGATCCGCTGCGCGGACAGCAACGAGCGCTTCGACTACGCCGACGTCAAGCGCGAACGCCCGGCGTTCGAGAAGGCCTCGCCGGTCTTCGGCGCCTCGATGGTGTGGGGCCTGATGGGCTGCACCGACTGGCCGGTGGACGGCGAGCGCAAGACGCCCGAGGTGTCCGCGAAGGGCGCGGGCCCGATCCTCGTCATCGGCAACACGGGCGACCCGGCGACGCCGGTCGAGGGCGCGAAGAAGATGGCCGAGGCGCTGGGCGAAGGTGTGGGCGTCAACATCACGGTCGACGGCGAGGGCCACGGCACGTACGGCGTGAACGACTGCGCGACGAAGACGGTGGACGCGTATCTCCTGGACGGAGAGGTGCCGGCGGACGGCAAGACCTGCAAGTAGGTCCCCCTCAGGCGGGGTACGGGCCGTCTGCTCCTGCGGGAGCGGGCGGCCCGCGCGCGTGCAGGGCGCCAAGTCGGCCGTCCCGCCCGCGCGTTCAGGCCGTCAGGTCCACCCGTCCAGGCTCGCGTTCAGACCGTCGGCGGCCTGCGCAGCAGCCACTGGGTGAAGGTGCGGCGGGGCGGGCGGACAATCACGCGGGCGTGGGTGGCACGGCCGGCGAGTTCCACGCGCAGGGTGACCGGGGTGCCGGGCTGAGGACTGCTGCCTCGGCCGTGTTTGACTTTGGCGTGGACCAGGTGCAGGCCGCTCGTGTCCACCACGACACCGGGCCGGGTGATCAGCGTCAGGCGCTTGCCCGCCAGCTCCGCGTCGATCCGCAGGGTGTCGTGGGTGATCACGGCGTCGGTGAAGTCCAGCGTCACCGCGCACCACGCCACCGCGAGCTCCATGCGCTTCGGCACCACCCAGCGTCCGGTGCGGACGACCGCGCCGCTGTGCACGCCCTCGATCCGCTCCAGCTCCTTGACCTCCGCGACGGTGGCGCCGGAGGAGGCCGAGACGGCGGGCAAGTCGGCGGTGAGCGGGGCGAGTTCGCGCAGGGTGCGGGCGGAGAGCGCCGCTTCGACACGCTGGTCCAGCTCTTCGGCGGTGAGCATGCCGTCCCCGGCCGCGATCCGCAGGACGTCCACCACGCGGTCGCGGTCGGCGTGCGAGGCGCGCAGCTCGGGTGCGGGGGCGGCGTCGGCCGGCTTTCCGGTGGGGGCAGTCTCTCCCGACATACGGGCAACGCTATATCGCGACTGAGGTACGGAACAGGGCGGTCGCAAGCACCCGCAGACGCGAAGTGCCGCGCTCCGGTGAAGGAGCGCGGCACTTCGGCGCGAACAGAGCGGCGCTACGGCGCCGACGGGAGGGCCCAGTGGCGCGAGAACCTAGTAGACCGGCTTCTCCGGCTCGATCTGGTTGACCCAGCCGATCACGCCGCCGCCCACGTGGACCGCGTCCGCGAAACCGGCGGACTTGAGGACCGCGAGGACTTCCGCACTGCGGACACCCGTCTTGCAGTGCAGGACGATCTTCTTGTCCTGGGGCAGGGCCTCCAGGGCGGTGCCCATCAGGAACTCGTTCTTCGGGATCAGCTTCGCGCCCGGGATCGAGACGATCTCGTACTCGTTCTGCTCGCGGACGTCGATGATCTCGATGTTCTCGCCCTCGTCGATCCACTCCTTGAGCTGCTTCGGAGTGATCGTCGAGCCGAGGGCCGCCTCCTGGGCCTCGTCGGAGACGACGCCGCAGAAGGCCTCGTAGTCGATGAGCTCGGTGACCGTCGGGTTCTCGCCGCAGACCGCGCAGTTGGGGTCCTTGCGGACCTTGACCTGGCGGTACTGCATCTCCAGGGCGTCGTAGATCATCAGGCGGCCGACCAGCGGCTCACCGATGCCGGCGAGCAGCTTGATGGCCTCGTTGACCTGGATCGAGCCGATGGAGGCGCACAGCACACCGAGCACGCCGCCCTCGGCGCAGGAGGGGACCATGCCCGGCGGGGGCGGCTCCGGGTAGAGGCAGCGGTAGCAGGGGCCGTGCTCGGACCAGAACACGCTGGCCTGGCCGTCGAAGCGGTAGATCGAGCCCCACACGTACGGCTTGTTGAGCAGCACGCACGCGTCGTTGACCAGGTAGCGGGTCGCGAAGTTGTCCGTGCCGTCGACGATCAGGTCGTACTGGCTGAAGATGTCCATCACGTTCTCGGCCTCGAGCCGCTCTTCGTGAAGGATCACGTTCACATACGGGTTGATGCCCTTGACCGAGTCGCGGGCCGACTCGGCCTTGGAGCGGCCGATGTCCGCCTGGCTGTGGATGATCTGGCGCTGCAGGTTCGACTCGTCGACCTCGTCGAACTCCACGATGCCGAGCGTGCCGACACCGGCGGCGGCCAGGTACATGAGCGCCGGGGACCCGAGGCCGCCGGCGCCGACACACAGCACCTTGGCGTTCTTCAGCCGCTTCTGCCCGTCCATCCCGACATCCGGGATGATCAGGTGGCGGGAGTACCTGCGGACCTCGTCGACGGTGAGCTCTGCGGCAGGCTCGACCAAGGGTGGCAGCGACACGGGAACTCCGTAGATCGGTATGCGAACAGTGGTTCTTCCCGTAACGCTGCCACAGCCTTCTTCATTCCGAGACACCCCGTCCGATACGCGAGACGATTTCGTCCCAGTACCCGGGCAGCGCCTCGAAGGGGTCCACCGTGCGGTGCTTGTCCGTGCGGTCGGTGAACCAGATGGTGCCGGCGCCCTGCCAGCGCGCGATCCGCAGCGCCTCTTCGAGGTGGCCGAGCGGCATGCTGTGCACGAAGTGGCAGAACTTCTCGGGCGGATAGTCGGCCGTCCACTCCGCCACCTGCGACCAGCGGTAGTCGCTCCACGGGCCGCTGAACGTCACCAACTGGTCGGCGGATTCGGCGTATCCGGGATACGGGTGCGCGCCGTGACCGAAGACCAGGTGGCCGTCGGGGCGCAGCGCGCGCAGGGTGGCGGCGATCCGGCGGGTCTCGGGGAGCATGGCGCGCTCGGTGGGGGCGCGGTCCGCGTAGAAGCCGTCCACCTGGTACCAGTCGAGGTAGCGGTGCGCGTCCGAGACCAGCTCGCCGAAGGAGCGGGCTCCGTAGGCGAGATCGAGGTGACCGAGGACACGCGACCCCGCGTTGCGCAGCCGGCCCGAGGCTTCCAGGCAGTGCGGGTCGGGGCGGGCACCCGGACCGTTCGCGACATTCAGGACGGTCCAGTGCAAAGGGGCGCTGCGGTGCGGGCCCGTGGCGGCGGCCACGGAGGTCAGCGTGGCCCACTCCATGGGCGCGACCAGGGGGTGGGCGTACCCGGGCACGCCCAGGCCCATGGTCGTCTCGCCCGACAGGTGCTGCGTTCCGGTGGGGGTGATCAGATGCGGCATGCCGCCTCCATCCAGATGTCGGCGAGTGACTCTTCGAGGTTGATCCGGGGCCGCCAGCCGAGCCGGTCGCGCGCGGTGCGCACATCGGCCTGCTGCCAGCTGCCGCAGCCGTCCGGGTAGGGGTAGGCGGCGGGTGCTGCGTCGGATTCGGTACGGGGGTGGCCGATGGACGGCCGGCCGCCCGGGCCGCCGTCCAACTCGTGCAGGGCGCCGCCGTATCCGGCGACGCGGGCGAGCACGGCGGCGGCGTCGCGGAGCCGGACGGCCCGCCCCGAGCCGATGTTGACCACGCCCTGCGCGGCCGACAGGGAGGCGGCGTGCACGGCCCGCGCGACGTCGCGTACGTCCACGAAGTCCCGCTGCACACCGAGGCCGCCGAGCTTGAGCTCGCCGTCGCCGGCCTGCATCGCGCGGCGCATCGCCTCGGCGAGGCGGCCGAGCGGGGAGCCGGCCGGGGTGCCGGGGCCCGCGGGCGAGAAGACCCGCAGGACCACGGCGTCCAGGCCCGAGCCGAGCACGAGCTCGGTCGCGGCGAGCTTGCTCACTCCGTACGGGCCGCCGGGCCTGGGGATCGCGTCCTCCGACGTGGACGAGCCGGGCTGGCTTGGCCCGTACTCCGCGGCGCAGCCGAGCTGCACGAGCCGGGCCCCGCACCCGCTTCTGCGCAGCGCCTCGCAGACCGTGGCGACGGCCACGGTGTTGTGCCGGGTCAGCTCGCGGGCGCCGCCCCGGGTCGCGCCCGCGCAGTTGATCACCACGCCGGGGTGCACCGCGTCCAGGAACCGGGTGAGGGCGCCGGGGCTGCCGCTCGCGAGGTCGAACCGCACATCCGCGTCATCACCGCGGCCCAGCGCCGTGAGCTGGACGGCCGGATCGGCGAGCAGCCGGTCGGCGACGAACCGGCCCAGATATCCATTGGCGCCGAGCAGCAACACCCTCATCGGGCGGCTCCGGTGGCTGCGGTGCGGGGCAGAGAGGCCGCGGCCGGCCTCGTGCGGGTGGTCATCTTCCGTTCTCCTCAAGGATGTTCGTCGTCGGGTAAGAGCCTGGGCCGGAGAGCCGGCGCAGGTTCTCGGTCCGCCGCCCGCGGTGTCGGCCCCGCGGGTGGGGATGAGGCAGGGGTGGCGGCGGGCGTCACGCGCCGGCCGGCGAGAGCCGCGGACGTAGGGCGCCCGCGGGAGGCACCGGACCGCACCGCCTGCTGCGCGGGGCGCTGGGCCAGGTCCGGGGTGCGGGGCGGTGTCTGGTCCGCGGTGCGGGGCGGTGTCCGGTCCGCGGTACGCGGCGCGGGGACGGCGGGCAGTGGTGCCTGGGCCGAGGCGCGGGGCGGTGGCTGGACCGAGGCGCGCGGTGGCGTCTGGCCCGAGGTGCGGGGCGCAGGGACGGCGGGCAGTGGCCGAGGTGGTGGTGCCCCGACCTCGGTCGCGGCCTCGGTCGCGGCCCGGTGGGCCGCCTCGGCGTGGACGGCCTCCGCGCGGGCGGCCAGGGCGGCCCGCCACCGCGCTCCTTCCGCGAGCACGCGGACCGGCCCAGTCACCGGACGGCCTCCGCGTGCGCGGACGCCCGGGTCAGCCGGCGCATCGAGTGCGCGAGCAGGACCACGGCGGCCCCGCCGCACACCAGGACCGGCACCGCACCCGGCCCCCACGCGGCGACCACGGAGTCGACCGGTGCGGACAGGAACCCGAAGCCGGGGAGACGGCCGCCGAGCGCCGTGGCGAGGGCGAGGGTCTCGCCCGCGCAGGCCGCGCCAAGGAGCAGCGCACCCGCGTCCGGAAAGCCGTGCACCTCGAGCAACCGGGCGAGCAGCAGCAGCGCGCCCAGGGCGAGCGCCGGCCCGATCCCTCGCGTGCCTTCGCCGAGCACCGCGCCGGTCGCGAGCAGCAGCCCGGTCAGTACGGCGAGGAACACCGCGAACACCCCGCCCAGCAACGGGCGTACGGCGGCGGCGAAGTCGTCGAGCCCGCGGCTCGCGGCGAGCGTCCGGGCACTCTGCACCGCGAAGACCCGCGCGCACCAGGCCGCGGGCGCCACGGCGAGCGCGAGTCCGAGCACGGGGGCCGTGTGCAGGGCCCAGGGGCCGTCGGGCCCGCCGGACAGGATCGCGTCGAGCAGCCCCTCGCCGAGCAGCGCGTACGTGAGCAGGATTCCGGTCCACATCCGCGTGGCCGGCACCTGCCTGCCGTACACCCGCAGCGGTCCCTGCCGCAGCGCGACCTTCAGGGCGATCCCCACGGCGAGGGCCCCCAGCAGGCCGGCGACGAGCTTCGCCGTCCCCGAGGTGAGGTCGAGCCCGGCGACCGCCATGGCGCACACCGCACCGGGCAGCATCGCGAACGCGGCCCAGCCGACCGGGACTTGGGGCCCCGCGACCGGAGCCGGGGGCGCGAGGACGGGCGCGGTCTCCTCGTCCCGCGACGCCCGCGCGTACATCTCCTCGGCGAGCGAGAACACGTCGCGGTGCCGGAAGCGGGCCGCGGTGCGGTCGGTGACGCCGTGCGCCTCCAGGCCCGCGGCGATCTCCAGCGGGTCCACGGCCTCCTCGCACAGCTCGCGGTGGCGGTGCATCAGCGCCTTCACAGGGTCGACGGCGCCCCTGCGCGCGCCGGGTTTGCGCGTCTTTCCCTTGACGGCGGGGACGTCTCCGGCGCGCGAGGCCCCCGCCCCGGAGCGCGGCGCCGCACCGGCCGGTGCGGCAACTCCCGGTGAGCCGTCACCCGGTGACGCGGCACCCGACGTCCCGGCTCCCGGAGCCCCCGCGCCCGGCGTCCCGGCTCCGCGCAGGTCCGCGGCTGCGTCCGCGTCCGACGCCGCGGTGAGCGCCGCCTCGGCGAGCACCTCCTCGGACCGCGTGTCCCAACTCCCGGGGCTCTCCGGGGTGGTGGGCGCGTCGGGCACCACGGTCTCCTCGGCGCTCCCGGGCGGCGTCGTACGGATGTCGCTCATCGCTCGCCCTCCCCCGCGGCACCGACCCCGACGGGCTCGTCCTCGGCCCCGGCGTCCCCGTCCGCTGCGGCGGCCACGTCCACCGCGGCGCCCGTGGCTGTACGGGCTGCGCCGGCGGCGGCCCAGGCCGGGCCCGAACCCGCGGGCCGCTCGCCCGCGCCGGACCGCTCCTCCGCCCCCGGCGCGGTCCACCGCCCGGGCACGTACACCTCCGCCGGGTTGGCGAAGGGCTGCGGCTCGCCGGACTCGTCCAGGGCGTCCCGCCGCACGGGGTGGTGCGAGACGATCTCCAGGTAAATGCTGCGAAATGCCGCGATGTTCTGGTCCACCGTGAAGAGTTCGAGCGCCCGCGCCCTGGCCGCGGCGCCCAGGCGGTCGCGCCGCTCGGGGTCCCGTAACAGCGCGAGACACGCGTCGGCGAGCGCCCGCGGATTGCGCGGCGGCACCACGAGCCCCGTGCCGCCGATGACCTCGACCACCGCGCCCACGTCCGTGGACACCGTGGCGCGGCCGCAGAACATCGCCTCGACCAGGCTGATCGGGAAGCCCTCGACCACGCTGGACAGGACGACCACGCCGCCCGCCCCGTACGCGTCGGCCAGCTCCGGCACTTCAGGGCTGCCGATCTCCTCGAAGGAGACGGGGTTGTCCCCCACCGCGTGCACGCCCTCCGCCTCGTCGGGGAAGAGCTGGGCCGCGAGGGCCTTGCAGTGCGCGAGATACGTGGCCGCCTCGGCGCCCTCGGCCGGCGCGCCCACGATCCGCAGGCGCACCTTGGGCTCCTCCTTGCGGATTTCCGCGAAGGCGTGGAGCAGCGCGATCAGGTCCTTGGAGGGCTCGATGCGCCCGACCCAGACGAGGGTGTCGGGGTCGGCGGGCTCGGCCGATTCGCCGATCTCCGCGAACCGGGACGAGTCCATCCCCGGGTAGACGGTGCGCAGTTTGGCCTTGTCCGCTCCGCAGCGCTCCTGCCAGCGGCGGGCGTGCGTGTTGCCGGGGGTGATCAGCGCGGCCTGCCGGTAGACCTCCTCGGCGAGGCGGCCGTGGAAGCCCGCGAGCAGCGCACGCGCGGGCGCACTCAGGGCACCCGCGGCCCCCAGATAGTGCGCCCTCAACTGCACGCCGTACTCCGTGACGAGCAGCGGGACCCCGAAGAAGTGCTTCGCGAGGAGCCCGGGCAGCGCGGCCGCGCCCCCCGACGCGGCATGGCACAGGTCGACGGCGCCGAGGCCGCCTTCGACCTCCTCGTACCAGTCGAGCGAGAGCGGTCGCAGGGTGCGCTCGATGAGGCCGGTGACGGTCAGCAGATCGGCCACGCGCGCCTCGCGGGCGGCACGCGGCGCGCCGGGCGCGCGGCAGGCCTTCTCCAGCGCGTCGACGGCCGCCTCGGAGCGCAGCGCGACGGCGAGTCCGCCTTCTTCGCGCTCCAGGTCGGCGAGCCCGTACAGACCGCTGGCGAAACGGTCCGCCGCTTCTCCCCCTTCGGCACAGACCGCAGCCGCCAACTCCCCCCAGTGGGCGGCGAACCGGCGCCGCGCGCGCCGCCCGTACACCACGCCGTCGTCCTCGGCGGTCCACAGCGGAGCCGTACGCACCCGGTGCACCTGGGGCGGCAGCTGGATCCACCCCTGCTCTTCCTGGTGCGCGCTCCGGCTGAGCGCGAAGATGTCGAACTCGTGCCGGTCGAGCCCCCGCACCAGGCGGTCGCACCAGAGTCTGGCCTCACCCGTCACATACGGATAGCCACCCTCCGTGAGCAGTCCGATGCGCACGAGTACACCCCCGATCTTCCTTTGACTGGGGCTCCGTGGTCCCGGGCGCCCCCCGCGAAACGAACGTATGCGGATATGCCGGTGGCGCGATGGACGGTTGTCCATCGCGCCACCGGAAGGGGTGAACGGTCGTAACTTTCCTGGCCGGGTAGCGTTGGCTCGCGCTAGGCGCACAACCAGCTACGGAGCGTCAGGTGCCGCCCTGAGATGACGGCCGGGAAGACACAGGCGGGCTCAACGGCCGGGGTACACCCACTGGTTGGGCCGGCACTTGATGCCGTTCATCTCGAGGAACTTGGTCTGCTGCTGCATGACCGGGGCGAGCGCCCCGTCCACGCTGCACGACACATGGTTGAACCCGAGCCGGTGCCCGACCTCGTGGTTGATCAGCATCTGGCGGTACGCGAGGATCGCGTCCCCGTAGGTCTCGGCGCCCTGCGCCCACCGGTCGGCGTTGATCATCACGCGCTCGGTGGCGGCCGAGTCGCAGGAGACGTTGTCCTGGGTCGTGTCGAGCCCCGACTTCGCGCACCAGGTGGCGGTGGTGCCGCGGCTGGCGAGCGTGATGACGAAGTCGGCCTTGCCGCTGGAGATCCGCTCGAAGGTGCGCGCGCCCTTGTGCGCCCAACTCCGGTCGTCGTTCAGGGTCTTCTGCACGGCCTCGGCGAACAGCGCGCCGTCCAGGCCGAGTCCCTTCTCGACGTCGACCCGGTAGCGGAACTTCTGCCCGCTGCCCGGGGCCTTGTCGAAGCCGCCGACCGCCTCGAACTCCCCGCTCGCCTGCTTCGGCGGCAGCGGATCCTTCTTGGCCAGCTTCTGCTCGTACGTGAGCGTCTTCGGCGCCGCGGGCGCCTGGCGAGCGTCGGACCGGGAGGCCTCGGAGGCCCCGCCCCGCGCCTCGCCCCCCGTGTCGGCGGCCTGCGTCTGCGGGTCCTGGTCGCGGCCGTCGGCCACCTGGCCCGCGACGACCACGGCGAGCACGGTGGTCACGGCGGCGGCCGCGATCCCGGTGAACGTGCGGCCCTTGGTGTTCTTCCGCGGCGGATCCGGCTGTACGGGAGCGGCGGGCGGCGCTTCGTCCTCGGACAGCTCGTGCCGGAAGTCGGTGACGGCGGCGTACGGGTCAAGGGGTCGGCGGCGCGCGGCGGGGTCGAAGAGATCCTGCTCGTCGTCGAACGGATCGCCCGGATCGAGCCCTTCGAAGGCGGAGACGTACTCCTGCCGCGGCCCGGGAATCCGCGGCTGGGGCCCGGTGGAGCCGAGACGGGGCTGCGGCCCGGTCGAGGTGACGCGGGCCTGCGGCCCGGTCGAGGTCATCGGCTGCTGCGGCCCGTCCGCGGATATGCGGGGCTGGGGCCCGGTCGCGGATATGCGGGGCTGCGGCCCCGTCTCGTACCCGCGCGGCTGCGGCCCGGTCCCATGCACGCGGGGCTGCGCCCCCGTGTCGTACACACGCGGCTGCGGTCCCGTGGCGGACATCCGCTCGCCCGCGGGTATCGCCCCCCAGCCGCCACCGCCCTCACGGTGCTGCGGATGCGCGCGCCCGGCGCCCGGCGGGGGCACACGCGGGACGCCGTGCGCGGGGGTCCCGTCCGGACGTACGCGCGGCATGCCCTGCGGCGGGGTCGCGGCGGGCCCCGGACGCGGAGCCGCCGCGGGCCCGGGATACGGAGCCGCCGCCCCGGGACGCGCCTGCGGCATCCCGTGCGGCGGGGTCATGTCCGGCCGGGCCTGTGCGCCCGGCGGCGGTCCGTCCTGGCCGGCGCGCCGCCGGCGCCCGGTGCCCTCCGCGGGTCTGCCGGGGGCCCCGGATATACGGGGTATCGCGCCCGTGTCCCCGTCGGTCCTGCCGCCCTTGCGCGCGTGCCTGCCCACTCGCCGCCTCAGCTCTCCACCGTCAAGTCGCCCTGCGCGGCGAGAAGTTCACGTACGGCCGTGGCCACCACGTCCGGGTACTCCATCATCGCCACATGTCCCGCATCCGGCAAAGACAGCAGGCGGGAGCCGCGGAAGGCGCGCGCCGCCTTCTGCGCCATGCGGTACGAGACCAGCTGGTCCCGGCCGCCGTAGATCAGCAGCGTGGGCGCGAGCACCCGCTCGGCCTGCCGCCACAGCCCGTGCTGGCCGCCGAGCGTGTACGCATCGACGATGCCGCGCGCCGAACGGGCCATCGCGTCCCAGAAGTACGGCAGTTGCAGCCGCCGCTCCATCTCCTGCACGGCGTGCGCGAAGCCCTCAGGGGTGACCCGTCCCGGATCGCCGTAGCAGAGCTGCATCACTCCGCGCGTGCGCTGCTCCGGGGTCCAGTCCTTGGTCAGGCGCGCGAAGAGCTGCGCGACGCCCGGCAGCGCGACCAGCGCGGTCGGCACCGCGGTGCGCTGCACCCGGATCTCCGGCAGGGCGGGCGAGACGAGCGTGAGCGTCCGTACGAGATCGGGCCGCACGGCCGCGACGCGGGTGGCGACCGCGCCGCCCATCGAGTTCCCGAACAGGTGCACCGGGCCCCGGCCGCTCGCGTCGAGCAGCCGGATCACGGCGCGCGCGTGCCCGGTCACCGAATAATTGCTGTCGTCCGGCGGCGGCGAGTCGCCGAAGCCGGGCAGGTCCACCGCCTCGCAGTCCATGACGTCTTCGAGCAGCGGCATCAGCGCCGACCAGTTCTGCGAGGACCCGCCGAGCCCGTGCACGAACAGCGCCGCCGGCAGTCCGGCCCGCACCGGCGGTCTCGAGCGGACGGTGAGCGTGAGACCGGGCAGGGACACCTGGCGCAGCTTCTCGCCCTCGGCGATGCGCACCGGCAGCGTTTTCGGGGTCACCGCGGCGGCGACGGCACCCGGCAGCTCGGTCGAAGACATACGGCGATGTTACGAGACGATCACGCGTTGGATCACGTGTTCGCGGTCACACGATCGCGTAGCGCCCCGAATCGGACTCTCCTACGCTCGTGGAGGAAGGGCATACGCCCGCGCAGCATGGGCACACGCCCTGGCCCCTGCCTTCTTGAACGAGTAGGACGAGTAAGGGAGCCAGTCATGACGGTCGACCCCACCGAGCCGGACACCTTCGAGGAGCTCGCCGAGGACGAGCCGCTCGACCCGGAGGCGCCCGAGGCCGACGCCGCCGAGCAGCACACGGACCTGCGCCAGCGCCGGGACGAGGAAGCAAAGGACTTCGACCCCGCGTCCGCAAACGACGCGGATGTCGCAGAACAGTCCAGGGTGGTGGATCTCGACGAGGACGATTACCGCTGAGCGGCCCCGAACAGCACGGAACACCGCTCGCCGGACGTCCGGTCCGTGAAATTCTGCCTCCGCGCCGCGCACACCACGGTTACCGAAAAGTACGATGGCGAAGCGGCAGCACACCGCACACGGAACAGCCATGTATGGGGAGGCGGCGTGACAGCCACCGAGCAGACCGAGGCCGCGGCACGCCCGCGGGGCACCCGCCTGCCGCGCCGGGCCCGCCGCAATCAGCTTCTGGGCGCGGCCCAGGAAGTGTTTGTCGCGCAGGGTTACCACGCGGCGGCGATGGACGATATCGCCGAGCGCGCGGGCGTCAGCAAGCCGGTGCTCTACCAGCACTTCCCCGGCAAGCTCGACCTCTACCTCGCCCTTCTCGACCAGCACTGCGAGTCGCTGCTCACGGCGGTGCGCACAGCCCTGGAGTCCACCACGGACAACAAGCTGCGCGTGGCCGCGACGATGGACGCGTACTTCGCCTACGTGCAGGACCAGGGCGGTGCGTTCCGCCTGGTCTTCGAGTCGGACCTGACCAACGAGCCGGCGGTGCGCGAGCGGGTCGAGAAGGTGACGCTGGAGTGCGCCACCGCGATCAGTGAGGTGATCGCCGAGGACACCGGCCTGTCCAAGGACGAGTCGATGCTCCTGGCCGTCGGCCTCGGCGGTTTCGCCCAGGTCGTGGCGCGCTACTGGCTGCACAGCGAGTCCGAGGTCGACCGCGACAAGGCCGTGGAGCTGCTCAGCTCGCTGGCCTGGCGCGGAGTGGCGGGCTTCCCGCTGCACGGCGTGGACCCGCACTGAGCCCACGGCGTGGACGGGCACTGAGCGCACGGCGGCGCCCCGGGCCCCGCGTATCGGAGCCCCGGGCCCGCGTATTCCTTCCGGCTGTTCGCTGCGAGCGTGCACGGCGGCGCGCTGCCGAGTCCCCTCACCGGGCTAATGTGTGCTGCGTACTGGCGCGGACGCCCGCGCACCACTGACCGTCGGAGGGACATAGCCGTGGAGGTCAAGATCGGCGTGCAGCACGCGCCGCGCGAGATCGTTCTGGAGAGCGGCCAGACCGCCGCAGAGGTCGAGAAGGCGGTGTCCGAGGCGCTGAGCGGCAAGTCTCAGCTGCTCTCTCTGGTGGACGACCACGGCCGCAAGGTCCTGGTGCCGGCCGACCGGCTCGCGTATGTCGAGCTCGGCGAGCCGACCGCGCGCAAGGTGGGCTTCAGCGCGCTCTGAGCACGCGTTCAGGGTCCGCGGTCGCCGCGGACCCGAGCCGTGCCGCCGAAGGTGAACAGGGCGGGCCCCGGAGATGAATTCTCCGGGGCCCGCCCTGTTGCCGTAGGTGCTCCCAAGTGACCTGGCGGCAAAGGAGGATTGCGTTCCGCGCGCTTCGGGTAGGACCGGCTGTGACCGATTTGCACCCTGGCCGCGGGAGGACCCATGTTCCTGGAAGCGCTCGCCTCCGTAGTCCTCGGCCTTGCCCTCGCCGTCCTCGCGGCGCACCGTCTGGCGCACCGGCTGCCCTCGCGCGCGCTGGTGCTCGGCACGGGTGCGAGCGGTGCCCTGTTCGGCGCGTTCCTGACGCACTCGGTGCTCGGCCCGGGCAATGGTCCCGCCACGCTGGCCGGTGCGGTCGTGATGGCGGCGGCCTCGCTGTCGCTCCTGGTGCGGCCCGCGGGAAGGGTTAGGCGGCGGACGACGTACAGCCACAGCCCGTCCGGCGTCTGACGCACCGCCGCCGCCCGCTCCGTTCCTTGCCGGGTGACCCCGCCCGGACGCGCCCGACCCCTTACGCAGCCAGCCCCAGCGCCGCCATCCGCTTGGTGTGCGCCTCGGTGATCCGCGAGAACATCCGGCCGACCTCGGCCAGGTCGAACCCGTCCGCGACCCCGCCCACGAGCATCGTGGAGAGCGCGTCGCGGTCGGCCACCACCCGCTGCGACTGCGACAGGGCCTCGCCCATCAGCCGGCGGGCCCACAGCGCGAGGCGCCCGCCCACGCGGTGGTCGGCGTCGATCGCGGCGCGCACCTTCTCGACGGCGAAGGACGCGTGGCCCGTGTCGTCGAGGACGGCGAGCACGAGCGCGCGGGTGTCCGAGTCGAGCCGGGCGGCGACCTCGCGGTAGAAGTCCGAGGCGATCGAGTCGCCCACGTACGCCTTGACCAGGCCCTCCAGCCAGTCCGACGGGGCCGTCTGCTTGTGGAAGCCGTCGAGGGCGGCCACGAACGGGTCCATCGCCTCGGTCGGCTCCGCGCCGATCGCCGCGAGCCGGTCGCGCAGCTGCTCGAAGTGGTGGAACTCGGCGGAGGCCATCTTCGCCAGCTCCGCCTTGTCGGCCAGGGTCGGCGCCAGTTTCGCGTCCTCGGCCAGGCGCTCGAACGCGGCGAGCTCGCCGTAGGCGAGGGCGCCGAGGAGGTCGACGACCGCGGCGCGGTACTGCGGGTCGGCACTGGCCGTGGCCCAGTCCTGTGCGGCGATGCCGGTACGTGCGGCTTCGGTGCCGTCGGGTGCGTCCGTGGTGGTGTCAGGCGTCTCCATGGAGCGCACAATAGCCCGCCCGACCGCTCTGGGAAGGGCCTGGTCAACCGCTGTGACCAGCGTGACGTGAGGAATTTGACAGACACGCCCGCGGCTACTCGGGGTACAGTGGTAATGCGCCCGCTGAGCCGTGGCCGGTTCCGCCCTGCGTACGAGACCTTCGTATGCGGAGCGACCAGCCGCCTCGACGGGCCATCCCGAATGAGGATGCCCGGTCGGTGGCCCGATCGGCTCCGACCCGACAGCCCTCACGTGCGTACATGGATGTACGTCCCGGAGGGGCCCTCAGCGGCACGAGCGCTCGAGCGACGGCTGTGGTCCCGCGCCACCCGGCCTGCGCCAAGCGGCCGGAAGCTACCGGCTCGGCCACCGGCGGACTGAGTCGCTGCGTTACGAAGCACGAACTACGCAGCACCTCAGCTCCCGCCCGGTCAGACCCCCAGCGTTCGCCTTGTGCCGCGTCTCACAGAAGAGGCTGCACCCTGAACACGCCTACGACTTTCCGACAGCTCGGGATCCTTCCCGAGACCGCCGAGGCCCTCGAGGCCGTCGGCATCGTCAACCCGTTCCCCATCCAGGAGATGACGCTCCCCGTGGCGCTCTCCGGGACCGACGTGATCGGCCAGGCCAAGACCGGCACGGGCAAGACGCTGGGCTTCGGCCTGCCGCTCCTGGAGCGCGTCACCGTCCCCGCCGACGTCGAGGCCGGCCGCGCCAAGCCCGAGGACCTCACGGACGCGCCGCAGGCGCTCATCGTGGTCCCCACCCGCGAGCTGTGCACCCAGGTCACCAACGACCTGCTCACCGCGGGCAAGGTGCGCAATGTGCGCGTCACGGCCATATACGGCGGCCGTGCCTACGAGCCGCAGGTCGAGGCCCTGAAGAAGGGCGTCGACGTGGTCGTCGGCACCCCGGGCCGCCTTCTCGACCTCGCGGGCCAGAAGAAGCTGAACCTGTCGCAGGTGAAGTGCCTGGTCCTCGACGAGGCCGACGAGATGCTCGACCTGGGCTTCCTGCCCGACGTCGAGAAGATCATCAACATGCTTCCGGCCAAGCGTCAGACGATGCTGTTCTCGGCCACCATGCCGGGCGCGGTCATCGGTCTCGCCCGCCGCTACATGTCGCAGCCCACGCACATCCGCGCCACCGCGCCGGACGACGAGGGCCAGACCGTCGCGAACACCAAGCAGTTCGTGTACCGCGCCCACAGCATGGACAAGCCCGAGATGGTCTCGCGCATCCTGCAGGCCGAGGGCCGCGGACTCGCGATGATCTTCTGCCGTACGAAGCGCACCGCCGCGGACATCGCCGAGCAGCTGGAGAAGCGCGGCTTCGCCTCCGGCGCCGTCCACGGCGACCTGGGCCAGGGCGCCCGCGAGCAGGCGCTGCGCGCCTTCCGCAACGGCAAGGTGGACGTGCTCGTCTGCACCGACGTGGCCGCGCGCGGCATCGACGTCGAGGGCGTCACGCACGTCATCAACTACCAGTCCCCCGAGGACGAGAAGACCTACCTGCACCGCATCGGCCGCACCGGCCGCGCGGGCAAGAAGGGCACCGCGATCACGCTGGTGGACTGGGACGACATCCCGCGCTGGCAGCTGATCAACAAGGCTCTTGAGCTGGACTTCAACGACCCGGCCGAGACGTACTCCTCGTCCCCGCACCTCTTCTCCGACCTCGGCATCCCCGAGGGCACGAAGGGTGTCCTGCCGCGCGCCGAGCGCACGCGTGCGGGTCTGGACGCCGAGGAGCTCGAGGACCTGGGCGAGCCGGGCGGCCGCAACGGCCGTGGCCGCGGTCGCGGCGGCAAGTCCGCCGAGAAGACCGAGGAGCGCCCGGCCCGTACGCGCACGCCGCGTCAGCGTCGTCGTACGCGGGGCGGTGCCGCCGTGGACGGTTCGGCCGCTCCGGCAGAGGCCGCGGAGAAGGCCACGGACACCGCGCAGGCCGGCGAGGCCGCCGACGCCGTGGCGGAGTCCGCGGTCCGTACGCCGCGCCGCCGCCGTCGCACCCGCGCGGGTGCCTCCGCCGAGGCCGCGGTCGAGCAGACCGCCGCCGAGGTGACGGAGCCGAAGGCCACCGAGGCCAAGGCGGACGAGGGTGAGGCTCCGGCCAAGCCGCGCCGCCGCCGTACCCGTAAGACCGCCGAGTCCGCTCCGGCGGCCGAGGCTCCCGCCGCGAAGAGCGCCGAGGCGCCGGCCGCGAAGGCCGCAGCGGAGGCCGAGGGCGAGGCCAAGCCGCGCCGTCGCCGTACGCGCAAGACCGCCGCGTCCGCGGAGCAGGCCGAGGCCTGATCCCGCGACCCGCAGCGCATACGCCGGTGGCCCGCATCCCCGAGGGGGTGCGGGCCACCGGCGTTTCACGTCCTCGGGGAACCGGCGTTTCGCGTCCTCGGGGAACCGGCGTTTCGCGTCCTCAGGGACTCAGCCCTGCTCGCCCACGGCGGGCGTCTCCGCGCCCGTGGCGGCCGCCGGCTTCTCCTCCGTACGCGACGACGACCGCACCGGCATCAGGAAGAACACCAGCGTCGGGATCAAGTAGAGCGCCCAGACGACGACTTGGAGCACCGTCGGGTCGGGCTGGAAGTTGAAGATGCCCTTGAGCAGCGTGGCGTGCCAGGTGTCCGGCGGGTAGCTGTCGCTGATGTCGAAGGCCTTGTCCGCGAGGCCGCCGAGGAAGCGCGCCTCCTGGAGGTCGTGCACGCCGTACGCGAGCACACCGGCCGCCACGACGACCAGCATGCCGCCGGTCCACTGGAAGAACTTCGCGAGGTTGATGCGCAGTGCACCGCGGTAGAACAGCCAGCCCATCACGACCGCGGTGAGCAGCCCGAGCAGACAGCCGGCGAGGGGCCGCCAGCCGTCGTCGGCCGCGTCCACGGAACGCCACACGAACAGCGAGGTCTCGATGCCCTCGCGGCCCACGGCGAGGAAGGCGGTCGCGACCAGCGCACCGGTGCCCATGCTGAGCGCCGCGTCGAGCTTGCCGTGCAGCTCGGCCTTGAGGTGCCGCGCGGTCCGCCGCATCCAGAAGACCATCCAGGTCACCAGGCCCACGGCGACGATCGACAGCGAGCCGCCGATCAGCTCCTGGGCCTCGAACGTGAGCTCCTGCGTACCGAATTGGAGGGCGGCGCCGAAGGCGAGGGCCACCGCGACCGCGATCCCGACCCCGAACCAGACCGGCGCGAGCGCCTTGCGGTTGTCGGTCTTGACCAGGTACGCGACCAGGATGCAGACGACGAGCGAAGCCTCCAGGCCCTCGCGCAGACCGATCAGATAGTTGGCGAACATCGCTCACGCCTTCCCGGAGCCGGAGAACAGGGCACTGCCCCACCAGTCGTCGTCACCGCGCACGCCCGGCGGGATCGCGAAGACGGCCGAACCGACGTGCTGGATGTACTCGTTGAGCACATCGCGCCGGGCCAGCTGCAGCTGTACGGGGATGAACGCGTCGCGCACGTCGCGCTGGTACGCGAGGAAGAACAGGCCCGCGTCCAGGCGCCCGAGCCCGTCCGTGCCGTCGGTGAAGGAGTAGCCGCGGCGCAGCATCATCGCGCCGCCGTTGGTGTCGGGGTGTGCGAGGCGTACGTGGGCGACCTCGGGCATGGCCTTGAGGTTCGGCTCGTCGTGCTCGCGCTTCTTCCCGTACGGAGCGCCTTCGCCCTTCGTACGGCCGAAGATGTCCTCCTGCTCCTTGAGCGAAGTCCGGTCCCAGGTCTCGATGTTCATGCGGATCCGGCGCGCGACGAGATACGAGCCGCCCACCATCCAGTCGGGGCCGTCCTTCGCGCCCACCCACACGTGCTTGGTGAGGTTCGCGGTGTCGGTGCCCGCGATGTTCCGGGTGCCGTCCTTGAAGCCCATCATGTTGCGCGGGGTCTGCGCCTCGGGCGTCGTGGACGAGGTCTTGCCGAAGCCGAGCTGCGACCAGCGGATGGCCACCTTGCCGAAGCCGATGCGGGCGAGGTTGCGGATGGCGTGCACCGCGACCTGCGGGTCGTCGGCGCAGGCCTGCACGCACAGGTCGCCGCCGCCGCGGGCCGGATCCAGGTTGTCCCCGGGGAACTTGGGCAGGTCGACGAGGGCCTCGGGCCGCCGGTCCTTCAGGCCGAAGCGGCCGTCGAACAGGGAGGGCCCGAAGCCGACCGTCAGTGTGAGCCGCGAGGGCTTGAGGCCGAGCGCCTCGCCGGTGTCGTCCGGCGGCGCCTCGGCGAGCCCGCCGAACGCGCCCTCGCCGACCGGATGCCCCTGGGTCATCAGGGCCGCGGCCTCGGTCCAGTCCTTGAGAAGCTGGATCAGCGCCTCGCGGTCCTCGGTCTTCACGTCGAACGCGGCGAAGTGCAGCCGGTCCTGGACCGCGGTCGCGATCCCGGCCTGATGCTTGCCGTGGAAGGGCACGGCCGCGCCCGCCTCGGCCACGGGCGCGGTGCGCGCGCCGCCGTCGAGGGCGAGCGCGGCGCCGCCGGCCGCGGCGGCACCGAGCGCGAGGCCGGCGCCGCCCCAGCCGAGCACCGAACGGCGACTCGGCTGCGGGGAGTCCGCGCCCGGCTCGGGTGCGGTGGCTGCGTCACTCATCTGCGCCTCCTACTTCACGACCGCGGCGGCCAGCTTCGACAGCGGCTCGGCGAGGGCGTTCACCCCGTCCGAGAGCTCCTTGCGCTGCTCCTTGCCGACCTTGTCGTAGGAGGTGAACTCGTAGGAGTCCTTGTCCTCGCGGTACTGGTCGAGCAGCTTGTTCAGGGCCGCGAACTGCCGGTCGAGCTCCTTGGTGAGCTCCGGGTCGTTCTTCTCGGCCACCGGCTTGAGGAGTTCGTACGACTTCTCGGCGCCCTCGACGTTCGCCTTGAAGTCGACCAGGTCGGTGTGCGAGTAGCGCTCCTCCTCGCCCGTGACCTTGCCGGTGGCGACCTCGTCGAGGAGCTCCTTGGCGCCGTTGGCCATCGAAGTGGGCGTGATCTCGGCCTCGTTGACCTTGTCCTGCCAGGCCTCGAGGTCCTTGATCAGGAGGTCGGCGAGCTCCTTGTCGCGGTCGGTGATCTTCTTGTCCTGCCAGAGGGAGCGCTCCAGGCGGTGCCAGCCGGTCCAGTCCTTCTCCAGGTCCTGGCCCTCCTCGAGGCCGTCCTCGCGCAGGTCGACCTTGGGGTCGATGTCGCCGAAGGACTCGGCGACGGGCTCGGTGCGCTCCCAGCCGATACGGGAGGGGGCGTACGCCTTCTTCGCGGCCTCCAGGTCACCGGCCTTCACGGCCTCCGCGAACTCCTTCGCGAGCGGCAGGGTCTGGTCCGCCTGCTCCTGGGCGTACTTGCGGTACGCGGCCACGGCGGCGTCCAGCTTCGGGTCGCGCTTGGCTGCGGTGCCGCCGCCGGTGGCCTTGACCTGCTGGCGGATGCCGTCGCCCTTCATGCCCGGCTTGCAGGCGATCTGGTACGAGCCGGCCTTCACCTCGGCGGTGACCTTCTGCTTCGTACCGGGGCCGATGTTCTCGCGCTCGGTCACGATGCGGTCGTCCGGGTAGAGGATGTACACCTCGGTGACCTTGGAGCCCTTGTTCTCCACGGCGAGCTCCACGTGCCCGGCCGGGAACTCCTTCTTGTCGACCTCGCAGGTGTCGTCGGTGGCGACGACGGAGATGAGGTTCTCGTCCCCGGCCTTCGCGTCGGACTTCTCCGTGCAGCCGGTGGCTATGAAGGCGAGGGCGACCGCGGTGGCGGAAGCGAGGGTGGTACGAGCTGCACGCATCAGGGCTCCAGAGGGTCAGGCCAGGGTGAGGGTTCAGCCTGGAGGGACTGCCACGGCCAGGCCGGAGGCACGAACCGGCAAGGTGAGGCTGCCCTAACTTATACAAGCCTTATCTCGCCACGACCACGGACCGGTCAAGGGGAGGTCAAAGCACGGAGCGTGCCGGGACGGCCGAGCGCACGGACAGTCCGGCCCCGAGACGGCGGCCAGAGCACAGATCACCGCGGCGTGGCCTAGCCTCGACCCCATGAGCCGGCCGCCGACGTTCACCCCGCCTCCCTGCGCACACGCCGCCACCCTGAGCACCGCGCGCGGCGACTTCGCCGTGATCGAGGGACGCCCCGAAGGCGTACCGAAAGCCACGGTGCTGCTGCTCCCGGGATACACGGGCAGCAAGGAGGACTTCATCGCGCTGCACGAGCCGCTGGCCGCGGCCGGGTACCGGAGCGTCGCGGTGGACGGGCGCGGGCAGTACGAGTCGGCCGGCCCGGAGGGGGACGAAGTCCCGTACGGGCAGGGCGAGTTGGCGCAGGACGTGCTCGCGCAGGCCGCCGCACTCGGGGAACGGGTGCATCTCCTCGGCCACTCACTCGGCGGCCAGATCGCCCGCGCGGCCGTACTCGCCGACCCCGCGCCCTTCCTCTCCCTGACCCTCATGGCGTCCGGGCCCGCGCAGATCTCCCCCTCACAGCAGCAGCGCGTCAAGCTGCTGCTCGACGCACTGGCCGTGATGGGGATGGCGGAGGTGTGGGAGGCGATCCAGGCCCTGGACGCCCCGGAGGAGACGGACACCGACGAGGAGCTGCGGGCCCGCTGGCTGCGCCACAACCCGGCCCAACTGACCGCCACCGGACGCCAGTTGCTGACCGAACCGGACCGCGTGACCGAGCTCGCCGCACTGCCGCTGCCCAAGCACGTGCTGTCCGGCGAGCGGGACGACACCTGGCCGGTGCCGCTGCTCGACGCGATGGCCGTACGCCTCGACGCGCGGCGCACGGTGATCGCGGGGGCGGAGCACTCCCCCAACACCGATCAGCCGGCCCGTACGGCCGCGGCGCTCATCGCGTTCTGGGACGGCCTGAGCGGCGCATAGCTCCGGCCGGCGGACGGCCGCCGCCGGCTCCGGGCGCCGGTGGACGCCGCCGACAGCTCCGGTCGGTGGACGCCGCCGCGCCTCAGTCCTCGCGACCGCCGCGCCTCAGTCCTCGCGATCGGTCTCGCGCGCCACGACCTCGCCGCTCTTCGCGTCCACGTCGAACTCGTGCTGGACGCGGCCGTCGGTGATCTCGACATCCCACTTCGGGCGCTGCTCGGTGCCCTGGATCGAGATCTTCGACACGTAGCCGCCCCCGGCCTCCTTCAGTGCCTTGCCGGCCGCGTCGTCCAGCGCGACCGTGGCCGCGTCGAGCTTGGCGAGGGGGTACTTGAGCCGGTCACGCGCGGCGTCGGGCATCCGGTCCTCGTGCGTACGGACGACCTTGCCGCTGCCCGCGTCCACCGTCACGTTGTGCACCCGCGGCTCGTCGGTGATCAGGTCGACCTCCCAGTCACCGTCGTCGTACTCGGCCTCGGTGACCTTCGCGTCGGGGACTTCCTTCTGCGCGGCCTCGATCGCCGCGTCGTAGGCGACCTTCGGTCCGCCCTGCGCGGCGGATGCGTCTCCGGCGGTGCCGGGTTCGTTCGCCCGGTCCGATGCGTCGGCCGAAGGCGTCGCGTCGTCCGGCGTGGCGGCGCCGGCGCGCGGGGTGTCCGCGTCGGAACCGCCGTCGGAGGAGCAGGCGGCGACCGAGAGGACCAGCGCTCCGGACAGTGCGCCGGCCGCCCACAGCCGGCGGGTGCGGTTCAGGGGACGGCGGCTGCTGGACATGAAGGGGCTCCCTCGGGTCGTACGGGCGGATCGTCGGCGGCGGCTTCGCGCGCCGACCCCTTCACGATCACATAGCGACCTGAAGCCCGCCTGAAGGGCACAAACCGCCCGCGCACCCGGCGCCGGCTACACCTGCCCCTGCAAGTGGTCCCAGAAGCCGTCGCGCAGCGCCCGGCGCAGATCCGCCTGGCCGCGCAGCGAGTACTGGAGCAGCCGCTCCGCCTCGATCAGCAGGTCCTGGTCCACCGGGCCCGGCAGATACGGATGCCCGGGCAGCAGCTCCACCATCTGCTCGCGGCCGCGCGAACCCAGCCAGGTCGCGGCGATCTGCGCCCCGACGAAGCGGACGTCCTCGCGGGCCGGGCGCGGCGCGGACGGGTCGTGGGCGGTGGCGGTGCGGCGGGCCACGTACGGCTTGATGAAGTCGAGTTCGAGCGTGCGCTGGCTGTCGACCTCCCACAGCAGGGGCTCGGCCTGGTTGCGCCCGTCGGGCGCCTCGATGCCCCACAGGTGCACGCGGGCGCCGTACCCCTGCGCGGCCTCGACCGCGGAGACCAGGTCCTCGTCGCCGCCGATCAGGGCGGCGTCGCTGATGGCGCGGTGCCGGGCGAGCGATTCCAGATCGCTGCGGATCAGGGAGTCCACGCCCTTCTGCTGGTTGTTGGCGTTGAGGTTGCCGAGGCGGACCTTCACGTCCGGGAGCTCGGCGATGGACTGCTGCTCGGAGGTGTGGATCCGGCGGCGCGCACCGTCGTACCAGTAGACGCGAAGCAGCCGGCTGTCCGCGAAGATCGTGCGGGCCTTGTCGATCAGCGCGTCGATCAGGCCCTCGGCGTCGAGGTCGAAGGCCCGGCGGTCCTCCGTACCGGCGACGAGGCGGCCGGCCGCGGCGTAGAGATAGCCGGCGTCGACGAAGATCGCGTGGGTCGACGGGGTCTTGGCCACCTCGGCGAGCATGCGGTGCAGCAGCTCGTTGGTGCGGTCGATACGGGTCGACAGGCCGGCCAGCTCTTCTTCGTTCATAGGGCAGCCATTCTCCGCACGGTCACGCTCCGAACACAAGCGCTCCCGCTACTCGCAGGTAATTAGAGTAGGAAAAAATTTCCTTAGCGTAGGGAATGTTTGTACGGTGCAAGTCGTTGCACCCGTATGTAACCCAGTTCTCCTCAGGAGGATCACCAGACGAAGGGAGAAGCCTGTGCGCTTCGAGATCATGCGCCTGGACGATGTCGACGGAACCGCCGTGGACAGCACCGTCGTGGACGCCGCCTCCGTCAATCGGATCGTGCAGCAGGCCGCCGCAACCGGCCAGCGCATCTACATCCGCCCGGCCACCGGCACGGCTTCATAACACCGCCACCGCCCGTTTGATGACGTTCGCCGTCGCCGTATGACATTTGACGTTTGACGTACGAGGCCCCCGCGCAAGGAAGCGCGGGGGCCTTTCGCGTGCCTGTCGTGTGCCGTACGGCCGCGGGTCAGGAACCCTGGATGACCTGGGTGACCCCGTTGATGATCTGCTGCACGGCGATCGCCGAGAGCATCATGCCCGCCAGGCGGGTGACCAGGACGACGCCGCCGTCCTTGATCACACGGATGATCACCAGCGAGTAGCGCATGACGAGCCACAGCACGATGTGCATCGCGAGGATCGCGGTCCACACGGAGAACTGGCCCTTGAACCCCTCGGCGTCCTGCACCGCGAGGATCACGGAGACGATCGCGCCGGGGCCCGCGAGCAGCGGCATGCCGAGCGGTACGAGCGCGACGTTGACGTCCTTGGTCTGCTTGGGCTCGTCGGTCTTGCCGGTGAGCAGGTCGAGCGCGATGAGGAGCAGCAGCAGACCGCCGGCGATCATCAGCGCCGGAACGGACACATGCAGATAGTCGAGGATCTGGTGACCCACCAGACCGAACACGGTGATCACGCCGAAGGCCACGCAGACGGCCTGGAAGGCCATACGGCGCTGCACCTTGGCGGGGCGGCCCGCGGTCAGGGCGAGGAAGATCGGCGTGACCCCGGGCGGGTCCATGATCACGAACAGGGTGAGGAAGAGGGAGCCGAAGACGGCGACGTCGAACACAGGGGAGCCTTGCAGGTGTGGAGGGTGGAGCGGGTGGGCGCGCGCGGGTCGGGCCCGTCCGGCGGACGGGCCCGGGTGCCTGGCGGTTCAGGACACCTCTAGGCGCGGACTCCCCCGGTGCCGGGCACGGGGAACGCGCCCGTCGCACGGCGGATGATCTCCCCGTAGACCTCGGGGTCGGTGGTGTACTCGCCGAGCGAGCAGGTCTTGCGGCTGCCGTGGTAGTCGCTCGACCCGGTGGCCAGCAGCCCCAGGTCCGCGGCAAGCCCCTTGAGCCGGGCGCGGGTCTCCGGCTCATGATCCATGTGGTCGGCCTCGATACCGTCGAGCCCGGCCTCGGCGAGCTCGGCGATGGCCGACTCCGGCACGACCCTGCCGCGCTTGACCGCGAGCGGATGCGCGAACACGGTGACGCCGCCGGCCGCCTTGACCAGGCGGATCGCCTCGAACGGATCGAGCTCGTGCTTCGGCACGTAGGCCCGGCCTCCGTCGGCCAGCCAGTCGGGGGTGAAGGCGTCGGAGACAGTGGGCACGACGCCCAGCTCGACGAGCGCCTCGGCGATGTGCGGCCGCCCGATCGAGCCGTCCCCGGCGATACGGGCCACCTGCTCCCACTCCACCGGCACGCCCAGCTCCCGCAGCTTCCCGACCATAGCGCGGGCGCGCGGAACCCGGTCGTCACGGACCAGTTCGCGCTCGGCGAGGAGGGCGGGCTCCTGCGGGTCGAAGAGGTAGGCGAGGAGATGCAGCCCGGTCCCGTTCAGCCGGCAGGACAACTCCGCCCCGGGCACGAGGGTGAGCCCCTCGGGCACGGCACGCGCCGCCTCGGCATGCCCGCGCGTGGTGTCGTGATCGGTCAACGCCACCACGTCGAGCCCCTGCGCCCGCGCCTTGCGCACGAGTTCGGCCGGACTGTCGGTGCCGTCGGAAGCCGTGGAATGAGCGTGCAGATCGATACGCACGGGCACTCCTCTCGGCTTCTGCGGTGACATGACCCTTGCGGGACGGCGACGCTCCAGGATAGCGGGTTGTTTGGGGTGCTCGGGCGGCTTGCCCCTTACCGTTGCCGTGCTCGTGGGCAAGGGAAGCAAGGGGCGAAGCCCCCAAGCCCCCCTCAAGCCATAAGAATCCGAGGCGAAAGCGCCCCACAGGGGAGCAGCTCCACCTCCGCCCCCGCATCCCGAAGATCCGTCAGCACGAGCTCGTCGTACATCAACAGCCCCGACTGCTCGGGCCACACCACGGCCCACAACCACAGCCCCCGCGCCTCACCGGCGAACACCGCACGATCCGCAGGCGTCCCCTTCACATGCCACAGCGGCGTCGGCCGCCCCGCCGCATGCACCTTGGCCTGCGGCGGCCCGGACACATCCAGATTCGCGCCCGGATCCGGGCCGGGAATCCCCGCGTACCGCGCACCGAGCCCGATCCCGAGCTCCTCCGCCACCAGGATCAGCTCACCGCTGCCGCCGAGCGGCCCGGGCCCCGAGCACGCGACCGCCGTGGCACGCCCGCCGCTGCGGTCGTCCCCCGCGCACGCGACCCCGGTGAACAGCCAGCCGACCGGCAGCGGCCACGGCATCCACACCGGTACGTGGGAGCGGTGCACGACCACCGAGAGCGCCTCGACGCTCGGCGGCACCACGGGCTGCAGCGGGTGCACGGTGCCGTGCACATCGCACTGCCAGGCGTCGGCGAAGAGACCGGGAGCCCGCACCCGGCCACCGCACTTCGGGCAACTGGGTTCGCCCCTCATAGCGCTCCACAGTCCTACCCGCCCGCCCTCGCGTCAAGGACGATCACCCGTCCGGATGCCGTACGGCGACGGGGAGTTTCAGCCCGCCCCTCGGCCCGGCGCCACCACGGCCGCACCCGCACCCGCCCCTCAGTCCAGCGCCACACCCGCCCGCAGCGGATCCCGCAGATCCGTCCCGCGCGCCAGCCACCGCTCCTCCAGCGCCCCCGCGCCGTGCACCCGCTTCCACGCCGCCTCGTTGGGCGTCATCGGCAGCAGGGGCAGGAACCTGACCGGGTCCATCGGCTCGTCGAGCTCCAAGTCCTCGACCAGACCGCCCGGTTCACCGACCAGGACGGAGGTGAACGGGGCCCCGGGCCACAGCGGCTCCCCCGTGTCCAGCGAGGCGCCGGGCGCCACCACGACACCCTCGACCTGCGGCGAGGCCGCGAGGACGGCGAGCGGCCTGAGCACCTTGTCGGTGTCGGCACGCCCGCCCCGTACCGAAAGAACGAGCTCCGCGCGCGGGCCGCGCACCGGGTCCGCGAGGGCCGCCGTCGGATCCGTCATCGGCGCGGCCGACATGCCGAGCGTCGCGTAGCGGACCACCGGCCCGTCGCCGGAGGCGTCGGTGAAGCGCAGCACCTCGATGCGGTCCGTGCCGAGGAAGGTCACCGCCGCGCGCGCGTCCGGTTCGCCCAGCGTCATACGGAGCCGGGCTTCGACGAGAGCCAGTACATCTGCCATTCCGCGAGCATAGATCGGCCCCGTCCGGCAGCCGGAGGGAGCACCGCCGCAGCCCCCGGCACACCCCCACCCGTACGGAACCCGCCAAGAAAAAGCAAAGCAGGGCAAGGGACTTCAGTCGGCTGATAGGGTTGGCGGCTGGTCAGGGCAGCAGGTTGACGTCCACACTGGACGCAGCAGGAAATGGCCCCGGCAGACGGCTTTCCCCCACGGGGGCCCGGCGCGAGGAGGTGGGACTCATGGATCGAAGTCGACCGTGCAGTACCACCCGTTCTTCCGCCAGTTAGCACCTGCCTTTCACTCGGGGCTTTCCGTACCCCGCCCGCAGTCGGGCAAACTCCGGATCTCAGGCATGCGCACGACGGAAGAGCGTCTCGGCCCCGCACCATCCCGTGCTTGATCTGTCCCCGTGGTGAGAGTGCCGGCAGCGATGCACGGTGCCGCCCGCTTTGCGGATGTCCCGCCGTAGGACGAAGTCCGATCGGCGAAGAACGTCCCCATTCCGGGCTGTGCCACCGCCCGCACCGGCAGTCGCGCCTCCAAGGAGCCTGCCATGTCGATGATCCGTGACCTGCGTGCCGCCGTCCGCCCCCAGCTGCGCAAGAGCGCGAGCGGCCCGGCGTACGACACCACCCGCGACCCCTCGGCGGCCAGCGCCGTGGTCGACTGCGCCGTGTACCGCGACGGCCGCCGCATCAAGAGCGACGACGTCGAATGCCTGACGCCGCACGAGGCGATGCTCCAGGTCCGCCGGGACGGCGGCTTCGCCTGGATCGGCCTGCACGAGCCCACCGAGACCGAATTCGCCGGTATCGCCGCCGAGTTCGGCCTGCACCCGCTCGCCGTCGAGGACGCCGTGCACGCGCACCAGCGGCCGAAGCTGGAGCGCTACGACGACACGCTGTTCACGGTGTTCAAGACCATCCACTACGTGGAGCACGCCGAACTCACCGCCACCAGCGAGGTCGTGGAGACCGGCGAGGTCATGTGCTTCACCGGCAAGGACTTCTTCATCACCGTGCGGCACGGCGGCCAGGGCTCGCTGCGCGGCCTCAGGCACCGGCTGCAGGACGACCCGGAGCTGCTCGCCAAGGGGCCCTCGGCGGTGCTGCACTCCATCGCCGACCACGTGGTGGACGGCTACATCGCGGTCGCCGACGCCGTGCAGAACGACATCGACGAGGTCGAGAGCGAGGTCTTCTCGACGGACAGCAGGGGCCAGGCGCGCGGCAGCGACGCCGGGCGGATCTACCAGCTCAAGCGCGAGGTCCTGGAGTTCAAGCGGGCGGTCTCGCCGCTGCTGCGGCCGATGCAGCTGCTCAGCGAGCGGCCGATGCGGCTGATCGACCCGGACATCCAGAACTACTTCCGCGACGTGGCCGACCACCTCGCCCGCGTCCAGGAGCAGGTCGTCGGCTTCGACGAGCTGCTCAACTCGATCCTCCAGGCCAACCTCGCGCAGGCGACCGTCGCGCAGAACGAGGACATGCGCAAGATCACTTCGTGGGCGGCCATCATCGCCGTGCCGACGATGATCTGCGGGGTGTACGGGATGAACTTCGAGCACATGCCCGAGCTGGAGTGGCGGTACGGCTACCCGATGGTGATGGCCGGGATCGCGGGCATCTGCTTCGTGATCCACCGCACCCTGAAGCGGAACGGGTGGCTGTAGGACCACGGCTGCCCGCCGCACGCACGACTGCGTCCGCCGCCGAACGTACGGCTGCGGTACGGCCCTTCGCAGAGGTCCCCTACGCTGCACCCATGACTGATGCGCTGCTCGACGCCGCCCTCGCCGAGGAGGCCACGAAGAAGTCCGGCCTGATCTGGGTGCAGGGCACCGGGCCCGCCCGCGCGCTCTGGCACGTGTGGACGGAGGGCGCCGCCCATGTCGTGGGCGACGGGCCCGGCGAGCAGCCGCTGCCCGGACTCGCCGACGGGGGCAGCGCCCAGGTCACCGTGCGCAGCAAGGACAAGGGTGGCCGGATCGTCGCCTGGAACGCCGAGGTGGTGGAGCTCGCGCCGCGTTCGGAGGCCTGGGAGGCCGCCGTCGCCGAGCTCAAGGGCAAGCGGCTCAATGCGCCGGACAGCGAGCAGATGACGGAGCGGTGGGCGCGCGAGTGCCGGGTGCTGCGGCTGGAGTTCCGGGGCGCGGACCGCGCGCTGCCGGACGGGTCGCTCGCCGCCGCCCCGCTGCCGACCCCGCTCACGACGCGGCGGGAGATCCCGGCGGCGCTGCCCCGGCTGCTGTTCAAGAAGCGCAAGCGGGCCTCGTAGACCGGCCGCGCCCGCAGCCGGGCGAGCCTCGTAGACCGGCCGCTCACGACGCGGCGGGTCAGCCCTCCGACTTCGGCAGCTGCGAGCCGAAGTCCACGATCTCGTCCTTCGCCGGGGCCTCGATGCTGACGCTCCGGCCCCAGTCGCTGAGCCGCAGCGTGCCGGCGTCGCCCGCCCGCACCAGCCGCAGCGGATACGGCTCGCCTTCGAGGGCGACATCGATCGTGCCGCCCTCGCCGTTGTTGGAGGCGAGCTGGATGGTGCGCACCGAGCCGATCTCGGAGCGGTCGCCCTTGCTCAGCTTCCCGGGCAGGTCGAGCAGCAGGTCGAGCAGCTTGCCCTTGTCGGTGTAGGTGCGCAGCTGCTTGTACTTGGGGTCGTCCTCGGGGACCTTCACGTACTTCTGGGAGAGCTTCGAGGCCTTCGAGGGCTTGTCGCCCTCCTCCAGGAGCGCGGCGTCGGCCTGCATGTAGACGTCGTCGCCGACGCGCAGCAGCCGGAAGCTCACGCCGTCGTCGGTGATCTCGCCGGTGCCGCCGTCCGAGTTCAGCTTCATGTCGATCTTGTACGGCTGTCCCTTGACGACCAGATCGGCGTTGACGGTCACCGAGGCGACACTGTCGGCGGCCGCGCGGGACTGGCTGTGGATCTTCTCGGCGGAGAGCTTGCCCATCCCGTTGGTGCCCGCGTCCGGGTCCTCCGCGGAGCAGCCCACCAGGCCGGCGGTTCCGGCGAACAACCCCATGCTCAGAGCGCCGGCGACGGCGGTACGGCGGGCCCGAGCCAGGTGGTTCGCGGTCACGTGCGCAGCTGCCTCTCGTCGAAGGTTAATCGCCAGTACGGCAGGGTACCGGGGACGTCCCCGCTGCTTGCAGACAGCCTTGCGGACGCCCCACCAGGGCGTTTCCAAACCGGGCGTACTAGCCTGAAGGCCGTATCGCCCAAGAAGCGTCTTATCCGTGACAGACAGCCGCCGACCGGCCCCGAGGAGGAGACCGCATGGCGTCCGGCACCCCTCGGATCTTCGTCTCGCATCTGTCCGACACGGCCGTCTTCGATCCCAACGGCGACCAGGTCGGACGCGTGCGCGACCTGGTCGCGAACCTGCGCGTGGGCAACCGGCCGCCGACCCTGCTCGGCCTCGTCGTGGAGCTGTCCACGCGCCGCCGGATCTTCCTGCCCATGACCCGCGTCACCGGCATCCAGGCCGGCCAGGTCATCACGACGGGCGTGCTGAACGTACGGCGCTTCGAGCAGCGGCCCACCGAACGCCTGGTCCTCGGCGAGCTGCTCGACCGCCGCGTACGCCTGGTCGAATCCGGCGAGGAGGTCACCGTCCTCGACGTGTCGGTGCAGCAGCTGCCGGCCCGCCGCGACTGGGAGATCGACCGGGTCTACGTACGCAAGGGCAAGGCCGGAACGTTCCGGCGGGCCAAGGGCGAGACCCTGACCGTGGAGTGGTCGGCCGTCACCGGCTTCACCCTGGAGGAGCAGGGGCAGGGCGCGGAGTCGCTGCTCGCCACCTTCGAGCAGCTGCGCGCCGCCGACCTCGCCAACGTGCTGCACCACCTGTCCGCGAAGCGCCGTATCGAAGTGGCCGCCGCTCTCGACGACGACCGGCTCGCGGACGTGCTCGAGGAGCTGCCCGAGGACGACCAGATCGAGATCCTCGGCAAGCTCAAGGAGGAGCGCGCGGCCGACGTCCTGGAGGCGATGGACCCCGACGACGCGGCCGACCTGCTCGCCGAGCTGCCCGAGGAGGAGCAGGAGAAGCTGCTCGAACTGATGCAGCCCGAGGAGGCCGCGGATGTACGGCGGCTGATGGCGTACGAGGAGCGCACGGCCGGCGGTCTGATGACCACCGAGCCGATCGTGCTCCAGCCGGACGCGACCGTGGCGGACGCGCTGGCCCGGGTCCGCAACCCCGACCTCTCCCCCGCGCTCGCCGCGCAGGTCTACGTCTGCCGGCCGCCCGACCAGACCCCGACCGGCAAGTACCTGGGCACGATCCACTTCCAGCGGCTGCTGCGCGACCCTCCGTTCACGCTCGTCGGCACGATGCTCGACAAGGATCTGCAGACGCTCTCGCCGGACACCTCGCTGCCCGAGGTGACCAGCTTCTTCGCCACGTACGACATGGTGGCCGCACCCGTCGTGGACGACAGCGGCTCGCTGCTCGGCGCGGTCACGGTGGACGACGTGCTCGACCATCTGCTGCCGGACGACTGGCGCGAGACCGAGTTCCACGCGGCGGAGGTGAACCCCGTCCATGAGTGAGTACGGACTGACCGAGCGCGGCGAGGGCGCCACCAAGGACCGGGCGCTCGCGCGCGCCCGCGTCCGCCTCGACCAGCCGCGCGCGCCGCGGCGGCGGATGCTGCCCGAGGTGGATCCGGACGCCTTCGGCAGGCTCTCGGAGAAGATCGCGCGCTTCCTCGGCACCGGCACGTTCCTGGTGTGGATGACCGTCCTGATCCTCGCGTGGGTGATCTGGAACATCGTGGTCCCCAAGGACCTGCGCTTCGACGAGTACCCGTTCATCTTCTTGACCCTGATGCTCTCGCTGCAGGCCTCGTACGCCGCGCCTCTGATCCTGCTCGCGCAGAACCGGCAGGACGACCGCGACCGCGTCAACCTCGAACAGGACCGCAAGCAGAACGAGCGCTCCATCGCGGACACCGAGTACCTGACCCGCGAGATCGCCGCCCTGCGGATCGGCCTCGGCGAGGTGGCAACCCGCGACTGGATCCGGTCCGAACTCCAGGACCTGGTCAAGGAGATGGAGGAGCGCCGCGCGCTGGAGCGGGATGTATTCCCGGCCGCGGGCGAGGCGCGACGTGACGAAGACGACCGCTGAGGAGGCGTACGGACCGTCACCCGGTCGCCGTACCATTCCGTTATGGCTACCGACACGTATCCGACCGAGGAAGCCCTCCGCGAGGCGCTCTCGACGGTCAACGACCCCGAGATCAACCGGCCGATCACCGAGCTCGGCATGGTCAAATCGGTCGAGGTCTCCGACGGCGGTGCGGTGGCCGTCACGATCTACCTCACGGTCTCCGGCTGCCCGATGCGCGAGACCATCACATCCAATGTCACGGCCGCGCTGGAGCGCGTCGAGGGCGTGACCTCCGTCGAGGTCTCGCTCGACGTGATGAGCGACGAGCAGCGCAAGGAGCTGGCCGCCGCGCTGCGCGGCGGCACCGCCGAGCGCGAGGTCCCCTTCGCCAAGCCCGGCTCGCTGACCCGCGTGTACGCGGTGGCCTCCGGCAAGGGCGGCGTCGGCAAGTCCTCGGTGACGGTCAACCTCGCGGCCGCGATGGCCGCCGACGGCCTCAAGGTCGGTGTCGTGGACGCCGACATCTACGGCCACTCGGTGCCGCGCATGCTGGGCGCGGACGGCCGCCCCACCCAGGTCGAGAACATGATCATGCCGCCGTCGGCGAACGGCGTGAAGGTCATCTCCATCGGCATGTTCACGCCGGGCAACGCGCCGGTGGTGTGGCGCGGCCCGATGCTGCACCGCGCGCTCCAGCAGTTCCTCGCGGACGTCTTCTGGGGCGACCTCGACGTGCTGCTCCTGGACCTGCCGCCCGGCACCGGCGACATCGCGATCTCCGTGGCGCAGCTCGTGCCCAACGCCGAGATCCTCGTCGTCACCACCCCGCAGCAGGCCGCCGCCGAGGTGGCCGAGCGGGCCGGCTCGATCGCGGTGCAGACGCACCAGAAGATCGTCGGCGTGGTCGAGAACATGTCGGGCCTGCCCTGCCCGCACTGCGACGAGATGATCGACGTGTTCGGCACGGGCGGCGGCCAGCTGGTCGCCGACGGTCTGACGAAGACCACGGGCGCCACGGTGCCGGTGCTCGGCGCCATCCCGATCGACGTCCGCCTGCGCGAGGGCGGGGACGACGGCAAGCCGGTGGTCCTGTCGGACCCCGACTCCCCCGCCGGTGCGGCCCTGCGCGCCATCGCGGGCAAACTGGGCGGCCGCCAGCGCGGCCTGTCGGGCATGTCGCTCGGGATCACTCCGCGCAACAAGTTCTGACCGCTGTCGTACGCGGATGGGGCGCCCTTCACGGTGAAGGGCGCCCCATCCGCGTATCTGCGTGATGTGCGCGGCTGCCGGACGCGGCTCTCGTACGAGGCGATGCCTCAGCTCCCGTACGAGGTGCCGTCCTCAGCTCTCGTACGAGGCGATGTCCTTGACCATCGAGAAGCCGAGGCCGTACGCGCTCATGCCGCGGCCGTACGCGCCCAGGTGGACGCCCTGCTCGGTGGAGCCGGCGAGCACCCAGCCGAACTCGGACTCGCGGTAGTGGAAGGACTGCGGGACCCCGTCCACCGGCAGCGAGAGCGTGGACCAGTCGCTGCCGCCGAGGTCGTCGGCGAGCACCCACGCGGTCTCGGTCTGCTGGTCGAGCCAATCGTCGCGCAGGGTGTGGTCCATCTGCTGGGGCCAGGTGAAGCTCAGGAGCCCGACGCCGGCCAGCCAGGCCGCGGAGGAGACCGAGGTGGCCTCAAGGACACCCGTGCCGTCGGCGCTGCGGCGCACGGGGTTGGCCGCGACGGTCACCACGACCGCGAAGCGCTCGCGGTCGGCGCTCATGTCGGCGCGGACGGCGGGCTCGTCGCCGTGCCCGAGCGAGCCGTGCTCCACCGCGCCGTCCGCGGAGGTGCCGACCTGCATCAGCCAGCGCGGGCCCGTGAAGGCCTCGTCGAGCGCGTACCACGGGAACGGTGCGAGCAGATAGCCGTCGACCGTGCGCACCCCAGCCCGATTGGGCTGACTCGTCGTCTCCATCTACCGGCCGCCTCCTTGCTCCAGTTCGGTCCGGAGCGGCCCACCCCCCTCGGGCGTCCTGAGTCCGGACAACACCTGAGGAGAATAGCCATAGGGCTCGGTGAGGGCGGTTTTCGGCAGGGCAGTTCGGGGCGATTCCGGACGATTCTCCCGTAACGGGCATACGGGAGAATCGCGATGAAACCCTGCGCGTACCCCTACGTGGCGTCCGCGTCGAACGGCGGGCGGTCGTCCGGGGCCGGCTTCTTCTCCAGGTCCGGCCCCTTGGTGAGGCTGGGCTTGGCGGCGGGGGCGTCCGAGGAGCTCTCGCGGCCGTTCACCGCGTCCGCGACCTCGGCCATCTCCTTCTTCAGGTCGAAGCCGTTGCGGATCTCGTCGATGCCGAGGTCGTCGCCGTGCTGGTCGAGCTGCTTGCGGATGAACTTCTTCGGATTCAGGTCCTCGAATTCGAAGTCCTTGAACTCCGGACCCAGTTCGTCCCGGATGTCCTGCTTCGCGCTGTCGGAGAACGCGCGGATCTTCCGGATGAAGGCGGACACGTCCTGGATGAGCTTGGGCAGCTTGTCCGGGCCGAAGATGAGCACGGCGAGCACCACGAGCGCGATCAGCTCCATGCCGCCTATGTCGTTGAACACCTGTCGCTCCTTGCCCTGTCCGCATCCCGTTGGCACGTGGTCCGAAGACCGTCTTCCGGGCAGGTCTACGGTACCCGGCGATCCCGGCGACCGGTACGGTCCGGTCACCGGGATCGGCGCCCATCATCGGACGTTTCGGTGAACAGCTGCCGACGGCTCGTCGCGCCGGGCGTCCGGATGGGCTGTGGGGCGCGCCGGACGGACTGTGGGGCGCGCCGGCCGGTCAGTCGCCGGCCTCGCCCAGGGTCACGGAGATCGTGCGCTCCTTGCCGTCGCGCTCCACGGTCAACTCCAGGCGGTCGCCGGGCTCATGGGAGCGGATCTTCACGATCAGCTCCTCGCCCGCGTGGATCCGCTGTCCGTCCACCTCGGTGATCACGTCCCCGGGCTTGATGCCCGCGTCGGCGCCGGGGCCGCCGGGCTTGACCGCGGGCCCGCCCGTGGCGGTCTTCTCCGCGACCCGGGCACCGTCGCCGAGGTACTCGGTGTCGAGCGTGACCTCGATCACGGGGTGCGTGGCGCGGCCGTCGTTGATCAGCTGCTCGGCCACCCGCTTGCCCTGGTTGATGGGGATCGCGAAGCCGAGGCCGATGGAACCGGCCTGGCCGCCGTCCTCGCCGCCGCCGTCACCGGCCGAGCGGATCGCGCTGTTGATGCCGATCACGCGGGCCTTGGAGTCGACGAGCGGTCCGCCGGAGTTGCCGGGGTTGATGGGGGCGTCGGTCTGCAACGCGTTCACATACGAGACATCGCTGCCGTCGGCGTCACCGCCGGCAGTGATCGGGCGCTCCTTGGCGCTGATGATCCCGGACGTCACGGTGTTGGAGAGGTCGAAGGGGGCGCCGATCGCCACGACCGGGTCGCCGACCTGGACGTTGTCGGAGTTGCCGAGTGGCAGCGGCTTGAGGCCCTTGACCCCGCTGACCTTGACCACGGCGAGATCGTAACCGGCGTCGCTGCCCACGATCTTGGCGGTGGCGGTCTCGCCCCCGCTGAACGTCACGGAGATCTTCCCGTCCGAGCCGCCCGGGTCCACCACGTGGTTGTTGGTGAGGATGTGGCCCTTGCGGTCGAGGACGAACCCGGTGCCGGTGCCGGCTCCCCCGGCGCCGCTGACGTGCAGGGTGACCACGCTGGGGAGCGCACTCGCGGCGATGCCCGCCACGCTGTCGGGGGCGCGGTCCTTGGACTCCACGCCGGACTGGCCCAACTCGACGTCGGTCACGCCGCCGTTGCGCTCGATGTACGCGCCGATGCCGCCGCCGATCCCGCCGGTGACGAGGGAGAGCGCGATCGCCCCGAAGACGAGCAGCCCCTTGCGCGACTTCCGCTTCGGCGCCGCTACGGCTCCGTCGGTCTGGAGCAGCGGCTGCTGCGGCTGCGAGTGCGGCTGCTGGGTGCGCCAAGGGTCGTATGTGGCCCAGGGGTTGGGGGCGGCGGGGGCAGCGGGGGTACCTGGAGCGCCGGGGGCGGCTTGCTGCTGGCTGTGCGCGTGCGGCTGCGGTTGCGGTTGTGCCGGAGCCTGCGGCTGCGGCTGCGGCTGCGGCTGCGGCTGCGGCTGCGGCGGGATCGTCACGCCGTGCGGCTGCGTGGTGTGCGGGGCGGGCGCGGTCTGCGCCGGGGGTATCGGTGCACCGGGCTGCTGCCCCTGCGGCCCGTGCTGTCCCTGCGGATACGTCGCTCCCTGAGGCAGCGCGGTGCCCTGCGCCGGAGTGGCCACGGGGTGCTGCACCGGCGGCGCGGGCGCCCAAGGGCCCGGGCCACCGTAAGGCGGCGTGCTGTAGGGGTCCGGCTCGTGCAGCGGACTCGGCCGCTCGGCGGGGGCAGCATCGGCAGGTCCGGGCGCGTCCGGAGCTTCCGTCGCCTCCGGGCCGGCTGCCGCATCCCGTACGACATCGACGCGCTCATCACGTACGACATCGGCATGCTGATCCGAGCCGACCGTCTCCCCCGACACCTCGGCTGGGACACCACTCACCGCACCAGCAGGAGCCGGCGCGCTCAGTGGGTAGTCACCGTCCGCGGAGGGCGTCCTGTCCGTACCCCCCGGCGCAGGTTCGTCGGAACTCCGGGGCCGGCTCCACCACTTCGGCTTCGACCCGGTGGACTTCCCCTCGTCCATGCCTCTCCCCACGCAGCACTCGGCGTCTCGAACCCGTGCCCGCGGACACGGTCTTCCGTGAGGTCACGGCCGGGCGGTGCGACTCCGGCACGGGTGCGCACGCCATGGCGCGGCCCTCGGCCGGGATCCGCCCCGCCAGACGCAACCCTCTGAGGGGGATACCCACCTCCGGGAGGCGGCCCCCACCCGGGATTCAACCAGGTACCCCGGCAGGCGGGGAGCAGCAGGGTCAGCGGGCGGGCAGCGAGAGCCCCGCGGGGGGCGACGGGCTGGGCGTGCCGCTCGGACCAGGAGTCTCGGGACTCCGGGCGGCCGGTGGCAGGGGTGAGTACGGCAGGGTGGCGGCCACCGGACGTATCAGCGGGGTCAGCGTCACCGAGCGGTTCAGTATCGGTGAGGCGAGCGGGAGTCCGCGCTGCAGGCCCGGCGCGGACACCTCGGTCGCGGCCACCGGCGCAGGCAGCTTGCCGGGCGCCTGGGAGGCGGCGCTCTGCGCACCGCCGCGGCGCCGGTTGGAGTCGGCCGGGGTGGCCGCGCCCGCGCCCTGGGTGCGCATCGGCGAGGCATTGGCACCGCCGCGCGCTTCGGCACTGTCGGCGGGCACCCCGGTCGAGACGCCGCCGAGCGCGATCGCGGCCAGCGAGACGGCGCCGGCCGCGGCGAAAGCGAAGCGCCGGCTGCGCGAGGCCGCCGCACGCTCGGCACCGGAGCGGCCGACTTCATGGATACGGAAGCCGCCCGCGCGGTCGCCGCCGGGCAGCATGCCGCCGCGGCCGCCCGAGGGCGCGTAGGAGAACGTGTCGGCCCGCAGGCCGAAGCCCCGCTCGTCGCGCACCCCGAACACGCCCTCGGCGAGCGGGCGGCCGAAGGGGTCGCCCTTGTCCGCGGAACCGTCCGGTCCCCCTGACTCGGACAGGCCCTGGAGCCGCGCGAGGAAGCTCTCGGACGGCGGGGGCGGTGCGACCTCGGCGAAGAAGGTCTTCAGACGGCGCTGGGCATCGGCTTCGGCCTTGCACTTGGCGCACGTCGCGAGATGGGCGAGGACCCGCTCGCGGGAGTCATGGCCCAGCTCGCCGTCCACCAGGGCGGCGAGCCGGTCTCCCAGATGCTGCTCGGCGAGCTGCCTCTCGGCAGGGTTGAGCCGTGATCCACTCACGCGGTCGCGCCCCCTCCCCCCAGAGCCGGCGCACCGATCACCGCGAGCGAACGGCGCTCGGCGCGGGCCTCGGGAGACCGGTGTTGCAGGGCCTTGCGGAGCTGCGAGCGCCCGCGGTGGATCCGGCTGCGCACGGTGCCGAGCTTCACGCCGAGGGTCGCGGCGATCTCCTCGTACGACAGGCCTTCGATGTCGCACAGGACCACGGCGGCACGGAACTCGGGCGCGAGGGTATCGAGGGCCTGCTGGACGTCCGCGTCGAAGTGCGTGTCGTTGAAGATCTGCTGCGGGCCCGACTCGCGGCTGGGCAGCCGCTCGGCCGCGTCGTCCCCGAGCGCGTCGAAGCGGATGCGCTGGCGGCGGCGGACCATGTCCAGGAACAGGTTGGTGGTGATGCGGTGCAGCCAGCCCTCGAAGGTGCCGGGCGTGTACGTGGAGAGGGAGCGGAAGACGCGGACGAAGACCTCCTGGGTGAGGTCCTCGGCGTCGTGCTGGTTGCCCGTCAGACGGTAGGCGAGGCGGTAGACACGGCCACTGTGCGTGCTGACGATCTCCTCCCACGTGGGCGGAGTCCACGCCTGGGATTCCGCATCGGCGGCAAAGGTCGCGGTCTGTGCGGAAACGGCGGAGTGGTCAGCAGTGTCGGTCACGGATTTCGGCTCGCCCGCCGACCTGAGGAAGCGGCGCTTGATTCGCGCCATCGTTCCGGGGCCGCCGGTCGCAGCCGCACCTCCCCTGTCGGCTCTGGTGGTGTCCAGTGGAGCCCCTACCATAGCCACCTCGCCCGTTAGCTCAGGATAAGAGTCTTTACGAGAATTTGGGAATCGATCTGCGGCTCCGCCGCGTGGTCGCGGTCCGGCTGTCGACAGCCGTTCGCGCGCTTCGTCCCCCTGGTCCATTTCATTCCCCCCGTCCTGTGGCGCCGGAACGTCCCGAGGGGTCCCCTCGCCCCTGCACATCCCGTACAACGCCCGGTCCCATCAGCAGGTTCCCGGCCCAACGGATACAGTCACGCGCAGATAAGCACGGGGAGACAGGGAGAGGGTCATTACCGGCAACCGGCAGCCGAGTTCGGCATTCGCCGACGCCTTCGTCGCGGAGGACGAGGCGCTTCTCTGGGCGCGGCAGCGCGCCCGTGAGGCAGGGCTGCGCGCGGTGTCGCCCGCGACCGGGTCCGCGCTGCGGATGCTGGCCGCGACGGTGGCCGCCAAGGCCGTGGCCGAGATCGGCACGGGCACCGGGGTGTCCGGAATTCATCTCCTGGGCGGCATGCGGTCCGACGGCGTCCTGACGACGGTCGACCCGGAGCCGGAGCGCCAGCAGTTCGCGCGCACCGCGTTCCGCGCGGCCGGCTTCGCCAGCAACCGGGCCCGCTTCATTCCGGGCCGCGCCCTCGACGTGCTGCCCCGGCTCGCGGACGCCGGATACGACCTCGTCTTCTGTGACGGGGACCGCACGGAGTCCCTCGACTACCTAGCTGAATCGTTGCGCCTGCTCAGGCCGGGCGGCCTCGTCGTGTTCGAGGGTGTCTTCGCAGAGGGGCGCACGGTGGACTCGGGGCCCCAGCCCGTGGAGGTGCTGCGGCTGCGCGAGCTGCTGCGGACCGTGCGCGAGAGCGCGGAGCTGGTGCCGTCGGTGCTGCCGGTGGGCGACGGGCTGCTGTGCGCGGTCAAGCGGCCGCTCACCGTATGACCCCTCGGGTGTGACCTCGGATCGCAGGGGTACCCGGGCCCTCGGTGGAACCCCCGGAAAACACACTGCCCCGGCACTTGTTAGTGTGCCGGGGCAGTGGAAGAACGGGCGGACGATGCGTCAGCCGACGACCTTCTTCAGGGCGTCGCCGAGCGCATCGGCCTCATCGGGAGTCAGCTCGACGACAAGCCGACCGCCGCCTTCGAGCGGAACGCGCATGACGATGCCCCGCCCCTCCTTGGTCACCTCGAGCGGGCCGTCGCCCGTCCGCGGCTTCATGGCCGCCATGCTCGTTCCCCTTCCTGAAACCAGCTCACGCAGCCGGCGGCCCAGGCAGGGCACAGTGTCACCGGCATCGAACACATTGCTTCCCAGCCATTATCCCGCATCGCAGGACCCGATGACCAACATCAGTCGGCATCGCTTGCGCAACGCGCTTGAGCAAAACCACCCAATTCGGCGATGTGGCTGCGATACTGCTCGGCTTCGCGCCTCCCGGCAGACGTGAATTCTTTGACGCACGTCACACGCCGGTACCCATACCAGGGGTGATCCGTCTGAGCCATGCTGTCCCGTGACGCATGCGCTGTGACGATGCGTGCACGCATGCCTGTTCATACGTAACCGCAGACGGAACCGAGGGGACGGACCTCCATGGCCGACACCGTGCTGTACGAGGTGGGCGAGGGGCTCGCCACGATCACACTGAACCGTCCCGACGCCATGAACGCGATGAACACCGAGGCGAAGGTCGCCCTGCGGGACGCCGTGCAGGCGGCGGCCGCCGACCCCGCGGTGCGGGCGGTGCTCCTGACGGCGACCGGGCGCGCGTTCTGCGTGGGCCAGGACCTCAAGGAGCACGTCGGGTCCCTGACCGCCGACCGCGAGTCCGGCAGCGGGCAGACGATGAGCACGGTGCGCGAGCACTACAACCCGATCATGCGGGCGCTCACCGAGATGCCGAAGCCGGTGGTGGCGGGCGTGAACGGGGTGGCCGCGGGCGCCGGGTTCGGGTTCGCGCTGGCCGCGGACTACCGGGTGGTGGCGGAGACCGCCTCCTTCAACACCTCGTTCGCGGGGGTCGCGCTCACCGCCGACTCCGGCGTCTCGTGGACGCTGCCCCGCATCGTCGGACCCGGGCGCGCCGCCGACCTGCTGCTCTTCCCCCGTACGGTGAAGGCGCAGGAGGCGTACGAGCTCGGGATCGCGAACCGTCTCGTGCCGGCCGACCGGCTGGCCGAGGAGGCCGCCTCCGTGGCGCGCACCCTGGCGGCCGGGCCGACCGTGGCCTACGCGGCGCTCAAGGAGTCGCTGGCCTTCGCGGCCTCGCACTCGCTGGCCGAGACGCTGGAGAAGGAGGACGAGCTCCAGACCCGCGCCGGTGCCTCCGAGGACCACGCGATCGCGGTGCAGGCGTTCATCGCGAAGGAGAAGCCTCAGTACCTGGGGCGCTGAGACATAGAGAAGGGGCCGGGCGCGACCAGCGCGCCCGGCCCCTCTCCTCGCGTCCAGCGGCGGCGCGCCACCGCGTCTAGCTGCGGCGCGCCACGCAGTCCGCCAAGTGGTCGTCGACCAGCCCGCACGCCTGCATCAACGCGTACGCCGTGGTCGGTCCGACGAATCTCAGGCCCCGCTTCTTCAGGGCTTTGGACAGCGCCGTCGACTCGTCCGTGATCGCCGGGACGTCGGACAGGGCGCCGGGCGCCGGCCGTCCCGCGGGGTCCGGGGCGAAGGACCAGATGAACGCGTCCAGTTCGCCCGGGGACCAGTCCGCGAGCACCTTCGCGTTGGCCAGCGTGGCCTCGATCTTCGCGCGGTTGCGGATGATGCCCTGGTCCGCGAGCAGCCGCGCGGCGTCGGCTTCGGTGAAGGCCGCGACCTCGGCGATACGGAAGTCTGCGAAGGCCTTACGGAAGTTCTCCCGGCGGCGCAGGATCGTGATCCAGGACAGGCCCGACTGGAAGGCCTCCAGGCTGAGCCGCTCGTAGAGCGCGTCGTCGCCGTGGACCGGCCGGCCCCACTCCTCGTCGTGGTAGGCGATGTAGTCCTCGGTGGACAGGGCCCAGGGACAGCGCAGGGCGCCGTCGGGTCCCGCCAGGGCCGCGCCGCTCAATGCCTCGGTCCTTCCGGGGAGTCGGGCCCGCCGGCGCTCTCCGACGGCGGACGCCAGGGGTTGAACTCGTCGTCGGCCTCGTCGTTCTCGCCGTTCGTGTCGGACCTGACGCCGCCCGGCTCCTCGGGCGCGGTCCAGTCCGCGCCTGCGGGGTCATCGGGCGCGGTCCAGGACGCGTCGGCCGGCGCGGGTGCCTCGGGCTCCGCGGCGGGCTCGGCGACCACGGCCGCACTCTGCGTCGGATAACCCTTGTCGAACAGGCCGGGGCCCGAGGCGGCCGTGGCCTGGACGCCCGCGAGGGAGCGCTCCAGGTCGGCGATCCGGGCGTCGCGCTCGGCGAGTTCGGCGCCGAGGCGGGACAGCGCGTCGTCCACCTCGGCCATGCGGTAGCCCCGTACGGCCGTGGGCAGGCGCAGCGCCTCCACGTCGGCGCGGCCGAGCGGGCGGTCGGCGGGCAGCGGGTCGACGAGGTACTGCGGCGGGGCCTCGGACAGCACCCCGTCCTCGGAGCCGCCGAGCACGGCGAGCGTGACCGCGGCGACCACCACGACCAGCGCGATGAGCAGGAACCAGAACACGAGGACTCCCCGGCAGAAAACTTGTCCGGGTCCGATCGTGCCATGCGGGGCCGACAGTTAAGGTCGCAGGCGACTGAAGCGAGACCAAAGGAGACCGACGATGCCAAGCCCGCTGCGGCTCGGAGGGCGCGAGTTCGGCCTGTACGAACCGGTGATCATGGCGATCGTCAACCGGACGCCCGACTCCTTCTACGACCAGGGCGCCACCTTCCGCGACGAGCCCGCGCTCGCCCGCGTGGAGCAGGCCGTGGCCGACGGAGCCGAGATCATCGACATCGGCGGCGTGAAGGCCGGGCCCGGCGAGGAGGTCACCGCCGAGGAGGAGGCGCGGCGCACGGTCGGCTTCGTGGCCGAGGTCCGGCGCCGCTTCCCGGACGTGATCATCAGCGTGGACACCTGGCGGCACGAGGTCGGCGAGGCGGTCTGCGAGGCCGGCGCGGATCTGCTCAACGACGCCTGGGGTGGCGTGGATCCGAAGCTGGCCGAGGTCGCGGCCCGGTACAAGGTGGGCCTCGTCTGTACGCACGCGGGCGGAGCGCAGCCCCGGACCAGGCCGCACCGGATCGCGTACGAGGATGTGATGGCCGACATCCTGAAGGTGACCGTCGGGCTCGCGGAGCGGGCGGCCGAACTCGGGGTGCCGCGCGAGTCGATCCTCATCGACCCGGGGCACGACTTCGGCAAGAACACCCGGCACAGCCTGGAGGCCACGCGCCGGCTCGGCGAGATGACGGAGACCGGCTGGCCCGTGCTCGTCTCGCTGTCGAACAAGGACTTCGTCGGCGAGACCCTGGACAAGCCGGTCAAGGAGCGGGTGCTCGGCACGCTCGCCACGACCGCGGTGTCGGCGTGGCTGGGCGCGCAGGTGTACCGCGTGCACGAGGTGGCCGAGACCCGGCAGGTGCTCGACATGGTGGCGACGATCGCCGGCCACCGGGCCCCGGCGGTGGCCCGCCGGGGGCTGGCGTGAGGGCCGTCCGCTAGCGGGAGGTCTCCTTCGTCACGAGCGCGACGGCCTCTTCCACACTGTCCGTCACATGGAAGAGGAGCAGGTCCTTCTGCGAGGCCTTGCCCTGGGCGACCACCGTGTCGCGCAGCCAGTCGACCAGACCGCCCCAGTACTCCGTGCCGAAGAGCACGATGGGGAACCTGGTGACCTTCCGCGTCTGGACGAGGGTGAGCGCCTCGAAGAGTTCGTCGAGCGTGCCGAGTCCGCCCGGCAGCACCACGAAGCCCTGCGCGTACTTCACGAACATCATCTTGCGGACGAAGAAGTAGCGGAAGTTGACCCCGATGTCGACGTGCGGGTTGAGGCCCTGCTCGAACGGGAGCTCGATACCGAGGCCGACCGAGACGCCGCCCGCCTCGCGCGCGCCCTTGTTCGCGGCCTCCATCGCGCCCGGGCCGCCGCCGGTGATCACCGCGAAGCCGGCCTCGACGAGGGCGCGGCCGATCGCGACACCCGAGTCGTACTCCGGGGTGTCGGCCGGGGTTCTCGCCGAACCGAACACGCTGATGGCGCTGGGGAGTTCGGCGAGCGCGCCGAAGCCCTCGACGAACTCCGACTGGATCCGCATCACCCGCCAGGGATCGGTGTGCACCCACTCCGAGTCGCCCTCGGTGTCCAGCAGGCGCCGGTCGGTGGTGTCGGGCTTGATCTGATCCCGTCGCCGTACCACCGGACCGAGGTACTGCTCCTCCGGCGGACCCTGCGCTTCCGGACTGCCCATGACCTTCTCCTTCCGCTGTACGGCCGTGCGGTCGTGCCTGTTCAGCGTAGGTCGAAGGAGATGGCCGGGGGCGGAATTAACGGCGTGCTCGCGGTGTCAGAAAGGCACAGGAAGACGCAGGAAGGCACCGCGGTGGCGAGGGTCAGGACGTGAGCCAGGCGCGCAGCGCCTGCTCGCCCTCCAGGATCTTCGCCGTGTCCACGCGCTCGTCCACCTTGTGGGCGTAGATCGGGTTGCCCGGGCCGAAGTTGACCGCCGGGACGCCGAGGGCGCTGAAGCGGGCCACGTCCGTCCAGCCGAACTTGGGGCGCGGCTCACCGCCGACCACCTTCATGAAGGCCTCGGCCGTCGGGTGGGTGAGGCCGGGGCGGGCGCCGCCCGAGTGGTCGTCGACCACGAACTCGTCCACATCGCAGTCCGCGAAGAAGTCCCGTACGAACGCGAGCGCGTTCTCCATGTCGCGGTCCGGCGCATAGCGGAAGTTGACGACCAGGGTGGCCTCGTCCGGGATCACGTTGCCCGCGACGCCGCCCTCGACCCGGACCGCGTTGAGCCCCTCGTGGAACCGCAGCCCGTCGACCACCGGCTTGCGCGGCTCGTACGCGGCCAGCGCGGCCATGGCCTTGGAGGCGCGGTGGATGGCGTTGGAGCCCATCCAGGCGCGGGCCGAGTGCGCCCGCTCGCCCTTGAACTTCAGCAGGACGCGCAGGGTGCCCTGGCAGCCGCCCTCGACCAGGCCTTCCGTGCCTTCGAGCAGGATCGCGAAGTCGCCCGCGAGCCAGTCGGGGTGCGCCTCGGCGACCTTGCCCAGACCGTTCAGATGGGCGGCGACCTCTTCGTTGTCGTAGAAGACGAAGGTGAGGTCGCGGTTGGGCTCGGGGACGGTCCGCGCGATGCGCAGCTGGACCGCGACGCCGGCCTTCATGTCACTGGTGCCGCAGCCCCACAGGGTGCCGTCCGCGTCGAGCCGCGAGGGCACGTTGTCCGCGATCGGGACCGTGTCGATGTGGCCGGCCAGGATGACGCGCTCGCCGTGGCCGAGGTCGGTGCGCGCCACGATGTTGTTGCCGAAGCGGTCGACCGTGAGGTGCGGCAGGGCGCGCAGCGCCGTCTCGATCGCGTCCGCGAGCGGCTTCTCCTCGCCACTGGGCGAGGCGAAGTCGACGAGCTGCGCGGTGAGCTTCGCCGCGTCGAGGTCCAGGTCGAGCGAGCTCGGCTGGACATAGGTCTGAACGTTCTGCTGGGCGGGCGAGGTCTGCTGGTCGGCCATGGTGGCGAGCCTAACGCCCGCTTCGCAGCGCGACCGTGCCCGTCTGCCCCTCGGACTCCAGTACGGTGGTCGGCGTGCCTGGTCAGTCCCCCGCCGTCGCAGGCCGCGGCCGTCTCCTGAGGTTCGGCGCGGCCCTCGTCGTGCTGTGCGGGCTCGCGGGCTATCTGCTCGTCCAGTACGAGGGCGGCGGCAGGCCCGCGCCCCGCTGCACGGTGCTCGGAGCGGGCGGCGCCTCGTACGAGATGACGTACGAGCAGGCGCAGAACGCGGCGACGATCTCCGCCGTCGGCACCTCGCGCGGCATGCCCGAGCGCGCCGTCACCATCGCGCTCGCCACCGCGCTCCAGGAGTCGGGGCTGCGCAACATCGACTACGGCGACCGCGATTCGGTCGGGCTCTTCCAGCAGCGGCCCTCGCAGGGCTGGGGCACGGTCGAGCAGATCATGGACCCGGTGTACTCGGCCGGGAAGTTCTACGACGGCCTGAAGGATGTGCCCGGTTACTCGCGGCTGCCGCTGACGGTCGCCGCACAGAAGGTGCAGCGCAGCGGCTTCCCGCAGGCGTACGCGAAGCACGAGCCGGACGCCGCGCTCCTGTCGGCCACGCTCACCGGGCGGTCCGCCGCCACGCTGAAGTGCGAGGGTCCGGCGGCCGCGCAGGCCGGCGATCCGGCGAAGGTACGTGCCCTTCTGGAGCGGGACTTCGGGCGCGAGGTGCTTCCGCGCACCGAAACGGCGGGCGCGGAGGTCACCGACGACGCGAAGGCCGCCGAGCAGAAGCGGACCGTCAGCGTGCCGGTCGCCGCCCCCGCCTCCGGTGCCGACGCCGCGCGGCGCGGCTGGGAGCTGGCGCAGTGGGCGGTGGCACAGGCCTCGGAGCTGCGGCTCGAGCGGGTCGCCTACGACGGGCGCGAGTGGGTCGCGGGCGAGCACGACGGGGAGTGGCGCGAGACCGGCTCCGGCGAAGGCGCGGACGCGTCCCAGGTCCTGATCGTCACGGCTTCCTGACGCGGTCCGGCACCGCTTCCCGACGCCGTCCGGCACCGCACCCCGACCGCTCCTCCCTCACCTCGCGGCACCCTTCGCAGGCGCGAGACGTCAGCGGGCAGCCGTGCGGTCGTTCACCCGTCGGAGTTAGTCCGACGGCGTACGCGCGACCCGTAGGACCAGTTTTTCTACGTACTCTCCCTCAAGTCTCAAATCCCTTGGCAACAAAGGGAAGTGGCGCTTCCCTGACCCTGCGCGACGGGGCGATTTTGCCCGGATTTCGCCGCAGCCGATGATCGCACGCATTGCCAACTCTTTACGTTGCCGGACCGCAACCTTCCCGCGCTTCGAGCGGTAGTCACGGCGTCCGTACGCCGGAACCGCACCCCGGATCCGGCGGGGCACAACAGAGATCTTCCCCGTCCAAAAGGAGCATCATGTCCCTCCCCCTGACCCGTCGGATCGCCCGTGCCGCGCTGCTCACCGCAGCGGGAGCGGCCTCCGCGGTCGGTGCGGCCGGCTCCGCGAGCGCCGTCGACCTGCCGGCCACGCCCGACCTCGGCGGGCTGACCGCGCTGGACGGCGCCGGCCTCGGCGACACCATCGACAGTGCTGCTCAGAACGTCACGGGCCTCGCGGGCGATGCCGGTTCCAAGGCCGTCAAGAAGGCCGTGCCGACCGCGGGCAAGACCGTCGGCAAGGCCGGCAAGACGGCTACGCCCGCCGTGCAGAAGGCGGCCGGTGAGGTCGCGGGCAGCGCCGGCGAGGTGCTCGGCGAGAGCGCCAAGGCCGCGACCGAGGACGGTCTGCCGGTGGTCGGCAGCGGTCTGCCCACCGACGGTCTGACCAAGGGCGGTCTGCCGACGGACAGCCTGACCAAGGGCGGCCTGCCGGTGGCCGGCGGCGGTCTGCCCACCGACGGCCTGATGGGCGGCCTGCCGATCGGCGGCTGATCCCCCGGCGCACACGCGCGAAAGGGGCCCGGGATCAACTCCCGGGCCCCTTCGGCGTGTTCGGAGGGCGATCCTGTCGCCGGACTCAGCCCTTGGCGAGCCGCTCCACCGCCGCCGCGACCCGCTCGTCCGTGGCCGTGAACGCCACGCGGACGAAGCGGTCGCCGGCCGGACCGTAGAACTCACCGGGCGCGACGAGGATGCCGAGCGAGGCGAGGTACGCCACCGTCTCCCAGCAGTTCTCGTCGCGGGTCGCCCACAGGTAGAGGCTGGCCTCGCTGTGCTCGATACGGAAGCCGTGCGCGAGCAGCGCCTCCCGCAGGGCCTCGCGCCGTGCCGCGTACCGGGCGCGCTGCTCGGCCACGTGCGCGTCGTCGCCGAGCGCCACGGCGGCCGCAGCCTGCACGGGCGCGGCCGTCATCATCCCGCCGTGCTTGCGGATCTGGAGCAGGTCGTGGAGCAGGCCGCCGTCGCCCGCGAGGAACGCGAAGCGGTAACCGGCCAGGTTGGAGCGCTTGGAGAGCGAGTGCACGGCGATGAGGCCCTCGTACGAGCCGCCGCAGACCTCCGGGTGCAGCACGCTCACCGGCTCGGCCTCCCAGCCGAGTTCCAGGTAGCACTCGTCGGAGACCACGAGCACCCCGTGCTCGCGCGCCCAGGCCACGATCCGGATCAGCTCGTCCTTGGCGAGGACGCGACCGGTGGGGTTGGAGGGCGAGTTGAGCCACAGGAGCTTGAGGTGCGTGGGGTCGAGTTCCGTCGGGTCGTCGTACGCGACGTACTCCGCGCGGGCCAGGCGTGCGCCCACCTCGTACGTCGGGTACGCGAGCCGCGGGTACGCCACGACGTCGCCCGGGCCGAGGCCCAGCTGGGTGGGCAACCAGGCCACCAGCTCCTTGGAGCCGACGGTCGGCAGCACGTTGCGGTGGGTGAACCCGCGGGCGCCCAGGCGCCGTTCGCACCAGCCGACGAGCGCGTCGCGCAGCTCGGCCGTGCCCCAGACCGTCGGATAGCCCGGCGAGTCCGCCGCGGCCACGAGGGCTTTCTGGATCAGCTCGGGCACCGGGTCCACCGGGGTGCCGACCGACAGGTCGACGATGCCGTCCGCGTGCGCGGCGGCGGTGGCCTTGTACGGCTCGAGCTTGTCCCAGGGAAACACGGGCAGACGGTCGGAGACGGCGCTCACGGTGTGCTCACTTCCTCGTACGTACAGAAAACGCCTCGTACAGAAAACGCTTCGTACAAAAAACGCTTCGTACAGAAAACGCCTCGGTCCCGTACGGCGGTCGTGCAGCCGTACGGGACCGTGGAGCGTTGCCTGCCGACTACTGGTTCTGCGGCGGCAGCGCGGCGATGAACGGGTGGTCGCGCTCGATCAGGCCGAGCTTGCTGGCACCGCCCGGGGAGCCGAGCTCGTCGAAGAACTCGACGTTCGCCTTGTAGTAGTCCTTCCACTCCTCCGGAGTGTCGTCCTCGTAGAAGATCGCCTCGACCGGGCAGACCGGCTCGCAGGCGCCACAGTCGACGCACTCATCCGGGTGGATGTACAAGGACCGGGAGCCCTCGTAGATGCAGTCGACCGGGCACTCCTCGATGCACGCCTTGTCCTTGACGTCGACACAAGGCTGCGCGATGACGTAAGTCACGCTGTCGTTCCTCCTCGATAGGGCGCTGGCGGGCCTCTGTAGGCTCCGCCGCCTGGCGCGCGGGAGCGCGGCGTCGTCGATGCCCGCACCTAGTATCTCCGTTCCGGGGCATGATCCGAACAGGAGGGGCGGACTGAGCTGTGGAAATCATCGGTGGCGGACTTCTCGAAATCCGCATCAACCGCTCTGACGTGGGCAAACGGGTCTCCGTGCGCGCGCTGACCGAAGCCGGAACTGTCGGCGGGAAGTTCACCGACACGGTGGGGGTTCTCACATCCTGGAATGACGGTGTGCTGCTCGTCACACGCCGTGACGGCTCACCTGTCCGCATTCCGGAATCGCTGCTGGTCGCGGGCAAAGTCGTCCCCGCGGCTCCGGCCCGGCGGCGCGGACCCGCGGCCTCCTTCGAGGAGCTGGCGCGGGTGGCCGCGCGCAGCTGGCAGCCCGTCGAGAGCGGGACGCTCGGCGGCTGGGAGCTGCGGTTCGCGGACGGGTTCACGCGGCGGGCCAACTCGGTGCTCGCGCTCGGCGACCCCGGCATGCCGCTCGACGAGGCGCTGCCGCGCGTCCGGCAGTGGTACGCGGAGCGCGGGCTGCACGCGGACATCCAGACCGCCACCGGTGCCGAGGGCACGCAGGAGCTGCTGTGCGCGGCCCTGGAGGAGCACGGGTGGGCCCCGCACACCCCGGCGCAGGTGTGGACCGGGGCGCTCGCACCGGTGGGCGACCTCGACGCCGACGCCTCGCGCGTGCACCTCGCGCGCAGCTGCGACGAGGAGTGGCTGAGCCGCTATCAGCGGTTCGGGCAGGGGTCTCCGGCGGTGCTCAAGGTGCTGCACAACGGGCCTTCGGTGTGGTTCGCGTCGGTGCCCGCCGAGGGCGGCGGGGCGCCCGCGGCGATCGGGCGCTGCGTGGTGGACGGGCGGTGGGCCGGATTCATGGCGGTCGAGGTCGACCCCGCGTACCGGCGTCAGGGCCTGGCCACCGCCGTCATGACGGCGCTCGCGCGGCAGGCCCTGGACGAGGGGGCCTCGGCGGCCTGGCTCCAGGTGGAGTCGGGCAACACGGCCGCCCTGGCGATGTACGAGCGGATGGGCTTCGCGCCGCACCACCACTACCACTTCCACCGCGCCCCGGATCCGGCCTGAGCGATGAACACCCCCGACTGGCGTGCCCAGTTCGCCGAGGAGGCCAGGTCCGAGCGGCCGGACCTCGCGCTCCTGTGCCTGCTGATCGGCGCGGAGGCCGAGGGCGCGGCGGACTCCTCGGCGATCGACGCGGCGCAGGTCGAGCTGGACCGGCTCGCCGGCATGGTGCCGTACCGGCCGGGCGGGCCCGCCGCGTGGGCCCGTGCGGTCGGCGACCTGCTCGGTGAGCGCTGCGGGTTCCGCGGGGCGCCGGCGGACTACCAGCGCCTGGAGTCCTCGCTCCTGCACGAAGTGCTGCGCCGCAGGCGGGGGTTGCCGATCCTGCTTTCGGTGGTGTGGATGGAGGTGGCCCGCAGGGCCGGGGCGCCGGTGTACGGGGTCGCGCTGCCGGGGCACTTCACGGTCGGCTTCGGCGAGGTGGGCGAGGAGCCGCTGCTCGCCGACCCGTTCGACGGCGGACGGGTCCTGAGCACCACGGACGCCTCGCTGCTCGTGGCCGGGGCGACGGGAGCGCCGCTGGATCCGTCGATGCTGCGGCCCGCGTCCACGCTGGACATCGTGCTGCGGATCCTGAACAACATCCGCGCCTGGGCCGCGGCCCGCCCCGAGCAGTCCGGGGTGGCGCTGTGGGCGGTGGACCTGTCCCTGCTGCTGCCCTCGCACCCGGCACGGCTGCGCTACGAGCGGGCTCAACTGCTGGTGCAGCGCGGTGAGTTCGTACGGGGTGCGGAGGAGCTGGAGCAGTACGCGGAGATCCTGGACGGGGTCGAGCGGGGCGCCGCCGATCTCGTACGGGGCGAGGCGCGGGCGGCCCGGGCGCGGCTCAACTAGGCCGGACGGCTCCAGGAGTCGGGCCGCCGCACGCGTCGGGCCGGCACCGCACGTGCGCCCGCGGGGCTGCGGTCACAGCCAGCCCTTGTCGCGGGCGATCCGTACCGCCTCGGCGCGGTTGCGGGCCGCGAGCTTCTGGATGGCCGTGGACAGGTAGTTGCGGACCGTGCCCTGGGACAGGTGGAGGCGGGCGGCCAGTTCGGCGTTGGTGGCGCCGTCCGCCGCCTCGCGCAGCACGTCGCGCTCCCGGTCGGTGAGGGGGTCGGCGCCCTCCGCGAGTGCGGCTGCCGCGAGGGCCGGGTCGATGACCTTCTCGCCGGCGAGCACCTTGCGCACCGCCGCGGCGAGTTGGGCCGCGGGGGCGTCCTTGACCAGGAAGGCCGAGGCGCCCGACTCCATCGCGCGGCGCAGGTAGCCGGGGCGCCCGAAGGTCGTGAGGATCACCAGCTTCAGGTCCGGGAACTCGACGTGCAGCAGCGCCGCGGCCTCCAGGCCGGTGGCGCCCGGCATCTCGATGTCCAGGAGGGCCACGTCCGGCGTGTGCGCCCGCACCGCGTCCACGACCTCGTCGCCGCGCGCCACCTGGGCGACCACCTCGATGTCGGGCTCCAGACCGAGCAGCGCGGCGAGGGCCTCGCGGACCATCGACTGGTCCTCGGCGAGCAGGACCCGGATCGGTGCGGGGGCGGAGGGGGAGGTGGGGTTGGAGGTGGTCATGGGCGGGATCCTGTCATGTCCCGCCGTGCGTGGCCTGGTTCTCTTCCGCGGGTGGTGGTTCCCGGTCGTCCAGCGGTACGCGGGCCAGCAGGCGGAAGCCCTTGCGGACAGGCCCCGCGTCCAGCGTGCCGCCGACCGCGCGCAGGCGTTCCGCGAGGCCGGTCAGGCCGTTGCCCCGGGTTCCGTTCTCCCGGGTTCCGTTCTCCCGGGTTCCGTTGGCCGGGGTTCCATTGCCCAGGGTGCCGCCACTCGGCGTTCCGCCACCCCGGGTTCCGCTGGCGCCGCCCGTGCCGTCGTTCTCCACGACGAGCTCGCAGGACCTGCCGTCCAGGCCCTGGCGGACGACGAGGTCCACGGTGCAGCGGGACGCGTCCGCGTGGCGTACGACATTGGTGACCGCCTCGCGCAGCGCCCAGGCGAGGGCCTCCTCCGCGGCGGCCGGCAGGTCGGGCGCGGCGGCGGGCACCGTCGCCGTGATGCCGGCCGCGGTCAACGCCGTGCGCGCGCCCGCCAGTTCGCCCGGGAGCGTGGCGCGGCGGTAGCCCGTGACGGCCTCGCGCACGTCGGCCAGGGCCTGGCGGCTGACGCGCTCGATGTCGGCGACCTGCTCGGCGGCCTTCTCGGGGTGGCCGGGCAGCATCCGGCCCGCCAGCTCGCTCTTGAGCGTGATCAGCGACAGGGAGTGCCCGAGGAGGTCGTGCAGGTCCCGGGCCAGGCGCAGCCGTTCCTGGGTGGCGGCGAGTTCCGCGACCGTGGCGCGGGCCTCGCGCAGCTCGATCGTGGTGCGTACGAGCTGCCGTACGCCACACATCGCGAAGCCGATCATCAGCGTCAACAGGCCGAGGGACGCGACCACTTCGCCGACCGGCTCGGTGCGCCTGCCGACGAGGACCATCGTGACCGTGACCAGCGGGATCGCCCAGCGCGCGTGCCGGAAGGGCAGGACCGCGCCCGCCGCCACGGAGACGTAGACGAACAGACCGAGCCAGCTGTCCCCGAGGCCGTACGCGAGCGTCGCGCCGAGCCCGTACAGGAAGAGCAGCGAGAGGCCGGGGACGAGCCAGGAGCCGATACGGGAGGTGAAGCGGAAGACCAGGGAGAGGTACACACCGACGAAGGCGGCCAGACCCAGCCAGCCCAGGGCCGTGGCGGCGGCGGTGTGGCGGCCGTCGGCCAGGTCCTTGACCGGGGCGGCCAGGAAGACCAGCCAGATGCCGATCCACACCATCTTGGACAGGGCCACGCGGCGGCTCGTGGGCGGGCGGCCGATCGGGAGCTCGATGTCCTCGGTTCTCTCGCTCATGGAAAGGAATCATCGCCCGGCCCGCGCACGCCCCGGGCGACGGGTCCCGCGCACCTCAAGCAAACGCCGTGGACGCCCGGCACGACGGGTCGTGCCGGGCGTCCGGAGTCGGTTCGGGAACGTGAACCGGAAGGGATCAGCTGGGGTTCGTCTCGATGGTCACGATCCGCTCCGCCGCCGTCTTGCCGCGCAGCGCCTGACGCACCGCGCCGATCACGTCCTGCTCGGTGACGGCGGTCTTCTCTCCGGTGCCGCGCGTGATCATGACCCCGTCGAAGGTCGAGCCGTAGAGCTCCTTGAGCGCCGCGGGGTCGTACTTCTCGGTGAGCTGGCCGTCCGGCGTGGAGACCACCCGGACGAACTTGTAGATCGACTTCTCCGGCGAGAACTGGACGAACTCCCCGGACTCCGCCCGTACCGTGATCATCCCGGACATCGCCGGAGTGGCGAACTCCTTCATCATCCGGTCGACTTCGGCCTTGGTCACCTTGGGCTCGGCCGTGACCACCGGCAGTTCGACGGCCTCGCTCCGGCCCGTCTCGAGCTGTCGGCGGTACGCCGCCTCTATGGCCGCGACCGAGCCCTGCGGGTTGATCCGCTTGCCTTCCTTGCCGTACACCGGCGTGGCCTTGCCCGGGGACAGCGTGATCCCGCCCTCGCCCGAGGAGGTGGCACCCGAGATGCGCTCCAGGGCGTCCGTGAGCTTCTCCTCGTCGACCGGCAGCTCGGCCTCGACCACACGCTCGCCGCCGAACAGCGAACCGATCACGGACACCGGGTTGTAGTCGCTGCCGGCCGCCTCGCGCACCGTGGCCTGGGTGTCGAGCGAGAGGCCCGCCTGCTCGGGTTCGAGCGCGGCCTTCTTGCCGTCCACGGTGAGCTGCAACGGCTCGGTGGTGCGCTTGCCGAGTGCGGCGTCCAGCTTCTTGACGGCCTCGTCACGCGTGCCGCCGCCGATGTCCACGCCGAGCACCGTGGTGCCCTTGGGGACGTCGGAGTGGTTCATGAGCAGGCCCGCGCCGTACGCGATGCCGAACAGGCCGATGACTCCACCGGCCGCGAGGACCAGTTTGTTGCGGCCCTTCTTCGCGGGACGCGCGGTGGTAGCGGGCCGGGCCGGCTGCGGCGAGATCTGCACCGGCGCCGCGCCGTCACCGGCGGGCGGTCCCTGCGGTGCGAACGGGCTCGGAGGGGCGCCCTGCCCCGGCGGCACCACGGGGATGCCGCTGGTCAGAGTGTCGCCGGAGACCTGTCCGGGCGCGGGCGAAGGCGTCGGGCCGGGGGCCGGTGCGGGCTTCTGCGGGGTGAGGACGGCGGTGTCGTCGCTCATCCGCGGCGGCTCGGGGCCCTCCTGGAGGAAGGAGGGGCCGGGCTGCTGCACCGGGTCCGGCGTACGGCCGGCGGGGGCTGCGGGAGCGCCCTGCTGGCGGAAGGCGGCCGGCGGCGGCGCGCCCGCGCCGGTCGCGGGGCCGGTGGTGGGTCCGGCCGGTCCGGAAGGAGCCGGCGGCGGGGTCATCGGACCCGTGCCGTTCGGCCCGCCGAGCGGCCCGCTGCCGCCCGGACGCCCCGCGGGCCCGCGGCCGGGCGCGCCGGCCGGGCCCGAAGGCGAACTCGTGGGCGCGGTGGGGCCGGTGGCGCCGCCGCCGAGGTCGCTCAGCGCGCTCTTCGGCGGAGCGGGCCGCTGTCCGGGCTCCTGCTTGGCGCCGCCACGGTACGGAAGGTCGCCGCGCGGCGGCGTACCGCCCGCGGGCGTCCGGCCGCCGCCCGGCGCGGAGGCTCCGCCCTGGCCGGCCGAAGCACCCGAGGCGCCGGAAGCACCCGCAGCGGAGGACGCCGCCGCGGGCTTGCGCGGGGCGAACCAGTCGCTCGTCTTCTCCTCGCCCGCGCCCTTGCCGTCACCGGACGCGGCCGGCTCCTGCGGGGCGGGCTCGGGTGCGGGCGCCGCGTGCGCCTTGGGCACGCCGGGGATGTCCTGGCCCGCGGAGCCGCCCGCGCCGCCCCCGGAACCGCCCGCGTCCTCACCGACGGGCTTGCGCACGACGACGGGCGGGATGGGGCGCGAACCGGGGATGTTGATCCGGATGCGGGTGGTCAGCGTGGTCTGCGTCTCGGGCTCGTCGGCCGGCGGCTCGACCGGCTCCATGCGGTCGGCGTCCAGACCCGCGTCCGGTCCGCCGGCCGGGGTCCCGTACGGCGGCGTGCCCGAGGGGTAGGCGGCACCTCCGCGCCCCTGGGGCCCGGAGGACGGACTGTCAGTTTCTCGACTCAAGGCAGGTTCTCCCGATCGGCTTCACCGCTCGGCCTTCGTCTCGCAGAGCCTCTGTACGACGTGCTGAGACTGTGATGGGGCCCGGTTTTCCCGAGTCCCGTTCTGCAAACGACCGTGTGTGGACGGCCCGGCGGCGCGCACCACCATACTGGCCGCGCCCGGCACGCATCCTGTGACCGTCTTCAAACGCGGACGGCCAGGCGGTGTAAGTGGTACGTCACTTGGCAAGTCGGGCGGCAAGGCCGCCTGGTTGCGAGGGGGCGCCGAGCGTGGCACACATCACAGCAACTGCCATACCACCGAGGAGATAGAGGTACGAGCTCACCCCGGTGCCGAACACGAAGTCGCCCTCGGGCCGGGTGGTGGTGAGGAACAGGACGGTGAGCAGCCAGCCCGCGCAGGGCGCGTAGGCCCCGGCCCGTGCGCCGAGTGCCCGCGCACCGCCGTAGAACACCCCGGCCGCACCGAGCAGCGCGAGGAGCAACCCGGCCGGGAACCAGGCGGCTTGGAGCAGTGCGCCCGCGACCCCGGCCAGGACGCCGAGGATCACGAGGACCACGTAGACCAGGACGCGTACGCCCGTGGGGAGCGGCTTCACCGGCTCCTGCGCCGGCCGCTCCGGTCCGGAACGGTCCGCTTTGGGGCCACTTGTCGCCCGGGCCGGCTTCGGGGTGCTGCTCATGCCTGCTCCTCACGCTGTGCGCCGCTCATGCCCTGCTCCTCCTGCGGTGCGAGGCCGGCGAAGAGGTCGTCCTCGAGCTGCCCGGCGGCGGCCCCCGACTCCCCTCGCACCAACTCGTAGTACTCGTCGGCGAAGAGCGGCTGCGCCAGGTTGTTGGAGAGCGCGAACCAGGGCTCGACCACCTCGACCTGGGTGGCGTGGGCGCGCATCGCGGCGGCCTTGGCGGCGGCGTACGGCCCGGCCGCGATCTTCGTCGTGACGGCCGCGTCGTCCACCACGCCCGGTACGTCGCCGATCACCGCGGCCTCGGCCCAGGGCAGCCGGCCCAGCTCCCCGCGCAGCGCCGCGAAGCGCTCCTCGGCCACCGAGCGCGGCACCCGGTTGTAGTAGATCTTCGCGATGGTGTGCGCCTCGCCGAGGTCGCGGCGGAAGGCCCGCTCGGCCGCGAGGTCGGCGGCGCGCAGGGCGACGCGGTGGGCCTTGATGTGGTCGGGGTGGCCGTAGCCGCCGTTCTCGTCGTAGGTGACGAGCACCTGCGGGCGCACCTCGCGGATCACGGCGACCAGCTCGGCCGCGGCCTCGTCGAGGTCCGCCGACCAGAAGCCCGCCTCGTTGGTGGCCAGGCCCATCATCCCGGAGTCGCGGTAGCGGCCGGGGCCGCCGAGGAAGCGGTGGTCGGTGACGCCCAGCTCCTTCATGGCCCGGTCGAGCTCCCCGATGCGGTGCGGGCCCAGGGTGTTCTCGCGGTCGGGGGTCAGATGGGCGAGCTCGGCCGGGATGACCTCGCCCTCCTCGCCGAGCGTGCAGGTCACGAGCGTGACGTGGGCGCCCTCGGCCGCGTACCTGGCCATGGTGGTGCCGTTGTTGATCGACTCGTCGTCGGGGTGCGCGTGCACGAGGAGCAGGCGCCGACGGCGGGCGGGCTGTTCGGTCATGGGGCAAGCGTACGAGGCGCCCCGCGCGGGAGCCGAGACCCGGCCGCTCGGCTCAGAACTTGATGTCGCCCAGCATCGACGCGATGTTGGTGGTCACGTCGCTGATGGTGGGAGCCACCGACGAACTGGCGAGGTAGAAGCCGAGCAGCACGCAGACGATCGCGTGCATCGCGTTCAGACCGGACTTCTTGATGAAGATGACGACGAGGATCGCAAACAGCACCACCGCCGAGATCGAGAGTGCCACGCGGCCGGCCTCCAAGCATCAAGTCCTTTGACCCGTAAGGCTGTACGGGCTCCGCCAGGTTCCTACCACCCAGCGCTACGGATCATAACTTTCCGTACGAACGCATGGTTGGTGCATGGCAGCAAAGGGGGCGCACGCATTCCGGACGGCGGGCTGCACAAGAGGTCCGATCTCAAGGAGGCGCGGCGGCGTCGGGATCAGTAGCCTCGGGGGATGACCACCGGACAGCAGTCTTTCCCCCGACGGCATGCGCGTACACAGAGGTTCTCGCTGGGCACTCCGCGGGCGTTCACCGTGTCACCCGATGGAGAGCGCGTGATCTTCCTGAGGTCCCGTTCGGGTACGGATCGCGGAAATCTGCTGTGGGTCCTCGACGTCGAGGAGGGCGTGGAGCGGATCGCCGCGGATCCGGAGGTGCTGCTCGGGGGCGCCGAGGAGGAGTTGTCGCCCGCGGAGCGCGCGCGGCGCGAGCGCAGCCGGGAGTTCTCCTCGGGTGTGGTGGCGTATGCGACCGACGCCGCCGCCGAGTTGGCCTCGTTCGCCCTGTCCGGGCGTCTTTTCACCTGCGAGCTGCGCGCCGGGACCGCGCGTGAACTGCGGGTTCCCGGTGCGGTGATCGACCCGCGGCCCTCCCCGGACGGCCGGCTCGTCGCGTACGTCGCGCAGGGCGCGCTGCGCGTGGTGGGCGCCGAGGGCGAGGGCGACGTGGCGCTCGCCGAGCCCGAGGGCCCCGAAGTGACGTACGGACTCGCGGAGTTCATCGCCGCCGAGGAGATGCACCGCTACCGGGGCTTCTGGTGGTCGCCGGAGTCGGACCGGCTGCTCGTCGCCCGCGTGGACAACTCCCCGGTGCAGCGCTGGTGGATCGCCGACCCCGCGCACCCCGAGGCCGACCCGGTGCAGATCGGCTATCCGGCGGCCGGTACGCCCAACGCCGAGGTGCGGCTCTTCGTGCTCGGCCTCGACGGCTCGCGCACCGAGGTGAACTGGGACCACGACCGCTATCCGTATCTGGGCCGGGTGCACTGGTCGTCGGCCGGGGCGCCGCTGCTCCTCGTCCAGACCCGTGACCAGGGCGGACAGGTCTATCTCGCGGCGAACCCGGACGACGGCTCGACGCGGATGGTGCACGCGGACGAGGACGAGGCGTGGCTGGAGCTGTTCGCCGGTGCGCCCGCCTGGTCGCCGAGCGGACGGCTCGTGCGGATCGCGGACGAGGGGGGCGCACGGGTCCTCGCGGTGGGCGAACGGCCGCTGACCGGAGCGCAGTTGCAGGTCCGCTCGGTCCTGGACATCGGCGAGAGCGACGTCCTCGTCCAGGCGTCGGCGGGCGCCGAGGCCACCGCGCCCGAGACCGGTGAGGTGCATGTCTACCGGGTCAACGAGCTGGGCGTGGAACGGCTCTCGCAGGAGCCGGGCGTGCACTCCGCGGTCCGCTCGGGCCCGGTCACGGTGCTCGTCTCGGCCCGGCCCGGACACCCCGGCACGCAGGTGCAGGTGTTCAAGGACGGCAAGCAGAGGGCGGTCGTCGCGTCGTACGCGGAGCAGCCCGGCATCACCCCGCGCATGACCCTGACCGAAGCGGGCGAGCGGCGCATCCCGTGCGCCGTCCTGCTCCCCACCGGGTACGAGGAGGCGGACGGACCGCTGCCGGTGCTCCTCGATCCGTACGGCGGACCGCACCACGCGCGCGTGGTGGCCGCGCACGACGCGTATCTCACGTCCCAGTGGTTCGCCGACCAGGGCTTCGTCGTGGTGATCGCGGACAACCGGGGCACGCCGGGCCGCTCCCCCGCCTGGGAGAAGGCGGTCAAGGACAACCTGGCGGCCGTGGTCCTGGAGGACCAGGTGGACGCGCTGCACGCGCTGGCCGAGCGCTTCCCGCTCGACCTCGGCCGGGTCGCGATCCGCGGCTGGTCCTTCGGCGGCTATCTCGCGGGGCTCGCGGTGCTGCGGCGACCCGATGTCTTCCACGCGGGGATCGCGGGCGCCCCGGTCACCGACCAGCGCCTCTACGACACCCACTACACGGAGCGCTACCTCGGCGACCCGAACAAGCAGCCCGCCGTATACGCGGAGAATTCCCTGGTCACGGACGAGGGCCTGTCCGGCGCGGCGGAGCCCGCGCGGCCGCTGATGATCGTGCACGGCCTCGCGGACGACAACGTGGTGGTGGCGCACTCGCTGCGGCTCTCCTCGGCGCTGCTCGCGGCGGGCCGCCCGCACGAGGTGCTGCCGCTGTCGGGCGTCACGCACGCCACCCCGCAGGAGCAGGTCGCCGAGAATCTGCTGCTGCTCCAAGTGGACTTCCTGAAGCGGTCGTTGGGGCTGGACTGAGGGCTGCCGACACATTCCCGTCGTACGCCCCGGCGGCTGTCACCAGCCGGGCGGCGGCGAGGAGGGCGGCGGCGGCCCGTAGGTCCCGTCGGCGGGGTCCCAGCCGCCGTACGTCCCGTACGCCGGTTCGCCCCGGCCCTCGCGTCCGCGGAAGAGCACCAGCAGGGACACGGCGCCGGCCAGCGCGTAGAAGAGCTGGCTGAGCACGTCCAGCTGGACTTCCAGGGGCGCGTCGAACAGCCCGTCGAAGCGGTCGGTCTCCACGATCCAGCTGATCCCGGCCGCCCCGAACACGAGGTAGACGACAGCGGCCGTCATGCCCAACGCCCGGCTGAACGAGGCATGTTGCAGCGCCGAGACCGCCGCCACCAGGGCGAACAGCGCGGCCGCCCACACCAGCCAGCCCACCGGCGGATCGAGTGCGGAGGTCAACGAGGCGTCCCCGACGAGCAGTTCGCGGTACGGGCGCCAGCCGAGGTCGAGGGCGTGGTGCACCTGCCAGGCGCCGCTCACCGCGGCCGCCGCGCCGAGGAAGATGAAGGCCGTCGCGGCCGCGGCGTTCGTGGGCCGGGGCGGCTCGCGCTCGTCGTCGAAGGTGTAGGAGTACGTGGCGCTCTCCCCCACCGGGCGGCGGCCGAACGCGGCGAGCAGCAGCAGGATGAGGCCGAGCCCGACGGTGGCGGCGGCGCCCGCGAGCAGCCGGACGCGGATGTCGATGACGCGGAACCGTTCCTCCTCCATCAGGAGCCAGACGCTCGGCGCCCGCCCCGCGATCGCGAGCACACCCGCGGCCACGAGCGAGGAGGCGGCGGAGGGCGAGCGCACCGCGGTCACCGCGACGGCGGCGCCCACCAGGAAGAGGACGAGGTCCATCAGGCTGGAGTACAGGGCGAGTTGGACCTGGGGCGCCAGGCCCGTCCACAGCCGCCACAGGGGCTCCGCGCTCTCCGCCTCGTACAGGTCGCGCACGATCCATCCCGCGCTGATGAGTGCGATCAGCGCGGCGGTGAAGGATCCGGTGATCCGGGCTCCCCGGGTCAGCGTCTGCGGTTGCCCCATAAGCCGCGATACTCCCGCTGCGTGGGGAGTTGAACAAGAGGCCCGCCCTCACGGAAGCGGCCGGCCGGGACGACATGGCGCGTCCCGGCCGGCCTACGGCACCCGCACGGCCGTACACGGATCAGCGTGACCTGTTCGTGATTCGGCGTTGCGACAGTGAAGTTGCCTGCGTGTTAACGCAGTTGACGTCTCACTTGGTCCCGGAGCATCACGTTTCGTCCGTCTCCGGCACGACCTGCTTCTCCTCGGCGAAGTGGCAGGCCGAGGGGTGCGCGGCGGGACCGCCCTCCAGACGGAACACGGCCGGCACCGCCAGCTCCGGCACCTCCAGCTCGCACCGCTCCTGCGCCTTCCAGCAGCGGGTGCGGAAGCGGCAGCCGGAGGGCGGGTTGGCGGGCGAGGGCACGTCGCCGCTGAGGATGATGCGCTCGCGGTGCAGCCGCGCGTCGGGGTCGGGGACGGGCACGGCGGACAGCAGCGCCTGGGTGTAGGGGTGCGTGGGGTGCTCGTAGATCTGCCGGTCGCTGCCGATCTCGACGATCCGCCCGAGGTACATGACCCCGACGCGGTCGGAGATGTGCCGCACGATCGACAGGTCGTGCGCGATGAACACGTACGAGAGGCCGAACTCGTCCTGAAGCTTCTCCAGGAGGTTCACCACCTGCGCCTGCACGGAGACGTCGAGCGCGGAGACCGGCTCGTCGGCCACGATGATCTCGGGGCGCAGCGCCAGTCCGCGGGCGATGCCGATGCGCTGGCGCTGGCCGCCGGAGAACTGGTGCGGATAGCGGTTGATGTACTCGGGGTTGAGCCCGACCACGTCCAGCAGCTCCTGCACCTTCTGCCGCCGCGAACCCTTGGGCGCCACCTCGGGGTGGATCTCGTACGGCTCCCCGATGATGTCGCCGACCGTCATACGCGGGTTCAGCGACGTGTACGGGTCCTGGAACACCATCTGGATGTTGCGCCGCACCGCCTTGAGCGCCCGCGCGGACAGCTTGGTGATGTCCTCGCCCTTGTAGCGGATCTCCCCCGCGGTGGGCTGCTCCAGGTTCACGAGCAGCTTCGCCACGGTGGACTTGCCGCAGCCGGACTCGCCCACGATGCCGAGGGTCTCGCCCGCGCCGAGGTCGAAGTCCACGCCGTCCACGGCCTTGACCGCACCGATCTGCTTCTTGAAGAGAATCCCCTGAGTCAGCGGGAAGTGCTTGACCAGCCCGCGCACTTCGAGGATCGGCTCGGCGGTGGGCGTCGGATGCGCGTCGGCGATCTCCTTCGTGAGCTCAGGCATCGCGCAGCGTCTCCTTCCAGAAGTGGCAGGCACGGAGTCGCTCCGCGGGGGCAGGTGCCTGAGGGCGGGCGGCGCGGAAGCCGGGCGCGGTGACGGGCAGCCCAGCGAAAGGGCCCGCGGGCCGGGTGACGTGGGGAGAGGGCACGGCATCACGCATCGCGCAGCGTCTCCTTCCAGAAGTGGCAGGCACTTTGGCGGCCGGCGCCGTTGTCAGTGGGCGGCGATAGCCTGGAAAGGGCTTCGGCCCCCGGGCGGGAGGGGACTGTTCCCGGGCCCTCGTCGACCGTCACCTCCGCCAGCGGCGGCACCTCCGTGCGGCAGATGTCCTGAGCGCGCGGGCAGCGCGGGTTGAAGGCGCAGCCGGGCGGGATGGCCATGAGGTTGGGCGGCAGGCCCTTGATCGCGTAGAGCTCCTGGCCCTTCTGGTCAAGCCGCGGGATCGATTCGAGCAGGCCCTTGGTGTACGGGTGGGCCGGGGCCTTGTAGATGTCGTGGACGGGGGCGCGCTCGACGATGCGGCCCGCGTACATCACGGCGATCTTGTCGGCCACGTCCGCGACCACACCCAGGTCGTGCGTGATCAGGATCAGGCCCATGTTGAGCTCGCGCTGGAGCTCCGCGAGCAGGTCCATGACCTGGGCCTGGACCGTCACGTCCAGGGCGGTCGTGGGCTCGTCCGCGATGATCAGCGCCGGCTCCAGAGCCAGCGCCATCGCGATCATGATCCGCTGGCGCATACCGCCGGAGAACTGGTGCGGGTACTGCCCCACGCGCTCCTTCGCGGCGGGGATGCGGACCCGGTCCATCAGTTCGACGGCCTTGAGCTTCGCGTCCTTCTTGGACATCCCGCGGTGCACCACGAACATCTCGCCGAGCTGATCGCCCACGGTGAGCACGGGGTTGAGCGACGAGAGCGCGTCCTGGAAGATCATCGCCATCTCGGCGCCGCGCACCTTGCGCCGCTCGTCCTCCTTGAGCTTCAGGAGGTCCTTGCCCTGGAAGAGGATCTCGCCGCCGGTGATCTTCCCGGGCGGCATGTCGAGGATGCCCATGACGGCCTGCGCGGTGACCGACTTGCCGGACCCGGACTCGCCGAGCACGGCGAGGGTCTCGCCGGCGTCCACGGAGTACGTGACCCCGTTGACGGCCTTGGCCACCCCGTCGCGCGTACGGAACTCCACGTGCAGATCGCGTACTTCGAGCAGCATGCGACCATCACCTCAGCTTCGGGTCGAGGGCGTCGCGCACCGCGTCGCCGAGCATGATGAACGCGAGCACGGTGATGCTCAGGGCGCCGGCCGGCCACAGCAGCTGCGACGGGTAGTTGCGGATGACCTGCGAGGCGTTGGAGATGTCGATGCCCCAGGAGACGGTCGGCGGCCGCAGCCCCACGCCGAGGAACGACAGCGTGGCCTCCAGGGCGATGTACGTGCCGAGCGCGATGGTCGCGACCACGATCACGGGAGCGACGGCGTTGGGTGCGACGTGCCGAAGGAGCATCCGGGAGTTGGAGGCGCCGAGCGCCCGCGCCGCCTGCACGTAGTCGTTCTGCTTGGCGGTGATGACCGATCCCCGGGCGATACGGGAGATCTGTGGCCAGCCGAGCAGGACCATGAAGCCGACCACCGGCCAGATGGTGTCGGACACCACCACGGACAGGAAGACCAGACCGCCGAGGACCACCGGGATCGCGAAGAACACATCGGCCAGGCGCGAGAGCAGCCCGTCCCACCAGCCGCCGAAGAAGCCGGCGAGCCCGCCCATGAGCGAGCCGAGGATCGCGACGCCGAGGGTGGCGCAGATGCCCACGGCGATGGAGGCGCGGGCCCCGTACACCGTGCGCGTGTACACGTCGCATCCCTGCTGGTCGGTGCCGAACGGATGACCCGGTCCCGAGCCCTTGTTGGCCTGCGACAGCTGGCACGCGTTCGGGTCGCCGCTCGCGATCAGCGAGGGCCAGATCGCGATGAGCACCAGGAACACGATGAGCAGCGAGGAGATGATGAAGACCGGGTTGCGGCGCAGCTGCTGCCAGGCGTCGGTCCACAGGCTGCGGGCCTTCTCCTGCGGCCCGGTGCCGCCGGGACCGCCCGGGGTCTTCTCCAGCGTCTCGGCCTCGCTCATCGCGAGGTCCATCGCGCCGCCCGCTCCGGTCGGCGCGATCGCGTCCTTCGCGACTTGGTTGGGGTCGTAGGCCTCAGGCATAACGGATCCTCGGGTCCAGGACCGCATACAGCAGGTCGACAAGGAGGTTGGCCACCAGGAAGACGAGCACGAGGATCGTCACGAAGCCGACCACGGTCGGGGTGTTGCCGCGCAGGATGCCGTTGTAGAGCTGGTATCCCACGCCGTGGATGTTGAAGATGCGCTCGGTGACGATGGCGCCGCCCATGAGGGCGCCGATGTCCGCGCCGATGAAGGTGACCACGGGGATCAGCGAGTTGCGCAGCAGGTGCTTGGTGATCACCCGGCGCCTCGGCAGTCCCTTGGCCACGGCCGTGCGGACGTAGTCGGCGCGGGCGTTCTCGCCGATCGACGTACGCGTCAGGCGGGTCACGTACGCGAGGGAGACCAGCGCGAGGACGATGCCCGGCAGGATCAGTTCGTTGAGCGGGGCGTCGGAGGAGACCGTCGGACGCACCCAGCCGAGCTTCAGGCCGAACAGGAGCTGGAGCAGATAGCCGGAGACGAAGGTCGGGACCGAGATCACGATCAGCGTCAGGACGAGCAGCGAGGTGTCCAGGGGCCGGCCGCGCTTGAGGCCGCTGACCACACCGAGGGCGATGCCGACGATGATCTCGATGACGATCGCCACGAACGTGAGCTTCATCGTCACCGGGAACGCCGAGGCCATCAGCTCCGTGACCTTCTGCCCGTTGAACGCGGTGCCGAAGTCGCCCCGGAAGATGTTGCCCATGTAGTGCAGGTATTGCTGCCACAGGGGCTTGTCGAGGCCGAGGTCCTCGCGGATGCGCGCGGCCGTCGCCGGGTCGGGTGCCTTGTCGCCGAAGAGCGCGGCGACCGGATCGCCGAGCGCGTACACCATGACGAAGATCAGGAAGGTCGCTCCGATGAACACGGGGATCATCTGGAGCAGCCGCCGGATCACGTAGCGTCCCATGACAGCTCCGGGGGTCGGGGAAGGGGCCGCCCGTCAACGGGGCGGCCCCTGCGGGGAGTCGGGTCAGTTGACCTTGATCTGGTCGTAGACCGGGACGCTGAACTGGTTGAGGGTGACGTCGGAGACGTTCTCCGAGTAGCCGGCCGAGCCGTTCTGGTACCAGAGCGGGATCGCGGGCATCTGCTCGGCGAGGATCTTCTGGGCGTTCTGGAAGTCGGTGGTCGCCTTGGCCCGGTCGGTCTCGGCGTTCGCCTTGTCCACCAGGTCGTTGAAGGCCTTGTTGTCGAACTTGCCGTAGTTCGACGAGCCGTTCTTGTAGTACAGCGGCTCGAGGAAATTCTGGATCAGCGGGTAGTCCGCCTGCCAGCCCGAGCGGAAGGGGCCGGTGAACTTGTAGGCGCCGAGCTGGTTCTTGAAGTCCGCGAAGGTGCCGACCGGGTTGACCGTGCAGGTGCCCTTGCCGAGCGCGTTGTTGATGGAGTTGCAGACCGCGTCCATCCACACGCGGTGCGAGCCGGTGTCCACGTTCGAGGTGATCTGGACCTTGCCGCCGGGCAGTCCGCCGCCCTCGGCGACCAGCTTCTTCGCCTGCTCGGGGTCGTACGTGCAGGCGTCGCCGCACATGTCCTTGTAGCCGCCCTTCTCGCCCAGGGCGGGGGAGGTCCAGTCCACGGCGGGCGTGCGGGTCTCCTGGAAGATCTCCTTGGTGATCTCGTCCCGGTTGATCGCCATGGACAGGCCGCGGCGGACCTTCTCCATGCCGGCCTTCGACCAGTTCTTGTCGTACATCGGGAAGACGAGGGTCTGGATGATCAGCGCGGGCTGGTTGATGTAGCGGTCGCCCAGGTCGTTCTTGACGTTCTTGAGCTGCTGGGCCGGGACGTCGTCGACGAGGTCGAGGTTGCCGGCCATCAGGTCCGTGTAGGCGGTGTTGTTGTCCGTGTAGACCTTGAGGTCCACGCCGCCGTTCTGCGCCTTGTCCTCGCCCTTGTAGCCGTCCCAGGCGCGCAGCTTCATCTCGGAGCCCTTGGCGTAGGACTCGACGGTGTACGGGCCGTTGCCGATCGGCTTGGACAGCCAGCCGGCGTGGTCGTCGAAGAACACCTTGGGCAGCGGCGCGTAGGCCTGGTAGCCGAGGGTCTCGGGCCAGGTGGAGAACTTCTCCTTGAGCGCGACCGTGAAGGTCTTGTCGTCCTTCACGACCAGGCCGGACATCGTCTTGGCCTTGGCGGAACCCGACTCGGGGTGGACGTCCTCGTAGCCCTTGATGTCCGAGAAGAACGGCGCGTTGTTCTGCTTGTTGTCCACGTGCGCGCCGTAGTTCCAGGCGTCGACGAAGGACTTCGCGGTGACCTTCTCGCCGTTGCTGAAGGTCCAGCCGTCCTTGAGCGTGACCGTGAAGTTCTGCGAGTCGGTGGTCTCGATCTTCTCGGCGATCAGGTCCTTGGCCTCGCCGGTCTTCGGGTCGTACTTCTTCAGACCCCGGAAGAGCATGTCGAGGACCTTGCCGCCCTGGACCTCGTTGGTGTTGGCCGGCTCGACCGGGTTCTGCGGGTCACCCCACGAGGACCTGACGATCCCGGAGCCGTCACCGCTGCCGCCGCTGCCGCCGCCACCGCAGGCGGTCGCCGCGAGGGCTACGGTCACCGCGCACGCGGCCCACTTGGCGTGTGTGGCTCCACGCATGGAGTGCCTCCTTAACAGGCCTGAACTCAGTTACGGCCCAATACACCCCAAATGGGTACCTTTCGCACGTCGGAGGCGGCTTTCCGGGTGCACTCCCACCGGAACGCGGGAACCCCCGGACGCCCACTCAGGGCATCCGGGGGTTCCCGGTGTCGTACGAGAAGAACTCACGCCGCGTGCACGACGTCCTTCTCCTCGGCGAAGTGGCAGGCCGACTCGTGTGCGGCCGGGGTGTCCTTGCCGACGAACCGCTCGGGGATCGCCAGCAGCGGGACCTCCTCGGCGCAGCGGTCCTGCGCCTTCCAGCAGCGGGTGCGGAAGCGGCAGCCCGACGGCGGGTTGGCCGGCGAGGGCACGTCGCCGGTGAGGATGATGCGCTCGCGGCCCTCGCGGGACTCCGGGTCCGGCACCGGCACCGCGGAGAGCAGCGCCTGCGTGTACGGGTGGGTCGGGTGGTCGTAGATCTGCGTGTCCGTGCCGATCTCGGCCATCGCACCCAGGTACATCACGCCGACGCGGTCGGAGATGTGCCGCACGATGGACAGGTCGTGCGCGATGAAGATGTAGGAAAGGTTGAACTCGTCCTGCAGCTTCTCCATCAGGTTGATGACCTGCGCCTGCACCGACACGTCGAGCGCGGAGACCGGCTCGTCGCAGATGATGATCTCCGGGTTGAGCGCGAGGCCGCGGGCGATGCCGATGCGCTGGCGCTGGCCGCCGGAGAACTGGTGCGGGTAGCGGTTGATGTACTCGGGGTTGAGACCCACGACGTCCAGGAGCTCCTGGACCTTGCGCCGCCGGTCGCCCTTCGGGGCCACCTCGGGGTGGATGTCGAAGGGCTCGCCGATGATGTCGCCGACCGTCATACGCGGGTTCAGCGAGGTGTACGGGTCCTGGAACACCATCTGGATGTTGCGGCGCACCGCCTTGAGTGCGCGCCCCGAGAGCTTGGTGATGTCCTGGCCCTTGTAGAAGACCTCACCTGCGGTGGCGGTCTCCAGGGTCATGAGCAGCTTGGCGACGGTGGACTTGCCGCAGCCGGACTCGCCCACGATGCCGAGGGTCTCGCCCTGGTGCAGGTCGAAGCTGACACCGTCGACGGCCTTGACCGCGCCGATCTGCTTCTTGAAGAGGATGCCCTGGGTCAGCGGGAAGTGCTTGACCAGGTTGCGCACCTGCAGGATCGGCTCACCGCGCTCGACCGGCGCCTCGATGGCGGCGACCGCCTCCGACTCGGTGGCGGCGTCCACCGTCTCGACCTCGGAGACGTTCGGGGTGGCGTCCGCCGGCTCGTTGCTCTTGCTCAGCTCAGCCATGGATCGTCTCCTTCCAGAAGTGGCACGCGCTGCCGCGGCCGGGCAGCTCGCCGCCGTCCCGCTCGGTGACCGGGAACAGTGCCGGGATGTCCGTACGGCAGATGTCCTGGGCCATCGGGCAGCGCGGGTTGAAGGCGCAGCCGCTCGGGATGCGGGTCAGGTTGGGCGGCAGACCCTTGATCGCGTACAGCTCCTGGCCCTTCTGGTCCAGGCGCGGGATCGAGTCGAGCAGACCCTTGGTGTACGGGTGGGCCGGGCGCTTGTACAGCTCGTGCACGGGCGCGGTCTCGACGATGCGGCCCGCGTACATCACGGCGATCTTGTCCGCGACGTCGGCGACGACGCCGAGGTCGTGGGTGATCAGGATCAGACCCATGTTGTACTCGCGCTGCAGCTCCGCGAGCAGGTCCATGACCTGGGCCTGGACCGTCACGTCGAGCGCCGTGGTGGGCTCGTCCGCGATGATCAGGTCCGGCTCCAGAGCCAGGGCCATGGCGATCATGATGCGCTGGCGCATACCGCCGGAGAACTGGTGGGGGTAGTCGTCGACCCGCGCCTTGGCGGCGGGGATCTTGACCTTGTCCATCAGCTCGATGGCCTTGGCCTTGGCCTCCTTCTTGGAGAGGCCCTGGTGCACACGGAACATCTCGCCGAGCTGGTAGCCCACGGAGAGCACCGGGTTGAGCGAGGAGAGCGCGTCCTGGAAGATCATCGCGATCTTCCGGCCGCGGATCTTGCGCCGCTCGTCGGCGGACATCTTGAGCATGTCCTCGCCGCGGAAGAAGATCTCTCCCTTGGGGATACGGCCGGGCGGCATGTCGAGGATGCCCATGATCGCCTGGGCGGTCACGGACTTGCCGGAGCCCGATTCACCGAGGACCGCGAGGGTCTCGCCGGCGCTGACGGTGTAGTTCACACCGTTGACGGCCTTGGCGACGCCGTCGCGGGTGTGGAACTCCACGTGCAGGTCGCGGACTTCGAGCAGGGGGCCGCCGAAGTCGTCCGAGCCGCGGGGGGCCGGGACGCTTGACGTCTTGTCGATGGTGGTCACGTACGCCTCCCTCAGCGCAGCTTGGGGTCGAGGGCGTTGCGGACCGCATCGCCGAACATGAGGAACGAGAGCACCGTGACCGAGACCATGACGGACGGGACGATCAGGGTGAAGGGCGCGTTGCGCAGCTGCTCACGTCCGGCGGAGACGTCGCCACCCCAGGAGATCGTGGGTTCGGTCAGGCCGATGCCCAGGAAGGACAGGGTGGCCTCGGCGGCGATATAGCCACCGAGCGCGATGGTCGCGACGACGATGATGGGCGCGAGCGCGTTCGGCAGGATGTGCCGGAACAGGATCCGCGTCGTCGAGGCGCCCAGCGCCTTCGCCGCCATCACGTAGTCGGCCTGCTTGATCGTGATCACCGCACCGCGGGCGACACGGGCGATCTGGGTCCAGCCCAGGAACGCCAGAGCCAGGATCACGACCCACACCGAGCGCTTCTCGAAGGTGTTCAGGACGACCAGGGCGCCCAGCAGGAACGGGATACCGAGGAAGACGTCGGTCACGCGCGACAGGATCGAGTCGATCCAGCCGCCGAAGTAACCGGCGATCATGCCGATGAACGTGCCGAGCACGGTGACGCACAGGGTCACGCCGACACCGACGGTGATCGAGGCGCGGGCGCCGTAGATGACACGTGCGTAGATCGAGCGTCCCTGGCCGTCGTAGCCCAGCCACTCCGGGGAGAAGAAGTGTCCCCACTGCGGCTTCTGCAGGTAGTGCTTGGCCAGGTCGGCCTGGCGCGGCGAGGCGCTGGTGAAGAGCCCCGGCCAGATGGCTATGACCAGGAGCAGCAGGATCAGCACCGACGAGATGATGAACAGCGGCTGACGGCGCAGGTCGTGCCAGGCGTCGGACCACAGGCTGCGCGCCTTGGCCGGAGCGGGACCGGCGTCCGTGGCGACTGCGGCGGCCGGGATCGGCTCGCCCGTCGCGGTCGTGACCTTTTCGGCGGTCTTGTCAGGCATACCGGATCCTCGGGTCCAGGACCGCGTAAAGCAGGTCGACGATCAAGCTGGCGGCGAGGTAGATGAGCACCATCAGCGAGGCGATGCCCACGACCGTGGCGCCCTCGCGGCGGATGAGCGCCTGGTAGATCTCGTTACCGACGCCGCCCACGTTGAAGATGCCCTCGGTCACGATGGCACCGGTCATGAGGTTGCCGATCTCGATGCCGAGGAAGGTGACCACGGGGATCAGCGAGTTGCGCATGAGGTGCACACCGATGATGCGGCGGCGGGGCAGACCCTTGGCCACGGCGGTGCGCATGTAGTCCGCGCGCAGGTTCTCCGCGATCGACGTGCGGGTCAACCGGGCCACGTATGCGAGGGACAGGGATGCCAACACGATGGCCGGCAGCAGAAGTTGAGTGATGTCCGTGTCGTCCTGGACCGTCGGCTTGACGATCGGCCACTGGAACGCGAGCAGCCACTGCAGAAGGAAGCCCAGCACGAAGGAAGGCATGGACACGAGGATCAGGGTCAGCGTGAGCAGACCGCGGTCCCGGAGCGTGTCGGGGCGCAGACCGGCGATGATGCCGAGGCCGATACCGACGATCGAGACAAAGGCGAACGCGAAGATCGTCAGCCGGATCGTCACCGGGAAGACGCGTGCGATGACATCCGCGATGGGCTGCTGGCTGGCGATCTGGGTCCCGAAGTCGCCCTGCACCAGCCCGGAAAGGTAGTTCCAGTACTGCTGCAGGATCGGCAGGTCGAGGCCGAGCTCTTTTCTCTTGCTCGCGACCACCGACGGGTCGTACGCCTGGTCACCCATCATGGCCCGGACAGGGTCACCGGGCAGGGCGTACATCATGAGGAAGATGATCAGTGTTGACCCGATGAACACTGGGATCATCTGGAGCAGTCGTCGTGCGACATAGCGCCCCATTGGTGCCTCCGTGAGGGGTTACTGCAGCTGTGGGGGCCGCCTCCCCCGAATCGAATCGGGCGAAGCGGCCCCGCACAACCCCCACCGCCACCTGAGTTGCGGCGGGTTTACGGCCGAGTGGGAAGAGGCCCTAAGGCTCTGTTACTTGGTGGTGACGCCCCACACCTCGAGGTCACCGTGGAAGTCGACCTTGACGTTGTCGACAGCCTCGCTGTGACCACCGTTGATGCGGTAGTACCAGAGCGGGATGGCCGGCATGTGCTCGACCAGCTTCTTCTCGACCTCCTGGAAGGCCTTCACCGACTCGTCGAGGGACTTGGCCTGGTCGGCCTTGTTCATCGCCTCGTCGATCTCCTTGTTGGAGAAGCGGCCGTTGTTGGCCTCGGCGGTGGTGTGGTACAGCTCCTTCATGAAGTTGGCGTTGACCGGGTAGTCGGCGACCCAGCCACCGCGGTACATGCCCTTCACCTGGTCGTTGTCACGGGCCTCGAGGTCCGTGGCGAAGTCAGGCTTCGGGTCGCCGGTGCACTCGACGCCGGTCGCGTTGCGGATCGACTCGCAGACCGCGGTCACCCACTCCTTGTGTCCACCATCGGCGTTGTACTGGATGGTGAACTTGTTGCCCGGAACGCCGCCGCCCTCTTCGACGAGCTGCTTGGCCTTCTTCGGGTCGTACTTGAACACGTCCGTGCCCAGGTCCTGGTTGCCCTTGACGCCCGGCGGCACGAAGCCGACGGCCGGCGTACGGGTGTTGTTCAGGACGGTCTTGGTGATCGTCTCGCGGTCGATCGCCATGGACAGACCCTGGAGAACCTTGGGGTCGATGTCCTTGAACGTCTTCGAGTAGAACGCCGGGGTCAGCGTCTGGATGGCCGCGTAGGGCTGCTCGATGGCGCGGTCACCGAGGTCCTGCTTGTACTTCGGCAGGTCCGTCGGGCCGACCTGGCGGATCATGTCCAGGTTGCCGGAGAGGACCTCCTTGTAGGCGGCCTCGACGGTGTTGTAGTGCTTGAACTGGACGCCCTTGTTCTGCGCCTTGTTCGGACCCTGGTACTCGTCCCAGGCCTTGACCTGGATGAGCTTCTTGTGGGTCCACTTCTCGAAGGTGTACGGACCGTTGCCGATCGGCTTCTGGCCGAACGCCTTCGGGTCGTCGTAGAAGACCTTGGGCAGCGGGGCCCACGTGGCGTAACCGAGCTTGTAGTTGAAGTACGGCACGGCGTTCTTCAGCTCGATGGTGAAGGTGTGGTCGTCGACGACCTTGAGGCCGGACATGGCCTCGGCCTTCGGGTCACCCTTCTCCGGGTGGACATCGTCGTAGCCCTTGATGTCCTGGAACCAGAAGGCGTTCTGCTGGTTGTTCTTGATGTTGGCGTACCAGTTCCACGCGTCGACGTACGACTTCGCCGTGACGTCCTCGCCGTTGTGGAACTTCCAGCCCTTCTTGAGCTTGACCGTCCAGGTCTTCGAGTCCTTGGTGTCGACCGACTCGGCGTTCGTGTAGACGATGTTGCCGTCCGCGTCGAAGTCCAGCAGCTGCGTGAACAGGGACTGGATGACATACGAGCCGTTGGACTCGTTGGTGTCGGCCGGGATCAGCGGCTTCTGGGGCTCGCCGACGTCGATGGAGACGTAGCCCGCGGGCTTGCCGGCGGCGCTGCCCTTGTCCTTGCTGTCGCCTTCATCGCTGCCACCGCCACAGGCGGTCGCACCCAGCGCCACCGCGGTGGCTATCGCGACCCACTTGGCGCTCTTGGCACCACGCATGGGTTCCTCCTCATGAGTCCACTTGTTCACTACAAGAGGGGGTACGCGAGATCCCGCCGACACCCCTGACGGCGGAGACCAAGTACCCCAGTGTGCTCGTGAGTCGGCGCTCCCCACAGCGCGTGACCCATTGACCCGAGCTCTACGCGCTCAACTATTAGCCATGGGCTACGAGCCGACCACACTCTTTTGGTCTCGGTTCGATCACACCTGTCGCCTACTTCTTCCGAAATACGGACAAACCGATCCGAGATAGATGCTCGCGAAACGGACTCGTTACACATCTATCGGTCAGGAGCGTCCGGATTCCGGACAGGTCGGCCGGGAAAACCAGTTGCGGGTCGACACGCGTAGCGTCGGGTGCCGCACGGAGAGTGGCGAGCGTGCCCGGGGACGCGAACGGCCCGACTCTACGCCCAACAGGGCGCGGAGCCGGGCCGGTTCGGCCAGCCTTGGATCAGCCTTGGATCAGCTGTGGCGGACGCCTCAGGCGTGCTTGGCGCGCGAGGCCGTGCGGGCGCGTGCCGTCTTGTCCAGGACCACCTTGCGGATGCGGACGGCCTCCGGGGTGACCTCGACGCACTCGTCGTCGCGGCAGAACTCCAGGGACTGCTCCAGGGAGAGCTTGCGCGGCGGGACGATCGCCTCGAAGGAGTCGGCCGAGGCCGAGCGCATGTTGGTGAGCTTCTTCTCCTTGGTGATGTTCACGTCCATGTCGTCGGCGCGCGAGTTCTCGCCCACGATCATGCCCTCGTACACCTCGGTGCCGGGCTCGGTGAACAGGACGCCGCGCTCCTGGAGGTTGGTCATCGCGAACGCGGTCACGGCGCCGGCGCGGTCGGCCACGAGCGAACCGTTGTTACGGGTCGCCAGGGTGCCGAACCACGGCTCCATGCCCTCGTGGATGGAGTGCGCGATACCGGTGCCGCGGGTCTGCGTCAGGAACTCCGTACGGAAGCCGATGAGGCCGCGCGACGGGACGACGAACTCCAGGCGGACCCAGCCCGACCCGTGGTTGGACATGTTGTCCATACGGCCCTTGCGGACACCCATGAGCTGCGTGACGGCACCCATGTGCTCCTCGGGCACGTCGATCGTCATGCGCTCGACCGGCTCGTGCACCTTGCCGTCGATCACCTGCGTGACCACCTGCGGCTTGCCGATGGTCAGCTCGAAGCCCTCGCGGCGCATCTGCTCGACCAGGATGGCGAGCGCCAGCTCACCGCGGCCCTGCACCTCCCAGGCGTCCGGGCGGTCGGTGTCCAGGACGCGGAGGCTGACGTTACCGATCAGCTCGCGGTCGAGGCGGTCCTTGACCTGGCGGGCGGTGACCTTGCGGTCCTTGACCGCGGACTTGGCGTCCGCGCCCTTGCCCGTACCGCCGCGGCCGACCAGCGGGGAGGTGTTGGTGCCGATGGTCATCGAGATCGCCGGCTCGTCCACCGTGATCAGCGGCAGCGCGATCGGGTTCTCCGGGTCGGCCAGGGTCTCGCCGATCATGATGTCGGGGATACCGGCGACGGCGCAGATGTCGCCCGGGCCCGCCATCTCGGCCGGCTTGCGGGTGAGCGCCTCGGTCATCATCAGCTCGGTGATGCGCACGTTCTGGACCGTGCCGTCGCGCTTGATCCACGCCACGGTCTGGCCCTTGCGCAGCTCGCCCTGCTCGACGCGGAGCAGCGCGATACGGCCGAGGAAGTTGTCGGCGTCGAGGTTGGTGACGTGCGCCTGGAGCGGGGCGCTCTCGTCGTACTCCGGAGCCGGGACGTGCTCCAGGATCGTCGAGAAGAACGGCTCGAGGCTGTCGCTGTCGGCCGGGACGGTGCCGTCCTCCGGCTTGGTCAGCGAGGCGATGCCGTCACGGCCGCAGGCGTAGACGATCGGGAACTCGATCTGGTCCTCGTCGGCGTCCAGGTCGAGGAAGAGGTCGTACGTCTCGTTGACGACCTCGTCGATCCGGGAGTCCGGGCGGTCCGTCTTGTTGATGCAGAGGATCACGGGCAGCCGCTGCTGGAGCGCCTTGCGCAGCACGAAGCGGGTCTGCGGGAGCGGGCCCTCGGAGGCGTCCACGAGCAGGACCACCGCGTCGACCATCGACAGACCGCGCTCGACCTCACCACCGAAGTCGGCGTGGCCGGGGGTGTCGATGATGTTGATGGTGATGACGTCGCCGCCATCCTTGGGGTGGTACTTGACGGCCGTGTTCTTGGCCAGGATCGTGATGCCCTTCTCACGCTCCAGGTCGTTCGAGTCCATCATGCGGTCGTCGAGGGACTCGGCGGCGTGCGCGGCGAAGGAGCCGGCCTGCTTGAGCATGGCGTCGACGATGGTCGTCTTGCCGTGGTCGACGTGGGCGACGATGGCGACGTTTCGGATGTCGTGGCGCGTGGGCACGTGCGGTGCTTCTCCCGGGACAGATGGAACTAGCGAGCGGCTGCGCGTATCGCATCGGTACGCCGATGTACGCCTGTGCCGCGCCGGGCTGGACACGCCACGGCCTTACCCCATCCTACGTTGAGCGGCGGGGGGCGGCCTGCGCGGGTGCCGTGAGCTGCGCTGACCTGCGGCTTTACGGTGCCCGCGACCGGCTACGCGTCCTCGGGCTCCTCGACGGCCGCGGAGCCCGGCGGGCAGGAAGCCCGGGCGGCCTCGCGTGCGACGCGGCCGTCCACCGCCTCGCCGCAGTCCAGGACGCCCACCCCGTCGACCGACCAGCTGGTCGCGTGACCGGTGGTCGGTGCGTCCCCGGAGCGGCAGACATGCCGGAAGTCGCCCTCGACGATCCGTGTGCTCGTGTACACGACCAGGTCCCCGGGGCCGTCCACGGACGTGACGTTGCTGTCCACATCGGCGGGTGCGCGACCCACGTCGGTGAAGGCCAGATCCTGCGGCCGGTCCTCCGCCTCGGCCTGACCCACCTTCCGGGCCAACGAGAAGAGGGCGGCGCGGCCGTCGATCACGGGCCGCTCTGCGGTCACGTCGGTCTTCGGGCGGCGCACCACCTTCACCGGTTGCGTGAGCTTCCCGCCCTCGGGCCCGATCTCCTGCACCTCGGCGACGCCGGTCAGCACATCACGCTCGCGGACGTCGGACCACGTGTACGTGCCGCCCTCGCAGCGCTTCTCGGGTGCCGCGGACTTCGAGTGCGCCGGCTTGTCGGCCCGGTCCGTGCCGGAGTCCCCGGTGCAGGCCGTCGCACCCGCGCCGAGCGTGAGCAGCGCGGCACCGATCGGAATGAAGCGCTTCATGGACGTACCCCCGTATACACACGGTGTCTGGTCGCACACCGGTCGCGAGGATTCTGGCCTGTGCACAGGCGGCGTATGCCAGATTTGATCAACTTCTGAGGAAAGAGAGCGCGCCGAGGGTGTGGGAGGGCGCAGGAATGACACGGGTCAATGAGTCGAAACGAACCTTGCCCGCCGGCGGAACCGGCGAGCAAGGGACTTGAGGTACTTCTGAGCTAGGTGATCTTCACCTTCACACCAGGCTCACGCGAGGCTCACTCCTTCGGGACCCCCGCCGACTTCAGGAAGCCGATGTCCTCGTACGAGGGCGACTCGAAGCCGAAGGCGCCGGTGTTCGCGAGGCCCTGGCGGACCGCCACCAGCTCCGGGCGCTGGTAGAGCGGGATCGAGCCGGCCGCGGCCCAGATCCGGGCGTCGGCCTTCTTGACCAGGTCGCGCGCCTTGCCCTCGTCGAGCTCGGCGAGCGCCTGGTCGAAAAGCTGGTCGATGTGGTCGGTGCCGACCCGCGTGTAGTTCTGCTCGACGTTCAGCGAACCGTCGGCGGCCGGCTCCGGCTTGGCGAAGATCGGCCGGGCGTCGGTGGCCGGGTAGGCCGAGCCGGGCCAGGAGTACAGCGCCATGTCGTACTGGCCGGACGCGATGTGGTCCTTGAAGTAGCTGTCGTCGGGGACCTTGGTGATCTCGGTGCGGATGCCGATCTTCTGGAGCATGCGCTGGATCCGCTCGCCCACCGCGCGCAGCGGCTCCGAGCCCGGCCCGGACGGCAGGACGAACTTCAGGGTGAGCGCCTGGCCGTCCTTGGCCAGCGGCCCGCCCACCGGCTTCGGGGCCGCGGTGCCCTTGGGCGCGTACGCACCCTGGGCGCCGCCGCGGTGCGCCTCCTTCTTGGTGCGCTCCTCCTCGCGCTTGGCCTGCGCCTCGGGCTGGTTGTCGGCGCGCACCTCGAAGCGCTCGTCGGCGCGCGGCTTGCCGTCCTCCTGGCCGACGATGTACGTGCCGTCCTCGTCGGACCCGGAGGACTTCTTCTTCGCCTTCTCGCCCTTGCTGCCCGCGGTCTTGACCGGGCCGCCGGCAACCCAGCCCGCGTCCGCGAGCAGCGCGCGCGCCTCGGCGGTGTCCTGGTCGCCGAGCGCGCCGCTGTTGTCGGAGTACGCCTCCTGGCCGGCCAGCGCGATGTGGCTGCCGACGGGCTCCGCCGGCAGGCCGAGCGGCTTGAGGACGAGCCCCGCCAGCTCCTTGCGGTCGAGCGCGCGGGCCACGGCGCGGCGTACGCGCTCGTCGGCGAGCGGGCCGCCGGAACCGTTCAACGCCAGCTGCGTGTAAGCCGGTTCGAGGGACTTGCGGACCGTGACGCCGCGCAGGCCCTGCTGTTCCTTCGCGTACTTCCTGATCGCCTTGTGGGTCTTCGCGATGGCCTCGGTCTCGGCCTCGGCCCGCTCCTCGTTCTCCGGGTCGTTGGCGATCGCCCAGGACCGCAGCGCCTTGGCCGGGGTCAGCTGGGCGCCCGGGCCGTGCGCGAGCGGACCTCCGGCGCCCTTGTCGCGGGCGGCGAGGGCGATCCGCTCGGCGTCGTCCGGGGTGACCTCGGCGATGTCCACGCGGCCCGCGGCCAGCGCCGCGGCGCGCTCGTCGCGCGGCACCGACTTGAGGACGAGCTGCTCCAGCTTCGCGGGCCGGCCCCACCAGCGCGGGTTGCGGGTCAGGGTGAGCTCGCCGGCCTCGCGGTCGATCTCGGAGATACGGAACGGACCGGCCGTGACCTTGAGCTTCTTGCGGGCGCCGTCGTTGAAGGAGTCGGGGGTGCCCATGACCTCCTTCGGGTACAGCGGCGAGAACAGCGAGCGCCAGTCGGTGTACGGCTTGGCGAAGGTGACCCGCACCTCCAGGTTGTTGGCGCCCTTCTCGATCTTCTCGATGCGGTCGTAGCCCGCGTTGCGCGCCGTCCAGAACGCCGAGTCCTCACCGGACAGGGCGCGCCACTGCGCGGCGAAGTCGGCGGCGCCGATCTCGCGGCCGTCGCTCCACACCGCCTGCTGGTTCAGCTTGTACAGGACGACCTGCTTGGGCTCGCGCTCGACGATCTCGGCGCTCTCCAGGTAGTCCGCGTTGCGCACCGGGCGGCCGCGCTCGTCGGTCTCGTACATCGACGGCAGTACGGCGCCGGCGACGCGCGCGGTCGTCGTACCGGCGTCCGCCTGGAAGGAGTTGAAGGTGTCGGGCAGCCCGTCCACGGCCCAGGCCGCCTTGCCCCCGTCGGCGACCAGGTCACGGGCGGCGGCCGCGATGTCCTGCCCCGCGGCGGGGGCCGCCGCGTCCTCGGAGGAGCCGCACGCGGCGAGCGAGGGCAGGGCGAGCACGCCCGCGACGAGGTAGGCAGCCGCCCGCACTGCGGGGCGGACGCCGGGGCGAACGGCGGGATCGCGTGGGGGCATGGCTGGAACCTCCGGGGGCTGGCCCGGCCACCGCTGCTTCCCGTGAGGGGCCGGGATCGTTCACGTACGGGGTAATTTGAGTGCTGATCACACGGATACGTGCCCACTGAAAGGGATCGCCGTGAGGCGGCGCGGCCGACACGTCGGCGGGCGGCGCCAACCCCACCCGTGCGGCCCAATCCGGCCCCCGGGCGCCCCTCCTCGGCCCCCTCGCGCCCTCGTACGGGGGAATCCGCGCAGATCCCTTCACAATCCGGGATGTGACGCGCGACACTCGCAGGCGCACGATCCATTGGGATCCGCCGCGACAAGCGGAGTGGAGGGCAACTCATGTCCCTGCACGATGATTTGACGGCCGTTCAGCGCTGTCTCGACGATCTGGTGCGCTCGGTCGGCAGGCTGGAGCAGCACGTCGGGGCGAGCCTGGACATCCGCCGGGTGCGTACGGACGCCGACCACCTGCGCGACAGCGTCGCCCTGCTCAAGGAAGCCGCGCCGACGCTGCGCCCGAAGGCGCGGCCCGAGATGGTCGGCATCCCCGACGCGCCCTACGACAGCTCGCTGTGGACCGATGCCGACGACGAGGGCCTGGGCGCCCGCGACCGCCGCGCTCCCTGACCCCGGTTCCGGCTGCCGAAGAGAGCCGTAACGACTGGAGACCCCGTTGGCCACTGGTACAGACCCCCAAATCCATAGCGAGGGCGGGGTGCGCGGCGCGGGCCGTGCCGCCATCGCCGCCCCGCATCTGCGGACCGACCGCTGGTGGCTGCAGCCCGCCGTGACCTTCGCGGGGCTGCTCGCCTTCATCGTGTACTCGACGTGGCGGGCCTTCGCCAACGCGGACTACTACGCGGCGCCCTACGTCTCGCCGTTCTACTCGCCCTGCCTCGCGGAGAACTGCGCGCCGATGAAGGGCGGCCCGAACTGGGAGATCTTCGGCAGCTGGTGGGGCCTGTCGCCCGCGCTGCTCATCCTGATCTTCCCGCTGGGCTTCCGGCTGACCTGCTACTACTACCGCAAGGCCTACTACCGGGGCTTCTGGGCCTCTCCCCCGGCCTGCGCGGTGGCCGAGCCGCACAAGACGTACACGGGCGAGACCCGCTTCCCGCTGATCCTCCAGAACATGCACCGCTACTTCTTCTACGCGGCGGTGCCGGTGGCGGGCATCCTCACGTACGACACGGTGCTCGCGTTCCGCGACGAGGACTACGAGTGGGGCCACATGGGTCTCGGCACGCTCGTCTTCCTGGTCAACATCGTGCTGATCTGGGCGTACACCCTGTCCTGCCACTCGTGCCGGCACATCGTCGGGGGCAAGCTCAAGCACTTCTCCAAGCACCCTGTGCGCTACCGGATGTGGCAGTGGATCGGGAAGCTGAATGCCCGTCACATGCTGCTCGCCTGGGCCTCGTTGATCAGCGTGGCGCTGGCGGACTTCTACGTCTATCTCGTCGCCAGCGGTGTCTTCGACGATCCGAGGTTGTTCTGATGGCGGGGTGCGTGCGATGACCACAGTGGAGCGGCAGCAGTGGGACGTCGTCGTCGTGGGGGCCGGCGGGGCCGGTCTGCGGGCGGCGATCGAGGCGCGCGAGCAGGGCGCGCGTACGGCGGTGATCTGCAAGTCCCTGTTCGGCAAGGCCCATACGGTGATGGCCGAGGGCGGGATCGCCGCCTCGATGGGCAATGTGAACGACGGCGACAACTGGCAGGTGCACTTCCGCGACACCATGCGCGGGGGCAAGTTCCTCAACCAGTGGCGGATGGCCGAGCTGCACGCGCAGGAGGCGCCGGACCGGGTCTGGGAGCTGGAGACCTGGGGCGCGCTCTTCGACCGCACGAAGGACGGGCGGATCTCGCAGCGCAACTTCGGCGGGCACGAGTACCCGCGGCTCGCGCACGTCGGCGACCGCACGGGCCTGGAGCTGATCCGCACGCTCCAGCAGAAGATCGTGTCGCTCCAGCAGGAGGACTTCAAGCAACTCGGGGACTACGAAGCCGGGTTGAAGGTGTTCCAGGAGTGCACGGTCACACGGATCCTGAAGGACGACGTGGACGGGAAGGTGGCCGGGGTCTTCTGCTACGAGCGGGAGTCCGGGCGCTTCTTCGTGATCGAGGCGCCGACCGTGATCCTCGCGACCGGCGGCATCGGCAAGTCCTTCAAAGTGACGTCCAACTCGTGGGAGTACACGGGCGACGGGCACGCGCTCGCGCTGCTCGCCGGGGCGCCGCTGCTCAACATGGAGTTCGTGCAGTTCCACCCCACCGGGATGGTCTGGCCGCCGTCGGTGAAGGGGATCCTCGTCACCGAGTCCGTGCGCGGTGACGGCGGGGTGCTCAGGAACTCCGAGGGCAAGCGGTTCATGTTCGACTACATCCCGGATGTCTTCAAGGAGAAGTACGCGGAGTCCGAGGAGGAGGGCGACCGCTGGTACGAGGACCCGGACCGCAACCGCCGCCCGCCCGAGCTGCTGCCGCGCGACGAGGTGGCCCGGGCCATCAACTCCGAGGTGAAGGCGGGGCGCGGCTCGCCGCACGGCGGCGTGTTCCTCGACGTGTCCTCCCGGATGCCCGCCGATGTGATCCGGCGCCGGCTGCCGTCCATGTACCACCAGTTCAAGGAGCTGGCGGACGTGGACATCACGGCCGAGGCGATGGAGGTCGGGCCCACCTGCCACTACGTGATGGGCGGCATCGCGGTCGAGTCCGACACCGCGGCCGCGCTCGGGGTGCCAGGGCTGTACGCGGCCGGTGAGGTCGCGGGCGGGATGCACGGCTCGAACCGGCTCGGCGGGAACTCGCTCTCCGACCTGCTGGTCTTCGGCCGCCGCGCCGGGCTGCACGCGGCGCAGTATGCCGCCTCCGTGGCGGAGAACCGGCCGGTGGTCGAGGAGGCGCAGATCGACCTCGCGGCCGCCGAGGCGCTGCGGCCCTTCTCGGCCGAGGGACCGGACGAGTCCCTGGTCGAGGGCGGTCCGGTGCCGGCCGGCGGGCGGCCCGCGGAGAACCCGTACACCCTGCACCAGGAGCTCCAGCAGACGATGAACGACCTCGTGGGGATCATCCGCCGCGAGGAGGAGATGTCCCAGGCCCTGAAGAAGCTCGCCGACCTGCGGGTGCGGGCGCGGCGGGCCGGGGTCGAGGGGCACCGGCAGTTCAACCCGGGCTGGCATCTCGCGCTCGACCTGCGGAACATGCTCCTGGTCAGCGAGTGCATCGCGCGCTCGGCCCTGGAGCGCACGGAGTCCCGGGGCGGGCACACCCGCGAGGACTTCCCCGGTATGGACCGCGCCTGGCGCCGGGTCAATCTGCTGTGCCAACTCGCCGATCCCACCGGCGGGTTGGCGGCCACGGATCCGGTACGGGGCCAGATCCGCCTCGTCCGCAAGGAGACCGAACCGATCCGCCCTGACCTGCTGGCTCTCTTCGAGAAGGAAGAGCTGGTCAAGTACCTCGCCGAAGAGGAGCTCTTTGAATGAGCACGGCTGCTTCCACCGCTTACGAAGCCCACTTCAAGGTCTGGCGCGGCGACACCGACGGCGGGGGTCTGGAGGACTTCGAGGTCGAGGTCAACGACGGTGAGGTCGTGCTCGACATCATCCACCGGCTCCAGGCCACGCAGGCGCCCGATCTCGCCGTGCGCTGGAACTGCAAGGCCGGCAAGTGCGGGTCCTGTTCGGCGGAGATCAACGGGCGGCCGCGGCTGATGTGCATGACGCGGATGTCCACGTTCTCGCGCGAGGAGACCATCACCGTGACGCCGTTGCGGGCGTTCCCGGTGGTGCGTGATCTCGTGACGGACGTCGGGTTCAACTACACCAAGGCCCGCGAGGTCCCCTCCTTCGTACCGCCGCAGGGGCTCGGGCCCGGTGAGTACCGGATGATGCAGGAGGACGTGGACCGCTCGCAGGAGTTCCGCAAGTGCATCGAGTGCTTCCTGTGCCAGGACACCTGCCATGTGGTGCGCGACCACGAGGAGAACAAGGGCGCCTTCGCGGGCCCGCGCTTCCTGATGCGGGTCGCCGAGCTCGACATGCATCCGCTCGACGAGGCCGCCGAGCAGGGGCTCGACCGCAAGCGGACCGCGCAGGACGAGCACGGGCTCGGCTACTGCAACATCACCAAGTGCTGCACCGAGGTCTGCCCCGAGGGCATCAAGATCACGGACAATGCGCTGATCCCGCTCAAGGAGCGGGCGGTGGACCGGAAGTACGACCCGTTGGTGTGGCTGGGGAACAAGATCCGGCGGCGTACGGAGTCCTGAACGCGCTCGGGCCCCGGTCACCGGAGTGACCGGGGCCCGGATGCGTCGCGGGTCAGGAGGCCAGCTTGTTCTGGCAGTTGACCAGGCGGGTCTTCGCGGTCCTCAGGAGCTTGTGGGTCTTCGCGCGGTCCGCGGCGAGCTCCTCGTCGGGCTCGAACGCACGCCACGCGTTGTAGGCCGCGCGCTCCTTGTCCCGGGCCTTCGCCAGGTCCTTGCGCAGGTCCTCGCGCTGCTCCAGCAGCTTCGCGTACTCCGCGCTCTCCGGCTCGGCGTAGTGGAGCTCCTCCTCGACATCGCCGATCGTGTCCATGATCCAGTCGGCTTCGCCGGTGGCCTCGGACATCACGTCGTACAGCTCGTCGGACTTCGCCTGCTCCGCCGCGAACTTCGCGTCGAGCTCGTCGGCCTTCTCCTGGTGGCGGTTGACCGTCTTCTGATAGGCGTTGCAGTTCTTGGGCTTCGGGGCCGCGTCCGCGTGGGCGAGCGAGGCGGGCAGGACGAGGGCGAGGAAGGACGCGGCGACGACGGCCGCGCGGATGCCGTGGCGGTGGGCCATGGGGGAAGAACACCTCGGGGTGCTGGGGGGCGGGGTCGCGGCCATCCATGCCACCCGCCGTGTCCGGCCACACGGGCGATGGCTGCGCGTCACACGTATGTCAGACGCGAGGTCCCCGTGGGACGCGAGGCCCGGTCCCCGTGGGACGCGAGGCCCGGCCCCTGTCGGGCGCGAGGCCCGGCCCCCGTCGGACGCAAGGCCCGGTCGCGACCCCGCATAACGGGACATACGCTCACGTATGTGACGCCAACCCGCGATCGCTCGCTGCCCCACATAGCCGCGCGGGCGCTGCTCGCCGCCCTGTTCGTGGTGGCGCTGCCCCTGCTGCTCGCCGGGCCCGTACGGGCCGAGGGCCCGATCACGCTGTCCAGGAACGGGCAGATCACCGACAAGGTGGGCGCGCTCGGCGACCGCGGGGGTGAGGTGACCCAGGCGCTCGACCGGCTCTACGACGACCGCGGGGTGCAGCTGTTCGTCGCGTACGTGCGGGACTTCTCCGGGCAGAGCGCGAAGAGCTGGGCGAACAGCACCGCCGAGCGCAACGGGCTCGGCCTCGACGACATCCTGCTCGCGGTGGCCACGCACGACCGGCAGTACGCGTACTCGGTCGACCAGGACTCAAGGCTGAGCGAGGCCCAGCTCCAGGAAGTGGCCTCGAAGGCGATCGAGCCGGCGCTGCGGCAGAACGACTGGGCGGGGGCCGCGATCGGCGCCGCGGACGGCTACAACGCGGTCATCGCAGGTCAGCCCGTGCCCACCCCCGCCATCACACCGGGCGACCCGGACCCGGGTGCCGCCGAGGAGCACGGGCCCGCGACCGGGGACTACGTGCTGCCGGTGGTCGCGGTCGGCAGCGCGGGGGCGCTCGCGGCGTACGCGTACGCACGGAGCAAGCGGAAGAAGAACGGCGGCGCCGCGTCCGGAGGTGCGGCGGGCTGGGGGCAGGGCGGTGGCGGGCCTGCGCCCACGCCGCTGCCGGAGCTGGACAAGCGGGCACGGCTGCTGCTCGTGGAGACCGATGACGCCGTGCGCACCTCCACGGAGGAACTCGGCTTCGCCGCCGCCCAGTTCGGCGAGGACGCCGTCAAGCGCTTCCAGGACTCGGTGACGTACGCGAAGAGCGAGCTGACCGCGGCCTTCAAGCTGCGCCAGCAGCTGGACGACGCGTTCCCCGAGGACGACGCGACCAAGCGGCGGATGCTGAACGAGATCGTCTCGCGCTGCACCGAGGCGAACCGGCGGCTCGACGCCGAGACTGCCGACTTCGACCGGCTGCGCGCCCTGGAGCAGAACGCACCGGAGGCGCTGACGCTGGCCGAGGGGAAGTTCCGCGAGGTCAGCGCGCGCACGACGGCGGCCGGCGGGACGTACACGACGCTCACGACGCGCTATGCGGACTCCGCCGCCGCGCCCGTGAGCGGGCACATCGAGGAGGCCAAGAAGCGGCTGCTCTTCGCCACCGAGAACCTCAACCAGGCCCGCCAGTCCCTGGACGCGGGCGAGAAGGGCCCCGCGGCCGTGCATCTGCGGGCCGCCGAAGGCGCCGTGGACCAGGCGAGCACGCTCGTGGACGGGGTGGAGCGGCTCGCGGCCGAGCTCTCCCAGGCGGAGGCCAAGCTGCCCGGTGCGCTGACCGAGACCGAGACCGATCTTGCCGATGCGCGCGGGCTGCTCAAGGGCACGGCGGACGGGACCTCGACGGCCGACCTCCAGGGGCGGATCGCGCGGGCCGAGTCGGTGCTCCAGGACGTGCGGGGTGCGACGGCCGGCGGGCGGTACGACCCGATCGACGCGCTGCGGCGGATCGAGGAGGCCGACGCCGCGCTCGACGAGGCGCTGGCCGGGGCGCGCGAGCGCGAGGTGGCCGACCGGCGGGCGCGCGGGCTGCTCGACCAGACGCTGCTCACGGCGCGCAGCGCGGTCAGCGCGGCCGCCGACTACATCACCACGCACCGCGGCGGCGTGGGCAGCGAGGCACGGACCCGGCTCGCGGAGGCCCAGCGGCATCTCGCCCAGGCCGAAGCGCTCGCGGCCACCGACGCCTCGGGTGCGCTGGCGCGGGCGCAGCAGGCGGACTCGATGGCGCGCGAGGCGCAGCAGCTGGCCGAGCGCGACGTGCGCTCCTTCGACCCGTACGGCGGACAGCTCGGCGGGCGTCCCCGTTCGGGCGGGACGGGCGGCGCGGTGCTCGGCGGGATCATCCTCGGCGAGGTGCTGGGCGGGCTGGGGCGCGGGATGGGCGGCGGCTTCGGGGGCGGGTACGGCGGCCGCGGCGGCGGGGGCTTCGGCGGTCCGGGGAGCTTCGGCGGGGGCGGGACGCGGGGGCGGATGGGTGGTGGAGGGCGCTTCTGACCAAGGCTCGGGCGTACGGCGGTCCGTGGGGCCTGTCGTACGCGGTCCGTAACTCACGTACGCGTAAAGGAAGTTCACCGCGATGACGAAGCAGACCATCCTGGGCCGTGTCGCCCAGCTCGCGAAGGCCAACATCAACGCGCTGCTCGACCAGGCCGAGGATCCGCAGAAGATGCTCGACCAGCTGATCCGCGACTACACCAACAACATCCGCGAGGCGGAGGAGGCGGTGTCGACCACGATCGGCAATCTGCGGCTCCTCGAGGCCGACCACAAGGAGGACGTGGACGCGGCCGGCGAGTGGGGCGGCAAGGCGCTCGCGGCCAGCAAGAAGGCCGACCAGCTGCGCTCCGGCGGGGATGCGGCCGGCGCGGACAAGTTTGACGCGCTCGCGAAGGTGGCGCTCGGGCGGCAGTTGCAGTCCGAGAAGGAGGCGAAGGACGCCGAGCCGACCATCGCCGCGCAGACCGAGGTGGTCGAGAAGCTGAAGTCGGGCCTGGACCAGATGAAGCTCAAGCTGAGCGAACTCCAGTCCAAGCGCGACCAGTTGGTGGCACGCGCCAAGACGGCCCAGGCGCAGAACCAGATGATGGACGCGGCCCAGAACATCAACGTACTCGACCCGACGAGCGAGCTGTCGCGCTTCGAGGAGAAGGTACGCCGGGAGGAGGCCCGCGCCCTCGGCAAGCAGGAGCTCGCGGAGTCCTCCCTGGACGCCCAGTTCGAGCAGCTCGACTCGATGGGCGACCAGGCGGAGATCGAGGCGCGGCTTGCGGCGATGAAGGCTACGTCCTGAGCGGACCGGCCGGTGATCGCACGTCCCGGCCGGTGATCGCACGTCCCGGCGGCCGGTCAGGTGTCCGAGCGCCGGCCCAGGACGCTGTGCAGCACGAGGCCTGCGTGGGCGTCGTCGGCGCCCGGCCCGCGGCGCGTCAGCTCCACGAGCCGCGCCCGGAGGCCGGCCGCCGGCTCCCCCAGCACGATGGCGCTGAGCACCAGTTCGAGCATGACGCAGTCGTAGGCGTCGTCGGTGCACCGGTAGATCTCGGCGTCCCGTTCCACCAGGGCGGCGGTGATCCGCCGCCCGCCGTCCCCGGTCGGCGTGAAGGTCGCCTCGTAGACCCCGTAACCGGTCCAGCTGCGGTGGAGGAAGACGGTCCCGCCCTCGCAGAAGACGTTCCACTTCTCGTCCATGTCCCGCGCGGCGTAACCGCGCCGGATCCGCTCCCAGTCCTCCTCCGACCAGAGACGCTGCGGCAGCTGTGACAGCGGCTGCGGAACGGATATCGGCTTCAGGCGACGGAAGGCGGACCGCGTCACGGGGGCATCGGCAGACATGGAGGCATCGTATGGACGAGGTCGAGCCCGGTGTGAGCAGGCCCCGGTCACCGGTCAGAACATGCTCAACAGCGCATCCACCGAAGGCTCCGACGGGGACTCCCCGTCCGGCAGCGGCAGTTCGAACCACACCGTTTTGCCGCGCGGGGTGCGGCGGGCCCCCCAGGACGCGCTGAGCAGGCCGACCAGTTGCAGGCCGCGGCCGCCCTCGTCGGTGTCGCGCGCCCTGCGGCGGCGCGGCTGGACGAGCCCCGCGTCCCAGACCTCGCACACCAGGGTGCGGTCGAGCAACAGGCGGAGCCGGATCTCGCCCTCTCCGTAGCGCAGCGCGTTCGTGACCAGTTCGCTGACCAGGAGTTCTGTCGTGTCGACGAGGGCGTCCAGGTCCCACGAGGCCAGCTGGGCGCGGGCCAGTTCGCGGGCGCGGCCCACCGAGCGGGCCTCGCGCGGCAGGGTCCAGTCGCCGACGGCCTCGCGGGGCAGGCCCTGGACGCGGGCCATGAGCAGCGCGATGTCGTCCTCGCCGTGGCGGGTGTCGAGGGTGCCCAGTACGTGGTCGCAGACGTCCTCGAGGGGGCGGGCCGGGTCGGTGAGGGCCGAGCGGAAGGCGCGCAGGCCCTCGTCGAGCGGGTGGTCGCGGGACTCGACCAGGCCGTCGGTGTAGAGCGCGAGCAACGCCCCTTCCGGGAGCTGGACTTCGACCTCCTCGAAGGGTTCGCCGCCGACGCCGAGCGGCATGCCCGGGGGCACGTCGAGCATCAGGGCCTCCTCGCCCGGCTCGACGAGGACGGGCGGCAGATGGCCGGCGTTGGCGAAGGTGCAGCGGCGGGTGACCGGGTCGTACACCGCGTAGACGCAGGTCGCGAGGTAGACCTCGGAGGGGTCGATGTCGCGGCCCTGGAGCGCGCGCCGGGTGGACTGCGGCGAGTGCGGGTGCTGGCCCCACGGGGTGGGTGAGCCGAGGCCGCGGGCGATCTCGTCGAGGGCGGCGAGCACCTCGGCCGGTTCGAGGTCGAGCAGCGCCAACGTCCGTACGGCCGTACGGAGTTCACCCATCGCCACGGCGGCGCGCAGGCCGCGGCCCATCACGTCGCCGACGACGAGGGCCGTGCGGTGGCCCGGCAGCTCGATCACGTCGAACCAGTCGCCGCCGACCTCGGTGGCCGCGTTGCCCGGCAGGTAGCGGCAGGCGATGTCGAGGCCCGCGGCCTCGGGGTCGCCGGGCGGGAGCAGGGAGCGCTGGAGGATCAGGGCGCGTTCGTGCTCGCGGCGGTACAGGCGCGCATTGTCGATACAGACCGCGGCGCGGGCGGCGAGCTCGACGGCCAGGGTGCGGTCGCGCTCCGAGAAGGGCTCGCTGCCCATGGTGCGCGAGAAGCGGACCAGGCCCACGACGGTGTCGTGCGCGACCATCGGCACGGCGAGCGTGGAGCGCACCATGCCGCCTTCCGTGCGCGGGATGGTGACGGGCCGTGCGGTGCGCAGGGCGTCGGCGCAGGGCGAGTTGAAGGCGTAGCGGTGCAGGGAGCCGACGGCGACGGGCTCGCCGCAGTCGTCCAGCGGGCCGTCCGACACCGCGCTGGAGAAGGCGACCCGGCGCAGCTCGGCGCTGCCGTCCGCCAGGCCGGGCGGGGTCTCGTCCCCGTCGAGGAGCCCCTGGTAGAGGTCGACGGAGGCGAAGTCGCAGAACACGGGGACGGTCACGTCGAGCAGTTCGCGTGCGGTGGTCTCCAAGTCCAGGGAGTTGCCGATCCGGGACCCGGCTTCGTTCAGGAGCGCGAGGTTGCGGCGGGACTGGGCGGCCTCGCGGGCGGCGGCGTGGCGGCGGGTGACATCGGTGCCGAGGCCGGCGACGCCGATGGGGCGGCCCGTGCCGCTGTGGACGCGGTAGAGGTTGATGGACCAGTGGCGGCGGTCGCTGGACCCGGGCGCGGGGCCCACGATCTGCATGTCGGTGACGGATTCGCCGGTCTCCAGGACCCGCTTGAGCGCGGCGGCCATCCGGTCGGCCTCGCCGCGCGGCAGGTAGTCGTGGACGGTGCGGCCGCGGTGGTCGTCGGCGCTGCCGCCGAAGACGGAGGCGAAGCGCTTGTTGGCACGCTGCACGCGTAGATCCGTGCCGAACAGCAGGAATCCGAAAGGCGATTGGCCGAAAATGGCCTGCGAGGCGGCGAGGTCGGTCTCGATCCGCCGCAAGGCGCGCACATCGACGACGATGCAGACCGCGCCCCGCTCCCCCTGCTCGGTCTCGGTGGGCATCACATAGACCTCGGCCACCCCGTCGAGCGAGCCGTCCTCGGCCATACGGAACGGGACGATGCCCGTCCACTCCTTGCCGTCGAGGATCTCGGCCACTCTGCGGTGGCCCACGTCGCGCAGGCCCGCGGGCACGAAGGCGTCGATCGGGTCCTTGCCCACCGCTTCGGCGGCCGTGACGTGGAAGAGCTGCTCGGCGCGGAGCGACCACTGGTCGATCCGGCCGTCGGCGCCGAGGGAGAAGGAGGCGACCTTGATGTAGTCGTAGATGGAACCCGGCGGGCTCGCCTGCCACAGGATGTCGGCTGCGCCCCGCGCGGCGGTCGGCTCCCGCCCGTCCTCGCGCCCGTGCCCCTCGGGCTGCTCGGGCTCAGACGCCCCGGCTGGTATCTCGCTCACGCGACCGTCCCCTCCAGCTCGCCGTCATGGACCGGACCTCTCGACGGCTTGCCCGCAGTATCCAGCACTACGGCCGCACGCAACACTGCGTTCACAGCTCCCTCGCGATACGACCGTTTCTGGCCAGGTCCACGCCGCGTCGCAGGGAGATCGGCTCTAGTTCACCTTCTAACCAAGCGGAGGGTGCCTCTAACCCCGGACTAGACGGGAAGCGTCAGCTCGAACCACACCGTCTTGCCCGCATGTCCCTGCCGCGTCCCCCAGCGGCTGGCCGAGCAGGCGACAAGCTGCAGGCCACGGCCCCCTTCGTCGTCGAGGCTCGCCTTCCGCTCCAGGGGCGGGTCCGGCAGCGGGTCGGAGACCTCGACCCGGAGTACGCCGGGTGCGTCCACGGGGCGCACGAGGCGGACGCCGATCGGGCCCGACGCGTACCGCAAGGAATTGGTCACGAGCTCGCTGACGAGGAGCACCGTGACATCACCGAGCGTCGTGAGGCCCCAGTGCGCCAGCTGCTTGCGGACGACGGCGCGTGCGGTGCGGACGGCGGTGGGATCGGCGGGGAAGGTCCACTCGGCGCGGTCGCCTTCGGTCTCGATCACGCCGATCACTTCCCGGAGCGAGGACCCGGATCCTCTGTCCGGTTTCATGGGGTTAATCAGCACATACCCGATATCACGGGGCGCCTACCGCCCACGTCGGCGCACTGTGGCACAAACGGCGTAGGAGGGTGCGCGCCAGCTGGGGTTTCGCCTCACGAGCCCCCCATTTCGGGGGTGGACCAGCAGGGGGACGCGCGCCGCTTCCGCTGCTACGGATGGGGGCGCCGGGCCGCCTCCAGGACCGCGGGACGGTCCTGATCCAGCCAGTCGACCGCGTCCAGCTCGCCGGGGCCCAGCCAGCGCAGGGCGTCGTGGTCCTCCAGCGGGGCGGGCTCGCCGCGCAGCAGCTTCGCGGACCAGACCTGGAGGACGTATCCGGGGCGGCCCAGCGGCCACTCACCGGGGATGCGCTCGACGGCTTCGGCCTCGATGCCGAGCTCCTCGCGCAGTTCTCGTACGAGCGCCTCCTCGGGGCGCTCACCCTCCTCGACCTTGCCGCCGGGGAGCTCCCAGCGGCCCGCGAGCTCCGGCGGGGCGCTGCGCCGCGCCGCGAGCATGCGCCCCTCGTGCCACAGGGCGGCGCCGACCACCACGATCCGTTCGTTCATGCGCCGGAGCCTACGGGGCCGTGCAGGCCGGGCGAGATCGTCAGCCCGCGCGGCGGTCCAGGCGCTCGACCCAGTAGAGCTGCTTGTGGCCGCGCTCCTCCAGGCCGGCGACGACCTTCTCGGCTTCCGCCCTGGTCGCGTACCTGCCGACGCGGTAGCGGTTGCCGTTGTCGTCCTGCCGTATGACATGCCAAGGAAGCGTGGGAGTGCTGTCGTTCACCGCTCACCCGCCCCTCCGTTTGGCGCGCGCCGCTCGGCGCTCCGCGAGGAAAACGCTGTCCGCATATGCCTGAGCCTACGCCCGACCTTCACTCTGCGGAGCGGGTATGGCACAAAGAGGTAGCGAATCGGCCACGGTCGGGGCGGTCCGCGGGGCGGGCGGAGGTCGGGCGGAGGGCAGTCCGAGGGGGCGCATCCCCCCGAATGCGCCCCCTCAACTGCCGCTCCCGTCAGACCTGTTCGGCCTGCGCACGGACCGTCGGCAGCGGCATCAGGACCGGCTCCCCCGTCGGCGCCTTGCGGCAGACGTCGCCGCAGTCCGCGTCGAGCGAGCAGCAGAGCGAGCAGATGGGGCCGTTCTGCACGGGGCAGTCGGCGATGTCGGGGAGCTCGTAGGCCGTCTCGCAGACCGTGCAGTCGTGGGTGGCGGTCTCGTCCTCGACCTCGACCTCCGGGCCGTTCACCGGGTTCGGGCGGGCCAGGTAGTACTTGCCCTTGGTGGCCCAGGCGATCAACGGGCAGAGGACCAGGGCGAGTCCGGCGGCGATGAAGGTGGAGAAGGCTTCCGCGTACGTGCCGAAGAGGCCGAAGAAGGCGAGGATGGAGACGGTCGAGGCGATCACCATCGCACCGAAGCCCGCGGGGTTCACGGCGTACAGGTACGCGCGCTTGAACTCGATGTACTTGGGGCTCCAGCCCATCCGCTTGTTGATGACCAGGTCGGCGGCGACGGCGGTGATCCAGGCGATGCCGACGTTGGAGTAGAAGCCGAGCAGCTTGTTGAGCGCGGCGAACATGTTGAGTTCCATCAGCGTCAGCGCGATGGCCAGGTTGAGGAAGATGTACCAGACCCGGCCCGGGTGCTTGTGCGTGACGCGGGAGAAGAAGTTCGACCAGCTCAGCGAGCCGCTGTAGGCGTTGGTGACGTTGATCTTGATCTGCGAGACGATCACGAAGACGGCGGCCGCGGGCAGGGCCACGCTGCCGAGCCAGGGCTTGAGGGCCTCGATCTGCGGGGCGATCGGTTCGAGCGCGTGCGTCTTCCCCACGGCTGCGAGGGCGACGAACGCCAGGAAAGCACCGCCGAGTTGCTTGGCCGCGCCGATGATGACCCAGCCGGGTCCGGCCGCGAGAACGGCCAGATTCCATCGCCTCTTGTTCCGCTCGGTCTTCTTCGGCATGAAGCGCAAGTAGTCGGCCTGCTCGCCGATCTGGGCGATCAGGGAGAGGGCGACGCCGGTGCCGAGTCCGTAGCCGATCCAGTCGAAGCCGGAGCCCGCGCCTTCCGTACCGCCGAAGGAGCCGAACGCGCCCCAGGCGTCCGGGGCTTCGAAGGCGAGGATGACGAACGGCAGGATCATGCCGATGATCCAGACCGGCTGGGTCCAGGCCTGCACCTTGGCGAGCGCGCCCATGCCGCGGAAGACGATCGGGATCACGATCAGCGTGGTGACCAAGTAGCCGATCTCCACCGGGAGTCCGACGGCCTGGTGCATGGCCTGGGCCATGATCGAGCCTTCGAGGGCGAAGAAGATGAAGGTGAACGAGGCGTAGATGAGCGAGGTCAGCGTCGAGCCGAAGTAGCCGAAGCCGGCGCCGCGGGTCACCAGGTCCATGTCCAGGCCGTACTTGGCGCAGGCCTTGGCGATGGGCACGCCGGTGATGAAGATGATCACGGCCGCGGTGAGGATCGAGGCGAAACCGCTCGTGAAGCCGTACGTGAAGACGATCGAGGCGCCGATGGCGAAGTCGGCGAGGTAGGCGATACCGCCGAGCGCGGTGCCCGCGACCATCGAGGGCGACCAGCGCCGGAAGGAGTGCGGGGCGTAGCGCAGCGAGTAGTCCTCGCGGGACTCGTCGGCGGCGAGCTTGGCGTAACTCCGCTGCGGAGGCGGCGGGTTGACCTCTTCGGTGCGAGTGACCGTGTCCGTCATGCTGGCTCCTTCACGCTTTCACCGACCGGGGTGCGGGTTCGGTCGGTGAAAGTAGGAGCCGGACATGACGATCCGTAGCGGTATACCATTAACCCGGTGTTACGCGGCCGGGCGCGGCGTTAACTCCGGGTCACGGCGGCGGACGGGGCGCTCCGAGTATCGGGCACGGCGGCGGACAGGCACCCGCACCCGCTCACGGGCACTCCAACTGCCCGCCGCCTTCGGTCACTTCACGGGCAGGTGGTACGCCACGCGGTAGCGGTCGGCCGGGATCACCACGTCCGCCGTCTCGACCGGGCGGCCCGACGCGTAGTACGTGCGCTCGATGACCAGGACGACATGGCCGGGCACACCGCCGAGCAGATGCAGCTCCTCGGCGAGGCCGGGGCGGGCGCCCACTTCCTCCGCCACGTTGTCCACGATGACGTCGATGGCCGCCATCCGCTCGACCACGCCGCAGCCGCCGAGCGGCCCCTCCTCGGGCAGCATCACCGGGGTGCGGCCGGTGATGGCCAGCGGCTCGTACGACGTGGAGAGCATCATCGCCTCGCCGGCGTCCCGGAAGACATACGAGGTGCGCATCACGCGGTCGCCGGGCTCGATCGCGAGGCGGCGGGCGATGTCGGCGTCGGCCTGGGCCTGTTCGCTGCGGGACTCCCAGGTCCCGCGCGCGCCGCTCTCGGCCTGCTCCTGACGGAACGGCGACAGTCCGCCGCGGTGCCGGTAGGCCGCGCGCGAGACCCGGCGCGGCACGGGCCGCTCGCGCACATACGTGCCCGAGCCCGAGCGGCCCTCGACGAGGCCCTCGGCCATCAGGACCTTGCGCGCCTCCAGCGCGACGGTGTCGGAGACCCCGTACTCCTCGCGGATGCGGGCCTGGGAGGGGAGCCGGGTGTGCGGCGCCAGGGTGCCGCTCACGATCTGCTTCCGGAGATCGTCCGCTACGCGCAGATACGCGGGCTGCTCACCGAACGTCACTGGCCACTCCCATCAGGTTGACAGACAGCAACAGCCTGGCAACCCTGGGTTGTTGACCGCAACCAAAGGCCAGAGAATCACTCGAAGTGATGACGATCTTCGTCAATCCCTTGTGCACCGGGCGGGGTTGCGCCTCGAGTGCGGTGCCTCCTGAGGCGAGCGGTCCCGCACTCGACTGCGTGTCGAGTGCGGGGCCGCCCGGGCTCGGCGTGTCGCGCGGCGCTCAGCCTCAGCGGATCACGCTCAGCGGGCGTTGCCGTTGTTGAAGTGGTACTCGCCGTTGCCGCCGCCCTGGTTGCCGTTGGCGCCCGGGCCGCGGCCGTCGGTGCCGGGCTCCACGTGGTTGGTCTTGGTGTGCACGATGTCGTAGTACACGGAGGTGTCGCCGGCGTTCGGGAAGACGCGGTAGGTGAACACGTTCTTGTCGAGCTGCGTGATCGGAACGGTGCGCTGGAAGAGCACGTTGCCGTTCGCGTCCTTCGCGTTGATCCAGCGCTCGGAGCCGTCGGGGGTGACGGTCCAGTCGCCGTGCATCTTCGGGCTGTCGTCGAGGTTGTACATGGTGTACGTGCCGTCGGCGTCGAAGTACGCCCAGCCCACGAAGTTCGCCACGGCCGGGTTGTCGAGGGCGACGCGGTTGCCGTCCTGGTCGACGGCGCCGGTGGTCTTCCACGGGGTCGAGGCGAGCAGGTCGGAGGGCGTCGCGTCCTTCAGCGACGCGGCGGCGGGCGCCGACGCGGCGGGCGCGTCGGCGGCCAGGGCCGAGACGGGCACCAGCGCGGACACGGCGATGGCGATCGCGGAGGCGGTGAGGGCGGAACGGCGGGAGATGCGGGTGATGTTCATGCCCTCGACGCTATGGGCGGCACCGGGGCGACCGTGTCATCCGATCGGCTACTGATGGGGTCCCTGGACGGTGGATTCGCCCAGGTCCTTTCGCGCGGCCGGACCGCGCCACCGCCGCGCGGACTGCTCCGGGCCGGCTTCTGGGCCTACCCGGCCCCGGCCCCGGGCTCGCCGGCGAGGCAGGCGTGGCAGAGGCATCGGTCCGGGTGCGGACTGTACGGCGCCGTCTCGGCGCGGTACTGGCGCGCATACCGCTCCAGCGTCGCGGAGACCTCCGCCGCGTAGTCCGCGCCGAATCCGCCTTCGCGTCCTGCCTCACGCAGCCGCTCCACGACGCGCGGGGTGTGCACGAGCTTCGGCCGGAAGCTGTGGAGGTGGCGCGTCGCCGTGTCGATGACGAGCCACCGACCCGTGTGCCGCTCACGTCCGGCCACCGTGACCCGATCCTCCCGGACCCCAGTACGCGTCGGCCACGTACACCTTCGCCCCGCCCCTGAAGCACTTCGTCCCCGGGCGCAGTTCCTGGCCCCCGACTCCGCATCGACGCCAGGCCACGACGTTCGCCGCCACCAACCAGACCGGCTCATACGGTGAGATAACGGACTCGTTCACCCGCCCCGCCCTCCCCGTCCGCGCTCGACCGACCGAAGAGACAGGCCCTAGACCTCCGCACCCTCACCCGGTGCGGGCGCCTCCTCGCCCGGTGCAGGGGCCTCGGACTCCGTGCCGCCGGAGCCGGAGCCGCCCGAGTCGCCGGATCCGCCCGAGCCGCCCGCGTCACGCAGCGAACCCGTCGTCTTGCCGCCGTTCTCCTTGCCCAGGATGCAGGTGACCTCGCGGTCGCCGAGCCGCCAGCTCTGCTGCGTCGGGCTGTAGAAGAAGATGAAGGTGTCCTCGGGGGTGGCGTCGATGTCCCCGACGTAGTCCTCCACCATCGCCCCGCACTTGTCGTTGGCGAGGTCGTCGATCTTGCGCTGGCCGGGGAACTCGGAGTGGTCGAGCTCGAACGAGCCGAAGGCCTCGCCGTCGTGCGGCTCGGAGCAGGGCACGACGTCGAGTTCGTACGTCAGGCCTTCGAGCTCACCGCCGGGCGCGTTGAAGCACTCCCCCTTGTCGGGCGAGGCGATCTGCTCCTTCTGCGCGTCCTTGACGCCGTCCCTGAACCCGTCCCAGAAGTCGCCGGCCGCCCCGCTCACGAAGAAGAGGACGGTGAGGGCCAGGGTCACCGCGTTGACCACGATGCCCGAGATCGCGAGGCCCCGGCCTGACTGGCCGCTGCGCTTCGTCTGCCGCAGGGCGACGAGACCGAAGACCAGGCCGAGCGGAAGGAAGCAGAGCACGCAGGTGACGAGCGCGGCGATGGCGAGACCGCTGGTCTTCGGCGCGCTCGGGTAGGGCTGCCAGCCGTTGCCGTATCCCGGGTACGGACCTTGGGGCTGCTGGCCGTACGGCGCCTGCGGGTTCTGGCCGTACGACTGCTGCGGATTCTGCGGATTCTGGCCGTACGGGGTCTGCGGGTTCTGGTGGTACGGGGCCTGCGGAGGCTGTCCGTACGGGGCCTGCGCGCCTTGGCCGTACGGCTGCTGCGGGGGAACCTGACCCTGCGGCTGCTGCTGGGGGATCTGACCCTGCGGCTGCTGCGGGCTCTGCTGGGGCGGGCCATACGGGTTGTCCTGGGGCGGCGGAGGTATGGCCACGGGCTGCGGTCTCCTGATCGGCGGTGGGCGAGCCGCGCCGCCCGGCAGGTGCCGCGGCGGCCGCGGGCGGGCTGCTGCCCGAAATCGTACGGCTTTGCGGACGGGGCCCCGACGCCTTGTCCGGCGTTCGTCCGGCGGGGGTGCGGACGGTCGGGGCGCGGAGCGCCGAATAACGGTGAGACCGGCACGCGCTGCCTGCGGTCGGTCACCGCGCGCCGCCGGGTGTGCCCGGCCCCGCCGCCGAACGTCGTCGGCCCGCGCCGCCGTGCGTGGGACCCCCGCGCGGCGCAGCGGCGAGGCGGGCGGGGCGGTTCCTAGGGTCGGCCGGGTGAGCACTTCGCGCAGCCGTCGCCTCCCCGCCGCAAGCAGCCGCCTCCGTATGCCGATCGCGAGCAGCCACCTCCGTATGCCGATCGCGAGCAGCCGCCGAACGGTCTTCGCACGCAGCCGCCCTACGGTCCTCGCAGGCAGCCGCCGAACGGTCCTCGCACGCAGCCGCCGCCTCGTCCGCGCCGCGGGCCCGCGCACCGGCGGACTTCTCACCGCGCTCGCCCTCCTCGCCGGGACGCTGGCCGGTGCCGGCAGCGCCGGGGCGCGGCCCTGGCCCGCCGATCCCTCGGACCGGACCGCGCCCGGCGGGAGTTGTGCGCCCTCGCCCGGCTGGACGCCGACGGCCACCGATCCGCGGGCCACCGGGCCCGCGCACGCCTACGTGGGCAACGGGGCGCTCGGCGTGCGGGTGCCGCCGCGCGGGCACGGGTACGCGGTGTCGGACACCAAGACCGGCTGGCCGCTGTTCACACCGCGCTACGACGGCGCGTTCGCCGCCGGGCTCTACGCGGTCGACCCGGAGTCCGGGCGGCAGGCGCTCGCCGCGCTGCCCACCTGGACCACCCTCGACTTCGCCGTTGGCAAGGAGACCTACGGCGCGAAGGGCACGGCGGCCGGCACGTCCGCGTACCGCCAGACGCTTTTCCTGCGCTGCGGGTTCGTACGGACCTCGCTCACCTGGACCGCCGCCGACGGCCGCCGCACCGACCTCGTCTACGACGTGCTCGCCGACCGCAACGCCCCGCAGGGCGGCGCGGTACGGCTGCGGATCACCCCGCACTGGAACGGCGAGGCGACCGTGGTCGACCGGATCGACGGCCGGGGTGCGCGGCGGCTCGCGCACGAGGGCGGCCGGGCGAGCGGACGCGCCACGGTCGACGTGGCCTTCCGCGCCCAGGGCACCGGGACGCGCGGTGCGGTGGCCTCGACGCTGCGGGCGCCGGGGAAGGTACGGCAGGGCGGCGCGGCACGGGAGTTGAGCGCGGCGCAGTCCGCGACGTTCCCGGTGCGCTCCGGGCGGAGCTACGAGGTGGTGAAGTTCGTCGGGGTCGGCGGTGAGCGGACCACGGCCGCGTCGCGGCGTGCGGCGATCCGCTTCTCGCAGCATGCGGCGCTGCGCGGCTGGCCCGCGCTGTTCGCCGCGCACACCGCGGCCTGGCGCGGCCTGTGGTCCTCGCGGATCGAGGTGCCGGGCCGCGAGGATCTGCAACTGTGGCTGCGTTCGGCGCAGTACGGCCTGTACGCGGCGCTGCGCCGCGGCGGCCGCGACAGCATCGCGCCCACCGGCCTGACCAGCGACAACTATGCGGGCCTTGTCTTCTGGGACGCGGAGACCTGGATGTTCCCGCCGCTGCTCGCCACGCGTCCCGAACTCGCCCGCCCCGTCCTGGACTACCGCTTCGCGACCATGGGCGGCGCCCGCGACAACGCGCGCAGGCTCGGCTACAAGGGCCTGTTCTTCCCGTGGACCAGCGGCGCGGACGGCGGACTCTGGTCGGAGTGCCACAGCTGGCGCCCGCCGCACTGCCTCACGCAGGTGCACCTCCAGTCGGACATCGCGCTCGCCGCCTGGCAGTACTGGCTCGCGACCGGCGACCGCGGCTGGCTGAAGGAGCGCGGCGCACCGCTGCTGCGCGGGATCGCGGAGTTCTGGGCCGACAAGGCGGAGCGGAACACGGACGGCTCGTACTCGATCCGCGACACCGCCGGGCCCGACGAGTACAGCAACGGCGTGGACGACGCGGTCTTCACGAACGCGGGCGCGGCGACCTCGCTGCGGCACGCCGCCGAGGCGGTCGAAATCCTCGGCGGGCGCCCCGATCCGGCCTGGCGGCGGATCGGGGACCGGCTGCGGATCCCGTACGACGCCCGGCGGAAGATCTTCTGGCAGTACGACGGCTTCGAGCGCCTGCGGAACCCGCGGATCAAGCAGGCCGACACCGTCCTCCTCATGTACCCGCTGGAGTGGCCCATGCCGGAAGGGGCCGCCGCGGCGACGCTCGACCACTACGCGGCGCTCACCGATCCCGACGGACCGGCGATGACGGACTCGGTGCACGCGGTCGACGCGGCCGCGATCGGAGAGCCCGGCTGCTCCGCGTACACGTATCTCCAGCGCTCCATCCGGCCCTTCGTGCGCGGCCCCTTCGCCCTCTTCTCCGAGGCGCGCGGCGAGAAGGCGGGCGCCCACGACCCGCTCGCCGGCTCCCCCGCCCAGGACTTCCTCACCGGCAAGGGCGGCTTCCTCCAGGTCTTCACGCACGGCCTGACGGGGTTGCGGCTGCGTCCGGACGCGGTGCGCCTCGATCCGACGCTGCCGCCCCAACTCTCCTCCGGCGTACGGCTGTACGGGCTGTCGTGGCGCGGCCGTACGTACGACGTGAACGTCGGGCCGCGCGAGACGACAGTGCGGCTGACCTCCGGTGAGCCGTTCACGATCGAGTCACCGCAGGGCTCGTTCCGGGTGACGGCCGCCGATCCGGCCGTCCTCAAGACCCGCCGCCCGGACCTGGCACCGGGCGGCTCACTCGCCCGCTGCCGCCCGGCCTCGGCGAGCTCGGAGGAGCCGGGGCTCTACGCGGCGGCCGCGGTGGACGGGAGCACGGCGACAGCGTGGAGGCCCGAACGCGCCGGGGCCTGGCTGCGCGTGGACCTCGGGCGCACGCGACCGGTCAACTCGGTCTCGGCGGACGGGAGTCACCGGGTCCAGACCTCGACGGACGGCAAGCGCTGGGAGCCGTTCACCAAGGGTGAGCCGGTGCGGTGGGTGCGGATCGTGCAGACGGGTGCGGGGCCGGAGGCGGTCACCGAGCTGAAGGTCGACTGACCCCGTGACCGCCGCCTCCGTGCGGGCCGAGCTCAGTTGGACGGACCGGCCGGGCAGCGGCCGGCCTCTTCGCTGCTCACCACGGGGCGCATCTGTGGTACGGCCCACGAGGCGCATCTGTGGCTCGTCACCCGCTACAGCCTCACGCGACAACCCGCCCGATTGGACCGGTGTGCCTTCAATCCCCGGTAGTCCCCCAAAAGCAGAGCTCAAATGCGTGGCCGTCACTGTGGTAGGCAACCGTGCAGCAGCCGGATCCGCGGCCGAACGGCGGGAACCACCCATCCCCTGAACGCTTGACCGCCTGCCGGATGAGCTCCCGCGATGGCCGGCCGGTGCCGAACAGCTCGAGGACTTCCGGGCCCTCGACCATCCGCACGTCGCCGGCGTCTTCCGTGTCCGGCTCGCACCGCACGACACGCCTGACGTCAAGTGCCGAATGCGCGGGCTCTTCCTCCAGCCGGCCGCTGTCGTCCAGATCAGCCAGTGTCTCGACGCCTTCCGCCCGGTAGTAGTCGGCGTCCCGGGCGAAGACGGCCTGCCGCAGGCGATCGAGCGCGGCCTGCTCATCCATGTCGAAGGGCGTGAAGTACACCCACTTACTCGCTCCCACACAGGTGACCGTACCGATGATGTACGGCACCGGCGGAGGGCAGCCTGCACTTGCTCCCTGAACTGCACCTGGTGGCACCCGCACCGGGCGCCGTTGCGTGCGGAACCACTGGAATCACGCTGAGCCGGGCGGCGGGCAGCGGAGGCGCCGGCCGCCACCGGCGCCGACGGCGGAGGCACTGGTCGGCGCCCGTGACGGTCGGCAGACTGGGGCAGGTGACGACATCGCTGCGCAAAGGCGCCAATCTTCCCGTGACCGCCGCCTCCGTGCGGGCCGAGCTCAGTTGGGCGGACCGGCCCGGCGGTCCGGACGCCGATGTCTCGGCGCTGCTGCTCACCGCGGCCGGGCGGGTGCGCGACGATCTCGACTTCGTCTTCTACAACCAGCCCGAGCACGCCTCGGGCGCCGTGCGGTATCTGGGCACGCGGCGGCAGTCCGGCACGGTCGCCAACTCCGTCGAGGTGCAGCTGACGCGCCTGGAAGCGGAGATCGAGCGGGTGGTCCTCACCGCGTCGGCCGACGGCGGCACCTTCGGGCAGCTCGCCGGACTCACGCTGCGGCTGCTCGACGCCGGTACGGGCGCGGAGGTCGCGCGGTTCGAGACGGAGGCCGGGAGCGAGACCGCGTTCATCGGGGGCGAGCTGTATCTGCGCGCCGGGCAGTGGAAGTTCCGGGCCGTGGGGCAGGGGTACGCCTCCGGGCTCGCGGGTCTGGCCACGGATTTCGGGATCACAGTGGATGAGGAGGAGGGGGCGGGGGCCGGTGCGGGTTCCGGTGCCGCTGCCGGTGCGGGTGCGGGTCCGGCGGGTGCGGGCCCAGGTCCGGCGGGTGCGGGTGCGGCGTCTGTCGCAACGCCCGCTCCTCCCCCGCCGCCTCCCGCCCCGACAGCTCCGCCCGCTCCTCCCGTCGCCCCCGCTCCCCCCGTGGCCCCCGCGCCCGCCCTCGCGGCGACACCTCCGCCTCCCCTCCGTATGACGAAAGGGGAGGAGAACCTTCCCGTCGACATGCGCAAGCGGCTCAGCCTGCGCAAGGAGAAGGTGGCCGTCAGTCTCGCCAAGCACGGGGCGGCCGGGGTGCGGGCGCGGGTGGTCCTCGTGCTCGACGCGTCCGGCTCCATGGCCGGGCTCTACCAGCGCGGCACGGTCGCGGGTGTCGTGGAGCGGATGGCCGCGGTCGCCGCGCAGCTGGACGACGACGGGGCGATGCAGGCGTGGACCTTCGCCTCGAACCCGGCCAGGCTGCCGGACCTGTGGCTCGGCGAGCTGCCCCGCTGGCTCCAACTCCACGTGCGGGTGGGCGAGATCAGCCTGCTGCGGCCGAAGAAGCGCAAGCGCGGACTGCTCGACGAGCAGGTGGACATGCGCCTGGTCGGCATCCAGAACGAGGAGCAGAAGGTGATCGCCGAGGTCCGCGCGTACGTCCGCGCGAACCCCGCGGCCGATCCGACCCTCGTGCTGTTCTTCTCGGACGGCGGGGTCTACCGCAACGCGCAGATCGAGAAGGAGCTGCGGGAGGCCGTGGAGGAGCCGGTGTTCTGGCAGTTCGTGGGGCTCGGGCGGGCCTCGTACGGCGTCCTCGAACGCTTCGACACGCTGCCGGGCCGGCGCGTGGACAACGTCGGCTTCTTCGCCGTGGACGACATCGACAAGGTCGCGGACGAGGAGCTGTACGACCGGCTGCTCTCGGAGTTCCCGCAGTGGATCAGGGCGGCGAGGGCGGCCGGGATTCTCTGAACTCGGGGCAGAGCAAGCCGAGTTACGGCGAGCGAGGCTCGCGCGGTACGCGGGGTCACCGCGAGGCGCGCGGGCCTAGCGCCAAGTGCGCTCCGGGCGCAGCAGACCGTCCGCCTTCGCCGAGGCCGGTGCCGTGACCAGGCGCGGGTGTGCGTGGCCCGTGTAGACCTCCGTCAGGAGCAGCAGCCGCCGGACCGTGGAAGGTGCCGGGCCCGCGCCGGTGCGGGTCAAGGCCGTCCATACGCCCTTGCCCCACGGGCCCGGCACCGTCCAGCCCCAGGCGTCGCTCGCCGCCTCGACCATCCGCAGGCCGTGGCCCGCCGCCGGGCGCGGCAGGCCCGTGCCGGGGTCGAAGACCGCACACAGGAGGTCGGGGCCGTCGGCGAGCACGGTGACGACCAGCGGGTGCGGAAAGGGTTCTTCATTGACGCCGGCCAGGCCGTGTTCGAGCGCATTGGCCACCAGTTCGCCGACGGCGGTGTGCACCCGCGGGGCGAGCGCCGTGCGCCGCCACCGCTCGAGGGTGGCGTCCACGAAGGCCCACGCGGCCTTCTCCGCCCCGAAGTCCGCGGGCAGCGACACGGTGGCCGCATCGGCGCCGGCCACCGCTGCGGGAAGCAGCAGTTCCTCCGGGCGGCTTGGCGCAGTCGTCACCTGAACTCCCTTGAGCGGAAAGGACCTTGGTCGGCAGGTCATCTGCGGACATGGTGGGGTGTCCCCCCGTGCCACTGCAAGCACATCGGCAAGAACATCTGCAAGAACGCCTGCAAGTACGCCAGTGCTTACGCTTGCACGTACATCCGCACATACACGTCACGTACCGCTCCAGGGGGAGAGATCCGTATGCGCTCACCACACGCTTCTGCCGGGGACTATGACAACGGCATGTCCGCGGCGGCCCTGCACGGCGTCCGGTGGCGCAAGAGCGGCCGGTCGAACGCGAACGGGGAGTGCGTCGAAGTCGCCGAGCTGGCCGACGGACAGATCGCCGTGCGCAACTCCCGCTTCCCGGACGGGCCCGCGCTGGTCTACACGAGAGCGGAGATCGCGGCGTTCGTCGCGGGCGCCAAGGACGGGGACTTCGACGACCTGACGTAGCGTCATCGCGGGCCGGTGGGCCGTCACTTGGTGTAGCGCCATGGCCCGCGCCGGGTCTTCTGCGTACGGCGTGGTTACCGCACGTAAGCGCCCAACTGAGTCCGTATGAGCTTTAGTTCGGAACGCTGTACACATCGCGCGCGCCGGTGCGACACTGAGCCGCCGGGCGGCCTTTGGCCACCGGTCGTACCAGAACACCGACAGTCTCGCCGGCGCACGGCGTACACAGCGGGGAGCGAAGCAGCATGACAGGCTCTCGGGCAGAGGGTGCTCCTGAGCTGGAGGGGGCACCCGGGCTCCGTTCGACACCTGCGCAGCGGCACGGCGGTCCCACCGTGCTGCGGATCGTGCTCGGCACCCAGTTGCGCCGGCTGCGCGAGGCGCGCGGCATCACGCCCACCGAGGCGGGGGACGCCATCCGGGCCTCGCACGCGAAGATCAGCCGTGTGGAGCTGGGGCGCGTCGCCCAGAAGGAACGCGACGTCGCGGACCTCCTGACGCTCTACGGCGTCCTCGACCCCGACGAGCGCGCGGAGTACCTGGAGCTGGCGCGGCGCGCGGGCACGCCCGGCTGGTGGCAGAAGTACAGCGACGTCATGCCCAGTTGGCTGGAGACCATCCTCGGCCTGGAGGAGGCGGCCTCCGTCATACGGAGCTACCAGGTGCAGTTCGTGCCGGGGCTGCTCCAGACCGCCGACTACGCGCGGTCGGTGGTGAGCCTCGGCGAGGCCCGCGGCTCGGTGCGCGAGATCGAGCGCAAGGTCGAACTGCGGCTGCGCAGACAGCAGTTGCTGACCCGGCCCGAGGCGCCGAAGCTCTGGTTCGTGGTGGACGAGGCCGCGCTGCGGCGTCCGATGGGCAGCGGTCTGACGATGCGCACCCAGCTGCGGCGCCTCATCGAAGTGGCCCAACTGCCGCATGTGACCTTGCAGGTGGCGCCGTTCGGCGCGGGCGGGCTCGCCGCGGCGGGCGGCCCCATAACGATCCTCCGTTTCGACGAGCCCGACCTGCCGGACATCGTCTATCTGGAGCAGCTCACGAGCGCCCTCTACCTCGACAAACGGTCCGATGTCGAGAACTACATGATGGTCATGGACCAGGTCTGCTCGGCGGCCTCGACCACCGAGCGCAGCGTGCAGTTCCTGGAGGAGCTGCTCGACTCGTACTACTAGGACGCGTACCAGCGGGACGCGCGCTCGGGCCCGTCCTTCTCCCAGGCCGTACTACAGGGCCGTAAAAGCCGAACTCATATCCTGCACGTCCCCTCAGGAGATGCCCCGTGACCGCTCACGTCCCGACCGAGCCCGGCGGCCAGCCCGGGCCGGCCATCGACATCACCGTCCCCTGCTCGCCCCGCATCTGGAATTACTGGCTGGGCGGCAAGGACAACTACGAGGTCGACCGCGCGGTCGGCGACCAGTTCTTCGAGATCTACCCGGCGATCGTGCCGATCGCCAAGCACTCCCGCGGCTTCCTGAGCCGGGCGGTGACGTATCTCGCGGGTGAGGCCGGGGTGCGCCAGTTCCTCGACATCGGCACCGGGCTGCCCACGCACGACAACACGCACCAGATCGCCCAGCGCACGGCCCCGGACGCGCACATCGTGTACGTGGACAACGACCCGGTGGTGCTCGCGCACGCCCGCGCGCTGCTCACCTCGAGCCCCGAGGGCGCGACGCACTACATCGACGCGGACCTGCACGACCCGGAGCTGATCCTGGAGCGCGCGGCCAAGCTGCTCGACTTCGAGCGCCCGGTCGCGCTGTGCATGCTGAACATCCTCGGCCACATCGAGGACACCGCCGAGGCCACCGACATCGTCCGCCGCCTGATGGCCGGGCTGCCCTCGGGCAGCTACCTCGTCACGGCGGACGGTACCAACGTCGTGACGGGCGAGGCCTTCGAGCGCGCCATCGCCGTCTGGAACCAGGTCGGCCGCCCCACCTACCACCTGCGCAACCCCGAGCAGATCAAGGGCTTCTTCGAGGGCCTGGAACTCCTGGAGCCCGGGGTGGTCTCCTGCTCGCGCTGGCGCCCGGCGGAGAACCCGTTCGGGGAGCCGGCGGAGGTCGACGAGTTCTGCGCGGTGGGGCGCAAGCCGTAGGCGCGCGCGGGCGCCGCGAACTCAGGCGGCGTCGGGACGCTGGGCGAAGCGCAGAAGGTTGCCGGCGGGGTCGCGGAACGCGCAGTCGCGCACCCCGTACGGCATGTCCATCGGCTCCTGGATGACCTCGGCACCCGAGGCGGCGAGCTTCTCGAAGGTGGCGTCGCAGTCCTCGGTCGAGAAGATCACCCCGCGCAGCATGCCCTTGGCCATCAGCTCCGCCATGGCCTGTCGGTCGTCGGGCGAGGCGTTGGGGTCGGCGAGCGGGGGCTCGAGGACGACCTCCACGTCGGGCTGCGTGGGCGAGGAGAGCGTCACCCAGCGCATGCCCTCGAAGCCCACGTCGTTCTTGACCTCGAGACCGAGCGCGTCACGGTAGAAGGCGAGCGCCTTGTCGTGGTCGTCGACGGCGATGAAGCACTGCTTCAGCTTGATGTCCATGGCCTTAAGGTAAGGCCGCCCCTGACCGGTCCGCTTCTCCATTCGTGACCGGTTACGCAGGCCCGCTCATGACCGATTGCCCAGGCCAATGGGCGGCCGGTTGCTCAGGCCCATGGGCGACCGGTTCCTCAGGCCCCCGGCCTGTCGGGCTTGGCGTTGCGCAGCGGCCGCGAGTAGATCATCGCGACGCAGGCCGGGATCTCCGCGACCTCCTCGTGGTCCCGGGCCCGGTACGCGCTCGGCGACTCCCCCACCAGCTCCGTGAACCGCGTGCTGAACGAGCCGAGCGAGGTACACCCCACCGCGAAGCAGACATCGGTCACGGACATGTCCCCGCGCCGCAGCAGCGCCTTCGCCCGCTCGATCCGACGCGTCATGAGATAGCTGTACGGCGTCTCCCCGAAGGCGGCCCGGAAACTCCGCGAGAAGTGCCCGGCCGACATGTGCGCATGCCGCGCGAGCCGCTCCACGTCCAGCGGCTCGGCGTAGTCGCGGTCCATCATGTCGCGGGCGCGCCGGAGCCGTACGAGATCGTCGAGGGGGACTTTTCCTGCCACGCGGCCAGGATCCCACGAAGGGGAACATGGCGCGTCGGCTCGGACGGGCCCTGCTCCGGTGAGCAGGGCCCGTTCCGGGGCGTGGCCGGCGTCACTCGTCCCGCAGCTGGGCCGCCAGTTCCGTGAGCGGGGTCGTCGCGTCCGGGCGGCCGATGGCGGTCAGCCGGCCCACGGCCGCGTCGATACGGGCCAGGGCCGGTCCGGTGCGCTCCAGGTAGATGCCCTCCACCACGCCCGCGAGGCGGACGCATTCGGTCCACTCGCCGATGCGCTCATCCCCCGAGCCGACCTCTCCCAGCAGGGTGAGGGTCTGGGTGAGGGCGGTGAGGGATTCCTCGTAGGCGCCCGCGTAGGCGTTCACGCGGCCGTGTTCGTAGGCCAGTGCAGTCTCCAGGGAGCGGCCCTGCGGGACGAAGCCGGCGCGGGCCGCGGCGGCTGCGAGGCGTTCGGCCTCGGCGAGCAGGGCTCGGGCCGGGCGCAGGCCCTCCTCGCCCTGCTGCTGGGCCTGGAGGCGGGCGACCTCGCGCAGGTGGTTGCTGAGCTGTTCGTAGCGGGCGGACTCGGGGGATGTGGCGTGGGCGGCGAGTGCCTGGTCGAGGGCCTCGCGCGCGGGGCCGAACTCGCCTGCCTCCGCGAGGAGTACGGCCGTCTCGCCGGCGATCATCGCGTGGCTGCCGGGGTCGTCGGACCAGTCGGCCGACTCCGCGGCGAGCGCGGCGAACTCCGTGGTGGCCGCCTTGAGGTCGCCGCCCGCGTGCAGGGCGCGGGCGCGGGTGAGGCGGAGTTGCGCGGTGAGCCGGTCGTCGAGCTCGCCGCCTGCGATGTCGGGTTCCGCGAGGACGGAGTCCAGCAGGGCGATGGCGTCCTCGACGCGGTCCAGGTCGATGCTGAGCTGGGCGGCGTTGCTGTAGGCGCAGAAGCCGTCGACGCGGTCGCCTTGGCGCAGATGCATCTCGGCGCCCCGGGTCAGGTGCCGCAGCGCCTCGTCGAGGAGCCCCAGGTGCAGACAGGCCTCGCCCAGGTCGCTGTGCAGCCGGCCGCGGTCCATGCGGGCCGCGGGCCACTCGTTGGCGAGCCGTACGGCCTCGGTCAGGTCGGTGTGCGCGGCCTCGGCGTCGCGCATCCCGAGGTGCACCCGGCCGCGCAGGCCGAGGGTGCGCGGCAGATGCCAGGCCGGGCCCCCGGCCCTCAACCGGTCGAGCAGGGAGTCGAGTTGGGCACGGGCGGCGGGCAGGTCGCCGGACATGGCGTGCACGGAGGCACGGAGCAGTCCGGCTCCGGAGATCTGCCCCTTGAGCGCGTGCCGGGTGGCGAACTCGTGCAGCAGGTCGAGCTCCGCGAAGGCCGCGGGGACGTCCTCCTGGCTGCGGGTGAACTGGAGCCGCAGTCCGCGGGCCGCCGCGCGCACCCGCAGCAGGGCGGCCTCCTCGTGGGGGGTGAGCTGCGCGGCAGCGGGACCGGGCGCCGAAGCCTCTTCGTGCAGGCGGCAGATGGCGGCGTGTGCGGCGGCCACCGCCTCGGCCTTGGCCGTCTCGTCCCCGTCGGCGGCCTCCGCCGCGGCGAGCAGGGCACGGGCCCGGGCGAGGACGGCCTGCCCGGTGCGTCCCGCGTCCTCGTAGAGTCCTGCGGCCTCCTCGGCCAGGGCGGCCGCGGTCGCGTTGTCTTCCTTGCGCTCGGCCAGACCCGCCTCGTGTTCGAGGAGTTCCGCGCGCAGCCGTACGAGCGGACCGACGGCCGGGTCGTCCGGGTGCCGGTAGTCCGGGGCCGTGGCCAGCGCGTGCAGGCGCTCCCAGGCGGTGTCCGCTTCCGGGTGGCCTTCCTCGTCCAACTCGCGTGCGCGGATGATGAGTTCGGCGAGGGTCTCGGGATGTGACTCGGGTGCGCTGACAACGGGTGCGGGCTGGGCCGTGGTCATCTCGTCGAGCGCGCGCGGCCGCAGCGTCAGCTCCAGTGCGTCGAGCAGGGGCGCGCGCTCCAGGCGGGTGCGGCGGTGGGTGCTCACCGAGGCGGTGCCGTTGCGTGCGTCGAAGCGGGCGGCGAGCTCGTCGGCGCGGGTGCGGATCTCCGTACGCAGCGAGGCGACCGTCCAGGAGCGGCCCGCGTATCCGGCGGTCGCGAGGCCGCCGTGGCCGAGGGCCTCGACGCGCTGGAGCAGCACCTCCACTCCGGTGAGGAAGGCGAGCTGGTCGGCCGGCGAGTCCACCTCCTCGAACAGGCTCCGGTTCTCGGCGAGGAGTTCGAGGCCGCGCGCCTCGTTGCCGGTCAGGGCGCAGAACTCCAGGTGGCGGCCCACCTCGGGCGCCATCGAGGGGTTGCGGCGGCAGGCCCGGTAGCCGGCGAGGTGCAGCTCGCGGGCCCGGTCCGCGGCGCCCGTACGCAGCAGCGGGAGCAGCGCGTACGAGATGGAGCGGGCCGGCTCCTCCTGGCAGGAGTCCTGGCCGGACAGGACCGGCTCCCAGATGCCGAGGGCCCGCGGGTCGTCGCCCCTGCCCACGTGGAAGAGGGCGCGCTCGCAGATCTCGCAGGCCTCGCAGTCGCTGTAACGGCTGCGGACCCGGCCCGCCCACAACTCGTAGGCGAGCGCGGTGTCCTCGCCGAGGTGGTCGGCGAGCTGGTAGGCCTGTCCGTAGTACGGCTGGAGGTCGATGTCCGCCTTCACGTACCGGTCGCGCATCTCGCCCAGCCACTGGCGCAGGGTCGCGAGCGGGATCTCGGGCAGGGCGAGCAGCGCGTTCGCCACCCACTTGAAGCGCCAGAACAGCTGGTGGCGCATGCGCTCGTCGAAGGCGTCGGGCTGCTCGTCGTAGAGGTTGAGGAGGCGGGCGAAGACGACGGGCGACTTCCGCGGCTCGGCGCCGTAGGTGTACGCCTCCTGGAGTTCGAGGAGCGCGTCGATGAGGAGCGCCGGGTCGTCGAACTGCTCGGCCGCGTCGGCGAGTTCCTCGGCCGTGACGGTGCGCGTGCGGCCGTAGGGGCGCTGGTCGTTCTCGTGCAGCGCCTCGTAGAGCGCCTCTATGGACTGGGGTGCGGTCGTCATCGTCAGCTGTCCTTGCGCAGAGCGTGGGCGAGCAGGTCGAGGAAGGAGCGGTTGATCAGGCTCGATTCGGAAGGCCTGAGCGGGCGCCGGGACAGCAGCGCGGCCTGCCCGTAGAGGGCTTCGGCGCTGGTGCGGGCGAGCTCGGGCTCCTCGATGGCCACGGCCGTACGGACCAGGGGGTTGAGCTGGTTGAGGATGAGCTGGGCGCGCGGCACCTCCTGGCGCAGGTGTCCGAGGATGCCGCCCCACAGGCCGCCCTCCTGCTCGCGGGCGAGCTGGGAGCGGGTGCGCTCGTGCCGTGCCTCGCGGCTGTCGACGAGCAGGGCCGGGGCGGAGGCGGGCTGGAAGGCGCGCAGCGCGACATCGCAGTCGAAGACGGCGAGGGCGTCGCGGGCGCGCGCGAGGTAGGCCGCGGCGGCCAGTTCGGTCTCGCGGTCGACGGGGTCGAGGTGCGCGGTGAGCGTGGCCGGGTCGAGGTCGGCCACCGCGACCTCGGGCCGGACCTCGGGGAGCCGGTGCACGAGTTCGCGGTCGTAGGTGTAGCCGCCGTTGACCACGCCGAGTCCGGCCGCGGAGGCGATGGCGGCGACCTGCCGGAACTCCTCCACGCTCGACGTGACGAGCACGGTGCGGTGGGTGCGCGCGAACTCGTCGAGCGTGGCGTGCCCGTCGGTGGTCTCGAACGGCAGCCAGGGAAGCAGCATCCGCAGGATCTCGTCGTCGTGCACGGCGAGGGACTTCACGGCCAGGTGGTGGACCTGGAGGAAGCGGCCGAGGAGATCGGGGTCGCTGGCGGCGGCCCGCGCGATCCAGTCGCGGAGGCGGTCGGCGAGCGCGTCGCGTACGGCGGCGAGGGTGTCGTCCTCGTACAGCGCTTCGCGCGAGGCCGTGGGCCGCAGGGACTCGGCGTCGACCACGCAGCGCACGAAGAACGCCCAGTCGGGCAGGATCTCCGGGGCCTGCTCGGACAGGAGCATGCCCTTCACGTGCACGCGGTGGCCGTGCCGGCGGCCGCTGGGCACGGCCTCGGGCAGGATGCAGGCGATGCCCCTCAACCCGACGGCGGGCAGGTCGAGTTCGATGGTGTCGAGCGGCTTGAAACCGAAGACCTCTTCGCCGTACGCGGCCAGGGCGCGGTGGCGGGCGCCGGGGGTCGGGTGGGTGAGCGACCAGGGTGCAGGCTCGGGGTTGACGGGCTCGGGGCCGCCGGTGCCGTCGGTGAAGGTGACGGGGTGGCGCAGGAGCGAGCCGAAGTGGCGGGCCAGGGCGTGCACCCGCTCGGGGCGGGTCCACTCGGCGGCGTCCGCGCGGGGCGTCAGGGTGACGGTGGTGCCGGGCTGCGGGCGTGCGGAGGCGGGCAGCGTACGGACGGTGTAGCTGCCGTCGCCGCGGCCGCGCCACTCGACGGCGGGCGCGTCGGGCGTACGGGCGCTGCGGCTGACGACGTGGATCTCGTCGGCGACCAGGAAGCAGGAGAGCAGGCCGATGCCGAACTGGCCGATGAAGTCGGCCCGTTGCTCGGCGATCTTCTCGGCGCGCTTGCTGGAGCGGCCGATGGTGGCGAGGAAGGTGTGCACGTCGGCCTCGGTGAGTCCGACGCCGTCGTCCTCGACGCGTACGAGCGCGCCGTCCGCGTACAGCCGGATGCCGAACTGCCCCTGGGGTTCCAGGGCGTGGCGCGCGGTGAGCGCGTCCACGGCGTTCTGCATCAGTTCGCGCAGGTAGACGCGCGGGCTGGAGTAGAGGTGGTGGGACAGCAGGTCGACGAGGCCGCGCAGGTCGACCTGGAAGGTGCGGTCGGTGCCGGTGTTCTCGGGCAGGGTCATCGGGCAGTCCGTGGGTCGGTGAGGTGACCGGCGGCGGATGGCGGCACGCCGGGGGCACGGGGGTACGGGGTTGCGCCGGATCGGGGTCCGGGAGCGGAACCGGAGAGCAGGCGGCGGTGGAAGCCGCTCAGAAGGCCTTGCGGAAGCGGGCGTACGCCTTCTGCGGGTCCGCCATGAACGTCCACGGCCACTCGGTGTACACACCGTCCAGCTCGCGGAAGACGTTCGAGGCCTTGCTGCTGCCGGCAAGGGCGAGGGCCATGGCAAACATGTTGTAGTCGCCGTGCCAGCCGAGCCGGCGCTCGTACGCGTGGTGCAGGATGCTGCGCTCGGCCGCCTCCCGCAGCTCGGTGCGGATCCTGGGGTCCTGGAGGCAGTCGCTGTTGTCGGACTCGACCCACAGCTCCACGTACGCCATCGCGATCGCGCAGCCGAGCCGGTGGCCGTCGGGCGCCGTCGCGAAGGCCTTGCGGGCGAACTCCAGGGCCTGGCCCGGCTCGCCGCCCCAGCGGGGCTGGAGCTGGGAGATCCACTCCAGGTGGATGTCCGTGTTCAGCGGGTCGCGGCGCAGGCCGGCGTCGAGCCGGGCCTCCTTGACGCTGTCGGGCACGGACATGCCGCGCGCGGAGGTGAGCAGATGGCGCCACGGGGTGATCCAGTCGGGCCGCAGCTCCGCCGCTTCGAGCAGGTGGTCCTCGGCGATGCGCAGCCGCTCGTAGAAGGTCTGCCACTGCTCGCGCGAGACGTCCTTGGCGCGGGCGGAGGTCCGGGCCTCCCAGCCCCAATGGACGTGTCGCGCACCGGAGATGAGCAGCGCGGTGGCGCGGTGCTCCTTGTCCTCGTCGGCGGCCCGTACGATCCACTCCTCCACCCCGCCGACCACGGCCAGTTCGCCGAGGACGGCCTGGTCGTGGCCGAGGTCGAAGGGTGCGAGCGCCGCCTTGACGGCCTCCCAGTCCCCCGCGTCCGCGGCCTCCACGGCGGCCAGCACCCGTGCGTCGCCGAGCGCCCGGAGCGTGGACACCCCGTGCTTCCCCTTGCGGGGCGCGAGGACGTGCGCCTCCCCCGCCGGTCTGTCCTCACCCCTGCCGAACAACTTCCCCAACATGCCGCGCCCTCCCCAGGTACCGCGTGATCGTCCGCGCAGCATAAGGGGGAGGTACGACAGTTCGTCCACGGGGTTGCCGCGGAATGTTCACGCGGGAAGTACGGAGGTCAGCGCCGGTGTTCCGCCCTGCCTCCCGTCGGAGCCCGCGCCGGTGTTCCGCCCCGCCCCGTCGGAGCCCGCGCCCGTGTCCGGCGCCGCACCGTGCCGGATTCAGCGCCAGTACCCGGTGAACGTCACCGCGTCCTTCGTGAAGCCGCGCTCCCCCACGAGATGGCGCCGCGTCTGCGTCGCGAGCCGGCGCCCGCCCGCCACCCACGCGTACCCCGGTCCGTCCGGCAGCGCGGCCGACTGCACCGCCGCGAGCGCCCCTTCGCCCGAAGGCGCGCCGTCCTTGCGGATCACCCACTCCACGGTGGCGTGCGCGGGCACGCCCAGCTCCTGGACGTCCTCCTCGTGCGGGACCTCGATGTACGCGCGGACCGGGCGGCCGTCGTCGGCCGAGGCGATGATGCCCGCGATCGCCGGGAGCGCGGTCTCGTCCCCGACGAGCAGGTGCCAGCGGGCCGTTGACGGCGGCAGGAAGGTGATGCCCTCGTCGAGGATGCCCACCTCGTCGCTCTCCTCGCCGTCGCGCGCCCACGCGGACGCGGGCCCGAGGCCGCCCTCGGCGTCCGCGTGCAGCGCGAAGTCCACGTCGATCTCGGGACCTTCGCCGTGCAGGCCCTCGGTGCGGTGGGCTCGCACGGTGTAGTTGCGGCCGACCGGGCGGGTGTCCTTGGACATCAGCATGTACTCGGCCACCCAGAGCCCGCCCGTGCGCTTGGGCAGCCGGAGTCCGCGCTCCACCGGAAGGAAGAGCCGGAACCACTGGTCGTATCCCATGGGCGTGAAGCGCTTCAGGGCCTCGCCGCCGAGGGTGACGCGGACGAAGGACGGGCTGATCCGCTTGCGCGCGACCCCTCGTACGACGAGGAACTCCCGCTCCTGCGGCTTGAGATACTTCCCGCCCTTGGCCATCGCGCCACCCCTCACCTCGTAAAGTTAGGTAACCCTAACAAGGGTGGAGAGCCGTCGGAAGCCCCGTAAGGCACCCGCGGTGAAGGGGCCGGACCCTCCCAAGTCCGGCCCCTTCACCCGCGCCGGGCGGAGCTCAGCCGCCCAGCGTCAGGCGCTGCACACCGCCCTCGTACGTGCCGACGTACAGCGCCTTGCCCGAGGGGTCGGCCGCCATCGCCCGCACGTCCGTGTTCTGCATGCCGCGCGCCACGCTCTGCCATGTGCGGCCGCCGTCCTCGGACTTGAGGACACCGCGGCTGCCGATCGGGAAGCCCCACTCCCAGCGGCTGCTCGTCCCGGCGTAGTAGGTGCCGTCGATCTCGACGACATCCGACACCAGCATGCGCAGTCCGCCCGAGTCACCGGTACGGAAGGTCTTTCCGCCGTCGGTCGAGTAGCGCAGTTCCTGGCCGCCCGCGACGATCCGCCTGCCGTCGAGGTGGAGGGCCGTGGTCTCGCGGTCGTCCGCCTTGGTCAGGGTCTTGCCGCCGTCGTCGGAGTACCACAGGCCGAGTGTGCCGCCGAGCCACAGCCGGTCCGAACCGGGCTGTTGGGCAAGGGACTTGAAGTACAGCTCGTGGTTGTGCGAGCGCCACTTGGCGCCGCCGTCCGTCGTGACGTACACGCCGCCGTCCGCCCGGTTGACGTAGCCGACCGTCACCTTGTCCGGGTCGTCCGGGTCGATGAGCAGCGTCGTGAGCGTGCCGTCGAGCCTGCCGCGGTCCGCCCAGGTCACGCCGCCGTCGGTGCTCTTCTGCACGGTGGAGCCGCCGAACTGGCTGGAGAGCACCCGCCAGACGACGGACGAATCCTTGGCGTACGACTCGACGAGCCCGATCGACGCACCGGTCGAGCCCTCGAACTCACCGCGCCCCCACTCGGGACCGGCCGCCGGCAGCCCGGTGCGGTACAGCCCGCTGTCGCTGCCCGCGACCAGGGAACCGTCCGCGTAGGCGAGCGAGTTGACCGTGACGCCCTGGACGCCGGTACGGGTGTACGTGCCGTCGGAGGCGCCGCGCAGGATGCCGGCGCTGCTGCCGACGGTGTGCGAGCCGTCGGCCCAGCGGTCGAAGTCGGTGAACACCGCGCTGCGGTTGGGCTTGTCCTTGCTGGTCCAGGTGCGGCCCGCGTCCTTGCTGAAGTGCAGCTTGCCGCCGTCCTCGTGCAGGATCTCGGCCCCGGACAGGGTCACCGTGCCGTTGGGGCGGTGGCCGGTGGCGTGCCAGTCGCGGCCGCCGTTCTCGCTGGCGTACAGGCCCGCGCCGCTGCTGCCCTGCACCTGGACGGTGAGCAGCTTCTCGTTGGCGTCGTAGCCGAAGAGCACCTGGTGGGAGGCGGCCGCGTACACCTTCTCAGCCGGCTTCGGGCTGCCGGTGACCCAGCCGCGGACGACCCAGATGTCCTTGCCGTGCCAGCCGTACAGGTCGTCGCCGCCGATCTGCACCGAGGTGATGTAGTCGGTGGGGAAGCCGAGTTCCTGGACCTGCCAGGTCCTGCCCTTGTCCCGGCTGAGCATGTACTGGCCGGTCTCCGCGGACGCGAGCAGCACCTTCTGGTCGGGGTCGGTCGTCAGGTCGGTGTACGGGGCGTCCGGCGCACTGGACTTCTGCCAGGTGAGGCCGTTGTCCCGGGTCTCCATGATCAGACCGCCGTTGCCGACCGGCGGGTGGTCGGAGCGGACCGCCGCCCACCAGTGCGCTGCGTCGTCCTTGTCGACCACGATGACCGGGGGACGCTTGGCGCCGTCGAACGGCAGCCGGGTGCGCTGCTTCCAGGTCTTCCCCCGGTCGGTGGTGACCCAGGCGCCGCCCCTGACGCCGGTGGAGACCACGGCCTGGTCCGGGGCGGTGGGCGCGAGGGTCAGCTGCCCGCCCGCGCTGTTCGGGCCGATCGGTGCCCAGTTGGTGCTGTGCTCGCCGGCCGGGGTGACCTCGAAGGCGCCCTCGCCGTACGTCTTGGTGCCCTGGACCGTGCGGCCCTCGACGCTCAGGTCGTACGTGCCGGGGGCCAGCTTCGTGAACTGCGCCTGATACGCGTTGGCGGCGAGACGTTCGAGCTTCACCTCGTAGGGCCGGCCGCGGCGCGGGTCGACGGTGAGCGTCGGGGCGTCCGCGAAGGCTTCCTGGGAGTAGGCGTAGACCGTGGCCGTACCGTCCGACGGGTCGGGGGTGGCCTCGACGACCACCGGGGTCGCGGTGAGCTGGTACGGGACGGTCAGGTCCGGGCCGCGGTCCGGTTCGACGGTGATGCGGCCGGTGATGTCCTGGTACGCGGCGGGCCGGTCGGCCTCCACTTCGACGGTGACCTTCTTGCTGCCGCCGGCCGGGATACGGACGGACGAGGGCGACACATCGGCCGACTCGTCTCCCTTCACACGGGCGTTGAGGGTGCGCTTCGAGGAGTTGTGGAGCGTGACCGTACGGCGCTCCTCGACCTCGTCGTCCTCGGTGATGTCCGGGTGGCCGAAGGCGAGGGTGGCCGGGGACGCGGTGAGCGTGGCGTCGGCGGCGGCCGCCGTGTCCAGGCGGCCCGCGCCCTGCGCGGTGACCGGGGCGTCGGCGAGCGGCTGCGCGCTGCCGGTGAGCTCGTCGCGCAGCTGGGCCGCGGACTTCTCCGGGTGCAGCTGGCGCAGGAGCGCGGCCGAGCCGGCGACGAGCGGGGTCGCCATCGACGTACCGGAAAGGCGGTAGTAGCCAGAGGAGATGAGGCTCTTCGGGACCGTGGAGCGGATCTCCACACCCGGCGCGACGATCTCCGGCTCCAGGCCGAGACGCGGACTCGGGCCGCGCGAGGAGAACGAGGCGATCCGGTCGCTGGAGTCGGTGGAGCTGATGGTGATCTCGGCGTCCGTGCCGGCCAGTGCGGCCAGTTCGTAGCCGGTCAGGCGGTCCACGCCGAGGATCGGCAGCCGGTCCATGCGCCAGTGGTCGGTGCCGAGGGTGCCGCTGGTGGGCGCCGCGTTCAGCTCGCCCTTGCGGGGCTCCACCTCGCCGGGCTCCACGGTCCGTGCCCGGCCGTTGTCGTCGGCGGCCGGGCCGCCGCCGTCCGAGGACACGCCGCCGATCACGGCGAGGGCGCCGCGCTTCTCGGCCTCCTCGTAGACGGCCAACTCGTCCGGGTAGAAGCCGTCTTCCTCGGTCCGGCCGGGCGGGCTGGCGTAGAGCACCACCTTGCCCTTGACGTCGCCGACGCGCTCCCAGTCCTCGGGCATGCCCCAGCCGAGGTCGACGACGGGCCCGGTGGCCGGTTCGTCCGGGCCGTAGGCGGTCAGGAGACCCGGGTACGTCTGGATCTCGTCCTTGCCGAGCGCGGCCCGCGGCACCCGCGTACCGGAGGTGGAGGCACCGACGGTCAGCACACCGTCCGCCGAACCGGGCGAGCCGATCGCGTACTGGGCGCCGTCGTTGCCGGCGGCGGCCACCACGAGGATGCCCGCCTCGACGGCGGCCGTGGCGGCCAGGCCGACCGGGTCGGTGCCGTCGATGCCCGCGCCGGTGGCGCCGATGCTCAGGTTGATGATGTCGGCGCGGTGCGGGTTGGCCGGGTCGGCGGCGGCCTCGATGGCGGCGATGATGTCGGACATGTCGCCGTAGCCGTCGGCGTTCATCGCCTTGTACGCCGTCAGCTTCGCGTCGGGGGCCGCACCCGTGACGCCGCCCTCGGCCGCGGGCTTCGCGGCCACGATGCCGCCCACGTGCGTGCCGTGCCCGTTGTCGTCCATCGGGTCGGCGTCGTCGTTCACGAAGTCGTACCCGCCGACGACCTTGCAGTCCGCGCCGAGGCAGCCGCCGAGGTCCGGGTGGGAGTAGTCCACACCGGAGTCGATCACGGCGACGGTGACGCCCTTGCCGGTGACCTTCCGCCCCTCGGCGTCCTCGCGCTGCCAGACGCCGGTGTTGCCGACGAGCCGGTTGGCGTCGGCCATGGTGACCTTCATCCGGGTGTCGGGCACCACGGACTTGACCCCGGGCAGCTTCTTCAGCGCCTCGGCGTCGTCGGCGTCCACGGTCATCGCCACGGCGTTGACCAGGAGCCCCAGCTTGCGGACGGACTTCGCCTCGACGCCCGCGCTCTTGGCGCGGCCGAGGAAGTCCTTCTGCTGCTCGGCGATATCGGCCTTCTCGGCCTTCACCTCGGCAGCGGTCGCGTCCTCGGCGGCGCCCGCGGGCGCCTGGAGCGCCGAGGCGCCGTCGAGCACGACGATGACCTTCTGCTTCCCGGCAGGCGTCCCGGCGGCGGACGGCGCTGCGGCGGCGGTCGTCGACGGGACCGATGTGAGCAGCCCGCCGAGCACCGCGGCCGACAGGCCTATGTGCACAGTTCTTCGATTCACGTACCCCATGGGTCAGCACACTCGCCCCGAACCCCTGGCCGCTACAACGGCCTGGCCTGACCCACCCGTGCCGGTGGCACCGTTGGGCCAGCCGTGACGAAGAGGCTGCTCAGCGCGACGGCGGACCGGTCTCGGCGCCCTCGGGCGCGGCGGCCCGCAGCCTGAGCAGGACCGTCCCGACCACCTGGTCCTCGGGGCAGTAGCCCCACTGCTTCGAGTCCATCGAGCCGGGCTGCTCGCCGAGGAGCACGAGCATGCGCGGCGGCACGCGCGGCCCCGTGCAGCGGTGGGCCCACTCGGGCACCGGGTCGCCCGCGACGGCCACTACGTGCTTCACGTACCAGGACCGGGGTGCGGCCCCGGCGGGCGGCCGCCAGCCGTGCTCGGGGTGGGGTGCGGTCACGACGGCCATACGGCCGGCGGCGATACGGCTCCGCCCGCGCAGCACCAGGACGCGGTCGCCCGGCATGAGGGTGGGCGACATGCTGTAGCCGCGGACGGTCACGGCGACGAGGCGCCCGCGGGCCAGAAGGACGGCGAGGGGCAGGGCGAGCAGCGGCAGTCCGCCGGCGAGCAGGGCGGCGGTCACCGCAGGCTCCCTTCAGCGGGCTGCTCCACGTATCCCTCCGCCTGCGTCCGGAACAGCTCGGCGTAGGCACCGCCGAGGAGCATCAACTCCTCGTGCGTGCCTGCCTCTTGAACGACCCCGCCGGCGATCACGACGATCCGGTCGGCGGCGCGCGCGGTGCCCATGCGGTGCGAGACGAGGATGCTGGTGGCGCCCTGCCGGAGCGCGGTGAGCCGGTCGTGGATGTGGCGCTCGGCGACCGCGTCGAGGCCGGTGCCGGGCTCGTCGAGGATCATCAGGTCGCGCTCGGAGCGCATCAACGCCCGTGCCAGCGCCAGCCGTTGCCACTGGCCGCCCGACAACTGCACTCCGCTGGCGCTCTCTTCGGTGTCATCGGGGAAGAACATCCGGCTGAGCATGGTGTCGTAGCCCTGCGGGAGGCGGGCGAGCGCCGCGTGGATGTCCGCGTCCCGGGCGGCCGCGTGGATACGGGGCAGGTCGTCGCGTGCCGCGAGGTCGCCGAGGCCGATGTTCTCGGCGGCGGTGAGGTCGTACTCCATGGGGTCCTGGAAGACGACGCTGATCCGCCGGCGCAGCTCGTCCGCGGCCAGGTCCCTGAGGTCGGTGCCGTCCCAGTGGATGCTGCCGCGCTGCGGGTCGTACAGGCGGCAGAGCAGTTTGACGAGGGTGCTCTTGCCGGCGCCGTTGAGTCCGACGACGGCCAGGCTCGTGCCGTGCGGGACGGTCAGGTCGAGCCCGCGCAGGATCCAGGGGCCGTCGTCGGTGTAGCGGAACCAGACGTCCCTGAATTCGATGCCCTGCCGCAGCGGGGACACCTCGACAGGGGCGGCGGGCGCGGGCAGGTCGTCCTCGACCTGCGTCACGTACAGGAAGTGGCCGAACAGCAGGGCGGTCTGGTGGCCCTGGGCGATGCAGCCGACGAGGCTGATCAGGGAGGTCTGCACCCCGGCGAGCGCGGCGACGAGCAGCGAGACGTCACCGGCGGTCAGGTGTCCGGTCGCGGCCCGGTGCACGCCCCAGACGAGCGCCCCCGTCGAGACGGCCGCGCCGAGGGCGGCGAGCGCCGTCTCGTGGCGGACGAGGCGCCGGTCGAGCAGCTCCTCCTGCCGGTTGATGCCGTCCAGGTCCGCGCGCAGCCGCTGGGCGAAGTAGGAGCCCAGGCCGTAGAGGCGGATCTCCTTGGCGGCCTGGGTGTCGGTGAGCAGTCCCCGGTAGAAGATCTGGCGGCGCGCGAGGTTGCTGGTGCGCCAGAACAGGTCCGCGCGGTGGCGGCTGTTGGCCAGCTGGGCGAAGAGGGCGGGCACCGCCGCGGCCACCACGATCACGGCCAGGACGGGGCTGATGAGGAGCACGCTGCCGAGGAAGCCCGCCATGGTGAGGAGTCCCTGGGCGCCCTGGAGCGCCGCGGTGACGAGGCGTTCGGCTCCCTGCGCGCTCTGGATGGCGAGCTGGAGCCGGTCGTGGAAGGCGGGCTGTTCGAGGCGGGCCAGACCGCCGAGCCGGTTGACGGCCTCGAGGAGTTCGCTCTGGGCGCGGGTGGCGGTGGCGCGCCGGATGCGGGCGTCGGCATACGAGCCCACGGCCGCGCTGGTGGCGAGCAGCACCGTGAGCACACCGATGCCCGCGGCGGCCCAGGTGAGGGCGGCGGCCGTGGCGTCCGGCGAAGTCAGGCTGTCCACCACGTACTTGAGCAGCCAGGACGCGGCGATCGGGGCCGCGCCCACGACGAGCACCGTGGCTACGCGGGTGGCGAGCGCCCCCGGGCAGGCGCGCAGCGTCAGGGCGAAGACGGCGGCGAGGCCGCGCAGGAGGGTGGTGGGGCGGGGCTTCGGTTCCGGGGGGTGCGGGTCGTGCACGGCGCGGCTCATGTGGTGACGAGGTCGAGTGCGGTGAGCGAACCGTTGCCGATGCCCGTCTCGACGACGGTGCCGTCGGCGTCGAGCAGGACGAACGACGGGTGGTGGCGTACGCCGAAGGTCCCGGCGAGCGGGCCGTCCGGCGGCTCGACGGCGGTCAGCTCCGTGAAGGCGGACACCGCTTCGAGCAGCGGACCGGCGCCCTCCGCAGCCCCGTTGACGACGGCGACGACCCGCGCGCCCTCCGGCGCGTGCGCCTCGGCCCACCGCTGCACGGCAGGCAGGCTCTCGCGCGTGGGCCCGCAGTCGGGACGCAGGAAGTACAGGAGGGCGGGGTGACCGGCCAGTTCAGCCGCGGTGAGGTCACCACCGGGCGCGGGCACGGTGAACTCCGGTGCACGGTCGCCTTCTTGTACGGCGAGGGCGGGCGGCCCGTCCGGCGCGGCGACGGGAGCCGGGGCCGGAGTGGCCACGGCGGTCCGCCAGCGTCGTACGACCGCGGCCGTGAGCAGGGCGTTCGCGAGGGTGATCGCGGCGAGCAGGGCGAGACCGACGAGGGCGTGGCTCACGGGGTGGGCGTCCTTTCGGCGGGCGTGGGGTGGGGAGGGGCGGAGAGGCCGGAGTCGGCTGAGGCGGAGAGGCCGGGGCGGGGCGGCGCGGAGAGGAAGGCGGCCAGGTCGTCGGTGAAGACGGCGAATACGGCGAGGTAGGCGGCCGCGGCGGCCGCGAGCGCAACTGCCGCCATATCGGCGGGAGTTGAGGTTCCGTGCGTGAGCGCGATCGCCCCGCCGAGCAGAGCGAGCCCGGTGAGGACCGCGTTGCGGGCCACGTGCCAGGGCCCCATCGGCACCGCGGTCCTGCTGCCGAAGCAGGGGCAGGCGGCGGAGGTGCCGTGGCGCAGCGCGGTCACCGCGACCGCACAGAACCCGGCGCACAGGACGGCCGCGAGGCCCAGGCCGGCGAGCACGGTCGCGGGCACCACGAGCAGGACGGCGGCGGCGAGTTCGGCCGCCGGCACGAGGACCGCGAGGGCCGGCCGGGCGGCGGCCGGCAGGAAGGGGAAGCCGTCGAGCGCCGCGGCGAACCGGCGGCGGTCACGGAGCTTGGCGAGGCCGGCCACGGCGAGCACGCAGATCAGGGTGAGCCGGCAGACGAGCAGCAGATCGGACATGGGTGACTCCCGTGACTGCGGGGGTGGTGGCCGGGGGCGGCGCGCGTACGGGGCGGGGCGGGCGGGCGCGGGCGAGCGCGCAGGCCGCCCGGCGGCGCGAGTGCGGGGCGGGCCGCAAGCAGCCCGCCCCGCAGCCGTATCAGCAGTAGCTCCAGCTGCCGCAGCTCACGCCGCACCGGGCCGTGTAGCAACAACGGCGGCACCGCTGGGCGCTGGTGCTCCACTCGGTCCAGCAGTCCGGCGGGCAGCCCGCCTCGGCCTCGGCCTTCGGCAGGATCCGCTCGATCAGCCGGCCGGCGCCGGCCTTGAGTGTGCGCATGGATCTCCTCTTCCTGTGGTGGGGATGGGGCGATGGTGGTGCTCCTCGGTGCGGCCGCGGTCCGCGTCCGCACCGGGGTTCAGGAGGCCGCCGGAACCGGTTCGCGGTCGGCGGCGGAGGGGGCGGAGGCGTCGAAGGGGGCCGTCACGACGCCGTCCCGGTAGCGCAGGATCGTGGGGAACGCCGGCACCCGCAGCGCCTTGAACAGGGGCGCCGCCTCGGGCGGCAGCACGATCTCGTCCGCCGTGCCCACGAGCAGGGCGGCCAGCTCGCTCTCCCCCGCCTCGTCCCCCATGACCAGCGCGACGGCCCGGCCGCCCGCCGCGCGCGCGGACTCGGCCTGGGCGGCGAAGTCCGGGAGGCTGTCCGTGCAGGACGGGCAGTCGTGCGAGAAGACGCCGAGGAGCAGTTCCCCGGAGCGCAGGCCGTCCCGGTTCAGGGTCCGGCCGCTGACCGCCGTGGCGCTGAACTCCGGGAGCTCGTCCCCGGGTTGGGGCCCCTGCCCCGCGAACCCGTCCCGGCGGCGTACGGCTTCGAGCTCCTGCCAGCGGCGCAGGATCACGACGAGCAGGACGGTGTTGAGCGCGGCGACGACGCCGACGAGCACAAGTCCGGCGATGACGAAAGGCAAGGTCCGACCTCCTGGCGCGGATGGGCGCAGATGCAGGAGGGATCAGTGTGAAAGGTGGTGCCTGTCGGGAGAATGACAAGATCTTGCCAGGAACATGACGACGTGACCATGATGCGGACATGCTTGCCACGGGGTCGTCTTTCCGGGTTCTGGGCAACGTCGAGTGGACCGTCGACGGACGCCCCGCAGCCATCGGCCGCCGCCGCGAACGCCGGCTGCTCGGCCTGCTCCTGGTGGAGCTGGGCCGCCCGCTCCCGATGGACCGGCTCACCGACCTGCTGTCGGACGAGGACGAGCGTCCGCGCCCGCGAGCCGATCTCTATGTGGACGTCTGCCGATTACGGGCCAGCCTGCGCCGGGGCGGCTGCGACGAGTCCGTACGGCTGTTGCGCAGCGGCTCCACGTACTCCCTGACCGGCGATCCGCACCGCGTGGATCTGCACCGCTTCACCGGCCTCCTGGCCCGGGCCCAGCGGGCCACGGACCCGCAGGAGGTCTCCCGGCTCGCCTCTCTGGCGCTGACCGAGTGGCGAGGCGCCGTCCTCGAGGACGTGGCCTCGTCCCGGATCCGCCAGGGCGTGGGCGCGGCCTACGACGAACTGCATCTGACGGCCCAACTCCTCCACGTGGCCGCCGAGTTCGAGCTCGGCAACTACTGGCCGCTGGCCGCGGAACTGGCCCGCCTCACCGAGGCCCACCCCGAGCACGAGAAGCTCCTGGCCTTCCGCGCGGCCACCCTCTACGCCAGCGGCCGGCGCGCGGACGCGTTACAGGTCCTGGCCTCGGCACGGGCGCGCATGACGGCCCACCTGGGCCTCGACCTGCCCCGCGAGCTGCGGGACCTCCAGGACACGATCCTGCGGGACGGTCCGGTGAATCCGCGGATGTTCCGCAGGGGGGCGCTGGGGTCCGTATGAACGGGGCCGTATGAACGGAGCCGTATGAACGGACCCCGGCCCTGAGCCGCGAACAGCTCAGGGCCGGAGCGCCTGCCTGGACATCAGGGCCTGAGCCACCAAGGGCTCGTATACGCGACGGCGAAGTCGTTGCACGCGTGACCGGCCGGACCCGGCGTGCCGTTGGCCGCCGACGGGTCGGAGATCCGCAGCACCACCCAGTCCCCGTCGGCGGCGTCCAGCGGCACGGTGAGGTCGGCCACCGCACCGCTCACGGTGTCCACCACCTCGACGACCGTGGGCACCTGCGTGCCGGGGCGCAGGACCTGCACCCGCAGCGGCTTGCCCGCCCACTCGGGGCCGCGGTCGATGTCGACGAGGAAGCGCACGTCCCCCGAGGCGATCGGCAGCGCGCCGCCCATCCGTACGCCGTCGGCCGTGGCGTCCACGCGCAGCCCGGACACCCGGGTCGCGAACGACCTGCGGGCCCGCATCGCCTCGAACACCCCGGCGCGGGTGTTCTCGGTGACCCACAGACCGCTGCGGCCCTTGCCCTCGTGGAATCCCCACGTGGTCCCGTGCTCGTCGGTGACGCCCGTGAGTCCGGGCCGCCAGCCGGAGTTGAGGCACACGACCAGCGGCGAGGGCCGCCCGGCGGACCATCCCTCGAAGAGGTAGTCGTCGGTACGGTTGAACATCTCGAGCCCGACCATCTGCTCCAGGACCGCCGGGCGGAACGCGAACTCGTTGAACCGCCCCGGCTCGCGCCCGGGATGGTTGAAGCTCGCGAGCCCGGCCGGCCGCGCGGCCAGCCAGTTGTAGAGGTTGCCGGGCCCGGGCGCCTTCAGGAGGTCGGCGAAGTCCCCCGTGTTCCAGACGTTGATGTGCCCTTCGAGCGGGCTCGACCACTCGAACCCGCGCAACGCGGTGAACTGCCCGGGGTCGTTGGCGGCGTCGGCGAGCTGCGCCTGGGTGTTCCACTCCCCCGAGCTCAGCCCGTCGATCGCGAACAGCGTCGCGTGATCCGTGAGCGCCGCGACATCGAGCCCGGCCTCGCGCATCGACCCGAACGCGGCCTGCGCCGAGCCGTCCCCGTCGGACATGACGGTGTGGTTGTGCATATCGGCATGCACGAGCGTCGTCCCCTGCGTGAGCCGCGAACTCCGCGAGGCGGCGAACTGCGGCACCGCCGACCCGGCCTGCACGGTCTGCGCGGCACGCGCGGTTCCGGGGACGGCGGCGAGCATGAGGAGCCCGCCGGCGGAGGAGAGCAGCGCCCGTCTGCCCATGCCGTGCGGGGAGTCGGGGTGGTGGTGGTCGGCTTCGTGGTCGTGGGAGTGAGGGTGACCGGCTTCGCGATCGTGGGAGTGAGGGTGACCGGCTTCGCGATCGTGGGAGTGAGGGTGATGGTGCCCGTGGTCGCGCGCGGAAGCGTGAGGGGTATCCATGAGGCGGAAGCTAGCGCGGACATGCCAAACCTGACACCGCCGGAAGCAGTCGGATCGGCGAACAATCCGCCTCCCGCGGGCCGGCCCTTACGTCGGGTACTCCCCGAGCCAGCTGTGCTGAAGAAGATGCTTGGGCAGGTACTCGGATTCGACGTCGAGGGGGAAGTCCCCGTCGAACGCCCAGGAGGCGATGGCGAGGGGGCCGAGGGCGATCGCGCCGTCGATGTCCTGACGACGGTCGTCGGTGAGGGTCCAATAGGCGCGATGGAGCTTGAGCGCCTCCTCCAGCGCGGGCGCGAAACCCTCCGTATCCCTGCGTACGAGGTGGTAGAAGAGGTTGATCGGCGGATAGAGCACGCCCTGCAACAGGTCCTGGGGAGCGATCGTCACACGCGACGGGTCCGATGCCTCGATGGTGGCAGTCAGCTTTTCCGCGAGTCCCTCCCTGCGCAGCCAGTACGTCTGAAGGGTGTCGATCCAGCGGTAATTGAACTCATCGGTCTCGCCGGGCACGGCTCGCATGTTCCCGATGGGCACCTGGCAGAGCTCGGTCATGCGGTCCGGTTCGCGGCAGATCGCAGCGAGGTAGAACGCGGTGAGCCAGTTGCCGGCGTGGGCGAAGGTGCGGTTGCCGAGCGCTTCGAGCGTGTACGTCCTCTGGTTGATGCGGCGCTCCAACGTCCCTTCCGTGGCGTTGGTGAGCGCGAACATCGTGGTGCCCAGCTGCATCGCGTTCACCGTGGCGTCCCACGTCTCGGCCTTCGCGGCGACGGGGTCGACCACCGAGCGCGCCGACAGGATCAGCGTGCTCGTCCCAAACGCGGAGTCGATGCTCTCGGGATGCTCCCGCAACTGGTCGACATCCTCCGCGAGCGAGATCTCCAAATCCTTGGCGAGCTCACCGGGTTCCGGGCCTCCGGACAGATCGTGCCGGTGGATGCGTGCGGTCACGGAAGCGTCCCCTTGCTGATGTCGAAGCGTCGGTACTGATATCCAGTGTAGGTGCCGGAGTTTCGCTCTCCTCGGACAGCGACGTACTCCAGCTTTCCGGAGTCGAGAGCGGCCTTGAGGTCGCGCGCGAGAGAAATCTCGCCGCGCTTTCTCATAGCACGCAAAATATCCATGAAGTATTCACGACTGCCCTGCGAAACACGCTGCCCATTCGGAAGCCGCCGACTCCCCAGATCCGCATCCGGGCTCCCCTTGGCCTCGATGACCACCACCCGGCCGTCGTCATGCTTCCACACCTGGTCGAACTGGTCGTTCCCGTTCGCCGGTCCGTCCAGCTCCTGTTTCACGAAGTCCGGGTGGTGCTCCGCCATGTAGCCGTGCTCGGCAACCGTCTCGCCGAAGTCCTCCGACTTCTGGGCCATCTGCGTATGGGCCTCTTTGTACGAGCCCCTGGCCTCACCGGCCAGTCCCGCCGATTCGTGCGTCCCGACCGCTTCATGGTGCGCCGCCGAACTGGCCTTCCAGTCGGCCATCATGTTGCCCCATTGCACAGCGAGGTGGCGCGCCTTGGCCGCCGCGTCGAGAATCTTCAATTTGGCCTTGCCGGCCGCACTGTCGGCACCGGAACGCAGATAGCTTTCGTCAAGGTAGTGCGGCTTCGGCGGGGCAGGAACATCATGTGCCCGCACCCAGGGCCCACCATCCGTCAACTGCACAAGCTGTGGCGGCGCGTAACCACTCTCATCATGGATGCCCAGGTCCTTGCGCGTCCCGTTCGAACGGTAATGGTCCTCGAAATAGCCCGGTTCGGTATTGGCGCGGTAGACCTGAATATCCTCGATCTGACGTCGGGTGAGCGAACCGGGCTCTCCGTACGGATTACTCCCGTCCCGCATGAACTCCGGCCGCTCCAACGGCGAAGGCCGCCCCGGAACACCGCCGTCCGCCCCGCCCCGGACGCCATCGTCACCGGCACCCGCGGCGTTGTCTCCGCTTCCCGCAGCGTCGCCGCCGGCACCCGCCGGATGGGGGCCGTCCCCGCCCAAGCCATCGAGCGAACCGCCAAGTCCGCCGCCCCCAGGGCCACTCCCGCGTCCGCCGCCGGCGGGCTCCGGGCCGCCGCCCGAGCCGCGGGCGAGGTCGTCTCCGCTGCCGCCGAGGTCGCGAGCACCGCCGGCGGCCGCGCCGTCCGCGGCTCCCGCCGCCGGTCCGGCACCGCGGCCACCTCCGGCGGGTTCCAGGTCCATCCGGGGTCCGAGACCGTCGTCCGCACGCCCCACCGGGCCCAGACCGTCATCCGCACGCCCACCGGATCCGCTCACGACGTCGTCGACCCGGGCGCCGACCAGGACCGGCTGTTCGGCGCGGGCCGCGGCGGCGGCCGGGGTGTCGACGATGTCGAGCGGCGCCTCGTCCACGCGGGAGATCACGTTGAGCCGGCCGTCGACGATGTCGCCGTTCCTCAGCAGGAAACCCTGGGCGCCGTCCGCCAGCGGCACCGGCACCGCGTCCCCGGGCACGGCCGGCACCTCGTCGGGAACGGAGATACGGCCGTCACCGAGCTCGACCGCACCGCGCGGAACCGGGGCGCCTTCCGGCAGCCGGAACGTCCCGTCGTCCAGCAGCCGTGCCCCGTCGGGCAGTTGGACCGCGTTCGCGGGAAGCGGCGGCAGTTCGACACGGCCCGCACCGCGCAGTGTCGCGAGTACGTCGCCGATCTTGACTCCGGTGTAGGCGCCGGCTTTGAAGATGTAGGTCATCGGGTCGACGATCCGGCCCGCCTTGCCGGCCGCGGAGATCGCCTTGGAGATGGCGCCGGCCTTGCCCGCCCCGGACACACCCGCTCCGGCACCGGCAGTGAACACGGTGGTCAGCACATTGAAGGTGGTGGCCCCTGCGGCCCGCGCCGGATTCGACCCCCACTGGTCCCACGCCACCAGCGCCTTGCCGGTCTCCTTCATCGCGGTGCGTGAATCGCGGATCCAGGAAGGCAGCTTGTCCTCGGGCGCGAGCCAGAAGGCCGCACCGAACGGGGACGCGGTGATGACGATGCCGGTGGCCAACTTGGCCAGCCCGGTCCAGGCCTGCTTCATCGCGTCCCAGCCGTCGAAGCCGACCAGCGTGCCCAGGCCCTTGATGGTGCCCCACACCCCGTCCACCACCAGGCCCTTGCCGAAGTCCCAGGCATGTTCGTGGATGTGATACCAGGGCGTGGACTCCTCGACCGGATCGCCCCAGGGCAGATCCTTGGCACCGTTGAGGTCCTCGGCACGGAATCCGTACTGGTTCTTGTCCTTGGAACCGTCGGTGACCTTCAGCGGGGTGCCGCCGACCAGCGCCACGATCTTGTTGTGACAGGTTCGTTCGGCGGCCTGGAAGTCGGCGAACGCCTGATTGACCGCCTCACGACGGGCGTTGTTCTCCTCGACCAGATCACCGTCCTCACGCCACTTGTCGTCATCGGCGATCGAGGTGCGGAACGCCTCGGCCTCGGCCCGCAGTTGCTTGAACCGGTCGACGATCGGGCGGATCTCGGTGGCATACGCCGACAGCGCCGCCCCGATCGTGGCCAGATCGTCCTCGAACACCCCGCCCGCGGTGGCCACCAGCGCGGTGGAGGCGAACAGGCGGTCCGCCTCCGGCGCGGCGTAATACGAAGACAGCCCCTGGAACGTCGAATCGACCTTCGATGCCGCATCGGCGATCGACGTGCCGTCCGAGACGATCGCGGAAGCGTCCTTCTCCAACTGCTCCAGATTTCCGGTGAACTCCGGGATCTCCTCCGGATTCAGCGCCGTCTCGCTCACAGCCCCGTCCCCGCCTTCCCGCTCACGTCCCCGTCCCCCTCGTCCGGATGCTCACTTCCCCGCCCCGGGGAGATCGATCTTCGGCGCCTGAAGCGCCTTGGCCTGCGCGTCCGCGGCCATGTCCAAGTCGCCCTGCACGTAGGCGTTGGTGGCCTCCGCCGCCCCGGTCATCGAGTTGCCGGTGCGCTCGGCCATGGACTGCAGTTTCTTCTGCCGCTCCTCCATGTACGAGGACAATGCGGCGGCCACCGGACCCACCGGATTGCGCGGCTGCCCGGGAGCCACCGGCCCGATCATGGGCCCGTTGTACTGCCCGCCCGGCACCGCCGTCCCAGCCGACGCCGCCGCACTGGACAAGTCGTCGACCATCGCCTTGGCCGCGTCCGCGAGATCCTTCGCGGCCTCACCCGTCATGGTCAGCTGACCGCGCACACCCAGCGGCTTGATATCCCACTTCGACACCGAGACCCCCGTCTGTTCCGCCTGTCCTGCCTGCCTCAGCCTCTGCTTCTGCTTCTGCTTCTGCCTCAGCCGATGCTGTCGACGGCGGCCTTGGCGCGCGACAGGGTCTGCTGTGCGGTGCCGTCGTTCTTCTCCAGCGTGGTCTTCAGGAGCT
>NZ_FNFF01000022.1 GCF_900100315.1 Streptomyces indicus
TCCAGGGCTTCATGCCCGAACTCGGCCTGGCCAAGGAGAACATCGTCTTCGTGTCGGGCATCGGCTGCTCCAGCCGCTTCCCGTACTACATGGACACCTACGGGATGCACTCCATCCACGGCCGCGCCCCCGCGATCGCCACCGGACTCGCCACATCCCGACGGGACTTGAGCGTCTGGGTCGTCACCGGCGACGGCGACGCCCTCTCCATCGGCGGCAACCACCTCATCCACGCCCTGCGCCGCAACGTCAACCTCAAGATCCTGCTCTTCAACAACCGGATCTACGGACTCACCAAGGGCCAGTACAGCCCCACCTCCGAAGTCGGCAAGATCACCAAGTCCACGCCGATGGGCTCACTCGACGCCCCCTTCAACCCGGTGTCTTTGGCGATCGGCGCGGAGGCCAGCTTCGTGGCCCGTACGGTCGACTCCGACCGCAAACACCTCACCGACGTGCTGCGCCAGGCCGCCGCCCACCCCGGCACCGCGCTGGTGGAGATCTACCAGAACTGCAACATCTTCAACGACGGCGCCTTCGAAGTCCTCAAGGACAAGCAGCAGGCAGAGGAAGCCGTGATCCGCCTGGAGCACGGGCAGCCGATCCGCTTCGGAGTCGACGGCGCCAAGGGTGTCGTGCGGGACTCGCTGACCGGTGACCTGAAGGTCGTCGACGTCACCGAGGAGAACCAGTCGCAGATCCTGGTGCACGACGCGCACTCCGCCTCCCCGACGACGGCCTTCGCGCTCTCGCGCCTGGCCGACCCGGACACCCTGCACCACACCCCCATCGGCGTGCTGCGCAGCGTCGACCGCCCGGTCTACGACACCCTCATGGCCGACCAGCTCGACACGGCCATCGAGCAGAACGGCAAGGGCGACCTCGCCGCACTCCTCGCCGGCAAGGACACCTGGACGGTCGTCGGCTAGCTCATAGCGATTGCCTTACGAGGCCCGGTTCTGAGTCCGCTCAGGACCGGGCCTCGTCGTATGCCGTACGGGCCGCCTCGACCCGATCGATGCTCCGCTCCGTCCAGCGGGCCAGCTCCCACACCTGCTGCGCCACCTCACGCCCGAACTCGGTCAGCGAGTAGTCGACGCGCGGCGGGATCACGGGCTTGGCGTCCCGGTGCACGAAACCGTCGCGCTCCAGGGTCTGCAATGTCTGGGCCAGCATCTTCTCGCTGACGCCGCCGATCATCCGGCGCAGCTCGCTGAAGCGGTACGAGCCGTCGAGCAGCGCGGCAAGGACGAGCACGCCCCAGCGGCTCGTGACGTGCTCGAGGATCAGGCGCGACGGGCACTGGGCGGCGTTCACGTCGGGCCGCAGATTCCTCAGCACACTTTCACTCATGCCAGTACCTTACTTCAAAGTGGGTACTTACGAAAAGTTAGTGACTCTCCTAGGGTGAGTGAAGAACACGGACAGTGCGCGTATTGCCAGTCATGAGCCTCGTCATCACCGGAGCCACCGGAAACCTCGGCCGTCTCGTCATCGCGAGCCTCCTCGACTCCGGGGTCCCGGCCGGACAGATCGCCGCGGTCGTCCGCAACAAGGAGAAGGCGGCCGACCTGGCCGAGCGCGGGGTGGAGCTGCGGGTGGCCGACTACGGGCAGCCCGAGACCCTGGCCGGCGCCTTCCGCGCGGGCGACCGCGTGCTGCTGATCTCCGGCAGCGAGGTCGGGCAGCGCATGGCCCAGCACCAGGCCGTGATCGACGCGGCGAAGAACGCGGGCGTGGCGCTGCTCGCGTACACCGGTGTGCTCGGCGGCCCCGAGGCCGACTTCAAGCTCGCCGACGAGCACAAGGTCACCGAGCAGGCGATCCTCGACTCCGGCCTGCCGTACACCTTCCTGCGCAACGGCTGGTACCACGAGAACTACACCGAGAACCTGGCCCCGGTCCTGGAGCACGGCGCCGTGCTCCAGAGCGCCGGCGAGGGCCGGGTCGCCTCCGCCTCGCGCGCCGACTACGCCGCCGCGGCCGCCGCCGTCCTGACGGGCGAGGGCCACGAGAACGCCACGTACGAGCTGAGCGGCGACGACGCCTGGAGCTTCGAGGAGTACGCGGCCGAACTGTCGCGGCAGACCGGCAAGTCCATCGCCTACGCGAACGTGCCGGGCGAGCAGCAGCTGGCCGTCCTGACGGGCGCGGGCCTGCCGCAGCCGTTCGCCGAGATCCTCGTGGACGTGGACGCGGCGATCGCGCGCGGCCGGCTCGCGGTGCGGACCGGCGACCTGGCCCGCCTCATCGGCCGCCCGACCACCCCGATCGCGGACGCGGTCAAGCAGGCCCTGGCCGCCTGACCTGCCGGAACACCCCTTCGTACGCCGGGGCCCGGCTGTCATGACCGTATAGCGATACGGGCATGACAGCCGGGCCCCTCTGCCGCTACCTTCGAAAGAGTCGAGGTACGAGACGAGGAGGGGCCTTGAAGCCGTCGGGTGAGGCCGTGAAGCCGGCAGGGGATGGACGTGCCGGGCTGGTGTACGGGTTTGCCGCGTACGGGATGTGGGGGCTCGTCCCGCTGTTCTGGCCGCTGCTCAAGCCGGCCGGTTCGGTGGAGATCCTCGCCCACCGCATGGTGTGGTCCCTCGCGATCGTGCTCATCGCGCTGCTCTTCGTGCGGCGCTGGGCCTGGGCCGGCGAGCTGATACGCAGCCCGCGCAAGCTCGGCCTGATCACCGTGGCCGCCGCGGTGATCACCATCAACTGGGGCGTCTACATCTGGGCGGTGAACTCCGGCCAGGTCGTGGAGGCCTCGCTCGGCTACTTCATCAACCCGCTCGTCACCATCGCGATGGGCGTCATCCTGCTCAAGGAGCGGCTGCGGCCCGCGCAGTGGACGGCCGTCGGCATCGGCTTCGCCGCCGTCCTGGTGCTCGCGATCGGATACGGGCAGCCGCCCTGGATCTCCCTGACGCTCGCCTTCTCCTTCGCCACGTACGGCCTGGTCAAGAAGAAGCTCAACCTCGGCGGTCTCGAGTCCCTTGCCGCCGAGACGGCCGTGCAGTTCCTGCCCGCGCTCGGCTATCTGCTGTGGCTGGGCTCGCGCGGCGAGGCGGCGTTCGGGGCGCACGGCGCCGGGCATGCGGCCCTGCTCGCGGCCACCGGCATCGTCACCGCACTCCCCCTGGTCTGCTTCGGCGCGGCCGCGATCCGCGTTCCGCTGTCCACGCTCGGACTGCTGCAGTACCTGGCGCCGGTCTTCCAGTTCCTGCTCGGCGTCTGGTACTTCCACGAGGCCATGCCGCCCGAGCGCTGGGCGGGGTTCGCCCTCGTCTGGCTGGCCCTGATCACGCTGACCTGGGACGCGCTGCGCACCGCCCGGCGCAACCGGGCCGAGGCGCTGCGGCTCGCGGTCCAGGCGCAGGCCCAGGCACCGGTGCCGCCGCGGGAGCCGGCCGCGTAGGGCGAGGCGTACGACGGACTCCCCTGCGGCCGGCGTCCGTTCAGGGCGCGATCCCGACCCCTTCGATCCGGCTCCAGCGCCGCTCCTGTGCCGCGGTCATCGCGGGCCAGTCGCGGCCGCCGTCGGGCCGGGGCTCGACCCGGGAGGCGTACGGGCCCGGCCGGAAGCCCGGATCGTAGAAGCAGCCCGTGCCGTACGTCCGGTCGAACGCGGCGCAGCTCTCCGCCACCGACCGGACCGAGGGCCGCCTGCTCGTCTCGGCCCAGCGGGCCAGGTGGGCCATGGAGTTGGCGTACTCGGCCTTGCTGAGCTGGCTGTGCTCGCTCTCCCGCGTGAAGGTCTGCACGAGATGCCGGTCGCGGTCCGCCTCCTCCAGCGTCATCCGGTACGCGGACTCGTGCTCCACGAAGGCCGTCGGGTCGTCGATCGCGTGCAGCGTCAGGACCGGGATCTCGACGTCGCCGGTCAGGTCGCTGTCGTACGAGAGATCGCGCCGGGCGGCCGGATCGGCCTCGAAGCGTGCGACACCGGCGTTGAGCGCCCGGTCGTCGTGCGAGCCGGTGTAGCGGACCCCGGTGTTGGAGAACGGGTTACGGCCGCCGAGCCGGGTGTGCACGATGTCGCGGAAGGTGAACACCGCGAAGCGCAGATGCGATTCGAGGGTGCGCTCGGGGATCTTCGTGACGGCGAGGATGTCGTCGAGGTTGCGCTGCTGTACGGCGGTGCGCTCGGCGGGCGCGAGGTCGTATCCGGTGCACTCGCTCAGGCGGGCGCGCAGGCCGGCCGTGGTCAGCGTGGAGTCGGCGCGCAGGCCCTGCCACAGGGGGTACGGGGGCTCGGTGGGGCGGGGCAGGTTGTTGCAGTAGAACTGGTAGACCACGCGCAGGTCGACCCGGTAGTCGTAGCCGCGCGAGCCGCCGCCGAGCACGCCGTTGGTGAGCAGCGCGGCGTCGTACGGGCCGCGCCGGTCCCCGTACATCTCGAGCGTCTTCGCCGCCACGTTGGCGCCCCAGGACTGGCCGTGCAGGAAGGTGCGCTCCGGCTCGCCGAACTCGGCGACGAACTGCCGGCGCACCTGCTCCGTGTCGATCGCGCCCATCCGCGTCCCGTAGCCGCCGCGGCGGTACGAGGAGCCGGCCCAGGCGTAGCCCTCGTCGACCATGACCGACCAGCGGTCCAGGTCCTCGACGCTGCGGGCCGGGTCGGAGGCCGCGCCGAGGTCGGGGCCGCCGTGGGCGTGCACGACGAGGTCGCCGTTCCAGTCCTTCGGGATCGCGATGGCGTAGTACGCGCCGTTGCCGTCCCGGCCCGTGTAACAGGCCGCCTTGTCCCCGATGTTCGCCGGGCAGGCGACCGGGTCGGACCTGGGCACCTCGGCCTGCGCCGGGGGTGCGACGGTCAGGGTGCCGGCGAGCAGGGCGGCCGCCCCCGCCGCGCTGAGGGTGACGCGCAGTCCGGCTCTCGGTATCCGCACAACAACGCTCCTGTCCTCGGTGGCACGCCGTCGGCGCGCCGAGCGCTGTGATGCTAGGAACGGAGCGGCTCCCCCTCCATGGGCCGGGCCGTTGTGTTCATAGTGTGCGAACGCGCAGGGGTGCGAACGCGCAAGGGTGTGCGAACGCGCAAGGGTGTGCGAACGCGCAGGGCCGGAGGGCGGCAGCCGCCCTCCGGCCCAACTGGCTTGCCCGTACGGTTACTTCGCCTCGTTCGCCGCCTTCACCAGCGCGTCCTTCGTGACGGCGCCCGCGTAGACCTTGCCGTCGTCGGTCATCAGGACGTTGATCAGGCGGGTCTTGAAGACCGTGCCCTCGCCGAACGTTCCGCTGACCTTGTCGCCGAACGAGTCGAGCAGACCGGAGACCTCGGCGGGCATGTCCTTGGTCTCGGAGGTGTCCGGGAGACCCTTGGTGCCGGTGTCGAAGGTGGCGATGGCGGACCAGCCTTCGCCGATGACGTTCATGCCGTTGCCGAAGTCGCCTCCCGCCTCACCCTTGGCGCCGTCCTTCCCGAAGTCCTTGCCGAAGTCCTTGTCGAACTCCTTCTCCAGGTCCTTGAGGTCCTTCTCGACGTCCTTCGGGAGCTCGCCCTTCGGCGCGTCCTTGTGGAGCTCGTCGGCCTCGGTGACCTTGGCGCCCTTGGGCAGCTGGAAGGCCGACGCGTCCGGCTTCGAGAAGTCCACCTCGGTGAAGCCCGCGTCGATCACGGGCTTGCCGCCGTCGGTGGAGTTGAGCGTGAACTTCAGCGGTACGTAGGTGTCCGCGTCCACATCGATCGTGACGGAGCTGATCGTCGAACCGGACTGCTTGGGCTCCAGCTTCAGGCGGTACGCGTCTTGGCCGGCGATCCGCGAGGTGCCGTCCACGGTGACCTTGGTGGTCGGGTCGACGGCCTTCAGGGCCTCCTCGGCGAGCTCCTTCGGGGTCGCGGTCGGCTCGGCCTGCTCGGGGGCGCCCGCGGACTCGTCCTTCGAGTGGACCGCTTCCTTGGACCCGCTGTCGTACGCCCAGACGTCCTCGCCGTTGTGGATCAGGCTGAAGTCCGAGCCCTTGCCGAGGATCGTGAGCTTCTGCCGGTCGGGGCCGTCGGCGGCGACCTCGAGGTTGTGGGTGCCGGTGGCGAGTTCGAGCAGCTTGCCCTGCGGGTCGGCGGTGGCGCCCTTGCCGTCCTTGCCCTCGCCCTGGAGGAACGAGTCGGCGAGACCGGCGAAGGAGGGCAGGCCCAGGTCGGTGGAGATCTTCACGTGGCCCGAGAGCTGCTCGGTGTCGGACGCGGCGATCTTCTCGATGAGCTCCTGCGCGCTGATCTTCGGCAGATCCGGGTCGCCCGAGCTCGCGAGCGCCGGGACGAGGCCGATGGTCGCCGCCGCGACGCCGGCCACGGCGACGGGCACGAGGTAACGCGCGGCCTTGCGCCGGCCGCTGCGCAGGTCGTCGGCCTCGTCGCGTACGGGGGCCGGTTCGTAGGGTGCGTTCGGTGCCATGGGTGCCTTACCTCCGTGGTGCGGCGGCGGTTCTCGTCGTCCTCTGTCCTTCTCCATACGACCAAATCGCCCGCCCGGAAGCGTCAGCCCCCGGAATCAACTCCATGTACTGCTGTGGGATGACATACGGGGGTGGCGCACCCCTCCACCCGTAAGGGATGCACCACCTCAGCCGGTCCGGTCAGTTCTGGATGAACACGTAGTCCGCCTTGTACGGGACCCCGACGACGGCGCCCTTCTCGCAGGTGCCGGCGGGTGCGACGCCGCCCACCGTGTTCAGGCGGAGGATCTCGGTGGTGTCCGCGAGCAGGCCGTGGCGCCTGCCGGTCTGCTCGGCGTCGAGGGCGAGTTCGGGGATGTTGGCCGTGCCGTTCGGGGTCCTGGAGATCAGCTTGGCCTTGACGGCGCTGCCGTCGCGGGCGATCCACTGCGGCGTACCGGAGTTCGGCGCGACGAAGGAGTGGTCGATCCGGCCCGCGAGCACGGCGCGGACATCGCGCTGCTGGAAGGACAGCTTCCCGTCCTCGCCCGCCTTGCACTCGTAGATCTGCTCGCCCTTGATGACGGGGGCCTGGAAGTTGTGCAGCGCCTTGCGGAAGTCGAACGGGTCGCTGACCTTGTGCAGTTGACCGCGGACCGCGCCGCCCGGGAACTCAGCGGTGTGCAGATTCGCGTAGAAGCCGCCCGGGTCGGACTTCAGGGCGTCGAGCAGCGCGCGGTCCTCGACGGTGACGGTGCCGACCGCGCTGCGGCCCTTGCTGTGCGCGAGCAGGGTGGTGAAGTCGACCTTGATGCCGCCGTTGACGCCCTTGGCGCCCTGGTGGATGTGGAGGGCGGTGGGCTTGGCGGTGCCCCGCCACTTCACGGCGAAGGACACCTTGTCCCCGCTGACCTTGACGAACTGAAGCGCCGCACCGTCCTTGTCGCCGACGGCCTTGCCGTCCGGGGTCGGGACCTCGTTCGCGCCGTTCAGGCTCGCGGCGAGGATGGTGCCCTTGCCGGTGGTGACGCCCGGGCTGCCGCCCTGTCCCCCATGACCCTTGCCGTGGCCCTTGCCGTGCTGGGTGCCGATCGCGGCGCCCGTGTCCGCCTTGGCGGCTCCTCCGTTGTCCGCGACCGCGGGCAGCACCGCGACGGCCACACCCGCCGCGGCGACGGCGGCGATGGAACCCGCGATGATCGAACGGCGGCCGGTAAGTCCACGACGTCCGGTAGATGCACTCATGACAGGACTGCTCCCCGTTTCCCCGCCGACGCCCCCTGCGTCAGCTTCTGGGCATGAGTACGGAACGGGTCCTGGCTTGGACTCAATCCAAGAAAGTGACCTACGTCACACCGACTGGATAGCCGTACGGGTCTCAGCCCGCCCGGTGCACCACCGCGTCGCACAGCTCCATGAGCGCGGCCTTGGCGTCGCACTCGGGCAGCGGGGCGAGGGCGGCGCGGGCGTCCTCGGCGTAGCGGACCGTGTCGCGGCGGGCCTGCTCCAGGGCCGGGTGCACGCGGAGGCGGGCCAGCGCCTCGGCGTGCCGGGCGTCGTCCGTGAGGTCGCCGTCGAGCAGCTCGCACAGAGCGAGGTCATCGGGTCGGCCGTACTGGGCGGCCTGGGCGCGCAGATGCAGGACCGGCAGCGTGGGGATGCCCTCGCGCAGGTCGGTGCCGGGGGTCTTGCCCGACTCATGGGAGTCGGAGGCGATGTCGAGTACGTCGTCGGCGAGCTGGAAGGCGACGCCGAGCCGCTCGCCGTACTGCGTGAGCACGTCCACGACCGTCTCGTCCGCGCCGGACATCATCGCGCCGAAGCGGCCGGAGACCGCGATCAGCGAACCGGTCTTGCCGGCGATCACATCGAGGTAGTGGTCCACCGGGTCGCGGCCGTCGCGCGGGCCCGCGGTCTCCAGGATCTGGCCGGTGACCAGGCGCTCGAAGGCCTCGGCCTGGATGCGGACGGCCTCGGGGCCCAGGTCAGCGAGGATGTGCGAGGCGCGCGCGAAGAGGAAGTCGCCGGTGAGGACCGCGACGGAGTTGCCCCAGCGGGCGTTCGCGCTGGCCACACCGCGGCGGACGTCCGCCTCGTCCATGACGTCGTCGTGGTACAGGGTCGCGAGGTGCGTGAGCTCGACGACGACCGCGGAGGGCACGACACCCGGCGCGTACGGGTCGCCGAACTGCGCGGCGAGATGCACGAGCAGCGGCCGGAAGCGCTTGCCGCCGGCCCGTACGAGATGCTGCGCGGCCTCCGTGATGAACGGGACCTCGCTCTTGGTGGCCTCGAGGAGCCCCTCCTCGACAGCAGCCAACCCGGCCTGGACATCGGCTTCGAGGGCCTGGTCCCGCACGCTCAGCCCGAACGGCCCGACGACGGTCACGAGGGGTTCTCCTGTCTGCTGACGAACACAAGGTCGGTCACACGGCACTCACACGGTCGATGACACGGTTTGTCGATGTGTCGCTGCCATCACTCAAGTCAGCGTATCCGGTCGCGTTTCGATCACACTCAGCGCCTGCCCGGTCGCAGGCGACTCACGCAGGGAGCTTGCGGATGTTGCGGCGAAAGGCCCGAAATAAAAGGGAACCGTGCCACCGGGCCCTCCTGATCAGGCGAAGAGGCGCTCCAGGACCACGGCGATGCCGTCCTCCTCGTTGGACGTGGTGATCTCGTCGGCGACGGCCTTGAGCTCCTCGTGCGCGTTCGCCATCGCCACGCCGTAGCCGGCCCAGTGGAACATCGGGATGTCGTTGGGCATGTCGCCGAAGGCGATCGTCGACTCGGGAGCGATGCCCATGCGTGCCGCGGCGAGCGCGAGGCCCGTCGCCTTGGTGACGCCGACCGGCTGCAGCTCGACCGTGCCGGGGCCGGCCATCGTCACCGTGACCAGGCCGTCCGCGGCACTGCGCGCCGCCTCGGCGAGCTCGTCGTCGGAGAGCGAAGCGTGCCGCATGAGCACCTTGTTGATCGGCTCCGACCACAGCTCGGCGCGGTCGGCCACGCGCACGGCGGGCAGCGTGGGGTGCGGCATCTCGTAACCCGGCTCCATGAGCATCAGGCCCTCCATGCCGTCCTGGTTCACCGCCGCGAACACCTCGCCGACCTCGGCCTCGATCTTGCCGAGGGCCACGTCGGCGAGCTCGCGGTCGAGGGTGACGGAACTGACGATGGCGTTGTCCCCCGCGTCGTAGACCTGCGCACCCTGACCGCAGACCGCGAGGCCCTGGTAGTCGAGCTCGAGGAGCAGGTGGCGCACCTGGGGCACGGGCCGTCCGGTGACGACGATGTGCCGGGCGCCGGCCCCGGCGGCCCGCACCAGGGCGGCACGCGAACGGGCGGAGACGGTGTCGCCGCGCCGGAGCAGGGTGCCGTCCAGGTCGGTGGCGATCAGGGGATACGCGGGTGGTCTTGCCATGGGGTACAGGATACGGAGATACCAACAAACCCAGGAAAAATGGACTTGGGTTGACGCGCCGCCCCAGCGTCGCGTCCTTCCCGGGGAGCGCACCGGCCTCCTGGGGAGGTGGGCGGACTCGCGGTGCCGGGGCGGACCGGTGCCGGGGCGGCGTGCCGGGGCTGCCGGGGCGTGCCGGGGCTTGCGAAGATCACGGAGCGGCGGAGAACACCCTGCCGCAGGGGCCGTCCGCGCTTGTACGGTGTGGCCAACCTGCACATGGAAAGCGAGGCAGCGTCCCATGCCCGAGCCCACCCCGCTCGACCTCCCCGAGGGCCACCCCTTCGGTCCGCACAACCTGCCCTACGGCGTCTTCTCCCTGCCCAGCTCGCAGGGCGAGCCCCTGCGCAGGGTCGGTGTCCGTCTCGGCGACCGGGTGCTCGACGCCGGTGCGGCCGCGCATGCGCTGGGCTCGCCGTACGCCTCCCTGCTCGCCCAGCCCACCCTCAACCCGCTGCTCGCCGCCGGTCGCCAGACCTGGCGTGATGTACGCCGGGCGCTGACCGCGTGGGTGACGGTGCCGGCGCACCGGGAGGTCGTGGAGCCCCTGCTCCACCCCCTGTCCGCCGTCGAACTGCACCTCCCCTTCGAGGTCGCGGACTACGTCGACTTCTACGCGAGCGAGCACCACGCGACCAACCTCGGCCGCATGTTCCGCCCGGACGGCGAGGCGCTGCTGCCCAACTGGAAGCACCTGCCGGTCGGTTACCACGGCCGCGCCGGCACGGTCGTGGTCTCCGGCACCGACGTGATCCGCCCGAGCGGCCAGCGCAAGGCGCCGTCGGACGCGGCGCCCGGCTTCGGCCCGTCGGCCAAGCTGGACATCGAGGCGGAGGTCGGCTTCGTGGTGGGCACGCCCTCGGCGATGGGCTCGCCGGTCCCGCTGTCCTCCTTCCGTGACCATGTCTTCGGTCTCTGCCTGCTCAACGACTGGTCGGCGCGCGACATCCAGCCCTGGGAGTACGTGCCGCTCGGCCCGCACGTCGCGAAGTCCTTCGCCACCTCCGTATCCGCGTGGATCACCCCGCTGGAGGCGCTCGAGTCGGCCCGGGTCCAGCTGCCCGCTCGCGACGTGCCGGTCCTTCCGTATCTGGACGACTCCGACGAGGACGAGCCCGGCGGCTACGACCTGCGCATCACGGTGACCCTCAACGGAGACGTCATCTCCGAGCCCCCGTACGCGACCATGTACTGGTCCCCCGCGCAGATGCTCGCCCACATGACGGTGGGCGGCGCGTCGCTGCGCACCGGTGACCTGTACGGCTCGGGCACGGTCAGCGGGCCGCAGACCCACCAGCGCGGCTCCCTCATCGAGCTCACCTGGAACGGCAGCACCCCGCTCGAACTCCCCAGCGGCAAGCGCACCTTCCTCGAGGACGGCGACGAGGTGACGCTCACGGCCTGGGCGCCCGGGCCGGACGGAGTGCGGGTCGGACTCGGCGAGGTGACGGGCCGGGTGGTCTCGGGCTGAGTCCGCGTACGGCTCGATCCGGCTGGGTCCGAGTGCGGCTCGATCCGGCTGGGTCCGAGTGCGGCTCGATCCGGCTGATTCCGAGTACGGCTCGATCCCGCTGAGTCCGGCCGCGCGCGCCGCACTCGTTTCGTCCGCGCGGGCTCAGCCCCGCTCCCGGTGTCCGGTCCGTCGTCACGGGCCGGGCACCGGGGTCATGCGTCCTCGGGCGCTCCTCCGTCCTCCTCGGCCGGTGCCTCGCCCGGCTGGTCCTCGCCTACGCCGGACCACTCGGCCAGGACCCCGAGCACCAGCTCCCCGTACGTCGCGAGCTTCTTCTCGCCCACTCCGCTGATGCCGCCCAGTTCGTGGATGGTGGAGGGCCGGTTGAGGGCGATCTCCCTGAGGGTGGCGTCGGGGAAGACCACATACGCCGGGACGCCCTGCTCCTTGGCCTGGGCCGCCCGCCAGGTGCGCAGCGTCTCGAAGAGCGGCAGCAGCTCCTCGGGCAGGTCGACGGCCGCCTTGGCCTTGCGCTCGCCCTTGGCCCCGGAACTCCGCGACGACGGCGCCCGCTTGGGCTCCTTGCGCAGCGGCACCTCGCGCTGCCGCGAGAGCACCGCGCCGCTGTCCTCGGTGAGCACCAGCGTCCCGTACTCCCCCTCGACCGCGAGCAGGCGCTGGGCGAGCAACTGCCGCACCACGCCCCGCCATTCGGCCTCGGAGAGCTCCTCGCCGATGCCGAACACGGAGAGCTGGTCGTGGTCGAACTGGATCACCTTGGCCGTCCTGCGGCCGAGCAGGATGTCGACGATCTGGCCCGTGCCGAATTTCTGGCCGCGCTCGCGCTGCAGCCGTACGACGGTGGAGAGGACCTTCTGTGCGGCGACCGTGCCGTCCCAGCTCTCCGGCGGGGTGAGGCAGGTGTCGCAGTTGCCGCAGCTCGGGCTCTGCTGCTTCTGGCCGAAGTACGCGAGGAGTTGGGCGCGGCGGCACTGGACCGTCTCGCACAGGGCGAGCATCGCGTCCAGGTGGGCGGCGGCCCGGCGCTGGAAGGCGAGGTCGCCCTCGCCGCTCTGGATGAGCTTGCGCTGCTGGACCACGTCCTGCAGTCCGTACGCCATCCAGGCCGTGGACGGCAGGCCGTCGCGGCCCGCGCGGCCGGTCTCCTGGTAGTAGCCCTCCACGGACTTCGGCAGGTCGAGGTGGGCGACGAAGCGGACGTCGGGCTTGTCGATGCCCATGCCGAAGGCGATGGTGGCGACGACCGTCAGGCCCTCCTCGCGCAGGAAGCGGGACTGGTGGTGCGCCCTGGTCTGTGCGTCCAGACCCGCGTGGTACGGGACGGCCGGGATGTCATTGCGATTGAGGAACTCGGCTGTCTTTTCGACGCTGTTGCGCGAGAGGCAGTAGACGATGCCCGCGTCGCCCGGGTGCTCCTCCTTGAGGAAGCGCAGGAGCTGCTTCTTGGGGTCGTCCTTGGGGACGATCCGGTACTGGATGTTGGGCCGGTCGAAGCTCGCCTCGAAGTGGCGGGCTCCGTCCATGCCGAGGTTCTTGGTGATCTCCTGGTGCGTGGCGCGCGTGGCGGTCGCGGTCAGGGCGATGCGCGGGACGTCGGGCCAGCGCTGGCCCAGCATGGACAGCGCGAGGTAGTCGGGGCGGAAGTCGTGGCCCCACTGGGCTACGCAGTGGGCCTCGTCGATGGCGAAGACGGAGATCTTGCCGCGGGAGAGCAGGTCCACGGTGGAGTCGAGGCGGAGGCGCTCGGGGGCGAGGTAGAGCAGGTCGAGCTCGCCTGCCGTGAACTCGGCCTCGACGAGGCGCTGTTCGTCGAAGTCCTGCGTGGAGTTGATGAACCCGGCCCGTACGCCGAGGGCGCGCAGGGCGTCGACCTGGTCCTGCATCAGGGCGATGAGCGGGGAGATCACGACGCCGGTGCCGGGTCTGACGATCGAGGGGATCTGGTAGCAGAGCGACTTGCCGGCGCCGGTGGGCATCAGGACGACGGCGTCGCCGCCGGCGACGACGTGGTCGATGATCGCTTCCTGGTCGCCGCGGAAGCTGTCGTATCCGAAGACGCGGTTCAGCGTGCGGAGGCTGTCGGTCTCGGTGAGGGTGCTGCTGTCGGTGCGGGTGGTGCTCTCCGTGAGCCCGGGGTCGGCGTGGTCCGCCGGGCTCGCCTCGTCCATCACTGCGATACCGCCCATCGTTGTCTCCCCCGTGCGTCTCGTGGGCCGTGTCTCGACCACGCCCATCACGATAGGCCTCCGCACGGACAGTCCGTTTGTTATCCACAGGTCCTGTGGATAACGCCTCTGGGTGCGGTGCTTCTCGGGCTGCCCCCGTCGGCTGCTCCGCCGCTCCGCGGCGGCGGTGGGGTCGAGGGCTGACGCCCTCAACCCTGTTGCTTCGCCGCTCCGCGGCGAGCGTGGGGGATGTGGGGCTCACGCCCCACGCCCCCGTTCGCGGGGGCTCCGCCCCCTGCACCCCCGCGAAGCTCCGCCGACCCAGGGCGCGCAGCGGGTCGGGGCTGACGCCCCGACCACGTTGCTTCGCCGCTCCGCGGCGGATGTCGGGGGAAGCAGGGCTGACGCCCCACAGCCCTCGCGGGGGCTCCGCCCCCTGCACCCCCGCAACACCGCTCCCCGGCAGGCGACCGGCGAGCAACCAGCACCCAACGCCGGGCCGGGCCGGCCCCACCACCCCACCCCAACCCCAAAGCCAACCGCCCAGCACCCCACCAAGGGGACACCGGGCGGTAAGCCGAAGCGTGCAGCAAGCGTCAGCGGACGAAGACTCCCGCCTGGTTTGCCAGGTCCAGGAAGTACTGGGGGGCCAGGCCCAGGACCAAGGTGACGGCTACGCCTACGCCGATGGCCGTCATCGTCAGTGGGGACGGGACCGCCACCGTCGGGCCCTCCGGCTTGGGCTCGCTGAAGAACATCAGGACGATCACGCGGATGTAGAAGAAGGCCGCGATGGCCGAGGAGATCACGCCGACCACGACCAGCGCGCCCGCGCCGCCCTCAGCCGCCGCCTTGAACACCGCGAACTTGCCCGCGAAGCCCGACGTCAGCGGGATGCCCGCGAAGGCCAGCAGGAACACCGCGAAGACCGCCGCCACCAGCGGTGAACGGCGGCCCAGGCCCGCCCACTTGGACAGGTGCGTCGCTTCGCCGCCCGCGTCCCGGACCAGCGTGACCACGGCGAAGGCGCCGATGGTCACGAAGGAGTAGGCGAGGAGGTAGAAGAGGACCGAGGAGATGCCGTCCGGGGTCGTCGCGATGACGCCCGCCAGGATGAAGCCCGCGTGGGCGATCGAGGAGTAGGCCAGCAGGCGCTTGATGTCCGTCTGCGTGATGGCCACGATCGCGCCGAGGAGCATCGTGACGATGGCCACGCCCCACATCACCGGGCGCCAGTCCCAGCGCAGGCCCGGCAGGACCACGTAGAGGAGACGGAGCAGCGCGCCGAACGCCGCGACCTTCGTCGCCGCCGCCATGAAGCCCGTGACCGGGGTCGGGGCGCCCTGGTAGACGTCCGGGGTCCACATGTGGAACGGGACCGCGCCGACCTTGAAGAGCAGGCCCATCAGGATCAGTGCGGCGCCGACCAGGAGCAGCGCGTCGTTGCCCATCGTGCCGGCGAGCGCCGGGGTCACGTTCTGCACGGTGCCGTCGACGACGTCGGCGATGCCCGCGTACGAGACGGTGCCCGCGTATCCGTACAGGAGCGCGATGCCGAAGAGCAGGAAGGCGGAGGAGAACGCGCCGAGGAGGAAGTACTTGACCGCCGCCTCCTGCGACATGAGCCGCTTGCGGCGGGCCAGGGCGCAGAGGAGGTAGAGCGGCAGGGAGAAGACCTCGAGCGCGATGAAGAGCGTCAGGAGGTCGTTCGCCGCCGGGAAGACCAGCATGCCGCCGATGGCGAAGAGGGCGAGCGGGAAGACCTCGGTGGTGGTGAAACCGGCCTTGACCGCGGCCTGTTCGCTCTCGCTGCCCGGCACGGACGCCGCCTGGGCCGCGAAGGAGTCGACACGGTTGCCGTGCGCCTCCGGGTCCAGGCGCCGCTCGGCGAAGGTGAAGACGGAGACCAGTCCGGCCAGCAGGATCGTGCCCTGCAGGAACAGCGCGGGTCCGTCCACGGCCAGCGCGCCCATCGCCGCGATGCCGGACTCGGTGGTGCCGCGTCCGTCGGCCGCCAGGGCCACGACGGCCGCGAAGGCCGAGACCAGCGCGACCACGGACAGGAACAGCTGTACGTAGTAGCGCGAGCGGCGCGGCACGAACGCCTCGACCAGGATGCCGAGCACCGCCGCGCCGATCACGATCAGCGTGGGGGCGATCAGGCTGTACTCGATCTGCGGGGAGTCGATCTTGGCGACCGGCTCCGCCGCCGCGGCCCACAGGCCACCGTGGGCCCAGAGCCCGTCGGAAGCCGAGAGACCGTCGGTTGTCCACAGGCTGTGGACGGCTGTTGCGCTCACTTGGCCGCCACCTCCGGCTCAGGGTCGGGGTTCTCATCCCCGTAGACATCGGACAGCGTGTGTCCCACGGCCGGGTCGACCACGTCGGTCAGCGGCTTCGGGTACACGCCGAGGAAAACAAGGAGAACGATCAGCGGGCCCACCACGAGCAGTTCCCGCAGCTTCAGGTCGGGCATCTTCGCCGTCTCGACCTTCACCGGGCCCGTCATCGTCCGCTGGTAGAGGACGAGCGAGTACAGCGCGCCGAGCACGATGCCGAAGGTGGCGATGATGCCGATGACCGGGTAGCGCGCGAACGTGCCGACCAGGACCAGGAATTCGCTCACGAACGGGGCGAGGCCCGGCAGCGACAGCGTGGCCAGCGAGCCGATCAGGAAGGTGCCGGCCAGGATCGGCGCCGCCTTCTGCACCCCTCCGTAGTCCGCGATGAGCCGCGAGCCGCGCCGGGAGATCAGGAAGCCCGCGACCAGCATCAACGCGGCCGTGGAAATACCGTGGTTGACCATGTAGAGCGTCGCGCCGGACTGGCCCTGGGTCGTCATGGCGAAGATGCCCATGATGATGAACCCGAAGTGCGAGATGGACGCGTACGCCACCAGGCGCTTGATGTCCCGCTGGCCGACCGCGAGCAGCGCCCCGTACACGATGGAGACCAGGGCCAGGACCAGGATGACCGGGGTGGCCCACTCCGAGGCGCCCGGGAAGAGCCCGAGGCAGAAGCGGAGCATCGCGAAGGTGCCGACCTTGTCGACCACCGCCGTGATCAGTACGGCGACCGGGGCGGTGGCCTCGCCCATCGCGTTCGGCAGCCAGGTGTGCAGCGGCCATAGCGGGGCCTTCACCGCGAAGGCGAAGAAGAAGCCCAGGAACAGCAGGCGTTCCGTGTTGGTCGCCATGTTCAGTTCGCCGGAGGCCCGCATCTCGGCGATCTCGGTCAACGAGAAGGTGCCGGCGACGACATAGAGCCCGATCACCGCGGCCAGCATGATCAGGCCGCCGACCAGGTTGTAGAGCAGGAACTTGACGGCCGCGTACGAGCGTTGGGCCGCCGCGTTCTGGTCCGAGCCGCTGTGGGCGCGGTCGCCGAAGCCGCCGATGAGGAAGTACATCGGGATGAGCATGGCTTCGAACAGGATGTAGAAGAGGAAGACGTCGGTGGCCTCGAAGGAGAGGATCACCATCGCCTCGACCATGAGGATCAGGGCGAAGAAGCCCTGGGTCGGGCGCCAGCGCGTGTTCCCCGTCTCCTGCGGGTCGGCGTCGTGCCAGCCCGCCACGATGATGAACGGGATCAGCAGGGCGGTGAGGCCGATGAGGGCCACGCCGATGCCGTCCACGCCCAGCTCGTAGCGGACCCCGAAGTCGGCGATCCAGGAGTGCGACTCGGTCAGCTGGTAACGGTCCGCGCCCGAGCCGGTGTTGAACCGGACCGCGACGACGGCCGCGAGGGCCAGCGTGGCGAGCGAGAAGAACAGCGCGAGCCATTTGGCCGCGGTGCGCTTGGCGGCGGGCACGGCGGCGGTGGCGATCGCACCGACCGCCGGCACCACGGCCGTCGCTGTCAGAAGAGGAAAGGACATCGTGATCAGACCGCCCTCATCAGCAGGGTCGCGGCAACCAGTACCGCCGTACCGCCCAACATCGAGACCGCGTAGCTGCGGGCGAAGCCGTTCTGCAGCTTGCGCATCCGGCCGGAGAGCCCGCCGAAGGACGCCGCCGTGCCGTTGACCACCCCGTCGACCAGGGTGTGGTCCACGTAGACGAGGGAGCGCGTGAGGTGCTCGCCGCCGCGGACCAGGACCACGTGGTTGAAGTCGTCCTGGAGCAGGTCGCGGCGGGCGGCCCGGGTGAGGACCGAGCCGCGCGGCGCGGTGACCGGGACCGGGCGCTTGCCGTACATGAACCAGGCGATGGCGACACCGATGGCGAGGACCACCATCGTGGAGGCCGTGATCGCCGGAACGCTGATCACCGGGTGCGGGTGCTCGAAGGCCGTGACCGGCTCCAGCCAGTGCACGAACGACTCGTTGAGCGAGAAGAGTCCGCCCGCGAAGACCGAGCCGAAGGCGAGCACGATCATCGGGATCGTCATCGACTTGGGGGACTCGTGCGGGTGCGGCATCTCCCCGGCGTGCGCGTCGTCCGCCGCGGGCTCGGCGCTCGGCTCCTTGTGCGGGTCGGGCGTCGGCTGCCAGCGCTTCTCGCCGAAGAAGGTCATCAGCATCACGCGGGTCATGTAGAACGCGGTGATGCCGGCGCCCAGGAGCGCGACCCCACCGAAGATCCACGGCCGTACGCCGTCCCCGTACGCGAACGCCGCCTCGATGATCTTGTCCTTGGACCAGAAGCCCGACAGGCCAGGGAAGCCGATGATCGCGAGGTAGCCGAGGCCGAAGGTGACGAAGGTGACCGGCATGTACTTGCGCAGGCCTCCGTACTTCCGCATGTCCACCTCGTCGTTCATGCCGTGCATGACCGAACCGGCGCCGAGGAAGAGCCCGGCCTTGAAGAAGCCGTGCGTCACCAGGTGCATGATCGCGAAGGCGTAGCCGATCGGGCCGAGGCCTGCCGCGAGGACCATGTAGCCGATCTGCGACATCGTCGAGCCCGCGAGGGCCTTCTTGATGTCGTCCTTCGCGCAACCGACGATCGCACCGAACAGGAGCGTGACCGCACCGACGATGACGACCGCGAGCTGCGCGTCCGGGGCGGCGTTGAAGATCGCGCCGGAGCGGGTGATCAGGTAGACGCCCGCGGTCACCATGGTCGCGGCGTGGATGAGGGCCGAGACCGGGGTCGGGCCCTCCATCGCGTCCCCGAGCCAGGACTGCAGCGGCACCTGGGCCGACTTGCCGCACGCGGCGAGCAGGAGCATCAGGCCGATGGCCGTGAGCTTGCCCTCGCTGGTCTCACCGGTGGCCGCGAGCACATCGCCGAAGGCGAAGGTCCCGAACGTGGTGAACATCAGCATGATCGCGATGGACAGGCCCATGTCGCCGACGCGGTTGACCAGGAAGGCCTTCTTGGCCGCGGTGGCCGCGCTGGGCTTGTGCTGCCAGAACCCGATGAGCAGGTACGACGCCAGACCGACGCCTTCCCAACCCACGTACAGAAGCAGGTAGTTGTCGGCGATGACCAGGATCAGCATCGCCGCGAGGAAGAGATTCAGATAGCCGAAGAAGCGGCGCCGGCGCTCGTCGTGCTCCATGTAGCCGATCGAGTAGATGTGGATCAGCGAACCCACACCGGTGATCAGGAGCACGAACGTCATCGACAACTGGTCGAGCTGGAAGGCGATATCGGCCTGGAAGCCGCCGACCGGGATCCAGCTGAACAGGTGCTGGTGCATCGCCCGGTCCTCGCCGTCCCGGCCGAGCATGTCCGTAAAGAGCAGTGCGGCGACGACGAACGAGCCGAGCGCGAGCAGTGTGCCGAGCCAGTGGCCGGTCCGGTCGAGCCGGCGCCCGCCGCACAGCAGGATCACCGCTCCGAGCAGAGGCGCCGCGACGAGCAGCGCAATCAAGTTCTCCACGATTCAGCGACCCCTTTAGAGCTTCATCAGGCTGGCGTCGTCGACCGAGGCCGAGTGGCGGGAACGGAACAGGGACACGATGATCGCGAGTCCGACCACGACCTCGGCGGCCGCGACGACCATCGTGAAGAACGCGATGATCTGGCCGTCGAGATTGCCGTGCATCCGCGAGAAGGCCACGAGCGCCAGGTTGCAGGCGTTGAGCATCAGCTCGATGCACATGAACACGACGATCGCGTTCCGCCTGATCAGGACGCCGGTGGCACCGATCGCGAACAACAGGGACGCGAGATAGAGGTAGTTGACCGGGTTCACTTGGCAGCCTCCTGACCCCTGCCGAGCCGCTCCTCGGAGCGCTGTTCCAGAGCCGCGAGGTCCCGCAGCGCCTCCGTGGACACGTCGCGGATCTGACCGCGGTCGCGCAGGGTCTTCATCACCGTCAGCTCGGACGGGGTGCCGTCGGGCAGCAGGCCGGCGATGTCCACCGCGTTGTGCCGGGCGTAGACACCGGGCGCCGGCAGCGGCGGCAGGTGCTTGCCCTCGCGTACACGCTGCTCGGCCAGCTCGCGCTGGGTCTTGGCGCGCTCGGTGCGCTCGCGGTGCGTGAGCACCATCGCGCCGACGGCGGCCGTGATGAGCAGGGCGCCGGTGATCTCGAAGGCGAACACGTACTTGGTGAAGATGAGGGCGGCGAGGCCCTCCACGTTCCCGCCCGCGTTGGCCGTGCCGAGGCCGTTGAACTCGGTGATCGCCGCGTTCCCGATCCCGCCCACGAGCAGGACCGCGAAGCCGAGGCCGCAGAGCAGGGCCAGCCAGCGCTGGCCCTTGATGGTCTCCTTCAGGGAGTCGGCCGCGGTGACACCGACGAGCATGACCACGAAGAGGAAGAGCATCATGATCGCGCCGGTGTAGACGACGACCTGGACGATGCCCAGGAAGTACGCACCGTTGGCGAGGTAGAACACCGCCAGGATGATCATGGTGCCGGCCAGGCACAGCGCGCTGTGCACGGCCTTCTTCATCAGGATCGTGCACAGCGCGCCGATCACGGCGACGGTGCCGAGCACCCAGAACTGGACGGCCTCACCGGTGGAGGTGGTGTAGGCGGCGAGGTCGGTCACCGCCTGGGAGGCGAGCGCGCTCATCGGCCGATCACCTTCCCCGAAGCGGGCTCCTCCGGACCGAAGGTCGACTCCGCCTCCTGCACCACTTCGCCCTTCGACACCGCGGGCTGCTGGACGGTGCCGGGCGCGGCCTCGGTGACGAGACCCCGGTAGTAGTCGCCCTCGTCCATGCCCGGGTAGATCGCGTGCGGGCTGTCGACCATGCCCTCTTCGAGCCCGGCGAGCAACTGCTCCTTGGTGTAGATGAGGTTGGCGCGGCTGGAGTCGGCCAGCTCGAACTCGTTCGTCATCGTGAGCGCCCGGGTCGGGCAGGCCTCGATGCAGAGCCCGCACAGAATGCAGCGCGCGTAATTGATCTGGTAGACGCGGCCGTAGCGCTCACCCGGCGAGTAGCGCTCCTCGTCCGTGTTGTCCGCGCCCTCCACGTAGATCGCGTCGGCGGGACAGGCCCAGGCGCACAGTTCGCAGCCGACGCACTTCTCGAGTCCGTCGGGGTGCCGGTTGAGCTGGTGCCGGCCGTGGAAGCGCGGCGCCGTGGTCTTCTGCTGCTCCGGGTACTGCTCCGTGAGCCGCTTCTTGAACATGGCCTTGAAGGTCACGCCGAACCCGGCGACGGGGTTGTGGAACCCCTGCGCCGTGTCCTTGCCTTCGACCGGTTCCGCGCCGGACGCCTGAGCCGGCAGGCCGGCGCCTCCGGTCGGCGCAGTGGACTCGATGGCCTTCCCATTCTCCTCAGACACCGTCAGCCTCCTTTCCGTCACTGGGAGTATCCGACCCGCCACTGACAACCAACTCCCGCTCGTGCCTGGGCCGTCGGCGCGGCACGGGCGGCAGGGTCTGACCGGGCTTCGGCGGTACGGGGAAGCCGCCGGCCATCGGGTCGAAGACCTCCGGGGCCTGCTCGGCCTCCGTGTCCTTCTCCTTGCCGCGGAACATGTCCACCACGAAGGAGAGGAGCAGCAGGGCGAGGACGCCGCCGCCCACGTACATCACGATCTCGGAGAAGTCGTAGTTCTCGTTACGGAGCGTCCGCACGGTCGCGACGAGCATCAGCCAGACCACGGAGACCGGGATGAGCACCTTCCAGCCGAGCTTCATCAGCTGGTCGTAGCGCACACGCGGGAGCGTGCCGCGCAGCCAGATGAAGAAGAACAGCAGCAGCTGGACCTTGACGATGAACCAGAGCATCGGCCACCAGCCGTAGTTGGCGCCCTCCCAGAAGGTGCTGATCGGGTACGGGGCCCGCCAGCCGCCCAGGAAGAGGGTGGTCGCCACGGCCGAGACCGTCACCATGTTCACGTACTCGGCGAGCATGAAGAGCGCGAACTTGATGGAGGAGTACTCGGTGTTGAAGCCGCCGACCAGGTCGCCCTCGGACTCCGGCATGTCGAACGGGGCGCGGTTGGTCTCGCCGACCATGGTCACGATGTAGAGCAGGAACGAGACCGGCAGGAGCAGGATGTACCACCTGTCCCCCTGCGCCTCCACGATCGTCGAGGTCGACATCGAGCCCGAGTAGAGGAAGACGGAGGCGAAGGCCGCACCCATGGCGATCTCGTACGAGATCATCTGGGCGCAGGAGCGCAGACCGCCGAGCAGCGGGTACGTGGAGCCGGAGGACCAGCCCGCGAGCACGATGCCGTAGATGCCGACCGAGGCGACCGCGAGGATGTAGAGCATCGCGATCGGCAGGTCGGTGAGCTGCATCGTGGTGCGCTGGCCGAAGATCGACACCTGGTTGTCGGCGGGCCCGAAGGGGATCACCGCGATCGCCATGAAGGCCGGGATGGCCGCGACGATCGGCGCCAGGATGTACACCACCTTGTCGGCGCGCTTGACGATGACGTCTTCCTTGAGCATCAGCTTCACGCCGTCCGCGAGGGACTGGAGAAGTCCCCACGGGCCGTGGCGGTTGGGGCCGATGCGCAGCTGCATCCAGGCGACGACCTTGCGCTCCCACACGATGGAGAGCAGCACGGTCACCATCAGGAACGCGAAGCAGAAGACCGCCTTGACGGCGACGAGCCACCACGGGTCGGTGCCGAACATCGACAGGTCCTCTGCGGCAAGCGGGGTCATCATGCCTCCACCTCCGCCACTTCCGAAGTCACAGTTGCCGGGCCGATCTTGACCAGCTCACCGGGGCGGGCCCCGGTGTCGGAGGCGACGCCGCCGCCCGCCGAGTTCAGCGGGAGCCAGACCACGCGGTCGGGCATCTCGGTGACCTGGAGCGGCAGCTGAACGGAGCCGGCGGGGCCGGTGACCGCGAGCTCGTCTCCGTCCTTGACCCCGGCCTCGGCCGCGGTGGCGGCGGAGACCCGGGCGACGGCGGCGTGCCGCGTACCGGCGAGCGCCTCGTCGCCCTCCTGGAGCCGGCCCTGGTCGAGCAGCAGCCGGTGGCCGGCGAGCACCGCCTCGCCCGAGCCCGGACGGGGCAACGGCCCGGCGGTCTCCAGCGGTTCGGTGGCGCGCGGTCCGTCCCAGGGGCCGAGCCGGTCCAGCTCGCGGTGGATGGACGCGTTGTCCGGCAGCGCGAGGTGGACGTCCATCGCGTCCGCGAGCATGTGCAGCACGCGGGCGTCGGTGGGCGACAGGGCGCGGGTCATGTGGTCCGGCTTGATCGCGGCCTCGAACGGCCTTGCCCGGCCTTCCCAGTTGAGGAAGGTGCCGGCCTTCTCCACGACCGCGGCCACCGGCAGGACGACGTCGGCCACGGCGGTGACCTCGCTCGGCCGCAGTTCGAGCGAGACCACGAAGGCCGCGCTGAGCGCCTCGCGCGCGCGGGCCGGGTCCGGCAGGTCCGCGACCTCGACGCCGGCCACGACCAGCGCGCCGAGCTCTCCGGTGGCGGCGGCCTCGACGATCTGGCCGGTGTCGCGCCCGTAGCGGTGCGGGAGTTCGGCCACACCCCAGGCGACGGCGACTTCCTCGCGGGCCCGCGGGTCGGTCGCCGGACGCCCGGCCGGGAGCAGCGAGGGCAGCGCGCCCGCCTCGATGGCGCCGCGCTCCCCCGCCCTGCGCGGGATCCACAGGAGCTGGGCGCCGGTGGCGGTGGCCGCGCGCATCGCCGCGGTCAGCGCGCCCGCGACGGACGCGAGCCGCTCACCGACGATGATCACGGAGCCTTCACCGCGCAGCGCCTCGGCCGCCTTCGCGCCCTCCTCGTCGAGCCCGACGCCGGAGGCGAGCGCGTCCAGCCACTCGGTCTCGGTGCCGGGCGCGGCGGGAAGCAGCGTGCCGCCGGCCTTCTCCAATCCCCGCGTCGCGTACGGCGCGAGGCCGAAGGTGCGCTGGCCGGACTTGCGCCAGGCCTTGCGCAGCTTCAGGAAGACGCCGGGCGCCTCCTCCTCGGCCTCGATGCCGACGAGCAGCACCGCGGGCGCCTTCTCCAGCTTCGTGTACGTGACTCCGGAACCGTCGAGGTCACGGCCGCGGCCCGCCACCGCGGCGGCCAGGAAGTCGGCCTCCTCGGAGGAGTGGACGCGGGCCCGGAAGTCGACGTCGTTGGTGTCGAGGGCCACGCGCGCGAACTTGCTGTACGCGTAGGAGTCCTCGACGGTCAGGCGGCCGCCGGCCAGAACTCCCGCGCGGCCACGGGCGGCGAGCAGTCCCTCAGCGGCCTTTTCGAGAGCCTCCGGCCAGGACGCGGGCTCTAGAACGCCTTCGGCATTCCGTACGAGAGGAGTCGTGAGCCGGTCGCGCTGCTGCGCGTACCGGAACCCGAACCGCCCCTTGTCGCAGATCCACTCCTCGTTGACCTCGGGGTCCTCGGCGGCGAGCCGCCGCATGACCTTGCCGCGCCGGTGGTCGGTGCGGGTGGCGCAGCCGCCCGCGCAGTGCTCGCACACGCTCGGGGACGACACGAGGTCGAAGGGGCGCGAGCGGAAGCGGTACGCGGCCGAAGTGAGCGCGCCCACCGGGCAGATCTGGATGGTGTTCCCGGAGAAGTACGACTCGAAGGGGTCGCCCTCGCCGGTGCCGACCTGCTGCAAAGCACCGCGCTCGATCAGCTCGATCATCGGGTCGCCCGCGATCTGGTTCGAGAAGCGGGTGCAGCGCGCGCAGAGCACGCAGCGCTCGCGGTCGAGCAGCACCTGGGTCGAGATCGGCACGGGCTTCTCGTACGTGCGCTTCTTGCCCTCGAAGCGCGAGTCCGCCTGGCCGTGCGACATGGCCTGGTTCTGCAGCGGGCACTCGCCGCCCTTGTCGCAGACCGGGCAGTCCAGCGGGTGGTTGATGAGCAGGAGCTCCATCACACCCTTCTGCGCCTTCTCCGCGACCGGCGAGGTCAGGTGGGTCTTGACCACCATGCCGTCGGTGCAGGTGATGGTGCAGGAGGCCATGGGCTTGCGCTGCCCCTCGACCTCGACGATGCACTGCCGGCAGGCGCCGGCCGGGTCGAGCGCCGGGTGGTCGCAGAAGCGCGGGATCTCGATGCCGAGCTGCTCGGCGGCCCGGATGACGAGGGTGCCCTTGGGCACGCTCATCTCCACGCCGTCGATGGTCAGCGAGACCAGGTCCTCCGGCGGGACCGCCGCCTCTCCGCCCCCCGCGGGAGCGTTCGTCGTGACGGTCATGCGTTCACCTCCGCGTGCTTGTCCGCCCACAGGGTCGACTTGGCGGGGTCGAAGGGGCAGCCCTTGCCGGTGATGTGCTGCTCGTACTCCTCGCGGAAGTACTTGAGCGAGGAGAAGATCGGCGAGGCGGCGCCGTCGCCGAGGGCGCAGAAGGACTTGCCGTTGATGTTGTCGGCGATGTCGTTCAGCTTGTCGAGGTCGGACATCTGTCCCTTGCCGGCCTCGATGTCACGGAGCAACTGCACCAGCCAGTACGTGCCTTCGCGGCAGGGGGTGCACTTGCCGCAGGACTCGTGGGCGTAGAACTCGGTCCAGCGCGTGACCGCCCGGACGACGCAGGTGGTCTCGTCGAAGCACTGGAGGGCCTTGGTGCCGAGCATGGATCCCGCGGCGCCCACGCCCTCGTAGTCCAGGGGGACGTCGAGGTGCTCGTCCGTGAACATGGGGGTGGAGGATCCGCCCGGCGTCCAGAACTTCAGCCGGTGTCCGGGCCGCATCCCGCCGCTCATGTCGAGGAGTTGGCGCAGCGTGATCCCGAGCGGGGCCTCGTACTGGCCGGGACTCGCCACATGGCCGCTGAGCGAGTACAGCGTGAAGCCCGGGGACTTCTCGCTGCCCATCGACTTGAACCAGTCCTTGCCCTTGTTGAGGATCGCGGGAACAGACGCGATGGACTCCACGTTGTTCACCACAGTGGGGCACGCGTACAGACCCGCGACCGCGGGGAAGGGGGGACGGAGCCTGGGCTGGCCGCGACGCCCTTCGAGCGAGTCGAGCAGGGCCGTTTCCTCGCCGCAGATGTACGCGCCGGCGCCGGCGTGCACGGTGAGTTCGAGGTTCAGCCCGCTGCCGAGGATGTTCTCGCCGAGGAAGCCGGCCTCGTATGCCTCGCGTACGGCCTCGTGCAACCGCCGCAGGACGGGGACGACTTCACCGCGCAGGTAGATGAAGGCGTGCGAGGACCGGATCGCGTAACAGGCGATCACGATGCCCTCGATCAGGCTGTGCGGGTTGGCGAAGAGGAGCGGGATGTCCTTGCAGGTCCCGGGCTCCGACTCGTCCGCGTTCACCACCAGGTAGTGCGGCTTGCCGTCCCCCTGCGGGATGAACTGCCACTTCATGCCGGTCGGGAAGCCGGCGCCGCCGCGGCCGCGCAGACCGGAGTCCTTCACGTACGCGATGAGGTCGTCCGGGGACATCGCGAGCGCCTTGCGCAGGCCCTCGTACCCCTCGTGGCGCCGGTAGGTCTCCAGCGTCCAGGGCTTCTCCTCGTCCCAGAACGCGGAGAGCACCGGGGCGAGCAGCTTCTCCGGGCTTGTTTCGTTGATCTCGGCTGCCAAGGTCATCACTCCCCCTCCTCGGCGGTGGGGCCTGCCGGGTGGGCCGGGTCGGAGGCCGAGGTGTCCTGCGGCGCGTCGTGCGAGGACAGGTGCTCGGCCGGGCGCTCGTCCCGCAGGGCCTCGCCGCGCGGGTGGACGACGCGGGCCGGTGCCACCTCGCCCTTCGCGAGACGCAGCCCGATGAGCGAGGCGGGCCCGGCGCCGCCGGACTCGTCCACCGCGCCTTCGCGCTGGTCGGGGAAGCCGGCCAGGATGCGGGCGGTCTCCTTGAAGGTGCACAGCTTGGCGCCGCGTGTGGGCTGGACCTCGCGTCCGGCGCGCAGATCGTCGACCAACTGCCGTGCGCTGTCCGGGGTCTGGTTGTCGAAGAACTCCCAGTTGACCATCACCACGGGGGCGTAGTCGCAGGCCGCGTTGCACTCGATGTGCTCGAGGGTGACCTTGCCGTCCTCGGTGGTCTCGTTGTTGCCGACCCCCAGATACGACTTCAGGTCCTCGAAGATCGCGTCGCCGCCCATGACCGCGCACAGCGTGTTCGTGCAGACGCCGACCTGGTAGTCACCGCTCGGCTTGCGCCGGTACATGGTGTAGAAGGTCGCGACCGCCGTGACCTCGGCCGTGGTCAGGCCGAGCACATCGGCGCAGAACTGCATGCCGGTCCGGGTGACATGACCCTCCTCGGACTGCACGAGGTGCAGCAGCGGAAGCAGCGCCGAGCGCGAGTCCGGGTAGCGGGCGATCACCTCCTTGGCGTCGGCTTCGAGCCGGGCACGGACGTCGGCCGGGTAGTCGGGGGCCGGCAGCTGGGGCATGCCCAGGCTGACGCCCTCTTGTGAAGTGGTCACCGGTCGACGCCTCCCATCACGGGGTCGATGGACGCGACGGCGACGATGACGTCGGCGACCTGGCCGCCCTCGCACATCGCCGCCATGGCCTGCAGGTTGGTGAAGGACGGGTCGCGGAAATGGACCCGGTAGGGGCGGGTGCCGCCGTCGGAGACGACGTGCACGCCGAGCTCGCCCTTGGGCGATTCGACGGCCGCGTACGCCTGTCCCGGCGGGACCCGGAAGCCCTCGGTCACCAGCTTGAAGTGGTGGATCAGGGCCTCCATGGAGGTGCCCATGATGTTCTTGATGTGGTCGAGCGAGTTGCCCAACCCGTCCGGGCCGAGCGCGAGTTGCGCGGGCCAGGCGATCTTCTTGTCGGCCACCATGACCGGTCCCGGCTCCAGACGGTCCAGACACTGCTCGATGATCCGCAGCGACTGCCGCATCTCTTCGAGCCGGATCAGGAAGCGCCCGTACGAGTCGCAGGTCTCGGCGGTCGGGACCTCGAAGTCGTACGTCTCGTAGCCGCAGTACGGGTCCGTCTTGCGCAGGTCGTGCGGGAGGCCGGCCGAGCGCAGGATCGGGCCCGTGGCGCCGAGGGCCATGCAGCCCGCGAGGTCGAGGTAGCCGACGTCCTGCATACGGGCCTTGAAGATCGGGTTCCCGGTGGCGAGCTTGTCGTACTCGGGAAGGTTCTTCTTCATGGTCTTCACGAACTCGCGCAGCTGGTCCATCGCGCCCGGCGGCAGGTCCTGGGCGAGACCGCCCGGCCGGATGTACGCGTGGTTCATGCGCAGACCGGTGATCAACTCGTACAGATCCAGGATCAGTTCGCGGTCCCGGAACCCGTAGATCATGATCGTGGTCGCACCCAGCTCCATACCGCCGGTGGCGATGCAGACCAGGTGCGAGGAGAGTCGGTTCAGCTCCATGAGCAGGACGCGGATGATGTTCGCGCGGTCCGGGATCTGCTCCTCGATGCCGAGCAGCTTCTCCACGCCCAGGCAGTACGCCGTCTCGTTGAAGAACGGCGTCAGGTAGTCCATGCGCGTGACGAAGGTGGTGCCCTGCGTCCAGGTCCGGTACTCGAGGTTCTTCTCGATGCCGGTGTGCAGATAGCCGATGCCGCAGCGGGCCTCGGTGACCGTCTCGCCGTCGATCTCCAGGATCAGGCGGAGCACGCCGTGCGTGGACGGGTGCTGCGGGCCCATGTTGACGATGATGCGCTCGTCGTCGGACTTGGCCGCGGACTGGGCGATCTCGTCCCAGTCGCCACCGGTGACCGTATATACGGTCCCCTCGGTGGTCTCGCGTGCGGATGCGTGCGACGTGCTCATGAGTACGACCTCCGCTGGTCCGGAGCCGGGATCTGGGCGCCCTTGTACTCGACGGCGATACCGCCGAGCGGATAGTCCTTGCGCTGCGGGAAGCCCTGCCAGTCGTCCGGCATCATGATCCGCGTCAGCGCCGGGTGACCGTCGAAGATCAGCCCGAAGAAGTCGTACGTCTCGCGCTCGTGCCAGTCGTTGGTCGGGTAGACGCCGACCAGGCTGGGCACGTGCGGATCGCTGTCCGGGGCGCTGACTTCGAGCCGGATAAGCCGGCCGTGCGTGAGCGAGCGCAGGTGGAAGACGGCGTGCAGCTCGCGGCCCTTGTCGTTCGGGTAGTGCACACCGGAGACGCCGGTGCACAGCTCGAAGCGCAGGGCCGGGTCGTCGCGCAGGGTGCGGGCGACCTGGACGAGGTGCTCGCGTACGACGTGGAAGGTGAGCTCGCCGCGGTCGACGACCGTCTTCTCGATGGCGTTCTCCGGAAGGAGGTCCTGCTCCTCCAGGGCGCCTTCGAGTTCGTCGGCCACCTCGTCGAACCAGCCGCCGTACGGCCGGGCGGACGGACCGGGCAGCCTGATCGAGCGGACGAGGCCGCCATAACCGGACGTATCACCGCCGTTGTTGGCGCCGAACATGCCGCGCTGGACGCGGATCTCCTCGCCGTGCTCGCCGCGCTGGCCGGGGAGGTTGGAGGCGCCGAGGTCCTTCTCGGGGTTCACGCCGTTGCTGTTCTCACTCACCGGAGCAGCCCCTTCATCTCGATCAGGGGGAGCGACTTCAGGGCCGCCTCCTCCGCCTCGCGGGCGGCGTCTTCGGCGTTCACACCGAGCTTGGAGCCCTGGATCTTCTGGTGCAGCTTGAGGATCGCGTCCATCAGCATCTCGGGCCGCGGCGGGCAGCCGGGCAGGTAGATGTCGACGGGGACGATGTGGTCGACGCCCTGGACGATCGCGTAGTTGTTGAACATGCCGCCGGAGGAGGCGCAGACGCCCATCGAGATGACCCACTTGGGGTTGGGCATCTGGTCGTAGACCTGCCTGAGGACCGGCGCCATCTTCTGGCTGACCCGGCCCGCGACGATCATCAGGTCCGCCTGGCGGGGCGAACCGCGGAACACCTCCATGCCGAAGCGGGCGAGGTCATAGCGGCCCGCACCCGTCGTCATCATCTCGATCGCGCAGCACGCGAGGCCGAAGGTGGCGGGGAAGACGGATGCCTTGCGCACCCAGCCCGCGGCCTGTTCGACCGTCGTCAGCAGAAAACCGCTCGGCAGCTTCTCTTCGAGTCCCATTGGTGACCCCTCAGTCCCATTCCAGGCCGCCGCGCCGCCATACGTACGCGTAGGCGACGAAGACGGTGAGCACGAAGAGCAACATCTCCACGAGCCCGAAAACACCCAGGGCGTCGAAGGTGACCGCCCAGGGATAGAGGAAGACGATCTCGATATCGAAGATGATGAAGAGCATCGCCGTCAGGTAGTACTTGATCGGGAAGCGCCCACCGCCGGCCGGAGTCGGCGTCGGCTCGATACCGCACTCGTAGGCTTCGAGCTTGGCGCGGTTGTACCGCTTTGGACCGATAAGCGTGGCCATGACCACGGAGAAGATCGCAAAGCCTGCCGCTAGGGCTCCCAGTACGAGGATGGGCGCATAGGCGTTCACCGCTCCTCGCTCCTCTCAGTCGACATTGACTGCTTCGGCGGACGGACCTGCACGGGGCGCGGCCCCGTCGCCGGACGTGTGTCCCGGCTCACCAAGATCGTGCTTATGTGAGGCAGTTCACAAGCCCAACTGCCCCGCATCCTATGCCTGCCGGTCTGTGATCTGCGACACGGGGTACGACAACGCCTTTGTGATCTCCACCACCTGACGAAGGATCATGAAGTCGGATGAGCGGTGATCTTCACACGCGAAGCTCCGGAGTGATCACCAATGGTGATCAATTCGCCAGTTACCCTGGTCATGGGGGTGCGCCCACTATCAAGTGATGGCTACTGCAAGCAAATTGGCGCCTTGATCGGGAACCTGATAAGGGGAGCCTTCCCTCGCCCGGGGGACCTCTTCGTACGCGCGCTGACGCGTGCACGCGTTCACGATCGATCGGTGCCGGAGATGTGCCCGGAATGCGACTGCGGGGTGAACGGCCGCCGGAGATCGTCACGGTGACCATTCCGTGACCTGTGCCACACCTGTGCGGCGGCTGAACAACCGGGCTTGGCCAACGAGGCCGAGCAGTGGTAGGCGCCTGGCAAATCGGGCGTTATTTGGAAAACCCATGATCACAGCGTCGATCAAGGCTGTCCGAATTGCCCGTTACGGCGTCAATAAGCGTCGACACGCGCGGGATTCGGCTTGATCGGCCTCAACTGTGGCGCAGCACACGTTTCTTGAAGGGAACCCTGACGCCCTGATAGCGGTTGTTCTCATGTCCCACACCGCTCACATACCCAGCCACCGGAAGCCCCGCCCGCAGCGCGTCACCAAGCTGCGCGCCGGAGTTGCCGGTGGCGTCCTCAGCACCCTCGCGGTGGCCGGCACCACTGGCATGGCGAACGCGGCCGAGCCGGTGACCGAGACCATCGAAATGCCCACGCTCACCGCCGACCTGGCGACCCAGGTGGCCGCCACGGCGGACGCCACGCAGCAGGCGGCCGACGCGTACACGCTCCAGGCGGACAAGGACGCGGCCGTCGAGCAGGCGGCCAAGGACGCCAAGAAGGCCAAGGAGAAGGCCGAGGCGAAGGCCGAGGCCGAGAAGAAGGCCGCCGAGCGCGCGGCCAAGGAGCGCGCCGCCCGCAGCTCCGAGCGCGCCACGCTCTCCACCGCCTCCTCCGCCGCCACCGCCGAGGCCCCCGCCTCCGGCTCGGTCTCCGCGGTCATCTCCTTCCTCAAGGCGCAGCTCGGCGACGCGTACGTCATGGGCGCCACCGGCCCCAACGCCTGGGACTGCTCCTCCCTCGTCCAGGCCGCCTTCAAGCAGGCCGGCGTGGACCTCCCCCGCGTCTCCCAGGACCAGTCGACGGTCGGCACCGAGGTCGGCACGTCCAACCTCCAGGTGGGCGACATCCTTTACTGGGGCGGCAAGGGCTCCGCGTACCACACGGGTGTCTACATCGGTAACGGCCAGTACCTGGACGCCGCGAACCCCTCGAAGGGCGTCGTCATCCAGGACCTGTCGGGCTACCCGGCTTCGGGCGCGGTCCGCGTCCTGTAATTCCCGCTAGCCATCAGGGCCGCCGCTCCTCGGGGGAACGGCGGCCCTTTGGCGTGCGCGGAGTTACGGCACGACGTGTCGGTGACGCGCACCCCATCGCACCCGCAGCCGCGGACCGGGCGTGCAAGCCGTGACGCACGCCCCCACCGGACCCGCAGCCGCACGACCGTCGGAAGGGGACGGGGAGGGGTGCCGGTTACACGGGCGCCCCCGACCCGGACGTGCACGCTCGCAGACCTGCGGCGCCATTGCCCGTGTAACCGGTACCCCGGACCGGCACCGACCCCAAACGAACGGGAACGCGGATCACACCCGCCCACGCGACAGGCGGGGAAAGGGGGTTGAGGGCGACGGGGGAGGCGCACAGGGCCGCAGCCGAGACCGCGAACGGGAGCGAGAGCGGGGCCTAGCCGTGGGCGCGAGCGGGAGCGAGAGCGGGAGCGAGAGCGGGGCCGGGAGCGAGAGCGGGGCCGGGCCGTGGGCGAGAGTCGCCCGAAGGGGCGCACCAACCAGCCGCACCACCTGGCGGGGGCTCCGCCCCCTGCACCCCCGCCCCGCGCCCACACGGGGCCCAGCCAGGCGGGGCAAGGAGGTTGGGGCGACGGGGAGGCGCACAGGGCCGCAGCCAAGAGCGGGGCCGGGGCCAGGGGTGAGAGCTGCCCGAAGGGCGCACCAACCAACCCCAGCACCCGGCGGGAGCTCCGCCACCTGCACCCCCGCAGGGCCCAGCCAGGCAGGGCAAGGGGGTTGGGGGGACGCGGAGGCGTACAGGGCCGCAGCCACGGCCGCAGGCGCCAGCCCCTAGCACCCGCTCCGCACCCACGTGCCCCACCCCTTGCTACGCTCCCCCGCCATGACAGAAATCGTGCACCTCACCGAGCGCACCCTGTGGGACGAAGCCGTTCGGGCGGGGGTGTACGCGCAGTCCACTCGGGGGCGGACCCTCGCTGAGGAAGGGTTCGTTCACTGTTCGACGTGGGAGCAGCTGCCCGACGTCGCGTCGTTTCTGTACCCCGACGCCGACGCCCCCGGTCGCCGCGCACTCGAACTCGTGCTGCTCGTCATCGAGTCCGAGCGGCTGAGCGTGCCCGTGCGCTACGAGGCCGCGGCTCCCGGCGGGCCCGAGTTCCCGCACATCTACGGGCCGGTCCCGACGGAAGCCGTGGTCCGCGTGGAGAGCTGGCCTCCCCCGGGGTGTCTCGGGCTCAGGCCTTCGGAGCCACCTTCGACAGACCGTTGATGATGCGGTCCATCGCGTCCCCGCCCGACGGATCCGTCAGGTTGGCGAGCATCTTCAGCGTGAAGCGCATCAGCATCGGGTGCGTCAGACCCCGCTGCGTCGCAATCTTCATGACCTTCGGGTTGCCGATCAGCTTCACGAACGCGCGGCCCAGCGTGTAGTACCCGCCGTAGGTCTCCTTGAGGACCTTCGGGTAGCGCGCGAGGGCCAGTTCGCGCTGCGCGGGCGTCGCCCGGGCGTGGGCCTGGACGATGACGTCCGCGGCGATCTGGCCGGACTCCATGGCGTACGCGATGCCCTCGCCGTTGAAGGGGTTCACCAGGCCGCCCGCGTCACCGACGAGCAGCAGGCCCTTCGTGTAGTGCGGCTGGCGGTTGAAGGCCATGGGGAGGGCCGCCCCGCGGATCGGTCCGGTCATGTTCTCGGGCGTGTAGCCCCAGTCCTCCGGCATCGAGGCGCACCACGCCTTCAGCACCTCGCGCCAGTCCAGCTCGCGGAAGGCCTTGGAGGAGTTGAGGATGCCGAGGCCGACGTTCGACGTGCCGTCGCCCATGCCGAAGATCCAGCCGTAGCCGGGAAGGAGTCGGTCCTCGCCCGGGCCTCGGCGGTCCCACAGTTCCAGCCAGGACTCCAGGTAGTCGTCGTCGTGGCGGGGCGAGGTGAAGTACGTACGGACCGCGACGCCCATCGGGCGGTCCTCGCGGCGGTGCAGGCCCATCGCCAGCGAGATGCGGGAGGAGTTGCCGTCGGCGGCGACCACCAGCGGGGCGTGGAAGGTGACGTCCTGCTTCTCCTCGCCGAGCTTGGCGTGCACACCGGTGATGCGGCCGGTGCGGTCGTCGAGGATCGGGGCGCCGACGTTGCAGCGCTCGTACAGCCGCGCCCCCGCCTTCTGCGCCTGGCGCGCGAGCTGCTCGTCGAAGTCGTCGCGCTTGCGCACGAGTCCGTAGTCCGGATACGAGGCCAGCTCGGGCCAGTCGAGCTGGAGGCGCACCCCGCCGCCGATGATGCGCAGGCCCTTGTTGCGCAGCCAGCCGGCCTCTTCGGAGATGTCGATGCCCATCGACACCAGCTGCTTGGTGGCACGCGGGGTCAGACCGTCGCCGCAGACCTTCTCGCGCGGGAACGCGGTCTTCTCCAGGAGCAGGACGTCGAGTCCGGCCTTCGCCAGGTAGTAGGCCGTCGTGGATCCGGCCGGTCCGGCTCCGACCACGATGACGTCGGCGGTGTGCTCGGCCTGTCCGGACTGTCCGGAGGATTCGGCGAGGGGCTTGGTCAGGGAGTCGGAGGCGGGCTCGGAGAGGGGCTCGGTCACGGCGGGTTCTCCCCTGGCGTAAAGAATCTGCGTGCTGAACAGCACTGGACAGGGGCAGTCTATGGGGGCCGCTTGATCACGAATCGGAGGGCCGCCCGCATGACACCGCCTGCGCCACGCTCGCTCGTGCCCCTGCCCGCCGACCGGCTGCGCGTCCCGACCGAGGAGGACGCGTACGCCTGGCACACGGTCTTCGACCACCCCGAGGTCATGGAGTTCCACGGCGGGAGGTCCGCCGAGGTGTCGGTGTACGAGGAGCTCACGGCCCGTCAGCGCCGCCACGACGCCGAACTCGGCTTCTGCTTCTGGACGATCCTCGACGAGGACGGCCGGGTCGCCGGCTTCACCGGCGCGCAGCCCTGGCCGCACCAGGAGTGGGGTCCGGTCGGCGCGATAGAGATCGGCTGGCGGCTCGGGCGCGCGGCCTGGGGCAAGGGGCTTGCCACCGGCGCGGCGCTCACCACGCTGGAGCGGCTGAAGGCGGCCGGGGTGCCGGAGGTGGTCGCGATGGTCGATGCCAGGAACCACCGTTCGATCGCCGTGGTCGAGCGGCTCGGGATGGAGCTCGCCGAGGTGTTCACGACACCGGTGGGCAAGCGGCGCGGACACCGCTACCGGCTCGCGCTCTGAGACGGACCGGTCCCGGCGCGCGCTACGAGAGCGACCGGTACCGGCTCGCGCTCCGGGACCGGGCGGGCCGTCCGGCGCCTTCCGGACGGCCCGGTTGCCGTTTACCCTTCCGGTACGCCTGGGGGTGACGGCTTTGCGCAGAAAACCCGAAGTGACGGTTCCGAAGTTCGTCGGTCAGATGGCCATGGACGTGCGCGAACAGGCCGCGCTCGCCGGTCTGTTGGTCGAGGCGCCGCAGGAGCCCGACTTCCCGTACATGGTCACGGACTACGTCGTACGGCAGTTCCCCGAGCCGGGTGCGCGGATCCCGTTCGGCGCGGTCGTCACCGTCTGGTTCGACTTCGGCCCCGACGAGGGCGAGGGCGGCAGCGGGGTGCGCGAACCCCGTACTCCACGGCCGCCGCGCGGCGGAATGCAGCGCGAGCTCGACGAGCCGGGTGAGCACGGCGGCAGCGGGGAGTGGATCCTTCCGGTGCGCTGAGGCCCGTACGGCGAGGGCCTGCCGCGCGGTGCACCACCACGCCGCAGGCCCTGGCCGGAGGTCGCGTCAGCCGGTCACCCGCCAGGTCGCGAGCGCCTCGTCGAAGATCTCCTGGCCGCCCAGCTGCCAGTTCTCCTCGTAGTCCGTGAAGTAGATCGCGTACTCCGTGCCGTCCTCGGCCACATAGCCCTGGTCGATGGCGTGCACGGTGCGGCCGGTCTCCTTCTCGGTGTACGTGTACTCCCAGATCGCGCCCGGCAGCCCGTGGAAGGTGTTCTCCTCCAGGCGGATCCGCTGATAGTCCGGGTTCTTCTGCGACTTCTTCTCGATCGTCAGGAAGTTCTCGTACGAGGTGACCTGGGCGTCCGGCACGATCCCGATCAGGAAGTGCCCGAAGCCGGTCGAACCGGCGTACGTGATCTGCCCGTTCTCCTCGCCCGTACGGCTCCAGACCTTCGGGACCGCGAGGGAGAAGCCGGCGGGATCGGTGACGATCCGGGAACCGGTGCCGGTGGCCGGGCTGTCGGAGGGGCCCTCCGCCGCGGGGTCGCCGGACGCGGACGGCTCGGCAGTCGGGGGCTCCGAACTCGGCGCCTGCGAGGGCGAGTCCGAGACCGACACCGAGGGCTTGGCATCCTCCTTGGCACCCGGGTCCTCGTCGTCCTTCTGGAGGAGCAGGAAGCCGGCCGTCGCACCGGCGCCGAGCGCGAGCGCCGCGGTCAGCGTGACCACCCACAGGGTGACGCGGGAGCGCTGCCCCTCCGGCGAGGACGGGGTCGGGTGCGGGGACGGATCCGGATAGGGAGGCGGGGACGTGGACGGGGGCGTGGACGGGGACGTGGGCGCGTAGGGGGCAGCGGGGGTCTGCTGCTGCGGGTAGCCGTATCCCGGGGCGGGCGGGTGCACCTGCCCCTGCGTCTCCGCCTGTCCGTGACCGCCGCTCTGCAACGCCTCGGAGTCAGGCGCGAGTTGAGCACCCGGAGCGCCGTGAGCATCCTGCGCGGCCGCCGTCGGCGCGTACCCCGGCGCGTACGGGGCGTAGGGCGCAGGCTGTACGGCCGCGCCGCCGGTCATGCGCAGCACGTACGGGCCGAGGAAGACCGCCGCCGAGAGCCAGAGCAGCCCGAACAGCAGCACCTCCGCGATGTCGACCGCGACCTCCGCGCCGCCCGCGCCGCCGAACCCGCCGAACTCCGTGCTCTCGCCGTCGGCTCCGAGGCCGGACAGCGCGCACACCACGAGCAGCAGGACGAAGAACAGGCCTGCCACCAGGACCTGTTCGCCCCGGTTCGGGTGCCGGCGGGCCGCGAGCACGCCGACCGTGAGGGCGCAGACCGCGCCGAGCGCGAGGCCGCCCACCAGGGCCCAGTCGCCGGCGAGGTCGGAGAGTTCGGACAGGCCGATCGTCTCGGACTCCGTGCCCCCGCCACCGAAGTTCGAGCTGCCCTTGGCCGTGAACTCCAGCGAGCCGCCCCAGCCGATGCCGAGCGCCGCGGCGCCGATGTTCGGCAGGAAGGCCAGCAGGACGAGCAGCCCCTCCTTCTCCATGTCGTCGAGGGAGGCCAGACACAGGTACGCGGTCACGGCGGCCACCGCGAGCACAACGGCCAGTGCGCGCAGGGCAGTTGCCGTGGCCCGTACGAAGGCCTGCGCGCCCGGGCGCACCGCGAGCCACTGCGCGAGGTCGTCCCGGTGCAGCAGCCCCACGGCGACGGCGGCCGTCAGACCGAGGGCGCCGAGCGCGGACAGGAACGGCAGCGAGGAGATCTCGACCCCCTCCACGGTGGGCTGCGCGAACAGGGCGAGCACCAGGACCCCGGCGGTGGCCAGCAGGGCGACCCGTACGGCGGCTTCGAGACCAGCGGTGCGGGAGGCGGCGGGTGCGGCGGCCTGGCGGTTACGGAGCATCCGTACGCCGATGAGCGTGGCCGCGATCCAGAGCGCGGTGAGGGTGAGCGGGGCGATGGACAGCGCAGCCGTGCCCGAGTCGGCGCCGCCGGTCTCGAACAGGCCCGAGCCGCCGCCGTAACCACCGTCGCCCCCGAAGCCCGAATCCCCGTCGGTGCCGAAGGGGTTGGAGTCCTCGGCGGGGCCCGTCACCTCGAAGCCGCCGCCGAGTCCCTGGAGGAGCAGCGCGAGGACGAGGCGGAGCCGGTCGGTGAAGGAGACGACGACCTCGTCGTCCTGTCCGTATGTGGGGATGGCGAGCGAGACCGAGGCGATCAGGAGCATGCCGAGGGGCCACAGCGCGGCCTGCGCGGACGCGGCCCAGCCACCACGGAAGGCCCGCCCGAGGAACGCGCCTACGGGGGAAGGCCCCGCGGGTGCGGGGGCGAAGGCGGGCGGGGGCAGGGGCGGGGCACCGGGCGCGGGGACGCTCGGCTCGGGAGTGCTCGGCACGGAGGCGCCAGGCGCGGGTGCGCTCGGCGGAGGGGGCGGGGTGCCAGGGGCTGCCGGAGGCGGGGTGCCGGGGACGGCCGGAGGCGGGGTACCTGGGACGGCCGGAGGCGGCAACTCCCCTCTCTCGCGCCCGCATTTCATGCAGAAGCGGGCCTCCTCCACGAACGGGGTGCCGCAATCTGGGCAGTACGAGGACAAGCCGGGCTCCAGGACATCAGGGACGGAGACGGGGTGAGCGGTGTTCCGCACCCGTACGGACTCAGCTTGCCCCTGCGCCGGTTCCCGTCAACTCCCTTCCCGGGAGGGCCCGACGGGCCCGGCCGGCCCGACGGGCCCAGTGGACGCCCCACGCCTCAGAAGACCGAACCTCAGAACACCGACAGCCCCGTCAACGTCGTGAACGCGTCGAGCGCGTCCACCCCCGCCACCGAGTTCCCGCGCGCGTCCAGCCCCGGGCTCCACACGCACACCGTGCACCGGTTCGGCACGACCGCGACGATGCCGCCGCCGACACCGCTCTTGCCGGGCAGGCCGACGCGGTAGGCGAAGTCGCCCGCGGCGTCGTAGGTCCCGCAGGTCATCATCACCGCGTTGATCTGCTTGGCCTCGCTGCGGCTCAGCAGCCGCGAGCCGTCCGCGCGCACACCGTGCCGGGCCAGGAAGCCGGTGGCCAGGGCGAGATCGGCGCAGTCCATCTCGATCGAGCACTGCCGGAAGTAGTGGTCGAGCAGCGGCGGAATCGGCTGGCGGATATGCCCGTACGAGGCGATGAAGTGCGCGAGCGCGGCGTTGCGGTCCCCGTGGGCCGCCTCGGACGCGGCGACTTCGAGGTCGAAGCGGAGCTCCGGGTTGCCGCTCTCGGCGCGCAGGAACGCGAGCAGGTCGGCGCTCGCGTCCCCGGTCGCGGTCTGGAGGCGGTCGGTGACCACGAGGGCGCCCGCGTTGATGAACGGATTGCGCGGGATGCCGTTCTCGTACTCCAGCTGCACCAGGGAGTTGAAGGGGTTACCGGAGGGCTCGCGCCCCACGTGGTCCCAGAGTTCGGCGCCCTCGTGCGCGAGGACGAGGGCGAGCGCGAACACCTTGGTGATCGACTGCGTGGAGAAGGGCGTACGCCACTCCCCCACCCCGCACACCCCGCCGTCGAGGTCGGCGACGGCCATGCCGAAGCGGTCGGGGTCCACGCAGGCGAGCGCGGGGATGTAGTCGGCGGAGCGGCCGCGGCCGGTCCTGATCCCGGCCGCGATCTCCTCGAGGACGGACAGATAGTGCTCGGCCTTCGGGGCCTCGTGCTCGTACGGCATCGCTCAGGAAGCCTTGAAGCCCCGGTGGAGCGTGACGATGCCGCCGGACAGATTGCGCCAGGCGACCTTGCCCCAGCCGGCCTTCTGCAGCTTCGCGGCGAGCGCGGGCTGGTCCGGCCAGTCGCGGATGGACTCGGCGAGATAGACGTACGCGTCCGGGTTGGACGAGACCGCGCGCGCGACGGGCGGCAGCGCGCGCATCAGGTACTCGGTGTAGACGGTGCGGAACGGAGCCCAAGTCGGGTGGCTGAACTCGCAGATGACCACGCGTCCGCCGGGCTTGGTCACGCGGTACAGCTCGCGCAGCGCCTGGTCGGTCTGCTGCACGTTGCGCAGCCCGAAGGAGATGGTGACGGCGTCGAAGGTGTCGTCCTTGAACGGCAGCTTCGTGGCGTCGCCCGCGGTGAACGGCATGTGCGGGTGGTTGCGCTTGCCCACCCGGAGCATGCCGAGCGAGAAGTCGCAGGGCACCACGTAGGCGCCGGCCTGGGCGAAGGGCTGGCTGGAGGTGGCGGTGCCGGCGGCGAGGTCGAGGATCTTCTGCGCGGGCCGGGCGTCGACGGCCTTCGCGACCTCCTTGCGCCATCGGCGGTCCTGCCCGAGCGACAGCACGTCGTTGGTGAGGTCGTACTTCTCGGCGACGTCGTCGAACATCGAGGCGACTTCGTGCGGCTGCTTGTCCAAGGATGCGCGGGTCACGTGCCCATCCTCTCAGGCCCGGATGGGCGGCCCTCGCTGTGGGGCGGGTGAGTGTCGTGTGGGGGTGGGCGGGGTGTGCCCGGTGGGCGCCTGCGGCGGAGGGCCGGATTCACCTGCCCCGGTACACCAACCGCCCGCCGATCACCGTGGCCACGCAGGTCGACGGTCCGAGGCGGACCAGGTCCTCGCGGGACTCGACGTCGAAGACCGCGAAGCGGGCCGGGCCGCCCACCACCAGCTGAGGCAGCAGCACCAGCGGCTTCGGGGACAGCGACACCGGGCCGGGGAGCTGTGCGGGGCGGGCCGCGAAGACCAGCCCCACGCCCCGTACCGCGTCCAGCGCCGCCTTCGACCTGAGCTCGCCCGCGATCGCCACCGTCCCGTGCGCGAGCAGCCGCTGGACACCCCGGCGGGCCGAGGGGCCGAGGCGGGACGGATCGGTGCGGAAGAGTTCACGGGCGCGCTCGCCGCCGATCGGCAGCGTGCCGAACTTCTCCGCCTCGCGCGGGTCCGGGTGGTAGGTCGACTCCAGGATCTCCGGGCCGTACGGGTTGAGGAGCCCCGGCGTGAGGAGGCCCGGCCAGCGGCGCACCCGGGCGGACGGGTGGGCCGCGGTCAGTTCCTCGGGAGAGCCCAGAGCTGCGACGGTGTCCCCGTCCACGAGGACAGCGGACGAGCCGGTGACGTGAAGGGTCAGCAAAACAGGCTCAGTTGGCCGGGAGCAGCTTGAGCTCCGGGTGGGCCGTGCCGCCCTCGATCGCCGTGGAGGAGATGTGCGAGGCCACGCGCGCGTCCACCGGGTCGTTCGCCGGGTCGTCGTGCACGACCAGGTGCTCGTACGTGGTCGAGCGCTGCGCCGGGACGCGGTCCGCGGTGCGGATCATCTCGATGATCTCCTGGAGGTTCGAGCGGTGCTTGGCACCGGCCGAGGAGACCACGTTCTCCTCCAGCATCACCGAGCCGAGGTCGTCCGCGCCGTAGTGCAGCGTCAGCTGGCCGACCTCCTTGCCGGTGGTCAGCCAGGAGCCCTGGATGTGCGCGACGTTGTCCAGGAAGAGGCGGGCGATCGCGATCATCCGCAGGTACTCGAAGAGCGTGGCCTGCGTCTGGCCGCGCAGCTTGTTGTTCTGCGGCTGGTAGGTGTACGGGATGAACGCGCGGAAGCCGCCCGTGCGGTCCTGCACGTCACGGATCATGCGCAGGTGCTCGATGCGCTCGGCGTTGGTCTCGCCGGTGCCCATGAGCATCGTGGAGGTGGACTCCACGCCCAGGTTGTGCGCGATCTCCATGATCTCCAGCCAGCGCTCGCCGGACTCCTTGAGCGGGGCGATCGCCTTGCGGGGACGCTCCGGGAGCAGCTCGGCGCCGGCGCCCGCGAAGGAGTCGAGACCGGCCGCGTGGATCCGGCGGATGGCCTCCTCGGCGCTCACACCGGAGATCCGCGCCATGTGCTCGACCTCGCTCGCCCCCAGCGAATGGATCACCAGCTGCGGATAGGCCTTCTTGATCGCCGAGAAGTGCTCCTCGTAGTACTCCACACCGAAGTCCGGGTGGTGGCCGCCCTGGAACATGATCTGCGTGCCGCCCAGCTCGACCGTCTCCGCGCAGCGGCGCAGGATGTCGTCGAGGTCGCGGGTCCAGCCCTTGGCCGTGTCCTTCGGCGGGGCGTAGAAGGCGCAGAACTTGCAGGCCGTCACGCAGACGTTGGTGTAGTTGATGTTCCGCTCGATGATGTACGTCGCGATGTGCTCCGTACCGGCGTAGCGGCGGCGGCGCGCGGCGTCCGCGGCGGCGCCCAGCGCGTGCAGCGGGGCGTGCCGGTAGAGGTCGAGGGCCTCTTCGGGGGTGATCCGCCCACCCTCGGCGGCGCGGTCGAGAATCGACTGGAGTGCGGCCTTCTCGGTCACCGGGTCCCTTTCGGCAGGCTTCCACTACGGACCGATCCAGCGTACGCCAGCGGCCTGCGCGGGTTTCCGGGGGATCCGTCCCCCTCACCGCCCGGCCGTCCCCAGCCCCGGGGCGCTAGCCGACCTTCGAGAGCCGGGCCCGCGGGTCGCCGCCGTCCGGGTTCTCGGAGGCGTACTGAAGATCGTCACCTACCGGGGTCAGCCGTACGACGTGGTCGTTCTGCGTGCAGCGCGCGTCCCCCTTGTTCTTCGCCCGGCCGGTGGCGACCAGCTCCTTCTCGGACACGGACTTCAGGATCAGGACGTCCGTGCAGGTGCTCGCACCGAGCTCGTCCGTCATGCTCGCGCTGCCGATCTCCTTGCCGACGGCCGCCTGCTGCACCGTCACCTTCACCGTGCCCGCGGGCAGCAGGCCGTCGAGCGCCTGGGCCTTGCCCTCCCAGGTGCCGAGGTAGCGCTCGGGGATCTCGTTCAGCTGCTCGCCGGAGCCGCCGCTGCCGCCGGGCTCCTGCGAGGGGGTGGCCGACTGCGTGGCCGCCGGCGGTCTGGTCGACTGGTCGGTCCCGCCGCCCGCACCGCTGTCCGCGCCGCGGTCGGGGAGCATGTTGAACACGAACACCCCGCCCAGGCTCACCGCCGCGACGGCGCTCGCGACGGCGAGGGCCAGGGTGCAACTCACCTTGCGCCCGCGCCCGTTGTCGCCCTGCGCGGTGGCGGCCGTCACCGAGACGGACAGCCGGCCCGGCGTGGGCACGGCGTCGGCCGGCGCCGCGGACGGGCCACCGGCCGTGGCGGGCTCGGAAGACTGCGCGGCCGCCGGTGCAGCTCCCTGTGCGGATCCCTGTGCCGATTCCTGTACGGGGGCCGGTATGTAGGAGGGGTCCGGCGGCCCGAACACCCCGGCGCCCACCGCGGGCTTGCTGAACTCCACCGGCCCCGAGGCGGGCGGCGGTGCCACCGGCTCCAGGTCGAGCAGGCGTACGGCGGTCCTGCTGACCTGCTCGACCAGCGGGCCCGGCAGCCAGCCCGCCGCCACCAGTTCCGCCGCGCCGCCGGGCGCGAGCCGGCGGGCCACCTCCTCGGGGGCCGGCCGGGCCGCGGGGTCCTTGGCCAGGCAGGCGAGGACCACCTCGCGCAAGTCCCCGCCGGGGAGCGGGACTTCGGGCTCGGTGTGCACGACCTGGTAGAGCAGGGCCGCCGAGGAGTCCCCGGTGAAGGGGGCGGTGCCGGTGGCCGCGTACGCGAGGACGGCGCCGAGCGAGAAGACGTCCGAGGCGCCGCTGACGCCCTGGCCGAGGATCTGCTCGGGGGCCATGTAGCCGGGCGAGCCGATCGAGACGCCGGAGGAGGTGAGCGAGGCCGTGCCGTCCGTGGCGCGGGCGATGCCGAAGTCGATCAGGCGCGGGCCGTCCAGGGCGAGCAGCACGTTCGACGGTTTGACGTCGCGGTGGATCAGGTCGAGGGCGTGCACGGCCGCGAGCGCCTCGCCGAGTCCGGCGCCGAGCACCCGTACCGAATGATCGGGCAGCGAGCGCAGCGTGCCCCGCTCGCCCACCGCGTCCGACAGCGAGGGACCGGCGACATAGCCGGTGGCCACCCACGGCACGGCGGCCGTGGGGTCGGCGTCGAGCACGGGGGCGGTCCAGGCGCCGCCGACCCGGCGCGCGGCCTCCACCTCGCGCCGGAAGCGCTCGCGGAACTCCTCGTCGAGCGCGAAGTGCGGGTGCACGACCTTGACGGCGACGGTCCGCCCGCCGGTGCTGCGGCCCAGGTAGACCCGGCCCATGCCGCCGGCGCCCAGGCGCCCGAGCAGCCGGTACGGGCCGATGGCGGTCGGTTCGCCCGCTTCGAGCGGCTGCATGGTGTCGGCCTCCCCCGATGTACCTCACTGACCTCGGCCGTACGGCGCGCCGGCCCACGGCCCCGGACCTCACCGGCCTCGGCTAGGAGCAGCGTAGGCCCGCGGGGGGTGGGCGCAGTGGCCCGGATCACCTTCTGCCACAGGCAACCGCATAGGTCGCCTTTGCCTCTTTATGTCCGGAATCAGGACGCCGGAGCGCGTCCTCACCACCCCTGTACCGCCCCCGTCCCCTTTCCTTCCTGTCCCCTTCCCTTCCTGCCCGGAGAACTCCCATGAAGCGCCTGACGCATCTGAAGCGCCCGTACATCACGGTGGTGATCACCACCGTGGCCATCGCCGCCGCCCTCGTCGCCGTCCTGCGGCCGGGCGGTCATCAGGACGAGGTCAGCTACGGCGGCTCGCGGCCGGTGACCCAGGCGAAGGCGACTCCGGGCTCGGACGTGCAGCTGCCCACCAATCCGCGCACCTGGGAGACCCAGCGCACCCTCGCCGACGGCACCACGATCGGCGTGACGACGCTGCACGGCGAGAAGTCGGGCTTCACCGGCAAGGTGTGGGTCTGGGCGCCGAAGGAGTACAGCGACCCGAAGTACGCGAACAGCGCCTTTCCGGTGATGATCGCGCTGCCCGGCTCGTACGGCTTCCCCAACAACTACTGGTGGGGCACCGACTTCGCGCTCCAGGAGAAGGTCGCGCAGGCCGCGGCCCAGGGGAAGAGCAAGCCGTACATCATCGTGATGCCGGTCCAGAACCCGAACCGGGACCACTACTACGACGGCGCCGACATCCCGGGCCAGCCGAAGATGGGCACCTGGATGTCGGACGACGTGCCGAACCTGGTCAAGGAGAACTTCCGTACGCTCCGCTCCCCCGAGGGCTGGGGCTTCTTCGGCTCGTCCTCCGGCGGCTACATCGGCCTGAAGATGGCGCTCCAGCACCCGGACAAGTTCGGCTTCGCCATCGCCGGCGGCCCCGACACCTACCCCGACTCGCCGCTCTGGAAGGGCCACGAGAAGGAGAAGCAGGCGAACAACCCCGAGCAGCTGGCCGCGGACCTGATCAGGAAGGGCGGACCGGTCAAGGTCCGCATCACCTTCCTGATGGGCGACAAGGAGCCCGCGAAGGACCTGGCGCGGATCAAGGACTTCATGGCGAAGTACGGCAAGGGTCCGGTCGCGACCGACCTGCACATGATCGCCAACGCCGGGCACGACGGCTACAAGTACGGGGCCGCCCTGTTCGACGGCCCGCTGCAGAAGATCAGCGAGCACGTCCCGGGTCCCACGGCCGGACAGGCCCCGGCCGCCTGAGGACCGGAGCGCACGCCCGTCTAGCCGCCGAGCAGGTCCACCTTCACGTCCGCCGCGAAGCCCGTCGTCGGGCCGACGCGGCGGGCGAACTCGGTGACACCGGCCAGCTGGTCCGGGCCGAAGCGGAAGTCGAGCGTCGTGAAGTACCGCTCGAGCACCCCGGCGTCGAAGCTCTCCCAGCGCGCCGCCTGCTCGGCCACCTTCGCGACCTCCTCGAGGGAGACGTCGCGCGAGGCCAGGAACGCCTCGTGCACCTGCCGTACGACGTGCGGCTCGCGCTCCAGGTAGTCGCGCCGGGCCGCCCACACCGCGAAGACGAAGGGCAGTCCGGTCCACTCCTTCCACATCGCGCCGAGGTCGTGCACCTGAAGGCCGAGCCGCGGCGCGTCGTGCAGGTTCGCGCGCAGGGCGGCGTCCCCGATCAGGACGGCCGCCTCGGCCTCCTGCATCATCAGGCCGAGGTCGGGCGGGCACGTGTAGTAGTCGGGCGTCACCCCGACGTGCTCGGCGAGCAGCAGCTGCGCCAGGCGCACAGAGGTGCGCGAGGTGGAGCCGAGCGCCACGCGCGCCCCGTCCAGCCGGTCGAGGGGCTGCTGCGAGACGATCACGCAGGACATCACCGGGCCGTCGCAGCCCACCGCGATGTCGGGCAGGGCGACCAGCTGGTCGGCGTGTTTCAGGAACTCCACGAGCGTGATCGGACCGATGTCCAGATCGCCGCGTACGAGCTGCTCGCTGAGCTTCTCGGGGGTGTCCTTGGTGAGCTCGAGGTCGAGCAGGGTGCCGGTCCGGGCGAGACCCCAGTACAGCGGCAGACAGTTCAGGAACTGGATGTGGCCGACTCGTGGCCGGCTGCGACGGGATGCAGGATTGTCCACATCGCGAGGCTAGACCCGATGTGGTGCGGTGCGGACGCCGGGGGGGCGGCGCCGGGGTCGCCGCGTATCCGTTCACCCGCCCGTTTCCGTCCGATAAGTCACCGTTCGTCAATCACCGCCTCACCCCTGTCAAACATACGAGTGACGTGATCTTGCCCTCTATCGCTTCCCACAGACTGCGTGCTAGGCTCGCCGCAAGTTGCAGTTTGGTTTCCCTTGCAGTACAGAGCCTGCGGAGCATGTGACCGCGGGCTCTCGTCGTTTTCAGACTTACGCAGTAGTGGTGACACTTCGCAGAAGGTTCTGGAGCAGGGCGACCCTTTGGCCCATAGGAGGGCTTTATGGCTACCGGAACCGTCAAGTGGTTCAACGCTGAAAAGGGCTTTGGCTTCATCGCCCAGGAAGGCGGCGGCCCGGATGTCTTCGTCCACTACTCCGCGATCAACGCGTCCGGCTTCCGCTCCCTCGAGGAGAACCAGGCCGTGACCTTCGATGTCACGCAGGGCCCGAAGGGCCCGCAGGCCGAGAACGTCACGCCGGTCTGATCCGGACGACACTGCGTTTGATCCGCCCGGCCGGCTGAGGCCGGGCACGGATTGCACCACCCAAGGAGCCCCCTCCCCGCAGCAGCGGGGAAGCGGGGCTCCTGCCTTTTCCGCCGGCGTTCCTTTTGAGGCCGACAGTCCCGACCCTCCGGGCCCAATTGCCCTGAGAAGTGCGGACGGCTCCTGTTTACGGTGAACGCGAACTGCATTCATCGACAGGGAGCCGGCACACCTCATGAGCGGCAGCAAGAAGGACCAGCAGCGGGCTGCGCGGGAGCGGCTGCGGGCCGAGCGGGACGCCGCCGCGCGCAAGGCGAAGGTGCGCGGCAGGCTGCTGGTCTCCACCGCCGTCGTGGCCGCGCTCGCCGTGGTGGGCGGCGCCGCCTGGTACATCGCGCGGCCGAGCGCCGACGCCGCTGCGGCCGAGGGCCCGCTGGTGCGGCCCGCGCACACCACCGGTGCGGACGGCGTGGTCGTGCCGTACGGCAAGGCCGGCAGCGAGCACGTCCTGAGCATCTGGCTCGATCCGCGCTGCCCGTACTGCGCGGGTGTGGAGACCGGGCTCGGCAAGACGATGAAGCAGCAGGCCGACGCCGGCACGTACCGGATCGAATACCACTTCGCGAGCTTTCTCGACGGGTCGCTCGGCGGGAAGGGTTCCAAGCGGGCGCTGAACGCGCTCGGGGCCGCCGTGAACGAGAGCCCCGAGAAATTCATGGAATACCTGAACGTCCTGTACGCGAACCACCCCGAGAAGGAGACCGACGACAAGTTCGGCTCCACCGCCACGCTCCTCGAGCTCGCGGACCAGGTGGAGGGACTGCGGACTCCCGCATTCAACAAGGCCGTCAAGGAACTCACGTATATGCCGTGGGTGGAAAAGGTCTCGCAGCAGTTCTACGAGCAGGACATCAATGGGACGCCGACGGTCCTGATCGACGGGAAAAAGATCCAGGTAAACTCGGGAAAGGGCATCGAGTCCATTTCGCCCGGGCAGTTCACGAAGCTCGTCGACGAGCACATCGGGTAGTCCGCTGCGGGCCGACGTGAGGGAGCGTGCCATCCGGAGCAGGTGGGCATGGCGGATCAAGGCGCTCGCGTGTGCGGGCGCCCTGGTCACCGTGGTCGCGCTGACCGACCGGGAGACCACTCCGGAATCCGCCGCGGAGATCCCGCCGTATGTCGGCGCGCTGTTCAGCAATGATCTGGACGGCGGGCATTTCTGCACCGCTTCGGTCGTGCACAGCGAGGGCCGCAATCTGATCGCCACCGCCGCGCATTGCCTGGGCGACGCGGAGGGAAAGGTCTTCGCCCCGGCGTACGCGTACGGCGAGGCGCCCTACGGCACCTGGACCATCGAGAAGATCTACGAGGACTCCTCCTGGCTGGACGGCGAGGACGAGGACGCGGACCTCGCCTTCGCGACCCTCGCGCCCCGCGACGGCGAGGAGATCGAGGACGTCACCGGGGCGAACGTGCTGGACGCGGGTGGCCGCACCGCGGGGAAGGTCACCGTGACCGGCTACCCCAGCGACCTCGACCACCCGCTGACCTGCACGGTCGAGCCCACCGAAGAGACCGCCACGCGCCAGCGGGTGGACTGCCCCGACTTCGCCACCGGCACCAGCGGCAGCCCGTGGGTGACCGGCGACGGCCGGCTCGTCGGGGTGCTGGGCGGCTACGAGGGCGGCGGCGAGTCGGACGACGTCTCGTACAGCATCGTGCTCGGAGAGCTGGCGGCGCGGCTGTACGAGCAGGCGACCGGCTAACTGCCCGCTTCCGGGCGGCCCTTGGCGTACAGCGCCTCGATCCGGTCCGCGTACCGTTCGAGCACCGCCTTCCTGCGGACCTTCATGCTCGGGGTGAGCAGGCCGCCCTCGATGTCGAAGTCCTCGTCGAGGATCGCGAAGGCGCGGATGCGGGCGGGGCGGGCGAGCTGGGTGTTGGCCGTCTCCACGGCCTCCTCGATCAGGGTGTGGATGCGCGGGTCCTGGAGTGAGGTGAGGGTGATGCCTTCGCGGGCGGCCCAGCCGCGTATCTCCTCCTCGTCGAGGGTGAGCAGGGCGACGGGGTAGGGGCGGTGGTCGCCGACCATCACCGCGCGGGAGACGAACCGGGACTGTTGGAGGGCGAATTCGGTCAGCGACGGGGTGAGGTTCTTGCCGCCGGAGGTGATGATCAGGTCCTTCTTGCGGCCGGTGATGAAGAGGTATCCGTCCTCGTCCAGGCGCCCCAAGTCCCCGGTGTGCAGCCAGCCTTCGGCGTCCAGGGCCTCGGCGGTCGCCGCCGGGTCCGCGTGGTAGCCGAGGAAGACGTGCGGGCCGCGCGTCAGCACCTCGCCGTCCTCGGCGATCCGCACCTCGCAGCCGGGCATCGGCCGGCCGACCGAGCCGAAGCGGTACGCCGCCGGGTGGTTGAGCGAGACGACTCCGCCGGACTCCGTCATGCCGTACCCCTCGAAGAGGGAGATGCCGCAGGCGCGCAGGAAGGTGAGGGTGGCGGGGGCGATGGGGGCCGCGCCGGTCAGCGCCCACTTCAGGCGGCCGCCGAACGCCGCCCGGACGAGGGAGAAGAGCTTCTCGTCCGCGGCCCGCCAGGCTTCGAGGAGTCCGGGGTCGGGCTCCTCGCTCCGTTCGCGCACGTCGGCCATCGCCACGCCGACCCGCAGCGCCTCCTCGAAGCGCGCACGGCCGCCCTCCTGCCCTTCGGCGAGACCGAGCACCACCGAGTGGATCTTCTCGAACAGGCGCGGTACGGAAGGGAGATGGGTCGGGCGGGCCTCGGCGAGCTCACCGACGATGTCCTCCACGCGGCCGCCGAAGTAGATCAGCTCCGAGCCCTTGAGCACCGTCTTGAACTGCACGAGCTGCGCCATCGCGTGCGCGAGCGGCAGATAGAGGTACGTGGAGTCGCCCTCGCCCTCGGGGATCAGGTCGAGCGTGCCCTCGCGCACCGCCGCGAAATTGCCGTGCGTGAGCGTGCAGCCCTTGGGCATGCCGGTGGTGCCCGAGGTGTAGATGACTGTGGCGACGTCGTCGTCGCTACGGGCCTGCGCGCGGGCGTCGAGTGCCTGCTCGGGGGACGGGTCCGGCAGGCGGAGCAGGTCGAGGTCCTTGTCGGCCGCCTCCGTCATCAGAACCACGTCGCGCACGCCGGGCAGCCGGGCGCGCAGCCGCTCGATCTTGGCTGCCTGGGCGGGGTTCTCGCAGATCACCACCGAGGAACCGGAGTTGGTGAGCACCCACACCACCTCCTCGTCCCCGGCCGTCGGATAGACCGGCACCACCACCGCACCGGCCGCGAAGGCGCCGAGCTGCGCGTAGGTCCACTCCGGCCGGGTCTCCCCGAGCACCGCCACCCGGTCGTCTGCGCGCACCCCGAGCCCCATCAGACCGCGGGCCACCTGCCGCACGGTGGCGCGCAGTTCCGCGTACGAGAGGGAGTGCGGGCCGTCCGGCGTCCTGAAGCGCAGGGCGGGACGGCCCCCGTAGCGCTCGGCCGCCCAATCGGCCAGCACAGCAAGGGATTTGGGCGCTTCGGTCAGGGTTTCTGGCTGTTCGGTCTGCTGCACGACGCCTCCCCGGGTCCACGGTGCGTAGGACCTTAGGGACGCTGCGCTACGGAAAGGGATGACTGGAGGCGTCAGCGGCACTGACCTTGGAGCTCAGTCCCGCTACCGTCATGACCATGGCGAGGCGGACGATCACCGTGCACCAGGTACGGGCGCTGCTGAGCGGCGCCGAGCGCCGGGGCGCCGACACCCTGCCCCTGCTCCAGCGGGCGCAGATCCCTCCGCTGCTGCTCGCCGACGACCGGGCCCGCGTCACCCCGGCTCAATTCGCCCGGCTCTTCCGGGGGTTGTACGAGCTCACGGGCGACGAGTTCCTCGGGCTCAGCGAGGCCCCGAGCCGGCCCGGCACCTTCGCGATGATGTGCCACGCCTCGCTCGGATCGCGCGATCTGGGGGCGGCGATCGAGCGCGGGGTGACCTTCTACGGGCTCTTCCCGGGCGGGCCCGATCTCGTGCTCGAACGGGGTGGCAGCGGAGACGACGGCGAGGCGGTGTTCGTCGTGCGCAACGACTTCGCCTCCGCGGAGCAGCGCTTCCTCGCCGAGTGCGTGGTGATCATCTGGCACCGGCTGTGCAGCTGGCTGATCGGCCGCCGGATCCCGCTGAGCTGGGCCTCCTTCGCCTGTCCCCCGCCTCCGTACAAGGACGAATATCCCCAACTCTTCGGCTGCCCCGTGCACTTCGGGGCCGAGCGCACCGGCGCGGGCTTCGCCGCGCGGTACCTCGCCGCGCCGCTCGTACGCGACGAGGACGAGCTGGCGCAGATGCTGCGGCGGGCGCCGTTCGAACTGCTCAGCCGGCGCGAGTACGAGACCACGGTGGCCGAGCAGGTGCGCCGGGCCCTCGTGCGGGCGCTCGGGGACGCGCCGCGGCTGCCTGCGCTCGGCGAGACCGCGGCGCGGCTCGCGGTGAGCCCGGCCACGCTGCGGCGGCGGCTCGCGGCGGAGAACACCTCGTACAAGGAGCTGAAGGACTCGGTGCGCCGGGACGCGGCGATCGCCCATCTTGCCGAGGGCGGCGAGCCGATCGCGGAGCTGGCGGCGCGGCTCGGGTTCTCCGAGGACACGGCGTTCCACCGGGCCTTCCGGCGCTGGACGGGGACGACTCCGGGGGCGTACCGCCTGGCGACGTCCGCGCACGAGGCGGCGTCCGGCCGCGAGGCCGCGCCCGCGCACGAAGCGGCGTCCGGCCGCGAGGCCGCATCCGACCACGACGGCGCATCGCCCGGCGAGGCGGGCCCGGCCGCTCATGAGACGCGGAGTCAGCAAAGCTGAGCTGTCCGGTCAGCCCCGTACTTACTCGCCGGTCACTACGGTCTCCCCACTACCCCTTCCCCACAGGACAGTTGGGAGAGCCGCATGCGTATCCCCAGATCGCTCCTCTCGGGACTGTGCACCGCCGCCCTGGCCGTGGCCGTGCTGCCGGGCACTGCCGCCGCGGCGCCCGAGGCCGCCGAAGCGCCCGGTGACGTGCTGAGCGTCGCGGACTCGGCGTTCCATCCGCTGCCCGGGCAGCCCACCGACACCAAGGCGTGGAAGATCAGTTACCGGTCCACCTCCGCCACCGGGCAGCCCAACACCGTCACCGGCACGGTCATCGTGCCCAAGGACGGAAAGACGGGCCCGCGCCCGCTGATCACCTACGCGGTCGGCACCGTCGGGCTCGGCGACTCCTGCGCGCCCAGCGCCGGCTTCCCCAAGGGCACGACGATGGAGGCCAGTCTCATCCAGCAGTACCTGTGGCGCGGCTGGGCCGTGGTCGTCACCGACTACGAGGGCCTCGGCACCCCGGGCGAGCACACCTACACGGCCGGTCCCTCCGCCGGGCACGCCATGCTGGACGCGGCCCGCGCGGCCCAGCGCATCCCCGCCGCCCGGGACTCGGGGATCACCGCGCAGAGCCCGATCGGGATCGTCGGCTACTCCCAGGGCGGTCAAGCCTCCTCCTGGGCGGCCGAGTTGAAGGACTCCTACGCGCCCGAGCTGAACGTCAAGGGCACGGCGACCGGCGGCGTGCCCGCGCACCTGGAGAAGCTGGTGCCCGTGCACAACGGCTCGTACGGCTCGGGCCTGCTGTTCATGGCGGCCGCAGGCCAGGACGCCGCGTACCCGGAGCTGAAGCTGGACTCGTATCTCAATACGGCGGGCAAGGCGCTCATCGGGTTCTTCCGGAACAACTGCGTGGTCATCGACTCGACGGTCGGGTCCTTCAAACGGATCTCGGACCTGACCACGAGCAATCCGCTGGACACCCCGGAGTGGCAGAAGCGCCTGAACGAGTCGGATCTCGGCACGCACAAGCCGGACCACCCGGTGTACCTGTACCACGCGCTCGCGGACGAGCTCATCCCGTACTCGCTCGGGACCGGGCTGCGCAAGGACTGGTGCGCGCGGGGCGCCACCGTGGACTGGCGGACGATCGTGGTCGGTGAGCACGTGTCCGGGGTGATCACCGAGGTGACCCGGGTGCAGAACTGGCTCGCGGACCGCTTCGCGGGGAAGGCGACTTCGGGCAACTGCTGAACCGTCTGCTCGTGCGAGGGCCCGGCTGCGTACGCCGGGCCCTCGCTGTCGTGCGTCCGCTCAACTCCCGCCCGCTCAACTCCCGCCCGCTCAGCTCTCGTCCGCCCCGCACGAGGAGCCGTCGCTCGGCAGGGAGCCGTGCAGCAGGAAGTCGTTGACCTTGCGGTGCACGCACTTCGAGGAGGCGTAACCCGTGTGCCCCTCGCCCTTGTTGTCGAGGACCACCGCCGAGTCGCCCAGACGGCGGGCCGTCTCGGTCGTCCACTGGTACGGGGTGGCCGGGTCGCCGCGGGTGCCGACCAGCAGGAACTTCGGGGTGTCGACGTCCTTGATGGTGCGGATGTAGTCGGTGCCCTTGGGGCGTCCTGCGCAGAGCATCACCTCGTAGAACCGGACCGGCCCGAAGACGGGCGACGCCTGCCGGAACTCGGCGTCCAGCTCCTCCAGCTTCGCTTCGTCCTTCAGGTCGTCGGCCGTCAACCGGTCCGGGTCGTCGGCGCAGTTGACCGCCACCAGGGCGGCGTTGGCGTTGTCGTACGGGACCTCCTCCTCGTACGCGCCGATGTCGCGCCGCAGCAGGGACGTGGACGCGGAGGAGTCCGGCGCCGAGGCGTCCGGCGCCGGCAGGGTCAGCGCGCCCGAGATCCGCATCAGGGAGCGCGGGTCGCCGTCGAGCACCAGGGAGAGCAGGCCCTGCGAGAGGTAGGGCCACATGTCGCGGTTGTAGAGGGCGTGGCCGATCGAGTTGACCAGGTCGTCGCCGGTGAACTGGCCGAACATGGTCTCGGCCGGGAACTTGTCGAGCTGTCCCACCAGCTTGACGATGTTCTCCTTGGCCTCGCGCGAGTTGGGGCCGAGCGCACAGCCGGTGTTCCCGGCGCACCAGGTGAGGAAGTTGTCCAGAGCGGTCTGCTGGCCCTCCGCGCCCACCAGGGCCTGCTCGGTGAGCGGTTCGGTCAGGGTGTCCACACCGTCCAGCACCATCCGGCCGACCTTCTTGGGGAACTGCGCGGTGTAGACGGCGCCGAGCCGTGTCCCGTACGAGAAGCCGAGGTAGTTGAGCTTCTTGTCGCCGAGTGCCGCGCGGAGCACGTCGAGGTCGCGCGAGACGTTCACGGTCCCCATGTGCGCGAGCACCGGCCCGGAGTGCTTGCGGCACAGCTCGTACTGGGCCTTGAGCATGTCCATCGCCAGTGCCGTCTCGTCCCCGGCGTCGGAGCCCGATTCCAGCTCGGGCATGTCCGAGCCGTCGCCGCAGGTCACGGGGGAACTGCGGCCCACACCGCGCGGGTCGAAACTCACCACGTCGTACGCGTTCGTCAGCTCGCCGAAGACCTTCTCGCCGCCCGCGAGTCCTGGCACGCCCGCGCCGCCGGGTCCGCCGAAGTTCAGCACCACCGAGCCGCGCGGGTTCTTGGCCGAGGACCGGAAGCGGGCCGTCGCGAGCTTCAGGGTCTTCTTGCCGGGGTCGGCGTAGTCCAGGGGCACCTCGACCGTGCCGCACTCCAGGCCCTTCGGGGCGTGGGCCAGGGCGGTGCACTTGCCCCACTTGATCTGCTGGCTGTAGAAGCGCTGGAGGTCGGGCTGCCGGTCCTCACCGGCCGGCCCTGGAGACCCGCCGGACCCGGCCGCCGCGGCACCGCTCCCGAGCAGGGCCAGGGCGGCTACTGAGGCGATCGCGCGTATGTGCATCGGCAGCCCTTCGCTGGGGATGCCCCTTGGGCCACCATAGGTGGGGTCGCAGGGCGGGGCATGTCGGGGAGGCGGCTCTCGACGCATTCCTGACTCTCCAGTAACTTTGCGCCGTTGCCCGTTCAACTGTGTGCGGTCGGGTGTGCCGTCTGTGTGCGGTCAGGTCTGCCGTCTGTGTGCTGTCAGGTCTGCCGTCTGTGTACGGCAGGTGTGCCGTTCAGCTGTGCCGTCGCTTTGTCCCGCCCTGGTCAGGAGCCCTGTGATGACCGTCGTACGACTGGAGCACACGCCCCGCCTCGGGCCCGTGCTCCTGGCCGGTGCGCTGCGTTCCCCGCTGAAGCGGCCGCGCCCGGACGCTCCGCTGCCGGGCCGGTCGATCGCGCTCGACGCGGCCCAGGTCGACCGGGGGCGGCTCGCGGCGTACGCGGAGCTGTGCGGCTTCCCCGCCGACGGGCGGCTTCCGGTCACGTATCCGCATGTGCTCGCCTTTCCGCTGGCGATGCGCCTGATGGCGGCGCGCGACTTCCCGCTGCCGCTGCTCGGCCTGGTCCACACGTCGATCGAAATACGGCAGGAGGCCGCGCCGCTGCGCGTCGAGGACCGGCTCGAACTCTTCGTGCACGCCGAGAAGTTGACGCCGCACCGGCGCGGCACCGAGGCCACCGTGGTGACGCGGGTGCGGTGCGCGGGGCGCGGGGACACGGCCTGGATGTCGCGGTCCACGTACCTGGCGCGGCACGGAAAGCCGGGGCCCGCCACGGCCGGAGCGCCGGGCGCCGGTACGCCCGATCCCCTTCCCGTACAGGCGACTTGGCGGCTGCCGGCCTCGCTCGGGCGGCGTTACGCGGCGGTCTCGGGCGACCGCAACCCCATCCACCTGCACCCGCTCACGGCCCGGGCCTTCGGCTTCCCGCGGCAGATCGCGCACGGCATGTGGACGGCCGCCCGCTGTCTGGCGGAGCAGCCCTTCGAGGGCCCCGTGGACGTGCGCGTGGACTTCCGCGCGCCGGTGCTGCTGCCCGGCACGGTGACGTACGGCGGCCGGACCGGGCCGTTCGAACTGCGGGGTGCGGACGGGCGGTTGCATCTGACGGGGCGGGTGTCGGGGCGGGTGTGAGCGGCCAGGTCGCCGCTCGGACCGGGGTGCGGCAGCGCGTCGGCCGGCCGGGTCACTTCGGGGGCGACCAGGGCTTCCCGTGCATGAGGTTGGCCAGGCCCGACCACGCGAAGTTCATCAGGGTGGTGGCCGCGTCCCGTGCCGTGACGCCCTCGGTCGCGTTGGCCCACACCGCGAGCGCCTCGGCCGCGCCCACCAACGCCTCGGCCAGCGGGGCGACTTCGCCCTCCGGCAGGGTCGGGTCGCTGTGCGCCTCGCGGGCGGCCTCGGCGATGAGCAGCGTCACGAAGGCGACGATCTCCGCCCGCATCACGGCCACTTCGCGGGCGAAGGGCTCGCCGTGGGTACGGGCCTGGCTGTGCAGCACCGCCCAGCCGTCGGGCCGCTCCGCGGTGTGCGTGAAGAACGCCAGCAGTCCGGCCCACAGCTGCTGGTCGGCGGGTTCGCCCGGCGTGATGCCGCTGCGCACCGCCTCCACGAGGGCTGCGGCCTCGCTGCGGATGCAGGCCGTGAACAGGTCTTCCTTGGAGTTCAGATAGAGGTAGACCAGCGGCTTGGAGACGCCGGCGAGCTCGGCGATCTCGTCCATGGAGGCGGCCCGGTAGCCGCGGCGTCCGAAGGTGGCGACCGCGGCCTCCATCATCTGCCGCTCGCGCTCGGCCCGCGGCATGCGCTTGCCGCGGCGACCGCCGCCCTTCTTCCCCGCGTCCGTGCCCTGCACCCCGGCCGACCTCCCCTGTCGCTGTGCGCCTGGGCCAAGCGTACGCATGCATATGCCAGGGCGGGGGCGGGGTGCCGACGCCACGGGGGCGGGCCACGGCGCCACGGGTGCGGGGGCCTCAGGTGCGGAGGGCGCCTCAGGTGCGTGGGGCCGGCGCCGTCAGCCCCGCGCGCCAGTCCGCCGCTCCCCCGCCTCGTACTCCGCCCTGCTCAGGCCGTGCACCCGGGCCGTCCGTCCGGCCGACGGGTCCACCGTCTCGTGCAGCAGGCGCATGCCGAGCTTGGCCATGATGCGTTCCGATGCGGTGTTCTGCGGCTGGGAGATGCTCAGGATCTGGTTCAGGCCCCGGTCCACGAAGCCGAAGCGCAGCGCCGCCCTCGCCGCCTCCGTCGCGTACCCCTTGCCCCAGAACTCACGCCCGAGCCGCCAGCCGATCTCGACCGCGGGCAGCACCTCGGGCAGGAAGTGCGGGACCGCGAGACCCGTGAAGCCCGCGAACCGGCCGCCCTCGCGGACCTCGACCGCGAACAGGCCGAACCCCTCGTGCTCCCACGCCCGTTCGACCGCCTCGATCGCCGACCGCGTCGCCGCCTCGTCGCGCACCGCACCGTCGCCGATCCACCGCATCACCTCGGGGTCGGCGTTGACGGCGGCCATCGCGGCCACGTCCTCCTCGCGCCAGCGCCGCAGCACCAGGCGCTCCGTCTCGATCCTCCGCACCGTCACTCCCTTCGCACCCTCCATCCTCGGCGGGCGCGGGGCCCGGCGGCCAGACCCGATGGCCGCGCACGTACGGGCCGTACGCCCCGTCGTCCCCAGGGCCGAAGAGGCACCCGCCGTGCCGGGCCCGGGACGGACCAGGAACGGCGCGGGCGAGGCACAGCGCAGGCCCGAAGGGACGCACATCCCGCCCCGCGCGGGTGACCGCGCCGGGGCGCCGGGCTGCGCCTCGTACGCCGCGGCGGTCCGCGCCCCTACCGTCCGCGCCCATGGACACCCTCATCTTCGGCGGCCTGTTCGCCGCCCTGGTGGTCCTGTACCAGGGCCGCCCCAGGAAGATCCTTCTCGCGGTGTGGTGGGTGGTGCTGTGCGCGACGATCGCCCTCCTCGCGCACCACATCACCAGCAGCCTCAAGCTCGGGCTGAGCTACTGAGATGGCGGCCACGACCACCGCGCCCACGGCCGCGGACTCCACGCGCCCGCTCGGCAGGCTCCAGTTCTGGTTCGCCTGCTTCTTCGCCGTCGGCTGGACCGGAGTCGTCTGCGGCGGACTCGGCGTCCAGTTCATCAGCTGGGACTACCCGTGCCCGCTGTGCATGGTGCAGCGGATGTTCATGCTGCTCGCGGCGCTCGGCGCGGCCTGGATCGTGCGCCGCGGCATGACCGGCACGGTCACCGGACGCGACTACATGATGGGCTGGGGCATGGCCCTGGTCGCCGTCATGGCGGGCGGCTTCGCCTCCTGGCGCCAGACGATGCTGCACATCCTGCCCGGCGACAAGGGCTACGGGAATCCGGTGCTGGGCCTGCACATGTACGTGTGGGCCTGGATCCTCTTCATGGCCTCGGTGGTCGCCGTCGGCGTGGTCCTGACCTTCGCGCACCTCACGTCGGACACCGAGCTCCCCGTCACGCCGCTGTACCGCAGGGCGGGCCTGGCCGTGCTGGGCTTCGTCGGCCTGGTGATCGCGGTGAACCTGGTGGCGGTGTTCCTCCTGGAGGGCTTCCACTGGTTCCTGCCGGACGACCCGATCCGCTATCAGTTCTTCCACGACATCGGCGTGACCTGACGCGGCAGCGTCGCCGTCCGGCAGACACCCCCGTACGACAAAGGTGCCCGCCCCCGGACTCCGGGGGCAGGCACCTTCACGCGGTGGCGGGGATCAGGCGGCGGCCGGAACCGCGGCCGAGTCCTCGCGCCGGTCCTCGAAGGGCTCGTCGATGGGCGACGCGGACGCCTTGTCGTACGCCTCCTTGTCGAGGATGCCCTCGCGGGCGGCGACGATCACCGGGACGGCGGCCTGGCCGGCCACGTTGGTGGCGGTGCGCATCATGTCCAGGATCGGGTCGATGGCCAGGAGCAGACCCACGCCCTCCATGGGCAGGCCCAGGGTGGACAGCGTCAGGGTGAGCATGACCGTCGCGCCGGTCAGACCCGCGGTGGCCGCGGAGCCGATGACCGAGACGAAGACGATGAGCAGGTACTCCTTGATGCCGAGCTGCACGTCGAAGATGTGCGCGACGAAGATCGCGGCGATCGACGGGTAGATCGCGGCGCAGCCGTCCATCTTGGTGGTGGCGCCGAACGGGACGGCGAAGGAGGTGTACTCCTTCGGGACGCCGAGGCGCTCGGTGACCTTGACGGTGAGCGGCATGGTGCCGACCGAGGAGCGGGAGACGAAGGCCAGCTGGATCGCGGGCCAGGCGCCCTTGAAGAACTGGAGCGGGTTGACCTTGGCGACGGTCGACAGGAGCAGCGGGTAGACGCCGAACAGGACCAGGGCGCAGCCGATGTAGATGTCGGCGGTGAACGTCGCGTACTTGCTGATCAGGTCCCAGCCGTACGTGGCGATGGCGTTGCCGATGAGACCGACGGTGCCGATCGGGGAGAGCAGGATGACCCACCACAGGGCCTTCTGCAGGAGCTCGAGCACCGACTCGCTGAGGGTGAGGATCGGCTCGGCCTTCTCACCGATCTTCAGGATGGCGATACCGGCGACGGCGGCCATGAAGACGATCTGGAGCACGTTCAGCTCGGTGAACGGCGTGATGATGTCGGTCGGGATGATCCCGGTCAGGAAGTCGATCCAGGAGCCGGTGGTCTCCGGCTTGGCGCCGTCCTTCGGGGTGAGGCCGGTGCCGGCGCCCGGGTTGGTGAGCAGGCCGATGACGAGGCCGATGACGACCGCGATCAGCGACGTGATCATGAACCAGAGCAGGGTGCGCGAGGCGAGCCGCGCGGCGTTGTTGACCTTGCGGAGGTTCGTGATCGACACGAGGATCGCGAAGAAGACCAGCGGGGCCACGGCCAGCTTCAGGAGCTGGACGAAGATCGAGCCGATCTGGTCGAGCGTGGTGGTCAGCCACGCGACCTCGCCGTTGCGGGCGATGGCACCGAGGCCGACACCGACGACGAGACCGATGAGGATCTGCGCCCAGAAGGGCAGCGGTATGCGGAAGCCGGTGGACTTCTGCGGGGAGTCCTTGACAGTCGAGGACACGGGGGCACTCCAGTTGAGGTGCGCGGGGGCATGGGGACGTACGGACTTCAAAGTGGAGCGACGCGAACCGAGGACCCGGGGGGCAAGGCGCGGCGCCGCTGCAATGTGTCGCTAGCTCAAGCGCGGCAACAGGCCGCGGACATGCAGCGGCAGAGATCGACATGCAGGCGCGCGACGAGCGGGACGCTCTTCGGGTCGCGGGGCGCAGCTGCTGTCTTCATGCCGAACACGTTAACACTTGAACTTTGAGGAACTCAAAGAGCTCCTTTGGGACCGGGAGGAGGCCCAAGGGCACCTTTCGGCCACCGGAGGTCCTGAAATAGCCCGCAATAACGGGAGCCCCGGGGGCGCGAACCGTTCGGTCGCGACCCCGGGGCTCCCGGGAAGTGTGACGAGTCTTACAGCGCCTTTACGGTGCTGCGCGGCGTGGCCTGCCGCTCAGATGCCGTCCTCCATGCTGCGGTTCTCCGCGAGCCGGGACTTGGCGCGGTCCACGCGCGTGACGATCTGCGCGGACATCTCGTCGCGCTGCTTGCGGAGCAGCACGAAGCTGAGGGGCGCGGAGATGACGATGGCGAGGACGAGCACCCACAGGTAGTTGGAGTCGCCGAGGCCGCGCGGGAGCAGGCCGAAGTAGACCAGGGCCCACAGCACGACGAAGCTGCCGGCGAAGATGCCGATACGCATCAGGCTGTAGCGGACAGTGGCGTTCAGCTTGGGTGCCACGGCTGGCCTCTTTTCCTTCTACGGGATCCTGCCGACCCCATCGACGGAGTCCTGCCCGACCAGTGAACCATGTCCGGTTTCCGGTCGGTTCAGCGGCCCCGGACCCCTTGCGGAGCCTCAGTACAGCGGCAGATACATGGTGATGTCGTCCCGGTCGTCGCCGGGTGCGACGCGGATCGCGGCGGGCACGCGGCCGCCGTCCCGGTAGCCGCAGGAGGCGTAGAACCGGTCGACACCCGTGCCGCCGCGGCAGGTGAGCCGGATCATCTCGATCCCGTCGAAGCCGCGCGCGGCCTCCTCGACGGCGGCCATCAGTTCACGCCCGTACCCCTTGCCCTGGTGCTTGGGATGCACCATCACGGTGTACGCCCAGATCCAGTGCTTCATCAGGCGGTGGGTGTTGAAGGTGAGGAAGGCCGTCGCGGCGACGGCACCGTCCTCCTCGTAACCGACGAGCAGCCTCGTACGCCCCTCCGCCATCGCCGCGAAGTGCTTGAGCAGCTCGGGGCGGATGGCGTCGGGGGTGACCGGCGGGACGAAGCCGACGGCGCCGCCCGCGTTGGACACATCGGCCCAGAGCGCGAGCAGGCCGTCACGGAGCTCCGGACCCACGGAGGGGTCCAGCTTGAATATCAGGGACATCCGCGCGGGCCGGCCTCAGACCCGCATCGGCTGCGGCGACTCGCGGCGGTCGGCGTCGGGGCCCGGGTACTCGCGGATGATCTCGTAGCGCGTGTTGCGCTCGACGGGCTGGAAGCCGGCGTCGCGGATCAGGTCGAGCAGGTCCTCGCGGGAGAGCTTGTTGGGCGTCCCGTAGTTGTCGGCGTCGTGCGTGATCTTGTACTCGACCACCGAGCCGTCCATGTCGTCCGCGCCGTGCTGGAGCGCGAGCTGGGCGGTCTGCACGCCGTGCATCACCCAGAAGACCTTGACGTGCGGGATGTTGTCGAAGAGCAGGCGCGAGACCGCGAAGGTCTTCAGGGCCTCGGCGCCGGTGGCCATCGTCGTGCGCGCCTGGAGGCGGTTGCGGACCTTGCCGTCCTGCATGTCCACGAAGTCGTGCTGGTAGCGCAGCGGGATGAACACCTGGAAGCCGCCGGTCTCGTCCTGCAGCTCACGCAGCCGGAGCACGTGGTCCACGCGGTGGCGGGGCTCCTCGATGTGCCCGTACAGCATCGTGCACGGGGTCTTCAGGCCCTTGGAGTGCGCGAGGCGGTGGATGCGCGACCAGTCCTCCCAGTGGGTGCGGTGGTCGACGATGTGCTGGCGCACTTCCCAGTCGAAGATCTCGGCGCCGCCGCCGGTCAGGGACTCCAGGCCCGCCTCGATCAGCTCGTCGAGGATGTCGGAGGCCGACATGCCGGAGATGGTCTCGAAGTGGTGGATCTCGGTGGCGGTGAAGGCCTTCAGCGAGACGTTCGGCAGCGCCTTCTTGAGCTCGGAGAGCGAGCGCGGGTAGTAGCGCCACGGCAGATTGGGGTGCAGGCCGTTGACGATGTGCAGCTCGGTGAGGTTGTCGTTCTCCATCGCCTTGGCGAGGCGGACGGCCTCCTCGATGCGCATCGTGTACGCGTCCTTCTCGCCCGGCTTGCGCTGGAACGAGCAGTAGGCGCACGAGGCGGTGCACACGTTCGTCATGTTGAGGTGGCGGTTGACGTTGAAGTGGACGACATCGCCGTTCTTCTTCGTCCGCACCTCGTGGGCCAGGCCGCCGAGCCAGGCCAGGTCGTCGCTCTCGTAGAGCGCGATGCCGTCCTCGCGGGTGAGCCGCTCCCCGGAGCGGACCTTGTCTTCCAGCTCTCGCTTGAGTCCCGCGTCCACCTGGCCGCCTCCCAATACCTGACAACGTGTGCGGACCACCCACGGTACGCCCCGCCGCCGACAGCCCGGCGGGGCGGTCCCCCTGTTCGGCAGGGGTCAGAGCTGCTCGGGCAGCTCGCCGACGCGGTTCTCCCACTTGGTGGAGAGCACGATCGTGGTGCGCGTGCGCGAGACGCCCTTGGTGCCGCTGAGCCGACGGATGGTCTTCTCCAGACCGTCCACGTCGCTGGCACGCACCTTGAGCATGTACGAGTCGTCGCCCGCGATGAACCAGCAGTCCTCGATCTCGCTGAGGTCCTTGAGCCGGCGCGCCACGTCCTCGTGGTCGACGGCGTCGGAGAGCGAGATGCCGATGAGGGCGGTCACGCCGAGCCCGAGCGAGGCGGAGTCCACGGTCGCGCGGTAGCCGGTGATCACTCCGGCGCTCTCGAGCCGGTTGATGCGGTCGGTGACGCTGGGCCCCGACAGGCCTACGAGACGGCCCAGTTCGGCGTACGACGCCCGGCCGTTCTCCCTCAGGGCCTGGATGAGCTGCCTGTCCACCGCGTCCATACGCCTGGCACCTTCCATTAATTAGCGATCCCGCGAGTTTACGTATAAAATCTAAGGCATGCAGGGCCGTACCCCTGCGATTCTTCCGAGATTTGCCCTCGGATTCAACAGATTGACGCAGTGGCCTCCCCGGACGGGCGGCCGTCGCACCTTCACAACACAGCGGACCGACGCCGTTCCGCCGATCTACAGGAGTTGTTTCACCGTGTACACGCTCGAGATGGCCTACGCCCACATGCGCTCGCTGCAGGAGCTGGCCGACCGCTCGCGTGCCCACAAGTCCCCGACCGCCGCCGCCCGCGCGGACAAGCTGTCCCGCCCGGCGCGCGCCAAGAAGCGCTAACCGCCACGGGGCTCCCCCTCACGGGAGCCCCCGCCGAGCTCGCGGGAGCCGCCGCCGGTTTCGCGGGAGCCTCCGCCGAGCTCACCCTCCCAGCGGCGGTAGAGCCCGTGCGGCACACCCGCCGCGTCGAGCACCCGCCCGGCGACGAAGTCCACCAGATCCTGGATGTGCGTCGCCCCCGCGTAGAACGCCGGCGAGGCCGGGAGCACCACGGCTCCCGCCTCGTCCAGGCTCACCAGATGCTTCAGCGTCTGCCCGTTCAGCGGTGTCTCGCGCACCGCCACCACCAGCCTGCGGCTCTCCTTGAGCGTGACGCTCGCCGTGCGCTGGAGCAGATCCTTCGACAGACCGAGCGCCACTCCGGCCACGCAGGCCGTCGAGGCCGGCACGATCAGCATCCCCTTGGTCCGGTACGAGCCCGAACTCGGCCCCGCCGCAAGGTCGCCCGCGGCCCAGTGCCGTACGTCGTCGAGCCGCTCGACCCGGAAGGTCCCGGGCTTTCCGTCGGCCCCGCGGGCCAGCCACTCGGCCAGGTCCTCGCGCCAGTGCGCGTCCCGGTAGGCGATGCCGGTCTCGTCGAGCAGCGTGAGCCGCGAGGCCCGGCTGACGACCAGGTCCACGCTCTCGCCCGCGGCGAGCAGCCCTCGCAGCACCGCGGCGGCGTACGGCGTCCCGGAGGCCCCGGAGACCCCTACGACCCAGGGGATGCGCTCGGCTTCTGTCATACCCCGAGCCTATCCGCAGGCCTGGAACCAGGCCGCGCCTCCCATGCGTTGAGCGATGTGAGGGCCCGCTCCCGCCGAGCGATCGGGTTCGCTCCGGAGCCGGCCCGAGGGTGAGGGGACACCGATGTCGTACGGACAGGGATACGGGCAGGGATACGGGTACGGATCCGCGCAGCCGGTGCCGCCGGCCGCACCGCAGCAGCGCCGCCGCGACCGGGCGAAGGCCGCCGGTCTGGTCATGGCCGCGTGGCTGGGCCTGCTGTGGCTGCTCGAAGCGGTCGACGTGGCGAGCGGCCACGCCCTCGACACCTACGGGATATCGCCGCGCGAGCTGAGCGAACTGCGCGATGTCGTCCCGGCCGCGTTCCTGCACTTCGGCTGGGATCACCTGGTCGCCAACAGCATGCCGCTGCTCGTCCTCGGCTTCCTCGCCGCGCTCTCGGGCATACGGCGGTTCGCGGCGGTGGTCGCCACGATCGTGCTGGTGAGCGGGATCGGCGTCTGGCTCACTGCGCCGGCGTACTCGGTGACGGCCGGCGCCTCGGGCGTGGTGTTCGGGCTCTTCGGCTATCTGCTGGTCCGCGGCTTCGTCGACCGCCGCATCGGCGACGTGCTCGTCGGGCTCCTGGTCGGCGCGGTGTACGGGTCGATCCTGTGGGGCGTCCTTCCGACCACGGACGGGATCTCCTGGCAGGGGCACCTGTTCGGCCTGGTCGGGGGTGTGGTGGCGGCGTTCGCGTTCCGGCGCGAGCGCTGAGCACCGCCTTCGGCCGGCGCGCTCTGCCCCGCGCGCTCTGCCCCGCGCGCTCTGCTCCGTCAGGCGCGGGCGCCCGCCGCCGTCGCGGCCGACTCCGCGCGCTTGTCCCTGCGCAGCGCCACCGCGGTGGCCAGCGCGCCGATGCCCTCCCACAGGCCGACACCGATGAACCCGGCGGGAGCGCGGTCCGCGAGCACGGCCAGCGTGAAGACCGTGAAGGTGAGAAGGCGGAAGGGGACCGTCCAGCGGAAGAAGGCCTTCCAGTCGGCGCCCGCCGCGAGCACGTAGTAGACGCCCATGTTGAGGGCCGCCATCGAGGAGGCGGTCAGGAAGGTCGTCGTGTGGTCGCCGTCCGCGCGCCCGCCCGCCGGCTCCGCCGCGAAGCCCATCATGCCGATGAGGGTGTCGGGCGATATGAGCCCCACGATCCCCATCCCGGCGGCCAGGACGCCGAACACGGACATGGTCCAGCCGGCCGTCGACCGGGGCTTGAGCTTGAGCTGCACGGACTTCCCCCTCGGATACGGGCGTGCCCGCCGGACACGGGCGTGCTCGATGATCGGCTGAACCCTACGGCAGCCACAAGGAGTTGACCGTTCCGGGGTGTGACCTGTGGGGCGGGAGAGGTCTGTTGCCGCGAGACGGGAGAGGCCTGTTGCCCCTGGGTCGGGAGAGGCATGATGGCGCCGTGTCCACCGAGGAGTTCACCCACACCGCCACCGTCGCCGCCCCGGCCGCGCGCATCTTCGAGCACCTGGCGCGCCCGGAGAGCTACATCGGCCTCTCGCCGCTGCTCGTCGCCGTGCGGGACATCGCCGAGGCGGGCGGCGCGGTCCGGTACGTCGCGGTGGAGCGCTTCCGGTTCGGGCCGTTGCGCTGGGACAACCCGATCAAGGTCACGATGACCTTCCCCGAGGGCGAGCGGCGGATCGTCAGCGAGGTGCTGAGCCCCGGCCGCGTCCGGCTGACCGCGACGGTCGACCTGACCCCCGAAGGCACGGGTACGCGCGTGACCGAGACCGTCCGCGTCACGTACCCCAGACCGCTGCGGCCCTTCGTGATCGGCCAGGCGACGAAGGTCCAGCGTCACCGCCTGGCCGAACTGACCCGCCGTATGGAAGCACCGACAGCCGACGAGAACGCCTAGAGCGTCAGCCCGCGCACCAGCAGGTCCATCAGCGCGCACACGAACAGCGCGATCCCGATGAACCCGTTCACCGTGAAGAACGCGCGGTTCAGGCGGGACAGATCCTTCGGCGTCACGATCGAGTGCTCGTACGCGAAGGCCGCCGCCACGATCATCAGGCCGAGCCAGAAGAAGAACCCGGCGTCGGTGGCGTACGCGTACCAGGCGAACAGGGCCATCGTGACGACATGGGCGCCGCGCGCCCCGTACAGCGCGGCCGCGATCCCGAAGCGGGCCGGCACCGACTTCACGCCCTCGGCCCGGTCCGCCGCCACGTCCTGGCAGGCGAAGATCAGGTCGAAGCCGCCGATCCAGATGCCGACCGCGAGCCCGAGGATGACCGCGTCCCAGGACCACTCGCCGGTGATCGCGAGCCAGGCCCCGATCGGCCCTATGGCCTGGGCGAGGCCGAGGATCGCGTGCGGGAAGTTCGTGAACCTCTTGCCGTACGGATAGACCACCATCGGCACCACGGCGAGCGGCGCGAGGGCGAGGCAGAGCGGGTTGAGCAGCGCCGCCGAGCCCAGGAAGACCACGACCGCGATCAGCGCGCCGGTCCACGCGGACTTCACCGACACCGCGCCCGTGACGAGCTCGCGCCCGGCCGTGCGCGGATTGCGGGCGTCGATCTCGCGGTCGATGATCCGGTTCGCAGCCATCGCGAAGGTGCGCAGGCCGACCATGCAGATGGTGACGAGGAGCAGCCGCCCCCAGTGGATGTTCTTGTCGAGCTGGAACATGGCGGTCAGCGAGGCGATGTACGCGAAGGGCAGCGCGAACACCGAGTGCTCGATCATGACGAGGCGCAGGAACGCCTTGGTCTTGCTGCCGGAGGGCGCCGGGCCCGGGTCCACGACCCCGTCGGCGGTCGTCATCATGCGAGGCTCTCCAGAAACGCGTCGAGGTCGGCCAGGAGTCCGGCGGCCGGCAGCGGGCCGGTCACGACGGTGAGCGTCTCCGCCTCGTCGCCCGGCGGGGTGAGGTACGCGGTCAGGGACCAGGCGCCGCCGCCCTCGGCGGTGCCCGCCAGGCGCAGCGCGGCGCCGCCGTCGACCGTGAACCGCTCGCTCCCCGCGGCCAGTTCGGCCCGCAGCGCCCCGGCGAAGGCCGCGGGCTCGGCGTCGCGCACCCCGGGCAGCTCGAAGCCGTCGCCCGCGCCGTCCTTCTCCCACATCACGGCCCACAGCCCGGACGGTCCCGCGAACTCCTCGGGTGTGGCGCCCGCCTGCTCGGCGGCGCGGCGCACGTCCGGGTCGGCCGGGTCGAGTTCGGGCCGTACGAGGGCCACGTAGTCGTCCTCGCCGAGGAACAGCGCCGGTCCGCCCACCGCGGGGCTCACAGGCCGTACTCCTTCCAGCGGCGGTCGACCATGGCCGCCGTCGTGGGGTCGGACTCGACCATGTTCGGCCAGCCGCCGTCGCGCGTGTAGCCCTCCTCGGGCAGCTTCTTCGTCGCGTCGATGCCCGCCTTGCCTCCCCAGAACTGCTGGTAGGAGGCGTGGTCCAGGTGGTCGACCGGGCCCTCGACCACGGTGAGGTCGCGGGAGTAGTCGGTGTTGCCGAGCGCCCGCCAGGACACCTCGTGCAGGTTGTGCACGTCGCAGTCCGCGTCGACCACGATGATCAGCTTGGTCAGCGACATCATGTGCGCGCCCCAGATGGCGTGCATGACCTTCTGCGCGTGCTTCGGGTACTTCTTCTCGATCGAGACGATCGCGCAGTTGTGGAAGCCGCCCGACTCGGGCAGGTGGTAGTCCACGATATCCGGCACGATGATCTTGAGCAGCGGCAGGAAGAACCGCTCCGTCGCGCGGCCCAGCGGGCCGTCCTCCGTCGGCGGCCGGCCGACCACGATCGACTGGAGCAGCGGGCGCCGGCGCATCGTCACGCAGTCGATCTTCAGCGCGGGGAAGGGCTCCTGCGGGGTGTAGAAGCCGGTGTGGTCGCCGAAAGGACCCTCCGGCAGCATCTCGCCGGGCTCCAGCCAGCCCTCGATGACCACCTCGGCGTTGGCCGGGACCTGGAGCGGCACCGTCTTGCAGTCCACCATCTCGACCCGCTTGCCCTGGATGAACCCGGCGAGCAGGTACTCGTCCATGTCTCCCGGCAGCGGCGCGGTGGAGGCGTAGGTGACGGCGGGCGGGCAGCCGAAGGCGATGGCCACCGGCAGTTTCTCGCCGCGCTTGGCGGCCACTTGGTAGTGGTTGCGGCTGTCCTTGTGGATCTGCCAGTGCATGCCGATGGTGCGCTTGTCGTGGCGCTGGAGCCGGTACAGACCCAGGTTCCGTACGCCCGTCTCGGGGTGCTTGGTGTGCGTGAGCCCGAGGTTGAAGAAGGATCCGCCGTCCTCCGGCCAGGTGAAGAGCGCCGGGAGCTGCTCCAGGTCGACGTCGTCCCCGGTCAGGACGACCTCCTGGACCGGGGCGTCCTTGACCTTCTTCGGCGGCACGTGGGTCATCGCGCCGAGCTTGCCGAAGGCCTCGCGGATCCCGATGAACCCCTGCGGCAGCTCGGGCTTGAGCAGCCCGCCGATCTTCTCGCTGATCTCGCTGTACGACTTGAGGCCCAGCGCCTTGAGCAGGCGCCGGTCGGTCCCGTACACGTTCATCGCGAGCGGCATGGACGAGCCGCGCACGTTCTCGAACAGGAGCGCCGGGCCGCCCGCCTTGTTGACCCGGTCGACGATCTCGCCGACCTCCAGATACGGGTCGACCTCGGCCTTGATGCGCTTCAGGTCGCCCTCGCGCTCCAGGGCACGGAGCAGGGAGCGAAGATCGTCATAAGCCATACGTCCCAGTATCCGGCACCCGCTACCCTGGCCCCATCACCGGGGGCGCCGAGCCGGAAAGCCACCGCACCGGCCACCGTGCCCCGCCGTCGCCTCAGGGGGAATGCGCACCATGCTCCGGGTCCTGATGTTCCTGATCCCGCTCGCGCTGACGATCTATGCGTTCATCGACTGTCTGAACACCCCCGAGGACGAGGCGAAGCATCTGCCGAAGATCGCCTGGGTCTTCATCATCCTGCTGTTCTGGATCGTCGGTCCGATCGTCTGGCTCGCCGCCGGCAAGGACCGCACCCCGCCGCAGGGCGGCCGCACCCCCTCGGAGTGGCACCGCAACCACCGCACGACGTGGGTGGCGCCGGACGACAACCCCGAGTTCCTGAAGTCCCTCAAGGACGAGAACGAGAAGGACGAGGCCGTCCTCAAGGACTGGGAGGCGGATCTGCGCCGCCGCGAGGAGGAGCTGAAGAAGCGCGAGGCGGGCGGCGGCGAGGAGGGCCCGAAGGACGAGGGCACGAAGTAGCCCTCGGGCCCGCCCTTTCTCGTACGGCTGCCACTGCCCGTACGCGACGCCCTGCCCGTACGGGACGCCCTGCCCGTACGCGACGCCCTGCCCGTACGGGACGCCCTGCCCGTACGCGACGCCCTGTCCGTAGGGACGCCTACCCCTTCTCGTACGACTCCCGCAGCTCACGCCACCGGTCCAGGCTCCACGTCGACCAGTCCTTCGGGCGCCCGTCCAGGGCGTCGAGCAGGAACTCGAAGTGGTTGTGCCAGCCCGCGAGGCAGTCCAGGCGCAGGGAGTCGTCGCCCTCGAACTCGTTGGTGAAGCGCACGACGGTCGTGGGCGCGTCCGGGACTCCGTGTTCGAGGTGGAAGCGGCAGCGGCCGTGCAGGTCGATCGTGTACTCCACGACCCTCTCGACATCCCAGGCCGTCACCTGGCCCGAGTGCACCGCGTCCCGCTCGTTGTTCAGCCAGCGCAAGGTGACCGCGCCGCCGAGCCGCGGTTCGAGGACGTCGGCGGCCGCCAGCCAGCCGGGCAGCTCGTCGGGTTTGACCAGGGCGGTCCAGACCCGCTCCACGGGGTGGGGCAGGTGCAGCACGAAGTGGAGCGTCTGAGTGCGCCCCTCGGTGCGGCTGGTGCCACGCTCGATGGATTCGCTCATGCCCCCAGCCTCCCGCCGATCCGGGCCGCGCGCACCGTCTGGTACGGCGCCCGCGGCCTGGTACGGCGCCCGCGGCCCGGATCCTCCGGGTACCGGCTAGTCCTGGGCGGCCTTCTCCTTGCGGCGCAGCTTCTCGTCCTGGTGCGCCTCGGCCTCCGGGGCCGAGTCCACCACCTTGCGTTCGAGCACCGCGGTGTTCGCAGTGACCTGTCCCGCGGGCATTCCCGGGCACTGCCGCTCCGGCTGCCCGGGCTGCTGCGCGGTGCCGCCGTCGGTGGCCCTGGTGGTGACGCCCCGCTCGCCCAGGTACTCGTAGGTCTCCGGGTCGAAGATCAACTCGTCGCGGACGCCCGACTCCTCGTCCACGCGGCCGACCGCGATCCCCTTGCGGCCGATCGCGTCGGTGGCGTCCTTCACCAGCGTCACGCCGTCGATCCGCCCGGCGGCCCGGTACAGGGCCGCGGCCACCTTCGGCGGCACGAGCGACTCGCGGACCAGGTCGCCGACGAGGACGAAGGTGTTCTGGTCCTCGCTCTTGCCGCCCTCGCTCGCCTTGTGCAGCCAGTCGAGCATCTTCGCCGGGTCGGTCGGCAGGGTCTCCAGATGGCGGTAGTACGTGTTCGAAGGCAGGCCCGGGGTCGGGGTGCCCAGGGAAGTGGTCCCCGGACCCTCGCGCTCCGCACGGAGCACTCCGGGCCGGGTGCCGTCCACCGAGAGCCACACCTCGCGCAGGGAGGGCGACTCCAGGCGGGCCGGTTCGCAGAGCTGCTGCACGGTGTACGCGGCCTTCGTCTTCACGTACACGTACTGCTCGTCGCGGACCGGCCCGGTGTGCTTCGCCGCCGCGACCGTCGCCACCCGGTCGAGCAGCTCGGCCGCGTCGGCCGGCGCACCGCCCGCCTGCCGCGGGGCGCCGCCCGCCTCCTGGCGCGGTGCACCCGGCGTGCCCGCTCCCCCGCCCGTACCGTCTTCGCCGGTGCCCACGAGGGCGAAGCCGCCGACGACCGCGAGGGCGAGCGTCCCGGCCAGCGCGGGACCCGCGAAGGCGGGGCGCAGCCATCCGCGGCGCGGCTCGGGACGGCGCTCTTCCCGCTGGATCTCGTTCAACAGGTGCTCCTTCAGGAGGTCTCGACGGCCCTCCGGAAGCTCCCGCTCGGAAAGGTCGCCCGCGGCGGGCTCCCTCTCGGGCAGGTGCGGGAAGTCGTTCATCGGTTCCCCTCCTGGACGGCCTCGGCCGCGGAGATGCGGCCTCCTCCTACCTGTCCGCGTACCGCGGGTGGTTCCAATGCTTTCGCGAGTTTTGTACGGGCCCGGGAGAGCCGTGAGCGGACCGTGCCCACCGGGATGCCCAGGGCCTCGGCGGCCGCCGCGTAGTCGAGCCCGGACCACACGCACAGCGCGAGCACCTCGCGCTCGGGCCGGCGCAGGGTGTCCAGGGCCGTGCGGACCAGGGCGAGTTGGGCCTTGTCGTCGATCCGGGCCGCGACCTCGTCGGCGAAGTCCCGTACCTCCGTCTCCGGTCCGCGCCGCGGCAGCCGCGCGACGGCGGCGGCGTGCCGGCGGGCGGCTCGGCGGGTGTTGCGCACGACGTTGGTGGTGATGCCGAGCAGCCAGGGCCGCAGCGACCCGCCCTCCTCGTCGACCTTGGCGCGCAGCCGCCAGGCCTCCAGGAAGGTCAGCGACACCGCGTCCTCGGCCGCGGCCCAGTCGCCGGTGAGGCGGAAGGCGTGGTTGTAGACGGACCGGGCACAGCCGTCGAAGAGTTCGGCGAAGGCCGTGTGGTCCCCGTCCCGTACGCGTCTTCGCAGGTGTGTGTCCACACTCCCCACCTGTCCGTACGGCGAAGGCCGGTTCCCGTGACCCGTGTCACAGGAACCGGCCTTCGCCGCAAGCCGTGCAGTGCCGTGCGGTGCTGTGCCGTGCGATGCGGTGCGTCAGAAGCCGACGCTGGTGAGCGCCATGCCCACGTCCGCGTAGGAGTGCTTGCCGGAGAGGAACATGTTGACGCCGTAGTAGTTCCACAGCCAGGTCGCGAAGGCGAACAGCGCCAGGTAGGCGGCCTTGCGGCCCTTCCAGCCCGCGGTCGCGCGCGCGTGCAGGTAGGCGGCGTAGGCGACCCAGGTCACGAACGACCAGACCTCCTTGGGGTCCCAGCCCCAGTAGCGGCCCCAGGCGTCGCCGGCCCAGATCGCGCCGGCGATGATCGTGAACGTCCACAGCGGGAAGACCGCGGCATTGACCCGGTACGAGAACTTGTCCAGCGAGGCCGCAGACGGCAGCCGGCCCAGGACCGAGCTGGCGAAGGTGCCGGGCTGACCGCCCTGGGCCAGCTTGTTCTCGTACGCGTCGCGGAAGAGGTAGAGCACCGCGCCGACGGCGCCGAGGTAGAAGACCGCGCCGCAGAAGATGGCGGTGGAGACGTGGATCCACAGCCAGTACGAGTCGAGGGCCGGGACCAGCTGGTCGCTCGCCGTGTAGAGGACCTTGACCGCGATGCCGAGGTCGAGCAGGACCGTGGTGACCAGGATCAGGCCGATCCAGCGGACGTTCTTGCCGAGGGCGAGCAGCACCAGGTACGTGGAGACGGCCACCGCGGAGAAGGTGATCGAGAACTCGTACATGTTGCCCCACGGGGCCCGCATCACGGACATCGCGCGGGCGACCACACCGCCGACGTGGATGAGGGCGGCGAGGACGGTGAGCGAGACGGCGACGCGGCCGTACAGGTCGCCCTTCTCGGTGCCGCCGTGCGCGCCCGGACCGTCGGGGACGTCACGGGAGCCGGCCGCCGAACGGGTCACGACCTTGGGGCGGTCGAGCACGGCGGTGCTGCCGCCCTTGCGCACCTGCACCTTCGGCGCCTCGGCGGCCGGGGCGGCGGAGGCGGTCTCGGTGAGCGCCGCGGCCGTACGGCCGACCTTGCTGCGGCTGCCGAAGACCCACTCGGCGATATGGGCGAGAAAGGCCAGGGTGTAGACGGCCATCGACGAATAGATCAGCGTGTTGCTGATGTTCGCCAGGTTCTCGTTGGTGGCGGCGGCGAGATTCACTTCTCAGCCCCTTCGGCAGGAACAGCTTCGGATTCGGAGGAGTCTTCGGGATCTGCGGGGTCCGCGGTCTCGGGCACGGACGGCGCCCTGGTGTGCAGGAGGGCGGCCAGGTCGCCCAGTTCCTCGGGGACCTTCGCGGACTCGCTGCGGCCCAGGCCCGCCATCTCGACGACGGTCACGCCGTCCTCGCCGCGCACCGCGCGCACCCAGACGCGGCGGCGCTGGATGAACAGCGAGCCGACGAGGCCCACGATCGCGGCGACGGCGCCGGCGAGCGCCCAGCCGTTGCCCGGCTGCTGCTTGATCTGGAAGGAGGCCCATTCGCGGAGCTCCTTCTCGAACGTGATGGAGCCCTGGCCGCCGGGCAGCTTCATGGTCTCGCCGGGCAGCAGCCGCTGCTTGAACAGGTCGCCGTTCTTGTCCTTGAACTCCTTCATCTTCCGCGTGTCCAGCTGGTACACGTTCTGCGGGATGCCGGAGTCGATGCCGAGCGAACCGTGGTACGCGGACAGCGCCAGGACGGGGAACTCGGGGCCGGGGAACTGCGAGAGCATCTCGCCCTTGCCTACGCCCGCGAAGGTGGGCACGAAGAAGGCGTTGAAGCCGAGCTGCTCCTTGACGCCGTCCTTGTTGCGGTAGCCGTCGGTGACCTTGATGGCTCCGGTCGACGTGATGTTGTTGTCGATCGGAAGGAGCGGCACCGCGCCGGAGAAGACGGTCTTGCCGCGGGCGTCCTTGACGGTGACGACCGGCGCGTAGCCGTGGGCGATCAGGTAGACCTTGGAGTCGCCCACTTCCAGCGGCGAGTTGACCTCGATGGCCTTCTTCTTCGTCGGACCGTCCACGCCCTCGGTGTACGTGACGTGGGCTTTGAAGGTGCGCGGGGTGCCCCGGTTCGGGCCGCTCTTCTGGTAGTCGTCCTCGAACTTGTCGAGCTGGAAGCTGAAGCGCTCAAGGTTGTCGTTGTCGAAGAGCGAGCCGGACTGGAAGTCGTCGTACTGCGGCAGGACGTTGGCCATGCCGCCGTCGCCCTCGACCATGAGCTTGCCGCCCTCGGACTTGAACAGGACGCCGGCGGCGAAGGCCACGAGCATCACGATCAGCGAGATGTGGAAGACCAGGTTGCCGGCCTCGCGCAGATAGCCCTTCTCTGCTGCTACCCCGTCCCCGACGATGTGCGAGCGGAAGCGCCGGCCCTTGAGCAGCTCGAGCGCCTCGTCCCGTACCTCTTCGGGAGAGGACTCGGTGCGCCAGGTCGTGTACGCGGGCAGGCGGGTGAGGCGCTTGGGCGCGCCCGGCGGGCGGCCGCGGAGCTGGCCGACGAACTGCCAGGTGCGCGGGACGATGCAGCCGATCAGCGAGATGAACAGCAGGATGTAGATCGCCGAGAACCACACCGAGCTGTAGACGTCGAAGAGCTGGAGCTTCTCGTAGATCGGCGTGAGCGTCTCGTGCGCGGCCTTGAACTGCTGGACCTTCAGCTCGTCCACGCTGTTCTGCGGGACCAGCGAGCCGGGGATCGCGCCGAGCGAGAGCAGGAAGAGCAGGATCAGGGCGACCCGCATCGAGGTGAGCTGCCGCCAGAACCAGCGGGCCCAGCCGACCACCCCGAGCGAGGGCAGGTTGGGCAGCTCCTCCTTGGGGGCGGTGGACAGCTGCGAGCCGGCCGCGCCGAGGTCCTCGGCGTCGGGCGAGGTGCCGCGGCCTGTGGTGTCCGCCGCGCCGTTCCCGGCTCCGGGGCTGGTGTCCGTCTTGCTCATTCTCAGATCCCCACGGTGAAGCCGGAAGTCCAGACCTGCATCTCCTGCACGATGCGGTCCCAGGCGCCGGTGACGAGCAGCAGGCCGGTGACGATGAGCATGGCGCCGCCGATGCGCATCACCCACACATAGTGCTGCTTGACCCAGGCGAAGGCGCCGAGCGCCCGGCGGAAGGCGATGGCGGCCAGTATGAAGGGCACGCCCAGACCCAGGCAGTACGCGACGGTCAGCAGGGCGCCGCGGCCGGCGCTGGCCTCGTTCAGAGCGAGCGTCTGCACGGCCGAGAGCGTCGGTCCGATGCAGGGGGTCCAGCCGATGCCGAAGAGGACACCGAGCATGGGTGCGCCGACCAGTCCGGCCGCCGGCTTCTTGTGGAAGCGGAACTCGCGCTGGGTCAGAAACGGCATCGCGCCCATGAAGAACAGGCCGAGCAGGATCGTCACCCCGCCGAGCACCCGCGAGATGACCTCGCGGTGTTCGAGGAGCGTCGACCCGAAGCCGCCGAACAGTGCCCCGAACGACACGAACACCGCGGTGAATCCGAGCACGAACAGGGAGGCCCCCGCGGCCATCCGCCCCCGCTTCGCCTCTTCGAGATCGGCCCCCGTGACCCCGGTCACATACGACAGGTAGCCGGGGACGAGCGGAAGCACGCACGGAGAGAAGAAGGAGACGAGCCCGGCGAGCAGCGCGATCGGGATCGCGAGAAGGAGTGCTCCCCCGAGCACGGTGGCGTTCGGGTCGGTGGCCGCGGCGAGGGCGTGCACGGGTGTCACTTCTCCGCGAGCACGGGGTCGATCATCTCGTGCAGCCGCTTGTCGCTGACCGGGCCCATGAAGCGTGCGGCGATCTTCCCCTCACGGTCGATGACGATCGTGCTGGGGATGGCCTGCGGGCTGAGGCTGCCCTGCGGGAACTTCAGGATCTGCTTGCCGGCCGGGTCGTACAGGCTCGGGTACTCGATCCCGTAGTCCTCTTCGAAGGCGACGGCCGAGCTCTTCTGCGCGTCGCGGGTGTTGATCCCCACGAACTCCACGCCCTTGGACTTGGTGGCCTCGGAGACCGACTTGAGGTACTTGGCCTCGGCCCGGCAGGGCGCGCACCACGAGCCCCAGGTGTTGATGACGACGATCTTGCCCTTGTAGTCGGCGAGGCTCAGCTGCTTGCCGTCGAGGGTCTCGCCCGCGATGTCGGGGGCCGCGGCCCGCTCCCCCTTGGCGGCGACCGAGACGCCGCTCTTGCCGGCCACGAAGTTGGTGTTCCCGCCTCCGCCCTGCGTGCCGCCGTCGCTGCACGCGCTCAGCGCGAGGGCCGCGAGTGCGGTCCCCGCGGCGAAAAGGGCACGTCGGGAGGCAGGACGTCCAAAGCTCATGTGAAAAGTTTCGCATGACCGTTTCAGCGGTTTCGGCCACCCCCCGAAAGGTGTGGAACGCCCAGTTCAGGCCGCTTGATCAGGAGGCTTCACGAGGCTTTACGGGTGCTGCGCGGGAACTCCTGGCCTACGTCGAGGCCTTGGAGCTGCGCGAGCACTTCCGGCTTCTGGACGTCGAGCCAGTCCACGAACTGCCGGAAGGAGACAAGCCTCACGTCCTTTTTGTCCGCGATTTCCTTGATGACGGCCTCGACGGCATCCATATAGATGCCGCCGTTCCACTCCTCGAAGTGGTTGCCGACGAAGAACGGCGCCCTGTTTGTCTCGTATGCCCGCTTGAATCCCGCGAGATACGCCTCGGTCGCCTGCCTGCGCCAGCGCGGGTAGTTGGCGGGCGGTGCCTTGGTGGAGTTCTGCGACTGGTTGGCGAGGATGTTGTAGTCCATCGAGAGCACCTCGAAGGAGTGCCCGGGAAAGGGCATCGCCTGGAGCGGCAAGTCCCAGACACCCTGCTTCTTCACGGGCCAGCGCTGGCGGCCGCCGGGCGAGGAGGCGTCGTAGCGCCAGCCGAGTTCGCGCGCGACGGGCAGCAGTTTGTCCTGGCCGAGCAGGCACGGGGTGCGGCCGCCGACGAGCTCCTTGTCGTAGTCGAAGGGCAGCGCGGGCAGGTCGGTCCAGCCCGTGTTCGTGCGCCACTCCTGTACGAAGGACTTGGCCTGGCGGATCTCGTCCTTCCATTGCGCGCCCGTCCAGTTGGCCACCGAGCCCGAGCCCGCGCAGAAGTGCCCGTTGAAATGCGTGCCGATCTCATGGCCGTCGAGCCAGGCCTGACGCACGTATTTCAGCGTGCGCTTGATGTTCTCGTCCTTGAGATAGCCGATGTCGGAGGCGCCGACGGGATTGTTCGGCGGACGGTAGAGCCGCTTCTTCGACTCCGGCAGGAGATAGAGGCCGGAGAGAAAGAAGGTCATCTTCGCCTCGTGCTCCTCGGCCAGCTTCAAAAAGCGCGGGAAGAGCCCGTTGCCGATCTCGCCCGCGCCGTCCCAGGAGAAGACCACGAACTGCGGCGGTATCTCGCCGGGTTCGAGCGGGACCGGCGCCGGCGGCTGGTTCGGCTGCCTTCCGGTGTACGCGGTGGAACCGTCACCCAGCGGCTTTCCCTCTGTGGAAGGGGACTTCGGGTTGCCCGCGGGCCGGTGGTCGCCGCCGGAGGGCGAGGGCGGCTTGCTGCCGGGGCCGCCGCAGGAGACGAGGCCGGCCGCCGCGGCGGCCCCAAGTCCCAGGCCGAGCGCGCCCCTTCGGCTGATTTGCTGCATAAGTCCCCTGCCTCCGTGTTGCTCCCCGTTTACGGTGGACGCCCCCTTAGAGGCACAGAGCAACGCCGGGGTTCCAGCGGATTGCGCAAACTTTGCACTCCGTACGAGGAGATCCTGTGCACGCACGAAGGGCCGGTCACCGTGGCGGTGACCGGCCCTTCGCCTCGTACGACTGCGAACCGCTAGGCGCCGAACGCCTTGTCCTTGCCCTTCGCGGGCTTGGCACCGGCGCGCAGGTGCGCCGGGACCAGGTCGATCGCGGGCTCGCTGTAGCCCACCGACACGATCTTGTCCCCGCGGTAGGTGAACGTGGTCAGCGAGGCTAGGGTGCACTGCCGTCTGCGCGGGTCGTGCCACAGACGGCGCTTCTCCACGAAGCTGCGCACGATCCAGATCGGCAGCTGGTGGCTGACGCACACCGCCTCGTGCCCGCGCGCCGCGTCCTTCGCCGCGTCGAGCGCGCCCATCATGCGCACGACCTGCTCGACATACGGCTCGCCCCAGGACGGCCGGAACGGGTTGACCAGGTGCTTCCAGTTCTCCGGGCGCTTGAGCGCGCCGTCGCCGACGCCGAAGGTCTTGCCCTGGAAGACGTTGTCCGCCTCGATGAGGCGCTCGTCGGAGGCGAGGTCGAGCCCGTGCGCCTTGGCGATCGGGGTCGCGGTCTCCTGCGCGCGCTCCAGCGGCGAGGCGACGACGTACGTGATGTCGCGCGGCGCGAGGTGCTCGGCGACCCGGTCGGCCATCTGCCGGCCGAGCTCGGACAGGTGGTAGCCGCCGAGGCGGCCGTAGAGCACACCGTCCGGGTTGTCCACCTCGCCATGGCGCATCAGGTGCACCACGGTGATGTCGTCGTCGCGCTTCGGCTCGCTCATGCCGTGGCCTCCGCGGCGGCGCGGGCGGCGGCGGGCAGCGCGTCCGCGATGCGCTGGACGGCCCGCTCGTCATGCGCCGTGGACACGAACCAGGACTCGAACGCGGACGGCGGCAGGTACACACCGTCCGAGAGCAGCGAGTGGAAGAACGCCGTGAACCGGAAGGCCTCCTGCCCCTTGGCGTCCTCGTAGTTCCGCACCTCGTTCTCGGTGAAGAACACCGAGAACATGTTGGACGCGGTCTGGAGCCGGTGCGCCACGCCTTCCTTCGAGAGCGCCGAGGTCACCAGGCCCTGGATCTCACTGGACACAGCATTCACCTTGGCATACGCGGCGTCGTCGAGCAGCCGGAGCTGGGCGAGTCCGGCGGCGGTCGCGACCGGGTTACCGGAGAGGGTGCCCGCCTGGTAGACGGGGCCGGCCGGCGCGAGGTGCGCCATGACGTCCTTGCGGCCGCCGAAGGCCGCGGCCGGGAAGCCGCCGCCCATGACCTTGCCGAAGGTCATGAGGTCGGGCTCGACACCGTCCACCCCGAACCATCCGGCCTTGCTGGTCCGGAAGCCGGTCATGACCTCGTCGGAGATGTACAGCGCACCATTGGCGGCGCACAGGTCCTTCAGGCCCTGGTTGAAACCGGGGGCCGGCGGGACCACACCCATGTTGCCGGGCGAGGCCTCGGTGATCACACAGGCGATCTCGCCGGGATGCGCGGCGAAGGCCTCGCGCACGGCCTCCAGATCGTTGTACGGCAGCACGACCGTCTCACCGGCCTGCGCGCCCGTGACGCCGGGGGTGTCCGGCAGGCCGAAGGTGGCGACACCGGATCCGGCCGCGGCCAGCAGCGCGTCCACGTGGCCGTGGTAGCAGCCGGCGAACTTGATCACCTTGGCGCGGCCGGTGAACCCGCGGGCGAGCCGGATCGCGGACATCGTGGCCTCCGTACCGGAGGACACGAGCCGCACCTGCTCGACCGGGCCGATGCGGGCCACGATCTCCTCGGCGAGCGCGACCTCGCCCTCACCGGGCGTACCGAAGGAGGTGCCGCGGGCCACGGCCTCCTGCACGGCGGCGATCACCTCGGGGTGCGCATGGCCGAGGATCATCGGTCCCCACGAGCACACGAGGTCGACGTACTCGCGACCGTCGGCGTCGGTGAGGTACGGACCCTGACCGGACACCATGAAACGGGGCGTACCACCCACGGCGCGGAAGGCGCGCACGGGAGAGTTCACGCCGCCGGGTGTCACGAGGGCCGCGCGGTCGAAAAGCGTCTGCGAAACTGGGGCGTCATAGGGAAAGCTCACACGAGCCATGGTGTCAGAGGCTTCGGGCTTCCTGCGGACCGGTGATTCCCGTAGCGGGCGGACGGCCGTCGACAGCGGTTCGGCGGCCCGGGCTGGGGGTCCGGGGCTCGTCCCCGGGACAATGCAGCCCTCGCACGTTTCACCGCCGGGCCGTGGGGGAGGTCACTGTCACGATGATCGGGTTGCGCGGCGGGGGCGCTGCCGTCTACAAAGCGAGTCGGGCGACAAAGCAGTCTGGGTGAACGATATGCATCGCGGTGGAGGGCTGGGCGAGGGGACCGGTGACCAGGGTGCCCTCGGACCGCGACGTGCCCGTCGGGGCAAGCACCGGCGCGACCAGCGCGAGAGCGAGGCGCAGGCGCCCACTCCGGCGAAGGCTGAGCACACGGGAATCAGGAGTGGCCGGGTGGGGGTGACCTACAAGTACTTCGGTGCTCCCGACGGGGCCACTGCGGCCCGCGTCCCGATCTCGATGCGCCCGGAGGAGCTCGGCGGTGACGAGCTCGGCATGGGCGGCATGTTCACCAAGATCAAGCCGGAGACGATGGCCGCGATGGTCCTCACGGGCATCGAGGGCATACCGCTGCACAAGGTCCCGCCGCTCGAACTGGTCGTGCTGCACCCCGACTACGCGGTGGTCAAGCTCCCGATGACGGTCGTCGACCCCCTTCGGGGCATCGGCGAGGAGGCGGTGGGCGCGGCGGCCTTCATCTGGTCGACGGTGCCGGACCGGGGCGGTCCGCGCGATGCGTTCAACGTCTACCAACTGCTGCATGAGTGGCAGGACTTCAGCCACCGGCTGCATGAGGCCGGGCATCAGCCTTATTGCCTGGTCTGGCCGTAAGGGTTTCGCGGGGGCGGGCTTCGGGTGGGGCGGCTTCGCGAAGGCGCTTCGTGAGGGCGGGCTTCGCAGGTGTGGGCTTCGAGTGGGGCGGGTTTCGCGGGGGCGGGCTTCTCGGATGCGGGCTTCTCGGGTGCGGCCCGGGCCGGCATCGGGCGGGCCCTGATGACGTCGGAGCATGGTGCGCGGGTGGGGCCGCTCCCCGATCGGGTGCGCAGCGGTCGCCGGGCGGTGTGTCCGAGGACTTGACTGGGGGCGACGGCGCGGCGCACCAGCGGGAGGCGGCATGGCCCGTTCGGCGCGAGGGGCGCGGCCGCGGACGCGCGCCGGACGTCTGAGGGCGGGGACCGGGCGCCTGAAGGCGGGAGCCGGGCAGCTTCGGACGCGCGCGGAGCACTTGCGTACGAGTGCGGAGGCGCGGTTTCCCGTCGTGGGCGAGGTGACCGGCCGGCTGCTGTCGGCGAACCTTCTGGATGCGGCGACCCGGCTGGCCGCGCAGGCCTTCCTCGCTTCGATTCCGCTGCTGTTCGCCGTTGCCGCGTTCACCCCGTCCGGCGTCCGTGAGCAGCTCCGGGAGAGTCTGCGGGGCCTGTTCGGGCTGACCGGCCGGGCCGACCTGGAGCTTCAGCAGGTCCTCGGGAACTCCTCCGGCGAGCTGCGTGAGACCACCGGCGTCATCGGGCTCGCGCTGGCGCTCGCCTCGGCGACGAGTTTCAGCCGCGCCATGGCCCGGGTCTGCGAGCGGGCCTGGCAGCTGCCGAAGGCGTCGACCAGGATCGCGGCCTGGCGCTGGCTGGTGTGGCTGGGCGCGCTCGTGGTGTTCGTGCTGGTCCAGGGGCCGGTGCGGGAGGGCTTCGGGGCGGGGATGTGGCTGGGCGCGCCCCTGCTCTTCCTGCTCAGCACTCTCGTATGGCTGTGGACCCAGCATCTTCTGCTGGCCGGCCGTGTGGCCTGGCTGCCGCTGCTGCCGGGCGCCCTCCTGGCGGCGGCCGCCACGAACACCCTCGCGCTGTCCGCGCGCCTGTACATGCCGGCGGCGCTCAACCGGGCGCTGGGCGAATACGGTTCGCTCGGCCTGGTGCTGACCTTGCTGTCCTGGCTGATCCTGGTCTGCACCGCGATCACCTTCGCGGTGACCATCGGTGCCGTGGCCGCGCAGGAGCCGCCGCTGGACCGCCTTCTGGACCGGGGGCGCGGGCCGCATCCCGTGTCCTGAGGGCGCGGGACGCATCTCGTGTCCGGGGCGACGAGGGTTCGCGCGGGCGTGCCTGAGCCGGGCCCGCGGGTGGCGGCGGGCCCGGCTCGTGCGCGTGGTGCAGTGCCCAGCGCGGTGTGGTGCAGTGCCCAGTGCAGTGCGGGGGTGCGGTGCGGTTACGCGGAGGGCGGGTCGAAGCGCAGCCGGGGCTCCGGCGGGGTGTAGCGGATCTCGGGCCGGGCCGGGGCCAGGACCTTGCGGGCGCGGGCCCGGACCGTGTGCGGGGTGGCCGCGAGCTGGCGGCAGGCCTCGCACCAGGTGTCGGAGTGCCGGGCCGCACGGGTGGCCTCGCCGAGCTCGTCGAAGAACAGCGGGTCGCTCTGGTGCGTCAGGCACTCGACCTCGTAGCGGTCGTCGCCGCGGCCCTGCGCGCCTTGGGCGCCGTGCCCCTGCCCGCCCTGGGCCGTGGCGAGCGTGTCCCGGAGTACGGTGCGGGCGCCCGTGTCGCGCCGGGTGAACACCCGTCCCTGTGCGTCGAGTTCGGCCAGCGCCCGCTCGGCGTCCGCAGCCGCCTGGCGGTGTGCGGCCACGCTCTCGGGGTTCGGGCTGAGCGCCTTCGCCGCGCGGCTCCTGGCGCGGTCGAGGGCGAGTTCCACCCGGTGGGCGCGTACGCGTGCCGTGGCCTGCAGCCGCCGGCGGCGGGCGTGCTTGTGGTCGTCCGGTATGCCGCTGCTCATGCGCGTGCTCTCCTTCGGCTCCCCGAGCCTGGAGCTGACTCCGTACGGCCGGAGTTCTCCGGGAGTCGACTGTAAGCAGGATGCCGTGGACCTGCATGCGCAATCCGATTCGTACCGTAATCACCGCAGGTCAACGCCGTGTGTACGGGGCATGGACTGGTGACGTGCGGGCAGGGGCGTGGCAGGCTCGGCCGTACAGGCGGACGGCCGTCCGCGAGGACCGGCCGCGCACAGGGCGGTCGGACGCGGGACCGGCCGCACACAGGGCGGTCGGCCGCCGGACCGGTCGCGCACGAGGGGGACGAGGGGGACTTCGCACATGCCGATGATCCGCAGGCTGCGCCGCATCGTGCGCCGCGTGCAGCGCAAGGCGGTGGACCTCAGCCATCCCGCGCGTTCGCCGCTGGGCAGCGCGGTGGTCAACTGCGTGGTCTACCGCGGCGGGAAGCGGCAGTCCGGCGGCTGGGCGGGCCTGAGCGGGCCCGAGGCGCTGCGCCGCGTGCGCGACGAGGGCGAGGGCTTCGTGTGGATCGGCCTGCACGAGCCGGACGAGCAGGAGATAGCGGCGCTGGCCGAGCCGTTCGGGCTGCATCCGCTGGCCGTGGAGGACGCGGTGCAGGCGCACCAGCGGCCCAAGGTGGTGCCGTACGACGACACGCTCTTCGCGGTGTTCAAGTCGGTCTGCTACGTGGAGCACGACGAACTCACCGCCACCAGCGAGGTGGTGGACACCGGCGAGATCATGGTCTTCACCGGCCGGGATTTCGTGATCACGGTCAGGCACGGCCGGCACGGCTCGCTCGGTCCGGTACGGGAGCGGCTCGAGGCCGATCCCGAGCAGCTGGCCAAGGGGCCTTCGGCGGTGCTGCACGCGATCGCGGACTTCGTGGTCGACGAGTACCTGAGCGTGGCGGACGCGGTGCAGCACGATGTCGAGGCCGTGGAGACGCAGGTTCTCGCCCGAGGCGGGCCGCGTCGACCCGGGCCGCATCTACCAGCTCAAGCGGGAGTTGCTCGAGCTGAAGCGGGCCGCGTCGCCGCTGGCCCGCCCTCTCGCGACGCTGGCGGAGCGGCGCAGTCCGCTGATCGACCAGGGGGTGCAGCCGTACTTCCGTGACGTCGGCGACCACTTGGCGACGACGGTCGAGCAGATCGCGTCCTTCGACTCGCTGCTGGACTCGATCCTTCAGGCGCATCTGGCGCAGGTGACGGTCGCGCAGAACGAGGACATGCGGAAGATCACCGCCTGGGCGGCCGTGATCGCCGTGCCGACGATGGTGTGCGGCGTGTACGGCATGAACTTCGAGCACATGCCGGAACTCGGCTGGAAGTACGGCTACTTGCTGGTGGTGTCGGTGACGGCCGCGGCCTGTTTCCTGGTGCACCGGAGCTTTCGGCGCAGGGGGTGGCTGTAGCGGCGGCTGCCGAGTTCACTCAGGTCAGCGGCTTGCGGGTTCGCTCAGGTCAGCGGCTTGCTGAAGTGGAAGGCCTTGATGGCCATCCGCTCGCGCAGGTAGAAGCGGTGTGCGTCGGTGCGCTGGGTGCCCGAGTCCAAGTCCAGCTCGTGGCAGCCGGCTTCGCGTGCGTACTGCTCCAGATACGCGAGCAGCGCGTGGCCCACGCCGCCCGAGCGCGCGCTCGCGGACGTCACCAGGTCGTCCACGTACAGCTTCTTCAGCGAGCTGGTGTTGACCACCACACGCCAGCCGGCGACCCCCGCGCAGCGCCCGTCGTCGGTGTACGCGGCGGTGAACCGCGGTCCGTGCGCCTGCCCGTGCGCGGCGATCTCGCGCAGCTGGTCCTCGGTGAGGTGCGGGCGCAGCTCGCGCAGCACGGGGAACACGTCGGAGAGGAGGCGCGGGTCGGACGGTTCGACGTCGATGATCTTCACGGGGTCAGCGTAGCCAGGGCGGCGGCCCGGCGCGCTCGGAGCGGGTGGGTGCACGGTGACGCCACGGCGCGGTCAGGCGGTTACGGCTCGGGGGCGGTCAGATAGCGCTGGACCGTGGGGGCCAGCCAGTCGACGATCTCCTCCTTCGACATCTCGACGGCGAGCGGGAAGCGCAGCACGAAGCGGGCGAGCGCCATGCCGAGGACCTGCGAGGCCACGAGTGCCGCACGGCGCGGGGCGTCGGCCGGGTCGGGGCAGACCCGGGCCGCGACCGGGCCGATCTGGTCCTTGAGGATCTGCTGCATCCGCTCGGCGCCCGCGGGGTTGGTGGCCCCCACGCGCAGCAGCGCGGTGAGCACCTCGTCCTGCTCCCAGCGGTCGAGGAAGTGGGAGACGAGGAAGCGCCCGACGTCGGCGGTACGGGCCGGGTCGGCGTGCTCTGCGGGCTGGATCCGCAGCTCCATCGGTGCCGGCAGGTTCAGGTCGATGTCCGCTGCGGCCGCGAAGAGGCCTTCCTTGCTGCCGTAGTAACGCATCACCATCGACGGGTCGATGCCCGCGTCCTTGGCGATGGCGCGGATCGTGGCGCGCTCGTATCCGTCGGCCGCGAAGCGTTCGCGGGCGGCGGCGAGGATCGCGGCGCGGGTGGCGTCGGAACGGCGGGGGCGGGAGGCGGGCTGCGCGGAGGGCTGGTCCGGCTTCTTGCGCGTATCGGAATCTTGCATGTCAACGAGCGTAGGCCAACGGGTGTTGACAGTCCATCGAGGGGCCTCGTATTGTTGCCAACAAGCGTTGACCAACAGGCGTTGGCATCCCGAGGAGGCCGTCATGACCGGCACGCACGAGACCCGCACCGAGCAGCACAGCACCACCCCCGCAGCAGACGTCGTGATCGTCGGTGCGGGCCCCACGGGCCTGCTGCTCGCGGGCGATCTCGCCGCCGCCGGGATACGGGTGACCGTCCTGGAGAAGCGTCCGGCCGGCATCAGCAACCTGACGCGGGCCTTCGGTGTGCACGCCCGCACCCTGGAGGTCCTCGACACCCGCGGCCTCGCCGACGAGCTGCTGCCGACCGGGCAGCGGATCACGCAGCTGCGCCTGTTCAGCGCGCTCTCCCTCGACCTCGCCGACCTCCCCTCGCGCTTCCCCTTCCTTCTGATCACTCCGCAGTACGAGGTGGAGAAGCTGCTGCTGCGCAGGGCGACGCAGCACGGTGCGACGTTCGTGCACGGCGCCGAGGTCACCGGCGTGCGGCAGGACGCGGACGGTGTGACGGTCGAGGTGCGCGGCGAGGACGGCGCGGACACGGCATACCGGGCGGCCTACGTCGTGGGCGCGGACGGCGTGCGCAGCGCGGTCCGCAAGGCGCTCGGGCAGCCCTTCCCCGGCCAGTCCGTGATCAGTTCGATCGTGCTCGCCGACGTGCTCCTGGAGAGCGAGCCGGAGCTGACCGTGGCGGTCAACGGCGGGAAGGGCGCGTTCGGGTTCATGATCCCGTTCGGCGACGGGTACTGGCGGGTGGGCGGCTGGAACCGTGAGCGCGCCGAGATCCCGGACGACGCCCCCACCTCGCTCGACGAGCTGCGGGACATCATCCGCCGCGCGTTCGGCTCGGACTTCGGGATGCACGACGAGCGCTGGATCTCCCGCTTCCACAGCGACGAGCGCCAGGTCCCCCAGTACCGCACCGGCCGGGTCTTCCTGGCCGGCGACGCCGCGCACACCCACTCCCCCGCGGGCGGCCAGGGCATGAACACCGGCCTTCAGGACGCCAACAACCTGGGCTGGAAGCTGGCCGCGGTCCTCACCGGCCGCGCTCCCGAGGCGCTCCTCGACAGCTACCAGGACGAGCGCCACCCGGTGGGCTCGGCGGTGCTGCGCAGCAGCGGCGCGATCGTCCGCCTCGCGATGGCCCACAACCCGGCGCAGCTCGCAGTGCGTTGGCTGGCCGCGAAGGTGGTCAACAATGCGGCGCCGGTCAGCCGCAAGGCCATCGGCCAGATCACCGGCGTCGGATATGCCTACGACGCACCGCGCGGCTCCCACCCGCTCGTGGGCCGGCGGGCCGAGGACGGCCTGCTCGCGGACGGCAGCAGGCTCTACGAGGCGCTGCGCGGCGGCCAGTTCGTGCTCGTCGGCCCCAAGGACACCGAGCTGCCCGCCGACGTGGAGAAGCTGGCCGGACCGTCCTGCATACGGGCGCAGTGGCAGGACGCGCGCGGGGCGATACAGCTGGTGCGGCCTGACGGTTATGTGGCGTGGGCCCGGGACTGACCGGGCGTCGCACACAGACCTGAGCGGGCCGGACAGGAGTCTTCTGTCCGGCCCGCTCGGGTGGTGCCGGGTGGGGTGGGGTGCGGGCTGCCCGTTCGAGGTGTCTGGGCGCGGTGCCCGGGCACGGTGTGCCGGGCCGCGCCCCGCCTGTACGGAGCGTCAGTCGAGGAACTTCGTCAGGGCCTCGTCGGCCGCCCCGAGTGCCTGTTCGTCGGCGTTGAGCGAGTCGTACAGGAAGTGCACGGCGGTGTCGGTGATCCCGCAGTACTCGGAGATCCCCGTGCGCAGCACGTGCGTGACCGTCCGGTCCCAGCCCAGCGAGAGGAAGTCGGCCTCCGGGTAGCTGACCGCCGTCAGCCAGAGCATCCGCTTCCCGGCGAGGCGCGGCGTACTGCGGCCGTAGGCGAAGCCGTGATTCCACACCCGGTCGATCCAGCCCTTCAGGATCGCCGGCGGCCCGAACCACCACAGGGGGAAGACGATGACCATCACGTCCGCCGCTTCGATGCGGCGCATATGGGCCTGCACCTCGGCGGAGTACGGCTTGTCGCGGTCCGCCCAGTCGGGTTCGTCCTCGGGGCCGAGCCGGGGATCGAAGCCTTCCTGGTACAGATCGAGCAGATCGACGGTGAACCCCTTGGCTTCCAGGCGCAGTTGGGCGCGCCGGGTCAGCTCGGCGGTGAGCGAGTCGGTCCGGGGGTGCGCGAGGACGAGGAGGGCGGTGTGGGCGGGCGCCGCGGGGGCGGCCCCCGGCGCGGGTTCGGTGGCGGAGCTCATCGGTTCGCTCATCGGTTCGTCTCCAGACGGACCAGCATCTTGCCGGTGTTGGCGCCGTTCAGGACGCCGAGGAACGCGGAGGGCGCCTGCTCGATGCCGTCCACGACGGTCTGTTCGGTGCGCAGCGAGCCGTCGGCCAGCCAGGCCGCCGCCTTGCCGATCCACTCGGGGAACAGGTCGAGATGGCTCGTCACGAGCATCCCACGCACTCCGGCCTCCTTGATGGCGAGCTGGTAGAGGTTGTCGGGGCCGGGCGCGGGGGTGGTGGCGTTGTAGCCGCTGATCGCGCCCACGAGGGCGATCCTGCCGCCCGTGCGCAGCGCGCCGACGGCCGCCTGGAGGTGGTCGCCGCCCACGGAGTCGAGATACACGTCGATGCCGTCGGGGGCGGCCTGGGCGAGCTGTTCGCCGAGTGAGCCCTGGCGGTAGTCGAGCGCGGCGTCGTAGCCGAAGGTGTCGAGCAGTTTCTTGGTCTTGGCCGGGCCGCCCGCCGAGCCGATGACCACGGAAGCGCCGAGCTTGCGGGCGAGTTGGCCGGCGACGCTGCCGACCGCTCCGGCCGCCGCGGAGATGAACACGACGTCTCCCTCGCGCATGGGTGCGGTGCGGGTCAGGGCGGCATAGGCGGTGAGGCCCGTGGTGCCGAGCGGGCCGAGCCAGGCCTCGGGCGGGGCGAGCGCGGGATCGACGACGGTGGCGCCGGCCGCGTCGAGCACGGCGTACTCGCGCCAGCCGAGGAAGTGCGTGACGGTCGCGCCGACCGGTACGGACGCGGCACGTGAGGCGACCACTTCACCGAGCGCGCTGCCTTCGAGGGCGGCGCCGAGAGCGAAGGGAGGGATGTAGGAGGGGGCATCGTCCATCCGGCCCCGCATGTACGGGTCGACGGACATCCAGGTGTTGCGCACGACGATCTGCCCGTCGGCGGGCTCGGGCACGTCCACGGTCGCCAACTCGAAGTCGGCGGGCGTGGGTTGACCGACGGGGCGTGCGGCGAGCCGGATCTCGCGGGAGCGGAGGGAGG
>NZ_FNFF01000002.1 GCF_900100315.1 Streptomyces indicus
GAGAGCAGCGGCAGGTTGAGCATGTCGTCGCCCGAGTACCAGGCGAGGCCGGAGCGGGTGATGGCCCAGCTGGCGCGGCCGAGGTCACCCTTGGCGTCCTTGTTGGCGACGATCCGCGGGTGCTCGGCGAGGCGCACGATCGTCTCGGTGGAGATCGGGACGCCGCTGCGGCCGGGGATGTCGTAGAGCATCACCGGCAACTCGGTGCTGTCGGCGATGGCGGAGAAGTGCCGGAAGAGGCCTTCCTGCGGCGGCTTGTTGTAGTACGGCGTGACCGTCAACAGGCCGTGTGCGCCTGCCTTTTCGGCGGCGCGGGCCAGCTCGATGCTGTGGTGCGTGTCGTTGGTGCCGACGCCGGCGACGATGTGGGCGCGGTCGCCGACCGCCTCGAGTACGGCCCGTACGAGATCCGCTTTCTCCGCGTCGCTGGTGGTCGGGGACTCGCCGGTGGTGCCGTTGATGATCAGGCCGTCGTTGCCTGCGTCCACCAGATGGGCGGCGAGCCGCTGTGCGCCGTCGAGGTCGAGAGCGCCGTCCGCCGTGAAGGGCGTGACCATGGCGGTGAGGACCCGCCCGAAGGGGGTCTGCGGAGTCGAGATCGGAGCCATGGGTAACACGCTACTCGCTGCTCAGTGCGTGGTCGCCCCTCGGGGGAGGCGGCGGGGCGTCACAGGGCGTGACAGAAGGAGCCCGGCACTGCCTGCTCGGGGGTTCAAGCAGTGCCGGGTCCGTTTGATCAGGCTAGATGAACTTCCCGAAATGCCGCAATACGGACACTTCGCAAGGAGGTTCGGGCGAGGACGCAAGATCACTCACGGTTACGGAAATGTGCGCCCGGCCCCGGTAACCGGGCCCATCCGGCAGGACGTCAGCGGTCGGCGGCTTCCGAGTGCTGCGTCTGGGCCGGAGAGGTGTCGGGCGACAGGGCGGGCATGCCGAACAGCAGAGCGCCCACCAGACCGGCGACGACGGTGAGGCCCACCAGGGTGCGACCGGCTATCTGGCCCGCGGTCGGGCGCTCCTTGGGCGGCGGGGTGACATTGCTGCGGAACTTGTCGGCTTCGGCGATGAAGGCGAACGGAACGGGCTCTCGCCGACGGAACATGGTGGGCGCTTCTCCTCGGGTCACTCGTGGCTTCTGTGGTCTCGTACCCATACAGACGCGTAGAACCGCCCAAAGGTGCCCCGTAAACGGAAATTTCATCGAAGAGCGCACACGCACCCGGCGGCAGCCGCCCCACTTGACGCACACGTACCCCGCAGGCGCCCGCCTAGCCTGAACGGCGCGGCGCGACTCCCCTTGGCCCCCCGGGACTGGTCGCCCGCGACATGCCTGGGTAGCCTCACCGAGCAAACCTTTGAGCGGGCTTGAGTGAGGATTACGTCGTGCCCCTAGCCTTCCTGACGGCCGACCGCGCATTCGACCAGGCGGACGACGTCGCGCTGCCGTACGACGACCGTGACCAGTGGCGGCGGCCCTACCGGCCCGGCCCCTGGCGCGTCGGTGCCGCCGCGCTCCTGCTGCTCCTGGCCTCGTACATGCTGCTCGCAGCGATGATCATCGCGCTCGCGGACGGGCCGTCCAGCGGTGCCGTGTGCGCGGGCGGCGCGCTTCTGGTGATCGTCGCCGCGCTCCGGCTGCTGCGCGTCGGCACCTGGGTGAGCGCCCGCGGGGTACGCCGGGTCGGCTTCTTCACCACGCGGACCGCGCCCTGGGCCGAGGTCACCGCCGTCCGCACCACGCAGCAGCCGGTGCGCTGGCTCGGGCTGCCGCGGACCGTGCAGGGGCAGGCCGTGGTGCTGGTGCAGGGCGTCGGCAAGCCGCTCACCGACCCGCTGATGACCTCGCACAACGCGGACTTCCTCGGCCGGCCCGAGGCGTTCGACCGGGCCGCCGACACCGTGGAGGCGTGGGCGGACGAGTACCGCTCGGGCCGCTGAGGACCTTGGCCCGCCGCTGAGTCGGCGCCGCTGATTTTCGGACAGATGTGAAAGAACCCCGCCGGGCCGGAGCCTGGCGGGGTTCTCTCATGCTTGCCGACCGGTCAGGCCGGTCGTCGCTCGTGCAGGGCGATCGCCCGCTGCATCGCCTTGCGGGCGCGCGGGGTGTCGCGGGCGTCGTGGTAGGCGACGGCGAGCCGGAACCAGCAGCGCCAGTCGTCCGGCGCGTCCTCGGTCTCCGCGCGGCGCCGGGCGAAGACCTCGTCGGCCGAGTCGCGGTCGATACGGCCGCTGGGCAGCCGCTTCAGCTCGTCGACCGGGAGCCCGCCCTCGGCTTCCAGCTCCGCGGCCAACTTCCCTGCCTTGCGGGCGAATTGGGTCGTCTTCCAGAGGAACCACAGGCCGATGAGCGGCAGCACGAGCACCGCCACACCGAACGTGACGGTGAGCAGCGTGCCCTGCTGTATGAGCAGGATCCCGCGGCTGCCGACCAGGACGAAGTACACGACCAGGGCGGCGGCCAGGGCGAAATAGGTGACCTTTGCGCGCATCGGTCCGTCAGTTGCCCAGGTCCAAGAAGTGCTCCAGGCCGAAGGTGAGGCCCGGGGTGTCCACCACGCGGCGCACACCGAGCAGGATGCCCGGCATGAACGACTTGTGGTGCAGCGAGTCGTGGCGGATCGTGAGCGTCTCGCCCTCCCCGCCGAGCAGCACCTCCTGGTGCGCGAGCAGACCGCGCAGGCGGACCGAGTGCACCGGGACGCCGTCCACGTCCGCGCCGCGGGCGCCGTCGAGGGCCGTGGAAGTGGCGTCGGGCTGCGGGGCGCAGCCTGCCTTCTCCCGGGCCGCCGCGATCAGCTGGGCGGTGCGGTGTGCGGTGCCCGAGGGGGCGTCCGCCTTGTTGGGGTGGTGCAGCTCGATGACCTCGACGGACTCGAAGAAGCGGGCCGCCGCTTGTGCGAACTGCATCGTGAGGACCGCGCCGATGGAGAAGTTCGGGGCGATCAGGATGCCGGTCGCCGGGGACTTCGCCAGCCAGTCCGTCACCTGCGCGAGGCGCTCGTCGGTCCAGCCGGTGGTGCCGACGACGGCGTGGATGCCGTGCGCCGTGCAGTACTCGAGGTTGCCGAGCACCGCGTCCGGGTGCGTCAGGTCGATGGCGACCTGGGCGCCGGTCTCCGTGAGCGCCTCGATGGAGTCGTCGCGGTCGAGCGCCGCCACGAGCTCCATGTCCTCGGCGGCTTCGACGGCGCGTACGGCCTCGGAGCCGATGCGGCCCTTCGCGCCGAGGACCGCCACACGCAGCTTGCTCATCTACTTGATTCCTTACGGGAGTTGGGCGACGAAACGAACCTGGAGCCGTGGGCTCAGGCGACCGTCTCGTGCAGTCGGGCCGCCTGGCGGTTCTTCAGCGGGCCGATCACCGACAGCGAGGGCCGCTGTCCCAGGATCTCGCGTGCCACCTCCCGTACGTCGTCGGGGGTGACCGCGGAGATACGGGCCAGCATGTCGTCCACCGACATGTGGGTGCCCCAGCACAGCTCGCTCTTGCCGATCCGGTTCATGAGCGCACCGGTGTCCTCCAGGCCGAGGACCGTGGAGCCGGAGAGCTGGCCGATCGCGCGGGAGATCTCCTCGTCGGTGAGACCGTGCTGGGCGACCTGGTCGAGCTCGTCGCGGCAGATCTTCAGGACGTCGTGGACCTGGTTCGGACGGCAGCCCGCGTACACGCCGAACAGGCCGCAGTCGGCGAAGCCCGAGGTGTACGAGTAGACCGTGTACGCCAGGCCGCGCTTCTCCCGCACCTCCTGGAAGAGGCGCGAGGACATGCCGCCGCCGAGCGCGGTGTTGAGCACGCTGAGCGCCCAGCGCCGGTCGTCGGTGCGGGCCAGGCCCGGCATGCCGAGGACGACGTGGGCCTGCTCGGTGGAGCGCTCGATGAGCTCGACCTTGCCTGCGGTGCGCAGGGTGCGGTGGCCGTCGCGCGGGGCGATCGGCCGGGCGTCCGTGGCCCGGAGCGCGCCGGCCTTCTCGAAGGCGGCGCGGACCTGGCGTACGACCTTGGCGTGGTCCACGTTTCCGGCGGCGGCGACCACCAGGTGGCGCGGGTCGTAGTGCTTCTTGTAGAAGCGGCGGATCCGGGTCGCGTCCAGCGCGTTGATCGTGTCGACCGTGCCGAGGACCGGGCGGCCCAGCGGGGTGTCGCCGAGCATCGTGTGCGCGAACAGGTCGTGCACGCAGTCGCCGGCGTCGTCCTCGGTCATCGCGATCTCTTCGAGGATCACGTTGCGTTCGGCGTCCACGTCGGCCTGCTCGATGAGCGAGCCGGTGAGCATGTCGCACACCACGTCGATGGCGAGCGGCAGGTCCGTGTCGAGCACCCGCGCGTAGTAGCAGGTGTACTCCTTGGCCGTGAACGCGTTCATCTCGCCGCCGACCGCGTCGATCGCGGCGGAGATGTCGAGTGCGGTGCGGCGCTTGGTGCCCTTGAAGAGCAGGTGCTCCAGGTAGTGCGTCGCCCCGTTCAGGGCCGGGGTCTCGTCGCGGGAGCCGACGTGCGCCCAGATGCCGAAGGTCGCCGAGCGTACGGACGGCAGGGTCTCGGTGACCACGCGCAGGCCGCCCGGCAGGACGGTGCGGCGGACGGTGCCGATGCCGTTCTCGCCCTTGAGAAGCGTTTGGGTACGGGCGACGGCCCGCACCTCCGAGGAGGTACGGGCCGTCGCCGCGGTGCTACGGGACGTCACTTGTCGGCGTCGTCCTTCTTGTCAGCAGCAGCCTCGTCGCCCTCTTCGCCCTCGATCACGGGGATCAGGGAGAGCTTGCCGCGGGAGTCGATCTCGGCGATCTCGACCTGGACCTTCTGGCCCACACCGAGGACGTCCTCGACGTTCTCCACGCGCTTGCCGCCGGCGAGCTTGCGGATCTGCGAGATGTGCAGCAGACCGTCCTTGCCCGGGAGCAGCGAGACGAACGCGCCGAAGGTCGTCGTCTTCACGACGGTGCCCAGGTAGCGCTCGCCGACCTCCGGCATGGTCGGGTTGGCGATGCCGTTGATCGTGGCGCGGGCGGCCTCGGCGGAGGGGCCGTCGACAGCACCGATGTAGATGGTGCCGTCGTCCTCGATCGTGATGTCGGCGCCGGTGTCCTCCTGGATCTGGTTGATCATCTTGCCCTTGGGGCCGATGACCTCACCGATCTTGTCCACCGGGATCTTGACGGTGATGATGCGCGGCGCGTTCGGGGACATCTCGTCCGGAACGTCGATCGCCTCCATCATCACGTCGAGGATGTGCAGACGGGCGTCGCGGGCCTGCTTGAGAGCCGCGGCCAGGACGGAGGCCGGGATGCCGTCCAGCTTGGTGTCGAGCTGGAGGGCGGTCACGAACTCCTTCGTGCCGGCGACCTTGAAGTCCATGTCGCCGAAGGCGTCTTCCGCACCGAGGATGTCGGTGAGCGTGACGTAGTGCGTCTCGCCCTCGATCTCCTGGGAGATCAGGCCCATGGCGATACCGGCGACCGGGGCCTTCAGGGGCACACCGGCGTTGAGCAGCGACATGGTGGAGGCGCAGACGGAGCCCATGGACGTCGAACCGTTGGAGCCGAGGGCCTCGGACACCTGGCGGATCGCGTACGGGAACTCCTCGCGCGTCGGGAGCACCGGCACGAGCGCGCGCTCGGCGAGGGCGCCGTGGCCGATCTCGCGGCGCTTCGGGGAGCCGACGCGGCCGGTCTCACCGGTGGAGTACGGCGGGAAGTTGTAGTTGTGCATGTAGCGCTTGCGGGTCACCGGGGAAAGGGTGTCCAGCTGCTGCTCCATGCGGAGCATGTTGAGGGTGGTGACGCCCAGGATCTGGGTCTCGCCACGCTCGAACAGCGCCGAGCCGTGCACGCGCGGGATGGCCTCGACCTCGGCCGCGAGCGTACGGATGTCGGTCAGGCCACGGCCGTCGATGCGGACCTTGTCCTTGATGACGCGCTCACGGACCAGGGACTTGGTCAGCGAGCGGTACGCGGCGGAGATCTCCTTCTCGCGGCCCTCGAACTCCGGCAGGAGCTTCTCGCCGGCCAGCGCCTTGACGCGGTCCAGCTCGGCCTCGCGCTCCTGCTTGCCGGCGATGGTCAGCGCCTGGGAGAGCTCGGTCTTGACCGCGGCGGTCAGGGCCTCGAACACGTCGTCCTCGTAGTCGAGGAAGATCGGGAACTCGCCCTCCGGCTTGGCGGCCTTGGCGGCGAGCTCCGACTGGGCCTTGCACAGGACCTTGATGAAGGGCTTCGCGGCCTCGAGGCCGGCGGCCACGACCTCCTCGGTCGGCGCCTGGGCGCCGCCCTTGACGAGCTCGATGGTCTTCTCGGTGGCCTCGGCCTCGACCATCATGATCGCGACGTCGCCGTCCGGCAGGACGCGACCGGCGACCACCATGTCGAAGACGGCGTCCTCGAGTTCGGTGTGCGTCGGGAACGCGACCCACTGGCCCTTGATCAGCGCGACACGGGTGCCGCCGATCGGGCCGGAGAAGGGCAGGCCGGCCAGCTGCGTGGAGCAGGAGGCGGCATTGATCGCGACCACGTCGTACAGGTGGTCGGGGTTGAGCGCCATGATCGTCTCGACGATCTGGATCTCGTTGCGCAGGCCCTTCTTGAAGGACGGGCGCAGCGGACGGTCGATGAGGCGGCAGGTGAGGATCGCGTCCTCGGAGGGCCGGCCCTCACGGCGGAAGAAGGAGCCGGGGATCTTGCCGGCTGCGTACATCCGCTCCTCGACGTCCACCGTCAGGGGGAAGAAGTCGAGCTGGTCCTTGGGGCGCTTGGACGCGGTCGTGGCCGAGAGGACCATCGTGTCGTCGTCCAGGTACGCGACGGCGGAGCCGGCGGCCTGCTTGGCCAGGCGGCCCGTCTCGAAGCGGATGGTGCGGGTGCCGAACGTGCCGTTGTCGATGACGGCCTCGGCGTAGTGGGTCTCGTTCTCCACTAGCGAATTCTCCTACGTATCGTCTGCGTCCCCCGGCCCGTGTGGCCAGGGAACGGTACGGAGGAGCGCGCCTTGCGTGCGGGCCGGTCTTCGATCGAAGCACCCGGGGTGATCCCGGGGGCCACTACCGAGGACCGGCGGCGGCTCGGTGGCGCCGCTCTTCCGTGAATGCGTTGTGCGACCAGACTACAAAGCCGGGGTGACACTCCGCACGTACAGCAAAGGGAGCGGCCCCCTAAGAGTGGGAACCGCTCCCTCTACGGCGTCTTACTTGGCGCCGCCGGCCGCACCGCGGCGGATGCCGAGACGGTCGACCAGCGTACGGAAGCGCTGGATGTCCTTCTTGGCCAGGTACTGCAGAAGGCGGCGACGCTGGCCGACCAGGATCAGCAGACCACGACGGGAGTGGTGGTCGTGCTTGTGGGTCTTGAGGTGCTCGGTCAGGTCGGAGATGCGACGCGAGAGCATGGCGACCTGGACCTCGGGGGAGCCGGTGTCACCCTCCTTGGTGGCGAACTCGGCCATGATCTGCTTCTTCGTGGCGGTGTCGAGGGACACTCGAACTCCTCTTAGTCAGTGATTGCCACCGAGTGCCCCTGGTCTACATCTCAGGGGAGCTTCCGTGACTCGGGAGGCGGGGATCCGCTGGGCGCGAGCCCCAGGCGCTTCTTTCGAGCGGGTCCGGGGATGCGTACACAAACGGCCGTTACACAGCGTACCAGCCGGGCGTGGCGCGCCCGACCACCCGGTGCCCCGCCAGGGTGCGGGCAGGTGCCCAGGTCAGGACGTCAGCGCGCGAATCGAGTGGTACACGTCGAAGACCGCGAGGCAGAGCGGGAGCAGGGTCAGGAGGACCATCGACTCGGCGATCTCCAGGAAGCGGCCCCAGAACGGGGTGACGCCCTTGGTGGGGACGATCAGGCCGATGGCCGTGATGAGCGCCGCACACAGGGCGATCGCCGCGGTGAGCCAGATCATCCGGATGTCCAGGGCCGTGCCGTCGCCCCGCAGGGCTTCGCGCCAGAGCTCGAGCGGCGGGTTCAGGGCGAGGCCGAGGCCCAGCAGGACCAGGGCGGCGAGGCCCGCGGCGAGCGCACAGCCGACCTGGGCGGTGTAGCGGAACAGATGGGCGCGCATCAGAAGCGCGACGCCGGTGGCGAAGGCGAGCAGCTGGCCCCAGACGTTGTCCGAGAAGCCCAGCACGCCGGCCGCGATCACGGCGACCAGGGCGCAGCCGCCGACCAGACCGACGAGCAGCTCGTGGCCGCGGCGGGCCTGGGCGGCGATGCGCTCGGCGTCGACGGGCCCCTGCGGGGTGCGGTCATCACCGTTTCCGTAGTCACCGACGGTCGTACGCGGCGGCTCGAAGCCGATGGGCAGGCGGGCGAAGCGGGCCGAGAGGCCGGGCAGGAAGGCGAGGACGCCGACGGCGAGCGGAGAGCAGGCCGCGGCGGACTCGATGGGCTCGAGCCCGGTGAGGATGGCCACGAAGGTGACGAGCAGGCCGACCGTGGAGGCGAAGACGAAGGCCACGAAGGGGCCGTCGCCGCTCGGCGTCACGATCATCAGGATCACGGAGAAGAGGAGTACGGCGGCGCAGGCCAGCAGGAACTGGAGCCGTCCGACGCCCTGGCCCTCGGCCGTGGGCAGCAGCCCGGATCCGGCCACGGCCGCGTTGGCCAGCGCTCCCACGCCGAAGGCGACGGTCGAGGCGCGGTCGTCGTACACCCGGGCCCGTACGCACGACAGGGCGAGGAGCGCGACGCCCGCGACGGCGGCCAGGATGCCCGGCAGGCCGTGCATGTCGTGGCCGAGGCCCGAGGTCCACAGGACGAAGGCGAGCAGGACGAGGAGCACGGAGCCGCCGAAGAGGCCCGCACCGCGCATCAGGCCGTCGGACCACAGGGTGCGGTCCTTGGCCACGGCCGAGGCCACCGCGTCCGAGACGTCGTCGAAGACGGCCGGCGGCAGGGAGTCGGCGAAGGGGCGCAGCGAGAGCAGCTCGCCGTCGAGGATGCGCTGGGCCGCGAGCGAGCCGGCGCTGTCGAGGACGGTGCCGTCGCGGCGCACGAGGTGGTAGCCGACGGGGGCGCCGGGCGCGGGGCTCTGTCCGGACAGGCGCAGGATCTCGGGGTAGAGGTCCGCGACCGGGATGTCGTCGGGCAGGGCGACGTCGACGCGGCTGTCGGGGGCCACGACCGTGACGCGGCAGAAGCCGGTGCCGCCGGCGGCCGGCGTTCCCGGGCCGGGGTGGCCCGCCGCGCCCGAAGCCGGCGCTTGGACGGTCGTACTCACTGCAGCTCCCCCTTTGTGCATGAGGCTCGATGAGGCTTGTGGTGCTCGTGGCGCTCGTCGTGCTGATGGCGCTCTTCGTGCTCGTCGTGCGAGGCGCGGCACGCGAGGCTGACGCCCGGTGCGTGCCGTGCCGATGCGTGGACGTTTCGTGAAATCGGCGAGATTCGCGAAGAGGGAGAAATGCCCGTCAAGTAGTGCTGTTGCGGACCTTCGCAGCAGGTTCCGTAAAGCCCCTGAATTTTGCGCTGGTTCGCGGCTGCGTACTACCGCAGGACGTCCTCCGGTGCTTACCTCATCCGTATCCCGCGACACCCTACCGCCCTTGCGTCCCGTGGTACGCAAGTAGGATCACCCCCCGCGGACGGTCCCTGTCGCCACGGGGGCGCCGAGAGGAACATTTCCGTCCGGCAAGGGAATTGGTGAGCTGTGAGCCAGATCGTCGTCAAGCGCCCGCCGCGCGCTCTGCCCACCGAAGTGCCTGGTGAGCAGGTGCAGTTGCAGCCTCCGCCGGAGCTGCCGCGCGGTCAGCAGGAGGGCGCGCTGATGCAGCTCCTGCCGATGCTCGGTATGGGCGGATCTGTCGTCTTCTTCTTCATGACGCCGAATCCGATCATGCGGATCATGGGCATGGTGATGATCGCCTCGACGATCGCGATGGCGATCGCGATGCTGGTCCGCTACCGACGCGGTACGCAGGGGCAACTGGCCGATATGCGCCGCGACTACCTCCGTTACCTCGCGCAGACCCGCCGCAGCGTGCAGCGCACGGCGCGGCTCCAGCGCGACGCGCAGTTCTATCTGCACCCCGCCCCCGAGCAGCTGTGGGCGCTGGTCGCCGAGGGCAGCCGGGTGTGGGAGCGGCGCGTCGGCGACGGCGACTTCGGCCAGGTGCGCATCGGCCTCGGCCCGCAGCAGCTCTCGACCCCGCTGGTGGCCCCCGAGACGGCGCCGGTCGACGAGCTGGAGCCGCTGACGGCGGGTGCGATGCAGCAGTTCCTGCACACGCACAGCACGCTCGACGATCTGCCCATGGCGGTGTCGCTGCGCGCCTTCTACCACGTGACGGTCAGCGGCGAGACGGAGGCGGTACGCGGCTCCGTGCGCGCGATGGTCGGCTCGCTGGCCTCCCTGCACTCCCCCGACGACCTGCTGATCGCGGTGGCCGCGCGGCGAGACACGGCCGCGCACTGGGAGTGGACGAAGTGGCTGCCGCATGTGCAGTCCGGCGGGGCGCCCGACGGTGCGGGCAGCCGCCGCATGATCACCACGGATCCGGCCGAGCTGGAGGAGCTGCTCGGCGGCCGGCTCGACGGGCGCCCGCGCTTCCAGGCGAACGGCACTCCCCTGCTCGACCAGCCGCACATCGTCGTCGTCCTCGACGGCGAGGGCCTGCCGCCGCTGTCGCCGCTGGCCGCGCCCGAGGGCCTGCAAGGTGTCACGGTCATCGAGGTCGTCCCCGGTGAGCACCACGGTGCGCGCGGCGGGCTGTCCGTCACGGTGGACCGCGACAAGCTGCAGCTCGAGTCCGGCCACGGCCTCGTCTACGACGGAACGCCCGACGTCCTCTCGTACCCGGCCGCCGAGGCCCTCGCCCGCCAGCTCGCGCCGCTGCGCATGGCCTCCGGCGGTGACGACGACGAACCGCTGCTCGCCAACCTGGAGTTCACTGACCTGCTGAACCTCGGAGACGCGGCCTCGGTGGACGTCTCGCGTACCTGGCGGCCGCGGGCGCAGGCGGAACGGCTGCGGGTGCCGATCGGTGTGGGCGAGGACGGGACGCCCGTCATGCTCGACCTCAAGGAGGCGGCGCAGGAGGGCATGGGCCCGCACGGTCTGTGCGTGGGCGCGACCGGTTCCGGAAAGTCGGAGCTGCTGCGCACGCTCGTCCTCGGCCTTGCGGTCACGCACTCCTCCGAGACCCTGAACTTCGTCCTCGCGGACTTCAAGGGCGGCGCCACCTTCGCCGGAATGTCCCAAATGCCGCACGTGGCCGCGGTGATCACGAACCTCGCGGACGACCTGACGCTGGTCGACCGCATGGGCGACTCGATCCGCGGCGAGCTCAACCGCCGCCAGGAGATGCTCCGCGACGCCGGCAACTACGCGAACATCCACGACTACGAGAAGGCGCGCGCCGCGGGTGCGCCGCTGCAGCCGATTCCTTCACTCGTTCTCGTGATCGACGAGTTCAGCGAGCTGTTGACGGCGAAGCCGGACTTCATCGAGATGTTCGTGCAGATCGGACGCATCGGCCGTTCGCTCGGCGTGCACCTGCTCCTCGCCTCGCAGCGCCTGGAGGAGGGCCGCCTGCGCGGACTGGAGACCTACCTCTCGTACCGCGTGGGTCTGCGGACCTTCTCGGCCGCCGAGTCGCGGGCGGCCATCGGCGTGCCCGACGCGTACACGCTGCCGAACGTGCCCGGCTCCGGCTACCTGAAGTACGGCACCGACGAGATGGTGCGCTTCAAGGCCGCGTACGTGTCCGGGACGTACCGCACCGGGACCCAGCAGGCGGTCCCGGGCGGGCCGCTGCCGGTGGACCGGCGACCGGTCGCCTTCACGGCGGCACACGTGCCGGTGCAGTACGTGGCGCCGGATCCGGCCGCCGTCGTCCCGCCCTCGCGTACGTCGGCGGACGACGACGCGCTCGCCGACTCCGTGCTCGACGTGATCGTGCGGCGGCTCGAGGGCCGCGGCGTCGCGGCGCACCAGGTGTGGCTGCCGCCGCTGGACAACCCGCCGTCGCTGGACGAGCTCCTGCCCGGCCTCACGTCGGTCGAGGGCCGCGGGCTCACCGTTCCGGGCTACGAGGGCGCAGGCCGCCTCGTCGTCCCGCTCGGCGTGGTCGACAAGCCCTTCGAACAGCGCCGCGACACCCTCTACCGTGACTTCTCCGGCGCGGCGGGCCATATGCAGATCGTCGGCGGTCCGCAGTCCGGCAAGTCCACTTTCCTGCGCACGCTGATCTCGGCGTTCGCGCTCACGCACACCCCGCACGAAGTGCAGTTCTACGGGCTCGACTTCGGCGGTGGCGGCATGTCCTCCGTCGCGGGCCTGCCGCACGTGGGCGGGGTCGCCTCCCGGCTCGACCCCGAGCGGGTGCGGCGCACCGTGGCCGAGGTCTACGGGATCATGGCCCGCCGCGAGGAGTACTTCCGTACCGCGGGCATCGACTCGATCGCCACGTACCGGCGGCTGCGCGCCCGCGGGGACATCTCCGTCGCGGATCAGCCGTGGGGCGATGTCTTCCTGGTCATCGACGGCTGGGGCAACTTCCGCTCGGAGTACGAGAATCTCGACCCGATCGTCCTGGAGATCGCGGCCCGCGGCCTCGGCTACGGCATCCACGTGATCCTGACGGCCTCGCGCTCCATGGAGGTCAGGTCGAACCTCAAGGACCACCTCATGAACCGCCTGGAGCTGCGGCTCGGCGACACCATGGACTCGGAGCTCGACCGCAAGGTCGCGGCGAACGTGCCCGCCGGGGTGCCCGGCCGGGGCATGACCCCCGAGAAGCTCCATTTCATGGCCGCGGTGCCGCGCATCGACGGCATCAACTCCGACAGCGACCTGTCGGAGGCGACGACGGCGATGAACCAGGAGGTGTCCCGGCACTGGACGGCGCCGCCGGCGCCCGCCGTCCGCCTGCTGCCGCGCGAGCTGCCGGCCTCCTCGCTGCCCGGCGGTGAGGCCCGCCCCGAGCTGGGCGTCTCCTTCGCCATCGATGAGAACAACCTCGAACCGGTCTTCGTCGACTTCGACCGCGACCCGTTCTTCCTGGTCTTCGGCGAAAGCGAATCGGGCAAGTCGAACCTGCTGCGACTCCTCATCTCGCAGATCTCCCGCCGCTACGACGGCAATACGGCGAAGTTCTTCGTCATCGACAACCGCCGCGCCCTGCTGGACGTGACCCCGGCCTCGCACCTCGCCGAGTACGTCCCGATGTCCAACGCGATGGACCACCACGTGGACGCCCTCGCGGACCTGATGCAGCGCCGCACCCCGTCCTCGGAGGTCACCGCACAGCAACTGCGGGACCGCAGCTGGTGGTCGGGCCCGGAGGTGTTCGTGGTCGTCGATGACTACGACCTGGTCTCGACCTCCTCGGGCAACCCGCTCGCGAAGCTCACGGAACAACTCCCGTTCGCCCGCGACGTGGGCATCCGCTTCATCATCGCCCGCAACACGGCGGGGGCGGGCCGCGCCTCGTACGAGCCCTTCATGCAGCGAATCATGGAGCTGGGCGCCCAGGGCGTCATCCTGTCCGGCGACCCGAACGAGGGCGACATCTTCGGCGGGGTCCGGCCGCGGCCGATGCCCACGGGGCGGGGGGTCTTCGTGTCGCGGCGGCGGGGGAATCCGTTGGTGCAGACGGGGTTTGTGGGTGAGTAGGGAAGTTTGTGGGTGAGTAGGGGCCGTGCGTGGGCGAGGCCACATGGTCTTGTCTGCGCCGACGGCCCGTCATGAGGTTGATCTGGATTGCATCACTCCGGTTTGATGCCGGGGACGTCGACGGGGGAAGGGAGTGCGCCGGATGGCGTGGGACGAGTGGGAACGGCTGAAGTCGCAGGCGGCTGAACGGCAGGGGGGTGGGCAGATGCAACTGAATCAGCTCGACGACCCGCCTCCCGGCCCCGATGGGTCCTCTTTCGGCGACCTCGTCGTCGGCCAGCAAGACCTGGCCAAGATCGGCAACAGCGCACACAAGTTGTACGACCGGTTGTGGAACGAAGCGCGGGTCGCCGTGCCGTCGAGCGACAAAGCAGCCGGGAACCTGACCTCACAAGGATTTGCGCTGGGCGCCGCTTTGCAGCACGTGTCGAACCGTTGGGAGAGCCAACTGCGGTCCCTCATGGACGCGTGCGCCCACATCAACAACCACTTGGCGATCGTCACGAAGCAGACCCGCGACGACGACGACTACATCCGGCGTCAGATGAGTGCCATCGCCACCCTCGACGCGGGCTTCGACGAGAACTGGGCTGCTGCCGACAAGAAGAACAAGGCGGACAGCTGATGAACTTCGACGACCTGCGCCACGCCAACTTCTCGCTGCTCGACGACGCGGTTTCCGACTGGTCGAAGATGGTCGACAACCTCAAGGACCTGGAGAAGGACGCGAACGACGGCCTGCTGAAGGACTCACGCAAGGCGAACTGGAAGGGCGTCAGCGCCTCGGTGAACCGCGAGTTCGTCGGAAAGACCGCCGGGGAATTCGGTGATGCGCACACTCAGGCGGAGAGCATCTGGAAGATCCTTCAGGACACTCGGGATGAGCTCAAGGATTACAAGAAGAAGCTGAACGATGCGGTGGAGCGGGCCGTCGGCAAAAAGGTCAGCGTCACCGGCACATCCGGCGGCGGCTTCAAGGCGCAGATGAACGCCGACCCCGAACCGAAGGACGCGAAGGCGACGGTCGACGCCATCGTCGAGGAGATCCAGGGGATCCTTGAGAAGGCCACGGAGTCGGACAGTTCGGCGGCCAAGGTCCTCAAGGCCCTGGCCGACCTGAGCAAGCACGGGTTCTCCGACGCCAAGTACAAGGACCGGGACTCTGCCGCAGACGCGTTGAAGGACGCGGAGCGCCTCGCGGCCCTTGCAAAGAAGAAGCCCGAGGACCTGACGGCCAAGGACTTCGACGCGCTGAACAAGGGGTTCAAGGACCACGCTGGTGACCCGCTCTTCTCGGAAAGCTTCGCCGGGAGGCTCGGCGCCAAGGGAACTCTCGAGTTCTGGGCAGGAATCAACGGTCATGGCGTCGCCTATGAACTGCGCGACAAGACCGACCAATTCGATGAACTACAGAAGAACCTGAGCCTGACACTGGCAGCTGCGACGCAAGCGGATACTCCTGAAATGCGCGAGTGGACGTCCAACATGACGAAACTCGGCAACCAGCAGATCGGTGGCATCGGTGGCCCCCACGGCTTCCAGGTCATGAGTAACCTCATGCGCTGGGGGGACTATGACGACAAGTTCCTCAACAGCTACGGCAACGAGCTGATCAAGATGGAGAAGCAGCTCACAGACAACGGGCGGCACGCGCCCCTCGCTTGGGAGCCCACGGGTCCCTTCACTCTGCTGAACCGGACCGGGTCGGATTCGGGTTCCGACCCGATGACCGGCTTCATGAAGGCATTGGCGAACAGCCCTGCGGCGGCCACGGAATTCTTCGGTGACACTTTTGTCACGAAAGATGAGGACCATGAGTTCCTTCGTGACACGGACGACGCCAATACCCACAAGGGCAAGGTCGGGCTCACCAACTTCCAGTACCTCTTCGAGGAGCGGGACTGGCCTCAGGATTACACCGACGATGGCGAGAAGAGTGTCGCTGGAAAGAACGCGTTGGGGCACGCGCTCGAAGCGGCCACTACTGGACATCCCCCTGGTGCCCCCTCCCCGGACACTGTAATCCACACCAGGCAGCAGGCAGATCTCTTTGAGGAGATCGTCAAGTCCGTCGGGCGAGACCAGAACCGCCTACTTGAGCATGGGTACATGTCCGACAGCCTAGGAAAGATCACTGCGGAATACATGCCGGACGTTCACGCCGCCCTGAATCCTGGCGAGAACGGGGACAAAACATTCACCGCACAGGGAGAGCGCGCCACGCTTGCCGAGAGCGACACGACGAAGTTGCTGCATGCCCTGGGACGCAACCCCGAAGGATACGCAGCGGTGAACCTGGGTCAGCATAATTACACGACCAACCTTCTGCATTACCACGCAGAGAATCCCGACGCTTTCCTCGATGGAGATCGAGGCCTCACCGCATCGCTCACTACAGGTGAAACCGCTGGAGAAATTCAGGGAATCATCAGCTCCGGAAGAGCATATGAGGCCGAACTCCAGGGTGGCGAATCCGATGCAAAATACAATGCAGCTCTGGACTCCGCCAGCACTTGGGGCGGAGCTCTCGCCGGCACGGGTATCGGATTCCTCGTCGCTCCCACAGCAGGTCCTGGCGCCATCATCGCCGCGGACGTAGCCAGTACGGCAGTTGGCGAGATCATCAGTTCAATCACTGACGGCGCAAAACAGGACAGCACTGGTGAGGTCCTCTACCAAAACGGAAGGGCCTGGGACGCTACACACAACGACACTTACACCCTGCTTGAACGCGAGGCGGAGAAGGCAGGGAAAGCGTCTGGCGATCCCAACCAACACATTCCTGCAAAGATCGCCGACGCGGCACAGGCAGGGTTCGGCAACGCCCAGGACAACATCTCGAAGTACATCGATGGTGAGGGAGTCCCCGGCAAACTCGAGGCGAAGGAATAGGGTTGGTGAACAAGAAGTACATCGCTGGAGGAGTGGTAGGCGCATTGCTCCTCACAGTCGGCATCGGTTACGCAGCGGGCTGGCCGCCGTTCGAGCGCCGCGGCATCATTTCCGCCGACAACGTATGCAAGCACCTCGGCCCTGGCAACGAGGCCGCAGCAGCCCTGAACTCGATTCTTCCGGCGAGCGAAAAATACTCCCTGATGGACGGCCCTACCAACCCGCGCACAGATTATGGGAGTTACGCGTCAAGCTGTTTCGTGGAAGGCGACGGCGACCTTCTTCTCAGCGTCAGGGCAGAGCTGATGATGCACGAGTCCCAAAAATCATGGTTCCAGAGTGTCAGGGATCATGACTTTCCAGATGACTCGACCACGCCCTTTGCGGCGGGCGATGGAGGTTTTCAATCTCCGCTTGCGGCTGCCATCTTCGTACCTTGCGTTGCTGACGGGAAGATTCCGGGAGGTCAGCACAACCTCAGCGTGAAGGTTCGTCTGACGACGGCAATGAAGGGCTCGAGTGCAGAGGACGAGGCAAACCTTCGAAGGCTGGCCATTGCAGCGAGCAACTACGCACACAAGCAGGCGCGGTGCGACCTACCGGCCAAACTCGACGGCTCACTGGAGTGAGAACCGGGCTGCGAGGCCAGGCAGACCTTCCGGCCGAGGCACCGGCACCCAGTGGGGGGTGAGTCCCGACTGGAACAGCAATGTTTCAGCCTGGCGTGACCGACGCCCCGGAGCCGGTCACGTCAGGTCGAACTCCCCATCCCTGGCCCCCAGAACAAACGCCCGCCACTCCGCCGCCGTATACCGCAGCACCGTGTCCGGATCCATCGAGGACCGCATCGCCACGCCGCCGCCCGGCAAGTAGGCGATTTCGACGCGTTCCGGGGACTGCTCCGTGCCCGGAGGGGAGAGCCACTCCACGTCCGAGATGTCGAGTGCGTAGAGCTCGTCCTTCTCCTGTTGGGTGCCCATGCCCGTCTCCCCTTCGGGTGAACTGTCGGTGACGCCAGTCATGTTGCCGCGACGGTCCCGCCCGCAGGGGCCGATTGCGGGAAAGTTCAGTCCATGCGGGGTCCGTCCCTGCGGATTCAGTCCCTGCCGCTTCAGTCCATGCGGCGGGCCACGCCCAGCAGACCCGTCTCCGCGTCCGTGCCCGTCGTCATGACCCACTGGCGGTCCGCGCCCGCGCACCACAGGGTGACGCCGTCGGCCAGGGTCGGCAGGGCCTCCACCTCCGCCGCGGACAGGCCGAGGATCTTGCCGATCTGTTCGGCCTCGCCCGGGGAGACGCGCTGGATGCCGACCAGGGCCGAGTTGCGCATGAGGCGGGGGGCTACCGGGCTCATGTAGGGGAGCAGGGTCAGTACCGACTGCCACGGGGAGGCGACGACGCGGCCGCGCGGTGGGCGCATGCCGCAGTCGCGGACGACCACGACCGGGCTGCCCACCGTGGCACCCATGGGCGGCACGCGGCCGACGCCGTGCAGCGTGATGCACTCCAGGCCGGCGCCCGCGGCCTGCGCGAGGGTGGTCCAGGCTTGGGCGCGGCCCGTCTCGACGGCCACCCGCGCGCCGGTGCCCGCGGCACGCAGCGCCAGGACCTGGGCCGTCCACAGGCCGCCGATGAGGAGGACTTCATACGGGATCGGGCGGTGGAAGCCGATCATCTGGGGGCGGCCCTCGGCGTCGTCGCCGATGACCACGCCGTCGTCGCCGACGGGCAGGGTCAGGGCGCCGAGGTCGTCGAGGGGCATCGCGTGACCCGGGTGGCGCGGTCCGAGCAGCCCGCGCAGGCGTCCGGGGACCGTCAACGGCGAGCTCATCGGGCGCCTCCCAGCGGCAGGGTCGCGAGGACTCCGGGCACTTGCTCACGGTCCAGGCGGACGAGGCCCACCTTGGCGGAGCGGGCCGCTCCTTCGAGTGAACGGCGCACGTTCACCAGGTCGTTGTCCGAGCCGCCCGTGATGCGCACGTGCCCGTTCACCGTCATGGTGCTGCGGTGGTCGCCGCGGCGGACGGTCAGGCTGAAGGTCGTGGCGTACGCGGGGATGGAGGTGAGGAGGGAGACCAGGCGCGGCAACGGGGTTGCCGCGCGGCCGAGTTCCGGCCAGCGGCCGACCGCGTACGTGGTGTGCCAGCGGTCGTCGCAGCGCCACACGCGCGCCGTCTCTGCCGTACGGCGCTGCGGCGCGGCGTCCGGGCGGGTGGCGCGGGCGGCGAGCATCGGGTTGGCGCAGGCGGAGGTGGCGAGCGTGGCGTTGAGCTCGTCCTGGTCGAGGACGGTGGCGCGGAACCCCGCACCCGTGATGCGGCTCGCGACGTGGTCGGCGGCGCGGACCAGACAGCGCTGGGCTCCCTCGACGCCGCCGCCGCGGGCCGCGACGGCCTCCGCGCAGAGCTCGGGGTCGAGCTTGAGCGCCACCCAGGTCATACGGAGGGCCGGCGCCCCGGTCTGCTGCTGGAGCGGGGCATAGGAGAGCCGGGCCACGGACTGCTGCGGCAGATGCGGGGCGGGCGCCGAGCGGACCTGCTGCACCAACTGGGCGGATTCCAGGACGATGTCGTCGACTTCCAGGGCGTCCGCGAGCAGCGGCAGCGGCAGCGCGCGGGCGCCGAAGGCGGGGCGCAGAGCCTCGCCTCCCGCCTCCACCCGCACGACCGCCGTCAGGAACGTGCCGTCGCCGAGCATCCCGACTGTGCGCCGCTCGCGGTCGACGTAGGTCTGCGGCACCAGGCCCGGGACGCATTCGACGGCGGGCGCGAGCTGCGGGTCGACCCCCGGCAGGACCGGCTCGGCGGCCAGCCGGCGGCGGGCGCGGAAGGCCAGGACGGTCGACGCCCAGTCCTGGAGTGCGTGGCCACGGCGCCGTATCACCGCGAGCAGCACGAGAACGGCGGCGACCACGGCCGTCGGGATCAGCCACAGGTCACCGAGCACCGCACCCACGGCGGCGACCGCGAGCGCGGCCTCAAGCAGGACGAGCTGGCGCAGTTGGACGGGTCCGAGCCGGCCCGTGCGCGAGCGCGGGCGCAGCTGAGTCTTCGCGGCGGGGGCGGCGGGGCGCACGGGGGCCGAATTGCTCCGTTGCCCTCGGGAACGCGCGGAGGTGCCCGCGGTGCCGCGTCCGGTGCGGTCACGCGTCGCAGTGGTCATCGCCGCGTTGTCCCCCTTTGTGTCCGTATGTGCCGCAGATCGCTTGCCCGTTGGGACGGGCGCTCACCCTACCCGAGCCCCGATGGGGCCCTCCCCTGTACCACCTGGGCGTGGGCAGGCCGCCGCCTACAGGCATAGTAGGGGTCCGTTACGACAGTGAGCTCCTGGGTCGCGTGTGGGACCCTGGTCGCCCGACGGGGAGAGGGGCACAGAGCAAATGGCATCACGGCGGGATGAACTTAACGCCTACACCTTCGCGAAGCGGAGGCTCGTGGCGCAGTTCCTGCAGCCCAACCCGTCGGGCACCGAAGAAGGTGCGCCGAAGCCGCTGCGTGCGGTGATGCCCGGGGCGATCGTCGGGGTCGTGGTCCTCGCCGTGTTCGGCGCGTGGGGAATGTTCAAGCCGGTGGCGCCCAAGGGGTGGGACACCGCGGGCGAGAACGTGATCGTGGCCGACAAGTCGACGACGCGCTATGTCGTTCTGAAGACCGACGGCAAGGACCAGCTGCACCCCGTTCTCAACATGGCCTCCGCCAAGCTGCTGCTCAACTCCGGGAGCAACGGCAAGGTCGTGACCGTCAAGGAGGAGCTGCTCGACAACAGCGAGCTGCGCCACGGCCCGACCATCGGCATCCCGTACGCGCCGGACCGGCTGCCCTCGGCCGAGGACGCAGGCCGGGCCAAGCGGTGGGCCGTGTGCGAGCGGCCGGGCGCGGGCGGCCGCAGCATCGAGAAGGCCGCCTTCGTGCTGGCCGAGCGCGAGCAGGGCAGGACGGACGGCAAGGAGCGGCTCAAGGGCGGGGAGCTCCTGTATGTGGAGGACCCGAAGCAGGACCGCTACCTCGTCGACGCCGAGGGCGTCGCGTACCAGGTCGACAAGACCGACCGCGTCCTGATGCAGACCCTCGTCGGCAGCGGCACCGCACCGCAGCGGGTCTCCGACGAGTGGCTGGCGACCCTGAAGAAGGGTGACCCGGTGCGTACCCCCGAGCTGCCCGACCGGCCGGGGACGGCGTCCGAGGTGCCCGGCGGCTACAAGGTGGGCACGGTCCTGCAGACCGAAGAGGCCTCCGAGTCGCAGCAGTACGTGGTGCTCGCGGACCACCTCGCGCCCGTCTCGGACTTCATGGCCCAGGTGCTGCTCAACAGCGAGGACCTGGCGGTGGTCGGGCAGGGCGGCGAGCCGAAGTCCGTCAGCGTCGGCGAGCTCGGCAGCGAGCCGGGCGCCGCCTTCGACCTCGGGCTCGAGTGGCCCGAGAACGCACCGGACCCGGTCAACGAGGCGGGCAGCCGCGACACCGTGTGCAATGTGCTGCGGGGTGTCGACAAGGACAGCGGCGCCACGACGCTGAGCACCTGGGCCGGCGACGGCTTCCCCATGACGCCCTCGAACGGCGGCAGCAGCGCGTACGTCACCCCCGGGACCGGGCTGCTGTTCCGGCAGGTGATGGGCAGGGACATGAAGTCGGGCCCGATGTTCCTGGTGACCGACACCGGTCTGCGGTACGCGATGCAGGCCAACGGCGACACCGCCACCGACGACGCGGGGATCGGCGAGTCCGGCTCGGCCGAGGAGAAGAAGGAACAGCAGGCGGAGCAGCAGGACGCGCAGACCCGGCTCGGTTACGAGGGCGTCGACCCCACGCCCGTACCGGCGGCGTGGTCCACCTTCCTGCCGACCGGCCCGCGGCTCTCGGCGGGCTCCGCACGGCAGCCGCAGGGCTCGTAGGGCGGCGCGGTCATGACGAATGCGATCGGGCGGAGTGGGGCCGGTGCTGCGGCGAGGCGGCTTGCGGCCGGTGCTGCGGCGAGGCGGCTTGCGGCCGGTGCTGCGGCGAGGCGGCTTGCGGCCGGTGCTGCGGCGAGGCGGCTTGCGGCGGGGGCCGCCGCGACGGCACTCACCTGCGTAACTCTCACTGTTCTCCCCGTACTTCCGGCGGCGGAGGCGGCCGCGGACACCACGGGCCAATGCACCTTCGGCGGGGAGAAGTTCAAGGGCCGGCCGTGGGCGCTCCAGCGCGTACTCCTCGACGAGCTGTGGAAGGAGGCGACCGGCAAGGGCGTCCGCGTGGCGGTGATCGACACGGGCGTGGACGTCAAGAACGAGCAGCTCAAGTCCGCGGTGGACGTCAGGGCCGGCCGCAACTACATCCCGAAGGACGCCAAGGACGAGAACGGCAACAAGCTCGAACGCGGCAAGGAGAACGGCACGACCGACACGGTCGGCCACGGCACCAAGGTGGCGGGCATCATCGCCGCGCGGCCGGCCAAGGGCACCGGGTTCGTGGGCCTGGCTCCCGACGCGACGATCATTCCGATCCAGCACAACGACGCGGCGGGCAACGGCGATTCCGGCACCCTCGCCACCGCCATCCGGCATGCCGTCTCGGCCGGCGCCGACGTCATCAACATCTCCCAGGACACGGTCAATCCGATCGCCGGCGACTCCGACCTCAAGAAGGCGGTGGACTTCGCGCTCGGCAGGAACGTCGTGGTCGTCGCGTCGGCCGGCAACGACGGCCTGGGCGGCAACGTCAAGGAGACGTACCCGGCTGCCTTCGACGGTGTGCTCGCCGTCGCGTCCTCCGACCGCAACAACGAGCGTGCGGCCTTCTCGCAGTCCGGCGAGTTCGTGGACGTCGCGGCGCCGGGTGTCGACATGGTCTCCACCGTTCCCGGTGGCGGGCACTGCGCCGACAACGGTACGAGTTTCTCCGCGCCCTACGTCGCCGCCGTCGCGGCCCTCCTCAAGGAGGAACACCCCGACTGGAAGGCGCACCAGATCGTGGCCCAGATCGAGCAGACCGCGGAACGCTCGATCGCCGGCCACGACCGCCTCGTCGGCTGGGGCGTGGTGGACCCTGTGCGTGCTCTTACGGAGGACGACAGGCCGCTGGAATCCCCGGTCCCTCATGAGGGTGTATCGGCGGCGAAGGCCCCTGAGCCGGGCGAACTCGTCCGGGGCGAGACGCCCGACGAGCGCAATGCCCGTCTTGCCACGTATGTGCTGATCGGTGGTGGGGTGTTGGTGGCTGCGGTGGCGGGCGGAGCGATCGCCTACCGGGACGCACGGCGCCGGGCGGCCCGCGTCTCCGGCGGCGAGGCGTGACGACCGCACCACCGCCTTCGCGGCTTCTTCGCATTCCTGTTACGGGAGCGATGCCTGCGCGTGGGCAAATCGGACGGGCCGGAGCATGCCCGGCGCAATGCGTGCCGCACAGGCCCCGCAAGGGAAGTTACGTGACACGGAAGACAGTTGGTGCTGTCGTAGGCAGTGGATAGAGTGGTCATCCTGCGATAGGTGATATTCGCGTTACTGCTATCGCAATGAGTTGCCGGTGGTGCAAACGGGGAAACGGGGAGGGCGAGCAGCGTGCTGGAAGCTGTGGGAGGCGGAGTCGGCGCACGGGCGTCCGGGGCGGGCGACCTGGAGAAGGGTGTCGGGGCGCTCAAGCGGTTTCAGGCGAAGGTCGATGCGCTGCTCTCCGAGTTGGAGAACAGCGCCGCCGGCAGCACGAAGGTCGCCCAGCAGCGGGTGTCCCGCGCCGCGCTCAGCGGATCCAATCTGCCCTTCGTCGAAGCGGACGGATTCTTCAAGCAGTACAACCGCGTGCATGAGGCCCTGGTGAATCTCTCGCGCTCACTGGGCGACCAGCTGGAGATGCTGCAGATCGCCGTGCGCGCCTCCGAGGTCGGCTACGACAACCTCGAAGAAGAGCTGCGGCAGCGGTTCTACGCGATCCAGACGCGGGTCGAGGCCGAGCGGGAGCGGGCTGAGGCCTCGAAGCCGAAGGACAACAGCTCGGTCAACGACGGCAAGTCGGTCGGCACGACGGATTTGGGATGACGGACATGAGTGACGACAACCAGCCCCAGCCGGCTGCTGAGCCCAAGGCGTCCTCGGAGACACCGAAGGAGCTCACGCCCGAGGAGTACGGCGAGAAGTACGAGGCTGCGCAGGATGCCCGCTCGGCCGACATTCACGCCATGCACAACATCTCGGACGCCTTCACGAAGGTGCAGGAGATGTTCCCCTTCGGGGGCGGCAGCCCTGGTGGGGCGTTCGGCCGCACCAACTTCGACGAGACCGACCTCAATGCGATGCTCGACCTCCTCGAGCAGGCGAAGCCGAGCGAGATCGAGGACGCCGGCAATGCGCTGATCAAGGCCAAGGACAAGCTCAACGAGGCGGCCGAGGAGCTCGACCAGTACGTCACGAAGGTCGACTGGAAGGGCGAGGGCGCGGAGGAGTTCCGCCGGTTCGGGCGCGCGCTGGCCCAACACGCCTGGTCGATCGGTTCGTTCGCCAACTCGGCGGGCACGCAGATGCAGACGGCGAGCACAGGGCTGGCGTCCGTACTCGGAGCCCGCCCCCCTCGCGACGACCGCCCGGTCGAGAAGAGGCCGTGGCACTTCGACGCTGCGGAGCAGGTCGCGGACAACAAGGAGTACCAGAAGGCGCTGAAGTCTGAGGAGAACCGCCAGGAGGCGATCACTCAGATGAACCGGCTGGCGTCGTTCTATGCGGTGTCCGAGGAGATGTTGGCGGGGCAGAAGGTGCCGACGTTTCCTGAGGGGTTGAAGGCGGCGGTTCCGCCGCCTTCAAACCAGCGCGACAATCCTGACGCAGCAATGCGAACAGGCGCAGCTGCCAGCGCTGCGTCGGCCGCACCACTCGGGCGCGATGGCTCGGAGGGCGCGGCCGGAGACACTGTGCAAGGGGTCGGAGCCACGACACCGCCACCTTCGCGGGACGTTTCGATGGAGATCGACAGTGTGGCGGCGCCGCCTGCCCCGACTGCGACTACCGGATCGGTTCCTCCCTCAACGACGCTGCCCACCGGGCCATCCAACGGGCCCGTGCCCCCGTTCGCCCCTAGCTACACGAACACCACGCAGGTGGGTGCCGGACGGCCGGCGAACTCAACTGGTAACTCGCGCCCCAGCCCCACGACGGTTCGTCCGACTCCAGCCGGAACGAACCCCACGACCGGACGATCTCCTGGGATCACGGGCCGTCCAACTGCGATCGGGCCTGGCGGGTCCAGTCCCGGGCGCGCGCCCTCGGTCGGTCGACCTGGAATTGTTGGTGGCACGCCCAGCGCCAAGCCGGCTGGAACCACCGGACAGACAGGGCCTGTTGGCCGTGCAGGAACAACCGGCGGTATCCGTGCCGGAAATCCGAACGGCATCATGGGCGGTTCTCCTCAGCGTGGGGGCGGAGGCTCGTCCTCATCACGTCTTCCGCGCGGCACGGTAGTAGGCGGACCAGAGACCTCTGCCGGACGGGGCACAACGGCAAGGCCTGGACGATCGGGCGTTATCGGCTCGAACGCAAGCGGTCCGCCCCGTCCCACTGGTCTGGGCACACCCAGCTCAAACGGCATCGTCGGCGCTCCCCGTGCCAACGCCCCCGGGCGTCGCCCCGCGGGAGGCTCGTTCACCACGGGGGGTACAGGTCTGGCCGGAGGTAGGTCAGGGCCGCGACGGCCGGACGAAGAGGAGCCGTCCAGCACCACGCGCCCGGACTACTTGACGGAAGACGAAGAGACATGGACGCCCCGGCGGCGCGATGCCGTTCCGCCAGTGATCGACTAGATACGAGAGAGGCCCGGAAGTCAGGATGAGGCACGGTTTGAGCGCGCTGCACCAGCACAACGCCCCAAAGCGGTTGCTGTGGGGTGCGCTTGCCAGCACGGCAGCGGCGGCACTTGCCGTCGGAGGAACTTCCGTGCCAGCGACAGCAGCGGACGCCCAGTCCAAACAGTGGTACCTCGACAGCATGAAGGCAGAGGCGATCTGGAAAAGCGCCACTGGTGACGGGGTCAAGGTCGCTGTCATCGACTCCGGCGTGAACCCGACGGTGCCGTCCCTCAAGGGCCAGGTACTCGAAGGGTTCGATGCCACGGAGGTCAAAGGCGAAGCCACCGACGACTTCGACGGCCATGGCACGACCATGGCCGAGTTGATCGCAGGTAGCGGTGCCGGAGGTGGGCTCAAGGGCCTTGCACCCGAAGCCAAGATCATTCCTTACCGCACGAGCGACAAGGACTTCCAAGGCGGCGAGCGTGTGAATGCCTTTGATGACGCCGACGCTATCCGTGCTGCCGCTGACAGCGAAGCCCAGATCATCAGCATGTCGTTCGGCAAGGACACCCTCGACCTTCGGGAGCGCGATGCAGTGAAGTACGCGCTGGGCAAAGGGAAGCTTCTCTTTGCCTCCGTCGGCAACAACGCCAAGGAAGGCAATAAGCGTCACTACCCTGCCGCCTATCCCGGCGTTGTCGGTGTCGGAGCTGTGGACCGCAATGGAAGCGTCGCCGACTATTCCCAACACGGCGACGTAGTCGACCTTGCTGCACCAGGGAACGACATCCCCAAATGGTGCGACAACACCTTCAAGAGCTACTGCGACGGCGACGGCGGTACCAGCGCCGCCACCGCCCTCGCCTCCGCCTCCGCCGCCCTCATCTGGTCCCAGCACCCCGACTGGACCGCCAACCAGGTCCTCCGGGTCATGATCGAGAGTGCCGCGCGGGCGAAGGGCACGGAGAAGGGGTCGGTCAGCACGTACCTCGGCCACGGCGTCATCCGCCCCAACGCAGCCATCAACCGCGGCATCGGCAAGCCCGGGGATCCGGACGTCAATCCGCTGACCAACGAGAAGACCCTCAACACGAAGGCCTCCCCCACCCCCTCTGCCTCGGCGGCGCCGAAGGATCAGCAGGCGAAGGCTGATGACAAGGCCGAGGTGGCGGGGGCGGGTGAAAGTTCCGAGAGCGGCGGCAGCACGGGGCTGCTCATCGGTGGGGCCGCGGTGGTGGTCGTCGCCGCGGCGGCCGGATTCGCCGTAGTCCGGAGGAAGCGCGCTGCCTGAGCGGCGCCGACCGAACAGTCCACGCTCAGTTGTCCATGAGAGAAGGAGAACCGCATGTCCGGCGGCAGGAAGCTAACAGACGGCGAGCTCAAGAAGCTCGAACAGGAAATGATCGGCGGTTACGAGAACCTTCAGACCGCGGTCCGCAAGCTGCACCAGATGCTCGACACCATGCAGGGCCAGTGGATGGGTGCCGCGGCCGGCAAGTTCGACTCGAAGCAGCGCGAGATCAACATGCGTATCAACAACATCAACGGAACGCTCAACAAGTACCTCGACGCGGCCCAGATGATGCGCTCCGACAAGGACGACCTCGAAATGGCGCTGGACGCGGAACTCGGCAAGGTGGACCCCGAAGTCGGCGCCACCAAGTCGGCTTTCAGCTCGTACTCCTAGTCAGCTCTGATTTCGACAGGCCGTAAACAAGGGGAACCAGATGGCTTACAACAATCCCGACGAGCTGCTCGTCAAGTACGGGACGCTCGACGAGATGACCACCGCGCTCGGCAACGAGGCGAAGCGCGTGGAGGAGTGCCTCAAAGCACTCCAGACTGCCGTGATCAAGGTGGCCGAGGGCTGGGAAGGCACCGCCAAGGAGACCTTCGACGGCGAGATGAGGCGCTGGGACAATGACGCCCAGGCGATCCACAACGCCCTCAAGGAGCTCGGCGGCATCATCGGCCGTGCCGGCGGTGACTACATGGCCGGCGACAAGAAGGCGGCCAGCTACTTCCAGTAGGAAGTCATTCGCTGACGTCGAAGGGGTGGGCACGCGCGGGAGGTGCCCACCCCTTCGACGTGCGCGGCATCAGAGCGCGGGGCCGAAGATGAGAATCACCGGCTTGTCCGCATCGGGCACCTCGCCCTTCTTGTTCTTCGGCGGCCTCTCCATCATGTTTTCCGAGAGGAACAGCCGACCGTGCTCGTACAGCGCTTCGCTGCGGTAGACGTCGTTCAGCATCCCGTCGTCGTCACCCTTGGGGTAGATCATGAGCACCTTCTGCTCGCCGGTCGCGGGATCCAGGCTCAGGATCACGCCGGTGTGAGCGAAGCTGCGCTGCGCGATGACCTTGTCCCCGCTCATCCGGAGGGGCGCCAGAGGAGCGAGCGGCCTGGCCGGGAACCTCTTGCCTCTGATCTTCCCCGTGTCGAGGTCGAACCCGACGATTTCATTGGCAGGGCTATCGAGGTCGAGCGCGTCCCCCTCTTTCGTACCCAGGTAGAGAGTGTCGCGGGTGGCGGCGTAGCCCCGGCACTGCTCCATTCCCGGTCCGCAGCGCACGCGGTACTTTCCGTCTTCCAGGCGGATCAAAGAGCGCAGTTTTCCGTTGTCGTCCAGGGCGACGATATCCGTCGTCAGGGCATCACCGGCCGAGAGTCCGAGCAGGGTCGGCTCGGTGGACAGGACTTCCACCTGCTTGATTCCCGGCGAGACGCGGTACGTCCACTCCGCTTCTCCAGTGAGGGGGTTGAGTTTCTGCGCTTTCACCACCGGAGCGTCATAGTCGCCGCAGTGCGCAATCGCCACGAGCTCCGGCCCGCCGCCGAAATCCGTATCGCGGCAGGTCGAGGCCGCATTCTTGGTCCACCGCTGCTTACCGGTGGCCAGGTCGAAGGCCGAAGATCCTTCCACCCAGGTCACCGCCGCCACGCCCTGGCTGACGGTCACCCCGAGCATGAAGGGCGGAGATCCCTCTGCCTGCTCGATGTGCTTGCGCCAGAGCTGCTTTCCCGTATTGACATCGAAGGCAATGACTTCCGCGCAGGACTCCTCCGCCGGCGCGGTACCGAACTTCTCCTCGGTCACCACTGCGGTCATTCCACCGAAGGTGACGTGGCGAGATGCGGCGCAGATCTCCCCGGGAAGCTGAAGACGCCATTTCTGCTTGGCGTTTTTCGCGTGGTGCCCGTAGACAGCACCTCCGTCGCTCTTGGCGTAGGTGTCCTTCGTCGCCCACGAGCCCGGTGTGCGGGCAGTGACCCCCGGCGGAATATCGTCGCCCGGGACCATCTCTGCGATGAGCTCCCCCTCCGGAGTCTTCGGCTCCTTCTCCACCGTGGTGACGACATCTCCGGCTTTCGGCGCAGAAGCGGCGGACTTGCCGTCGTCCCCGCTCCCGCTCCCGGGCCAGAGAAACCAGCCGGTGCCGGCCAGTACCGCCAGGGCGACGGCCACGACCGTCACCACGAGAACGGATCTGCGTCTCGATGCTCTGCGCCGCCCTGCTACGGATTCGGTGAAGGGGGAAGGCGGCGGCCCGAACCCTTGTGGGGGTGTCGGAGGCGGAGGCGACGAGAGCGTCATGGGATCCCCGTTCAATCGGCAGTTCGGACCTTCGAAAGGCCACGCATTTGCGGCAGTTGATGATGTGACCGATGGCGAACTCGGCGACCGGCCGCGCCCTACTATGCCTGCCTCTTCAAGGTGGGAGGGCGTCGGGGTCAAGCGTCCCGATTGCAATTCGGGCGGGAGGTGAGCGCGTCATGCGCACGCGATCCAGGTCACTCGCCGGAACGGGTGGATCTGATCCGTTTGTGCGGCGTCGCCTGGTTACGTGCCGGGCGTGGCCGGGGTGGGTGTGGGCAGGACGTGACGTACGGGACAGTCGAGAGTGGGCTGTCCGGCCTGCCGTACTGACGGTCTTGATAGTTAGGCTGGGGGCGGAGACGTATCAGAACCTGTGCGCGGGTCGGGTGCGTCCCAGGGGGAGAGCCGGGATCGGACGATGGCGGCTGTATCGGCGATACGAGTCGCCCCACCACGGCACGCAGGGTGCTAGACCACACCAGGAGGCATTGTGAACAGCGATCGGGACGGGATCCACGGGGGCTGGAACACACCCGTCGATGATCAGTCCGACGCGGAGTCCGTCGAGATGACGGGCGAGTTCACCATCGACTACACGCCCCCTGCTTGGTACACGCAGAATGCTGCGGGCTCCGGCGGTGCGAGCGGTGCGAGTGCGTCGACCGGTGATGTGTCCGCTTCCGCGCCGGGGCACGGTGGGTTCTCCGCCACGCCTCCCCCGCCGCCTTCCGGTTATCCCGTGGCTGTGCCGGGGCTGCCCGAGGGGGGCGGGTTCCAGCCTGCGTCTCCGTCCGCTGAGCCCTCGGTGCCCGTCGAGCCCCAGGTGCCTGTCGCGCCCGCCGAGCCGGAGGTCCCCGCTGCGCCGGTCGCCTCTGCGTCCGCGGATCAGGAGGGAGCCGGGTCCGGTGGGAACGGTGATCTCGAGAGTGGCGCCACCATGCGGTTCTCCTCTGCTTCTCTGAAGCGGGAGATCGAGGAGCGGGCGGCTGCCGCCAAGGCCGCTGTGGATTCGATCGGTGTGCCCTCCAGTGGCGACGGTTCCTCTTCCGGTGACGCAGGCACAGATGCGGCCGCGGATGCGGATACGGATGCCACGGCTGGTGCGGACGGTGAAGGGGCGGAGTCTGCCGCGGTCGCGCCCACCGATGGCGACCTCGACGTGCAGGATTCCGTGCCGGCGGGTGCAGAGGCCGAGTCCGAGGTCGAGGCCGCTCAGGATGGCTCCGCTGAAGGCGGAGAGAGTGGTGCCGGTGAGGGCGAGGCCGGCTCAGGCGATGCGGACGTGACCGCGGAGGCAGATGCACCGGAGACGGATGCAGGTGCGGATGCGGAAGCGGAAGCGGGTGCCGACGAAGTGCAGGACGCCGTTCCCGCGCCTGCCGCCGAGGCCCAGTCGGCCGGGCAGGCCTGGGCTGCCGCGCCCGGCGGCGAAGGTGGGCTGCCGCCGTTGCCGCCCGCGTACCAGCCGGCCGCCGCCGACGGTGTGCCGCAGGCCCCGGCCGCTGCTCCGCAGTGGCCCGCCCCGCAGCAGCCCGTACAGGAGACGCCTCCCGGCTGGCCCGCACCGGCCGCGCCGCAGCAGCCGGTGCCCGGCCCCGCCTCGGAGGTGCCGTCGCCAGCCGGTGGCCAAGCCGCCGGCTACGGCTTCCCGCAGCCCGGCACCCCGCAGGCCACGCCGCCCAACGCCCAGCCCCCGCAGCCCGGTTACGGATTCCCGCACCCCGGCGCGCCGGGTCAGCCCCCGGCGCCCGCGGGCGGCTACGGGTTCCCGCACCCTGCCGCACCCGCGAACTCGCCCGCACCGACCGGCGCGCCCCAGCACCCCCCGGCCGCCCCCGGCTCCGGCTACGGCTTCCCCCAGCCGACCCCCGGTCAGCCCGCCCCCGGTCAGCAGGCCCCCGCGCACCAGGCACCTGGAGCCCCGGTGCCGGGTCAGCCGGTCCCAGGCGCCATGCCCGCCGCGCCCGCCACCCCCGGCTCACCGGCCGCTCCCCCGGCGCCCAACCCCAACCTCCCGGCCCCGATCGCGAACCAGCAGCCCCAGCCCTACCAGTCCCACCCCGGCGGCCTGCCCGCCGAGGGTCAGGCGGCCACCCCGGGCCAGCCCCACCCCGGCCAACCGCACCCCGGGCAGCCCGTGCCCAACCCCGCCCAGTCCGCCCCCGTCCAGCCCGCCGACCCCCGCGCCGGGGCCGCCTGGCCGCAGCCGGTGACGCATGACCAGCGGGAGCGGCAGGTGACCGGTGGTGCGCCGCTCGGGTACACGGCCGCCGTCGAGCTGTCCTCGGACCGGCTGATCAACAAGAAGCAGAAGACGAAGAGCAGCCGCCAGCCGGGTGCCGCCTCGCGCTTCAAGCTCGGTGCGAAGAAGGAAGAGGCCGAGCGGCAGCGGAAGTTGGATCTGATCCGGACTCCCGTTCTTTCCTGCTACCGGATCGCCGTCATCTCGCTCAAGGGCGGTGTCGGCAAGACGACGACCACGACGGCCCTGGGTGCCACGCTCGCCACCGAGCGGCAGGACAAGATCCTCGCGATCGACGCCAACCCGGACGCCGGTACGCTCGGCCGCCGCGTGCGCAGGGAGACCGGGGCGACGATCCGGGACCTCGTGCAGGCGATCCCGTATCTCAACTCCTACATGGACATCCGGCGGTTCACCTCCCAGGCGCCCTCCGGGCTCGAGATCATCGCCAACGACGTGGACCCGGCGGTCTCGACGACCTTCAACGACGAGGACTACCGGCGCGCGATCGACGTGCTCGGCAAGCAGTACCCGATCATCCTGACGGACTCGGGTACGGGTCTGCTCTACAGCGCCATGCGTGGAGTGCTCGATCTGGCCGACCAGTTGATCATCATCTCGACGCCTTCCGTGGACGGGGCGAGCTCCGCGTCCACCACGCTCGACTGGCTGTCCGCGCATGGTTACGCCGACCTCGTCTCGCGGTCGATCACGGTCATCTCGGGGGTCCGTGAGACCGGCAAGATGATCAAGGTCGACGACATCGTGCAGCACTTCGAGACCCGCTGCCGCGGTGTGGTCGTGGTGCCCTTCGACGAGCACCTGTCGGCCGGCGCCGAGGTCGACCTCGACATGATGCGGCCGCGTACGCGCGAGGCGTACTTCACGCTCTCCGCCATGGTCGCGGAGGACTTCGCGCGCGCGCAGCAGGAGCAGGGCCTGTGGACGCAGAACGGGACGGGCATGCCCCCGCATGTCGCCCCGCCGATGCCCGGCCAGCAGCAGCCGGTGCCGGGACAGCAGCCCATGCCCGGTCAGCAGCCCATGCCGGGTCAGCCCCTGCCGGGTCAGCCCATGCCCATGCCGCAGCAGGGCCAGCCCTACCCGCAGCAGCCCCAGCCCCCGCAGCAGTACGGAGCCCAGCAGCCGTATCCGCAGCAGCAGCCCCCGCAGGCCGCAGGGCCCAACTCCGCCGGCGTACCCCAGGGTTGGCAGCAGCCCGCACCGCCGGCGGCACCCGCACCCGCGGCACCCGCCCAGCCCGCGGCCCCCACGCCGCCCGCCGCCCCCGGTGCCCTGCCGCCCGCCCAGCCGCAGCAGCCGGGCGGGGACCTTCAGGGCCCCGTGCCGCCGGGAGGGATGCCGCCCCAGGCGTGATCCGCCCCCGGAGGGCAGCTGCTCGCGAGCGTCCACCCCCAACAATCGGCCCCCTAGCGGGCCCTGAAAGACCGTCACAAGCCGAACGGCCGTGCAAACCGACGTCGATCCGACGTCCGGAAGCTGCACGGCCGTTCGGCGTTCCCGGGCACTTTCACGTGACTAGACCAATGCCGTTCCCGAGGCCCCCAACTCCCCACCCCTTCAAGGTCGTTCCCGCAGGCCAACCCCCCTACGGCGACCGTTGACATGTTTAGACCACCGCTGATAGACACACAGACCACTCAGACACTTCGGCGCTTGTTCCTGCCGTTTCCATGCGAGCGATGACGCGAGGTCACCGACCCATGAACGTAAGAGATCAGCACGACCCGCAGTCCGAATCCCCACCGCAGAACCGGCGCCGGCGCCGGACCCTGTTCGCCTCCGGTGTCGCCGCGCTCGCCCTGACGGCAGGTCTCGCCGCAGCGCCCGCGGCGCCCGCCGCCCCGGCCGACGCACCGCAGGCCGTGGCCCCCGCCAAGGCCGGCGGCAAGACCCTCACCGTCGCGCTCGCGCAGAGCGTGGACTCGCTGAGCCCGTTCCTGGCCCAGCGCCTGGTCAGTACGAGCATCCACCGGCTCATGTACGAGTACCTGACCAACTACGACCCCAAGGACAACAAGACCATTCCGGGCTTCGCCACGGAGTGGAAGTCCTCGGCGGACAAGCTCACGTGGACGTACACGATCCGCGACGACTCCACGTGGTCGGACGGCAAGAAGGCCACCGCCAAGGACGCGGCCTTCACGTTCAACAAGATGATGACCGACGACAACGCCGCCCAGGCGAACGGCAGTTTCGTCGCGAACTTCAAGAAGGTCAGCGCGCCCAGCGACACCGAGCTCGTGATCGAGCTCAAGAAGCCGCAGGCGACGATGACCGCCCTCGACGTCCCGATCGTGCCCGAGCACATCTGGAAGGACGTCAAGGACTACTCGAAGTTCAACAACGACGAGAAGTTCCCGATCGTCGGCAACGGTCCGTTCGTGCTCACGGACTACAAGACCGACCAGTACGTGAAGCTCAAGGCCAACAAGAAGTTCTGGCGCGGTGCGCCGAAGTTCGACGAGCTGGTCTTCCGCACGTACAAGGACCAGGACGCCGCGGTGGCCGCGCTCAGGAAGGGCGAGGTGTCCTTCGTCGCCGGCGCCCCCGCGCTGACGCCCGCTCAGGCGGCAAGCCTCAAGGGTCAGAAGAACATCAAGGTCAACGAGGGTCCGGGCCGCCGGTTCTTCGCCATCGCCACCAACCCGGGTGCGCGCACCAAGGGCGGCGAGAAGTTCGGCGACGGTCACCCCGCGCTGCTCGACCAGAAGGTGCGCCAGGCGCTGTTCCTCGCGGTCGACCGCAAGACCATCGTCGACAAGGTCTTCCAGGGGCACGCCGTGGAGGGCGCGGGCTACATCCCGCCGCGCTTCAAGGACTACTTCTGGGAGCCGAGCGACAGCCAGAAGCTGGCGTACGACCCGGAGCGGGCGGCCAAGCTGCTCGACGAGGCCGGCTACCCGAAGAAGGGGGACAAGCGCGTCGGCAAGGACGGCAAGCCGCTGGACTTCCGGATCCTGTGCCACGCCACCGACCCCAACGACAAGGCCATCGGCAAGTACCTGAAGGAGTGGTGGGGCGACCTCGGCATCGGCCTGGAGGTCCAGTGCCTCGACGACGTCTCCGTCCCCTGGTACGCGGGTGAGTACGACCTCGCCTTCGACGGCTGGTCGGTGAACCCGGACCCGGACTTCGTGCTCGGCATCCACACCTGCGCGGCGCTGCCGGAGAAGGCCAAGGAGAGCGCGGCCACCGACAACTTCATCTGCGACAAGAAGTTCGACGAGCTCTACCAGAAGCAGCTCGCCGAATACGACCCGGCCAAGCGGGCCGCCACCGTCAAGGACATGCAGTCCTGGCTGTACGACTCGGGCTACATGAACATCATCGCGTACCCGAACGCGGTCGAGGCGTACCGCACGGACCACATCAAGTCCATCAAGACGATGCCCGAGGCCTCCGGCAACATCTATGGCCAGGACGGGTATTGGAGCTGGTGGTCGGCGGTGCCGGCGAGCGCCGGCAGCGGTGGTGCGAGCGGTGGCGACGGAGGTGACGACTCCGGCTCCACCGGCGTCGTGATCGGTGTCGTCGTCGGTGTGCTCGTGCTCGGCGGTGCCGTGTTCCTGTTCTCGCGGCGGCGCGCGGCCACGGCCGACGACCGCGAGTAATCGCCAGCGCCCCTCGGGGTCCGCACGAGTAACGAGAGTCCCATGACAGCTGAGAGCACTCCGGCGCTCGTGCACAGCGCGGAAGCCGACGGCCTGGCAGATGCCGGGCCGTCGGCCGGCCGCGGACCACGCGCGCGCAACACCAAGGCGTACCTGCGCTATGCGGCGACGAAGATCCTGGGGGCAGCGGTCTCCCTGTTCGCCGTGCTCGTCACGAGCTTCTTCCTCTTCCGCCTGATTCCCTCCGACCCCGTCAAGCACATGACGGGTGGGCGCCCGATCTCCAGCGAGCAACTGGAGAACCTGCGCCGGGAGTTCGGCCTCGACCAGCCCATGTGGCAGCAGTTCCTGGACTACATCGGGGACGCCCTGACCGGCGACTTCGGGATGTCGTACCAGTTCCACGCACCGGTGATGGAGAAGATCACGGCGGCGCTCCCGGCGACGCTGCTGCTCACCGGCACCGCGTACATCCTCTTCACCGCGCTCGGCCTGTGGCTCGGGACGCGGACGGCCTGGAAGCACGGCGGCAAGGGCGACCGCTTCAACAGCGCCCTCGCGCTGACCCTGTACTCCGTGCCGTCGTTCTGGCTCGGCCTGCTGCTCATCATCGTCTTCTCGGTCGGTGTCGGGCCCATCCCGGGGCTCTTCCCGACCGGCGGTCTGGAGTCCGGCGGCGAGACCGGTTTCGCGTACGTCGTCGACGTGGCGCACCACATGATCCTGCCGGTGATCACCCTGGTCGCCGTGGGCTATGCGCAGACGCTCCTTGTCATGCGCTCCTCGCTGCTCGACGAGATGGGCAGCGACTACCTGACGACCGCGCGCGCCAAGGGACTTCGCGACGATGTCGTACGGCGCCGGCATGCCGTGCCGAACGCGCTCCTGCCCACCTTCACGCTGATGTTCGTGAACCTCGGCCATGTGGTCGCCGGGCAGATCCTGGTCGAGACGGTGTTCTCGTGGCCGGGGCTCGGCGGTCTCTTCTACGAGGCGCTCGCCGGTCCCGATCTGCCGCTGGTGCAGGCCCTGTTCTTCTTCTGGGCGGCCGCGGTGATCCTGGCCAACACCCTTGCCGATGTGCTGTATCCGCTGCTCGATCCCCGGGTGGGCCGATGACCGCAGAACCTCCGATGACCACACAGCCGCCGAGGACGGCGGAGCCGCCGGCCAAGGCCGCCGCGGCAAGGAGCCCACGCGCGCTCAAGGCCGCGCGCATGCGCCAGTCCTTCGTCCGCTTCTGGAAGGAGTACCGCACCCACCGCAGCGGCCTGTGGGGCCTGGGCGCCCTGGTGCTCATCGCCCTGATCGCACTGGCCGCTCCCCTGCTCGTGGGCGCCGACTCGGAGTCCGTGACCGACGCCCCGGGCCTGCCGATGGAGGATCCGAGCGGTGAATTCCCGCTCGGCACCGACCAGTTCGGGCGCAGCGTGCTCGCCCTGCTGGTGTGGGGTGCGCGGGTGTCCCTCACGGTCGGTCTGCTCGCCGCGTTCCTGTGCGTGGCGATCGGCACGCTCGTCGGGATCGTGGCGGGCCACTTCAAGGGCTGGTTCGCCACCGTCCTCATGCGGATCACCGACTGGTTCCTGGTGATGCCGACGCTGGTGCTCGCCATCGCGCTCGCGACCGTGATGGACCGCTCGATGTGGACGGTGATCCTCGCGATCGGCGTCACCACGTGGCCGACCACGGCCCGGCTCGTCCGTGCCCAGACCCTCGCCGTGGAGTCGCGCCCGTACATCGAAAGGGCCCGCGCGCTGGGCGGCGGGCACGGGCACATCATGCTGCGGCACGTCCTGCCGAACGTGATGCCCCTCGTCCTCGCCCAGACCACGCTCGTCATCTCCAGCGCGATCCTCACCGAGTCCACGCTGGCCTTCCTCGGTCTGAGCGATCCCACGATCACCTCGTGGGGCGGCATGCTCCAGGACGCGCGCGAGGCGGGCGCGGTCAGCGCCGGACACTGGTGGTATCTCGCACCGCCCGGACTCGCGATCGCCGCGGTGGCGCTGGCGTTCACGCTGTGCGGACGAGCGGTCGAGTCGGTTCTCAATCCCAGGCTGGGGGTGGCCCGTTGAGCCTCTTGGAGGTACGTGACCTCACTGTCACGTATGCGAACGGCGCCCGGGCCGTACGCGGCGTCGATCTGACCGTGGAGGCCGGGCAGAAGCTCGGCATCGCGGGCGAGTCGGGCTGCGGCAAGTCCACACTCGCGCTCGCGCTGCTGCGGCTCCTTCCCGCCGGCACCGAGGTGACCGGGCAGATCCTGCTGAACGGCGAGGACGTCCTCGGCATGAAGTGGGGCCGGCTGCGGGCCGTGCGCTGGGCGGGCGCCTCGATCGTCTTCCAGGGCGCGATGCACTCGCTGAACGCGGTGCACCGGATCGGCGACCAGATCGCCGAGCCGATCGTCCTGCACAAGACGGCCCCGGCCGGGAAGGTCAAGGCACGCGTGGCCGAACTCCTGGAGCACGTGGGCCTGCCGGCCGCGCGCGCCCAGGCCTACCCGCACGAACTCTCCGGCGGACAGCGACAGCGCGTGATGATCGCGATGGCGCTGGCCTGCGCCCCCGACCTGATCATCGCGGACGAGCCGACGACCGCCCTCGACGTGATGATCCAGGCGCAGATCCTGCGGCTGATCGAGCAGTTGGTGGCCGAGCAGGACCTCGGCCTGGTGATGATCAGCCACGACCTGGCGGTGCTCGCGGACACCTGCGACCGCCTGACGGTCATGTACGCGGGCCGCGTGGTCGAGGAAGGCCCTGCCCGGCAGGTGTACGAGGCCGCGCAGCACCCGTATGGGAAGGCGCTGTCGGCGGCGTTCCCGCGGATCGGCGACCCGTCCTCGCGCTTCGCGCCGCAGGGCCTGCCCGGCGACCCGCCCGACCCCTCCGACCTGCCGACGGGCTGCACCTTCCACCCGCGGTGCCCGGTCGCCCTGGACATCTGCTCCTCCCGGGACCAAGTCCTGGTCGACGCGGGTGAGTTGTGGCGGGCGGCCTGTGTGCATGTACGGGGAGCGGAGGCGTCGTCGGTGCCGGACACGGCGGACGCGCCGGCGCCGGGGGGCGCATCGGATCCGGACCCGGCCGCCGCCCCGGCGAACGAAGCCGACTCTGCGGGCGCCTCCGGCGCCTCGGTGGGGAGTGAACGATGAGTGCGTTGCTGAGTGCCTCGGGCCTCCAGGTGACCTTCCCCGGCCGGCGGGGCGCCCCGGAAGCCCGGGCCGTCGACGGAGTCGACCTCGACATCAAGCGCGGCGAGATCGTGGCGCTGGTCGGCGAGTCGGGCTGCGGCAAGACGACGCTGGCGCGCTCGCTGCTCGGCCTGGTCCCGCCGACCTCCGGCCAAGTCCTCTTCGACGGCTCCCCGTTGACGTATCGCGGCAAGGCCCTGAAGGCCTACCGCAAGCGGGCCCAGCTGGTGCTCCAGGACCCGAGCGGTTCGCTCAACCCGCGGCACACGGTGTACGACGCGGTGGCGGAAGGCCTGCGTATCCACGGATACACGGGCGACGAGCGCGAGGCCGTGGCGAACGCCCTGTCACGGGCCGGGCTGCGGCCCCCCGAGCGGTTCTTCCTGCGCTATCCGCACGAACTGTCCGGCGGTCAGCGCCAGCGCGTCGTCATCGCGGGCGCCCTGGTCCTCGACCCCGAACTGATCGTCGCGGACGAGCCGGTGGCGTCCCTGGACGCCTCCGTGCGCGGCGAGATCCTGGCGCTGCTGCTCTCCCTGCGCGCCGACCTCGGCCTCTCGGCCCTGGTCGTCACGCACGACCTGGGGCTCGCGTGGAACATCGCGGACCGGGTCGCGGTGATGTACCTGGGCCGGATCGTGGAGACAGGCACGGTGGAGGAGGTCCTCACCTCACCCCAACACCCGTACACCCAGGCCCTGTTGTCCGTACTCCCGGAGGCCCCGGGCGACCCGGTGGTCCTCACGGGCGAGCCCCCGGACCCGTCCCGCATCCCGGGCGGCTGCCGTTTCCATGCACGCTGCCAGGTCCTGGACTCCGGCGAGGCGGAGCGGGCCGGGGTGGCCGGGGACTGCCGCAGGACGGTGCTGCCGGTGCTTTCGGGGGGTGGGGAGCGGCAGGTGGCTTGTCATTGGGCAAGCGCCAAGGTGCGCGGCTGAGGTTGTCTGCGTACTCCACCGCCGATGGAGATACGCAGGCTCCGACGCTGCCCGTCGGCCCGATCCGGAACCCGGCGGGCAGCACCCGCCACAGCCCGCCCCCTTGCCCGCCACGCCCCTCTAGTAGGCTCACGGCGCTCGATCCGACGGGGGCTGGGAGTGGTTGCACATGCAGAGCGGGCACGGGGCGGAGAGCCGGGCAGAAAGCGGGACGGGTGTCCAGCAGGTCGGGCCCTACGTCGTCCTCGCGGCGCTCGATGCGATGAAGGGCGCGGGTCACAGGTATCCGCCGCCAGCCGTCCGCCGCATCGGCCGTACGCCCGACGGCGAGCGCACCGTCCTCCTCAGCAGCCCGCTTCCCGGGAGTGACCCCGCACGCTTCCTGGCCGAGGCGGACGCCTCGCGCTATCTGGTGGGGCGGTGGGTGCTGCCGGCCGCCGAGTTGGCGCCTGCCGGCCACGGAGTCTGGCACGCCGTCCCGTATCTGCCGGTACTGCCGCTGCCCGTCGCGCTCACACTCCATGCTGGTCCGTTGCCCGAGCGAACGGTGCGCGCCCTCGGTGTCGCGCTGGCCGAGTCCCTCTCCGTGATCCACGGGCAGGACCTCACGCACGCGGGCGTCTCACCCGCCTCCGTCCTCCTCGCCCACGACGGCCCCCGCCTCGGCGGATACGGCGCTGTGCGTGCCGCCAGGCCGGATGGAGCACCGGATGGCGGCCTTACCGGGATCGACCACAGCGTTCTCGCGCCCGAGCAGGTGGCGGGCGAGACGCCGCAGCCCATGGGCGACGTATACGCGCTGGGGGCGACACTCGCCTTCGCCGCCACCGGGAGCACATCGCCGGAGCGGGAGGAACTGCCGGGCTGGCTCCGGTCCGCCGTGACACTGTGCCTGGCGCGCGACCCCGCAGCACGCATGCAACTCGCCGATCTCATAAGGGAGCTGGCCGACGACGACCCGGGCTCGGTACAGCAGCCGGCCGGGTTCGGGGCCCCCGACCGCGCCACCGGACTGCTCACCCCTGGCTGGCTGCCTCCTCGCATCGGCGCCGCGCTGGCCCACCAGGCCGCTTCCGTGCTCGGCGCCGAGGCGGCCTCGGGGGCCGGTACGGCGGCGGCACGGGCAACAGCCGTTCCGGCATCCGCGTAAGCCCGGTGTCGACATCCCCGATGCCCGTACCCGCCTGAGAACTCCACCCTTGCCTCCGCCAGCCACCCGACGACGGACCCCCTCCCATGCCCACACCACTGACGCACGACGACCCCGCATCCCTCGGCCCCTACCGCCTCGTCGCCCGCCTGGGCAGCGGCGGCATGGGGACCGTGTACGTCGCCCGCACGCCGGGCGGCGCCACCGTCGCGCTCAAGACCATGCACCCGGGCATCGCCGAGACCCCGGAGGCCCGGACACGGTTCCGGCTCGAGATCGATGCGGCCCGAGTCATCGGAGGACAGTTCGGGGCCAGGGTCATCGACGCCGATCCACTCGCGGCCACTCCGTGGCTGGCCACGGAGTACGTGCTCGGTCCCGCGCTCGACGAGGCGGTGGAAGCCGCCGGGCCACTGCCGGAGAAGACGGTGCGCGCGGTCGGGGCAGCTCTGTGCGCCGCACTCGAGCAGCTGCACCGGTCCGAAGTCGTACACCGGGACCTCAAGCCGTCGAACATCCTGATCACGGCGTACGGGCCCAAGGTCATCGACTTCGGGATCGCAAGGGCGTTGGGGGACGCTCGGCTCACCCGCACCGGTTCCGCCGTGGGCACCCCGGCCTTCATGTCGCCCGAACAGGCCACCGGACAGGACCATGGCGCGGCTGGCGATGTCTTCGCGCTCGCCGGGGTGCTCGTGTACTCGGCACGGGGCAGCTCCCCGTTCGGGTCCGGGCAGGCGGCCGACCTGCTGTACCGCGTGCGGTACGGGGAGGCCGATCTGGACGGCGTGCCTGCCTCGCTCGCGCCCGTGCTCGCACGGTGTCTGGCCAAGGATCCGGCGCAGCGTCCCAGAGTGCTGGAGCTGGCGGCGCAGCTCCACGACGGAGGCGGGGAGTTCGCCGAGCAGCTGCCTGACTCGCTGATGGGTCTGATCGGGCAGCGGGCCGCCGACGTCTGGCATGTTCCGCCCCAGCGGCTGCCCGCACCGGTCGACGCCTTCACCCCCGGCGGCGTCTCAGCACCGGTTGCGGCGGGCGCGGACACCTCCCGACGGCGCTTCCTGTTCGGCGGCGGGGTGTTGGCCGCCACGGCGCTGATGGGCGGCGGCGCCTGGTGGTGGAGCACGTCGGGCGAAAAGGACAAGAGCGGTTCCGGCGCGGCGGCCTCGGGGCCCGAGCAGACAAGGAACCTGGATCCCCTCTGGAGCACGAAAAGTTCGTACCGCATCCTCGAGTGGGGGCTTCCCACGCCCCTGCCGGTCGAAGGAGTGATCCATCTCCCCTTCCGCGCCGTCACGATGCGCTTCGACCCGGAGACCGGCTCGCGCACCGAGGACCTGGTCGCCGACGGTTCGCCCTGGCAGGTCGATGTCGTCGAGGGCCGCGAGTACCGGCTCGGCCCGAACCACGACAAGGCCGTGGGCGGAGTGACGCCGGCGGGCATCGATGTCTGGAACAAGGCACAGGACTATCTGCAGCCGACCCCTGCCGTCTTCAGCGGCACTGTCGCAGGTCTCGACGGGAACCAACTGCTGTGTGTCAGGGGCTCGGTGGCGTACGTCGTGGTCGGGACCGGCAAGGAATGGAGCAACGGCTTCCTCGCCTCCCAGAAGTTCACGCTGCGCGCCGCCGACATCAGGACCGGTAGAACCCTGTGGTCAAAGCCGCTGCCCAAGCGCCCGGACAACAACTGGCGGTTGCACTTCCTGACCGCCGAGGTCGTCGGCGAACGACTGGTGACGCTACAGGAGACCGAGCCCGGGACGGTCCGCGTCGTCGTGCGGGACGTCGGCAGCGGTAACGTCCTGTGGGAGAAACCGTACGGGAAGGCCGAGGATCCCGACGCGCTGCAAAGCCCGTTGGCGGTCGCCGGCGGTCTGCTCTTCCTGGGGGGCGAGCGGCTGCGGGCCTGGCGGATCGAGAACGGCGACGAGGTGTGGAAGAGCGCGTCCGGTGTCGCCTACAGCCCGCCCGCGTACGCCTCGGGGGTCGTCTACGCGGTCGGGCAGGGAGTCGGGCTGAGCGCTCTCGCCGCCGACAGCGGTGAAGTGGCGTGGACCGAGACCTCGGACACGGTCAGCGAGGCGTCCCTGGCCTGGCGGCCGCTGGTGACGAGGCGCTACGGCTACTACCGCAACGGCGTTCAGCTGCATGCCATCGACCTCAGAAACCACAAGGCAGGGCTCACGTACAAGACCGCCGCGACACGCTTCTACGCGGACGCCCCGGACCGGCTCGTCCTCGGAATGGGGGAGTCGACGTTGAGCGCGTATCCGCTGAAGTGAGCCGCACCCCCGGGCAACCGGAGCCCGAAACCCCCGGGATGTAGCCGACTTGCACCGCCTACCCCACCCACCTGCCTTTCCCCTCGTCCCCCGCGTGAAGGAAACCCATCATGACCCCGCTCGGCCCCGGAGACCCGATCCGCCTCGGCCCGTACCGCGTCTTCGGTGTGCTCGGTGAAGGCGGTATGGGCAAGGTGTATGTCGGTCAAGACGCGGCCGGAACGCTTGCGGCAGTCAAGGTGCTGCGGCCCGAGCTCGCCCATGACGCCGGCCTCGCCCAGCGTTTCGTGCGCGAGGCGCAGGCCGCGCAGGCCGTACGCAGTCCAGGCGTCGCGGCCGTGCTGGGGGCGTGGACCGAAGGCGGGCGGCCGTGGATGGCCACGGAGTTTCTCGCGGGGCTCACCCTCGACGAGGCCGTCGACCGGTTCGGGCCGCTTGACGAGGGCGCGCTGCGGGCGCTCGCCGCCTCGCTCGCGCGCACGGTCGCCGACATCCACGCGGCCGGGTTCGTGCACCGCGACCTCAAGCCGCAGAACATCGTCCTGACCGCGGACGGCCCTCGCGTCATCGACTTCGGCATCGCCCGGCCCGAGCACGGACTCACGCTCACCACAACCGGGCAGGTGCCGGTCACCCCCGGCTACGGCGCGCCCGAGCAGGTCCTCGGGCAGCGGGTGGCGCCTCCGGCCGATGTGTTCTCGCTGGGCGCTGTGTTCGCGTACGCGGCCACCGGGCGGCGGGCCTTCGACGGTGGCCACGTGGCGGCCGTGCAGTACGCCGTGGTGCACGACGAGCCCGAACTGGCGGGTCTCTCATCTGAGTTGATGGCTCTTGTGGCACCCTGTCTCGCCAAGGATCCGGCGCTGCGGCCCACCCCGGCGCAGATCCAGGAGGCAATGGCCCCCGCCAAGGGGGCCGAGCGGCACTGGCGACGCGGTGCGCTCGCCGAGGCCATCAAGGAACGCGAACGCGACGCCGGCCGCCTCACCCCGCAGACTGGGGTCACCGCGGACGGCCGGGCGCCTTCACCCGATCGGCGCCGGCTGCTCACCGGCCTTGCGGCAGGGGGCGCGGCCCTCGCCGCGGCAGGTGGTACGGGTGTCTGGTGGCTGGCGGGCCGGGGCACCCAGGACGAGGCGCGCCCGCCTGCGCGGAACGGCCCCTTCGACATCCCGCCCGCCGCCCGCACCCCCGAGCAGCCCCTCGACAATCCGGCCGACAAGACAAGCATTGGCACCGCCATACCGTCCGCCACGGTCCTCTGGCGCGTCCTCAGCGAGGCCGACATCTACGCACCGAGTCTGCTGCCGGTGCGCGACGTCCTCGTGTTCGGCGCCGCGAGCGGAGGCATCTCCGCGTACGACGTACTGGACGGATCGCGTCGCTGGCAGGCACCCGGCATCCGCGCACAGGCCGAATACCTCTCCCTGTCGGACCGGTTGGTTGCGGCGGCCGACGAGGAGGGGGTGCTGCGTACGTACGTGGCGTCCACCGGCGTCGCCAAGTGGACCTGCCGGGAGGCCGAGGTGCAGTACCTGCTCGCGGCGGACGAGGACGCGGTCTACTTCCTCACGAAGGACAAGAAGCTGCGCAGTGTCGGCAGATCCGACGCGAAGGTGCGGTGGACGGCGAGCGCTCCCGCCTCCTTCAAGGGCAAGGCGGCCGTGTCCGCGGTGGCCGCCCGGGGCCGGCTCGTGATTGGGGATGACGAAGGGGGCGTCCTGGCGTTCGACACACGAAGCGGCAAGGTCGCGTGGTCGCATCCGGGGAACTCCGACGTCCACGTCCATCCGGCTGTCGACGACGACACGGTGTTCCTCAACGGCCCGCGCCTGTACGCCCGTCGGCTCCGCGACGGGCGGGAGATCTGGCGTGCCGGGATCCAGGACCCGGAGCGCGAAGGCGAGAACTGGGGGCCGCCCACGGTCCGTTCGGGTGCCGTGTACGCCAACGGCGGTTACTACCCGCGGCGCCTCGACGCCCGCGACGGCCGCGAGGTGTGGCAGGGGGACACCGCCACGGACCGTGGCTGGCCGCTGCTCGTGCAGGGCAACAGCGCCTGGTGCCTGCGGACCGAGACCCGACACACCGGCGACGAGATGCTCACCATCAACGGACTGACCGCGGGCGAGGGCGAGAGAGCTCTGGTGTACCGCATCCCGGCCGCCAACCAGCAGTCGATCGCTGCGGAGGGCAACAGGGTCTTCGCCCGCAGCGGCAGCGAGGTGGTGGCGCTGGCGGCGTTCTGATACGCCGCCCTGCTGCCGGTTGGCGGGGCCGGACACGGCGACCGCACGAGACGCGGGTCCCGCACGCAACCGCCCCGCACCGGATCAACTCCCGTGCGGCGCGGTCGCGTTCCCGAAGGGCTTACGCCTCGTGCTCCGCCAGCAGTTCCTTCGCCCGCCGCACATCGTCCGCGATCGCGTCGACGAGCTGCTCCAGGGAGTCGAACTTGGCCATGCCGCGGACGTACGCGACGAAGTCCACGGCCACGTGCAGGCCGTACAGGTCGAGGCCCACTCGGTCGATGGCGTACGCCTCCACGGTGCGTTCCGTGCCGTCGAACTGCGGGTTGGTGCCCACCGAGATGGCGGCCGGCATGGCCTCGCCCTCGACGTGGAGATAGCCGGCGTAGACGCCGTCGGCGGGGATCGCGGTGTGCGGCAGGGTCTCGACGTTGGCGGTCGGGAAGCCCAGTTCGCGGCCGCGCTGGGCGCCGCGGACCACGACGCCCTCGACGCGGTGCGGGCGGCCGAGGATCTCGGCGGCGCCCGCGACGTCGCCCTCGGCGACGAGGCGGCGGGTCAGCGTGGAGGAGAAGGGTTCGCCGCCGCCCGCCGCGCCGCTCACGAACAGGTCGATGACCTCGACCTCGTAGTCGTAGGTCTCACCCTGCTCGGCGAGGAACTCCACATTGCCCGCGGCCTTGTGGCCGAAGCGGAAGTTGGGGCCCTCGACGACCACACGGGCGTGCAGCTTGTCGACGAGCACCTTGGCCACGAAGTCGGCCGGCGAGAGCTTCGAGAACTCGGTGGTGAAGGGGAGGATCAGCACGGCGTCCACGCCCAGCTCCGCCATGAGTTCGGCGCGGCGGTGGTGCGGGGCGAGCAGCGGCGGGTGGCTGCCGGGGCGGACCACCTCGCTGGGGTGCGGGTCGAAGGTGACGACCACGGAGGGGATGCCGAGCTCGCGGGCACGCTCCACGGCGCGGCCGATGATCAGCTGGTGACCGCGGTGTACGCCGTCGTAGGAGCCGATGGTGACGACGCTGCGCCCCCAGTCCTGGGGGATGTCCTCCAAGCCACGCCAGCGCTGCACGGTGTTTGCTCCTCGCCGAACCTGTGTACGTCCTGATGTTTGCGCAGGACTAAGAGTGCCATGACTTTTCCGGCCCCTCCGCCTCCGGGGGTGCCCGTCGGCGCTCCCCGGCGGGTGGGCGGTCTTCCGGTCCGGGCCGGAGGGGTGCCCGGCCTCGGCGGCGCGGTGGGCGGCAGGTGCAGGTCGGGCGTGCAGGGCGGGGAGCGGAGGGGGCGGACGCGGTCGTCTGTCAGGGGCGGGATGGCTGTGGGCGAGACGGAGGCCGGGTCGCCGGGTGTGGCGCCGCAGAGGCGGGCCGCAAGTGCACGGGGGCGCCGGGGTGCCGCCTCCGACCATGGCGCCGGGCGCCGGGGTGCCGGCGCCGGATCGCCTCGGCCCGGATCGCCAAGCCCCGTGGCGCCGATGTTCAGGCCGACACCCGCTCCCCCACCTCGTTCACGATCATCCGCCGCGCGCTGGGCCCGACCAGGACCGTCCACACCCCGGGCGCCCCGTCGAGCCAGTCCGCAAGCATCCGTGCGCGCTCACGGCCCGACCGCGCCAGTTCGACCAGGCGCCGGTCGAAGGCCGCCGCGCCTTCCGGGGTGCGGACGAGCAGCAGGCCGCAGCGGCGGACCAGGTCGGCGGTGCGGTCCGGGTCCGGGCCGCAGGTACGGACGGCGACGTCGACCACCTCGTCCAGGACCAGCGGGTCCTGCGCAGGCGACAGGAGCACGTCGAGCAGTTCCCCGCGCAGGGTGCGCGAGGCCGCCGTGCCGGGCGTCGCGAGCACCCGCGCGAGGGCGCGCCGCACCTCGACGGGTCCGCCCTGCAGCAGCCCCGCCACCAGTGGGAACAGCGTCTCGCGCGCCGCGGAGCCCTGGGCGAGCCGCCGCTCGACGTAGGCCGCGGCCTGGCCGGCCGCCTCCGGGCGCAGCTCGACGAACTCCCGTACGAGAGGGCTCACGCGCCGGGCGGCGGCGGGGCCGGTGACCTCCGCGAGGGCCGCGAGCACCTCGGCGGACCCCGACCCCGGCTCGCGCAGCCGCGCCCGGAAGGCGTCGAGCACCGGCTCGGCGTGCGTGGTCAGGGCCACGGCCAGCGCGGCGGAGGCGAGCTGCGGGTCACCGGCCGCGTACCGCCGCAGCGCGTGCGGCAGATGGCGCTCGCGGGTGAGCGGGTCCCGTACGAGCAACGAGAGCGCCGCTCCGTACAGCGCGCCGTCCTCGGGCCGGGCGAGCAGGGCGAGCGCGGCATAGCGCAGGAGGCTGCGGTCGGCCTCACTGCGGGCGTGCGGCCGGACGAGCAGGCCGTAGGCGGCGGCCGCGACCCGCCGTTCGGCGCGCTCGTCGTGCGCCCAGCGGTCGACGGCGCGGCAGAGCGCGGAGGGTTCCTCCTCGGCGAGCGTGGCGAGCAGTTCGTCTCCGCGGGGGTGTGCGCAGTCGGCGAGCGCCTCCGTGAGGTCGTCGAGGGCGCGGTGACGGTGGGTGTGCAGGAGCGCCTGGGCGGCCTGCGCGACGGTGGCCGCGGGAGCGGCGGCCAGCGGCCGGTCGTCGGTGAACCAGCGGGTCAACAGCGGCTGTACGAGGGCGGGTTGGGCCTTCAGGAGATCTGCCGTGGTGTCCAGGTACCGCTCGCCTTCGGGCGTGGGCTCGGCCACCACGAGGCGGCGCAGCAGGTCGAGCCGGTCCTCGGCGGGCAGCGGCAGGGCACGCCAGAACCACGGTCCGAAGCCGTCGTACACCCCGCGCACCGGCCCGCGCGCGAGCAGCCGTTCGGCGAGCAGGCGCAGGACGGGCAGGTACGGGCGCGCGTCCGGGACGCGGAGCAGGGTCTCGGCGACCAGGCGGGCGGCCCACCAGGCGGCGTCCGCGGGCCGCCCGCGCCCGCCCCCGGCCGCGCTTGGGGCGGCCCAGCTGGGTGCGGGGCGCAGGCCGCGTACGGCGAAGTGGTCGGCGGCGAGGACGAGTTCGTCCAGACGGCGCCGGAGCTGGTCCGGCCCCTGCTGGCGTTCGAGGAGCAGGAGGGCCTGGAGGACGGGGCCGATGCGGTGGCGCGGTACGGGGAGCGCGGGGGCAGGCCGCTCCTCACCTTCCGCCCGTGGCGCACCCTTGCGTGCCCGCACGGCCCCGGCCTGCCCCTTGACGCTCCCGCCCTTGGAGACCGCTCCCCTGACTCCCTTCGCCCCCTTGGCGCCGCCCGCTTTCGCGGCGCTCTTACGCGGACGCCGCCGCGCCACCTCGGCCCGCGCGGGCAGCCGCTCCGCCGCCGACGGACCCTCACCCGGCTGCTCGCGCCAGCGGTGGACCAGGGCGAACAGGGCCGCGTCCAGGTCGAGATGGGCACCCTGGATCCAGTCGGCGAGCTCCTCGTGGGCGAAGCGGTAGCCCGCGCCCGCGGGCACGAGGGCGCCCTCTGTGAGCACCGCGGAGGCCCAGCCCGTGGCCCACGGGAAGATCTCCTCGAAGGCCTCCCGGTCCAGCTCGCCCTGCCCCGGTCCCAGACAACGGCGAGCCGCCTCGTGCAACCGCCCGGACACCTTCGCGGCGAGCCGCCGTACCGCCGACAGCCGAAGCCTCTCCGCCGGCAGCGGCCCGCCCTCGTCTCCCGCCCCGGCCCTCTCGCCGGCCTCGGCCCCGGGACCACCCCCGCCCTCTCGCCCGTCCGCACCCCACAGCCCTTGCAGCGCGGCCAGCCGCACCGCGATCCGCAGACAGAGCAGATCCAGATACGCCGAGAAGATCTCCGACCGGTCGGGACACCCTCCGACGGCCTCACCCCGCTCATCGTCCCGCTCACCGCCCCGGCCGGGCGCGACGGACTCCCCGCGATCACCGGACTCCCCGCACATCCCCCGTTCCCCCCGCTCCCCACCCTCCCCGAGCGCAGCCCGCACCTCCCCCAACAGCCGTACGGCCAGCGGATGTTCGGCATCACGCGCCGACAGGCTGCCCTCCGGCACCCCGTACAGCGACCGCACCCAGCCGGCCTGCCGCTCCCCCAGCTCCCCGATCCGCACGCACGCGGGCAGCCGTCCGCCGTGCGTGGATCCGTACAGCGCGGCCTCGGGAAACAGCGCCCCAGCCTGCTCCCAGTACTCCGCACGGCAGGCGATCACGAGCCGCGCCCCGGTCGCGCGCAGCCACCGCCCGGTGCCCTCGCTCCACTCCGCGAGCCGGTGCGCGAGCTGCGGCGGCATCTCCTCGGGTCCGTCGAGCAGGACGAGGAGTGGCCGCCCCGCATCCCGTACGAGCGAGGCGATCCGGTCGGGACCGATGTCCCCGAGCTCGCCCTCCGCCCCCTCGGCCGGCACGTCCTCGGAGGCGGCGACGATCCGTCCGGCGTGCGCGAGCGCCCGCGCGACCGCGTCGGCCACCGAGGCGTCGGCGGCGTGCAGGGAGGCCCCGCGCAGCCAGACGGTCGGTGCCGGGACGGTGCCGCGGGCGCGGCGCCGGGCGAGGGCGCCGAGTTCGGTGGTACGGCCGCTGCCCGGGTCACCGACGAGGGCGCACACGGACGCGGCGGACTCGGCGAAGGCCGCGAACTCCCTTCCCACCTCGACCCGTTCCACCGGCTCGCGCTCCTCGCGCGGCAGGTCGGAGCCCACCGAGATGGCGCTCAGCTGGAGCGCTCCGGCGAGGTTCAGGTCGGGGCCGTACGCGGGGACGCTCGCGGCGTTGCGGGTGAGCAGGGCGTCGAGGGCGCCGGTGGTGTCGGCCCGGGCGGCGGCGCGCAGCGGGACCGCGTAGCCGGCCGCGCGGTGCCCGGCGTCGAGCGCGGTGCCGAGGACGGCGAGCACGGCGCCGGTCCCGGTGTCGAGCACCGGACCGCCGGCCGCACCCCCGCCGAGCTGCAACGCGTCGCTGGCGTCGGTGCCGACCGCCAACTCCAGGGCGCCGCCGAGCAGATGGAAACGGTCGGTCGCGGTGTACGTCACCTGCGCCCCGGCATCGAGCACGCGCGCCTCGCGCCAGCCGAGCGCGGCGATCCGCACGTACGAGCCGGGCTCCACGTGCTCGCGCACGGACAGCGGCAGAGCCCGGAGGCCCAGCCCCTCCGTGCTCACGAGCGCGATGTCGCTCTCGGGAAAGGCGGTGACGGCCTCGGAGGTGACCACGCACGTGCGCCCGCCGGGGGCGTGCAGCACGATGCGCGCGAGCCCGTCCACGGCCTCATGACTGGTGACGACGGTGCCGAGCTCGTCGGCCGCGAAGCCGGTGCCCCGGGGACGGCCCGCGAGATCGCAGATCCTGACCAGTTCCTCCCGACCCCCGGCCATGCTCGTCCTCCCCGCGGTGCTGCTGCTACGACCGTAGGGAGAGTTGATCCGCGGCACGCCCCGCCAACCGGATGCGCCCCCTGAGAGCCGGGGCGTGTGCTTCGAGCGCCTGCCCGATGGGGTGAACGGGGTGGTGTGGTGTTTACCGCGGGGCCAGGCCCGCGGTAGCAGCCGGCCGCCTGCGACCGTATGCCGAGCCGCCCGGGGGCGAACCCCCGGGCCGACCCGTCACACGAACACCGGCGGACCGCCCGTCAGGCGAACACGGCCAGACTCTTCGCCTTCCCCTTCTGGTTCTCCACCAGGGCCACGAACGTGCCCGTCGGGTCGAAGACCGCGACCGGGGCGCCGGGGGCGTACTCGTCCGGCATCTCGATGCGGACGCCGTTGAGGAGGAGGCGGGCGCGCTTGGCGTCCACGTCCCAGCGCGGGAACGCGGCGGCCGCCGCGTCGGCGATCGGCATGACCGCGAGCGACTCCTGGTGCGCGTCCAGGGTGCGGGCCGCGTCGAGGCCGTACGGGCCGACGCGGGTGCGCCGCAGCGCCGTGAGGTGGCCGCCCACCCCGAGGTCCGCGCCCAGGTCGCGGGCGAGCGCGCGGATGTACGTGCCAGAGGAGCAGACCACCGAGACGACCAGGTCCATGACCGGGGTGCCGTCCTCGGCGACGGCGTCGCGCACGTCGTACACCGTGAAGGACGAGACCGTCACCGGCCGCGCCGGGATCTCGAACTCCTCGCCGTCGCGCGCCCGCTTGTAGGAGCGCACGCCCTTGATCTTGATGGCGCTGACCTTGGACGGCACCTGCATGATGTCGCCGGTCAGCTTGGCGATCCCCGCGTCGATGGCGTCGCGGGTCACGCGCGAGGCGTCCGCGGACGAGGTGATCTCGCCCTCGGCGTCGTCCGTCAGGGAGTTCTGGCCCAGGCGGATCGTGCCCAGGTACTCCTTCTCCGTCAGGGCGAGGTGCCCGAGGAGCTTGGTGGCGCGCTCCACGCCGAGGACGAGCACACCGGTCGCCATCGGGTCGAGCGTGCCGGCGTGGCCGACGCGGCGGGTCTTGGCGATGCCGCGCATCTTGGCGACCACGTCGTGCGAAGTGAAGCCGGACGGCTTGTCGACGATGACAAGGCCGTCCGGCGTCGTCTGCTGTTGCTGCTTGCTCATGCGGAAGCGGCGCCCTCGTCGTCGTCTTCCGGCTTCTTGTACGGGTCGGCGTCACCGGCGTACGTGGCGCCCGAGGACGCCTGGCGCACCTGCGCGTCGGAGGCCCGCGCCTTGTCGAGGAGGTCCTCGATCGTCTTGGCGGTCTCCGGCAGCGCGTCGGCCACGAAGGTCAGGGTCGGCGTGAACTTCACGCCGGCCGCCGCACCCACCGCGGACCGCAGGACGCCCTTGGCGCTCTCCAGACCACGGGCCGCGTTCTCACGGTCCTCGTCGTCGCCGTAGACCGTGTAGAAGACGGTCGCCTCCCGCAGATCGCCGGTGACCCTCGTGTCCGTGATGGTCACGTGGGAGCCGAGGCGCGGGTCCTTGATTCCGCGCTGCAGCTTCTGTGCGACCACTTCCCGGATGAGGTCCGCCAGCTTCTTCGCCCGCGCGTTGTCGGCCACTGGTCCGTCTCCCTCTGTGTTTCTCCGTCCGTACGTCCCGTACGGACCTCTCGTACACGTCCTGCGTACGTCAATCATCGTCCCCGTGCAGCCGTCGGCGCACCGAGAGCAGCTCGATCTCGGGGCGGGCGGCCACCAGGCGCTCGCACCGGTCGAGCACATCGGACAGGTGCCCCGTGTCCCCGCTGACCACCGCGACGCCGATCTCGGCCCGGCGGTGCAGGTTCTGGTCGCCGACCTCCGCCACGCTGACCGCGAACTTGCGGTGCAGCTCGGCGACGATCGGGCGGACGACGGAGCGCTTCTCCTTCAACGACCGTACGTCGCCGAGGAGCAGATCGAAGGACAGAGTCCCTACGTACATGTGAGTCCGGATGTCCCGCCGGTACGGGGTCGTGTGTACGGCGCCCTGATCCCTGTCGGGGGCCTGCGCTGCATTGATCCGGGGGATGCCCCCGGACCCCGGCCGGACAAACCGTACCCGCAACGGCCGGGGCCGATCGACGGAATTATCGTCCCGTCGACCGGCCCCGGATCACGCTGCGTGATCAGCTACGCGGTCAGCCGCGCGGCTTCTCGCGCATCTCGTACGTCGCGATGACGTCGTCGATCTTGATGTCGTTGAAGTTTCCGAGGTTGATACCACCCTCGAAGCCCTCGCGGATCTCGGTGACGTCGTCCTTGAAGCGGCGCAGACCGGTGATGGTGAGGTTCTCGGCGACGACCTTGCCGTCGCGGAGCAGGCGCGCCTTGGTGTTGCGCTTGACCTCGCCCGACCGGATGAGCACACCGGCGATGTTGCCCAGCTTGGACGAGCGGAAGATCTCGCGGACCTCCGCCGTACCCAGCTCGACCTCTTCGAACTCCGGCTTGAGCATGCCCTTGAGGGCCGCCTCGATCTCCTCGATCGCCTGGTAGATGACCGAGTAGTAACGGACGTCCACACCCTCGCGCTCGGCCATCTGCGTGGCACGCCCGGCGGCGCGCACGTTGAAGCCGATCACGATGGCGTCGGAGCCCATCGCCAGGTCGATGTCCGACTCCGTGACCGCACCGACACCGCGGTGCAGGACGCGGATGTCGACCTCTTCGCCGACGTCCAGCTGGAGCAGGGAGGACTCGAGGGCCTCGACGGAACCAGAAGCGTCACCCTTGATGATGAGGTTGAGCTGCTGGATCTCGCCTTCCTTGAGCACCTTGTCCAGGTCCTCGAGCGAGACGCGGCGCGTGCGCTTGGCGAACGCGGCGTTGCGCTCACGGGCGGCGCGCTTCTCGGCGATCTGACGGGCCGTACGGTCCTCGTCGACCACCAGGAAGTTGTCGCCGGCACCCGGGACGTTGGTGAGACCAAGGACCAGGACGGGAGTCGACGGAGCCGCCTCCTCCACGTTGTTGCCCTTGTCGTCGAGCATCGCGCGGACACGGCCGTACGCGTCGCCGACCACCATCGTGTCGCCGATACGCAGCGTGCCTCGCTGCACCAGGACGGTGGAGACCGCACCGCGGCCCTTGTCGAGGTGCGACTCGATCGCGATGCCCTGCGCGTCCTGGTCGGGGTTGGCCCGCAGGTCGAGCGAGGCGTCCGCCGTCAGGATGACGGCCTCGAGCAGCGAGTCGATGTGCAGACCCTGCTTGGCGGAGATGTCGACGAACATCGTGTCGCCGCCGTACTCCTCGGCCACCAGGCCGTACTCGGTCAGCTGACCGCGCACCTTGGTCGGGTCCGCGCCCTCGACGTCGATCTTGTTGACCGCGACCACGATCGGCACGTCGGCCGCCTTGGCGTGGTTCAGCGCCTCGATCGTCTGGGGCATCACACCGTCGTTCGCCGCCACCACGAGGATCGCGATGTCGGTGGACTTCGCACCACGGGCACGCATGGCGGTGAACGCCTCGTGACCCGGGGTGTCGATGAAGGTGATGCGACGCTCTTCGTCGTTGACCTCGGTCGTGACCTGGTAGGCACCGATGTGCTGGGTGATGCCGCCGGCCTCGCCCGCGACCACGTTGGTCTTGCGGATCGCGTCGAGGAGCCGGGTCTTACCGTGGTCGACGTGACCCATGACGGTCACGACCGGCGGACGGGACACGAGGAGCTCCTCGCCGCCCTCGTCCTCGCCGAACTCGATGTCGAAGGACTCGAGCAGCTCGCGGTCCTCCTCCTCCGGCGACACGATCTGAACCGTGTAGTTCATCTCGTCACCGAGGAGCTGCAGCGTCTCGTCGGAGACGGACTGCGTGGCCGTGACCATCTCGCCGAGGTTCATCATGACCGCGACGAGCGACGCCGGGTTGGCGTTGATCTTCTCCGCGAAGTCGGTGAGGGACGCACCGCGCGACAGGCGAACGGTCTCGCCGTTGCCGCGAGGCAGCATCACGCCGCCGACCGACGGGGCCTGCATGGCCTCGTACTCCTGGCGCCTCTGCCGCTTCGACTTGCGACCACGACGCGCCGGACCGCCGGGACGGCCGAACGCACCCTGCGTGCCACCGCGGCCACCCGGACCACCGGGACGACCGCCGAAGCCGGGACGACCGCCGCCGCCACCGAAACCGCCGCCACCGGGACGACCGGCACCGCCGCCGCCACCGGGACCGCCGGGACGGCCGGCGAAGCCGCCGCCACCGCCACCGGGACGACCGGCGAAGCCGGGACGACCGCCGCCGCCACCGCCGGGACGACCGCCGCCACCGGGACCACGGCCGCCGCCGGGGCCACCGCCGGGACGCGGGCCCGCAGCGGGACGCTGCGGCATCATGCCCGGGTTCGGACGGTTGCCGCCGCCGGGACGCGGACCGCCGGGACCGGCCTGGCCGCCCTGCGGACGGGGCATGCCGCCCGGAGTCGGACGGGCGCCGCCCGGACCCTGCGGACGGGGACCGCCCTGGCCGGCGCCCTGCGGACGCGGGCCGCCGGGCGCACCCTGGCCGCCGGGACGCGGGGCACCGCCGGGACGGGGCGCCTGCGGGCGGCCCATGCCGGTGGAACCGCCGGACGTGAACGGGTTGTTGCCCGGACGCGGGCCCGCGGGACGGGCGCCGGGACGCGGGGCGCCCTGGCCGCCGGGACGCGGAGCGCCGCCGGGACGCGGGGCCTGGCCCTGACCGCCCTGGCCGGGGGCCGGACGGGAGGCACCGGGCTTGGGCGCACCGGGACGGGCAGCCGGACGCTCACCGGCGGGCTTCGGCGCCGCGGGGGCGGCCGGAGGCGCGGTGAATTCCGGTGCGGCCGGCGCGGGCTTGGGCGCCGCGGCCGGCTTGGGGGCCGGGGCCGCGGGACGCGGACCAGGCGCAGGTGCCGCGGGCTTCTCCGCCGCGGGCTTGGGGGTGACCGGCGCGGGCTTCGGCGCCGCGGGCTTCGCCGCAGCAGCCGGAGACGCCGGCTTCGCGGCGGCCTTCTTGGGCGCCGCGGGCTTGGCAGGGGAGGCCTTCTTGGCGGCACCGCCGCCACCGGGACCCTGCAATGCGTCAGTCAGTTTGCGTACAACAGGCGCCTCGATCGTCGAGGACGCCGAACGTACGAATTCACCGAGTTCTTGGAGCTTGGCCATGACGACCTTGCTCTCAACCCCGAACTCCTTGGCGAGTTCGTATACCCGGACCTTAGCCACTTCGCTCCTTTTAGGTCCGGGTTACGCCGGACCGTCGCTACTTCATGGGCGTACTCATCGCGTGCTCATCGAGTGCTCATCGCAATCTCGACCTACTTCCAACTCGCGGGGTACCTAGACCGCACGGGGCTCCGTGCGGCACGTCTTCTTACGGTTGCGCCTGCTCGACATACCGGCGCAGGGCCGCGGTGTCGAGCGGACCCTCGGCGCGCAGCGCCCTCGGGAACGCCCGGCGGCGGACCGCCGTGTCGATACAGACCAGGGCGGGGTGTACATACGCACCCCGGCCGGGCAGCGTACCGCGCGGGTCGGGGGCGCACTCGCCCTCGATCAACACGGTCCGCAGCAGATCGTGCTTGGCCGCTCGCTCCCGGCAACCCACGCAGGTTCGCTCAGGGCAGGCTCGGGCGTGCGTCCGGCCAGACACCGTTAAGTCTACCTCCCCGCACCGACCTCACCCCTTTGGGGCAGGAATCGAATGGCTGCGCGCATCAATAACGGCGCGATCTTTGCGCCGCTCGCTGACCTGCGGCCGGAAAGGTGTAACGCTTCCCGGCCCCTCCGGTTATTCCCCGGCCTGCTCCGTGTCCGGCCGGATGTCGATCCGCCAGCCCGTCAGGCGCGCGGCGAGGCGGGCGTTCTGGCCCTCCTTGCCGATCGCGAGCGACAGCTGGTAGTCCGGCACCGTCACACGGGCCGAGCGGGCCGCGAGGTCCACGATCTCGACCTTGGAGACCCGCGCCGGCGAGAGCGCGTTGGCCACCATCTCGGCCGGGTCGTCGGACCAGTCCACGATGTCGATCTTCTCGCCGCCGAGCTCCGCCATGACATTGCGCACGCGGCCGCCCATCGGGCCGATGCAGGCGCCCTTGGCGTTGAGACCCGAACGGGTCGAGCGGACCGCGATCTTGGTGCGGTGGCCGGCCTCGCGGGCGATCGCGGAGATCTCGACGGAACCGTCGGCGATCTCCGGGACCTCGAGCGCGAAGAGCTTCTTCACGAGGTTCGGGTGCGTACGGGACAGGGTGACGGACGGGCCGCGGACGCCCTTGACCACGCGCACGACATACGAGCGCAGGCGCTGGCCGTGCGGGTACTGCTCGCCGGGCACCTGCTCCTGCACCGGCAGGATGGCCTCCAGCTTGCCGATGTCGACCAGCACGTTCTTCGGGTCGCGGCCCTGCTGGACGACGCCCGTGACGATGTCGCCCTCGCGGCCGGCGTACTCGCCGAGCGTCGCGTCGTCCTCGGCGTCGCGCAGCCGCTGCAGGATGACCTGCTTCGCGGTGGTGGCGGCGATCCGGCCGAAGCCCGAGGGGGTGTCGTCGAACTCGCGGGCCTCCTGGCCCTCCTCGAGGTCCTCGGCGTCCTCCTTGGCCCACACCGTCACGTGGCCGGTGCTCCGGTCGAGCTCCACGCGCGCGCGCCGGCGGCTGCCTTCGGTGCGGTGGTAGGCGATCAGGAGGGCCGACTCGATCGCCTCGACGAGGAGGTCGAAGGAGATCTCCTTCTCCCGGACCAGACCCCGCAGGGCACTCATGTCGATGTCCACGGCTACGCCTCCTTCTCTGCGTCGTCGGCAGTGTTCTTGCGGTTGAACTCGATCTCCACGCGCGCTTTGGCCACGGAGTCGAAAGCGATACGGCGGGCGGTGGGCTTGCGGCCCTTCACACCCGGAACTTCGAGGTCGAGGCCCTCGTCGTCGACCTTCAGGATGCGGGCGATCAGCTCGCCCGTCTTCCCGTCCTCGTTCAGCTGGAACTTCACCAGCCGGCCGACGGCCCGCACGTAGTGACGGTGCTCGGTGAGGGGGCGGTCGGCGCCCGGGGAGGTGACCTCCAGGACGTACTCGCCGTCGCCCATCGCGTCGGTCTCGTCCAGCTTCGCGGAGAGCTCACGGCTGAGCTCCGCGCACGTGTCCAGCTGGACGCCTTCGTCGGAGTCGACCACGACACGCAGCACACGACGCTTTCCGGCGGGAGTCACGGTGATCTCTTCGAGATCCAGGTCCTTGGCGCCGACGAGCGGTTCAAGCAGACCGCGCAGCCTCTCGCTCTGGGTGGTGCTCATCCGGGTGACTCCTCGGCCGCGTGTGCTGTTGTGGGTTTCTCGCGTGTCAGGTCAAAGGGTATCCGGTCCCGGGATGTGTTGCTGTCCACCGGGTGGCGGCATCCCCGCGGTCCGGGTGTCCCGCTTACGGGTTCGGGGCACCCGCGCGCGTAGGGTGATCACCACCCGGCTGTTGACCGGGTCACCTTCCTGCCCCCCGACCGCCCCGAGGACGTCTGCCGTGCCGTACGACGAACCGATCTCCCGGCCTGTCCGCGCCGGCGGGCCGCGCCGCCGGAGCCTGCTGGCCGGGGCCGTGACGGCCGCGGGCGCCGCGCTCCTCGCCGGCTGCTCCGACGACGGCGCGGACTCCGGCTCGTCCGGGGCCGCGGGCCGGCGCAGGACGGCCGCCCAGGTGCGGGCCGCCCTCGCCAAGGACAGCGCCGGACTGCTCGCCGAGTACGAGGCCGCGATCGCCGCGCACCCGGCGCTCCTCGACCGGCTCGGGCCGCTGCGCGCCGAGGTGCTCGCGCACGTCGAGGCGCTCGGCGGCGCCCCCGCGGCGCAGCCGAGCCCCGCGCAGAGCGCGCCCGTGCAGACGCTGGGCGAGAAGGTGACGCTGCGGCGGCTGGCCGAGGCCGAGCGCGCGCTCGCGGACAGCCGGCGCGGCACGCTGGCCGAGCTGCCGGGCGAGGACGCCCGGCTGCTCGCCTCGATCGCGGCGGCCGGCGACGTACACGCGTATCTGCTGAGTGAGGCGGCCCGATGAGCGACAACGGCACGGCCGAGACGGCCGCGTACCAGGCGGCGCTGCGCGCCGAGCACGCGGCCGTCTACGGGTACGGGGTGGTCGGCGGGCGGATCCGTGAGGGCCGGCGCGAGGAGGCGCGGTCCGCGTACGACGCGCACCGCGCCCGGCGCGACGTGTTGCAGCGCACGCTGCGCGATCTGGGCGCGGTGCCGGAGCCGGCGGCGGCCGCCTATGCGCTGCCGTTCCCGGTGCCGGACTCCCCCGCCGCGGCGCGGCTCGCGGCCGAGCTGGAGGACAAGGTGGCCGGGGTGTACGCGGATGTCGTACGGGCCACGGAGGGCGAGCGCCGGCGGGCGGCGGCGGACGCGCTGCGCGAAGCGGCCGTCCGTGCGGTGCGCTGGCGGGGCGGCAGCGTAGCCTTCCCGGGGCTCGCGGAGCGGGCCACGACGCCGGCCGCTTCGGCCACGCCCTCCGCCTAGCGCCGGTTGGTGTGCCCGCGTCACGCGGTTACGGTGTGGGGTCGGCACCACGGCGTTACGTTTCACCGTTCTGAAGGGAATCTCTCGCGCATGACCATCGAACCGCCGCAGCGTCTGGTGACCGCGCTCGGCGAGGTGCGCGACGACGGGGCGTCGGCGTGGCTCGGCGAGGTCGGCACGCTCCTGGAGGAGGCGGCCGGGCGGCGCGGGGTCACGGTCGAGCGGGTGCACCAGCCCGGTGGCCGCAGCAGTCTGGTCGCCCACGTCCGTACGGCCGAGGGGGTGCCCGCGGTCCTCAAACTGGCACCCGAGCGGTTCCGTCCGGAGGCGGAGCGGGCCGCGCTGACGCACTGGGGCGGCTTCGGAGCCGTACGCCTGCTGGATCCCGGGATCAACGACGGGGCGATGCTGCTGGAACGTCTGACGCCCGAGGTGTCGGTACGCACGCTGCCCGAGTCGAAAGCGCTCCTGGAAGCCGCCGGAACGCTCCGCCGTCTCTGGGTGGACCCGCCGGCCGGGCGCAACTGCGAGACGGTCGCCGAGCGTACGGGGCGGCAGGCGGAGGCGATGAAGGCGACGCCCGCGGCCTTCCCGGACATCGCGCCGCTGGTGGACGCGGCGCTCGCGGCCCGCGACGAGCTGGTGGCCGCGCCGCCCGAACTCCGGCTGCTGCACGGCACGTTCCGACAGAGCAAGGTGCTCGCCGGTGAGCGGTCGCCGTGGCTGGCGGTCGGTCCCGACCCGGTGGTCGGCGAGTGCGCCTTCGATCTGGCGCGCCTGGTACGCGACCGCGTGGAGGACCTGATCGGCGCCCCCACGGGCCCGTCCACGACCCGCCGCCGCGTGAAGCGCCTCGCCGAGTCCCTCGAAGTCGACCCCGTACGCCTGCGCGGCTGGACCCTGTTCCGCGCCGTGGAGTCGGGGGCACGGGCGCTGCGGGTGGGGCGCCCGCGGGACGCGGAGAATCTGCTGGAGTTCGCGGGCTGGTTGTAGCAGCCTGCGGGGCCGGGCGTGCTGGTTGTGACGGGCACCCCCACCGGCCGGCAGCCGCGCTCCGGGCGTGAGGGGACGGGGAGGGGTGCCGGTTACACGGGCGCTCCCCACCCGGACGCACACGCTCGCAGCCGTACGGCGCCATTGCCCGTGTAACCGGTACCCCGGACCGGCACCGACCCCAAACGAGACCGCACGCGGGGCGGACCACAGACCTGGGCACAGGCATGACCGGGAGCGCGCCGGACGCACCGCGGCGGGGCTCCGCGCCCGTGCACCCCGTACCGCAGCACCGCGCCCCGCCCCCGCCGTACACGCGAGAGCGCCCCAGCCCATGCAGGCCGGGGCGCTCTCGGTGCGTGCAGGGTCAGGCCGTGAGGCGGGCGACTGCCTCCTCGACCGTGAGTTCCTCGCGTTCGCCCGTGCGGCGGTCCTTCAGTTCGACGATGCCGTCGGCCGCGCGGCGGCCCGCCACCAGGATCTTCGGGACGCCGATGAGCTCGGAGTCGGTGAACTTCACGCCGGGCGAGATGCCCGGGCGGTCGTCCACGAGGACGCGGACGCCCGCGGCGGCGAGCTTGTCCGAGACGTCCAGGGCCAGTTCGGTCTGGAGGGCCTTGCCCGCCGCGACCACGTGCACGTCGGCCGGGGCGATCTCCGCGGGCCAGACCAGGCCCTGCTCGTCGGCGTGCTGCTCGGCGAGTGCGGCGACGGCGCGCGAGACGCCGATGCCGTACGAACCCATGGTCACGCGGACCGGCTTGCCGTTCTGGCCGAGGACGTCGAGCTGGAAGGCGTCGGCGTACTTGCGGCCGAGCTGGAAGATGTGGCCGATCTCGATGGCGCGGTCCAGCTTGAGGCCGGTACCGCAGGAGGGGCAGGGGTCGCCCTCGACGACGACCACGACGTCCACGTACGCGGAGACCTCGAAGTCACGGCCCGCGACCACGTTCTTCGCGTGCTTGCCCTCCTTGTTGGCGCCCGTGATCCACGAGGTGCCGGGGGCGATGCGCGGGTCGGCGAGGTACGTGACCTTCTCCAGGCCCTGCGGGCCCACGTAGCCCCGTACGAGATCCTCGCGGCCCTCGAAGTCCTCGGCCGTCACCAGCTCCACCTCGGACGGGGCGAAGTGCGCCTCGACCTTGTCCATGTCGACCTCGCGGTCGCCGGGGACGCCGATGGCGAAGATCTCGCCGTCGACCTTCACGAGGAGGTTCTTGAGGGTGGCGGAGGCCGGCACGTCCAGGTGCGCGGCCAGCGTCTCGATGGTCGGGGTGTCCGGGGTGTCCAGTTCCTCGACGGCCGGGACGTCCGCGGAGTCCACCGGCTTCAGGGCGTACGTGATCGCCTCGGTGTTGGCCGCGTAGTCGCAGTTCGGGCAGTCCGCGAAGGTGTCCTCGCCGGCCGCGGCCGGGGCGAGGAACTCCTCGGACTTCGAGCCGCCCATGGCGCCGGCGGTCGCGGCGCAGATGCGGTAGTCGAGGCCGAGGCGCTCGAAGATCCGCTGGTAGGCGGCGCGGTGCAGCGCGTAGGACTCGGCGAGGCCCTCGTCGGCGGTGTCGAAGCTGTACGAGTCCTTCATCAGGAACTCGCGGCCGCGCAGGATGCCGGCGCGGGGACGGGCCTCGTCGCGGTACTTCGACTGGATCTGGTACAGGATCACCGGCAGGTCCTTGTAGGACGAGCACTGGTCCTTGACCAGGAGCGTGAAGATCTCCTCGTGGGTCGGGCCGAGGAGGTAGTCGCCGCCCTTGCGGTCGTTGAGGCGGAACAGCTCGGCGCCGTACTCCTCCCAGCGGCCGGTGGCCTCGTAGGGCTCCTTGGGGAGGAGGGCGGGCAGAGTGACCTCCTGGGCGCCGATGGCGTCCATCTCCTCGCGGACCACGCGCTCGACGTTGGCGAGCACCTTCTTGCCTAGGGGCAGCCAGGACCAGATGCCGGCGGCGGTACGGCGGACGTAACCGGCGCGCACGAGCAGCTTGTGGCTGAGGACCTCGGCGTCCGCCGGGTCGTCGCGCAGTGTCTTGACCATCAACTTCGACATGCGCTGGACCTGGGCTGCCATGGTTCACTCCTGCGGGATGCATCACTGGGATGCCAAGGAGGTTAACCGGGTGCGGGGCCCCGGTGTTAATCGATTGCCCCGAGCCCGCGGAGCCGTTTCCGTACGGGCGGGCCCGGCTCAGGCGTACGGGCGGGCCCGGCTCAGGCGGACGGGCGCCGCAGCGGCAGCGGGGCGCCCATCACCGCGTACGGCTTCGGGGCGCTCGGGAACAGGACCTGGCGGGCCAGGTCCTGGTAGCCGAGGGACCGGTAGAGGCCGCGCGCCGGGCTCTCCCAGTCGATGGCCGAGAGGATCGAGCGGGGCTCGGCCGCGGAGTCGGTGATGGTGGTGATCAGGGTGCGGCCGATGCCCCGGTTCTGGTACGCGGGTTCGACGTGCAGCTCGGTGATCACGAAGGAGTCGTCCAGCCAGAAGTCCAGCTCGCGGCTGCGCAGATACGGCTCCACGACCGTGGACCACCAGTGGGCGCGGTCGTTGGGCATGCCGTAGACGAAGCCGACCAGACGGCCGTCGGGGGTGGTCGCGCCGAGGGCGCGGGCGCCGGGGTGGCCGAGGTGGCGGAGCACGATCTGGCGGCGCACCGCGATCTCGTCGTCGCTCAGCCCGAACGCACGGGCCTGCACGGCCAGCGCCTCGTCGACCCGCAGGGCGAGGTCGAGCGCCCCGATCACGACGTCGTCAGTCATGCGGGAACCCTAACGCCCGGTACGGCGGTCAGAACAGCACGCTCATGAAGGCGCCGACTTCCTCGAAGCCGACCCTGCGGTACGCGGCGCGTGCGGGGGTGTTGTAGTCGTTGACGTACAGGCTGACGACGGGGGCGACGTCGGCGAGCGCATAGCGCAGGACGGCCGCCATGCCCGTGACCGACAGGCCCTGGCCGCGGTACGCGGGGTCGACCCAGACGCCCTGGATCTGGCAGGCGGTGGGGGTGGCGGCGCCGATCTCGGCCTTGAAGACGACCTTGCCGTCCTCGATACGGGCGAACGAGCGTCCCGCGCCGACGAGTTCGGCCACCCGCGCCTGGTAGAGGAGGCCGCCGTCGCCGGCGAGCGGGGAGACCCCGACCTCCTCGGTGAACATGGCCACGCACGCCGGCATGATCACGTCCATCTCGTCCTTGCGGATCCGGCGGACGTACGGGTCGGGCGTGACGGTGTCGGGCATCCGGTCCGTGACCATCAGGGGCTGGTGGGCGCGGACTTCGCGGGCGGGACCCCAATTCGGTTCGAGCAGCTTCCACAGCAGGGCGGTGGGCTCGGCCGGGCCGACGATCGAGGAGCAGCGGCGGCCGGCCCGGCGGGCGCGGTCGGCGAAGGCGCGTACGGCATCGGGGCCGGCGCAGATGGGGACGAGGTTGGCGCCCGCGTAGCACAGCGACTTCAGGGCCCCGTCCTCGTACCAGCCCCACATCTCGCCGCCGAGGCGCCACGGGTCGAGCCCCGCCACCTGGACCCTGCTGGTCACGAAGGCGTTGTGCACGGGCTCGCGCTCCAGGACCTCGAGGGCGGCGTCGAGATCGCCGGGCTCGAGCACCCTGGTGGTCGTCTGGGTCAACACGGGTCGGGGGCCTTCGCGGTACGGGTTGCGGGTCTTGGCACTGTACCTGCCGCTGTTGTGCGCCGCCCCTCGTCAGCGGGTGCGCTCATCGGTCCTGGGGCGGTACCGGGGGCGGTCTGCGGCGGTCAGGGCTGGAGGGTGCGCCTTCCGCGCACCCACGAGGGTGCGCCTTCCGCGTACCCACGGAACACACCGTGCCCCGCCCGGGCGGGCCGGGCGGGGCACGGTGAAGCGCAGGGGTGGCGGGTCAGCCGGCGACCGAGACCGACGGCTCGCCCGACATCACGCCGTCCTTCTCCATCTGCTCGGCGATCTTCAGCGCCTCTTCGATCAGGGTCTCGACGATCTTCGACTCCGGGACGGTCTTGATGACCTCGCCCTTGACGAAGATCTGGCCCTTGCCGTTGCCGGAGGCGACGCCGAGGTCGGCCTCGCGGGCCTCGCCCGGACCGTTGACGACGCAGCCCATGACGGCGACGCGGAGCGGGACCTCCATGCCTTCGAGGCCGGCGGTCACCTCGTCGGCCAGCTTGTAGACGTCGACCTGGGCGCGGCCGCAGGACGGGCAGGAGACGATCTCCAGGCGGCGCTGGCGCAGGTTGAGCGACTCCAGGATCTGGATGCCGACCTTGACCTCCTCGGCCGGGGGCGCGCTCAGCGAGACGCGGATGGTGTCGCCGATGCCCTCCGACAGGAGCGCGCCGAAGGCGACGGCCGACTTGATGGTGCCCTGGAAGGCGGGGCCCGCCTCGGTGACGCCGAGGTGCAGCGGGTAGTCGCACTGGGCGGCGAGCTGGCGGTAGGCGTTGACCATCACGACCGGGTCGTTGTGCTTCACCGAGATCTTGATGTCGCGGAAGCCGTGCTCCTCGAAGAGGGAGGCCTCCCACAGGGCCGACTCGACCAGCGCCTCGGGCGTGGCCTTGCCGTACTTCTTCAGGAGGCGGGCGTCGAGCGAACCGGCGTTGACCCCGATGCGGATCGGGGTGCCGTGGTCCTTCGCCGCCTGGGCGATCTCCTTGACCTTGTCGTCGAACTGCTTGATGTTGCCCGGGTTGACGCGGACCGCCGCGCAGCCGGCCTCGATCGCGGCGAACACGTACTTCGGCTGGAAGTGGATGTCGGCGATCACGGGGATCTGCGACTTCTTCGCGATGGTGGCCAGCGCGTCCGCGTCGTCCTGCGTCGGGCAGGCCACGCGCACGATCTGGCAGCCGGAGGCGGTGAGCTCGGCGATCTGCTGGAGCGTGGCGCCGATGTCGGACGTGCGCGTCGTGGTCATCGACTGCACGGAGACGGGCGCGTCGCCGCCGACCGCCACGGTGCCGACCTGGATCTGCCGCGAGCGGCGGCGCTCGGCGAGCTTGACCGGTACGGACGGCATTCCCAGAGAAATCGCAGTCATCTGCTGTGCAACCCCAAGGTGTGGAGGTGTGGATCAAGGTCCCGGGATGGGCGGGCTCCAGCGTTCGAGATTACGCCACGGCCGGGTGCCCGGGCACACCGCGGCCGTCCCTCCCACCCGAAGGGGGTGGCCGGACACCAAGGGTGCCCGGCCACGGTGGACAACGGGTGATCAGCTGATCGTCACCGGGTTGACGACGTCGGCGATCAGGACGAGCAGGGTGAAGCAGACGAAGATGCCGGCCACCACGTACGCGACGGGCATCAGCTTCGCCACGTCGAACGGCCCCGGGTCGGGCCGCTTGAACAGCCGGGCCACCTTGCGCCGCACCGACTCCCACAGCGCACCCGCGATGTGGCCGCCGTCCAGCGGGAGCAGCGGGAGCATGTTGAAGAGGAACAGCGACAGGTTGAAGCCCGCGACCAGGAACAGCATCATCGCGATCTGGTTCTCCGGCGGGATGTCGAGCGTGAACACCTCGCCGCCCACGCGGGCCGCACCGACCACGCCCATCGGGGAGTCCTGCCCCCGCTCCCCGTCGCCGAAGGCCGCGTCCCACAGGTCGGGGATCTTCGACGGGAGCGCGATCAGCGACTCCACACCGTTCTGCATCATCTCGCCCATGCGGTCCACGGACTCGGTGAAGGACTGCTCGACGATGCCGGAGGCCGGCGTGAAGCCGAGGAAGCCGGCGTCCACGTACTGGCCCTCGACGTAGCCGCCGTCGCCGTCGGTCTTGCTGACCTGGTTCTTGATCAGGGTCGCGTGCAGGACCTTCTCGGCGCCGTCGCGCTCGACCGTGATGGTGGCGGGTCCGATGGTGTCGCGGATACGGGACTGGAGCGTGCCCCAGTCGTCGATCCGCTCCCCGTTGAACGCCACGATCTTGTCGCCGGCCTTCAGGCCCGCGGCCTTGGCGGGCGCGGGGGTGTCGCCCTTCTTGCAGGACGTGCGGTTCTCGCTGGCGGAGATGACGCAGTCGGAGACCCGGCCGACGTTGGTCGTCTGCTCGTTCCAGCCGAAGGTCATCAGGACGCCGAGGAAGATCGCCACGGCCAGGATCAGGTTCATGAACGGTCCGGCGAACATGACGATCACGCGCTTCCACGGCTTGCGCGTGTAGAACAGCCGCGTCTCGTCGCCGGGCCTCAGCTCCTCGAAGGCCGCCGAGCGGGCGTCCTCGATCATGCCGCGCCACGGCGAGGTGGAGCGCGCTTCGAGCTTCCCGTCGGGACCGGGCGGGAACATGCCGATCATGCGGATGTAGCCGCCGAGCGGAATGGCCTTGATGCCGTACTCGGTCTCGCCCTTCTTGCGCGACCAGATGGTGGGCCCGAAGCCGACCATGTACTGCGGCACGCGGATCCCGAAGAGCTTGGCCGTGGACAGGTGCCCCAGTTCATGCCAGGCGATCGAGAACAGCAGGCCGATCACGAAGACGACTATGCCGAGGATCATCATCAAGGTCGTCATGCACGAGCCTCCGCGGTCGTCCGGTCGCTGTCCCTGAGGTCGGTACGGGTGGTCAGTCCCGCCCGTTCACGGGCCCGGGCGCGCGCCCAGGTCTCCGCTTCGAGGACGTCCGCGACGGTCAGGGAAGTTCCCGCGGCGGGTGTGCCGTGTTCGGCGACGACCTCGGTGACGGTCTCCATGATCCCGTTGAAGGGCAGCGCGCCCTTCAGGAAGGCCGCCACGCACTCCTCGTTGGCGGCATTGAACACCGCCGGGGCCGTCCCTGCGAGCTCCCCCACGTGCCGGGCGAGCCCCACCGCCGGGAAGGCCTCGGTGTCGAGCGGGAAGAACTCCCAGCTGGAGGCCTTGGTCCAGTCGAAGGCGGGGGCCGCGTCGGGGATGCGCTCGGGCCAGCCGATGCCGATCGCGATCGGGCCGCGCATGTCCGGCGGGGTGGCCTGGGCGAGGGTGGAGCCGTCGGTGAACTCGACCATGGAGTGCACGTACGACTGCGGGTGGACGACGACCTCGATGCGGTCGAAGGGGATGTCGTAGAGGAGGTGCGCCTCGATGACCTCCAGGCCCTTGTTGACCAGCGTCGCGCTGTTGACGGTGATGACCGGGCCCATGGCCCAGGTGGGGTGCGCGAGCGCGTCCTCGGGCGTGACGTCCGCGAGTTCCGCCTTCGTACGGCCGCGGAAGGGGCCGCCGGACGCGGTGACGACGAGCTTGCGGACGTCGGCGCGGGTGCCGGCGGCGAGCGCCTGGAACAGGGCCGCGTGCTCGGAGTCCACCGGGATGATCTGGCCGGGCTTGGCCAGCGCCTTGACCAGCGGGCCGCCGACGATCAGCGACTCCTTGTTGGCGAGGGCGAGGGTGCGGCCGGCTTCGAGGGCGGCGAGGGTGGGGGCGAGACCGATCGAGCCCGTGATGCCGTTGAGCACGGTGTGGCAGGCGGAGGCCGCGACCTCGGTGGCGGCGTCCGGGCCGGCCAGGATCTCGGGGAGCGCGTCGCTTCCGTACTGCTCCTTCAGCGCTTCGCGCAGCGCGGGCACGGCCGCCTCCTGCGCGACGGCGACGGTGCGCACGTCCAGCTGCCGGGCCTGCTCGGCGAGGAGCCCCGGCCGGCCGCCGTTCGCGGACAGGGCCGTGACCTTGAACCGGTCCGGGTTGCGCAGGACGAGGTCGACGGCCTGCGTGCCGATCGAGCCGGTGGAGCCGAGGATCGCGATCTCGCGGGGTCCGTCGTCGGCGGACACCGGGTCGAAGACCAGATGCGGGTCGGCGAGGGGGGCTGGACTGTCGCTCATTCCCCCATTGTTGCCCCTTCTCCTGTGCTCCCAGGACCCGGTGTCACCTTTCCCCTACGTATGGATCACTTCCTTCCGCACCAGCACGGTGTACGGGCCGACGTCGCGGCGTGCGAAGGCGGCGGGGGCGAAGAGGGCGGCAGGAAGGCGCGTGGGGAGTGCGATGCGGTTGGGCTGGTGCGGGTAGTTGTCGCGGCCGAGCCCGATCGCGTACGCGCCCGCGGTCCGGCGCAGCACGAAGACGTCCGGGGCGTCGTACGGGCCGTGGTCGAGCCGGGCGGTGAAGGCGGCCGGGTCGTCGAGCCGTGACCAGCGCCGCACTTCCTCGGTGCGGCCCGCGAAGTCGGCCAGCGGGTGGGCGTAGACCGGTTCGGCGGTCAGGTAGCCGTGGAAGGGGGCGCCGGACAGGAGGCGGTACTGGTCGGTGAGGACGGTGAGGTCCTGCGGCGGGCGGCCGGTGAGCTGCCCGATCGTGCGGATCAGATCGGCGGGCGGGCGCGGTCCGCGGGCGTGGTCGAACTCCTCGCGCAGGTGCACCGGGACGTTCTGCACGACGGAGAGCGCGAGGACGGTCGCCACGGCGGCGACGGCCACGGGCCGTGCCTGCTCGCGCAGCCTCCGTACGGCTGCCGCGGCGGCGCAGACCCCAGCGGCGTACAGCGCGGCGAACAGGACCGGATGCACGCGGAAGGACAGCAGGCTCGCGCCGGCCAGGACCGCCAACTGACTGAGCAGACACCAGAGATAACAGGCGCCGACCAGGAGGAGCAGGGCGCGGGCGAGGGTGTCGCGGCGGGCGCGGGCGAGCAGCCAGACCGTGCCGGCCAGGCAGAGCAGACCCGTGACGGACACCTCGGTCATCGGCAGCGGGAAGGAGGTCTGCTGGACGGGGATGAAGCGCAGGGCGGGGTTGCGGGGCATCCCGGCGGGCAGTGCGGCGGCGAGATACGGGCCCCAGACGACGAGGATCAGGGGCAGGGCGGTCCCGGCCACGGTGAGCAGGCGCAGGAGCTGGGTGCGCGGGCCGTGGCGGCGGGCGAGCGTGGCCGCCATGACCGTCAGGGCGAAGGCCCAGAACGCGGCGAGGAGGGTGTACGTCAGCGAGGCGAGGCCCAGGTAAAGGCCGCAGCCGAGCAGGGCGGCGCGTGGGGTGCGGCGGGCGGCGAGGGCGCGGTACGCGAGGACGGCGAGCGGCGGCATGGGGGCGACGACCAGCCAGGCGTACGGCTCGTGCACCCCGAACGCCGGGGCCTGGAACGCGCTCAGAAGGGTGGCCACCGCGAGGGGCAGGGCGAGCCGGGGCCGCACGATGCGGGTCCACAGCCCGTGGGCGAGTGCGGTGCCGAGGGCCATCGTGGTGATCGCGGCCGGCTTGTACGCGGTCCACGCCTCCACCCCGGCGAGGTCGGCCGCGCGGCCGGTGAGCCAGAACCAGGCGGGCGGGTAGAGCGGGGGCAGCCCGTCGAAGTTGTAGTCGGCCAGGCCCGCTCCGGCCGCGTAGCGCGTCACGTACTGCGTACGGAACTGGTTGTCGCTCGCGAGCCCGCCGAGGTAGAGCGGGGTGCCGTGCAGGGGCAGCGCGAGGATCGCGGTGGGCAGGGCGCCGAGCAGAGGGTACGCGGCGAGCCCGGGCCGGCCGCGCAGCGCGAGGCAGGCGAGGGCGGCCAGGAGCGCCGCGGTGGTGGTGGCGGTCGCGACGGCGTCGGCGCGGGTGGGTTCGGCCACGGGGAAGCGGGCGGCGGCGAACTGCACGAGCAGGCTCGCGGCCACGGCGAGCACGGCGCCGAGGAGCAGGTGCGGCCGGGCGGTGGTGGTGTCCGGGGCCGTGGCGGGGCGCTCCGTCGGCCGGGCGGCGGAGGCGCGTGGGTGGGTGAGGGTGGCGGTCATGCCCTCGCAAACGAGGGCGAATGGGCCGAAGTTGACCCGTTATGCCAACCCTTCATCCACTTGTCGCCGGGCGGCCACCTGACCGCCCGGCGACGGTCGGCTCAGCGGATCGGCCGGTGCACGTTGTCCGTCTTCGACGGTCCGGGGGCCGCGTCCGCGATCCACGGCCCCTCGCCGCTCAGGTCGACGATCCCGCTCTCCAGCCACGTGTACGTACCGGACAGGACTCCCTTGACCACCTTGCGGTCCAGGTCGTCGGTGTTGGTCCACAGCCGGTTGAAGAGCTCGTCGACGCGGATGCGGGACTGGCGGCAGAAGACATCGGCCAGTTGGTAGGCCTCGCGGCCGTACTCCTCGGTGGTGCGCAGGAGTTCGGCGCGGACGCAGGCCGCGCTCATCGCGAAGAGCTCCGCGCCGATGTCGACGATGCGGCCGAGGAAGCCCTGCTTGGTCTCCATGCGGCCCTGCCAGCGGGACATCGCGTAGAAGGTGGAGCGGGCGAGCTTGCGCGAGGTGCGTTCCACGAAGCGGAGGTGCCCGGACAGGTCGGCGTGCCCGTCCGGGTGGAACTCCCCGTACGTGCGCGGGAGTTGGCCCGGGCCCGCGACCAGCTTCGGCAGCCAGCGCGCATAGAAGCCGCCGGCCCGCGCGCCCGCCTTCGCCTTGTCGGACAGGGACTTGTCCGGGTCGATGAGGTCGCCCGCCACCTTGAGGTGGGCGTCCACGGCCTCGCGGGCGATGAGCAGGTGCATGATCTCGGTCGAGCCCTCGAAGATGCGGTTGATCCGCAGGTCGCGCAGGACCTGCTCGGCGGGGACGGCGCGTTCGCCGCGGGCGGCGAGCGACTCCGCCGTCTCGAAGCCGCGGCCGCCGCGGATCTGGACGAGCTCGTCGGCGATCAGCCAGGCCATCTCGGAGCCGTACAGCTTGGCGAGTGCGGCCTCGATGCGGATGTCGTTGCGGTCCTCGTCGGCCATCTGCGAGGAGAGGTCGAGGATCGCCTCCAGGGCGAAGGTCGTGGCCGCGATGAAGGAGATCTTGCTGCCGACGGCCTCGTGGTGCGCCACCGGCTTGCCCCACTGCTCGCGCTCCCCCGACCACTCGCGGGCGATCTTCAGGCACCACTTGCCCGCGCCCACGCACATGGCGGGCAGGGAGAGCCGGCCGGTGTTGAGGGTCGTCAGGGCGATCTTCAGGCCGGCGCCCTCGGGGCCGATCCGGTTCGCCGCGGGCACCCTGACCTGGTGGAAGCGTGTGACGCCGTTCTCCAGGCCGCGCAGCCCCATGAAGGCGTTGCGGTGCTCGACCGTGACGCCCTCGGCCGCCGCCTCGACGACGAACGCGGTGATTCCGCCCTTGTGGCCCTCGGACTTCGGGACCCGCGCCATCACCACCAGCAGATCCGCGACGACCCCGTTCGTGGTCCACAGCTTCACGCCGTCGAGGATGTAGTCCTCGCCGTCGGGGGTGGCGGTGGTGGCCAGCCGCGCGGGGTCGGAGCCGACGTCGGGCTCGGTGAGCAGGAACGCGGAGATGTCCGTACGGGCCAGGCGCGGCAGGAAGGCGTCCTTCTGCTCCTGGGTGCCGAAGAGCTTCAGCGGCTGCGGGACGCCGATGGACTGGTGGGCCGAGAGCAGCGCGCCGAGCGCCGGGTTGGCGGAGCCGACGAGGGCGAGGGCCTTGTTGTAGTAGACCTGCGTCAGGCCGAGCCCGCCGTACTTCGTGTCGATCTTCATGCCGAGGGCGCCGAGCTCCTTGAGCCCGTTGATCACCTCGTCGGGGATCCGCGCCTCGCGCTCGATCCGCGCCCCGTCGATCCGCGTCTCGCAGAAGTCCCGCAGTTTGGCGAGGAATTCCTCACCCCGCCGGGCGTCCTCGTCGGGGGGCATCGGATGCGGGTGGACCAGGTCGAGCCGGAAGCGGCCGAGGAACAGCTCCTTGGCGAAGCTGGGTTTGCGCCAGTCCTGCTCGCGGGCGGCCTCGGCGACCTGGCGGGCCTCGCGCTCGCTCACGGACGGTTTCTGCGGTGCTGCGCTCATCCAGGCTCACCTCGCCGCGAAGAGGGCTTCCGGGCCGGTTGGCCCGATCTTGCCCCGGTCGGTTACTGGCTGGTGCTACTGGATCGTTGGTACCCGATTCGTCCCCGGGCCACCAGTCCTCTTGCAGCGTTCGCGCGAGCGGTGCAGGTCAGGCGTGGCCCCCGTCCTCCGGTCAGGCGTCGCCCCCGCCCTGCTCGACGGGCAGCACCGTGAGCGTGTGGCCCCGGGTGATGTAGAGGCGCCCCGCGGCGGACGCGTAGCGGATCACGCCGGTGGGTTCGTCCGGGATCGTGTACGTCCAGGCGGTTCGCATCGTGCGCCGCCGCACGGCGATCGCCGCGGCATCGGCCTGGTCCGAGAGCGCCGGGAAGAGGTACGGGCCCACGGACTCGGGGGGCGCGGCGGGCGGTTCGGCGAGGCGGACCGTGGACTTCCAGATCCAGCTGCCGCCCTCGCGGGCCCGCTTGCGGCGATCGCGCCGGACCACCCACAACTCGCGGCCGAGGAACGGCAGATAGATCTCCTCGCCGTCGATGACCGCCGCCCCGTACAAGGTCCGGCCCTTCTGCTGCTCGGTCATCCCCTCCTCGGCCTCCTCCGGATCGAGACTCCAGACGGTGCGGCCGTCGGCGAGCTCGAGGACGAGACAGCCTCGGCCGCTGATGACGAGGGTGCGGTTGTCGGAGGCGATGGCCCGGCGGGCCGCGCCGGTCTCGCGCGAGATGACGGTCCGCTCGGTCGCGAGGGCGCGGCGCCAGACCTGCTCGCCGTCCTCGAGGCGGTACGCGGTGACCGCGTCGGTCTCCAGGAGCGCGCCGTACCGTTCGTTGCCGCCCATCGTCGCCAGGCGCGCCCGGCTGCGCCCGAGCCTCCTGCGCCACAGGATCCTGCGCTCCTCGATGTCGTACGCGACGAGGAAGCGGTCGAGCTCCTGCGCGGGCGTGTCCGGAGCGCTGCCCGTGGCGTGCCCCACGAGATAGACGGCGCGGGCGTCGAAGCCCGCGAACGGGCTCAGCATCCGGGTCATGTCCAGGTCCAGCGGTCCGGTGGACCAGGTGCGCCCGTCCGCCGCCTCGACCCCCACGAGCCGGCCGTCGGGCTCCTCGGCCGGCAGGACGCAGGCGCCCGCACAGGGCACGGGGATGCCGGTGCCCGCACGGGTGGTCCAGCGCTGGGTGCCGCGATCGGCGTCGAGGCCGATCAGGACGCCGTCGGCGGCGCCGGGGACGACAACGGTCTCCCCGAACGGCATGGCGGACACGAATCCCTTGTCGCTGATGTCACCCCGGAACGTCCACAGCGGGCGCGGGGCTCCGCCCGCGTCGCGGGCCGGGGGCCGGGAGGTGCGCGGGGGTGCGGTGGGGCCGCCGCCCTCCTGCCTCGTGAGCCACCAGGCGGCAGCGCCCGCGGCGGCCAGCGCGCCGGCCCCCAGGAGCAGGGCGCGGCGGCGGGTGGGGGGCGGCTCGGCGGGCCGCGCCGGGTGCCTTCGTACGCCGATCGCGCCCGCGTGTGCCGTCCGCGCGGCGATGTCGGCGAGCACCGCCGGGGGCAGGCGGTCCCCGAACCAGCCGGTGGCGCCCGCCCGTTCGCGTATCCCGGACGGCGTGGGCCGGGCGGCCGGGTCGCGGGCCAGGCACGCGGCGGCCAGCGGACGCAGCGAGTCGGGGACGGCTTCGAGGGAGGGTGCCTCGTGGGCGATCCGGTAGAGGACGTCCGCCGGTTCGCCCTCGCCGTGCGGCGGCCGCCCGGTGGCGGCGAACACCAGCAGCGCACCGAGGGCGTACACGTCGGTCGCCGCGTCACCGGGACTGTCGCCCGCGGCCTGTTCGGGAGCCATGTAGGCGGGGGTGCCGGGGGTTCGTGGGCGCGGGGCGGAGCCCGGGGTGTGCGCGCCGGGGGCCGGCGGGTACGGGGTGCTCCGCGGGTCCGTGGTGGTGGGCCGGGCGACGCCCAGGTCGATCAGGCGCGGGCCCGCGGGCGTGAGCAGGACGTTGGACGGCTTGAGGTCGCGGTGTGCGTAGCCGGCGCGGTGCACCGTGCCGAGCGCGTCGGCGAGTTGGGCCACCAGGGCGCGTACGGCGGGTTCCTGCCACGGGCCGTACGCGGTGACCGCCTCGGCGAGCGAGGGGCCCAGCACGTACGCGGTGGCGAACCAGCCCTCGCCCTCGTCCGCGAACGCGGGGAAGTGCTCGGCTCCGCCCAGGCGGTGGGCGGCCCGCGTCTCCTCCCCGAACCGGCCGCGCAGCTCGTCGTCCGCGGCGTACTCGGGCCGCAACGTCTTGAGGGCGACCGTGCGCCCCGCCTGCGTACGCGCGAGATAGACGACGCCCATGCCACCCGAGCCGAGGCGCGCGAGGAGGGTGTGCCCGCCGATGGACTCGGGATCGCTCGCGGACAAGGGGGTGAGGGTGTCGGGGAGGTGCTCGGGTGAGGGGGCTGGGGACGGTGTGGCGGAGGAGTGGCCGGGTGGTGTGGCGAAGAGGCGGCCTGGTGGTGTGCCGCCGTGCGGTGAGGGCGGCGTGCTGTGCGGCGTGGGTGGCGTGCTGTGCGAGGGCGGTGGCGTGCTGTGCGGCGTGGGTGGCGTGCCGGAAGAGCGCGGGGCGGGTGCCGGCCGTCCTCCGTTCACGTGCCGGCCTCCGCCGCGGGCCGGGCTCAACTTGCGGGTGGGCGCGTCCGGTTCGGGCGCCCCGGTACGCACGTCCTCACCCCTTACGCGAGGGACCGCGTCCTCGGCGGGCCCCGCCTCGTCGCGCGGCTCCTCGGGCCCCGCCTCGTCGCGCGGCTCCTCGGGCCTCGCGTCCTCAGGCCCGAGGACGTCAGACCGCTCCTCGTTGCGCACCCCCTCAGTCACCCCCTCCTCGCCCCTCTCCCCGCCCCGCGGGCCCTCAGCGGCCGGTCCCGTACGGTGCTCATCCGTCATCGCGATTCCTCACGTCCGTCGCGGTGCCCCGCGCTCCGCCCCCGCTGCCGCCGCTCACGTCACCGGAAGGGCATAGACCGCCTGCCCGTTGACGACCAGGGCGCGTCGGCCCCATGTGTGGACCCGGTAGCCGTCGGCAGGGTGCGCGACGGCGAAACGCCAGTGCTCCCTGCCGGTGCGCGCGTCGAGCGCGACCACGCCCGCGCGGTGGCCGACCAGGAGCGTGCGGCCCGAGGAGGTGATGCGGATCCAGGGCGGGATCACCTGGCGCGTGACCTCGTCGCGTTCGGGTTCCACCCCCAGCGGGTGCCGCCAGTGCTCGCGGCGGCGCGCGAGGTCGATGGCGTGCACGGTCTGGTGCGGTCCCGCGACGTAGTACAGCGGGTCGGGGACACCCTTCGCCCGGGGGCCCTGCTCGGTGTTCGCTCCGCGCGAGGGTCCGTCGGGCTGCTCGTACAGGTCGAGGCTCCAGGCCGGTGCCTTCGCCTCGACCGGCGCGGCCCGCAGCCGTCCCTGGAACACTTCGACGAGCTGCTCGGAGTACGGGTCGTAACCGAGTCCGGACAGCTCCTCGGGCCAGTCGTGCACCCGCTCCCAATGCTTGCGGCCCGTACGCCCGTCGATGCCGTAGATCCGGACGCCGCGGGGGTGGCGGCGTTCGAGGACATGGCAGCGGTCGCCGAGGTCCGGCAGGTCCGTCACCTCGATGCCCCCGGGCGCCCCGTACCTGACCTTCAGCTTCCAGCGCTCCTCGCGGTCGGCCGCCCCCACGGCCACCACATACGGCTGATGGGTGGCCAGGGAGCCGCCCTCCGGGAGGGCCGCGTGGTAGATGAGCCTCTCCGGGTCGAGGAAGGCGCCCACGAGGACGAGCCTGCCCCGGCCGCCCATCACACTCATCGGTTCGGTCCACAGGTCTTCACCGGTACGCAGGGACAGGCCCGAGAACTTGTCGGACCGTACGGTCACGATCTGGCCGGCGATCGGCACCACGGGCGTCCGCTCCGCGAAGTCCTCGCGCCTCCACAGGACTTCACCGGTGTCGAGATGCACCGCGGTGAGCAGGGGAGGTTCGGGGACGCAGACGACCTCCTCCGCTCCGACGGTGATGTGCGCGGTGATCGCACGACCCGACTTCGCCTCGTAACGCCACAGCGCCGGCGGTGCGGTGCCGCGCGGCACACGGACCGACGCGGCCGGCGCGGGCCGTGCCCCCGGCGAGGTGAGCGCCTCGGTGCCGCCGCGGGCCAGAACCCAGCCGGTGACGCCCCCGGCGCCGAGGACGAGTCCGCCCGCGGCCGCGAGGAGGGCCCGGCGCGACGCGGTCCCCGTGACGCGGGCGCCCGCGTCATCCGCGGCGGCCTCCCCCTCGGCACGTCGGGGAGCGGGCTGCGGGACCGGCGCCGACGCCTCCCGCTCCAGCGCCGACTCCGCCTCCCGCGCGAGCGCACCGACCAGGCGCGCGGGCAAGGCGTAGGAGCCCCCGCCGGCCCAGTGTGCCGCCAGCTCCGCGGCGGACGGCCGCAGCGCGGGGTCCTCCTGCCGGCAGCGCGCGAGCAGGTCGCCGTCCGGTGGCCGGCCGCCGGCGGCGTCTTCGAGTACGGCGGCGAGCGCGGCCACGTCGTCGGCGGCGGCGCCCGTCCCCCTGGGCCGGACGAGCCGCGCCCCGCCGGCCCCGAGCAGCACCGCGTCCGGCGTGACCGCGCCATGGGCGGCGCCCAGCGCGTGCAACCGGGCGAGCGCGCCCGCGAGTTCGGCGCCGATGCCGCGTACGGCCGCTTCCGGCAGTCCTCCGTACAGCAGCCCGCGCACCTCGGCGAGGGTCAGCGACGGGACGTAGCCGCAGACGAACCAGGGCGGATCCGCGTCGGGCGCGGCATCGGCGCAGGCCACGAATCCGGGTCCGGCGACGGCCCGCAGCAGCGCCAGCGAGTCCGTGGACTCCCCCTGGACCAGGGTGAATTCCACATGCCCGGACGTCCCCCGGGCTCCGTGGGCGAGGTAGCGGCGCTCGCCGCCCGCCGCCGTGAGCACGGCGAGCAGCCGGTACGGTCCCAGGGCGCGCGGATCGCCTCGGTGCAGGTCTTCCATGAGCCATTCCCCCGAGCACACGCCTCCCGCCCCCCGGCCGGGATCGGCGCGCACCTAGGGCAGGGTAGCCCCGGAATGCCGGATTCATGAGGGTGCGTTCCCTCGGACCTCCGAGGGTGCGGACGCGCCGTCCGTGCAGGCGTCGGCGCCCTTCCGCCCCGCCGGCACCCCTCGGCACACGGTCACCACGTGGGCATCGCCCTCAGTCGCTCTCCCCGCGTCACGAACACGCGGCCCGCAGCGGCCGCAAGGCGCCAGCCCACCTGCGTGGAGTCGTCGCTGAGCACCCACAGTTCGGCACCCGTGACCGCGTCCAGGACGGCCACGCCCCGGTCGTGCCCGAGCTTGCCGTAGCGGCGCTCGGCGCCCAGCGGTACGTACAGGGCATCGCCCTCCCGCACGACGGCCTGGACGGGCAGCAGATCGGCGCCGAACACGTCGTCGGCGTATCCGACGTCGGAGGCCCACACCTGTGACCCGTCGGCGACGTCCAGGCAGATCAGCTCGCGGGTGCTGAGCGCGGGCCGCGGCACATACAGGTGACCTTCCGCGACCGCGGGAGCACCCCAGGAGCGCGGGGCGAAGGTGGTGTCGCGGTCCTTCGCCCAGCGCAGGCCGCCGTCCCGGGCCCGCACGACGGCGATCCGGTCGCCGCCCACGCAGAACCTGTCCTCGTGCACGGCGGGCCGCAGGCCGCGCGCCGCGTCGTAGGGCTTGACCGGCCCGAAGTCCCTGCGCCACGCGACGTCGCCGGTCGCGGTGTCGAACGCGACCCCTTTCCCGTCCCGGTCGCACACCAGGAGCCTGCCGTCCGCGACCGCGGCGCCGGCCGGCCCGTCCGAGGTGATGCCCTCACGCGAGCGCCAGCGCACCCGGTGCCCTTCCCGCTCGACTGCCACGACGGCGCGCCGGCGGTCGAGCACGTAGGCATGCGTCCCGTCGACGGCGAGGGCCTGCGCCGCGTCCGCCTCGGTGGTGTCCCAGGCCACCTCGCCGGACCGCGCGTCGAGTGCGGTCAGGCGGCCGCCCCGGGTGACGACGAGCAGGTGACGGCCGGCGGCGAGCAGCGGCCCGTGGCGGTCGGGCGCGCCGTGTCCCGGCCAGGACCACATCCGTACACCGGTGTCCTGACGCCATGCGGCGAGGCCGCCGCCCGCCGGGGCCACGACGACCCGGTCCACGGCGAGCGGATCGGGCCCGTCGGGCGCGATGCCGTCCGCGAACCACAACGGGTCGGGAACAGCGCCTGGTTCGGGGCGCGCGAGCGGCTTCGCGTACGGAACCCCGCTGTCGCTGACCCGGGGTCCTGTGCGCCTGTCCCGCGCGAGCCACCATGCGAGCACCCCGCCGCCCGCGGCGAGCACCGCGCTGCCCGACGCGGCCAGGACGGTGCGCCGGCGCGGCGGCCGGCTCTCCGTGTCCCGCTCGGCGAGTCGCTCCTCGGCCTCGCGGCCAAGGCGCTCGATCTCGCCGCTCAACGGCGGGCTGCGCCAGGGCAGTTCACCGCGCCGGCCGGCCGCGCCGAGCAGCGCGGGCAGGTCCGCCGGCCGCGGCCGGGCGGCGGGGTCCTTGGCCATGCAGTCCCGCAGCAGGGGGCCTAGCGCGGGCGGGACCCCGGCGAGGTCCGGACTCTCGTGCACGACACGGAAGTTGACGGCCGCGGGATGCCCCGAACCGAACGGCGCACGCCCGGTGCAGGCGAAGGCGAGCACCGCGCCGAGCGCGAAGACGTCGGCGGCCGGGCCGCTGCGCCGCCCGGTCACCTGCTCGGGCGGCGCATAGCCGGGGGTCGCGGGGGCGGTGCCCGGGTCGGTGAGCGTCAGGCCGTACTCGGGCCGTGCGATGCCGAAGTCGATGACGCGGGGGCCGTCCCGGGTGAGCACGATGTTGGACGGCTTGAGGTCGCGGTGCACGAGAGCCGCGCCGTGGATGACCATGAGCGCGCAGGCCAGTTCGGTGCCGAGCGCGCGGGCCCCGCCCTCGTCGAAGGTCCCGCAGACCTGCACCGCTTGGTGCAAGGTGGGCCCGGCGAGGAACTCGGCGGCGATCCACAGTACGGGACCGTCGAGGCCGTGGCCGAGCAGCCGGGCCACGCCCCGTCCCCGTACCGCCGCGGCGGCGTCGGCCTCGCGCCGGAACCGCCGCACCATCCCCTGGTCGCGGGCGAGTTCGGCCCGGAGCACCTTCACGGCGGCCGGCCGTCGGCGGGCGTCCCGCGCCAGGTACACGGCGCCCATACCGCCCTCGCCGAGCCGGGCGACGAGCGTGTACGGCCCGATGCGCCGGTCCGGCTCCCCGTGCCGGTCCCGCGCCCCGTGCCGTTCCCGCTCCCCCATGACGCGCCATGGTGACAGCGGAACTCCCGCCTCGGTAGCGGGAGTTCCGCGACCGGGACGGGAGTTCGGCTTCGTGCTTGTGCGTCAGAGCTGGATGCCGGTGAACACCATCACGCGCTCGTACGTGTAGTCGTCCATCGCGAAGCGCACGCCCTCGCGGCCCACGCCCGACTGCTTGGCGCCGCCGTACGGCATCTGGTCGGCGCGGTAGGAGGGGACGTCACCGATGATCACGCCGCCGACCTCGAGGGCGCGGTGGGCACGGAAGGCGGTCTGCACGTCGTGCGTGAACACGCCTGCCTGGAGGCCGTACTTGGAGTCGTTGACGGCCGCGAAGGCCTCGGCCTCGCCGCTGACCTTCTGCACGGTGAGGACCGGTCCGAAGACCTCCTCGCAGGAGATCGTCACGTCGGCCGGCACGTCGGCGAGGACGGTCGGCGCGTACGAGGCGCCCTCGCGGCGGCCGCCGGCCAGGAGCTGGGCGCCGGCCTTGACGGCCTCGTCGACCCAGGACTCGACGCGCTTGGCAGCGTCCTCGCTGACTAGCGGGCCGACGTCGGTCTTGTCGTCCGACGGGTCGCCGGTGACCTGGGACTCGACGGCCTTGACGATGCGCGGGAGCAGGCGGTCGTGCAGGGACTCGTCGACGATGACGCGCTGCACCGAGATGCAGGACTGGCCGCCCTGGTAGTTGGAGAAGGTGGCGATGCGGGTCGCCGCCCAGTCCAGGTCCTCGTCGCTCGCGTAGTCGGCGAGGACCACGGCCGCGCCGTTGCCGCCCAGTTCGAGGGTGAGGTGCTTGCGCGGCACCGAGTCCATGATCTGGTAACCGACCTTGTCGGAGCCCGTGAAGGAGATGACGGGCAGGCGCTCGTCCTGGACCAGCTGCGGCATGTGGTCGTTGGCGACCGGCAGGACGGACCAGGAGCCGGCGGGCAGCTCGGTCTCGACGAGCAGCTCGCCGAGGATCAGGCCGCTCAGCGGGGTGGCGGGGGCCGGCTTGAGGATGATCGGGGTGCCGACGGCGATGGCCGGGGCGACCTTGTGCGCGCACAGGTTCAGCGGGAAGTTGAACGGCGCGATGCCGAGGACGACGCCCTTGGGGAAGCGGCGGGTCAGGGCGAGACGGCCCTGGCCGCCGGCGTCGGTGTCGAGGCGCTGGGCCTCGCCGCCGTTGAAGCGGCGGGCCTCCTCGGCGGCGAAGCGGAACACGGAGACGGCGCGGCCGACCTCGCCGCGGGCCCACTTGATGGGCTTGCCGTTCTCGGCGGAGATCAGCCGGGCGATCTCCTCGGTGCGCTCGACGAGGCGCTTGCTGACGTGGTCGAGCGCGGCGGCCCGTACGTGGGCGGGCGTCGCGGCGAACTCGTCCCGTACGGCATACGCGGCGGCCACCGCCTCCTCGACCTGCGCGTCGGTCGGCACGCTCACGGCGCCGACGGTGGAGCCGTCCCAGGGGGAGGTGACGTCGAAGGTGGTCTCGCCGGTGGCCTGGCGGCCGGCGAGCCAGAAGGCATGGGTTTCGGTCATGGCCGGGCCCTTCCGCGGGTGGTGCAGGTTTTTGTGTGGGGTCACTTCCCACCGTAGGGGTGCGGGGACAGGTGGGCTTTTATCCGGGGCGTAGTAGTCGGGTGGGCGTTTTGGCCCGAGGGGCACCTGTTCAGCCCGGAACCTCAGCCCGGAAGCTCGCGATGCCTGCCCGGAAGCTCAGCCCGGTACCTCGCGGTGTCTGCCCGGAACCTCGCGGTGCCTCGGCGACATCGGCGCCGCGGACTACTCCGACGCCGCCGCCGTGGCCTTCAGCGCGAGCCACAGCTCCATCCGGACGTCCGCGTCGTCGAGCGAGCGGCCCAGGATCTCCTCGACCCGCCGCATCCGGTAGCGCAGGGTGTGCCGGTGCACCCCGAGGTCGGCCGCCGCCGCGTCCCATTGTCCGTGCCGCGACAGCCAGGCCCGCAGGGACTCGACGAGGTCGCCCCGGCCCGTCGCGTCGTGCTCGTGCAGCGCCCTGAGCAGCCCGTCCGCGAAGGCCCGTACCGCGTCGTCGGCCAGCAGCGGCAGGACCGAGCCGGCCGCGAGCGACTCGTGCTCGACGAGGAAGCGGCCGCGCCGGCGCGCCACCGAGAGCGCCTGCTCGGCCTGCTTGTACGCGGCGGCCGCGGCGATGGGTCCGGCGGGCGCGGACAGGCCGACCACCAGGTCGTCGGTCTCGGCGGCGGGCTGTTCGCGGCCCGCGGCACGGGCGGTCTCCAGCTGGCGCGCGTGCTCGGTACAGGCCGAGGCCGCCGCTCCTCCGTCGGACATCAGGACGACGAGGCGGTCGCCCCCGTCGGGCACGACGAGCACGGCCTCGCCGGAGTGGGCGGCCGCCGCCTCGACCACGTCGGCGAGGGCGACCAGCGGGTCCTCGTCGGCCGCGGCGTCGGCGGCGGGCTCGGAGGGCAGCGGGGCGTGCACATCGGCGGCGACCCGGGCGGAGGCCGAGACGGTCTCGGCGACCAGGAGCCGGAACGGGGCGTCGAGCAGCCCGCCGTACAGATCGCCCGCGACCGTACGCGCATGGGTGGGCTCGCCCGCGAGCAGCATGCGCAGGACCGCGGCCCCGAGCCGCTGCTCGGCGGAGTGCAGTGAGCGTGAGCGCTCCGTGGTGAGGGTGAGCAGGGCGATCGCGGAGTGCACGGCATAGCGCTCGGCGGTGCCGAGACTGCCCGCCGTGCCGACGGCGAGCGCGGTGCGCGGGCGGCGGCCGGTGCCGATGGAGTGCAGTTCGACCCGGTCGTCGGCGCCGGAGACGACCAGGCTCGCGGGCGCGGGCCGGGAGCGGAGGCGCTCCACGTCCGCGGTGAGCGTGGCGGCGCGGCGCGCGGCCCAGTCGGGCGCGGTGGCGACCACGGCGCCCGAGGCGTCGTACAGCGCCGCCCAGCCGTCCACCTGCGCGGCCAGCGCGCCGAGCAGCCCTTCGGGGCCGCCCGCGAGCGCTTGGCGTGTGAGCTCGCGCTGTGCGGCGAACCCGGCCGTCACGGACCGGTACTGGTCGGCCGCGATGGCCGCCGACACGGCCTTGCTGATCGCCAGGAACGGGGTGCGGCGCGGGACTTCGAGCAGCGGCAGCCCTTCGTCGGCCGCGGCGGCCACGAGTGCGTCCGGGATGTCCTCGTAGTTGACGCCGACCGCGAAGCCGAGCCCGATCACGCCCGCGCCGACCAGCCGCTTCACGTAGCGGCGCATCGCGTCCGGGTCCTCGGCGTCCAGCTTCAGCGCCGTGATCAGGAGCAGCTCGCCGCCTTCCATGTACGGCACGGGGTCGGCGAGCTCGCTGACGTGGGCCCAGCGCACCGGGGTGTCCAGCCGGTCCTCACCCGCGCGCACACGGAGTTTGAGCGCGGAGTGGTGGACGAGCGAGGCAAGCGTGGGCGGCATGGGCCTTCCGGACTTTCGGGGGCGGGGCGACTTGTCGGCTTTTGGCCGGGGCGTATGAAGCGAGCAGGGCAATTCTGCCTCAGTGTATGGACAAGTTGTATGGCCCATGGCGATTCTGTGCGGCTGCTGTGCGGGAAGGTGCGCACCGGTCAGGTGGCGCCCCGGCTGCGGAGCTCGCCGGACCCTGCCGCCTGGCGCGCGGCTCCGTTCGGTGACCAGTGCGAGCGGCAGACCCCCGCGCTCCGGCTATCTCGAACCCTCGTGGGACACGCAGGGGGAGGGACCGTGGAGCGACGGCCCGACGCCCACAGCGACCGTCGGCCCGTACGACCGGTCCGGGCCGCTGTCGGATCCGAAGGCCGCCCGAGACCCGACGGCCACCCGAGACCCGGAAGCCGCCCTCAGCCGCGCAGATCCACCAGCAGCGGCGGCGCGTGCTCCCCGCGGACCGTCGTCAAGGACAGGACCGCATGTCCGGGCGGTACGGAGTGGGCCAGCTCCGAGGCCGACCAGCGTTCGCGCTCCACCTGGCGGACGGTCACGGACTGAGCCGTGGGCGCCTTGCCGGTGATGACCTTCCGTACGAAATGGGAGACCTTCGTCAGCGGCTCGTCCGCCACGATCTGCCGGTCGGTGACGTCCCGCGCCTCGATCCACTCCTTGCCCCAGACCTCCGCGAACTGCTGGCCGTCCCAGGGCGTGACCCCGGAGAGCGCCATCCGGCAGCCCGCCGCCCCGAGCAGCGCGGTGCGCAGGGGCGCGGCGACCTCGTCGAGCGTACGGAGGGTGAGCACCGTGCCCGCGTTCGCCGAGCGGAGCCGCTGGATGCCGCGGACCGCCTCGGGCGTGATGGTGCGGGCGGCGTCGTCGAGGATGAGGCAGGCGAAGAGCGAGCGGTCCTCGCGGTGCGCGGCGCTCGCCGTGAACTGGGCGAGGACCAGGCGGGCGAGGATCCGCGAGGCGTCCGCGTGGCCGCGTTCGGGCAGGTCGATCCGGACGCGTACGGGGTGGTCGAGGGCGCGCAGCGAGAACGGCTGCGCCTGGCCCGTCGTGTCGAAGAAGGCGGCGAAGGCGGGGCGGTCGAGCAGGGCGACACGGTCCGCGAGCAGCGAGCCCGGGTCTCCGGCCGTCCCCAACTGCCGCTCGCGCGCGTCCAGTTCGCGCAGCATCGCCTCGTCGCCCGCCTCGTCCAGCGCCTTGCGCAGATCGCCGAGCGGACCGGGCGCGCCGTCGAGCAGCTCGCGCAGCTCCGGTACGGAGGGGAAGCGGCCGTGGACCGCGCGGTACGGGCCCAGCAGCTGGGCGAGCACGGTGGCCGAGCGGCGGCTGTCCCCGCCCGGGTGCGGGTCGGCGAGATCGCCCACGAGCGCCTCGGCGAGAACGGCGGCGGCCTCGTCAGGGTCGCCCGTACCACCGTAGAGGTCGAAGTCGTACTCGGAGTCGGGATGGCCGACACGGATCACCACGTCGTAGTTCTCGGACGGTCCGAGCCCCGCGCCCGCCGCGCCGACGACCACCACGGCCGCGCGGCCCGCGAGTGCCTGGAGGCACAGGGCCTCGGCGAGCGGCCGGATCACACTGCCGGTCTTGCCGGAGCCGGCGGGGCCGACGGCGAGGAAGCTCGTGCCGAGCAGCTCGGGGCCGAGTGCGAGTCCGGTGCCGCGGTAGGCGTACGGGTTGCGCTGGTCGTCCGCCGCCGTGCCGAGCCGGACCTGCCCGGTGCGCAGGTCGTGGCGTGCCGTGCGGGCGGCGAGGTCCCGGGCGCCGGAGGGGTGCAGGCAGGCGGCGGCACCGTCGGTGAGCACGGCGCGTGTGAAGGAGGCGAGGGGGTGGCGGCCGGAGGCCACGGACTGCCAGGCGCGCTCGATCCGGGCGAGGTCCACGTCCCGCATCCGTCCCGCGCCGGCCTCGGCGGCCAGCTTGTCGGCGGCCTGCTCGGCGCCGGCGGCCCGCAGGTGGGGCCAGCGGGCCGGGTCCTCCTGGGGCGTGGCGGGCGGGGCCTGACGGGGTTCGGGACGCTTGAAGCGGGGTGCGATGTAGCGCTGCCAGACCTCGGACCAGCGGCCGAGGCGGCCGACGGCGACCATGATGCCCACGGCAACGATCAGGTAGTAGGCGTTTGACGAGACCGCGTAAGCGACGCGCCCGTCAGCAGGGCCCTGGAACCAGTGGTCGGGGATCACGGCAAGCAGCGGCCACAGCCACCAGTCCCCCAGGTAGCTGTTCCACAGGAGTGACCACAGCAGCCAGCCGCACAGGAACGCGATCAGCGCACCGCTCAGGAGCTGCCTTCCAGGAATCCGGTCGGGCTCCTCCGCCGGACGCGGACGATGGTTGAGGCGCCAGACACCCGGCAACGCCACCGGCCGCGGCGCCCGCAGCCACGCCAGGAACTCCTGCCCGCGGGACTGCTGAGGGGCGCCCGCGCCGGGGGCGTGCGTGGGGCGCGGTGGCGGTACCGGTGCGTGGCGCGTCGCGCGCGGCTCCTGATGTCCCTCGGTGTCCATGGCCTTGCCCCCTGACCTGCCGGTCCGTCGGTCGTGTGCGGTGCCTCAATTTAGTCGGCGCGCATGGGGAGTTCACGGTTCCGCGCCACCTCGGGTGCGGGTGGACGCCTGTTTCTTCATCCCCGGTCCCGCACCGTCCCGAAACAGCCGGTTCGGCGGCGGCCGCCCTGGGCAGGGCCGCCTGGGACGGACGCGAGGGCGCCGTCGGGGCCCAGAGGGCCGCGGTCGCCGGGAGAGGAGACGCCGTGCAGCGCATCGGGATCATCGGTGTGGGAGAGATCGGCCGGGCCGTCGTGGAGGGCCTGCGCGCCCGGGGCGGCGGGTCGCCCGAGGTGTTCCTGTCCCCGCGCGGGGCACGTACCGCCGCGGAGCTGGCCGGGCGGTACGAGGGCGTACGGGTGTGCGCCGACAACCAGGACGTCGTGGACCGCGCCACCTTGCTGATCATCGCCGTACGCCGGGACGACCACCGGCAGGCGCTCGCCGGCCTGCGCGTGCCGGCCGACCGGACCGTGGTCAACGTGATGGCCGGGGTGGGCAATGAGGAGCTGCGCCGGACCCTCGCCACCGAGGCGCCGCTGGTGCACGCCATCCCCCTGCCCACCATCCGCGATCGCCGGTCCATGACGGTGGTGCACCCCTCGCATCCCGAGGTGGACGCCTTCTTCGAGGGCCTGGGCGGCGCGCTGCCCGTCCCGGACGAGGCGGCGTTCAACGTCCTCTCCGCGCTGACCGGCACGCTCACCGCCCACTACGCGTACCTCGCCACGCTCACGTCCTGGGCTGCGGGCCACGGCATCGGCCCGCAGGACGCCGAGCGTTACGTCCGCGGCCTGTTCGAGGGCGTCGGCCGCTCCCTCGGCGACGGGGCCCGCTCCCTCGACCGGCTCGCGGCGGACCACGAGACACCGAAGGGCAACAACGAACGCATCCGTACGACCTGGTTCGACGCGGCCAACGCGCAGGCCCTCACGCAGGCACTCGACGGACTCCTCACCGACCTCTCCTGACCGGCACCCCCCACCGGGCCCACTGCCCCACCCTGACCAACACGCACCACCGGGCCCACCGCCCCGCCCTGACGGGCACCCACCACCGGTCCCGCCGAATCTCCCCCAGCCGGCAGCCACCGCCCGGCCGGACCCGCCGCACCTATATCCGCCACGGACAACAACACCCGCCCACTTCTCCAGCACGGAGCATGCCCGCACCCATCCCCCACCCCTAGCCTGCGAAGAAGAACAACCGCGTCCGAAACACACAAACCCCCACATCGCCCAAGGAGCCCCTCATGAGCGCAATCCCGCAGGAGCGCCGCGTCGTCACCGCCATCCCCGGCCCGAAGTCGCAGGAGCTGCAGGCCCGGCGCACGGCCGCCGTCGCGGGCGGCGTGGGGTCCGTGCTGCCCGTCTTCACCGCGCGCGCCGGCGGCGGCATCATCGAGGACGTCGACGGCAACCGCCTGATCGACTTCGGCTCCGGCATCGCCGTGACCAGCGTCGGCGCCTCCGCCGAGGCCGTGGTCCGCAAGGCCTCCGCCCAGCTCCAGGACTTCACCCACACCTGCTTCATGGTGACGCCGTACGAGGGCTACGTGGCCGTGGCCGAGGCGCTCGCCGAGCTCACCCCGGGCGACCACGAGAAGAAGTCCGCGCTGTTCAACTCCGGCGCCGAGGCCGTCGAGAACGCGGTGAAGATCGCCCGCGCGTACACCAAGCGCCAGGCCGTCGTGGTCTTCGACCACGGCTACCACGGCCGCACCAACCTCACGATGGCGCTGACCGCCAAGAACATGCCGTACAAGCACGGCTTCGGCCCGTTCGCGCCCGAGGTCTACCGCGTCCCGGTGGCGTACGGCTACCGCTGGCCGACCGGTGCCGAGAACGCCGGCGCCGAGGCCTCCGCCCAGGCGATCGACATGATCAACAAGCAGGTCGGCGCCGAGAACGTAGCCGCGATCATCATCGAGCCGGTGCTCGGCGAGGGCGGCTTCATCGAGCCGGCCAAGGGCTTCCTGCCCGCGATCGCCCAGTTCGCCAAGGACAACGGGATCGTGTTCGTGGCCGACGAGATCCAGTCCGGCTTCTGCCGTACGGGCCAGTGGTTCGCGTGTGAGGACGAGGGCGTCGTCCCGGACCTGATCACCACCGCCAAGGGCATCGCGGGCGGTCTGCCGCTCGCCGCCGTGACGGGCCGCGCCGAGATCATGGACGCCCCGCACGCGGGCGGCCTCGGCGGCACCTACGGCGGCAACCCGGTGGCCTGCGCCGGTGCGCTCGGTGCCATCGAGACCATGAAGGAGCTCGACCTCAACGCCAAGGCGAAGAAGATCGAGCAGATCATGAAGTCCCGCCTCACGGCGATGCAGGAGAAGTACGAGATCGTCGGCGACATCCGCGGCCGCGGTGCCATGATCGCCATCGAGCTCGTCAAGGACCCGGCCACCAAGGAGCCGAACCCGGAGGCGACGGCCGCCCTGGCCAAGGCCTGCCACGCCGAGGGTCTGCTCGTCCTGACCTGCGGCACGTACGGCAACGTCCTGCGCTTCCTGCCGCCGCTGGTCATCGGCGAGGACCTCCTGAACGAGGGCCTGGACATCCTCGAGCAGGCTTTCGCCCGCATCTGACCCGCCTCCGCCCGCGGCCCCTCCCGGCCTTCGCCCGGATCTGACCCGGTATCGCCGGGAAGGGCCGCGGGATGCCGCCTCCGGATGCGTCCGCCGATGTGTGGACGTTTCCGGATGCGGCCCGGCGGACCTGGGGTAACAGTCGGAGGTTGTGAAGACCGTGTGCGGGCCCGATGGCGAGCTGTCATTCCACCTGTCGTACCCGCACCCCCAGGCGTAGGTTTTTCCCAGATGAGAGAAACACCCCGCCCACAGGGGACTGTGGGCGACCCCGGAGCGGAGCCTCCCCAGCCCCGCTTCGGACGTGCCCTCGCGCACACAGCCGGAGTCCCAGGCTCTGGCGAACCTCACCGATCGGACCGCCGCCCGCCCCACACCCCCCGGGGCGCGCGGCACACCGATCCAGTCGGCCGTCCCGGAACCACCCCCCCTGTTCCCGGACGGCCGACTCCTTTTCTCCCTGCCCCGCTCCTGGCTATCGCCCTGCTCCTGGCCGGCCTCTTCGGGCTGTTCACCTGGCAGGTGGCGGCCGGCGGTCCGCTGCGGCGGCTCGACGAGCGCGTCGGCGACGCGGTCAGGACCGGCGGATTCCCGGGCGGCCTCGCGGAGTTCTGCGCCGACCTCGGCAACATCGCGGTGGCGGTCCCGGTCCTCGCGGCGGCCGTCGCCTGGACGGTGTGGCGCGCCCGCGCGTGGCGCCTGCCGCTGACGGCCGCGCTCGCCCTGGCGCTCGTGCCCGCCCTGGTCGCCCCGCTCAAAGCCCTGATCGGCCGCCCCGGTCCGCCCGGCATGGACGGATCCGGCGGCTTCTACCCCTCGGGCCACGCGGCGACCACGGTCGTGGCGTACGGGGCGGCGGTGCTGCTGCTCCTGCCGTACCCGCGCTTCGGGCGCCAACTGGTCGCGCTCGGCGCCCTGTTGATCCTGGCCAACGGCTTCGGCCTGGTGCGCCAGGGCTATCACTGGCCCTTGGACGTCCTGGCGAGCTGGTGCCTCGGGGGCCTCCTGCTGGTCGTGATGGCATGGCTGCGGGAACGGTGGGAGCCGGTCCGGCCCGGACGGCACGCGGGCCGGGGACAGCGGCCTGCCGCGTAGCGCCGGAGCCTTCCGGCGAAGTCTGTGGGCGCAGCACGCACGGGCGTGCTGCGGAAGGACATGGTCCGTGGCGTCGGCCGCACGGGCGGCCAAGGCCAGGACGGGTCGAACCGGTGCGGTCCTCAGTCCTGCGTCGCGCGCGTCCTCAGCCCTCCGTCTCGCGCGCGAGCCCGGCGGCCGCCTCGTGCATCGCGAGTTCGAGCAGGCTCGGGTCGATGAGCGTCCCGGAGCCGTCCGGCGGGATCAGCCAGCGCACCCCGCCGCCGCTCGCGCGGCCGGGATACGGGACGACGATCCAGGTGCCGCGCCCCGCGCCGCGCACCCCGGTGCCGACCCACCGTCCCGCCGTGCCCTCGGGAACGAAGAAACCCATCCTCGCGTCACCGAAGTCGGCGAGGACGGGTCCGGGGCGGTCGAGGCAGCGCGTGAGGATGTCGAGCGTGGGGTAGCCGAGCTCCCCCGGCAGGATCAGAACATCCCAGAGCCTGCCCGCCGGGAGCAGCGCCACCCCATGGGGGTTGCGCTCCCACTCCCAGCGGCAGGCCTCGGGATCCGGTGCGACCGAAACGAGCCATTCCACTGCCGCCTTGGTCCCGGTGCCGGTCATGGCGGGGCCTCCTTTTCGTGTACGTGGCTGGGCCTGACACGAGGGAGAGGGGCCTGACGCGGTTTGCTTACGCGGGTTTCGCTACTTGTTGGTAGTGAAGCGGGTCACACCGCTCGGAAGGGGCGTGCGCCTGCGTACGCGAAGATCGCGCACGCCCCGGAAACACCCGAACGTGTCGGCTCAGCTGTCGAAGCCGAAGCCGAGCCGGTCCATGACCTTCAGCCAGGCGTTGCGACGGCCGCCGTTCGCGTCCGCCTTCGCGAGCGAGGCCTTCGTGAGGGTGATGCCCGTCCACGCGAACGGCTCGGGCGGGAACGGCAGCGGCTTGCTGCGCACCATCTCCAGCTCGGTGCGTTCGGTGCGCTCCCCCGCGAGCAGGTCGAGCATCACCTCGGCACCGAAGCGGGTGGCGCCCACGCCGAGTCCCGTATAGCCGGCGGCATAGGCGACCCGTCCCTGGTACGCCGTGCCGAAGAAGGCCGAGAAGCGGGTGCAGGTGTCGATCGCCCCGCCCCAGGCGTGGCTGAAGCGCACGCCCGCGAGTTGCGGGAAGCAGGTGAAGAAGTGCTCGGCGAGCTTCGCGTACGTCTCGGGCCGGTGGTCGTATTCGGCGCGGACCTTGCCGCCGTACGGATAGATCGCGTCGTAACCGCCCCACAGGATGCGGTTGTCGGCGGACAGGCGGAAGTAGTGGAACTGGTTGGCCGAGTCGCCGAGGCCCTGGCGTCCGCTCCAGCCGATCGACGCGAGCTGCTCGTCGGTGAGCGGCTCGGTCATCAGCGCGTAGTCGTAGACCGGGACCGTGTACGGGCGCAGCCGCTTGACCAGGGACGGGAACACATTGGTGCCGAGGGCCACGTCGCGGGCGAAGATCCGGCCGTACGGGGTGCGCACCGCCATCTGCTCGCCCCGGCGGGAGAGTTCGGTGGCCGGGGTGTGCTCGTAGATGCGGACGCCCAGGTCGAGGCAAGCCTGCTTGAGGCCCCAGGCGAGCCGTGCCGGGTTGAGCATGGCCACACCGTCGCGGTCGTAGAGGCCGCCGAGGAAGGTGGGCGAGTCGACCTCGGCGCGGAGGGCGTCCGCGTCGAGCAGGGACACGCCGCCTTCGAGGCCGAGGCTCTTGATCTCCTCGTACATCTCGGTGAGTTCGGCCACCTGGTGCGGCTCGGTGGCCACGTCGATCTCGCCGGTGCGCTCGAAGTCGCAGTCGATGCCGTACTTCTTCACGGCCTCCTCGATGGCGTCGAGGTTGCGCGCGCCGAGCTGCTCGAGCAGGCCGATCTCGCGGGGCCAGCGGGCGAGTCCGTTGCCCAGGCCGTGGGTCAGGGACGCGGCGCAGAAGCCGCCGTTGCGGCCGGAGGCGGCCCAGGCGATCTCCTGGGCCTCGACCAGGACGACCTCGCGGCCCGGATCGCGCTCCTTGGCGATCAGGGCCGTCCACAGGCCGCTGTATCCCCCGCCGACGACGAGCAGCTCGCACCGCTCGTCGCCGGTCAGGGCGGGGAGTGCCTCGGGTCGGCCGGGGTCGTCGAGCCAGTACGAGACGGGCTTGGCGTCCGCGAGCGACGCGAGGATTTCCTTGCTGCTCATGGCACGTGGGGCCATGACTTCCAACTCCCTCAGGGACTCCCGTAGAAGAACGGGGCCTATGCGTGTTTCTTACGGCGGTTCCCGACCAGGATTCCGGCCAGGACGCAGATCACGGCGACGGCGAACATCGCCGTTCCGATGACATTGATCTGCACGGGTGTGCCGCGCTGTGCCGAACCCCAGACGAACATCGGGAAGGTCACGGTCGAGCCGGCGTTGAAGTTGGTGATGATGAAGTCGTCGAAGGAGAGCGCGAAGGCGAGCAGCGCTCCCGCGGCGATTCCGGGGGCCGCGATGGGCAGCGTGACCCGTATGAAGGTCTGCACGGGGCCCGCGTAGAGGTCGCGTGCGGCTTCTTCGAGGCGCGGGTCCATCGACATCACGCGCGCCTTGACCGCCGTCACGACGAAGCTCAGGCAGAACATGATGTGCGCGATGAGGATGGTCCAGAATCCCAGCTGGGCGCCCATGTTGAGGAAGAGCGTGAGCAGGGACGCGGCCATGACGACCTCGGGCATGGCCATCGGCAGGAAGATCAGCGAGTTCACGGCGCCGCGGGCGCGGAAGCGGTAGCGGGCGAGCGCGAAGGCGATCATCGTGCCGAGGACCGTGGCCCCGATCGTGGACCACAGGGCGATCTGGAGGCTGAGCGAGAGCGAGCCGCACATGTCGGCCACACCGCACGGATCGGTCCAGGCGTCCGTGGAGAACTCCTGCCAGGCGTAGTTGAACTTCCCCTTCGGGTTGTTGAAGGAGAAGACCATCACGATCACGTTCGGCAGGATCAGGAAGCCGAGGGTGAGCAGGCCCGCGAGCACGACCAGGTTGCGGCGTACCCACCGCATGAAGGCAGACATCAGACCAGGTCCTCCGTTCCGGCGCGGCGGATGTAGAAGGTGACCATGAGCAGGATCGCCGCCATGAGGATGAAGGAGAGCGCGGCCGCGGTCGGGTAGTCGAGCACGGTGAGGAACTGCGACTGGATCACGTTGCCGACCATCTTCTCGCTGGTGGAGCCGAGCAGTTGGGCGTTGACGTAGTCGCCGCTCGCCGGGATGAAGGTGAGCAGCGTGCCCGAGACGACACCGGGCAGCGACAGCGGGAAGGTCACCTTGCGGAAGGCCGTGAAGGGCCGCGCGTACAGGTCGCCCGCCGCCTCGTGCAGCCGGCCGTCGATCCGCTCCAGGGAGGTGTAGAGCGGCAGGATCATGAACGGCAGGAAGTTGTACGTGAGTCCGCAGACCACCGCGAGCGGCGTGGCGAGCACGCGGTCGCCCTCGGTGAGGCCGAGCCAGCTCGTGACGTCCAGCAAGCGCAGGGTGTCCAGGGTCGAGACCACCCAGCCGCCGTCCGCGAGGATCGTCTTCCAGGCGAGGGTGCGGATCAGGAAGCTGGTGAAGAACGGGGCGATCACCAGGATGAGGATCAGGTTGCGCCAGCGTCCCGCCTTGAACGCGATGAGGTACGCGAGGGGGTAGCCGAGCAGCAGGCACAGGACCGTGGCGATGCCCGCGTACAGGACCGAGCGCAGGAACTGCGGCCAGTACTCGCCGAGCGCGTCGAGGTAGGTCTGGAAGTGCCAGGTGACCTTGTAGCCGGTCTCAAGGGAGCCGGTCTGCACCGAGGTCGAGGCCTGGTACAGCATCGGCAGCGCGAAGAAGACCACGAGCCAGAGCAGGCCCGGGAGCAGCAGCCAGTACGGGGTGAAACGGCCGCGCGGTTTACGGGGTTTGGCGGGCGGCTGCTCGGGCGCGGGGGCGAGCGGTGGCGCGTCGGTGGCCGTCGTCATGCGGTCACCTCTTCTTCGGTGCCCGCGTCGATGTCCTGGGCCGCGTCCAGGCCGAAGGAGTGCTCGGGGTTCCAGTGCAGGACCACCTCGGTGCCCGGGGTGAGGCGGCCGTCGCGCTCGATGTTCTGCACGTACACCTCGAAGGCGTCGCAGACCGGGGTGTCGATCACGTACTGCGTGGAGACGCCGATGAAGCTGGACTGCGCGATGCGGCCGGTGATGCGGTTGCGGCCCGCAGCGATCGTGCCCGCCTCGTCGGCGTGGACGAGCGAGATCTTCTCCGGGCGGATACCGAGCAGGACCTTCCCGCCGGTGCGGGTCTCGGCGCTGGTGCGGGCGGCGGGCAGGGACAGCTTGGCGTCGCCGGCCTTCACCACGAGGCTGTCGCCGCTGCTGTCGGCCACCTCGGCGGTGATGAGGTTGGAGGTGCCGAGGAAGTTGGCCACGAACGTGGTCTGCGGGTTCTCGTAGAGCTCGGCCGGCGAGCCGAGCTGCTCGACGCGGCCCGCGTTCATCACGGCGACCTGGTCGGCCATCGTCATGGCCTCCTCCTGGTCGTGCGTGACGTGCACGAAGGTGATGCCCACCTCGGTCTGGATGCGCTTGAGTTCGAGCTGCATCTGGCGGCGCAGCTTGAGGTCGAGGGCGCCGAGCGGCTCGTCGAGGAGCAGCACCTTGGGGTGGTTGATCAGGGCGCGGGCCACGGCCACGCGCTGCTGCTGGCCGCCGGAGAGCTGGTGCGGCTTCTTGCGGGCGTGGTCGCCGAGCTGGACCAGCTCCAGCATGTCGTCCACCTGCTTCTTCACGGACTTGATGCCGCGCCGGCGCAGGCCGAAGGCGATGTTCTCGGTGATGTCGAGGTGCGGGAAGAGGGCGTACGACTGGAAGACGGTGTTGACGGGGCGCTTGTACGGGGGCAGCGCGGTCACGTCCTGGTCGCCCAGGCGCACGGTGCCGGTGGTGGGGTCCTCCAGGCCGGCGATCATGCGCAGGGTGGTGGTCTTGCCGCAGCCGGAGGCGCCGAGCAGCGCGAAGAACGAGCCCTCGGGGATCGTGAGATCGAGCGGGTGGACGGCCTGGAAGGAGCCGTACTTCTTGCTGATCCCGGAGAGGCGGACGTCGCCGCGGGTGGTGTCAGTCATGAGGTACCTACAAGGGGAGTCAAGGGGGCGGGACGACGGCGAGGTACGGCTCAGGCGCCGGTGAGCTTGGCGAACTTCTCCTCGTACTTCGACTCCTCTTCGCTGCTCAGCGAGCGGAAGGAGTTCGAGAGGGCGGCCATCTCCTTGTCCGGGACGATCAGCGGGTCGTTCGCCAACGCCTCGTCGATCTTGGCGAGTTCCGGCTTCACACCCTCGACCGGGCACACGTAACTGATCCACGCGGCCAGCTGTGCGGCGATCGGCAGCTGGTAGTAGTGGTCGATCAGGAGCTCCGCGTTGGTCTTGTGGCGGGCCTTGTTGGGGATCAGGAGGTTGTCCGAGGAGGTGTGGTAGCCGCTCTCGGGGATGTGGAACTTGATGTCCGGGTTGTCGGCCTGGAGCTGCACGATGTCGCCCGCCCAGGCGAGACAGGCCGCCAGGTCGCCCTTGTCGAGGTCGCCGGTGTAGTCGTTGCCGGTGAAGCGGCGGATCTGGCCGTTGTCCACGGACTTCTGGAGCCGCGCGATAGCCGCGTCGTAGTCGTCGTCCTTGAACGAGCCGATGTCCTTGCCCATGTCGAGCATCGTCATGCCGACGGTGTCGCGCATCTCGGTGAGGAAGCCGACCTTGCCCTTGAGCTTGGGGTCGTCGAGCAGCTGCGAGACCGAGGTGACCTCACGGCCGCCGGTGGCCTTGGAGTTGTACGCGATGACCGTGGCGATGCCCGTCCACGGGAAGGAGTACGCCCGCCCCGGGTCCCAGTCCGGGTCCCGGAACTGCGGGGCCAGGTTGGCGAAGGCGTGCGGGGTGTTGGCGTGGTCGAGCTTCTGCACCCAGCCGAAGCGGATCAGCCGCGCGGCCAGCCAGTCGGTGACGCAGATCAGGTCGCGGCCGGTGTCCTGCCCGGCCGACAGCTGCGGCTTGATCTTGCCGAAGAACTCGGTGTTGTCGTTGATGTCCTCGGTGTATTTGACCGATATCCCGGTGCGTTTGGTGAACGCCTCCAGGGTGGGGCGGCGGTTCTCGTCCTCGTCGTCCACGTCCATGTACTCGGTCCAGTTGGAGAAGGTGACGCGCTTCTCCTTCTTCGAGTGGTCGTCGGCGGCGACCCCGCCCGCGTCCTTGGTCGCGGCGGGGATGCCGCAGGCGCTGAGCGCCCCGAGACCGCCGACGGTGAGCGCTCCCGCCGAGGTGGCGCGCAGCATCGCGCGCCGGGACATCGCGCCCCGGCCGCTGGTCATGCTGCGCCGCCAGGCGGCGAGTTGAACGGCGGAGGGGCGGTCGGGCTCGTACTGCTCCATGGCGCTTGGTGCCCTTTCGGGAGGATCCCTGTGGTGTGGGAAGGGTGCGGCCGCGGGTCAGGCGGCCTGACGGTTATCGGTCCCCGAAGATCGTGCGGTGCCAGTCCTTCGCGGCCACCGCGGTGTTGTCGTACATCACGTGCTTGACCTGCGTGTACTCCTCGAAGGAGTACGCCGACATGTCCTTGCCGAAGCCGGAGGCCTTGTAGCCCCCGTGCGGCATCTCGCTGATGATCGGAATGTGGTCGTTGACCCACACGCAGCCCGCCTTGATCTCGCGGGTGGCGCGATTCGCGCGGAACACGTCGCGGGTCCAGGCGGAGGCGGCGAGTCCGTACGGGGTGTCGTTGGCGAGCGCGAGGCCCTCGTCGTCGGTGTCGAAGGGCAGCACCACGAGCACCGGACCGAAGATCTCCGACTGGACGACCTCGCTGTCCTGCGCGGCGTCGGCGATGAGGGTGGGCTGGAAGTAGGCGCCGTCGTTCTTCGGCGCCTCTCCCCCGGTGACGATCCGCGCGTAGCCCCGCGCGCGCTCCACGAAGCCGGCCACGCGGTCGCGCTGGGCGTGGCTGATGAGCGGGCCGAGGTCGGTGTCGGGGGCGAAGGGGTCGCCCAGCCGCACGGTCTCCATCAGCTGCTTCGTACGCTCCACGAAGGCGTCGTACAGCGGCCTCTGGACGTACGCACGGGTCGCGGCGGTGCAGTCCTGGCCGGTGTTGATCAGCGAACCGGCGACGGCTCCGTTGGCCGCGGCCTCCAGGTCGGCGTCGTCGAAGACCACGAACGGGGCCTTGCCGCCGAGCTCCAGGTGGAGCCGCTTGACGGTGGCGGTGGCCACCTCGGCCACCCGCTTGCCGACCGCGGTCGAGCCGGTGAAGGAGGTCATCGCCACGTCGGGGTGGCCCACGAGGTGCTCGCCCGCCTCCTTGCCGGTGCCGGTGACGACATTGACGACGCCGTCCGGAATGCCCGCCGCGGTGGCCGCCTCGGCGAAGAGGAGGGAGGTCAGCGGGGTCAGTTCGGCGGGCTTCAGGACGATGGTGTTGCCCGCCGCGATCGCCGGCAGGACCTTCCACGCGGCCATCTGGAGCGGGTAGTTCCAGGGCGCGATGGAGCCGACCACGCCGATGGGCTCGCGGCGTACGTACGAGGTGTGGTCCCCGCTGTACTCGCCCGCGCTCTGGCCCTGGAGGTGACGGGCGGCGCCCGCGAAGAAGGCGGTGTTGTCCACCGTGCCCGGCACGTCGAACTCACGGGTCAGCTTGATGGGCTTGCCGCACTGGAGCGACTCGGCCTGCGCGAACTCCTCCGCGCGCTCGGCCAGGACGGCGGCGAACCGGTGCAGCGCGTCGGAGCGCTCGCCCGGGGTCGCGCCCGCCCACCCGGGGAAGGCGGCCTTGGCGGCGGCGACCGCGTCGTCGACGTCCTGCGTCCCGGCCAGTTCGTACGTGTACACCGCGTCGCCCGTGGCCGGATCGATGACGCTGTGGGTGCGGCCCGAAGTGCCGGGGCGGAGGCGGCCGTTGATGTACTGGGCGCCCGCCGCAAGGCGTTCCTGCGCGGGGAACGGTGCGGCGTGCGGGTGCGGGGTGGGTGCGGCGTTGCTCATCGCGCTCTCCGTAGCTCCAGGGCTTCCGTGGATCCGGGTTTTCCGTGGCTTCAGCTCGATTTGAGTGCTGATCCTGACAGAGGAAGCACCGTCCGCCAAGGGATTCCGTTGTTGCCTTTTGGTTACTCGACGGAATCTGTTGGTCATGGTGTCCACCCGCAAGCGAAAACCAGGGACGGAGTGTCAGTGGTGGCTGAAACACTCGCGTGCATGGGGAACGAAGCGGTGGAAAAGAAGATCGACGAACTCGCGTCGCAGGTCAAGAGCGGTCTGGGCGTGAAGTTCCTGCACTTCTGGGGGCACACGCCACCGCCGGGCGGCGAGGTGGGCAAGCATGTCCTGAGCCAGTGGTGGCCGGCGCCCTTCGAGGTCGACGGGGTCACGTACGCCACGGCCGAGCACTGGATGATGGCGGCGAAGGCCCGGCTGTTCGGTGACGCGGAGGCCGAGCGGAAGGCCCTCGGGGCCACGTCACCGGCGGCCGCGAAGAAGGCGGGCCGCCTGGTGCGCGGCTTCGACGACGCGGTGTGGGAGCGCGAGCGCTTCGGCATCGTGACCGAGGGCAGCGTGCACAAGTTCGCCGCGCACCCGGAGCTGCGGGAGTACCTGCTCAGGACCGGGGACCGGGTGCTCGTGGAGGCCAGCCCGATGGACCGGATCTGGGGCATCGGTCTCGCGGCGGACGACGAGCGGGCCGGGGATCCCGCGCGGTGGCGAGGGCTGAATCTGCTGGGGTTCGCGCTGATGGCGGCGCGGGAGCGGTTGCGGGGGTGAGCGCGTGAGCGGGCGGTGACGCGCGTGAGGGCGGGCCCGTGGGGCCGGGCCCGCCCTCACGGGGGCAAGCGGGTCTGCGAGGGCCAGGGCCTGTGGGGGCCGGGGCCTGCGGCTCAGGGGACGAGGGGTGCCTCGGTGCGGATGTGCACGTTGCCGAAGTCGTAGGGGTCGTCGTCGTACGGGTCGTCGTTGTTGACCACGACGAAGATCAGGAAGATCACCGCGAGCGCCGTGCCGACGCAGCCGCAGATCAGCCCGGCCAGCGCCTGACCGCCGTTGTTCGCCTCGCCCTTGCGCGCCTTGCCGCGGCCGATCGCGCCGAAGATGATCGCGAGGACGCCCACGATGATCGCCACGGGCCAGAGACAGAACACGACGGTGGCGATGATCCCGAGCACGAGGGCCGCGGTGCCCATGCCGTTGCTGGGGGCCGCCGGCATGTGGGGCCAGCCGTAGCCGGGCTGCGCACCGTAGTAGGGCGCGCCGGCCTGCGGGCCGTAACCGGGGTATCCGTAGCCGGGGCCGGGGCCCTCGGGTCCGATCGGCGGCGGCGGTACGGCGCCGTCGGCGAGGGGGGCTCCGGTGCCGTACGGGTTCGGTGCGGGGGCGCCGCCCGGGTTCTGCCAGCCGCCCGCTGGGGCGCCGTGGGGCGTGGCCTGCGGGTCGGGGGCCGGGTACGGGCCCGGGGTCTGGTACGGGCCGGGGGTCTGGTGCGGGCCGGGGGCCTGCGGGGAGGTGCCGTTGTCCTCGGCCGGGGGTGCCCAGATGTCCCGGTCGGTGAGCGGGGGTTGGGGCTGGGAAGCGGGCGCGGTCTGCTGAGGATGAGGCTGGGGTGCGGCCTGCGGGGAGGCGTGGGGTGCGTCCTTGGTGAGGGAGACCTCGGGCTGCGCGGGAGCTGCTCCGGGCCCCGCGCCGGGTGCGCCGATCAGGGTCTCACCGTCGTGGTTGCCGGGCAGGGGCGCGCTGATGGTCTCGCCCTCGGGGGCGGGGGCGGCCGAGGTCCCGCGGTCGGGGGCGGCACTCGTGCCGACCGTCTCCGCCTCGGAAGGGTCACTGACGGGCCCATCGACCACCGGCCGGTCGCTCACCGGCCCTTCGCCCTCCGGTCGGTCACTCACCGGCCGGTCGTCCACCGATCCGCTTGCTTCCACCGGTCCACCCGCGTCCACCGACGAGGTCAGCGTCTCCATCTCGTCGCCGACCTGAGCGGTCCCCTCGCCCTGGGCCCCGTCCGCGATCGTCCGCTCGGCAGGGGGCGCCCACGGGTCCTTCTGCTCCCGCTCGCCGGGCGTCTGGTCTGCTTGCTCGGACATCGCCGTTCCCTTCAGCTGCGCACGTCCCGTCATGCTACGGGCAGGGCGCGGCCCTGTATCCGGCGCCCGACCGCAGGTCCGGCCCGCACGCGACGGGCATTGCGAGTCACAGGCATTGGGCGCCACCGGCATACCGCGCCACGGGCATCGCGCGCGAAGGACATCGCCGGCCGCGGCCGCAGCTCCCGTACCCGAGGGCCGCCCTGCTCCCCGTACCACCGCGCCTACGATGATCCGGCGAGCGGCCGCCGTGACCCGGCGACCGCGGCGCAGCCCTCACCCGGAGCACCGCGCTCCAGCCGCCACCCGGTGCACCGCACCCGCACCGCACCCACCGACCGGAGGACCCCGTGACCGCGACGGACCTGACCCGCTTCATCGCCGGGCTGCCCAAGGCCGAACTGCACGTCCACCACGTGGGCTCCGCCTCGCCCCGGATCGTCGCCGACCTCGCCGCCCGCCACCCCGACTCGACGGTCCCGACCGACCCCGAGGCGCTGGTGGACTTCTTCACGTTCACGGACTTCGCCCACTTCATCGAGGTGTACCTGGCGGTCGTGGACCTGGTGCGCACCCCCCAGGACGTCCGGCACCTCACCTTCGAGGTGGCCCGCGACATGGCCCGCCAGAACATCCGGTACGCGGAGCTGACCATCACCCCGTACAGCTCCGTGAAGCGCGGCATCGACGCGCGCGCCTTCATGGACGCGATCGAGGACGCGCGCAAGGCGGCCGAGTCCGAGTTCGGCACGGTGCTGCGCTGGTGCTTCGACATCCCCGGCGAGGCCGGGCTCGAGGCTGCCGAGGTGACCGCACAGCTCGCCACGGACGATGCGCTGCGCCCGGAGGGCCTGGTCTCCTTCGGGCTCGGCGGCCCCGAAATCGGCGTACCGCGCCCGCAGTTCAAGCCGTACTTCGACCGCGCCATCGCGGCCGGCCTGCACTCGGTCCCGCACGCGGGCGAGACCACCGGGCCGCAGACGGTCTGGGACGCCCTCAACGAACTGGGCGCCGAGCGCATCGGCCACGGCACGAGCTCCACCCAGGACCCCGCCCTGCTCGCGCACCTGGCCGAGCGCGGCATCCCGCTCGAGGTCTGCCCGACGTCCAACATCGCCACGCGCGCCGTGGCCACCCTGGACGAGCACCCCGTCAAGGAGATGGTGCAGGCCGGCGTGACGGTCACCATCAACTCCGACGACCCGCCGATGTTCGGCACGGACCTCAACTCGGAGTACGCGGTGGCCGCCCGCCTCCTCGGCCTCGACGAGCGCGGTCTGGCCGGCCTCGCGCGGAACGCCGTGGACGCGTCCTTCCTCGACGCGGCCGGCAAGCAGCGGATCAAGGACGAAATCACCACGTACGTGGACGGTTGGCTCGCGCCCTGAGCGTCCCGTAGGGGTTCGCCCCTGACAACTCCGGTACGCCGGGCCGGTGCCGCCCCAGGGTCAGCCCAGGGGCGGCACCCTCCGTCGCGATGATCCGCGGCGGCCGTGCGATCAGCAGGATGAGAGCCGTCCACCAAGGACGCACACCAGCAAGGTGCACCACGGACGCGCACCACCGACGTGCACCGACTCATCCGCACCCACGGCCACTTGGAGTTCCCAGCATGCGCGCATCCCTGCGTACGACCGTCGCCGCCGCCCTCGTGCTCGGCCTCGCCGCCGGCGGCACGCTCGCCGCCCCGGCCTTCGCCGACGGCCGGCCCGCGACGGCGGCCCCGGCCGCGGTCGCGTTCGCCGAGGAGAACGGCCCGGATGTGGCGGCACTCGAGAAGGCGCTCCAGGGCCTGCCCGACGAGCAGGCCACCGCGGCGCTCGTCCGCGTGGGCGGCGACGGCCGCGACTGGCACGGGGTCGCCGGGGTGAGCAGCCTCAAGTCCGGTGCGCCCGCCCGGGACAACGTCCGCTTCCGGGCCGGTTCCACCACGAAGATCGTGACGGCCGCGCTCACGCTGCGGCTGGTCGCGGACGGCGAGCTCGACCTGGACGGCACGGTCCAGGAGTACCTGCCGGGTCTGCTCCCCTCCCCCGAGTTCGAGCCCATCACCGTACGGCAGTTGCTCAACTACACCAGCGGCCTGAAGCCGGGCGCCTCGCTCGGCGACACCGACGAGGAGCTGTACGAGCGCCGCTTCGAGACCCTGACGCCCCAGGAGGTCGTGGCCGCCTCGGTCGCGGCGGGCCCGCTGCACTCCCCCGGTACGCACCAGCGGTACTCCAACATCCACTACACGGTGCTCGGTCTGATCATCGAGAAGGTCACGGGCGACTCGTTCGCGCACCAGGCCCAGGAGAGGATCTTCCGGCCGCTCGGCATGCGCGACTCGTACTTCCCTGGCTCCGACCCCAAGATCCGCGGCCCCCACCACCGCGGCTACCAGGAGATGAACGGCAAGCTCGTCGATGTCACGGAGTGGAACGTGACCGACCGCTTCGCGGCCGGGGACATGATCTCCTCGGCCCGTGACCTGGAGCGCTTCCTGGTCTCCCTCTTCCAGGGCCGGATCGTGCCGGAGCCCCAGCTCCAGGAGATGTTCACCGTGCCGACGGTGGACGACATCGAGACCGGCGACCCGGCCACCATGGCGGCCGGCCTCGAACGCATCGAGTACAACGGCAAGGTGATCTGGGGCAAGACGGGCGCCCGCCCCGGCTTCCACACGGTCATCGGCGCGACCCGCGACCTGTCCCGCACGGTCGTCTACTCGGTCAACGCCACCGACGCCCACCAGGACGGCGGCCCCCTGGCGATGCGCTTCGCCTTCCCCGCCTTCAACCGCTAGGCGCGGGAACGGGGTTCAACCGGCGGGCGCGGGAACGGGGTTGCCCTCTGCCGCACGCCCCGTGAGCGCCTCGAGCCGCTTGATCTTCCGCCGCACCACGTACAGCGGGATCACCCCGAACACACCGAACGCCATGTCGATCACCGACCACCAGAAGGGGATCCCCCGGACCGGCCCGCAGATCAGGGCCAGCGGGACGATCCCGGCGCAGGCGATCATGCCGAACTCGATCACCCAGATGTTCCGCACCGGGTCGCGGTAGGGCCCGTGGAACGCCACGGCGATGACGAGGTGGGCGAAGGCCAGCCAGTCGGTGCCGTAGAGGAGGAACGGATAGTCCGCGTCGGCCGCGTCCAGGCCGGCGCGGACGCGTTCGATCCACTCCATGAGGGCGGGCAGGTGGTCCCCGACGGAGAGCCAGTCCAGGAAGTCCTCGGTCCAGCGCAGCTCGTGGACGAGAGGAAAGGCCGTGGCCCCGCTGAGCACCAGGCAGACGACGAACAGGACCAGCCACGCGCGGATGCCCTTGAGCAGGGCGGCTCGCTCACTCATGGCAGGAGCGTACGCCCGTCGTTGAACACGTTCAAAACTGGGGGTGCGCCGCCGGTTCGTGCTGCCCGGATGCCGAAATGCCATACAAATTCACAAAGTTGACGGTGGTGTCCCCCTCCGGCGCACGGGACCCTCTCGTCGGCGGCGCGCTCCTGCGCTGTGCTGGTACGGCTCCCGGCGGCACCAGAAGGGACCGGCCATGACCGCACAGCCCGACGCCCATCCCCATACCCTGCCCCTCCCCCTCGACCTCCGGTCCGACGAAGCCGTCGCCACCTACGTACAACAGCGCTGGGGCAGGCTCCTGGAGGATGCCGGGGCCGGGGCGGCGCGGCGGTACGAGGAGGCGGAGGCCTGTCCGAGGGAGTTTCTGAGGCGGGCCGCGGACGAAGGGCTGCACCGGCTCGGACTGCCGCAGGACGTCGGGGGTGACGGGTTCGGCCCGGATGTCTGGGGCCGCGTCCTGGAAGAGGTGACCTACCAGTGCGACGAGGCGGCGCTCTCCCTGGTGGTGAGCATGTCGACCAGCATCGCCCAGACCCTGCACCAGTCCGGTGACCCGTATCTGACCGCGCACTACGTACGCCCGCTGGTCACCGGCGAGTTGACGGCCACGCTCGCCTTCACCGAGGACGCCGACTTCTTCTCCTGGGAGACGCGTCTGACTCCCGACGGGGACGGCGGGCTCCTGTCCGGCAGGAAGTGCTATCTGACCGGAGGGCTCCTGTCGGATGTGTTCCTCGTGTACGCGCTCGCGCACGAGGGCCGGCTCGCGGCCTGTCTGGTCCACCGGGACGACCCCGGCGTGGAGCTCACTCCGGCCGGCGGGCTCGGTGCACGCTCGGCCGGGATGGCCGCCCTGACCCTGACCGGCGTGCGGCTCGCCCCCGAGCGGATCCTGACCTGGACCGACGGGCTCGACCACTCGCAGTGGTACCTGAACGAGCGCCGCAGCATGCAGGCCTCGTGGACCGTCGGCCGGATGCGCCAGCTGGTGGACCGGTGCGCGGCCCGGCTGCGCACCGTGACCCGGCAGGGCCGGCCGGTCCTCGACCACGCCAACGTGGCGGCGGGCCTGGGCCGTATGCACATCGCCACCGACGTGGCCCGGACGATGACACACGACGTCCTCGACCGGCAGGCGCGGGGCGAGACGGACCTCGTGTACGACGCGAAGATCTCCGCGGCCAAGCACTTCACCGCGGAACAGGCGCTCCTGATCGCCCAGGAGGCGCTGCGCGTGCTGGGCGGGCACGCCTTCTACGGCGACGAGTACTACGGGCGCTACCTGCGGGACTGCGCCGGCCTGATCCCGGCGGGAGGCACCCAGCACTCCCTGGAGATCACCCTGGGCTCGATGGTGGCCCGGCGCCTGATCTGAACCCGGCGGAACGCGAAAAGGGAGGCTCCCCATGCAATTCCACTTCTCCGGACTGCTGTTGCGCTTCACCGGATACGAACGCAGCGTCACGGTCGAGGCCGACTCCCTTGCGGAGGCGATGCGTTCGGTGCGGGTGCGGTTCCCGCAGCTCGGGCCGGTCCTGTGGGACGACGAGGGCCGGCTGCGGCAGGTGCACCGGCTGATCGTGAACGGCGAGGTCGTGGCCGCTGACACAGACCGGCCCCTGCGGGACGGCGACGAGGTCGAGTTCCTCACCGCGGTCGCGGGCGGCTGATGGAGCCGCGCCTGGTCCGGCTCAGCGAGCCCGGCACCACCACCATGTTCAGCCCGCTCCAGCTGCGGCCGCGGTTCGTCCTCGGCCAGGCCTCGTCCGGCCTCGCGCGCTGGCTCGGGCAGTACGTGACGCCTTTCCCCGCGATGGTGGCGGAGTACGGCAACGCGGTGGTCGTGACCGATCTGCGGATCGACGACGTGCCCGGCCGCCCGGGGTTCACCGAGGCCGCGTCCGTGGACGTGCGGTGCGGCCTCACCCTCGATCCGGCAGGGGAGCGCATGCGGCTCACGGTCGACTGCGCGGCCGGCGGCCGGCCGCTGGCCCACGCGGTCCTGTCGGCCCGGGTCCTCTCGGTGGCCGAGGGCGCCGGTCTGTCGGCGGGCCCCGGGGTGCTGCACGCCGCACTGCGCGAGCGGTTCACACCCGCCGAGACCGTCCCCGTCCCGCGCCCGCCCGACCCGCACCCCGGCCACGGCCCGGAGGTGCTGCCCGAGCAGGAGTGGCGCACCTTCATCAGCCGCAGCCACGCCGAGGTCGCCGACCAGTGGTCGTACATCGAGATGGCCGAACTGGCCACGCAGGCAAGGGAACGGCTGTTCACCGAGGGGCTGCACGGCGAGCTGCCGCCGCACCGCGTGATCGGCACGCCGACCCGCACGCTGCACGCCTTCTTCCGCCGGCCCATGTTCGTCTACGACGCCTGCGTGGTCCGTACGTCCGCACACGCCGTCCCGGACACGGGCGGCCTCTGCTTCCGGCACCGGATCGGGCCGCCGGGCGCGCGCAGGGCGCACCTGACGGTCTGCGAGGTGCTCGAACCGCAGCCGTGAGCAGGGGGTCTACAGCCCCACGATCCCGTTCCAGCGCTTGGCCAGCTCCGGCCGCTCCTTCGGCGTGATGTCCCGGGCGATCGCCAGACGCGTACGCATCGCGTCGTCCGGGAAGATGAGCGGGTCCTCGGCCAGGGCCGCGAGCTCCTCGTCCTTGGAGTTCGCGAGGACGTCGCGGGCCGCGGGGACGGGGCAGACGTAGTTGACCCAGGCGGCGAGTTCGGCGGCGACCTCGGGGTCGTAGTAGTGGTCGATCAGGAGTTCCGCGTTGGCCTTGTGGCGGGCCTTGTTGGGGATCATCAGGGACTCCGACCAGAGCTCGGCGCCCTCCTCGGGGATCAGGAACTCGATCTCCGGCTTGTCGGCCTGGAGCTGGATCACATCGCCCGAGTACGCCTGGCAGGCGAGGACGTCGCCGCTCTCCAGATCCTTGAGGTAGTCGTTGCCGGTGAAGCGGCGGATGTGGCGGGAGTCCACCATCTTCTCGACGCGGTCGCACACCTTGTGGAAGTCGTCCGTCTTCCAGTCGGTGATGTCCACGCCTTCCCCCTGCATCAGCAGGGCGAAGGCCTCGTCGAGGCCGGAGAGCAGGGTGATCTTGCCCTTGAGGTCATCCGCCCACAGGTCGGAAACCGAACGCAGCTCGCGGCCGATCGCCTTGCGGTTGTACGCGATGCCGGTGATGCCCGACTGCCAGGGCACCGTCGACCTGCGGCCCTGGTCGAAGTGCGGGTCGCGCAGGAGCGGGTCCAGGTACTTGGCGACGTTGGGCTGGCGCGAGCGGTCCATCTCCTGGACCCAGCCGAGCCGTACGAAGCGGGCGCACATCCAGTCGCTGATGACGATCAGGTCGCGGCCGGTCTCCTGGCGGTTGAGCAGCGAGGGGCTGATCTTGCCGAAGAACTCGTCGTTGTCGTTGATCTCCTCCGTGTAGTGCACGGAGATCCCGGTGCGCTGTTCGAAGGCGTCCAGCGTGGGCCGCTTCGACTCGTCCTCGTCGTCGGTGTCGATGTAGAGCGGCCAGTTGGCGAAGCTGAGCCGCTTCTCGCGCGCCGACCGGTCGGCCGCGCCCCGGTCCTCGGGACCGATGTACGCGGCCGGCACTCCGCAGCCGGCCAGCGCGCCGAGGGCCGCCGTGCCGCCGAGGGCCCGCAGCAGATTGCGGCGGGACAGGGCGCTGACACTGCGGTGGGGACGGGGCAGGGCACTGACGCTTCGGTTCGTTCGCACTCCGGCAGCTTGCCGGGTGGCCCGGGGGCGGGCAATGGACGGGGCGTCGAGCGGTCCGTTCATGATCGGACACCCTGTCGAGGGCTCCGCCCGACGCGTCCCTCCGTATCGGGTCTGCTCAGGCCTCCGGCAGGTCTTCACCTCCGTATCGCGAGTCCGCTCACACCGCCGGCAGGTTCACCTCCACGTCGAGTCCGCCCTCGGGCCGCGGCCAGGCCCGTACCTCTCCCCCGTGCGCGGCCGTCACCGCCGCCACGATGGAGAGCCCGAGGCCCTGGCCGCCGTCGTTGCCGCGCACGCGGTCGGGCCCGAGGCGGCGGAAGGGCTGGAAGAGCACGGCGATCTGGTCGGGGCGGATGAGCGGCCCGCTGTTGGAGATCCGCAGCGTGGGCCGGCCGTCCCGCAGCCCGGTGCGCAGGCTGAGCCAACTGCCGTCCGGATCGGGCGTGTTGTGCCGTACGGCATTGTCCCTGAGGTTGGTGACCAGGCGTTCCAGGAGCTGGGCGTCGCCGAGGACCGGGGCCGGATCGAGGCGGGACTCGACCCGCAGGGCGCCGTCCGCGGGCAGCAGCTCCCGTACGAGCACGGCGAGATCCACGGGTTCGCGGCGCTCGAGGCCGCGCTGGCTGCGCACCAGGGTGAGCAGCGCGTCGATCATGCGCTCCTGCTGCTGCCCGGCCGCGCGCACCCGGCCGAGGGCGTCCCGCAGGGCCGCCGGATCCGCGGCGGGGTCCGCGAGCGTGATGTCGATGACGGCCTGCTGCAAGGTGAGCGGGGTGCGCAGCTCGTGGGAGGCGTTGGCGACGAACTGCCGCTGGGCCGCGAAGGAGTCCTCCAGGCGGGCGAGGAGGGCGTCGAAGGTGTCGGCGAGCGCCTTGAGTTCGTCGTCCGGGCCGTGCACCGCGAGCCGCTCGTGCAGGTTGTCCGCCGAGATCCGGCGGGCGCCCGCGGTCATGGTGCGCAGCGGTGCGAGCGCCCGGCCGGCCACGATCCAGCCGAGCAGCAGGGACGCGGCGGCCATCAGGGCCAGCGCGAACGCGGACTGCAACAGCAGCGTGTCGAGCTGGTCGGCGCGGGCGCCCGCCACCTCCTTCTCGATGACCGAGTGCAACCCCTGCCCGCCGCCCGGGAGTTCGGGCAGCTGCACGGAGCCCTGGGAGGAGGTGGGCGCCGCCTGCGAGACCAGGACGTAGGTGATGGCGAGCAGCAGCGTGCCTGCGACGACGAAGAGGCCGCTGTAGAGGAGGGTCAGACGCCAGCGGATCGTACGGGGGAAGAGTCCGGCTCGCTTGCCGCTCACAGCCGGTACCCCGCATCCGGCACGCGTGCCGCTCACAGCCGGCACCCCGCATCCGGCGTACGGCGGCTCACAGCCGGTACCCCGCGCGCTCCACCGTCTCGATCAGCTGCGGCTCGCCCAGTTTGCGTCGCAGCCGGCTGACGGTGACCTTCACGGTCTGGCTGAAGGGGTCGGCGGCCTCGTCCCAGGCCCGTTCCAGGAGCTCCTCGGCCGAGATCACGGCGCCCTGCGCGGCCATGAGCAGTTCCAGTACGGCGAACTCCTTGGGGCTGAGCGCCAGTTCACGACCCTCCCGGCTCGCGGTGCGGCGCGCGGGGTCCAGGCGGAGCCCGCCGCGGACCAGGACGGGCGGCAGGGCGGGCTGGGCGCGGCGGGCCAGCGCCCGTATCCGCGCGACAAGTTCGGCGAAGGCGAAGGGCTTGGCCAGGTAGTCGTCGGCGCCCAGGGCGAGGCCCTCGACCCGGTCGGCCACCGTCCCCGAGGCCGTGAGCATCAGGATGCGGGCGCGGCTGCCGCCCCGGGTCAGGGCGGCGCACACCTCGTCACCGTGCAGTCCGGGCAGGTCGCGGTCGAGGACGACCACGTCGTAGCCGTTGACCCCGGCCCGCTCCAGGGCCGCGGGCCCGTCGAAGGCGAGGTCGACCGCGATGCCTTCGCGGCGCAGTCCCCCGGCGACCGTCTCGGCCAGCTCCACATGGTCGTCGACCACCAGCACGCGCATGCCCGCAGTGTGCCGACGGCCTGGTTACGGCGGCGTAAGCGGTGACCCCGAGAGCGCTTCCGGACTGTTCCCCTGCCGTAACCGGTCACGCGGTGTCCTGGGTCCGCACGGCCGGCACCGCAGACCGGCCAAGGACACCCAGGAGGGCCCCATGGAGGAACCCATGCACGTACCGCCCATGCCGCAGCACCCGCCCGCCCCGCCGCCCCGCCCGGCGCGTGCCAGGACGCGGCGGCTCGTGGCGGCCGGCGCGCTGCTCTCGGCGGCGGCCCTCGGCACCGTGTTCTCCGTGCAGGCCATGGCGTCCGACGGCGCGACCCCGCCGGGTTACGAGCGGCCCGACCCGGCTGCGGACGGAGCGCCCCTCGAAGAGGGGAACTTCGCGTTGGGCGGCGGCGACAAGAAGGCCGGGGCGCGGTTCGCGATGGTGCTGATGCTCAAGGGCGGCGACCTCGGCAAGGTGAAGCAGGGTGCCGCGGACTTCTCGGAGTGCATGCGCGACAACGGCCTGAAGAACTTCCCCGACTTCGAGGTGTCGAAGGCCGGGGACGGTGTACGCCTCGAACTGACCGGCAGCGGCAAGCAGTTCGACCCGCACTCCGCGGCGTACGAGAAGGCCTACAAGACCTGCGCCCCGATCATGGAGAAGGCGGGCGCACCCCTCCCCGACCGGCCCGCACCGCCCGGGAAGCCGGGGCCGCCCGGCAGGACCGGCCCCGAAGGGCCCTCCCTGCACGAGGAGTTCGAGGACGCCGGCATACCGGGCACGTCCGAAGCCACGTAACACCGAAGCCGCACCAGGCCCCTGCAACGCCGAAGGGCGGCCCCGCACCGCGGGACCGCCCTTCACGCAACCGTCAGGCCGCTCAGCCGATGGACGTCATCACGTGCTTGATGCGCGTGTAGTCGTCGAAGCCGTACGCCGAAAGGTCCTTGCCGTAACCGGACTTCTTGAAGCCGCCGTGCGGCATCTCGGCAACGAGCGGGATGTGGGTGTTGATCCACACACAGCCGAAGTCCAGCACCTTGGACATGCGCATCGCGCGCGCGTGGTCCTTCGTCCACACCGAGGAGGCGAGCGCGTAGTCCACGCCGTTCGCGTACTCGATCGCCTGCTCCTCGGAGGAGAAGGACTGGACGGTGATGACTGGGCCGAAGACCTCGTTCTGGATGATCTCGTCGTCCTGCTTCAGGCCCGAGACGACGGTCGGGGCGTAGAAGTAGCCCTTGTCGCCGACGCGGTGGCCGCCGGCCTCGACGCGGGCGTGCGCCGGGAGGCGGTCGATGAAGCCGCTGACCTGGGCCAGCTGGTTCGGGTTGTTGAGCGGCCCGTAGAGCACGTCCTCGTCGTCCGGCATGCCGGTCTTGGTGTCGGCCGCGGCCTTGGCGAGGGCCTGCACGAACTCGTCGTGGATGGACTCGTGCACGAGCACGCGGGTGGCGGCGGTGCAGTCCTGGCCGGCGTTGAAGAAACCGGCGACGGAGATGTCCTCGACGGCCTTGGCGATGTCGGTGTCCTCGAAGACCACGACGGGCGCCTTGCCGCCGAGCTCCAGGTGGACGCGCTTGAGGTCCTTGGCGGCGGACTCGGCCACCTGCATGCCGGCGCGCACGGAGCCGGTGATGGAGGCCATGGCGGGGATCTTGTGCTCCACCATCAGGCGGCCGGTGTCGCGGTCGCCCGTGACGACGTTGAACACGCCCTTCGGGACGATCGAGCCGATGATCTCGGCCATCAGGACGGTGGAGGCGGGGGTGGTGTCCGAGGGCTTGAGGACCACGGTGTTGCCCGCGGCCAGCGCCGGGGCGAACTTCCACACGCCCATCATCATCGGGTAGTTCCACGGCGCGACCTGCGCGCAGACACCGATCGGCTCGCGGCGGATGATCGAGGTCAGACCGTCCATGTACTCGCCGGCCGCGCGGCCTTCGAGCATCCGGGCGGCGCCCGCGAAGAAGCGGATCTGGTCCACCATCGGCGGGATCTCTTCGCTGCGGGTCAGGCCGATGGGCTTGCCGGTGTTCTCGACCTCGGCGGCGATGAGCTCCTCGGCGCGCTCCTCGAAGGCGTCCGCGATCTTGAGCAGGTACTTCTGGCGCTCGGCGGGTACGAGGTCGCGCCAGGCCGGGAAGGCGGCCGCGGCGGCCTCCATCGCGGCGTCGACGTCGGCCTGTCCGGACAGCGGCGCCGTGGCGTACGCCTCGCCGGTGGCCGGGTTCACCACCTCGGTGGTGCGGCCGTCGGCCGCGTCCCGGAATTCGCCGTTGATGTAGTTCCGCAGACGACGCAGTTCGGTGCTCACTGCCCGGCCCTCCTGTAGTGGTGCTTCCCTTGGGCGTACGCCCGTACTTGTCCAGTACGTGAGACCACCCACCCTAGACCGACGACCGACGCTTTCGACATACCGCTTAGGTCACAACTACGGAATCCGCGCAATCGGAAGCGCCAGACAACGGATTTCATCGCTCAGGGCTTGCAAAAGCGACGACCTCTCCTGCACAGTGGGCTCGTGGCCAGTCGCAGCGCAGAGAACAGCCCGAGCAGTGGCAAGACACCCGGCGGTGTCGACGCCGTCTCCCTGGCGATCATCGAACAGCTCCAGGAGGACGGGCGCCGTCCGTACGCCGCCATCGGCAAGGCCGTGGGCCTGTCCGAGGCAGCCGTGCGGCAGCGGGTGCAGAAGCTGCTCGACCAGGGCGTGATGCAGATCGTCGCCGTCACCGACCCGCTCACCGTGGGATTCCGGCGCCAGGCGATGCTCGGCATCAACGTCGAGGGCGACCTCGATCCGGTCGCCGACGCGCTGACGGCCATGGACGAGGTCGAGTACGTGGTGCTCACCGCAGGCTCCTTCGACCTGCTCGCCGAGGTCGTCTGCGAGGACGACGACCACCTGCTCGACGTCATCAGCAAGAGGATCCGCACGCTTCCCGGCGTGCGCTCCACCGAGAGCTTCGTCTACCTGAAGCTCAAGAAGCAGACCTACCAATGGGGATCCCGATAACCATGGGCCAAGGCCAGGACCTCTCCAAGACCGCCTACGACCACCTCTGGATGCACTTCACGAGGATGTCGTCGTACGAAAACGCACCGGTTCCCACCATCGTGCACGGCGAAGGCACCTACATCTACGACGACAAGGGCAAGCGCTACGTCGACGGCCTCGCCGGCCTGTTCGTGGTCAACGCCGGTCACGGTCGGGTGGAGCTCGCCGAGACCGCGTTCAAGCAGGCGCAGGAGCTGGCCTTCTTCCCGGTCTGGTCCTACGCGCACCCGAAGGCCGTGGAGCTCGCCGAGCGCCTGGCCGACTATGCGCCGGGCGACCTCAACAAGGTCTTCTTCACCACCGGTGGCGGCGAGGCCGTCGAGACCGCCTGGAAGCTCGCCAAGCAGTACTTCAAGCTCAAGGGCAAGCCGACCAAGTACAAGGTCATCTCGCGCGCGGTCGCCTACCACGGCACCCCGCAGGGTGCCCTGTCCATCACCGGACTCCCGGCCCTGAAGGCCCCGTTCGAGCCGCTGGTGCCCGGCGCCCACAAGGTCCCGAACACCAACATCTACCGCGCCCCGATCCACGGCGACGACCCCGAGGCCTTCGGCCGCTGGGCCGCCGACCAGATCGAGCAGCAGATCCTCTTCGAGGGCCCGGACACCGTCGCCGCGGTCTTCCTGGAGCCGGTGCAGAACGCCGGCGGCTGCTTCCCGCCGCCGCCCGGCTACTTCCAGCGCGTGCGCGAGATCTGCGACCAGTACGACGTACTGCTCGTCTCGGACGAGGTCATCTGCGCCTTCGGCCGCCTGGGCACGATGTTCGCCTGCGACAAGTTCGGCTACGTGCCGGACATGATCACCTGCGCCAAGGGCATGACCTCGGGCTACTCCCCGATCGGCGCCTGCATCGTCTCGGACCGCATCGCCGAGCCGTTCTACAAGGGCGACAACACCTTCCTGCACGGCTACACCTTCGGCGGCCACCCGGTCTCCGCGGCCGTCGGCCTCGCCAACCTGGACATCTTCGAGAAGGAGAAGCTGAACCAGCACGTCCTCGACAACGAGGGCAACTTCTTCGCCACGCTCCAGAAGCTGCACGACCTGCCGATCGTCGGCGACGTCCGCGGCAACGGCTTCTTCTACGGCATCGAGCTCGTCAAGGACAAGGCCACCAAGGAGTCCTTCACGGACGAGGAGACCGAGCGCGTCCTGTACGGCTTCCTCTCCAAGGCCCTGTACGACAACGGCCTTTACTGCCGCGCCGACGACCGCGGCGACCCGGTCGTCCAGCTCGCGCCGCCGCTGATCGCCGACCAGTCGACCTTCGACGAGATCGAGCAGATCCTGCGCACCGTCCTCACGGAGGCGTGGACCAAGCTGTAGGCCAGGCGGTACGCCAGGCTCCGAGCACACAGCGGACCATGACGGCCCGGGTGCCCCGTTCGAGTGAGAACGCGGGGGCCCGGGCCGTTTGGTGTCCGCCGTATTCCGGTTCGTCCCTACGGTTCGTGTGACCGATCGGCCGCGGCACTCGTTCGCCCTTAAGGGGTACGCGACTTGCGCCCGCCCCGCGCCGTCAGCTCACGGCCGTACACGACAGAACCGAGGTGTTGCGCCATGGTGGCCCCGCCGGACAACAATGTGCTCTGGGCCCGCGCCCTGCACGTCTCGCTGGGCGGCACGCCCGCCCTCACCGGAGTCTCCCTCGAAGTGCGGCAGGGCGAGATCCTCGCCGTCACCGGACCGCGCGGCAGCGGCAAGACCACCCTGCTCCAGTGCCTGTCCGGCCAACTGCTCGCGGACCAGGGCGAGGTGTGGTTCAACTCGGTGCCGGTGCACACCATGAGCGCGCCGGTGCGCGAGCGGCTGCGCCGCGACCGCTTCGGCTGGATCGACCCCGAGCCGGCCCTGGTGCCCGAGCTCACCGCGTGGGAGAACGTGGCGCTGCCTCTGATGCTGCGCGGCGTCCCGCACCGCCCGGCGCGCAAGGCCGCCGCGGAGTGGATGGAGCGGCTCGACATCGGCGCCTGCGACCGCAAGCGCCCGCACGCCCTCGTCCAGGCCGAGCGCCAGCGCGTGGCCATCGCGCGCGCCTTGGTCACCGAGCCGACGGTGCTCTTCGCGGACGAGCCCACCGCGCCGCTGCACCGCGCCGACCGCGCCCACGTGCTGCGCACGCTCACGACGGCGGCGCGCTCGCACGGGGTCACGGTGGTGCTCGCCACGCACGATGCCGAGGTGGCCGCGCTCGCCGACCGCGCGGTGCAGCTCCTCGACGGGCGCCGGGTCAACTCGGTGCGGGTGCCCGGGCCTTCGGCCGCGGCCGACCTCCCCGCGCCCACCGATGCACCGGCCGCCGCCGGTCCGCAGTCCGCCCCCGCCTCGGAAGGGACGGCGTGCTCGCTCTCCGTCTAGCCCGCGGCACCCACCCCGTCGTGCTGCTGCGCCGGCTCGCGGTCGCGGCCGCGTCGGCGGGCACGGGGTTCCTGCTCCTGTGCACGATGGGGTACGCCCTCGGCCACCCCGACGCCGGGCGCTCCTCCGTACTGCGGCTCCTGTGGTGCGTGCCGCCGCTCGCCGCGACGGTGCAGCTGGCGGTGGCCGTGGCCCGCACCGACCCGCGCACGCGCGTGCACCGCGGCCTGTCCGCGGTCGGCCTCGGCTCGCACCGCCTGATGCTGCTCGCCGCGGTGAACACGCTGCTCTCCTGCACCCTCGGCTCGATGCTCGCGCTGCTGTTCTTCCTGCATCTGCGGGGCGACCTGAGCGGGCTCCCGCTGGACGGCGACGGTGCCGAACTCCTCGGCGCCGGCCAGTCGTTGCCGCTCGCCGCCGTCCTGACGCTGCTCTCCCTCGTGCCGCTCGCGGCCGCCGCGGCGTGCGCGGTCGTGCTGCGTCCGCGCCGCCCCCGTACCGCCGATCTGCGCGACCCGGCCGAGCCCGAGCCGCCCGCCCCGGCGCCCAACGGACTGCCGTGGGGCGTGGCCCTGATGGCCGTGGGCCTGTCGGTGGAGCTGTACGCGGCGGGCGGCGGCGGGCAGGGCCTTCCGCTCCCGGGCCGGCTCGTGTCCACGCCCGCCGGGGTGCTCGCGGGCTGGGCCGTCACGGCGCTCGGCCTGGCGTTCGCGGGACCGGGGCTCACGTATCTGTGCGGCCGGCTGCTCCAGGCCTGGCGCCCCGGCGCCGCGCGCCTGCTCGCGGGCCGGGTCCTTCAGGAGCAGGCAGCCCGGATCGGGCGGCCGCTCGGCGTGGTGTGCGCGGTGGGCTCCGGGGCGATCGCCGCGCTCTTCCTCTACGAGGGTCCGGCGACCTCGTTCGGACCGCTGACCGCACTCGGCGGCTCGCTGGTCGCGGGCTGCACCCTGCTCGCGCTGGCCACGGCTGCGGTCGAGGCCCGCCAGGCGCGGGCGCACACCACGGCGGCGCTGGTGCGCCTCGGGGCGCCGATGTCGCTGCTGCGGACCGCCGTGGGCCTCAGAGCGCTCGCCCTGCTGGCCGTGTTCGCGCCGCTGACCTGCGTCATCGCCTTTCTCGCTGCGGCACCGCTGACGAGCTGAAAAAAATTCTCGCGAGGGCCGATGAGTTCCGCCGAGGCCCACCGTCTATCCCTGCGTAACGAACATCAACGATCTCTTCGACACCACGATCTCTTCGATAACAGGAGCGGACGACATGGCCGGCAACGCGTACCAGCAGATGGTCTTCATCAACCTCGCCACCAAGGACATCGACGCGGCGAAGAAGTTCTACTCGGAGCTCGGCTACACGATCAACGAGCAGTTCAGCGATGAGAACACCGCATCCGTGGTGATCAGCGAGAGCATCGTGATCATGCTGCTCGCCGAGGCGAAGTTCAGCGAGTTCGCCTCGAAGCCGATCGCCGACTCCAAGGTGGCCAACGAGGCGCTGATCTGTCTGAGCGCCGAGAGCCGCGAGGCGGTGGACGAGCTGTGCGACCGCGCCCTCGCGGCGGGCGGCTCGCAGGCGAAGGACCCGCAGGACTTCGGCCAGATGTACGGCCGCTCCTTCCAGGACCCCGACGGCCACCACTTCGAGGTCATGTGGATGGACCCGGCGATGGTCCAGGGCTGATCCTGAACCCATGACCGGAGTCTCGAACACCCCGATCGGACTCACCCAGGGCACCCGCACCCCGGGCGGCATCGGCGAGTCGACACTCCGGCCGGACGGGACGCTGAAGACCACCGGCGAGTTCGCCTACGCCTCGGACCTGTGGCACGAGGACATGCTGTGGGGCCACACCCTGCGCGCCCCGCCCGCCCATGCACGCATCACCCGCCTGGACACCGGTCCGGCCCTGCAACTGGCCGGTGTCCAGGCGGTGTTGTCGTACGAGGACCTGGCGCACGCGAAGACGTACGGCCTGGAGATCGCCGACCAGCCGGTGCTCTGCGACGGCCGGGTGCGCTTCCACGGGGAGCCGGTCGCGCTGGTCGCGGCCGACCATCCGGAGACCGCGCGGCGGGCGGCCGAGCGGATCGTCGTGGAGTACGAGGTGCTGCCCGCGGTCACCGACGAGGCCACCGCGACCGCGCCGGACGCTCCCGTCCTGCACCCGGACCGCACCGACGCGCACGCCCGCCATGTGCCGCACCCCAACGTCGTGCACCGCCAGCCGATCCTCCGCGGCGATCTCGCCGCGGCCCGGGCGCGGGCGGATGTGATCGTGACCGGGGACTACGAAGTGGGCATGCAGGACCAGGCGTTCCTCGGCCCCGAGTCGGGACTCGCGGTGCCGGCCGAGGACGGCGGCATCGACCTGTACGTGTCCACGCAGTGGCTGCACGTGGACCGCAAGCAGATCGCGCCGGTGCTCGGGCTGCCCGAGGAGAAGGTGCGGCTCACGCTGTCCGGCGTGGGCGGGGCGTTCGGCGGCCGCGAGGACCTGTCGATGCAGGCCCACGCCTCCCTGCTCGCGCTGCGCACGGGCCGCCCGGTGAAGATGGTCTACAACCGGTACGAGTCCTTCTTCGGCCATGTCCACCGGCATCCTGCGAAGCTGCACTACGAGCACGGGGCCACGCGCGAGGGCCTGCTCACGCACGTGGCCGCGCGGATCGTGCTGGACGGGGGCGCGTACGCCTCCTCGACCCCGGCCGTGGTCGGCAACGCGGCCTCGCTGGGCATGGGCCCGTATGTCTGCGACACGGCCGCCATCGAAGTCCTCGGCCTCTACACCAACAATCCGCCCTGCGGGGCGATGCGCGGCTTCGGCGCGGTGCAGGCCTGTTTCGCGTACGAGTCGCAGATGGACAAGGTGGCGGCCGGACTGGGCCTGGATCCGGTGGAGTTCCGGCAGCGCAACGCGATGGAGCAGGGCGCGGTGATGCCCACCGGACAGGTCGTGGACTCCCCCGCGCCAGTGGCCGAACTGCTGCGCAGGGTCCGGGAGTTGCCGCTTCCTCCGGTGGAGCCGTGGACCGCGGCGGGCGCCACGGCCGATCTGCGGGAGCTGCCCGGCGGCCTGTCCAACACCACGCACGGCGAAGGGGTCGTGCGGGGCGTGGGCTATGCGGTCGGTATCAAGAATGTCGGGTTCTCCGAGGGCTTCGACGACTACTCGACCGCACGCGTCCGGCTTGAAGTGATCGCAGGGCAGCCGGTGGCGACCGTGCACACCGCGATGGCCGAGGTGGGCCAGGGCGGGGTGACGGTGCACGCGCAGATCGTCCGTACAGAGCTGGGCGTCTCGCAGGTGACGCTGCGGCCGGCCGACACCTCGGCGGGCAACGCGGGGTCCACCTCGGCCTCGCGGCAGACGTATGTCACCGGGGGCGCGATCAAGCACACCTGTGAGGCGGTACGGGAGGCCGTACTCGCCCTGGGGCGGCGGAAGTTCGGCTGGCGCAAGGACGGGCTGCAACTCGTGGGCGGCAAGGTGGCCGGGCCCGACGGGACCGTGCTCGCCGACCTCGTGGACGTACTGGGAGAGGAAGCCGTCGACCTGGAGCGGGAGTGGCGGCACCGGCCCACCCAGCCCTTCGATCCACATACGGGGCAGGGTGACGGGCACGTCCAGTACGCGTTCGCGGCGCATCGCGCCGTGGTCGAGGTGGACGTGGAGCTCGGCCTGGTGAAGGTGGTGGAGCTGGCCTGCGCGCAGGACGTGGGCATGGCGCTCAACCCGCTGTCGGTGGTGGGGCAGATCCACGGCGGCTCGACGCAAGGGCTCGGGCTCGCGGTGATGGAGGAGATCGTGGTCGACCCGGCGACCTCCCTGGTCCGCAACCCGTCCTTCACGGACTATCTGATCCCGACGATCCTCGACACCCCGCCCATGCCGGCCGAGATCCTCGAACTCGCCGACGAGCACGCCCCGTACGGCCTGCGCGGAGCGGGCGAGGCACCGACGCTCTCCTCGACCCCGGCGATCGTCGCGGCGATCCGCCAGGCGACGGGACGTCCCTTGACGCGGGTGCCGGTCCGCCCGGAACACATCACGGGGACGTGAGCTCCCGCGTCCCGGCCCGCGCGGGGCGGGGCAGCAGCAAGGGCGTGGCGAGCAGCAGCACCCCCGCCACGGCGAGCGCCGCGCGCGGTCCGACCAGTGCGGCCAGCAGTCCCCATACGGCGACCAGCACGGCGGTGGTCCCCTTGGCGGCCACCGACCAGGCGGACAGCACGCGGGTGACGTGATCGGCGGGCAGCGCGGTGAGGCGGCGGGTGGCGAGCACCGGACTGTAGACCGCCGCGCAGGTGATGAGGGCGAACTCGACGGCCATGACGAGCGCGAGACCGCTCGCGCCGGAGTGCACGAAGGCAAGACCGAGCGGCCAGCAGGCACGGAGCACCCCGGCCGTCCGGAGCACCTTGTCCTCGCCGTACCGCGGGACGAGCCGGCGCGCGAGCCGCGAGCCGAGCAGACCACCGAGGCAGGGCACGGCGAAGGCGAGGCCGTACTGCCAGGGTGCGAAGCCGAGCGGACCGAGCATGAGGACGGCGAGCAGCGGGGCGCCGGTCATGATCAGCGCGTTCACGAGCACCGTGTTGAGGAACAGCGGGCGCAGGGCCGGATGGGCCCACAGGAACCGGAACCCGTCCCCGAGCCGCGCCCGGCCCTTGGCCGCCGCGTGCGCGGGCGGCTCCTCGTCGCCGCCGATCGCGCGGATCCCCAGCGCGGACAGCAGAAAGCTCACCGCGTTGACCGCCACGGTGAGCACCGGCCCGAAGATCCCGACGACGGCCCCGCCCACCGGCGGTCCGACCAGGGTCGCGGTCCACATGGTCGACTCGAACCGGCCGTTGGCGGCGAGCAGCTGATCGCGGGGCACGAGCGCTTTGAGGGTGGCGCCACTGGCCGCCGTGAAGGCGATGTCCGCCGCGCCGACCACCACGGAGACGACCAGGAGCTGGGCGAGCGTGAGCACATCGAGCACGTACGCGAGCGGAACGGTGAGCAGCGAGGCGCACCTCACCGCATCCATCCCGATCATCACGGGCCGCTTGCGCCGGAACTCCATCCACGGCCCGAGCGGCACCGCCACCACAGCCGCCACGGCGGGTCCGACGGCGGCGAGCGCGGAGACCCCGGCGGGCCCCGTGTGCAGCACGAGCACGGCGATCAGCGCGAAGGCGTCGAAGGCGAGCCAGGTCCCGAAGATGCTGACGGCGTAGGCACCCCAGAGCCGGCGGAACGCCGGGCCGAGCGCCTGGCCGTTGACGCCCTGCTTCGCGTGCTTCACACCCTTCTGCGCGTGCGTCACGACCTTCCGCCCGCCCTTCAGGCCCATACGCACTTGACCACTGCGTGCCCGGAGACTGCTGCCCGGGCGTAGAACGCCGTCAGGTTTCTGTGCTGCGCGAGGAGGAAATTCCTGGCCGGCTCGGCTCCCCCGAAGCCACTGCCCAGCTCGGCACGGGCGGCCGTCCACAGCGCATCGAAGGAGACCTGACCGAGGAAGTCCGCCGCCTGCGACACCCCCGGTGGCTCCAGCAGCATCAGAGGCGGATCGGAAGGGTCGGCCCCGGGCCTGTGCGGCACCGGGCGACCGCCGTAGACGGGCAACGCCCACGGCTGCCCGCCCTCGGCGTGGGCACCCGGACGTGCGGCCGCGGCGTACAGCCGGTCGACGAACTCCCAGACCTTCTCGACCGAGGTGGCGATACCCGCCTCAACCTCAGCGGCGTGAGCGCCCCACGCCCGGCCCATGAACTCCGCCAACCACCCGTGATCGTCCCGGACCTCCGACTTCGCGACCGCACGAAAGTGCAGATGAATGCTCACCCCGACAGCGCTCCCGCATCGGCAGCCCGCCGATCGGGCCGAACGCACAGAACCTAGACGACGGCACTGACAACCGGCCGGCCGGCCGGTCACCATCCCCTGGTCCCCTGATCCCCAGGCCGCCCTGGCCTCCAGTCCCCCGGTCCCAGGTCCCCGACGCACAGCCCGAGGCACTGAACGGGCGCGGCCCGCGGGCACGGCCGTAAGCTGGCGACCGTGCCCGACCATGTGACGCCCGACCAGCTGACGCCCGCCCGCCGGACGCCCGACCATGTGACGCCCGCCGACGTGACGACCCCGTCCACGGACCGCGAGATCGAGACGCTCGCAGAGTTCGACGCGGTGCTCGCCCGCGGTTCCCTCGCCCACCACCGCATCCAGGGCGTGGACCTCACGGAGCGCACCTTCGCGCTGCTCGGCACGGACACCGAAGGCGCCGTCTTCCTCGGCTGCGCGATGGAGCCGGACGCGGCGGCCAAGGTGCGCGCGGGCGGCGCCCTCGTGTTCCCGCCGGTGCCCGGCCTGCCCTTCGACCCGTACCGCGGTCATCTGTACACGCCGGACGAGCTGTTCCAGGGCCTGTCCACCTCGTACGAGGCGACGCCCGACGCCCGCGCGTACCGCTGGTTCCAGGAGACGAAGACCGACGGGGACGTGTTCGCGTCGATGCTGCGCGCGGTGCACGACGACTCGATCTCGGACGCCCTGGACGAACTCCTCGTCGGCGCACGCGTGGTGGGCGTGATGGGCGGGCACGCGATGGCCCGCGGCACCGAGGAGTACGCGGGGGCGGCCCGGCTCGGCCGCACCCTGACCCGGCACGGGTTCACGGTCGCGACCGGCGGCGGACCCGGGGCGATGGAGGCGGCGAACCTCGGCGCGTACGCGAGCGTGCACGAGGACGCCATGCTGGACGAGGCCCTCGAACTCCTCGCGAAGGCACCCTCGTTCACCCCGTCCGTCACGGACTGGGCCCAGGCCGCCTTCGCCGTACGGGAGCGCCGACCGGGCGGGGGCGCGTCGGTCGGCATCCCCACGTGGTTCTACGGCCACGAACCGCCGAACGCGTTCGCGGCCCACATCGGCAAGTACTTCGCCAACGCGACCCGCGAGGACGGCCTGCTCGCCCGCTCGAACGCGGGCGTGATCTTCCTGCCCGGCGCGGCCGGCACAGTGCAGGAGATCTTCGACAACGCCACCCCCAACTACTACTCCTCCCGCGGCGAACCGACCCCGATGGTCTTGGTCGGCCGCGCCCACTGGACCGAGAAGCTCCCCGCCTGGCCGCTCCTCCAGGCCCTCGCGAAGGACCGCGCGATGGAGCCGCGGATCGCCCTGGTGGACTCGGTGGACGAGGCGGCGGAGACGTTGCAGCGGCTGTGACGCATGGCCGGCCGGTCCGGTAATGACCCGCTTGCGCACCGCAGTTGGGGACCGACGGTCAAGCCGGGGTCAAGACTGCACCCCGGCTCTCCTCAGTGCATTGACGCTGCGTCATCGGCGCTTGTAAACGTGTGGGGACCGTGAGGGTGCTGAGGCCGGAGCTGCGCGCTCCCCCCTCTCGCGCTCTCTCTCCTGTTCTGACCCCACGAAGGACGACCGTGTCCGTATCCCCCCGTATATCCGCACGCGCCGCGCGCCTGGCCGGTGTCGCGGCCGCCGCCACGGCCCTCACGCTGGGCGCGGCCGGCTCCGCGCTGGCGTGTGACATCAGCGAGTTCAGCGCCGCCGCCACCTGCACCGGCGAGCAGGGCGTCATCACCGTCACCGACAAGGACCCGTCGGGCGTTCCGGCGACCGTCACCGTCTTCCGGCAGACCGGCGACGGCGCCGAGAAGCTGATCGGCAGCCAGGAGGTGAAGGGCAGCCGCGAGGGCACCACCATCACGTTCGCGGAGGACTGGCAGCCGAAGGCCACCTACCGCGTGCACGTGAAGGCCGGCGACCAGGTGGACGCGGACATCGAGCCGCACCTCACCACCCCCGACAAGGGCTGCAAGGCGGACAAGCCGAGCGAGCCCGCGACGCCGAGCCCGTCGACCCCGGCCCCGTCTACACCGGCCGAGACGGCCACACCGACGCCGTCGGCGCCCGCGCAGCCGGAGGAGCCCACCTCGGAGCCGTCCCCGGCGGGTGACTCCAACCTCGCCGAGACCGGCTCCAACAGCAGCACCGGCCTGATCGCCGGACTCGCCGCGGCGTTTGTCGCGGCCGGCGCGGGCGTGATGTTCGCCCTGCGCAAGCGGGGCTCGAGCAGGGGCTGAGGTTCCGGTCCGGACCGGCACACCGGTCGTACGGGGAGGGCCGTGCCCGCCGCGTACGACCGGTTCTGCTTCCCCCGCCCGCCGCGTACGACCGGTTCCGCTTCCCAAGCCCGCCGCGTACGACCGGTTCCGCTTCCCAAGCCCGCCGCGTACGACCGGTTCCGCTTCCCAAGCCCGCCGCGTACGACCGGTTCCGCTTCCCAAGCCCGCCGCGTACGACTGGCTTCAGGCCTCGCCCCGCGCCCTCGGTCCCGGGCCGCCCGCCCCGAGCACCACGATCTCCCCGGCGTCGAACGCCACCCCCACCTCGCTCCCGGGTTCGGGCGCGTCCCGCAGCGCGCACGCCGCCTCCAGGCGGGGCGCGTCCGAGGGGTGCAGGTGGAGGGCGACGTGGGTGCCGCGGAAGGTGCGGGCCGTGACCGTGCAGGTCAACTGGGCTTCGGCGGCGGGCACTACGCGTACGCCGGCCGGCCTGATCAGGAGCTCGCACGGGCCCGACGGCGTGCCCGCGGGCACCGGGACCTTGCCCCAGACCGTGTCGGCCGCCTCGCCGGTGACCGTCGCCTCGACCACGTTGTCGAAGCCGAGGAAGCGCGCCACGAAGGCGTCGGCCGGGCGCTGCCACACGTCGAGCGGCGCCCCGACCTGGGCGATCCTGCCGTCGCGCATCACCACGACCCGGTCGGCGAGCGCGAAGGCCTCGCCCTGGTCGTGGGTGACGGCGAGGACGGTGGTGCCCAACTCGGCGAAGAGCTCCCGCAGTTCGACAACGAGGCGCTCCCTGAGCGAGCGGTCCAGCTGGCCGAGGGGTTCGTCCAGCATCAGGAGCCGGGGCCGGGGCGCGAGGGCACGGGCGAGCGCCACGCGCTGCTGCTCGCCGCCGGAGAGCGAGCCCACGGCCCGCCGCCCGGCGCCGGGCAGGCCGACGAGCTCCAGCAACTCGGCCACGCGCGCGGCCTGTTCGGCCTTGGCGGCCCCGTGCATCCGGAGCCCGAACGCCACGTTCCCGCCCACGTCCCGCTGCGGGAACAGCTGATGGTCCTGGAACATCAGGCCCACGCCCCGCCGGTGCGCGGGCACCCCGCGCTGGTCGCGCCCGTCCAGCAGGACACGTCCGGCGTCGAGGTCCTGGAGGCCCGCGACGACCCGGAGCAGCGTGGACTTGCCGGACCCGCTGGGCCCGAGCACACAGACGATCTCGTGCTCGGCCACCTCCAGGTCCACGGTGTCCAGAGCCGTATGGCCCTTGAAGCGGACCTCGGCTCCTTGCAGGGCGAGCAGGCTGTCCGCGCCCCGCTCGGCGCGCCGCTTGCCGGTGTCGACGGTCATCAGAACTCCCCGGTCCGGTCGGTACGGATCCGCTCGAGCAGCAGCAGCGCCACCGCGCACACCAGCATCAGCAGGGTCGAAAGGGCCATCGCCTGGCCGTAGTTGAGCTCACCGGCCCGGCCGAGCAGCGTGGCCACGGCGACGGGCAGGGTGGGGTTGTCGGGCCGCGCGATGAACACCGTGGCCCCGAACTCGCCGAGCGAGACGGCGAAGGCGAACCCGGCCGCGATCAGCAGGGCGCGGCGCACCAGCGGCAGGTCGACCTCGCGCCACACCCGCCAGGGCGAGGCCCCGAGCACCGCCGCGGCCTCGCGCAGGCGTCCGTCCACCGCGCGCAGCACGGGCAGCATGGTGCGTACGACGAAAGGCACCCCGACCAGGGCCTGGGCCAGCGGCACCAGGATCCACGAGGCCCGCAGGTCGAGCGGCGGCTCGTCCAGCGTGATCAGGAAGCCGAAGCCGACGGTCACGGCGGAGACGCCGAGCGGCAGCATCAGGAGCGCGTCGAAGCCCCGTACGAAACGGCCCGCGCGGCGCGTGAGCGCGATGGCCGCGAGCCCGCCGATCAGCACGGCGATGGCCGTCGCGACCACCGCGTACTCCAGCGAATTCCATACGGCGTCGATCGGCGGCACGAGGAAGGCCCCGCCCTCCGCCGAGGTGAGCGCACGGAAGTAGCCGAGCCCGAAGCCGTCGGCCGTGGCGAAGGAGCGCTGCACGAGCACACCCAGCGGCAGCACGATCAGGAGCGCCACGGTCAGCAACACCCCGCCCAGCAGCGCCCATTGGCCCGCGCCCTCGGGCTGGCGGGAGGTGCGCGCCGGGTCGACCAGCTTCAGCGTGGCCTCGCGGCGCCGCACGGTCCAGGCGTGCACGGCGAGGATCCCGCACACCGCCACGAACTGGATCATCGTCAGGACGGCGGCGGTGTCCAGGGCGAGGAGCTGGGCGGTCTGCCGGTAGATCTCGACCTCGAGGGTCGCGAACGCGGGCCCGCCGAGAATCAGCACGACCCCGAACGAGCTGAAGGTGAACAGGAACACCATCAGCGCGGCCGCCGCCACCGCGGGCCCGAGCGCGGGCAGCGTCACCTTGCGCCAGGCGGCGAACCGCGAGGCGCCGAGCATCCGCGCGGCTTCCTCCTGCCGGGGGTCGAGCTGCGCCCACAGGCCGCCCACCGTCCGTACGACGACGGCGTAGTTGAAGAAGACATGCGCGAGCAGGATCGCCCACACCGTGGTGTCCAGGCGTACGCCCCAGGTCTCGTCGAGCAGCCCGCCGCGCCCGAGCAGCGCGAGGAAGGCGGACCCGACGACGACGGTGGGCAGCACGAACGGCACGGTGACCACGGCCCGGAGCAGCTGCTTGCCGGGGAAGTCGAAACGCGCGAACACATACGCACCCGGCAGCGCGACCAGCAGCGTCAGCGCGGTCGAGGCCAGCGCCTGCCAGGTGGTGAACCAGAGCACCTGCCCGATCGCCGGATCGGTGAGCACCTCACCGAAGCGGCCGAGCTGCCAGCCCGCGTCCGTCTTCAGCCCGCGGCCGACGATCGCGGCGACCGGGTAGGCGAAGAACAGCGCGAAGAACGCGACCGGCACGGCCATCAGACCGCACCGGATCGCGCTCCCGCGCAGGTCCCGTACCCGGGGCCCTACTTCACGACCAGCGACTGCCACGTCTTGACCCAGTCCTCACGGTTGTCCGCGATCTTCTTGGGGTCCATGGTCTGCGGGTCGTCGACCTTCGCGCCGAACTCGGTGAACAGGCTCGGCAGCTTCGCGTCCTCGATCACCGGATTCACGAACATCTGCAGCGGCATGTCCTCCTGGAACTTCTTCGAGATCAGGAAGTCGATCAGCGCCTTGCCGCCGGCCGCGTACTTCGCGCCCTTGAGCAGTCCCGCGAACTCGGTCTGCTGGAAGCAGGTCCCGGTGGAGACGCCGGTGGGCGCCTCCTTGGGCTTGTTCTCGGAGTAGAGCACCTCGACCGGCGGGCTGGAGGCGTACGAGACCACGAGCGGCCGGTCGGCCTTGGCCTTCTTGCCGCCGGCCGAGCCGGAGAACTCCTCGTTGTACGCCTGCTCCCAGCTGTCGACGACCTTGACGCCGTTGTCCTTCAGCTTGGACCAGTAGTCCTGCCACCCGTCGTCGCCGTACTGGGCGGCGGTCCCGAGCAGGAAGCCGAGCCCGGGTGAAGAGGTCGCCGCGTTCTCCGTCACCAGCAGATCCTTGTACGCGGGCTTGACCAGATCATCAAACGACTGCGGCGGCGCGAGCTTCTCCTTCTCGAAGTACGCCTTGTCGTAGTTGACGCAGATGTCGCCGGTGTCGACCGGCGTCACGCGGTGCTCGCCCTGGTCGAGCTGGAGCGCGGCGGGGACCTTGTCCAGGCCCTTGGCCTCGTAGGACTCGAAGATCCCGTTGTCGAGGGCGCGCGAGAGCAGGGTGTTGTCCACGCCGAAGAAGACATCGCCCTGCGGGTTGCCCTTGGACAGGACGGCCTTGTTGACGGCCGACCCCGCGTCCCCGCTCTTGAGGACCTGGACCTTGTAGCCGCTCTCCTTCTCGAACGCGGCGAGCACGTCCTTCGAGGCGTTGAAGGAGTCATGGCTGACGAGGGTGACGGTCTTGGAACCGCCACCGGAGCCCGTGTCCGAGCCGGACGAGGACGAACCGGAGTCGCTGCCGCACGCGGCGAGCGCGACCATGCCGAGGCCGGTGGCCACGGCGGTGATCACATACTTGTTGCTCTTACGGGTGGTGCTCACTGATTCCTCCTGGAAGTGACCAGGAAGAGACGCGGCCCTGCCCCGAAGCCGATGATCGACTTCAGGGCAGGGCGCAACAGCTCGAGTGGTGACCGAACTTCCTACCCAGAATGACCTGGGCGAGGTTCAGAGGGTCTGCGGCGGCCCGGGCTCGTGCCCTGCGGCGTCCGCACTCTCAGCGCTGTGGCGCTCCCCTGTCGGAATATGCAGTTGGTTTTCAGCCAGGCTACCTGCTGGCAACCGGACGTCCGTACGAGTCTCAGCGCTCGGACGCGGCCAGCTGACCGCAGGCCCCGTCGATCTCCTGACCCCGGGTGTCCCGAATCGTCACCGGCACACCATGGGCGGCGATCGCCTCGACGAAGGCCTTCTCGTCCTCGGGCCGCGAGGCGGTCCACTTGGAGCCCGGCGTCGGGTTCAGCGGAATGAGGTTCACATGGACCCGCTTGCCCTTGAGCAGCCGCCCGAGCCGGTCACCGCGCCACGCCTGGTCGTTGATGTCCCGGATGAGCGCGTACTCGATGGAGATCCGCCGCCCGGACTTCTCCGCGTACTCCCACGCGGCGTCGAGCACCTCGCGCACCTTCCACCGCGTATTGACCGGTACGAGGGTGTCGCGCAGCTCGTCGTCCGGGGCGTGCAGCGACACCGCGAGCCGGCACTTGAACCCCTCGTCGGCGAACCGCAGCATCGCGGGCACGAGCCCGACCGTCGACACGGTGATCCCGCGCTGGCTCAGCCCGAGCCCGTCCGGCTCGGGATCGGTCAAACGCCGAATCGCCCCGACCACCCGGTTGTAATTGGCGAGAGGCTCCCCCATGCCCATGAACACGATGTTGGAAAGCCGCGCCGGACCACCGGGCACCTCACCGTCGCGCAGCGCGCGCATGCCGTCCACGATCTGGTGCACGATCTCGGCGGTCGACAGATTCCGGTCGAGCCCGGCCTGCCCGGTCGCACAGAACGGACAGTTCATCCCGCACCCGGCCTGCGACGAGATGCACATGGTGACCCGATCCGGGTACCGCATGAGCACGGACTCGACGAGCGTCCCGTCGTGCAGCTTCCACAGAGTCTTGCGGGTGGTGTCCTGGTCGGTCGACAGATGCCGCACGACCGTCATCAGCTCGGGAAGCAGCGCCTCCTGGAGCTTGCCGCGCGCGGCGGCCGGGATGTCGGTCCACTCGGCGGGGTCATGGGCGTACCGCGCGAAGTAGTGCTGCGACAGCTGCTTCGCACGAAACGGCTTCTCCCCGACCGCGGCAACCGCCTCCTTGCGCTCGGCAGGCGTGAGATCGGCAAGGTGCCGCGGCGGCTTCTTGGCTCCGCGGGGGGCTACGAAAGTGAGTTCTCCGGGCTTAGGCATGGCTGTACCAGTGTCGCAGATCATCTCCGGGAGCCCAGGCCAGAGCGGGGTGTGGGTGGTCACCCGTGGGTGCCGACTGTCAGCGCTGGTCGGCCTCGGACGGCCCAGGGACGGCCCGGGGCTCAGTCAGCCCCCGACCGGCCGTGCCCAGGTAGCTGCGCCACCGACCGTCACTGCAGCTTCACGGGAGCGACCGGGAGCTGTTCCTTGTAATGCCATGTGAAGGTGCGGTCAGGTTCGAGGTGGGCGTCCCCCCAGTGGATGGCGTGGATGCCGCTTTCGGCGTCGGCTGTGAGGAACACGCAGACCAGCGTGGTGGAAGCTCCCAGTTCCTCGAACCCTTCGCGCAACCCCAGGTACTCCTCGGTCGCCAGGTCCTCGTCGACGTCGAACAAGCCTTCCGGAGGCTGCGGCCCGTGCGCCCGGAAAAGCCGGTGCCGAGTGGGCGACGTGTTGGCCGGCAACCGGGCTCGATCCAGAGGCCTCTGCCTGTCCGCGTACCGGAACGGAAACAGTGCGTGATCGTTGATCACCGCATACTCGTATCCGCGCACGTCTCGCACGGCTTCTCCCAGCTCACGCGCCGTCTCCGCCAGGTTCTCGCGGACCAGCCCTGCAAGGGCGACGCCATAGGGACTCCGCTTCTTCAGCCCCACAGCAAGGTGCGCGGCATGAGCCTTCCCATGTGCCTTGGCCAGCTGCTCAGGGACCGCAGCTGCAAGCGCGCCAGCGTGCCGCCCAAACCGCTCGACGGCCCAGGCCGACGGCCCTGCCGGATAGCCACCCAACACCGACATGCAGTGCTCCCCTCCCCCAGGTCCCGCCTCTGAACTGTGTGACACGGAAACGAAGGGGCGCACAAGGGAGCGATCTGGCCAGGGCACGACCGCAAACGCTCGCTTCACAGGACAGCCACAACTGATCAACGGCGGCCGCGACCTGCGGCCGTTTTGTCGGTCGAGGTCCTGATCTGCTGTCGAACTGTCGGCACCTGTCGACGTTGGTCACCATTGAGCGTCCTTCCACGGCCCGGGAGGGCGCTCGCGCGTTGGGGAGACAGCCGCCTTGTAAGTTCACTGTCGTCCCGGTGCCGTCACGTCCAGCACGACCACGGGTGGTCGTACATGACTGTCGGTTAGTGCAGCCATTCGGGGTCGTTGACATCAGCGTTGGATGCCAGCGGGGACTGTGGCGCCTTAGCACATCGTGGCCAGGTTCGGCTGCATCGTCTGCTCGATGTCAGTGCCTTCTGCCATGCTCGGCAGTGTCATATCAAGACCCGTAACCCAGGGGGGGGCTGTGGCGAAGAAGACGCGGCCGGAAACGCGGAAAAAGAAGCAGCGAGAAGGCGTAGCGATCTATCATGACATGAAGGTATACGAAAACTTCGAACGCTGCGCCATTCGGATTTTCGAGTGCATTAAGCAAGCAGAAAAGAGTTCACCCGGCGCCCCGCGTTCTCTCTACATCGACATCCAGGGGCACAGGAATGAGGCTGGCGGGTTTGATCATGACGCGTTTGAATTGATCAAGGACTTTGCACTCGGATTCCTCGGGGATTACCTAACGGAGATTCACACTCCGCTCTACCATGTCCGGAATCCGGGTAAGCAACGCAATGACATCCCGGAGGTCTTGCAGATCAACCATCCGGATGATGGCAGCAAGTACGGGTACGACGCTGGATCCTTAGGCATCCAGCCTCGCGAGAAGAAACCGGTCACCCGGAAGACGGCACCAACGGTTCGGGCGATTGCTGACTACCTAGGCCTAGAGGAAGCCGCCTGCTTGGTGTGCTGGCGCAAGCCTGTGGAGCGGGCACACGTAGTACCCAGCTCATTGGGAGGCTCCATGGATGTCAGGAACTTCGCACTACTATGCTCCGAGCATCACGCCGAGGCCCCAGATGTGGCAGATGCGGAGAGCTTCTGGGCCTGGATTGACTACGCCGAACTCAGAGACAGTCCCGACAAGTGGGCAAACGCCTCTGACGAAGTAAAAGACTTCCTCCGAAAGCATAATATCCAGATAGGGAAGGAGACTCGCGAGTCTCTGCCTTTTTTCTCCGCCGTGAAGGGCGAACTGAAGTCACTCTACGGATGGACGGATAACGATCTAAAGAAGGCCGATTGGCTGGAGCTCATGGATGAGTTCCATCGCGTCCTGGACACTGCGACGGGACGACACTTCTCAATCGACAAAAAGGCCTCCACGTACGCCTGGGCCTACGACATCGCTCTGCGGAGAATTAGGGGAACCAGCAGCTCCGTCATACGTGAGAGCCCATGACGAAGGTCGGCGGAGCGGCTTTGGGCTGGAGCTGCTTTGGGGCGAGTGATCTTGGCCCCGTAAGCCTCCGGCGAGTCGGGCAGCCTGTTGACCTGCCCGTTAAAGCACGACGCTGGGGCCAAGATCTTAGAGGCTCGCGCCAAAGTGGCTGCCTAAAGTCGCGAAGCCGACCGCCTCAGCCACAGCGGGTGTCCCCACCTCATACCCACACACGCAAGCGCGCCGCCGTGCGCGGGCTCTTGATGAAATTGAAGACCGCGCCCGGTTGGAACAGACGCGGCCCGAACGATTCGAAGGAATCGAAGCCATGTCGAATCGATCTGCCTCAATCCTGACAGGAGACCGGGCACCCGCGAACGAGCGTCTGCGGGCGTCCACGGCCGCTCGCCCCGGAGAACACAATGGCCTCCCTGGAGCTGGCGGCTGACCGCGGGGCGGACTGGGTCGAGACCGATGTGCAGATCACCAAGGACGGCGTGCCGGTGCTCATGCACGACGACACGGTGGACCGTACGACCAACGGCACCGGGCGCGTGGACGAACTCACCGCCGCGCAGATCGCCGAGCTCACCGTGGACGGCGGCGGCCGCGTCCCCACGCTGGCCGAGCTGCTGGCTTCCCTGAAGACGAGGACCCCCCGGCTCCTGCTGGAGGTGAAGGGGCCCCAGACGTCGGCGGCGGTCGACAAGGTGCTCGAACTCGTCGCCAACGCGGGGATGAGCGAACGCACGATGCTTCAGTCCTTCGACGAGAACATCGTGCGGGCCGCGGCCACCTCCCCCTGGCAGACCAAGGTCGCGCTGCTCCGCTCCACACTCGACGCGGATCCCGTCGCGACGGCCCGCGCGCTCGACGTGGACGCCTACGCGGCGAAGGCCGGCGCGCTCGCGACCCGGCCCTCGGCCGTGGCGGACCTCAAGAAGGCCGGCTTCGAGGTGTTCACCTGGACCGTCAACAGCGAGAGCGAATGGCAGAACGTGGCCTCGTGGGGCGTGAGCGGCGTCATCACCGACCGCTTCGACCAGTTCCTTCAGTGGCGGTCGGCGCACTGCATCGAGATGTGACGCTCAGGGCCGCGGCAGGCAGGGCCGTGCGCCGTGAGATCCCGCTCTACCGCCGCACGCTGCGCGCCAGCCAAGGGGACAGCGCCACCACGATCAGCTCCTTGTACGTCTCGTCCCCCGGCAGCGGCACCACGAGCCACTCCCCGGGCGGGAAGAAGCGTCCCTTCACGTACGCGAGGCCGCCGTACACGGACCGCAGGAAGGCCGGCACCGCATCCCGGGGGACGTCGTGGAACTCCACGCCGTCGATGACGATCTTCGCGTCGTCCTCGGGGTAGAGGCGGATGTCGACCACTGGGGAGCCGCCCAGCTCCACGTAGGCCTCGTGCGGCAGCGAGCCGTCCGGGTCGAGGACCACGAACGCCCCGGCCGACGTCCGCCGCGAGGTCTGGTCCGCGCCGATGTCGTCGGTGACGGATATCTCCCGGTTCTCCTGCTCGGCAATCTCACGGATCGCGGCGACGGCGGACTCGGTGGTCGGGAGGTGCGGGTGCGGCATGCCTGTGATCGTACGGAGAGGGGCCAGAGGGCTCCGGTCCGCTTGCCCATACGGAGAGGGGCTCGCCCTTTCACCAGGGCGAGCCCCTCTCCGTAAAGCTGGGGACGGCGGGGAAGCGCAGGTCAGCCCGACCCCACAAACACCACGAACAGCAGCCAGACCACCGGAGCCGTCGGCAGCAGCGAGTCCAGGCGGTCCATGATGCCGCCGTGACCGGGCAGTAGCGTGCCCATGTCCTTGATGCCGAGGTCGCGCTTGATCATCGACTCGCCGAGGTCGCCGAGCGTCGCGCTCGCCGCCACCGCGAGGCCGAGCAGCAGACCCTGCCACCAGGTGCCGTCGTCGATCAGGAACTGCATGCACAGCGCACCCGCGACCATCGCGAACGAGACCGCGCCGAGCAGTCCTTCGCGGGTCTTGCCGGGGCTGATGCGCGGGGCGAGCTTGGTCTTGCCGAAGCGCCAGCCGACCGCGTACGCGCCCGTGTCGCTGACGACCGTGAGGAGCAGGAAGGTCAGGACGCGCTGCGGTCCGTCGTCCGCCGTGAGCATCAGGGCGACGAAGGTCGCGAGGAACGGTACGTAGAACGCGGCGAAGACGCCCGCCGTGACGTCCTTCAGATAGCCCTCGGGCGGCTCGGTCATCCGCCAGACAAGGACGGCGAGCGCGGTCAGGGCCATCGCGACCCACGCGCCCTCGGCCCCGCGCACGTATCCGGCGACGACCATGGCCGCACCGCCGACGGCGAGCGGCACCAGCGGCGCCTTGATCTGCTTGCGCTCCTGCAGGCGCGCGGTGAGCTCCCACAGGCCGACCACGACGGCGACCGCTATGACGCCGACGAAGACCGCCTTGACGATGAAGAGCGACGCGATGATCACCGCGCCGAGTCCGACCCCGACTCCTATGGCCGCCCGCAGATCCCGCCCGGCCCGCTTCTTCTGCGGGGCGGTGGGAGGGACGGAGGCAGATGCGGCAGGAACAGCAGGAGCCGGAGCATCGACCGGCTCCTGCGGAAGGCCGTGCTGCTGAGCCCCGTTCTGCGGAAGGCCGTGTTGCGGAGCCCCGTTCTGCGGGAGCCCGTTCTGCGGCACACCCTGCGCCCCCGCCTGCGGCGCCGCATGGCGCGGCGGCTCGTAAGGCTCGCCCGAGGGCGAGGGGGCGGCGCTGGGCATGGGCTCCTGTGGCATCTCGTCGCGGAACAGGGGGCCGCTCAGGCGAGTGGCCCCCGTCCCGTACTGGTCCTGGTCCGCGCCGGCCGCCGTGTGCATCGCTGCGTCATCGGCTTCCGATACGACAGGCATGGGCCGGGTCTGCTGGACTTCCGGCTCATCGTAGGCAGGACCCGCCTCGGGGCGCCCCTGGACAGGGCCCATCTCGGGCGGTCCCCAATAGCCGGCCTGCGGCGGAGCCCCCCAGGAAGAGTCGTTCATCAGACCTCGAGCAGCTCGGCTTCCTTGTGCTTGAGCAGCTCGTCCACCTGAGCGACGTACTTGGAGGTGGTGTCGTCGAGCTCCTTCTCGGCGCGACGGCCCTCGTCCTCGCCGACCTCGCCGTCCTTGACGGCCTTGTGGATGGCGTCGTTGGCCTTGCGGCGCACCGAGCGGATCGAGACCTTCGAGTCCTCGGCCTTGCCCTTGGCGACCTTGATGTACTCGCGGCGGCGCTCCTCGGTGAGCTCGGGGAAGACCACCCGGATGATGTTGCCGTCGTTGCTCGGGTTGACGCCCAGGTCCGAGTCGCGGATCGCCTGCTCGATGTTGCGCAGGGCGCTCTTGTCGAACGGGGTCACCACGGCCATACGCGGCTCGGGCACCGAGAACGACGCCAGCTGGTTGATCGGCGTCAGGGCACCGTAGTAGTCGGCCACGATCTTGTTGAACATCGCCGGGTGCGCACGCCCGGTGCGGATCGCGGCGAAGTCCTCCTTGGCGACCAGGACGGCCTTCTCCATCTTCTCCTCGGCTTCGAGGAGGGTCTCTTCGATCACCACTTGCTCCTGCGTGTCTTGAGTGGCCCGGCATGCACGCGGCGGCCGGCTAGGTCCGTCTCTTTCCTGCACGGTGTCCGACCGGCAGGGCTTTGTCCATCCCCGTACCGTCGGCTCCGGACGGCACGGCTCCCGTACCCGTGGGAAACCGGGCGGGTGCGGACGCCGCACCGGAGCGTACGGGATGGCTCCCGGTCAGCTCCGAGTGCCCTGGTCGCTCACGAGCGTGCCGATCTTCTCACCCTTGACGGCGCGGGCGATATTGCCCGCCGTCAGAAGCTCGAAGACGAGGATCGGCAGCTTGTTGTCCCGGCACAGGGTGATCGCGGTCATGTCGGCGACCTTGAGGTCACGCGTGATGACCTCGCCGTACTCCAGGGCGTCGAACTTGACCGCGTCGGGGTTCTTGTTGGGGTCGGAGTCGTAGACCCCGTCGACACCGTTTTTGCCCATCAGCATGGCCTCGGCGTCGATCTCGAGGGCGCGCTGGGCGGCGGTGGTGTCGGTGGAGAAGTACGGCATGCCCATACCGGCGCCGAAGATGACCACACGGCCCTTCTCCAGGTGGCGCACGGCGCGCAGCGGGATGTACGGCTCCGCGACCTGGCCCATGGTGATGGCGGTCTGGACGCGGGAGTCGATGCCTTCCTTCTCCAGGAAGTCCTGCAGGGCGAGGCAGTTCATGACCGTGCCGAGCATGCCCATGTAGTCCGAGCGGGCCCGGTCCATGCCGCGCTGCTGGAGCTCGGCGCCGCGGAAGAAGTTGCCGCCGCCGATGACGACGGCGATCTCGAAGCCGTCGCGCACGACCGCGGCGATCTCGCGGGCGATGGCGTGCACCACGTCGGGGTCGACGCCGAGGCCGCCGCCGCCGGCGAAGGCCTCGCCGGAGAGCTTCAGCAGAAAGCGGCCGGGCTTCTTGCCGTCACCGCTGTGGTCGGCATGGGACATGGAGTTCTCCCTTGGAGCAGTGGTGCACATACGAGAAGGCCATTGCCGGGGATGGGATGTCCCTGCGCGGCAATGGCCTCCTCGTCAGTTCTGCGGTCGTGCCGCCCGCCACGAGGCGCGGGCGGATGACTGCCGTCGACCCTATCGGGGTCTACCGTCGGTCGCGGTACGGACTCAGATGCCGACCTTGATGCGCGAGAAGCGCTTCAGGGTGACACCGGCCTCGGCCAGGACCTTCTCGACGGTCTTCTTGTTGTCCAGGGCGTACGGCTGGCCCAGGAGGGTGGCCTCCTTGAAGAAGCCGTTGACGCGACCCTCGACGATCTTCGGGAGCGCGGCCTCCGGCTTGCCCTCGGCGCGCGTGGTCTCCTCGGCGATACGACGCTCGGACTCGACGACCTCGGCCGGCACGTCCTCCTTGGTGAGGTACTTCGGCGCGAAGGCGGCGATGTGCTGCGCGATGCCCTTGGCGGTGTCGGCGTCGGCCTTGTCCAGCTCGACCAGAACACCGATCTGCGGGGGCAGGTCGGGCATGGTGCGGTGCATGTACGCGTAGACGAAACCGTCGTTGTACTGCGCGAAGCGGTCCAGGACGATCTTCTCGCCGAGGTTGGCGTTGGCCTCGTCCACGAACGCCTGGACGGTCTTGCCGGCCTCGATCTCGGAGGCAAGCAGGGCCTCGAGGTCCGCCGGGGAGGTCTTGGCGACGTGCTCGGCGATCTGGTTGGCGACGGCCTGGAACTTCTCGCCCTTGGCGACGAAGTCCGTCTCGCACTTCAGCTCGACCAGGACACCGGAGGTGTTGTCGTCGGCGATGAGGGAGACCACGGCACCGTTCTCGGCGGAGCGGCCCTCGCGCTTGGCGACGCCCTTCTGGCCCTTGATACGGAGCGCCTCGACGGCCTTGTCGACGTTGCCCTCGGCCTCGTCGAGCGCCTTCTTGCAGTCCATCATGCCGGCGCCGGTGAGCTCGCGGAGCTTCTTGACGTCGGCGGCGGTGTAGTTCGCCATGATTCAGTGAATCTTTCTCGAAGTCTTTGGACGGGGTCCGCGCCGGCGTGCGCGCGGCGGGCGGATCCCCGAAGGGCTACGGGTGAACGGCGGGGGCCGGGCAGCCCCCGCCGTCACTTACCGAACCTGGGACCCGGGAAGGGTCAGGCCTGCTCGGCCTCGGCGGCCGGAGCCTCGGCCGCGGGGGCCTCGGCGGCGGGCGCCTCAGCGGCGGCGGGGGCCTCGTCGGCCTTCTTCTCGCCCTCGAGGAGGTCGCGCTCCCAGGCGGCCAGCGGCTCGCCCTCGGCCTTGTCACCCTTGCCGGCAGCGCCGGAGCGGGCGATGAGGCCCTCGGCGACGGCGTCGGCGATGACGCGGGTCAGCAGCGTGACGGAGCGGATCGCGTCGTCGTTGCCGGGGATCTTGTAGTCGACCTCGTCGGGGTCGCAGTTGGTGTCGAGGATCGCGACGACCGGGATGTTCAGCTTGCGAGCCTCACCGACGGCGATGTGCTCCTTCTTGGTGTCCACGATCCAGACGGCGCTGGGCACCTTCTGCATCTCGCGGATACCACCGAGGGTCTTCTCGAGCTTGGCCTTCTCGCGCGAGAGGACCAGGAGCTCCTTCTTGGTCAGACCCGAGGCGGCGACGTCGTCGAAGTCGATCTGCTCGAGCTCCTTGAGGCGCTGCAGACGCTTGTAGACGGTCGAGAAGTTGGTGAGCATGCCGCCCAGCCAGCGCTGGTTGACGTAGGGCATGCCGACGCGGGTGGCCTGCTCGGCGATGGCCTCCTGCGCCTGCTTCTTCGTGCCGACGAACATGACCGTGCCGCCGTGGGCGACGGTCTCCTTGACGAACTCGTAGGCGCGGTCGATGTACGACAGCGACTGGAGCAGGTCGATGATGTAGATGCCGTTGCGCTCGGTGAAGATGAAGCGCTTCATCTTCGGGTTCCAACGGCGGGTCTGGTGACCGAAGTGGACGCCGCTCTCCAGCAGCTCCCGCATCGTGACGACGGCCATGGCCGTACTCCTTGTGTTTTCTCGGTTATGTGCCTGACGCCCGCGCGCGCCCATGCCGCGTACCTGTGGAGTACGGGGACCGATGGGACGCTGACTCCGACGGCTCACTGGGAGCACGGTGTCGGGGCGTGCGAAGTCGACCCGGTGACCCGGATCGCCACAAGAAGTGTACGGGACCCGGAAGGCACCGGGTGACGCCGCTGTCCACAACCGGCCGGTTATCCACAGTTCACGGCCAAGATCCGCTTGATTTCGCGGGTTCTGGGACGGTGCCGCCCATGGACGAGAACCGAATCCGGCGCCCGGCCCGGGGGCCGCGAAGGCCCGGCGGACGGCGTGCGCTCCGCCTGGCCGCGGTGCGGGTGGTACTGGCGGTGGCGGTGCCGGCGGTGGCGGTGCCGGCGGTGGCGGTGGTGCTCGCGGTCCTTGCGGCGGTGCTGCCGCTCGCGGGGACGGCGACGGCGACGGCCCGAGCGGCGCCGCAATCAGCCCCGCCCCAGCTCCGGGCCCCGGCACTGCCCCAAGTCCCGGCACTGGTCCGAGCCCGGGTCCCGGACCCGATCCCGGCCGCGGACCCCGGCCCGGCCGCGGAAGGCGATCGCGCCTGGCCCGTCGGCGACCGCCCGGCGGTCCTGCGCGCCTGGGATCCGCCCGCGACCCGCTATGGGGCCGGGCACCGAGGAGTCGACCTCGCCGCCGCCCCCGGCACCGAGGTCCGCGCTGCGGCCGCCGGGACGGTCTCCTTCGCCGGCCGCGTCGCGGGCCGGGGTGTGGTGTCCGTCGAACTGAGCGGCACGGGCTCGCCTCCCCTGCGTACGACCTTCGAGCCGGTACGGGCACTCGTGGACGAAGGCGACGAGGTGACGGCGGGCCAGGTGGTCGGCGTCCTGGAATCCGGCCCGTTCCACTGCACCGCCGCCTGCCTTCACTGGGGCCTGCTGCGCGGGGAGACCTACCTCGACCCGCTCGGCCTGCTGCCCCCGTGGATGCTGAGGCGAGGGCCGTCCCGCCTGCTCCCGGTCATCGGCATCCCGGAGCCCGAGTCGGCAGCCACCCCGCCACCGCCCGCCGGCCTCACGACGGCCGGCTCAGCGGAGGCAGTGCAGGGCGCGGTGCTGGCGCTTGTCGCCGGACTCGCTCATCGTCGGCTGATGCAGCCCAATTCAGCCCTGCGGCGTTTGAGCAGATCCGACCGAAGGTCGGATGCAGGGGACCGGGGGCGAAGCCCCCGGTCCCGGGAAGGGGCGGGGCGGGGAGAAAGCCCGCCGCAGGCGCCCACGCCCTCAGCCGCAAACCCCCCGCAAAGCCATCCCCACCGCAGCCTCCGTGATCGCCGACGGATCCTCGGGCGCCCCCAGCTCGATCCGCCGCACCGCCGCATCCACCACACCCTGGAGCAGCATCGCCGCCATCCGGGGCTGCTCGTGCCCGAGCGCGTCGAGCGCCTCGACGATCATCGCGACGAGCCCGCCGTGCGCGGCCCGGATCTTCTCCCGGGCGCCCGCGTCCAGCTCGCTGCTGGAAATCGCCACCACGGCCCGGTGCCGCTGGTCCCCGACCAGCGCGAGCTGGGAGCGCACATACGCCTCGACCTTGCCCTCGGGCGTGGGCGCGGCTTCCATCGCGGACTCGACCTCGGCCGCCCACACCGGGAAGTCGACCTCGCACAGCTCCTCGACCACGGCTGCACGGGAGCGGAAGTACTCGTAGACCGACGACCTGGCGAGGCCCGTCCGCTCCGCGAGCGCGGGGAAGGTCAGGGCCTCCGTCCCGCCCTCGGACAGCAGAGAACGCGCGGCGTCGAGAAGAGCGCCGCGCTGCATCGTCCGGTGCTCGGCCACGGAGGCCGCTCGAATCCTTGGCACGGCTCCACTTTACGGAGCCGGACCGCCGTCTGGGGAGCGCACACGTCCCCCGCACGCCCTCACCGCACCCGTGAGCGCCACACGCTCCGAGCACGGAACGGCGGCGGCCGGCCACCACCGCACGCCCGAGCACGATCGACCGGCCACCGCGGCGCAGTGCGGCCGCAGACCGGCCGGAAACCACCCCGGACCTGGCGCAGACCCACCAAGCAGCACCCCGGATCCGGCGAAGACCGGCCGCGCAGCACCCGCGCCGCCCGGCGCAGACCAACCACGCGCCACCCGACCCCGACCGGCCAGGCAGGACCGATTCAGCGTCCGAAGCTCGCCAGCTTCGCGCGTAGCTGGAGCACCGACTTCGTGTGGATCTGGCTGACCCGGCTCTCCGTCACACCGAGCACATTGCCGATCTCCGCCAGCGTCAGCCCTTCGTAGTAGTAGAGCGTCACGACGGTCTTCTCACGGTCGGGCAGGGTGTTGATCGCCCGGGCGAGCAGCCGCCTCAGCTCGCGGTCCTCGGCGACCTCCACCGGATTGTCGGCCGCGGTGTCCTCGAGGGTGTCCATCAGGCTCAAGCGGTCGCCCTCGCCGCCGACGTGGAGCAATTCCTCCAGCGCGACAACGTTCGCGAGCGACAACTGGCTGAACACCGCGTGCAGTTCCTCCACGGCGATGCCCATCTCGGCCGCCACCTCGGCCTCCGATGGCGTGCGCCGCAGCTGCGCCTCCAGCGTGGCGTAGGCGCGCTCGACGTTGCGCGCCTTCTGCCGCACCGAGCGCGGAATCCAGTCCAGGGCGCGCAGTTCGTCGATCATCGCGCCACGGATCCGCGTGATCGCGTACGTCTCGAACTTGATCTCGCGCTCGATGTCGAACTTTTCGATCGCGTCGATCAGACCGAACACTCCGGAGGACACGAAGTCCGCCTGCTCCACATTGGGCGGCAGCCCGACACTCACCCGGCCCGCCACGTACTTGACCAACGGCGAGTAATGCAGGATCAGCTGCTCGCGCAGCCTTTCGTCACCCGTTGTCTTGTACGACCGCCACAGCTCGTCGAGCGACGCGGGTGCGGGTGGCCGCACCTTGCCCTCGTCGAGCGACGAGGGGGCGGCAGACCGCGCGCCGCCGCGGGCGGCTGGGGGAACTGCCGCGCGGTCGGACCCGGAGGTGTGCTGGGGCATTCGTCGCCTTGTGCCGTTCTGTGGAACCGTGAAATGAAGCCGAGTTGGCCTTGTCGGAGTCGGAAGCCTTGTGAGCGTAGCGTGACTGGAGTGTCGCAGTGTGCGAAGGGCAGGGGATCACCCTTGCTCGTATGGGCTCGAATACGCGTCGCCCGCTGACGGCCCGACCACCGCGGACGAGCGCACCAGGGCCCCGGATCCCGGAAACCGCAAAGGTCACGGCCGGTCCACCGGACGGCTCAACCGATCGATCCGGACCCCCTTTCCCGCCGTACGGAAGAATCCGGCGCCTGGCGTGTCAACTGCCAGCCGTCGCCGTGTCGTTCGACGAACCCCAGTGACTGCAGCTCGTACAGCCTGCCGACCGCCTCGTCGGCGCCCGTCTGCGCCTCGCGGGCGATGCTCCGCGCCGTGGCGGCGCCGCGCGCGGGCAGCGCCTCCAGGATTCGGGCGGCGGGCGGCGCCAACAGGTCCCTGGGGACGACCGGACCACGCCGCTCCGGCGCGAGCTCACCCATCTCCCCGACGAGTTCGACCACGTCGGCGGCGTCCGTGACCAGGTCGCCCTCGCCACGCAGCAGTTGATGCACCCCCGCCGAGAGCCCGCTGGTCGCCGCGCCCGGCACCCCCATCACATGCCGACCGAGCCGCTGGGCGCGCCGCACCGTCACCAGAGCCCCGCTGCGCAGTGCTGCCTCGACGGCGACCGTGCCTCTGGTCAACGCGGCGATGACGCGGTTGCGCTGGATGAACCGGTAGCGCGTGGGATGCGCACCTGGCGGCAACTCGCTCACCAGGAGCCCCTGTTCGGCGATCCGCGCGAACAGCCGCTTGTGGCCCGAGGGATACACGTGGTCCACCCCGCTGGCGAGCACCGCGACCGTGGCCCCGCCCGCGCAGAGTGCCCCGCGGTGGGCGGCGCCGTCGATGCCGTACGCGCCGCCGGACACCACGACCCAGCCCCGCTCGGCCAGCCCCGCGCCGAGTGTCTGGGCCATGTGCGCCCCGTAGGCCGTGCAGGCGCGCGAGCCGACGATCGCCACGGACCGCAGGGCCCATATCCGCAAGGAAGGCTGCCCCTTCACCCACAGACCGATGGGCCGCGCGTCCCCCAAGTCGTCCAGCTGGAGCGGCCATTCGGCATCGCCGGGGATCACGAACCGCGCCCCGAAGGCCGCCGCAGCCTCCAGATCCCGCTCCGGCCGCGCTGCCCGTATCCGCTCCCCGAGGCCGACGAGCCGCCCCGGCTTCACGCCGCCGAGCGTCTCGTCCCCGGCTGCGATCCGCTCGACGGTCTCGCGCACCCCGTACGTCCGCAGCCACCGGCCGGCGCTCTCGTCCCCGGGCTCGAACGTCCGGGCCAGCAGCATCCGGTCAAGCCGCTCGCCGCTGGCGACCGCCCCGCCGGGCCCGGGCTGCTCAAGGCCGAGATCCGCGCCGCCCGTGCCATCCGCATGGTCCGCGCCCTCCACGCCGTCCGCACCAGTCATACGCCCGCCCCGATCACCATCGGCACCCCGCGCGAGATCCCGGTCCGCAGTTGCAGCGCCAGGTCGACGTCGGTGTGGTCGGGCCGCGCGTGGCCGGCCAGGTCGGCGATCGTCCAGGCGACGCGCAGCACGCGGTCGAGGCCGCGTGCGGTGAGCAGGCCGTGTTCGAGGTCGCGCTCCGCGCCGTCCAGCGCCCCGGGTGCCGCGCGCCAGCGGGTGCGCAACTCGTGCCCGGGCACCTCCGCGTTGGTGCGCCAGGGCGTCCCCTCGAGCCGGGCCAGAGTCCGCTCGCGCGCGGCCCGCACGCGGTCCGCGACCACCGCTGTGGACTCCCCTCCCCCGCGCTGCCCGACGAGCTCCGTGCGGGTCACACGGTCCACCTCGACCTTGATGTCCACGCGGTCGAGCAGCGGCCCGGACAGACGCGCCTGATACCGGCGGACCATGGCGGGCAGGCAGTCGCACCCGTCCCCCAGGAGCGTGAACTGGCCGCACGGACAAGGGTTCGCGGCCAGCACCATCTGGAACCGCGCCGGCAGCCGCACCACCCCCGCCGCCCTGGCCACGATCACATGCCCGGATTCCAGAGGCTGCCGCAGCGAGTCCAGCGCCCTCGGGCTGAACTCCGGCGCCTCGTCCATGAACAGCACGCCACGATGGGCCAGCGAGACGGCCCCCGGCCTGGGCAGCCCGTTGCCACCGCCGATCAGGGACTGCATCGTCGCCGAGTGGTGGGGTGCGCAGTACGGCGGCATGTCGACCAGCCCCCGTCCTGGAGGCAGCATGCCCGCCACCGAGTGCACAGCCGTCACCTCCAAGGCGTCCGCCCTGGTCAGCGGCGGCATGATCGCCGGCAGGCGCTCGGCCAGCATGGTTTTGCCCGCTCCGGGCGGCCCGGACAGGAAGAGGTGGTGTCCGCCTGCCGCCGCCACTTCGATCGCCGTACGCGCAGACAACTGGCCCACCACGTCCGCCAGATCGAGCGGCCGCTCGTGCTCCCCGACGCCCGAGAGCCCGGTGCCCACTCCCGCGCCCGGCACATGCAGTCCCGCGAGCGAGGCGTCGGGACGGCCGGTGTCGTCGGGCTCCTCGTGCGGCACCGGCTCGTCGTTGAGCACCGCGATGACCTGCGCGAGCGTCCGTACGCCGAGCACCGAGATGCCGGGCACCAGCTTCGCCTCCGCTGCCGTGACCTCGGGCACCACCACCTTCTTGAACCCGGCGTCCGCGGCGGCGAGGACGGCGGGCAGGACACCCGGCACGGGTCGCACCCGCCCGTCGAGCCCCAGCTCGCCGATCATCACGACATCGGCGAGCTCACGCGGATCGATCCGCTCTGCCGCGCCCAGTACCGCACAGGCGACGGCCAGATCGAATCCGCTGCCCGCCTTGGGCACAGCGGCAGGGCTGAGGCCCACGGTCAGTTTCTTCTGCGGCCAGTCCGCCCCCGAGTTGACCACGGCGGACCGGACCCGGTCCCGGCTCTCGGTGAGGCTCTTGTCGGGCAGGCCCACCAGCGTGAAGGCCGCGACCCCGGGCTCCAGGTCGGCCTGCACCTCCACGACGACGCCTTCGACGCCGACGAGGGTCACCGCACACGTCCGCGCAAAGGCCATCACGCCACCCCCCGCACGTGCTCGACCACAGGAGCGCCGCGCGGCGGCAGCACCACGCCCACCAGGTCGATCCGCACACCGCCCGGCGGAGGTCCGCCGTGCAGCCGCGTCCAGCGCTCGGCCAGGGCGCGCAGCCGCTCCACCTTGGCCGGTGTGATCGCCTCCATGGGGTGCTGGAAGGGCCCGGGTCCGCCCGGTGGCCCCGCTCTTCGGGTCTTGACCTCGCAGACGACCAGCGCGTCACGGTCCATGGCGACGATGTCGATCTCGCCGCCGCGTCCCGCCCGCCAGTTGCGCGCCAGAATGTTCAGACCGGCGTCGGTCAGCCGGCGGGCCGCCAGGTTCTCCCCGTACTTGCCCAGTGCACTGCGTGCGCTCATGGCACATCACCTCCGGCCTCGAAGGTGACGCAGTCCCGCCCAAGTTGTTGATCTTGGTGGATAACCGGCGGGTTGTGGAAAACCCCCTCACCCGTACCGGTGAGGGGGTCGCGCTCACCGTACCGGTGAGGTGCTAGAGCGGATCAGCTGCTCGGCAGCTCCAGATCGCTCTTGTTGAGCTCCTCGATGTTCACGTCCTTGAACGTGAGCACGCGCACCTGCTTGACGAACCGGGCCGGCCGGTACATGTCCCAGACCCAGGCGTCCGCCATGGAGACCTCGAAGAAGACCTCGCCCTGGACCGAGTGCACCTGCATCTCGTAGTCGTTGGTGAGGTAGAAGCGCCGCTCGGTCTCGATCACGTATTTGAACAGACCGACGACATCGCGGTACTCCCGGTAGAGCTTCAGCTCCATCTCGGTCTCGTACTTCTCGAGGTCCTCGGCGCTCATGGCATGTTCCCCTTCAGCCGTGCGTCCCCCTATTGTGCGCCAGCCCCGCCCACCTCTAGACGATTTCCGTGTCGAGGACCACAGGAGCGCTCGGAGGACCCTCGTCGAGCAGCGCACTGAGCAGCCCGGCGAGCTTGGTCGGATACACCGTCTCATGCGTGGAGGAGAGTTCCCCGCACGTCCACCACCGCAATCCCGCGACACTGCGCCGTTCCAGCTCGGTCAGGCCCGGCATCGCGGCCCCTGCCTCGACCTCGGCGGCGGTCTGCGCCGTCGTGCGGGCGAGGAAGTACCACTCGTCCTGGTCCCAGCGCCGTCCGGCGAACGGGAACGAGCACACGCGCTTCCAGAGCACCGGGCCGAGGTCGACGTCGGTGATCCCGGTCTCCTCCGCGAGCTCCCGCAGCGCGGCCTGCTCCCGGGTCTCCGCGCCCTCGAGCCCGCCGCCCGGCGTGAACCACCAGTCGTCGTCCGGAGCCCCCGGCTCGTGCCCGTGCAGCAGCAGGACGCGGTCCTGCGGATCGAGAAGCACGACCCGCGCGACCCGCCTCAGCCCTGCGGGCTCCTCGGCGGACCCCGGACTGGCGGACGCCGCACCGGCCGTCAGATCCGCGGACGCCTCACCGGGCCCCAGCCCCGCAGGCTCCTCACCGGACACCAGCCGGTTCCTTCCGCGCCGCCGGGCGCCGTCCGCGCTTTCCGGTCCGCTTCGCGATCGGCCCGTACGCCGCCCCGCCCAGGACGAGCACGGCGCCGGCCGCCACCATCCAGAGGATCAGCCGCAGCGGCCCCGGCTCGGAGATCCCGCCGGGCAGGTCCTTGAAGCCGCTCGGCTCCGCGAGCAGGCCGTCCATGGGCCAGGCGACCGCCTCGACGCGGGCGTCGACTCCGGACAGAGGCACCGCGCCGTTACCCGCGTCCTCGAGGTGCGCGCTGGAGTCGAGGGAGATGCTGCGGTCGTCGCCGAGCAGGAAGATCCGGCCCTCCGGCACGGTGGTCGGCGGGAAGTTGGTGCCCGTGTCCCGGGCGTTCTTCGGCAGATACGGTTCTTCGACCGGCTTGCCGTTGACGGTCATCCGGCCCTTGGCATCACAGCAGGCGATCTTGTCGCCGCCGACCGCGACCACCCGCTTGACCATCGGCAGGTCGCCCCAGTCCTTCTCCTTGAAGACCACGACGTCACCGCGCCTGACCTCGTCGCCGTCGATCCGCTGCGCGAGCACCCGCTCGCCGGCCTCGATGGTGGGCGACATGGAGTTGGTGGGCACGGTGTACGGCTGGTACACCAGGGCGCCCCAGATGAAGCCGCCGAGGAAGAGGACGCAGCCGAGCGCCACGGCTATGCCGGACAGGGCGCTGCCCGCGCCCCCGCCCTGTTCCGTACGGCGTGCAGCTTTGCTCATCCCGGCCCGTCCCACCTCGGAGAATCCGCTTCGCGGGCGTCCGCTGCCACCGTCGTACGCGGATCCCACCGCCGTACGCCGAACGGACGCCGCGAAGATCGGCGATCTGGGACGGCACCCTACCCGGCGGTACCGTTCCCAGAAACCCTCGCCCCGGACCCCGGAACGAACCCTCTACAGAACCTTCTACAGATCGGACCCGTGACGTCCGCCGAACCGCGGCCCGCCCACCCGATCGTTCAGGCCCGCGCCCTGCGCCGCCGCCACACCACGAACGGCACGGCACCGGCGAGACCCAGCGCTCCCGGGGCCGCCGACATCGCGGCGGCCAGGCCCGGCTGGTCGAAGGTGTCGGGCACCGGCAGCGTGGCCCAGCGGGTGGGCGGCCAGGCGATGACGAAGGCGCGGCCCACGACATTGTCGACCGGGACGAAGCCGCCGCCCGGGTCGTCCTGGTGGTAGCGGGAGTCCATCGAGTTCTGCCGGTGGTCGCCCATCACCCAGAGCTTGCCCTCGGGCACCTTGACCTTGAACTGGCCGCCCTCGGTGTCGTCCGTGCAGGCGGTGTTGCCCGGGAAGACATACGGCTCATTGAGCGCCTGCCCGTTGACGAGCAGCGGGCCCGTGCCCTTGCACTCCACGGTGTCCCCGCCGACGCCGACGACCCGCTTGATCAGGTCCTTCTCCTCGGCGGACGGCATCAGGCCGATGAAACTGAGCGCCTTCTGGAACGCGTTGGGGTTCGGCGTGGGCTCGCCCGCCAGCCAGTTGCCCGGGTCGTGGAAGACGACCACCTCGCCGCGCTCGGGCTCGGAGCCGAACCACGGCGTGAGCTTGTCGACCAGGACCCGGTCGCCCTGCTGGAGCGTGTTCTGCATCGAGTCCGAGGGGATCGAGAACGCCTGCACCAGGAAGGTCTTGATCAGGAGCGCGAGCAGCAGCGCGATACCGATGAGGAGCGGCAGCTCCTTCCAGAAGGAGCGCTGCTTCTTCTGCCCGGAACCGCCGGCCTCGTCACCGGACTGGTCATCGCCTTCACCGGCCGCCGCGTCACGGGACCCGGAGTCGTGGGCGTCATCGGAACCGGCCGGACCACCGCCGCTGATCACTTCGCGTTCATCCTCGGGTTCGTCGTGTCCGGATCGTGCGCCGACGGCCAAATCCCCCACATCCACTCCTCGTTCCGTACCGCTGCCGTCGCCACGTCAGACGAAGGCCTACCACTCCCATAACGAGCGGGAGTTCCGCAGGGGTCGGCGGCAGAGCTGCCACAGCGAAATTGTCTCGGGCCACCCTATGCGACGGTGCTGTGGCCGCGGTCGACCCGCCACGCGCGCTCGCCGCATCGGGTACGGACGCATAGGTGCTGCGCTCTTCCAGGCCCCGCCAGTTGCCTACCGGCCACGCGATCACCACGGCGCGGCCCACGACGCCGTCCTCGGAGATCGTGCCGCCCTGGCCCTGGTCGATGTGGGAGCGGGAGTCCGCCGAGTCGGAGCGGTGGTCGCCGAGGACGAAGAGCCGGCCTTCGGGGACCCGTACGTCGAAGGGCGTCTTGGACGGCTTGTCGCCGGGGTTGAGATACGGCTCGTCGATCGCCACACCGTTGACCGTGACGCGGCCGTCCTTGTCGCAGCACTTGACCCGGTCGCCGCCGACGCCGACGACGCGCTTGATCAGGTCCTGCTCGTCCTCGGAGGGCAACAGGCCTATGAAGGTCAGCCCCTGCTTGACCTGCTTGATGACGACGGGGTCGTCCTCGGTCACGGTCGGCTGCTCCTGCTGCAGCCAGCCGCCCGGGTCCTTGAACACCACGACGTCGCCGCGCTGCGGCTTCGAGCCGAACCACGGCGTGAGCTTGTCGACGAGCACCCGGTCGCCGACCTTGATCGTCTGCTCCATGGAACCGGACGGGATCACGAAGGCCTGCACCAGGAAGGTCTTGAGGACAAGCGCGATCAGCACGGCCACCCCGATCAGGAGCGGGACCTCCTTGATCGCCGAACGCCGGCGCCTGCGCTTCACCTTCTTGGCGAGTTTGCGCCGGTCGGCCCGGCCCGGGAGCACCGGGCCGCTGGTCGGGCGCGAACCGGTGGGCAGCCGGGTGTCGGCCCGGTGGTGGGCGCGCGGGCGGCCGCGGCTACCCATGGGGCGCCGATCGTACGGGCACGTCGGCGAGCGCGGCCGCGGAGTCGATGTCCGCCCACCGCCCGACCGGCCAGCCGATCCACTCCACGCGCCCGATGACCTGCTCGACGGGCAGGAAGCCGCCGCCGGGCGAGCCGAGGCGGTCGCGTGAGTCGCTGGAGTCGCTGCGGTGGTCGCCGAGCAGGAAGAGAGTGCCGTCGGGCACGACGACGTCGAAGGGCACGCTCGAGGGGGCGTCGCCCCGGTGCAGATACGTCTCCTCGACCGGCTCGCCGTTCACCTCGATCCTCCCGTCCTCGTCGCAGCAGACGATGTGGTCACCCCCCACTCCCCCTACGCGTTTGACGTAGTCGGAGTTCCCGAAGTAGCCGCTGCCGTCGAAGACCACGACGTCCCCGCGTCCCGGCTCGCCCCCGAAACGGTACGCGAGCTTGTTGACCAGGACCCGGTCGCCGTCACGCAGCGTGGGCTCCATGGAACCGCTGGGGATCAGGAACGGCTGCATCACGAAGCGGCTGACCAGGAGCAGCACCACGGCGATCACCACGAGGCCGGCGAGGAGCCTGCGCATCCCGGAGTCCAGGACCTGCGACATACGCGCGAAGAGCCGGGCGGGGAGCTGTGAAGAGGGCCGCAAACGCGCGGAGCGCGACCCCTCCTCCTGTTCCCCTGAAGGGGCGGAGGAGCGGTCGCGCTCCGTGCGGTCTGCTTCGGTGTCCATCGGGGCCAGAGCCTATCCGGCCGCCTTCGGACGCTGGATCCGAGGATCCGTACGGGCCCCGGAAGGCCCGTACGCACGAGCCCGCGGGCCCGTGACGCGAGATCAGTTCTCGCGCTTCTCCTTGATCTTGGCAGCCTTGCCGCGCAGCTCACGCAGGTAGTAGAGCTTGGCGCGACGGACGTCACCACGGGTGACCAGCTCGATCTTCTCGAAGATCGGCGAGTGCACCGGGAAGGTGCGCTCGACGCCGACGGAGAACGAGACCTTGCGGACCGTGAAGGTCTCGCTGATGCCCGAGCCCTGGCGGCGGATGACAACACCCTTGAACTGCTGGATACGGGAGCGGTTGCCCTCGATCACGCGCACGTGGACGTTGATCGTGTCACCGGGACGGAAGTCCGGCACGTCGCTGCGCAGGGAAGCGGCGTTCACGGAGTCGAGCAGGTTGGACATGATGTCTGCTTTCTTCGCCGATGCCACAGGTCATCGACGGGCAAGGTAGATGGTTCTTCGGAGCTGCTTCGTCGGACGGGCGTCATGTCCCCCTGTGGCAGGGGCGCACGCTGGACGTACAGCAGCGACCTATTCTTCCACGGCCTCGGGCCTGCGCCAAAATCGGCCGCCGGGCTCCGGGGCCCACCCCAGGATCGAGAGCATCTCCCGGTCCTTCTTGTCGAAGAGCGCGGGGTCGCAACGCTCGATCAGATCGGGCCTGTTGGCGGTCGTACGTCGCAGCGCCTCGTCCCGGCGCCAGCGCGCGATCTTGCCGTGGTGGCCGCTGAGCAGCACGTCCGGGATGCCGCGTCCGCGCCACTGCGGGGGCTTGGTGTAGACGGGTCCTTCGAGCAGGTTGGCCATGGCGCCGGGTGCGAAGGAGTCGTCGCGGTGGGATTCGGCGTTGCCGAGGACGCCGGGCAGCAGCCGGGCCACGGCCTCGGTGATGACGAGTACCGCGGCTTCGCCGCCCGCGAGGACGTAGTCGCCGATGGACACTTCGTATACGGGCATCCGCGTCGCGTACTCGTCGATCACGCGACGGTCGATGCCCTCGTAGCGGGCCGGTGTGAAGACCAGCCACGGCCGCTCGGAGAGCTCGACCGCGAGCTCCTGCGTGAAGGGCCGGCCGCTGGGCGTGGGCACGACGAGCGCCGGGGAGCCGACGCCTGCCTCGTATCCGTCGGCGAGGAGTTCGTCGAGGCAGTCGCCCCAGGGCTCGGTCTTCATGACCATGCCGGGGCCGCCGCCGTACGGGGTGTCGTCGACCGTGTTGTGCCGGTCGTAGGTCCAGTTCCGCAGGTCGTGGACGTGGACGTCCAGCTGTCCGCGGGCGCGGGCCTTGCCGACGAGCGAGACGTTCAGGGGTTCGAGGTACTCGGGGAAGATCGTGACGACGTCGAGCCGCATTACTCCGCGGCTCCCTCTTCGGCCTCGCGCGAGGAGGCGATCTCGGCGCGGTCGTCGATGAGCCCCGGCGGCGGGTTGATCACCGCGCGCTGCTCTTCGAGGTCGATCTCGGTGACGATCTCCTCGACGAACGGGATCATGACCTCGGTGCCGTCGGGCCGCTCCACGATGAACAGGTCCTGCGAGGCGAGGTGCGAGATCTCGGTGATCCGGCCGACCTCGGTGCCGTCGGCGAGCACCACGTCCAGGTCCATGAGCTGGTGGTCGTAGTACTCGTCCTCGCCCTCGGGCAGTTCCTCGGGGTCCACGTCCGCGATGAGCAGGGTGTTGCGCAGGGCCTCGGCACCGTTGCGGTCGCCGACGCCCTCGAAGCGCAGCAGCAGCCGGCCGCTGTGCACCCGTCCTGCCGCGATGGTGAGCGGGCCCGCCGAGGCCGGGTCGGTGGTCAGTACGGCGCCGGGGGCGAGCCTGAGTTCCGGCTCGTCCGTGCGCACCTCTACGGTGACCTCGCCCTTGATGCCGTGGGCGCGGCCGATCCGTCCGACTACGAGCTGCACTGCTGTCTCCTGGTCTGTGCCATGCCTTGCGCCATGCCTTGCGTACGTCGTGTACGGCCCTGTGTACGACGCGTACGACTGTGCCGCATCCGGGCGGCGCGTGTGACTGTGCCCTGTCCGTACCGCGTGTGCGACTGCGCCGGACACGACGACGGGCCGGGGTGGGCCAAGAAGCCCTCCCCGGCCCGTGCCGGTACTGCTGCGTGGTTCAGCGAACCTGGTCCACGTCGACGAGGTCGACGCGGACGCCTCGGCCGCCGATCGCGCCGACGACGGTCCGCAGGGCGCGTGCGGTGCGGCCGTTACGGCCGATCACCTTGCCGAGGTCGTCGGGGTGCACCCGGACCTCGAGAACGCGACCACGGCGCAGGTTGCGCGAGGCGACCTGCACGTCGTCGGGGTTGTCGACGATGCCCTTCACGAGGTGCTCGAGAGCCTCCTCGAGCATGCTCAGGCCTCGGTCGACTCGGCGGCGGCCTCAGCCTCGTCCGCCTTCTTGTCGGCCTTCTTCGCCTTGGGCGTGATGGCCTCGCCCTTGGCGTCGTCGCCCTCGAGGGTCTTCGCGAACGCGTCGAAGGAGGCGCGCTTGTCTTCCTTCGTCTCCGGCTGGAGCAGCGGCGCCGGGGCGGGCTCGCCCTTGTACTTCTGCCAGTCGCCGGTGAGCTTCAGGATGGCCATGACCGGCTCGGTCGGCTGGGCGCCGACGGACAGCCAGTACTGCGCACGCTCCGAGTCGACCTCGATGCGCGACGGGTTGTACGTCGGGTGGTACAGACCGATCTCCTCGATGGCCCGGCCGTCACGGCGGGTACGGGAGTCGGCGACGACGATGCGGTAGTGGGGCTGGCGAATCTTGCCGAGACGCTTCAGCTTGATCTTGACTGCCACGGGAGTGGTGTCTCCTGGTCTTGACGTGGTTGGGCACAACGAGATGCCACGTGGGGTTGCGGTACTCGGGTGCCCGATGGACGCGTCAGCCGGAGGCGAGAGGGTTCCTGTGCGGCTGTCGAGTACAGCTAGCCATTGTGCCATACGTGTGGGGGGCGCCGTCCCCCGCCCGGTGCCCTTCGCCGAGGACAGGCTGCTGCGCCGCTCCGCGGCGCCGAAAGGTTCACGGGGACTGACGTCCCCACGCCCCGAAGCGGGGGCTCCGCCCCCTGCACCCCCCGGTGCTGTTCGGTTCGACAGCACCAGGAGATCGCGCGGCCGGCGCTCCCACTCCCCGGTGACGACGGCTCAGCGCGCCGCCGCCACCGCCTCCGGGATGCGGAACGGCTTGCCGCAGCCGCCGCAGACGATCGGGGCCTGGGCCAGGACGGACGGGACCACCCGTACGTTGCGACCGCAGTCGCAGACCGCCTTGACGCGGACACCGCCGCCCGACGAGCCGTGGCGGGCGGCCGGGCCGCGGAAGCTGCGGGCCGTGTCCGCCGAGGTCGCGGCCGAGTGTGCCTTCAGGGCGCGCTGAAGACGGTCGATCGTCGGCCGGTAGCGCTTCCTCGCCTCCGTGTTCAGCGTGACCAGCGAGAAACCGCTGCTCGCGTGCGGCTCCGCCGGGTGGTCGAGCCCGAGCTCCTCGGCGATCGCGAGGAAGCGGCGGTTGTGGTAGCGACCCGCGCGCGAGGTGTCACGGATACCGCGCGCCGCGGCGATCCCGTGCACGGCCTCGTGCAGCAGACGCTCGAAGGAGAGCTCGGCGCCACAGGCGGACGAGGACTCTCCGATCAGGGATTCGGGCGCGGCAAGGTCCGGCAGCTCGGGGTGGAACCGTTGAATGTCGGCCCACGCCTGCGCCAGCTCTGCGGCGAGAACAGGTGGTGTCGTGCTCACGTCGTGACAACGAGCCAGGGTGCCTCGGTGTTCCTATTCCGGGGCATCCCAAATAATTTGCCCGTACCAGTCAGTTGCCGCTCATACGCCGGGACGAGGGCGGGTGCGCTGATCTGCGGAGATGCCGCATACCTCGTACTAAGTGTGTACGTAGCGGCGCGTACGCCCCGGCGCGTATGCCAAGTACACGCGCCGGAGCGGCAGTTGTCACGTGATGCGCAAGAGGCTTTTCCGCCTCTTTGACAGACGGGCCCGAGGGCCCGGGAGCGGAAGCCCTCGCCTCAGTAGGAGCGCGCGACGAGCGCGACGGTTCCCGGGGCGTCGTCCGACTGCGGCACCGAACCGTCCTCCGCGACCAGACACCGTACGGTCACCGACTGCTCCGCGAGCCGCGCCTCGCCCTCCGGGCCGAGCTCCGACCAGGGGATCCGGGCCCAGCCGCCGGCCGCGGCGACCTCGGCCGCCTCGGCGATGCTCGCGACATCCGAGGTGCGCGAGGCGCGGCGCTCGCGCGACTCCTCCAGGAGCCGGTCCTGGTCCTCCTCCAGGACACGGGGCACGAGCGAGGCCAGGGCGTCCATGGACACCGGCTCCTTGCCGCCCGGGATCCGGCGGGCCAGCATCGCCGTGCCGCTCTCCAGGTCGCGCGGCCCGACCTCGATCCGTACCGGGACGCCCTTGAGCTCCCAGTCCACCGCCCGCCGCCCGAACGGGGTGTCCGTACGGTCGTCGACCTGGACCCGGACCCCCGCGGCCGTCAGCCGGTCGCCGATCTCGCGGACCTTGGCCAGAACCGCCTCGTCGCCCTTGATCGCCAGCACCACGGCCTGGACGGGGGCGAGGCGGGGCGGGACACGGAGGCCGTGGTCGTCGCCGTGCATCATCACGAGGGCGCCGACCATGCGGGTGGTCGAACCCCACGAGGTCTGCCAGACGTATTCCTGCGTGCCCTCCTTCGAGAGGTAGCGCGTGCCGAACGCCTTGGCGAAGTTCTGGCCCAGTTCGTGGCTCGTGCCCATCTGAAGGGCCTTGCCGTCGCCCATCATCCCTTCGAGGGTGAGGGTGTTGATCGCGCCGGCGAACCGCTCCTTGGGTGTCTTGCGGCCGCGGACGAGGTCCATGGCGAGCACCGTCTCCATGAACTCCCCGTACACGTGCTCGTGGATGTGCGCGGCGAAGTCCCGTGCGTCCTCGTACGTGGCGTGCGCGGTGTGGCCCTCCTGCCACAGGAACTCGCTCGTGCGCAGGAAGAGCCGCGGACGCAGCTCCCAGCGCACCACGTTCGCCCACTGGTTGATCAGCAGCGGCAGGTCGCGGTGGCTCTGCACCCACTTCGCGAACGAGGCGTTGACGACCGTCTCGGACGTGGGCCGCACGACCGCGGGCTCCTCCAGCTCCTTGCCGCCGCCGTGCGTGACGACCGCGAGCTCGGGCGCGAAGCCCTCGACGTGCTCGGCCTCCTTCGTCAGATAGGACTGCGGGATGAGGAGCGGGAAGTAGGCGTTCTGTGCGCCCGCCGCCTTGATCCGGCCGTCGAGCTCCTGCTGCATCCGCTCCCACAGGCCGTAGCCGTACGGTCGGATGACCATGGTGCCGCGCACCGGCCCGTTGTCGGCCAGCTCGGCCTTGCTGATCAGGTCCTGGTACCAGCGCGGGAAGTCGTCCGCACGGGGAGTGAGTACGGGAGCTTTTGCCATGGCCGGATGCTAGGCCCGACCCGGTGGCGCAAAGCAACTCATTTCCCTCCCGCGCGAGCCCGGGCGGGGCGCAGGCAGGGACGCACCCAAGCTTTGCCTTCGCCCTCTGGACGCGGACGCGGATGGGGAGTTGTCTGGCATACGGGGGGAGTGCGGGCGCACCGCACGGGGGCGGGCAGTCCGGCACAACACGTACACACCGGCATGTCAGACCGACCGCGGCCACGGCCGGCACCTCCGGCGGCGGCCGTCACTCGCGGCTCTCTCGGCGATTGGGGCGCTCTTCATGACACCTACGCTCGCGCAACGGCACCTCCCTCCCCCGGGCGCCGCCACCTCCCGGGCGACGGATGCCCACGTACGCGCGCGGGACTGGGCGGAGATCCAGGAGCGGATGCTCGTTCCGCTGTACGAAGCGGTGTACGAGCGGCTCGAAGTGGGCGCCGGCACGCGCCTGCTGGGCATCGGCTGCGGCTCCGGGCTCGCGCTCCTCATGGCGTCCTCGCGCGGCGCGACGGTCACCGGTGTCGAGAGCGTGCGGCCGGAACGGCTCCGGCTGGCGCGCGAACGCCTGCTGCCCGAGGGCGGGTGGGACGACCGTGCGGGCGAGGCGCGGCTGGTCGAGGGCGGGCCCGATGCCGCCGAGGACGTGGTGCACCCTCCGTACAACCTGATCACGGCCTTCCAGCCGATCGGCTGTGTGGCGGGCGACTCCGAGGGGCTCGCGCCCGTCCTGGAGGAGGCCGCGCCGCTGGCCGAGCGCGGGACGCCCGTGGTGCTCGCCGGCTGGGGCCCGCCCGAGCGGTGCACCACGTCGTCGGTGCTCCGGGTGGCGACGCGGCTCGCGGATCCTCTGCGCTCGACGGGGAGTTGGCGCCCTTCGGAGCGGGACGACCTGGAGGACGTGGCCCAGCGCGCGGGCCTGAAGCCGGACGGATCGGGCCGGGTCGCCTGCCCGTTCGGCTACGCGGACGTGGACAGCGCGGTCCGCGGCCTGCTGTCCACGGGCCTCTTCGACGCGGCGGTCGGCGCGACGGACCCGGCCCAGGTCCGCAAGGAACTCACCGAAGCCCTGCACCCGCACATCCGCCGGGACGGGACCGTGTGGATGGCGAATGTGTTCCGGTATTTGGTGGCGCGGACGGGGTGAGGGGGCTCGCGGCGCGGACGGGGTGAGGGGCGGGGCTCACTCCCCCTTGGTCAACCGTGTGATCCCCGCCGCCCGGTACGCGTCCGCCTCGTCCAGGGTCTCGTTGGCGAGCAGGGCCTCCGAGAGGGCGTCCAACTTGTCGCGGTGTTCGCGCAGTTGGCGGCAGGCGGACTCGTAGCACTCGTCGACGATGCGGCGCATCTCGTTGTCGATGGCGTCGAGGGTGGCGGGCGCGGCGGTCAGGCCGTACGGGCTCTGGCCGTCGTTGGGGACCGCGGAGAAGCGGCCGACGCGCTCGCTCATGCCCCAGCGGGCGACCATGCCGCGGGCGATGTTGGTGACCTGCTCCAGGTCGCTCTCGGCGCCCGTGGTGATCACGCCGAAGACCACGTGCTCGGCCGCCATGCCGCCGAGCGCGCCGATGATCCGGCCGCGCAGATACTCCTCGGTGTACGCGTACTTGTCCGCGTCGGGAGTCGACAGAGTGACACCCAGCGCGCGGCCGCGCGGCACGATCGTGATCTTGCGGACCGGGTCGGCTCCCGGCTGGAGCATGCCGAGCAGCGCGTGTCCGCTCTCGTGGTACGCGGTACGGCGGCGCTCCTCGTCCGGCATCACCAGGGGCCGTTCGGCGCCGAGTTGGACCTTCTCCAGGGCGTCGGACAGGTCGGTCTGGCGCACCTCGGTCTGGCCGCGCTTGACCGCGAGCAGGGCCGCCTCGTTGGCGAGGTTGGCGAGTTCGGCGCCGGTCATGCCCGGGGTCGTACGGGCCACCTGGGCGAGGTCCACGCCCGCCGCGAGCGGGATCGCGCGGGTGTGGATCTTCAGGATGGCCTCGCGCCCCTTGCGGTCGGGCGGGCTGACCATGACCGTGCGGTCGAAACGGCCGGGGCGGGTGAGGGCCGGGTCGAGGATGTCGGCGCGGTTGGTGGCCGCGAGGACCACGACGCCCTCCGAGCCGGAGAAGCCGTCCATCTCGGTGAGGATCTGGTTGAGGGTCTGCTCGCGCTCGTCGTGACCGCCCATGCCGGAGCCGCCGCCGCGGGCCCGGCCGATGGTGTCGATCTCGTCGATGAAGATGATGGCCGGGGCCACTTTCCTTGCCTCGGCGAAGAGTTCGCGTACGCGCGAGGCGCCCACGCCGACGATCATCTCGATGAACTCGGAGGCCGAGGCCGAGAAGAAGGGGACGCCGGCCTCGCCAGCGACCGCCCGCGCGAGCAGGGTCTTGCCGGTGCCGGGCGGGCCGGCGAGCAGCACGCCGCCGGGCATCTTGGCGCCCATCTTCCGGTACGCGTCGGGGTTCTTGAGGAAGTCGACCACGTCGTTGAGCTCGCCCTCGACCTCGTCGATGCCCGCCACGTCCTCGAGCGTGGTGCGCTTGCCGCCCTCCAACTCCACCGGTTTCGGCGGCTGTTTGCGGCCCAGCATGCCGCCGGCGCCGCCGCCCATGCCCGCGGCCATCCGCCGGGCCATGAACATCCACAGGCCGACGAGCAGGAGGATGGGCAGGAGGGAGAGGAGCAGGTTCGTGAGGAGGCTGGGCTCCTTGTAGACCGGCTCGGCGGTGACCTCGACCTTCTGCTTGGTCAGCTCGCCCCAGATGTCGTCGTCCGCCCAGCTCGGGCGCTGGGTGATGAACTCCTGGTAGGTCCCCTTGCCGCCGTCGGGCGCGTCCACGGACTTCTTCAGATCGCCCTGGATCTGGTCGCCCTTGGCGTAGATCTTCTCGACGTTGCCGCTGTTCAGCTGGCTGCTGAACTCGGTGTACGAGACGGTCCGCGGCTTCTCGTCGCCGAAGAAGCCGAGCGCCAGGTTCGTCAGGAGATAGACGAGCAGCGCCGTCCACAGCAGGCTGCGCCAGGACAGCTTCTTCTTGGGCGGGGGCGGCGGCGGCGCACCCTCGGAGCGCCACGGCTGGTCGGTGCGGTCGCGCGGGGGCACGGGGCTGGGGGCTGTCACGCTCGCCATTATTCGAGAGACGGGCTTTTCCGGCATTCCGGGCACATCTCCGCATCCGCCGCACATGCGGTCACTCTCCGCGTACAAGTTGCCACCGAAGCAGTCTTGTGCAGTATCCAGGATCCTGGTTACTGTCGGCTCTGTGAACGGCATCGATGAGCGCTTCCTGACGCGCAACGGACTGACCGCCCGCCAGCTGGCGGTGCTGCTCCTCGGCCACGAGCCCGACACCCGGCTCCCCCGGGTCCGCGACCTCGCCGAGGAGCTGAAGGTCGGCAACGGCACGGTCCAGGCCGCCCTCTCCCTGCTGGAGGACTCCGGCGCCATCACCACCCAGGCCCGCGGCCATCTCGGCACCTTCCTGGTCCGCTCCGACCGCGCCATACTCTGGCGGCTCTCCGGCCTCGGCACGCTGCTGGCCGCGATGCCCCTGCCGTACTCGCGGCGCTACGAAGGCCTCGCGACCGGGCTGCGGACCGCGTTCGAGCAGGCCGGCGCCCCGTTCGCGATCACGTTCATGCGCGGTGCGACCGACCGGGTCACGGCGCTGGTCGAGCGCAAGGTCGACCTGGTCGTCCTGTCGCGCTTCGCCGCGGACCGGCTGATCGAGGAGGGCGAGCCGGTCGAGCTGGTCGCCGACCTCGGCCCGGCCACGTACGTCGGCGCCCACGGGCTCCTCGTACGGCAGGGCGTCCAGCCCACGCGGCCGGGGCTGCGGGTCGCGATCGACCGCTCCTCGCAGGACCAGTCGATGCTCGTCGAGCGCGCCTTCGCCGGCCGCTCCGACATCGAGTGGATCGAGGCCTCGTACATGCAGCTCCCCGATCTGTTCCGGCAGGCACGCGTGGACGCCACGGTCTGGAACATCGACGAGTTGGACCGGCTCGGCGGCGATGTCGTGGACTTCCTGCCGCTCGGCGACGAGATCAATCGTGAGCTCGCCCTGCGCAACTCCTCGGCTGCCATCGTCGGCCGCTCCGAGGGCGCCCACGCACTGGAAGCCGTACGGGACGGGCTCGATCTCTCGCTCGTGACCTCGCTTCAACAGGAGGTCCTGCGAGGCGAGCGGATCCCCTCGTACTGACGGCTCCGCAGCGGCGGGGCGGGCCACAACGGCCGGACCGCCACCACCAGCGGGACGAAGCCCGCACGAAGACCCGATGAGGACAGGACCTAGGCCTCTCAAGAGAATCCAAAATCCTGGTTACTGTCCGAATCAAGCAGAGCCGAATCAAGCAGAGAAGGAAAGAAGGTCGGCAGGACATGGACGATCAACTCGCGCTCCGCATCCAGCTGTTCCGTGAGAGCGGTCAGGTCCGTCCTGAGGTCGCCGACTTCGTGACCGCCGAGCTGACCGCACTCTCCGCCGAGGGCCGCACGGTCACCGAGGAGACCGCGGGCATGCTCACCAGCCACCTGATGATGGCGCTCACCCGCCTCGTGGCCGGTGAGCCGATCGAGCAGTTCCTCACCGACGAGCAGGTACGGGCCGAGCTCGACGGCCACCCCGAGGCCGTCACCCGGGCCCGCGAGATCTCCGAGCGCGCCCACCACGCGCTCGGCGCCCGGCTCCCCGACTCCGAGGTCAACTTCCTCGCGATGCACCTCGCGGTGCTCGACCGGCACGGCAGCAGCAGTACCAGCACCAACAGCCCCAGCACCTCCTGAACCCAGCCCCGCACAAACCCGTACGAACAGAAGGGCCATCACCATGACGAAGATCCTCACCGGCGGCGTGGGCAAGGTCGAGGTCGCCGACGCGGTCAAGCAGCTCGGTCTCGACGGCGTCGAGGTCACCGTGTCCAGCGACATGGACGCCGCGATGAAGCTCCGCGTCAACCAGGCCGACTTCTACCTCGGCACCTGCCACACCGGCGCCGGCGCCTCGCTCGGCGTCCTGGTCGGCCTCATGGGCCAGGCCGCCTGCCACACCTTCGGCCGCACCGTCCCCACCGAGGACGAGGTCACCGCCCTGATCGCGAGCGGCAAGAAGGTCTTCGGCTTCGCCATGGACCAGATCGGCGACGTCGCCCCGGTCATCGCCCGCGCCATAGCCGCACGCGGCTGACGACCGCACCCCGCACCTCTGGGCACAAAGGAGTGACCCCGTGAACCCCGCCGCATCCGCCGCCCTCGTACAGAGCGACCCGCACAGCCTCCAACTCGCCGCCACCAACCTGGACTTCACGCTGCCCCAGCAGCTGATGGTCATCGCCCTGTGCGCCCTGACGGCCTTCATCTCGCACATGGCGCTGGCCGTCTTCAACGACGGTGTGCGGCCGTTCATGCTCGACTTCATCCAGAAGCGCACCACGCGCAGCGCCACCACCGCGGTGTCGTTCGGCCTCTCGGCGGGGTTCATCTTCGGTCTGGGCGCCCCGATGGCCCTGGTGTCCGGGGTGCTCAACCCCTGGCTGCTGTTCCTGCCCACCGACATCCTCGGCATCCTGTCGCCGAAGAAGTGGCTGGCGCCGCTGCTCGGCGCGGGCTGGGGCGCGGTCGTGGTCTACGGGCTCGGCGGCGCGAACGACCTGGCGAAGAAGCTGCCCGTCGACTTCCTGACGGCCATGCAGCAGATGTCCACGCCGATCCTCTTCCTGTTCACGCTGTTCCCGGTGCTCGCGGTCACCAAGCAGTTCGGCCGGCTGCGCGGCGCGATCGTCGGTGTGGTCGAACTGGCCCTCGTCGTCCTGACGATGAAGATCTGGCCCAACATGTTCGCGGGCGCGCTCGCCATGGCCGTCGGCGTCCTCGCCCTCATCGGCTTCGCCATCGACAAGGACCTCAAGCAGCGCCGCGCCGACAAGGCCGCCGGCATCTCGTACGAGCTCCCCGAGGGCACCGAGGACCCGATGGCCTCGCTGTTCAGCGCGAGCGCGGCCCGGCTCCGCAAGTACCTGCCGCTGTTCATGGTGCTCGGCGCGGGTGTCTGTGTGCTCGCCCAGATGAAGATCTTCGGCGGCGGCGAGGCCACCAGCTTCCTGATCGCCAAGGGCCAGTACGCGGAGGCCGCGCAGGTCGACTTCTACCGGGTGTTCGGCTTCATCCCGCTGATCGCGACGACCGCGCTCGCCTCGGGCGCGTACGGCATCGCCGGTTTCACCCTCGCGTACCCCATCGGCTACCTGATGCCGAACCCGTTCCTCGCCGCACTCGCCGGCGCCGCGGTCTTCGCCCTCGAAGTGCTCGCCCTCTCCTCCATCGGCAAGGCCCTCGGCAAGCTGCCCAGCGTCCGCGATTCCTCGGAGCACCTGCGCAGCGCGATCAGCGAGGCGCTCGGCCTCGCGATCCTGTTCGGTTCGCTGATGGCGGCCAACGCGATGGGCGGCGGCCTCGGCATCCTCATCGTCGGCGGTCTGTACCTGCTGAACGAGGCCATGGGCCGCCCGGTGGTGCGGATGGCCGCCGCGCCGGTCGCGGTGATCATCGGCGGTGTGCTGCTCAACCTCCTGTACTGGATGGACCTGTTCACGCCGATCAAGGGCTGAGCGGCGTCGCAGCTTCCCCCACGGCACGCGCATCCGGCACAGCAGCAGTTAGGCGTACGACATGAACCATCCCCAGTACGAGACCCCCCGGCAGCCCCGGCACGAAAACCGCCTGCAGACCGTTCTCGGTCCCCTCTCCCCCGCCGACGTCCGCGGTCCCGCGCTCGCCCACGAGCACTTGGTGCTCGATCTGGACCGGTCCGGTGACCGGGCGGCCGTACTCGACCCGTCCGTGCACGGCCGGCAGGTCGTCGAGGAACTCACCGCCCTGCGCGAGGAGTTCGGCCTCGCCCTCGTCGTCGAGCTGACCTGCCGCGGCATGGGCCGCGATGCCGAGGCCCTGGCCCGTATGGCGAAGGAGTCCGGTGTCGCGGTGGTCGCGGCCACCGGCTGGTACTACGAGCCCTTCCACCCCGAGGAGATCGGCGACGCGAGCGCCGAGCGGCTCGCGGGCACCCTGATCCGCGAGATCAACGGCGGGATCGGCACCACGGGAATACGGCCGGGCGTCATCGGCGAGGTCGGCAGCCACGGCGACGTACCGAGCGAGCCGGAGACACGCTCGCTGCTGGCCGCCGCCAAGGCCGCCGTGGCCACCGGCCTCTCCGTGGCCACGCACGCCCAGCTCGGCCGCGGCGGCCTCGCCCAGCTGGACCTCCTGACCGGCGCGGGCCTCGCCCCGCACCGGATCTGCATCGGCCACCAGGACCTGCTCGACGATCCGGCCGTCCACAAGTCGCTTGCGGCGAGCGGGGCTTACGTCGCCTTCGACACCGTCGGCAAGGAGAGCTACCAGCCAGACGCGACCCGGCTGCGGCTCCTCCTCCAGCTGCTCGACGCCGGCCACGCCGACCGGGTGCTGCTCAGCTGCGACATCTCGCGCCACGGCTATCTGGAGTCCGAGGGCGGTACGGGATACGGCCACTTGTTCCGTACGTTCCTGGGCCGGGCCCGGGCCGCCGGGGTGGACGAGGACCTGATCGACCTGATGACGCGCCGCAACCCGGTGCGCTTCCTGACGGGCGGCGCCGCCCACGAGGACGTGTGAGATGAACCCGCAAGCGAACCTCCCCCACGAAGCGAAGCTCCCCGAGACCGCGAAGCTCCCCGGCACCGTGCAGCTCCCCGAGACCTTCCCGCTCGCGACCGTCCCCCTCCAGGACGCGATCGCCAAGCAGTTCCGGCTGATGGAGTGCACGGCCGCGCACTTCGAGGGCGAGCAGCTGTTCAGTGCCGACGCCGGTGTGGTGCCCGGGCTCGGCCGGCCGCGGACCACCGCACGCGTCGAGGCCGTGCTCGCCGACTTCTTCGGCGCCGAGGACGCCGCGCTCGTGCAGGGCGCGGGCACCGGGGCGATCCGGGCCGCGCTCGCCACCGCGCACGGCCCGCTGCTCCTCCACAAGGCGCCCGTCTACCGCAGCACCGAAGTGACCCTGCGCGGGCTCGGCCTGAAGACGGTCGAGGTGGACTTCAACGACGCGGGCGCGCTGCGGGCGGCGCTGGAGTCCGGCCCGTACACCTGGGCCTATGTGCAGCACACCCGGCAGCGGCTCGGTGACTCGTACGACCCGGGCGAGGTGCTCGCCGCCTGTCGCGCGGCCGGGGTGCGCACCATCGTCGACGACAACTACGCGGTGCTGCGCACGCCCGCGGCCGGGGTGGAGCTCGGCGCCGACGCCTCCTGTTTCTCGCTGTTCAAGCTGCACGGGCCCGAGGGCGTGGGCGTCGTGGTCGGCGCCCGTGACGTGGTGGCGCGGGTGCGGGCCGACAACTACTCGGGCGGCGGCCAGGTGCAGGGCCACCAGGCCCTTGACGCCCTGCGGGCCCTGACCCACGTACCGGTGATGTGGGCGGTGCAGTCGCAGGTCGGCACGGAGGTCGCCGAGCGGCTCGCGGCCGGCGAGGTCGAGGGGGTCGCGGAGGTGCGGATCGCGAACGCCCAGGACCGCTGCCTTCTCGTACGGCTCGACCGTCCAGTGGCCCGCGAACTGCCCGCGGTGGCCGCGAAGTTCGGCGCCGCCCCCTACCCCGTGGGCTCCAACTCGCGTTACGAGATCGCCCCGCTGTTCTACCGGATGTCGAGCTCGTCCCTGGACGACGCCCCCGAGCTCGCGGACTGGACCGTGCGGATCAACCCGATGCGGGCGGGCGCCGACCTGGTGATCGACATCCTGCGCCGCGCTCTCCGGGAGCTGGCGCACGCGCCCCGCAGCACCGAGCCCTTCGCGCCCGACCGCACGGAGCCCTTCGCGCCCCACCGCACCGAGCCCTTCGCGCCCCACAGCAAGGACTGAACGACCGTGTTCCTCAACACCCTCCTCGCCCGCAACCCCGGCCTCGCAGAGGCCGCGGCCGACCTGCACCGCACGGGTGCGATCCCGCCGGACACGTACGTGATGGACCTCGACGCGGTCGAGGCCAACGCCGCGCTGCTGGCCGCCGAGGCCGAACGGCTCGGCATCACGCTGTGGTTCGTGGTGAAGCAGTTCGGGCGCAACCCCGCGCTGATCAAGGCGATCGCCCGGCACATCCCGAAGTTCGCGGCGATCGACCCGCCCGAGGCCCGCGTCCTGCACCGGGCGGGCGCCGCGGCCGGCAACCTCGGCCACCTCGTGCAGATCCCGCACCGCCAGCTGCCCGGACTGCTCGCCTGGCGCCCGGAGACGGTCACGGTCTTCGACCTGGCCAACGCCCGCGCCGTCTCCGCAGCCGCCCGCGAACTCGGCCTGGTCCAGGACGTGTTGATCCGCCTGGAAGGGGCACCCGGCACCGTCTACCCCGGCCAGGAAGGCGGCGTCCCGCTCGACGCGCTCGACTCCTTCGCGGCCGAGGTCGAGCGGTTGGAGGGCGTACGGATCGCGGGCGTGACCGCCTTCCCCTGCGTCCTCTGCGACCCCGAGGACGGCACTCCGCGCCCGACACCGAACTTCGACATCGCCCTGAAGGCACGGGAGTTGCTGACGGCACGCGGCCACAGCGGCCTCAAGCTCAGCGCCCCCAGCGCCACGTCGATGGCCTCGCTCCCGCTGCTCGCCTCGCTCGGCGCCACGCACGGCGAGCCCGGTCACGCCCTCACCGGCACGACCCCGCTGCACGCCACGGATCCGGACCAGCCCGAGACACCCGCGTACGTCTACGTCACGGAGGTCGCACACACCCTCGCGGACGGGCGGCCCGCGGTGTACGGCGGCGGCTTCTACCCGCGGGCCGGCATCAAGGAGGCCCTGCTCCCGCGCACCGACACCCGGCTCACCGTCCTCGACTCCCCCGCCGAGAACATCGACTACTACCGGCTGCTCGAAGCCCCGGACGCCCCCGGCGTACGGGCCGGGGACACGGCTCTGCTCGCCTTCCGCACGCAGATCTTCGTCACCCGCAGCAACGTGGCGGTCGTCGCCGGGATCTCGGCCGGCCGGCCCCGCCTGGTCGGCCTGTACGACGCGCTGGGCCGTGCGCACGAGGAGGCCGCCGTATGAGCGCGAGCGATGTGCGCGCGAGCCGTACCGTCATCGTCGTCGTCGACGGCTTCGGTATCGGCGCGATGCCCGACGCGGGCGCCCTGCGGCCCGGCGACCTGCGGGCCGACACCTGCGGCCACGTCCTCGACCACGGCGCCCGCGGGCTCGGCCGCCCCCTCCGCCTGCCGGCCCTCGGCAAGCTGGGCCTCGGCCTGGTGCACCCGCACCCCGGCCTGGCCCGCAGCACCCCGCTGCCCGTGGCGGCCGGCCGTGCGGCGCTCGGCTACCCCGGCGCCGACACCTTCGCCGGGCACCAGACGATGATGGGCGCGGACTTCAGCAAGGTCACGGTGGCGCGGCTCGCGGAACACCTGGATGAGGTGGGCGCGGCATTGCGCGCGGCCGGCCACCGCGTCGAACTCCTCGACGGCAGGCCCCTGTTGGTGGTGGACGGCGCGGTCCTGGTACACGACAACCTCGAAGCGGACCCGGGCATCAACTGGAACACCTCGGGCCGCCTGGAGGACTTCGCCTTCCCGTCGATCCTCTCCATCGCGCGTACGGTGCGCTCGGTCGCCCCGGTCGCACGCGTGATCGCGGTCGGCGGCCACGCGTCCGGTCCGCTCTCCTCGTACGTGCGCGACGGGGACGCGGAGACCATCGGCCTGGACACCCCGGCCAGCGGTTTCTACCGCAACGGCGGGCTCGAAGTGCAGCATCTGGGCGCGGAGCTGGACCACACCCGCCAGCTGCCCTCGCTCGCCGCCGCGGCCGGGATCCCGGTCACGCTGGTGGGCAAGGCGGCGGACATCCTGGAGTGCGAGGCGGCGGTACGGCGGCCCGCGGTGCCCACGGCGGAGGTCCTGTCCCACACGCTGGAGGCCGCCCGGCACCCGGGCCTGGTGGTGGCCAACGTGCAGGAGACGGACCTGGCCGGCCACCAGCAGGACGTACGCCGCTACGGCGAGGTCCTGGAGCAGGTGGACGCCGGACTCCTGGAGCTGCTGTCCCTGCTCGACTCCCCGGGCGACCGCCTCATCGTCACGGGCGACCACGGCAACGATCCGACGATCGGGCACGCGTACCACACGCGCGAGTACGTCCCGGTCCTGATCCACCGCCCGGAGGCGCCGGGCGTGGAACTGCTGCCGGACGCAGGGTCGTTGGCGGATGTGGGGGCTACGGCGGCGGTTGCGCTGGGGCTGGATGCGGCTGGTCTGGCGAACGGGTCGGCGCTGCACGTCGCTTCCGTCGGCGCCTGAAGCCGCTCCCCTGGGGCTCGACGCGTACGGGCCCGGGTCACCGTGAAGGCGACCCGGGCCCGTACCCGTACTCGTACAACCAAAGGCACTCAGCCCATGAACTTCTTGAACTCATCCGGGAGTTCGAAGTCCTTGCCGCCCTGCTGACCGCCGGGCAGACCGAACGCGCCGCCGGCCGCACCGCCGCCCTGCGCCGCCTGCTCGCGCCGCTCGCGGGCGGCCTGCTCCTCGGCCTTGCGCTTCATCGGGTTGCCCGACTTCCGCTTGCCCTTGGCCTGCTTCTGCTGCTTCTTCTGCCGGCCGGGGCCGCCGCCCATGCCCGGGATGCCGGGCATCCCCGGCATGCCGCCGCCCTGCGCCATGCGCGACATCATCTTGCGGGCCTCGAAGAACCGCTCGACGAGGTTCTTCACGGCGCTGACCTCGACACCGGAGCCCTTGGCGATACGGGCGCGGCGCGAGCCGTTGATGATGGTGGGCTCGGCGCGCTCCTTCGGCGTCATCGACTTGATGATGGCCGCGGTGCGGTCGACGTCGCGCTCGTCGATGTTGTTGATCTGGTCCTTGATCTGCCCCATGCCGGGCAGCATGCCGAGCAGCTTGGAGATGGAGCCCATCTTCCTGACCTGCTCCATCTGGGCCAGGAAGTCGTCGAGCGTGAAGTCCTTGCCGCCCTTGGCGCTCTGCAGCTTGGCGGCCATCTTCTCGGCCTCGGCCTGCGAGAAGGTCTGCTCGGCCTTCTCGATCAGGCTGAGCATGTCGCCCATGCCGAGGATGCGGGAGGCCATGCGGTCCGGGTGGAACGCGTCGAAGTCGTCCAGCTTCTCGCCGTTGGAGGCGAACATGATCTGGCGGCCGGTGACGTGCGCGATCGACAGGGCCGCACCACCGCGGGCGTCACCGTCGAGCTTGGAGAGCACCACGCCGTCGAAGCCGACGCCGTCGCGGAAGGCCTCGGCGGTGTTGACCGCGTCCTGACCGATCATCGCGTCGACGACGAAGAGGACCTCGTCGGGCTTGACCGCGTCGCGGATGTCCGCGGCCTGCTGCATCAGCTCCTGGTCGATACCGAGGCGGCCCGCGGTGTCGACGATGACCACGTCGTACTGCTTGGTCTTCGCGTACTCGATCGAGTCCTGCGCGACCTTGACCGGGTCGCCCACACCGTTGCCCGGCTCGGGCGCGTAGATGCCGACGCCGGCGCGCTCGGCGACGACGCTGAGCTGGTTCACGGCGTTGGGGCGCTGGAGGTCACAGGCGACGAGCAGCGGCGCGTGGCCCTGGCCCTTCAGCCAGCGGCCGAGCTTTCCGGCGAGCGTGGTCTTACCGGCACCCTGGAGACCCGCGAGCATGATCACGGTCGGGCCGGACTTGGCGAACCGCAGGCGGCGGGTCTCGCCGCCGAGGATGCCGACGAGCTCCTCGTTGACGATCTTGATGACCTGCTGCGCCGGGTTCAGCGCCTGCGAGACCTCGGCGCCGGTGGCGCGCTCCTTGACCTGCTTGATGAAGGCGCGGACGACGGGCAGGGCGACGTCGGCCTCGAGCAGCGCGATACGGATGTCCCGTGCCGTGGCGTCGATGTCCGCCTCGCTGAGGCGACCCTTGCCGCGGAGGTTCTTGAATGTCGCTGCGAGGCGGTCGGAGAGAGTATCGAACACGGCGGTCGCGAATCCTCGGGTCGGTGGCGGGCGGGGGTGTGCGCCTTCCAGGGTATCCGGCGCCGTGAGCGGTCGAGCCTCCCCTTCAGCCCCTGCGGCGTTTGAGCAGATCCGACCGAAGGTCGGATGCGGGGGTCCGGGGGCGGAGCCCCCGGTTTCGGGAAGGGGCGGGTAGGGGAAACCGCCCGCCGCAGGCGCCCACCGCAACCACAACGCGCCCGCACCCGATCCCCTACCGCAACGCCCCCTCCACCGACCGCACCACCTCCGCCGCATCCGAAGCCACCAGCGGCGCACCCTCCGGCCCGGTGACGTAGAACGCGTCCACCGCGTTGGAGCCCAGCGTGCTCACATGCGCCGAGCGCACCATCACGCCCGCGTCCTCGAGGGCCCGCCCGATCCGGTGCAGCAGCCCGGGTGCGTCCTGCGCCCGTACCTCGATCACCGTCGCCAGCTGCGAGCCGGCCGGGGCCACCGAGACCCGGGCCGGGGGCGCGACCGCGCCGCGCCGCCGCGGGTACGCCGCGTCCCGCTCGGCAAGGCGGCCCGCGATGTCGAGCGACCCGTCCAGGGCCCGTACGAGATCGGCGCGCAGCCGTGCCGCCTCCGGCAGCGAGCCGTACTCCGCCGCCACGCGCCACTGGAGCAGCAGCACCGAGCCCGCGGACTCCACATCCTCGGGCAGCGCGATCGCCCGCAGATCGGCCGTGCGCACGGTGAGCCGGTGCATCGCCAGGACCCCCGCCACCGCGGGCAGCACACCCGGCTGGTCCGGCACGGCCACGAGCAGCTCGACCCCGACGGGTTCGTCCGCTCCGGCCCCCTCCGTCTGCGCCCGCAAGGAGAGCACCGGCCCCCCGGTCCGGTACGCCTCCCAGGCCAGCCGTTCCTGCTCGACGGTGTTCGGCAGGGCGGCCGGATCCGGTACGGGATCCCCGGCAAGGAGCGCCCCCACCCGCTTGACCAGGTCCGCCACCAGCGACCCGCGCCACGTGGACCACGCGGCAGGTCCGGTCGCCAGCGCGTCCGCCTCGGTCAGGGCGTGCAGCAGTTCCAGCGTGGACGCCGATCCGACCGCCTCCGCCACGGACCTGATGGTGGCCGGATCGTCCAGATCCCGCCGGGTCGCCGTGTCGATGAGCAGCAGGTGATGGCGTACGAGGGTGGAGAGCACCTCGACGTCGGCGCGCTCGAAGCCGATGCGCGCCGCCACGTCCCGCGCGATGACCTCGCCGGCCTCGGAGTGGTCCCCGGGCCAGCCCTTGCCGATGTCGTGCAGGAGCGCGGCCACGAGCAGCAGGTCGGGACGGTGCACCCGGCGGGTCAACTCGCTTGCCTGGACGGCGGCTTCGACCAGGTGCCGGTCGACGGTCCAGGTGTGCACGGCGTTGCGCTGCGGCCGGCAGCGCACCCGCTCCCAGTCGGGCAGGAGCCGCGTGATCAGGCCTTCCGCCTCCAGCGCCTCCCATACGGCGACGGTGGGCCGCCCGGCGCCGAGCAGCGTCACGAACTGCTCGCGGGCCTCGGCCGGCCAGGGCGTGGGCAGCGGCTGGGTGGTGCTCGCGAGGGCCCGTACGGCGTGCAGCGAGAGCGGCAGGCCCGCCTGCGCGGCCGCGGCGGCGGCGCGCAGCGGCAGCACCGGGTCGCGGCCGGGCCGCGCCGCGCGCGCGAGCACGACCTCGCCGTCCTGCTCGACGACTCCTTCGGCGAGTGGGGTGCGTTCGGGGACCGGCTTGCCGCCCCCGAGCATCGCGCGCAGCCGGGGCCGCGTCTTGCGCGAGCGCAGTACGCGGCCCACTTCGCGCCAGGTCACATCGCTGGCGTACGCGATGGTCCGGGCCGCTTCGTATACCTGGCGGAGCAGCGCGTCGGCGTCCAACAGGCCGAGGGACGAGGCGACTTGGTCCTGTTCCTGGAGGGCGAGCCGGTCGGTGGCGCGTCCGGTGACCAGGTGCAGGGCGTCGCGCACGTCGAGCAGCCGGCGCCGCGCCTCGTCGAGTCCGGCGCGCGGGGCGTCCGCGAGCCAGGACGCGGCGACGGCGCGCAGGGCGGTGGCGTCGCGCAGTCCGCCGCGCGCCTCCTTCAGGTCCGGTTCGAGCAGGAACTGCAACTCGCCCTGCCGCTCGGCCCGTTCGGCGCACAGCTCCTGGAGCTCGGTGAGCCGGCGCGGTGCCTGGTTGCGCCAGTCGGCGAGCACGGCGGTGCGCAGCCCGGCGGTCAGGCCGAGGTCGCCGGCGACGTGCCGGGCGTCGAGCAGTCCGAGCTGGACCTTCAGGTCCTCGCCGGCCGTCCGGCGCGCCTCCCCCGGGGTGCGGACGGAGTGGTCGAGGGCGAGGCCCAAATCCCAGACCGGGTACCAGATCCGGTCGGCGAGCGAGGCGACCGCGCCCGGGTCGGCGCTGCCGTCGTGCAGCAGGAGCAGGTCGAGGTCGCTGCGCGGGGACAGTTCCCCTCGCCCGTATCCGCCGACCGCGACCAGCGCGGTCCCCTTCAGGGGCTGCGCGCCGAACAGCCCGGCCAGCCAGTCGTCCGTGAGCCGGGCCAGGGCCGCACGGCGCGGCGGCCCGGACTGCTCCTCCCCCTGAAGGAGGCGCAGCCGGGCCGCCGCATAGCCGCTGGGTCCTGAATCCCCCTGAGATTCCATCACGGTGTCCGTAGTCGTCACCCAGCAGCTCCTTGCCTTTTCAGTTGCCCACTCAGAGCGCGTCGGGTCCGCGCTCGCCGGTGCGGACGCGTACCGCCGTCTCCACCGGAATCGACCAGACCTTGCCGTCGCCGATCTTCCCGGTGCGGGCGGCCTTCACGACCACGTCGATCAGCTGCTCGGCGTCGTCGTCCTCGACCAGGACCTCGATCCGGATCTTCGGCACGAGGTCCACGGTGTACTCGGCGCCCCGGTAGACCTCGGTGTGCCCGCGCTGGCGGCCGTAGCCGCTGGCCTCGGTGACGGTCAGGCCGTGCACCCCGAAGGCCTGGAGGGCCTCCTTGATCTCGTCGAGCCGGTGCGGCTTCACGACCGCGGTGATGAGCTTCATGCGTCAACCTTCTTTGCGGGAGCCTCGGGTGCCGGAGTCGCGGGCGGTGCGGGGACCGCGGCCGTACGAGGCGCCGTGCCGCCGCCCGCGCCGCTGAAGTCGTAGGCGGACTCGGCGTGTTCGACCGTGTCGACGCCCGCGACCTCGTCGTCCTCGGAGACCCGCATCCCGATCGTCTTGTCGATGACGAAGGCGAGGATGGCAGAGACGACCAGGGAGTAGGCGAGGGTTCCGAAGACACCCGCGGCCTGGTAGCCGAGCTGACTGGCGTCGCCGCCGTAGAAGAGGCCCTTGGCGTCGTTCTGCACGCCGCCGGTGGCGAAGAAGCCGACGAGCAGGGAGCCGACGACACCGCCGACGAGGTGCACGCCGACGACGTCGAGCGAGTCGTCGTAGCCGAACTTGTACTTGAGGCCCACGGCCATGGCGCACAGGACACCCGCGATGGCACCGATGGCGATCGCGCCGAGCGGCGAGCAGGAGCCGCCGGACGGGGTGATGGCGACCAGACCGGCCACCGCTCCGGAGGCGGCGCCGAGCGTGGTGAACGCGCCGTGGCGGATCTTCTCGTACGCGAGCCAGGCCAGCATCGCCGCGGCGGTGGCCACCTGCGTGTTGACGAACATGACCGCGCCCACGCCGTCGTCGTTGCCCAGCCAGGAACCGGCGTTGAAGCCGAACCAGCCGAACCACAGCAGGCCGGCGCCGAGCATCACGAGCGGCAGCGAGTGCGGACGCATCGGGTCCTTCTTGAAGCCGACGCGCTTGCCGATCACGAGGATCACACCGAGGGCCGCGGCACCGGCGTTGATGTGCACGGCGGTACCGCCGGCGAAGTCGATGACGCCGAGCTCGAAGGCCCAGCCGCCCGCGCCCCAGACCCAGTGCGCGACCGGGAAGTACACGAGCGTGGCCCACAGCGCCACGAACAGCGCCCACGCGGTGAACTTCACGCGGTCCGCGAGCGCACCGCTGATCAGGGCGGGGGTGAGGACCGCGAACATCAGCTGGAAGACGGCGAAGACGTAGACCGGAATCGTGTAGCCGGGCCACAGCTCGGTGAGCCCGAGCCCGCTGAGGCCGAGGAAGTCGCCCTCCCAGCCGATGAGGCCGCCCTTGTCGGTGCCGAAGGCGACGCTGAAGCCGTACAGGACCCACAGGATCGTGACGATCCCGAGGCTGATGAAGCTCATCATCAGCATGTTCAGGGTGCTCTTGACGCGGACCATGCCTCCGTAGAAGAAGGCGAGTCCGGGCGTCATCAGCATCACCAGGGCGGAGCAGATGAGCATGAACCCGGTGTTGGCAGAGGAGAGCGTGGGCTCCTCTGCGGCGAGCAGGATGCCTGGGGGCATCGGCGTCTCCTCGTCGTCGTGTGCGGCCCGTGCGGGCGGAGCTGCGGTGCATGAGGGGTGGGCCGGCGGGTGGGCCGTACCGCGGACCGTGGGACGGTCCCGGCGGTCGTCCGGTTATGCGCCAGAGATTCCCGCAGCGCGGTTTCGAGGGATGCCGCCCGTTGTTTCGCGGCGGTGACGAAGAGGTCGTGCGTGTTACGCGTACATGAACTGCCCCGGTCGGGCGGCTTGTCCGCTTCTATCCTGTGCAGCACGCAAAAAGCCGGCCGCGGGGCCATCCGGGTTGACCTGGCGGTGGGGGAGCCGAGTCGGGTGGTCCGGGATGGCCGGCCGCGGCCGGGGTCTGTGGGTGGTGCGCTCAGGTGCTGAGTGCGGCAGGGGTCAGACGGCCTCGGCCGCCTCGGGCAGCTGGCGGGCCAGCCGGTCGGTCAGATCGATGAGCTTGTTGTCCTCGCCGAAGTCGCGGACCACGGAGTCGAGGGTCTTGCGCAGGCGGGTGTTGACCCGCTCGGAGCGCACCTTCTTCGCCACGTCCAGCGCCTTCTCGGCGAGCACGACGCTCTGCTCGGGCTCCTTCTGGAGCAGGTGCACGGTCGCCATGCCGATCAGGTTCAGCGCGTACGAGCGCTGGTGTTCGGCGTCCTTGGCGAACAGCTCCACTGCGCGGGCCATGATGGGCTGGGCGAGCGAGGCGTACGTAGGGCTGCGTCCGGCCACGTAGGCGAGGTCGCGGTACGAGTGCGCATTCTCCCCGTTGAGCTCCGCCTCGGAGAAGAAACGGATCCAGTCGGGCTCCGGCTCGTTCGCCTCCAGGGCGTCGGCGAAGGTGTCCTCCGCCATCCGTACGGCCCGCTTGGTCTTGCTGGGCTGGCCCATGTTGGCGTACGCGCGGGCCTCCATCGCATACAGCATGGCCTGGGTGCGCGGGGTGGCGCAGTCCCGACTGCCGTACTGGGCAAGGTGGATGAGCTCCAGGGCGTCGTCGGGGCGGCCGAGGTGGATCATCTGGCGGCTCATCCCGGACAGGATGTACGAGCCGAGCGGCTTGTCGCCGCCTTCCTTGGCGGCGTGCAGCGCGAGCACGAAGTACTTCTGGGCGGTGGGCTGGAGGCCCACGTCGTAGCTCATCCACCCGGCCAGCTCGGCGAGTTCGGCCGCGATCTTGAACAGGCGCCGCTGGGTCTCGGCCGGCTGCGGCTCCTGGAGGAGGTCCGTCACCTCGTGCAGCTGGCCGACGACCGCCTTGCGCCGCAGGCCGCCGCCGCACTGCGCGTCCCACTGCCGGAACATCACGGTGGTGGACTCGAGCAGGTCGAGCTCGGGTCCCGACAGCCGGCTGCCGCGCCGGATCGGGGTGGGCGGCTCGGCTGCGGCGGGCGCGGCCGGGGTGGGCACCAGCCAGCGCTGCATGGGCTCGATGAGGGCGGGGCCCGCGGCGAGGGCGAGGGAGCTGCCGAGGAAGCCGCGGCGGGCGAGCATCAGGTCGCTGCGCGAGAACTCGCTGATCATGTCGACGGTGTGCTCGCCGGTCCACGGCAGGTCGACACCGGACACGGAGGGCGCCTGGTGCGCGGTGCGCAGCCCGAGGTCCTCGACGGCGACCACGGCGCCGAAGCGCTCGGAGAACAGCTCCGACATGATCCGCGGGATCGGCTCGCGCGGCTGCTCGCCGTCGAGCCAGCGGCGTACGCGCGAGGTGTCGGTGGAGATGTGGTTGGCGCCCATCTGGCGGGCACGGCGGTTGACCTGGCGCGCCAGCTCGCCCTTGGACCAGCCGCTGCGCACGAACCAGGACGTCAGCTGCTCGTTGGGGCGCTTCTCGGCCGTGCCGCCGCCTCCCGTGCCGCCCACTGGAACGCCCCCATCCCTGAAGTCGACGCCGCTTCGAGTCCTGCCCGTCCAACGGGCCGTATCCACTGCCGGCACCACTGTCCGTCCAGGCCCCGGACCCGCGTCCGTGCTCGAGACCTCTCAAGTCCTTACAGAATGCCGTGAGTTACGTCCTCCTGTCCGGCACTTGCTCACCCACCGAACACGAATCCGACTTGCCCCCGGCATACCCACGACCGCGAACAGCCCCGGGTCGATGCACCGAAAGTAATCCTACGATCACCCTCCCGGCGAGGGCGTTCCAAGAAACGCCACCTTTCGCCACCCCTTCGAATGAACTCAGTTGCGGCTACACGCGATTCACTTGACACATGACGGACCGGGGTAGGCGGAGCGATGCGCACCGGGGCGCGCGTCGGTTTCCGCACCACCCGTGACCACTCCGGGCGCCACACCTGACCGATGGGGCGCCGCGTTACGGAGAGTCAGGGCCGGACTTGCACGGAGCGTCACGAGGACACTCCGGCTCGTAACCATCGACGCGTTCGACCCGTTGGAGGGGGTATGGGCTTCACGATCGGCGGCAGCCGCGGTATCCGCGAGAACCGCACCGGTGCGCGGCGGCGCGGCCGTATGTCCGAGTGCACGGCCGTGGCCGAGTTCACCGGGCTGTGGGGCTGGTCCGTCATCCCCGGTGCCCGTGCCGCGTCCGGCAGTTGCTCCTGCGGCGATGCGCGGTGCGCGGCGCCCGGCGCCCACCCCCTGGGCTTCGCCGGCGAACTGCCCGCGGGCGCGACGCTCGACGAAGTGACCCGCGCCTGGGGCGAGTTCCCCGGCGCCGCGGCGATGCTCCCCGTGGGCCGCACCTTCGACATCCTCGAGGTCTCCGAGTCCGCAGGCCGCCGCGCCCTGATCCGCCTGGAGCGCATGGGCCTTCCCCTCGGTCCGGTGACCGCGACACCGGACCGGCGCGCCCAGTTCTTCGTCGCTCCGGGCGCTGCGGCCGAACTGCCCACGCTGCTCTACCGGATGGGCTGGGACGACGCCGATCTGGACCTGCGCGCGCTCGGCCGCGGCGAGTTCATCACCGCTCCCCCGTCGGACCGCGCGGGTCTCGGGCCCGTCCGCTGGCTACGCGCCCCGGCCCTTGACTCGGCCTCCAACCCGCCGCAGGCGCGGCTGGTCCTCGGCGCCCTGGCCTACGCGTCCCACCGCACCGGCGGCGCCCGCCGCTGACCTACGCGCCCCGTGCACGCAGAAGGGCCCGCTCCCCCTCGGGAGCGGGCCCTTCCTGTACGCCTCTGCCGGTACGCCTGAGGAGGATCGTCCGGTACGCCTGTGGAGACTCAGTCCCCGATCAGGGCGTCCACGAACGCCTCGGGCTCGAAGGGCGCGAGGTCGTCCGGACCCTCGCCGAGGCCCACGAGCTTGACCGGGACGCCGAGTTCACGCTGGACCGCGACCACGATGCCGCCCTTGGCGGTGCCGTCGAGCTTCGTCAGGACGATGCCCGTGATGTCCACGACCTCGGCGAAGACGCGGGCCTGGACCAGACCGTTCTGGCCGGTGGTCGCGTCGAGCACGAGCAGGACCTCGTCGAGCGGCGCGTGCTTCTCGACCACGCGCTTGACCTTGCCGAGCTCGTCCATGAGGCCCGTCTTGGTGTGCAGGCGGCCGGCCGTGTCGATGAGCACGACGTCGACGCCCATCTCCTTGCCCTCCTTCACCGCGTCGAACGCGACGGAGGCCGGGTCGCCGCCCTCGGGGCCGCGCACGGTGTAGGCGCCCACGCGCTCGCCCCAGGTCTGGAGCTGGTCGGCGGCGGCGGCACGGAAGGTGTCCGCGGCGCCGAGCACGACGGTGGAGCCGTCGGCGACCAGGACACGGGCGAGCTTGCCGGTGGTGGTGGTCTTGCCGGTGCCGTTGACGCCGACGACCATCACGATGCCCGGGGTGTCACCCTCCTTCTCGGTCTTGACCTGACGGTCGAAGTCCGTGCCGACGAGGGCCAGGAGCTCCTCGCGCAGCAGCGTGCGCAGCTCCTCCGGCGTGCGGGTGCCGAGCACCTTCACGCGCTCGCGCAGGCGCTCGACCAGCTCCTGGGTGGGCTGGACGCCGACGTCCGCGGTGAGCAGCGTGTCCTCGATCTCCTCCCAGGTGTCCTCGTCGAGGTGCTCGCGCGAGAGCAGCGAGAGCAGCCCCTTGCCGAGCGAGTTCTGGGAGCGGGCGAGCCGGGCGCGCAGCCGGACGAGCCGTCCGGCGGTGGGCTCGGGGACCTCGATCTCGGTCTTCGGGAGCTCCTCGACGACCTCGGGCTCGGCCTCCTCCACGGGGGCCGTGGCCTTCGGGAGCTCCACCTCCTCGATCGTGCGGCGCGGCTCTTCCTTCGGCTCCGCGGCCTCGTCGCCGACGTGCGGCTCGGCCGGAGGCGCGGTGATGGTCGGCGTGCTCGACGGGGCCGAGGGCGGCAGCTGCTTCTTCTTGCGGCCGCTGACCACGAGCCCGCTGATCGCTCCGACCGCGACCAGGGCGATGACTACAGCAAGGATGACGATTTCCATAACCCAGCCAGTATCGGCCATGGGCGGCCGAGGGTCGCCGCTTGTACTTTCCCACCAAGGACCTAGGGCTCTATCGGGGCATTTTCGGGCGAATGTACGATGGATCCTTCCCGCCCGCCCCACAGGGCACCCCCGTCCCCCCCACGGAGCATGTGCATGTCCGCGTCTGCCACGCCCGAAGCGCCGCCCGCGATAGCCCCGCCTGCGACAGCACCAGCGGCACCGGAGCCCGAGAGCGCGATCGAGACCCGCGGCCTCGAGCCCGTCCCCGACGCCGAGCGCACCGGCAAGGTCCGCGAGCTCTTCCCGACCTGGGTCGCCGCCAACATCAGCGTGCTGCTCCTGACTATGGGCGCGGGCCTGGTGGTGTTCAACGGGCTCAACATCTGGCAGGTGCTGCTCGTCGCCGCGGTCGCGCCGGTCGTCTCGTACGGGATCGTCGGTCTGATCTCGATCGCCGGCAAGCGCGGCGGCTCCCCCGGCATGGCACTGTCCCGCGCGGTTTTCGGCCAGCGCGGCAACCTCTTCCCCGGCGCCCTGATCTGGGTGGCCCGCTGGGGCTGGGAGACGATCAACGCGGTCACCGGCGCGTACGCGATCCTGACCGTCCTCGACCTGCTCTTCGGCGTCGAGTCCAACACCCTGCTGATCGTGGTCACGCTGCTCGTCTTCGTGGCCCTGACCTTCCTGGTGTCCGGGCTCGGCATCAACGCCGTGCGCGTGTGCAGCAAGTGGTCCACGTACCTCTTCGGCGCCTTCACCGTGCTCGTGCTCTGCTACCTGGTCGCGAACACCGACTGGTCGGCCGTCTTCGGCAAGCCCGCCGGTTCGGCCGCGATGGTGGTCGCGGGCATCGGCATGATCGGCGCGGGCGGCATCAGCTGGGTGCCTTCGGCCCCCGACTTCACGCGCTATCTGCCGCGTACCGCCTCGGCCCCGAAGATGGTCGGCGCCTCGATCGGCGGCGCCGGCATCGTGGTCCTGCCGATGGTCCTGATGGGCGCGGTGATGGCGGTCTCCACGCCGGACCTCGCCAACGCCCAGGACCCGGTGTCCTTCATCGGCGCGCTCCTGCCGACCTGGATCGCGGTCCCGTACCTGCTGATCGCCCTGATCGGCATGCTGCTCATCAACTCGATGTCGATGTACTCCGCCGGCTTCACCGCGCAGACCCTCGGCATCCGCGTCCCGCGCCACTGGGCCGTCTCGGTGAACGCCGTGATCAGCCTCGTCTTCGGCTTCCTCCTGATGGTGGTGGCGACCAGTTTCATCGGCTCGTTCATCTCCTTCCTGACGCTGCTCGCCGTCGCGTTCTCCGCATGGATCGGCGTCTTCGGCATCGACATGCTGACGCGGAAGACGTACGACGCGAAGGCCCTGCTCGACACCACCCGCACCAGCGCCTACTGGTACAAGGGCGGCTTCGCCTGGCAGGCGATGACGGCCTGGGGCGTGGCGCTCCTGACCGGCCTCGCCTTCACCAAGGTCGACTGGTTCGCGGGACCGCTGTCCGACACGTGGATCGGGCAGAACGGCCTCGGCTGGGCGGTCACGATCGTCGTGGCGGCCGCCCTGTACGCGGTCCTGCCGCGCACGAAGCCGGACGCCGTGCAGGCAACCCCCGCCGCGGACACGGCGGTTGAGGAAGAGCGCGTCCCGGCCCTGTCCATCTGACACTACGTCAGCTAACGTCCCCCTTCACCGGCCCACGGCCCGAAGGGGGACGTCCGCATCCCGGCCCCCGCGCCCGACCACCGTCGTGACACCGACCACCGTCGAACAAGGGGACGCCCGCCATGCCCGTCTCGGTCGCACGCTTCAATCTCATCGACCCCGAAGGCACACCCGCGCAGCTCGCCGACCGCTACGGCGCCGCCCTGGAGATGGCCCGGTTCGCCGACAGCGCCGGCATGACGATGATCCAGACCGAGGAGCACCACGGTGTGGAGAACAACTGGCTGCCCTCCCCCTTCACCTTCGCGGCCGGCATCTTCGGCGCCACCCGCACCATCGCCGTCACCATCTCCGCGATCCTCGGCCCGCTGCACGACCCGCTCCGTATCGCCGAGGAGATCGCCGTCCTCGACCTGATGAGCAAGGGCCGTCTGATGACGGTCGCGGGCATCGGCTACCGGCCCGAGGAGTACGAGATGTTCGGTGTCGACTGGGCCCGGCGCGGCAAGCTCCAGGACCACCTGCTCGAGACCCTGCTCAAGGCCTGGACCGGCGAGCCCTTCGCGTACGAGGGCCGCACGGTCCGCGTCACCCCGCGCCCGTACACCGATCCGCACCCGATGCTCGTGGTCGGCGGGTCCTCCAAGCCCGCGGCCCGGCGCGCGGCCCGGCTCGGTCTGCCGTTCTTCCCGAGCGCGCACCTGCCCGAGCTGGAGACGTACTACAACGAGAAGCTCGCGGAGTACGGCACCGAGGGCTGGATCCTCATGCCCGGCAAGGAGACCCCGCTGCTGCACATCTCGGAGGACCCGGACCGCACCTGGGCCGAGTTCGGGCACCACTTCCTGCACGAGGCGCAGATGTACAAGTCCTGGCAGAACAAGGACATCAAGTCGGCGGTCAGCTCGGGCGCGACCACCGTCGAGGAGCTGCGCGCGGAGGGCGTCTACCGGATCCTCACGCCGGACGAGTGCGTGGCGGCCTCGGACAGCACGCTCGACAACCTCGTCCTGCACCCGCTGTGCGGCGGCATGCCCATCGACGAGGGCTGGCGCAGCCTGCACCTGTTCACGGAGCAGGTCCTGCCGCGCTGCAAGAACTGAGACCCGTACGCAGCGGGCTCAGCCCCTCTGCACCAGCGCGGGCTCAGCCCATCTCCTCCAGCGACTTGCCCTTGGTCTCCGGCACGAACTTGAGGATGAACGGGATGGAGAGCAGCGCGAACGCGGTGTAGATCATGTACGCGCCCGACAGGTTCCAGTCGGACAGCGTCGGGAACGTCACCGTGATCACCCAGTTCGCGATCCACTGGGCCGCCGCGGCCACACCGAGCGCGGCGGCACGGATCTTGTTGGGGAACATCTCGCCGAGCAGCACCCAGACGACCACACCCCACGACAGGGCGAAGAAGAGCACGAAGCAGTTGGCGGCGACGATCGCGACGGTGCCCTGGAGATCGGGCAGCGAGATGTCGTCGCCCGTACCGCTCTTGTACGAGAAGGCCCAGGCGGCGAGCCCGAGCGAGACCGCCATACCGGCCGAACCGATCAGGGCCAGCGGCTTGCGGCCGATCCGGTCCACCAGGACCATCGCGATCACGGTGCCGATGATGTTCACGATCGAGGTCTCGAACGAGTAGAAGAACGAGCTCTTCGGGTCGATGCCCACCGACTGCCACAGCGCGTTGCTGTAGTAGAAGATCACGTTGATGCCGACCAGCTGCTGGAAGACGGAGAGACCGATACCGATCCAGACGATCGGCAGGAAGCCCGCCCGGCCGCCCATCAGATCGCGGAAGGTCGACTTGTGCTCGCGGCGCATCGCCAGGTTGATCTCGCCGACCCGGGCGTCGAGGTCGATCTTCGAGCCCTCGACCTCGCGCAGCACTTCCTTGGCCTTCTCGACCTTGCCGGCCGCGATCAGATAGCGCGGCGACTCGGGGATGGCGAAGGAGAGCAGCCCGTAGAGCACGGCCGGGACCACCATCACGCCGAGCATGACCTGCCAGGCCTCCAGGCCCATGATCTTGCCGCGCTGGTCGCCGCCGGCGGCGTTCAGGATGCCCCAGTTGACCAGCTGCGAGACGGCGATGCCGATGACGATGGCGGCCTGCTGGAAGGAGGCGAGCCGGCCGCGGTAGGCGGGCGGCGAGACCTCGGCGATGTACGCGGGGCCGATCACCGAGGCCATGCCGATGGCCACACCGCCGAGCACCCGCCACATCGCCAGGTCCCACAGAGCGAAGGGCAGCGCCGAGCCGATGGCGCTCACGGTGAAGAGCACGGCCGCGATCTGCATCGTGCGGATACGGCCGATGCGGTCGGCGAGCCGGCCCGCGACGGCGGCGCCGATGGCACAGCCGATCAGGGCGGCGGCGATCACCTGGGCGAGGGCCTCGGAGCCCACGTCGAAGCGGTCCCGGATGGCCTCGACCGCGCCGTTGATCACGGAGCTGTCGTAGCCGAACAGGAAACCGCCCATCGCGGCGGCGGCCGTGATGAAGATGACATGGCCGAGGTGCTCGGGAGCTGCTGCACGCGCGTCAGTGCTGGTCACATGTCCAGTGGCGCACACCTTGCAGGCGCCCACCACTTGAGGTGGGCAGAACAGGCCAGTCTCAGCGCAGCCGCTGGCTGATCACCTTCGACACCCCGTCGCCCTGCATCGAGACGCCGTAGAGCGCGTCCGCGACCTCCATCGTGCGCTTCTGGTGCGTGATCACGATCAGCTGCGAGGACTCCTGGAGCTCCTGCATGATCCGGATCAGGCGCTGGAGGTTGGTGTCGTCGAGGGCGGCCTCGACCTCGTCCATCACGTAGAACGGGCTGGGGCGCGCCTTGAAGATCGACACCAGCATGGCCACGGCCGTCAGCGACCGCTCACCGCCGGAGAGCAGCGAGAGCCGCTTGACCTTCTTGCCGGGCGGCCGCGCCTCCACGTCCACGCCGGTGGTCAGCATGTTCTCCGGGTCGGTGAGGATCAGCCGCCCCTCGCCGCCGGGGAACAACCGGCTGAAAACACCCTCGAACTCACGGGCCGTGTCCCGGTACGCCTCGGTGAACACCTGCTCGACCCGCTCGTCGACCTCCTTGACGACCTGGAGCAGGTCGGCGCGGGTCTTCTTCAGGTCCTCCAGCTGCTCGCTGAGGAACTTGTGCCGCTCCTCCAGGGCCGCGAACTCCTCGAGCGCGAGCGGGTTCACCTTGCCGAGCTGCTGGTAGGCCCGCTCGGCGGCCTTGAGCCGCTTCTCCTGCTCGGCCCGTACGAAGGGACGGGGCTTGTTGCGCGGGTGCTCGGGGTCCTCGGGCAGCTCCTCGCCCTCCGCGGGCAGCGACGGCGGGACGAGCTGATCGGGCCCGTAGTCGCTCACCAGGCCGGCCGGCTCCACGCCGAGCTCCTCCAGGGCCTTGGCCTCCAGCTGCTCGATCCGCATCCGCTTCTCGGCGCCGAGCACCTCGCCGCGGTGCACCGAGTCGGTCAGCTTGTCGAGCTCGGACTTGAGGTCGCGGCCCTGCCCGCGCGCGGCGGTCAGCTCCACCTCCCGCTCGGCCTTGGCCCGCTCCGCGGCGTCGCGCTCCTCCTGTGCCCGTACGAGGGAGACCTCCACGTGCGCGAGCAGCTGCCGCGCACCGGAGGCCACGACCTCGGCGACCCGTGCCTCGTAGCGCATCCGGTTGCGCCGCTGCTCGGCCCGGGCCCGCGACTCGCGCTCGGCGCGTGCGGCCCGGTCGAGCCCGTCGGCCCGCCCGGCGAGGCCCTTGACCCGCTCCTCGTGCGTGCGCACCTGGAGCCGGGCCTCCATCTCGGTCTGCCGCGCGTTGGCCCCGTCGGCCGCGAGACGGTCGCGTACGGAGGTGTCGGGCTCCTCCTCGACCGGCTGCTCCTCGGCCACCGCGAGCCGCTCGGCCAGCTCCTCCGCGTCCATCAGCGCCTTGTCGAGCGCTTCCTGCGCCCGGGCGGCGGCGGCCGTGGACCGCTCGGCCTCGCCCGCCGCGCCGCGCGCCTGCCCGGCGAGCCGCCCGAGCTGCTGCGAGACGGCGGACTTCTCGCGGTCGGCGGCCCTGCGCCGCTCCCCCAGCTCCTCGACGAGGGCCGCGCTCGCGCGCCGCCTCTCGGTGGCTGCGTGCTGGGCCTCGGCCAACTCCTCGCAGAGTACGGAGAGTTCCTCCAGCTCGGCCGCGGCCTCGTCCACCGACGCCTGCACTTCGAGCAGACTCGGCGCACCGGCCGAGCCGCCCTGCGCGAAATGCGCCCCGAGCAGATCGCCCTCCGCCGTGACGGCCGTCAGCTCCGGCTGCGCATAGACCAGATCCTCGGCGTCCTCCAAGGTGCCGACCACGACGATCCCGCGCAGCAGCTTGCGCACGGCGGGCATCAACTCCGCGGGCCCGCGCACGAGATCGGCCGCGTACGGCGGTCCGTCCTGCCCCTGCTCGGGCCGTACCTCCTCGGGCCCGCCGCCGAGCAGTATCGCGGCGCGGCCGGCGTCCTGCTTGCGCAGCAGGCGGATCGCCTCCGCCGCGGTGGCCGGGTTCGACACGGCGATCGCGTCGGCCGCGGCGCCGAGCGCGGCGGCGACCGGGACCTCGTAACCGGGCGCGACGGAGAGCAGCTCGGACGCCGGGCCCAGCAGTCCGCCGAGCCGCTCCTTGGCGGCGAGCAGCGTGCCCGTGCCGTCCTTGCGCCGCAGCCCGAGCGCCAGCGCCTCACGCCGCGCGGCCACGGCGGCCCGCTTCCGCTCGGCCGAGGTGGCCGCCTCGCGGGCGGCGGTCAGCGCGGCCTCCGCATCGGCGAGCTCCCGCTTGGCGGCGTCGTGCTGCTCACCGAGCTCGGTGTCATCGGCGTCCAGGCCGTCGACCTCGGCCTTCAGTGCCTCGTACTCCTCCTGCGCCGCGACCGCCCGCTCGTTCGCCTCGTCCCGCGCGGCCGCGAGCCGGTCGATCTCGGACTGTGCGGAAGCGGCCCTGCTGCGGGCCGCGTTGACCTGTCCGCTGAGCCGCGCGAGCCCTTCGCGCCGGTCGGCGATGGCCCGCGCCACGTCCTTGAGCCGGCGCTCCTCGGTCTGCAGCTCCCGCTCCAGTTCGGCCCGGTGCGCGACGGTGTCGTCGAGCGCGCGCTGCGCCGCCTCCAGGGCGGCCTCCAGCTCGGCCTCCTGCTCGCGGATCCGCGCGGCCTCGCGCTCCATGTCCTCGGGGTCGCGCCCGCGCCGCTCCTCCTCCGGCGCCGAGGTGGCGCTCTTGACCCGGGCGTCGGCCAGGCTGATGGTGCCGCGCACCCGCTCGGCCAGCTGCGAGAGCTCCACCCAGGTCTGCTGGGCGCGCTGCAGCCGCGGGGTGAGCCGCCGTACCTCGTCCTCCAGGTCGGCCTCGCGCGCGAGCGCCGCCTTGAGCTCCGCCTCGGCGGCCTCCTTGCGCCGCTTCAGCTCGGCCTCGTCGGCGATCTCGGTCTTCAGGGCCTCCTGCAGCCGTACGAGATCGTCCGCGAGCAGCCGCAGCCGCGCGTCGCGCAGATCGGCCTGGATCACGGCGGCCCTGCGCGCCACCGCGGCCTGCCGCCCGAGCGGCTTCAACTGCCGCCGCAGCTCGTCGGTCAGATCCTGTACGCGCGCGAGGTTGGCCTGCATCGCGTCCAGCTTCCGCAGCGCCTTCTCCTTGCGCTTGCGGTGCTTGAGCACACCCGCGGCCTCCTCGATGAAGGCCCTGCGCCCCATCGGATCGGCGTGCAGCACGGAGTCGAGCTGGCCCTGCCCGACGATGACGTGCATCTCACGGCCGATACCGGAGTCGGACAACAGCTCCTGGATATCCAGAAGTCGGCAGGTGTCGCCATTGATCTGGTATTCGCTGCCACCGTTGCGGAACATGATCCGCGTGATGGTGACCTCGGCGTATTCGATGGGCAGCGCGCCGTCGGAGTTGTCGATCGTCAGCGAGACCTCGGCCCGGCCGAGCGGCGGGCGCCCGGTGGTGCCGGCGAAGATGACGTCCTCCATCTTTCCGCCGCGCAGCGACTTGGCCCCTTGTTCGCCCATGACCCAGCTCAGCGCGTCCACGACATTGGACTTGCCGGAGCCGTTCGGTCCCACGACACACGTGATCCCCGGCTCGAACTTGAGCGTCGTCGCCGAGGCGAAGGATTTGAACCCGCGCAGGGTCAGGGCCTTGAGGTGCACGCCGACGGACTTTACCGGGCGGGGCCCGTGGGACAGAGGGCAAGTCGCCGTGGGGCAGAGGTCAAGTCGCCGGACGGCGAAGCGTTCCCTGAATGAACCTGCGGTTTCGCCTGGGAAGATGCAGGGCACATCAGACGTGAGGAGACACGGCGGGGGCCGGGGAGGGAAAAGAAAAAGGGACGCCGAAGCGTCCCTTGCAATTCTTCAAGCGGCTGACGTGGGCAGCCTGATCCGTGACTCTGTGACGTGGATCAGGTGAGCGCAGGCTCCGCCTGGGGTACGTCGATGAGCTCGCTGTGCGAAGCGACAGCCGTAGCCGTCAGCGCGTCGTTCTCCGCCTGGATCCGTACGAGCTCGGATTCCAGGTCCTGGACGCGCTGCTGGAGCCGTCGCATCTCGGCGAGAAGTCGCGGGTCGGTGCCGCCGACGTAACCGAGAAGCGCCTTTGCCATGATGGATGGTCCTCCACACTGAGTGACCGACCGATGCCGTGTGGGTCGGGTGGGTCGTGAGGGAAATCGCACCCGCGGCTGGCTGGCACTGCTTGTCCTGCTGCCGTTCTCACATGCCAAACAGCTAGGGTGCGCGGGGCTTCCAGCGTCTCACCAAAATGTTTGACGGTCAACACGATCACGCCCCGTATCGGCGGGCAAACCCGGGGGCACAGCGCCGCGAACCTGTCGGCGGTGCTCTCCTGCGGGGCCCCGGGGGCGTGGAGATCTTCGTTATCGCGCAGCCTTGCACGACCTGCCGTTCTTGGCAACCACCAGGTCATTTCTGCCCCGCACAGTTGCCGGCGGCATCTGCCGAAGGCCCGCTCCGAGGTCACGGCGCCGTGACCGTCAGCGGATGGCGAAGGTCTCGTAGATGCCGCGGGGTGTGCCCCAGATCTCGGTCACTCCATCGACCCTCCCGGGTGTGTCGCCGTGCCGGAGCCAGTCCAGGAGTCCCTCACAACCGGAGCGGGTTCCCTCGGCCACGACCTGCACACGCCCGTCGTCCAAATTGAGCGCGAATCCCACGAGGCCGCCGATCTCCAGCGCTTTCGCCCTGGTGAACCAGCGGAACCCCACTCCCTGCACTCGTCCGCGGACCCAGGCGATCATGCGTACTTCCTCATTCATGTGGGAAAGCTAACCGGCCAATTCCTCTCGGAGCACTTCGCCCCCATCTGTCATCGCGTACAGTCGCGAAAGATGAGCCTCACTCGTTCGGGTGACTCACGCAGACCGCAAGAACGATTTTCACTGAACCGCAGGGAAGGCCGGGAGATGGGACGCCACCGACGCGTCGCCGCCGGGGAACAGCAGCACCGCACGGCGACGACTGGCACCGGCGGATCGCACCGTCGCAAGAAGCGCGCCGTCAAGCCCGTGCGCACGGGCCTGCTCGGTGTCTCCGCGGCCGTGGCCATCGGCGCCATAGCGGTCGCCTCGGGTGTGCTGCCGGGCACCGAGAACTACAAGTTCGGCGCTGACGGCTCCCCCGACAAGGTGCAGGCCGCCGACACCACCAGCGATGTCCAGTCGCAGGGCGGCGCCTCGAAGACACCGGAGCGGCAGACGGAGGAGGCCAGCCGCGACGAGCAGCGCCCGTCGCCCTCGGCGAGCGCCTCGAAGCCGGCCGCGAAGCCCACGCCGACCCCGTCGCGTACGGCCGAGGAGTCCGACGAGTCGCCGAAGGACTCCGGCGGCAAGGCCGAGAAGCCGGCCGAGGAGAAGACCAAGGCTCCCGAGAAGAAGCCCGCCGCCCCGGCCGCCCCGGACACGCAGTCCGGTGCCGAGGCGCAGGTCCTCGCCCTGGTCAACCAGGAGCGCGCGCAGGCGGGCTGCCAGCCGGTGAAGGCGGACGCCGAACTGGCCGAGCTGGCCTCGGACTTCAGCGCCGACATGGCCTCGCGCGGCTTCTTCGACCACACCGACCCCGACGGCGACACCCCCTGGGACCGCGCGGACGCGGTCGGCATAGCGAACCTGGGCGGCGAGAACATCGCCCGCGGCCAGGCCAACGCCCAGTCGGTCATGGACTCCTGGATGGACAGCCCGGGCCACCGCGCCAACATCCTCAACTGCGAGTACAAGACCCTCGGCGTCGGCGCCCACTTCGGCGCGGGCGGGCCGTGGTGGACGCAGGACTTCGGTTTCTGAGCCCGAGAGCTTCGTACGCGAGCGGCGCCGGTCTTCATGACCGGCGCCGCTCGCGTATGAATGTTTGTGTATCCGGGGCTACGGCCGGGGCGGGCGCTGGCAGCGGGGGCAGAAATAGCTGGACCGGTTCATCCAGGGGCGGCGGCGCATCGGCGTCGCACACCGACGGCAGGGCAGCCCTTCCCTGCCGTACGCGTCGAGCGAGCGCTCGAAGTAGCCGGACTCGCCGTTCACGTTGACGTACAGGCTGTCGAAGCTGGTGCCGCCGACGGCGAGTGCCGCGTTCATCACGTCCCGGATGTGGCCGAGGAGTTCGGCGGTACGAGGACGCGTGAAGGTGGCGGTCGGCCGCTCGTAGTGCAGCTTCGCGCGCCAGAGCGCCTCGTCGGCGTAGATGTTGCCCACCCCGCTGATCAGCGACTGGTCGAGCAGGGCGCGCTTGATGGTGGTCCGCTTGCGGCGCAGCGCCTCGTGGAAGGCCGCGTCGTCGAAGCCGGGGTCGAGCGGGTCGCGGGCGATGTGCGCGATCACGTCCGGGAGCCCGTCCCCGGTGTTCTCGTGCAGCGAGAGCCCGCCGAAGGTCCGCTGGTCGACGAAGCGCAGCTCGGTCCCCTGGTCGTCGTCGAACCCGACCCGGATCCGCAGATGCTTCTCGTCGGGGGCGCCCTCCGGCTGCACGAGCAGCTGACCGCTCATCCCGAGGTGGGCGAGCACGGAGTACGAGGCGTCGGCCAGCGGCAGCCACAGGTACTTGCCGCGCCGCTGGGCCAGCCCGATGCGATGCCCCTTGAGCCGCGCGGAGAAGTCACCCCCGCCGGCGACATGCCGCCGCACGGCACGCGGATGCAGCACGTCCACGTCGGTCACCACCCGCCCACTGACCCAACGCTCAAGCCCACGACGCACGACTTCGACTTCCGGAAGTTCAGGCACGCCTCAGATTCTCCCGCATGCCTGCGGACAGTCGTGCCGCTATGTCTGCGGGCAGTCGTGCCGCAGGGCGGCGCGGGTGGGCGCAGCCCCGGACTGCGGCGCGACTGCCGATCACGCAAACTGTCGCAACGTAAGGCAGGAAATGACCGACGGCCCGTCACCGGAACGAATCCGGCGACGAGCCGTCGTACAAGCAAAGCGCACTACGCAGTAGCAGCGTCCGCCTCAGCGGAGGCAGAAGCAGCAGCCTCAGCCTCCGCAGCCTTCGCCCGCTCATCCGCAGCCGTCCGAATCGCCCGCCAAGCCGACTCCGCCGCCTGCTGCTCCGCTTCCTTCTTGCTGCGGCCGGTGCCGGTGCCGTACGAGACGCCTCCGACGCGGGCGGCAGCTGTGAAGGTCTTCTCGTGGTCCGGGCCGGTCTCCGAGACCAGGTACTCGGGCACGCCGAGTCCCTCCGTCGCGGTGAGCTCCTGGAGGCTGGTCTTCCAGTCCAGGCCGGCGCCGAGCGAGGAGGACTTCTCGATCAGGGGGTCGAAGAGCCGGTGGACCAGCTCGGAAGCCGCGTCCAGACCCTGGTCGAGATAGACCGCGCCGATCACCGCTTCAAGGGTGTCGGCGAGGATGGATGCCTTGTCCCGGCCGCCCGTGCCCTCTTCACCGCGGCCGAGCCGGATGAAGGAACCGAGGTCGAGCCCACGGCCCACCTCCGCCAGCGCACGCGAATTGACCACCGCGGCCCGCAACTTGGCCAGCTGGCCTTCGGGCAGGTCGGGGTGGGTGCGGTACAGCGTGTCCGTGACGACGAGGCCGAGCACGGAGTCCCCGAGGAACTCCAGACGCTCGTTGGTCGGCAGACCGCCGTTCTCGTATGCGTAGGAACGGTGGGTCAGAGCACGCACCAGAAGGGCGGACTCGACCTGGTAGCCGAGCCGCCCTTCCAGAAGCGTGTGGGACGAGGCCGTGTTCTCCGTCTGCTTTTTGTTCGACGGTTCAGACATCGTGCCTCTCACCAGCCGCTCAGACCTCGAGGACCTGGCGCTTGTTGTAGGTGCCGCAAGACGGGCACGCAATGTGCTGCTGCTTGGGCTCCTGGCAGCGCTCGCACGCAACCAGGGTGGGGACCGCAGCCTTCCACTGCGACCGGCGGTGGCGCGTGTTGCTGCGCGACATCTTCCGCTTCGGAACAGCCACGGCTACTTCTCCTGCTTCTCGTCGACGCCCGCTTCAGCTTCGGCGCCGCTCATCTCGTCCTTCTCGCCGCTCTGGAGCGAACCGGCGAGTCCCTGCAATGCCGCCCAACGGATGTCGACGGCGTCGTGGTGGTGGTCCGGGTTCTCGTTCAGGTTCATTCCGCACTCGGCGCAAAGACCTGCACAGTCCTCCCGGCACACCGGCTGCATCGGCAGTGCGAGCACCACCGCATCACGCAGCACGGGTTCGAGGTCGAAGAGTCCGTCCTCGAGGGGGATGATCTCCTCGTCCTCCTCGGCGTCGTCGCCCGGCTCCGCGTGCTTGCGGCCCCGGTCGTCGGCGTCGGGGTACGAGAACATCTCCTGGAAGTCCGCATCGAGCTGCTGCTCGACCGGCTCCAGACACCTTACGCACTCCCCCTCGGCCCGTGCACGGGCGGTGCCTGTGACAAGCACCCCTTCCATCACCGATTCGAGGCGGAGCTCGAGCTCCACCGGGGTGCCCGCGGGCACTCCGATGACACCCTTGATGCCGAGGATCTCATCCCCGGCGGGCGCCTCCACGGTGCGGGAAATGCGCTGCATGGCACCGGGACGCCGGCCCAGCTCGTGTGTGTCGAACACGAGAGGGTTGCGGTGGTCGAGGCGGCCGTTCAGGGCTTTTCCTGCTTTCGAATCATGGAAGTCGAGAGGCGGCTGCCGACGCTTCGAAGCGGGCAGCCGAGATCGCGGGCGTATGCGCGACCGAAGAGCCAGGATACTGGACCTTTCGCTCTCGGCCCAATCCGGTCCTCGGAGACCGTCCGGAGGCCCGCCGTCAGGCCCCTTCCGAGACCCGCGCGCGGACCGGACCGGCCCCCGGCCCGGGCCCGTCAGTTCTGGCCGCGCCCCTGCTCGTACTGACGCAGCTGGTCGACGCTGATCATGCTCGTGTCGAAGAGGCTGGTCTCGTCGAGCGCCGAGGGCTGCGGCTGGTGCTGGTGCGACTGACCGTCTTCCTGCCCGTAGCCGCCGGTCTGGTCGTAGCCCTGCTGCTGGTAGCCGTACGGGTCCTGCTGGTGCGACTGCTGCTGGTACGCGTACGGGTCGGTCTGACCGTAGCCGCCGGACTGGTCGTAGCCCTGCTGCTGGTAGCCGTACGGGTCCTGCTGGTGCGACTGCTGCTGGTAGCCGTAGGGGTCCTGCTGGTACGGGTCCTGCTGGTAGGCGGCCTGGGGCGGGACGCCGGGCTGCTGCGGGGCCTCGGGGCGGTGGGACGCATCGGACTGCCGGGAAGCCCCCGACTGTCGGGGGGTCTCGGGCTCCGGCTCGGCGAGGTCCGCGAGGAAGTCGGCGTCCGTGGTCTGCTGCTGCGGCAGCGCGTCCAGGCGGCTGAGATCGTCCGTGGCGATGCGGCCCTGGAGCTTCTGCCGGCCGCGGCCGACCGCCTCCAGGGTCTTGGCCAGGACCGCCTCGAAGGCGCCGAGCTTGCCGTCCACGTACGCGTCGGCGTTCTGCCGCTGGGTCTGCGGGTCGAGGCTGCGCTCGGGGGCCTCGGTGAAGTCCGGGTCCTCGTAACCCTGCTCGTCCAGGCCCTGGCCCGTGCCGAGCAGCTTCTCGCGGCCGCGGCCGACCGAGCCGAGGGTCTTGGTGAGGACGACCTCGAAGTTGGCGAGCTTGGAGTCGACGTACTCGTCGGCCTCCGCCTTGATCTCCTCGGCCTCCTGGCGAGCGGCCGCGAGGATGCGCTCGGCCTCCTCCTGGGACTGGCGGGCGATCGCGGTGTCGGAGATCAGCGAGCCGCGCTCGGCGCGGGCCGACTCCACGATCCGCTCCGCCTCCTGACGGGCCTGCTCGACCAGCTGCTCACTGCCGCCGAGCACCTGCTGCGCCTGGGCGAGCGAGCCGGGCAGCGCGCCGCGCACCTCCTCCAGCATCGCGAGCAGGTCGGCGCGGTTGACCACGCACGAGGCGGACATCGGCATCGATCTGGCGCCCTCGACCGCCTCGACGATCTCGTCGAGCTTCTTCTGCACGTCCACCGTGGCTCGCCGCTTTCTGGAACTGGTTGGGAGACGGACGGCACGACTGTACGGCCACGGGGTGCGCCCGCGACACCAACTGACGGGCCGTCAGCTCCGGGGAGGTCTCAGCGCTCCTTGGCGAGGCGCTCCGTGAGCGCTTCGAGCACCACCGGCGGGACGAGGTGCGCCACGTCGCCACCCCAGGCCGCGACCTCCTTGACGAGCGAGGAGGACAGGAAGCTGTAGGTGGGGTTGGTGGGGACGAAGAGGGTCTCCACGCCCGAGAGCCCGTTGTTCATCTGGGCCATCTGCAACTCGTAGTCGAAGTCGCTGACCGCGCGCAGGCCCTTCACGATGGCCGGGATGTCGCGCTGCTTGCAGAAGTCGACGAGCAGGCCGTGGAAGGACTCGACCTCCACGTTGCCGAACTCGGCGGTGACCTGGCGGATCAGCTCGATCCGCTCGTCGACCGCGAACAGGCCCGACTTGGACTTGTTGATCATCACGGCCACGTGCACCACGTCGTACAGCTTGGAGGCGCGGGCGATGATGTCGAGATGTCCGTTGGTGATGGGGTCGAACGACCCCGGACAGACGGCGCGGCGCAACTGGTGTCCCTCGCTCCCCGGTACGGACCGGATGGTCATGACGGCTGGTCCTCGCTGGTGGAGGACTCCGTGTCCGAGGAGTCCTCGCCGGTCGAGGCGGCGCGACCGTACCAAAACGTGCCCTCGCCGTACCGCCTGGACCTGAGCGGCTCGAAGCCGTCCGGCCAGGCGAATTCGCCGCCTCTGGTGCTGCGCTCCACGGTGACGAGCGCATCGTCCGCGAGCCAGCCCTGGGCGGCGAGTGTGAGCAGGATCTCGCGAAGATCGTCGTCGGTGACGGCGTACGGAGGGTCCAGGAAGACGATGTCGTACGGGGCCGAAGGGGCCGGTCCGGCGACGGTCTGCTCGGCCTTGCCGGCCCGGACCTCGGCGCCGGGCAGGCCGAGGGACTTCACGTTCTCGCGGATCGTGCGGACGGCCCTGGCGTCGGACTCGACGAGCAGGGCGTGGCCCGCCCCGCGGGACAGCGCCTCCAGGCCCACGGCGCCCGAGCCCCCGTACAGGTCGAGCACGCGCTCGCCGTCGAGCGGGCCGCCGATGAGCGACTGCCACGTGGAGAACAGGCCCTCGCGGGCGCGGTCCGACGTGGGGCGGGTGCCGTTGCCCGGCGGTACGGACAGCCGGCGCCCGCGGGCGCTGCCGGCGATCACGCGGGTCATGTGGGGTCCTTCTGGGGCGGGAGCGGTGCGACATGTCCACGATATGGGGCTACTCGGTTGTCCACAGGGCCCGGGTTGTCCACAGGTCGCACCTCGTGTCAGTCCCGTGGTGTGCAATGGACCGCGTGCCCGTGCTCGAAGAACCTCTGAAGAAAGTGCTCGGCCCCGCCACCGCGAAGGTGATGGCCGAGCATCTCGACCTGCACACCGTCGGCGATCTGCTGCACCACTATCCGCGGCGCTATGCCGAGCGGGGTGAGCTGACCGCGCTCTCCGATCTGCCGCTCGACGAGCATGTGACGGTCGTGGCGCAGGTGGCGAGCGCGCGGATCCTGAAGTTCAACAACGGGCGCGGGCAGCGCCTCGAAGTCACCATCACCGACGGCAGCGGCCAGCTCCAGCTGGTGTTCTTCGGGCGCGGGATCCACAAGCCGCACAAGGATCTGCTGCCGGGGACGCGGGCGATGTTCGCCGGCAAGGTCTCGGCGTTCAACCGCAAGCTCCAACTGGCGCATCCGGCCTACGAGTTGCTGCGCGGCGAAGGCGCCGACGCGGCGGTGGACAGCTGGGCCGGCGCCCTGATCCCGATCTATCCGGCGACCGCGAAGCTGGAGTCCTGGAAGATCGCGAAGGCCGTGGACGCGGTGCTGCCGAGCGCGCAGGAGGCGGTGGACCCGCTGCCGCGCAGCCTGCGGGCGGGACGCGGGCTGGTCACGCTGCCGGAGGCGCTGCTCAAGATCCACCGGCCGCACAGCAAGACGGACATCGACGAGGCCAAGGCCCGGCTGAAGTGGGACGAGGCCTTCGTCCTCCAGGTCGCGCTGGCCCGGCGCCGCCATGCGGACCTCCAGTTGCCGGCCGTGGCCCGCGTGCCGCAGCCCGGCGGTCTGCTCGACGCCTTCGACGCGAAGCTGCCGTTCACGCTGACCGAGGGCCAGCAGAAGGTGTCCAAGGAGATCTTCGACGACCTGGCCACGGAGCATCCGATGCACCGGCTGCTCCAGGGCGAGGTCGGATCGGGCAAGACGATGGTGGCGCTGCGCGCCATGCTCGCCGTGGTGGACGCGGGCGGGCAGGCCGCGATGCTGGCGCCCACCGAGGTCCTGGCCCAGCAGCACCACCGTTCGGTCACCGAGATGATGGGCGAGCTCGCCGAGGGCGGGATGCTGGGCGGGGCCGAGCAGGCCACCAAGGTGGTGCTGCTCACCGGCTCGATGGGGGCGGCCGCGCGGCGGCAGGCGCTGCTCGACCTGGTGACCGGCGAGGCCGGGATCGTGATCGGCACGCATGCGCTGATCGAGGACAAGGTGCAGTTCCACGACCTGGGTCTGGTCGTGGTGGACGAGCAGCACCGCTTCGGTGTGGAGCAGCGCGACGCCCTGCGCTCGAAGGGCAAGCAGCCGCCGCACCTCCTCGTCATGACGGCCACGCCGATCCCGCGTACGGTCGCGATGACCGTCTTCGGCGACCTGGAGACCTCGGTACTCGACCAGCTCCCGGCCGGCCGCTCCCCCATCGCCACCCACGTCGTGCCGGCCGCCGACAAGCCGCACTTCCTCGCGCGCGCCTGGGAGCGCGTGCGCGAGGAGGTGGAGAACGGGCACCAGGGGTACGTGGTCTGTCCGCGGATCGGCGACGATCTGGACGAGAAGGCCTCGGCGAAGAAGAAGTCGGCCGAGGACGAGGCGGAGAAGCGCCCGCCGCTGGCCGTGGTCGAGGTCGCCGAACAGCTCACGGCCGGTCCCCTGGCCGGGCTGCGCGTGGAGATCCTGCACGGCCGGATGGCGCCGGAGGACAAGGACGACGTGATGCGGCGGTTCGCCGCGGGCGCGGTGGACGTCCTGGTGGCGACCACGGTCATCGAGGTCGGGGTGAACGTGCCGAATGCGACGGCCATGGTGATCATGGACGCCGACCGCTTCGGCGTCTCGCAGCTGCACCAGCTGCGCGGCCGGGTGGGCCGTGGCTCGGCGCCCGGTCTGTGCCTGCTCGTGACGGAGATGCCGGAGGCGAGCCCGGCACGTGGGCGCCTGGCCGCGGTGGCCTCCACGCTGGACGGCTTCGAGCTCTCCCGTATCGACCTCGAACAGCGCCGCGAGGGCGATGTGCTCGGCCAGGCCCAGTCGGGCGTGCGCTCCTCGCTGCGGGTGCTCGCGGTCATCGACGACGAGGAGGTCATCGCGGAGGCGCGGGAGGAGGCGGTGGAGATCGTCCGCAAGGACCCGGAGCTCACCCACTACCCGGAGCTGCGGACGGCACTGGACGCGCTGGTGGACAAGGACCGGGAGGAGTTCCTGGAGAAGGGCTGAGCACACCCAGCCCCTGCGGCGTTTGAGCAGATCCGACCGCAGGTCGGATGCGGGGGTCCGGGGGCGAAGCCCCCGGTTTCGGGAAGGGGCGGGGCGGGGAGAAAAGCCCGCCGCAGGCCCCCCACCACCGGGCCCGCACGCGAAGGGTGCCCTACTCCACCCCGATGAGCAGCAGCGCCGACTTCCGCCCACCCCGGTACACCACCGTGTCCACGGCCAGGTACGCCTCGCGGACATGCTGTTCCAGCGCGTCCGCCACGTCCTCCGGCACCTCCTCGCCCACGACCAGCGTCACCATCTCGCCGCCCGCCGAGAGCATCCGGTCGAGCACGGACCGGGCCGTCGACGTGAGCTCCTCGCCGATCACCGCCACATCCCCGTCGATCAGGCCGAGCATGTCCCCGGCCTGGCAGATGCCGGCCATGGTCCACGACTGCCGCTCCGCGACGGCCAGTTCGCCGTAGCGGGTGGCACCGGCGGCGGCCGTCATCGCGACCACGTCCTCGTCGAAGCGCCGCTCCGGCTCGTGCACGGCGAGGGCCGCGATGCCCTGCACCGCCGAGCGGGTCGGGATCAGCGCGACCCGTACACCCTCCGTACGCCCCTGCTCCGCGGCCGCCGCGGCCGTGTGCCGCAGGTCGGCGTCGTTCGGCAGCAGCACCACCTCACGCGCGTGCGCACGCCGGATCGCCTCGACCAGCTCGCCGCTCGCGGGCGGTTCGCCGGGCCGCGCGAGCACGGGGGTCGCACCCGCCTCGGCGTACAGACCCGCGAGCCCTTCCCCCGGCACGACGGCGACGATCGCGCGCTGCGCCTTCTCGCGCGCCGGAGGCACGAAGCCGGCGCTGTGCGCGTCCTCGGCGCCGAAGTGCGTGATCCGGATCCGGTACGGGCGCCCCGCCTCCACACCGGCCTCGACCGCCGCACCCGCGTCGTCCACATGCACATGGACGTTCCACAGACCGTCGCCGCCGACCACGACCAGGGAGTCGCCGAGCGCGTCGAGCCGCCGCTTCAGGCGCTCGACCCGGGCGTCGTCCTCGGCCTCCAGGAGGTAGATCACCTCGAAGGCGGGACCACCGGAGGCTTCAGGAGCGCAGGACTCCGCCGGTGCGCCGGCGAGCGGTTCCCCGTGCCCGTCTCGGTGCCCGTCCCCGGCCTCCGTCCCGTACGCCGCGACCACCTGCCCGGACACCGCCTCGACCAGCGCCCCGAGCACCGCCACCAGACCGCGTCCGCCGGCGTCCACCACCCCGGCCCGGCCGAGCACGGCCAGCTGTCCGGGCGTCCGCTCCAGCGCGGCCACCGCCCCGTCGTACGCGGCCCGCACGACCGCGGCGCAGTCGTCCTCGGCACCCTCCGCGGCCTGCGCCGCCGCCGTCGCCACCGAGAGCACCGTGCCCTCCACGGGGTGCGCCACTGCCTGGTAGCCGGACGCGGCGGCATGGCTCAGCGCCTTCTTCAGACGCCGGGCCCGCACTCCGGCAGCCTCAGCGCCCTCGCGAGAAGGCTCGGCACCGCCACGACCAAGCCCGGCACCCTCGTGAGAAAGCTCACCCTCCCCCGCAAGCACCTGGCTCATCCCCCGCAACAGTTGCGCGAGGATCGTCCCGGAGTTGCCCCGCGCCCCGATCAGCGCGCCGTGCGCCAACGCCCGCACCGCTTCCGCGAGCGAGGGGCCCGCGGGCTCCTCGTCCGGTTCCGCGGTCTCGTGCGCGGCGAACACGGCCTCGACCGCGCGGGCCGCCGATTCCACCGTCAGATAGAGGTTCGTCCCCGTATCGCCGTCCGCCACGGGATAGACGTTGATGGCGTCGATCTCCTCGCGGGCCCGCCCGAGTGCGTCCAGCGCGAGTCCGCACCAGCCGCGCACCACGAGGGCGTCGGGGGTCTGCGGCACGGTGCCTCCTGTGAGCGGCGGGATCATTCGCAGACTAGTGCTGCCCGGTACGCCGGGTAACCGGGGCCCGGACCGGAGGCCGGGGCGGACATGGTAGTTTTCTTGTACCGACGCAGCCGATGTATGCTGCTTCGGTTGCCCGATTCAGATCGGGCCATTCCCTGGCAGCGCCACTCAGATCCTTCAACGGAACTCGACTCGGCCTTGCCGGGTTTTCCACCGTAAGTGCATCTGAAGTCTTTGGAGTGACCCGTGGCTGCCAACTGCGACGTCTGTGGCAAGGGCCCGGGCTTCGGCAACAACATCTCGCACTCGCACCGCCGTACGCCGCGCCGCTGGAACCCGAACATCCAGCGCGTTCGTACCGTGGTGGGCGGGACGCCGAAGCGCGTGAACGCTTGCACCTCGTGCATCAAGGCCGGCAAGGTCTCGCGCTAATCGCAGCGCGGCCACCTAGCTGGTTGCTGCAGAGCCGGTTCGCCTTCGGGCGGGCCGGCTTCTTGCTTTTCTCCGGCACGCGGAGCCTGACGCGCGGCCGGACATGAGCGGAGATACGGAGAGGGCCCGCGCACCCCGCGCGGGCCCTCTCCGTATCTCCGTTCAGGGATTCACCCCCTGAACCGCCAGCCGTGGTCCACCGGCCCGATCCCCTCGCCCAGCGCGAACCCCGCCGCGATCGCCCCCGTCACGTACTCCTTGGCGGCCGTGACCGCCTCGGGCACCCCGAGCCCCTTCGCCAGCCCCGCGGCGATCGCGCTGGCCAGCGTGCAGCCCGTGCCGTGCGTGTGCCGGTTGTCGTGGCGCGGAGCCCGCAGCCACAGCTCCTCCGAGCCGTCCGTCAGGAGGTCCACGGCCTCACCGGTCAGGTGCCCGCCCTTGATCAGCGCCCAGCGCGGCCCGAACTCCAGGAGGGCGGCCGCGGCCCGGCGCAGATCGGACTCCGCCGTGACCCGTACGCCGGTGAGCTGGAGCACCTCGTCCAGGTTGGGCGTGGCGACCGTGGCGACGGGGAGGAGTTTCGTCCGTACGGAGTCGAGTGCCGCCTCGGCAAGGAGCGAGTCCCCGTGCTTGGAGACCCCGACCGGGTCGACCACCGCCGGCGTGTCCGTGCCGGCCAGCAACTCCGCGACCGCCTCGACCAGTTCGGTCGAGGCGAGCATGCCGGTCTTCACGGCCTGGACGCCGATGTCGTCGACGACGCTGCGGTACTGGGCGCGCACCGCCTCCACCGGCAGCTCCCAAACCCCCTGGACCCCCAGGGAGTTCTGCGCCGTGACGGCGGTGAGCACGCTCATGCCGTGCGTGCCGAGCGCGAGCATCGTCTTGAGGTCGGCCTGGATGCCGGCGCCGCCGCCGGAGTCGGAGCCGGCCACCGTGAGCACCCGCGCGGGTATGCCCCCCGGGCCGTCCCCCGCGTCTCCCGGGCGCTCCGCCGCGCTCACGCCTCGCCCTCCGCGCCGAAGTGGTCCCAGCCCTTTCCGGTCCACGGCGCACCGTCGACCGTCACCTGGGGCTGCGCGGACGGGTTGAGCACCTCGCCGATCACCTTCCAGCGGGCCGGCAGCTTCACGTCCTCGGGGAAGGTGGCCACGATCGCGTGGTCCTCACCGCCGTTGAGCACCCACTGCAACGGGTCCACGCCGACGGCCTGCCCGATGTCGTTCATCTGCGAAGGCACGTCGATGGCACCGGACTTGATGTCGATCCGGACCTTGCTGGCCTCGGCGATATGGCCGAGATCGGCGATCAGACCGTCGCTCACGTCCGTCATCGACGTGGCACCGAGCCCGGCCGCGGCGGGGCCCGCGTGGTACGGCGGCTCGGGGCGGCGGTGCGCCTCGACGAACGCACGCGGCGAGCGGAAGCCCCGCGAGAGCACCGCGTGCCCGGCCGCCGACCAGCCCAGCCAGCCCGTGTACGCCACGACATCGCCGGGCTGCGCGCCCGCGCGCGTGACCGGCTCGTGGTTGCGCAGATCGCCAAGTGCCGTGATGGACACGGTGATCGTGTCCCCGCGTACGACGTCACCGCCCACCACGGCGGCGCCCGCGACCTGGCACTCGTCGCGCAGGCCGTCCATCAACTCCGTTGCCCAGGTGACCGGAAGGTCCGCCGGGACCACAAGTCCCAGCAGGAGCGCGGTCGGTACGGCGCCCATCGCGGCGATGTCCGCGAGGTTCTGCGCGGCGGCCTTGCGGCCGACGTCGTACGCCGTGGACCAGTCGCGCCGGAAGTGCCGTCCTTCGAGCAGAAGGTCGGTGCTCGCCACGACCCTGCGGTCGGGCGCGGACACGACCGCGGCGTCGTCCCCGGGGCCGATCCTGACCGCCGGTGTGGTCGTGAGCCGGGAGGTGAGCTCCCTGATGAGCCCGAACTCCCCGAGCTCTCCCACGGTGCCCTTCATCGAAACGCCCTTTCTGCGCCAGCGCCCTTGCGGTAGCGGGCCCCATCGGCCGCGGGTACCGTCAACGAATACGTCAACTTCTGTGGTGCGCACGCCGAGGCATGCGCAGATGCGTACGCCTCGGTGCACGCGGGAGCGTACGCCCGGACCGGACCCGCGGCGTGAGCTCCCGAGTCACCGCGGGTCTCCCCGCGGGATGCGGCAACGCGATACCGTGGCGTCCCTTCCCCCTGCATGATCCCCGCGCATCCGATCCCCGCGATCCCCGCGATGATCCTCGTGGCCGCCCTGGAGGTTCCGTGGTACAGGCGTACATCCTGATCCAGACCGAGGTCGGCAAGGCGTCGACCGTCGCCGATCTGATCGGCAAGATCCCGGGAGTGATCCAGGCCGAGGACGTCACCGGTCCCTACGACGTCATCGTGCGCGCACAGGCCGACACCGTCGACGACCTCGGCCGCATGGTGGTCGCCAAGGTCCAGCAAGTGGACGGCATCACCCGCACCCTGACCTGCCCGGTCGTGCACTTGTAGCCCCCGTCTACGCTTGGCCGGTGATCTCGTACCGCCACCGGCTCGTCTCGCTGCCCGCCCTCGGCCTGCTCCTGCCGGCTGTGCTGGCCGGGGGCTGCTCTTCGACGGACGACACGGCGACGGTCGCGGTTCCCTCCCCCGACGCACGGACTTCCGGCCACTGCCGCAAGCTGGACGGGGCGCTGCCCGACAAGCTCGACGGCCTCGACCGGAGCGATCCCGAGCCTGACTCGGAGTTCACCGCGGGGTGGGGAGGCTCGGCGATCATACTGCGCTGCGGAGTGCCGCAGCCCGCGAAGATGCTGGAGGAGAATCCGCCGTCGACGACGGTGGACGGCCAGGGCTGGCTGGTCGAGGAGCCCGGGGACGGTTCGTACCGGTTCACGAGCGCGCTGCGCGAGGCCTACGTCGAGGTCACCATCAGCAAGGAGCACGCGAAGCAGGGCGCGGGCTCGCTGGTGGACCTCAGCCGGGTGCTCAGGAAGACGATCCCCGAAGGCATCCCGACCTGACCTTCGTAAGCGCGCACGCACACGGCAACGGGCCCTTGTCCCCATACGCACACGAAGACCCCCGTACGCACACGAAAGCCGGACCCCGTCCACGGACAGGATCCGGCTTTTCGCGGTCGTCGTGCCGGCGCTTCCTCGCGTCAGCGCAGGCCGGTCGAGCGGCTGAGCGCCGCCTGCACCAGGCGGTCCACCAGCTCCGGGTACGAGACGCCGCTCTCCTGCCACATGCGCGGGTACATGGAGATGGGCGTGAATCCGGGCATCGTGTTGATCTCGTTGATCACGAACTCCCCGTCCTCGGTGAGGAAGAAGTCCGCGCGCACCAGGCCCTCGCAGCTCGCCGCCTCGAAGGCCGCGACCGCGAGCCGCTGCACCTCGGCGGTCTGCTCGGGCGTGAGCGGGGCGGGCACGATGCCGGAGGCCGAGTCGATGTACTTGGCCTCGAAGTCGTAGAACGCGTGGTCGGTGACCGGCGGGATCTCGGCCGGCACGCTCGCGCGCGGCCCGTCCTCGAACTCCAGGACCCCGCACTCGATCTCGCGGCCCTTGATCCCGGCCTCGATGAGGATCTTCGGGTCGTGGCGCTGCGCCTCCTCGATGGCCTCGTCCAGGCCGTCGAAGGAGTCGACCTTGGTGATGCCGAAGGAGGAGCCGGCGCGGGCGGGCTTCACGAACAGCGGCCAGCCGTGCTCACCGGCGAACTCGGCGATCTCCTGGCGGACGGCGGCCCGGTCGGCGTGCCACTGACGCGGGCGGATCACCATGTACGGGCCCACCGCGAGGCCGAAGGAGGTGAAGACGCGCTTCATGTACTCCTTGTCCTGGCCGACCGCGGAGGCCAGAACTCCGGAGCCCACGTAGGGCGTTCCGGACAGTTCGAGGAGGCCCTGGAGGGTGCCGTCCTCGCCGTAGGGGCCGTGCAGCATCGGGAAGACCACGTCGACCTCGCCGAGCGCCTTCGGCACGGAGCCGGGCTCGGTGTAGACGACCTCGCGGTTGGCGGGGTCGACCGGCAGGATGACGCCGCCCTCGCTGTTCTCCGCGACCTCTTCGACGGTGGGAACCTTGCGGTCGGCGATCGCCATCCGCTCGGGCTCGTCGGCGGTCAGCATCCAGCGGCCGTCGGACGTGATGCCGATGGGCAGCACGTCGTACTTGGTGCGGTCGATCGCATGGAGGACCGCACCGGCCGTCACGACCGAGATGCCGTGCTCGGAACTGCGCCCGCCGAACACGACGGCCACGCGCGGCTTGCGGACATTCCCTCCAGAAGTGGCGACCGCATCGATGTGCGGCTCCGCGGCAGGGGGGTTCTGGGACGAGATCTCGCTGCTCATATCAAGCTGAGACTACCTTGCGTGACCGCGCCCCTGGGAGCCCCGGCACGCGCTCACGAAGGACGTGACGGTCAGTGACGCTCGGACTTCGCGCTGCGCGACATGAGCTCCTTGAGCGCGACCAGCGGCGGCTTCCCGTTGTGCACGATGTCCACCACGGTGTCCGTGATCGGCATCTCGACCCCGTGCCGCCGGGCCAGATCGGCCACGGATTCACAGGACTTGACACCCTCGGCGGTCTGCTTGGTGACCGCGATGGTCTCCTCCAGGGTCATGCCCCTGCCGAGGTTCGTGCCGAAGGTGTGGTTGCGCGAGAGCGGCGAGGAGCAGGTCGCCACCAGGTCGCCCAGGCCCGCGAGTCCGGAGAACGTCAGCGGGTCGGCGCCCATCGCGAGGCCGAGCCGGGTGGTCTCGGCGAGTCCGCGGGTGATCAGCGAGCCCTTGGTGTTGTCGCCGAGGCCCATGCCGTCGGCGATGCCGACCGCGAGCCCGATCACGTTCTTGACCGCGCCGCCGAGTTCGCAGCCGACCACGTCGGTGTTCGTGTACGGGCGGAAGTACGGCGTGTGGCAGGCGGACTGAAGCCGCTGGGCCACCGCTTCGTCGGTGCAGGCGACCACGGAGGCGGCGGGCTGCCGTGCGGCGATCTCACGGGCCAGGTTGGGACCGGTGACCACGGCGATGCGCTCGGCGGGCACCTTGGTGACGTCGGCGATCACCTCGCTCATGCGCATCGCGGAGCCGAGCTCGACGCCCTTCATGAGCGAGACGAGGACGGTGTCCGGCTCGAGCAGCGGGGTCCAGGCGGTGAGGTTGGCTCGCAGGGTCTGCGAGGGCACGGCGAGCACCGTGAACTCCGCGCCGGCCGCGGCCTCGGCGGCATCCGTCGTCGCCCGTACCCGCTCGGGGAGTTCGACGTCCGGGAGGTAGTCGGGGTTCCTGCGCGTGGAGTTGAGCGCCTCGGCGAGCTCGGGCCTGCGGCCCCAGAGCGTCACCTCGCAGCCCGCGTCCGCGAGCACCATCGCGAAGGCCGTCCCCCACGAACCCGTACCGAAGACGGCCGCCTTCACCGGTGCAGTCACTTCTTCTCGTCCTCGCCTTCGCGTTCGCCGTTCCCTGCGCCTGCCCCCGCGGCCTCGCCCTTGGCCGCCGCCAGCTTGCGGCGCTGCTCGATCCGCGCGAGACGCGGGTCGTAGGGCTTCTCGGGCGCCTTCTCGCCGCGCAGTTCCTCGAGCAGGCCGGTGATGCGGCGCATGATGACCTCCGTTGCCTCCTGAAGGAGTTCGGGGGTCATCTCCCGGTCGTAGAAGGCCGAAAGGTCCACCGGCGGGCCGGCGAGCACGTGGCTGGTCTTGCGCGGGAAGAGGTTCGGCTTCTTCGCGTACGGGGGCAGCAGTTCGTTGGCGCCCCACTGGGCCACGGGGATGACCGGGCACTTGGTCTGAAGGGCCACGCGGGCGGCACCGGTCTTCGCGGTCATCGGCCACTGGTCCGGGTCACGCGTGATGGTGCCCTCCGGATAGAAAGCGACGCATTCCCCGCGCTCGACCGCGTCGATGGCGGCGCGGAAGGCGCTCAGGGCGTCCGTGGACTCGCGGTAGACGGGGATCTGTCCGGTCCCCCGCATCACCTTGCCGACAAATCCGCTCTTGAAAAGCCCGTGCTTGGCGAGGAAACGCGGCACACGTCCGGTGTTGTACTGAAAATGGGCGTATGCGAATGGGTCCACATGCGAATTGTGGTTCACCGCGGTGATAAATCCGCCCTCGGCCGGAATGTGTTCCATCCCGCGCCAGTCCCGCTTGAGGAGAACAATCAGCGGCGGTTTGGCGATGACCGCCGCAAGGCGGTACCAGAAGCCGATTCTGCGGCGGGGCACTCGGACACCTTCCTCTACGGACCTGCTGCTCCGGGGTGATGCGCCGGGTGGGCGGCCGCACAAGTGTCGCCCCAGGTCCCCGGTCTGTCGAGAACACCGTACGCCCACCCCTGCGGGTCCACCCTCGGTGGCATTGGCTTCGCCACCTGCCGACCCCACTGCCTCCACAGCCCCTTCCCGCGGGCCAGAATGGGCGCGATGCGCACCGACGACGGCCGGACCACTCCGCTGGCGTGGACCCTGGTCATACCCCTGAAGCCCTTGGCCCGGGCGAAGAGCAGGCTCGCGGAGCCGGTGACGGCACCGCTGCGCCCTTCGCTGGCCCTGGCGTTCGCCCAGGACACGGTGGCGGCCGTCGCGGCCTGTCCGGCGGTACGGGATGTGGTGGTCGTCACGGACGACGAGCTGGCCGGGCGGGAACTCACGGCACTCGGCGCCCGTATCGTGCGCGACGAGCCGGCCACCGGCCTGAACGCCGCGCTCCGGCACGGGGAGCGGGCCGTACGGTCCCTGCGCCCGCACGCGGCGGTCGCGGCGCTCAACGCGGATCTGCCGGCGCTGCGCCCGGCCGAATTGACCGCGGTGCTCGATGCCGCCGCGCAATTCCCGCGCGCATTTCTGGCGGATGCCGCAGGAATCGGTACGACTCTGCTGTCGGCCGGCCCCGGCACGGAATTGGCCCCCGCATTCGGCGGCGCCTCACGGGCCCGGCACACGGCGTCCGGGGCGGTCGAACTGGCCCTGTCCGGCGTCGACAGCGTCCGTCAGGACGTGGACACCTGGGCGGACCTTCAGGCGGCACACCGCCTGGGACTCGGGCCGCGCAGCGCCGAGATGTTCAGAAGGTCCGCGGAATCACCGGCGTGACCCCGGTTCGCGAGAAGTGGCGCGTGCTCAGAAGGTCTGGAGCGTCACCAGCGTGATCCGCCGGGCGTCGCCCTCGCCCTCGACCTCGATCCGCACCCGCTGACCGGGCCGCAGCAGCCTGAGTCCGCCGGCGTCGAAGGCCTCGGCGGGGAAGTCGACGGGCGTGCCGTCGTCGAGGAGCACACTGCCGCTGCGGGTGACGGGGTCGTACGTGTACGCGGTGGCCTGCATGCCCGCAGCGTATCGGGCACCCGCCGCACCCTTGAACTCCGTACGGCGCACAGGGCACGGGGCGGACACACCGCGGGCCGGTCCCCCCGTGAGGGGACCGGCCCGGCGTGTGAGTGAGCCCTGCGAGGCGGTACCGCCGCCGTCACTTCTTCCTGGCGGTGGCCTTCTTGGCGGTGGTCTTGCGCGCCGTGGACTTCTTGGCGGGCGCCTTCTTCGCCGTGGCCTTCTTGGCGGGGGCGGTCTTCTTCGCCGTCGCCTTCTTGGCCGGAGCCGCCTTCTTGGCCGTGGTCTTCTTCGCCGTGGCCTTCTTGGCGGTGGTCGCCTTCTTGGCGGTCGTCGCCTTCTTGGCGGTGGTCTTCTTGGCCGCCGTGGTCTTCTTGGCGGTGGTCTTCTTCGCCGCCGTGGTCTTCTTCGCGGCGGTCTTCTTGGCGGTGGCCTTCTTGGCCGCGGCCTTCTTCACCGTCGCGGAAGCACCGCCGGAGAGGCTGCCCTTGGGGGCCTTCTTGACGGCCACGTCGTTCTTCGGGAGCTTCTTCGAGCCGCTCACGAGGTCCTTGAAGCCCTGGCCCGCACGGAAGCGCGGCACCGAGGTCTTCTTGACCCGGACACGCTCGCCGGTCTGCGGGTTGCGCGCGTAGCGGGCCGGGCGGTCGACCTTCTCGAACGAACCGAAGCCCGTGACCGACACACGGTCGCCACTGACAACGGCACGGACGATGGCGTCGAGTACGGCGTCGACCGCGTCGGAGGCCTGCTGACGGCCACCGAGCTTGTCGGCAATCGTTTCTACGAGCTGCGCCTTGTTCACGTCTTCCCCTTCGGAGACATTGCCGGAACGAATCTGTTCTGGCTTTTTCGCACGTTAGGCAGATATATACCGCAAATCAAACACGAAACGGGCGAATCACCCACCCGCAGCAGCGAACTGGGGCTTCAACCGCAGCGCACTGAGGGGTTCAGGGAGTTCCGTCCGCGGATCCGCCATCGGATAAGGCCCTTGCGTCCAGCTCGTCCATGAACTGCCCAAGGCGTCTTGCCGCATCGGCGAGGTCGTGTTTGGCCGCGGCCGTAATGACCAGCAGCTTCCGGGTCAGCGCCATCCGTACGCTCTCCGGTACTTGCAGTGCGCGCACCTTGCGGTGCGCCTCTTTCAGCTGGTCCGCGACCTCGCCGTAGAGCTCGAGTTGGCGTTCGCGTTCCATGCACCGATTGTGCCATCTGGCCTGAGTTGTCGCCTCACGAGGTCTCAGCGTGCCGCGTAGAAGGGGTTTTCGGGGCGGCCGGAGGTCTGAAGTCGCTCCACGCGTACGGCCGGTGCGGCGCCTGCCGTACGCGGCCAACTCGCCTGCATGTACGAGGACTTGATGCCGTACGGGCTCAAAACGCCGAACCGCGGCCTGCACGCAGACCGCGGTTCGGAAAACTCGTCGGGCTCAGGTGCCCGAATGGCCCATCACACCTGGACGGTGCGCGGCTTGTAGGCGGGGCGGCTCGTCTCGTACGCCGCGATGTCCGCCTCGTTCTGGAGGGTGATGCTGATGTCGTCCAGGCCGTTGAGCAGCCGCCAGCGGGAGTTCTCGTCCAGCTCGAAGTCGGCGGTGACGCCCTCGGCGCGCACCTGGCGCTCCTGGAGGTCGACGGTGATCTCGGCCGTCGGGTCGTTCTCGGTCAGCTCCCACAGGGCGTCCACGATCTTCTGGTCGAGGACCACGGTGAGCAGGCCGTTCTTCAGCGAGTTGCCGCGGAAGATGTCGGCGAAGCGGGAGGAGATGACCGTCTTGAAGCCGTAGTTCTGCAGGGCCCAGACGGCGTGCTCACGCGAGGAACCCGTACCGAAGTCGGGGCCGGCGACCAGGACCGTGGCGCCTTGGCGCTCCTCGCGGTTGAGGATGAACTCCGGGTCCTTGCGCCAGGCCTCGAAGAGCCCGTCCTCGAACCCGTCGCGCGTGACCTTCTTGAGCCAGTGGGCGGGGATGATCTGGTCGGTGTCGACGTTGCTGCGGCGCAGCGGGACGGCCCGGCCGGTGTGCGTGGTGAATGCTTCCATGGCTGATCAGACTCCAGCGGGCGTACGGGCGTCGGCTTCGGACAGGTCGGCGGGCGAGGCCAAGTGGCCCAGCACCGCGGTGGCGGCGGCGACCTGGGGCGAGACCAGGTGGGTGCGGCCGCCCTTGCCCTGCCGGCCCTCGAAGTTGCGGTTGGAGGTGGACGCGGAGCGCTCGCCCGGGGCGAGTTGGTCGGGGTTCATGCCCAGACACATCGAGCAGCCCGCGTGCCGCCATTCGGCGCCGGCCTCCTTGAACACCTTGTCCAGGCCCTCGGACACGGCCTGCAGACCCACACGCGCCGAACCCGGCACGATCAGCATCCGTACGCCGTCGGCGATTTTGCGGCCCTCGACGATCGCGGCGGCCGCCCGCAGGTCCTCGATACGGCCGTTGGTGCAGGAACCGACGAAGACGGTGTCCACCTTGATGTCGCGCAGCGGCTGGCCGGCCTCAAGACCCATGTACTCCAGGGCCTTCTCGGCCGCCAGGCGCTCCGAAGCGTCTTCGTACGAAGCCGGGTCGGGGACGTTGGCCGACAGGGGCGCGCCCTGGCCGGGGTTGGTGCCCCAGGTGACGAACGGCGAGAGTTCCTCGGCCTTGATGACGACCTCGGCGTCGAACACCGCGTCCTCGTCGGTCTTCAGGGTCTTCCAGTACGCGACGGCGGCGTCCCAGTCCTCGCCCTTCGGGGCGTGGTCGCGGCCCTTGATGTACTCGAAGGTGGTCTCGTCGGGGGCGATCATGCCCGCGCGGGCACCGGCCTCGATCGACATGTTGCAGATGGTCATGCGGGCTTCCATCGAGAGCTTCTCGATGGCGGGGCCGCGGTATTCGAGGATGTAGCCCTGGCCGCCGCCCGTGCCGATCTTCGCGATGATGGCCAGGATCAGGTCCTTCGCCGTGACGCCCTCGGGCAGTTCGTCGCCCTCGACCGTGATGGCCATCGTCTTCGGACGCGCCAGCGGCAGCGTCTGCGTGGCCAGCACGTGCTCCACCTGCGAGGTGCCGATGCCGAACGCCAGGGCGCCGAAGGCACCGTGGGTGGAGGTGTGGGAGTCACCGCACACGACGGTGGTGCCCGGCTGGGTCAGGCCCAGCTGCGGTCCCACCACGTGCACGACGCCCTGCTCGACGTCGCCCAGGGAGTGCAGCCGTACGCCGAAGTCCGCGCAGTTCTTGCGCAGCGTCTCCAGCTGGGCGCGGGACACGGGGTCCGCGATCGGCTTGTCGATGTCGAGGGTGGGGGTGTTGTGGTCCTCGGTCGCGATGGTGAGGTCGAGGCGCCGCACCTGCCGGCCGCTCTTGCGGAGGCCGTCGAAGGCCTGCGGGCTGGTCACCTCGTGCAGCAGGTGCAGATCGATGTAGAGGAGGTCGGGCTCGCCCTCGGCGCGCCGGACGACGTGGTCGTCCCAGACCTTCTCCGCGAGTGTCCTACCCATCGCTTTCCCTCCGGCCGGCCACCAGTGCCCGGCTCAACTAGAGATGTGTGACGGCTACGTCCGTTCCCCACGTGCCGGACGTCCGCCGCCTGACCCGCTGGTCCCCGGGCCGTCGTCCGTACAGGGTGGCAAGTTCCCGGGAAATTTGAACTTGCGTTTCACAGAGTGAGACGCGAATATCGACGCATGGACAACTCTAGCGGCGTCGGCGTTCTCGACAAGGCGGCTCTGGTCTTGAGCGCCCTGGAGTCCGGTCCGGCCACCCTCGCAGGGCTGGTCGCGGCGACAGGACTGGCACGACCCACGGCACACCGCCTTGCCGTGGCCCTTGAGCACCACCGCATGGTGGCGCGTGACATGCAGGGCCGTTTCATTCTCGGCCCCCGGCTCGCGGAGCTCGCGGCGGCGGCCGGCGAGGACCGCCTGCTCGCGACCGCGGGACCGGTGCTCACGCACCTGCGCGACGTGACGGGCGAGAGCGCCCAGCTCTACCGCCGCCAGGGCGACATGCGCATCTGCGTGGCCGCGGCCGAGCGCCTGTCCGGCCTGCGGGACACCGTCCCGGTCGGCTCCACGCTCACCATGAAGGCAGGCTCCTCCGCGCAGATCCTGATGGCCTGGGAGGAGCCGGAGCGCCTGCACCGCGGCCTCCAGGGCGCCCGCTTCACGGCCACGGCGCTTTCGGGCGTACGCCGCCGGGGCTGGGCCCAGTCCATCGGCGAGCGCGAGCCGGGCGTGGCCTCGGTCTCGGCGCCCGTACGCGGTCCGTCCAACCGCGTGGTCGCGGCCGTCTCGGTCTCCGGCCCCATCGAGCGCCTGACCCGGCACCCGGGCCGGATGCACGCCCAGGCCGTCATCGACGCGGCCGCCCGCCTCTCCGAGGCGCTGCGCCGCTCGGGCTGAGCCCCGCCCCCGCATGAAGGAGGGCCCGCCTCAACGCCGCGGCGGACCCTCCGAGTTGGCGCCCACCGTCCATGAGCGCCCCTGCTTCCCGTACGACCTCTCGACCTCTCGAAGCTCTGGAAGCTCGCGAACTCCCGAAGCTCGCGAACTCCCGAAGAACGAAATCTCTCAGACCGCCTTCAGCCGGTCGGCCGCGCGATCCCCGCGACGGGCGACCGGCTGAGTGCCGTGTGCGGCACCGAGGCCGAACTCCGGCATGTTGACGTAGATGCTCTCGTAGCCGCCGGCCGGCACCAGATACGTCTCGTGCCAAATCCCCACCGCCCCACCGGAGTTGCGCGCCGCCTTGTTGTACGCGCCCCAGGCCGGCCGGTGCTTCTTGTCCGCGGCGGAGACGTAGGCCAGGAGCTTCTCCTTCGACTCCCAGTACTGGACGATGTACGGCACGCGCGGGCCGGCGAACATCAGCCGGTAGCCGAGCAGTCCGGACTCCTTGTCCTCGGACAGCTCGCGCAGCATGCCCGGCATGGCCAGGAAGACGGGCAGCCAACGGCGCACCGCCCGCCACTTGTTGATGCGCATCCCGATGTGGAACACGACGATGTCGCCCTCGGCGGCCGCGGTCCTGCGCTCGGTGATCACTTCGGTGCTCATGAGGTCCCCTCCTCCATGAGTGTTGGATAGCGTCGCTATCCATGTTTAGATAGTGCCACTCTCCAATGAAGGGCGCAAGGGCGACATGAAGCTCTCGGAACTGAGCGAGCAGAGCGGCGTCTCGACCGCCACGATCAAGTACTACCTGCGCGAGGGCCTGCTGCAGCCGGGCCGCCGGATCACGGCCACCCAGGCCGAGTACGGCGAGGAGCACCTGCGCCGGTTGCGGCTCGTGCGCGCGCTGATCCAGGTGGGCCGGGTCCCGGTGAGCACGACCCGCGAGGTGATCGCCGCACTCGCCGACGACTCCCTCGACCAGCACAGCCGGATCGGCGTCGCGGTCGAGGCACTCCCCCACGCGCCCCTGCCGGAGGAGGACGACCCGGCGACCGAACGCGCCCGCCACGAGGTGGCGAAGCTCTTCGAGCAGCTGGACTGGGACGACTCCCGTGGCGCCGGGCCGAGTTCACCGGCTTACGGGACGCTCGTGACCGCGGTGGCGGCCCTGACGCGGCTCGGATATCCGTGCGGCATCGAGGAGTTGCTGCCGTACGCCCGCACCGCCGCCCAACTGTCGGTCACCGAGCTGGACTTGGTGGCGCGCTTCCCGGACGAGGAGCGGGTGGAGGCCGCGGTCGCGCTCACGGTCCTGTACGAGCCGGTGCTGCTCAGCCTGCGCCGGCTCGCGGAGACGGATGAATCCGGGCGGCGGTTCATGAGTACTTAGCCCGAAACGGCCGGGACCGGGAAACCGAAGCCGGAAAACACGGAATCCCCTTTCCCGGAGGAAAGGGGATTCCGTTTCGTGTACCCCCGACCGGATTCGAACCGGCGCTACCGCCTTGAGAGGGCGGCGTGCTAGGCCGCTACACAACGGGGGCCCTAGCGATCCTGCATTGAGGTCAGTGGGTGCGACCCGAACTGTCCTCACGGGAAGGATCTGTACCCCCGACCGGATTCGAACCGGCGCTACTGCCTTGAGAGGGCAGCGTGCTAGGCCGCTACACAACGGGGGCTTTGCGGATCATGATCCGCGGTGCAGATGAGCTCTGCGAGCTGGCCTACCTGGACTCGAACCAAGACTAACTGAACCAGAATCAGTCGTGCTGCCAATTACACCATAGGCCATCAAAACGCAACCCCTGGCCGGGATCTTGTTCTGTGTTCTGCGCCTCTCCCGGGGTTCCCCCTCGTTCGCGGCGCAGGAAGAACATTACCCGAAGGAGTCCGGCGCTCCAAAACGGGTATTGCCTGCCAGCACCCCGGGGAGCTCCTCCAGGCTCCTGATACGCAGGAGTTCACTCCTGCCGCCCAGGCCCGCGCGGTCCAGCCAGATCCCCAGGAGTCCCGCCTCGACGGCTCCCCGGGCATCGGTGTCGGGCTGGTCGCCCACGTACGCCACCTCGTGCGGCGCGAGCCCCATCGCCTCGCACGCGGCATGGAAGGCGGCCGCCTCCGGCTTGGCCACGCCCAGTTCAGCGGCGCACAGGACGGCCTCGAAGCGGTCGCGCACGCCGAGGGTACGCAGCTTGCGGTCCTGGTTGAGGAGCGAGGAGTTGGAGAGGATGCCGTGCCGGTAGGCGCCGGCGAGGGCGTCGAGCGCGGGGAGCGTGTCGGGGAAGAGCGACCAGGCGGCCTCGTAGTGACCGAGATAACGCTCGAACCAGTTGTCCGCCTCGGCGTCGGAGAGCTGCTCGCCGGTGAAGGCCCGCACGCGGTCGCGGCGCTGCCCCTCCCAGTCGACGAGCCCCGCCTCGAAGCGGGCCCAGTGCTCGCGCGTGATCCGCTTCCAGTCGTCGAGGGTGCGGGTGGTGAGGCCCTCGGCCGTCAGGTGGGCCTGCATGCCGAGGGAGTCGGCCGAGGCGTAGTCGAAGATCGTGTCGTCGATGTCCCAGACGATGGCCTTGATCATGCGGTCGTCGCGGTGGGTGGGCATGGGCCCGAACGTACGCGAAAGGCCCGGAAACCGTGGCGGTTCCGGGCCTTTCGGCGACTTATCGCTTATGCGCCTCGTCCAGGAGTCGGCTCAGGCGGCGAGCTTCGCCAGGGCCGCGTCGATGCGGGCCAGGCTCTTGTCCTTGCCGAGGATCTCCAGGGACTCGAAGAGCGGCAGGCCGACGGTGCGGCCGGTGACCGCGACGCGGACCGGGGCCTGGGCCTTGCCGAGCTTGAGGCCGTGCTCCTCGCCGGCGGCCAGGACCGCGTTCTTGAGGGACTCCGGGTCCGACCAGTCGGCCGCTTCGAGCTTGGCGCGGGCCGTGGTGAGCAGCGCGACCGGGTCGCCCTTCATGGCCTTGGTCCAGGAGGCCTCGTCCTCGACCGGCTCCTTCAGGAACAGGAAGTCGACGTTGGCCGTGATGTCCGAGAGGACCTGGAGGCGGGTCTGGGCGTGCGGGGCGATGGCCTCCCACTTCGCCTGGTCGAAGTCCTCGGGGGCCCAGTTGGCGTGCGGGGCCTTCAGCCAGGGCTCGCAGGCGGCCGTGAAGGACGCGACGTCGAGCATGCGGATGTGGTCGGCGTTGATCGCCTCGGCCTTCTTCAGGTCGAAGCGGGCCGGGTTGGCGTTCACGTCCGCGATGTCGAACTTCTCGATCAGCTCGGCGACCGTGAAGACGTCCTTGTCCGCGGAGAACGACCAGCCCAGGAGGGAGAGGTAGTTGAGGAGGCCCTCGGGCAGGAAGCCGCGCTCGCGGTAGAGGTTCAGCGAGGCCTGCGGGTCGCGCTTGGAGAGCTTCTTGTTGCCCTCGCCCATCACATACGGGAGGTGGCCGAAGGCCGGGATCGTCTTGGCGTAGCCGAGCTCGATCAGGGCCTTGTAGAGCGCGATCTGGCGGGGGGTCGAGGAGAGCAGGTCCTCGCCGCGCAGGACGTGGGTGATCTCCATGGCCGCGTCGTCGACGGGGTTCACCAGGGTGTACAGCGGGGCGCCGTTGGCGCGCACGATGCCGTAGTCCGTGACGTTCTCCGCCTGGACGGTGATCTCGCCGCGCACCAGGTCGGTGAAGGTGGTGGCCTCGTCGGGCATGCGGAAGCGGATGATGTGGCTGCGGCCCTCGGCCTCGTACGCCTGGATCTGCTCGGCGCTCAGGTCGCGGCACTGCCCGTCGTAGCCGGAGGGCTTGCCGGCGGCGCGGGCGGCCTCGCGGCGGGCGTCCAGCTCCTCGGTGGTGCAGTAGCAGGGGTACGCGAAGCCGCCGGCGACCAGCTTGTCCGCGACCTCCTTGTAGAGGTCCATGCGCTGCGACTGGCGGTAGGGGGCGTGCGGGCCGCCCACCTCGGGGCCTTCGTCCCAGGTCAGGCCGAGCCAGCGCATCGAGTCGAGCAGCTGCTCGTACGACTCCTCGGAGTCGCGGGCCGCGTCGGTGTCCTCGATGCGGAAGACCATGGTGCCGCCGTTGTGCCGGGCGAAGGCCCAGTTGAACAGGGCGGTGCGGACCAGGCCCACGTGCGGGTTGCCGGTCGGCGAGGGACAGAAGCGGACGCGGATGCTTGCGTCCGTGCCGTCAGGGGAGTTAGCCACGCTTGATCACCTTGTTGGTGAGAGTGCCGATGCCTTGGATGGTGACGGCGACCTCGTCGCCGACGTTGAGGGGGCCGACGCCCGCGGGGGTGCCGGTCAGGATGACGTCGCCCGGGAGCAGGGTCATCGCCTCGGTGATGTTGACGATCAGATCCTCGATGGAGTGGATCATCTGGCTCGTCGAGCCGAGCTGGCGCTGCTCGCCGTTGACCGTGCATTGGATCGCGAGGTCGCTCGGGTCGAGTTCGGTCTCGACCCACGGGCCGATCGGGCAGGAGCTGTCGAAGCCCTTGGCCCGGGCCCACTGCTTCTCGCGCTTCTGCACGTCGCGGGCCGTGACGTCGTTGGCGCAGGTGTAGCCGAAGATGACGTCCTTGACGCGCTCGCGCGGGACCTCGCGGCACATGCGGCCGATGACGACGGCGAGCTCGGCCTCGTGGTGCAGCTCGTTCGAGAAGCCCGGGTACTCGATGGGGTCGCCGTCGCCGACCATCGACGTGGTCGGCTTGAAGAAGGCGAACGGGGCGTCGGGCACCTCGTTGCCGAGCTCCTTGGCGTGCTCCGCGTAGTTGCGGCCGAACGCCACGATCTTGTTGCCGATCACGGGCGGAAGGAGGCGGACCTTGGCGAGCGGCACCTTGACGCCGCTGAGCTCGAAGTCCGCGTACGGGATGCCCTTGATGATGTCGAGCACGAGGCCGTCGGGGCCTTCCTCGACCGCGCCGAAGGCGACATTGCCGTCGATGGAGAATCTGGCGATGCGCACGGATGCCTCTTGATTCCTGCTGGGGAGCTGCGACCGGGGTCCTTGCGGAGCCGGTGGTCGCGACCTGGGATCGTTGAGGCTTCAGGCTAACGCGATCGGACTGCTGCGGGCTCGCCGATAACGTCCGGTGCGAGCCCGCGGCAGGGTGCCGTGCAAAGGGCGCCTGTGCGGCGGCCGCTTCGGCGACTGCGCGGCGGCCGCTCGGTGACTGCCGGGCGGCCGCGTCGGAGACGGTTACTTGGCGACCGCGTCCGCGACGGTGATCACCACGGGCTCCGGGGTGGCCGGGGCGTTCTGCAGAACCGTGCGGCGGGGGTTGGCCGTGTTGGTGGGCAGCTCCGTGGTGTGCTCGGCGGGCTGGAGCCCGTCGAGGTCCGTCGCGTCCGCGAGGTGCGCCAGGGTGGTGCGGCGCGGGTTGGCTATACGGAACATCGGAGTCGTCTTCACGGCTGAACTGACCTCTGGTCTCTGGTGGTCTCTGCTGGCGTACATGGCCGCTTGTCGAACAGGCCATCCCTGTAAAGCGTCAGGCTAAACATGCACATTCCTTGCGGTGGCGGGTTCCAGCCGTGATCAGCATGTGAGTTTGCTCACCAGGGTGCGGACGAATCGGGCATACGGGCACCCCAACTCCGCGCCACGGAACGGACATTCCGTAGCTGAAGCCATCATTCCGATTCTGATCATGGCGACTGGGACACCCCCGCCCCGTAAGCAGTTCACTGCCATATGTCCGCTATGCAGCGGATCCCGCTCTACGCCTTGTGACCCTCTCCTCACGTGGCGTCACGCAGGTCACGGCCCGATACCTGGCCCTTGTTGGAGATCCGGCACTGTGCTGGAATTCCCGGGACCGCCGCGGGTATGAGCCGGCGCGCATGGCGCAACGCAGCGTCGAGCGGCGGTGGGAAAAGGGGGAAGACGCGCCGGTCACTGACGACCACCGGGGCATTTCGCTCCACAACGCCGACACCGTCCCACCGTCTACGCGGGGGGACGCCTGGTCCAGAGGTTGCGACGCTAGTGCAGGGACGTTTCAAGAGGGACGGCTCGGGGTCTCCCCAGGGCCGCCAGACCGGAGGGGTGGCCGAGCCGGAGCTGCGCGGCGGGACCGGCCCCACCCCAGGCAACTCCGCACCCCCGCACGCCTCGGGCTCCTCACCGGCCGGTGACACCGAGCGGCCCACGGGCGGTGCCTCGGCAGGAGGTCCGACCACCCCTGCCCCGGGCAGCCGGACCCCCAAGGGTCCCGGCCCCCGGATAGCCCTGCGCAACTGGCGTATCTCCACCCGTCTCGTCTCGCTGCTCGCCCTGCCCGTGGTCGCGGCCACGTCGCTCGGTGCGCTGCGGATCAACGAGTCGATGGACGAGATCGAGCAGCTCGACAACATGAAGCTGCTCACGGAGATGACCAAGAGCGCCACCGAGCTGGCCAACGCGCTCCAGGAGGAGCGGGACAAGTCGGCCGGTCCGCTGTCGACCGGGACCTCCCTCAAGGCCACGGAGATCGTCGGCCTGCAGGACCGGACCCGGTCCGAGCAGGAGCAGTTCCTGAAGGCCACCATCGGCCTCAACGAAGAGCGGGACGACCCGGCGCTCAAGGCGATCCGGCAGGACCTGACGCAGATCGCGCAGCAGCTCGCGGACCTCAAGGACATCCGCAGGGACGCGTACCAGGGCGATGCCCCGAGCTCACAGACGATCCAGCGCTACAACCGTCTGATCGAGCAGCTCCTGGACCTCTCCCGCGACATGGCGCTCGCGACCAGCAACCCGGAGATCATCCAGCGCACGCGCATCCTCTCCGCCTTCTCCTCCGCCAAGGAGTACGCGTCGATCCAGCGCGCCGTCATCGCGGCCGCGCTCCCGGACAACGACAGCAAGCGCGGCGAGATCTCCGACACCGACCGCCTCTACGGCTACGCGGCCTTCGACAGCGAGACGGCCGCCCGCAACAGCGTGTCCCGCGCGTACGAGGACGCCGGCGGCGACGCCAGCGAGCTGATGCGGACGCTCGAGGACGGCCCCGCGGACATCGAGGAGTCCGAGGCCTACGCGAAGCGCGTCCTCGAGAGCTCCAAGGGCATGAAGAACGAGGCGCCCCGCTCGTACCGCGACTGGACCGACCAGGCCGACACCAAGATCGGCAACATGCGCCTCATCGAGACGCAGCTGCTCAACGAGATGGAGCAGGAGGCCCGCAAGCTCCGTAACGAGTCCGAGCAGTCCGCCATCCTCAACGGTGCGATCATCCTGCTCGTCCTCGGCATCTCGCTGATCGGCGCGTTCGTCGTGGCGCGGTCCATGATCCGCTCGCTGCGCCGGCTCCAGGACACCGCGACCAAGGTCGCCCAGGACCGGCTGCCCGAGCTGGTCAAGCAGCTCTCGGAGGCCGACCCGCAGGACGTCGACACCTCCGTCGAGTCCGTCGGTGTGCACTCCCGGGACGAGATCGGCCAGGTGGCCGCGGCCTTCGACGACGTGCACCGCGAGGCCGTCCGCCTCGCCGCCGAGCAGGCCCTCCTGCGGGGCAACGTCAACGCGATGTTCACCAACCTCTCGCGCCGTTCGCAGGGCCTCATCCAGCGTCAGCTCTCGCTCATCTCCGAGCTGGAGTCGCGCGAGGCCGACCCGGACCAGCTGTCCTCGCTGTTCAAGCTCGACCACCTCGCGACCCGCATGCGCCGTAACGGTGAGAACCTCCTCGTTCTCGCCGGTGAAGAGCCCGGCCGCCGCTGGACCCGCCCGGTTCCGCTGGTCGACGTGCTCCGCGCCGCCGCCTCCGAGGTGGAGCAGTACGAGCGCATCGAACTGGCCGCGGTGCCCGCGACCGAGGTCGCCGGCCGCGTGGTCAACGACCTCGTGCACCTGCTCGCCGAGCTGCTCGAGAACGCCACCTCGTTCTCCTCGCCGCAGACCAAGGTCAAGGTGACCGGTCACGCGCTGCCCGACGGGCGCGTCCTGATCGAGATCCACGACACCGGTATCGGTCTGTCGCCCGAGGACCTCGCGGCGATCAACGAGCGGCTCGCCTCGCCGCCCACCGTGGACGTCTCGGTCTCGCGCCGCATGGGTCTGTTCGTGGTCGGCCGTCTGTCGCAGCGCCACGGCATCCGTATCCAGCTGCGTCCCTCGGACTCCGGCGGTACGACCGCGCTCGTCATGCTGCCCGTCGATGTCGCCCAGGGCGGCAAGAAGGCCCCGGCCTCGCCGGGTGCCGGCGCGGGCGGCGGCGGGATAGCCCAGGCCGCGGCGGGCGCCGCGGCCGCGCGTCAGCAGACTTCGAACAACGGGCAGTCGGGCCGGCTCGCCGCTCCCCCGCAGCGCGGCCAGGTCGCGGGCTCCGGTCCGCGGGCGGCGCTGCCCGGCCGCGACGGCGGTCCGGCCGCGCCGCGGCCCACCGCACCTCAGGCGGGCGGCACCGGCGGCAACGCCTTCGGCGGTCCGCGCGGCGGTGCTGCCCCGGCAGCCGGCCAGGGCGGCCGTGGTCCCGGCCAGCCGGCCGGTGCCCAGCAGCCCGCGGCTCCGCAGCCGCAGCGCGCGCAGGGCGGCCAGGGTGCGCAGGGCGACGGCCGTCAGCTGCCGCCCAAGGGCGGTCCGCGTGCCGAGCTGCCCGGCGGCAACCCCCAGGCCCGTACGCCCAGTTGGGGCAAGGACATTCCGCAGGAGCACCCGCGCGGGCACGAGGAGCCGGAGACCACCGGTCGCTTCGGGCGTCCGGGCGCCGGCCGGGACGACCGCCAGGGCCCGGGCTCCACGGCCCAGTTCGACCGCCCCGACTTCAACGGGCCGCGTCCGGCCGGGATACCCAACCCGCCCGTGCCGCAGCGTCCGCAGGGCCAGGACACCGGCCAGTTCGCGCGCCCCCAGGCGCAGGACACCACCGGTCAGTTCGCCCGGCCCCAAGGCCCCGGCGCCACCGGCCAGTTCGCCCAGCCCGGCCAGCAGGGTCAGCCCGGGCAGCACAGTCAGCAGGGTCAGCCCGGCTCGCAGGGCCAGCCCGCGCAGCCGCGCGGCGCACGGGACACCGCCGACTTCGGCATCCCGCGGCCGCCGGCCCAGCGCCCTGGTCAGCAGCCCGTGCCGCCGCAGGCCGTCCCCCCGCAGCCGGTCCCGCCGCAGCAGCAGGTGCAGCCCGCTCCGCAGCAGGCCGACAGCGACGCGTGGGCCCTGCCGCCGGCGAGCGGTCCCGGCGACGGCCGTACCCCGCTGTACGACACGCTGGAGACCAACTGGTTCCGCGGCGGTCCGCAGGGTCAGCAGGCGCAGCAGCAGTCCGCGCAGCAGGACCAGGGTCCGGCGCAGGCTCCCGTGCCGCCCCGCCCCCAGCAGAACCCTGCCGGTCCGGCGTGGCGCAACTCCCCCAACGACGAACTCGTCCGTCAGGCCGAGCGGGTGCGTCAGCCCTCCGCGGGCGGCGTCACCACCTCCGGTCTGCCGCGCCGTGTGCCGCGCGCCAACCTTGTGGCGGGCACGGCCGAACAGCAGCAGCACCAGGGCGGGCCGCAGGTGTCCCGCCGTCCCGACGATGTCCGTGGACGCCTGACGAATCTGCGTCGGGGCATCCAGCAGGGCCGGCAGGCGGGCTCCGGCGACACCGGTACCTTCCCCAGCCCTTCTCACCAGCAGGAGCGATAGTTGAGTCCGATGAGCCAGGCGGCACAGAACCTGAACTGGTTGATCACCAACTTCGTGGACAACACCCCCGGGGTGTCGCACACGGTGGTGGTCTCGGCCGACGGTCTGCTGCTCGCCCTGTCCGAGGGTTTCCCGCGTGACCGCGCCGACCAGCTGGCGGCGGTCGCCTCCGGCCTGACCTCGCTGACCGCGGGCGCGTCGAGGATCTTCGAGGGCGGGAACGTCGCCCAGACCGTGGTGGAGATGGAGCGCGGCTTCCTCTTCCTCATGTCGATCTCCGACGGCTCCTCGCTCGCCGTACTCGCCCACCCCGAGGCGGACATCGGCCTCGTCGGGTACGAGATGGCACTGCTCGTCGACCGCGCCGGCACGGTCCTCACCCCGGACCTGCGCGCGGAGCTCCAGGGCAGCCTGCTGCACTGACGGCGCCCACCCGAACCGTACGACCCGTCCGGCCGCCCCCCGCGATCCCCCCACCGGCCACATCAGACGGCACTGACAACTTGCTGTCCCGCCCGGAGGATTCATGACCCCGCCCACCGCCTCTCACGATCCGTACGGCGCCCAGGCCGACTACGGCATGGAGGCAGAGCAGCCGCTGGTGCGCCCGTATGCCATGACGGGCGGCCGGACCCGGCCGCGCTACCAGCTGGCCATCGAGGCCCTGGTGAGCACCACGGCCGATCCGATGCAGCTGCAGGGTCTGCTCCCCGAGCACCAGCGGATCTGCCATCTGTGCCGCGAGGTCAAGTCGGTGGCGGAGGTCTCGGCGCTGCTCACCATGCCGCTGGGAGTGGCCCGGATCCTGGTCGCCGACCTGGCCGAGGCCGGGTTCGTGGCCATCCACCAGCCGGGCGGCGACGAGAACGCCGGCGGCCAGCCTGACGTAACACTGCTCGAGAGGGTGCTCAGTGGACTTCGCAAGCTCTAGCGGCGAGGCCGTACGTTCCGCCACCACCAGCGCGAAGATCGTGGTGGCGGGCGGCTTCGGCGTGGGCAAGACCACGTTCGTCGGCTCCGTCTCGGAGATCAACCCGCTGCGTACCGAGGCCGTGATGACCTCGGCCTCGGCCGGCATCGACGACCTGACCCACACCGGGAACAAGTCGACCACCACGGTGGCCATGGACTTCGGCCGCATCACGCTGGACCAGGACCTGATCCTGTACCTGTTCGGTACGCCGGGTCAGGACCGCTTCTGGTTCATGTGGGACGACCTGGTGAAGGGTGCGATCGGCGCCGTGGTGCTCGTGGACACCCGCCGGCTCGCGGACTGCTTCCCGGCGGTGGACTACTTCGAGAACTCCGGGCTGCCTTTCGTCATCGCGCTCAACGGATTCGACGGCCACCAGCCGTACCAGCCGGACGAAGTGCGTGAAGCGCTCCAGATCGGACCCGACACCCCGATCATCACGACGGACGCGCGACACCGTGCGGATGCGAAGTCCGCGCTGATCACGCTGGTCGAGCATGCGCTGATGGCACGGTTGAAGTAGTCGCCCGCAGACGCCAAGTGCTCCTGGACATACGGAAGTTGTCGTATGTTGCCGTGAGACCTGTGTGAGCACTCTGTGTCGTTTGACACGATCCGCCCGTGTGTTCATAACGTTTCGACAGAGAATTCCGGGCCCTCCGACACCGCGTGCTGTCACTCGGTACCGCTGCGCTCACAAGAGCCCCGCCATTTGGCGGGGCTCGCTCTTTATGTCGGTTTTACGTGAGGCGCAGATCACCCGGAATCATTTCTTCCGAACGTTTGGAATCGCCTGCGCTGACGTGCTGGAATGCGCTGAACTGCCCAGTAGTAGCGGGCTGAACGAACTGCCCCGTACCCGGGCCGGAAGACGACAGCGGCACAGCGTAGGTGTGCCGACGCCGAGAGGTTGTTGGTCGAGTGAGGCGAAGCAAGAACAGTCCCGAGCCGTCGGCGCGGGGCAACTTCACCCCGCCCCAGCGGGAGGCCGTGGCTCCCGCGCCCATGCCGGGCAACGACCCCGCGCCGGCCGGCGGCGGGGGACGGCTGTCCCCGCGCAACTGGCGTGTGCCCGTACGCCTGAACGCGATCCTCCTCATACCCGCGCTCGTCGCCCTCGTCATGGGCGGCTTCCAGGTGAAGGGGTCCATCGACACCTGGTCCGAGGCGCAGGACGCGGAGAAGACCGCACTCGTGGTGCGCGCGGCCGCCGACTACAGCCAGGCGCTGCTGAACGAGCGTGACCTGTCCGCGCCCGACCTGCTCCAGAGCAAGGGCGAGACCGACCAGGTCAAGAAGCTCAGGGACGCCACCGCCGAGGCCAAGGCGAAGTTCGACGCCGCCGTCGCGGACATGCCCGCCAACGCCGGCCTCGAGCGCCGCCTCAAGCTCTTCCAGGCCAACGAGGGCAAGCTCGCCGACGTACGCAAGAAGGCCTACACGCGGTCCCAGGACCCGCTGAAGACCGAAGAGGCGTACACCGACATCCAGCACTTCCTGATGGAGTTCGCCAACGAGCTCAGCCTCGGGTCGGGCAACGTGACGAGCTACGGCCGTACCGTCTACGCCGTCTCGCTCGCCAAGGCCTCCGCCTCGCTCCAGCGCTCCATCGGTACGCACATCCTCGTCCGCCCGAGCCAGAACCCGAAGGTCCTGACCGAGCAGCTGCGGCAGCTCAGCACGTACCGCTACCTGGAGAGCATCGCCATCGGCGAGTACGTCTCCGGCGGTTCGGAGGAGGACGTCGCGGCCCTCGAGTCCGAGATGGCCAAGCAGCAGAAGGCCACCGGCGTGGAGGCGGACGGCGACACCGGCCTGCAGAGCCGCCAGTACAGCGCCCTGCCGGCCATGGACATCACGCTGACGAAGATGGCCGCGGCCTTCCAGTCCGACGACCCGCGCGGCGCCCTCCAGAAGGACGGCATCAACGCCAAGGTCTGGCTGGAGCTCGGCACCGCCAAGATGGACGGCTACGGCGCCGTCGAGACCGACCTCATCGACAAGGCCGTGTCCGACGCCGCGCAGATCTCCTCCGACGCCAAGACCGACGCGTACGTCAACGGCGCGATCGTGGTCGCCGCCCTGCTCGCCGCGTTCATCATCGCCGGGCTCATGGCCCGCCAGATGTCCCGCTCGATGCGCCGCCTGCGCACCGCCGCCTTCGACGTGGCCGAGCAGCGCCTGCCGATGCTCGTCGACCAGCTCTCGCGCACCGAGCCCGGCCGGGTCGACACCCGCGTGCAGCCCATCCCGATCTCGTCCACCGACGAGATCGGCGAGGTCGCCCGCGCCTTCGACCAGGTGCACCGCGAGGCCGTACGACTCGCCGCCGAGCAGGCTCTGCTCCGGGGCAACATCAACGCGATCTTCACCAACCTGTCGCGCCGCAACCAGTCGCTGATCGAGGGCCAGTTGACCCTGATCACCGACCTGGAGAACAACGAGGCCGACCCGGACCAGCTGGAGAACCTCTTCCGCCTGGACCACCTCGCGACCCGTATGCGCCGCAACGGCGAGAACCTCCTGGTCCTCGCCGGCGAGGAGCCGGGCCGCCGCTGGGACCAGCCGGTCCCGCTGGTCGACGTGCTGCGCGCCGCCTCCTCCGAGGTGGAGCAGTACGAGCGCATCGAGCTCACCGGCGTCCCGGAGGCCGAGATCCACGGCCGCGCCGTGACCGACCTCGTGCACCTGCTCGCCGAGCTCCTGGAGAACGCCACCACGTTCTCCTCGCCGCAGACCAAGGTGCGCGTCACCGCGACCCGTCTGCCGGACGGCCGCGTGATGATCGAGATCCACGACAAGGGCATCGGCCTGACCGCCGAGGACTTCGCGGACATCAACCACAAGCTGGCCAACCCGCCGACCGTGGACGCCGCGATCTCCCAGCGCATGGGCCTGTTCGTGGTCGGCCGCCTGGCGGACCGGCACGGTGTCCGCGTCCAGCTGCGCCCCTCGGGCGAGCAGGCCGGCACGACCTCGCTCGTCATGCTCCCGGACGTCATCACCCACGGTGGCGGCGGCTCCGAGGTGCCCGAGAGCGAGTTCACCGTCTCGCAGATGATCCCGCAGCAGCAGTCGTACGAGACCGGTGGCCCCGCGCCGCTGCGCACCGCCGCCGAACTCGGCTTCGACGACAGCCGCTACGAGCAGCAGGCGCTCAGCGACGAGGCCGTGCGCGAGCTCGACCCGGTGGGCCGCTCGCTGATGCGCGAGGAGCGCCGCGCCGCGCTCGAGGCGCAGGCGGCCGACCAGAACGGCCGTCCGCTCTTCCGCGACGAGGTCGGGCAGGACGGTTACGACCAGCAGGGTGCGTACCCGCAGCAGGACGGTTACCCGGGCGAGCAGGGCTACGCGGACCAGGGCGCCTACGCCCAGAGCCAGAACGGCTACGACCAGCAGGACGCGTACGAGCCGGTACCGCAGGGTGCGTACGCGCAGCAGGACGGCTACCAGGACACCGGCTATGCGGAACCCGGTTACGCGGACCGGTCCGGCGCGCAGCAGGACGGCTACGGCGACTACAACGGGCAGGCCGACTGGCAGAACCAGGGCGGCTACCAGGAGCAGTACGCGGACGGCTACGGAGCCGAAGCGGAATCTGCTCCGGACGCTCCCGCGGCCGACCGCGACGGCGTAGGCTTCGACGGGCCGGGCACCGCGGGTCCCTCGCCGAGCGTCGTCCACGAGACGACCGAAGCGGGCCTGCCGCGCCGCGGCACCGCCGGCGGTGGCAACGGCCAGCAGTGGCAGGGCGGTTCGGACCGGCCCCAGGACCAGGGCGCACTGCCCCAGCGTCCGCTCGCGGGCGGTCCGCAGCCGAGCGCTCCGCAGGCCGACGGCGGCTCGGAGTCGCGCGGTCTGCTGGCTGGCGGCAGCGGCAGCGGCAGCGACGACTGGCAGTCCGCCAACGACGTGCGCTGGCAGCGGGCCGAGCAGCTCAAGCAGCCGCGGGCGGGCGGGGTCACCTCCTCCGGCCTCCCGCGCCGGGTCCCCCGTGCCAATCTGGTCGAGGGCACCGCGGAACAGACCCCGCAGGGCGGCCCCCAGGTCTCCCGCGCCCCCGAGGACGTCCGGGGCAGGCTGAGCAACCTGCGCCGCGGCGTGCAGCGTGGGCGGGACGCAGGCAATGAGACGAACGGCCAGGGCTTCGGCTCCGGCAGCAACTACAACCAGGAGCGTTAGTGTGAGCCCGATGAGCCAGGCGGCGCAGAACCTGAACTGGTTGATCACCAACTTCGTGGACAACACCCCCGGGGTGTCGCACACGGTGGTGGTCTCCGCCGACGGACTTCTTCTGGCGATGTCCGAAGGGTTCCCGCGCGACCGCGCCGACCAGCTGGCGGCCGTCGCATCCGGTCTGACCTCGCTGACCGCGGGTGCCTCCCGCATCTTCGAGGGCGGCCTCGTGAACCAGACCGTTGTGGAGATGGAGCGAGGGTTTCTCTTCCTCATGTCCATCTCGGACGGTTCCTCGCTCGCCGTTCTCGCACACCCCGAGGCCGACATCGGTCTCATTGGGTACGAGATGGCCCTTTTGGTCGACCGCGCAGGCACGGTTCTCACCCCGGACCTGCGTGCGGAGCTCCAGGGGAGCCTTCTCAACTAACAGACAGGCAGTGCGAATTCGCGTCCCGTGGCCTTAAAGTTTCGGGACGCGGCTCCACTTGATGGAAGCCCGGGAAAGTCGGAGGAGGAGCAGTGGCAGGTCCCACACCGCGAGACGGTTCGTCTTCGGGGAACTGGTCGTATGGCCAGAACCAGGGCGACAACTCGCCCAACCGCTACAACTTCCCCTCCACACCCAGCCATCAGGAGCGGTTCGCACCGCCGCAGCGGCCGCGTGACCCTTACGAGCAGCAGCAGGCACCCCGGATCCAGCCGGTGCAGCCCGCACCCCGCTCCCCCGAGGCCTCGCCCGGCCGTGCGCAGAACCCTCTCGTCCGCCCGTACGCCATGACGGGCGGACGGACCCGGCCGCGGTACCAGCTCGCCATCGAGGCGCTGGTGCACACGACCGCGCAGCCGCACCAGCTCCAGGGCCAGCTCCCTGAGCACCAGCGGATCTGCAACCTGTGCCACGAGATCAAGTCGGTCGCCGAGGTCTCGGCACTGCTCTCCATCCCCCTCGGCGTGGCCCGGATCCTCGTCGCCGACCTGGCCGAGGCCGGCCTCGTGGCCATCCACCAGCCCGGCGGCGACGAGAACGCCGGCGGCCAGCCTGATGTGACACTGCTCGAAAGGGTGCTCAGTGGACTTCGAAAGCTCTAGCGGCGGTGCGGCCCGCTCCACCACCAGCGCGAAGATCGTGGTGGCGGGAGGCTTCGGCGTGGGCAAGACCACGTTCGTGGGCGCCGTCTCGGAGATCAACCCGCTGCGTACCGAGGCCGTGATGACGTCCGCGTCCGCGGGGATCGACGACTTGACCCACACGGGGGACAAGACGACGACGACTGTGGCGATGGACTTCGGCCGTATCACCCTGGACCAGGACCTGATCCTGTACCTGTTCGGTACGCCCGGCCAGGACCGCTTCTGGTTCATGTGGGACGACCTGGTGCGCGGTGCGATCGGCGCGATCGTGCTCGTGGACACGCGTCGTCTGGCGGACTGCTTCCCGGCGGTGGACTACTTCGAGAACTCGGGTCTGCCGTTCGTGATCGCGCTCAACGGCTTCGACGGGCAGCAGCCGTATCAGCCGGACGAGGTTCGTGAGGCGCTGCAGATCGGGCCGGACACGCCGATCATCACTACGGACGCGCGTCACCGTGCGGACGCGAAGTCGGCGCTCATCACGCTGGTGGAGCACGCGCTGATGGCGCGGCTTCGGTAGATCTTCCCGGGCTACGGCCCGCGGGCCCCGTGTCCCCTTGTGGGGGTGCGGGGCCTTTTTGTCTCCCCCACCCCGCCCCTTCCCGAAACCGGGGCTCCGCCCCGGACCCCGCATCCGAGCTCCGCTCGGATCTGCTCAAACGCCGCAGGGGCTGAACCTTTCAGCCCGTCCGGCGTTTGAGGACGAGCGCGTTCAGCGCGATACGGGGGTCCGGGGGCGGAGCCCCCGGTTTCGGGAAGGGGCGGGGTGGGGGAAAAGCAAACCGCCCCGCACCCCCACAAGGGGACACGGGGCGGCTGAAGCCCAGAGAAGGCGAGGGGTCAGCCCTGCCAGGAGTGGGGGGCGCGGAAGCCCGGGGTGCGCTCCAGGCGGCGCCAGCCGGCCTTGTCGCGGCCGCGGGACGGGGCGGGAGCCGCGGCGGACTCGGACGCGGCCGCACGGGCCAGCAGGACGGCCGTGATGGCGGCCAGCTCCTCCGGCTCGGCGTGGCCCTTCTCGACGCGGAGGAGGTTCTCGGCAGGAGAGGTCATGGGGTTCGGATCTCCGTAGGGCAGAGGGCAGGAAGGAAGTCAGGGGCGCCGCGTCACTGCGGCGGGTTGCCGTGCTTGCGCGAGGGCAGATCGGCGTGCTTGTTGCGCAGCATCGACAGGGAGGCGATCAGCACGGACCGCGTCTCGGACGGGTCGATGACGTCGTCCACGAGACCGCGCTCGGCCGCGTAGTACGGGTGCATCAGCTCGGCCTTGTACTCCTTGACCATGCGCGCCCGCATCGCCTCGGGGTCCTCGGCGTCCGCGATCTGGCGGCGGAAGATGACGTTGGCGGCACCTTCGGCGCCCATCACCGCGATCTCGTTGGTGGGCCAGGCGTACGTGAGGTCGGCACCGATGGACTGGGAGTCCATGACGATGTACGCACCTCCGTACGCCTTGCGCAGGATCAGGGAGATCCGGGGCACGGTCGCGTTGCAGTACGCGTACAGGAGCTTGGCGCCGTGGCGGATGATTCCACCGTGCTCCTGGTCGACTCCGGGCAGGAAGCCGGGTACGTCCAAAAGGGTGACGATCGGGATGTTGAAGGCGTCACACATCTGGACGAAGCGCGCGGCCTTCTCGGAGGCCTCGATGTCGAGCACGCCCGCGAGGGTCTGCGGCTGGTTGGCGACGATGCCGACCACCTGGCCGTCCAGACGCGCGAGGGCACAGACGATGTTCCGCGCCCAGCGCTCGTGGACCTCGAGGTAGTCGCCGTCGTCGACGAGCTCCTCGATCACCTTGTGCATGTCGTACGGGCGGTTGCCATCGGCCGGGACCAGGTCCAGGAGCACGTCCGAGCGGCGGTCCGCCGGGTCCTCGGAGGAGACGACCGGCGGGTTCTCGCGGTTGTTCGAGGGCAGCATCGAGATGAGGTAGCGCACCTCGGCGATGCAGGTCTCCTCGTCGTCGTACGCGAAGTGCGCGACGCCGGAGGTCTCGGCGTGCACGTCGGCGCCGCCCAGGCCGTTCTGCGTGATCTCCTCGCCGGTGACCGCCTTGACGACGTCGGGACCGGTGATGAACATCTGCGAGGTCTCGCGGACCATGAACACGAAGTCGGTGAGGGCGGGGCTGTAGGCCGCGCCGCCCGCGCACGGGCCGAGCATCACGCTGATCTGCGGGATGACGCCGGAGGCCTTGGTGTTGCGCTGGAAGATGCCGCCGTACCCGGCGAGCGCGGAGACGCCCTCCTGGATACGGGCGCCGGCGCCGTCGTTCAGGGAGACCAGCGGTGCACCGGCCGCGATGGCCATGTCCATGATCTTGTGGATCTTGGTGGCGTGGGCCTCGCCCAGGGCGCCGCCGAAGATCCGGAAGTCGTGCGCGTAGACGAAGACCGTGCGGCCGTCGACCGTGCCCCAGCCGGTGATGACACCGTCGGTGTAGGGCTTCTTGTTCTCCAGACCGAAACCGGTGGCCCGGTGCCGACGCAGCTGCTCGACCTCCTGGAAGGAGCCGGCGTCCAGGAGCAGCTCGATGCGCTCCCGTGCGGTCAGCTTGCCCTTGGCGTGCTGCGCCTCGGTGGCCTTCTCGCTCGGTCCCGCGACGGCCTTGGCACGGATCGCGTGCAGCTCGGCCACGCGTCCGCGGGCATCGGTGGGCTCGCCGCCGGCAAAAGCAGCCTCATCCAAAACGGTCATGTAGCGACCTTACGAAGCCGGGGCGGGGAAACGGTCCGTCGACTTCGCACAGTCTCCGGCCCGTTTTCCTGGTACCCCCGGACAGAAGCCCACTTCAGTGCAGGCGATCCCACTGCTCAGGGGGCGGCGGCGTTGTAGAGGTCACACAATGACCTACGGGGCCCCGGCCCGCGCAGACGTTACGCCATGCGAGTCCGCCCCATGAAGGACGATGCGGAGCCCACGTACCTGTTGAAAGTTAAACCAAATAGGTCTACTGTCGAAGGCAGCAGCAGGAAACCATCCCCAAGGAGCACAAAATGGGCATCTTCGGCCGCAAGAACGACGCCACCGAGACCACCGCCGCCCCGGCCCCGGTCAACCCCGAGCTGGCCGGCCTCACCGGCGACTACACGATCGACCCCGCACACACCTCGCTCGGCTTCACGGCCCGGCACGCGATGGTGACCAACGTGAAGGGCTCCTTCCTCGACTTCGAGGGCACCCTGCACCTGGACGGCAGCGACCCCTCGCAGTCCACCGCCTCCCTCGACGTGAAGATGGACAGCATCGAGACGGGCCAGGGCGACCGCGACGGCCACCTCAAGAGCGCCGACTTCTTCGACGTGGAGAAGTTCCCGACGATGACCTTCCGCTCCACCTCGGCCGAGGCGCTCGGCGGCGAGGACTACCGGATCACCGGCGACCTCACCATCAAGGACGTCACCAAGCCGATCACCATCGACCTGGAGTTCAACGGCGCGGCCAAGGACCCGTTCGGCAACGAGCGCGTGGGCTTCGAGGGCAAGGCCGAGCTGCTCCGCTCGGAGTGGGGCCTGACCTGGAACGCGGCCCTGGAGACGGGCGGCGTCCTGGTGTCCGACAAGATCAAGCTGGTCTTCGACATCTCGGCGATCCGCAACGCCTGAGCCGCGGGCAGCGTGCGGCCCGGCACGGTCCGGGCCAAGCTGCACAAGCGGATGTGCGTGGTCCCGTTGTCGGCGGTACGGCACGGGACAAAGGTGGACGGCATGACTTCCGCCGACACGATCCACCCCTTCCGCATCGACATACCTCAGGCCGCCTTAGACGACCTGAACGACCGCCTCTCCAGGGCCCGTTGGACCGACGACGGGCCCGGTGAGCCGGGTGAGTACGGGACGAGCACCGACCTCGTGCGGCGGCTCGCCGCGTACTGGCGCGACGGCTACGACTGGCGTGCCCAGGAAGCGAAGATCAACGAGTACCCGCAGTTCACGACGGAGATCGACGGGCAGACCATCCACTTCCTGCACGTCCGCTCCCCCGAGCCGGACGCCTTCCCGCTGATCCTCACCCACGGCTGGCCCGGCTCCTTCGTGGAGTACCTGAAGGTGATCGGGCCGCTCACCGACCCGGCGGCGCACGGCGGCGACCGCGCCGACGCCTTCCACCTGGTCATCCCCTCCATCCCCGGCTTCGGCTTCTCCGGTCCCACCAAGGAGAAGGGCTGGGGCATCACCCGTACGACCAAGGCCTGGGCCGAGCTCATGCGGCGGCTCGGATACGCGCGCTACGGGGCCGGCGGCAACGACGGCGGGTCCTTCATCGCACCGCAGCTCGGGCGGCTGGCCCCCGAGCAGGTCGCCGGGGTGCACGTCACCCAGGTGTTCTCTTATCCCTCCGGCGATCCCGCGGAGTTCGAGCGGCTCACCGAGGACGAGCGGCAGGCGATGGGGATCCTCCAGTGGTTCATGGAGAACAAGCTCTCCTTCAACACCTTGCAGTCCCAGCAGCCGCAGACCCTCGCGCACGCGCTCGCCGACTCACCGGTCGGGCTGCTCGGCTGGAACCTTCAGCTGTTCGCCGCGGGCACACCCGGGGAGGTCGTGCCGGACGACGACTTCATCCTGACGAACGTCGCCCTGTACTGGCTGACGGGGACGGCCGGTTCGGCCATGCGCTTCTACTACGAGATGGCCCACGAGGAAGTGCCCACGACGGGCGGGGCCGCGGCCGAGCCGACGACGGTGCCGCTCGGTGTGGCCTCGTTCGAGGGGGACATGCGGCCGTTCCGCACCTTCGCCGAGCGCGACCACAGCAACATCGTGCAGTGGAACCTCTACAAGGAGCCGGGCGGGCATTACGCGGCCCACATGGAGCCCGAGGTCATGGCCCGCGATATCCGGGGGTTCTTCCGCGGGCTGAGGTGAACCGGTGAGGAGGCGGGGACGGCTCAGAACCCTCCGCCGAAGTCCCCGCCTCCTCCCCCGCCGAAGTCGCCTCCGCCGAAGCCTCCGTCCCCGAAACCCCCTCCGAAATCATCGGAGCCGAAGTCCGAGCCGGACCCGTCGCCGCCCCAGCCGCCCGCCGACGGGTCGGAGTACGCGTAGGCCGGGCTCGCCATCATCGAGCCGAGCATCGTGCCGACCAGGAGGCCGGGCAGGATGCCGCCGGCGAAGTAGCCGCCGGCCCACGGGCCGTACACCGGGCCCGCCTCGTAGTACGGGCGGCGCCCCTGGTCGGTGTCGACCGTACGGACCGCGGGGTCCTCGCCGTCGTCGATGCGGGCCTTGTCCGCCGCGCACACCGGCACGGCGCGGACGGGCGCGCCGGGCGGGGCCCAGTCGGCGTCAGCCACGGACGGGCCGTGGCGCGGGTCGAAGAAGCAGGGCAGCCGGCGCTCGGGCAGCTCACGGCCCTCGCGCCGCGCGGCCAGGACCGCCAGCGCGAACCGGCCGTCCTCCAGGGCCTGGGTCACGCCGGTGACGTCCTCGGGCCGCTGGGCCGAAGCCATGATCGACTTGGCTTGTTCGTACGAGTCCAGGGCGCGCTCGTAGTCCTCGCGCATCGCGTCCGTGGCGCCCTGCTCACCGGGGTGGAAGTCGAGCCGCTCCAGCTCCTCGCCGAACGCCGTGATGTCCTCGTCCACGACCACGCGCAGCTTGTCGAGGGCGGCCCGCTGCTCCTCGGCCTTCTTCCGCTTGTTCCGCCTGACCAGGGCGTACGCGCCCGCGCCGCCGGCCACGGCCACCGCGCCGAGACCGATCAGGGCGCCGGCGGACACCCCGTCGTCGGCCGCGCCGCCCCAGGAGGCGGGCGCGCTGCCGCGTGCGTCACGGACGGCCGCGTCCACAAAGGCGTCGAGGCCCGCCGAGCTGCCGAGGCTCTCCAGGTTCTGCGTCGCCTGCGACGAGAGGACCGAAGGGTCGGCCCGCACCCGGAAGGTGTCGCCGTGCTGCACCGCGTACACGCCCGGGTCGCCGACCGCCGTCCGCAAATTCCTGAAGTCGTCCGGTGTCACGGGGAAGTCCTCGGGCAGGACGGCCAGGAACACCGGCTTGCCCGCGTCCTCGATCTGCTGCGCCAGCTTGTCCGCATCCGCGGCGGAGAGCTGCCCCGACGCCGCGGGGTCGACGTACACCGGGCCCTTCTCCAGCGCGTTCGCCACGGTCGAGATGTCCGAAGCGGCTGCGGCCCCGGGCGCCACCGCGAGGGAGGCGCCCAGGGCCAGCAGCAGTCCGGACAGGGCGACCATGATCCGCCTTGTCCCGTTGATCCGCTTCGTAAGCTTTCTCATACTTCGAAGCTAACGCAGCGGGCGGCCCGATGACGGGGCCGGAGGGCGGGGACCGCGAACCGTAAGAACTACTCCGTCGAGCTATTCCGTGGGCTCGACCCCGGCCCGCAGCAGGCCGTAGGTGTAGGCGTCCTCCAGTGCCTGCCAGGACGCGGCGATCACGTTGTCCGCGACGCCGACCGTGGCCCACTCGCCCTGGCCGTCCGAGGTGGAGATCAGGACGCGGGTCGTGGACTCCGTCCCGTGCCGGCCCTCCAGGATGCGGACCTTGTAGTCGACGAGCTCCAGCTTGGCGAGCTGCGGGTAGATGCGCTCCAGGCCGCGGCGCAGGGCGTTGTCCAGGGCGTTGACCGGACCGTTGCCCTCCCCCGTCGTGACGATGCGCTCGCCCTTCGCCCACAGCTTCACGGTGGCCTCGTTGGCGTGGGTGCCGTCGGGCAGGTCCTCGACGATGGCCCGCCAGGACTCGACGCGGAAGTAGCGGCGGGCGCGGCCCTCGACCTCCTCGCGGAGCAGCAGCTCGAAGGAGGCGTCGGCGGCCTCGTACGTGTAGCCCTTGAGCTCGCGCTCCTTGACCCGCTCGACCACGCGGCCGACCAGGGCGCGGTCGCCGCCGAGGTCGACGCCGAGCTCCTTGCCCTTGAGCTCGACGGAGGCGCGGCCCGCCATGTCGGAGACCAGCATGCGCATGGTGTTGCCGACGAGCTCGGGGTCGATGTGCTGGTACAGGTCCGGGTCGACCTTGATCGCGGAGGCGTGCAGGCCGGCCTTGTGGGCGAAGGCCGAGACGCCCACGTACGGCTGATGCGTCGAAGGCGTCAGATTCACGACCTCGGCGATCGCGTGCGAGATGCGGGTCATCTCCTTGAGGGAGCCCTCGGGGAGTACGCGCTTGCCGTACTTGAGCTCCAGGGCGGCGACGACCGGGAAGAGGTTGGCGTTGCCGACGCGCTCGCCGTAGCCGTTGGCCGTGCACTGGACGTGGGTGGCGCCGGCGTCCACGGCGGCGAGGGTGTTGGCCACCGCGCAGCCGGTGTCGTCCTGGGCGTGGATGCCCAGGCGTGCGCCGGTGTCGGCGAGGACGGTGGAGACCACGGCCTGCACCTGGGCGGGGAGCATGCCGCCGTTGGTGTCGCAGAGGATGACGACGTCCGCGCCCGCCTCGTGTGCCGTGCGGACCACGGACTTCGCGTAGGCCGGGTTGGCGCGGTAGCCGTCGAAGAAGTGCTCGCAGTCGACGAAGACGCGGCGGCCCTGCTCGCGCAGATACGCCACGGTGTCGGCGATCATCGCGAGGTTCTCGTCGAGGGTGGTGCGCAGGGCGAGTTCGACATGGCGGTCGTGGGACTTGGCGACCAGGGTGATCACCGGGGCGCCGGACGCGAGCAGCGCGTTGACCTGCGGGTCGTCCGCGGCCTTGGCGCCGGCGCGGCGGGTGGCGCCGAAGGCCACCAGCTGGGCGTTCTTGAACGTGATCTCTTCGGCGGCGCGTGCGAAGAACTCGGTGTCGCGCGGGTTGGCCCCGGGCCAGCCGCCTTCGATGAAGCCGACGCCGAACTCGTCCAGGTGCCGCGCGATCGTCAGCTTGTCCGCGACGGTGAGGTTGATGCCCTCGCGCTGTGCGCCGTCGCGCAGCGTCGTGTCGAAGACATGGAAAGCGTCGTGGGCGTCGCGGGGGCCGAAGGGCCCTGCGGTATCCGCGTTTTCCGTGGCTTGGGTCATGCTGCTGGCTCCTGATTCGGATGTCGGTCGACCGGAATGACCGGCTCCGCCTTCCTCCTATGATCCCTGGCGCTCCGCCTCCGGCTGCGGGTGGGCCGGACTGCGATCTTTTCAATGAAATGAAAAAACCCCTCGCGGGTGCGAGAGGTCTGCGCGCGGGTCGAGGACGACGGTGTCCGCCCGTACGTCGGTCGGTACGGAGCGGTCACTGCGGACCGGCGCGCCTGCTGCCAATAATCATGGCGAACGAGAACACGGTCGCAGTCTTGCACAGACGGTGAGTGTCTCCTCACCCCGTCTCAGGATGCGGTCTGTGGTCCGCGCCACGTTCTCATCGGACCGCGAGCGATGCGTCGAGGAACTCCCGTACGTGGACGAGGACTTCATCCCGGTCCGCACCCGGCAGCCCCACGGCCACATGCACCGAGAACCCGTCGAGGAGCGCGCGCAGCCGCAGCGCGAAACGCTCGGGGTCGAGCGCGGCGAACTCGCCGCGCGAGACACCCTCCGCGAGCAGCGCGACGAGATCGCGATGCCAGGCCCCTTCGATCGCGGCCTGCCGCCGCCCCGCCTCCACGCCGGGATCGGTACGCGGCGAGCGGTTCCAGACCTCGAGCCACAGCGTCCAGTGCGGGTCGCGCGGCCCGGCGGGCACGTACAGGTCGACGTAGGCGTCGAGCCGCGCCCGCACGGACCCCGGCCGGGAGAGCACCGCACGCCGCTCCTCCCCCAGCTTCCCCTCGCTCCACTCCAGGGTCTGGAGCAGCAGCTCGTCCTTGGTCTTGAAGTAGTAGAGAAGATGCCCGCTGCTCATCCGGACCGCCCGCCCGAGCGCGGCCATGGTGAGCCCTTCGAGCCCGCCTTCGGCGACCATGGCCATGGCGGCGGCGAGCACGTTTTCGCGTGGGGGTGCGTGCTTGCGGGGGCGTGACACGGCCTCGGGGCTCATACGGCGGGCTCCACTCGGACGGCGTCGGGGACGAACCTCAGCTCGTAGGACGTGTAGCAGTCGGCGCTCAGGATGGCGACCTCGGCGCCGCAGGTGCAGAGGCGGTTGACACCGTCCCGGCCGGCGGGACCGCAGCACCCCACGTTGCGGCGCGGGACGGGGTGCGGCTCAAGGTCCAGGACATCGTCCGGGTTCAGGACCATGGTGCCGCGCGGTCCGTCTGCGATGCACGGGTCCCACTCACCGGCACCCGAGGGCTGGACGTATGGGGCACCGAACGGCGCCTCGTCGATGCAGTACGCCCCGCGCGGCAGCGTCGCAGGCGCCCGGTACAGCCCGTCGGGCGCGGCGCCCCCCTCGTACGGCGGCGGCTCCGGCACGGCGTCGAGGCGCCGCACCGGCTCGGTCAGTCGACGGCCGCACGCGGCGCAATGCAGCACATTCACGCGTACGTTCTACCTCACTCGATCCCGCACGTACCCGGCCCGCCCGTCACACCCGCGGCTGCTGCTGGGTGATGCAGTGCACGCCGCCCCCACCCGCGAAGATCGTGCGGGCGTCCACCAGCGTGACCGTGCGGTCCGGGAAGAGGCGGCGGAAGATGCCTGCCGCGTGTTCGTCGCGCGGGTCGTCGAAGGCGCAGAGGACCACGCCTCCGTTGCAGAGGTAGTGGTTGATGTAGGAGTAGTCGGCCCAGCCGCCCTCCTCGTCGCGGACCTTCGTCGGGGCCGGGATCTCGACGACCTGGAGGCGGCGGCCCTTGGCGTCGGTCTGGGTGCGCAGGAACTCGACGTTCTCGCGGCAGAGTTCGTGGTCCGGGTGGGAGGGGTCCGGCTGGGTGTGGGCGACCACGACGCCCGGTCCCGCGAAGGCCGCGACGATGTCGACGTGGCCGAGGGTGCCGTAGCCGTGCGGCGGATAGTCGGCGGTGAGGCCGCGCTTGAGCCAGATGGCCTTGGTCGTGCCGAGCTTCGCGTGGATCTCCGCCTCGACCTGTTCGCGGGTCCAGCCGGGGTTGCGCTCCGGGCCCAGCTGCACGGTCTCGGTGAGCAGGACCGTGCCCTCGCCGTCCACGTGGATGCCGCCGCCCTCGTTCACCAGAGGGCTGCTCAGGACGGGGACGCCGGCCAAGTCCGCCACGTACGAGGCGATCTTGGAGTCGTGCTCCCAGGTGGCCCAGTCCTGGGCGCCCCAGCCGTTGAACACCCAGTCCACGGCGGCCAGTTCGCCGCCTTCACCGACCACGAACGTGGGGCCGATGTCCCGCATCCAGGCGTCGTCGAGTTCGCGCTCGACCAGGTCGATCTCCGGGCCGAGCAGCGCGCGGGCGGAGTCCGCCTGGCCGGGGCCGTGCACGACGGTGACCGGCTCGAAGCGGCGTACGGCGCGGGCCACCGCGGCCCAGGCCACGCGGGACTCGGCGAGTTCCTCGGCCGAGGAGAAGGTGGTGTTGGGGCCGGGCCAGGCCATCCAGGTGCGCTCGTGCGGGGTCCACTCGGCGGGCATACGGAAGGTCATCACTGGATCCTCAGAGGAAGTAGAGGCGGTTCAGGGACACGGAGTCGGCGGGGTCCGAGCGCATCGGGCGCCCGTCCAGCGTGACGAGGCCGCTGCGGGCGTCCACGTCGACCGCTCCGATACGGGAGTTGAGGAGCAGGTCGCCCGGGCCGATCCCCCGCGTGCCGCGCACGCCCACGCGGCGGCGGCGCGTGGGCAGCCGGTCTCCTTCGAGCGCGGCGGCGGCCTGCGAGACGAAGGCCACCGAGAGGTCGGCGGCGGTGGCGCCGTGGGCGCCGAACTGCGGCCCGAGGACCAGGGGTTCGCAGGTGTCCGTGGCCGCGTTCGGGTCGCCGGTGACCCCGTACGCCGGGAAGCCCGACTTGAGGACCAGCTGCGGCTTCGCGCCGAAGAAGGCGGGCTGCCAGAGCACGATGTCCGCCAGCTTGCCGACCTCGATCGAGCCGATCTCGTGCGCGAGGCCGTGGGCGATCGCCGGGTTGATGGTGAGCTTGGCGATGTAGCGAAGCACACGCGCGTTGTCGTCGTGCGCCCCGTCGCCTTCCAGCGGGCCGAGTTCGGCCTTCATCTTGCCCGCCATCGCGAAGGTGCGGCGCACGGTCTCGCCGGCCCGCCCCATGCCCTGCGCGTCGGAGGAGGTGATGCCGATGGCGCCCAGGTCGTGCAGCACATCCTCGGCGCCCATCGTCCCGGCGCGGATCCGGTCGCGGGCCATGGCGGCGTCGCCCGGCAGATCGGTCTTGAGGTCGTGGACCGAGACGATCATCCCGTAGTGCTCGGCGACCGCGTCCCGGCCGAAGGGCAGGGTGGGGTTGGTGGAGGAGCCGATGACGTTGGGGACGCCCGCCATCTTCAACACGTTCGGCACGTGGCCGCCGCCGCAGCCCTCGATGTGGAAGGCGTGGATGGTGCGGCCGTCGAGCACCCGCAGGGTGTCCTCGACCGACAGGCACTCGTTCAACCCGTCGCTGTGCAGGGCGACTTGGACGTCGTACTCCTCGGCCACGCGCAGCGCCGTATCGAGCGCCCGCGTGTGCGCGCCCATGTCCTCGTGCACCTTGAAGCCGGAGGCGCCGCCCTCGGCGAGCGCCTCGACCAGCGGGGCCTCGTGCGAGGAGGAACCGCGGGCCAGGAAGCCGATGTTGACCGGCCAGGCGTCGAAGGCGTTGAAGGCGTGCTTCAGGGCCCAGGGCGAGTTGACGCCCACGCCCCACACGGGCCCGAACTCCTGCCCGATCACCGTGGTCACGCCGGAGGCGAGCGACGCCTCCATGATGCGCGGCGAGAGGAGGTGGACGTGGGTGTCCACGGCTCCGGCGGTGGCGATCATGCCCTCGCCGGACACGATCGAGGTGCCCGTGCCGACGACGACCTCCACACCGTCGAGCGTGTCCGGGTTCCCGGCCCGCCCGATCGCGCGGATACGGCCTTCGCGGATGCCGATCGAGGTCTTGCGGATGCCCTGCACGGCGTCGATCACCAGGACGTTGCTGATGACGACGTCGCAGGTCTCGCGCACGGCGGCGGCCTTGAGGTGCAGCCCGTCGCGGGCGGTCTTGCCGAAACCGGCGAGGAATTCCTCGCCGTACGCCTGCGAGTCCGACTCCACGCGGACGACGAGGCCCGAGTCGCCGAGGACGACCCGGTCGCCGGCGCGCGGGCCGTGCGTGGCCGCGTACTCCTCGGGGGTCAGCCGGCGGGCTTCGGCGGGGTGGCCTCCGGGACGGCTCATCGGCCTTCCCCCTTCTGTGTCGTCTCGGCCCGCGCTTCGGCCGTCGTTCCGGCTCCGAGATAGCCGCAGGCGGCCGCGCGCCGCAGCGCCTCCTCGCGGGCGCCGGGCGCGTCCAGAGGTCCGTCGACCAGGCCCGCGAACCCGATCGCGATCCGCTCGCCGCCGATCGGCACGAGGCCGACCTCCGCCGACTCCCCGGGCCCGAACCGCTCGGAGGCCCCGGCCGGGATCGCGAGCCGCATCCCGTACGCCGCCGCGCGGTCGAAGTCGAGCCGCGGGTTGGCCTCGAAGAAGTGGAAGTGCGAGGTCACGCTGACGGGGACGGACGCGGTGTTGCGTACGGAGATCCGTACCGCCGCGGCCGGCTCCTCGTGCGCGGGCCCGGGCAGCACCGCTCCGGGAGCGGTCTCGCCCAGCGAGCCGCCGCCGAGCGGATCGGACACCACGGCGAGCCGCGAACCGTCGTCGAACACGGCCTCCACATGCACCTCGGTGACCACGTCGGCCACCCCCGGCAGCACGTCCTGCGGGCCGAGCACGGCGCGGGCCCGCTCGATCGCCTCCGCGAGCCGCAGCCCGTCGCGGGCGGCCTCGCACACCGTGTCGGCGATCAGCGCGGTGGCCTCCGGAACATTGAGCCGCAGCCCGCGCGCCCGGCGGGCCCGGGCCAGCTCCGCGGCCCCGAAGAGCAGCAGGCGGTCGCGTTCGGTGGGGGTGAGTCGCATGGGGCCGGGTGCTCCCTCGGTAGCTTTTAGAGCACCACTCTAAACATGGATCGCCCGTGAAAGAAAGCAACGGGCCGCCATGGGATCTCATAGATCGAGTGCTGTTCAAACCCAACGGCGCAACCAGCCCCCTCTCCCTCCGGCTACGCGGCACGGGTGGACTCGCCCCGCACGGCCGCGTGGATGCTCCGGCGGACGGGTCCGGCCGGGTCTCCTTGCCGGATGCACATCCTCATCGGACTCGTCGGCCTCGTGGTCTTCCTGCTGCTCGCCTTCCTGCCGTCCCGCGATCTGAAGCTGCTGCGGGTGAAGGCGCCGTATGTCGCGCTGATGCTCGTCGTCCAGTTCGCCCTCGGGCTCGTGATGCTGAAGACGAGCCTGGGGCAGAGCGCCGTCAACGCGCTCGCGGACGGGTTCGGCAAGCTGCTGGAGTACGCGGGGGAAGGCACGGCTTTCGTGTTCGGGAGCCTCGCCGATCCCGACGCCGAGGGGAATGTGCCCTTCCTGCTCAGCGTCCTGATGCCGATCATCTTCGTGTCGGCGCTCATCGGGATCCTGCAGTACCTGCGGGTGCTGCCGCTGATCGTGAAGTACCTGGGCATCGTGCTCTCGAAGGTGACCGGGGCCGGGCGGCTCGAATCGTTCAACGCCGTGTCGGCGGCGATCCTCGGGCAGTCCGAGAGCTTCATCGCGATCAAGACGCTGCTGCCCACGCTGACCCCGAAGCGGCTCTACATGCTGAGCGCCTCGGCGATGTCCACCGTCTCGATGTCCATCGTCGGCGCCTACATGACGATGATCGAGCCGCGGTACGTGGTGGCCGCGATCGTGCTCAACCTGTTCGGCGGGTTCATCGTAGTCTGGCTGCTCAATCCGTACGAGCTGACGCCCGAGGAGGACGTGGTCGTCACGCCCGAGCGCAAGAAGCGGTCGTTCTTCGAGATGCTCGGCGAGTACATCCTCGACGGGGCGAAGATCGCGGTCACCGTCGCGGCCATGCTGATCGGGTTCGTGGCGCTGATCGCGCTGATCAACGGGCTCGTCTCGGGGCTCACGGGCGGCACCAGCTTCCAGGAGCTCCTCGGGTACGTCTTCGCGCCGTTCGCCTTCCTCACCGGGGTGCCCTGGGACGAGTGTGTGGACGCGGGCCAGATCATGGCCACCAAGCTGGTCTCGAACGAGTTCGTCGCGATGCTCGCCTTCACGGACTCCAACCCGGGCGGCAAGGTCGAGCTGAGCGAGCGCGCCACCGCGATCGTCCAGACGTTCCTGGTCTCCTTCGCCAACTTCAGCTCGATCGGCATCATCGCGGGCGCCGTGAAGTCCCTCTCGCCGCCACACGGTGACCAGATCGCCCGCTTCGGCCTGAAGCTCGTGTACGGGGCCACGCTGGTGTCGTTCATCAGCGCGACGATTGTGGGGTTGATCTCCTAACTCCCCTACTCCCCGCACTCCCGCACTCCCGTATTTCCGCACAAGGGAAGGCCGGGCCCCCGAACGGGGAGCCCGGCCCTTCCTTGTGAATGGGGTGCGGGGACTAGCCCAGCGTGTGCATCCAGCCGTGCTTGTCGGAGGCCGTGCCGCGCTGGATGTCGAGCAGTGCCTCGCGCAGGCGGAGCGTGACCTCGCCGGGCTCGCCGCCGGACTGGGTCCACTCGCCCGCGTTGCACTTGACCGTGCCCACGGGGGTGATCACCGCGGCCGTACCGCAGGCGAACACCTCGGTGAGGGAGCCGTTCTGGGCGTCGCGCTGCCACTGGTCGAGGGAGATGCGGCCCTCGGTGGCCTCGTAGCCGAGGTCGCGGGCGACCTGGAGGAGGGAGTCGCGGGTGACGCCTTCGAGGATCGAGCCGGTCAGCTCGGGGGTGACGATCTTGTCCCCGTACACGAAGTACAGGTTCATGCCGCCGAGTTCCTCGACCCACTTGTGCTCGACCGCGTCGAGGTAGCAGACCTGGTCGCAGCCCTTGGCCGCGGCCTCGGCCTGGGCCAGGAGCGACGCGGCGTAGTTGCCGCCGGTCTTCGCGGCGCCCATGCCGCCCGGGACGGCGCGGACGCGGTCCTCGGAGAGCCAGATCGAGACGGGCTTCACGCCGCCCGCGAAGTACGCACCGGCGGGCGAGGCGATGACCATGAAGAGGTACTCGTTGGCCGGCTTCACACCGAGGCCGACCTCGGTGGCGAACATGAACGGGCGCAGGTACAGGGACTCCTCGCCGCCGTGCGCCGGCACCCAGTCCTTGTCCTGCTGCACGAGCAGGTCGCAGGCCTCGATGAAGGTCTCGACGGGCAGCTCGGGCATCGCGAGGCGACGGGCCGAGGCCTGGAAGCGCTTGGCGTTGGCCTCCGGACGGAAGGTGGCCACGGAGCCGTCGGGCTGGCGGTAGGCCTTGAGGCCCTCGAAGATCTCCTGCGCGTAGTGCAGCGTCATGTTCGCCGGGTCGATCGAGAGCGGGCCGTACTCGACCAGCTGGCCGTCGTGCCAGCCGCGGCCCTCGGTCCACTTGATCGTCACCATGTGGTCGGTGAAGTGGCGGCCGAACCCGGGGTTGGCCAGGATCGCCTCGCGCTCCGCGGCGGAGAGCGGGTGCGAGGAGGGCTTGAGCTCGATCGTGGGCGTCGTCATGAGTGGATGTCCTTCACCGGTTATGTGTGTGACGGACCGCGCCTCACGCCTGGTCTCCCGGACGACTGAGAGCTTGCGGCGGAGTGCTTGCCACCCCACATTCCGCGGCCCCACGTTCGATTATCGCTCGTGACCGGGCGTGGACGAAACGGGTCCGGTGCGGGGGCTGTACGGGTGTGGTGCGGCGTGCTGCGGCCCAGGGGTCGATGGTGGCATCCGGCGGTGCATACGAGAAGCCGCCGGGTGCCTCTGCGGCTGCCCGACGGCTTCTGGTTTCCGTATCCGCGGGCGTCAGCCGGATACGCGTACGGCGAGCGCGTCGCCGATCTCCTCGGTGGTACGGGTGGTCTCACCGCGCTCGCCGAGGTCGGCGGCGACGGCTTCCTCGATACGGACGGCCTCGTCCTCGTAGTCGAGGTGACGCAGCAGCAGGGCGACGGACAGCACGGTGGCGGTCGGGTCGGCCTTGCCCTGGCCCGCGATGTCCGGGGCCGAGCCGTGGACGGGCTCGAACATCGAGGGGAATTCGCCGGACGGGTTGATGTTCCCGGAGGCGGCGACGCCGATGCCGCCGGAGACGGCCGCGGCGAGGTCGGTGATGATGTCGCCGAACAGGTTGTCGGTGACGATCACGTCGAAGCGGCCGGGGTCGGTGACCAGGTAGATGGTCGCGGCGTCGACGTGGATGTAGTCGGTGGTGACGTCGGGGAACTCCTTGGCCACCTCGTTGAAGACGTTCGTCCACAGGTGGCCGGCGAAGGCCAGCACATTGTTCTTGTGGACGAGGGTGATCTTCTTGCGGGGGCGGGCCTGGGCGCGGGCGAACGCGTCGCGCACCACGCGCTCGACACCGAAGGCCGTGTTCACGGAGACCTCGGTGGCTACCTCGTGCGGGGTGCCCTTGCGGATGGTGCCGCCGTTGCCGGTGTACGGGCCCTCGGTGCCCTCGCGGACGACCACGAAGTCGATCTCCGGCCGGCCCGCGAGCGGGGAGCCGACGCCGGGGAGCAGCTTGCTCGGGCGCAGGTTGACGTGGTGGTCGAAGGCGAAGCGGAGCTTGAGCAGGAAGCCGCGCTCCAGGACGCCGCTCGGCACGCTCGGGTCGCCGATGGCGCCGAGCAGGATGGCGTCGTGCGCCTTGAGCTGCTCGAGGTCGGCGTCGGTGAGGGTCTCGCCGGTGGCGTGGTAGCGCTTGGCGCCGAAGTCGTACTCCTGCGTCTCGAGCTTCACGTCCTGCGGAAGCACGGCACGGAGCACCTTGAGGCCCTGGGACACGACCTCCTGGCCGATTCCGTCGCCGGGGATCACTGCGAGATTGATGCGTCGAGACATGTTCCTCACGGTACTCGGGGTTTCAGCTGCTGACACAGGGTGTCCAGCATGCGGACGCCGTCCGCGGGGGTTGCTCCGCCGCTCCGCGCCGGGTCCTTGCTGTGGGGGCTGCCGCCCCACACCTCCGCGACGGGGAGTTGGGGCAGGGCTGACGCCCCACGCCCGCCCCGGCGGGGGCTGCGCCCCCTGCACCCCCGCTCGGGGGCTGGGCAACTGCCTGCTCGTGGGCGGCAGCCCGTGGGCGACCACTCCTCGTGAGGGCAGCCCTCTGCCTGCCGGGCAATCGGCAGGCGGTGGGGCAGCTTTCAGCCCGTCCGGCGTTTGAGGACGAGCACCCTTAAGGCGCGAAAGGGAGCAAGGGGCGAAGCCCCAACCGGGGGGCAGGGGGCGAAGCCCCCGCGTGGGTGCCTGCCCAAGTAGGCAGCCCATCGGCGCCGTACATCAGGACGTACAGGTCAGTGACCCGCCGCGCCGCCGTTGTCCCTGCGGTCGAGGGCGCGCTGGAGGGCGGCGGCGGCGTTCTTGCGCTCGGCTTCGGCGGTCCGCGAAACGTGGCGGACACGGCGGGCGGCGACGGTCGTCTCGGACATGCTGACTCCTTGGGGCATGAGTGGAGTACGTGACTGAGGGGTCGACAGAGTCGACGGGATATCGAGACGCCGGAGGGGCGGGGAGCGGAGGCCCGCAGGGGTTGCCTGCATGGGGGCACGGCCCACAACCGCCATTCGCTTGATCGAGCGATTCGTTCGGCTCCTACCAAGCTAGGACAGCTGAGCCGGTCTGTCTCTACAATTAGTCGGACTTCCTAGTATCTGAGACGGCAGGCAAAATCCCGGCTCGTCACGTTTGACGTGAAGGAGCCCGTACGGGGGTTTCAACTCACCGGTACTCAGGCCGGTTTGAGTACCTGAGCCGTGTCGGGCCCCCGCCCCGCGGCGGGACAGTCCCCGTATGAACGGCCTCTACGCATTGAAGCCCTGGTACGCCGAGCGGCTGGCCGGCGTCCGTGCCGCGCTGGTGCGCCGCGCGGTGTCGCCGGACACCCTCACGTGGGCGGGTGTGCTGTGCGCGGCCGGCGCGGGCGCGGCGCTCGGGCTGCTGCCCGCCCCGTATGCCGCGCTCCCGGTCGCCGTGCTGCTCGCGGCCCGGCTCGCCTTCGCGAACCTGGACGGTGCGCTGGCCCGCGACACCGGGCGGTGCACCCGGCGCGGTGCGGTCCTCAACGAACTGGGCGACCGGCTCGCCGACTTGGCGGTGCTCGCCGGGTTCCTGTGGGTGGCCCCGGTGGGACCGGTCGCCGCCGCCGCGCTCGCCGCGACGCTCCCCTCGTGGGTGGCGCTCGCGGGCGCGGCGACGGGGGCGCCCCGGCGCAACGGCGGCCCCATGGGGAAGACCGAGCGGTGCGCGCTGGCCGTGGTCGCGGCGGCGTCCGGCTGGTACGTGCCGGTGCTCGCCCTCGTCGCAGTGGGTTCGGTGGTGACGGCGGGGGTGCGGCTGCGGGGAGTGTGGCGTGAGCTGACCGACCGCCCGGCGCCCGCCGCCGATCTCACCGGGAGCCCGCGATGAGCGCCCTCTCGCGCGCGGTGCCCGTCGTCGCCGGCGTACTCGGCACCGCCGGGATCGCCGTCGCCGCGCTCCCGGCCCGGGTGCGGATGCGCACCGAGCTGCGCCGGCGGTGGCGCACCTGGGCCTTCGCCGCGCCGCTGTTCCTCGGCGCCTTCTTCCTCGGCACCGGCGGCGTGGCGGTGTTCGCCGCCGGGCTCGGGGTGGTCGCCGTCGCGGAGTACGTACGGATGGCCGGGCTCACCCGGGCCGATCAGTCGGTCCTGGTCCTCGCGGCCATGGCCCTGCCCGGCCTTGCCTGGCTCGCCCCCGGCGCCCTCGGCCCCCAACTTGCCCTCGGCGCGCTCCTGTTGGCGGCGGGCCCCGCCCTGCTCACGGCCGACGCGGCCACCGGCTTCACGCGCGCCTGCCGTACCGCCTTCGGACTCCTGTGGATCCCGCTCGGCCTGGCCTGTCTCGTCCTGCTCGGCGAGACCGCACTGGCCGTCGGGGTCGCGGTGGCGTTCGGGGACGTGGGCGCTTGGTGCGGGGGCATGGCGCTGGGCCGCAGCGGACCGTTCGCCCGCCGGCTCTCCGCCCTGTCGCCGCACAAGACGTGGGCGGGCGTCCTCGGCTGCGCGGCCGCGACCGCCGGTGCGCTTGCCGTGCTCGGCGCCTTCACGTTCCCCGTCTGGGCCGCCGTGCTCGCCGGCTGCGTCCTGGGCGACCTGCTCGAATCCATGGTCAAGCGCGAGGCGGGCGTGAAGGACGCGGGCAGCTGGCTGCCCGGCTTCGGCGGTCTGCTCGACCGCATCGACTCGCTGCTCGTCGCGCTGCTCCTGACGGCGGGAGTGACGTTCCGGTGAGCCCCGTACGGCACTGCGCCCATCTGCCCGCACTCCCCCGGCGGCTCTCCGCCCGGCTGCGCAAGTCCCTGTGGCGCGCCACGCTGACCGCGACCGGCGGGGTGCGGCGCGAGGGCCGGCTGCCGCGCGGCGGCTGCGTGGTGATCGCGAACCACACCTCGCACGCCGACACCGCGGCCCTGCTCGCCGCGCTCGACGCCCGCCACGCGCCCCGTATCGCGGCCGCCGCCGACTACTGGTTCGCCACCGCGTGGCGGCGCCGGATCTGCCGCCGGCTCGCGGCGGGTTTCCCGGTGCGCAGGACGGGCGGCGGTCTGCGCGACCTGCTCGCCATGACCGAGGCGCTGCACCGCGGTCATGCGGTCGTCCTGTTCCCCGAGGGGACGCGCGGCCGGGAGGGCTCACTCGGCGCGTTCCACCGCGGCGCGCTGCTGCTCGCCCGTCATGCCCAGGTGCCGGTGGTCCCGGTGGCCCTGATGGGGACGGGTCAACTGCTGCCGAAACACGGCTCGTTGACCCGTACGCGGCTGCGGGTGCGGATCGGTGCGCCGCTCGCGCCCACGGCGGGCCCGGCCGAGGCGCGGGCCGCCGTGGAGGCGCTGCTCACGGGGGCGGTCACGCCAGAGGACGGAGGAAGCGGCGCTCGTACCGCCTGATGCACTTGGTCCGCCGGGCCAGTTCGAATGCCTCCTGGCAGTCGGGGTCGGCCATGGAGTCGGTGCGGTAGCGCTCGTAGGCGGCGAGGCTGGGAAAGGAGAACAGCGCGTACGCGATGTCGCTGTCCCCCTCGCTGGGCAGGAAGTAGCCGTGGTGGGAGCCGCCGAACCGGCTGACCAGGTCGACCCAGCGTCGCCCGTACTCCTCGAAGTCCGCGATCCGGTCCGGGTCGATCTCGTACCGCAGATGAATCGTGATCATGCGGTGATGATGCCCGCTGGGACGCCGCGGGTCACCGCCCGTGCATCAACCGGAGGATGAAGTTCGGGCGGCGCCCGGGCGGAATGTCAGGCGGCGCGCAGGCGGAAGTTCCGGCGGCGGCTCGGCCCTCCGCGTCAGCCGGAGACGCGGGCGCGTACGGCGGCGAGGTCGGCGGGGGTGACCCCGGCCGCCAGCAGATACGGCTCGGCGGCCAGGGCCCGCGCGGCGGCGGCCATGTCCGCGTGCGGCGTGGAGCCGTGCTCGGCGTAGGCGGCCTCGATGGCCTCCTGGTGGCTGGGCCTGCCGGTGGCGGCTTCCAGCGCCGCCATGTTGGCCGCGCTCGCCACGTAGTCCGCGGCGATCTCCTCGGGTCCGGCGCCGAGCAGGGAGAGCAGGACGAGCGCGATGTTGCCCGTACGGTCGCGGCCGGCCGCGCAGTGGAAGGCGACCCCGCCGGGAGCGGCTTGGGCCACGGCCTCGACCACCGCCGCGACCCGGTGCGGGAAGCGCTCCATGAACGGCCCGAAGAACTGCGGGGTCCCCCACCGCCAGTCCTCGGTCCACCGTCCCCAGAACTCCGCGTCCTCCGCCATGCCGTCCAGCGCGACGCGCAGCGTGGTGATCCCCTCGGGCCGGGGCGCGGCGTCGGTGCCGTACTCGTCGGGCTCCCTCAGGTCGATCACCGTACGGATGCCGTGCGCGTGCGCGGCGGCCCAGCCCTGCGCGGTGAGCTTGTCGAGTCCGTCGGCGCGGACGAGGGCGCCCCGGGCGACGGAGCCGAGCCCGCCGAGGTCCCGGACGTTGTGGCAGCCGTCCCAGTACAGGTCGCGGCCCGTGCCGGAGGTGCCGGTGGCCGTGCTCGGCGTCATGCTCGGGGTGGTCGTCATGGTGATCAAGATGCCGGACGGCGGGCGCGCGGTTCCTCCGGGGGCACCAATGGAAACCGCCCCCGTCCAGGTGTGGGGCCTGGATGGGGGCGGAGTCTCAAGGGGCGTCGGCCTTGTACGCGGCGTCGGCCCCGTGGGCGGGGTCAGCCCATGTGCGGGTAGCGGTAGTCCGTCGGCGGGACCAGGGTCTCCTTGATGGCCCGGGTCAGGGTCCAGCGCATCAGGTTCTGCGGAGCGCCCGCCTTGTCGTTGGTGCCGGAGGCGCGGCCGCCGCCGAAGGGCTGCTGGCCGACCACGGCACCGGTGGACTTGTCGTTGATGTAGAAGTTGCCCGCCGCGTAGCGGAGCTTCTCCATCGCGTCGGCCGCGGCCGCGCGGTCACCGGCGATGATCGAGCCGGTCAGGGCGTACGCCGAGACGGACTCCATCTGCGCCAGCATCTCCTCGTACGCCTCGTCCTCGTAGACGTGGACGGCGAGGATCGGGCCGAAGTACTCGGTCGTGAAGACCTCGTTGGCCGGGTCGGTGCACTCGATGACGGTCGGGCGGACGAAGTAGCCCACCGAGTCGTCGTACGTGCCGCCCGCGACGATCGTGCAGGACGGGTCGGCGGCGGCGCGGTCGATCGCGGCCTTGTTCTTCGCGAAGGCCCGCTCGTCGATGACGGCGCCGATGAAGTTGTCCAGGTCGGTGACGTCACCCATGGTGATGCCGTCGACCTCGGCCGCGAACTCCTCCTTGAAACCGTCGTTCCAGATGGAGGCCGGGATGTACGCACGCGACGAGGCGGAGCACTTCTGGCCCTGGAACTCGAAGGAGCCGCGGGTCAGGGCGGTCTTGAGGATCGCGCGGTCCGCGGACGGGTGCGCGACGACGAAGTCCTTGCCGCCGGTCTCGCCGACGATGCGCGGGTACGAGCGGTACTTCTCGATGTTGTTGCCGACCGTCTTCCACAGGTGCTGGAAGGTCTTGGTCGAACCCGTGAAGTGGATGCCCGCGAGCATCGGGTGCTCCAGGGCCACGTCGGAGACGGCGAGGCCGTCACCGGTCACCAGGTTGATGACGCCCTTGGGCAGACCGGCCTCTTCGAGCAGCTGCATGAGGAGGACAGCCGCGTGGGTCTGCGTCGGGGACGGCTTCCACACGACCACGTTGCCCATGAGGGCCGGGGCGGTCGGCAGATTGCCCGCGATGGCCGTGAAGTTGAACGGCGTGATCGCGTAGACGAAGCCCTCGAGCGGGCGGTGGTCCAGACGGTTCCAGACGCCCGGCGAGTTGGCCGGGGGCTGCTCGGCCAGGATCTGGCGGGCGTACGCGACGTTGAAGCGCCAGAAGTCGACGAGCTCGCACGGGGTGTCGATCTCGGCCTGCTGGGCGGTCTTCGACTGGCCGAGCATCGTGGAGGCGGCCATGGTCTCGCGCCAGGGTCCGGCGAGCAGCTCGGCGGCGCGCAGGATGATCGCGGCTCGGTCGTCGAAGGACATCGCGCGCCAGGCCGGGGCGGCGGCGAGCGCGGCGTCGATGGCGTCCTGCGCGTCCTGCTGCGTGGCGTTGCGGTACGTGCCGAGGACGGCCTTGTGGTTGTGCGGCTGCACGACCTGGAACGGCTCGCCGCCGCCCATCCGCTTCTCACCGTTGATGGTCATCGGCAGGTCGATGGGGTTCTCGGCCAGCTCCTTGAGCTTGGCCTCCAGGCGGGCGCGCTCGGGGGAGCCGGGGGCGTAGCCGTGCACCGGCTCGTTGACGGGAGTGGGGACCTGGGTCACAGCGTCCATGAGTCTCTGAACTCCTTTGTGAGGGGTGTCGTTACTGCCGGAGGGGGCTCAGCCCTTGGTGAGGATCGAGCGGGCGAAGAAGAGGAGGTTGGCCGGCTTCTCCGCGAGGCGGCGCATGAAGTAGCCGTACCAGTCGGTGCCGTACGCGGTGTACACCCGCATCCGGTGGCCTTCGGCCGCGAGGCGCTCCTGCTCCTCGCTGCGGATGCCGTACAGCATCTGGAACTCGTAGTCGTCGAGCTTGCGGCCCGCGCGACGGGCGAGCTCCTGCGTGATGGCGATCAGGCGCGGGTCGTGGGACCCGATCATCGGGTAGCCGTCGCCCTCCATGAGGATCTTCAGGATGCGGACGTACGCCTTGTCGATCTCGGCCTTGTCCTGGTACGCGACCTCTGCGGGCTCCTTGTACGCACCCTTCACGATACGCACCCGGGAGCCGGCGGCGGCCAGGCGGCGGGCGTCGTCCTCGGTGCGGAACAGGTAGGCCTGGATGACGCAGCCGGTCTGCGGGAAGTCCTTCCGCAGCTCCTCGTGGATTGCGAACATCGAGTCGAGGGTGGTGTGGTCCTCGGCGTCGAGCGTGACCGTGGTGCCGATGGCGGCGGCGGCCGCGACGACGGGCTTGATGTTGGCGAGTGCGAGCTCGTGGCCGCCTTCGAGGGCCTGGCCGAACATGCTGAGCTTCACGGACATCTCGGCCTTGGTGCCCAGGCCCAGGTCCTTCAGACGCTCGATCAGCTCCAGGTACGCGTCACGCGCGGCGTACGACTGCTCGACCGTGGTGATGTCCTCGCCGACGACGTCCAGTGTGAGCTCCAGGCCCTTGGCCGCGGTCTCCTGGACGATCGGGATCACCTGGTCGACGGTCTCGCCGGCGATGAACCGGTCGACGACCTGCTTGGTGCCCGGTGCGGCAGAGACGAAACGGCGCATCTTGTCGCTGCGGGACGCGGCGAGGATCACGGGACCCAGCACGGGGCACCTCCAATTTTACGGGGGGTCAGGGGTGCCGCACCAGGAAACGTCAACGATCCGGGAACGGCACGGAGAACCTCCGTGAAACCTAAGGATCCCGCCGATTCGGGGCCATCTACAGGTGTCACGCATCCGTGCCGTGGATCTCGTACATCTGTATGAGGGTGCGGTGCGCTTGCCCTGCGCCTGCGCCGCACTGTGCTGCGCCGCTCCGCGGCGCGGGGTTCTTCGGGGGCTGACGCCACCCCGGCCACACGCACCCCGTCCCTGCACCCCCGCCCCACGCCCTCGCTCCTGCACCCCCGCCCCGCGCACCCCACGCCCCCTGCACCCCGGCCCCCCCTTCGACGGATGGGGCACCTCTCAGCCCGTCCGGCGCTTGAGGACGAGCGCGTTCAGCGCGACAGGGGGCAAGGGGCGGAGCCCCAAACGGGGTCCGGGGGCGGAGCCCCCGGTTTCGGGAAGGGGCGGGTAGGGGAAATCCGCCCGCCGCAGGCGCCCCACCGCAACCACGACGCACCCGCACCCACACCAGCACCCGCACCCACACCCACACCCACACCCACAAAGGAACCCACCCCGCCCCTCCCCCAGAATGGAACCCGTGAAAGGCGACTACCAGGACCTCGTGGACGAGATCTCCGCCCTCCTCGGCGCACCCGCGACCCTCGAGGACCGCGATTTCCGTCTCGTCGCCTTCGGCGCGCACGAAGGCGACGACGAGATCGAGATGGACCCCGTGCGGACGCGGTCGATCCTGACGCGGAAGTCCACCGCCGCCGTGCGCGCCTGGTTCGAGGGGTACGGGATCGCTCGTGCCACCGAGCCCGTTCGGATCCCCGCGGCCCCCGACGCGGGGGTGCTCAGGGCCCGCATCTGCCTTCCCGTACGGCATCGCGGCGTCGTGCACGGCTACGTGTGGCTGCTCGACACCGACCCGGGCCCGAGCGCCGAGCAGCTCGCCGCCGCGATGGACGTGACCGAGCGCATCGGCGTGCTGCTCGCCGACGAGGCGAGCGCCGGCGAGGACGTCACGCGCGAGCTGCGGGCCGTCCTGACCAGCGGCCGCGGCTGGCAGCGCGACATGGCCGTGGCCGCGCTGCGGGCCGCGCTCGGCCCGGGCGCCGACGACCTGCTCACGGTCGTCTGCGTGACCCCGTGGCCCGGCACCGGCACCAGCGCGCTGCGCGTCCCCGGCACCGTCGCCGCCTGCTCCGTGCCGCCCGCCGCCGACGACGACCAGGCACCCACGGCTTTCGCCGCCCTCGTACGGGTGCGCGCCACCGACGCCCTCTCCCCCGCCCGCGCGGTCGCGACCCGGCTGCTGTCCACGGCCCCCGCCCGGGCCGCGGCCGGCATCGGCGGCGCCCGGCGCGGCCTGGCCGAACTGCCGGACGCCTGGCGGGAGGCGCTCGCCGCGGCCCGTACCGCCGCCGCGCGCGACGGGTCCGGCCATGGCGGACCCTCCCGTACGAAGGAGGACGGGGCACGCATCGCCGAGTGGTCCGGACTCGGCCCGTACCGGCTGCTGACCGCGCTGCCGCCCGGCGCCGCGCAGGACCCCGCCGTCACCGCACTGCTGCGCCATCCCGAACTCGCCCACACCGCCGAGGTGTTCCTCGACCACGCCGGCCAGGCGGGCCGGACGGCGGCCGCGCTCGGCATCCACCGCCAGACCCTCTACTACCGGCTGTCCCGCATCGAACAACTCACCGGCCTCGACCTGGACGCCGGCGAGGACCGGCTGCTGCTGCACATGGCGCTCAAGACAGCCCGCCTCCAAGGCAGTTGAGGATGCAGCAGTTGAGGACGCAGAGCGGACGCGTATGCAGGGCGGACGGGGTCCGTCAGGACTCCGCGCCGTCCGCCGCCTTCATCAGCCGCCGCAGCCCCTCCGTCAGCTCGCGCCCGCTCGGCGCCGTCTCCGGGGCGAACGAGTACTGCGCGATCAGCCCCGTCATCATCGTGGTGAGGAACTTGCCGAGGGTCGCGACCTCGTCGTCGGACACCGCGGCCTCCTCGACCCCCATGAGCATCGCGATGAACCCGCGGCCGCCCTCGGCCTGCTCCTTGGCCAGGTAGTCCCGTACGGCGGGCATCTTGTCGCCCATGGCGATGATCTCGATGCTGAGCCGCCACACGGAGCCGGGCTCCTTCATGGTCCGCACGACCCCGCCCCAGACCTCCTCGAAGCGCTCCAGCGAGCCGGGCCGCGTCGCGAAGCTCGCCTGCTCCCAGTCCGCGGACGCGGAGCTGACCAACGCGATGTAGGCCTCGGCGAGCAGCGCGTCCTTCGAGCCGTAGTGGTAGCCGATCGACGCGAGGTTGGTCCCCGACTCCTTGACGATGTCGCGCGCCGTCGTGCCGACGAAGCCCTTGGCCAGCAGACAGCGCTTCGCGCCTTCGAGCAGATCCTCACGGTGTCCCATGCCGGACAGCCTACCCAGCGCGCAGACACACGTACAAGACGAGCGTTTTACACACTCGTACTAGACAGGCGTTTAATACGTCCGTACAGTCGCTGTCATGACGAACTCACCGCGCACCACCCCGGGCCCCCCGCAGGAGCAGGGCACCGTCCCCGAGCGGGCAACGCGCAAGGAATGGACGGCACTTGCGGTCCTGATGCTGCCGCTGATGCTGGTCTCGATGGACGTCTCGGTCCTCTACTTCGCGGTGCCCGCGATCACCGCCGACCTGGAGCCCTCCGGCACCCAGCAGCTGTGGATGTTCGACATCTACGCCTTCGTGCTCGCCGGCCTGCTGATCACGATGGGTTCGGTGGGCGACCGCATCGGCCGCCGCAAGCTGCTGCTGTTCGGCGCCGCGGCCTTCGGGGCGGCCTCGGTGCTCGCGGCGTACGCACAGAGCGCCGAGATGCTGATCGCGGCCCGCGCCCTGCTCGGCATCGGCGGCGCGACCCTGATGCCGTCCACGATGGCCCTGGTCAGGAACATGTTCCGGGACGCGGGTGAGCGCGCGAAGGCGATCGGGATCTGGCAGGCCGTGATGGTCTCCGGGGTCGCGCTCGGCTCCGTGATGAGCGGTGTGCTCGTCGAGCACTTCTGGTGGGGCTCGGTCTTCCTGGTGAACCTGCCGGCGATGGCGCTCCTGCTCCTCCTCGCGCCGGTCCTGATCCCCGAGTTCAAGGACCCGGCCCCCGGGCGCTTCGACTGGGTGAGCGTGCCGCTGTCGATGGCCGCGGTGCTGCCGGTGGTCTACGGCCTCAAGGAGTTCGCGGCCGAGGGCTTCGAGCTCGCGTACGCGGTGTGGGTGGCCGTCGGTCTGGTCTTCGCCGCCCTGTTCGTGCGGCGGCAGCGCACCTCGGCGTCCCCGATGATCTCGCCGGACCTGTTCCGCGGCCGCAGCGGGTTCGGGTCGGCCGTCTCGCTCAACCTCGTCTCGTCGATCACGATGATGGGTTCGGCCTACTTCACCACGCAGTACCTGCAGTCGGTGCTCGGCAAGTCCGCGATGGAGGCGGCCCTTTGGGCCCTGCTGCCCTCGGTCCTGATCGGCTTCGCGGCCCCGGTCGCGACGGTGCTCGTGCAGCGCGGCGTGAACCGGGCCACCGTCGTGGCCACCGGCTTCCTGACCTCGGCGGCCGGCTTCGCCCTGCTGCTCCCGGCCGGCACGGACTCGATGTGGACGGTCCTGGTCGCGGCCGGTGTCCTCGCCGGCGGTGCCGTGATCATCGGCGCGGTGCTCACCGACCTGGCGATGGGTGCGGCGCCGCCCGAGAAGGCGGGCAGCGCCTCCTCACTCCTGGAGACCGGTACGGAGTTCGGCGGCGCGATGGGCATGGCGCTGCTCGGCTCGATCGGCAACGCGGTCTACCACGCCCAGGCCCCCGCCTCCGCGCCGCCGGAGGCCCGCGAGACGCTCGGCGGAGCGGTCGCGGTGGCCGAGGCGCTGCCCGGCAAGGCGGGCGAGGCCCTGCTCGCGGCGGCCCGGGAGGCGTTCACGAGCGGGATGCATGTGGCCGCGACGGTGGGCGTGAGCATTCTGCTTGTGGCGGCGGGGGTCGCGGCGGTGACGCTGCGGAAGGTGCGGGTGCGCTCACCTCAGGCCGAGACCGAGGAGCTCACACCCTCGGGCGTGTGAGCGTGACGAACGGAGCTCGGAACGCATGAGGGGGCCCGGTCACCGCGAACGGTGACCGGGCCCCCTCAACGTACCGACTACTCCGCCAAGTTGACCGACCGGGCCGAGACCGCCCCGATCTCCTCGGCCAGCTCCGTGAGCACGGCCGGCGGCACCGTGTCGTCCACGGTCAGGACGGCCAGCGCCTCGCCGCCCTCCTCGGCGCGCGAGACCTGCATGCCCGCGATGTTGAGACCGGCCTCGCCGAGCACGCGGCCGACGGTGCCGACGACACCCGGGCGGTCCGCGTAGCGCAGGACGACCATGTGGTCCGCGAGGGCCAGCTCGATCTCGTGCTCACCGATGCCGACGATCTTCTGGTGGTGCTTGGGCCCGGCGAGCGTGCCGGACACGGCCACCTCGTCGCCGCCCGCGAGCGTGCCGCGCACCGTGACCACGTTGCGGTGGTCGGGCGACTCCGAGCTCGTGGTCAGGCGCACCTCCACGCCGCGCTCCTGCGCGAACAGCGGCGCGTTCACGTACGAGACCGTCTCGTCCACGACATCCTCGAACACGCCCTTCAGAGCGGACAGTTCGAGCACCTTGACGTCGTGCTGCGTGATCTCGCCGCAGACCTCGACGTCGAGGCGGACGGCCACCTCGCCGGCGAGCGCGGTGAAGATCCGGCCGAGCTTCTCGGCGAGCGGCAGACCCGGGCGTACGTCCTCGGCGATGACACCACCCTGCACGTTGACCGCGTCCGGCACCAGCTCGCCGGCGAGCGCGAGGCGCACCGACTTGGCGACGGCGATACCGGCCTTCTCCTGCGCCTCGTCCGTGGAGGCGCCGAGGTGCGGGGTGCAGACGACCTGGTCGAGCTCGAAGAGCGGGGAGTCCGTGCAGGGCTCCTTCGCGTACACGTCGAGGCCGGCGCCGGCGACGCGGCCCTCCTTGAGCGCCGAGTACAGCGCGGTCTCGTCCACGATCCCGCCGCGCGCGGCGTTGACGATGCGGACGTGCGGCTTGACCTTGTGCAGCGCCTCGTCGCCGATGAGACCGAGGGTCTCGGGGGTCTTGGGCAGGTGCACGGTGATGAAGTCGGCGACCTCGAGCAGCTCGTCGAGGGTCAGCAGCTTCACGCCCATCTGGGCGGCGCGGGCGGGCTGCACGTAGGGGTCGTACGCGACGATCTTCATGCCGAAGGCCGACATGCGCTGGGCGACCAGGACACCGATGCGGCCCAGGCCGACGACGCCGAGGGTCTTCTCGCTGAGCTCGACGCCCGTGTACTTCGAGCGCTTCCACTCGCCGTTCTTCAGCGCGGTGTTGGCCTGCGGGATGTTGCGCGCGGTGGCGATGAGCAGACCGCAGGCGAGCTCGGCGGCGGTGACGATGTTGGAGGTCGGCGCATTGACGACCATGACGCCGGCCTTGGTGGCGGCGGAGACGTCGACATTGTCGAGACCGACGCCGGCGCGGGCGACGACCTTCAGCTTCTTCGCGGCGGCGATGGCCTCGGCGTCGACCTTGGTGGCCGAGCGGACCAGGATCGCGTCGACGTCGGCGATGGCGGGCAGGAGCTCGGCGCGGTCCGCTCCGTTGCAGTGGCGGATCTCGAAGTCCGGGCCGAGCGCGTCGACGGTCGCGGGCGACAGCTCTTCAGCGATGAGTACGACAGGTTTGCCGGTGGCAGCAGTGCTCACGTGAGTCCTCGCAGGTTCCAGTGCAGGCGGCCGTCCCGTGGCCGCAGGCGGTGGAGGTGGCTTGCCGCGTGGAAGACGCACGACGCTGTGGGCCTGACGCGTATGTAGTTGAGCAGTGTAGTGGGGCCGAAGGTCCCGTAATCCGCCGGAGCGGAAGGATCACTCGTACGGGGTTCGACAGAGTGTCCAGTGCGATTCCAGTGGTACGCGGGAGGGCCGGACCGCCGTGGTCCGGCCCTCGCGCCGTACGGGCTTACGCCTCGGTGTCGACCCAGCTCATGAGCTTGCGCAGCTCCTTGCCGGTGGTCTCCAGGAGGTGGTTCTCGTCCTGCTTCTTGTACTCGTTGTACTTCGGCAGGCCCGACTCGTACTCCTTCATCCAGTTGTTGGCGAAGGTGCCGTCCTGGATCTCGGCCAGGACCTTCTTCATCTCGGCCTTGGTCTGGTCCGTGATGATGCGCGGGCCGGTGACGTAGTCGCCCCACTCGGCGGTCTCGGAGATCGACCAGCGCATCTTCTCCAGGCCGCCCTCGTACATGAGGTCGACGATGAGCTTCAGCTCGTGCAGGCACTCGAAGTACGCGATCTCGGGCTGGTAGCCGGCCTCGACCAGCGTCTCGAAGCCCGCCTTGACCAGCGCGGAGGCGCCACCGCACAGGACGGCCTGCTCACCGAACAGGTCGGTCTCGGTCTCCTCGGTGAAGGTGGTCTTGATGACGCCGGCGCGGGTGCCGCCGATGCCCTTGGCGTACGAGAGGGCGAGCGCGAAGGCGTTGCCCGAGGCGTCCTGCTCGACGGCGGCGATACACGGAACGCCGCGGCCCTCCTCGAACTGGCGGCGGACCAGGTGGCCCGGGCCCTTCGGGGCGACCATGCAGACGTCGACGTTCGCCGGCGGCTTGATGAAGTCGAAGCGGATGTTGAGGCCGTGGCCGAAGAACAGGGCGTCACCGTCCTTGAGGTTGTCCTTGATGGACTCCTCGTAGACCTTCGCCTGGATCGGGTCCGGGACCAGGATCATGATGACGTCGGCCTCGGCGGCGGCCTCGGCGGGCGTGACCACGCGCAGACCCTCTTCCTCGGCCTTGGCCTTGGACTTGGAGCCCTCGTGCAGACCGACGCGGACGTCGACGCCCGAGTCCCGCAGCGACAGCGCGTGGGCGTGGCCCTGGCTGCCGTATCCGATGACCGCGACCTTGCGGCCCTGGATGATGGACAGGTCGGCGTCGGCGTCGTAGAACAGCTCGGCCACTGGAAATCTCCTCGGTGTACTGGTGTTGCGTCCCACCGTACGGCGGGCGGGGGAAAGGGGTCTGACGGTCTTACGATGCGGTCGGATCCGGTCGCGCCGGCTGCCCGCCGCGACCGGAACTGCTACGCGCTGCGGTCCAGTGCGCGCAGCGAGCGGTCCGTGATGGAGCGCGAGCCGCGGCCGATGGCGATGGTGCCGGACTGGACGAGCTCCTTGATGCCGAAGGGCTCCAGCATCTTGAGCATGGCCTCCAGCTTGTCGCTGGAGCCGGTGGCCTCGATCGTGACGGCCTCGGGCGAGACGTCCACGGTCTTGGCGCGGAACAGCTGCACGATCTCGACGATCTGCGAGCGGGTCTCGTTGTCGGCGCGCACCTTCACCAGAACGAGTTCACGGGCGACGGCCTGACCGGGCTCCAACTCGACGATCTTCAGCACGTTGACGAGCTTGTTGAGCTGCTTGGTGACCTGTTCGAGCGGCAGGTCCTCGACGTTCACCACGATGGTGATGCGGGAGATGTCGGGGTGCTCGGTGACTCCCACCGCGAGCGAGTCGATGTTGAACCCGCGCCGCGAGAACAGGGCGGCGATCCGGGCGAGGATGCCGGGCGTGTTCTCGACGAGAACGGAGAGCGTGTGCTTGGACATGGCGTCTGTCTTCCTTTTCCGTCTCTCGTCCTCAGTCGTCCGCGCCGTCGCCGAAGTCCGGGCGGACGTCGCGGGCGGCCATGACCTCGTCGTTGGAGGTGCCGGCGGCGACCATCGGCCACACCTGCGCGTCCTCGTGGACGATGAAGTCGATGACGACGGGGCGGTCGTTGATCTCGTTCGCCTTCTGGATGACGGCGTCGAGCTCGGCCGGGTCCTCGCAGCGCAGGGCGACACAGCCCATGGCCTCGGAGAGCTTCACGAAGTCCGGGACGCGGGTGCCCTTGCGCGGGGCCTCGCTCTCGCCGACCTGCGAACCGGGGCTGTGGTTGGTCTTGTCACCGTGCAGGACGGTGTTGGAGTAGCGGCCGTCGTAGAACAGGTTCTGCCACTGGCGGACCATGCCCAGGGCGCCGTTGTTGATGATGGCGACCTTGATCGGGATGTTGTTCAGCGCGCAGGTGACCAGCTCCTGGTTGGTCATCTGGAAGCAGCCGTCGCCGTCGATCGCCCAGACCGTACGGGTGGGCTGGCCGGCCTTGGCGCCCATCGCGGCCGGGACCGCGTAGCCCATCGTTCCGGCGCCGCCGGAGTTGAGCCAGGTCGCGGGCTGCTCGTAGTCGATGAAGTGCGCGGCCCACATCTGGTGCTGGCCGACGCCCGCGGCGAAGATCGTGTCCTTCGGGGCGAGCTTGCCGATCCGCTCGATGACCTGCTGCGGGGCGAGCGAGCCGTCCTCGGGCTGGTCGTAGCTGAGCGGGTAGGTCTTGCGCCAGCGGTTGAGGTCCTCCCACCAGGCGCTGTAGTCACCGGTGTTGCCCTCGGTGTGCTCGGCCTGGATCGCCTGGATCAGGTCGGCGATGACCTCGCGGGCATCGCCGACGATCGGCACGTCGGCCGCACGGTTCTTGCCGATCTCGGCCGGGTCGATGTCGGCGTGCACGACCTTCGCGTACGGGGCGAAGGAGTCCAGCTTGCCGGTGACGCGGTCGTCGAAGCGGGCGCCGAGGGCGACGATCAGGTCGGCCTTCTGCAGCGCGGTGACGGCGGTGACCGCACCGTGCATGCCCGGCATTCCCACGTGCAGCGGGTGGCTGTCGGGGAACGCGCCGAGCGCCATCAGGGTGGTGGTGACGGGCGCCTGGGTGAGTTCGGCCAGGACCTTCAACTCGGCCGTGGCGTGGGCCTTCAGGACACCGCCGCCGACGTACAGGATCGGGCGCTTGGCCTGGGTGATCAGCTTCGCGGCCTCGCGGATCTGCTTGGCGTGCGGCTTGGTCACCGGGCGGTAGCCGGGCAGGTCGGTCTGCGGCGGCCAGCTGAAGGTGGTCTGGGCCTGCTGCGCGTCCTTCGTGATGTCGACGAGGACGGGGCCGGGGCGCCCGGTCGAGGCGATGTGGAAGGCCTCGGCGATGGTGGGCGCGATGTCCTCGGCCTTGGTGACCAGGAAGTTGTGCTTCGTGATCGGCATCGTGATGCCCACGATGTCGGCTTCCTGGAAGGCGTCGGTACCGATGTTCTTGGAGTTGACCTGACCGGTGATCGCGACGATCGGCACCGAGTCCATGTGCGCGTCCGCGATCGCGGTCACCAGGTTGGTGGCGCCGGGGCCCGAGGTGGCCATGCAGACGCCGACCTTGCCGGTGGCCTGCGCGTAACCCGTTGCGGCGTGGCCTGCGCCCTGCTCGTGGCGGACCAGGACGTGCCGGACCTTCGTGGAGTCCATCAGCGGGTCGTAGGCGGGCATGATCGTGCCGCCAGGGATGCCGAATACGACCTCGGCCCCGACTTCCTCGAGCGAACGAATAAGGGACTGCGCGCCCGTGACGTGCTCGACGGGGGCGGTCTGCTGCTGTCCAGAGGATCGGGGCCGCGGCTGCGGATGGGCCCCGGTGGCCTGCTCGGTCATCGGCGTCTCTTCTCGATGCTGAGGGTGGTTATGCGAGGGTTTTCGAGCTTACGGGCGGTGCTTATGGATGCTTTTGGGCGGTGCCTGTGCAACAAAAAACCCCCCGTGCCCGGAGGCAAGCGAGGGGAGCGCGTCGGTGCGGTGCGCTGAGCGTTCTAGGTCCTGTCCAGAAGGCTCAGCTTCAGCCGACGCGCTTTCCAAGTACGAGAATTCGGGTGCGCATGGCACTGACCCTCTCTCCAGCGCCAGGGGACTGTCAAGTGGGTGGGACAGCCGTCTCATTATGTGAACGGACGACCGTCCCTCCTGCGAACACAGGCTCGATCGGGCCGTGCGGCAGCGGGTAGTGCCCGGAGGCCAGCGCACGCCGCAGGCGGTACTCGTCCAAGGGGCCGGAGAAGGCCATGCCCTGCGCGTGAGTACAGCCCATCGCGCGCAGCGCCACCACCTGTTCGGGCAGATCCACGCCCTCCGCCACCGACTGGAGACCGAGATCGCCTGCGATCTTCAGGAGACCACTGGTGATCTTGTGCAGCCGGGCGGACTCCACCACGCCCTCGACGAGGGAGCGGTCCAGCTTCAGTACGTCCACGGGGAGCCGGCGCAGTGCGGTGATGGCCGCATACCCGTTGCCGAAGCCGTCCAGGGCGATGCGGACGCCGAGCCGGTGCAGGGCGGTCAGGCGCCGCTCCAACTCGTCGAACGGGATCCGCGGGTCGTGGTCGGCGAGCTCCACGATCAGGGCGCCCGAGGGCAGCCCGTGCCGGGTCAGGAGCGCCTCCACGCTGCCGAGCGGCATCGAGCGGTCGAGGATGCGGGCCGCGCTGATCCGTACGGAGACCGGCACCGCGTGGCCGGTGGCACCGCGCTCGGCGGCCTGCTCGACGGCCTCTTCGAGCAGCCAGCGGCCGAGCTCGGCGGTGCGGTCGGTGTCCTCGGAGACCCGCAGGAATTCGGCCGGGGTGAACAGGATCCCCTGGGCGCTGCGCCAGCGCGCCTGCGCGGCGACCGCGGTGATACGGCCGGTGTCCAGCCGTACGACGGGCTGGTGGAGCAGGGCGAACTCGCCCTCGTGCAGGGCCGACCGCAGGCGCGTGGCCAGCTCCGCCTTGCGGACGACCTCGGCCTTCATCTGGGGCGCGAACATCACCACGCGGCCCTTGCCCGCGGCCTTCGCGCGGTACATCGCCAGGTCCGCGTTGCGCAGCAGGTCGCCCGCGGAGATGCCCGGTTCGGCGAAGGCGACACCGATCGAGGCGGCGACGCGGACATTGCTGCCGTCCACTTCGTACGGCTGCGAGAGCGTCACCCTGAGGCGGTCGGCGAGCTCCTGGATGTGGCGCTCGCGGGCCGCGTGGTCGCGGGTGCCGTCGCCGACGATCAGGGCGGCGAACTCGTCGCCGCCGAGGCGGGCCGCGGTGTCGCCCTGCCGCACGGAGTCGGCGAGGCGGCGGGCGGCCTGGACGAGCAGGTCGTCGCCGGCCTGGTGGCCGAGCCGGTCATTGACCGCCTTGAAGCCGTCGAGGTCGATGAAGAGCACGGCGGTGCCGCGGTCGGTGGCGCGGCGGCCGTGCAACGCCTGGCCCACGCGCTTGGTGAACAAGGCCCGGTTGGGCAGGTCGGTGAGCGGGTCATGCTCCGCGTTGTGCTGCAACTGGGCCTGGAGGCGGACCCGTTCGGTCACATCGCGGCTGTTGAAGAGCAGGCCGCCGCCCTGGTGCCGGTTGACCGTCGACTCCACGTTGAGCCAGTCCCCCGAGCCGGACTTGAAGCGGCATTCGATACGGGTGGTCGGCTCCTCGAGCGGATTGGCCGTGAGGAAGCGGCGGATCTCGTGGGCGACGCGGCCGAGGTCCTCGGGGTGGATGAGGTCGGCCAGCTCGGAGCCCTTGAGCTCCTCCGCGCTGCGTCCCCAGACGCCGGAGGCGGCCGGGCTGACGTAGTGCAGTATGCCGCTGGGCGCGGCGATCATGATCACGTCGCTGGAGCCCTGGACCAGGGAGCGGAAGTGGTTCTCCTTCTGGGCCAGCTCCTGCGTGAGCGTGATGTTGTCGACGAGCATGATCGCCTGCCGTACGACCAGGGCGAGCACCACGGTGCAGGCCGTGAAGAGCACGACGCGGTCCACGCTGCGGCCGTTGAGCGTGTTGTAGAGGATCCCCAACGTGCAGACGGCGGCGGCCAGATACGGCGTGAGCGCGGAGATCGAGCCGCCGAGCCGGCCGCGCGTGCGGACCGTCGCGCGCCGCACCACACGGGGGTGCTCGACCGCGGGGCCGCCGCGGGTGCCGACCCACGGCGCGTACGCGAGGAGCAGCGAGCCGGCGAACCAGCCCGCGTCGAGCAGCTCACCGGAGCGGTAGGTGGCCTTGAGCAGCGGGGAGGTGAACAGCGCGTCGCACATCACGGTGAGCGCGAGGGCGGCGATCGCGGTGTTGATCGCCGAGCGGTTGGCCGAGGAGCGCCGGAAGTGCAGCGCGAGCACCATGCTCACGAGCACGATGTCGAGCAGCGGATACGCGAGGTCGAGCGCCGCGTGCGGCACGCTGCGGCCGTCCAGCTGCGAGTTGTGCGCGAGGGCCAGGCTCCACGACAGGGTGAGCAGCGAGCCGCCGATCAGCCAGGCGTCGAGGCCCAGGCAGACCCAACCGGCCTTGGTGACCGGCCTCTTGGCGAGGACGAGCAGGCCGACGATCGCGGGCGGCGCGAAGCACAGGAAGAACAGATCGGCGATGCTGGGGCTGGGCACCTCGATGCCGAGCACGACCTCGTACCAGCCCCAGACCGCATTGCCCAGGGCCGCCATCGCGGAGGAGAGGGCGAAGAGGAGCCAGGCGGGTCGAAAACGGCTCTCGCTGCTGCGCCCGTAGAGGAAGCAGGAGACGGCCGCGGTGGCCGCGGCGACGCTCAGGCCGAAGTCGCCCATGATCAAGGCGAGTTGTTCGGATCCCCAGCCGAGGGCGGAGCCCACCGCATAGCCCGCGCAGATCAGGGCGAGCGTCAGCTGGGACAGGAGTCCCGCCCTGCCGCCCATCGGTGCGGCACGGCGGGTGAGAAGCGCCCCCGGGGTGCTCACCGCGCCGCCCGGACCGGGCTCGTCGGCCTCCCCCAGGCTCCGCCCGGGGGCCTTCCCGGCGGCTGCGTGCGCGCCGTCGTCCGGCGGTGTGCACGCGGCTGCGCGGTGATCGGTCTGCGGCAGGTCGGCGCATGCGAGGGCCGCTGTCGGCGGTCCTGCCGCGTCGGAATGTTCGTCCATAGGCCGTGCATCGCCCGTCGCCCCCCTCGCAGTTCGGTGCCTTGTGTGTGTCCCCGGCGTATCCCGGCGCACCCGGTCTCTTCCCGGCGCCGAACAGTGCACGGCGCAGCCCCTGTCGGGACGATACACCAGTCTCGTCACTCAGGGACATAGTTCCTCTACTCTCCGTGACGACCGAGGTCGCCGCGGGTGCCCTGCGCCGGGGAAATGTTGCAGAGCGTACCGAGACGGGGGCTCTCCGTACGCCCGCAGTGCAGTCTGGCCGAACTCCGTTGAGCGTGTGGGGCGTTCGAGTGTCCTGGGGCGTCAGGCCGCGGTGCGCGCGCCCGCGCCGGGGCGGCTCACTCCGTCGTGAGGACCACGTTGTCCAGGGGCTCCCCGGCCGCGAAGCGGGTCAGCTGGCGCGCGAGCAGCCGCTTCGCACGCGGCTCGAACGCCGAGGTGGAGCCACCCACATGAGGGCTGATCAACAGGTTGGGCGCATGCCACAGGGGGTGACCCGCGGGCAGCGGCTCGGGGTCCGTGACGTCGAGCGCCGCCCGGATGCGGCCCGACTCCAGCTCCGCGAGCAGGGCCTTGGTGTCGACCACGGCACCGCGCGCGACGTTCACCAGCAGGGCGCCGTCCTTCATACGCGCGAGGAAGTCCGCGCCGGCCAGGTGGCGGGTGGCGTCCGTGAGGGGTGTGGAGAGGATCACCACGTCGGCTTCGGGGAGCAGGGCGGGCAGTTCGCCGAGCGGATGCACGGGGCCGCGCTCCGTGGTGCGTGCGGAGCGCGCGACGCGCGCCACCCGCGCGCACTCGAAGGGCGCGAGCCGGTCCTCGATCGCGGCGCCGATCGATCCGTATCCGACGATGAGCACGGACTTGTCGGCGAGCGCGGGATAGAAGCCGGCGCGCCACTCCTCCTGCTGCTGCCCCTGCACGAATCCGGGGATGCCGCGCAGCGAGGCGAGGATCAGGGCGAGGGTGAGCTCGGCGGTGGAGGCCTCGTGCACGCCCTTCGCGTTGCACAGGCGCACGCCCGGCGCCAGCGAGCCGAGTCCGCCCTGTACGTGGTCCACGCCCGCGGAGAGGGTCTGCACGACCTGGACGGAGCTCATGCGCGGCATGGGCCGTACCGCGATCTCGGGGCCCTTCATATAGGGGACGACGTAGTACGCGCAGTCGGCGGGGTCGGCCGGGAAGTCCGACGCACCGTCCCAGAAGTGGTAGGTGAGGCCTTCGGGCAGGCCGTCGATGTCCTCGGCGGCAAAGGGGAGCCATACGTCTGCGGTCATGGTCAGGAGGCTAATCGGCGCGGGGCCGTTGGCCGCGGGCGGGAGGCGAGAGGTTAGTTTGGGGCCCGTCGGTCGAAGGGGAGGCACAGCCAGGTGGAGCGCAGGACGGTCGGCTCGGCGGCACTCGAAGTGGGCGCGATCGGGCTCGGCTGTATGCCGATGAGCTGGGCGTACACCGCTTCACAGCAGTACGGCGAGGAGTCGCTGCGGGCCGTGCACACCGCACTGGACGCGGGGGTCTCGCTGCTCGACACGGCCGACATGTACGGGCCGTTCACCAACGAGCTGCTGCTCGGGCGGGTGTTGAAGGAGCGGCGCGCGGACGCCTTCGTTTCGACGAAGGTGGGACTGCTGGTGGGCGAGCAGCACATCGTCGCCAACGGGCGTCCCTCGTACGTGAAGCGGGCCTGCGACGCCTCGCTGCGGCGGCTGGGGACCGATGTGATCGACCTGTACCAGCTGCACCGCGCGGACCCCGAGGTGCCGGTCGAGGAGACCTGGGGCGCGATGGCGGAGCTGGTGACCGCAGGGAAGGTGCGCTCGCTGGGGCTGTGCGCGGTGGGCGCGCGGGCGGGGCGGCGTCCCGGCGCGCGGCTGCACGACGCGACGATCCGCCAACTGGAGCGGGTGCAGCAGGTGTTCCCGGTGAGCGCGGTCGAGGCCGAGCTGTCGGTGTGGTCGCCCGAGGCGCTCGACGCGCTGCTGCCGTGGTGTGCGGCGCGCGGGGTGGGGTTCCTGGCGGCGATGCCGCTCGGGAACGGGTTCCTGACGGGGACGCTGACGCCGGGCGAGGGCTTCGAGCCCGACGATCTGCGGGCCAGGCACCCTCGGTTCACGGCGGAGATGATGGCGGCGAACCAGCCGATCGTCGCGGGCCTGCGCCGCATCGCCGACCGCCACGGCGCCACCCCCGCGCAGATCGCGCTGGCCTGGGTCCTGACGCGCGGCCGCCACGTGGTGCCGGTGCCGGGCACGAAGCGCGCGGCGTGGGCGGCGGAGAACGCGGGCGCGGCGGGGGTGCGGCTCGGCGAGGAGGACCTGCGGGAGATCGCGGAGTTGCCGGCTGGGGTGGGGTCTTGGGAGTAGGTGGGTGGGGCGGTGGCCGGGCGGCGGGGGTCGGGGGTCGGGGGTCGGGTGAATGGCGCGCGGTGATCGGGGTGGCTCGTCGGGTGGTGGCTGACGGTTGGCCGCAGAAGGCTGGCGGTTGATGGTTGGCCGCTGAGGGCTGGTGGTGGGCGGTTGGCCGCTGACGGCTGGTGGGCGGCTGCGGGCGTACGAGGATCCGCGGCGCACGCGCGTGGCCCGTGTGTGCTGACCGGCCGGACCGCCGGGCGGGGCAGGCGATCCCGGTGCGGTGGGCCGGGCGCGGGGAGAAGTTGTGGGAACCCGGGCGGCCCGAGCGGTGTATGAACGATAGGACCGCGATCGTCGAAGGGACCTCGGCTGTGCAACGAACCGCAGTACCCGCCGTGTTGGCCGCCTCCGTGCTGCTGCTCTCCGCCTGTTCGGGCGACGGGGACGGCTCCCCCAAGGAGAGCCCGCGCGCCTCGACCCCGGGCAAGCAGGGCGAGCCCTCGGCCTCGGGCAAGCCCGACCCGGACCTGCCGCCGGCGGAGGGTTCGGCGAAGGTGGTCAAGACGCTGGCCGCGGACCTCAAGTCGCCCTGGGGGCTCGCCGCCCTGCCCGACGGCGACCTGCTCGTCTCCTCGCGCGACGAGGCCACGATCACCAGGATCGACGCGGAGAGCGGCAAGAAGACCGAGATCGGCGAGGTGCCCGGCGTGGCGCCCGGCGGCGAGGGCGGCCTGATGGGCCTCGCCCTCTCCCCCGCGTTCGCCTCGGACCAGTATGTGTACGCGTACTTCACCACCGCGTCGGACAACCGCATCGTGCGGCTGCAGTACGACGAGAAGAAGCCCGCGGGGCAGCAGCTGGGCGCGCCCGACACAGTGCTGCGGGGCATCCCGAAGGGGTCGAACCACAACGGCGGGCGGATCGCGTTCGGCCCGGACAAGATGTTGTACGCGGGTACGGGCGAGACCGGGGACACAGGTCTGTCGCAGGACAGGAAATCCCTGGGCGGCAAGATCCTGCGGATGACGCCCGAGGGCGATCCCGCGCCGGGGAACCCGGAGGCGGACTCGGTGGTGTACTCGTGGGGCCACCGCAATGTGCAGGGGCTCGCCTTCGACAAGGAACAGCGGCTGTGGGCCGCCGAGTTCGGCCAGAACACGTGGGACGAGCTGAACCAGATCGGGCCCGGCAAGAACTACGGCTGGCCCGATGTCGAGGGCAAGTCGGACGATGAGTCGGAGTTCGTGAACCCCGTGGAGCAGTGGTCCACCGACGAGGCCTCGCCCAGTGGCATCGCCTGGGCCAAGGGGTCGATCTGGATGGCGGGGCTGCGTGGCGAGCGGCTGTGGCGGATCCCGCTGGACGGCACGAAGGCGCTCGCGAAGCCGCAGGCGTTCCTGGAGGGCGAGTACGGCCGACTGCGGACCGTGCTGCCCGCGGGTGGGAACCGGCTGTACGTGGTGACCAGCGAGACCGACGGCCGAGGGTCGCCCGAGGGCGGGGACGACAAGGTGCTCGTGGTGGAGGTGGAGTAGGACGCGCGCGGGGCGAGCCCGGAAGGCGGCGGTAGAGCAAGGGGCCCGGAGGAGCAGTGGGGGCCGGGCCCGCGCCCGGCTACTCCTTCGGCTGAGCGGGGACGCGGATGACGACCTTGCCCGAGCTGAGGTCGATCTCGCCCTTGCCGGGATCGCCGTCGTTGATGTCGACCTTGGTCAGGGCGAGGCGCTTGCGTTCCTCGTCCGTGTGCTTGCGGCCGGGATTGAAGAGCTCTTCGATCAGGTTGAACATCCTGCACCTCCAGGGGTGGGCTCTGCCTGACCAACGGAGACGGGGCCCGGGAAATTCCCGAAGCGGGGCTCGGGGATGGGCGAGGCAGGGGCGGCCGGAGGGTGGCGCGGGCTGCGGATGGTGCGGGCTGCGGATGGTGCGGGCTGCGGATGGTGCGGGGAGGGCGCCGGTCCCGGCCGGAGACGGCGCCGGAGCATGGGCGGGGCGGGTCCCGGCCCATGGGCGGCACGGGCTCCGGACCACACGGGCGACTCGGATCCGGTCCGCGGGGCGACTCGGATCCGGTCCACAGGCGAACCGGTTCCGGCCCACCAGGGCAACTCGGAATCCGGCCGGCAGGCGAGACAGGTTCGGCACCGCCACGGATGGCGCGGGCTCACAGCCGCGGCAGGCTCCGGAGCACGAGCGGGCGTGACGGGCCTCCCGAGCACCGGGAGACAGGCTCCCGCGCACGGCGGAACAAGCCTCCGGAGCACCGGAGAGACAGGCCCCGACCCACGGACGGCACAGGGCCACGGCCCGCGCGCGGGACAGGTCCGGCTCGTCGTCGGCGGGCGGGCCCCGGACCACAGGCAGGGCGCCAGACCACGGGCCGGGCGGCCCACCTCGCCCGGCCCGGACGCCCCCCGCTCAGAACAACCGCAGCCGGTGGGCCAAGGCCGCTGCCTCGCCTCGGCTTGTCACGCCCAGTTTCGCCAGGATGTTGGAGACGTGGACGCTTGCCGTCTTCGGGGAGATGAACAGGGACTCCGCGATGCCGCGGTTGGTCTGGCCTGCCGCCACCAGGCCGAGGACGTCCCGTTCGCGGCTCGTCAGGCCGAAGGTCTCCAGGGGGTCGTCCGGGGCCGTGTCCGCTTCCGTGAGCGCCGGCCGGTCCTCGGTGAGCGTGAGGCGGGCGCGCCGGGCCAGCAGTGAGATGTCCTCGATGAGCGGCTTCGCGGACAGGGTCTCGGCCACCTCGCGGGCCGCCAGGAGCAGGTCGCGGGCGCGGGCGCGGACGAGGTCGCCGGTGCCGGAGGTCAGCAGGGACTCCGCGTAGCGGTAGTGGACGCGGGCCAGTCCGTAGGGGCGCTCGGCCGCTTCGAAGGGCTCGACCACCTCGGCCCAGTCCTCGGGCGTCGCGCGGTCCTCGGCGCGCAGCAGCTCGGCCCGTACCCACCGCTCGTACCCCTGCCATACGGGCACGGGCGTGGCCACGGTCTTCGCCGCGCGGCGGATCAGCTCGATCGCCCGCTCCCGGCCGGCCTCGGCGGCGGGCAGCCCGCGGGCGTCCGCCTCGGCCACCGCCGCGGTCAGCAGCAGCGGCCAGGCATAGCGCTGGGTGCCCGGCGGCAAGCCCTGCTCCAGGGTCTGCGCCAACTCGGCGCGCAGATCGGCGATCCGGCCCTCGCCCGCCGCGACGCCGAGGGAGAGGCGTACAAGGGGAATGAGGTACTGCGGCTGCGGGTCCTGGCTGCCGTAGAGCCTGCGGGCCTGGGCGAGATGGCCGGCCGCGGCCTCCCACTCGCCGCGGTACAGCGCGAGCCTGGCCAGCCGCTCGGCGGCCCCCACGCGGGGTTTTGCGCTGGAGGCGGTACGGCCGACCTCGGCCACCGCTGCCACCGCCTCGTCCCACTTGCCGTAACTGATCAGGGATTCCGCGAGGTTGGCCCAGACCCAGCCCTCGGCGTCGGCGAGCCCGTAGCGCCGGCAGAACTCGATGCCCTCGCGGCCGTACGCGATGGCCTCGGCCGAGCGGCCCACGCCTTCGAGTACGGACGGCAGATTGACGTGGACGCGCGTGAGGTCCCGGGTGAGCCGGCCACCCGAGACCTTGCCGCGCACGGCCAGCATCAGCTCGAGGCCTTCGTCGATCTGGCCGGACTCCACGAGGAGTCCGCCGAGCGTGAGCTGCGCATTGGACTCGATGTCCGTGGCGCCGACCATCCGCGCGTACTCCACGGCCCGTTCGGCCGCGACGAAGGTCTCGGGGCCCGGGTGGTGCAGGGAGCCCCAGGTGGCGCGGTACGCGAGGATCTCGGCGTGCACCGGGGAGGGTTCGAGGCCGCGCAGGAGCTCCTCGGCGCGGGCCAGCTCCGGCCAGCCGTCGCCGCGGCCGAGGGAGGTGAACAGCCAGGACTTCTGGTTCCAGAACCAGGCCTCGCGCAGCGCGTCCGGCTCCTCCTCCAGGAGACGGAGCGCCCGCTTGGTGATCTTCAGGGCGCGCTCGCGCTCGCCGCAGAAGCGGCCCGCGATCGCCGCCTCCGCCATCAGGTCGAGGTATTGCAGCGGCTTGGTCCCGGGGTCGCTGCCGCACGGCGGGTACGCCTCGGTGTAGTCGGCGGCCCGCAGCCGGCCGCGCACCTCGTCGCCCACCAGCTCCCAGAGCTCCATCGCCCGCTCCAGGAGCCGCAGTTGCTCCGAGAAGGCGAAGCGCCGGCGGGCCACGACGGCGGCGGTCAGGATGGCGGGCAGGGCCTTGGCGGCGTCCTTCGCGCAGTACCAGTAGCTGGCCAGGCGCGGCGCGCGCTCGTCGGCGCGCAGCAGTCCGGGGTCGGCCTCCAGGGCTTCCGCATAGCGCCGGTTGAGCCGGGAGCGCTCCCCCGGCAGCAGGTCGTCGCTGACGGCCTCGCGCACCAGGGAGTGCCGGAAGCGGTAGCCGTCGCCGGCCGGGGTGGCGAGCAGGATGTTGGCGCCGACGGCGGCGCGCAGGGCCTCGATCAGCTCGTCCTCACCGAGCCCGGCGACGGCGGCGAGCAGGTCGTACTCCACCGTGGAGCCGCCCTCGGCCACCACGCGGACCACGCGCTGGGCGTGCTCGGGCAGCGCCTCGACCCGTACCAGGAGGACATCGCGCAGCGTCTCGGGCAGGGCGTGGTCGCAGTCGTCGTCGGAGCAGGCGAGCTCCTCGACGAAGAACGCATTGCCGTCGCTGCGCTCGAATATCCGCTCCACCAGGGCCTCTTCGGGCTGCGCGGCGAGGATGCCGGCGAGCTGGCGGCGCACCTCGCCGCGCGTGAAGCGGGACAGCTCGATGCGGCGCAGGGTGCGCAGCCGGTCGAGCTCGGCGAGGAGGGGGCGCAGCGGGTGGCGCCGGTGGATGTCGTCGGCGCGGTACGAGGCGATCACGACGAGGCGGCCGCTGCGCAGCGTACGGAAGAGGTAGGTGAGCAGATGGCGCGTGGAGGCGTCGGCCCAGTGGAGGTCTTCGAGCACGAGCACGAGGGGGCGCTCGGCGGCGACCCGTTCGAGCAGGCGGACCGTGAGCTCGAAGAGGCGGGCCATGCCTTCGTCCTCGCCCTGCAGGCCGTGCGCCGGCGGGCGGGCGGGGTCGGCCAACTCGGGGAGCAGCCTGGCCAGTTGCTCCTCCTGGCCGGCCGCGGCGGCGGCCATCTCGTCCGGGAGCTCGCGCAGGAGGGAGCGGAGCGCGGTGGAGAACGGCGCGAACGGCAGCCCCTCGGCGCCGATTTCGACGCACCCGCCCACCGCGACGACCGCGCCGTCCTTCGCCGCGGCGGCGCAGAACTCCTCCAGGAGACGGGTCTTGCCCACCCCCGCCTCACCGCCGAGCAGCAAGGCCTGCGGCTCGCCGGCGGTGGCGCGGGCGAGCGCATCGTTCAACACGGTCAGCTCATCGGCACGACCCACGAACACCGGACTGACGGACCTGGTCTCCACAGCGCCGAGCATCGCACGCGGGTCCGACAACGCGGCACCCTCTACCGGGATGACCCCGGTCACCTGCGGTGATGCGGTCCTCCAGGGTGCGGGCACGGCACGTGTGCCTTCCTCTGTACCCGACAGCGGAAGGGCCCCGCCACCCGGCCCGGTGCCCGGGCCGGCGGCGGGGCCGGTCGCTGCTGCTTCTGTGCTCATGTGGGTGCTCCCTCGACGCTCGCGCGGCGGGTACGGACTCGTCGCTCACGCGGCGCGTACGAAGCGGAGCTTCCGCTGCAGGTGTGTCACCCGCCCCTCCGTGTCCTGGTCGGCGGCCCTGCGCTGACGGCGCAGCTTGCGGGCCTCGGCGGCACGGCGCTGCTCGGCGGCCTCACGGACGAGCTCGGCCTGGCGCAGCTGCTGCATCTCGTACTCGAACATCTCGGTCTCCCCTGGGAGTCGGCGGCCGGTCGGTTCCGGCCTCTCGCTCTCTGCGATGCCTCTACTTTCGCGGCCCAGAGGGGTCCGCCACATCGGGAGAACGCCGCATCTGCGGGACCCGTATGCCTTAGTCCGCGGGCCCCACCCCCCTCAGACACGCCTAAGCCCCCTGGATCCGCGGGGATTCAGGGGGCTTAGACGGCTTAGACGGCTTAGAAGACTTAGAGGGGTCGGGGGCTGAGGGCAGGGGCGGTACGAGACCTCAGGAGGTGGACGGCAGTCCCATGAAGAGGTCCAGGTACTTCGCCACGGCGAGCAGCAGGCCGATGATGCCGAGCGCGACACCCGCCCAGGCCACCGACTTGATCCACGGCGCCTGCACCCGGCCCGGTGCGCCGAACGCGGGCCGCGCCAGCACGAACGCGCCGATGAGCAGCGCGACGAGCGCGAAGGCACCGCCCACCAGGGCGGTGGCGTGCCAGGCGTTCCCGTACACCGCCTCCACCTGCTTGGCCACGCTCGCGGAGCTCGAGGTCTCCAGCTGGCCGACCAGCGAGGTGCGCGCGGAGGCGATGGTGCCGACCCAGCTCCCGGTCAGCGCGACGATGCCGAGTCCCGCGGAGACGACGGCGGCGGCACCCTGGCCCACGCCGGCGGAGGGCCGCTCCACCGGAGCCTCCGCCTCGTCGAAGCCGTCATCGTGGCCGCGCGTCGAGGCCGTCCTCGGTGCCGTCCCCGTCGACCTGGTCCGCCCGGCCTTTCTGGCCCTCGGCCCGCTCGCCCGAAGCCGAACCCTGCCCGTCCGCCACCCCGGCGTCCGTTTCACGCTTCTCGATCTCAGTGCTCATGCACGGCACGCTAGGTGGACCGTCTGAGAGCTTCCTTAACGTTCCCCGGCCAGCTCGGCACCGGCGTCCACCGCACCCGGCACCCGCTGCCCCGGCACCGCCACCCCGCGGCACTCCGGCGGCTCGATGCTGATCCGCGGCAGGATCCGGTCCAGCCACTTCGGCAGCCACCAGTTCGCGCCGCCCAGCATGTGCATCAGGGCGGGCACGAGCAGCGTGCGCAGCACGAACGCGTCGAGCGCCACCGCCGCGGCAAGCGCGATGCCGAACATCGCGATCACCCGGTCCCCGCTGAGCACGAAGGCCAGGAAGACCGAAATCATGATCACCGCGGCCGAGTTGATCACCCGGCTGGTCTCGGCGAGGCCCACCCGGACCGCACGCCGGTTGTCCCCGGTCTCCAGCCACTCCTCGTACATCCTGCTGACCAGGAACACCTGGTAGTCCATGGAGAGCCCGAAGAGCACCGACACCATGATCACCGGCAGGAAGGGCTCGATCGGTCCCGCGGTCCCGAGCCCCATCGCGTCGGCGCCCCAGCCCCACTGGAAGATCGCGACGACCACGCCGAACGCCCCCGCGACGGCGGCGATGTTCATCGCGGCGGCCTTGAGCGGGATGCCGATCGAGCGGAACGCGAGCAGCAGGAGCACGCAGCCGAGGCCGACCACCACGCCCACGAAGAGCGGGAGTTTGCCGACGATGATGGCCGCGAAGTCGTCGTATCCCGCGGTGATGCCGCCGACGTAGGTCTCGAGCGAGGTGCCCTTCTCGGCGGCCGGCAGGAGCTCGCCGCGCAGGGTGTCGACCAGGCGGCTGGTCGCCTCGGACTGCGGCGAGGACTCGGGGACGACGGTGAGGTGGGCGACCCGGCCGCTCTCGTCGTACGTCACCGGGGTCACGGACGCGATGCCGTCGGTGGCCGCGAGCCGTTCGGCGAGCTTGTCGAGGGCGAGGCGGTCCTCGGCGCCGTTCACCTCGGCGGCCACGGTGAGCGGGCCGTTCACGCCCGGCCCGAAGCCCTCCGCGAGGAGGTCGTAGGCCTGGCGCGTGGTGGACGAGCGCGGGTTGTTGCCCTGGTCGGAGGTGCCGAGCCGGAGCGAGAACGTCGGCAGCGCGAGCACCGTGATCACCAGCAGCGCGAGGGCGCCGAGCAGCTTGGGGCGGCGCTCCACGAAGGCGGACCAGCGGGCGGCGAGCCCGGTGGGCAGCTCGGGCGTGGGCCCGTCGGCGGCGAGCTTGGCGCGTTCCCTGCGGCTGAGGGCGCGCATCCCGATGTACGACAGGAGGGCGGGCAGCAGCGTCACCGATGCGGCGACCGTCAGGACCACGGTCAGGGAGGCGGATATCGCCACGCCGTTGAGGAAGTTGAGGCGCAGGATCAGCATCCCGGCCAGGGCTATGCACACGGTCGCGCCGGCGAAGACCACGGCACGTCCGGTGGTGGCCACGGCCTCGCGGGCGGCCTCCGCGACCGGCAGGCCGCGCTTCAGGCCGCGGCGGTGGCGCGTCACGATGAACAGCGCGTAGTCGATGCCGACGCCGAGGCCGATGAGGGTGCCGAGCATGGGCGCGAAGTCGGCGACGGTCATGGTGTGGGCGAGCAGCACCGTACCGGCGTACGCGGTGCCGACGCTGACGAGCGCGGTCGCGATGGGGATGAGGCTGGCGGCGAGCGACCCGAACGCGAGGAAGAGCACCACGGCCGCGACGAGCACACCGACGGCTTCGGCCGTGTGCCCGGTCTTCGCCTCGGTGAGGCCGATCGCGCTGCCGCCGAGCTCCACCTGGAGCCCGTCGCCGGCCGCGTCCTTGGCGGTGTCGACGAGCGCCTGCGCCTCGCCCCTGTCGATGTCGTTCGCCGCCTTGTCGAAGGTGACGACGGCGTACGCGGTGTGCCGGTCCTGGCTGATCTGGCCGGCGCCGGCCTTGTGGTACGGGCTGACGACGGTGGAGATGCCCGGCAGCGCGGCGACCTCGTCGAGGGTCTTCGTCATCGTCTGCTGGACGTCGGCGGCGTCGACGGTGCCTTCGTCGGTGTGCCACACGATGGTGTCGCTGTCACCGCCGAGCTGCGGGAAGCCGCTCTCCAGGAGTTCGGCGGCGCGGCCGGACTCGGTGCCGGGGACGCTGTAGTCGTTGGAGTAGGCGCTGCCGGCGAGCATCGCCGCGGTGCCGGTGCCGAGCAGGGCGCCGATCCACAGCAGGACGGCGGCCAGTCGGTGCGTGATGCACCACCGTGCGAGTGCTGCCACGGAGCTGCTCCCTGGTCGTGCTGGACTTCAACGGTCTGGGGGTCGGGAACAGCCCTGGTGGAACTCGCGCCCTGTGCACGGGCGTCCGCCCGCTGCCTGTGCGGGCACGCGGCCCGTCACGCGGACACTCTTGCAGCGAATAGAGATCGATTGTCCCTTTCGTGTCCTTCCTCACAGGAGTGCTCGGTCATACGGTGCGTTGGTCCCGCGCCCCACGGGCAACGGCCCGCGGACGCGGGACCAACGGCAAGGGCGCCCGCCGGGGACGCGCGCCCGCTCGTGCGCCATCCGGAGACGCGCGCCCCGCCCGTGCCCTATCCGGAGACGCTCGCCCGCCCGTTCTCGATGTGGCCCGCGAGCCGGCGCCGGAAGCCCTCGTCGCCCGCGGCCGTGATCTCCAGGTCGTACCAGCCGTGCGCGTCCCCGGTCCGGTGCGTGAGGGTGCGGGCGCGCCCCGGGCGGACGTGGAGCTCGCGCGGCCGCTCGTCCCCGTACGCGAGGGAGCGCACCGTGAAGGTCAGCTCCTTCTCGCCGTCGTTGCGCAGGGTGATCCGCACTCCGCGCCCGTGCCCGTCGATCTCCGTGGCCACCGCGGCCGTCCCCGCCGCACGTCCCGCGAACTCGCGCCGGAAGCCGTTCGGCCCGGTGACCGTGAACTCGTACGCCTCCCCGGCGAGCGGCACCTGCCACTCCTTGCGGCCCGTCACGTCGGTGTGCTGGGGCACGGCGAACTCCCCCGCGTACGGGTAGAGCGCCAGCGGCACACTGGAGCGCCCACTGTTCGTGACCCGCAGCCGGAAGACCTTCTCGCGTACGGATCCGTAGGCGTCCGGCTGGTACGGCAGCGCGCGGGCGGGCCGGCGGCCGGGCTCCTGCTCGGGCATCTTCTGGTCGGCGGGCGGCTGCGGGCGCCAGCGCCCGGTGAACGGCGGGATCGCGGCGGGCTGCTCGACCTCGGGCTGCCTGCGGCCCCTTTTGAAGTCGAAGGCTCCCGTCAGGTCGCCGGTGATACGGCGGCGCCAGCTGCCGATATTGGGCTCGCGGATGCCGGTCCACTTCTCCAAGAAGCGGATCACGGAGGTGTGGTCGAAGACCTCCGAGGAGACGTAACCGCCCACCGACCAGGGCGAGATGACCAGCATCGGCACCCGGATCCCGAGCCCGGTCGGCAGGTCCTTCCAGTACTCCTCGGTGTCGCCGGCGGGCGGCACCGGCGGCGGTACGTGGTCGAAGAAGCCGTCGTTCTCGTCGTAGTTGATGAGGACGACGGTGTGCCGCCACACCTCGGGGTGCGAGGCGAGCGCGTCGAGCACCTTGTAGACGAGGGTCGCGCTGTGGATCGGCGAGGAGGTGCCCGGGTGCTCGGAGTCGATCGCGGAGGGCACGAGGTAGGAGACCTCGGGGAGCTCACCGGCGGCCACGTCCGCGGCGAAGGTCTCGGCGAGCTTCCCGGTGGGGACCCGCCGCAGCCCGCGCTCGAACAGCGAACGCTCCGCCTCGTCAAGGGCCTTGACGCCCTCCTCCAGAGCGGCGAGCAGCCGGGTGCGCTCGGCCTCGTCGGCCGTGTCCCGCACCTTGGCGTAGAACGCCTCCATGTACGTGAAGCCGGTGCCGGCGAGCACCTTGCGCGCGATGGCCTTGAAGGGGGTGAAGAACTCGATCTGGTTGTCGGTGAAGTTCTCCCACTCGGTGTACGTCTGCCACGTGCGGCCCGCCTTCTCCAGGCGCTCCGGGTACGAGGTCCACGCGTAGCCGGGGTGGGTGCCCTCCGCGTAGGCGCCGTTGCCGACCGCACGGTCCCCGTTGGCCTCGAAGCCCGTCTTGCCGCTCCACAGGTGGTTGCGGTTGGGGCTGGTGGAGGTGTGGATGGACGAGTGGTAGGCGTCGCAGATCGTGAAGGTGTCGGCGAGCTCGTAGTGCAGCGGGATGTCCTCGCGCGTGTAGTACGCCATCGTGGCGGCCGACTTGGCGCTGATCCAGTTGTCCATCCAGCCGCCGTGCCAGGCCTTGCCGCCGCCGGTCCAGTCGTGGTTGAGGTCGCCGATGTACTGGAGGTCCTTCTGCGCGGCCGCCGCGGCCTCGCGCACCGGGAAGGGCAGCACGGTGCGCAGCAGGTCGGGCTGCTCGAACACGCTCTTGCCGGTGGGCAGCCGGATGGCGTTGCGGTCCCCGAAGCCGCGTACGCCTCTGAGCGTGCCGAAGTAGTGGTCGAAGGACCGGTTCTCCTGCATGAGGATCACCACGTGCTTGACCGCCTTGAGCCCGCCGGGCGGCGGCTCGTGCGCCAGGGCCTCCTGGAGCGAGGGCGGGAGCAGCGATCCCGCGGCGGCCGCGCCCAGCGCTCCGCCGCCGAGGGCGAGCAGGCGTCTGCGGGAGATGTCGGAGGGCGTCGTCGAGGACACGGTGGCTGACCTCCTGGTCGGGGGCTCGGACGTTCACCGGCGCCACAGGGGCACCGTCCGTGGACGCTAGGCCGCGACGGTGGCGAGGAGAAGTCACCGGCACGACTTGACAGTGAACGACCAACTCCCGCGGCGCCTGGCCGGAATACGCAGAACGGCGCCCCCGCCGCGTACAACCGATGAGGTCGTACGGGAACGGGGGCGCCGCTCGTGGTGCGGTGAAGCGGGAGGATCAGCCCTCGACGCCCAGCTCCTTGAGGATCAGCTCCTTCACGCGGGCCGCGTCGGCCTGCCCGCGCGTGGCCTTCATGACCGCGCCGACCAGCGCGCCCACCGCGGCGACCTTGCCGCCGCGGATCTTGTCCGCGATGGCCGCATTGCCCGCGATGGCCTCCTGGACCGCCGTGGTCAGCGCGCCGTCGTCCGAGACGACCTTCAGACCGCGCTTCTCGACGACCTCGTCCGGGGTGCCCTCGCCCTTCAGGACCCCTTCGAGGACCTGGCGGGCCAGCTTGTCGTTGAGGTCGCCGGAGGCGACGAGCTCGCAGACGCGGGCGACCTGCGCCGGGGTGATGCCGAGCTCGTCGAGGGCCTTGCCCGACTCGTTGGCGTGACGGGCCAGTTCGCCCATCCACCACTTGCGGGCCTGGTCCGACGGGGCGCCGGCCTCGATCGTGGCGACGATCGGGTCGACCGCGCCGGCGTTGAGGATCGACTGCATGTCGAACTCGCTGACGCCCCACTCCTCGCGGAGCCGGTTGCGGCGCACGCGCGGCATCTCGGGCAGCGCGGCCCGCAGTTCCTCGACCCACTCGCGCGCGGGAGCCACCGGCACCAGGTCCGGCTCGGGGAAGTAACGGTAGTCCTCGGCATTGTCCTTGATGCGGCCGGAGGTCGTGGAGCCGTCCTCCTCGTGGAAGTGCCGGGTCTCCTGGACGATCTTGCCGCCGTCCTTCAGGACCGCCGCGTGCCGCTGGATCTCGAAGCGGGCCGCACGCTCGACGGAACGCAGAGAGTTCACGTTCTTCGTCTCGCTGCGCGTACCGAACTCCTTGGTCCCGTGGGGACGCAGGGAGAGGTTCACGTCGCAGCGCATCTGGCCCTTGTCCATCCGGGCCTCGGAGACGCCGAGCGCCTTGATGACCTCGCGCAGCTCGGCCACGTACGCCTTGGCGACCTCGGGAGCACGCTCGCCCGCGCCCTCGATCGGCTTGGTGACGATCTCGATCAGCGGGATGCCGGCGCGGTTGTAGTCCAGCAGGGAGTGGGACGCGCCGTGGATACGGCCGGTGGCACCGCCCACGTGCGTGGACTTGCCGGTGTCCTCCTCCATGTGGGCGCGCTCGATCTCCACGCGGAAGACCTCGCCGTCCTCCAGCTGTACGTCGAGGTAGCCGTTGAAGGCGATGGGCTCGTCGTACTGGGAGGTCTGGAAGTTCTTCGGCATGTCCGGATAGAAGTAGTTCTTCCGGGCGAAACGGCACCACTCGGCGATCTCGCAGTTGAGCGCGAGGCCGATCTTGATCGCCGACTCGACGCCGATCTCGTTCACCACCGGCAGCGCGCCGGGCAGGCCGAGACAGGTCGGGCAGGTCTGGGAGTTGGCGTCCTGCTTCAGCTCGGTGGAGCAGCCGCAGAACATCTTGGTCTTGGTGCCGAGTTCGACATGGACCTCAAGGCCCATGACCGGGTCGTACGACGCCAACGCGTCCTCGTACGACAGAAGTTCGGTGGTCACGGTGAAACTTTCCCTCTCAGCCCAGCAGGACGTCGTCGTCGCCGAGCTTCTTCAGCTCACGGAAGAGCAGCGCCAGGCCGGTGACGATGGCGGCCGCGGAGACGGCGGCGTCGACGAGGCGCAGCGTGTCGTGCTCCTTGCGGGCCATCCGCGCCTGCTTGACGACGCCGATCGCGCCGGCGGCGGTCGTGGCGATCGACAGGTACGCGCCGGGCTTGGACTTCTTGAAACCCTTGGCCTTGGCAGTCATGGGACTCACAGCGACGGTGCCTCCTCGAGCAGCGGGTGACCCCACTTTTCCACGAAGGCGGCCTCGACGGCAGCGCCCACCTTGTACAGGCGGTCGTCCTTCATGGCGGGGGCGATGATCTGCAGGCCGACCGGCAGACCGTCCTCGGGTGCCAGGCCGCACGGGAGCGACATGGCGGCGTTGCCGGCCAGGTTGGTCGGGATGGTGCACAGGTCCGCGAGGTACATCGCCATCGGGTCGTCGGCGCGCTCGCCGATCGGGAAGGCCGTCGTCGGGGTCGTCGGGGAGACGATGACGTCGACCTGCTCGAAGGCGGCCTCGAACTCGCGGGTGATGAGCGTGCGGACCTTCTGCGCGCTGCCGTAGTACGCGTCGTAGTAGCCGGAGCTCAGGGCGTACGTGCCGAGGATGACGCGGCGCTTGACCTCGTCGCCGAAGCCGGCCTCGCGCGTGAGCGCGGTGACCTCCTCGGCGGACTTGGTGCCGTCGTCGCCCACGCGCAGGCCGTAGCGCATCGCGTCGAACCGGGCGAGGTTCGAGGAGCACTCGGAGGGCGCGATCAGGTAGTACGCGGACAGCGCCAGGTCGAAGGTCGGGCAGTCCAGCTCGACGATCTCGGCGCCGAGCTCCTTGAGCAGCTCGACCGACTCGTCGAAGCGCTGCACGACACCGGCCTGGTAGCCCTCGCCGCGGAACTGCTTGACGACACCGACGCGCATGCCCTGCACCGAGCCGTTGCGCGCGGCCTCGACGACCGGCGGGACCGGGGCGTCGATGGAGGTGGAGTCGAGCGGGTCGTGCCCGGCGATCACCTCGTGCAGCAGCGCGGCGTCCAGGACCGTACGGGCGCAGGGACCGCCCTGGTCGAGGGAGGACGAGAACGCGACCATGCCGTAGCGGGAGACGCCGCCGTAGGTGGGCTTCACGCCGACCGTGCCGGTGACGGCCGCGGGCTGGCGGATGGAGCCGCCGGTGTCCGTGCCGATGGCGAGGGGGGCCTCGTACGCGGCGAGCGCGGCGCTGGAGCCGCCGCCCGATCCGCCCGGGATACGGGTGAGGTCCCAGGGGTTGCCGGTCGGGCCGTACGCGCTGTTCTCGGTGCTCGACCCCATGGCGAACTCATCCATGTTGGTCTTGCCGAGGATGACGACGTCGGCGGCCTTCAGCTTCTTGGTGAGCGTGGCGTCGTACGGCGGGATCCAGCCCTCGAGGATCTTGGAGCCGACCGTGGTCGGGATGCCCTCGGTGGTGAAGATGTCCTTGAGCGCGAGCGGGACGCCGGCGAGCGGGCCGAGCTTCTCGCCGTTCGCACGCTTCTGGTCGACGGCGCGGGCCTGCGCGAGGGCGCCCTCACGGTCGACGTGCAGGAAGGCGTGCACCTTCTCGTCCACGGCCTCGATCCGGGCCAGGTGGGCCTCGGTGACCTCGACCGCCGTGAGCTCGCCGTCCTTGATCTTCTGCGCGATCTCGGCGGCCGTGAGCTTGATGATGTTGCTGTCCGTCATGGTGGGTTAGTCCTCCCCCAGGATCTGCGGCACCTTGAAACGCTGCTGCTCCTGGGCCGGGGCGCCGGAGAGCGCCTGCTCGGGGGTGAGCGAGGGGCGGACCTCGTCCTTGCGCATGACGTTCGTCAGCGGCAGCGGGTGGGAGGTCGGCGGTACGTCTTGGTCGGCGACCTCGCTGACGCGGGCGACCGCGCCGATGATGTCGTCGAGCTGGCCTGCGAAGTGGTCGAGCTCTTCGGGCTTCAGCTCCAGACGCGCCAGCCGGGCGAGGTGGGCGACCTCCTCGCGCGTGATGCCAGGCATGCGGATCCTCACGGGGGTGCGATTTCTATGGTTCGGCGTTTGGGGCAATCCTATGGGGCCCGGCCCTGTGCCCGTTAAACGGTTTCGCGCGGGCGCGGACCGGGGGCGCCTGCGGCGGGCGGATTTCCCCTACCCGCCCCTTCCCGAAACCGGGGGCTCCGCCCCCGGACCCCCGTATCGCGCTGAACGCGCTCGTCCTCAAACGCCGGACGGGCTGGAATGCCGGCCCCCCACCGGCCTCGCACCCGGGAACGAGACCTACGGCACAACCGACCCGGACGCCCGGTCCACGTCGTCCACATCCGCGGCGCCCGCCTCCAGCTCCGCCGGCCGCCGCCACCCCCGCGACCCCCGCGCCAGGAGCCACGCCGTCGTCTCCTCCGCCGGCATCGCCGCCGCGACCAGCCAGCCCTGGACCGCGTCGCAGCCCAGGTCCCGCAGGCGCTCCCAGGTCTCGTCGTCCTCGACGCCCTCCGCGACCACGACGAGGTGCAGGGAGTGGGCGAGGTCCACGGTGCAGCGGACGATCTCCGCGTCCTCGGCGTCCACCGCCAGGCGGGCGACGAAGGAGCGGTCGATCTTGAGCTCGCTGACCGGCAGGCGGCGCAGGTGGACCAGGGAGGAGTAGCCGGTGCCGAAGTCGTCCAGGGACATCTTCACGCCGTGCGCCGTGAGCCCGGCGAGCGTGTCCGCGGCACGCTGCGGGTCCTCCAGGAGGACGTGTTCCGTTATTTCCAGCTGCAAGGCGCCCGCGGGCACCCCGTGGCGCGCGAGGCGCGCGGCCACCGAGCCGGCGAAGCCCGGGGTGTGCACGTCGCGCGGCGAGACATTGACCGCCACGGGGACCTCGAGGCCCTGGGCGCGCCAGCGCGCCACCTGGGCGAGGGCGGTGTCCAGGACGTACTCGGTGAGGTGCGGCATCAGGCCGGAGGACTCGGCGATGGCGATGAACTCGTCCGGCGGGACCTTTCCGCGCTCGGGATGCACCCACCGTACGAGCGCTTCGAGGCCCGCGACCTGGCCGTCGAAGCGGACCTTCGGCTGGTAGTGCAGCTCGACCTCGCCGGCGTCGAGCGCGCGCCGCAGGTCGCCCAACAGACCGAGCCGGTCGGGGGTGTTGGAGTCGCGCTTGGACTCGTAGACCTCCACGCCCGTGCGGTCCACCTTCGCCTGGTACATCGCCACGTCCGCGCGGCGCAGGAGCCCCTCGGCGTCCAGGGCGTGGTCGGGGTAGACCGCGAGGCCCGCGCTCGCTTCGAGGACGAGGGTGAGGCCGTCGAGGTCGAGCGGCGAGGAGAGTTCGGCGACCAGGAGGCGCGCCATGCGCTTGGCCGTCGTGGTCGAGTCGCAGGTCGGCAGGAGGACCGCGAACTCGTCCCCGCCGAGGCGGGCCGCCTCCGCGCCCTTGGGCAGGGCGAGTTGGAGCCGGTCGGCGATCTGAAGCAGGAGCCGGTCGCCCGCGAGATGACCGAGGGTGTCATTCACCGAACGGAAGCGGTCGAGGTCGATCAGGACCAGGGCGGAACGCGCACCGATCCGCTCGGCCTCGTCCAGTGCCGCCCAGGTCCGCTCCAACAGCCACTGCCGGTTGGGCAGTCCGGTGAGCGGGTCGCGCAGCTGCTCCTCGGCCCGCGCCCGCGCGATCCACAGTGTGGAGTCGAGGGCCACGAGCGGGATCGCGAAGAGCGGCAGCAGGACGGGCAGCGCGACGGCGACCACGCAGATCAGCGGGGCGATGCCGAGCAGCGCGACACCGACCAGACCCTGGCGGACCATCGCGGTCCGGGCCACCGTGGGCAGTCCGGCCGCGTGCGGCGCGTGCACGTACCAGAGCAGCAGGCGGGTGACGACGAGATACGCGCCCGCGACGAGCGCGACCTCGGGGACGGCCCACAGGTCCCAGGCCTCGGGCGTCCAGGGCGTCTCGACGGTGGGCACCTCGCCGAACGCCGCCATGACCAGCGCGCCGGCGCCGATCCCGAGCACGTCGACCGCCCCGTGCACCAGACCCTGGCGCCAGCGGCGCCTGCGGGCCGCGCCCACCAGGATGATCACGGTGAGGCTGACCATCCCGGCCGGCACCCAGCCGTAGAGCAGCAGCACCGCAAGGGTGAGGGCGGCGCCCGAACCGGTGCCGCCCCACCAGCGCTCCCGCCCGAGCGCGACCAGATGCGCCACGATCACGCCGACCAGGACGGCGAGCGACCAGCCGACGGTGGAGCCGGGGAACAGCGCATGGTCCTCGGTCAGCGCTCTGTACACCCCGGCGCCGAGCACGACCGCGGCGACGGAGACGACGGCGGTGGGCAGCGCGGGCGCCCATGACCAAGGCAGCCGGGACACCGGATCGGCGCTCTCGGTCGGTTTCATTCCCGTCCCTCTCACAGCCGGCGGTGCCCACGCCACGCGGCCCCTGTCAAAAGTCACCGCGTCCGAAACCTTTTCCCCCGCTCCTGGTGAGCGGGAGAAGCCCCATCCGCAACTGGACACGGCAGGTGCACACCTCAACAGTAGGCCGCAGAAGGCTTCCACGGGCAGCGGTCGAGCACGGTTGCCCGAATGCGACCCGGCCACCCGTATGCATCTGGTATGCGCCGAACGGGTGGCCTTCAACCGCTACTCGGGTACCGGAAGTGCAACGTCCTGTGCGGCCTCCGGGCCTTGTTCCAGCAGGACGGCGAAGCCCTCCTCGTTCAGAACCGGCACCTTCAGCTGCATCGCCTTGTCGTACTTCGATCCAGGGTTGTCACCCACCACCACAAAGGAGGTCTTCTTCGAAACCGAACCGGTCACCTTCGCTCCGCGCGTCTGGAGCGCCTCTTTCGCGCCATCTCGCGTGTGGCTCGCGAGGGTGCCCGTGACGACCACGGTGAGCCCTTCGAGGGGCCGCGGACCCTCGTCCTCGCCGCCCTCCTCCTCCATGCGGACCCCGGCGGCGCGCCACTTGCGGAGGATCTCGCGGTGCCAGTCCTCGGTGAACCACTGCTTGAGCGAGGCGGCGATGGTCGGCCCGACGCCCTCGACGGCGGCCAGCTCCTCCTCGGTGGCCTGCTCGATGCGGTCCATGGAGCGGAACTCGCGCGCGAGCGCCTCGGCGGCGACCGGGCCCACGTGCCGGATCGACAGGCCCGTGATGATGCGGGCGAGCGGGCGGTCCTTGGCCGCGGCGATGTTGTTCAGCATCGCCACCGTGTTGGTCTTGGGCTCGCCCTTCTGGTTCGCGAAGAAGGTGACGACCTTCTCCTCGCCCGTCTTCGGGTCGCGCTTGGGCAGGCCGGTGTCCTGGTCGAGGACGTACGACTTGATCGGCAGGAGCTGCTCGACGGTGAGGTCGAACAGGTCGCTCTCGTCCCGCAGCGGAGGCTCGGACGGCTCCAGGGGCTGGGTGAGGGCGGTGGCGGCGACGTATCCGAAGTTCTCGATGTCGAGGCACTTGCGGCCCGCCAGGTAGAACAGGCGCTCGCGCAACTGGGCCGGGCACGAGCGGGAGTTGGGGCAGCGCAGGTCGATGTCCCCCTCCTTCATGGGCCGCAGCTCCGTGCCGCACTCGGGGCACTCGGCCGGCATCACGAACGCGCGCTCGCTGCCGTCGCGCAGGTCGACCACCGGGCCCAGGATCTCGGGAATGACGTCACCGGCCTTGCGCAGCACGACGGTGTCGCCGATGAACACGCCCTTGGCCTTGACCACGTCCTGGTTGTGCAGCGTGGCGAACTCGACCTCGGAGCCCGCGACGGTGACCGGCTCGACCACCGCGTAGGGCGTCACACGGCCCGTGCGGCCGACGCCCACGCGGATGTCCACCAGCTTGGTGTTGACCTCCTCCGGCGGGTACTTCCAGGCGATCGCCCAGCGCGGGGCGCGCGAGGTGGAGCCGAGCCGGCCCTGGAGCGGGATCTCGTCCAGCTTGACGACCACGCCGTCGATCTCGTGCTCGACGGAGTGCCGGTGCTCGCCGAAGTACGCGATGAACTCCCGTACTTCTTCGAGGGTCTGCACGACCTTGTTGTGCTGCGCGGTGGGCAGGCCCCACCCCTCCAGCAGGTCGTACGCCTGCGAGAGGCGGGTGATCTCCAGGCCCTCGCGGGCGCCGATGCCGTGCACCACCATGTGCAGCGGGCGCGTGGCGGTGACGCGCGGGTCCTTCTGGCGCAGCGAACCCGCCGCGGCGTTACGGGGGTTGGCGAAGGGCTTGTCGCCGCCCTCGACCAGGCGCGCGTTCAACTCCTCGAACTTCTCCATCGGGAAGTAGACCTCCCCGCGGATCTCCACCAGATCCGGGATCTTCTTGCCCTTGAGGCGGTCGGGGATGTCGGCGATCGTGCGCACGTTGGGCGTGATGTCCTCGCCCTCGCGCCCGTTGCCCCGGGTGGCCGCGCGGGTCAGGCGGCCCTTCTCGTACGTGAGGTTGACCGCGAGGCCGTCGACCTTGAGCTCGCACAGGAAGTGGTGGTCGGAGGTGCCGACCTCGGCGGACACGCGGCCCGCCCAGGCCGCGAGCTCCTCGTCGTCGAACGCGTTGTCCAGCGAGAGCATGCGCTCGCGGTGCGCGACCGTGGCGAAGTCCGTCTCGTAGGAACCCGCCACCTTCTGGGTCGGCGAGTCGGGCGTGCGGAGCTCCGGGTACTCCTCCTCGAGCGCCTCCAGGGAGCGCAGGAGCTTGTCGAAGTCGGCGTCGCTGATGACCGGTTGGTCCTTCACGTAGTACCGGAAGCGGTGCTCCTCGATCTCCTCCGCGATCTGCGCGTGCCGCTCACGCGCCTCGCCGGGCACCGAAGACGTGCCGCCTGCCTGCTCCGTGCCGACCATCGTGTGTCCTCCCACGCCTTTGAAGAAAGCCAGTCCCGTTGGCCTGTCGTCCTGCGTCTCGTGCTGCGTCACCGCGGTGCTGCTCGCCCCGGGCCCGTCACTCAGGGTTGTCCGCGAGCGAACGCGCCGCCGCGACGCAGTGGGCGAGCGCCTTGCGCGCGTACGCGGGCGAGGCCCCCGCGAGCCCGCACGACGGCGTGACCACGACCGACTCCGCGAGCAGCCCCGGATTCAGGCCGAGCCTGCGCCACAGCGTCCTGACACCCATGACGTTACTGGCAGGGTCCGACAATGCGGCCTCCGACGACGGCAACGACAGCACGACTCCCGCGAAGAGTTTCAGTCCGGCCTCCACGCCCTCGCCGATCGGCTCGTCGTCACGCTCGGTGAGCAGCGCGGCGTCGAAGGAGACACCGGCCGCGCCCGCGCGGCGCAGGAGGCGGAAGGGGACGTCCGGGGCGCAGCTGTGGACGACCGCCGGGCCGTCGTGCGCCTCGATGAGGGTGCGGAGCGCGGACTCGACCACCTGGCGGTCCACGGCGCGGTGGGTGCGGTAGCCGCTCGCCGTCTTGATCTGTCCGCGCAGGACGGCGGTGAGCGAGGGCTCGTCGAGCTGGAGCACGATCTGTGCGCCCGGGATGCGGCGGCCGACGTCGGCGAGGTGCTGGGTGAGACCCTCGCGCAGGGAGCCCGTGATGTCGCGGCAGGCGCCCGGGTCGGACAGCGCGGACTCGCCGTTGCGCAGCTCCACGGCGGCGGCGAGCGTCCACGGTCCGACGGCCTGGATCTTCAGCGGGCCCTCGTACCCTTGCGTGAACTCCTCCAGGGCGTCGAGGTCCTCGCCGAGCCAGGACCAGGCGCGGCGGGTGTCGCGTCCCGGCCGGTCGCCGAAGCGCCAGCCGCTGGGCTCGACGCGCGCGTACATCTCGACGAGCAGGCCGAGGGTGCGGCCGATCATGTCGGCGCCCGGGCCGCGGGCAGGCAGCTCCGGCAGGAACGGGAAGTCCTCGAAGGTGCCCGCGGCGGTCTTCGCGGCCTCGCGTGCGTCGCCGCCGGGCATCGAGCCGACACCGGTGGCCGGGCCCCAGGTGAAGGTGGTCTTTTCGCTCACCCCGGAAGGGTACGTAACCGGCCGGGCCCCGGCGGCCCGCCCCGGGTGCTGCGGCACCCGGAGCGCCCGGCAGGCGGGAGAGGGAAGACAGGCCCTAGCGCCCCGGCCGGACCGTCAGGTCGTTCACCTCGGCGTCCCGCGGCAGGTCGATGGCCATGAGGATGGTGGTGGCCACCGACTCGGGGTCGATCCAGCGCGCCGGGTCGTACTCCTTGCCCTCCTGCTGGTGCACCTTGGCCTGCATCGGGCTGGTGGTGCGGCCCGGGTAGACGGTGGTCACGCGCAGGCCGTTGGGCTTCTCCTCGTGGCGCAGCGCGTCGGCGAGCGCCTTCAGACCGTGCTTCGATGCGGCGTACGCGGACCAGTCGGCGTGCGCGTTGAGGCCCGCGCCCGAGTTCACGAAGAGCACATGGCCCTGTGTGACGCGCAGTTGGGGCAGGAAGTGGCGGGTCAGCTCGGCCGGGGCGATCAGGTTGACCTCCAGCTGGGAGCGCCAGATCTTCGGGGTGAGTTCGCCGACGGGTCCGAGGTCGACGATGCCCGCGATGTGCAGCAGCGTGTCCACGCGGTCGGGCAGCGACTGGTGCGAGAAGGCCCAGGAGAGGCGGTCCGGCTCCGCGAGGTCGCCGACGAGGGTCTGCGCACCCGGGTAGCGGTCGGCGAGTTCCTTGGCGCGGCCGGCGTTGCGGGCGAGCAGCACGAGGTCGTCCCCGCGGGCGTGCAGCCGGGCCGCGACGGCGGCGCCGATGCCCGAACCTGCTCCGGTGATCACATGAGTAGCCATGCGTTCATCGTGCCAGGAGCCGCCTGACCTGCGTCGCGGCGCCCGGGATCCGGGAGGGGCCCGCGTTCTCCGCACGGCCCGCGATCCGGGACGGGCCCGCCTTCCCGCGTACGGCCCGCGATCCGGGACTCCCCGCGCCGCGCCGCGTGCCGGGCGTACGGTTGCCGCATGAACATCTGCGTCTTCCTCTCGGCCGCCGACCTCGACGAGCGCTACACCCGCCCGGCCCGCGAGTTCGCCGAGCTGCTCGGCAAGGGCGGGCACACGCTGGTGTGGGGCGGGTCCGACGTGGGCCTGATGAAGGTCGTCGCGGACGGGGTGCAGGAGGCGGGCGGCCGGCTGCTCGGCGTCTCCGTGGAGTTCCTCGCCGCGAAGGCGCGCCCGGTGACCGCCCCGGACGAGATGCTCGTGACGCGCGACCTCGCCGAGCGCAAGGCGCAGCTCCTGGAGCGGGCCGACGCCGTGGTCATCATGGTGGGCGGCACCGGCACCCTCGACGAGGCCGCCGAGATCCTTGAGCTGAAGAAGCACGGCCACACGACGAAGCCCGTGGTGCTGCTCAACACGGCTGGTTTCTACGACGGGTTGAAGCAGCAGTTCCGCCGCATGGAGGACGAGGGCTTCCTGCCGGTCCCGCTCACCGACCTGGTGTTCTTCGCGGAGGAGCCGGTGGGCGCGCTCGCGTATCTGGAGGAGTCGCGCGGCGTCGCCTAGCCCGCACACTCCCCCATGGAGTATTCCACCGACCGCCGAGGAGGACGCACAGTGAGCCAGGGACACACGATCACCGTCGAGCAGGGCACGCAGCGGGTGCGCGTGGTGCACGACGGACAGGTCGTCGCGGAGAGCGACCGCCCGCTCGTGCTGCGCGAGACCGGCTGCCCGGTGCGCTACTACCTGCCGCCGGAGGACGTCCGTACGGACCTGCTGACCGCATCCGAGACCCACACGTTCTGCCCGTTCAAGGGCACCGCCTCCTACTGGTCGCTGCCCGGCAGGCAGGACACGGTCTGGGCGTACCCCGACCCGAAGCCCGAAGTCGCCGCGATCAAGGGGCACTTCTGCTTCTACGAGACCGAGGAAGCCTCGTAGAAGAATTTCCGGCGACTCGGCATCGACTGAACTCGCAGGTCAGGGCGGGTGGTTGAGGGAGTCTCCGGGATCCGCCGAAGTTTTTCGCGGCGCGGCGATGAGTTCCGGTGACGGCCGGAGTCTGCACCGTCATGGACACCCTTGGAAAAGTTCTGTCGGCCGACGGAACCCCCATCGCCTACGAACGGTTCGGCACCGGTGGCCCGGTCGTCATCCTCGTCGCCGGCGCCCTGTGCACCGGCATCACCGAGGACCGGCCGCTCGCCGAGCGGCTCGCGTCCCTCGGCTGCACAGCGGTGACGTACGACCGCAGAGGCCGGGGCAACAGCGGTGACACCCTGCCGTACGCGGTCGCCAGAGAGGTGGACGACCTCGCCGCGGTCATCGACTCCGTGGGCGGCCGCGCCGCCCTGCACGGCAACTCCTCGGGGGCCGCGCTCGCCTTCGAGGCGGCGGCCTGCGGCCTGCCGGTGACCCATGTGTCGGGCTACGAACCGCCGTTGACACTCGACGAGATCGGCGTCGCGGCCCGCCAGGAGCAGGCGGACCGGCTGCGCGCGCTGCTGGCCGAGGGCCGGCGCGACGCCGCCGTGGCGCACTTCATCTCGGGCACCGGCGCACCGGCCGAGGTCATCGAGCAGCTCAGGCGCTCGCCGCTGTGGGACGAGTGGGAGGCGCTCGCGCCGACGATCGCGTACGACTACGCGGTGCTCGGCGACAGCCTCGTGCCGGTCGACCGGATCTCGCAGATCGACGTGCCGCTGCTCGTGGTGAACGGCGCGGCGAGCTTCGAGTGGATGGGCGCCTCGGCCGACCTGGTCGCCCGTTCGGCCCGCGCGGGCCGCCACCTCACCCTGGAGGGGCAGACCCACATGGTGGACCCGGACGTGCTTGCGCCGGTGCTCGCGGGGTTCTACGCGCACGCGTGAGGGGCGGCAACTCCCCCGCCCGAGAGGGGAGTTGCTCAGACCGCCGCCGTCGCCCGCGTGGTGGCGGCGATGGTGGCCGAGCCGACCACGCGCGTGCCGTCGTACAGGACGACCGCCTGACCGGGCGCCACGCCGCGTACGGGCTCGTCGAAGACCACACGCAGCTCGCCGTCCACGAGCTCGGCGGTCACCGGGGTCTCGTCGCCGTGCGCCCGCAGCTGGGCGGTGTAGCGGCCCTCGCCGACGGGTGCGGTGCCGCACCAGCGCGGCTTGATCGCGGTCAGCGCGGTGACGTCGAGCGCGGCCGCGGGGCCGACCGTCACCGTGTTGTTCACGGGCGAGATGTCGAGCACATAGCGCGGCTTGCCGTCCGGCGCGGGCGTGCCGATCCTGAGGCCCTTGCGCTGGCCGATCGTGAAGCCGTACGCACCCTCGTGCGTACCGACCTTCTCCCCCGACTCGTCGACGATGTCGCCCTCGGCCTTGCCGAGCCGGTCGGCAAGGAAGCCCTGGGTGTTCCCGTCGGCGATGAAGCAGATGTCGTGGCTGTCGGGCTTCTTGGCCACCGCGAGCCCGCGGCGCTCGGCCTCGGCGCGGATCTCGTCCTTGGTGGTGACGGTGTCGCCGAGCGGGAAGAGCGCGTGCGCCAGCTGCCGGTCGTCCAGGACGCCGAGCACGTACGACTGGTCCTTGGCCATGTCGGAGGCGCGGTGCAGCTCGCGCGTGCCGTCCTCGCGGGTGATCACCTGCGCGTAGTGGCCGGTGGCCACGGCGTCGAAGCCGAGCGCGAGCGCCTTGTCGAGCAGCGCGGCGAACTTGATCTTCTCGTTGCAGCGCAGGCACGGGTTCGGGGTGCGCCCCGCCTCGTACTCGCTGATGAAGTCCTCGACCACGTCCTCGCGGAAGCGCTCGGCGAGATCCCATACGTAGAAGGGGATGCCGATGACGTCGGCGGCGCGGCGGGCGTCGCGGGAGTCCTCGATGGTGCAGCAGCCGCGGGCGCCGGTGCGGAAGGACTGCGGGTTCGCCGAGAGCGCCAGGTGGACGCCGGTCACGTCGTGGCCCGCCTCGGCGGCGCGGGCGGCGGCGACGGCGGAGTCCACACCGCCGGACATGGCGGCGAGGACACGGAGGCGGCGGGGCTCGGCAGGAGTCTCAGTCATAACCCCTCCAGGGTAAGCCGGAACCAATGGCCGCCTTCCACCCGTTTCTCTGTACGGAGATCAGCGCGGCTCCATCAGGAGACGAGCACAGCTCCCCCGGGAGACCAGCGGGTCTCGATACGGACATCAGCAAGACATCAGCACGGCATCTGTGAAGAACGGGGGTGGCCGTGGGCCAGGACCGGGCCAAGGGCGACAAGGGCGAGGGCGTCCCGCGCCGCGGGCTGCTCGTCGCCACGGGTGTGACCGTGGCGGCCGGGGTCAGCGCGCTCGCCTTCCGCGAGGAGCTCGGGCGGCTGTGGTGGCAGATCCCGGGGGTGGACAAGCAGCGCACCGAGGGCGAGGTGGATCAGCCGGGAGCCCGCTGGGTGGCGGCCTCGGCGGCCAATCTGCGGCTCGCGGACCGGCCGGCGGACTACGAGATCGACAAGATCGTCGTCCATGTGACCCAGGGCAGCTATGCCACGGCGATCAAGGTGTTCCGCGACCCGGCGCACGCGGCGGCCGCGCACTATGTGATCCGCGCCAGGGACGGCGAGATCACGCAGATGGCGCGCGAGCTGGACGTGGCCTTCCACGCGGGCAACCGCTCGTACAACGAGCACAGCGTCGGCATCGAGCACGAGGGCTTCGTCGACCGGCCCTCGTCCTTCACCAAGGCGATGTACGAGTCCTCGGCGCGCCTGGCCGCGGACATCTGCGGGCGCTACGACATCCCGATCGACCGCGAGCACATCGTCGGCCACAACGAGGTCCCGGGCGCCACGCACACGGATCCGGGGCCGCACTGGGACTGGGACCGGTACATGGAGCTGATCCGGAGGGCGGCGAGCCGGCCGAAGTCCACGACCGCTGCCGAGCGGTGAGCCCGGCCGCCCGGCTCAGCTGAGGCCGGCCGCCCGGGCCCGTTCCACCGCCGGGCCGATCGCCTTCGCCACCTCGTCCACGTCGGCGCGGGTCGAGGTGTGTCCGAGGGAGAAGCGCAGGGTGCCGCGGGCCAGGTCCGGGTCGGTGCCGGTGGCGAGCAGTACGTGGCTGGGCTGGGCGATGCCGGCCGTGCAGGCCGAGCCCGTGGAGCAGGCGATGCCCGCCGCGTCGAGCAGCAGCAGCAGGGAGTCTCCCTCGCAGCCGGGAAAGGTGAAGTGGGCGTTGGCCGGGAGGCGGTGCTCGGGGTCGCCGCCGAGGATCGCGTCCGGGACGGCCTCGCGTACGGCCTCGATCAGCGCGTCCCGCAGGCCGCCGATCTCCGCGGCGAAGCGCTCGCGGCGCTCGACGGCGGTCTGCGCGGCCACGGCGAAGGCGGCCGCGGCGGGCACGTCGAGGGTGCCGGAGCGGACCTGGCGCTCCTGGCCGCCGCCGTGCAGCACGGGGACGGGGGTCTGGTCGCGGCCGAGCAGCAGCGCGCCGATGCCGTACGGGCCGCCGATCTTGTGGCTGCTGACGGTCATGGCGGCGAGTCCGGACGCGGCGAAGTCCACGTCGAGCTGGCCGAAGGCCTGCACGGCGTCGGAGTGCAGCGGGATGCCGAACTCCTGGGCGACTTCGGCGAGTTCGTGCACCGGCATGACGGTGCCGATCTCGTTGTTGGCCCACATGACCGTGGCGAGGGCGACATCGTCGGGGTTGCGCTCGATCGCCTCGCGCAGCGCTTCGGGGTGCACCCGGCCGTACGCGTCCACCGGCAGGTACTCGACCGTCGCGCCCTCGTGCTCGGCGAGCCAGTGCACGGCGTCGAGCACGGCGTGGTGCTCGACAGGGCTGGCGAGGACGCGGGTGCGCGCGGGGTCCGCGTCGCGGCGGGCCCAGTACAGGCCCTTGACGGCGAGGTTGTCGGCCTCGGTGCCGCCGGAGGTGAGGACCACCTCGCTGGGCCGGGCGCCGAGGGCCGCGGCGAGGGTCTCGCGCGCCTCCTCGACCGTGCGGCGGGCCTGGCGGCCGGCGGCGTGCAGTGCGGAGGCGTTGCCGACGACGGTGAGCTGGTTCGTAAGCGCCTCGATCGCTTCCGGCAGCATCGGGGTGGTCGCGGCGTGGTCGAGATAGGCCATGGTGCGTTTGATTCTACGAGGCGGTGGGTGGGGGTATGTCCGGCGCACGGGTGCAGGGCCGTTGCACCTGCGGCGGGCTTTACCCCCTCCCCGCCCCTTCCCGCTGTATTGATTTGCGGCTCCGCCGCGGGCGGGGGCTCCGCCCCGGACCCCGCATCCGGCCTCCGGCCGGATCTGCTCAAACGCTGCAGGGGCTGAGTTACCGCCCCAACGGCGTGCGCGCCAACTGGCGCGACTGGGCCACCAAGCGGTCGGCGCTGTCCCAGACTTCGGCGTCCTCCTCCAGGAAGCCGCCGGCCAGGTTGCGGGTCGAGATGGCGATACGGAGCGGGCCCGGCGCGGGGCGGCAGCGGACGTGGACCGTGAGCTCGACCGTGGGGACCCAGCCCTGGATGCCGAGTTCGAAGGCGGTGGGCGGCAGGGCGTCGACCGCGAGGAGCAGGGACAGCGGGTCCGCGTCGCGGCCGTCGGCCAGGCCGAACCACGAGCGCATCTCGCCCTTGCCGGAGGGCGCGCCGAGCGCCCAGCCGAGCGTGGCCGGGTCCAGCTTCAGCCAGAGCCGGTCGGTGATCGCGGTGCTGCCCTTGATGGGCGCCGGGGCGTCCTGCGGGCCGAAGCACTGGTCCACGGGCGGGATGGCGGGCAGGGCGGCGGAGGTGCGGACGTCGTCGGGGAGCGCGTCGAGGTCTCCGTACGAGGCGAGGACGCGGATGCGCTCCACCTCGCGGCCCTCCTCGTCGTACTGGAAGAGCGAGGCCTGGCCGGTGGAGAGGGTGCGGCCGCTGCGGACCGTCTCCGTGCGGATGACGGCCGGGCCCGGCTGCGAGGCGGTGAGGTAGTGCGCCGAGACCGTGAACGGGTCCGGGTGCGGCAGCGCCTGGCCGAGCGCGCGGCCGATGACGGCGAGCAGGTAGCCGCCGTTGACGGCGTTGATGATCGTCCAGCCGGCGGAGAGCTCGGTGTCGTACACACCGGGCTCGCGCAGGGTCACCGCGGTGTCGCGGTCGAACTCGCTGTCGCCGATGGTGGCCTGTGCGGACGTTCCCTGAGTCATGTCGTGCACGGTACATCAGGTTGCTACTGAGCGGTAGCTTTGTGTCGGGGTACGCAGGCCCGGCTGCACGGCAGACCGGTCAGGCCGTCTCCTCCTGCGCATGCGACCTGCGGTTCCACGCCCGCGGTGCCCGCCAGTGGTAGCGCATCGCGAGCAGGCGCAGGACGAAGGCGGTGATGACCGCGGTGCCCATGGTGAAGGTGTTGAGGGCGTCGTAACGGATGCAGAGCACCACGATGCCGGCGCCGACCATCGCGGGCACCGCGTAGAGGTCGCGGTCCCAGCGCAGCAGCGAGGGCACCTCGTTGGCGAGCACGTCGCGCAGCACGCCGCCGCCGACCGCGGTGGCCAGGCCCAGGGCCGCCGACGAGGTGAGCCCGAGCCCGTACTCGTACGCCTTCGTGGTGCCGGTGACGCAGAACAGGCCGAGGCCGGCCGCGTCGAAGGTGTTCACCGCACGGTTGATCCGCTCGACCTGGGGGTGCAGGAAGAAGACGAGCGCCGCGGCGAAGAGCGGGGTCACGAAGTAGCCGAGGTCCGTGAACGCGGCGGGCGGCACGGCGCCGATCATCAGGTCGCGGAAGAGTCCGCCGCCGAGGGCGGTGACCTCGGCGAGCACGGCGATGCCGAAGACGTCGAAGTTCTTGCGCACGGCCAGGAGCGCGCCGGAGATCGCGAAGACGAAGATGCCGGCGAGGTCGAGGCCGTGTTGGACGGAGGGGGAGAAGAGGTCGTGCAGCACGGTTCATTGTGACGTGCGGGAGGGCGCGGTCCTGCCGGAGCCGGGCCGTCCCGCACGACCGATGAGCCGGTCAGCCGGGTGGCGCGCCGTCCGCCGCCGGCACCTCACGGGCGTCCTCGGCCGGTGTCCCCGCCAGTGGTTCCGTGTCCGTGGGGACCTGGTCCGGTGCGTTCTCCGGGTGGTGGCAGGCCACGCGGTGCGACGGGGCCAGCTCGACCAGCGGCGGCTCGGTGGACTTGCAGACCGCGGTGGCCTTCCAGCACCGCGTGTGGAAGCGGCAGCCGGACGGCGGGGAGATCGGGGAGGGCACGTCGCCGCGCAGCAGAATCCGCGACGCGCGGGCCGATTGGCGGCGCCTGGGGTCGGGCACCGGGACCGCCGACAACAGCGCTTTGGTGTACGGGTGCATCGGCCGCTCGTACAGCGGCTGCCGGTCGGCGAGTTCGACGATCTTGCCCAGGTACATCACCGCGATGCGGTCGGAGACATGGCGGATGACCGAGAGGTCGTGGGCGATGATCACGTACGTGAGACCGAGCTCATCCTGGAGGTCGTCGAGCAGGTTGACCACCTGGGCCTGGATGGACACGTCGAGGGCGGAGACCGGCTCGTCGGCCACGACCAGGCGCGGTTTGAGGGCGAGCGCGCGGGCGATGCCGATGCGCTGGCGCTGGCCGCCGGAGAATTCGTGCGGATAGCGGTTGTAGTGCTCGGGGTTGAGGCCGACCAGCGAGAGCAGGTCCTGGACGCTCTTCTTGACCCCGCCCTCGGGGGTCACGCCCTGGAGCCGGAACGGCGCCCCCACGATCGTGCCGATCGTGTGCCGCGGGTTCAGGGAGGAGTACGGATCCTGGAAGATCATCTGGACGTCTTTGCGTAGCGGGCGCATCTCGCCCACGGACAAATGCGTGATGTCCTTGCCCTCGAACTCGATCCGCCCGCCGGTCGGTTCGAGCAGCCGGGTGATCAGCCGGCCCATGGTGGACTTGCCGCAGCCCGACTCCCCCACCACGCCGAGGGTCTCGCCCTGGCGGACGTCGAAGGAGATGCCGTCCACGGCCTGCACCGCGCCGACCGTGCGCTGGAGCACCCCCTTCTTGATGGGGAAGTGCTTGACCAGTCCCTCGACCTTGAGGAGCGGTTCGGTCGTCGCGGGGGCATCGGTGCGCTTCGTCAGGTCCGTCGCATCGTCGCTCACAGCTTCGGCTCGACCTCCTCGGTCCAGATCCGGGTCCGCTCCTCCTGCGGCAGATGGCAGGCCGTGAAGTGCCCGCTGCCCACGGTCTCGCGCAGCTCGGGCCGTACGGTGCGGGTCACGTTGTCCTCGGGGATGTCGGCGTACGGACAGCGCGGGTGGAAGGGGCACCCGTCGGGGACGTTGATCAGGCTGGGCGGGGTGCCGCGGACGGGGACGAGGCGTTCGGTCTGGGCCCGGTCGATCCGCGGCATCGAGCCCAGCAGGCCCCAGGTGTACGGGTGTTGGGGGGACTCGAAGACCTGCTCGGCCGTGCCCCGCTCCACGCACCGGCCCGCGTACATCACCAGCAGGTCGTCCGCCATCTCTGCCACCACGCCCAGGTCGTGGGTGATCACGATGACGGCGGAGCCGAACTCCTTCTGCAAGTCGCGGATCAGGTCCAGGATCTGCGCCTGCACGGTGACGTCGAGCGCGGTGGTCGGCTCGTCGGCGATGAGCAGTTCGGGGTTGTTGACCAGGGCCATCGCGATCATCGCGCGCTGGCGCATGCCGCCGGAGAACTCGTGCGGATAGCCCGCGTAGCGCTTGTGCGGTTCAGGGATGCCGACGCGGTCGAGCATGTCGATCGCGCGGGCCTTCGCCACCGCCTTGGACACCGGGTGGTGCACCCGGTAGGCCTCGGTGATCTGCGCGCCCACCGTGTAGTACGGGTGCAGCGCGGAAAGCGGGTCCTGGAAGATCATGGCCATCTTGCGGCCGCGCTGGCGGCGGACGAAGTCCTCGCTCGCGGCGATCAACTCGTCGCTGTCCAGCCAGACTTCACCGGTGATCCGGGCCCGGCGCGAGCGGTGCAGGCCCATGATGCCGAGCGAGGTCACCGACTTTCCCGAGCCGGATTCGCCGACGATGCCGAGGGTGCGTCCGCGCCGTACGTCGAAGGAGATCCCGTCGACCGACTTGACCAGGCCGTCGTCCGTGTCGAAGTGGATGCGCAGATCCCGTACGGAGAGGAAGACGTCGTCCTCGGTCCGCGGACCCGGCACCGACGAGCGGCCCACGGTGGATTCGAGTTCGCTCACGAGTACCTCACCCGGGGGTCGATGGCCGCGTACAGCAGGTCCACGATCAGGTTGCAGAAGACGATGAAGAACGCGGCGACCAGCGTGACGCCCATGACGATCGGCAGATCGCTGTCCTTGACGGCCTGCACCGCGTACGCGCCCATCCCCTGGAGCGAGAAGACCTGTTCGGTGATGATCGCGCCGCCCACGAGGAGGCCGAAGTCCATGCCGAAGATGGTGACGATCGGGGTGAGGGCCGCGCGCAGACCGTGCTTGGTGACGACCTTGGACTCGCGCAGTCCCTTGGCGCGGGCCGTGCGGATGTAGTCCTCGCCCATCGTCTCCAGCATTCCGGCGCGGGTGAGCCGGGCGTAGAGTGCCGAGTAGAGGAAGGCGAGGGAGCACCACGGGATGATCAGGTTCCAGAACCATTCACCGGGGTCCTCGGTGATCGGGATGTAGTCCACGCTCTCCCAGATCGGCCACTGCGAGGTGAAGAGCGCGAGGCCGAGCAGACCGGTGAAGAAGATCGGCAGCGAGACGCCGAGCAGCGCGACGGTCATCGCGAGGCGGTCCACGAAGGTGCCGCGATTCAGGGCCGAGATGACGCCGATGGTGACGCCGGAGACCACCCACAGGACGGCCGCGCCGACCGCGAGGGACAGGGTGATCGGGATGCGCTGGGTGATCTCGGGCCAGACCTCGACATGCGTCTTGAACGAGTAGCCGAAGCAGGGGGCGTCGCAGGTCGAGGCGTCGGGGCCGAACTTGTACTCGGCGCCCACGAAGATCGCCTTGATGAAGTCGGCGTACTGCACGATCAGCGGCTGGTCGAGGCCGAGGTTCTTCTTCACGGCCGCGACCGACTCGGGGTTCGCGTCCTTGCCGACGTACTGCACGGCCAGCTCGTCGATCGACTGGCCGCCGAGCCTGGGCACGAGGAAGAAGATCGCGAAGGTCACGGCGCTGACGACGAACAGGAGCATCAGCGCGGCGAAGAGCCGGCGGATGAGATACGCGGTCACAGTGGCGCGGCGCGGGCGCCGCCGGACCGGGTCCCTTCACCCGGCCCGGCGGACGCCGATGCCTTCACCTGCCTTTCCGAATTCCCTTGAGCGGACGGGGAGTTGGCGCAGGCGGCGCTACTTCTTGGACGTGCTGAGCAGCAGGTAGTCGTACATGCCCAGATACGCCTGGGTGACCGTGACGTTGGTCGCCGAGTCGGGGCGGTAGAGCAGGTTCTTGCGGTAGATCAGCGGCACCGCGGAGGCGGTGTCCATGACCAGCTTGTCGACCTCGCCCCACTTCTTGGTGCGCTCTTCGGCGTCCGTCATGCCGATGCCGTCGGCCAGGGCCTGGTTGACCTTGGGGTCGTCGAGCTCCATCAGGTTGTTGCCGCCGGAGGGCTTGATCGCGGAGCCGTTGACGATCTGGTCGAGGAAGCCGAAGCCGGTGGGCCAGTCGGCGCCCCAGGCCATCATCATCAGGCCGAGCTTGTGCTCGTGGACGTAGGACGGGTTGCCCGCGAAGTTGGCGAAGTACTTGCCGGAGGGGAACTGCTTGATCTCGGCCTTGATGCCGACCCGCTCCAGGGAGGCCTTGATGGCGGTGGCCATGGCGATCTCGTCCGGACGGTCGGAGCGCGCCGAGAGGTTGGTGGTGAAGCCGTTCGGCTGGCCGCAGGCCTTCAGGTGCTCCTTGGCCTTGGCCTCGTCGCCCTTGTTGCCCTCGCTCGGGTACGTGTCGAACTTCGTGTAGCCGTTGACCGACGGCGGGAGCAGCGTGGTGGCCACGTCACCCTTGGTGTCGCCGCCGAGCGCCTGCTGCACCGAGGCCTTGTCGACCGCGTACTGGACGGCCTTGCGGCACTCGATGTTGTCGAACGGCGCCACCTTCACCGACATCGCCAGATACGAGGTCGCACCGGCGTACGGGTTGTCGGTCTGGTTCTTCTCGGAGGCCTTGAGGACCTTCGGCTGGGTCTTGGACTGCACGCCGGTGCCGGCCGCGTCCACGGTGATCTGGTCGTTGAGCAGGTGCTGGTCGACCGTGGTCGGGTTGACCTTGAACTTGACCTCGATGCGGTCGGGGAGCGCCTTGCGGACCGGGTCGGTCTTCTGGTCCCACTGCTCGTTGCGCACGAGGACGGCGCTGCGGCCCTCGTTGTACGACTCGAACTTGTACGGGCCCGAGGACACGATGTTCTGCACGTACGACGCGCCCTTGTCCTTGGCCTGCGGCACCGGGGCCGTCTGCGAGAAGGTCGCGAGGTAGTCGAAGTCCGCGAAGGGCTTGTTGAGTTTGAAGACGATCGTGTGGTCGTCCGGGGTCTCGATGGACTTGATGCCCTCAGGGCTCTTGTCCTTGTACGGACCCTTGTACTTGTCGCCGCCCACCAGGTACGCCTTGAAGTAGGTCGGCCCGTTGGACAGCGCCTCCGGCGCGAAGTTGGAGCGCTGGATGGCGTACTTGACGTCCTTGGACGTGACCTCGGTCCCGTCCTCGAACTTCACGCCCTTGCGCAACTTGTACGTCCAGGTCTTGGCGTCCGCGCTCGGCTCGCCGAGCGACTCGGCGAGGTCCGGCACGACTTCGAGGCCCTCGGCGCCGGCGGCCGGCTTGAAGGTGGTGAGCGTGCGGCCGTACAGGCGCGAGAAGTTCTGCACCCAGCCGTAGTACGTGTTGCCGGGGTCGAGCGAGTCGGGAACGTCGGAGTGCTCGTACTTGACCGTGCCGCCCTTCTCGGAGGACTCGTTCACGATCGACTCGAGTGCGGCGTCGGCGACGGCGTTGCTCTTGCCGTTCTTCTTGTTGCCGTCACCGTCGTCGTCGGAGCCGCCGCATGCGGACGCGGTGAGCGCGAGGGTCAGTGCCGTCGCGAGAACGGCCGTGACTTTCTTGGTCTTCATGCTGAGGCTGCCTCCTGAATCGCTGCCTGCAGGTGCATGTCGCTGCCGTGAGCTGCATGTCGCTGCCTGGGGACGTGGACTATTTGCTCCGGGGGTCGAGGGCGTCGCGCAGCCCGTCCCCGAGAAGGTTGAAGGCGAGGACGGTGATGAAGATCGCGAGGCCGGGCACGAACATGTACTGGAGGTCGGCCTCGTAGCGGTCCGCGGCGTCCGTGAGCATGCCGCCCCACGAGGCCTGCGGCGGGGCGATGCCCACGCCGAGGAAGCTGAGCGCGGCCTCGAAGAGGATGTTGGTCGGGATGAGGAGCGTGGCGTACACGAGGATCGGCGCCACCAGGTTCGGCATCAGCTCGCGGAAGATGATGAACGGGCCGCGCGCGCCGAGCGAGCGCGACGCCTCCACGAACTCCCGCTCGCGCAGGCTCATCGTCTGCGCCCGGACGATCCGGCCGATGTAGGGCCAGGCGAAGAAGCCGATGACGAAGATCAGGACGGCGATCCGCAGCGGGAGCCCCGTCAGCCCCCAGAAGCCGTCCTGCACCGAGGCCGAGAGCGAGATCGCGAACAGCAGCAGCGGGAACGCCAGGAAGGTGTCCATGAGCCGGCTGACCACACTGTCGACCCAGCCGCCGTAGTAGCCGGCGACCACACCGAGGATCACGCCGATCAGGACGGAGACCAGGGTCGCCCCAACCGCGACGAGCAGCGAGACCCATGAGCCCTCGATGACACGGGCGAGCAGGTCGCGCCCGAAGCCGGGGTCGACACCGAGCGGGTGCTCCCAACTCATCCCGCCCCAAGGCCCCTTGGGCGCCTGGAGCGCGGGGTCGACGAGGTCCTGGTTGAACTTGTTCGGGTCCAGGTCGAAGACCGCCTGGATCGGCTTGGCCAGGGCGGCCATGAGCACGAGACAGACCACGACGATGCCCCCGGCCACCGCCGCCTTGTCGCGCTTGAACCGGGTCCAGGCGATCTGGCCGAGCGAACGGCCCTCGATCTGGCTGCGCCCGGCTCCGGCGAGCACGGCTTCCGGCTGCGCCTCGGCGCTCGCCGATGTGGTCTCGATTGGTGCGGTCACGCGCGTCGGACCTCCCTCTGAGATGGGGATTGGCCTGAACATTCGCTTGCCTTCGGGGAGTGTTCATTGTGATCAAGATCACGCGCCAGAGGGCGGCCAGGAAGTTTGCGCAACCGTAATTCCTGTGCTGGGAGCACCGGTTGGGCGCAGAGGTGTCATGAGCAGCACGAAGCCCCCGGGAGAATCTCTGGGAGATCCCGGGGGCTTCTGTGGTGCCGGTCGGGGCCGGCGGGGTGTGACGGTGTTACGCGCCGCGCGCGCTGGAGTCCTTCGCCGATTCTGTCGAGTCGGTTTCGGCCGGGGTGGTTTCGGCCGGGTCGGTTTCGGCCGGGGCGGTTTCAGCCGGGGCGGCGGACTCGGGGGTTTCGTCGGCGCCGGAGGCGGGGGCCTCGTCCGCGTCGGAGGCCGAGGTCTCGTCCGCGTCCGAAGCCGGAGCCTCGTCCGCGTCGGAGGCGGCCGGTCCGGATTCCGTTTCGGATTCCGCTTCCGCCTCGGACCGCGCGTCCGCCGGCGTGACGTCGGCGTCCCCGTCCGCCATCGCCTCCGCGTCCTCCGCCTCCAGAGCCGCCTTGGTCCCGGCCGACTTGGCCACGGCCTCCTCGACGGCGTCCTGCTCCGTACGGGCCGCGGGCACCACGGCCGCGCGCTCGGTGCCGATCTGGAGCAGGCCGGACTCGATGTCCTCCACGAAGTGGCAGGCCACCCGGTGGCCTTCGCCGACCTCCCGGAGCTGCGGACGCTCCTCCTTGCACTTGGGCTGGGCCCAGGGGCAGCGGGTGTGGAAGCGGCAGCCGGACGGCGGGTTGGCGGGCGAGGGCAGGTCGCCGGTGAGCAGGATGCGCTCGCGCGCCTCCTCCACCGTCGGGTCCGGAATCGGCACCGCCGACATCAGGGCCTTGGTGTACGGGTGCTTCGGCGCCGCGTACAGGTCGTCGCTCGGCGCCTCCTCGACCAGCGAGCCCAGGTACATCACGCCGATGACATCGGAGATGTGCCGGACGACCGCGAGGTCGTGGGCGATGACGACGTACGTCAGGCCCAGCTCCTCCTGGAGCTCGTCGAGCAGGTTGACCACCTGTGCCTGGATCGACACGTCGAGCGCGGAGACCGGCTCGTCGCAGATGATCACGTCCGGCTCCAGGACCAGGGCGCGCGCGATGCCGATGCGCTGACGCTGACCGCCCGAGAACTCGTGCGGGTAACGCGACAGGGCGTTGGACGGCAGCCCCACCTTGGCGAGGATCGCGCGGATCTTCTCGCGCCGCTCCTCCTGGTTGGCGCCGATGCCGTGCGCGGCCATGCCCTCGGAGAGGATCGACTCGATGTTCTGGCGCGGGTTGAGGCTGCCCAGCGGGTCCTGGAAGACCATCTGGAGCCGGCGCCGCATCGTGCGCATGTCCTTGTCGGGCAGCGAGGCCAAGTCCGTGCCGTCCAGGACGACTTCACCGCTGGTGATGTCGACCAGGCGCAGCACGGCACGCCCGAGGGTGGTCTTGCCGCAGCCCGACTCCCCCACGAGGCCGTAGGTCTGGCCGGCCTCGACCTTCAGGGAGATGCCGTCGACCGCGTAGACGTAGCCGACCGTGCGGTCGACGAACAGGCCCTTCTTGATGGGGAAGTGGACCTTGACGTCGTTCAGTTCGAGGAGGCTCATGCGTTCTTCCCTCCGTGTGCCGTCACGGTGGCGTCGCCGGCGTCGAGCGTGGCGATCTCGACAGGCTCCCGTACGGGGTTGACGCACCGGACCTGGTGGCCGGCCGCGGCGGGCTCGGTCAGGGCGGGAGTGCCGGTCAGGCACTCCATCGTGTAGTAGTCGCAGCGGGGCGCGAAGGCACAGCCCTCGGCCCAGGCGATGCGGTCGTTGATGGACCCGCGGATCGGCTTGAGCGGCTCGCCGCGCGGCGCGTCGAGCCGCGGGATCGATTCGAGCAGGCCGTGTGCGTACGGGTGCATCGGGTGGGCGAACAGCTCGTGGCGGTCCGCGGATTCCACCACCTTGCCCGCGTACAGCACGTTGACCTGGTCGCACAGGCCGGCGACGACACCCAGGTCGTGGGTGATCATCAGGAGCGCGGTGCCCTCCTCGTCCACCAGCTCCTTGAGGAGCTCCAGGATCTGCGCCTGGATGGTGACGTCGAGCGCGGTGGTCGGCTCGTCCGCGATCAGCAGGCGCGGGGCGCAGGCCACGGCCATGGCGATCAGCGCGCGCTGGCGCATACCGCCGGAGAGCTGGTGCGGGTACTCCTTGAGCCGGCGGGCCGGGTCCGGGATGCCCACGCGGTCGAGCAGGTGCGCCGCTTCCTTGCGGGCGGCCTCGCCCTTCAGGCCGCGGTGGCGCTGGAGGATCTCGGTGACCTGGATGCCGATCGGCACGACCGGGTTCAGCGAGGACAGCGGGTCCTGGAAGATCATCGCCATCTGGCTGCCGCGCATGTCGCGGAGTTCGCGCCGGCTCATGGTGAGCAGGTTGTTGCCGTCGAAGTCGGCGCGGCCGCCGAGCTTGACGCCCTTGTCGGGCAGCAGGCCCATCAGGGCGAGCGAGGTCACGGACTTGCCGCAGCCCGACTCGCCCACGAGGCCCACGACCTGGCCCTGGTCGACGTCGAAGGAGACGCCGTCGACCGCCTTGGACTCGCGTCCGCGGGCGCCGAAGGTGACGGTCAGTTCGTCAACGGAAAGCAGTGCCATGGCAGATCAGCCTCGCAACTTCGGGTCGAGCGCTTCTCGCATGGCCTCGCCGAGGAGCGTGAAGCCGAGGGCGGTGATGATGATCCCGACCGCCGGGTAGACCGCCATCATCGGCGCGTGCTCGAAGAAGCGCTGCGCCTGGGAGAGCATGACGCCCCACTCGGGGACCGCCGGGTCCGGGTTGCCGAGGCCGAGGTAGGACAGGGCCGCGGCTTCGATGATCGCGGTGGCGAGCGAGAGCGTCGCCTGGACGATCACCGGGCTGAGCGAGTTCGGCAGGATGTTGGTGACGACGATGCGGCGCTTGCGGATGCCGAGCGACTGGGCCGCGAGCACGTAGTCCTTGCTGCCCTGCGCGAGCATCGAACCGCGCAGCAGACGCGCGAAGATCGGGATCTGCACGACACCGACGGCGATCATCACAGTGGTCAGGGACTGGCCCATGACGGCCGCGATGGAGACCGCGAGGAGCAGCGACGGCAGCGCCAGCATCATGTCGACGACACGCATGATGACGGTGTCGATCTTCTGCCCGAGCCGGCCGCCGAGCGTCGCCGCCGCGCCCGACGCGGCGCCGATGACGGCACCGACGATCAGACCGATCAGCATCGAGACGACACCGACGAGCAGGGTCTGGCGGGCGCCGATCAGGAAGCGCGAGAAGGTGTCGCGGCCGAGGTGGTCGAGGCCGAACCAGTTCCCGCCGCGCGGGGAGTCCACGAACTTGCCCTGGTTGACCAGGACTTCGCTCTTCCACGTCAGCGCGGTGGCGCTGTGCGGGGCGAGCCACGGCCCGACGATCGCCATCACGATGAACACGGCGATGATGGCGGCGCCGATGATGGCCATCTTGTTGGTCTTCAGGCGCCGGAAGGCCTCGCGCCACAGGCTGGCACCGCTGGTGGTCTCGTTCTGCGCGGTGAGTTCGGCCAGCCGGTCGATCTTGGCCGTTTTGGTGCTGGTGGTCATGTCAGTGCACCCGCACTCTCGGGTCGATGAGGCTGTACGCAAGGTCGACCAGCAGGTTGATCAGCACGTAGATCATGGCGATGAACATGATGAAGCCGACGAGCACCGGGTAGTCGCGGGCGTCGATCGCGGTGCGGATGAAGGAGCCGATGCCGCCGAAGGTGAACACGGACTCGGTGAGCACGGCACCGGAGAGCAGCGAACCGGTCAGCAGACCGATGGCGGTGATGACGGGCAGCAGCGCGTTGCGCAGGATGTGCCGGCCGCGGACGACCTTCTGCTCGAGACCCTTCGAGACGGCCGTGCGGATGTAGTCCTCGCCGACCACTTCGAGCACGCTGGCCCGGGTCATCCGGACGATCACGGCGAGCGGGATCGAGGCCAGGGTGATGGCGGGCAGGATCAGGTGCATGATCGCGTCCCACGTGGCGTCGAACTCGCCCGTGAGGATGCCGTCGAGTGTCGCGAGCCCGGTCACGCTGGTGGCGTCGATCCCGGTGGACAGACGTCCGTACGACGGGAAGATGCCCAGCTCCACCGAGAAGATCCCGCGCAGGATCATGGCGAGGAAGAAGACCGGGATGCAGATGCCGACCAGCGAACCCGAGACGCTGGCCACGTCGAGCCAGCCGCCGCGCTTGCGGGCGGCGAGGTAGCCGAGCGGCACACCGACGACCACCGCGATGATCATGGCGGCGATGGAGAGTTCGACGGTGGCCGGGAAGCGCAGCGTGAACTCGTCCCAGACCGGCTGACCGGTCTGCGTGGAGGTGCCGAGATCGAGCTCGGCGATGCGCTTGAGGAACCGCCAGTACTGGACGTAGACCGGCTGGTCGAGCCCCAACGCCCGGTTGATGCGCGCCACATCGGCTTCGGTCGCCCGCTCGCCCAGGATCGCTGAGGCGGGTCCGCCGGGCAGTCGGTTCAGCCACAGGAAGAGCAGAACCGACAGGCCGAGCAGGGTGGGTATGAGCTGTAGCAGTCTGCGTATGACAAGTCGCAACACCCCGCGTGCCCCTTTCTGAGTGTTTCTACGTGGATCTGTGTGGGGAGATGCAGGTCCGCCCGGCCACCTGAGGTTCTGTGGCCGGGCGGACCCTGCGAGGTGTGCTTACTTGAAGGAGACCTCGGCGAAGTTCTCCTGCGTCAGCGGGGAGACCTTCGGCGGGTTCACGTTCTTGCCGAAGGCGATCGCCGGCGGCGAGGACGAGATCGGAACGCCCGGGACGTAGTCCATGAGCGCGACGTTGGCGGCCTCGTACGCGGCGACGCGGGCGGCGGGGTCGCCCTCCTTCGAGCCGGCGTTCACGGCCTCGAAGAGCTTCTTGTCGTCGAAGCCCCACTGCTTGGACTTCGCGGCGAACCAGGTGCCGATGAAGTTGAAGCCGTCGTTGAAGTCACCGGTCCAGCCCAGCATGTGCAGGGCGCAGGCGCCGGCCTCGGTGGCGTCGGTGTAGTCCGGGTTCCACTTGAGCGGCTTCGGGGTGACCTTGATGCCGGCCTTCTCGAGGTCGTTCTTCATGAGCTCGAAGAGGTCCTGCGGGTTCGGCATGTACGGCCGGGTGACCTCGGTCGGGTAGCAGAACTCGATCTTCAGGTTCTCTTCGCCGGCGTCCTTGAGGAGCGACTTGGCCTTCTCGGTCGAGTGCTCGTACTTGGCGACCTTGTCGGTGTGACCCGCGATGGTGTCCGGCATGAACTGCGTCGCGACCTTGGCGCCCTCGGGCAGCTGGGTCTTGACGAGGTTCTCGCGGTCCAGGGCGTGCGCGATGGCCTTGCGGACCTCGGGCTTCTTCAGGGCCGGGTTCTTGCCCTGCGACATGCCCACGTAGAGCAGGTTGAAGACGTCACGGGTCGGGACCTGGAAGCCCTCGCCCTCGAGGGTCTTCACGTCGGCGGGCGAGACGAGGTCGTAGCCGTCGATGTCACCGGCACGAAGGGCGTCGCGACGGCCTTCCTCGGTGTCGATGGTACGGAAGACCAGGTTCTTGACCTTGGCCTTCTCGCCCCAGTAGTCGTCGAAGCGCTCGAGCGTGACTTCCTTGTTGCCCTTGTTCCACGACTTGTACTTGTACGGGCCGGTACCGGCGAGAGCACCGGCCTCCTGGCTGTACTTCGGGTACGTGATCGCGTCGTCCTTGGCGGTGGCCTCCTGGCTCGCGAAGGTCTTGAGCGACTTCGGCGAGTGGATGGCGAGCGCCTGCAGCGAGAAGCCGCCGGGCAGCTGCGCGGAGGGCTCGTTGACCTCGATGACGGCGGTGTTCTCGTCCTTCGCGGTGCAGGACTTGTAGTTCGCCTTCGGCGTCTCCTTGTCCTCGTTCTTCGCGAAGCCGCCCATGATGGTCTGCCAGTAGTAGGAGACCGCCGAGTTCTGGTACGTGCCCTTCCAGTTGAACCAGTAGTCGTAGTTCGCGCAGACGGCCGCGGCGTTGAACGCCTCGCCGTCGTGGAACTTGACGCCCTGGCGCAGGTTGAAGGTCCAGACCGTGCCCTCCGGGTTGGAGGACCACTTCTCGGCGAGGCCGCCGACCATCTTCGAGCCGCCCGGCTCGTGCTCGATCAGCGCCTCGAAGGCCTGACGCGTGACGCGGAAGGTCTCACCGTCACTCGCGAGCGCAGGGTCGAGAGAGGCCGGGTCGCCGGCGCCGGCGAAGACGAACGTGTCGTCCTTGCCCTTGCCTTCGTCGCCGCCCTTGTCGCGGTCGCTGCCGCACGCGGTGACGACCAGCGTGGCCGCGACGGCCGCCGTGGCCATACGCGCACCACGGGATTTCAGTATTCGCATTGCTCCACCCCTGAGTTCGGCGAATGCCGGGATCTTGAACTGCGCCGCACACTACAGTCACCGCTCACAACGGAGAATGGTCCGCATAGCGGTGATACCTAGATGAGACCCAGGGCCCCAACAAATCGGTCACGTACGGGACATGGCGCCCCAACCAGCGCAGATTCCCTGCGATGGGGCGGATTCGCCGGTTCCGCTCACTCAGCGCCGACGGCCGCTCACCGTCAGCGGGCGCAGGCCCGTCCCGGCCGGGGGACGGGTGTGCGGCTCAGCCGACGGGCGGATACCCGTATCCGCCGCCTGCCGCGGGTCCGTGTGCCTCGCGGTCGTAGAACGGGCGGGAGTTGGCGCGCAGCCACATCGTGACCGGGTCGTACTCGTCGGACATCGCGACCGTGGAGACCGGCAGGCCGTCCGGGACGGAGGCGATGGACTGCTGCATCATCACGCGCACCGAGTCGACGGCCGCCGGGGAGGTGTCGTACACGTCGAGGCCGATCGCCAAGTACGGGGCGCCCAGCGCGGGTTGCACCCAGGCGCGGCGCAGCGAGCGGACCGCGGGGGTGCGGTGCGCGTTCTGGCTGAGCTGGGCGTAGAACTGCGGGATGTCGATGGCAGGCTCGGTCAGCCGCAGCGGTCCGGCCGGCACCTTCGCGAGTCCAGTGGCGATACGGCGCAGATCCAGCCACGGGACACCGACGCCGCCGCCCGGGGCGTGCGGGTTCAGCCACAGGCCGTAGTGGTCGGGGTAGAGGGTGTGCGCGACGTCGAGTCCGGAGACGACCTCGTGCGCCCTGTTCCAGCCGGAGGCGGCGAGCTCCTGGGCGGAGGTCACACAGGGGGCGTACGAGAAACCGTCGACCTCCATGTTCCCGTACTGGGCGTCCGGCGAGCCGGCCTGGCCGTGCCAGAGCAGCATCCAGATCCGGCCATCGGTGATGGCCTGGAGCAGCGCCTCGTACGCGTCGTACCGCCCGGGTGTCACCTGGCGCAGCATGTGCTCGACCTGCCCGGCCGCAGCCGTGCCCGACGCACTCACTCTTGACCGCCCCTTCGCCCCGTTGTCCTGCCCCGTACCGGTTCGTCCGTCACTGCGGCACGTACCGGCCCGGGCTATGTAACCAGCTTATGCGGCGGTCCTGACACCGACTTGACGCTCCCCGTGACGTAATTCGCGTCGGCCCTCGCGGCGGCGGGACGCGCGCGGCCGGATCGTACGGGGTCGTACGGATCAAGCCGCCGCGTGCGGTGGGGCTCAGGCGGGCTCGCGGCGGTAGAACGGGCGGACCTTCTCGGTCATCCAGTCGCCCACCGGGTCCTGGGCCACGTCCAGGAGGACCAGGTTCACCGGCCAGGGCGGTGCGATCCGGCCGAGCGCGCGGCCGAGGGCGTCCATCGGCAGGTTGCGGTCCGGGCCCTCCCAGTGCGCGAGTTCGACGCCGACGAAGAGCACGGGGTCGGCGGTCTCGATCGCGGCGAGACAGCGGCGCGCGGAGAGCACCACGCCGGTGGCCTCGAACTCCTCGGACGCGGCGCGCAGGAAGTCGACCGGGTCCTCCTGCCAGTCCGGCTCGTAGAGGCGTACGCGTCCGCCGCTCGCCGGCCCGTCGAGCGGGGTGCGGCCGGCCCGGCACAGTTCGGCGACGGCCGCGGGCGGCAGCGGGATGCCCACCGCGCCGTCGGGGTTCACGGCGATGCCCACCTGGGGCGGCAGGCCGCGCGCGAAGTCCACGGCGGGCGCGATGGTGAAGGACATGGCGGGCCCGGTGACCTGCGCCAACTGCTGCTGCGAGCTGAAGACCGGCACGTAGGCCTGGCCCTGGAGTTCGAGCGTCGGCACGTCGAGGTTCCGGCTGCCGCGCCCGCCGCCGTTGGGCAGCGGCACCCAGACGAAGCTGCGGCCGAGCACTTCGAGGATGCGGCCGGCCGCCGCGGGTCCGGCGCCGAGGGAGGCGGCGAGCACCTCTTCGAGTTCGTTGGCGGGCCAGCCCTGCGGTTCGCCGTACGCGCCCGCCGTCCCGTTCGCCGGAATGTCCATCTGCCCGCCCCGCCTCGCTCGTCCTGCGCGCGCACCTTGCTGCCGCGTGCGCGCCCTGCTCCTTGCCGTGTGCGCGCTCGACCCTAACGCCGTCGCCCGGCAGGCCGCCTCGTACACCCGTATGGCCACGCTCCGCATCTGTCTGGTTGCGGAGTGTGTACGGCGCTTCGAGGGTGGCCGTAACGAGCGCCGGGCCTCCGGCGACCCTTGTCGAGAGGACTTCCCAATGACGGCGCACCGGGCGAAGCCCCTGACGGCGCACCGGGTGAAGAAGGCACCGCGCAGGTGGCGCGGGACGCTGCCGCTCACGGTCGGCGCGTGTGTCTGTGCGCTGGCGCTGGGACTGCCGGGCGTGGCCGCGGCACACGCGTTCTCCGCACCGGGCCCGGACGGCACCCCGCCCGCGGCCGGTCCCGCCGCGGCCGAAAGGCCGGCCGCGCTGGAACGGCCCGCCCTGCCCGAGCGGCCCCGCAAGCCGGGCCGCCCCTCGCTCCCCGACCGCCCCTCGCTGCCGGAGCGCCCGGCCGCGCCCGAGGCGCCGTCCGTGCCCGTCGACCTCGAGGACCTGATGGAGGCGGTGGAGGGGCTGAGCGCCTCGCCGCTCACCAACCTCGGGGTGGCCGACCCCTTCTGGCTCGCGGAGATCGACCGCGAGATCGAGACCGTGCTCGGCGAGGAGGACGGCGGCCAAGGCGCCGACGACTGGCCCGTGGGCCCGGCCCGGATCAAGCTCAAGAAGGAGATCCAGCGGTTGCAGGAGGCGGCGCTCAACGGCGACGTGCTGACGGCCGCGGACGCCAAGACGAAGATCCCGAAGCTGACGGACGAGCTGCTTCAAGCCGCGGGCCTCGGCTCCTTCCTCGACCAGCTGCCGCCTCCGCCGGAGCCCGGTGAGGACGAGGCGACGGAACCGGCCGACCCGGCGGACCCGACCGCGGACGCGGGCGACACCGGCACCGAGACCGGCGCCGATGCGGAGGCCGAGGAGACCGGGGACGGCTCCACGCAACCGCCCGTGCTGCCGCCGCCGGTGCCCTCCACCCCGACCGCGCCTCCGCTGTTCCCCGGCTTCCCGCCCGCTCAGCCCGCGAAGCCGGCCGCGTTCCCGTCGCTGCCGCTCTTCCCGTCGGCGCCCACCGCCCCCTTCGGCGGTCTGCCGCCCGCACCGGCCGCCGTCCCCGGGCTGCCGGCCTTCCCGCCCGCGCCGTTCGGGGGACTGCCCAAGTTCCCGTGATCCGGCCGGAGTCCGGGTCGGCCGCGGCCGGCCCCTCGCGTTGCCCGCTCCCCCACCGAATGTCCCCCGCTCATCTCCCGAAAGGCACTCTCCCCATGCGAGTCACCAGAACCCTCACCGCCCTCGCCGTCACCGTCTCCCTGGCCGGCGGCGCCGCCGTGCTCAGCGCCTCCCCCGCCCTCGCCGCCGCGCCGGCCGCCGCGACCGCGCCGGTCGACAGCGAGACCGAGCGCCGGGTCCAGCGCAGCCTGGACGCGCTGTACGCGGCGATCGACGAGGCCGCCAAGAACGGCGCCGAGGGCACGTACGACGAAAGCCACCGCACCCAGCTCGACCACGCGGTCATGGAGCTGATCGCGGCGACCAGCGCGGTGGACCCGGAGCCGGTGGCCGAGGCGCCGAAGGCGGAGGCCGTGGACCCGAAGGAGGCGGTGGACGAGGCCACCAAGAAGCTGGAGGCCCAGGTCAAGGTCATCGTGGACGCCGCGGCCAAGGGCGATCTGGCGAAGCTGACCGCGTCGGTGGAGGTCTCCACCAAGATCGTCGTCGACCTCCTCGTGAAGGTCGGTCTCGGGCCGCTGCTCGCGAAGCTCGGCCTCGGCGACGTATCGAAGCTGCTGCCGGGTCTGACGGACCTGCTCACGAAGCCGGGCGCGCCGGTCGCGGGCCTGCCGGCCACCGGTCTTCCGCTGCCCGCGCTGCCGCTGCCTGCGCTCCCCGCCGGCCTGCCGACCGGCCTTCCCACGGGCCTGCCCACGGGCGGCCTGCCGCTTCCGCTGCCCCTGCCGCTGGGCAAGTGAGACCGGGGCCGGCCCGGTCCGGCCCCCGCAACTCCCCCGCCCCGTCCCGCCGTTCACGGCAGGGCGGGGCGTGGTCGTGCTCACCTCTTGCGAAGCTCCTCAGGCCGTACGCAGCCCCGCCGGTCTCACGCCGTACGCAACTCCGCCGGTCTCACGCCGTACGTAACCCAGCCCGTCTCACGCCGTACGGAACCCCACCAGGCTCAGCGACCCGGCCGATTCACGGTCCAGCAGGACCGCGGAGGAACAGCCCGCGGGCAGCGTGCCCGCTTCCGCGTCGCGGACCAGGCGGCGCACCGCGCCCCGGTGGCGGGTGAACGCGTACCGCGAGACGCCGCGGCCGCGGTCGCGCTGGCCGGCGAGCGCGGTGGAGGGGTCGACGTCGAGCAGCAGCAGGTGCAGCGAGGTGCCGCGGCGCCGGGCCTCGCGGGCGAGCCAGCGGCGCACCCAGGCCTGGGTGCCGCAGTCGTGCACGACGGCCTCGGCGCCCGAGCGGAGCGTGCGGCGCAGCCGCGCGTAGTGGGCGAGGCGGACGAGGGGGCGGTAGACCGCGTACGGCAGGAAGCGCGGCATGAAGGCGGCCCAGCGGTCGCGGGAGTCCTGCGAGTCGAGGCGGGGTGCGCGCACCGCGCGCTGGATGAGGGTGGTCTTGCCGCTGCCGGGCAGTCCGGAGACGACCACGAGGTCACCGGGGCCGAAGACCAGCCGGTCGGGAGCGGGGCGGCCGCGCAGATCGCGGACCACCGTCCGCTCGGTGTCGCGCACGACCGCGAGCCGTCTCGCCGGTCCTGCCTGCTTGGGCACCGCCACTCCGTTCGTGGCGTACGCGCTGCTGTGCGATCGCACGGTGATCGTCCTCCCCCTCGATGGACTGGGGACCGCCTCCTGTGTGGATCCGCCCTTCCTCTTCCGCTTCTCTTCCGCTCCGGTGTGCTCCGAAACCGGGAGGCCGTCCTCGCACTCTGCCCTCCCGAGTGTAAAGAGTCGGTAATACAGAAGGGTCTGCTTTATCGCGACCCCACCCGTCGCAACGCTGCGGCAGACGGGTTCCCGCGGACGTGCAATGATGTGCGCGCCAACTGCATACCGGCCGTTCGAAGCCACGCGGGAGAGTCCTGGACGCAAGCGTCCGGGCGCCGAAGGAGCAAGTCCCTCCCTTGAATCTCTCAGGCCCCGTACCGCGTGGACGAGGCAGATCTGAAAAGCGGGCTGCGCTGTGATGTGCGGCTCCACCCAAGGTGCAAGCCGCACCGTCTTTTACGGACGGGCGTGGTGAACCTCTCAGGTTTATGACAGATGGGGAGGACCGACCTCACCAGTCATGCCCTGGGAGCCCTTGAAGATGAGCAACGCCCCCCGACTCACCGCACTCGACGCCCTTCACCGGTCGCTCGGCGCCACGATGACCGACTTCGCCGGCTGGGACATGCCGCTGCGGTACGGCAGTGAGCGCGACGAGCACAACGCCGTCCGCACGAAGGCCGGCCTCTTCGACCTCTCCCACATGGGTGAGATCACCGTCACCGGCCCCGAGGCCGCCAAGCTGCTCGACTACGCCCTCGTGGGCAACATGGGCACGATCGGTGTCGGCCGCGCCCGCTACACCATGATCTGCCAGGCCGACGGCGGCATCCTCGACGACCTGATCGTCTACCGCCTCGGCGACACGGAGTACATGGTCGTCGCCAACGCCTCCAACGCGCAGGTCGTGCTCGACGCGCTGACCGAGCGCCAGGCCGGTTTCGACGCCGCCGTACGCGACGACCGCGACGCCTACGCGCTGCTCGCCGTGCAGGGCCCGCACTCGCCCGCGATCCTCAAGGCGGTCACCGACGCCGACCTGGACGGCCTGAAGTACTACGCCGGTCTGCCCGGCACGGTCGCGGGCGTGCCCGCGCTGATCGCGCGCACCGGCTACACCGGCGAGGACGGCTTCGAGCTCTTCCTCAAGCCCGAGCACGCCGAGACGGTCTGGCAGGCGCTGACCGAGGCGGGCCAGGAGTACGGCCTGGTTCCGTGCGGTCTGTCCTGCCGCGACACCCTCCGCCTCGAGGCCGGCATGCCGCTGTACGGGCACGAGCTGAGCACCTCGCTCACGCCGTTCGACGCGGGCCTGGGCCGGGTCGTGAAGTTCGAGAAGGAGGGCGACTTCGTCGGGCGCGAGGCCCTGCGGGCCGCCGCCGAGCGCGCCGAGCAGAACCCGCCGCGCAAGCTCGTCGGCCTGATCGCCGAGGGCCGCCGCGTCCCGCGCGCCGAGATGCAGGTCGTCGCGGACGGCGAGGTCATCGGCTCCGTCACCTCCGGCGCCCCGTCCCCGACGCTGGGCAAGCCGATCGCGATGGCGTACGTGGACGCCGCGCACGCCGAGCCCGGTACAAAGGGCGTGGGCGTGGACATCCGCGGCACGCACGAGCCGTACGAGGTCGTCGCGCTGCCGTTCTACAAGCGCCAGAAGTAGTTCCCGTATACCCCTCTGCACCTCACTGAGATCCCACTCCCCCGCGTACAGGAGAATTCAGGCCATGAGCAACCCCAAGGAACTGCGGTACAGCAAGGAGCACGAGTGGCTGTCGGCCGCCGAGGACGGCGTGGCGACGGTCGGCATCACCGAGCACGCGGCCAACGCGCTCGGCGATGTGGTCTTCGTGCAGCTCCCCGAGGTCGGCGAGACCGTGACGGCCGGTGAGTCCTGCGGCGAGCTGGAGTCGACCAAGTCGGTCTCCGAGCTGTACTCCCCGGTCACCGGCGAGGTCGTCGAGGCCAACCAGGACGTGGTGGACGACCCCTCGCTCGTCAACTCGGCCCCGTTCGAGGGCGGTTGGCTGTTCAAGGTGCGTGCCACCGCCGAGCAGGACGACCTGATGTCCGCCGACGAGTACACCGAGTTCTCCGGAAGCTGAGGCCTGTACCTACATGTCTTCTCTGAACACCTCGCTGCACGAGCTCGACCCGGACATCGCCGCCGCGGTCGACGCCGAGCTGAAGCGCCAGCAGTCCACGCTGGAGATGATCGCCTCGGAGAACTTCGCTCCGGTCGCGGTCATGGAGGCGCAGGGCTCGGTCCTCACCAACAAGTACGCCGAGGGCTACCCGGGCCGCCGCTACTACGGCGGCTGCGAGCACGTGGACGTGGCCGAGCAGATCGCGATCGACCGGGTGAAGGAGCTGTTCGGCGCCGAGTACGCCAACGTGCAGCCGCACTCGGGCGCTTCGGCCAACCAGGCCGCGCTGTTCGCGATCGCCTCGCCCGGCGACACGATCCTCGGCCTGGACCTGGCGCACGGTGGTCACCTGACCCACGGCATGCGCCTGAACTTCTCCGGCAAGCAGTTCAACGTGGTCCCGTACCACGTGGACGACGCCGGCCTGGTCGACATGGCCGAGGTCGAGCGGCTCGCCAAGGAGCACCGCCCGAAGGTGATCATCGCCGGCTGGTCGGCGTACCCGCGTCACCTGGACTTCGCCGAGTTCCGCCGTATCGCGGACGAGGTCGAGGCGCTGCTCTGGGTGGACATGGCGCACTTCGCCGGTCTGGTGGCGGCGGGTCTGCACCCGAACCCCGTCCCGTTCGCGGACGTGGTCACCTCCACCACGCACAAGACCCTCGGCGGTCCGCGCGGCGGCATCATCCTGTCGCGCGACAAGGCCTTCGCGAAGAAGCTCAACTCGGCGGTCTTCCCGGGCTTCCAGGGCGGTCCCCTGGAGCACGTGATCGCGGCCAAGGCGGTCTCCTTCAAGGTCGCGGCCTCGCTGGAGTTCAAGGAGCGCCAGGAGCACACGATCGAGGGTGCCCGCATCCTCGCCGAGCGCCTGACCTCCGCGGACGCGCGTGAGGCGGGCGTCAACGTGCTGTCCGGCGGCACGGACGTGCACCTGGTCCTCGTGGACCTGCGCGACTCCGAGCTCGACGGCCAGCAGGCCGAGGACCGCCTCCACGAGGTGGGCATCACGGTCAACCGCAACGCCGTCCCGAACGACCCGCGGCCGCCGATGGTCACCTCGGGTCTGCGCATCGGTACGCCGGCGCTGGCGACGCGCGGCTTCGACGCCGAGGACTTCCGCGAGGTCGCGGACGTCATCGCGGAGGCGCTGAAGCCCTCGTACGACGCATCGGCGCTGAAGGCGCGTGTGACGGCCCTGGCCGAGAAGCACCCGCTGTACCCGGCGCTGTAAGGCGACCTGTCGAAGGGCCCGCCCCGTGGTTATCCACAGGGCGGGCCCTTCGTCGTGACCTAGGGCCTCCGCATACGTGCCGAAGCGCGGACTTGTCCGCGGATGTTCCCAAATACGTTCTGGATAAGGACCTCGTACGACCACCAGAACGGTACGCACCCATGGATATGAGCGCGGGCAACCGCAAGGGGCTCAGCCTCTTCGCCCTCATCATGATCGGGCTCGGCTCGATCTTCGGCTCCGGATGGCTCTTCGGCGCGGGCACCGCCGCCTCGGTCGCCGGCCCCGCCGCGATCATCGCCTGGGTCATCGGTGCCGTCTTCATCGGCATGATCGCCATGTCGTACGCGGAGGTCGGCGCGGCCTACCCGCTGCCCGGCTCCATGGCCCGCTTCGGCGCCATCTCGCACGGTCCAGTGCTCGGCTTCATGACCGGCTGGGCCTGCTGGATCGCGATCGCCGCCCTGATCCCGATCGAGTCGATCGCCTCCACCCAGTACATGGCGTCCTGGAACTTCGGCTGGGCCAAGGGCCTGGTCGAGAACGGCGGTCTGTCCACGACCGGCATGGGCATGGCGTTCGTGCTGACCGTCGTGCTGTGGCTGACCTGCTACTGGTCGGTGGCGCTGCTTGCCAAGGCGAACAACGCGCTCACCCTGGTCAAGTTCGCCATCCCGGTGCTCGCGGTCGTGGCGCTGATCGCCTCCGGGTTCCACACCTCGAACTTCACCGACCACGGCGGTTTCGCGCCGAACGGCTGGACGGCCGTGATGACGGCCGTCACCACCTCCGGTGTGGTCTTCGCCTTCAACGGGTTCCAGGCCGTGGTCAACCTCGGCGGCGCCGCCAAGAACCCGGGCCGCGCCATCCCGCTCGCCCTCGTGGGCGCGCTCTCCCTCGGTCTCGTGATCTACCTGGCCCTCCAGGTGGCCTTCCTCGGCGCCGTACCGCCGGAGCGGCTGGCGGCGAACGGGGGCTGGGCCGGGATCAACTTCGCCTCGCCCTTCGCCGACCTGGCCAAGATCCTGATGCTGCACTGGGTCGTGATGATGCTCCAGTTCGGCGCGTTCATCTCGCCCTCGGGCGCCAACATCGGCAATGTCTCCTCGGCCTCGTACATGGCCGCGAACCTGGCCGAGTCCGGGTTCTTCCCGAAGAAGATCCGCGAGGTGCACCCGAAGTACGGCAACGCGCGTCCCGCGATGTGGCTGAACCTCGTCTTCGCCTTGGTCCTGCTCTTCACCGTGGGCCACAGCTGGGAGGCGCTCAGCGCCGTGGTCTCGGCCGCGATGGTGGTCTCGTATCTGATCGGCCCGATCGCCGTCGGAGTCTTCCGCGAGACCAAGCCGGAGCTGCCGCGCCCGTTCCGGCTGCCGGCGGCCCGCATCCTGTGCCCGGTCACCTTCGCCTTCGCCGCCTGCGCCCTGTACTGGTCGAAGTGGCCGGACACCGGCAAGGTGGTGGGCCTCACCCTGGTCGCCGCGCCGATCGCCGCGATCGTCCTCAAGCGCAAGGGCGCCGATCTGCGCGAGCAGTTCGCCCCGGCCTGGTGGCTGATCGGCTTCCTGCTCTGGCTGGGCACGCTGTCGGCGCTCGGCTCCCCGGAGTTCGGCGGCCACGGGGTCATCCCCGGCGGCGTGGACATCGCCCTGGTCGCGGTCTCGGCGCTCGGCTTCTACTTCTGGGCCGTACGCTCGGGTATCAGGGCCCACATGGCGGGGCTGCCGGGTCCGGACCCCGTGATGGACCTCCCGGCCGAGGTACCCGCCCAGGCGGCGGACGAGCGCGAGCTCACGCCCGCCTGAGCCGAGCTGTGACCCGATGGTCACCGTCCTGCGGACGAGCCGTACGCCGGTCCGCGTTAGGCTCGTCTGCCGGACACAATCCGTACAAACACGCCTCGTACGCACCCGCTCACGCAGCAGGTACACGCCCCCTCGCACACCCCACGAGCAGACAAGGGAGTCGGCCACCGTGGCAATCTCCGTCTTCGACCTCTTCTCCATCGGCATCGGCCCGTCCTCCTCGCACACGGTCGGTCCGATGCGGGCGGCCCGGATGTTCGTCGGCCGCCTGAAGAAGGACGGTCTGCTCGCCCAGACCGCCTCCGTGCGCGCCGAGCTCTTCGGTTCGCTGGGCGCCACGGGTCACGGGCACGGCACCCCGAAGGCGGTGCTCCTCGGCCTCGAGGGCCACTCCCCTCGTACGGTCGACGTGGAGGTGGCCGACGACGAGGTGGAGCGCATCCGGCAGACCGGCAAGCTGCGCCTGATGGGCGCCGAGATAGGCGATGCCCACGTCATCGACTTCGACGAGCCCAACCAGCTGATCCTGCACCGCCGCCGTGCGCTGCCGTACCACGCGAACGGCATGACGCTCGCCGCCTACGACGCCGCCGGCGCCCCGCTCCTGGAGAAGACCTACTACTCGGTGGGCGGCGGCTTCGTCGTGGACGAGGACGCGGTGGGCGAGGACCGGATCAAGCTGGACGACACCGTCCTGAAGTACCCCTTCCGCTCGGGCGACGAGATGCTCCGTCTCGCCCGCGAGACCGGCCTGTCCATCTCCTCCCTGATGCTGGAGAACGAGAAGGCCTGGCGCACGGAGGAGGAGATCCGCGAGGGTCTCCTTGAGATCTGGCGCGTGATGCAGGCCTGCGTATCCCGCGGCATGTCCCGCGAGGGCATCCTGCCGGGCGGCCTGCGCGTCAAGCGCCGCGCCGCCGCCCAGGCCCGCCAGCTGCGCGCCGAGGGCGACCCGATGCTGCACCGCGGCGAGTGGACCACGATCTACGCGATGGCGGTGAACGAGGAGAACGCGGCCGGCGGCCGTGTCGTCACCGCCCCGACCAACGGCGCGGCGGGCGTGCTCCCCGCCGTCCTGCACCACTACATGAACTTCGTCCCGGGCGCGGACGAGGACGGCGTGGTCCGCTTCCTCCTCGCGGCCGGCGCGATCGGCATGCTCTTCAAGGAGAACGCCTCCATCTCCGGCGCCGAGGTCGGCTGCCAGGGCGAGGTCGGCTCGGCCTGCTCGATGGCGGCCGGCGCCCTCGCCGAGGTCCTGGGCGGCACCCCGGAGCAGGTCGAGAACGCGGCCGAGATCGGCATGGAGCACAACCTGGGCCTGACCTGCGACCCGGTCGGCGGCCTCGTCCAGATCCCGTGCATCGAGCGCAACGGCATGGCGGCGGTCAAGGCGGTCACCGCCGCGAAGATGGCGATGCGCGGCGACGGCTCCCACAAGGTCTCCCTCGACAAGGTGATCAAGACCATGAAGGAGACGGGCGCGGACATGAAGGTGAAGTACAAGGAGACCGCCCGCGGAGGCCTCGCGGTCAACGTCATCGAGTGCTGATCGAACTAGTTCTGACCTGGGAGTTCTTGCGTTTCGGAGCGTTCACGACGCAGTGTCGTTGATCGCTCCGGCGCCCCCCAAATAGCCCCCAGGGAAAGCTGGTTCCCCCCAGCCACCCCCCAGGAACGCGCTGAAACGGCCGCTGCTCCTCCCCGTTGTCGGGGAGGAGCAGCGGCCGTTGGCCTTCATGTGGTCATGCCGGCGGGCTGTCCTTGAACGTGTGGGTACGGTGCCACTGGTAGTACTTCTCCCGGTCCTCGTTCCACCAGGTGACCTTCCGCCCGGCCAGTCTTTCCTCGATGTGCTTCGCGACTTCAGGCAGGTCCTTGGCGAGGGGACTCACCTGGATCACACCGTCAGGAGCCACCGCGATATAGCCGTGCTCGTAGAGGGCGTCGCAGCCGAAGGTGCAGGCGAGCATCGCGATGTTGGCCAAGTCACGCTTCTCGGCGTCGTCGCACACCGAGCGCTTCTTGATGTGGGCTCCTATGAGGAAAGCACCGGGAAGGTGGCGCCCGCACAGGGCACACTCACCCGTGTTGCCGGGCAGGAGACGGCGCTTCAAGGCAGCCTGCTCGCCCCGGTGGGCCCGTTGAGACTTGCGCTCCAGCTCCCCGTCGAAGTTGGCAATGGCCGCTTCTTCCTCCTGCTCATCGACGGGCGCAGGTGCGGCCGGCGCCGGGTCGAGCGTCAGGAGGGAGTGGAGGGTGTCGCTTTCGTCGTCGCCGAGGACCGTGATCCCCATGACGTTCCGCTTCTCGTTCCACTCAAGAAGCTTGCGAACTTCCGCGATGGGAATGTCGAAGCCCTGCACGCCGGAGATGGCGTACATGAACTCCCATGTGCTGCCGTCGTCTTCGGTCTCCCATAGGTTCATCGCCATGGCCTTGTTGCGCCAGGTCAGTGCAATGGTTCCACCGAGGTAGAGCTTGTTGTCGCCGGTGAAGACCACCCCATCCCCCGGACGCATCTTCTTGATCTGGGGGGCGTTGGCGTCGTTCTTTCCTGGCGCGACGCCCCACATGGGGGCAGAGCCATCAGGGAACAACGTGTGGAGTTGGTCAAGGACCTGGGCGTCGAGCAGATGCGCGTAGTCGTCAAAGACCACCGGTTTCGCGATCGTGTCCTGGTAGTGCTTGTTGACGACCTTCCTCGAGCGCCTGGCCGGCTGCATGACGATGCGCATCGGCTGACTCATCCCCCCAGCTGTGTGTACTTGTCCGCCCGGCCTCGTGCGAGGTGCGCCGGGTACTTCCGGTGGTTGGTCTCGATCTTCTCAACCAGAGCCTGCTCCAGGTCAAGATCGAGAACGTCGGCCAGCCTGAGCAAGTACGCGAAGACGTCGGCCATTTCCTCGCGCACTTGCGGCGCCCGGACGGGATCCTCCATGACGGCGCTGGACTCTTCAGGTGTCAGCCACTGGAAGATTTCGAGGAGTTCGCCGCTCTCACCGGCCAAGGCCATGGCCAGGTTCTTCGGGGTATGGAACTGTTCCCACTCGCGTTCAGCGGCGAAGTCGGCCAGCGACTTCTGCAGAGATCCGATCGTCATGCTCCCAGCAATACCAGGCACCACTGACATGCTGTCGCGATCTCATCCAGCCCAAAGCCGAGTTGTCAGTCACAGCTGGTATACGTCTGGCCATGCATCTTCACGGGGGAGAAGTCGCCGAGGTAGCGCGGGTCGTCACACAGCCCGCGTTCATCGAGGAGTGCGAGCGGCGGTTCATCAAGGTGTTCGGCTTCGCGCCGAGCCCTGAAGAGGTACGAAGCTGGAAACGCAGCTGGCCGGCCCTCATGTCTGCGCTGTGCAACGCAGGCCTGGGCGAACTCCGTGTCCTCCTCGAGTACTCCCTTCCTGCCACAGGGGAGCGCATCGACGCACTCGTCATCGGCGAGACCGCCGACGGCCAGCTGTGCACCGTGGTGATCGAACTCAAGCAGTGGACCAGTGCCCAGACGACCCCATTGCGCCCAGGCATGGCAAAGATCGGCCAGCGCACGGTCCAGCACCCTGCCCGGCAGGTCCGCGGGTACGTCCGCTACCTGGAGGACTGGGTCGCTCGGGACGAGATCCCGCTGCTGACGCGCGGCATCACCGTGCTTCACGATGCAGGTCCTGAACTGATCCGCCAGCTCCGGGCAGGGGTAGCCCGTGGGGCAGCCGCCGAGTTCCCGCTGCTCGGCCGTGATGACCTCGCAGCCGAACCCTCGCGTGAAGCTCTTGCCGAGCGCATGGGATGCGCCGCATTGCGGCCGGCCGAGCAGGAAAGCGTCAAGGCCTTCTTGGACGCAGAGCACCGCCCCTCTCCCGCCTTGCTGACCAGGGTGGGCCACCTGATCGAGGGGAACGATGCATTGACGCTCCTCGGTGACCAGGACCTGGCGCTCCAGGAGGTATGGCACGCAGTCAAGGCATCGCAGGAGCACGGGAAGCGCAGCACGATTGTCGTGACCGGAGGCCCCGGCACCGGAAAGACCGTGATCGCTTGTCGACTACTCGGCGATCTCTGCCGCGAGCGAAACGCCAACCCGCGGCTGCTGTCGCCTTCCGGCACGCTCACCCGCCAGCTGCAACGCACAGTTGGGGATACGTCCCGTGGTCTCATCGCCACGTTCACCAACAACATCCCGGCTGGGGTGACGGCCAACAGCGTTCTGTTGCTCGACGAAGCCCACCGGGCGCGCACGTACCCCGACTACAGCCACGGCGCCTTCCCGCTCACCCTGGGGAAGCTCCTGAATCAGGCATCGGTCGCCGTCCTCTTCCTCGACGAACAGCAGATCGTCCGACCCACGGAAGGCGTCACACTCGACGAACTCGAACGGCATGCCCGTGACCAGGGCCGGTACTTCTGCCACATCGACCTCACCACTCAGTTCCGCTGCAACGGCTCGAGTGCCTACCACCGATGGATCGACCAGTTCCTCCAGCCGGAGGGACCTGCCGTGCCCTGGTCCGGCTCGGACTACGACCTCGCCGTGATCGGCGACCCCGACCAGTTCACCGATTGGGTCAGTTCACATACGGACAACCGTCTCACTGCCCGGATCACGGCGGGCTTCTGCTGGCCCTGGAAATCACCCGACACACCCCCACTTCGCCCTGAGGTCGAGATCACCTGGAGTAGGCCCGACGGGCCTCGAACCTGGATCCGGCCGTGGAATGCGCGCATGGAGCGGCCCGACCTCGACCACCCGCATGTACCGGCGCGGCCCTTTTGGGCCACAGACGAAGGTGGTCATGAACAGGTTGGCTGCATCTACACCGCCCAAGGCATGGAGTACGCCTACAACGTCGTCGTCATCGGCAAGGACCTCGTCCGCCGAGGCGACAAGTGGGTTGCCCAGCCCCACGAGAGCCGCGATCCGGCGTTCAAGGACGTCTCCCCGGACCGCTACCTGCGATACGCCCTCAACAGCTACCGCGTCCTCGCCACCCGGGGAACCAGAGGTACCCGCCTCTATTCCACAGACGACATGACCCAAGCCCACCTCGAGGCACTGCTGCCACGTCATGGTCGACGTCCCGGCCAAGACTGAGTGTCAGTGGGGTGCCGTAGCCTCGGTCAGCAGCTGAAGTCATTCGACTGCCTGACGGGGATGCTGTGACTGCGTGGATCCTGACCTGCAATCTCGACACCTTTGATCTTGAAAAGTTTCGGCGTGACGGTCAGGAGCTCCAGTCATGGAGCGTGGGCCGCTTCCGCGATGAGCTCACGGCCGGCGATACCTTCGCCTTGTGGATCACCGGTGCTGGCGGAGGTGTTGTCGCCCGCGGTCACCTCACCGGGCCGCCTACCCAGACCTTGTCAGCTGACGAGGCTTACTGGAAGAAGGACCCTGGAATTCGTTGGTACGTCCCGCTGGTCGTCGACGAGTGGCTGGAGCGCCCCATCCCGCGCAGCCAGATCATCGACGATCCGCTCTTCTCCAACTCCTCCCTGCGCAAGCAGCCCTTCGCCGCCAATCCGCACCGCCTCGACGCTCAGCAATGGGACTTGATCACCAGTGCGCTCGAGCACGCCACCGGCGAAGACCCAAACTGGCACCTGCAGCCTGGGGACACCATCCGCCGGGTCGACCTGCATGACCGCTACGGCGGCAGCAGCCAGGGCGGGATCTGTCCGTCAGGGCGCACGCCGAACGTACTGATCTTCACGGATTCACGCTCAGGCCATCAGCACGGGTACTACGACGAGTGGAGCGAGGACGGGACCTTCCACTACACCGGCGAAGGCCAAAAGGGCGATCAGGTCTTCACCAAGGGCAACAAGGCGATTCGCGACCACAGCCTCACGGGAAACCGACTGCGCCTCTTCGAAGGCGCGCGAGGCACCGTGCGCTACGTAGGGGAAGTAGTCCTAGACCCAACCACCCCGCACTCCTACGGCCAGGCCCCACCGACCGGTGGCGGCGCCCTGCGCCAGGTCATCCGGTTCCACATGGTGCCGGCCGGGACCAAACCCCAGGCACCGGACGTTCCCGTGGGCACCGAGTACCGACCAGCCGACGAGAGCGTCCAACCTGCCATCGCACAGCCTGGTCCTCCCGACCCGGATCTCTCAGGACGAAATCTCAAGGCCCACCGGCGACTCCAGAACGAGCTCGCTGCTACCGCCCAAGCCCGAGGCATGGAGGTCTTGTCTCCCACAGCCTCTGACCCCGACTTCGACCTGGCATGGCGCGCCCCCGCTGGCCATCTCACGGTCTGCGAGGTCAAGTCGTTGACGCTCTCGAACGAGGCACGTCAGCTGCGCACCGGCTTGGGCCAGATCTTGGACTATCAGGACCAACTGCAGGGGCGGAACAGCGAAGTTCGCGCCATCCTGTGGGTGGAACGGGCACCGACTGACCCGCGATGGGTCGGCCTATGTAATCGAGTTGGTGTCACGCTCTCATGGCCTGGTGACGAGGACGCGGTCTTCGCGTAGACCGCTCAGCTGCCGCTTGAACATCGTCGCCCCGGCGCTGCTGTTTCCGGCCAAGTCAATGCCTCCAACGGGTGATTGAACCTCACTGCGGGTATCCATGCCCCTCCCAGGAGGGGCTGGGCTACAACATGGGGGCTTCGATGCGAGTGTCCGAGCACTACAAGCTGAGCCGTACGCAGCCGACACTCGATTTCGTCGATGTCGACGTGGAAAATGACACGCCTGTTTACATCGATCCCAGCTCACTTAAGAACCTTCCGGACGAGTGGTCGAGCCAGTGTCACACTATGCTCTCCACCTTCTTCCACAGCGTGGTGGACGCCATCAACCACCGCGATCAGACACGACTTCGCGAACTCCTGATCCGCTTACAGGAGCCGAATGAGACGCACTTCGGGCTCTCGAAGGGAAAGTCGCGAGGCCGAGCCCTCGGCCCTCACCTCGTGGAACGGATATCCAACAACCTAGCAGTGAGCAAGGCGGCAGAAACGGGGCTTCTTGAAGACCTCGAGGACACCGCACTGTTCATAGAGGGCATCGGACGCGACATCGTCTCCGACGTAACCACGAACATAATCCGTGGAATGCTCATCTCGTACACTCAGTCAATGGCATCGATGTATGGCATGCCACTGCTGGACGGCATCCGAAGCGGCCTCGTATGGAATCCTTCGAACCGTGAATGGGAAGAGGGGAACACCAGGATGCTGGTACCAGTCGGAACCCCTCTATTGCTGGTACCCAAGGCGGTGGTCCGGCACGACCTCCTCTTGACCAAGGAAGACTACTTCAGGAATTACCTAGCTCCTGTGCTCCAAGACGAGGAGCTAGATAACCCCGCAAGCAAGCTCGTCCAAACCGCTAAGAGCGGACGCAAGTATGTGACAAAAATGGATATCGAGATCGAGTACGGCGGCAACAAGGCCAAAATGGTTGATCTGTCCGCAGGGCGATCGGGCGTATTCCGTGCCTACAAGGAAGACAAACGACGGAACCCATCTCCCCCAATGGAGCACGACGAGCTGAGTGCCGCCACTGGAACAAAGCCGGTGAACTTCCAAGCACTGTTGGCGGAAGTCCTTGAAACGCCACCCGGCCTTGAGCATGCCACGACTTACCACAAGAAGGTACACGCCCTTCTTAGCGCAATCTTCTATCCATGGTTGACATACCCTGTCGTCGAGCACCCTTTGAATGAGTCCAGGAAACGAGTCGACATAACCTACACCAACCGTTCCACGGACGGCTTCTTCGGGTGGGTTACGCGACAGGGCCATCCAAGTTCGCACATATTCGTCGAGTGCAAGAACTACAATTCCGAGCTCGGAAACCCCGAGCTCGATCAGCTTTGCGGCAGGTTCTCTCCGCTCCGCGGCAAAGTTGGTCTCCTGCTGTGCAGGTCACTGACAGACAAAGAGAAGTTCCTCCAGCGCTGCAGGGACGCTGCCATCACCCGACATGAGTTCGTCCTTCTCCTCGATGACAGCGACCTAACTGCGCTCGTCGAAGAGGTCGTAGCCTCATATGCTCCGGAGGACCCAGACGTTGAAGCTACGGAGGAGCCGGAACCTCCGTCGCCTGGAGAGTTCCGTCTGCTCTTCGAACGGTTCCGAGGCCTCGTCAGCTGAAGCACGACGACTCTTTCAGCTGCAACACTTCTGAACCTCGAGCAGGAAATCTACCCAAGAGGCACCCTGCTGGCCCCTGTTCGTCCGGCCCAGAGCGATGGACAGCGTCTTCCTCAGCGGATGGGGGGAGCCCATGATCGCCTCGTTGCGCCGCGCCAGCCGCTCGAGTTCGTGGGGACGTGGGAGGCGATCGCTCTTGGTGCTGTTGCACGTCTCATGGGCGGGGGCGAGATTCCACAGCACGTCCAGGTCGGGGCCGCTCCAGCCGCCCACACTCGCGTAGCGCTGCATGAGCGAATAGGGGAAGACGTGGTCGACAGCGACAGCGACCGCGTCGGCGAGGTCGAGCACGTCGTCGCAGATGAGGCAGCGGCCGTGCTGGAAGCCGATCAAGGCGTCGGCTACACCAGTGACCGGGCGGCGTCGGCGCTTGTCGGTGAGTTTCAGCGTCGCCCAGTCGACGGTCACGCCCTCCTCGATGAGGGCGCGGCCGATGCCGGCGGCAAAGGAGGACTCCACGATGCTCCACCGTGCGCCGAGCTCCGCACGGAGTCCAGGAGCTTGTTCCGACTGCGCCACCTGCACGAGTTGTGGCGTGAGGCGAACGATGCGCTGGCGCGGATTCCCGGCCATCTCGTAGAAGCGGTGGGGGACTTCGGTGCCGCCGCGCAGGTTGTGGAACTTCTGCATGACCATCGCCGGCATCGACTTGACCGCGGCGTCCAGCAACAGGTCGGTGGGCCGGCCGAGCTTCCGTGCCTCCGCGCACTCGGCGGCAGCGATGGCGAGGAAGTCGGTCTTGCCGATCGCGGTTCCTTCGGGTGCCTGCGGGGCCGTGGCCGCGTGCTCGACCAGGCTCATGGCATAGGGGACGGCGAGCTCGCTGAGCGGGATCTCGGCGTGGCCGTGTCGGGCGTGCTCGAGCAGCGCGTCGCCGAGGGCGAACTTGTACGTGCGGGAGTTTGCCCCCATCAAGATCGCCAAACGCCAGGACGACCGGACGGAGGGCTCGGCCGAGAAGAAGGCATCCACCGTCATGCGTGCTCCTTCCGCAGGGCCAGCTCACTCCAGCGGACGTCGTCCCGGCCGAGCTGATCCTGGCCGCCGCCAAGGTGCAGGACATCCAGTCCGCACTCCTGAGCCAGGTTGGCCGTCTCGTCGGCGGGCACGTCGAACATCTTGCGGTCCGAAGGAGGTGGTCCATGTCGGAGCGAAATAATCAACAAGCCTCCAGGGGAGAGAAGTTCGGCCAGCCGCCGCATTGCGTCGGCGCGCTCCTGTTCATCCAGGTGCATCCACACCGCAGACAGCAGGATCAGCCCGAAGTCCCCCTCCAGCCCCCGCAGTCCAGGCAGCGAGTCCTCCACCCAGTCAATGGGGGCATCACCGTGCAGCCTCTGGGCCACCAGCCGAAGCTCCCGCACGGGCTCGACCGCCGTGACTTCGTGACCTCGTCCAGCCAGGGCCGCCGCGTCTCGGCCGGTGCCGGCACCAATGTCGGCGACCCTGACGGGGGCGTCCGGCAACAGGTGGAGGATCTCCGCGTGTACGGACTCGAAGGTCAAGCTCTCGTACCGCTGGGCCAGCTGATCGGCAGCGTGAGCGTAGTAAGGCTGGGCACCTCCGACCGGGTCATGGGGCGTGGTGGGTACGTCTCCCTCGGCAGCAGATCTCGTCATGCAGGGACACTACGGCGCCCCACTGACAACTCCCCCGGCCGGCACGGCCCGCTGAGGTGCGGACCCAACCAGCGGATGAGGACCGTACGTTCACGTGGCACCCGCTCCACCAGGTCAGCTGGACGGGTGAACTCCCCTACCACATCGAACACTTGACGTACGCCTGGTCTCATGATTGGCTGCCCGGCGCGCTGTATCCCACATCCCGGCTCCGGCCTCTGAATCCCCTGAACGCAGCGCGGAAGGGCACCTCCATGCCTAAGCCCCAGTACAACTATGACCTGCCACCTCACAAGGTGGAGTACGGGCTGGAGGTCGCGGTCAGCGATCTCGACATCGACCCTCAGGCGCAGCGGACGCTCAGCGAACCGCGGGCCCAGCGTATGGCCGACAACCTCGTCGTTGAGGCCATCGGCTTGATCATCGTTTCGGAGCGGGACGACGGCAAGAAGTACATCGTCGATGGCCAGCACCGGAAGCGCGCCTGCGAGCTCGCGGGTATCCCCACCGTCAAGGTCGAGATCCACTATGGACTGACTCTTGATCAGGAGGCAAAGCTCTTCCTGATCAAGAACCGCGAATCCCACAAGCCGCGCCCTATCGACGAGTACCACGTGGGGCTTACTGGCGGAGTGCCTCTTTTCGTAGACACCGACCGCGTCCTCAAGGCCCACAACCTGACGCTTGGCTCCACGTCCACCAACGGGGTCGGCGCCGTGTCCGGAGTTCTGCGGATCGTGGAGCGCTGGGGCGCCGACGCCCTGGACCGGACCCTCACGGTCGCGGAGGAGGCGTGGGGGCGAACCGAGCAAACCTGGGACGGCATGCTCCTGGGGGGCATCGGACAGTTCCTCGGCCGGTTCGGCGGTGAGATCGACGACCAGGAGCTCTCCAAGCGACTCCTCGAGTCCGGTTCCGCCGCCGCTTGGCGCGCCGAGATCCTCACCCAGTCGTCCCGCGGCGGATTCAACAACAGCGGCACTGGCTCCCGTGTGACCACCGCCTACAGGCTCGTCGCGCAGGCATGGAACAGGCGGCGCAAGGCGGCAAACCGCATCGAGATCTAGCTCATCTGAGTCGGCCGGTGTCCCTTGCAACCTGGGCAGGGGACAAGAATCCTCCGGCTTGACCAGAGCAGCCGCGATCTTCTGCCAAGCTAGATGCGTGGAAGGGCCGAAAATCGTCAGGCGACTCGGTGCTGCGCCGCGGATGCCGCTGCGGATGTGGCGTCTGATCGTCCTGCTGTGCGCGCTGTTCGTTTCGCGCCGAGGGATCCAGTGCTACTTCGCACTTCTCGCTGCACTCCACGAGCCCCTCGATGCTGGCGTACCGGTACCCCTGCGTATCTGACAGACCCTCCTGCCCTGCGTGATCCATAGTCCTCAAGGCGGGGTAACTCTGTGCCGTGGCAGGCGCGCTTTCGATGTGCTGCTCTCGTCTTGCCGACCGCAGTGAAGGGTCAGCAAATCCGCCATGTTCCAACTTCCTGACGGCATGCCGCTGTGGGTGATCCTCATCCTCAGCGTCGTCGGTATCGCAGTTTTCGGCCTGGTCCGCATGGTCGGGAAACTCCCGAAGGACTGGTACAAGCACCGCTCCGAGTTCCTCACGCGCAGGGAGGAGTTGAGGAACAGCCACAAGGAGGGCCGAGCGGCCACACTCGAGAAGCCTCGGCTGATCTTCTCCGGGTTCGTGCTCGCGTGCATCGTCATTGTGGTCGTGGTCATCGTGGCCGTGACGTCCCGAAACAGTGAGGCGTCCCCGACTCCCGGCACTCCCCCGGCGAGTTCGGCCTCGGCTCGCTGAGCCTGGTTGTCGATGCTCGGCGCCGCGTCTCGACCCAGTGCATGGGTTGAGACGCGGCCGGCAGGTTGGTCCGCCTCTGGGGTCCGTCAGCTCGTGTACTCCAACTCCGTCATCGCGACCTTGTGCACATTCGAGGCCACTTCCTTCAGGTCCAACCCCTCCAGATACTGGATCAGGGCCGCCCGGGTCTCATACAGCTGGCTGCCCAGTTGGGCGCTCGTGATGACGCTGGGGAGGAGAACTCTCCGGAAGTCCGGGGTCGCGATGGCCCCCTCGACGAGCTTCTCGGCCAGCCACAACGGCGTGCGTTCCCGTATCGCGAAGGTCAGATGAACGCTGAGCTCGTCGGAATCGAGTACGTGAGGGTTGTGGACCCAGCCGCGCGGTAGCAGTAACGACTGGCCGGCCCGCAGGTCGATCTCGACGTCGGGACCAGCTGCTTCCCACGTGGCTATGTAGTCGTCCTTCCAGACCCGGAAGCTTTCGTTGTACTCGCGCATGGGCGCTTCCACTGGCGGTCGCCAGAGCTGCCACCGCTTGGTGCCCGAAACTTGGACGATCACCGCCATCTGCTGGTCCCAGTGGTGGCGAAGCCCTTGGTTGCCCGGCGGGGTCAGGAACGCGTGCACGTAGTTCGAGTAGCCCGTGTCCTCCTGGATCTGGCGGGACACCTGGGCCAGAAACGGCATGACCCGCTGAAGGTTTCCCAGCCGGATCGTGTGCCCCTGGCCGTAGAGCTTGCGCAGCTTGGCCGGGTCGCTCCGGCCGCTGCCGTCCATGAAGGCCCTCTGGTTCAGGGACGGGTTCGGGGCCTTGATGACCGCGATCTCGTCTGCGGGCACGCAGCCAGTGAACACGTAGTCCGTGAGGTACTCCGCGGTAATGGTGTCGTCGAGCGCTGTTCTGCCGCGCTCGAAGACGCGCGGCTCGTCCGGCCACGTGAGCATCAGCTCGGACACTCCGTCCTCGGGCAATAAGAGGCGCAGAGACATGGCTTCGACTCCTTACGACGGCGGGAGCGGGCAGGGGATCTGCGGATGGAATCGGTTCGGGCAGCACACGACGGAGAACGAGATGAGGTTCTTCGACGGCATGTAGTACACCCAGCTCACATCGACGCCACGAGGGAGGACGTCCGAGGCGTACTCCAACTTGATGTCGAGGCCGCTGTACGCCTGGAGCCCGTCTTCCCGTTCGAACGGCGGACTTGCCTCGTACTGCTTCGTCAGCCAGGCGAGGGCGATCCCCAGATCGGCCCAAGTGCGCTCGGCTGAGGCCTGGTTCTTCTTGAGGAGCCAGTAGCCGGTCATCGTGGGCGGGACGTTGCCTGTCTGGAACTCCGCGGCAGCCTCGCGGTAGCGATCAAGTACTTGCTGTTGCTTCTTGTCCTCGGGGTTGAGCACCGAAGGTGGTCCATTGGAATGAGGTGGCCGCCGGCCGCCTTCCTGCCCGTACACCTTCGACGCCCCGACCCACGGCCCGTACCCGTGCCAGTGCCCTGACCAGCTCATTTGCGCCCTTCTGTGAAGTGCCGGGCCGCCCCGCCGAAGCGGGGTGGCCCGTCTGATGCGGCATAGGGAGGCGCCAGACTAGAGCGCCAGGCCCCGCATCTTGGTCCAACCGGCCGCGAAGTCGTCGAGCTCTGCGGCGGTAAACCTCAGTTCGACACCGGCTCCCTCGGGCTTGCTGTCACGGACCACGAATCCGGACTCTGTGCCGGGGATGGCGGCCACGTCCACGCAGGACTCGTGCTCGCCCTGAAGGTTGCCGCCGCAGAAGTTTTCGAACTGCGCTCCGTCGACCGGCAGGCGGTAAAGGTCGCTCATGAGAGGGTCCTCCTGGTGCTTGGCTGTCCGGAGATTCGTCCTCCGGGCCGTCGTGCACTGCTACGGACCCGCCTTGGGCGGGTCGGCCCCTCCCCGGCCGCCGGTCCAGGGGTCAGCCGGGGAGGGAATTCGCGGGCTACTCCGTGCGGATGTAACGGAGCGTGCCGGAAAGGGCGTTGAAGTCGATCGGCCGATAGGCCAGCGTCGGGCCGGCCACCGTGTACGGCTCACGCCCCTTGAAGATCAGAACCTTCGCTCCGCCTCGACCGGCGACCATGTCCCTCACGGGGAAGAAGACCCCATCGAAGCGGATCAGATCCCCGATCTTGAGCTGCCCCGGGGCCAGGATCGTGCCGGTGGTGCCCGGAGGGCCCGGCGGAATCTTGTCCTCGTCAGGCATCACGGCGCGGTCCCGGCAGGACTGGGGCGTCGTCTAAGTCCATCAACTCCGGGGCGAGTTGCTCATCGACGTAGACCCGCCCTTCTCGCGTCACCCGGTAGACGCGGATGGTGTCCGGCCCGGACAAAGCAACCGGTCTGGGCTTTGAAGGTGTCACGCTCATGGATTCCCCTCGTTGCTGTGCCGGTGGGTTCTGACACGAACGTAGGGCGGGCCTCAGCCAACTCCCAAGCAGATTGCGCGAGTTTGCAGCAGCGCGATTGACTAGGTCGAACGGCTCGCCGAGCATCGAGTTGCCACGCAAACTCGCGCAAGACAGCGGACGGGAGAGCGGCCATGAAGTTACGGTTCCTTGGTAAGAACTCCACTCCCGGAGACAGCCCCACCCTGTATGCCAGCGACCAGGACAGCTACGTCGTCCAGGGCTGGAAGGTCTACGCGAACGACCTGCTGATGCAGCTCGATGTCCCCGACGGCCACACGGTCGTCGAGGTACCCACCGAGCTCTTCGAGCACTTGACCAAGGACGGCTTGCCGTCCGGCGAGATCAAGAATTTCGCGGCACCGATCATGCTCCTTACCGAGCAGGGAACGTGCATCGTCCAGGGTCCGGAGATGCACGATGCCGAGGCCTTGAGTCAGATGCGCATGCCCGACTATGAAACCTGCATCGAGGTGCCGAAGTCCTCGATCACGGCCCTGCTGGAGGAGAACGGTGGACCTGATCACCAGCGCCCAGCGTGACGAGCTGTTCAACAGCTTCGAGCGGGATGCCTTCCACCTGGAGCTGCGGGACGACTACGGGTCGCCTGTCGAGGACACGCCCTACGCCCGTTGGCAGCGCGGCGAACCCGATGACTACGCCTGGCTCGACCCGTGGATGACGCTCATGAAGCGGGTCACCAGCGAGGGCAGGACCGTACGGAGGGTGCGCGTCATCACGGAGCCGCATTCCCAATACGTCGGCTGGGAGCACTCGTTGACGCGCCTGAACCTGGAGGCCGGGGAGGACATCCGGTGGATGCCACGGCACCAGCTACCCGAAGGCGTCACCTTCCCCGTGGCCGGCAACGACTGGTGGCTGTTCGATGACCACCTGCTCGCCGTGGGCCACTTCGACCAGGACGGAAGAGTCCTTGGGTCCGAGCTGATCGAGGACCCGGAGACCGTAGCGGAATGTATCCGCGTACGGGACTTTCTCTGGACCGTCGCCACCCCACACACCGAGTACAAGCCCTGAATCATCCGTGAGCACTGAAGCACAGTCACAGCGCGAGGCCTTGGGTGCCCGGCTTCGGGGATTCCGTAAGGACGCGGGGTTCTCGAGCGGCCGGGCATTCGCCCAGGCGACCGGTTGGGCAGAGTCCAAGGTCTCTCGGATCGAGAACGGCCGGCAGAACGCCAGCGAGGACGACATACGCCTCTGGTGTGCCCTGACCGACAACCAGGAGCACGTCGGCGACCTGATCGCCACGGCCCGGCACATCGAGGAGCTGTGGCTCGAATGGCGCCGGCAGCTCGCCACCGGCGCCGCACCTCGGCAGCAGAAGGCCCTGCCGGTCTACTCCAAGACCAAGGTGTTTCGGATCTGGCATCCGACCCTGGTCTGGGGATCGCTCCAGACGGCGGACTACGCGGCGGAGACCTTCAAGCAGGTGATCGAGTTCTACGGCATCCCGGACGACATGGACGCCGCCGTGGCGAAGCGCCTAGAGAGACAGAAGTACCTCCACCAAGGAGACCGCATCTTCAACGTCCTACTCGCCGAACAGGCGCTGTACAGCAACTTCGGCGGGACGGACGTGATGATCGGGCAGCTCGACCGTCTGCTGGCTGTGATCGGCCTGCCGAGGCTGAGCCTTGGTCTGGTTCCCCGGTCTGCGCCCATGCACATCTGGCCCGGAAACTCGTTCTCGATGTTCGACGACAAGTTGGTACTCGTGGAGACCTACTCCGCCGAGCTCTCTGTGACTCAGCCCAGGGAGATCGCTCTGTACGCGAAGGCTTTCAAGCTCTTGAAGCGGTCGGCCGTCTACGGCGACAGGGCCAGGGCGCTCATCTCGCAGGCAATCCAGCACCACGACCGGCACTAGCAATCAGCATGGAGAGGCATCATGTCAGACGCCCCGAACTGGCGAACGAGCTCCTACACCGGCACCGAGAACTGCGTGGAAGTCGCTGACAATGACCCCAGTGTCGTCAGGGTCCGCGACAGCAAGAGGCGCGAAGGCCCAACCCTGGATATCGCCCCCGCAAGCTGGCAAGCGTTCACGGATTGCATAAAGTCCTAGACGCCTTAGATGTCGAGTATTCATGCCAGCTCGGGCCTGTCTCAGTGTTCGAGTGATTCCTGATTGTCCCCCAACATCTCCGGCATTGATGTCAGCTCAATCGCCGCTCGATAGCTTCGCGGATCGTCGGCACAGCCTGCTGGTCGAAGCCCTCACTCAGGAGTCTGAAACGGTGCAGCTTGGGTGGATCGCCATCCTTGTATCCGGTCACCTTGTCACCCTCAATGTGCCGGTTTGGATCCATTTCCACGTCAACTAGGCCAAAACGACTGAGTATTCGATGGGACTCATACGCGTCTCGGCCAAGCCCAAAGTGGAGAAGCCTTACGTCACTCGGAACAAACACCTGCTGCTGCCAACCGAAGTGCGTGTGCAAGCACGCCAGCATCAGCAGGAATGCAAGCTCGCTGTCTTCCAGTAGGTGGATCCAACCATTGAGGAACAGACCAGCAGGCAGCCGCAGTAGACCTCGTTGGTCCGACGGCACCGTGTAGCGATCTGTGTCACCTCCGTCATACGGCGCCCCAGACTCCTGAAGCAACAGGAACCCTTCGTACTTGCCCGTGGCTTCACGAAGGTTCGGTAGGTGCACTAGCCGGAACTCGGGCTCAGCTAGCCGCTTCAGAGCATGCTGGAGCTGTCGAATCTTCTTGTCCCGCACACTGGCATAGCTCAGTGCGCCGCCGCCCTGCTGGGCGGTGGTGGCTAGCAGGTCGACCCAACTCACAGAGCTATCCGCTGCGTTCAGGCGAAGCCGGTTGCCTGGACGTGTGCCTGCGCGCCCTACCTGCGCGACAAAGAGAGCAGTGAGGTACGTCTTCAGAGCGATGCCACGAGGCGACGACAGGCGGGTCGCAGGCGGCCTATCGGCAAGTGGCGGCAGCAGCCGATCCGAGGGCTCACCTAGGACGTCGGCAGGCTCGTCCCGGTACACGAAGCTTCTACGGATCACCAGTTGCTCGCCATGCGGGATTCTGGCGAACGCTCCACACGCTCGACCGACCTCGGTCTCGCTCCTCTCAAGCTTGACCTGGCGAGCCTCAAACCGCTTGCGCTCGCTAGGCGACGGCGGGAAGAGCTGAGGAAACGACAAGCTCAAAACGACTTTTCCCCCTCTGATCTGAGCCTCTTGATCCGCCAGAGATGGGCTCCATTTAGTCAACCATGTGCACTCACTGGCGGATCAAGCCGCGCTCGGAGTCTACTCGCCTCGCCGAGACAACGCGTGCATTCTCATGTGCAGGAGCCCCGGAAGTGCCGATCGGTTCATGTATATGAGCGGCCCTCGGCTGTCACCCAAGGGCCGCTCATCCGGTGCTCCATTCCTGATCGCATACAGAGTTAGGAGACGCACCAGTGCCGAGAGTACGCAACGGAGGCCAGCACGACGAGCCCGAGCGGCTCCCGCTTCGGTGGGCAGTGATCTTCGTGGCCTCAGTCGGGGCCGCGGCATTCACCGCAGTGGTAACCGGTCCCGTTGTAGCTATAGGAGTCTTCTTTGCCGTAGCGGGCGGTTTGCATGTCATGGTGGCTTGACCACGCTCGACGACGAGCGTCGGGCCGTGCATGCACCACCGTGTGCGCTCCCCGCTCAGCCCCCGCGTGCTAGACCCGGCTCAGACGCTCTTCCCAGTCTTGCCACTTGAACGTAAGTCCGCGCCCCGCTCCGGCACTGTGCCGGAGCGGGGCGCGGACTTACGTGGCCGCGAGCTGCCACGCGGTCGCGAAGGCTGCGACCGCTGTGGCCAGGGCCACGATGATCTGCCAGGGCCATCTGTTGGCTTCGAGACGGCGGAGGCGTTCCTCGTGGTCGTCGAGCTGCTCGTTGATGCCGGCGAGGCCGTCAAGTTTGCCCTCAATGCGGCTGACGCTTTCACGGACGCCGCGGAGTTCGCCGTACATCTCGGCGGCGGTGATGGTGACGACCGGAGCGTCGTCCCCGCTCACCGATTCAGCCCCTGCGGGGCGGCACCCTCAACGGTGTTAGCGGTCTCGGTGATGCCAGGACCGCTGCTGCCGGTGGTGCCCGTGGCTATGGACGTGACAACCGAGAGAATCGCGGCGATGCCGGCAAGGGCGAGTCCGCGGCCCCAGGGGAGAGCGAGGACGTCGGCCGCGTCGAGGCCGAGGGCCGCGATGAGAGTCTGGGCGAAGGTGCGGACCGCTCGCTCGGTGGTGGCGAGCCAGAAACCAGTGCTGTTGATGGTGGCCATGGTGGATCTCCTGTTCAGCTGTAGACGGGGAAGGCGTGGCGAGTGCCGAGGGCGGTGAGGGACTTGCGGCCAGGGATGCCGTCCGCGTCGGCACCGGAGTAGCCGAGACGGCGCTGCCAGGCCGCGTAGGCGGCGAGGGTCTTGGTGCCGTACGAGCCGTCGATCCACTTCTCGGCGAGCAAGCCCTCGGCGTGCAGGGCTTTCTCGACGGTGAGGACGCCGGAGCGGTAACTGGTCTGGCTCTGCGGGGCACTCGGGTCCTCGCGGGCTGCAGTTCGCAGGCGGGCGAGGCTGACCGGTGATCCGACCGGCAGAGTCTGGGGATGTGTCCCGCTCCCGGCACTGGGCTTGTGCTTGAGGCGCTCCGCGATGCGGGCGCGGATGGTCGTGATGCTCACGCCGCGGGGATCAATCTTGGCGTTCGTCCACTCTTTGTGTCCGATGACGGACTTCGCGGTCCATCCGTGGCGGCGGCAGATCGCGGCGGCGACGCGCTCAATGGCCTCGATCTGGGCGGCGGGCCAGGGGTCTTGGCCATCGCCGAGGTTCTCGCATTCGAAGCCGTAGAAGCGGGCGTTGCCGTCGGTGTCGTTCTGGTTCGGGCGCGGTGGGGTGGTGGCGTAGCTCTCGCGCTGGACGGCGTGCAGGACGTCTGCGTCGCCGCTGCCGGCGTGGTTGGCGCGGCCGTGGCCGATGAGGTGGACGGTGCCGTCCTTAGCGATGACGCCGTGGCAGAGCGGGCCGGGGAGGTTGGTGTGGCCGTCACGGCAGATACGGACGGTGTTGTCGGTGCCGCGGGTGACGGTGTGGTGGATCACAATGCCGTTGACCGGTCCCCAAGGTCCTTTGTGGTTGCGGTTGTGGGTGCGCCAGCCGTTGTGTTCAACGACGGTGACGCCTTCGGCGCGCAGTGCCTTGATCAGGGCGTCGGCGGACAGGGGTATGGCCATGCGGTGGGGCTCCTTCGGGTTGGATCGCTATTCGTCTGCTGTCTCGGTGGCCTCGCCGTCGGGTGGGGCGGGCAGGCGGCCGCGGAGTTCGCGGACGTCTTCTTCGAGGCGGCGGATGCGGTCGAGCAGGTCGGGCGGGATGACAGCCACTACTCGTCTCCTTGATCGGTACCGGTGTGGGTGGCGGTGTCGAGGAGGAGGGAGGCTGTCTCGGACTGGCCGCGTTCGGGGGCGCGGGCGGTGAAGCCGACGACGCGGTAGCGGCCGGCCAACCGGTTGGTCCACACGTCGGCGATGCGCAGGCGGATGGTGGAGCCGAGGACGGCTGGGGTCAGGGCGGCAGCGTCGAGGTTGACGGTGATCTGGGGGACGGTCTGCCGGTTCCATGCCTCGCGAAGGTCGGCGGTGGCGTGCTCATTGAGGACGGATGTGCGGGTGACGGTGGTGTAGTCGCTAGTGCCGTCGAGGCGGGGCCAGCCCTCCTCGATGGCGCCCGGAATGTAGAGGGCGCTGGACATCAGCGGGCGTTGGCTGGTCTTTCCCGAGGCGCCTCGCGAGCGCCAGTGGGTGGCACGGGTGGTCGCGTCGTACGGAAAGCGGTACGAGGTGACGGGGCCGGGAAAGTTGAGGACCGTGTCGTTGCCCGAGCTGGACGTGGTGATGCGTGGGTAGCCGAGGTGGAGTTCCTTGACCCGTTCGCCGGCGGTGTCGCGGTAGCTGCGGATGCGCCACTCGAAGCCGTTGTCCGTGGCGGCCAGCTTGTCGAGCAGTTCCCGGACCTTGGGCAGGTCGTAGCGGGAGTAGCCGCGGGTCCGTTTGACGCCGGAGGATTGGTCATCGTTGACGCGGAGGCCGATGTCGCCGCCCTCGGCCGCTTGCACGAGGCCGATCAAGCGCCGAGCGATGGCGAGTTGATCGATATCGGTGGCGGTGAAGTCGACGGTCAGGAGCCGGTGGCCCAAGTAGCTGTCGAAGGTCGCTGCCTGGATCTCCGCCTTGGCTGGGGTGCCGCGGGCGGTGGCGGACAGGGCGCTGGTCCAGACGATGCCGCCCCACCAGATGGTGCGGTCGCGCTCGATCCAGACCGCGGTGCGGCCGGGTATAACGGCGGTGGTGATGCGCTCGGCGGTGACCGTGTCGGGAGCGGCGAGAGTGCCGGACATGGTGCCGGTCTTGCCGATGTAGTCCTCGATGCTCACGCCGGAGATCGGGAAGGCGTCGCGGATCTGGTCAGTGCGCAGATCACAGAACAGGGCGCGGTACATCGCCGTCATGCACGCTCCCCTCGGTCAAAGCGCGTACATGACGCCGTTCAAGCTCACCCATGGCGGGGCGTCCCCTGGGTCGCTGAGGAGCACGGCAGTGCCATTGGTGTGGAAGTCGGCCTTGAGGGCCAGGATGGTGCTGTTGGAGGCCGAGCACGCCACCGGAACTGTCCGCAGCCCGGTGGGCCGGGCGGTCGAGGGGAGCACGCTCCGCAGGAACTTGCCCTCGCCGCGTGGGGCGCCTCGGCTGTAGCTGACGTTCATGCCGCCGCGCCATTGCACGAAGCGGGTGCCGAGCAGGTCGATGACGCGATAGCGGACGTCGCCGTTGCTGTTGCCGTTGTGGCCGTAGCCGGAGGCCAGGGACGCCTTGGTCCAGCCGATGATCTCGGCGGCCAGTCCGGACCAGGTGGTACCGGTGAAGCGTTGCAGGCCGGTGCCGGTGTCGCGGTACTGACCGCGGTAGGCGCCGCCGACGCTGTAGGGGGTGATGCCGCCGACCGCGGTGGTGTAGCGGCGTACGTCGGTGGTGGCGGCGGGGAAGTCGATGCCGCCACTGCCAGCGGAGAGTCCGGCGGCGACCTGGACGCGGTATAGGGCCAGGGCCCCGGCCGGGGTGGGCGGTGGTGTGGGGGCGGCGCCGGGGGTGCCGGGGATGATCTCGACGGTGGCGAGGGTCTGGCCGGAGCTGTCGTATGCGGTGTCGTAGATCCGTAGGACCACGAGGTCGATACGGGAGTTGGCGGGGTCTCCGTCCGCGAAGACCAAGGCCTCCGGGGCGGTGATCGCTACGGGGTAGGCGCCCTGGGGAATGGTGCCCTGGACGATGGCCCGCCCGGTGGCCAAAGTGGCGGTCATGGGTCCGGTGGCGGCGAGTTCGAAGGGATCGCCGCCGGGGATGACGCCGGGCGCTGTGGTGAGTTCGGCGGCTGGGGTCATGGCGCCGAGTGGGGCGAGACGGGTGTCGTTGCGGGTCTGTCCGCCGGCGGCGTCGCCCCGGGTGGTCAGCCACACCGCGCGTACAGGCATGAAGGCTCCTAAGGACGGTCGAACACAGTCGAACGATGTGGCTCGAATTCGAGCCAGACCGTTCGATTACTTACGAACGGTCTGAGGCCTTTCGCTTCTCCGAGAGGTCACGTCGGGTCACCAGTAGGCGGAGCGCCAGAGCACGGTCAGGGCCCCGTTGGGGTTGAACTCGGCGGCGCGGAAGGTGAGCAGCGAGTCGCCCGGCGGCAAGGTGAACGCCTGCTCGGGGGTGCTGCGGGCGGTCGCGGTGTAGAGGCGCGGCGCGGTGTCGTTGAGGGTGACGGTGCCGGCCTGGGTGTCGATGACGAGCCGGTCGGTGGCCGCGAGGGTGATGTCGTACTCGAACGTGGCGCCGGTGGCCTGGTTGGTGACCGTGGGGTGTGTGACCGGGCCGGTGATCGCGAGTACGGGGTGGGTGTCGGCGTCGCCGGTGTTGTCGATGAGGACGGCGCCGGGGGTGCCGGCGGCGCCGTAGTCGAGGTCCCATTCGATGCCGGGCGGTGGCTGGGTGGGGTGCCAGTCGATGCCGGGTTCCGGCTCGGGCAGTCCAGTGCGGGCGACTTGCTCCTCGACCTGGTACCGGCGTGGGTCGGCACATGTGAACTGGACGGAGCCGGTGGGCTTGCCCCAGGTGTAGGCGCGGGAGGCCGGCAGGGTGCGGCGGGTGACGCGAGCCCACATCAGGCGGCGGGATCCGGCGAGTTGGACGATGAGCGGTGACTCGTCTTGGCGTACGGCGGTGGCCGTGTGCAGCTCCTCGAGTACGCCCGGGAGCCCGGTAAGGCCGTTGTCGGCGTAGATGAGGAAGTCGAAGACGAGGACGCGAGGCCCAGCGAGCAGCCAGCCGGGCCAGGCGCCGTGTGCGGAGGGCATGGGGACGGTGGCGTCGTCCAGGTCGGGCAGGTCGTCCCAGCCGGACAGCTGCCGACCATGGACGGGTGTGGTCTCCCCCATCAGATAGGCACCGAACTGGAGTTGTCCGTCCTGGGTGACCTTCACCTCGCCGAGCGGCAGTCGGGCCATGGGCTCACCCCCTTGCCTTGGCGAGCCAGGTCAGTTCGCGCGCGATGGCTGCCGGACTCTGGTTCTGCTGGGCCACGAACGTGCCGATCGAGACCGCCGAACCGGAACGATCTGCCGCCGTCGCGAACTCCGGTTGCATCGACTCAAGTTGCGGTGTCACGGTGGGCCGGTATCCGGCGACCTCGTCGGTGACCGCTCGCAGGCGGGCGCGCAGGTCAGGCACGGCGTCGGTGATGCCATCGGTGAATCCGGCCAGGACCAGGCGGCCGGCCGGGCGCAGGAGGACAGCGTCGCGCTTCGGCGGGCCCTTCCATGACGTCAGGGAGTCGGTCAGGTCGCCGAGGGTGTCCTTGACGCTGCCCAGCATGCCCTTGATGCCGTCGATGAAGCCTTTGATCAGGTCCTTTCCGGCGTTGATCAGGACCTTTCCGAGATCGCCGAGGGCCTTGCCGATGTTGCTGGGCAGGTCCTTGAACCACTGCTTCAGGTCCTCCCACTTCTCCCGGAGGCCGGTAAGGAAGCTGAGCAGCCCGTTGACGGCCGCGGTGCGCAGCCGCGGGCCGAACTCCTGGATGGCGTTCCAGGCGCGTCCGGGCAGTCCGGCGAGCCATTCGATGACGGCGGAGATTCCGTTGGCTGCCCAGCGGCCGAAGCTGACGAAGATGTCCCGGAAGAACTTGCCGATCCCGGCTATGAGGTCTTTGGCGCTCTGCCAGGCGCCGGAGAAGTCGCCGCTCAGCAGGTCAGTGATCATCTTGAGGGCGGGGATCAGGATGTTCGTCACGGCCGAGGCGAGGACGTCCGCGAGGATGCCGGCGAGCTGGCCGACCACGCCGATGATCGGGGTCAGGATCGGCATGAGCGCGGACAGGACGTTGACCATCAGCTCGGTAAAGGCTGCGATCAACGGGGCCAGGGCAACAAGGAGTTGCCCGAGGATCTGGCCGACCTGGGCCAACGAGGGCGCGAGCGCGGAAATGATCTGCGTCGCGATCGTGACCAAGATCGGCGCAAGCTGGGTGGCCATCGCGAGGAACGGCGCCAGCAGGGCTGGGAGTTGGGCGAGGATCGGTTGCAGGGTGGTGCCGAGCGCGGAGACCAGCTGCCCGATGACGGGGCCGAGCGAGGCCAGGATCGGAGCGAGGGCACCCGCGATCATGGTGACGACCTCGGCGACGATGGGCACGATGTCGGCCAGCATGCCGGCGACCGCGGAGACCACCGGCGCGAGCCCGGTGCCCAGCGCGGTGATCAGGGTTTCCAGCGCGGGGCCGATGGCCGCGAAGGCTTGTTGTAGTGGCCCGGCCAGGGCGCCGATCAACGAGGACAGCAGAGGCAGGGCGGCCTGTAGGGCTGCGCCGAGGACGCCGGAGATCACGCGCCCGGCCGCGGCCAGGGTCTCGAAGAGCCCGCGGAAGGCTTCCTGCGCCGCGTCGGTGCCGGTGACGTCGGCGAGAGTCTGGGAGACGCTGTTCAGGACGCCGAGGAAACCGGCGCCCGCGTCGGCGGCTGGGCCGAAGATGTTGCCGAGGGCCGTGCCGAGATTGCCGAAGGTATCGAAGAGCTGCCGCACCTGGCCGAGTGCGCTCTCGATGCTGGCCTGCATGGAGCCGGAGTTGAAAGCCCGGTCCATCTTTCCTGAGAGCCGTACGAGCGCGTCGTCCGCGCCCTTGGTGAGCCGTTCAAAGGCGGGTCCGGCAGCGGCGCCGATTTGTACCAGGCCCTGGATGAGGACCGCGGGTGCCTTGGACAGGTTGCCGAGGCCCTTGTTGGCCGAGGTCATCGCCTCGCCGAGCGGGCCGCGGAAGGTGACCGCGGCGCTGGCGGTCTCCCGTGCCATCTGGTTCAGCGATGTGGCGGTGACAGTGAGCCCGGTCTTCACCACCGGCAGGACGGAGTTGCCCAGCTCCTTCAGGCTGGCGCTCATGTCCTTGAACAGCGCGCCCTGCACCGAGGAACGCACGCTCTGCCAGGCGGGTGCCATGGCGCGCAGCTGACCCACCGTTGCCTGAGCGGCGGGTGCCAGTTTCGCCAGCGCGTCGGCGTCGCCCTTGAGTGCCTCCGCCACCCCGTTGGTGCCTATCTTGATGACAGCGGCGGCGGACGCCATGGCGATCAGACCGGTCGCGGCAACGCCAGCGGCGGGTGCCATCTGCACCAGTCCGGCGCCGAGTCCTGCCAGGTTCGGGATGGCGGTCAGGGCGGCGGTGCGCACGCTGCCGATGGCGCGTGCCACGTTCGCCAGCGGGCGGCCGGCACTGTCGCCGCGGCCGCCGAGTCCGCCGATGGCGGAGGCGACTCGGCTCAGGCCCGAGCGGTCGACATCGACACGGACGGTGGTGCGGTGGTCCCGGGTCAGCAGAGCGAGTTGGGCCCGTGCCGCTGCTTCGTCCAGGTCTACGTCGACGGTGGCGCGGCGGTGACGGGTCAGCAGCGCGAGCTGGGCACGGGCCACGCCGTCGTCGAGATCCACCCGGAGGTCGATCTGCCGCGGCCGGGTGAGCCGTTCGAGGGCAGACAGCACGCGGCTCGTTGCGGCGCGCTCGAGTACCGGCGCGATCGGCACCCGTACCGGGCGGGCGAGGCGTTCCATCCGGGTGGCGAGGTCGCCGAGCGTGGCGGTGTTGAGCCGCGGCTCGACTGCGACCTCGATACGGCCGTCCAACGTGCTGGTCAGCGCGCGGAGTTCGGCGGCGAGGCGGGAGGTGTCGGCTTCGACTGGAACACGCACCTTTGCCCGCGTGCCGGCGAGGGCGGTCTGCAGGTCGGTGCGGAAGGTCCGGGCGTCTGGTGTGACGGGAATGGTGACCCGGGTCTGGATGGCGCCGAGCTTGTCGCGCAGCTCGGCGCCGAAGCCGCGGGTGTCGGGGGTGACGCGTACGGCGATCTTGGCGCGCTGCTCGATCCGGTCGAGGAACGTCTGGAGCGAGGCGCCGAAGCCGGAGGTGTCGGGCAGGACGCGGATGGCCAGGCGCTCGACTTCGCGGCCTCCGGGTGATCCAGCCAACCCTGATCACCTCCTCGCCACGGGGGTCAGGGCGGTGCGCTGCGATAGCGCTCCGGGAGGGGCTTGGCGAGGGGGTGCGCCGAGAGGTCCAGCGGGCCGCGGCGCACGGAACGTGTGCCGGGTCGGGGCAGCGGTCTGGGGCGCTGGACTGGCTTGCGGCTGTTGGCCTGGGCGACGGTCCAGGCGGTGTGATGGGCGGCGTCGATGACGTGCGCGATCAGGTGGGCGTGTAGGTCCCAGCCGCGGTGGGCCGGGTCGCCGCCGAGGCTGGTGGCGAGGGCGGAGCCGGTGGGAAGGTGCTCGGCCAGATCAAGGACACGGCGCGGGGCGAGGCGACCGCGCCATATGTCGGCCAGATCGAGGCCGTACTGGTGCTGGAGATCAGCGCGCAGGGCGGCGCCGTGTCCCTCGCGGATCAGTTGGCCGAGCTGGAGGCTTCCGGGACCTGGGTGCCGTTCTGCCAACGCTCGATCAGGGTCACGAGCAACCCCAGGGGCCACGTGGCAAGTTCGGCCTCAAGGGTCGCCGCATCGTCGGCCACCAGAAGGAGTAGGCGCCGCATCGCGCCGATGGCAGCGGTAAGGCGGTTGTCCGTGCTCGCTGCGTTGATCTCTTCGAGGAGCTGCTCGACCACGACGTAGTCGGCCTCGGCGAGCATGAGTGTGGAGCGCAGCCAGATGGCGGAGCCGGATTCCAGGGTCAGGGGCAGTGCTTCGTAGGTGGTCTCGGCTTCGGCGCGCAGGGCGGCGATCGAGAGGGCTTCAGCCACGGTCGGGGTTCTCCATCACGGTTGCAGGGGTGGACTGTTGGCGGTCGGTGATCAGGAGCCGGGGCCGGCGCCGAGGATCGCAGCCCATTCGCCGATAGCACCGCCGAGGGTGGAGGAGCCCAGGAAGGTGCCGGTGATGGGGAAGGAAATGAACGCCTCGGCATCCAGGCTCACCGCGTCCGAGCCGAGCAGCGAGGTACGCGGGTGCCACAGCGGGACGAAGTTCTGCCCGTCCACGATGATGAACAGCAGGGCGCGCACCTGGGGTTCGGGCCGGGCGGGGATACGGAAGGAGCCGTCCGGCTGCACGGCTTCCTCGCCGGCGCCGAAGTAGAGGCGGTAGGTGTCGGTCGATGCCTGGACCGACTGGAAGGTCACGGCGTAGGTGACGTCGGGGGAGGTCTGGCGGAGCTTGGCGTTCTGCCAGGAGCCGATCGTTTCGGGCTCGTCGCCGTCGCGGGCGAACTCGGGGAGCTCGTCGCGGGAGGTGTGGCCGATGTTGGTCCAGCCGGGCCCGGGGTTGAGCGGGTCAGTGATGGCGGTGGGCTTCGGGGTGTCGGGGTCGGCGAGGTAGATGTAGCCGGTCCCCGGGATGAGGGCGGCCTCGTCGATCAAGGGCATGGCGGGTCAGCCTCCAAATGGGCGGACGGTCAGGTCGGTGGTAGCGGCCGGGCGGTGATCCGGTAGGTGGCCTGGAACCGGAACAGGTCTGCGCCCGGGGTGGGGAAGGTGTCGCGGATCTCGGCGGGGCCGGAGGGCTCGGCCGCGAACCGGGAGAGGTAGCCCTCTGCTTCGGGGTGGGCGAACTGGGCGGCGCAGGCGTCGAAGAGCACGGCTCTCACCTGCCGGGCCAGCCGGTGGGCGGTGCGCCGGTCGGCGGCAGCGCACTGCACATCGACTACGGCGGCGTCCAGGCCGCGCGGGTCGGGGGCGGCGCCGGCGACGCGGCGGGCCACGACGAGCGGGAGACGCTGGGGCCAGTCGTCGGGCCACAGCGTGAACACGCTCGTCCCGGCGGGCAGTCCGGCGGTCAGGGCGGCGCGGACGAGTTCGTCCACGTCGGGCAGGACGGGGGTCATGCCTGGCCCGCCTCGATGGCGTGGATGCCCTCGACCCAGCGGCCGTTGGTCGCGGTGTGCCCGTAGTTGATGGACATGACCAGCGGGTGGGCGATGGAGACGGTGGAGTCGGTGGTGTTCGACTCCACGCGCAGCGAGGCGCGCAGCCGTCCGGTGTGCACGTGCTGGTCGACCACGGCTTGTACGCGGGCGGCTCGGGCTTCGAGTTCGGCGCGTACCGCGGCGCGTACGGCGGGCAGGTGAGCGATGCGGGCGTCCAGGTTGCGGGAGACGCGGGCCATGGGCTCCTCACCTTCTGCGGATCGTCGCGGTGTCGTGCCGGGTGCGGGCCGACCCGCGGCGGTGGGCGGGTTCGCCGACGACGGTCCAGGTGCGGCCGCGCCACGTGACGCGGGCCCAGGGGCCGGCGGGCAGTGTGCGGGCGATGACCCGGTAGACGGTGGTGTCGAGGTAGCCGGGCTCGGGCTGCTCGGTGGAGGTGACCGGCTGGACGCGGCAGCGCACGGCGACGGGAGCGCCTTCGGCGCCCCGGGTGCCATCCGGCAGCACGGGGCCGGCCGGGTAGATGACGACGGTTTCGGGACCGCGGTCCAGCAGGCTCATCCCCGCCACCAGTCGGGGGGCCAGACCGGGCCGGGGAGGTGACGGTGTCGGCGACGGGGCGGGTTGGCGGGGGCGATGGTGAAGGCGCCGCGGCCGATGCCGAGCATGATCAGCTCGTCGGGGAGCAGGGTCAGGAAGCCGGCCGCGGCACGGGAGTCGAGTTGGTAGGAGTAGTCGCCTTCGGTCTCGGCGCGGTAGCCATCGGGGTTGCGGGCCACCCGGGCGACCATGGATGCCTCGATGAAGTCCACAGTGGCCTGGGTGACTTGGCCGCAGGCGATACGCCGATCGAGATCCGGGACGCGGGCGTACAGATACGTTTCCGCCTGGGTGATCAGGGCCTGAATCTGCGGGTCGCCCAGGTCGGTGCCCTCGGGCAGCAGGGCCTTGACCTGCTCAACGGTCGCGGTCACCTTCCCCCCTTCGCCGGGCAAGGGCTTCGACCGCTTCCGCCCAGGTCTTCAGGTCGCCTGCCGGGTCCAGCTCGGCGGAGCGTTCCAGGGCGCGGGCGGACGCGGTGGCGTAGGCGTCCGGTTCCAGCACTGTGGCGAGGACGGACAACCAGGAGTCGAGGTCGTCCCGGTCGGCGAAGATCCCCGCGTGGCCGAGGGACTCGGTCAGTCCCGGGGTGGGGTGGGCGATGACCGGGATTCCGGAGGCGAGGGCTTCGACGCCGACGCGGCCCCAGGACTCGTACGAGCTAGGCATGAGGACCACGCGGGAGCGGCTGTAGACCTTCTCGCGCATGTCGTGCCCGGAGATATGGTCGATGATCTCCAGGTTCGGCAGCGGGTGCGGCGGTCGGATCTGGTCCCCGTACGCGCCGAGCACGCCGAGGAACTTCGTCTGGGGCATGCGGGCGGCGAGGCGCCAGAACAGGTCGCCGCCCTTGTCCGCGTTGAGGTTGACCAGGGTCACGCACTCCCCCGGCGTCGTGCGGTACTCGTCTGCGTACACCGGGGGCCGCACGATCGCGCTGTCCTGCGGGCGGGCGTGGTCGGCGAACTCGCCGTAGAACACCTCGGCTTCGGCCCGCATCCAGTGCGAGTTGTAGACCGCGAGGTCCACCCCGGCGGCGTGCCGGAAGGTGGGCAGGTGGGTGTTGTGGCAGATCGCCGCCATCGGCACGCCGTACTCGCGAGCCAGGGCGGCGACCATCGGCACGTTCTCCAGGTGGGAGAGAAGTACGTCGCTGTCGCGGGCGTGGGCGGCGAAGTCGATGCGGGCCTGGAACGGGATGACCTGCACGCCGTCCAGGGTGTAACGGTGCGGGATCGGCCCGTACCGGGAGAGCCACACGGTGGCCTCGTGGCCACGCTCGACCAGGGCGCGGAGCATGGAGTGGAGCATCCATTCCCCGCCCGCGTTGTGGGCGGGCGGGTAGGCGTGCACCCGGGCCGTGACCTTCAGCGGGCGGGGGTCGGTCATCAGCTGCTGCCGCCCTTGGCTGTCAGCGTGACGAACGCCTTCGGGTTGCCGACGACGAACCCGAAGTAGGCCTCAGCGAGGACGAGGACGAGGTTCTCCTGGAAGGCGGAGTGCCAGATGCCGTCCGCGTCGACGTATCCGGCCTCGGTGGAGATGCGGAGCGTGATGTCCATGCCGACGCCATACGCGCACTGGGAGAAGTCGCCGCCGATCAGGCGCAGTCCGCTGTCACGCAGGCCGCTCTGTCGAACGAGCTTGCCGGAGATCGCGCGGCTATAGGTGAGTGGTTCGCTGAGCAGGGTGCCGGAGCGGACCGCGTCAACACCAGGGGTGGTGGTGTCGACAAAGATTGGCCGGCCGTTGAGGTCGGTGGCCAGGAGGAGTTCGGGGCGCAGGCGGGGGTCGCCGACCCAGCCAGTGACGTCGTATCCCTCGGACGGGTCGTTGGGGTCGTCGTCGCCGTCGACCACGAGCTTCATACCGTTCACGAGGTCGGCCCAGACGCCCCCCTTGTTCTGCGCCGCGGCGCCGAGCTGCACGGTATAGGGGGTAGCGGTGAGGAAGTCGTCGAACGGTCCAGGACTGCCGAGCAGGGTCTTGCCATGGATGGCAGCCATGTCGAAGGCGCGGGCGAGGGCGACTGGGAGATCGCGCTGGACCTGGGAGTACAGGCCGGCCGCGTTGTTGTTGGCGACCTCCTGGGAGATCGGTACGAGGACTGCGACCTTCTCGCCGTGAATCTTTTTGGCGCCCTTGCCAGCGGTGCCGGTGGGCTTGGGGCCGCCCTCCTTGACCCACCCGGCCACGGGCACGTCGAGGGAGATCGGGATCGCCGTTTCCGCGACCATCGACAGCGGTACGCGATCGGCGAGCCGCATGACTGCGGAGGTCTCCGTCGTGCGGTCGAAGATCGGGCCGGTGATCTCCGGTGGGAGGAGGACCGGTTCAATCGCGGAGAGCTTGACGGGGGTATCTGCCATGACTGGCCCTTCGGTGGGGGCATGCGCGTCAGCGCAGCCGGGTCTGGATGATCTGGGCGAACTTCTCGGCCGCGGACAGCGGCGCCGCCTCGCCGCCGCCTTGGAGGCGGTCGGGGCGGGGCGGACGTGCGGCGCTGGCCGGGGCCAGCTCGGCGAGCGCCTTGGCGTCCTTGTCCATCGCCGCCTCGTCCTCGCCCTGAATGCGGGCGACCAGGACGTCGGGCAGCTGGTACTTGCGGCCCAGCCGTTCCCGGGTGAGCTGCAACTCGGTCGTGGCGAGCCGGTCGTGGGCCTCTTGGATGGCGACCTTGGCCTCTTCGGGGTCGGCCGCCTTGGCGAGCTGGTCCTTCAGTTCGCGCAGTTCGATGCGGCGCCTGGCCGCCTCGTCGCGAGCGCGGGTGAGCTCGCTGCGGGCCCAGTCCGGGAGCGTGGTCTCGTCCCGCTCGGCGGTCAGGTCCTGCCCGCCCAACTGCGGGTTCTCGTCGGTGCCGTCCGCGGCGGTCTCGCTGCCGGGGGTCGGGGGTGCTGGCGCGGTCGACGCGTCAGACATGCGTGATCAACTCCCTTGAGGCCGCGGCGCGGCGGGGTAGTGGCGTGGGTGGGGTATGCGTCAGGCGAGTGGTGCGCCGCGGGTTCGGGCGCGGCGGCGCCGGGCCTCGATCGCGCGGCGGTAGGCGTTGATCGCGTCCTGCCCGGTGTGGCCCTGGGTGGCCTCGTCCCACAACTCGCGGAAGGCACGGCCCTGTTCGGGCAGCCAGTCCGTGCGGGAGTAGATGGGCAGTACCTGGCAGTGGCACAGGTCGTGGTACTTGGCCAGGTCTTCCGGATCGACGGCGGGCGGGGTCTGTCCGGCGCGGCCGCGGAGCTGTCCGGCGTCGCGGGTGCGGTAGACCGCGCCGCGGGAGGCGAGCATCGCGCACCATGCGCACGGGTCGGTGTCGGTGACGCGGGCCCAGCCGATGACGCGCGGGTCGGTGGCCGAGGCGGTGTGGAGGAGGTCGCGGCCGCCGCGGAGTACCTCGCGGTCGGCTGCTCCGGCGGCGGTGGCGCCGGCGTCGCGCATCAATGCGTCGAGTTCTTCGAGGAAGTCGGCGTCGTCCAGGCGGCCGCTGTCCACGCTGCGCTCGGCCTCGGTGAGCCGTTGGCGTGCGTGTGTAGGGCCGGTGACGATCAGCGAAGTGCGGGCCGCGGCGTTGTGGCCGTCCGTGTCCGGCTCGGGCCAGGTGTAATCGTCCTCGATGACGACTACGACGCCGTCGTCGCGGGCCCGCCCTAGTTCGGTCTCGGCGAGGTCGGCGAAGTCCTGGCGCAGTTCGCCGAGCGTGATCACGTCGTCGGCCGGGTGCTCGTCGTACGGCGGCAGGGTCGTGTCGGTGCTGAGCGCCCGGTGCAACCGCAGGTAGGAAGCGGCGAGTTCGCGGGACTGCGTACGCTCGACGCTGACCACATCAAGGGATACATCCAGCCAGCGCGGCGCGCTCTCCTCTAGCCGCCTCGGCTGGACCAGGCGGTGCCAACCGTCCAAGACCTGGGCGGCGGTCCGGGAGGCGACGGCGGTCTGGGCGCGACGGTGTTCGTCGGCAAGCTGCCGGGCGCTATTGATCGTCGCCATTCGGCCCCTCCTCCGCTGCGTCGCCGGGATCGGCCGATGGAATGCGAGAGGCACGGTTCAGCGAGTCGGCCAACCGGGAGGCAGGGTCAGCCTGTTGCCATAGGTCAGCGATACGTTCCTGCTCACTGACCGGGAGGCCGAGGGCCTCGGGGCCATAGGCGGGCGGAAAGACCTGGGCTGCGACCATCTTGGAGACGTAGTCCGCTTTCGCGGCCATCGTCGGCGTGGACGGATCACGCCACACGGTCGCCAACTTCTCCATGCCCTCGGGATAGTTGCCGCCCTCGGCGATCCAGACGGCGAGCCGGAGCACCTGCTCCCACGGTCCGCCGAAGGCCCGTTGACGTCGCTCGCACGCCTTGACCAGCCGGGCCTCCTCGGCCCGGATCGCGTCCGCGCTGGTGGGGTTGTCCGCGCCGGCTGCGAAGTACGACAGCGGCACCCCCTGCAACGAAGCGGCGAGCTTTCCGTACTGCGTGATCGCGTCCGTGAAGTTCCGCAGCTCGGCGGCTGGGAACTGCCCCGCCTTGGCCTGGTCGTTGGCGAGCGCCCAGACCCGGCCGAGGTACGCCTCCCACGCGGGGATCTTGTTGCCGTCGGCGTCCTCGAAGTCCTCCGGTGTGGCGCCGAGGATGTAGCGCTGCGGGACGGCCTGGAACTCGGTGGCGATCTGCATGTTGGTGATCGCCCGGCAGCAGGCATCGGCGACGGGGATCACGCGCAGCATTTCCGAGCGCCCGGCCCGGTCGGCGACCCGGGGCCGGTTGACCAGCGGGACGACGGGGATCTGCGGCATGCCGTGTGCATCCCGATCCACCACCGCCCAGCCGCCGGCCGGTCCGCCTTCACGGATCACCTGCACGGTCTGGCCCGGCAGGAAGAGTGAGGCGGCGACCGCGGTGGAGCTGTGCGCGTACTGCGGCAGATCGACCTCGCGCGGGTCCTGCACGAAGCGGGCCGCGCCGCGGACCTGGCGGGTCAGCGGGTCGCGCTCGTGCGTCATCCACAGCGGCGACTCCACGGTGATCGCCGGACCGCCGGTCGCGTCGGTGCCGACGACGACGTAGGAACGGCCATAGATCAGCGCGTCGGCGTGGGCGAGCTGGGATTCCTCGTCCAGGCCGCTGGCCTGCCAGATGTCCCACAGGATCTCGGACGGGGCGTCCGTGGCCGAGGTGCGAAAGCCCTCGACGTCGAGGCGTTCCTCGATGGTGTCGGCGGCCTGGGCGGGCCAGGCGATCACCGTGCGCAGCGCCTCGTACCCGGGCGGGACGTTCAGGCCGATGGAACGCATGTAGGTGTCGGCGTCGTAGTAGCGGCTGAGCACCTCCAGTCCACCATCGTGCAGCGACGCCGTCCGGGCGTTGAGGAGCCGCTGGTAAAGCCGGTTAAGGATGCGCTCCTCGTCCCCAGTGAGCCGCTCGGCGGGGGTAGACATGTGCGGCCACCCCCGTCCCTAATGGTCAGCGCAAGATCATGACCTTGCGGGAGCGGTTGCGAGCGCCGGTGGCCACGGCGTCGAGGCGGCACTGCCAGGCGAGGACCGAGGCGACCGCTGCATCGATCTTCCGAGGCGAGTCGGGGTGTTCCTTAGCGATCTGCAGTCCCGACGCGGAGGGGCGGCGCCGCGCGTTGAGAATGTGCCGGGTCAGCACCGACGAGCCGTTGTGGGTCAGCTCGCGGTCGATGACCGCGGCGTGGAACTTGTCCAGGGCACGGACGATCAGCCCGGAGCGGCCGCCGGTCATCCACCATTCAATAGGGTGCTGGCGGCCTGCCTTCACAGGGAGCTTGGCCCCGTACTTCGCTTCCCAAGTGGCGATGTGTCCTTCCCACTTGGCAGGGTCGGCGTAGAAGCCGACCACATCGAAGCGACGGAAGGTGTCCTCCACCGCGGCGAGCACCTCGGCGACCGGCACCTCCCAGTCGTCTCCGGCCGGGCCGTCCGGCTGTTCCCAGACCTGGATCGGAAAGAGGTGACCGTCCTCGACCCGGCAGGCAATCAGGGCGGTGGCGTCAGTGACGCCCTTGCGGCGCCGGCGCGAGCCGTCGAAACCAAGCACGATCCGGTCACCGCCGCTGACGGTCTTCTCGGAGGCGGCGCAGCCGGCCCATTCGGGCTGGGCCAGCCAGGAGTCAGTGGCGTGCGTGACCTGGTTCAGGAAGTAGCGGCGCGCGTCTTGCGGGTCGGTGTCCGGGTCCCAGTAGTCCATCAGGACCCGGCGCAGGTTCACCCAGCCGCCATTCGCGTCCGCGCTGCCCCCGTAGGCGACCGCGAGGCCGGCAAGCAGGGAGTCCTCTTCGGCGGGGTCGGTCTCGGCCGGGGCCTCACGGTGGTCGAAGAGGAGGCCGTCGTCGGCCTTGGTCTTCCCCTCTACCTGCTTCTTCCAGGCTTCGAAGGACCGCTCGGCCACCGAGTCCTCACCGGGCACGAAGGCGTTCGGCGTCTCGACCGACGCCCCGTTGACCTTGGTCAGGTTGCGACGGATGGTCGCGGCGAGTTTGCGGCCGCCGTTGCTCGGCGTCCAGGACTCGGTCTGGTCCATCACGGAGAACACCGGGCGGAAGCCCTCGCGCGAGTTGGCCGCCGAGGTCGTGAACTCGATGCGCCCATCGGGGACGTTGACGAACGACTCCATCGGCTCGATGGCGTACGCATCGCGTACCCCGCCGTTCCGCGCCATCTCCAACAACGGGTCCCAGGTGTTCGCCGTCTGATCCTCAGAAGTGGCGACCACCTGCACCTTCGCCTTGAACCCTAGGGAAGTCCACTCACGCCCCACCGGCTCTCCGTCGGCATCCCAGCCGTCCGGCACTACCGGACCGAGCGCCTCGGCCAAGCAGAGCGCCGCCAGGAGCGGGGATTTACCCCAGCCCTTGGGGCGGGACAGCACCGCGCGGCGGATCCGACGGCCATTAAGAAGGGAACGCCCGCGGATCGCGGGGCCGTTGAAGTGCGGGTCGATGGCGTAGAGCTGCAGGACGAACATCGCCTGCTCGTCAGTAAGCACGAGCGGCTCACCGGCGGCGGGTCCATCTGGAACGATCAGGTACTCGCCAATCCAATCCAGGATCTTCCAACCCAACGTCGGCAACTCGCCGGGATAGTTCGAGCCACGCCAAGGCACAAGGAGCCCTCCATCAAGCCGCCGGTGCGTGCCGAGCTACCGAGACACACACGTCGACCCGGTGCCTCCACAGCGCGGCGCACCAAATGACAGCAGAGGCAACGCCTCCGAAAAGGCTAGCCCTATCGCAGTCCAGCATGGACAAGAGGAAGGGCTGCCGGATTCGCTCCTCCCGCGGAATGTTCCATCCACGGATGGAACGTTGCCCGGAACCACGGAACCCTTAACGCACGGCTCTGCACCCCAGAAGCCAATTTCCTGTTTCGGCCGCGCACACCCATGCGCCTGCCATAAAGTCGGAAACTGCGGTGCTGCTCTCGCACCACCACGCACTTCCCTACCGCGGACAACCAATGTCCGAATTGCGCGGAAGGGGGCGTTAGATGGAGAACGCGAAGAATGGCCCGCAACGAGACAGGCCCCCGGACTCGGGCCGCCGACCCTCTTGGGTCGACATCGCTCGACTGATCCTCGAGCTGCTCAGGTTGATCCTGGGCTCCTAAGTCCGGGGCCTGCATCCGGCGGGGCCGTCTTCCCAGGTGGGAGGCGGTCCCGCTCCTCATCGCACGCAACCTCGCGGCTCGTTACGACACGTCGTAGATTACGCGAAACTCGTAACGATTGCCGGAGCTTTCGCGAATCTAACTCTCCTTGAATCATCTTTGATTCACGTCTTCGTTCGCGTCTTCTGGAACGTCCTAGCCTGCGTATCACAACTCGTCTTCGTTCGCGTCTTCTGGAATGTCTTCGCTCAGGCCCCAATCAGCTTCTCCGTTACGTCCCTGAACCTACTTAACATCCACCCGAACCGTCTTCGCGAAACTTGGGTTCTTCGCTACTTCGCCGAACCTGTACCACTCTGAGTCCCGAGTAGCGTTCCTGCGCTCTAACTAGCCCCTCGCTCAGCCCATCTGCAGTCTCTTCAACCTGAGAAAACTGCATCCGGAGCCGAGCTCGATCCTCTGGCGTTGCACCAAACTTGGCGACACGAAGCCGCAGCTCAGCAGCAGCGGAGAGGTCACCTGACCACAGACGCGCATGAACGAGCGCGGTGTCGAGGAGGAAGTCCCAGTCCGTGGACGAGAGGTGCTCGGCCTGCGGCGAGGACTGCCACATCCTCCACCACGCCTGTGTGCGCTGCGGCCAGTCACCCTCATCAGGCCACGAAGGTAGCTCTGGAGGAACGGACCGCTCGAATCTCAGGACCGTCTGTGGCGCAGGGTCTCTGTTCCGGCGCGCTCGGCGCCCTGGGTCCTTCGGTGCTGGGCCTCGGCCACTCACATGATCCCCTCCTCACGCGAGTAGAGGTTCCACCGCGAGGCCCTACTCACGCGAGTAGGGGGTCCGATCCAGATCCCCAGACCCGTACATGGGCCGAGCCGCAATACGCTTGCGGTCTTCCAGACGCCAGGGAGGGGGGCTCCCCCCAGCCTTCGCGTCAGCGCAGCCCCGGATGGCGCTCAGCGGGGCGACGTCGTAGTGGCTGCTTGGCACGACGTGCTGCTGCACTCTCCATGGCTGTCTTCCGCCTGTGATGCCAACGGCAAAGCGACTGAAGATTGTTGTCACTGTGATCGCGACGGTCGCCGATGTGGTCCACATCAGTAGCTGCTGCCGGGCAACGGCTACCGTCTCGCATCCGTGCAACGCATCGGTACCCGTCGCGAGCCAGGATTCGGGGACGCCGACGGGAAGCCCAGTCCGCGGGAAGTTCTGCCCGCCGGCGGCTGGTAGACCAGGCCATCGGTGATCACACTCCCGCCAGTTAGGGACTGGACGGTGGGTTGTTGATCCCTATCAGGACGCCCACCAGGACGATGACAGCCAGCCAGAAGATCCTTTTCCTCACCTCGGCTACCTCCCGTTCGCGCATGCCGCCGGGGCGTACATCGACCCTGCCTGGCGGCGTGACGCTGCGAAAGCAGGTAAGAGGAAACCCCCGAGCAATGCAGTCTCGGGGGTTTCATGAAGATCCGTGCGGCGGGTACAGGTCACCACCATCTGATGGAAGTGTGACACCAACCAGCGTCAAGATCAAGGCTGTTCTAGTTCAGCCTGCACGCCGACCGCCACGTCGACGGGTCTCCCGCTCCACCGTCAGTACATCCAGCTCCCGCCACCAGGATGAGCGCGAGCCCGGGATCCGGACAGGCTTCAGATAGCCGCGGCGCGCCCACTGACGCAGGGTCGTTGGCTGGACTCCAGCCGCCTCGGCGGCCTGCGCTGTGGTCAGGAAGTTGTTGTTCAGCCTGGGCATGCGTTGAATGCGCTCCCTACTCCGCCGATGCGCGTCACGGTCGCGCCAGTGCCGCCCGACGTACTCGACGGCCGTACCCGTCGGAGGTACCGAGGAGTTGACCAAGTTCGACGCCGTTCAGGCTCGGGTTGTCGGCGAGCAAACGCCGGGCGGTGGCCAGATTCTCCGGACTTACACGCTCTTGCGATCCCGCGGCACCTCTCCCCTCGTTGGTGCCGCGTGCCTTGCCGCCCACTTTCGAACCCCGCTTCGCCGCGGCCGGCACCAAGTACGGAACCAGTACCACTCGAGGCAGTGCCGCTGGTCCGGTGTCGGGAACCGCAGCCGATGCCACCACAGGTTCCGCTACGGAGTCAGGTCTCGGAGGCGCCTGGAGTGCGTGCACCCGCCAGATCACCAACGGAACCAGCAGGGAGACCCCAACGATCAACGGAACTGTGGCAATGATCAGTTGGGCTTCGAGCAGGTGGGCCGCCACCTGCGCGCTACCCATGATTGCGAGAGCGCCAGCGATGTCCCCGGCGCGGCCACGCCGTACGGCGGCAATCACGTACACGTCTATGGCTGCGGGCAGCAAGGCTGCGACGAACTGTCCGGAGCCGAGAGCGCGGGCCAGGTGGTATTCGGCTACCGCAGTGAAGAGCACGCCGGCAGCAAGGGCGATGTTCACCAAGGCGGTGCCGGTTCTGTCGGTGCCGGTAGCGTGGGAGCTACGCATTCAGGGCCTCCTATTAGGTCCTGGGTGTCAGGCCCCGGGCCGGTGTTCGAGCACCGCCTGGGGTCGATTCATGTGCGGATCATGGTTCCGGTGCCGGAATCCTCGGCGTGGTTCCGCTACTCGCGGTCAAGCGGCGGAGTTCAGGAAGGTTCCGGCCCAGGCGTCGTACCGGTCCCAGGTGGTGAACCAGCGGCAGACTCGGCACCGGACGGTGTCGGTTCCGCCCTCCCGCTCGAGGGCCCGCAGATCGCACTGCGGGCAGGGTGCCGAAAGGCGGGAGGTTCCGCGATCGGCGCGGAGGAGGCGCCGGGTTCCTGCTGCCAGCGCGAGGATTTCGTGTCCGTAGTCAGTGGCGAACGGGGTGGACATCGCGGCGGTGTGGCGGCGGCCGAGGTAGTCCACAGCCGAGGTGAGGGCGCGGCCCGCACCGGTGTGGTCGGTGCCGACCGCGGCGGCTGGGTGGCTGAGGTGGGTGCGCAGCGCGTCCTCCCAGGCGCACGTGGTGCGCAGGATCTCGTCAGCCTGGTCGGCGCCTGGACTCACGGCGGGTGTTCTGGTGCCGCGACTGGTGGTGACCTTCTCCCCTGCTCTGACCGCACGTTGGCCGACGCCCCACAGGGCGGCGTACAGATCGACCAGTTCCTGCAGGGCGACGTGGATGGCCTGCTGGCACGCACGGCACCACACCGGGGAGCCCGGTATCTGGTCACCGTCGACGCGGTCACGATTGCAGCGGCCGGGGCAGGGCGGCATTCCGGTGTCCGCGAAGTCGTTCACGTTAGGCCTCCCTCGAGTTAGGCGAAGTGGCTGGTATCGCCAGGGTCAGCTGATGGCACGCCCGCCGAAGGCGTCGGTGGCGATGGCATGGGCCAGCTCGTCGATGGTGTGCTCGCCGAGGTGTTCAGCGAGCTGCTGCCGTGTGTACGTCCGGTCGTCCAGGCATTGATACAGCGGGCAGACCATGGCCTCGGCCGGGCCGGGTATGGCGGGCATCCGCTTGTCCGGTGCCATGGTCGACAGAGCGCTGATGGTCCAGCCGTCCACAGCCAGGGTTGTAATGATCTCAACGGCCGCTTCGTCAGGAGTGGCTGTCGGGCTGTGCTCGAGGACGGCGGCGATGGTGTCGGTGATGGCGTCGGCCATCGGTGCCGGCGTGGATTTTGTGATCATGCGGCAGCTCCGTATCGGGTGTGGGCGCGCTGTGCGGCTTCGGATATCAGGGCGACGAGGGCGGTGCGTGTGGGGCTGTTGTTGTGGCGGCCGTTCCACCGCTCGGGCGGCAGGTAGCCCGTCCATGCCTGCGCAGTCGCGTAGTTCAGCGGTGCGATCGTGAGCCGATCTGCGAGGTCAGGGTGGGCAAGGACCTGAGCGCGGCGCCGTGCGCAGTCGTTGCGAGCGCGGGTTACCTCGGCGCGTATGAAGTCGGCGAGGTCGCCTTGGCGGCGCATGAGCCCGATGTCCTCTTCGCTGACATCGGTCATCGCGCTTGCCCGGCGGGAACTCGGTGACCGACTCCGCCAAGGAGTGCCTGGACTTCACCTGGATCTCCGCTGATAGGGCTGGCGGCGCGGAAGCGCTGCTGGCGCAGAGCCGCGAGGTAGGCAGGTACATCGTCTGGGTCGGCGTCGGGGATCTGGGCAGCAAGTCCCGGTCCTTGGAAGTCCTTTGCGCGATTGCTGCGGGCTCGACGTATCTCGGTGACGATCTCGCCGACCGCGACGAAGGCGTGTCCGGCTTCGACGTGGGCGACGACCGCAGCGCGTGCCTCTGCCAGCGAGTAGCGCTGGAGGACGTCGTGCCACGCGTCGGGGGTATATTCGTCGAATTTCTGCTGCGGGCATTGGGCGTGGACGTAGGCGGCGAGCATCACGGTCTCGTCGGGAGTCATCCGGGTGGCACCTCCTGGTTCATGCGGGTCTGGGCCCGGATCATTGCTCGCCCGAACAAGCCGTCGGCTGGCCCGGATTGGCCAGAAGCGGTAGGCAGAGCAGCTGCGGCATCGGGCGGCGGAGGGGCGGCGCTGGCCCCGGTGGGTAGACCGGCCCAAGGCTTGAGCCAGGCACGGGCCGAATGCGCTGGAGTGCTCCGTGAGGCATGCAGGCGCCGGGCGTGCTCAACCAGAGCAGGGATGCCAACGCGATCTATGAGGGCTTCGATCTTGAGCCACTCCGCATCGGTGAGCCGCCAGGCGACCACCAGTCCGGTCGCGGTGCACGCATCGATCAGGGGCACGGCTTTGGCGGGCGGTGGCGGATCGTCGGCCGTGGGGGCGACGACAAGCCGAGGGCGCCCGTGCGTCCCCGCGCCCGCGCGCTGCTTGCCTACCTCTCCGTTAGGAGAGGTAGTGGGGTTGGGGTTGGGAGCAGGCGTTACAGGAGCGTGAGTAACGGAGTTACGCGCACCGTCATCGCTCGCGTCACTCTGAGAGGGCCGCGTCGAGTCCGGCTTCTTCCTACGGTCGCGAAAGGCCTTCTGGCGTGCGGCGCTGCTCTTACGCTCGCCTTCGATTTGCTCGGCGGACTTCTGGTAGTCGAGGTAGTCGTGAATGCGGAAGCCGCCTTCGACCTCCTCCCACAGTCCAGCCATGACCAGGCGCCGGACGGCGAACCGTGCGATCAACGGGGCGAGGTCCTCGTGATCCACGTCGTGAGTAACGGCGTTACTTCCTGCGTGATGCTCGGCGTACCGCACCGCTTCAGCGGCGTCCTCGAAGTCCAGCAGCCGCAATGCAGATCGGCGCGGTATGAACCCGTCCGTCAGGTTGCGGTTGGACCACGCCAGGCCGGCCACCCACAGTGCGGTCCCGAGGGCGCCGGCGGCGTCGCACTTCGGGTGGTCGTAGAAGTCGTCGGAGATACGGACCCAGGCCATGAGACGGGTTCCTCTTCCCGTAGCAGATCAGGCAGCGGCAGTGTGATCAGGCGACAACGCCAGGCCAGTCCAGGTCTTCACTCCCGAGCCGTGGACTGTCGGACGAGTCCCGTTGGTCCAGCCGTCATGGCGGATCAGGCCTTCGTCCCGCAGCAGGCTCATCAATCGGCCCCACAGGCACGAGTGCGGCGGGTCGGGGAGCTGTCGCTCACTCGCAACTTCATAGGTGGTGAAGACCCGGCCGGATGCCGCTGCCTCCTCGAAGGCCGGACGCACTTGCGTCAACCAGTCCTCGAACCCCAGGACCGCATGCTCGTCTTCGCCCGTGGTGATCGGCTCGAGGAGGTTGAACGCCGGCTGCTTGCTCACGGAGCGGCGTCCGGGGCTACGTCACGCAGTGATTCCAGCGCCAAGTCGTAGACGGCAATGGCGCATTGCGGGAAGTAGAAGGGGTCAGGGTGGCCAGCCGCCACCTCGAAGAGCGCGGCCATCATTGCGTCGTCGTCGTTGGCACACGCGACGGTGAACCGCATGGCGAAGATCTGGTGTTGCTCGACGGCATCGATCGGGACATCTGCGCCTTCCTCGTCCACCGCGCCGAACACCCACAGCCCGTCGCGATCCGCCTCGCCGTGCCGCTGCACCCAACTCCGAGTCGCGATAAGCGCGTACGCGTGCAGCATCCCGAAGGCGTTCGCCCGCCCTCGGAGGATGAGCGTTGCCAGCGTGCCCATCGCCTCCTGCCGCTCATCGGCAAGGCCTTGCCCCAGGGCGCTGAGCGCCAGGTTGGTGAGCTCCTCACGGGTCATGAGCGATCTCCGTTTATGCTGCATATGGCGGTCGGGCGCGACCTTTGCGGGACTCCGGATCTTGTTGGAGCGGGTCCAGCTCGGAGTTGCTGCGGGAGTCCACTGACTCGCACTCGGCGATCCAGGCGTCCAAGTCGGCGATTCGGTACATGACCTTGCGCCCTTGCCGGAACGACGGCGGCCCGAAGCGGCGGTGGCGCCAGACGCGCAGGGTGTCCACCGGACGGTTCAGGTACGCGGCTGCTTGCCGAGTCGTGAAGAACGGCGACGCCGGCAACGCCTGGTCAGTCATGAACGGGCTCCTCTGGTTCGTGGTGGCACGCGATGGTTGTGATCCGAACCCCGAGGCCTTCAGCAATCCGCTTCAAGAGATCCGGCCGTGGGTTGGACTGGCTGCGTTCGATCCGAGAGAGCTGCGCAGGGCTCACCTGCACCCGGCGCGCGAAGCCGCGCAGCGGAAGCCCCCGTTCCTCACGCAGCGTCCGGATGGTGTCTCCGTTCGCTCGCATGACGGGAACTTTAGGGAACGATGAGGAACGAATCAAGTATTGACGTATCTCGTTTCCGTCGGACAGGATGCCAGACATGGGGAACGAGAGACAGGAGGGAACGCCATGGATGGGAAACGGCGGGCGTATCGACTCCCCTGGGTTCCAGTTGTTACGTGTTTTGGGGGAGACTGCCCCCATGCAGGCAACGGACGAGCAGTGGAAGCAGCTCGGTCAGCGGATCGCGGACCGGCGGCGAGAGCTCGGGCTCACACAGGTAGAGCTCGCCCAGGCAGCAGGCGTGGACGTGAAGAGCGTCGTCAGCATCGAAAAGGGGACCACCCGCAAGCGCTGGCCGATCTCGCTGCCTCGACTCGAGGCACCGCTCGGCTGGGCGCCGGGGAGCACCCGCGAGATGATCAACGGCGGCGACCCCACCCCCCTGACGTCAGCCAATCAACCCGGACGCGCCCCGCAAGGCACGGCAAGCGCAGGCCTCGACGCCGAACTCCTCATGGAGCTCGCAACGGCTACCCCCGAGCAGCAGCAGCGCGTCAAGGACTTCCTCCTCGGCCTGAAGCAGGCGAGCCGGTCCGACTACGCACTCGCCGCCCACCGACCGCACGCCGTCTCCGACGGCCCGGCCAACCAGGACCTGCGCGACGCCCTCGACGTCCTGGACGGGATCCAGCCGGAAGACGGCTGACCTGCCGATCCACCAGCGAACGAGCTTGCTGTCGCGACGTCGCCTTGATTGAATCGAACATTCATTCGGCATATGCGTCACTCGCGACGCCTGACACAGTGGGGGTGGCGTGCCCGCCATCCAGAACGAGGGCCCGTCCGATCAGTCCAACGAGCAGCGCTCCAGCAAGCGCTCCGCCTTCAAGCGGAGACTGATGGGCGGAAGCCCTCGCGGCAGCGCAGCACAGCCATCCGGCCCCTACGCACCCGACATCGAGCTGTCGAAGCTCGGCGTCATGGTCAAGCGCAAGCGGATGCAGGACACCTGGGCCATCTGGTTCCCCCACCGACGGGCGATCGTCGTCGCCTCCGGCCTCACGCGCGTTCAAGAACGCTGCGTCCTCGCCCACGAGCTCGAGCACGTCCTCGCTGACGACGGCGAGTGCATTCCCCACGATTCGCTTCGCGAGCACATCACCGTGCGGCAGGAGCGCATCGCCGACATACGTGCCGCACGCAAACTGATCGCTCTCAGCGACCTCGCCCGCGTCCTCCCATGGGCTACCAGCTACGAGGAGGCCGCAGCCGAGCTCGACGTGACCGAGCGCATGCTGCGAGTGCGGCTCATGGACCTGGAAAAGGATTCATGGCTGGCCACATCGAAGACCGCTGGCTGAACAAAAGACCCGACCCCAAGACCGGGAACCGGGAACGTACCGACCGCTGGGGCAAAGGCAAGCGCTATCGCGTAGCTCGTATCCCCGGCGTACGAGATCGCAGTTTCGACAACCTCACCGACGCCAAAGCGTGGAAGGCCAAAGCCGAGCACGAGTCCCGGGTAGGCGACTTCGTCGACCCCAGGCGCGGTGCCATGACGCTCACCGAATACATCGAAGACCACTGGTGGCCAGGGCGGACGGACGAACCCTCGACTGCAGCCCCCATGCGCAGCAGGATCTGGAACCACATAGTTCCGCTGATCGGCAGTAAGCCCCTCCGCGCAGTGGACGCCTCCGTACTGCGTGCGTGGAAAGGGGACCTTTTGGCGCGCGTCGAATCGTCGACAGCCGAGGTCATCTGGATCCATCTAGCAACGATCTTGCAGGCGGCTGTAGATGACGGCCGCCTGACCAGGAACCCCTGCCGCGTCCATCGCAGCATCAAGCCACCGAAGCGGACGAAGAAGAAGGCGAAGGCGTGGGCGCGGGAGATCGTGGATGCCGTCCGAGCTGGGCTGCAGGAGCGATACCACCTGGCGGTGGACCTCGGCGTCGGCCTCGGACTCCGACAGGGGGAGGCATTCGGTCTCGGTGAGGACGACTTCGACTTCGAAGCCGGCGTCCTGCACGTAAGGCGCCAGCTGCGCTGGGACTCCCGCGGCCGTCCGTACTTCTGCCTACCGAAGGGAGGCAAGACTCGCGACGTACCTGTGTCCCCTCGTCTGGCCCACCGGATCCTCGATGCCCTCAAGCGCTTCCCGGCGGTCGAGTGCACCCTGCCCTGGCGGAACCCCGAAGACCCTGAGACCGAGCTGCAAGCCCGCCAGCGGAAGCCCATCACGGTGCGGCTCGTGCTGACGACCTCCCACGGCAACCGGATCTACTACCGCACATGGAACGACCGCAGCTGGAAGCCTGCCCTCTTCGCCGCGGGCGTCATCAAGAAGATCGGCGAGAAGGTTCAGAAGTACAGCGGCCGAACCCGCAAGAACCCGATCTTCGAGCAGTCCCGCGAGGACATGTTCCACGTGCTCCGGCACACCTACGCCAGCGTGCAGCTCGAGGCGGGCGAGTCCATCGTGTCGCTCTCCCAGTGGCTCGGTCATGCCTCACCAAACATCACACTCGAGCACTACGCTCACTTCATGCCGCAAGCCGGAGCACGCGGATTGCAGGCCATGGACAGCTGGTTCGCTCCCCCAGCGCCCATTCCCCCCAGCCACCCCCCAAAGGCTCCAGTCCCCTACTGGGACAAGGCAAAGGCGCTGGCTAACCTCAAGATCAGCGCGTTTGACCACAAGAAGGTCAAGTACAAGGAGACGGCGCGGGGCGGGCTTGCGGTGAACGTGATCGAGTGCTGAGCCGGCCGCCCTCGGCGGTCTGAGCGACGGGAAGCGCCTCGTACCCCTGACTCGGGGTGCGAGGCGCTTCCCGTGGGCCGGCCGTGCGTGTCCGGATCCCGCCGTGGTCGCAGCCGGTCCGTGCCGGTCCCGCGCCCCGGTGCGCGCCGTGCGGTGATGTGTGCGCCTCGGTACCGACTCCCCTGCTGCACAAGGCGTATCTACGCTCGGCCGTCTCGACGAAACCGTCGGGAATGTCCACACGACCGAGTCGTCGGGGCCGCCGGGCGCGCGGCCCGGGATCAGGGGCCTGGCCATGCAGCATCGCGTCATCGTCGGTGTGAACCTCGTCCTCGTCCGAGGTGATCACGTGCTTCTCGGGTTGCGCCGCAACACCGGCTGGGCCAACGGCCGCTGGTACTTCCCGGCCGGGCGGCTCGAGGAAGGCGAATCGGTCCTGCACGGCATGGCCCGCGAAGCACGCGAAGAGCTCTCCATCGGCATCGCCCCGGAGCACCTGTGCCTCTTCCACACCCTCCACCATCCCGCCGCGGACCAGGGGAAGGGGTGGCTGCAGCTCTACTTCACCGCCTCCCGGTACACCGGGCACGTGACCAACGCCGAGCCGTCGCGGTGCGAAGAGGTGCGGTGGTGGCCGATCGGCGGGCCGCCGCCCGCGCAGTCCGTGCCGTACGTCGCTCCGGTGCTCGAAGCTCTCGCCGCGCGGCGCCGGCTCACCGTCCTCGCCTCCGATGTCCGGCGTATCGCCTGACAGTTCACGCGCCCGCGGGGCCTGTCAGTGCGCTCGCGTAGTCTTCCCGCCACCGCACCCCGACCGGGAGGATCAAGCACCGTGACCGGCCTGTCCGCCTTTCCCCTGCCGTTCCAGGCGTCCCGCTCCATATGGTTCGCGAAGCCCCGTACGCTGCGGGAGCTCGAGATGATGGCGTGCAGTGCCCAACTGCGGGCCAAGGAGCGGTGGTTCGAGAAGAAGGACGACACCGGGATCGTCGCCAAGTGGACGCGGGAGGCCTTGGAGCAAGGGCTCACCGAGGCGCAGGTGCGGTATGTGCTCGACGAGCTCGCGCACTATGCCGTGCTGCGGGACGAGCGCACCGGGATCGAGGTGTCCGCCGTCGACGGGGTGTGGCAGTCGGACGTGCTGGTCGAGGACGGGCTCAGGGAGCGGCTGCGCGCGGCGGTGCGGGTGCTCGAGGACGTGCCGGAGGCGGAGCGCGACTGGCACCCCGGGTCCGGCGGGCAGGTGCTCGACCTGGTGCATCCCTCGCTGTTCTGCCTGGTGAACGGGGTGAGCGGCGGGCCTGAGAGGGCCTGGGCGAATCCCACCGACAAGTACACGCGGCACGAGTTCTCGGAGAAGTTCCAGTGGCTGCCGACAGATGTCGAGGTCGACGAGGACGGGCGGGTCCGCTTCCTGTCGTACGTGAACAACGTCCATCCGGAGCTGCACGGTGAACTCGCCGCTGTGCTGCCGGAGTTGTTCGGGCGCATGCGTCCCCTGTTCGAGCGTGTGCTGACCGATCTGCGTCATCCGCGGCCGCTGCGGATCACGGCCGATCCGTACAGCTGGTACGAGGACTCGGAGCCGGAGTATCCGGACGAGGACGACTTCAGCGACGAGGAGGCCTACGAGGCCGCCGTGCTCGCGCACGAGGAGGCCCAGGACGACTGGTGGGAGAACCGCCGCCCGGTCATTCCCGACGCCCCCGGGTTCACCCCGCCCCCGCTGCCGGCCGAGGCCGACCGGGTCGGCCTGCGCGGCCGCCGTCTCCAGGTGATCGTCAAGCTCGCGAGCATCCACCTCACGCCGGACCGGCCCGAGTACGCGGGCGGCTCCTGGCACGTCGAGGGCATGCTCAACGAGCGGATCGTCTCGACCGGCCTCTACTACTGGGACAGCGAGAACATCACGGAGAGCCGGCTCGGCTTCCGCACGGCCCTCGACGACCCGATGTACGAGCAGAACGACGACAACGGGATGCGGGAGGTCTACGGCCTGGAGAACGAGGAGGCGCTCAACCAGGTCCTCGGCTCGGCGGCGACCCCGGCCGGCCGCTGCCTGGCGTTTCCGAACGTGCTCCAGCACCGCGTCAGCCCGTTCCGCCTCGCGGACCCCACGCGCCCGGGGCACCGCAAGATCCTCGCCTTCTTCCTCGTCGACCCCTCGGAGCGGATCGTCTCGACCTCGGACGTGCCGCCGCAGCAGCCCAGGGCGTCGACCTCGACCATGACCCTGGAGCAGGCGAAGGACTTCCGTGAACAGCTCATGCGGGAGCGGAAGTTCTTCGTCGACGAGCACAACGAGCAGGTGTACGAGCGGGAGTTCTCGCTCTGCGAGCACTGAGCGCCGCAAGGCAGGGTACGGGGGCTCAGTCCACGTACCCCTCCGGTGTCCCCCACGTCCCGCTCCGGCTGGTCGTCGGGGAGATCAGGACGCAGCGGGTGCCGGTGAAGTTGGTCGGCATGCACTTGTTGCAGTGGATGCACAGGGAGGGCGTGGCCGCGTCCGCCGCGATGCGCCGCACGAGGTCGGGCTCGCGCAGCAGCGCGCGGGCCATGGCCACGAAGGCGAAGCCCTCGCGCATGGCCCGGTCCATGACCGTCCGGTCGGTGACCCCGCCGAGCAGGATCATCGGCAGCCGTACGGCCTCCCGTATCCGCAGCGCGTCCTCCAGGAGGTAGGCGTCGCGGTACGGGTAGCTGCGCAGGAAGCGCCGGCCCACCAGCTTCAGGCCGAGCCGGACCGGCTGCGGGAAGACCTCGGCGAACTCCGCGTGCGGCGCGTCGCCCTTGAACAGGTACATGGGGTTGAGCAGGGAGCTGCCGGCCGTCATCTCCAACGCGTCGACGGTGCCGTCCTGTTCGAGCCACCGCGCCACCTGGACCGCCTCGTCCGTACCGAAGCCGCCGGGGACCCCGTCGTCCAGGGTGAGCTTGGCGATCACCGCGATCCGTCCGCCCACCGCGTCGCGGACCGCGCGCATGACCTCGCGGGGGAAGCGGGCCCGGTTCTCCAGGCTGCCGCCGTACGCGTCCTTGCGGCGGTTGAGCTTGGGGCTGAGGAAGGCGCTGGCGAGGTAGTTGTGGCCGAGGTGCACCTCGACCGCGTCGAACCCGGCCCCGACCGCCCGGCGCGCCGCCTCGGCGTGCGCCTGCGTCACGCGGTGCAGGTCGGCGGCCGAGGCGGGCCGGGTCAGGCCGAGCCCGCGGGGGTCGAAGCGCCGCGACGGGGACAGGGCCGGAGCAGCGTTCGCCCGGGCGTCGGCGACCGGGCCCGCGTGCCCGATCTGCGCGGAGACCGCGGCGCCTTCGGCGTGCACCGCGTCGGTGAGCCGGCGCAGCCCCGGGAGCGCCGCGTCGCTCCAGTGGATCTGGTGCCGGTCGGTACGCCCGTCCCTGCTGACGGCGAGGTAGGCGACGGTGGTCATGCCGACGCCGCCGCGCGCGTAGGCGACATGGAAGCGAAGCAGGTCCTCGGTGACCCGTCCGTGGTGGCTGAGGCCTTCGTAGGTGGCGGCCTTGATGACCCGGTTGCGCAAGGTGACGGGCCCGATCCGTCCCGGCGACAGGACGTCCGGGGGCGGGGGTGCGTCGGGTGGGTGGGGCGTACTCACGTGGCTCTCCCCTCGGTTCGGTTCCCCGGCGGGCTCCGCGCTGCGCACCGCCGGGGCGGCGACCGTAGTGAAGCCGGGCACAAGGCGGAAGAGGCAACCACCGAAGAGACGTCACCGATGAGACGTCACCGAAACGGCGGTCAACGCCCAATGACCGCTCGCCCACCGGGAGTTCACCGACTCACCCGCGCCCCTTCCAGCCGGTACCCCATCCCCCGTATCGCGTCGATCGTGCAGGAACTCCCCCCGTCCTCACGGAGCTTGGTGCGCACGCGGCGGATGTGCACCGTCAGCGTGTTGCTGTCGAGCGTGTCCGTGCCCCACAGCGCCCGGGTCAGCTCGGCGCGGGAGACCACCCGGCCCGCGTGCTCCATGAGGTAGTGCAGGACCATGAACTCCCGTACGGGGAGCCGCAGTCGGCGCCCTCGTACGTGCACGTGGAAGCCGACCGGGTCCAGTTCGATGTCGCCGACGACCAGCGGCCCGTCCGTCCGCGGTGCCCGCAGGAGCGGGATGATCTCCTGGGTGCGGTAGGGGCGCGCGACGAAGGCCGTCGCGCCGGCCGCCACCGCCGCCGAGGCCTCCGCCGCGCCGTCCGCGCCCGCCGCGACCACCACGGGTACGGGATGGAGGCGGGCGACCAGCGCCGTGACGCGGGCGCAGTCCACCACCGGCAGCGGGGCGCCGAGCAGCAGGGCGCGCGGGCGCCGGGCACCGGCCTGGAGCAGCGCCTCGGCGCCGTCGCCGCAGACCACCGTCGCCACGCCTGCCGCCTCGAAGCGGGCGGCCGCGGCGGCGGCCAGCGCGGGGTCCGGGTCGGCGAGCAGCAGGCCGGGCGGTCCTGCGCCGCCCGGCGGGGCGGCGGTCGCGTGGGGGGTCACGTGTGGTCCTCCTTCGGACGGGCCACCAACCGTGGTGCTGCGAGGGCCAGTTGGGTGCGGGGCGCGGCGTGGCGCGGCGTGGTGCGGGCGCCGCACGGGTCGGGTGCGCCGCCGCATGGACCGGGCGGTCAGCCGAAGCGCCCCGAGATGTAGTCCTCCGTCCTGCGGTCGGAGGGGTTGGAGAAGATGCGTGCCGTCTCGTCGTACTCGACGAGCCGCCCGTGCCGCTCGCCCTTGTCGTCCACATCCGCCGTGAAGAAGGCCGTGCGGTGCGAGACCCGGGCCGCCTGCTGCATGTTGTGCGTGACGACGATGATCGTGAACTCCTCGGCCAGCTTCTCCATCAGGTCCTCGATCTTGGCCGTGGCGATCGGGTCGAGCGAGGAGCAGGGCTCGTCCATGAGGATCACCTCCGGCTTCACCGCGATGGTGCGGGCGATGCACAGGCGCTGCTGCTGGCCGCCGGAGAGCGCGAGGGCCGAGGTCTTGAGCTTGTCCTTGACCTCCTCCCAGAGCGCCGCGTGCGTGAGGGTCTCCTCGACGAGGTCGTCGACGTTGCCCTTGAACCCGCCCACCCGGGGCCCGTAGGCGATGTTGTCGTAGATGGACTTCGGGAAGGGGTTGGGCTTCTGGAAGACCATGCCGATCCGCCGGCGCACCTCGATGGGGTCGACCTCGCGTCCGTACAGGTCCTCGTTGTGATAGTGGATCTTGCCGTGCACGCGGGCGGTGGGCACGAGGTCGTTCATGCGGTTGAAGCAGCGCAGGACCGTGGACTTGCCGCAGCCGGAAGGGCCGATCATGGCGGTGATCTGGCGGTCGCCGATGGACATGTTGACGTCGCGCACGGCCTCGTGGTCGCCGTAGAACACGGAGAGTCCGCCGACCTCGAAGACCGCTTCCGCGAGCGAGCGGGCCTGCCGGTAGGAGACCTGGGGGGTGCGGGTGCCGCCGCCGGCGGCTCCGGAGGTGTCGGGGGTCGTCATTGCGGGCTCCAGACGGGGATACGGGGGTACGGCACCGCACTCACCACCGGCGCGCGTACCGGTTGCGCAGCCAGATGGCCAGGGAGTTCATCGCGAGCAGGATCACCAGGAGGATCACGATCGCCGCGGACGCCAGGGCCACGAACTCGGCCCGTGACTGGCTGATCCAGTTGAAGATCTGAATCGGCAGGACCGTGAACTCGCTCTGGATCCCTGTGGGGTTGAAGGTGATGAAGGTCAGGCCGCCGAGCAGCAGCAGCGGCGCGGCCTCGCCGATCGCGCGGGACAGCGCGAGGATCGAGCCGGTCGCCATGCCGGGCACGGCGGCGGGCAGGACCTGCCGCCAGATCGTCTGCCACTGCGTGGCGCCGAGAGCGAGCGAGGCCTGGCGGATGGACTGCGGGACCGCCCGGATCGCCTCGCGCGAGGCGATGATGACGATCGGCAGGACGAGCAGCGAGAGGGTCAGCGAGGCGGTGAGCACCGTCTGGCCGAAGCCGAGCCCCCGGGAGATCACGCCGAGTCCGAGGATCCCGTAGACGATGGACGGTACGGCCGCGAGGTTCTGGATGTTGATCTCGATGACCTTGTTCCACCAGCGGTCCGGATCGGCGTACTCCTCCAGGTAGATGGCCGCGAGGATGCCGGTCGGCAGACAGTAGACGGCCGTGAAGGCGATCACCCAGAGCGTGCCCATGATCGCGGACTGGGCGCCGGCGTTGGTGGGGTCGATGATGTCCGGGAAGTTCGACCAGATACGGGAGTCCAGGCGCGGCCACGCCTCGACCACCACGTACAGGAGCAGGCCCGCGAGGAAGACCACGCCGACCGCGAGCGAGGCCCACAGGCCGAGCCGGAAGAATCGCTCGCGCAGGGGGGTGCCGCGGCCCTTCAGGCGCGGCGGCGGCAGGGCGGGTGCGTCCTGCGTGACGACGGGGGCGCCCATCACTCGTACACCTCCCGGTACTTGCGGACGAGGCGGATGCTGATCAGGTTCATCACCAGCGTCAGGACGAACAGCAGCGAGCCCACCGCGAAGATGGTCTTGTAGCCGATCGAGCCGACCGGGACGTCGCCGATGCCGGCGGCCGCGATGAAGGCGGTCATGGTCTGCATGCCTTCGAGCGGGTTCCAGGACAGGTTGGGACGCAGGCCCGCGGCGATGGCGACGATCATGGTCTCGCCGATCGCGCGCGAGATGCCGAGCACCACCGCGGCCACGATGCCGGACAGGGCCGCCGGGAAGACCACGCGCGTGGAGACCTGCATCCGCGAGGAGCCCAGGGCGAACGCGCCGTCGCGCAGGGCCCGCGGCACCGCGGCCATGGCGTCCTCGGAGAGCGAGGCGATGGTCGGGATGATCATGATGCCCATGACGAAGCCCGCGGAGAGCGCGTTGAAGATCTGCGGCGGCTCGTCGAACCACCAGTGGTCGCGCAGGAAGGGCGTGATCGCCTTGAGCGCGAAGAAGCCGTAGACGACGGTCGGGATGCCGGCGAGGACTTCGAGCACCGGCTTGAAGACCGTGCGGGTGCGCGGACTCGCGTACTCGCTCAGGTAGACGGCCGCGCCGAGCCCCAGCGGCACCGCGACGACCAGCGCGATCAGGGTGATCAGGAGGGTGGCACCGACCAGCGGCAGCACACCGAACTCCGGCGGGTTGAACAGCGCCGCCCACTCCGTACCGGTGAGGAACTCACCGATGCCGATCTCGGCGAAGAAGTCCCGGGTCGGCGGGATGAGGGCGACCACGATCCCGACGGTGGTCAGCACCGAGACCAGCGAGGCGGCCACCAGGAGGACCTTGACGGCCTGCTCGCCGTAGCGCGGCTGGGACCGCTTCAGGAACCCGGGGGTCCCCGAAGCGGTCCGCTGCCTCTGCTGCGGGACGCTCATGACGTGTGCTGTGCACGCAGCTTGTCGAGGGCCGACTTGAGTGCGGTCTCCTGCTCCGTGTTCAGCGGCACGAAGAGGGCCTTCTCCGCGATCTCGGCGTGCTTCTCGACGTAGAACTCGACGAAGGCCTCGACCTCGGCACGGTCGAGTGCCTTGGCGCTGGGGTAGATGAACAGCGGCCTGGACAGCGGCTTGTACGAGCCGTCCTGGACCGTCTCGGTGGTGGGCTCGACACAGCCGTCGCCGGCGTCGACCTTCACGACCTTGAGCTTGTCCTTGTTCTCCTCGTAGTAGGACAGGCCGAAGTAGCCGAGGCCGCCCTTGGATCCGGAGACGCCCTGGATGATGACGTTGTCGTCCTCGCTCGGCGAGTAGTCGGTGCGCGAGGCGCCGTCCTCGCCGTTGATCGCCTCGGTGAAGTACTCGAAGGTGCCCGAGTCCGTGCCGGGGCCGAAGAGCTCCAGCTTCTCGTCGGGGAACTCCGGGTCGACCTGGTTCCAGTTGTTCACCTTCGACTTGGGCTCCCAGATCTTCTTGAGCTGGTCGACGGTGAGGCACTCGGCCCAGTCGTTGTCCTTGCTGACGACCACCGACAGGCCGTCGTTGGCGACCTGGAACTCCTCGTACGCGATCTTCTTGCCCTCGCAGGCCGTCTTCTCCTCGTCCTTGATCGGGCGGGAGGCGTCCGAGATGTCGGTCTCGCCGGCGCAGAACTTCTCGAAGCCGCCGCCCGTGCCCGAAGTGCCGACGGTGACCTTGACCCCGGAATTCTCGGCCTGGAAGAGCTGGGCCGCGGCGGAGGACAGCGGCGCGACGGTGGAGGAGCCGTCGATCCGGATGTTGCCCTTCAGATCGCCGCCCTTGCCGCCTCCTCCTCCGCCGCCGCCGGCGTCCTCGCCTCCGCAGGCGGTGGCGGCGAGCAGAAGGGCGGCGGTGAGGGCCAGCGGAGTCCTGGCCCGGCGCAGCGCAGTGGATGTGTTCACGACTCACGACCCTCGCGTCGGCCGGGGTGTGCCCGGCGCCGTGGACCGGGCTCGGAGAGGGCCCGGTCGGAATACTCCGGATCGAAGTCCTCGGGTGTGAACCCTCGGTGTACGCGGACGCGGAAGGACATGAACGCGGGACAGTCTTTGCCCGTACGTTGTTGACAGTCCCAACTCCGCTTTCGCGGCGGGGAGTTGAGGGCGCGCACGAGAAAGCCCACCGACGCACGCGCGCCGGTGGGCTCAGCTCCTGCTCACTTGTTCAGGTGCGTCCAGAACTCGTCGAAGGAGAGCTTCTTGTCGCCGTCGAGGTCCTGGGCGCGTATGACGGCCTCGGCCACCGACTCGGTGACGTTCCAGTCGCCGCCCTGGGCGAGCGCGGTCTTGAACTCGGCCGCGGTGATGAGACCGTCACCATCCGTGTCGATCCGGTCGAACTGCGCGCGTGCCGCCTCGATGTCGGCCATGGCTTCCACCCCTTCTTGGTGCTGAACTGACCGGGTCAGATTAACGACCCGGATGTACGGGGTCGTCGGGGGCCTCGGCTCGGGGCGACCGGCCTCTCAGCGGCCGAGCTCGGCCTCCAGGGCCGCAAGGACCCAGGCGAACTCCTCCTGGTACCGCGGCCCCTCCGCCACCCCGCGCACGCGCGCGATCAGCTCCCGCAGCCGGGCCACCTCCGCCTGGCTCGCGGACCGCATCAGCTCCAGGACGTGCGCGCGGTCCGCGTCCCCGAGCAGCTCCGCGAGGACCTCCCTGGCGGCCGCCGAGTCGGGTGCCACGCCCCGCCGCCGCGCCTCGCCCGCGTGGTGCACGAGCCGGCTCATGAACCACAGCGAGCTGCCGGGCGGGGTGGCGGGCGTGCGGCCCGCCGCGTTGAACTCGATCACCTCGCGCATCGACCTCCGGAACCCGGGGTCCTGCAACATCTCGGCCAGCTCCACCCAGGCGTCGACCTGCTCCGGCGTGGGGTCCTCGGGCAGGTCCGGGATGCCGAACTGGAGGCGCGTACGGATGTCGGGGTCGGTGGTGTCCAGGCCTCCGAACACCTCGGCGGTGAACTCGTCGACGATGCGCTTGCGTTCGGCGGCGGACAGCCGCGCCAGCTTGTTCATCAGGGTCATCTCCTCTGCGGTCGAACCGCGTGCGGCCACGGTGGCGAGGACGGCCCGGGTCACCTTGAGGCTGCTGATCTGCGCGTCGAGGGCGCGCACATGCCGTGCCGCGACCTGCGCGACCGTGACCTGTCCGGCCAGTACGGCCCGTACGTCGTCCAGGCCGAGGCCCAGGTCGCGCAGGGTGCGGACGAGTTCGAGGCGGGCCACGGATGCGGCGTCGTACAGCCGGTAGTTGCCCTCGCTGCGGGCAACCACCGGCAGCGCGCCCGCGTCCGACCAGTAGCGGATGGTGCGCACCGGAAGCCCGGTGCGCCGGGCGAGCTGCCCGATGGTGAACAGCTCGGGGCCGTCGTCGATCATGGAGAGGAGTCTGTGCCTTCCAGTGGGTGGAGACTCAAGCGGTCCCACTCGATCTCGGGGGTACGAGGATGAACAGCACGCTCGGCCGGATTCTGGCGGACGCGGCGGCCGGCCGCTTCCCGGCGCCGGACGGCACGACCACCATCGTGCCGCAGCCGAACCCGCGCGACGCGGGCGTCATCGCCTTCACGGCCCACTCGGTCGTCTTCACCGACGAGGACCCGGCCTGGGTGCGCGAGACCCTCGCCGCGCTGGACTGCGACGCGCTCGCGGCGACGATGAACCCGCGGTTCCTGGCGGCGTTCATGGAGCGGACGGGGCGGCGTACGGACACGGTCGACCTGATGACCTGTGCGACGCCGTTGAGCGGTGAACTCCCGGTCGCCCTGCGGGAGATCGAGGACGTGGACCATCCGCGGGTGGTCTCCGCGCGCAAGCGTCGCGACGACGTACGGGTGTGGACCGCCGAGGGCGGAGTGCTCACCGTGGGGCGCGGCCTCGGCGGGCGCTGGGAGACCTCGGTCGAGGTGGACGAGGCGGCCCGCCACCGGGGACTCGGGCGCAGACTCGCGCTCGCGGCCCGCCACCTCGTACCGGATGACACCGTGGTCTGGGCGCAGGTATCGCCGGGCAATGCACGCAGCCTGCGGGTGTTCCAGGCGGCGGGGTACCGGCCGATGGGGTCCGAGGCCGTGTTCTTCGCGGGCTGAACATCGCCGTACGGCCAAAGAAGAACCGGGTGCGGGCGCCTCCGAGTAGCGTCCGCACCCGGTGGTCTCCGGGAGGGTCTTCCGTGGACTGCGAGGGTCAGCGGAAGATGCCGGTGTGGCCGAGCGAGTAGCGGCCGGGCTGCGGGTAGACCGCGAGTCCGTGCGGGCCGCCGCCGACCGGGATACGGGCCAGCTGGACCCCGCTGTGCGTGTCGATGGCGTACACCTCGGAGTCGTAACGCCCCGAGAGCCACAGCACGTTGCCGTCGGCCGAGACGCCGCCCATGTCCGGGGAGCCGCCGTCCGGCAGCCACCACTTCTTGGTGAGCTTGTTCTTGCCGAAGTCGAAGACGGAGATGGAGCCCTCGCCGCGGTTGGGGATGTACATCTCCTTGGAGTCGCGCGAGATGTACAGGCCGTGGCAGCCCTTGCCGGTCGGCATGAGCTTCGGCGTCGTGAACTTCTCGCCGTCGAGGACCCACATGCCGTGCGCCATCATGTCGGCGATGTAGAAGGTCTTGCCGTCGGGCGAGATCTTCACGTCCTGCGGCATCGCGCCCTCGAAGGGCAGCTTCATCTGGCCGACGACCTTCATCTTCTCGGTGTCGACCTTGAGCAGTTCGGCCGAGAACTCGCAGGACACGATGAAGTAGCGCCCGTCGAGCGAGAAGTCGGCGTGGTTCACGCCGTAGCAGCTCACCGGCTCGGTGTGCTGGCGCTTCATGGTCTGCGGGTCGCGGAAGACCAGCTCGCGGTCGAGCGAGGCCATCACGATGGCGTGCTTGCCGTTCGGCGTGAAGTAGAGGTTGTACGGGTCGTGCACCTCGACGTCGGCGCCCTTGCGCTTGGCGGTGCGCGGGTCGAGCGGGGTGAGCGTGTGCCCGCGGTTGTTGTTGACCCAGAGGGTCTTCATGTCCCAGGACGGCACGACGTGCTGGGGCTGGGTGCCGGTCTCGATGGTGTCGACCACCTGGAAGGTGTTGGGGTCGATCACCGAGACGGTGTTGTCGTTGGTGTTCGGGACGTAGACCCGTTCCTTGACGGTCTTCATGAACGGCGACAGGTTGTTCGGCCGGTTCGCCGCGTAGAGGTCCTTGGGGTTCTCCACCGGCGGCATGCCGGGCAGCCCGTAGACGGGCTTGGGCCCGGCCGGCTTGAGTGCGGCCTGCTGGGCGGCCGGGTCCTTGGCCGGCTGCTCCGGGCTGCCGCAGGCGGCGAGCGCGGCCGCCGTGGCGACCAGGCCGGCGGCGAGCAGCCGGGTCCGGTGCGAGGTGGCGAGGCGGGTCCTGTCCGCGGGTCTCATCGGGTTCTTGTACGGGGGTCTCATGAGGTCAGCAGCTCCGTGGTGGTCACCGCGCTGAGGTCGCGGCGGGCGAGTTCTTCCAGGACGGCCGGGAGCGCGGCGACCGTGTCCGCGTACCCGAAGTGCAGACTCACCACGGATCCGCCGCGCACCGAGCCGGTGACGTTGCGGACCACGGCCTGGGCGCCGGGCGAGGTGAAGTCCAGGGAGTCCGTGTCGTACGACAGGACGTGCGGGTAGCCGGCCCGGCGGGCCAGCTTCTGTACGAGCGGGCTCGCCTGCTGCGTACGGGAGGGGCGGAACCACGTGCCGATCGAGCCGGTCAGCCGGCGCAGGCGGTCCGCGCAGCCGGTGATCTCGGCGAAGGCCTCGGCCTCGGAGAGCTGGTTGATGTCGAGGTGGCGCAGGGTGTGGTTGCCCAGTTCATGGCCGCCGTCGAGGATGCGGCGGGCGATCTCGGGATACCGGTCGAGCCAGCTGCCGACGGCGAGCACCGTGACGCGGGCGCCGGCCTGCTCGGCCTGCTCCAGGAGCCGGCGGGCGGTCTTCGGGTCGCCCTGGCCGTGGAAGGTGAGCGCGACCTGGCGCTTGGTGCGGGGGCCGTGCTCGATCTGGGCGGGGAGGCCGGGGAAGCGGCGCGGTCCGGGCGCGGGCGGCGGGGCGGACGGGCGGGCGGACGCCGGCGCCTCGGGGGCGGGCCGGCCCGCGGAGCAGGCCGTGCCGAGCGGGCTCCCGGCGAGGGCGAGCAGGGCGGCGGCGCGCAGAGCACCGCGGCGGTCGGTGGTCACGGCGCCCATTTAAAGGGGCTATCGCATAAAAGGTAATGATTGACCCAATTCGGGACTGTCGCGGGTCGCGGGCCCCGAGGGCGGCCCAGCCGCCCGGCCACTCACCGTTCAGCTTGCGGAGCGCTTATTTAGCCGATGTTTACAAGGTCAGTGCTCCATCTCACCAAAGATTCATTATCAAACTGTCAGCATTTGTGCCGCTATGTCCAAGTAAGGACCTTTGGCTTGGAGACCCCCCGTCTGCCATAGTCGGAGACACGCGATGCCCATTGACCCGAGCATTCGCCCATACGACCGTGGATCACACCCCCCAAGATCCGCGGCGCACGCAGAAGCCCCCAAGGCAGCCGTCACCCCCGGCGCGATGGGGGCTTCTGCATGTCCGCGTCCGGGACTCAGCGCCCGAGCTCGTACGTGGTGGTCGTCTGGCTGCCCTCGTTCGCGACCAGGAGCAGCGGCTCGCGGGTGGGCGAGGCGTACGCCGGGACGAAGCTGACGCCCTCGGGCGAGGCGTCGCCCGCGGTGCGGGTCCAGCCCTGGAAGCGGGGCTTGCGCGGGTCGGTGATGTCGAAGGTCATCACGCCGCCCGGGCGCTCCAGGAGCACGAAGGCGTACGTGCGGCCGTCCACCTCGCCGACCGTCAGGCCCTCGGGCTCGGGGCCCTTGTTGTCGCTGCGCTTGTCGAAGTCGCCCTCGCCCTCGGCGTTGAAGTTCGCCGGGTCGATCTGCGCGGTGAGCCGCTCCAGGAGGTCGCCGCTGTCCCAGACGAGGCGGCCCTCGGCGTCACGGATCGAGAAGGAGCGTCCGCCGGCGGAGTACAGCGGGCCGCCGGGCCCGGCCGGCGCGGAGTTCAGCACGTCGAGGCGGCCCATCGCCTTGTCGTCGAGCAGCGCGGGGTCGAAGCCCTTAGGCAGCAGCGCCGGGTCGAGGTCGGCGAGCCGGGTGAGGTCCTCGTAATCTCCGTACTCGCGGGCGTCGCCCTCGTTCGCGACCACGTAGTACGTGCGGCCGCGGCGCTCGAACGCGGCGGCCGCGTCCGGCATGTAGACGCCGAGCAGCGGGCGCGTGGTGATGGCGATCGCGCCGTCCTTGTCGCTGGTGTCCAGGCCGTTGCCGGACCGGGAGTGGTCCTTGTACCCGAGGCCCGTGAGGTCGGTGACGCGGCCGGAGCGCAGGTCGACGGTGGCGACGGCGTTGTTCTCCTGGAGGGTCACGTACGCCTTGCGGGAGTGCTGGTCGACGGTGATGTACTCGGGCTCCAGGTCCTGGGCGACGCTCGCGCCCGGGCCGCTGATCCGCACGCTCGGGTCCAGACGGCGGTGGTTGTACGCGCGGAAGTCCGCGGTCCGCGTGGCGGCGCGCTGCCAGCCGCGCGAGAGGTCGACCAGCGTGACGCTGCCCTCGGGGTCGGTGTCGCCCGCCGCGTAACCGCCGGGCTCCCCCTCGTCGGCGACGAGGACCGTGTCCCCGTCCTTGCTGAAGGTGACCATGTCCGGGCCGTATCCGGCGGGCAGGGCGCGCAGGACCCGGCCGTCGGGGCGCAGCAGGACGACGGTGCCGCGCGTGGCCGCGTCGGCGCTCTCCACGGCCACCGCTATGAGGCCGTCGTGCGCGGCGACGCTGGTGACCGCGCCGTCGCCGTACGCGGACAGGTCGACCGTCCGTACGCGGCGCGGGAGTTCGGCGTCGGCGACGTCGACGATGTCGAGCGTCAGGGTGTCCGCGCCGGTGACGAAGGCGTGCCGCGAGGTCCTGTCGTACGCGACGATCTCGGCCGCCTGCGAGGAGAACGTCGACAGGTGCCGGAGCTCAAGTGGCCGCTGGTGGGCGGGGGTTCGGTCGGCCTCGGCCGCGGCGGGCGCGGCGGGGGACGCCACGGCGGTGAGCGAGGAGACGAGAAGGGCGGCCAGGGAAGTGCGGGCCGCGCGCCGGGTGATTCGCATGGGCGCATCGTTCAGCCGGTGGTTGAACGAGCGGGGATGCGGCGGCTGAACCGCCGGGGAACGGAAGGTGTTGCGTGGGCGGCCGACGGGGCTCCGGAGCTCGGGTCACGGGATGCGGAGCCCGGGTCAGCGGTCGGAGATCCGCATTTCGAACCAGGTGGTCTTGCCGCGCGGCAGCAGGTCGACACCCCAGCGGTCGGAGAGCTTGTCGACGAGGAAGAGGCCGCGGCCGCTCGTGTCCATCTCCTGCACCGGCATCAGACAGGGCAGTCCGCGGGAGGGGTCGCGCACCTCGATACGGATCCAGCCGCGCCGGCGCAGCATGCGTAACCCGAACACCCGCGCCCCGGTGTGCCGAACGGCGTTGCCCACGAGCTCGGAGACGAGCAGCACCACCGCCTCGGTGATCTGCGGGCTCAGGCCCCAGTGGCGCAGCACGACGATCTGGGCGAGCCGGCGGGCCGTGCCGGCGGACTCGGGACGGGACGGGAGCGGGACCTCGTCCTCCGTGGGGTTGCCGAACAACTCCAGGGCCCTCAGGGCCCGTTCGTCCTCTACGGCAGGGGTCCACCGCGACACGGTCGCGCTGCCGTGTGGCCGTGTGTGTTCGCCGCTCTCCAGCCCCGCCATGCCCCCATCATGGCGTCAGCGGGGCCCCCTTGGAGCCCTTACGCGAGAAGTCACATCGCGGAACGGGTGGTTCCGCAGGGCGCGTTCGGCATATGCCTACGGCACTTAAGGCGCCGTCGCGGCCCGCGTGACCTGCGATGACACCCCGCTGCCGGGAGATCACCCAGAGTTTTGGCCAAGGCAGGCTTAAGGCTTTCTTAAGGTTCTTATAAGCCGGAGGTGAGGGCGCCGGACGTCAACCGGCCGCCCTCACCTTCACCAACTGGGCGTGCTGCGGGCCGAGTTGGACCGCGGCACGCCCCGTCGGCGGGTCAGCGGCTCACTGCACGACGACGTGGTCACCCGGCGCGTAGGAGACCCCGGTCGTGGAGTTGCCGTAGTACGCCCAGCGCCAGGTGCCGGTCCGGTCGGCCTTCACCGTCGTCCTCAGTCCGCCCGCGCTGTCCGCGTACACCATCTTGACCGTGGTGAAGGAGGTGGCGCCCGCGGGCTTGAACTGGAGGTTGACGTGCCGGCCGCCGTAGCCGGCGTACTTGTTGGTGTCCCAGTTGGCGCGGGTGATCTTGCCCGTGACGGTGATGGTCCTGCCCTTGGCGACCGGCTCCGGGGAGGCGTTGACGGTGAGGTGGGAGTTGCGCTTGACGTGGACGGTGAGGTTCTGGGCGTCGGTGTCCTCTGCGTCGCCCGCGAGATACGCGCGCCCCGCCACCTTCCAGGCGCCCGCGTACTCGTTCCCGAAGTCCCCGTGGGCCGGATCGATCGTCAGGGTTTCGGTGAAGTCACAGGCACCCCTGGTCCCGCTGTCGCAGTCGCTGGACACCAGCAGGGAGTGCCACAGCTCGTTACTGGACGACGTGCTCCCGCGGTACAGGTACACGTGCGCCGAATCCCAGTAGCGCTCGGCCGTCATACGGAAGGAGGCGGGTACCTCCACCTCGTTCGCCACCCCGACCACGACCGCCTTGCCCTTGTTCACCGTGACGCGCGAGAACGAGATCCCGTTCTCCGCAGCCCCGGCCGGAGCCGCCGCCACCGCCGTGAACACCGCAGCCGCACCGCCGGCCACGGCGAGTCTCCATGCGCTCTTCCCCATCTGATCCCCGATCCCCTACGGAAAGACGCCGGAGGATCATCCTCCGGCGCCTTTCAGACACCCGGCACCCGCAAGGGGTTGCACACCCGGGGGTCACGAACAGGGATCAGGCGAACTTCGCCTTCCCCGGCCCCTCCTCCACGAAGCTGCGCATCCCGCGCTCGCGGTCCTCCGTCGCGAACAGGGCGGAGAACCAGGTGCGTTCGATGGCGAGGCCCGTGTCGATGTCCGCCTCCAGTCCCGCGTCGATCGACTCCTTCGCGGCGCGCAGGGCGATCGCCGGGCCCTGGGCCAGCTTCGCGGCCCAGGCGTGCGCCTGCTCGTAGACCTCGGCGGCCGGCACCACGCGGTCCACCAGGCCGAGTTGGAGCGCCTCGTCGGCCTTGACCATGCGGCCGGTGAAGATGAGGTCCTTGGCGCGGGACGGGCCGATCAGGCGCGACAGGCGCTGGGTGCCGCCGGCGCCCGGGATCAGGCCGAGCAGGATCTCGGGCTGGCCGAGCTTGGCGTTGTCGGCGGCGAAGCGGTAGTCCGCGCACAGGGCCAGCTCGCAGCCGCCGCCCAGCGCATAGCCGGTGACGGCGGCGACGACGGGCTTGGGGATACGGGCGACGGCGGTGAAGGCGTCCTGGAGATCGCGCGAGCGCAGGACCATCGCGGTGTGGTCCATCGCCTGCATCTCCTTGATGTCCGCACCGGCCGCGAACACCTTCTCACCGCCGTAGAGGACGACGGCCCGGATGTCGTCGCGTGCGGTCACCTCCTCGGCGACCACCTTGAGCCGGTCCTGGAGGGCGACGTCGAGGGCGTTCATCGGCGGACGGTCGAGCCGGATGGTGCCGACGCCCGCGCTGACTTCGAGGTGGAGGGTCATGTACGGAGGTTAGCGGCCGTTCACGCACGGAGGCCCGGTGCGCTTCGTCACAGCGCGGAACCCGCACTGGGCGGCTCCGCCGCCACGCCGCTTCGCCGCTCCGCGGCGAGGGGGGTGCGGGGGCTGACGTCCCCGCACCCCCCTCCTCACAACGACGTCACTTCTCCCACTTCTCCCACGGGAGGTTCCACACGTTCAGGCCGTTGTGCCACGCGATCGTGTCGTCCTTGGAGTTCTTGATCGTGACCACGTCGCCGATCATCGACTGGTCGTAGAACCAGGCGGCCGGGGTCTTGCCGTCGTAGCCGCCGCGGACGTCGCGGATGCCGACGCAGCCGTGGCTGACGTTGGCCGAGCCGAAGGTGGAGGCGGACGCCCAGTAGTTGCCGTGGATGAAGGTGCCGGAGGTCGACAGACGCATCGCGTGCGGCACGTCCTTGATGTCGTACTCGCCCTCGCCGTCCGCGTCCGTGAAGCCGACCGTCGCACCGTTCATGCGGGTCACCTTGTGCTTCTCGGTGATGACCATCTGGCCGTTCCACGAGGGCGTGGCCGGGGCGCCGGTGGTGATCGGGATGGTCTTGATGACCTTGCCGTCCCGCTCCACCGTCATCTTCTTGGACTTGGCGTCCACCGTGGAGACCTGGCTGCGCCCGATGGTGAAGGTGATCGACTTGTTCTGCGAGCCGTAGACGTCGGGCCGGCCCTCGACCCCGTCGAGGTTGAGCTTGACGGTGACCTTCGTGCCGGGCTTCCAGTACTCCTCGGGGCGGAAGTCGAGCCGGTCGTTGCCGTACCACTTGTGCCGGATCTCGACGGCGGGCTCGGCGGTGACCTCGATCGCGTCCTCGACGGCGTCGGGGTTCGTGATGCCGCGCGTGAAGTTCAGCGAGACCGGCATGCCCACGCCGACCTTGTCGCCGTTCTCCGGCGTGAAGTGCCCGACGAAGGTGTTCTTCGGGGTGAGCGTCGTGAAGGTGGTGTCCTTCGCGGACGTACGGCCTTCGGCGTCCTTGGCCGTGGCGTGCACCTTGTACTTGGTGGACGCGGCGAGGTGGCTCTCGGGCTTCCAGGTGAGACCGTCCTTCGCGATCTCGCCGGGTATCTCGTTGCCCTTGCTGTCCTGGACCTTGACCTCGCTGAGCTTGCCCTTCTCGGCGGTGACCTCGAGCGCGCCGCTCGTCGCGACGTCCTTGGCACCGTCCTTCGGGGATATCTCGACGACGGCGACGGACGGGGTGTTGGGCTTGGCCTTGCCCGCGCCGTCCTTTTCTTCCTTCTTGCCGCCCCCGTCACCGCCGCCACCGCAGGCCGTCACGGCGAGCAGCAGCGAGCCGGTGATCAGTGCCACCGATCCCCGGATCCGGCGCCCTCGCGCACCAACCGACGCCCCCGATATCGGTCGCCCGTTCACGTGTCGTTCTCCCCTCGCACGGCCTGGTCAGGCCTGCACCCCTGGCTGCGCGTTCGCGCGCATGCGCAAGGGGTATCACACGGGCTCGTGGGCCCGCTCCCCCGGGATGTCACTGTTCCGTCCCAACTGGGCGGGTGGGCAGCGGCTTTGTCCCGGGGTGGGTGCCGGTTGCGGCCTGGGGACGCTTCCGGTCGCGGACGCGAGGCGGGCGCCGGTTGCGGCCGAGGACGGGGTTCCGGCTGCGGTCCGGGGTGCGCACGAGCGGGCGCACCCCGGACCGGGAGGTCAGCGCGGGACGCGCCCCTGGCCCTTGCCCCGCACGGCCAGGGCCGAGCCCTTCTTCCACTTCGGCCAGGACATGTTCCAGCCGCCGAGCCCGTTGTCGGGGGCCACGGTCTTGTCCTTGGAGCCGACGACCTCGACCACGTCGCCGATCAGCGAGCGGTCGAAGAACCAGCCCGCGGGCGTCTCCGCGCTGCCGCCCTTGATGTCGCGCAGGCCCACGCAGCCGTGGCTGACGTTGTCGCGGCCGAAGGTGGAGGCCGGCGCCCAGTAGTTGCCGTGCAGGAAGGTGCCGGAGGTGGTGAGGCGGATGGCGTGCGGCACGTCCTTGATGTCGTACTCGCCCTTGCCGTCGGAGTCCGTGAAGCCCACGGTGGCCCCGTTCATCCGGGTCACCTCGAGCATCTCGGTGATCACCATCTTCCCGTTGTACGTGGTGGTCTTCGGCGCTCCCGCGGTGATCGGCACCTTGGACAGGAGCTCGCCGTCGCGGCGTACCTCCATGGTGTGGTTCGCCGCGTCCACGAGGGAGACCTGGCTGCGGCCGACCGTGAACGCGAAGGTCTTGTGCTGGAGGCCGTAGACACCGGGCGCCGCCTCGACGTCGCGCAGGTGCAGGTCCACGGTGACCTTGGTGCCGGGCTTCCAGTACGTACGGGGCCGGAAGTCCAGGCGGCCCGAGCCGAACCAGTGGCCCACGATCTCCACCGGCGGCTGCGCGGTCACCTTGACCGCGCGCTCGACGGCCGCCCGGTTCTCCACCTCGCGGTTGAAGTCGAGGGAGACGATCATGCCGGTGCCGACGGTGGAACGGTTCTCCGGCTTCACGTAGGCCACGAAGCGCTCGTCGGGGACGTACGTGGTGAACGTGGTGTGCCGGGCCGAGCGGCGGCCGTGCCCGTCGAGGGCGACCGCGTCGATCTCGTACTTCGCGGCGAGCGCGAGCCGCGGGTCGTCCGGGGTCCAGCGCAGGCCGTCCGCGGAGATCCGGCCGGGCACCGGGTACTCCTGCGCGTCCTGGTACTTGACCACCTTCACGGTCTCCAGGCGCCCGCTGGGCACCTTGACCTCGATGCCCTCCTCGGGCCGTACCCCGCGCTCGCCGTGCGCGGGACTGACGCGGATCGGCTCGGTCTCGCCCTTGCCGAGCATCTCGTCGAGCCGGAAGCCGTCCGCCGAACACCCGGCGAGCAGACTCCAGCTGATCACTGCGGCGGCCACGGCGTGCAGCGCGCGCCGGGTCCGTCGGCCGGCACCCCTGTCGTTTTGTCTCACGTTGTCCCCAACGACGGGCCCCCTCCTGGGGAAACGTGAGGGCGGGGCCGGTTGGGGGCACAACTGGGGGAAGAGACAGCGAGGACCGCACGGGGGGCCGCGGCCGGGACGCCGTACGCCCGCCGGGTGCGGTCGCTCCGATGCACGCTGAGCCGCGGGAGGCTGACAGGTGTCGAGGGCACCCGAGCAAGAGGCGCAGCAAGAAGAGGCACGGCGAGGGGACCACGGAGAAGCGCGGCAGGGGGCGGCGGAGGGCGGTACGCAGGTCGACCGGCTGCTCGGGGCCGCGGCCGTACGGGAGCAGGCGCGGCGCGGGCGGGAGAGCCCGCTGCCCACGCTGCCGGTGTGGCCGGGGACGCCGACACCGCTGGGCGCGCGGTTCCGTACCGGCCCCGACGGTGTCGCGGGCACCAACTTCGCGCTGTGGGCAGGCGGCGCGGAGGCGGTGGAGCTCTGCCTCTTCGACGAGCAGGGGCGCGAGACCCGCTGCCCGCTGACCGAGCTGACGCATGAGATCTGGCACGGCTTCGTGCCCGGGGTGCAGCCCGGGCAGCGGTACGGGTACCGGGTGCACGGGCGCTGGGACCCGTGGACGGGGGCGCGCTGGAATCCGGCGAAGCTGCTGCTCGATCCGTACGCGCGGGCCGTGGACGGTGACTTCGGCACGTACGGGCGGGCCGCCGAGGTGTACGGGCATGTGCGGGACTGGCCCGAGCAGCATGTCGCGGACACGGTGCGCGACGACCGTGACTCGGCGCCGTTCGTGCCCAAGGGCATCGTCGTGCACGACGACGGCCCGGACGAGTGGGCCGAGGACCGGCGGCCGAAGACGCCCTGGGCGGACTCGGTGATCTACGAGCTGCACGTCAAGGGGTTCACGCAGCTGCACCCGGATATACCCGAGGAGCTGCGCGGCACGTACGCGGGGCTCGGCCATCCGGCGGCGATCGAGCATCTCGTACGGCTCGGGGTGACCGCGGTCGAGCTGCTCCCGGTGCACCAGTTCGCGCACGAGGACCATCTGCTCAAGCGGGACCTGCGGAACTACTGGGGGTACAACTCCATCGGCTACTTCGCGCCGCACGCGGGATACGCGGCCGGCGCGACGACGGGGGCGCAGGTCGGCGAGTTCAAGGACATGGTGCGGGCGCTGCACGCCGCCGGGATCGAGGTCATCCTCGACGTGGTCTACAACCACACGGCGGAGGCGGGTGAGTTGGGGCCCACGCTGTCGCTGCGCGGGATCGACAACCGCGGCTACTACCGGTTGCAGGGCGATCCGCGGCGGTACGCGGACTACACGGGCTGCGGCAACACCCTGCACGTCGTGCAGCCGCATGTGCTGCGGCTGATCACGGACTCGCTGCGGTACTGGGTGACCGAGATGGGCGTGGACGGTTTCCGCTTCGATCTGGCGGCCGCGCTCGCCCGCTCCTTCCACGACGTGGACATGCTCTCGCCCTTCCTCGCGGTCATCGCCCAGGACCCGGTGCTGCGGCGGGTGAAGCTGATCGCCGAGCCGTGGGACGTCGGGTCCGGCGGCTACCAGGTGGGGTCCTTCCCTCCGCTGTGGACCGAGTGGAACGACCGCTACCGCAATGCTGTACGGGACTTCTGGCGCGGGGCGCTGCCCGATGTGCGCGACCTCGGCTACCGGCTGTCGGGGTCCAGCGACCTGTACGCGTGGGGCGGGCGCAGGCCGTACGCGTCGGTCAACTTCATCACCGCGCACGACGGTTTCACGCTGCGGGACCTCGTCTCGTACGAGCGCAAGCACAACGAGGCGAACGGCGAGGGGAACCGGGACGGCACCGGCGACAACCGGTCCTGGAACTGCGGGGCCGAGGGCGAGAGCGACGACCCGCGCATCCAGGCGCTCCGGCGCCGCCAGCTGCGGAACCTGATGACCACGCTGCTCCTGTCGACCGGGGTGCCGATGCTGGTCGCGGGCGACGAGCTGGGGCGGACGCAGGGCGGGAACAACAACGCGTACTGCCAGGACAACGAGACGAGCTGGCTGGACTGGTCGCTGCTCGAACAGCCGGGCTGGAAGGGGCTGTTCGAGCTCACCTCGCGCCTGATCCGGCTGCGGCACGAGCATCCGGTGCTGCGCCGGCGCTCGTTCTTCTCGGGCCGGGCGCACTCGGCGGACGGTCTCAGGGACCTGGCCTGGTTCACGGCGTACGGCGAGGAGATGACCGAGAGCGACTGGTACGCGCCGGCCGCGACGCTCGGGATGTACCTGTCCGGGCGCGACATCCCCGGCCGGGACGCGCGCGGCGCCCCGGTGGTCGACGACAGCTTCCTGGTCGTGCTGCACGCCGCGGACCGCCCGGCGAGCTTCACCCTGCCGGGCCCGCCCTGGGCCACGTCGTACGAACTCGTCCTGGACACCACACGCGAGGACCAGTCGAGCGCCCCGGGCACGACACACACGGCGGGGGCCGTGGTGACGGTGCCGGCGCGGGCGGTGCTGCTGTTCCGGGTGGCGGGATAGCGGCAGCCGGGTGGGGTGCGCCGGGCTCCGTGGCGGGGGTGGCCGGGGCTGCTCAGCCGAGGATGCCGCGGTCGTAGCCCGCCGCCACCGCCGCCGCGCGGTCCTTCACGCCCAACTTGGCGTACAGGTGCGTCAGATGGGTCTTGACCGTCGCTTCGCTGATGAACAGTTCGCGGGCGATCTCGCGGTTCGATGTGCCGCGGGCGACGAGGGCGAGGACTTCGCGTTCGCGGGTGCTGAGCGGGGTGTCTCCGGGGGCGGGCGCGGGGGTGCGGACGCGCGAGACCAGGCGGGAGGCGACGGCGGGCGAGAGGACCGTGCGGCCCTCCGCGGCGGCGCGCACGGCCGTGAACAGCTCGTCGCGCGGCGCGTCCTTGAGGAGGTAGCCGGTCGCGCCCGCCTCGATCGCGGGCAGCGTGTCCGAGTCGGTGTCGTACGTGGTGAGGACGAGGACCTTGGCGCGGGCGCCGCTGCGGGCGAGCTCCGCGATCGCGGCCACTCCCCCGCCGCCGGGCATGCGCAGGTCCATCAGGACCACGTCCGGGTCGAGCCGGGCCGTGAGCTCGACACCCTCCTCGCCGGTGGAGGCCTCACCGAGCACCTCGAACCCGGGCGCCGACCGGAACATGCCGCGCAGGCCGTCCCGTACGACGGGATGGTCGTCCACGATGAGCAGGGTGATCGTCGCGTCAGTCGTCATGGCGGTCCCACCGTACGGGACGATCTTGCGCGCGGACGAGGGGCGGTTGCTCCGCGGTCCTGTGGACGAGGGGCGGTTGCTCCGGCTCCTTGCGGACCAGCGGCACGCGCGCCGAGACGGCCGTGCCGAAGCCCGGCTCGGACTCGATCTCCACGGTGCCCGCGACCCGTTCGGCCCGCGCGCGCATCCCGTCCACGCCGAAGCCGCCCGAACCGGACCGCCGCGGCAGGGCGAGCGGGTCGAAACCGGCGCCGTCGTCGCGGACGTCGAGGGCCACCTCGTCGTCCATGTACGACAGCGTGACGCCGAGCCGGGTCGCGGACGCGTGCCGTGCCGCGTTGGACAGGGCCTCCTGGGCGATACGGACGAGGGTGCCCTCGATCTCGTCGTGCAGCGGCTCGGCGGTGCCCGTGACGGTGAACTCGGCCCGTACGCCGGTACGCGCCGACCATTCCGCGACCGTCTGCTTCAGCGCTTCGGCGAGGCCCTGGTCCTGGAGCGCGGCGGGTCCGAGGTTGTGCACGGAGCGGCGCGCCTCACCGAGGCTCGCGCGGGCCAGATCCGCGGCGCGGTCCAGGTGGGCGCGGGCGAGGGCGTGGTCGTCGGTGTTCGCGACGACCTGGAGCTGGGCGATGATGCCGGTCAGGCCCTGCGCGATGGTGTCGTGGATCTCGGCGGCCAGCCGGCGCCGCTCGTCGGCGACCCCGGCTTCCCTTGCCTGGACGAGGAGTTGGGCGTGCAGGGCGGCGTTCTCGTCGAGGGCCTGCTGGAGCCTCGTGTTGGTGCGCTCCAGTTCGGCGATGGTGGCGAGATGCACCTGGGTGCGCTGGTTCTCGTACGTGTTGAGCTTGCTGAACACCCAGAACAGCGCCACGTGGATGGAGAGGATCGCGCCGAACAGGCCCCAGCGCGCGGCGCTCGGCGGCGGGAAGCCGCCCGACTGCGAGCCGGCGATGGTGACGGCGCTCGCGAACAGGCCGAGCGGGACCCAGCGGTGCGGCAGGTGCCGTTCGGCGCCGAAGTAGCCGAGGGCCGCGTAGAAGGCGGCGAAGGGGTTCAGCCAGGACAGGGCGAAGGCGAGCGCCCAGCGGACCGTGTAGTAGCAGGCGCTGGCCGGCGTGGGCGTCGCGTGGCCGCGGTGGTTGCGGCTCCACCACAGTTCGAGCAGCAGGCCGGCGGCGAACAGCCCGGCGGCCGCCCAGAGTTCGGCGGCCGAGGGCATCAACTGGCCCGCGCTGCCGAAGACCAGCACGGCCGAGACGCCGAGCATGGAATACGGCCCCCAGCGCAGGAAGGCCTCCCAGCGCTCCTCGACGCGGCGGTGCGCGGTGGCGGCGTCGAGCGGGAGGACGGCGGGGGTTTCCTCGGGGGCGGGTGAGGACGAGTTCCCCGAGGCGTCCTCCGTGACGGGCGAGGGCCCCGGCTGCTTCGAGGAGAGCCGGGGCACGCCGTCGGACCAGTTGCCGCGCATGGCCTCAGTCTGCTGCACGGGCCCGGTCATTCCCAGCGGAACCAGCGGGCCGCCGCGGCCGTGAGCACCACCGCCCACAGGGCGCCGCCGCCCAGGTGGGCCCAGTCCGGCCAGTCCCCGGCCCCGGCCTGGCTCAGGGCCTGGGCGGCGGCGCCGAACGGGAGCAGTTCCATGATGCGGGCCAGCACGTCGGGCATGGTCTGCACCGGCATCCACAGACCCGCGCTGAACATCATCGGGAAGAAGGCCGCCGCGCCCACCGCGTTCGCGGCCTTGGAGGTCCGCGAGAGCGCCGAGAGCAGGGCGCCCAGGGACAGGGCCGCGCAGACGGAGAGGGCGAGGGCCACCGCGTATCCGAGGAACTGCTGCGGCAGCGCCACGTCGAAGACCAGCCGGCCCACGGCGACGGAGAGCACCGCAGAGGCGAGGGCCGCGACGCCGTGCAGCGCCATCTGCGCGCCGAGCACCGATCCCGGACGTACCGGCGTGGTGGACATCCGGCGCAGGATGCCGCGTTCGCGGTAGCCGGTGACCACCGGGGGCATGGCCTGGAGGCAGGCCATCAGGAGGGCGGTGAGGATCGCGATCGGCACGTAGACGTCGACGAGCCGGAGGCCCGGGATCGCCTCTCCCACCTCGCGGAAGGTGGGGATGGAGCCGAGGACGACGAACAGGGCGGTCGGGAAGACCATGATCCAGAAGAGGGAGCCGGGCTCGCGGCGGAAGAGGGTGAACTCCGCCTTGAGCACGGCGCCGGTGGCCGGGGAGAGGGTCAGGGCGCTCATGCCGAGGCTCCGTTCAGGTCGGTGGCCGATTCAGGGCCGGCTGCTGCGGGCGCACCCTGCGGACCGGCGGTCTCCGTGAGGTCGAGGAACGCGTCGTCCAATGTGGCGTCGGATACGCGCAGTTGGTGGGCCGTGATGTGGTGGCGGGCGAGCAGGGTGATCACGGCGTTGACGGTCACGTCCGAGCCGTGCACCGTGACGCGGCCGTCGCGGGCGTCGGTGGCGGTCGAGGCCGCGTCCGGGAGTCCGGCCAGATCGGCCGGGGCCAGCGGGCGCGAGGGCGTGAAGGAGATGACCGTCGAGCCCGAGGCGCGGCGGATCAGGCCCGAGGGGGTGTCCAGGGCGGCGACCCGGCCGCGGTCGATCACGGCGATCCGGTCGCACAGGCGCTGGGCCTCCTCCATGAAGTGCGTGACCAGGAGGACGGTGACGCCCGAGGTCCGGATCTCCTCGATCAGCTGCCAGGTGTCGCGCCGGGCGCGCGGGTCGAGCCCGGTGGTCAGCTCGTCGAGGACGACGATCCGCGGGCTGCCGATCAGCGCGAGCGCGATGGACAGGCGCTGCTTCTGGCCGCCGCTGAGCTTGGCGTAGCGGGTGCCGAGCTTCTCGGTGAGGCCGAGGCGTTCGGCGAGGGCGCGCCAGTCGGCGGGGCGGTCGTAGAAGGCGCTGTAGAGCTCCAGGGCCTCGCGCACGGTGAGCTTGGCCTGGAGCTCGCTCTCCTGGAGCTGGGCGCCGAGGATGCGCGTGACCTTGTCGTGGTCCGCGACCGGGTCGAGCCCCGCGACGCGGACCCGGCCGGAGTCGGGCACGCGCAGTCCCTCGACGCATTCGACGGTGGTGGTCTTGCCCGCGCCGTTGGGGCCGAGGATGCCGAAGATCTCGCCCTCCTCGACGGAGAAGGAGACTCCGTCCACGGCGGGCCGGCCGGCGTAGGCCTTGCGCAGGTCTGCGACTTCGATGACGGTCATGGCTCCACGGTCCCGGTGCGGGGCCGCGGCCGGTATCGGCTGTCGCGCTCGAACCGGCATCAACCGATCGGTGGATGGGGTCCGCCGGTCGGAGAGGTTCCGCATCACCGGTGGGCGGCGTTCCGCGTCTCGGGTCGGCGGGATGCCGCGTCTCCGGTCGGCGAGGTCCTACGCCTTGCCGCCCATGCCGTGGGCCCCGTCGTACGACCAAAAACCGATAGGGGAATGTCAGGGGTGAAGCCTAGGCTCGGTACTGATGCCCACTACACCTGTCGCCCCCGACCCTGCCGCCGGAACCACCCCCGAGACCACCCCCGAAGCCGCCGGCTCCGCGGACGCCGAGCCGCCCGAGCGGTCCGCCGTCCGCTCCCTGCTGCGGCTGTGGCCGTATGTGCGGCCCGTGCGGACGCGACTGTTCTCGGCCGCCTTCGTCGCGATCCTCGCCTCGTGCGTGGGGCTCGTCATCCCGCTCGTCCTGAAGTGGATGGTGGACGGCCCGGTCGCCGGCCGCGACCCCGGCGGGGTGTGGCTGGGCGCGCTGTACCTGCTGCTGCTCGGCGTCGCCGAGGCGGCGCTCTTCGGCTTCCGGCGCTGGCTGGTGGCGCGTCCGCTGGCGGGCGTCGAGGCGTCGATGCGGGCGGACCTGTTCCGGCATCTTCAGCGGCTGCCGGTGGCGTTCCACGACCGGTGGGCCTCGGGGCAGCTGCTGTCGCGCGGTACGACGGATCTGATGCTGGTGCGCATGTTCCTCCAGTTCCCGCTGACGTTCCTCCTGGTCAACGGGGTGACGATCCTCGTCGGCGTGGTGATCCTGCTCGCGCAGGAGTGGACGCTCGGGCTGGTGCTGCTCGCACCGGTGGTGCCGATGGTGATCGTCTGCTCGGTGTTCGAGCGGCGGTACGCCGAGGTGGCGCGGCGGGCGCAGGACCAGGTGGGCGATCTGACCACGGTGGTCGAGGAGAGCGTGCTCGGCATCCGGATCATCAAGGGCTTCGGGCGGCACCGCTCGCAGGCGCGGGCGTTCGCCTCGCTCGCGCGCACGCTGCGCGGCACCGAGCTGGGCAAGGCGCGGCTGCTCGCGGCGATCTGGGCGGTGATCGTGCTGCTGCCCGAACTCACCATCGGCGCCGCCCTCGTGCTCGGCACGGTGCAGGTCGCGGACGGCGCGCTGTCGGCGGGCACGCTGGTGCTCTTCCTGTCGACCGCGCTCGCGCTGCGCTGGCCCGTGGAGTCGATCGGCTTCCTGCTCGCGATGAGCCAGGAGGCGGCGACCGCGACGGAGCGGTACTTCGAAGTGATGGACGCGGAGCCGGAGTCCGGGGGGCCGGACTCCAGGGTGACGGCTCCGAAGCAGGGGCTCGGGACGACGGCCCGCACGAAACCGGGACCCGTGGCGGAGGCCCGTACGAAACCGGCAGCCGACGAGGGCTCCCGGGCGGCCGGACTCCGCTTCGAAGCCGTCGAGTTCCGCTACCCGGACGCCGCACCCGACGCCCCGCCCGCGCTCGACCGCATCGATCTGCACATCCGCCCCGGCGAGACGATGGCGCTGGTCGGCGCGACCGGCAGCGGCAAGACCACGCTCACGGCACTGGTGCCCCGGCTGCACGAACTCACCGCGGGACGCATCACGTTGGACGGCGAGGACATCACCGCGATGCCGCGTGAGCGGCTGCGCGAGCTGGTCGCGGTGGCCTTCGAGGAGCCGACCCTGTTCTCCGCGAGCGTGGGTGAGAACGTCCTGATGGGCGCCGGGCACGCCACGGCCGACGATCTGCGGCGCGCACTGGCCGTCGCCCAAGCCGACTTCGTGTACGCGCTGCCGCAGGGCGTCGACACCCAGGTCGGCGAGCAGGGCCTGAGCCTGTCCGGCGGTCAGCGCCAACGGCTCGCGCTGGCCCGCGCGGTGGTGGGCCGGCCGCGCTTCCTCGTTCTGGACGACCCGCTGTCCGCGCTCGACGTGCACACGGAAGCGCTGGTCGAGGCGGCGCTGCGCGAGGTGCTCGCCGAGACGACCGCGCTGGTCGTCGCGCACCGCCCGTCCACCGTGCTGCTCGCGGACCGGGTGGCGCTGCTGTCCGGCGGGCGCATCACGGCGGTGGGCACCCACCAGGAGCTGCTGCGGGACAGCACGGAGTACGCGTGGCTGATGTCGGGCGCCGAGGAGGCGGACGACGGGTCGTACGAGCACGGCGACCACGGCTCGTACACGAACGGCTTCGAGGATCTGACGTACGCGAAGGAGGACCGTTGACCACCACGGTGGACCAGCCGGCCGAGGCCGCCGCCGAGGGGCGGGAGGGCGGCGATCCCTTCGACCGGGACGCCCTGCCGGCGCCCGAGGGCGCGACGGGCGCGCTGCTGCGCTCGCTGCTCGCCCCGCTCAAGGCGCGAGTGGCGCTGACGGCCGTCCTGCTGCTGCTCCAGCAGGCCGCGGTACAGGCGGGCCCGCTGCTCGTCGCCTTCGCCATCGACCGGGGTGTGCCGGCGCTGCGCGAGGACGACGCCGGGCCGCTGATCGCCGTCGCCGCCGCGTACGCGTTGTGCTCGCTGGGTTCGGCGGCCCTCCAGTACGCGTTCATCCGCGCCTCGGCCCGGGTCAACCAGGACGTGCTGCTCGATCTGCGCGGCCGGATCTTCCGGCATGCGCAGGCGCTGTCGGTCGACTTCCATGAGCGCTACACCTCGGGCCGCCTGATCTCCCGCTCCACCACCGACGTCGAGTCCCTGCGCGAGCTGCTCAGCGAGGGGCTGCAGGAACTCGTCACGGTGATCCTGTCGTTCGTGTACATCGCGGCGATGCTGCTCTGGCTCGACCTGGGCCTCGGCGGGGTGGCCGTGGCCTCCTTCGTCCCCCTGTACCTGCTCATCCGGCTCTACCAGCGGCGTGCGGGGCGGATCTTCCGGCGGCGTTCGACCACGATCGCCGCGGTGATCGTGAAGTTCGCGGAGACGATGAACGGGATCCGGCCCGTCCGGGCGTTCCGCCGCGAGCAGGCCAACGACGCGGACTTCGCGGTGCTCAACCGGCGCCACGAGCGCACCAACGGCGACGCGATGCTGGAGATGGCCCGCTATGTGGTCGGCTCGCGGCTGGTCGCCAACACGGCGGTCGCGGGCATCGTGCTGTGGGGCGCGTACCGGGTGGCGGGCGGCACGCTCGCGCTCGGGGTGCTCGCGGCCTGCGTCCTGTACCTGCGCCGCCTGTACGACCCGATCGACCGGCTCGGCATGTTCCTCAACTCCTACCAGTCGGCCGCCGCGTCCCTGGAGAAGATTGCCGGGCTGCTGGCCCAGACGCCCTCCGTGCCCGAGCCGTCCGCGCCGCGCGAGCTGCCCGCCCGCGCCGGCGAACTCCCGGGCCGCACCGTGACGTTCGAGGACGTCAGCTTCCGCTACCGCACCGGCGGCGAGGTGCTGCCGCGCTTCGGCCTGACGCTGCCCGCGGGCCAGACGGTCGCGGTGGTCGGCTCCACGGGCGCCGGCAAGTCCACGCTCGCCAAGCTGCTCGCCCGGTTCTACGACCCTTCGGAGGGCCGGGTCCTCCTGGACGGCGTGGACCTGCGCGAGCTCGCGGTGCCCGAACTGCGGCGCGGGGTCGTGATGGTCACCCAGGAGGCCTTCCTGTTCTCGGGCACGATCGCCGAGAACATCGCGATCGGCCGCCCCGAGGCCACCCGCGAGGAGATCGAGCGGGCGGCGCGGGCCATCGGCGCGCACACCTTCATCAGCGCGCTGCCGGACGGCTACGACACGGATGTGCGCAAGCGCGGCGGCCGTATCTCCGCGGGCCAGCGCCAACTGGTCGCGTTCGCCCGCGCGTTGCTCGCGGACCCGGCCGTCCTGATCCTCGACGAGGCGACCAGCTCCCTGGACGTGCCCGGCGAGCGGGCGGTGCAGGAGGCGATGCGCACGGTGCTGCACGGCCGTACGGCGGTGGTGATCGCGCACCGGCTCTCGACGGTCGCGATCGCGGACCGGGTGCTCGTGATGGAGTCCGGCCGCATCGTGGAGGACGGCACCCCGGCCGAACTCATCTCGGGCACGGGCCGGTTCGCGGAGCTGCACCAGGCTTGGCGGGACAGTTTGGTGGGGTGAGCGGGGCGGGCCGGGTGGGCGCCGCGGTGTGGCGGTCGCCGGGGTGGGCGGGCTGTTCGTCGCCCCGGCGGTCAGACCTTGATGACCTGGACGTCGTACTGCGGGATCCACTGGTCCCTGGTGAGCAAGGTCATGCCCTCGATCTGCGCCTGTGCGACCAGGAGGCGGTCGAACGGGTCACGGTGATGGTTCGGCAGCCGCCCTGCCCGTACGCCGTGGCCCGCCGTGATGGGCAGCGCCGTGAACTGGCTGTCCCGGGCCCGCTCCGCCAGATCGTCCGGCCCGTCCAGCTTCCCGAGTCCTTGCTTGATCGCGATCTCCCACGGCGACACAGCGCTCACGTAGACGGCAGGTTCCGTGTCGAGCAGTTCCTTGATGTCGTCCGTGAGCTCGGCGGAGTCGTCCAGCCACCACAGCAGCACGTGCGTGTCGAGGAGAAGGCGCATCAGCGCATCCCGAAGGCGTCGGCGATGTCGTCCGGCAGCTCATCGAAGTCGTCCGCGATCCGGATCTGGCCCCGCAGCGAACCGCGGCCGGTCCTGCGCACCTTGGGCCGCAGCGGCACGACCTTCGCCACGGGCTCGCCGGCCTTGCTGATCACGACCTCCTCGCCGGTCGCGACCTGCTCCAGAATGCGCGAGAAGTGCGTCTTCGCCTCGTGCACGTTGTACTGGCGCGCTGGTTCCACGGTGACCTCTCAGCGATCGGGAACATAGGTGGACTAAGTCATGGACTAAGGGTAGCGGGGCGAGGCGCCGAGCGCCAACGCCTACCGACTCCCTGCAGAGGGCGCACGGATGACCGATGACCGGGTAACGGACGCCGCACGTCGGGCAACGGACGAAATCCGGCCACCCGGCGGTGATGCCTACTGGCATGGACCCGTCAGCACTGCCACGCTGCCCCTCGCGCGCAGCAGCAGCCAAGCACCCGCCGCGTCGCACCTTCCCCGGAGCCCGGGCGGTCCCCCATGCCGCCCGGGCTCCGCCCTGTCACGGCAGGACGGAGCCCGGGCGCAACAACGCGTCCAAGGAGCCGGCGCATCACCGCATGAGCACCCCGGCCCCCTCCCCCGTCAGCTCCGAGGGCAGCAACACAAGGCCCAGGTCCTGGGGTGCGGCGAGGAGGCGGTGGGAGGGCAGGATGCGGACCGTGTAGCCGAACGGCCCCGTGCGGTCCAGGGCCAGCGGACCCTCGTAGATCCAGCGGCCCTCCAGGTCGGGCCCGCCCGCCGGCTTGAGCGGGGTCGCCACCGCGTCGGTCAGGGTGTCCTCGGAGTCCACACGGCCCGTCACGGACTGCACCTCCACGTCGTCCGGCTGGAGTTCGCCGAGCCGGACGCGCACGCGCAGGGCGACCGTCGCGCCGAGTTCCGCCGTGGAGCCGACGGCCGCCGCCTCCACGTGGTCGACCGCGACATGGGGCCAGGCCGAACGGATCCGGCCTTTCCACGCGGCGAGTTCCCGCGCGGCCCCGATGTCCAGGCCGCGCTGCGCGTGGGCCGCCGGCGCGTACAGCTTCGCCACGTACTCGCGGACCATCCGGCCGGCCAGGACCCGCGGCCCGAGCGAGGTCAGGGTGCGGCGGACCATCTCGATCCAGCGGTCGGGCAGGCCGCCGGGCCCGCGCTCGTAGAAGCGGGGGGCGACCCGCTGCTCCAACAGGTCGTAGAGCGCGGCCGCTTCGAGGGCGTCGCGGCGGTCCTCGTCCATGGCGGCGCCGTCCGCCGTGGGGATGGCCCAGCCGAAGTCCGGCTCGTACCACTCGTCCCACCAGCCGTCCAGGACGGACAGGTTGAGGCAGCCGTTGAGCGCGGCCTTCATACCGCTGGTGCCGCAGGCCTCCAGGGGACGCAGCGGATTGTTGAGCCAGACGTCGCAACCCGGGTAGAGCTTCTGCGCCATCGCCATCCCGTAGTCGGGCAGGAAGACGATGCGATGCCGTACGCGGGGGGCGTCCGCGAACCGGACCAGCTCCTGGATCAGCCGCTTGCCGCCGTCGTCCGCCGGATGCGCCTTGCCCGCCACCACGATCTGGACCGGCCGCTCGGGGTGCGTGAGCAGGTCCATCAGCCGGTCGCGGTCGCGCAGCATCAGCGTCAGGCGCTTGTACGAGGGGACGCGGCGGGCGAATCCGATGGTGAGCACGTCCGGGTCCAGCACGCCGTCGATCCAGCCCAGTTCGGCCGCGCCCGCGCCGCGCTGGCGCCAGGAGGCGCGCAGCCGCTCGCGCACCTCGTCCACCAGGTGGGAGCGAAGGACACGCCGCAGCTCCCAGATCTTGTCGTCGGGGATGTCGGCCACGGCGTCCCAGCGCTCGGAGCCGCCGACCGTGAAGGCGTCCTCGGTGCGCTGCGCCCCGATCTGCTGGGCGCCGAGCCGGAACACCTCGGGCGCGACCCAGGTCGGCGCGTGCACCCCGTTGGTCACCGAGGTGATCGGCACCTCCTCGGGATCGAATCCCGGCCAAAGCCCGGCGAACATCTCGCGGCTGACCTTGCCGTGCAGCGTGGAGACCCCGTTGGCGCGGCCGGCCAGCCTGAGCCCCATCACGGCCATGTTGAACAGGTTGGGCTCCCCGCCGGCGTACGTCTCCATGCCGAGGCCGAGGATCCGCTGCACGTCGATGCCGGGCAGTTCGGCGCCGGGCCCGAAGTGCCGGGCGACCAGCTCGCGGTCGAAGCGGTCGATGCCCGCGGGCACGGGCGTGTGGGTGGTGAAGACGGTCCCGGCCCGTACGGCTTCGAGCGCCGGATCGAACTCCACGCCCTCCTCGGCGAGTTCGGCGATCCGCTCCAGACCGAGGAAGCCCGCGTGGCCCTCGTTCGTGTGGAACACCTCGGGCTCGGGATGGCCGGTCAGCCGGCAGTACGTGCGCACCGCGCGCACCCCGCCGATGCCGAGCAGCATCTCCTGGAGCAGCCGGTGCTCGCTGCCGCCGCCGTAGAGCCGGTCGGTGACGTCGCGCTCGCCGAGGTCGTTCTCCTCGACGTCCGAGTCCAGCAACAGCAGCGGGACGCGTCCGACTTGGGCCTGCCAGACGTGGGCGCGCAGCTGCCGGCCGTGCGGCAGCGCGAGCGCCACCTGGGCCGGGCTGCCGTCGGGCTCCCTGAGCAGGGTGAGCGGCAGCTCGTTCGGGTCGAGGACGGGGTAGTGCTCCTGCTGCCAGCCGTCGCGCGACAGGGACTGCCGGAAGTAGCCGTGCCGGTAGAGGAGTCCGACGCCGATGAGCGGAACGCCGAGGTCACTGGCCGCCTTGAGGTGGTCGCCGGCGAGGATGCCGAGGCCGCCGGAGTACTGGGGCAGGGCGGCGGTGATGCCGAACTCGGGTGAGAAGTAGGCGATGCCCGCGGGGAGTTCGGAGCCGGTCTGCTCCTGGTACCAGCGGGGGCCGGTCACGTACTCGCGCAGATCGGCGGCCGTGGTGCGCAGCCGCGCCAGGAACTCCTCGTCCACGGCGAGCTCGTCGAGCCGCGAGGGAGGGACCCGGCCGAGCAGGTGCACGGGGTCCCCGTCCCACCGCCCGGGGTCGACGGAGGCGAACAGCTCCCTGGTGCCCTCATGCCAGGACCAGCGTAAGTTGCGGGCGAGTTCGGTGAGCGGACGCAGCGGCTCCGGCAGTACGGGACGCACGGTGAATCGACGAATTGCCTTCACGGTTCCACCTTCGCAGGGGGCGGGCGTGCTCCGGGGACCCACGTCGTCGTGGGTCCTCCTCGTCGCCTTCGACGGTAGCGGCGGCCCGGGTTCCCATCCATGGGGCGCGGAGAGGCACGGCACGGGGGCACGAGGGGCGCTCGCCGCGCGGGTACCCGCTTCATGGTCCCTCTACATTCCGTCCACGACCGATATGGCCTGTTCCCCCTTGAGGTACCGGTTGTTCCACTTCGGGGCGTACGGGAGGCTGCGAAGTGTCGCCGGGGGCCGAACGGGGAACGGGCCGCCGACCGGGCCCGCAACTCCTCCTGCGCGACGCCGGATCGAGGAGGGGAACGATCGGCATGCGAAGGGGCAACACTCGGCTGCGGTGGGCCGCCGGGCTGACCGCCGCGACCACCGCCGCGGTGCTCTCGGCCGTCACGGCGCCCGCGCAGGCCGCCCCGCAGGAGGGGCGGATACTCGGCGCCGGACAGGCCGGCGCCATCGGGAACAGCTACATCGTCACGCTGGACGGGGACGTCGACTCCTCGTCGAAGGCGGGCAAGGGGCTGGCCGAGAAGTACGGGGCGAGAATCAGCCACACCTACGACGCGGCGCTCAACGGCTATGCGGTACGCCTGAGTTCCGCACAGGCCAAGAAGTTCGCCGCCGATCCGAACGTGGTGTCGGTGGCCCAGGACAGGAGAGTGACCACCCGGCACACCCAGCCCGGCCCGCCCTCCTGGGGCCTCGACCGGATCGACCAGCCGGACCTGCCGCTCGACGCCTCGTACACCTGGCCGGAGTCCGCGGGCGCCGGGGTGACGGTGTACGTCCTCGACACCGGGGTGCGCGTCTCGCACACCGACTTCGGCGGCCGTGCGCACAACGGCTGGGACTTCATCGACGACGATCCCGTGGCCCAGGACGGTTACGGACACGGTACGCACGTGGCCGGGACGATCGCCGGTGAGCGGTACGGCGTGGCCAAGCAGGCCGAGATCGTGGCGGTGCGGGTGCTCGACGACGAGGGCGCGGGCAGCACGGCCGGCATCCTCGCGGGCATCGACTGGGTGGTGCGCGGCGCCGAGGGCCCCGCGGTGGTCAACATGAGCCTGGGCGGCCCCGCCGACCCGGCGCTCGACACCGCGGTGCGCCGGGCGATCGCGGCCGGGATCACCTTCACGGTCGCGGCGGGCAACGAAGCGCGGCCCGCCTCCCTGGTCTCGCCCGCGCGCGTCCCCGAGGCGATCACGGTCGGCTCGACCGAGGCGGACGACCGGCGCTCGGACTTCTCCAACTGGGGCCCCGCGCTCGACCTGTTCGCCCCCGGCGGCGCGATCACCTCGCTCTCGCACACGAGCGACACGGCCGTGGCCACCGAGTCCGGTACGTCGATGGCGGCGCCGCACGCGGCGGGCGCGGCCGCGCTGTACCTGGCCGACCACCAGGAGGCCACACCGGCCGAAGTGGGCCTGGCGCTCCGGCAGAAAGCCGCCCAGGGCAAGGTGGGCGGCGCGCTGCCGGGCTCGCCCGACCTGCTGCTCCAGGTCGACAACCCGTAGGAACGCGTGTGTTCGGACGGCCGGCCCCTCGGAGGAGAGAGGGCCGGCCGTTCCGTACGGGAATCGGACGCCAGGCGTCAGGCATCGGGCGTACCCCTTGCACGGACGCGTGACGCGAACCCGGGAGACGGACCCGTGACGCGTAACCCGCAGCGCGTCAGGCCGACTTGCGCACCCGAGCCGCCTTGCGCGCCTCCGCCATCTGCCGGGCCTCGGCGGTGCGGCGCGTGCCGCCGCCGGAGCGGCCGCCGCCGGGGCGCCCCTCCTGGCCGCGGCGGGTGCCCCGGCCGCGGAAGGGCGCGCCACCGCGCTGCTTCGGGCGGTCGGTGACCGGCGCGGCCATGACCACCGGCACCCCGGAGGGCGCCTGCGCGCCGGTGAGGCGGCTGAGTTCGGCCTCGCCGGAGCGCACGTCGGTGACGGTCGGACGGATCCCGGCGTCGGACATGAGCCGGGTCATCTCGCGGCGCTGGTTCGGCAGGACGAGCGTCACGACGCTGCCGGACTCCCCGGCCCGTGCGGTGCGCCCGCCGCGGTGCAGATAGTCCTTGTGGTCGCTCGGCGGGTCCACGTTCACCACGAGGTCGAGGTCGTCGACGTGGATGCCGCGCGCGGCCACGTTGGTGGCGATGAGGGCCGTGACCTCACCCGTCTTGAACTTCTCCAGGGTGCGGGTGCGCTGCGGCTGGGACTTGCCGCCGTGCAGCGCCCCGGCCCGCACACCGCTCGCGAGCAGGTGCTTCACGAGCTTGTCCACGGCGTGCTTGGTGTCCAGGAACATGATCACGCGCCCGTCGCGGGCGGCGATCTCCGTGGTGACCGCGTACTTGTCGGCGATCTGGATGTGGAGCAGGTGGTGGTCCATGGTGGTCACCGCGCCGGCCGACGGGTCCACGGAGTGCACGACGGGGTCGTGCAGGTAGTTGCGCACGAGTTTGTCGACATTGCGGTCCAGGGTCGCGGAGAACAGCATGCGCTGGCCCTCGGGGTGCACCTGGTCGAGCAGTTCGGTGACCTGCGGCATGAAGCCCATGTCGCACATCTGGTCCGCCTCGTCGAGCACGGTGATCTGCACCCGGTCCAGACGGCAGTCGCGGCGCTCGATGAGGTCCTTGAGGCGGCCGGGGGTGGCGACGACGATCTCGGCGCCGGAGCGCAGCGCACCGGCCTGGCGGCCTATCGACATCCCGCCGACGACGGTCGCCATGCGCAGCTGTACGGCACGGGCGTACGGCGTGAGGGCGGCGGTGACCTGCTGGGCGAGCTCGCGCGTGGGCACGAGGACCAGGGCGAGCGGCTGCTTGGGCTCGGCGCGCCGCCCGGCGGTGCGCGCGAGGACCGCAAGGCCGAAGGCCAGGGTCTTGCCGGAGCCGGTGCGGCCGCGGCCGAGCACGTCACGCCCGGCAAGCGAGTTCGGCAGCGTGGCGGCCTGGATCGGGAAGGGCGCCGTGACGCCCTCGGCGGCCAGCGTCTTCAGAAGCGCGGGCCGCAGGCCGAGCTCCTCGAAGGACTCGACGGCGGGCAGCGCCGGGGTCAGCGTCTCGGGGAGCGCGAACTCGGCGGGCGGGGTGCTGCGCTTGCGGTTGCGGCCGGCGCTCGCGCCGGCGTTCCGGCCGCCGAAGCGGCCGCGGCGGTCGCCCGGCCGGTTCCGGTGGTCTCCGGAGCGGTTCTGGCGGTCATTCCTGCGAGCGGCATGGTTCATGAGAACCTCCTCGATGGGGCACGTATCGAGGAATTCCCGGCGCAACGACAGCCGGCCGAATTGCAAGAACGAGCCGATAGATAAAGCAAGGGAAATCCCGGAAGTCCCGTGAGTTCCCGTCCCCCGAAAAATCACGACGCAGCCGGGGTCCGCGGGAGCGGACCCCGGCTGCGTCGTGCTGTCCTGCGATCAGGCGGGAACGATGTTCTCCGCCTGCGGGCCCTTCGGGCCCTGCGTGACGTCGAAGGTCACCTTCTGACCCTCGAGCAGCTCACGGAAGCCCTGGGTGGCGATGTTCGAGTAGTGGGCGAAGACGTCGGGGCCGCCACCGTCCTGCTCGATGAAGCCGAAGCCCTTTTCCGAGTTGAACCACTTCACGGTGCCATTAGCCATGACATTTCTCCTTCGGGGCAATGCCCTTGGGTCAACACTGTGCCGACCCGGTGTCGCGCGTGATAAAAGCCCTGTCCGGAAAACGCCAGAAATACAAAAGTGCCTCACGGCATCCAGCCGTCGAGGCACCTGAAGTCAAGGGAAAACCACAACTGCAACTCCTCCAAGGTAGCATCTCCGCCCCCGTAGCGCCTGCCGGTGAGCCGGGTGTCACACACGGACACCCCGCCCCGTCGCACACGGACACCCCACCTCGTCTTGTCCGAGCCGTTACGTGCGAGTAGTTAACAAAGCGGCGGATTGCGTACCCGTGGACCGTGGAAGGCTCCCCCGGTACCTGCTCCCCTTCGCTGCACCACGTCCGCGCCCCGACCACCCCACACCCAGGTGATGTCGTGAATCCAAGCGTGAACTCCCGCACGAGCACCTCCGTCGGACGGATACCCGTCCTCGACGTCCGGCCCGTGGTGGCCTGCGGGAGACGGCCCGCGAAATCCGTGGCCGGCGAGCCCTTCCAGGTCAGTGCCACGGTCTTCCGCGAAGGGCATGACGCGGTCGCCGCCAACGTGGTCCTGACCGGACCCGACGGCCGGGAGGGCCCCTGGACCCCGATGCGCGAGCTGGCACCCGGCACGGACCGCTGGGGCGCCGAGGTGTGCGCGGACCGCGAGGGCCTGTGGACGTACCGCGTGGAGGCCTGGGGCGATCCGGTCTCGACCTGGCGGCACGCGGCGGGCATCAAGATCCCGGCCGGGATCGACACCGAACTCGTCCTGGAGGAAGGCGCGTTGCTGTACGGGCGCGCGGCCGAGGGCATACCCAAGGACCAGGGCAGGGACGCCGTCCTGGAGGCCGCCGACGCGCTGCGGGACACCCGGCGCCCGGCGAGCGCCCGGCTCGCGGCGGCCCTCACCCCGCAGGTCGACAGGGCGCTGAGCCGCCATCCGCTGCGTGAACTCGTCAGCGCGTCCGAGGAGTTGCCGCTGCTCGTGGAGCGGCCGCGGGCGCTCTTCGGGTCCTGGTACGAGTTCTTCCCGCGCTCCGAGGGGGTGCGCGAGAACCCGGACGGGACGCTCACGAGCGGCACGTTCGCCACCGCCGCAGAGCGGCTTCCGGCCATCGCCGCGATGGGCTTCGACGTGGTCTACCTGCCGCCCATCCACCCCATCGGCACCACCTTCCGCAAGGGCCGCAACAACACCCTGTCCCCCGAGCCGGACGACGTGGGCGTGCCCTGGGCGATCGGCTCGCCGGACGGCGGGCACGACGCGGTCCACCCGGATCTCGGCACCCTCGAGGACTTCGACGCGTTCGTCGCCCGGGCCCGTGAACTCAACCTGGAGATCGCCCTCGACTTCGCCCTGCAGTGCTCCCCCGACCACCCGTGGGTGCACAAGCACCCGGACTGGTTCCACCACCGGCCCGACGGCTCGATCGCGTACGCGGAGAACCCGCCGAAGAAGTACCAGGACATCTATCCGATCGCCTTCGACAAGGACATGCCGGGGCTCGTCAGGGAGACCCTGCGGGTGCTGCGGCACTGGATGGACCACGGTGTGCGGATCTTCCGCGTGGACAATCCGCACACGAAGCCGGTGGTGTTCTGGGAGCAGGTGCTCGGCGAGATCCGGCGCACCGACCCGGACGTGATCTTCCTGGCGGAGGCGTTCACGCGCCCGGCGATGATGCGGACGCTGGCCGCCATCGGCTTCCAGCAGTCGTACACGTACTTCACCTGGCGTAATGAGAAGCGCGAACTGACGGAGTACGCCGAGGAGTTGGCGCGCGAGACGGCGCACTACATGCGCCCGAACTTCTTCGTGAACACTCCGGACATCCTGCACGCCTACCTGCAGCACGGCGGCCGCCCGGCCTTCGAGGTGCGGGCCGTCCTGGCCGCCACCCTGTCCCCGACCTGGGGTGTCTACAGCGGATACGAGCTGTGCGAAAACGTTCCGGTGCGGCCCGGCAGCGAGGAGTATCTGGACTCCGAGAAGTACCAGCTCAGGCCGCGGGACTGGGCGGCGGCCGAGCGTGAGGGCCGGACGATCGCCCCGCTCCTCACCCGCCTCAACAGCATTCGCAGAAACAGTCCCGCGCTGCGTCAGCTGCGCCGCATCCACTTCCACGAGGTCGACAACGACGCCGTACTCGCGTACTCGAAAACCCATGGCCCGAACACGGTTCTGGTGGTCGTGAACCTGGACCCGCACCACACCCAGGAGGCCACCGTCTCGTTGGACATGCCACAACTGGGCCTCGACTGGCACGAGTTCACCGGGGTACGCGATGAACTCACCGGTGAGGTCTATCACTGGGGCAGGGCCAACTACGTGCGTCTGGAGCCGGGCCGCGCGCCCGCACACGTCCTCACCGTCCTGCGACCGTCCTCGCCGTGAATCGGAGGGTCACCCACAACATGATCGTCAATGAGCCCGTCCCGGACACCTTCGAGGACACCCCCGCGAAGGACCGGGACCCCGAATGGTTCAAGCGCGCCGTCTTCTACGAGGTCCTCGTCCGGTCCTTCCAGGACAGCAACGGCGACGGCATCGGCGACCTCAAGGGCCTCACCGCCAAGCTGGACTACCTCCAGTGGCTGGGTGTGGACTGCCTGTGGCTGCCGCCGTTCTTCGCCTCGCCGCTGCGCGACGGCGGCTACGACGTCTCCGACTACACCGCCGTCCTGCCGGACTTCGGGGACCTCGCGGACTTCGTGGAGTTCGTGGACGCCGCCCACCAGCGCGGCATGCGCGTGATCATCGACTTCGTCATGAACCACACCAGCGACCAGCACCCGTGGTTCCAGGAGTCGCGCAACAACCCCGACGGCCCGTACGGCGACTACTACGTCTGGGCCGACGACGACAAGCAGTACCAGGACGCGCGGATCATCTTCGTCGACACCGAGACGTCCAACTGGACCTTCGACCCGGTGCGCAAGCAGTACTTCTGGCACCGCTTCTTCTCCCACCAGCCGGACCTCAACTTCGAGAACCCGGCGGTCCAGGAGGAGATCATCTCCGCGCTGCGGTTCTGGCTGGACCTCGGCATCGACGGCTTCCGGCTCGACGCCGTGCCGTACCTGTACGCGGAGGAGGGCACCAACTGCGAGAACCTGCCGCGGACGCACGAGCTGCTCAAGCGGGTGCGCAAGGAGATCGACGCGCACTACCCGGACACCGTGCTGCTCGCCGAGGCCAACCAGTGGCCCGAGGACGTCGTCGACTACTTCGGGGACTTCCGGGAGGGCGGGGACGAGTGCCACATGGCCTTCCACTTCCCCGTGATGCCGCGCATCTTCATGGCCGTACGGCGTGAATCGCGCTACCCGGTCTCGGAGATCCTGGCGAAGACCCCGGCGATCCCGTCCGGCTGCCAGTGGGGCATCTTCCTGCGCAACCACGACGAGCTGACGCTCGAGATGGTCACGGACGAAGAGCGCGACTACATGTACGCGGAGTACGCCAAGGACCCGCGGATGCGCGCCAACATCGGCATCCGCCGCCGGCTCGCCCCGCTGCTCGACAACGACCGCAACCAGATCGAGCTGTTCACGGCCCTGCTCCTGTCCCTTCCCGGCTCGCCGATCCTGTACTACGGCGACGAGATCGGCATGGGCGACAACATCTGGCTGGGCGACCGGGACGCCGTGCGGACGCCGATGCAGTGGACCCCGGACCGCAACGCGGGCTTCTCCTCCTGCGATCCGGGCCGGCTCTTCCTGCCCACGATCATGGATCCGGTGTACGGGTACCAGGTGACGAACGTCGAGGCCTCCATGTCCTCGCCGTCCTCGCTGCTGCACTGGACGCGCCGGATGATCGAGATCCGCAAGCAGAACCCGGCGTTCGGCCTCGGCTCGTACACCGAACTGCCCTCGTCCAACCCGGCCGTTCTGGCCTTCCTGCGCGAGCACGGGGACGACCTGGTCCTGTGCGTGCACAACTTCTCGCGCTTCCCTCAGCCCACCGAGCTCGACCTGCAAGCCTTCAACGGGCGGCATCCGGTCGAGCTGATCGGCGGGGTGCGCTTCCCGGCGATCGGTGAACTGCCGTACCTGCTCACGCTCGCGGGGCACGGCTTCTACTGGTTCCGGCTGCGCACCGAAGCGGCGTAGTTTGGGTGACCGGGACGGGTTTGGCATCGCCCGTCCCGGTCACCGTGAAGGGTGACCTCCCGGCCGTGAGGCCGTCACCGGGCACAGCTCCCCCACCCGTACGGGGAAAGGAAGCACGCCATGTCGGAAGCCGTCGTCCGCCCGGCCGCAGGGCACACGAGTGCGCGGCCGGACCTGCTCGCCTCCCTCGATCCGCTCCTGCGCGCGTGGCTGCCGCGGCAGCGCTGGTTCGCCGGGAAGGGCAGGCCGGTGACGGGGTTCTCGCTGGTGGCCGTGACGGAGCTGCTGCCGGCCGGACTCCTGCACGTGCTCATACGCGCCGAGCAGCCCGCCGTGGCGGAGAGCCCGCCGGCGGCCGACTGCTACCAGCTGTTCCTCGGGATACGCCGGACGCTGCCGCCGCATCTCGCCGCCGCCCTGATCGGCCACGCCGACACAGGTCCGCTGGCCGGCTCGGCGGTGTACGAAGGGCTCCAGGATCCGCGCCTGGCCTCGCTGCTCCTGGAGCGGTTACGGGCCCCGGGCCGCAGCGGGGTGCTGCGCTTCGAGCGGGCCGAGGGCGTGGAGCTGCCGGGCGGTCTGATGCCCCGGACGCTGGGCGCCGAGCAGTCCAACTCCTCGCTGGTGTACGGCGATACGTACATCCTGAAGCTGTTCCGCCGGGTCACCCCCGGCCTCAACCCCGATCTCGAACTGCCGCTGCTGCTCGCCCGCGAGGGCAGCGGGCGTGTGCCCGCGCCGGTCGCGTGGTTCGGCGCCGAGCCGGACGGTCAGTTCCTCTCGGGCCTCGCGGGCGCCGAGTCCGAGGAGACGATGACGCTCGGGGTGCTCCAGCCCTTCCTCGCCGGCGCCGAGGACGGCTGGGAGCTGGCGCTGCGCTCCCTCGCCAAGGGGGACGACTTCCGGACGGAGGCGCACGCGCTCGGCCGCGCCACCGCCGAGGTGCACGCGGCGCTCGCGGCCGCGGCGCCCACCGTCTCGCTCGGCCCGCAGCAGCGCGAGCTGATCGCGGACGGCATGCTGGAGCGGCTGCGGGCCACCGCCCAGGACGTGCCGATGCTGCGGCCGTACGTGCGCTCGCTCGCGGCCGCGTTCGATGAGGTGCGCCGACTGCCGGAATCGGACGCCCTGTTCGCGCAGCGGGTGCACGGCGATCTGCACCTCGGGCAGTGTCTGCGGCCCGCCGACGGAGCCTGGAACATCATCGACTTCGAGGGCGAACCGGCCCGCCCGCTGCCCGAGCGGCGCCGTCCGCAGCCCGCGGTGCGCGACGTCGCGGGGATGCTGCGCTCCTTCGACTACGCGGGCCGCTCCCACCGCCCCTGGGCGCCCGCCTGGGCGGCGGGGTGCCGGGCCGCGTACTGCGAGGGGTACGTGGCGGGCGGCGGCACCGACCCGTCCGTCCACCCCGCGCTGCTGCGGGCCTACGAGACCGACAAGGCCGTGTACGAGGTGCTGTACGAGGCACGGCACCGTCCGGACTGGCTCGCGGTGCCCATGGCCGCGATCCGGCGCCTGGCCGGGGAGGCCGACGAGCACCCCGAAGACAACTGAACTCACTTCGCCCGACCTGTAGTTGGGCCTTTGCCACCGGTACGCCACGCCTGTACGTCCCACGAGGAGGCCCCACCCGTGAGCACGCGTCCGCCCGAGCCCCAGCCGCCCGAGAAGCCCGCCGCCCGGTCCGCCCGGTCCGGCCGCAAGGGCGAGAAGCCCGCGCCGGAGGAGGCGGTGGTGCCGCGGCAGCGGAAGAAGTCCGCGGAGCCGAAGGCGGCGGCCAGGAGGACCACGGACCCGGCCGCCAAGAAGGCGGCGGTGACGAAGAAGGCCGCGGTCACGAAGAAGGCTGCCGTGCCGAAGGCGGCCGCGGTGCCGGAGGCCGCTGTCGAGCCGAAGGCCGCTCCCGCCTCGAAGAAGGCGGCGGCGAAGAAGACCGCCTCCAAGGCCAAGAAGACGGCGGCGAAGAAGACCGTCGTGCGGGCGACGGCCGCGAAGAAGCCTGCGACCAAGAAGTCCGCAGCCAAGAAGCCCGCCGCCAGGCAGCCCGCCGCCGCACCGACCGCCCCGGCCACCTCCCCCCGCGTCCCCTCCGCCCTCCCCGTCGAGGACCGCGACCGGCTCGTGTACGGCACGCATCACGACCCCCACGGAGTGCTCGGTGCGCATCCGCACCCCGAGGGTGTGGTCTTCCGGGTGCTGCGCCCGTACGCGCTGAAGGTGACCGTCCTGACCGAGGGGCTGCGGGCCGAACTCGACGACGACGGCGGCGGTTTCTTCTCCGGGGTGCTGCCACTCCAGTCCGTGCCCGAGTACCGCCTCCTTGTCACGTACGAGTCCGGCGACTTCGAGACCCCCGACCCGTACGCCTTCCTGCCCGCGCTCGGCGAGTTCGATCTGCACCTGATCGGCGAGGGCCGCCACGAGCAGCTGTGGAAGGCGCTCGGCGCCGAGCCCATGACGCACCAGGGCGTGAGCGGCACCCGCTTCACCGTGTGGGCGCCCAACGCGCGGGGCGTGCGCGTGGTCGGCAACTTCAACTACTGGGACGGCACCGGCTTCCCGCTGCGCTCGCTCGGCTCCTCGGGGATCTGGGAGCTGTTCGTGCCGGGCGTCGGCGAGGGCGAGCTGTACAAGTTCCAGATCACCCGGCCCGACGGCTCCATGACCTTCCGCGCGGACCCGATGGCGCGGCGCACCGAGGTGCCGCCGGCCAACTCCTCGGTCATCCACACCTCGCACCACGCCTGGGACGACGAGGAGTGGATGAGCCGGCGCGGTGAGCGGCCCGCGCACGAGAGCCCGTTCTCGGTGTACGAGGTGCACCTGCCGTCCTGGCGTCCCGGGCTCACGTACCGCCAGCTCGCCGAGCAACTCCCCGCCTACGTCAAGGACTTGGGGTTCACCCACGTCGAGCTGATGCCGGTGGCCGAGCACCCCTTCGGCGGCTCCTGGGGCTACCAGGTCACCGGCTTCTACGCGCCGACGGCCCGCATGGGCACCCCCGACGACTTCAAGTACCTGGTCGACGCCCTGCACCGGGCCGGCATCGGTGTGCTCATGGACTGGGTGCCCGCGCACTTCCCGCGCGACGACTGGGCGCTCGCCGAGTTCGACGGCCGTCCGCTGTACGAGCACGAGGATCCGCTGCGGGCCGCGCACCCCGACTGGGGCACCCTGGAGTTCGACTACGGGCGCAACGAGGTGCGCAACTTCCTCGTCGCCAACGCCCTGTACTGGTGCGAGGAGTTCCACATCGACGGGCTCCGCGTGGACGCGGTGGCCTCGATGCTCTACCTCGACTACTCGCGCGAGCACGGCCAGTGGACGCCGAACGCGCAGGGCGGCCGCGAGAACCTGGACGCGGTGGCCTTCCTCCAGGAGATGAACGCGACCGTCTACCGGCGCGAGCCGGGCGTCGTGACCATCGCCGAGGAGTCCACGGCCTGGGACGGCGTCACCCGCGCCACCCACCACCAGGGCCCGGGCGGCTTCGGCGGGCTCGGCTTCGGCCTCAAGTGGAACATGGGCTGGATGCACGACTCGCTCGGCTACGTCCAGCACGAGCCGGTGCACCGCAGGTACCACCACAACGAGATGACCTTCTCGATGGTGTACGCGTACAGCGAGAACTACGTCCTGCCGATCTCGCACGACGAGGTGGTGCACGGCAAGCGCTCGCTCGTGTCGAAGATGCCCGGCGACTGGTGGCAGCAGCGCGCCACGCACCGCGCGTATCTGGGCTACATGTGGGCGCACCCGGGCAAGCAACTGCTGTTCATGGGCCAGGAGTTCGCGCAGGGCGCCGAGTGGTCCGAGGCGCACGGCCCGGACTGGTGGCTGCTCGATCCGCAGTACGGGGCCGAGTCCGACCACCGGGGCGTACGCGACCTGGTCCGCGACCTGAACCACGTGTACCGCGCCCAGCCCGCCCTGTGGGAGCGGGACACCTCACCGGACGGGTTCGCGTGGGTGGAGGGCGACGCGGCGGAGGACAACGTGTTCGCGTTCCTGCGCTACGACGCCGCCGGCAGCCCACTGCTCGCGGTCTCGAACTTCTCACCGGTGGTCCGGCACGGCTACCGGCTCGGCGTCCCCGAGGAGATCCCCGCCTGGTCCGAGGTGCTCAACACGGACGAGGAGCGGTACGGGGGCTCGGGCGTGTCCAATCCGGGGTCACTCAAGCCGGACCCGATGGCCTGGCAGGGCCGCCCGGCCAGCCTTCAACTGACCCTGCCGCCGCTGGCGACCGTCTGGCTGCGGCCGGCATGACGACGCACGGCCGCGGGTGGGTGCCCTCGTCGCACAGGGCACCCACCCCGGCCACCGCACAGGGCACCCACCCCGAAGGTCAGCGCGTCACCGCGTCCGCGAGCCCGAAGGTCAGCGCGTCACCGCCTCCGCGAGCCCGTCGGGCAGCGCGGCCGAGTACAGCACGCCCAGCCGCTGGGTGGCCCGGGTGAGCGCGACGTACAGATCGCTCGCCGACAAGGACCCGGGCTCGACCACCAGCACGTTGTCGAACTCGAGCCCCTTGGACTGCCGCGCGTCGAGCAGCACCACGCGGTGCGTCAGATCGGGTGCCGCACCCGGCACGATCTCCGGCAGCCGCGCGGCCAGCTCCGCGTGCAGCTCCCGGGGCGCGATGACCGCGAGCCGCCCCTCCTCGGGCAGGAACTCCCCGGCCAACTCACCGACACGCGCCGGGAGTTCAGACTCCTCCACGGACACGAACCGGGGCGGCACCCCCGTGGACCGCACCGACCGCGGCGGCTCCAGGGCCGGGTCGACGGACCGCAGCACCCCGGCCGCGAGCTCCATCACCTCCGACGGCGTGCGGTAGTTCACCCCCAGCCGCACGTGCTCGAACCGGTCACCGACGTACGGTCCGAGGATCGACGACCACGAGCCGAGCGCGGCCGCGTCCGCCGTCTGGGCCGGATCGCCCACGAGCGTCATCGACTTGGTGGGCGAGCGGCGCATCAGCAGGCGCCACGCCATCGCCGACAGCTCCTGGGCCTCGTCCACGATGATGTGTCCGAAGGCCCAGGTCCGGTCGGCGGCGGCGCGCTCGGCGGCGGAGCGCAGGTCCTCCTCCTCCTGGCGCTCGGCCATCCGCTCGGCGTCGATGATGTCGTGCGCCGAGAGCACCTCGGCGGCGTCCTCGTCGAGTTCTTCCTTGTCCTCGAACTCGTAGGTGCGCGAGGCGTACGAGAGGTCGAGGACGCCCTGCGCGTATTCGATACGGCGCTGGCGCTCGGCCTCCTGCCGGGCCCGCTCCGCCGAGTCGTCCACCCCGAGCAGCTCGGCCGCCTCGTCGAGCAGCGGCACGTCCGCCGCGGTCCACGGCCCGGAGGTGCGGCGGATCAACTCGGCGTCCGCGGCCGGGAGATAGCCGACGGGGTCGGCGAGCAGCTCCCGTACGAGCTGCTGCGGGGTGAGCTCCGGCCACAGCTCCGCGATGGCCTCGTGCACGGCGGCGCTGGTCGCCACGTCCTTGCCGAGCTGGGCCATGTCGTCGGGACCGAGCAGGTTCGGGCCGCCGTACGGGTCCGCGCCGATGCGCTCCACGAGCTGCTCGGTGAGGGCGTCGATGATGCGGAACGCGAAGTGCGGGCGCGCCAGGTTGTGCGGCAGATGCGTCTCGCGCGCGGCGGCCCGCGCGGTCTCGGCCGTCTTCCGGTCGAGCAGCAGCGTGCCGTGGTCCTCGTGGTCGATCTCCAGGACCTCGTCGGGCACGGACTGCCGGTCCCGTACGAACTCGGCGAGCACCTCGGCCATCGCGGCCCGCCCCTTCACCTCGGCCGCGGCCTGGGTGTCCTCGCCGGTGGCCTCGACGCCCGGGAAGAGCTCGCCCACCGTCGCGAGCAGCACGCCGGTCTCGCCGAGCGAGGGCAGCACCTCGCCGATGTAGCCGAGGAAGGCCGGGTTGGGACCCACGATCAACACGGCGCGCTTGGCGAGGAGTGCGCGCTGTGCGTAGAGCAGATACGCGGCCCGGTGCAGCGCCACCGCCGTCTTGCCGGTGCCGGGCCCGCCCTCGACGACCATCACTCCCTGGTGCGGGGCGCGGATGATGCGGTCCTGCTCGGCCTGGATGGTCTGCACGATGTCGCCCATGCGGCCCGTGCGCGCGGCGTTGAGCGCGGCGAGCAGCACCGCGTCCCCGTTGGGGTCCTCGAAGCCGGTGCGCTCCTCGTCGCTCAGGTCGAGGATCTCGTCGTGCAGCGCGACGACCTCATGGCCCTGCATCGTGATGTGCCGGCGCCGGCGCAGACCCATCGGGACATGGCTGGTCGCCAGATAGAAAGGCCGCGCGACGTCCGCGCGCCAGTCGATCAGAATCGGAGTGCGCTCGTGGTCGTCGGCGCGGATTCCGATCCTTCCGATGTGGAAACTGTCGCGTTCCTCGACGAGATTGTCGGGGTGGTTGAGATCGATACGCCCGAAGACGAGCCCGTTTTCCACTCCGTTCAGCTCGGCGACGAGGCGGCCCTTCTCCAGGACCGCCACATCCCGTTCGAGCCGGGCCTGCCGGCCCGCCCCGACCTGCTCGAGGGCCGCCGCGGCCGCACGCTCGGCGGCCTCCTGGAGCTGCCCCAGACGCGTGTAGACACGGGCGACGAATTCCTGCTCGCTCCGCAGCTCCTCGGACATTGACAATTCGGCTCCTCGCGCGATATGGTGTCTTCATCGGGCCTCTTCAAGAGGTCCTTTTCTGTTTTCACAGAAACACCCAATATACGCGCGGGAATGCCCCGACTGTCAAACAGCCGGGGCTTTTTCATGCCCGCTCACGGGCGCGGGCGCCCACCGGATCCTCACCGCACATGCAGTCCGAATCCGCTGCGGCCCGCGGGCTCCAAGCCCTCCCTGAGCTGGAGCGAGGGGATCGCGTAGTCGCCGAAGTTCTGCCGCCGGAACGGGATCGGCTCCGTGGACTCCAGCATCAGCAGGCGCTCGCGCCAGGCCTTGGCCACGTCCGGGAACTCCTCCTCGGTCAGCCGGTCCGTGCCGTACAGGACGAACGGCGACACGGGCTCGATGCCCGGGTAGAAGAGGATGCCGTGGTGGATCGGGAACAGCAGGTCGTCGATGGGGCCGTTGATCCCGCGCGCCGCGTAGTGCGGCTCGGGCCCGCCGACGGTCACCGACAGCAGGGCCCGCTTGCCGGCGAGGGTGCCTTCGCCGTACCGCTCCCCGTACTTGGTGTCGCTGTGCTCGCCGACCCCGTACGCGAACCGGTAGGTGAACACCCGGTCCACCCAGCCCTTGAGGATGGCCGGCATCGCGTACCACCACAGCGGGAACTGGAAGATCACCGTGTCCGCCCACAGGAGTTTCTCCTGCTCGGCGCGGACGTCCTCGGTGAGCGCCCCGGCCTCGAAGGCGCGGCCCGAGTCGGCGGCGACCCGGAGCGGGCTCGAAGCGTGGGGGCCGTAGTCCGCGGCGTCGACCACGGGCTTCCAGTGCATCGCGTACAGGTCGCTCACCCGCACCTCGTGCCCGGCCCGGGTCAGGGTCTCCACCGCGAGGTCCTTGAGCGCGCTGTTGAGGGAACGGGGCTCGGGGTGGGCGTGGACGATGAGGGTCTTCATGGTCGCTCCTCGGACGGGGTCGGCTGGTCCGTGCCCCACGGAAGGGGGGTGGCTGTGCGCGCCCCTCGGAAGGGGGCGGCCGGTCGCGCCTCTCGGAAGGGGGCGGCCGGTCTGTCTCCGATCCTGGGCGCTGCGGTCCGCGGCGTTCAGGGGCGCCGTATCCGTAGGACCGGACTTCCTGGTACTCGCAGGGCCACCCTCGCCGCGGTCCGGCCGGGCGATACTCGGGGCATGGCCGACGTTGCAGGCATGGACGATCTCGCGGGCATAGACGATCTCGCCGGCTTTCTGCGCACCCGGCGCTCCCGGGTCGACCCGGCGGCCGCCGGCATCCCCACCGACAGCCGGCGCCGGGTCGCGGGGCTGCGCCGCGAAGAGGTGGCGCACCTGTCCGGCGTCAGCGTGGACTACTACGTACGCCTGGAGCAGGGGCGCGCCACGCAGCCGTCCGAGCAGGTCCTCGACGCGCTCGCCCGCGTGCTCGGCCTGGACGAGACCGAGCGCGAGCACCTCCACCGGCTCGCGCGCCGCCGCCGGCCCCGGGCGAAGGCGCCGGGGACGCGGCTGCGGCCGGAGCTGCTCCGCGTCCTGGACCTCGTGCCGGACGCGCCCGCGCTGATCATGAACCACCGCATGGACGTGCTCGCGGGCAACCGGCTCGCGGCGCTCCTGTTCGGCCGCACCTCGGCGGCGGGACTCAACACCGCGCGGCACATCTTCCTCGCGGAGGCCGAGCGCGGGCTCTACGCGGAGTGGGAGCAGTGCACGCTCGACGCGGTCGGGCATCTGCGCCTGGCGGCCGGCAAGTACCCCGACGATCCGAAACTCGCCTCCCTCATCGGCGAGTTGGCGATGGGCAGCGAGCGCTTCCGCAAGCTGTGGGCCCGTGCCGACGTCCGCGCCCGCACCCACGGCCCCAAGCCCTACCGGCACCCGCTGGTCGGCCTGCTCGAGCTGCACCAGGAGAACTTCGCGCTGCCGGACGCGTCGGGCAGGGAGCTGATCGTGCTCTCGGCCGCCCCCGGCAGTCCGACGGAGGACGGGCTGCGGCTCCTGTCCACGATGGGCCCGGGCACGGAACCGGATACGCGGGAGCGGCCGCGGTCCTCGGTGGGCGGCGGCTCGGTGCAGGGCGGGTCAGCGCGAGACGAGCGGGGCTGACGCGGCGGGGCTCAGGTCGGCCAAGGCGTCCGCGAACACCGCCATCAGACCGAGGGCGTTGACGAGATCGCGCTCCAGGCCGGCGGTGGTCTCGCGGACCTGCGCGCCTGCTCCGGGATCGGCGGCCGCGGTGTGCAGCAGCTCCCGGAAGACGGCCGTGCCCTGCTGCACGTCCTGCCGGGTGAGCGCGGCCAGCGGCCGGACCTTGGCGAGCAGCGCGCCGGTGCGCGGGTCCCGCGCCGCGGGGACGAGCACCCGCGCGACCAAGTGGTCGGCGAGCTCGGCCCGTTGGGGCGCGGTGAGGTGCGGGGCGTAGACGGCGAGCCCGCGGGCGAGAACGCTGCGGGCCTGCTCCTGCCGCGCGGCCTGCGCCTGCGGGTCGTCTTCGGGAGCGGAGGCGTCGGCGGTACGGATCACCGAACTGACTGAACTCACCGGTTCCGCCGCGGCCGCCGGCGCGGTGAGAACGGTGCACCCGAGCGGAAGCAGCGCGGCCAGGGCGAGCGCACAGAGCGGGGAACGACGCATGGGGCGGCTCCGGGAGACGTACGGGTACAGGCTGAACACCTCCACCCTCGGCCTCCCGGCGCCGCCCCACCAGCACAGCGGCCCGAACGGGTCCGTGCACGCGAGCCCGGAAGCGTCAGACCACGTCCGCCAGCTCGGCGAGCAGCTTGCGCTTGGGCCGGGCGCCGACCACCTGCCACACCGGCTCGCCGCCCTTGAACACCATCAGCGTCGGCATCGACAGGACACCGTACGCCGTGGTCGTCCCGGGGTTGGCGTCCACGTCCAGCTGGACCACCTTCAGGCGCTCCCCCTCCTCGCGGGCGATCTCGCTGAGCACGGGCGCCAGCTGCCGGCACGGGCCGCACCAGTCGGCCGTGTACTCGACCAGCACGGGCAGCTCCGCCCGCAGCACCTCCTGCTCGAAGTCGGCATCGGTCACCTCGGGCACCCCCTCGGCCTTCACCATGGTCCTCACCCCTTGTTCTCGTACGTGACATGCGCGGGCACGGCCGCATCCGCGGACAGGGCCGCCTCGGCCAGCTCGCACAGCGGCTCGGGTCCGCCCGGCAGCTCCGCCTCGGCCGCGAGCCGCGCCCTGGCCTCCTCGGCGCGCTCCAGCTGGCCGCGCACCTTCGCGCGCACCGACTCCAACTCGCCGATCAACGCGTCGAGTTCATCGAGCTTGCGCCGGTAGACCGCGAGCGACGCGGGACAGGAGTCGCCCTCGGGGTGCCCGGCCCGCAGACACTCCACGAACGGCCGGGTCTCCTCCAGACCGAACCCGAAGTCCTGGAGCACCTTGATCTGCTCGACCAGCCGCAGATCGCTCTCGTCGTACGCGCGGTAGCCGTTGCTGCCGCGCCGCGCGGGCAGCAGCCCGCGGGACTCGTAGTACCTGAGCGTGCGCGGAGTGGTCCCGGCCCGCTCGGCCAGCTCGCCGATTCGCATGCCACGACCGTAATCCTTGACGCCGACGTCAAGGAAAGCCCCGACGGGCGTGATCGGGACGCCGGTGGCGTCAGATCGGAACCCCGGTGGCGTCAGGCCGAGGCCACCCGCAGGACCAGCGCCGCGACGGCGAGCAGCGTGAGCACGGCCGCGGGCGCGAATTCGTAGTCCTTGACGCGCAGATGGGCCACGACGGCCCCGATGAAGTAGAGCACCACGCCGACGCCGGCCGCCGCCCCGATGAACGGGACCGCGAGCCCGGCGAGCAGCCCCACCGCGCCCGCCGCCTTCAGCGAGGCGAGCCGTGGCAGCCAGGCGTCGGGGACCCCCACCTTGCCCATGGACTCCGTGATCGCGGGGTTGCGGGCGAAGGTGAACGTGGCGGAGGCGGCGAGTACGAGGGCCAGCAGGACTCCGACGATCGCGTAGGCAAGGAACATGAGCACTCCAAACGGTCAGGCGCCCTAAACCGTAGAGGGCCCGATATCGTTGAAGGCTATCAATGATTTATCTGGCTCCACAATAGAGCCCTTGATACGGTGTGGGCATGGCAGCCTCCGAGCGCGCAGCAGAACCGCACTACCGTCCGGCTTTCCTGCTCGCGTACCACGGCGGGATCACCGACGGGCTGATCCGCAAGGCGGTCGCCACGGCCGGGCTCAGCCCTCGGCACGTGGCCACGCTCCAGCTCCTCGCCGACGGCCCGGTCTCGCAGAAGGCCCTCATCGAAGGGCTCGGTGTGGACCCGAGCGTGCTCGTCGCGCTGCTCAACGGCCTGGAGAAGGACGAGCTGGTGGAGCGCCGGCGCGATCCGGCCGACCGGCGCCGGCACATCGTGGAGATCACCCCGGAGGGAACCGCCCGCCTGCGCAAGGCGGACGCGGCGCTGGACATGGTGGAGCGGGAACTGTTCGCGGACCTCTCCGAGCGCGAACTCGCCACGCTGCGCGGCCTCCTGGACCGGCTGAGGACCTCGGCCGGGTCCTTCGAGTGCGGTGAGTGAGCCCATGGACGCGAACTTCGACGACACCGTGCTCGACGAAGCGAAGCTCGACGGCACCGAGCCCGACGACGCGAAGCTCGACCAGGAACTGATCGACGTCGCCACCGAGCTGGCCGCCCGCTCCTGCCACGGCGACAACCACACCGTCGCGTCGGCCGCGCGCGCGGCCGACGGCCGGATCGTCTCCGGCGTGAACGTCTACCACTTCACCGGCGGCCCCTGCGCCGAGCTCGTCACGATCGGCGCGGCCGCCACGGCCGGGCTCGGCGAGCTGAGCACCATCGTCGCGGTGGGCGACGGCGGCCGCGGGGTGATCGCCCCCTGCGGGCGCTGCCGTCAGGTGCTGCTCGACTACTTCCCGGAGATCCGGGTGATCGTGCCGACCGGGCCGGGCGCGGTCGGCACCGTTCCCGTACGGGAACTGCTGGCCCATGCGTACGTCTGGCATGACCACCAGGAGCCGAAGGAACCCGAACCCGAACCCGAGGCGTGAAGGCGCCCGAGGCCAGGACGTGAACGCGCCCGGGCCCGGGACCAGTTGAGGTCCCGGGCCCGGGCGTCGGGTGCGGTGCCGCGCGCTGCGGCGGTACGGCGCGGTGCGGAGGAATCAGACCGCCGCGCCCTCCTTCTCACCGCTCTTCTGCAGCGGCACGCCGTCACCTTCCCCGGCGGGCGAGCCGTGGCCGTCGTCGAGCAGGGTGCGCTCGTCGAAGGGGGCCCGGCCGGCCAGCACCTCGTCCACGCGGGCGCGGTCGATCTCCTTGGTCCAGGTGCCGATGAGGACAGTGGCCACCGCGTTGCCCGCGAAGTTCGTCAGGGCGCGGGCCTCGCTCATGAAGCGGTCGATGCCGACGATCAGACCGATGCCGTCCACCAGGGCGGGCTTGTGCGACTGGAGGCCGCCGGCCAGCGTGGCGAGGCCGGCGCCGGTGACGCCGGCGGCGCCCTTCGAGGCCACGAACAGGAAGAGCAGCAGCGGGATCTGCTCGCCGATCGACATCGGCGTCCCCATGGCGTCCGCGACGAACAGCGAGGCCATGGTCATGTAGATCATGGTGCCGTCGAGGTTGAAGGAGTAGCCGGTCGGGACGGTGATGCCGACCACGGGCTTGCTGATGCCCAGGTGCTCCATCTTGGCGATGAGCCGCGGCAGCGCCGACTCGGAGGACGAGGTCGACAGGATGAGCAGGAACTCGCGGCCCAGGTACTTGAAGAGCGTGAGGATGTTGAGGCCGGCCACCATGCGCAGCAGGACGCCGAGCACCACGAAGACGAACAGCACGCAGGTCACGTAGAACCCGAGCATCAGGACGGCCAGCGACTTGAGCGCGTCCAGGCCCGCGGAGCCGGTCACGGCCGCGATGGCACCGAAGGCGCCGATCGGCGCGGCCCACATGATCATGGCGAGGATGCGGAAGACCAGGCGCTGGATGTGCTCGACCCCGCGCAGGATCGGCCGGCCCGCGTCGCCCATGGCCTGGAGCGCGAAGCCGGCGAGCAGCGCGACGAGCAGGGTCTGGAGCACCTCGCCGCCGGTGAAGGCCGAGACGAGCGTGGTCGGGATGATGCCGAGCAGGAACTCGACGGTGTCCTTGGCCTCGGCGTCCACCTGCGCCTGGCCGGTCTCCTTGACCGCGTCGGTCACGGCGAGCCCGGTGCCCGGGTCGATGATGTTGCCGACGATCAGGCCGATGGCCAGCGCGACCATCGACATGACGGTGAAGTAGAGCAGGGCGATGCCGCCGACGGCGCCGACCTTGGCGGCCTTCCGCACGGACCCGATGCCGAGCACGATCGTGCAGAAGATGATCGGCGAGATCATCATCTTGATCAGATTCACGAAGCCGGTCCCGATCGGCTTCAGCTCCACCGCCACCCCGGGCGCCGCGAAGCCCACGGCGATGCCGAGCAGCACCGCCACGATGACCGCGATGTAGAGATAGTGAGTCCTGTCCCGCTTGGCTGTTGGAGCGGCTGTCCCTGCCACGGTGCCTCCTCGCACGTACGGCTCTCATGCGCCTCGATTGCGCCGCCGGGCCCAGGCCCTCCCCTGTACGGCCCTGACAGTTCTGCCCAGCGGGCCCGGCGGCGGTCCCGGTGAATATCCATGAGTCCGTGAGCGGGGTCACCCTTGCGTACATTTAGTTCGCGCTTACGTCGTGTGCACACTGGGCGGCGTGCCACCGATATCCCGGATCCCCCGCATCGCCGGGCCGATGCCCCGGATCCCGCGTCCCCGCTCCCTCGCCGCCCAGCTGTTCGCCATGCAGGTCGTCCTGGTCGCAGTGGTCGTCGCGGGCTGCGCGGTCTTCGCATACGTGAGCGCGCACCACCAGGCCGAGCAGGCGGCGGTGCACCAGGCGCGGGCCGCCGCCCGTGCGGTGGCGCTCTCGCCGTCGGTGCGCCAGGCGATCAGCGGCGAGCATCCGACCACGGAGCTCCAGCCGTACGCCGAGGCGGTACGCGAGGACGCCGACGTGGACTTCGTGACGATCATGGATCCGGACGGCATCCGCTGGACCCACCCGAACCCCGAGAACATCGGCGAGAGGTTCCTCGGCCACATCGAGCCCGCCCTGGACGGCGGCACGTTCTCCGAGACGTACACCGGAACGCTCGGCCCCTCGGTCCGGGTGGTCACCCCGATCCGGGACGGCGAGCGGATCGTCGGCCTGGTGAGCGCCGGCATCAAGATCGAGGAGATCACCGACGGGGTGCAGCGGCAGCTGGCCGCGCTGCTCGCGGTGGCGCTCGGCGCGGTGACGCTCGGCGGCATCGGCACGTATGTCATCAACGCCCGGCTGCGGCGGCACACCCACGGCATGAACGCCGCCGAGCTGAGCCGTATGCACGACTACCACCAGGCCGCGCTGCACGCCGTACGCGAAGGGCTGCTCATGCTCGACGGGCAGCGCAGGATCGCGCTGCTCAACGACGGGGCGCGCGAACTGCTCGGCGTCGAGGGCGAGGTGGTCGGGCGCAATGTCGCGGACCTCGGCCTGCCGGCCCCGCTGACCGGGGCGCTGCTCGCGGCCGAACCGCGCGTGGACGAGGTGTATCTGACGGCGGACCGGGTGATCGTCGTGAACACCTCGCCGGTGTCCGGCGGCGAGCGGCGCGGCACCGTCGTGACCCTGCGCGACCACACCGAACTCCAGGCCCTGACCGGCGAGTTGGACCACGAGCGCGGGTTCACCGAGGCGCTGCGCTCGCAGGCGCACGAGGCCGCGAACCGGCTGCACACCGTGGTCTCGCTGATCGAGCTGGGGCGCGCCGACGAGGCCGTCGAGTTCGCCACGGCCGAGCTCGAACTGGCCCAGGCGCTCACCGACCGCGTGGTCACCGCCGTGGGCGAGCCGGTGCTCGCGGCGCTGCTGCTCGGCAAGGCCGCGCAGGCCAACGAGCGCGGGGTCGAGCTGGAACTCTCCCCCGACAGCCGGCTTGACGACCGGCTGCTTCCGGATACGCTGCCCGCCCGTGACCTGGTCACCGTGCTCGGCAACCTGATCGACAACGCGATGGACGCCGCGACCGGCACCCCCGGCGCCGCGGTCACCGTGACCGCGCTGGTGCACGGGGGCGAGCTGCTCCTGAGCGTGTCCGACAACGGGCCCGGGGTGCCGGCCGGCGCGGATGTGTTCGCGCGCGGCTGGTCCGGCAAGGGGCCCGGGCGCGGGATCGGTCTGGCCCTGGTGCAGCAGACCGTGCGCCGGCACAGCGGCACGGTCACGGTGGACGCGTCCGAGGACGGCGGCGCGCAGTTCACCGTACGGCTGCCGCTCGAGCCGCCGCCGAAGCCGACGAAGCTGCCGAAGCCGCCTGAGCCGACGACACAGAAGGAGATACGGGCATGAGCGTGACCGGCGCGCCCGCGGGCGAGGGCGCCACCGGGCCCATCCGCGTCCTGATCGTCGAGGACGACCCGGTGGCCGCGGACGCGCACGCGATGTACGTGAACCGCGTGCCCGGCTTCAAGGCCGTGGCCAAGGCCCACTCGGGCGCCGCCGCCCGCCGCGCCCTGGAGCGCACCCTGGTGGACCTGCTGCTGCTCGATCTGCATCTGCCCGACGGCCACGGTCTCCAGCTGGCCCGCAGTCTGCGCGCGGCCGGGCACCACGCGGACGTGATCGCCGTGACCTCGGCGCGCGATCTGGCCGTGGTGCGCGAGGGTGTCTCGCTCGGTGTGGTGCAGTACGTGCTCAAGCCGTTCACGTTCGGCACGCTGCGCGACCGGCTCGTGCGCTATGCCGAGTTCCGTACGGCGCAGGGCGAGGCCACCGGCCAGGACGAGGTGGACCGCGCGCTGGCCTCGCTGCGCGCACCGCAGCCGGCCGCGCTGCCCAAGGGCCTCAGCGCGCCCACCCTCGACCGGGTGATCAGCACGCTGCGGGCGGCGCCCGAGGGTCTGAGCGCCGCGGCCGCCGCCGAGACGGCGGGCCTCTCGCGGATCACCGCCCGCCGCTATCTGGAGCACCTGGTGGAGTCGGGACGCGCGGTGCGGGCGCCGCAGTACGGCCAGGTGGGGCGGCCCGAGCTGCACTATCGCTGGCTCACGGGCTGAACCGGCCGCGCGCGGCTGATCAACTCGCGGCCCGGATAACAACGTTGTCACGGATCCGATCTCGCCGGGCGCACGGGCATTGACCCTCGGTGAACAACAACCGTACGTTCACCGAGCAGCAAACGCGTTCCACGCAGCCGCCCCCGCAGGCTCGCAGGAGGTCGTACCCGTGCGTCCCAAGCGTTCCACCGCGCCCCTCGTCCTCGGCGCAGCAGCTCTGCTCGCCGCCACCACGCTGACCGCCTGCGGTGACGACTCCGGGGACGACCCGGACACCCTCAAGGTCTCGTTCAAGCAGTCCACGGACAACTCCATCAAGGTCCAGGACAACTTCCTCGCTGCGATCAAGAAGCAGTTCGAGAAGGAGAATCCGGGCAAGAAGGTCGAGCTCATCCCGATCAAGGCCCCGGATGCCGAGTACTACACGAAGGTGCAGCAGATGCTGCGCTCGGCGAAGACCGCGCCCGACCTCGTGTACGAGGACACCTTCCTCATCAACTCCGATATCACCAGCGGGTACTTGACGCCGCTGGACGCGTATCTGAAGAAGTGGAAGGACTGGCCGCAGTTCATCGAGACGGCCCAGGCCGCCGCGAAGGGCGAGGACGGCAAGACGTATGGCGTTCCGGACGGCACCGACACCCGCGGCCTCTGGTACAACAAGTCGATCCTCAAGAAGGCCGGACTGCCCGAGGACTGGCAGCCGAAGACCTGGGACGAGATCCTCGACGCCGCCCGCACCATCAAGGAGAAGGTGCCGGGCGTCATCCCGCTGAACGTCTACACCGGGAAGCCCGGCGGCGAGCAGTCCACGATGCAGGGCTTCGAGATGCTCCTGTACGGGACGGGCGAGGACCCGCTGTACGACCCGTCGGCGAAGAAGTGGGTGCAGGGCAACCAGGGCTTCAAGGACGCGTTGATGTTCGTGGAGACGGTCTACAAGGAGAAGCTGGGTCCGCCGGTCGAGGACGCGCTCGACCCGAACATCGGCCCGACCGTGCGCGCGGAGCTCCTGCCCAAGGGCAAGCTGGCCATCAACCTCGACGGCTCCTGGCTGCCGCAGGACTGGCTGGAGGGCTCGGGCCACGAATGGCCCACCTGGTCGCAGGAGTTGGGGCTCGCGCACATGCCTACGCAGAACGGCCAGGCACCCGGCAAGGTGTCGCTGTCGGGCGGCTGGACCTGGGCGATCCCCTCGAAGGCGGCCAACAAGGACCTCGCCTTCGAGTTCATCAAGACGATGCAGACCAAGGAGAACGCCCAGAAGTGGTACATCTCCAACTCGGGCATCGCGGTCCGCAAGGACGTGGCCGAGGATCCGGAGTACGTGAAGGCGCAGCCCGGCATCAAGTTCTTCACGGACCTCGTGGAGTTCACCCACTACCGTCCCGCGTACCCGGCGTATCCGAAGGTGTCGGTGGCCATCCAGGAGGCGATGGAGTCGGTCACGACCGGTGACGCCTCCGTGGACGAGGCGGCGGCCACGTACGACGAGGAACTCGCATCGGTGACCGAGGGCGAAGTCATCAAGAAGTGAAAAGCACGCCCGCACCCGCACCCGTGCGCACACCCGGGCCCGCCGCCCCGCGCACACCCGCACCGCGCACCTCGACGAAGCGCACCCTGACCCGGGCCCTGCCCCTGTCGCCGGCCGTCCTGCTTCTGCTGGCGTTCCTGGCGGGGCCCATCGGGTACTGCGTCTATCTGGCGTTCACGGATCTGCAGCTGACCGGCCAGGCGGACTCCTCCTTCATCGGCTTCGACAACTTCCGTGAGGCCTTCGGCGACGAGGACTTCCTCAACGCCGTCTGGCTGACGCTGGTCTTCACGGTGCTCTCCTCGCTGATCGGGCAGAACACGCTCGGCCTCGGTCTCGCCCTGCTGATGCAGCGCGCCTCGAAGACGGTGCGCACGGTCACGGGCGGGATCGTGGTGACCGCGTGGGTGCTGCCCGAGGTGGTCGCGGGCTTTCTCCTGTACGCGTTCTTCCGCCGCGAGGGGACACTCAACGCGATCCTCGACTTCCTCCATCTCCCGTCCCAGAACTGGATGTTCACGCTGCCGATCCTGGCGGTCTCGTTCGCGAACGTCTGGCGCGGCACGGCCTTCTCGATGCTGGTCTACTCGGCCGCGCTCAACGAGATCCCCAAGGAGGTGGTCGAGTCGGCCGAGGTGGACGGCGCGGGCGGCTGGCGCCGCCTGTGGCACATCACGCTGCCGATGATCCGCCGCTCCATCGGCACGAACCTGATGCTCAACACCCTTCAGACGCTCTCCGTCTTCGGTCTGATCTGGGTGATGACCCGCGGCGGGCCCGGCGGCCGCAGCCAGACGCTGCCGCTCTACATGTACGAACAGGCCTTCCAGAACAGCATGATCGGATACGCCACGGCCGTGGCGCTGCTGCTCCTGATCGTGGGCTCGCTCTTCTCGCTCGTGTACATGCGGCTGCTGCGGACGGAGGTCTGAGATGGCACTGTCCCGCCTCGCGCCCCGAAGCGCGCGCAGCCGCCGTACGAGCCGGCGGCTGGCCGCGGACCTGGGCCTGCTGGTCGTGGCCGCGGCCTTCGTGCTCCCCCTGGCCTGGGTGGTGCTCTCCTCGCTCGACGCCGACGCGAACCTCAAGGTGAAGCTGCCGGAGAGCTGGACCTTCGACAACTTCGACGCTGTGCTCGTCGACGAGATCACGTTCACGCCGCTGCTCAACAGCCTGATCCTGTGCGGGTTCGCGACCGCGCTCACGGTGGCGTGCGCCGCCTTCGCCGCGTATCCGCTCTCGCGCTACCGCACGCGCTACAACCGCCCGTTCCTGCTCACGATCCTCTTCGCGACCTGTCTGCCGATCACTGCGGTGATGGTCCCGGTGTACGCGCTGTTCGTGCAGATCGAGCTGATCGACACGATGCACGGCACGATCTTCTTCTTCGCCGCCTCCCAACTCCCGTTCGCCATCTGGTTGATGAAGAACTTCATGGACGGGGTCCCGAAGGAGCTGGAGGAGGCCGCGTGGACGGACGGCGCGTCCACGCTCACCTCCATGCTCCGGATCGTGCTGCCCCTGATGGGGCCGGGCGTCGCGGTGGTGACGGTGTTCTCGTTCGTCATGATGTGGGGCAACTTCTTCGTGCCCTTCATGCTGCTGCTCGACCCCGCGCAGATGCCCGCCTCGGTCTCGATCAACGACTTCTTCGGCAACCGCGGCACAGTGGTGTACGGGCAGCTGGCCGCCTTCTCGATCATCTACTCGACGCCGGTGATCCTGCTGTACGTGCTGATCGCCCGGCGGCTCGGCGGGGGGTTCGCGCTCGGGGGTGCGGTGAAGGGCTAGCGAGGTGGCGGGGCCCGGGGGCAGCCGGACCCCGCCGTCCGAGGGCGTCAGGCTCCGACGCTCACCGTGAACCGCCGCGGGTTGCCGTCGTGCGCTGCGCCGGACACGTCCGGCTGGCCGTCGGGGCGTACGTCGTCATACGGGAAGGCGTACCCGATGGGCGCGTTGGCGTGGACGATGCGCGACCAGTGGTTGGTGGTGGCGTCCCGGTAGTAGTCACCGGCCGTCACCCCGTTCGGCTGGTCGGGGTGCGTGAGCATGATGCTGCGGTTGAACCCGGCGGCGAGCCGCGCGAGCAAGCCCTTCCTGTCGTCGGGGTCGGCGGGGTTGTTGGTGAACGGGCCGTGGTTGCAGGTGAACACGTCCTTCGAGGTGGGCTTCGGGAAGCTGTGCCCGCCGGTGAACGTCAGTGTGTCCCCGCTGACCCGCCCGGTGAACACCCCGCGGCCGCCCTGGAGGTCGATGCGCAGGTCCTCGCCCCGGTACTTCTCCCAGACCCGGTCGATGTAGCCGTTCCACACGTCGCGGAACGGCATCTGGTCGGGTCGGTCGAAGTACGGCGCCATGAGGTTCTGCGGCGAGATGCAGCGCAGCACCTTCCCGTCGCCGGCCCTGATCACCAGCTGGTCCCAGGGCTGTCCGTCGCGGGCGGCCTGGGCCTGGAGATCGGCGGCGATCCGGTCGACCGCGCCGTCGGGCAGCGGGGCGACGGTGTGCGTGGCGTCGCCTTCGAGGCGCAGCCCGATGGGCAGGGCGGTCACGAGGTCGACGTAGGAGATGTTCGCGAACAGCTGCTGCGGGTTGAAGGTGAACTCGCAGAACGACCACGTCTTGCCGTAGTTGGGGTCGGCGGGCGTGGCGAAGGCGGGCTCGACGAGTCCGGGTCCGGGGTTGAGGAAGAAGTCGAGGGTGTCGTCGCGCACGAAGTAGACGCGCGCGCCGTACATCTGAGGCAGCGTCACGACCTTGGGCGGCGCGCCCGCCGGGTTCAGCGGGATGGCGCAGTCGACGGGCAGCGGGGTCTGCGGTGCGGAGGGCGACTCGGGCCGGTAGATCCCGCCGTCGGCCCGGAGCAGCACCCAGGCGCCGCTGCCCTGCTCGTGCCCGGTGACGTAGGCCCGCACGGTGCCGCTCAACGACTTGTTCTCCAGGGCCAGTTCACAGGTCGCGGGGGCGGCGGCCCCGGCTGCGCGGGAGGAGGGGGCGGCGGCTCCGGCCGTCCAGGACGGCACGGCCAGCGAGGCGGCGGCAGCGGCGGCGCTCGCACCGGCGCCCGTGAGGAACAGTCTGCGCGATATCACGATCGGCGCTCCTGAAGTGGGGGGTTGTGGGGGTGAGCCCACTGTTGCGAGCGGTACGGGAGGCGTCAAGACTTGTCACAGGGAGCGCTCCCACTTTTCCGTTCCCTTCAGAAGCCGAAGGGCGCGGGCGGGTCAAGGGACCGCAGGCGTACGGCAGTTGTGGGCCTTCGCCGCGCGTTCGGCGAAGGTCTTCAGGGCGGCACGCTCCTGGGCCCGGTCTCCGGACACGGGCGCGGAGTCCTTGTCGTCGCGGTCCCCGTCGGCGAACAGGGTGAACAGGGCGGTGCCGTCCGGGCACGCGGCCGTGGTCCAGCTGACGCGGCCGTCGCGGGTGCGGTGGTGTGCGGGCTTGTCGCCGGTCGGCAGGTCGTCCTCGCGCAAGGACATGCGGTTGCCCCGGAAGAAGGCCTGGGCGTACGGCCCGAAGGACGCCTCCAGTCCGTAACGGTGCCCGCCGCGCGCGTCGTTGAGCTGACACCGCTCGTACGGGGCTCCGCCGCGCGCGGTCTCGAGCACGGTGCGGACCCCGCGTACCGACGCGATGCCGGCGCAGGTGCCCTCCGCCTCGGCGAGCGGCTTGTATTCGTCCTTGCGCACGGGGAGCGGAAGACTGCGCACTTTCGTGCCCAACTCGGCCTTGCAGCCGCGCACTTCGTCTGCCTTGCGGGCCGTGGCCTCGGCGATCCGGGTGTACGCGGGGCGCACGGCGGGGTCGTCGAAGGAACCGGGGTCGGCGAAGCCGGTCTCCACGGTGACCGTGAGGGCCTTCGTCCCGCCCGCCGTGCAGCGCAGCACCAGCACCGTGGTCACCTCGTCCGCCTCGTCCGTGGCGCCGGTGCGGCCGAACTCGGCGCCGAACAGGCCCGTCCAGCCGTGGCCGACCGGCACGGCCAGCTGCTTCTTCCGGCCGCCCAGGTACACCTCGGCGAGCGGGTCCTCGGCCCCGGCGTCGTCGGTCACCCGCACATCGGCGCGGCCGCCGTCCTCCACGACCACCTCGCAGCGCACGTGGTGCGGCGCGCCTTCCCACGCGCGCACGGTGACGTCGCCGTCGCCGAAGACCTCCTGCACCACCGCCCGGTCGAGCAGCCCGTCGCAGGCGCTGTCGAGCCGGGCCTCGTTGTCCCAGCGCCGGAAGTCCCCGTGCAGCCAGAGGTATCCGGTGGCCAGCACGGCGAGCGCGACCGCCGCGCCCGCGACCCTCAGCACGATCCGCTTCACAGCGCCGCCTCCGCCTTCCCGAGCACGTGGGTGTCGTGGCAGCGCTGCTGCCTCGGCCAGCCGCCGGGGTCCGCGAGGTAGGCGTCGAGGGCCTTGCGGGTCTGCCTCTCGTAGCGGGCCCGCTGCTCCTTGGTCAGGGGCGTCTCGTCGCCGTACTCGTCCGCGTACGGATCGTCGTACTCCAGGGTCACGGCGACCCGGTGCAGCGTCGGGCCCGCGGCGCACCGCGCAGTCGCCCACAGGGCCACTCCGGCGTCCTCGTGGTCACCGTGCCAGGCGGACTCGCGCAGCGGCCCCGCCCAGCTCGCGGCGGAGACATAGAAGACCTCGCCCTCCTCAAGCTCGGGCTCGTCCGTCTCGCCACCGCGCCCGCGCTGCGTGGCATCGCAGACGCTGAGCAGCCGCGACTCCTGAAGGTCCCCGGCCACGGACCACGTACCGGGCAGACCTTTCGCCAGTCCGCGGCACTTGGCGAGGCCGAGTCCGGGAATGTCCACGCCCTGCACCTGGATGTTGCTGCCGTCCGGTTCGCTGGTGACCTCGGCCTCGTACGTGTCGACGACCGCGTCGGGCAGGGCCAGCGCCTCGCTCCCGCACTTCTGCGCCCGGCTCAGCGCGTTGGCGACCGCCACGCCGGTACGGAGCTCCCGCAGCGCGTCCGCCTTGCCGCCGCTCTTCTCCGCCCCCGCGCCGAACCGGTCCACCGACACGGTCACGTACATCCCCGGCACCTCGCGCGCCCGCGTCCCCAGACCTTCCGGACACTCGGCGACCAGCCAGGTCGGCGCCTGTTCACCGGCCCGTCCGGTCACGCCCCGCGCCTCGTACCCCTCCGACGAGGGCCCCGGCAGCAGCTCGCCGGCCGCCACGGACAGCGGCTCGGGCAGCTCGGACAGCAGGGGTGCCGCCTCCACCGACACGCCTCCGTGATCGGGCCAGGTGACCTCGCAGTGCAGCAGCGCGCGGCTCTCCTCATCGGGCGTGAGCTGGGCCCCGTACGCCAGGACCTCACCCGGAACGTCATCCGGCACGAGCCCCCGCAGCTCCTCGTACGGAAGCAGACCACCGCACGCACGCTTCAACTGAGCCCGGTTCGCGGCGAGATGACCGCCTTCGTCCTCCCCGGGCCCCAGGACCAGAACCCCCGCACCCACGATCAGCACCATCGCGAGACCGGTGACCAGCGGTACGCGCAGCGGCGCGGGCAGCCGCCCCATGAGTCCTCCCCCGAGTTCCCCAAGTGTCCGCCGGAGTCCCGGCGTCCCGTCGTATGCGGCCGCCGCGCAAACGGTCGAACCGACTCCGGAACGTATCAGAACCGTAGATTCCTACGACCAGTGATCCTGGGCGAACGCACCGTAGCCACACGCCACTCCCGCCCCTAGCGTGACCGCGTGTCTCAACCCACTCCTCCGTTCAACGCCCTCGCCGCCCGCCGGCTGCGGGAGGCGCTGGGCATGGCGCCCGGGCATGTGGCGTACGGAATCCGGGCCGGCTTCGGCCTCGCGCATGTCACCCCGGACACCGTCACCGCCTGGGAGCGCGGCCTCGTGGCGCCCACCGGCGGCGAACTGACCGCTCTGGCGGGCGCTTTGTGGTGCACGCCGGCCGAACTGCTCGGTGCGGCACGGACGTTGCGCGAGCACCGGCTCGCGCGCGGGATCGCCTCCGAGGACATTGCGCGTGCGGTGGGGATCGAGCACCGCGCGTATCTGCAGATGGAGGAGCGCGACGCCTGGAAGGGCAACGAGCGCCAGTCGGCGACGCTCGCCCGCCTCCTCGACCTGTCCCCCGAGGCGTTCAGCACGGTCATGGGCCGCGACGACCGCCTGACGGAACTGCTCACCTTCGCGGTGACGGCGCGCTGGCAGCCGTACGTGAAGCCGATCGCCAAACTGGTCCCGCTGGCCCACCGCCACATCGAACCGGCCCTCGAATCCCTGCACGAGGAGTACCAGGGCCGGATGGCGGCCACCCTCGTCTGGGGTGATTCCGGCGACACCGGAGAGTCGGGCCGCGCCTTCCTGGCGGAGATCCGGTCCCTTTTCTGGGCGCGGGTCGGGTCGAATCAGGCCTGAGGTCCCGCACATCGGGGACTTTCGCCCCCACGCCCAGCCCTGGGCTTCTCAGTGCGGCAGCTTTCAGCCGGAGGGCAACTTCCAGCCCGTCCGGCGTTTGAGGACGAGCGCGTTCAGCGCGATAGGGGGTCCGGGGGCGAAGCCTCCGGTTTCGGGAAGGGGCGGGGCGGGGAGAAAAGCCCGCCGCAGGCGCCGAACCGCACCCCGAATCCGCCCAACACAAAGGCCCCCGGCACAAGCACCGGGGCCCGACAAGAGAAGGCGCGGCTCAGAACACCGACTCCGCCTCCGCCATCCGGTACTCCGGCACCGTCTTCAGCTCACTCACCGCATCCGCCAACGGCACCATCTCGATATCCGTCCCCCGCAGCGCCGTGAACTTCCCGAACTCACCGCGGTGCGCCGCCTCCACCGCATGCCACCCGAACCGCGTCGCGAGCACACGGTCGTACGCGGTCGGCGTGCCGCCACGCTGGACGTGACCGAGGATGACCGGCTTGGCCTCCTTGCCGAGCCGGTGCTCCAGCTCGTGCGCGAGCGCCGTGCCGATGCCCTTGAAGCGCTCGTGGCCGAACTGGTCGATCTCGCCCGTGCCGTAGTCCATCGAGCCCTCGATCGGATGCGCGCCTTCCGCGACGCAGATGACCGCGAACTTCTTGCCGCGCGCGAACCGCTCCTCGACCATCTTGACCAGGTCGGCCGGGTCGAAGGGCCGCTCCGGGAGGCAGATGCCGTGGGCGCCGCCCGCCATGCCGGACTCCAGGGCGATCCAGCCGGCGTGCCGGCCCATGACCTCGACGACCATCACGCGCTGGTGCGACTCGGCGGTGGTCTTGAGGCGGTCCATCGCCTCGGTGGCGACACCGACCGCAGTGTCGAAGCCGAAGGTGCGGTCCGTGGCATTGATGTCGTTGTCGATCGTCTTCGGGACGCCGACCACCGGCATGCCCGCGTCCGACAGCATGCGGGCCGCGGTCAGCGTGCCCTCGCCGCCGATCGGGATCAGCACGTCGATGCCGAGCTTCTTCGCGAGCGCGGGCGCGTTGGCGACGGCGTCCTCCAGGCGGCCCTTCTCCAGCCGGGCCGAGCCGAGGATCGTGCCGCCGCGCGAGAGGATGCCGCTCACGCCGGTCAGGTCGAGGGGACGGTAGTAGCCGTCGAGGAGACCCTTGTAGCCGTCCTCGAAGCCGATGACCTGGTCCCCGTGCGCCGCGACGGCGCGGTGCACGACCGACCGGATCACTGCGTTCAGGCCGGGGCAGTCGCCGCCTGCGGTGAGTACTCCGATACGCATCGTGCTGTGTCTCCTGCTCGCTAGTCGTACGCGTGAGCCCGGGTCCGATTGTTCCACGGGCCACACAGGTGCGCCCCTTTCACTTACTCCACGTGAAGGGACCCTCGGGGCCCTTCGTCCCACCGGTCTCGGGGCCTTCGTCCGGCGGGCGCCCTATCCACCCACGGGGGTATTGTCAAGAGGGCAAGCACACCATAACGGGTAATTTTCAGCCGTCCCGCCTCGGTGGATGACCATACGAACTCTGGTACCCACACCGCAGGCGCGACACCGCCTGTCACCCGACAATCGGGGAAGCCGACCGGTGCGGCAGCCGGACCGGCCGGCGACCGCGGGCCGGCCGTGCGGGAAGGCCCTGCGGGCAGGGCCCGACAGGCGACGAGTGAAGCGAAGAACGGAGAGCACGCGTGACGCGCAGCGTGTACGTGACCGGGATCGACCGAGGAGACGGCCGGCAGGTCGTCGAGCTGGGAGTCATGGAGCTGCTGACCCGGCAGGTCGACCGGGTGGGCGTGTTCCGCCCGCTCGTCCACGACGGTCCCGACCGCCTTTTCGATCTGCTGCGGGCGCGCTACCGCCTCACGCAGGACGCCTCGTCCGTGTACGGCATGGACTACCAGGAGGCCTCCGCGCTCCAGGCCGAGAAGGGCACCGACGAGCTGGTCTCGCAGCTGGTCGACCGCTTCCACCAGGTGGCACGCGAGTACGAGGTGGTTCTCGTGCTCGGCACCGACTTCGCCGACACCCAGCTCCCCGACGAGCTGGCGCTCAACGCGCGGCTCGCGAACGAGTTCGGCGCCTGGGTGCTCCCGGTGGTCGGCGGCAGGAAGCAGGCCGCGGGCTCGGTGCGCTCCGAGGCGCGCAACGCCTACCGGGCGTACGAGGCGCTCGGCTGCGATGTGCTCGCGATGGTCGTGAACCGCGTCGCCGGCGAGGACCGCGATGTGATCGCGGAGAAGCTCGGCACCCAACTCCCCGTCCCCTGCTACGTCCTGCCCGACGAGTCGGCCCTGGCCGCGCCCACCGTCGCGCAGATCACGCACGCCCTGGACGGCAAGGTGCTGCTGGGCGACGACTCCGGCCTTGCGCGCGACGCCCTTGACTTCGTGTTCGGCGGCGCCATGCTGCCGAACTTCCTCAACGCCCTGACCCCGGGCTGCCTCGTGGTCACCCCCGGCGACCGCGCCGACCTGGTGGTGGGCGCGCTGGCCGCGCACAACGCCGGTACGCCGCCGATCGCGGGCGTGCTGCTCACCCTCAACGAACGGCCCAGCCAGGAGATCCTGCGCCTGGCCGAACGCCTCGCGCCCGGCACGCCGGTGATCTCCGTGGCCGGGAACTCCTTCCCGACCGCGGCCGAACTCTTCGCGCTCGAAGGCAAGTTGAACGCCGCCACCCCGCGCAAGGCGGAGACCGCGCTCGGCCTCTTCGAGCGGCACGTCGACGGCCAGGAGCTGCTCGGCCGCCTGGAGGTGTCCCGCAGCGGCAAGGTCACGCCGATGATGTTCGAGCACAAGCTCATCGAGCAGGCCCGCTCGGACAAGCGCCGCGTCGTACTGCCCGAAGGCACCGAGGAGCGCGTGCTGCGCGCCGCCGACGTGCTGCTCCGCCGCGGCGTCTGCGACCTGACGCTGCTCGGCGACACCGAGGCCATCCGCAAGAAGGCCGCCGACCTCGGCATCAACCTGGCCGACGCGCAGATCATCGACCCCGCGACCTCCGAGCTGCGCGCCCGCTTCGCCGAGGACTACGCGAAGATGCGCGCCCACAAGGGCATGACGGTCGAGCTCGCCAACGACGTCGTCGTGGACGTGAACTACTTCGGCACGCTGATGGTCCAGAGCGGTCTCGCCGACGGCATGGTCTCCGGCTCGGTGCACTCCACCGCGGCCACCATCCGCCCGGCCTTCGAGATCATCAAGACCAAGCCGGACGCGAAGATCGTCTCCTCGGTGTTCTTCATGTGCCTGGCCGACAAGGTCCTCGTGTACGGCGACTGCGCGGTCAACCCGGACCCGAACGCCGAGCAGCTCGCCGACATCGCGCTCCAGTCGGCCGCCACCGCCGAGCAGTTCGGCGTGGAGCCGCGGATCGCGATGCTCTCGTACTCGACCGGCACCTCCGGCAAGGGCGCCGACGTGGACAAGGTGCGCGAGGCCACCGAGCTGGCCCGCGGCCTCAACCCGGCCCTGAAGATCGAGGGCCCGATCCAGTACGACGCGGCGGTCGAGCCCTCCGTCGCGGCCACCAAGCTGCCCGACTCCGAGGTGGCGGGCCAGGCCAGCGTGCTGATCTTCCCCGACCTCAACACCGGCAACAACACGTACAAGGCCGTGCAGCGCTCGGCCGGCGCGATCGCCGTCGGTCCGGTGCTCCAGGGTCTGCGCAAGCCGGTGAACGACCTGTCCCGCGGCGCCCTCGTCCAGGACATCGTCAACACCGTCGCCATCACGGCGATCCAGGCCCAGACCCCCGCCCCCACCGCGTAACACCCGTACCCCCCCACAAGGAAGCGCCACCTCAGTGACTGTCTCTCGCGCAGCGAATCGCGTACTCGTCCTCAACTCCGGCTCCTCGTCGGTGAAGTACCAGCTGCTCGACATGGCCGACGCCTCGCGTCTGGCCGTCGGCCTGGTCGAGCGCATCGGTGAGGAGACCTCCCGCCTCAAGCACACGCCGCTGACCGGCGGCGGCGCGGAGGCCCGGGTCTTCGAGGGCCCGATCGCCGACCACAAGGCCGCCCTCGAAGCGGTCGCGGCCGAGCTGGCCAAGGACGGCCTCGGCCTGGACTCCCCCGAGCTGGCCGCGATCGGCCACCGTGTGGTGCACGGCGGCACGAAGTTCACCCAGCCCACCGTGGTGGACGCCGAGGTGCTCGCCGAGCTGGAGCAGCTGGTGCCGCTCGCGCCGCTGCACAACCCGGCGAACGTCACGGGCATCGAGGTGGCCCGCGCGATCCGCCCCGACCTGCCGCAGGTCGCGGTGTTCGACACCGCCTTCCACGCGACGATGCCGGAGGCCGCGTACCGCTACGCGATCGACCGCGAGACGGCCGACGCGCTCTCCATCCGGCGCTACGGCTTCCACGGCACCTCGCACGCGTACGTGGCGCGCGAGACCGCGAAGCTGCTCGGCAAGGCGCCCGAGGAGACCAACGTGATCGTGCTGCACCTGGGCAACGGCGCCTCGGCGTCCGCGGTCCGTGGCGGGGTGTGCGTGGACACCTCGATGGGGCTCACGCCGCTTGAGGGGCTCGTGATGGGTACCCGCTCCGGTGACCTGGACCCGGCCGTGATCTTCCATCTGGCCCGGGTCGGCGGGAAGTCGGTCGACGAGATCGACGCGCTCCTGAACAAAAAGAGCGGCCTGATCGGCCTGTGCGGCGACAACGACATGCGCGAGATCCTGCGCCGCCGCGACGAGGGCGACGCGAGCGCCGCGCTCGCCTTCGACGTCTACATCCACCGCCTGAAGAAGTACATCGGCGCGTACACCGCGGTGCTCGGCCGGATCGACGCGGTGGCGTTCACCGCGGGGGTCGGAGAGAACTCCACGCCGGTGCGCGAGGCCGCGATCGCGGGCCTGGAGGAGCTGGGCCTGGCCCTCGACGGCGAGCGCAACGCCGTGCGCGGGGACGAGCCGCGGCTGATCTCCGCGGACTACGCGCGGGTCGCGGTGGCCGTCGTACCGACCGATGAGGAACTGGAGATCGCCACGCAGGCGTACGCGCTCGTGACGGGATGAAAGGCGTGAATGCAGGTGAATGCAGCGTGGAATGCAGCCCCCTGAATTCCCCTCATCTGAGCGGCAGTTCGCCCCTTTGGACTTTCCACTAGACGGAATATTCCGCACCGAAACAAACCGATAGGATCCGCCCCATGCGCCGTTCCAAAATCGTCTGCACTCTGGGCCCCGCCGTCGACTCGTATGAGCAGCTGAAGGCTCTCATCGAGGCCGGAATGAATGTGGCCCGCTTCAACTTCAGCCACGGATCCCACGCAGAGCACCAGGAGCGGTACGACCGTGTCCGCCAGGCCTCCGCCGACACCGGCAAGGCCGTGGGTGTGCTCGCCGACCTTCAGGGGCCCAAGATCCGCCTGGAGACCTTCGCCGAGGGTCCCGTCGAGCTGGTGCGCGGTGACGAGTTCACCATCACCACCGAGGACGTGCCGGGCGACAAGTCGATCTGCGGCACGACCTACAAGGGTCTGCCCGGCGATGTGGCCAAGGGCGACCAGGTGCTCATCAACGACGGAAACGTCGAGCTGAAGGTCGTCTCCGTCGAGGGCCCGCGGGTCAAGACCGTGGTCATCGAAGGCGGTGTGATCTCGGACCACAAGGGCATCAACCTGCCCGGCGCCGCGGTCAACGTGCCGGCCCTTTCCGAGAAGGACGTCGAGGACCTCCGCTTCGCGCTCCGCATGGGCTGCGACATGGTCGCCCTGTCCTTCGTGCGCGACGCCAACGACGTCAAGGACGTCCACAAGGTGATGGATGAGGAGGGCCGCCGCGTCCCCGTCATCGCCAAGGTCGAGAAGCCGCAGGCCGTCAACAACATGGAGGGCGTCGTCTCGGCGTTCGACGCCGTGATGGTGGCCCGTGGCGACCTGGCCGTCGAATACCCGCTGGAGAAGGTCCCGATGGTGCAGAAGCGCCTCGTGGAGCTCTGCCGCCGCAACGCCAAGCCGGTGATCGTGGCGACCCAGATGATGGAGTCGATGATCACCAACTCCCGTCCCACGCGCGCCGAGGCCTCCGACGTGGCCAACGCGATCCTGGACGGTGCGGACGCGGTCATGCTGTCGGCCGAGTCCTCGGTGGGCGCCTACCCGATCGAGACGGTCAAGACGATGTCGAAGATCGTCGCCGCCGCCGAGGAGGAGCTGCTCTCCAAGGGTCTCCAGCCGCTCGTACCCGGCAAGAAGCCGCGCACGCAGGGCGGTTCGGTGGCCCGTGCGGCCGCCGAGATCGCCGAGTTCCTGGACGCGAAGTCGCTCGTCGCCTTCACGCACTCCGGTGACACGGCCCGCCGGCTCTCCCGCTACCGTCCCGTGCAGCCGATCCTGGCGTTCACCACCTCGCAGGACACCTGCAACCAGCTCACCCTGAGCTGGGGCGTGAACACCCAGATCGTGCAGCACGTCGACAACACCGACGACATGGTCGAGCTGGTCGACGCCGAGATGATGAAGATCAACGCGTGCAGCACCGGCGACACCATCATCATCACCGCCGGCTCGCCCCCCGGTATCCCCGGCACGACCAACATGGTCCGGGTGCACCACCTCGGCGGCGGCCGCCGCGACTGAGGTTCTTCCGGTACGACGAAGAGGGCGCCCTCCGCTGCGGAGGGCGCCCTCTTCGTATGTGCGGCAGGAGCGGGCTGCTGCGGGCAGCCGCGGGCGGCTGCCGGAACTCCCTTACTCCACCACGTAATTCTCGAACCCTGGCACCGTCAGCGTGCCGCCGAACTGGCCGGCCTGCATCACGGTGACGTTGGTGAAGAACGCGAACGGCACGTTGAGCGGCGGCGGCGTCTTCGGCGTGAACTCGACGGGGATCAGCCCGAAGAGGTTGCCCTTGAGCGACTCGGTGTACATCGTCACCGTGCCGCCGCGGATCTTCGAGGTCGCGCCCTTGGAGCCGTTGACGTGCGCGGCGGGCCCGCCCTTGGGGTCCTGCACGATCTGGTGCAGGTCCTTGATGTCCACCTCGTCGGCGGTGAACTTCAGGACCGGCTTGACCGTGCCGTTCGCCGTCTTGACGTTGACGACACCGTGGTAGTCGAGGCCGCGCAGCGTGAGCATGCTGGACTCGAGCTTCCACGGGTAGTCGGGCAGCGCCGGGATGCCGGGCTCGAGGTCGGCGTCCGCCAGGGCCTTCGGGTCCGACTCGGCACACGGGAAGCGCGGCTTGCCGTCCTCGCCGAGCGGCAGGTCCTTCAGGGCTTCGTCGAGCGTCGGCACGTCCAGGCCCTCGACCTCGGCGCCCACCTTGTCGGCGGCCTCCTCGATGTCGGCCTTGAGCTTGTCCGCGGCCTTGTCCGCCTCGTCGGTGACCTTGTCGGCCGCGTCCTCGGCGGGCTTGTCGGCAGGCTTGTCCGCGGCCTCGTCCTCGGCGGGCTTGTCCGCGGCCGGCTTATCGGTCTCCTCGGCGGAGGGCTTCCCGCTCGGCTCGGCCGAGGGCTCCGCGGAGGGCTCGGGAGCGGCCGTCTCCTCGTCGCCCGGCGTGAAGAAGTCCTTGACGTCCTCGCCGAACTGCTCCAGCTTGTCGCCGACGCCCAGCGGGTCCAGCGGGTTCTTGGACTCGCTCGGCGCGGGCGTGGGCTCGGCGGCGGGCTCGTCGGCCGCCTTCGGCTCCGCGGCGTCCGCCGTGCCGTCCTCGCCCGAGGCACTGGCCGACGGCGAGGGCTCCCCGGAGGGCTCCGCGCCGGGCTTCTCGGTGTCTGCCGTGTCCTCTTCGCCCTTGGAGTCCTCACCCGTCTCGGAGGCCGAGGGAGTCGGCGTCGGGGACGCGCTCTCCTTCTTCTCCTCCTCCTGGGCCGCCTCGACGTCCTCGCGCGTCACGCACGGGCCGGAGGAGAAGGGGATCGCGCTGTCGTCGGCCACCGCCGGCTTGGGCATGAGGCCCATGCCGACGAACACGGCGGTGGGCATCGCGGCGAGCGCCATGGCCTTGTTGGCCGGCAGTTGCAGCTTCGTCAGGAGCGACTTGCGCGGAGCCGCGTGCTTGGGACCGGTCTTCCCCGTGCGTATGCCGTCCAGCGCCGGGCTCTCGGCGCCGTCCGCGGCATCGAGGGCCAGTTGCGTACCGTCACCCGGCACTGTGGTGCCTCCCGCCGTTGGTCTCCAGTGTGGTGTCCGCACCGCTGGCGTCGTCGGTGTGCGGTGCGGGGGCCGGCTCCGGCTGCTCGTCCGCCGCCTCCTCCTTCGCGGCCGGCCGGCCGGGCGCCCACGAGATGGACAGCGCGCCGCCGATCATCGCGAGCAGGAAGCCGATCAGGAAGCCGCCGAGGTTCGACACGGGGATCGAGATCAGGGCGAGCAGAATCGCCGCGACGCCCGCGAAGACCCGGACGATGTGGTGGAACCACATGGTCAGGCCGAGCGTGACCAGGAGCACGCCGATGATCAGCGAACCGGCTCCGGCCGTGGTGGCCATGGCGAGCGTGACATTGCCGAGCTTGATGTTCCCGTACGGCAGATACGCGATCGGAATGCCGCCGAGGATGGTGAAGAGGCCCGCCCAGAACGGTCGGGCACCTCGCCAGGCCCGGAACTTCCTCCAGTAGACCTTGACGATGTGGTCGTTCGGCCCCGGTGCATCGGCGCTCATGGGACAACAGCTCCTTGGAACCGGCAGTACATGAATTCAGAAGGTCTGTGTGGCGGGCGGGGAGACGATGCTCCGCGCCCGCCGGGCCAGTCGCCCGACGGCCGGCCCCTCTCAGCGAGGGGCGGCGGCCGCAGTGCGCAGCGAGTGCGCGGCAGCGCTCAGCGAGTGCGCGGCGGCACCCGGCGAGTGCCTAGTAGCACTCGTTCTTGCCCTTGCTGAGCGCCATGCCGAAGCCGCTCAGCTTGAACGTGCCCGCGCTGGTCGCCCAGGCGGTCTGCTTCACGTCCTTGATGACGGCACGGTCGGCACGCTGGGCGAAACCGTTGGGGTTCGCCTGCTCGCCGCCGCCCTTCATCGGGGGCACCTTGTCGCCGGCGGAACCGGCGGCGACGCCGATGTCCACGTTGGAGAACGTGGCCTCGGACGACTCGAGCTGCGCGACATCGATGTAGATGTTGTCGGCCTCGACGGGCGTGCCCTTGCCACCGGCGGTGAGCTTCAGCGTCACGTCACCGATGACCGGGACGTGCGTGACCACCGACTGGCACAGGTTGGTGATGTAGGCCTTCTTGAAGGCGTTGATGGCCACCGGGTGGGCGGCCTTCTTGCCTTCCATGTCCACGCCGACGTCAACGCCGCCGTACTGGAGCATGTTGCGTCCGTCGAGTTCGTTCGCGGTGACCTTGAACGACTGACCGGACACGCTGAACGATGCCGCGAGCGCACCCTGCGAGAGGGCGACACCTATCGCGGCAGTAGCCGCGACGCTCGGCACCATGACGACGGCGAACCGCTTCCATCTGGTTCCGCCACGAGCCACGGATTCCATGACTTTCCTCCTTCTCGGACGTACATCTCCTGCCCCTGACTGCCTCTAGCGGCTCAGCCGGGCAGGGATGGGAGAAGTGCTACGTCCTCGGGAAGGAGAGCGCCTCTATCCGGTACGCAGGCATGTACTGCGGTGCGGAACACGGGCGATCACCCCCGAGCGACAACCACGAAGCCGCGCCGGAGCGCGACCGGTCGGACAGGCCCCGCCGGTCGGCGGAGACCCCCCTGTCCAGGCCGGCGACGTGTGTCTCCGGCCGCTCGGTGGGGACCCAGGAACCCGCTTCCCGAGCTGGCTGTCGGGCGTACGTGAATGGACCGAGCGTGGCCGATCGTGGTGCATTCGGAGCGCCCGCACAAGGGGGTTCGTTACTCACTGGTAACGGCTCCATAACCCCGTCACTGCAGCGTGATGCCGGGCGGGCACACAGGGTGCATACGACCCTGGGGACAGATCAGTTGATCGTCTGGCAGAACCGGACAGAACACCAGCTTCGCTTTACTCCAAGTAACAGCGGCCGCGATTACCAAGATTTGGTAAAGCGCGGCCGCCGTGTCGCTGTGTCGTCAAATCTTCACAAGACCACTGGTGGGTGGCCGGTTTAACGACTGGTCAGCTACGCACCATCCGGATGATTCGGGTGGATGGTGCGTACTGACGTGTCAGAACCGGGATTTATCCCTCCGGTCCGCCTCCGGCCACTCGTCCGATCCTCGTCCGATCCTCGTTCGCTCCTCGTCTCGTCCGTATACGAGGAGCGGTCAGAACAAGGCGCGGGCGAGGGCCGAACGGGCCTTGGCCACGCGCGGATCGTCGGCCCCGACCACCTCGAACAGGCCGAGCAGATGCACGCGTACGGCATCGCGGTCGTCGCCGAAGACCTTCTTGACCGTGTCCACGAGCCGGCCGAAGGCGTCCTCGACGTGGCCGCCGACGAGGTCCAGGTCGGCCGCGGCGATCTGCGCCTGCGGGTCGGCCGGGTTCTCGGCCGCCGCCTGGCGCACCTGCTGCGGGTCCAACCCCTGGACGCGCTGGAGGAGTTCGGCCTGGGCGAGGCCCAGCTTGGCCTCGGTGTTGGCGGGGTCGTCGGCGAGGACATTCTTGTACGCCTGCACCGCGCCGCCCAAGTCGCCCGCGTCCAGGGCCTGTACGGCGGCTTCGAGCAGGGCGTCGTACGGTCCGGCCGGCTCGGGCGCGGCCTGCGGTGCGCCGCCCTCCGCGTCCGGGTCGACGACGAGGCCCGTCAGACCGAAGCGCTCCTCGCCGACCTGGATCAGCTGGTCGAGGGTCTGGCGGATCTGGGCCTCGGGGGCGGCGCCCTGGAAGAGCGGCAGCGCCTGCCCGGCCACGACCGCGAAGACGGCCGGGATGCCTTGGATCCCGAACTGCTGCATCAGCATCTGGTTGGCGTCGACGTCGACCTTCGCGAGCACGAAGCGGCCGTTGTACTCCAGGGTCAGTTTCTCGAGCAGCGGGCCGAGCTGCTTGCAGGGCTCGCACCACTCGGCCCAGAAGTCGATCACGACGGGCACTTCGGTGGAGCGCTGGATGACGGCGCTCTCGAACGTCGCCTCGCTGACGTCGATCACGAGGTCGGCGGGTGAGACGGCGCCGCCGCCCTGCCGGGCCGCTTCGGCCCGCGCCTGCTCCGCCTTGGCCTTGGCCTCCTGGGCCGCCTTCACCGCGGCGAGGTCGACGACTCCGCTCATGGACATGTTCCGTGGCTGCATGGTCCTATCCTCCCCCCTCGGGGTGGGCCGGTGAAAAGCCGTTGCCCAATTCATGGGCAAACGCTCTCCCCTGCCGGGGTGGGACCTGCGCCCCGCGCCCGCCTTCCGGGGCTGCGCCCCGCTCGCTGCTCCGCCGCTCCGCGGCGGGGTTGGGATGTAAGGGCTGACGCCCCCACGCCCCGCTCCGGGGCTCCGCCCCAGACCCCGCTGACGCTCCGCCGCTCCGCGGCGGGTGAGGTTCCAGGGGCTCACGCCCCCACACCCCCTCCGGGGCTTCGCCCCTGACCCCGCTGATGCTCCGCCGCTCCGCGGCGGGTGAGGTTCCAGGGGCTCACGCCCCCACACCCCCTCCGGGGCTCCGCCCCAGACCCCGCTGACGCTCCGCCGCTCCGCGGCGGGTGAGGTGGCAGGGGCTGGCGCCCCTGCACCCCGTTCGGGGGCTCCGCCCCCTGGCCCCCGCGTGGTGCGGGGAGCACACCGGGGCGCCCCGTGACGTGCGCAGTACACCGGGCCACCCCGTGACGTGCGCAGTACACCGGCGCGCTCGCGTGGCATGCGCAGTGCACCCGCGCACCCGCGTGCCGGCGCGGCGGGTCGCACACCAGCCGCCCCAAAAGCTCATCGGCTGCAGGCCTGCGCCCCGTCCGTAAGCCCCCCGCCGGATGCGGGGCGTACGGGTAGGGCGCGGCCGGTGGGCCCGGTGCGGTGGCCCGGTGGTCCCGAGGAGGCGGGACCGGTGGTCCGAGGAGGACCGGGTGGTGCGGGGTCCCCACCCCGCACCTGTGGTTGCCGCTCGCGGTGAGAGGTTCACGTGCGAGCTTTCGCTACGACTCGTAGCGTATATCGTCTGCCGGGCGCTCGGCTCGTGATCTCCCTCACGGGGGTGGGGCGATCACGGGCCGGGCCGCCCGCCCCGCCACGCCCTCGGCACCCCACCCGCACCCCCGCCCGTCCCGTACCGCCCGGTATGGTCACCGCCATGCACAGCAGTACCGAGCGGTCCGGCCGCACCGGGCGCCCCCGCAGCGTCGAAGCGGATGCCGCGATCCTCGGGGCCACCCGGGACGCCCTCGTCGAACTCGGCTGGTCGAAGCTGACGCTCGGGGACGTGGCCACACGCGCCGGCGTCGCGAAGACCACCCTGTACCGGCGGTGGGCCGGCAAGAACGAGCTCGTCGTGGACGCCGTCGCCGTGCTCTTCGACGAGCTGGAGCTGCCCGACCTCGGCAGCCTCGCGGCCGATGTCGAGGACGTGGTGCTCCAGTTCGCGCGGCTGCTCGAGCGCCCCGAGACGCGTACGGCCCTGATGGCCGTCGTCTCCGAGTCCACCCGCGACGACGCCCTGCGCGCGCGGATCCGCTCCTCCATCGTGGAGCGGCAGAAGCGGCTCGTCCTCGAAGGGCGGCAACGGGCCCAGGAGCGGGGCGAGTTGCCCGTACAGAGTGACGACGAGGCCGCCGCCCGTACCGCCGACCTCATCTTCGACGTCGTCGCCGGCGCCGTGGTCCACCGCTCCCTGGTGAGCGCCGAGCCGGTGGACCGCGCGTGGGCGGCCTCGTTCGTGCGCCTGCTGCTCAACGGACTGACCCATGTGTGACGGCATGGGTGAAGACGCGTAAGAAGAGAGGCTGCCCGCGATGCCCGTGCCCGCCGATCCGACCGTCCTGCACGCCATGCCCGACCAGCCGCGCGTGGTGCTGCTCAAGCCGCTGGTGCAGTCCCCGCTGATCGAGGTCGGGGAGTTCTCGTACTACGACGATCCGGAGCACGCCACCGCCTTCGAGACGCGCAATGTGCTCTATCACTACGGGCCCGAGCGGCTGGTCATCGGGAAGTTCTGCGCGCTGGGCACGGGCACGCGCTTCATCATGAACGGCGCCAACCACCGTATGGACGGCCCCTCCACCTTCCCCTTCCCCACCATGGGCGGGTCCTGGGCGGAGCACTTCGACCTGCTGACCGGCCTGCCCAACCCCGGGGACACCGTGGTCGGGAACGACGTCTGGTTCGGCAACGGCGCCACCGTGATGCCGGGCGTGCGGATCGGGCACGGCGCGATCATCGCGACCGGCGCGGTGGTCACCGGCGATGTGCCCGACTACGGGATCGTCGGCGGGAACCCGGCCCGCCTCATCCGCACCCGCTTCGACGAGCAGACCGTCGAGCGGCTGCTCGCTGTGGCCTGGTGGGACTGGCCGGCCGAGCACATCACCGCACACGTCCGCACGATCATGTCCGGATCGGTGACGGAGCTGGAGGACGCGGCTCCGTGACGCGGACCGGGGTGGACGCGCCCGGCACGTCCACCCCGGATCGGCCGGACACCCCGACCGGCCTCAGACCTGGTAACGCTCCACGTCGAACAGCCGCAGGTTCTCCGCCACCCACTCCGACGTCCGCTTCAGGCCCTCGCCCAGCGACATCTGCGGCTCCCAGCCCGCCCATTCACGGGCCCGGGAGTTGTCCGAGAGCAGGCGCTCCACCTCGCTGCCCGCGGGCCGCAGCCGCGCGGGGTCGACCACCACGGTGGCGTCCCGGCCCGAGGCCGCGATGAGTTCCTCGGCGAGACGGCCGATGGAGATCTCGCGTCCGGTGCCGAGGTTCACCACCTCGCCGAGCGCCCGGTCGCACGCGGCCACCGCGAGGAACCCGCGCGCGGTGTCCGTGACATACGTGAAGTCGCGGGTGGGCGTGAGCGAGCCCAGCTTGATCTCCCGTACGCCCGCGTGCAGTTGGGCCAGGATCGTCGGGATCACCGCGCGGGCCGACTGGCGCGGGCCGTAGGTGTTGAAGGGGCGGACCACCGCGACCGGCAGCTCGAAGGCGTGGCGGTGCGAGAGCGCCATCATGTCCGCGCCGATCTTCGAGGCCGAGTACGGGGACTGCGGCTGGAGCGGGTGGTCCTCACTGATCGGGACGGTGAGCGCGGTCCCGTAGACCTCGCTGGTGGAGGTGTGGATCAGGCGGCGCACTCCGTGGCGTCGGCAGGCCTCGGCGATGTTCTCGGTGCCGACGACGTTCGTCTGCACGTACGCGCCGGGCGAGTCGTAGCTGTACGGGATGCCGATGAGGGCCGCGAGGTGGAAGACGGTGTCGCAGCCGGCCACCGCGTCCATCACGCGCCCGGGGTCGCGCACGTCGCCCGCGAGCATCTCGACCTCGGAGGTGCCGAGGTAGCGGGCGAGGTGCCCCTTCTCGGCGTACGGCTTGTAGTGCACCAACGCCCGGACGCGCGCGCCCTGTTCGACGAGCAGGTCGACGAGCGTGGAGCCGATGAAGCCCTCGGCGCCGGTGACGAGGACGGTGCGACCGCTCCAGTCGAAGGAGTTCCGGTCGGATACGGGGTTCATGCGGCGTTCTCCATCAGGGTGAGGCGGGCGGGGTGGCCGGCGAGGCGCAGGACCTCGGCGGTCAGGTTGCGGGCGGCGTCGGCGTGCGGGCCGGGGTCGGCGGCGCGGGCCATGGCGGCGAGGCGTTCGGGACGGTCGAGCAGCGGGCCGACCAGGTCGGCGAGGTGCTCGGCGGTGGTCTCGGCGTCGGGCAGGAGCAGTCCCGCGCCGACGTCGCTGAGCACGCGCGCGTTGTGGGTCTGGTGGTCGCCGGGCGCGTGCGGGTACGGGACGAGGACGGCGGGCACGCCCGTGGCAGCGAGTTCGGCGACGGTGGCGGAGCCGGCCCGGCAGACCACCAGGTCGGCGGCGGCGTACGCGTGGTCCATGCGGTCCAGGTAGGGCACGGCCCGCGCGACGGGCGAGGCGCCGAGCCGGCGCCGGGTCTCCTCCAGGGCGGCCGGGCCCGTCTTGATGAGAAGGAACACGTCGGTGCGCGAGCGCCACAGCTCCGCGAGGCCGAGTGCCGCCTCGGTGAGGCGGGCCGCGCCGAGGCTGCCGCCGTTGAAGACGATCACGCGCGCGTCCTGCGGCACCCCGAGCGCCCGGCGCGCCTCGGCGCGCAGGGCGGGACGGTCGAGGCCGGCCAGTCCGGCGGCGATGGGCATGCCGACCACCCGGGCCCGCTCACCGCCCGCGAGATGGGCGCGGCTGCGGTCGAAGGCGACCGTGAGGTGCGGGGTGAGGCGGGCGGCGAACTGGTTGGCGCGGCCCGGCACGGCGTTGGACTCGTGGATCACGCTCGGCAGCCCGGCGAACCGCGCACCGACGATCACCGGCGCGCTGGGATAGCCGCCCATGCCCACCGCGACCTGCGCGCGCTGCTCGCGCAGGATCGAGCGGACCTGCATCCCGGACTTCACCAGCGCCGCGGGCAGCAGATAGCGGCGGGCGCCGAGGGAGGGGTCGAAGGGGATCATGTCGACGGTGTGCAGCCGGTAGCCGGCCCCGGGTATGAGGCGGGTCTCCAGACCGCGGGTGGTGCCCACGAAGGAGATCTCCGCGTCGGGCACGGCACGGCGCAGGGCGTCGGCGAGCGCGAGACCGGGATAGATGTGGCCCCCGGTCCCGCCCGCACCGATCACCACGGACAGGGGCGGTGTGGGTGAAGTCAGCATGCGAAGCACCCTGACGAACCGGACTAAGAGGGTTCTAAGAGTCCGGTTTGGCAGTCTTTACGGCATGGCAGCGAACTCCCCCGCCCCACCCGCCCCTCCCGTACGCGCGCGGATCCTCGTCGTCGACGACGAGCCCGAGGTGCGGGCCGCCGTCGAGGACGGCCTCACGGTCGAGGGGTACGAGGTGCGCGGCGCGGGCGACGGGCTCGCGGCCCTGTCCGCGGTGGCCTCCTGGCAGCCGGACGCGCTCGTCGTGGACGTGATGATGCCCGTGATGGACGGGCTCGCGCTGTGCCGCCGGCTGCGCGCGCTGGGCGACCGTACGCCGGTCCTGGTCCTGACCGCGCTCGGCTCGGTGAGCGAGCGGGTGGACGGCCTGGACGCGGGCGCCGACGACTATCTGGTGAAGCCCTTCGCCCTGGACGAGCTGGCCGCGCGGGTCCGGGCGCTGCTGCGCCGGGCCGCGCCGGACCCGGTCGAGTCCGGCGAGCTGCTCGCGTTCGCGGATCTGACGGCCGACCCCGTGACCCGCACCGGGCAGCGCGGCGGCCGGCCGCTCGAGTTCAGCCGGACCGAGTTCGCGCTCCTGGAGCAGCTGCTGCTCAGCCCGGGCCAGACGCTGCCGCGCGAGCTGCTCCTGGAGCGCGTGTGGGGCCAGGACTTCGGCCCGGACTCCAACTCCCTCGCCGTATACGTGGGTTATCTGCGCCGCAAGCTGGAAGCGGGCGGCGAGCCGCGCCTCGTCCACACCGTGCACGGCGTGGGCTACCGCCTGGACGTGGCGTGAGCTCGGCACGGGACGCGGGCCAGGAGCGCGGCGGCGCGCCCTCCCGCGGCAACGGGCCCGCCCACGACAGGGAGGCGACCGGACACGGCCGGGGATCCGCACACGACCAGGGACCCTCCCGCGGAAGGGGATCCGCCCCCGCCCACGCCCTCGGCGCCCGCTGGCGGCGGCGCCGTCCGCTGCGCACCCGGCTCGCGCTCGCCGCGACGGCCGCGGTGGCGCTGGTCGCGGTGGGGATCTGCACGGCCGCGTTCTTCGTGATCCGCTTCAAGCTCTACCAGCAGCTCGACCAGAACCTCGCCCAGTCCGCGAACCTGATCGCCCAGCAGCACCAGCGCGAGTCCATCGGCGTGTACACCGGCGAGTGCCGCTACCTGGGCGCGCCCGCCTGCGTCCAGCGGGTGCCGGAGGATCCGGCGAAGGACCCGTCGAAGCCGTACGCGGAGAAGGGCCCGGAGGGGGACGCGCGTCCGGACGATCCGTACGTCCTGCCCGTGTCGGGCACGACCCGGCAGGTCGCGTCCGGTCAACACCCCGCGTACTACACCAACTTCACGCTCGACGGCCATCCGGCCCGGATGTACACCACCCCTTCGACCGACGGCACGGCGCTCCAGGTGGCGCTGCGCGCCGACATCGCCGACCGCGGGGTGCGCCAGGCCGCGACCCTGCTCGCCCTGGTGGGCGGGGCCGGGGTGCTGCTCGCGGGCGCGGCCGGGTACTGGGTCTCGCGCACCGGGCTCGCACCGGTCACCCGGCTCACCGCCACCGCCGAGCGGATCGCCGCCACGCGCGACGCCCGGCACCGCATCGAGCTGCCGCCGGGGCGTGCGGGCCGCGAGGACGAGGTGACGCGGCTCGCGGCCACGTTCAACACGATGCTCGGCGAGCTGGAGCAGTCGGTCACCGCGCAGCGCCGCCTGGTCGCCGACGCCTCCCACGAGCTGCGCACCCCGCTCACGGCGCTGCGGACGAATGCCGAACTCCTCGCCCGCGCCGACCGGTTGACGCCCGCGCAGCGCGACCGCGCCGCCCAGGCTCTCGGCCGGCAGCTGCGGGAGGTGACCGGGCTGGTGAACGACCTGATCGAGCTGGCCCGCGACGAGGAACCGCTGCCCCTGCTGGAAGAGGTGCGGCTGGCGGCCCTGGTGGGGCATGCAGTGGAGGCGGCCCGTACGCACTGGCCCGCGGTCTCCTTCACCTGGGACGTGGACGAGCCGGCCGCCGCCCTGACGCTGCCCGGGGTCCCCTCGCGCCTGTCCCGCCTGGTGACGAATCTGCTCGACAACGCGGCGAAGTTCTCCCCGCCCGGCGGCCCGGTCGAAGTGACCCTCACCGAGCGGACGTTGACCGTGCGGGACCACGGCCCGGGCATCGACCCGGCGGACCTGCCGCATGTCTTCGACCGCTTCTACCGCGCCGAGTCCGCCCGCGCCCTGCCCGGTTCGGGGCTCGGCCTCGCGATGGCCCGCCAGATCGCCCGCGCCCACGGGGCGGAGCTCACGGCGGGCCGGGCGCCGGGCGGCGGGGCGCTGTTCACCCTTGCGCTGCCTTGATCCCGCTGATCCATAGTGGGGCCATGGGAGAGAACAAGAAGCGCATGCTGGCGGGTGACTGGTACATCGCCGACGACGAGGAGCTGCTCGCGGCGACGGTGCGGCGGGCCAAGCTGTGCGAGCTCTACAACGCGGCCTCGACGGCGCCGGCCGACCAACGCCGCAACCTGCTGAAGCAGTTGATCGGTGAGCTCGGCGAGGACGTGCGCATCCGCCCGCCGTTCCAGTGCGACTACGGCACGTACATCTCGATCGGCGCCCGCACCTTCGTCAACTTCGGCGCGGTCTTCCTGGACGCGGCCCCGATCACGATCGGCGAGGACGTCCAGATCGGCCCGAACGTCCAACTTCTCACCCCCACCCACGAGTTGGATCCGGTGCGCCGCCGGGAGGGCTGGGAGAAGGGCGAGCCGATCACCATCGGCGACAACGTCTGGCTCGGCGGCGGCGTGATCGTCTGCCCGGGCGTGACCATCGGCGCGGACACCGTGGTCGGCGCGGGCTCGGTGGTCACGCGCGACCTGCCGGCGGGCGTCCTGGCCGTGGGCAACCCGGCGCGGGTGGTGCGCAGCCTGCGCTGACCGCCCTCACACGTCGGCCCCCGCCAGGGCGATCCCCAACGGCGTCCGCTCGTAGAGGACTTGGTGCCCGTAACGGCGCGAGGTGAGCAGGCCCGCACCCTTGAGGGCCGACAGATGCGCGGATACGGAGGAGGGGGCGAGGCCGAGCCGGTGGGCGAGCGCGGAGGTGCTCGCCGGGTCGGCGAGTGCGGTCAGGACGTCTGCGCGGGCCCGGCCGAGCAGGCGAGCGAGTGCGTCGGCGGTACCGGCGCCCGCCTCGCTCCACAGGCCGCCGATGCCGCGCGCCGGATAGATGATCGCGGGCCGCCACGGCTCCTCCTGGCCGCTGACCACATGCGGCCAGGTGAACACCGAGGGGATCAGGACCAGGCCCTCGCCGTGCAGGGTGCGCTCGTACTCCCCCAGGCTGCTGACCACGGTCAGGGTCGAGCCCTCCCAGCGCAGATTGGGGTTCAACTCGCCGAGCAGCTCCCGGAATCCGACCGCCGCGAGCACCCGCGAGTGGTACGCGATATCCGCTTCGAGCAGCGCGCGCAGGCGCGGCCACTCGGGGGCGATCAGCCGGTGCCAGGCCTGTTCGATGCGGTCGGCCAGGAGCTGGACGGCGGCCGCCGGGTCGGCGAGCAGCTGCCGCCCGAGCGCGCTCTCCAGCGCTCCCGGCTGGTCCGCGAGCGTCTCGTACAGATCGGTGTACGCGTCGTCGGCGGGCGTCTCCCGTACCCGCGACAACTCCTCGTCGAAGGTGGAGAGCGCGTTCGTCGGCGGCGGGCACCAGAAGTCCGGGTAGCGCCCGCGCTGCGGCATCAGGCGCAGGACCGGGGCGAGGTCGAGCTCGGCTGCCGCGTCCTTGATCCGGCGCAGCCACGGCAGGTGGTAGCCGTGGCTCTCGGGTCGCCCGAGCATGCTGATCGCCGCCTGCGTCTCCCAGATCGGCGAGATCGCGAACCGGCAGTGCAGCAGGTCCTGTTCACCGAAGTGCAGATGGAAGGGCATGCCTTACGGTACGAAGATTCGGCCTGAGCCGAAAGTCTTAGCCGTACGGGCCCGGGAGGCCACGCTGCTGCACATGTCGACCGAGACCCGTGCCAGCGCCCTCGATGCCGCCCCGCCCCAGGGGTACGGCGCCGTCTTCCGTGTCCGCGAGTTCCGTGCCGTGTTCGCGGCGCATCTGCTCTCGCTGCTCGGCGTGATCGTCAGCGAGATCGCCCTGACCGTGCTCGTCTACGAGCTCACCAACTCGCCGCTGCTCAGCGCCCTCACGTTCGCGCTCGGCATGCTCCCGTACCTCATCGGCGGCACGCTGTTCGCCGGGGTCGCCGACCGCTACCCGGCCCGCCGCGTCCTCGTCGTGTGCGATCTGGTCTGCGCCGCCTGCGTGGCCGTGATGATCGTGCCGGGCACCCCGGTGGCGGCGCTGCTCGCGCTGCGCGTCCTGATCGCCGCGATCGCGCCGGTCTTCACCGGCACGCGGATGGCCGCACTCACCGACATCCTCGGCGAGGGCGACCTTTTCGTCCTGGGCCGCTCGCTCCTGCGCATCGTCTCGCAGAGCGCCCAGCTCGCCGGGTTCGGCGTGGGCGGCATCCTGCTCGCCGTGGTCTCGCCGCGCGGCGCGATCACGATCACCCTCGGCACCTTCCTCGCCTCGGCCGCCCTGCTGCGCTTCGGCACGAAGGCCAGGCCCGCCCGGACCCGCGGCAGCGCCACCCTCCTGCGCGAGTCCCTCTCCGGCGCCCGCCTGGTCTTCGCCGACCGGCGGATGCGCGCCCAGATCCTGCTCTTCTGGATCCCCGCCATGTTCGTGGTCGCGCCCGAGGCGCTCGCCGCCCCGTACGCCGCGCACATCGGCGCGGGTCCCGCGGCGCTCGGCCTGATGATGTGCGCGATGCCCGTGGGCCACATCGCGGCCGAGCTGTGGGTCGGCACCCGTCTGAGCGGACGCACCCGCTCGCGCATCGTCTACCCCGTCGCGGCGGTGGGCCTGCTCCCCTACCTGGGATACGCGATGGCGCCCGGCCTCGGCCTCACGCTGCTGCTGCTCGTCCTCGCGGGAGCCGGCGGCGCGTACGTGCTCGGCCTCGACCAGTGGTTCGTGGCCACCGTGCCCGAGGAGCTGCGCGGCCGTGCCATGACCCTGATGACCGCGGGCCTGATGACGGTCCAGGGCGCGGGCATGGCGCTCGCGGGCCTGGCCGCTGAGTTCTGGCCCGTGCACCAGGTGGTCACCGGCGCCGGCGTCCTCGGTACGGCGCTGTCCGTACTCCTCGTATGGGAGGCGCGGCGGGCCGGGGCCGAGCCTCCGGTTCACACCTGAGACCGCTCCACAGCCGGAGCCGGAGTCACCGGAGCCGGGGCGGGCGGCCGCGCGCCGCCCGCCCGCGCCAGCGAGGTGACCGCGACCCCGCCCACGAGCAGCACCGCCGCGGCCCAGCGCAGACCGCTGACCGACTCGTCGAGCAGCAGCGCCGCCGAGGACATCCCGAAGACGGGCACGAGCAGCGAGAAGGGGGCCACGGCGGAGGCGGGGTAGCGGCGCAGCAGGAAGCCCCAGGCGCCGAACCCGAAGACGGTCGCGCCCCAGGCGACGTAGACGAGCGCGCCGAGGCCGCCCCAGTCGAGGCCGCGCAGCGCCGCCAGGCCCGCGTCCGGCCCCTCGAAGAGCAACGACAGGGCGAGCAGCGGCAGTACGGGGATCACGGACACCCAGACCATGAAGTTCAGCGCGTCCGGCGGCGCGGCCTTGCGGGTGAGCACGTTGGAGACGCCCCAGCAGGCCGCGGCCGCGATGACGAGCACGAAGGCGAGCACGGGGCCCGACGCCCCCTCGTCCACGGCGGCGAGCGCGATCCCGCCGAGCGCGAGGGCCATGCCCGCGACCCGCACCTTGCCCGGCCGCTCCCGCAGCACCAGCGCCGCGAACACGGCCGTGAAGACCGCCTGGATCTGGAGCACCAGCGAGGACAGACCGGCCGGCATCCCGCGGTCCATCCCGAGGAAGAGCAGCCCGAACTTGGCCACGCCCAGGGCGACTCCGACCCCGATCACCCACTTCCAGGCGACCTTGGGCCGGCCCACGAAGAAGACGGCGGGCAGCGCCGCCACCAGGAACCGCAGGGCGGAGAAGAGCAGCGGCGGGAAGTGCCCGAGCCCCACCTCGATGACGACGAAGTTCACGCCCCAGACGGCGGCGACCAGGACGGCGAGAGCGATGTGTACGGGGCGCATGCACCGAGGATCGACGACCGCGACCATTCAGCACCAGCGCGGATTTCTTCATGGTTGGATTGAGCATTGCTTACGGATCGCCAGGCTGTGGAGGCAGACATGCTCGACCTGGGACGCCTGCGGGCGCTGCACGCCGTGTCCGTGCACGGTTCCGTGGCCGCGGCGGCGGCCGCGCTCGGCTACACCCCGTCCGCCGTCTCGCAGCAGATCACGAAGCTGGAGCGGGAGACCCGCAGCAAGCTGCTCGAGCGCCGCGGCCGGGGCGTCGCCCTCACCGAGGAGGCGCTCCATCTGGCCGCCGCCGCCCAGGAGTTGCTGGCGATCGTGGAGCGCGCCGAGACAACCCTGGAGGAGCGCCGGGGCAAGCCGACGGGCCTGCTGACGATCGGCGCCTTCGCCACCGCGGCCCGCGGCCTGCTCCCCGGGGTGCTCGCCACGCTCGCGCGCGAGCACCCCGGACTCGACGTGCGGATGAACGAGGTCGATCCGCATCTCTCCGTCGACCTGGTCGCCCGCGGCATGCTCGACCTCGCGGTCGCCCACGACTGGGACATCGCACCGCTGCCGGCGCCCGAGGGCGTGGAACAGGCGGTGATCGGCGACGACCGCTGCGATCTGCTGGTGTCCGAGCACCACCCGCTGGCGGCACGCGCGTCCGTACGCCGTGCGGAACTCGGCGGCGAGCGCTGGATCTGCCAGCCGCCGGGGACCGTGTGCCACGACTGGCTGGTGCGCACGCTGCGGGCGGCGGGCTGCGAGCCGGATCTCGCCCACCAGGCGGCCGAGTACCACACCCAACTCGCCCTGGTGGCGGCCGGCCTGGGCGTCGCCCTCGTCCCGCGCCTGGGCCGCGGCCCGCTGCCGGCCGGCGTGCGCGCGGTGCCCATCGAGCCGGTGCCCGTGCGGCGGCTCTACGCGCTGTGGCGGCCGGGCGCGGCCCGCCGCCCGGCCATCACGGCGACCGTACGGCTGCTGCAACAGCACTGGGCGCACACCGGCTGACGCGACCGGCACCCGCCGCCTCTGCTGGAGGCCCGGCACCCCGCCACCGGCGGCAGACCGAACTGCGAGACAGCTGTGGCCAGAATGTGACTGCCCGGTAAGGTCGGTGCCGTGCCGAAGCCGCTCAGCCTCCCCTTCGACCCCATCGCCCGAGCCGACGAACTCTGGAAGCAGCGCTGGGGAACGGTGCCGTCCATGGCCGCCATCACCTCGATCATGCGCGCCCACCAGATCCTGCTCGCCGAGGTCGACGCGGTGGTCAAGCCGTACGGACTGACCTTCGCGCGCTACGAGGCGCTGGTCCTGCTCACCTTCTCCAAGGCGGGCGAGCTGCCGATGTCGAAGATCGGCGAGCGCCTCATGGTCCATCCGACCTCGGTCACGAACACCGTCGACCGCCTGGTGAAGTCGGGCCTGGTCGACAAGCGCCCCAACCCCAACGACGGCCGCGGCACCCTCGCCTCGATCACCGACAAGGGCCGCGAGGTGGTGGAGAACGCCACGCGCGACCTGATGGCGATGGACTTCGGCCTCGGTGTGTACGACGCGGAGGAGTGCGGCGAGATCTTCGCGATGCTGCGGCCGCTCAGGGTCGCTGCGGCGGACTTCGAGGAGCGCTGAACCGGCGCCTCCCGGGCGCCCGCACCCACGTAAAGATCACGCAAACCGGGCGGTTACCCTCGTCCGTATGAAGAAGAGCGTCCTGACCCGCTACCGCGCCCTCGCCTACATCACGGGTGTCCTGCTCGTCCTGCTCACCCTGGGCATGATCGGCAAGTACGCCCTGGACATGGACGGCGCCGCGGACTTCACCAAGGTCGTCAGCATCGCGCACGGCTGGCTCTACGTCGTGTACCTGGTCTTCGCCTTCGACCTGGGCTCCAAGGCCAAGTGGCCGGTGGGCAAGCAGCTCTGGGTGCTGATCGCGGGCACGATCCCGACGGCCGCCTTCTTCGTCGAGCGCAAGATCTCCCGCGAGCTGGAGCCCCTCTTCACCGAGGACTCGGACGCCGCGGTCGCCAAGGCGTAAGGCTTCCGGTACCCCCGTGGCGCGCACCACGGGGGTTCGCCATCGACATTTACTAGGACGTCCTAGTAAATTCGAAGGCATGGACGCTGACGCCATCGAAGAGGGCCGCCGCCGCTGGCAGGCCCGGTACGACAAGGCCCGCAAGCGGGACGCCGACTTCACGACGCTCTCCGGCGATCCGGTCGAGCCGGTCTACGGGCCGCGCCCGGGCGATACGTACGAGGGCTTCGAGCGCATCGGCTGGCCCGGCGAATACCCGTACACGCGCGGTCTGCACGCGACGGGTTACCGCGGCCGGACCTGGACCATCCGCCAGTTCGCGGGCTTCGGCAACGCCGAGCAGACCAACGAGCGCTACAAGATGATCCTGGCGAACGGCGGCGGCGGGCTGTCCGTCGCCTTCGACATGCCGACCCTGATGGGCCGCGACTCCGACGACCCGCGTTCGCTCGGCGAGGTCGGGCACTGCGGTGTGGCCATCGACTCGGCCGCCGACATGGAGGTCCTGTTCAAGGACATCCCGCTCGGCGATGTCACCACGTCCATGACCATCTCCGGTCCGGCCGTCCCCGTCTTCTGCATGTACCTGGTCGCGGCCGAACGCCAGGGCGTGGACCCGGCCGTGCTCAACGGCACGCTCCAGACGGACATCTTCAAGGAGTACATCGCGCAGAAGGAGTGGCTCTTCCAGCCGGAGCCGCATCTGCGCCTGATCGGCGACCTGATGGAGTACACCTCCGCCGGGATCCCCGCGTACAAGCCGCTCTCCGTCTCCGGCTACCACATCCGCGAGGCCGGGGCGACGGCCGCGCAGGAGCTGGCGTACACGCTCGCCGACGGCTTCGGTTACGTGGAGCTGGGGCTCTCCCGCGGCCTGGACGTGGACGTCTTCGCGCCCGGCCTGTCCTTCTTCTTCGACGCGCATGTGGACTTCTTCGAGGAGATCGCCAAGTTCCGTGCGGCGCGGCGCATCTGGGCCCGGTGGATGAAGGAGGTCTACGGGGCGAAGACCGACAAGGCGCAGTGGCTGCGGTTCCACACGCAGACCGCCGGGGTCTCGCTGACCGCGCAGCAGCCGTACAACAACGTCGTACGGACCGCGGTCGAGGCGCTGGCGGCGGTGCTCGGCGGGACGAACTCGCTGCACACCAACGCCCTCGACGAGACCCTCGCCCTGCCGAGCGAGCAGGCCGCGGAGATCGCGCTGCGCACGCAGCAGGTGCTGATGGAGGAGACGGGCGTCGCCAACGTGGCGGACCCGCTGGGCGGCTCCTGGTACATCGAGCAGCTCACGGACCGGATCGAGGCGGACGCCGAGAAGATCTTCGAGCAGATCAAGGAGCGCGGTCTGCGCGCCCACCCCGACGGTCAGCACCCGATCGGCCCGATCACCTCCGGCATTCTGCGCGGGATCGAGGACGGCTGGTTCACGGGCGAGATCGCCGAGTCGGCCTTCACGTACCAGCGCGCCTTGGAGAAGGGCGACAAGAAGGTCGTCGGCGTCAACTGCCACACGGGTTCCGTCACCGGTGACCTGGAGATCCTGCGGGTCTCGCACGAGGTGGAGCGCGAGCAGGTGCGGCTCCTGGGCGACCGCAAGGCCGGCCGCGACGACGCGCGCGTCCGGGCCGCCCTCGCCGCGATGCTCGACGCCGCGCGCGACGGCTCGAACATGATCGAGCCGATGCTGGACGCCGTACGGGCCGAGGCCACGCTCGGCGAGATCTGCGGGGTGCTGCGGGACGAGTGGGGTGTGTACACGGAGCCGGCCGGCTTCTGAGTCCCGCCCGCCGCGACGTCGCCGTCGCCGCATACGACCGGGGGCGCCCCTCCTGACGGGGGCGCCCCCGGTGTCGTGCCCGCCCCGGCAAGGTCTGCCGCTGGCGCCCGCACCGATGGGCCCGGTGTCGTGACCTGCCGATTCCTGTCCGTTATGTAACGATTGCCCGGTCCCGTGCGCCGTCCCACCAAGGGGTCCGGATGACCGCCCGCAATGCCCGCACCGTCCGCGGCAGGCTGGCCATCGCCGCCGCTCTCTGCGCCTCGGCCGCCCTCACCGCCGCCTGTTCCGGCGGGGACGCCGGCCCGGGCGCCGACCACCGCGAGGCCGGCCTCGTCCAGTCGCCGCCCAAGCCCGCGCCCGCGGGCCAGCCGTTCTGGGTGGACCCGAACAGCCCGGCCGCCCAGCAGGTCAAGCAGTGGCAGGCGAACGGCCGCGCCTCCGACGCGGAGGTGCTGCGCCGTATCGCCGACCGGCCGCTCGCGGTGTGGCCCGCGGGCGACGAGCCGGGCTGGCAGATCCGGGCCGCGCGCGACGGCGCCGCGAAGTCCGGCAGCACGATGGTGCTGGTCGCGTACAACATCCCGCACCGCGACTGCGGCCAGCACTCGGCCGGCGGTGCGCACAGCGAGGACTTCTACCGGCAGTGGATCGGCGCCTTCGCCGACAACATCGAGGACAAGAAGGCCATCGTCATCCTGGAGCCGGACGCGCTGCCGCACGTGGCCGACGGCTGCACCCCGGCCGAGTACCACGAGCAGCGCTTCCGGCTGATGTCGGAGGCGGTCGCACGCCTGAAGAAGCAGAAGAACACCAAGGTCTACCTGGACGCCGGCAACCCGGACTGGATCAGGAACCCCGGCGATCTCGCGCAGCCGCTGTGGCGAGCGGGCATCGCCCAGGCCGACGGCTTCGCGCTCAACGTGTCCAACTTCCAGCCGACGGCCGAGAACATCGCGTACGGCAAGAAGCTCTCCGCCCTGGTCGGCAACAAGCACTTCGTGATCGACACCAGCCGCAACGGCAACGGGCCGCTGCCCGGCCGCGGCGGCGAGGCCTGGTGCAACCCGCCGGGCCGCGCGCTCGGCGCCGCGCCCACGACGAGGACGGGCGAGAAGCTGGTGGACGCCTTCCTGTGGATCAAGCGGCCCGGCGAGTCGGACGGGCAGTGCCGCGGCGGCCCGCCGGCCGGCAAGTGGTGGCCGGAGTACGCGCTCGGCCTCGCCCGCAACAGCAAGTAGCCGAACAGCCCGGCAGGACAGGAAACGGCCCGTCCCCTCTCGCCAGAGGGACGGGCCGTTTCGTCTGCGGGGTCCGGTGGCCTCGAGTCACCGGACCGTGCGGCTACTTCGCCACGTGGATCCACTTCGCCGCCGAGGGTGTCCCCTCGCCGTCCACGGCGAACACCATGTACCAGCCGGGCGGCACCAGCGTCCGGTCCTTCGGCACCGTGACGGTGACGGAGTCCCTGCCCTTCGTCAGGTCCAGGGCGATGGAGCGCTGTTCGACGTCCGTCGTGTGCGTGACCGCGCTAGGCCGCATCAGCCGCGCCTTGACGATCTTCGACGGGTCCTGCGTCCTGAAGGTCGCCCGGCCCTGCGCGTCCGGCTCCCGCGGCCCGTCGCCGAGCTGCGGACGGCTCTCCTTGTCGCGGTAGAGGTACGGCGGTGTGTAGACCTCCATCCGCTGCTCGAACTTGCCGAGCTTGGTGTTGTCCTTGTCGCCGAAGAGCGAGTCGGAGCCGAAGGTGGCCACGCGCCCGTCGGGGAGGAGCAGCGCCTCGGAGTGGTAGTTGCGGCCCACGGTCGGGTCGGCCGCCGCGAAGAAGCGGTCCGCCTCGGGGTCGTAGAACTGGGCCTTGAGGATGTTGGAGGCGCCGCGCCCGCGGTAGTCGTACGAGCCGCCGCTGGTGAACACGGTGTCGTCCGGCATGATCACGCTGTTCAAGTAGCGCGTGCCCTGCGGCAGTTGCGGACCCGTGCGGAACTCCGGGTCGTCCTCCTTGAGGTCGATCACGGCCGTGCGCGCGGTGGACTTCTCGGACTCGCCGACCCCGCCGCCGCCGAGGATCATCACCTTCTGGTCCTGCGCGGGCGGCAGCAGCAGCGAGGCGGAGGTCTCGGTCTGGTCCATGTCCTCCAGGCCGGGGACCTTCTCGAAGGTGTTCTTCTCCAGGTCCCACAGGCCCGGCTCGCGCCCCTTCTCTGCGGGCCCGTAACCGGCGTTGGACGCCGGGTAGAAGAGCTTGCCGCCCTTGGTGAGGAAGAGCGCGGGGTACGTGGGGAAGTAGCGGAACGGGCCCTTCTTCCACTTCTTCGTGGACGGGTCGTAGATCTCGTTGTCCCCGGGGTCGACCACGCCGACCTCGTCGAGCCCGGAGACCGCGAGCACCTTGCCGTCCTGGAGCGTGACGAGGGTCGGGTACCAGCGGGCCTTGGCCATCGGGTCGACCTGGATGTACTTCTCGGCCACCGGGTCGAACTCGTATGCGGCCCGGATGCCCTGGAAGTCCTGCTTCTCCATGTCGATCTTCTCGGTGAGGCCGTAGACGTTGTCGGCGTCCTTGCCCCGCAGGCCCTCGATCTCGTACTGCGCCCGCTTCGTGGTGACGGAGGCCTCGCCCTCCTCCACGGCCTCGACGAAGACCCGTTCCTCGGCGGCGAGGACCTTGGTCTTCCAGGGCTTCATCGCCCCGCTCCGCGTGTACGAGATGTCGAACTTCCGCTTCGCCTTGGGGATCTTCACGTCGAAGCGGCTCACGTACTTGGTGCCCGTCGGGGAGCGGAAGACCGTGCCCTTCGCGAGGGTCACCTCCTTGTCGGGGCTCTCGTTCTTGACCCGCATCAGGCCGCCGGCCCGGGTGACCGCGCCGTCGAGTACCTCGTAGCGCGCGGTGCCGCCGGCCACCAGGAGGCGGCCGTCGGCGAGCTGGGTGTGGCCGGAGCAGAAGAAGTCCTCGGGGGTGGGGATCTTCTTGAAGGAGTTGTCGGCCGGGTTCCAGAGGATGGTGTCGAAGGTGCCGGCGTCGAAGTTCTTCTGGTTGTTGCCCGAACCGGCCACGATCAGGACCTTGCCGGTGTGCAGCAGGGCCGCGTGGATGGCGTTCGTACGGAACTCCTCGGGCACGTCCACCGTGTTCCAGGAGCCGTACTTCGCCTTGTAGCCGGGCTGGGAGATCTTGTACGCGTGGTACTGGTCCTCGGCGAAGCCGACGGCGGCGGGGGCGTTCAGACCGGCGAGCAGGACGACGGCTCCCGCGCCCAGGACCGTCTTCTTCTGACGCTTGGTCGGTGAGAACGGCATGGGTCAGTTGCCTCCCGTCGTGCTGCTGGACACCGTCGAGCCGGTGGGGACCGCGGAGCCGGTGGCGACACCGGCCTGCGAGACATGGGCGGGCGCGGGCCCGGCGGCCGCCCGTGCGGCCGTCGCCGCGGCAGGGGCGGCCGTGGCTGTCGCCGTGGCCGTCGCCGCCGCGAGGGCCGGTTCGGGTGCGCCGGCCCGCAGGGTGCGCCGCCTGCGGATCTCGCCGCCCGCCCAGACGGCCACCGGCGCGAGCGAGATGGCGAGCGCGAGGAACGCCCAGGTGCGCATGGCGACATGGGTGTGGCCGAGCACGAAGGAGGCCACCAGGGAGGTCGCGAGGATCGCCGCCCAGAAGAGGTGGATACGGAAGGTCAGGAGCCGGTCGGGCGAGGCGTCGCCGCCCTTGGGCGTGACCACGAAGCGGCTCGGGCGGCGCACGACCGCCTCGCCGAGCGACTTGGCGTAGATCGGCGCGGAGAGCGCGGACATCGCCATGCCGGCCAGCCCGCCGGAGCCCTCGGGCTCGTGCGGCGAGACGTTGTGCCGCCGGTTCCACAGATAGAGGCCGACCTGGAGGGCCGCCGCGTCGCTGTAGAGCATCAGCCAGATGGAGGCCGCGACCTGGGTCCCGGAGGCGCCGAACCAGAGGAAGAGTCCGCAGCTGAGGATGCCGAGCACCCAGTTGACCGCGGTCATGGGGTAATACACCAGCATCAGCGAGTAGTTGAAGAACCGCCCCAGCGGCATCCGGAAGGGCGCCTTCCAGTACTGCTTGATGAGGGTCTCGTACGTCCCGCGCGACCAGCGCATCTGCTGGGTGAAGAAGTCGGTCCAGGACTCCGGGCCCTCCCCCACGGCCAGGACGTCCGGGGTGTAGACGGAGCGCCAGTGGTGCCCGGTGCGCGGGTTCTTGGTGCGGTGCAGCTCGAAGCCGGTGGCCATGTCCTCGGTGATCGAGTCGTAGAGCCCGCCGACCTGCTTGACGGCGCTGATCCGTACGGCGTTGTTGGTGCCGACGAACATCGGGGCGCGGTAGCGGTTGCCCGCGCGCTGGATCAGCGCGTGGAAGAGGAACTGCTGGGATTCGGCGGCCTTGGTGACGGCCGGGGAGTAGTTGCCGTACACCTGCGGTCCGACGACGAAGGCGATGTCCGGGTCGCGGAAGTAACCCAGCATCCGCTCGAGGAAGTTGGGCATCGGCACGTGGTCGGTGTCGACGGAGGCGAAGAACTCGTAGTCGTCGCCGTGCATCGCGAGCCACGCGTTGTAGTTGCCGTGCTTGGTCTTGGCCTTGTGGACACCCTTGTCGCGGTTCCACTCGGGGACGCCCTTGCGCGTGAAGTGCCGGACGCCGAGTTCGGCGCAGAGGGCCTTGGCCTCGGGGTCGTCGCCCTCGTCGAGCAGCCAGACGTCCAGGTGCCCGTCGTGGCGCATCTTCATCGCGCCTTCGAGGGTGCCGCGGACCATGGATATGGGTTCCTTGCCGGGCACGTAGGTCGTCAGGAAGGCGACGCGGGTGCCGGGCTCGGGTGTCACGGGTATCGGGTCGCGGGCCACCATCGTCGCGTGGGCGATGGAGACGACGTTGATCAGCATGAACAGCTCGATCAGTCCGATCGCCACGAGCATCGTGACGTCGAGATAGACCAGCCACTGGTCGCCGCCCTCGCGCTTGGTCCAGTGCGTGGGCCAGACCAGGTAGACGAGCAGGAGGCCGGTGAGCACCGGGGCGAGCGTCATCAGCAGGATCGCTCGTATTCGGTGCGGCTCACGCGAGAGGAGCTTGGTGTACTGCACCCGGTAGGCGGCTCCGTCGGGCTCGGTGAGCGGCCCGGCTATCCGGCTGTGGGTGTCGTAGTCGTAGCCCTCCGGCGGCACAGCGCCCTCCTCTGGATCGTTCGGCTCGCCCTGATCGAACGAGCCAACACCCCCACAAAAGTGGAGAAACTCGGGCGTGTCGACCGGAAGGGGCCGAGCGTGCGCTTTATTTCCCGGACGGAGGGCCGGTCAGGGCTCGCGAGTTGCGATCACGCGGAGGTGGTGCGCTGGGCGGGAGGAGGTGCCGCGAGGGGCCGAGAGGGCTACTTGCGTACGGTCTTCCGCAGCCGGTGGCGTACCGCGCGCTGGGCGATGGGACCGAGCTCCTCCACCGCCGCGACCAGCACGGACAGCTGTTCCAGGGCGGCCAGGGCGCGTTCGGCGCCGGCCGGGTCGACCCCTTCGTACAGCTCGATGCCGACGAAGGAGGCGCTGACCGCGCGGGCGAGTCCGACCGGGTCGGCGAACTCGCCGAGCGGGCTCGCGGACAGGACGCGCACGAGGACCTTCTCGATCTCGGCGATCCACAGGTCGAGCCCGGCCGCGGTCGCGGGGGCGAGCGGCGGGTGGGTCTGGGCGCCGGCGAGCAGCTGGGCGAGCACGGCGACATGGCCGTCCGCGCTCTCCCGCTCGTGCATCTCGCGGCCGAAGACGAGCAGGTCGGCGAGGGTCTCGATGCGGTCGAGCCGCTCGCGGTAGAGGGCCACGCGCTGTTCCGAGGCGTACCGGCAGGTCTCGGCGAGCAGCTCATCGACGGAGCCGAAGTGGTAGAAGACCAGCGCCTGGTTGACGCCCGCGGCGGCCGCGATGGAGCGGGCCGAGGTCTTGGCGATGCCCTGCTCGACGAGGGTGCGCAGGGCGCCGTCGACCAGCTTCTGCTTGGTCTCGGCGCTCTTGGCGGCCTTGTCCTTGGCGGACGCGGAGGTGGCGCGGGGTGTCATGCGCGCGCCTCCTCGCGTACGGGGCGCAGGCCCGGCCGGACCCCGCAGCGGCCGACGCTCTCGTAGCGGGCGGTGAAGGAGCCCTCGTAGCCGAAGAGCGGTCCGAAGCGGCGGTTGGTGACGCGCACGCGGATACGGAAGCGGCCGGCCCGCTCGTCGTAGTGCTCGCGCACCTCGGCGTCGCCGCCGATCAGCTCGGGGACGCGGAGGTCGACGCGGCCCTCGCGGAAGCGGTGAATCCCGGAGCGGATCACGAGTCCGCCCCGCTCGTCCACGGAGAGGTGCAGGTCGGACGCGAGGTGCTGGTGCGTGCCGAGGTAGTCGAGGATGCGGTCGCCCTGGGGGCCGAGCACCATCTGGGCGTCGAAGCGGCGGGGACCGCCGGGGAGGTTGAACGTGCGCACGAAGCTCACGGTCTCACGGCCGTAGGTGTCGGTGTACGGCACGTTCTCGATGGTGAAGGGGACGTGCCGGCCTTCGCGCGGAACCAGGATGTTGCGCGTGGTGCCGAGCGCGAGGAAGGGCTTGACCCATGGGCCGCCGTGCCAGATGCGGTCCATCACTCCGGTGCCGAAGCAGGCCTCGCCGCTCGCGAGACCGACGGAGAAGCGGCGCCGCATCTCGGGGTGGAGGCGGTCGAAGTCGGCGCCGAGGACGGTGCGGAAGATCGAGGTCACGTCAGTTCTCCTGCGTGGTGAGGGTGCCGAGGATGCGGGGTGCGCGGGCGCCGGCCCGCGGGGTGCGGCCGCAGCGGCGGGCGGCCGGGGTGAAGGGCAGGGGCGGCAGGCGGAGCAGGAGCACGAAGAGGGTGGCCGGGATGCCGACGATCGCGAAGAGGAAGAAGAACACCCCGAAGTCGGCGTAACCACTGGCCAGGAGGAACACCAGGGGTTGGAGCGCGAAGACGAGGAACAGGCCGAGCAGCGCGAGCAGCAGCAGCGTCCGCATCAGCATCTCGGTGAGCCAGTGCACCAGCGACCAGCGCGGCGTGATGCCCTCCTCCAGCCAGAGCCGCAGCCGGTCGAAGGACCAGGCGGTGGCCCAGCCCATCAGCGGCCGGAACACGCAACGGTCGGCCGCCTTGCCGAACCGCCCCCAGCGCGGGGTGTAGTCGTACCCGGTGATGAAGCGGACGCCGCCCTCCTCGGGCACGTACCGCCAGTAGCCGCTGCCCTCCTTCAGGAGCGAGAGCGGGTGCGGCGAGGAGAAGCGCAGGGCCGAGGTGCGGGTGCCGTCGGGGCGGATCTTCTCGCCGGCCGAGATCCCGGTGCCGGCGATCTTCAGGAAGGGCAGCAGGCGGGTGGCGTACCGGAAGTGCTGCGGCTCGCCCGCCGCCTTCGGGAGGTAGTCGATCTCGCCGAAGCGCAGGTCCCAGCGCCGGTGTTCGGCCGGGTTCTGGGTGCGCTCCCAGAGGTCCTCCATGTCGGCGCGGATGAACGCCTCGACGTACAGACCTGCTCGTTCCCCCATGACAAACCCCCTGCTCGGTACGTTATTGAGCGACCGCTCAAAAAGAAGGTACGTCTTTTTGAGCGACTGCTCAACTCCCGGACGGGGTCCGCGTCCGTGACCTCGGGCACAAGAAAACCCCCGCCCGTGGGCGGGGGTTCTCAAGAAGACGGTCGGGCGCCGGGCTCAGTCGCCCTGGGTCAGATACCGCTGCACCGTCTCGGCCTTCTTCGTCAGACCGTCCGTGACACCCGGGCGGATGTCCGCCTTCATCACGACGGAGACCCGCGGCGCACGCGCCTCGACGGCCGCGACGGCGCGCTTGACCACGTCCATCACCTCGTCCCAGTCGCCTTCGACCGAGGTGAACATGGCGTCGGTGCGGTACGGGAGCCCCGAGTCCCGTACGACACGGACGGCGTCGGCGACGTACTCCCCCACTTCCTCGCCGACACCGAGCGGCGTGACCGAGAACGCTACGATCATGCGCCGACGACCCCTTCACGGCGGGCGCGCGCGGCGATGACCTGGTCGCGCTCCTCGGCGCGCAGCATCTTCTCGGCGTAGAAGCCGCCGAAGGGGATCACGGAGAGGACGAACAGGATCAGCGGGCGCTTGACCTCCCACTTGGTCCGGTTCCAGGCGTCCGCGAGGAAGACCAGGAAGAGCACGACGAGCACGCCGTGCACCGCGCCCATGACCGGGACGGCGTTGAAGTCCGTGGTGCGCTTGAGCACCGAGCAGACGAGCAGCAGGAGGAACGACACCGCTTCGACGGCGGAGACCAGTCGCAGGCGTCGGACGGCGGAGGCGGTCTTGATGTCCACTTCGAGGGCACCTTCGAGACAGGGGGTGACGGAAGTCAGGGCACTCTCAGGGTACGGATCCGACTTCTGACCCTGTCGGCGGGTATGCCCTGACGGCTAACGTCGCTCCGTGGCAACGTTCCGACTCCAAGGCAGCAAGGTGCTCGCCGTCGACATGACGGGCGACGCCGTGAAGGCGAAGAACGGCTCGATGGTCGCCTACGACGGCCAGATGGCGTTCAAGAAACTCTCCGGCGGCGGCGAGGGCATCCGTGGCATGGTCACGCGCCGGCTGACCGGTGAGCAGATGGTGCTGATGGAGGTGAAGGGGCACGGCACGTGCTTCTTCGCCGACCGCGCCTCCGAGATCAACCTCGTCAACCTCCACAACGACAAGCTGTACGTCGAGGCCAGCAATCTGCTGGCCACGGACGCCGGGCTGCGTACGGGCACGACCTTCACGGGGATGCGCGGCGCGACCTCGGGCAACGGCCTGTTCACCACGACCATCGAGGGCACGGGCCAGGCGGCCCTGATGTCCGACGGTCCGGCCGTGGTGCTCCGCGTCTCGCCGCAGTACCCGCTGATCGTCGACCCGGGCGCGTACATCGCGCACCAGGGGAACGTCCGCCAGTCCTTCCAGTCCGGCGTGACCTTCCGCACCTTCATGGGCGAGGGCGGCGGCGAGGCCTTCCAGGTCCGCTTCGAGGGCGACGGGCTCGTGTACGTGCAGCCGAGCGAGCGGAACACCATCGGAGGAGACGTCTGATGCCGTTCCGCGAGATCAACTCCAAGATGATCGAGGCCACGGTCGGCCCCGGCCAGAAGCTCTTCTCCCAGCGCGGCGCGATGCTCGCGTACAAGGGAGAGGTCTCCTTCACGCCCAACATCCAGGGCGGGCAGGGCGGTATCGGCTCGATGATCGGGCGGCGCGTGGCCGGCGAGGCCACCCCGCTGATGACCGTCGAGGGCAGCGGCACCGTGATGTTCGGCCACGGCGGCCACCACATCCAGGTGATCAACCTGACCGGCGACACCTTGTACGTCGAGGCCGACCGGCTGCTCGCCTTCGACGGGACGCTCCAGCAGGGCACGATGTTCATGGGCTCGCAGGGCGGGGTCATGGGCATGGTGCGCGGCCAGGTGACCGGCCAGGGTCTGTTCACGACCACCCTCAAGGGGCACGGCGCGGTCGCGGTGATGGCGCACGGCGGGGTCATCGAGATCCCGATCACCCCGCAGCGCCCGGTGCACGTGGACCCGCAGGCCTACGTCGCCCACCACGGCGACGTACGCAACAAGCTGTCCACGGCGCTCGGCTGGCGGGACATGGTGGGGCGCGGCTCGGGTGAGGCGTTCCAGCTGGAGCTGTCCGGCAGCGGTGCGGTGTACGTCCAGGCCTCGGAGGAGAAGCTGTGAACACCCCTATGGGCGCGGGGCCCGTGGTCCACGACCCGATGACGCTGCCGAGCGACGACAACGTGAACGCGTACACCTTCTGCGTGGAGCTCAAGGGCAGCCAGTGGTTCCTCCAGAAGGGCAAGATGATCGCCTATTACGGGTCGATCGAGTTCAACGGGATCGGGCACGGACGGCTCGACCGCCTGGTCCGTACGTCCTTCCACTCGCCGCTGCACGCGAGCGACTGGGTGGTGGCCGAGGGCAGCGGCAAGATGCTGCTCGCCGACCGGTCCTTCGACGTGAACTCGTACGACCTGGACAACGGCAACCTGACGATCCGCTCCGGGAACCTGCTCGCGTACCAGCCGACCCTGGCGCTCAAGCAGTCGATCGTGCCGGGCTTCCTGACGCTGATCGGCACGGGCAAGTTCGTGGCCGCGTCCAACGGTCCGGTGGTCTTCATGGAGCCGCCGATCCGCGTGGACCCGCAGGCGCTGGTCGGCTGGGCGGACTGCCCCTCCCCGTGCCACCACTACGACCACGGGTACATGTCGGGCGTGATGGGCGGCGTCCGGGCGCTGACCGGGATCGGCGGGGCCTCAGGTGAGGAGCACCAGTTCGAGTTCGTCGGGGCCGGGACCGTGCTGCTCCAGTCCAGCGAGGCGCTGATGGCCGAGCAGGCGACGGGGCACGTGCCGCACCAGGCGGGCGTGCCGGGTGGGGGCGGCACTCCGGGGCAGGCCGGCATTCCGCGGATGCCGGGGCAGCTCGGGGATCTGCAGCGGCGGTTCGGGCTCTGATGTCCGCAGCTGCGGCTCGGCCTTGACGGCCGGGGATCCGCAGCGCGCTTCGGGCGCTGACGGCCGGAGATCTGCAGTGGCGCTTGGGGCTCTGACGGCCGGAGATCTGCGGTGACCGTCAAGGCTCGGAGCGTGAACGGTAGTCTGCGGAGTGTGACGTCGAACGCGTGCGCCCACGCGCGCGTGCACCCCCTGCCACCCTCCACGGAACCGAATCCATTGGTTCAGTATTCAACTTTCTAGGTAGAATCGATTCATGGAGACCGACAACGCCACCCCCCGCTGGCTCACCGAGGACGAGCAGTGCGCCTGGCGCACCCATCTCGCCGTGAACCGGCTCCTCACCTATCAGCTGGAAAAGGATCTCCAGCCGTTCGGCCTGACCTACAACGACTACGAGATCCTCGTGAACCTCTCGGAGTCCGAGTCCCTGCGGATGCGGATGAGCGACCTGGCCACCGCGACCCTTCAGTCCAAGAGCCGGCTCTCGCACCAGATCACCCGCATGGAGAACGCGGGCCTGGTCCGCCGCGAGAACTGCGAGTCCGACCGCCGCGGCCTGTACGCGGTGCTCACCGACGAGGGGCTCGCGACCATGCAGAAGGTCGCGCCGCACCATGTCGCCTCGGTGCGCAAGCACTACATCGACCTGATGACCCCCGAGGCGCTCGCCACCCTGCGGGCCACGCTCGGACCGATCGCCGACCACCTGCACGCGCAGCGCGGCAAGGCGTGACCCGCGGCCGGCGGGGCCTACCGGCCTTCGTCGAGCGGCAGTTCCACCCGGAAGAGCGCTCCGCCCTCCTCTGAGACGCCGACACTCAGCAGGCCGCCGTGGCGCTCCACCACATCACGGGCGATCGCGAGCCCGAGTCCGGCGCCGCCTTCGTCGCGCGTGCGGGCGTCGTCGAGGCGCACGAACCGCTCGAAGATCCGGGCGCGTTCGGCCTCGGGCACGCCCGCGCCGTCGTCGGCGACGGTGAGCACGGCGTGCGCGCCCTCCTGCCGCAGCGCCACGGTGATCCGCGTACGGGCGTGCCGCTGCGCGTTGTCCACCAGGTTGCCGAGCACACGCGCCAACTGGCCGCGCGATCCGGCCACTTCGAGGACCGCCTCACGGCTTTCCCCGGCCTCCACCCGTACCGGAATCCTGTCCGCCACCCGCTGCGAGACCTCCTCGCGCACCAGGGCCGCGAGGTCCACCCGCGCGTCTCCGGGCCGCTCCCCCGCGTCGAGGCGGGCGAGCAGGAGCAGGTCGGCGGCCAGGTCCTGGAGCCGTACGGTGTCCTCCACCGCGCCGTCGAGGTCGAGCAACTCCGGGTGTGCGGCGGCCACTTCGAGCTGGGTCCTGAGCGAGGCGATGGGGCTGCGCAGCTCGTGCGAGGCGTCGGCCACGAAACGGCGCTGGCGCTCGACGCTCGCCTCGAGGGCGGCCAGCGTCTCGTTGGTGGTCCGCGCGAGCCGGGCGATCTCGTCGTGCGTGTCCGGCTCGGGGACGCGCCGGCTGAGGTCCTCGGACGCGGTGATCGCGGCCATCTCCTGACGGATGCCCTCGACCGGACGCAGGGCGCGCTGGGTGGCGAGCCAGGTGACACCGCCGACGATCAGCACCAGGGCGGGCAGGCCGATCAGCATCGAGGTCAGGGCGGTGCTCGCGGCGCCCTCCGTGGCGCTGAGCGGCGCGCCCGCGTACACCTCGACGGTGGTGTCCTCGCGGGTGGTCACCTCGACGGCCGCGAACTGGTAGTCCCCCTTCTCGCCGTCCACGGTCGCGCTGCCGCGGCCGAACCACACCCGGTCGGAGATCTCCCCGACCTCCGGGTCGTCCTGGTCGCGGTCGTCCTCCTCCTCGTCCTGGTCGGGCGCGAGGGACGGGCGCGGCTTCACCGCGGCGATCCCGGTGCCGCTGATCGCCTCCAGGTCCTCGCTCGCCGCCCGCAGCCGGTCCTCGCGGTCGATGACCTGGATCGGGTGGTCCTCGCTGTCGGGGAGTTCGAGATTCTCGTACGGGGTGCCGGCGGCGAGCTGGGCGGCGACGCGGCGGGCGGCGGCCTCGGCGGAGGCGGAGGCCTGCTGGGTCAGGTTGGCGCGCAGGGACAGGAAGACCGCGGCACCGGCGCCGATCAGGGCGACCGCCACGACGACGGTGGCGCCGATGGTCGCGCGGGCGCGCACGGAGGAGAAGAGGCGCCTCACCGTGCGGCCTCCAGGCGGTAGCCGGCCCCGCGCACGGTCTTGATCAGGGCGGCGCCGAGCTTGCGGCGCAGGGTGCTGACGTACACCTCGACGATGTTGGGATCGCCCTCGTACGCGAAGTCCCAGACGTGTTCGAGGATCTCGCTCTTGGAGACCACCTCGCCGGCCCTGAGGGACAGCTGCTCCAAGACCGCGAACTCCTTGGCGGTGAGGACGATCTCCTCCTCGCCGCGGTGCACCCGCCGGGCGGCGGTGTCGACGCGGAACTCGCCGAGCTCGATCACGGGCGAGGCGCTTCCGGCGCTTCCCCGCCGACGCAGCAGCGCCTTGATGCGCGCCACGAGCACCACGTACGAGAACGGCTTGGTGAGGTAGTCGTCGGCGCCGGTGTCGAGCCCCTCGGCCTCGTCGTACTCGCCGTCCTTGGCGGTGAGCATGAGGATCGGCACGTCGTTGCCGGCGGCACGCAGGGTTGCGCAGACCCGGTAGCCGTTCATGCCGGGCAGCATGATGTCGAGGATGAGCAGGTCGTACGGGTTCTCGCTCGCCATGTGCAGGCCCTCGAGCCCGTCGTGCACGACGTCCACGGCGTATCCCTCGGCGGTGAGGCCCTTGGCCAGGGAGAGTGCGAGACGTTTTTCGTCCTCGACGATGAGCAGGCGCATGCGCCAAGGATCGCAAAGGACGCCTGAAGGGATCTTCAGGCTTTCGGCCGGGGCTGGGTGCGGGGCGGTGGGGGTGCGGGTGGGGCGCCTGCGGCGGGCCTTTTCCCCTACCCGCCCCTTCCCGAAACCGAGGGCTGCGCCCCCGGACCCCCGTATCGCGCCTTAAGGGCGCTCGTCCTCAATCGCCGGACGGGCTGAAATTTCAGCCCGTCCGGCGATTGAGGACATTCGAGCGAAGCTCGGATGCGGGGTCCGGGGCGCGCCCCGGTTTCGGGAAGGGGCGGGGCGGGGAAAACTCAGCCCTGCGTCAGGCCCGCCACCAGCTCGTCCGCAGCCGCATACGGGTCCAGCGCGCCCGAGGCGACCCGGTCCGCGAGGGCGGACAGGCGCTGATCGCCGCGCAGATCCGCGATCCGCTCACGGAGCGCCGTGACCGCGATCGTCTCGACCTCGCGGGCGGCGCGGGCCGTGCGGCGCTCGGCCAGCACGCCCCGCTCCTCCATCCAGGCGCGGTGCTTCTCCAGCGCCTCGACCACCTCGTCGACGCCCTCCGCACGGGACGCGACCGTCTTCACGATCGGGGGGCGCCAGTCGCCGGGGCCGCGGGACTCGCCCAGGCCCAGCATGTGGTTCAGCTCGCGGACCGTGGCATCCGCACCGTCACGGTCCGCCTTGTTGACGACGTACACATCGCCGATCTCCAGGATTCCGGCCTTCGCCGCCTGGATCCCGTCGCCCATGCCGGGCGCGAGCAGCACCACCGACGTGTCCGCCTGCGAGGCGATCTCGACCTCGGACTGGCCCACGCCGACCGTCTCGACGAGGACCACGTCGCAGCCCGCCGCGTCGAGGACGCGGATGGCCTGGGGCGCGGCCCACGCGAGGCCGCCCAGATGACCGCGCGTGGCCATCGAGCGGATGTAGACCCCGGGGTCCGAGGCGTGGTCCGCCATCCGGATCCGGTCGCCGAGGAGCGCCCCGCCCGAGAAGGGCGAGGACGGGTCCACGGCGAGGACGCCGACGCGCTTGCCCGCCCGCCGGTACGCCGTCACCAGCGCCGACGTCGAGGTCGACTTGCCGACACCGGGCGAACCCGTCAGACCGACCACGTAGGCGTGGCCGGTCAGCGGGGCCAGCGCGGCCATCACTTCACGCAGCTGCGGCGACGCCCCCTCGACCAGCGAGATCAGCCGGGCCACGGCCCGCGGCCGGCCCTCCCTTGCCTGAGCCACCAGCGAGGGGACGTCGTGCATCACAGCTCCAGTTCGTTCGTACGCAGTCGGTGAACCGAGATACGTCAGGCCTTGGGCACCCGCACGATCAGCGCGTCACCCTGACCGCCGCCGCCGCACAGCGCCGCCGCGCCCACGCCGCCGCCACGGCGCTTGAGCTCGAGCGCCAGGTGGAGCACCAGACGCGCGCCGGACATGCCGATGGGGTGGCCGAGGGCGATGGCGCCGCCGTTGACGTTCACCTTTTCCGGGGTCACGCCGAGGTCCTTCATTGACTGGACCGCGACCGCCGCGAAGGCCTCGTTGATCTCGATGAGGTCGAGGTCCTCGACCGAGATCCCCTCCTTCTTCACGGCGTGCTGGATGGCGTTGGACGGCTGCGACTGGAGCGAGTTGTCCGGGCCCGCGACATTGCCGTGCGCGCCGATCTCCGCGATCCACTCCAGACCCAGCTCGATGGCCTTGGTCTTCGACATCACGACCACCGCGGCCGCACCGTCGGAGATCTGCGAGGCCGTGCCCGCGGTGATGGTGCCGTCCTTGGCGAAGGCCGGACGCAGCTTGCCGAGGGACTCGGCGGTGGTCTCGGGGCGGATGCCCTCGTCCTTCGAGAAGATCACCGCGTCGCCCTTGCGCTGCGGGATCTCGACCGGGGTGATCTCGGCCTCGAAGATGCCGTTGGCCTGCGCGGCGGCGGCGCGCTGGTGCGAAAGGGCGCCGATCTCGTCCTGCTCGGCGCGGCCGAGGCCCAGGCGGGTGTTGTGCTTCTCCGTGGACTCGCCCATGGCGATGCCCTCGAAGGAGTCGGTGAGGCCGTCGTGGGCCATCGAGTCGAGCATTTCGATCGCGCCGTACTTGAAGCCCTCTCGAGACTTCGGCAGCACGTGCGGGGCGTTGGTCATCGACTCCTGGCCGCCCGCGACCACGATGTCGAACTCGCCGGCGCGGATCAGCTGGTCGGCGAGCGCGATGGCGTCGAGGCCGGAGAGACAGACCTTGTTGATCGTCAGCGCGGGAACGTTCATGGGAATGCCGGCCTTCACGGCCGCCTGGCGCGCCGGGATCTGCCCTGCCCCGGCCTGGAGAACCTGTCCCATGATCACGTATTGGACCTGGTCACCGCCGATACCGGCCCGCTCGAGGGCCGCCTTGATCGCGAAGCCGCCGAGGTCGGCACCGGAGAAGGACTTCAGCGAACCGAGGAGTCGCCCCATGGGCGTGCGCGCCCCGGAGACGATCACTGAGGTCGTGCTGTTCGTTCCAGACATGAGGCGTGGCCCCTTGCGAGATGAGGAGTGAACGAGGGTTTACTCGCAATGTACTGACCGGTACCCGCCTCGGTCACCGGGCGAAGAGTGTGATCGCGCGCACGTTGCGTAATCGCGGCCGAAGGCGCTGCACTAAGTGAATGCTGACGCGCATCGACCACATCGGGATCGCCTGCCACGACCTGGAGAAGACCGTGGAGTTCTACACCTCCACGTACGGCTTCGAGGTCTTCCACACCGAGGTCAACGAGGAGCAGGGCGTACGCGAGGCCATGCTCAAGATCAACGAGACCTCCGACGGCGGCGCTTCGTATCTGCAGCTCCTCGAGCCCATCCGCGAGGACTCCACCGTCGCGAAGTGGCTCGCCAAGAACGGGGAGGGAGTTCATCACATCGCGTTCGGCACGGCCGACGTGGACGCGGACGCCGCCTCCGTACGCGAAAAGGGCGTCCGTGTCCTTTATGACGAGCCGCGCAAGGGCTCGATGGGGTCGCGGATCACCTTCCTGCACCCCAAGGACTGTCACGGAGTCCTCACGGAACTCGTCACTTCCGCACCGGCGGAGTCCCAGGACCACTGACCTCGCCATTCGTCGCCCGGTAGGGTTAGGGGCGGCCGTCTGCCTTGCCGGGGGCGGCCGCTTGCCGGGGTCTCGATGCGGGGGACGGACGTCGGGGCAGCCGCCCCTGCTCCGCCGATGATCTGACACCATTCCCCGGGGGCCCCGTTCGGCGGATGGACAGGGCCCGGTTTGGAGAGTGTTGCGACCAGGGGACGGATGGGACCGCGCAGTGCGGGGCTACGAAGGCCAGGAGAGCAGGCGGCCGGCTGAGACCGACTCCCTCTCGCGGTTCGAAGCCGAGATGGACCGGCTGAAGAAGGACCGTGAGAAGGCGGTCCAGCACGCCGAGGACCTCGGCTACCAGGTCGAGGTGTTGCGCGCCAAGCTCCACGAGGCGCGCCGCAACCTCGCGAGCCGCCCTGCCTACGACACCGCTGACATCGGCTACCAGGCCGAGCAGCTCCTCCGTAATGCCCAGATCCAGGCCGACCAGCTGCGCATGGACGCCGAGCGCGAGCTGCGCGAGGCCCGCGCCCAGACCCAGCGCATCCTCCAGGAGCACGCCGAGCAGCAGGCCCGCCTGCAGTCCGAGCTGCACTCCGAGGCCGTGTCGCGCCGCCAGCAGCTCGACCAGGAGCTGGCCGAGCGCCGCAAGACCGTCGAGAACCACGTCAACGAGAACGTGGCCTGGGCCGAGCAGCTGCGCGCCCGCACCGAGCAGCAGGCCCGCCGGCTGCTCGACGAGTCCCGCGCCGAGGCCGACCAGGCCCTCGCGGCCGCCCGCGCCGAGGCCGAGCGGATCAACGCCGAGGCGCGCCAGCGCCTGACCGACGAGGCCGAGGCCGCGCGCACCGAGGCGCAGGAGATCCTGCGCCGGGCGCGCGCCGACGCCGAGCGCCTCCTGAACGCGGCGTCCACCCAGGCCCAGGAGGCCACCGACCACGCCGAGCAGCTGCGCTCCAGCACCGCCAGCGAGTCGGACCAGGCCCGCCGCCAGGCCACCGAGCTGAGCCGCGCCGCCGAGCAGCGGATGCAGGAGGCCGAGACGGCGCTGCGCGAGGCGCGCGCCGAGGCCGAGAAGCTGGTCGCGGAGGCGAAGGAGGCCGCCGAGAAGCGGATCGCCGGCGCCGAGTCCTCCAACGAGCAGCGCACCCGCGTAGCCAAGGAGCAGGTCGCCCGGCTCGTCAGCGAGGCCACCAAGGAGGCCGAGGCGACGAAGGCGCAGGCCGAGCAGCTGCTCGCCGACGCCCGCGCCGAGGCCGAGAAGCTGACCGCGGAGGCCGCCGAGAAGGCCCGCACCATCACGGCCGAGGAGTCGGCCTCCCAGCTGTCGAAGGCGGCCAAGACCGCCGAGGACGTCCTGACCAAGGCGTCCGAGAACGCGCAGGCGACCACCAAGGCCGCCCAGGAGGAGGCCGAGCGGATCCGCCGCGAGGCCGAGGCCGAGGCGGACCGGCTGCGCGGTCAGGCGCAGGAGATCGCCGAGCAGCTCAAGGGCGCGGCCAAGGACGACACCAAGGAGTACCGGGCCAAGACCCAGGAGCTGCAGGAGGAGGCGCGCCGGCTGCGCGGCGAGGCCGAGCAGCTGCGCGCCGAGGCCGTGGCCGAGGGCGAGCGGATCCGCGGCGAGGCGCGGCGCGAGGCCGTCCAGCAGATCGAGGAGGCGGCCAACTCCGCGGAGGAGCTGCTCGGCAAGGCCCGCGCGGACGCCGACGAGCTGCGCGGTGCGGCGACCACCGAGGCCGAGCGGGTCCGTACCGAAGCGATCGAGCGCGCCACGACCCTGCGCAAGCAGGCCGAGGAAACGCTTGAGCGCACCCGCGCCGAGGCCGAGCGGCACCGCACCGAGGTCGAGGAGCAGGCCGAGCGGATCAGGACCGAGGCCGAGGCGGCCGCGGCCAAGCTGCGCGAGGACGCCGAACGGGCCGTGGCGCAGCGGCAGTCGGAGGCGGCCGAGGAGCTGACCCGGCTGCACACCGAGGCCGAGCAGCGCATCACCGCCGCCGAGGCGGCCCTGGTCGAGGCCCGCGCCGAGGCCGAGCGGATCCGCCGCGAGGCCGCCGAGGAGACCGAGCGGCTCCGTACGGAGGCGGCCGAGCGCATCCGTACCTTGCAGACGCAGGCCGAGACGGAGGCGGAGCGGCTGCGCACCGAGGCCGCGTCCGACGCCTCGCAGAGCCGCGCCGACGCCGAGGCGTATGCCGTACGGCTGCGGACCGAAGCGGCCACCGAGGCCGAGCAGTTGAAGACCGAGGCGCAGGAGAGCGCCGACCGGATCCGCGCCGAGGCGCAGACCGCCGCCGAGCGCGTGGGCGCGGAGGCCGCCGAGGCGCTGCGCGAGGCGCAGGAGGAGGCGGGCCGGCGCCGGCGCGAGGCCGAGGAGCTGCTTGCGGCCGCGCGCGGCGAGGCCGACCAGGAGCGTGAGCGGGCCCGCGAGCAGGCCGAGGAGCTGCTCGCCTCCGCGCGCAAGCGCGTCGAGGAGGCGCAGGCCGAGGCCGTACGTCTGGTCGAGGAGGCCGACCGCCGCGCCACCGACCTCGTGGCCGCCGCCGAGCTGACGGCCCAGCAGGTACGGGACTCCGTCGCCGGGTTGCACGAGCAGGCCCAGGAGGAGATCACCGGTCTGCGCTCGGCCGCCGAGCACGCGGCGGAGCGCACGAGGACCGAGGCGCAGGAGGAGGCGGACCGGGTCCGTTCCGACGCCTACGCCGAGCGCGAGCGGGCCGCGGAGGACGCCGCGCGGCTGCGGTGTGAGGCGCAGGAGGAGTCGGAGGCCGCCAAGGCGCTGGCCGAGCGCACCACGGCCGAGGCCATCGCGGAGGCCGAGCGGCTGCGCACCGAGACCGCCGAGCACGCCCAGCGGCTGCGTACGGAGGCCTCGGACGCCATCGCGTCCGCCGAGCAGGACGCGGCGCGTACGCGTGCCGAGGCGCGCGAGGACGCCAACCGGATCCGCAGCGACGCGGCCGCGCAGGCCGACCAGTTGATCGGCGAGGCGACGGGCGAGGCCGAGCGGCTGCGCGCCGAGGCGGCCGAGACGGTCGGCTCCGCGCAGCAGCACGCCGAGCGCACCCGCAGCGCCGCCGAGCAGATCAAGGCCGACGCGGCGGCCGAGGCCGAACGGATCCGCAGCGAGGCCCAGTCGGAGGCCGAGCGCACCCTCGACGAGGCGCGCCAGGCCGCCAACAAGCGGCGCAGCGAGGCCGCCGAGCAGGTGGACAAGCTCGTCACGGAAGCGGTGGCCGAGGCCGAGAAGCTCACGGCGGACGCCGCCGAGAAGGCGCTCAAGACCGCCACGGACGCCGAGGCGCAGGCCGACACGATGGTCGGTGCGGCGCGGAACGAGGCGGAGCGTCTGGTCTCCGAGGCGACCGTCGAGGGCAACTCACTGGTGGAGAAGGCCCGTACGGACGCCGACGAGCTGCTGGTGGGCGCGCGCCGGGACGCCACCGCCATAAGGGAGCGGGCCGAGGAGCTGCGCGACCGGATCACGGGCGAGATCGAGGAGCTGCACGAGCGGGCGCGGCGCGAGTCGGCCGAGCAGATGAAGTCGGCGGGCGAGCGCTGCGACGCGCTCGTGAAGGCCGCCGAGGAGCAGCTCGCCGAGGCGCAGGCGAAGGCCAAGGACCTGGTCTCGGAGGCCAACTCCGAGGCGGGCAAGGTCCGTATCGCCGCCGTCAAGAAGGCCGAGCAGCTGCTCAAGGAGGCCGAGCAGAAGAAGGCCGAGACGCTGCGCGAGGCCGAGCGGGTCAAGGCGGAGGCCGAGGCCGAGGCGGAGCGCATGGTCGAGGAGGGCAAGCGCGAGCTGGACGTCCTGGTGCGCCGGCGCGAGGACATCAACGCCGAGATCTCCCGTGTCCAGGACGTGCTCGAGGCGTTGGAGTCTTTTGAGGCGCCGGTCGGCGGCAAGGACAGCGGCGTCAAGGCGGGGGCGAGCGTCGGGGCACCTCGTTCGGGTGGCAAGTCCTCGGACGGGTAGCGGGGCCGGGGCCGCGGGAGTTGGGTGCGCGGTGTGAAGGACCCGCGCTCCAGGCCACGTTCGGGTGACAATCCGGCGGCATGTCCGTGATGGCCTCGTTCGGGTGGCCTGCCCCGCAGTCGGTGGCGGGAGGCGCAAACCCCCTGCTCGGCAAGGACGTTCGACCCTGGCGCTGGCAAGCGGTCTCGGGCTCAGCCACTCAAAAGGGTGGGCATTCTCCAGATCAAACCGGCATACGCTCGATGACACGCCGCCCGGACCCCTAGGATTCCCTCTATCACCTCACCGGTCTCATTCGACAGGAACCCCATGAGCGACACTTCCCCCTACGGCTTCGAGCTTGTGCGGCGTGGGTACGACCGCGCTCAGGTGGACGAACGTATCTCCAAGCTCGTCTCCGACCGTGACAGTGCTCTGGCTCGTATCACTGCTCTGGAGAAGCGCATCGAGGAGCTCCACCTCGAGACGCAGAACGCCCAGGCCCAGGTAGCCGACGCCGAGCCGTCGTATGCCGGTCTCGGCGCGCGCGTCGAGAAGATCCTGCGCCTCGCCGAGGAGGAGGCCAAGGATCTGCGCGAGGAGGCCCGCCGCGCCGCCGAGCAGCACCGCGAGCTCGCCGAGTCGGCGGCCCAGCAGGTGCGCAATGACGCGGAGTCCTTCGCCGCCGACCGCAAGGCCAAGGCCGAGGACGAGGGCGTCCGGATCGTCGAGAAGGCCAAGAGCGATGCGGCCGGTCTGCGGGCCGAGGCGCAGAAGGACGCGCAGCAGAAGCGCGAGGAGGCGGACGCCCTCTTCGAGGAGACCCGCGCCAAGGCCGCCCAGGCCGCCGCGGACTTCGAGACCAACCTGGCCAAGCGCCGCGAGCAGTCCGAGCGCGACCTGGCCTCGCGTCAGGCCAAGGCAGAGAAGCGTCTCGCGGAGATCGAGCACCGCGCGGAGCAGCTGCGCCTGGAGGCCGAGAAGCTGCGCACCGACGCCGAACGCCGCGCCCGCCAGACGGTGGAGACCGCGCAGCGCCAGGCCGAGGACATCGTGGCGGACGCCAACGCGAAGGCCGACCGGATCCGTTCGGAATCGGAGCGCGAGCTGGCGGCGCTCACGAACCGCCGCGACTCGATCAACGCACAGCTGACCAACGTCCGCGAGATGCTCGCCACGCTCACCGGCGCGGCCGTGGCCGCCGCCGGCGCCCCGGAGGACGAGCCGGTCACGCGCGGCGTCCCGGCCCAGCAGTCCCGCTGACGCCAGGGTCGGACGTCGTCAGCACGGCTGACGTCAGAGCCGAACCTCGTCAGTCCGGCTGACCCCAGGGTCGTAGATCGTCGGGGAGCGCCCCCTGCCGCAGGGTTTCTGCGGTGGGGGGCGCTTTGTGTTGTGTGCGGGGAGGTACTTGGCGAGGTGCTCGGGCAGTAGGCCTGGGGGCTTCGGAAGCACTTCGGGTGCCGAACGACGGGCAGGGACCTGCGGGGGTGCAGGGGGCGGAGCCCCCGCAAAGGGTCCAGTGGGGCGAAGCCCGGCCATGCACCCGCGTCGCGGAGCGGCGCAGCGCCTCGGGGGTTCAGGGGGCGAAGCCCGCGGAGGGCGGGCGGAGCCTCCGCGAAGGGCCCGGGTAGGGCGAAGCCCGCCCATGCACTCGGCGTCGCGGAGCGGCGCAGCGCCTCGGGGGTGCAGGGGGCGAAGCCCCCGCGAAGGGCCGGTGGGGCGAAGCCCCGCCCATGTACCCGCGCCGCGGAGCGGCGCAGCAGCTCGGGGGTGCCCCCGCGAAGGGTCCGGTGGTGCCGAGCCGCGCCCACACCCAGGGCGGCGCGGAGCGGCGCAGCAGCTCGGCCCTGCGGGTCACGGCAACCCAAGTGGCAGCCCGGATCGTCCCGTTTTAGCGTGGCCGCATGATCGAGCTCGAGGGGCTGACCAAGCGGTACGGCGAGAAGGTGGCCGTCAACGACCTCACCTTCGCCGTGCGGCCCGGCATCGTCACCGGCTTTCTCGGGCCGAACGGTGCGGGCAAGTCCACGACCATGCGCATGATGCTGGGGCTCGACAACCCGACCGCCGGCGACGTCCGCATCGACGGCCGGCACTACGCGCAGATCAAGCACCCGCTGAAGTACATCGGCGCCCTGCTCGACGCGAAGGCCATGCACGGCGGCCGCAGCGCGTACAACCATCTGCTCTGTCTCGCGCAGTCCAACGGGATCCCCGACAGCCGCGTACGAGAAGTGCTCGACACCGTCGGTCTGACCGCCGTGGCCAAGAAGAAGGCCAAGGGGTTCAGCCTCGGCATGGGCCAGCGGCTCGGGATCGCCGGCGCACTGCTCGGCGACCCGCAGATCCTGATGTTCGACGAGCCGGTCAACGGGCTCGACCCCGAGGGCATCCACTGGATCCGCAACCTGATGAAGGGCCTCGCGGCCCAGGGCCGTACCGTCTTCGTCTCCTCGCACCTGATGAGCGAGATGGCGCTGACCGCCGACCACCTGGTCGTCATCGGCCAGGGACGGCTGCTCGCGGACATGTCCATGGCCGACTTCATCCGGCAGAACTCGCGCTCGTACGTACGGCTGCGCTCACCGCAGCAGGAGCGGCTCCGCGACGTGCTGCACGCCGAGGGCATCACCGCCGTCGAGGCCGGCAACGGCACCCTCGAAGTGGACGGCACCCCGGTGGAACGGCTCGGCGAGCTGGCCGCCCGGCACAGCCTCGTACTCCATGAGCTCAGCCCGCAGCAGGCCTCGCTCGAAGAGGCGTTCATGCAGCTCACCGCCGAATCCGTGGAGTACCACGCGCACTCCGACACCCGCGCGCCCGACACCTCCGGCTGGCAGCAGTCGAATCAGCAGTGGTCGCAGAAGAGGGAGCAGTGACCGATGTCTTCGACGCGTGTGCTGAAGTCGGAGTGGACCAAGATCAGGTCGGTCTCGTCCACGCCCTGGACCCTGCTGCTCGCCATGGTCTTCACCATCGGCCTCGGCATGCTGATCTCGTACTTCGCGTCGAACGACTTCGACAACATGGACGCGAGGGACAAGCTGACCTTCGACTCCACCGCGATCAGCTTCGCGGGCATGGGACTCGGGCAGCTGGCGATGATCGTGTTCGGTGTGCTCGTGGTGTCGAACGAGTACAGCACCGGCATGATCCGCACCTCGCTCGCGGCGGTTCCGCAGCGCGGCCGGTTCCTGTTCAGCAAGGTAGCCGTGGCGACCGCGCTCGCGCTGGTCGTCGGCATGGTCACCGCCTTCGCGGCCTTCTTCCTCGGCCAGGCGATGATGGGCGACCACAAGGTCTCCCTCGGTGACGACGGCGTCCTGCGCGCGGTCATCGGCGGCGGGCTCTACATGACGCTCATCGCGGTGTTCTCGATGGGCGTCGCCTCCATCCTGCGCAGCCCCATGCTGTCGCTCGGCATCCTGATGCCGCTGTTCTTCCTCGTCTCGCCCATCCTCGGCTCCGTATCCGCGACGAAGAAGGTCGCGCGGTATCTGCCCGACCAGGCGGGCCAGAAGGTCATGCAGGTGGTCGCGCCCTTCGACGACGACACCCCGTACGGCCCGTGGGGCGGGCTCGCCATCATGCTCGTCTGGGTCGTGGTGGCGCTGGCGGTCGGCTACCTGCTCCTGAAGAAGCGCGACGCCTAGAGCCCCTGCTGTCCCGCTCGAAGACCGGTCGCCTATCGCGTTGCGCCTGTGACCCCTGAGGTTCCCCGGATATCCGTCGGGCCGAACCTTCACAGATGGCCGGAACCGTCAACCGCTCGTTATCCTCCTTAGCTCCAAGGGGGACGAACTTTTCCGTGTGCCCCGACGACCTGTTCCTGACCTGTCGATGGGTGCAGCATGATCGAGGCAGTCGGCCTGACGAAGCGCTACGGCGCCAAGACGGCCGTGTACAACCTTTCCTTCCAGGTACGGCCCGGCGCCGTCACCGGCTTCCTGGGCCCCAACGGCTCGGGCAAGTCGACGACGATGCGCATGATCCTCGGCCTGGACAACCCGACGGCCGGTCATGTCACCATCGCCGGCCACCCGTACCGCAAACTCCCGAACGCGCCGCGCCAGGTCGGCGCCCTGCTCGACGCCAAGGCGGTGCACGGCGGCCGGCACGCCCGCAACCACCTCCTGTGCCTGGCCCAGCTCTCCGGCATCCCCGCGCGGCGCGTGGACGAGGTGCTCGGCGTCGTCGGCCTCCAGGACGTGGCCAAGAAGCGCTCCAAGGGGTTCTCGCTCGGTATGGGCCAGCGGCTCGGCATCGCCGCGGCCCTGCTCGGCGACCCGCAGGTGCTGCTCTTCGACGAGCCGGTGAACGGCCTGGACCCCGAGGGCATCCTGTGGGTCCGCAACCTCATGAAGGCGCTGGCCGCCGAGGGCCGTACGGTCTTCGTCTCCTCGCACCTGATGAGCGAGATGGCGCTGACCGCCGACCACCTCATCGTGATCGGGCGCGGGCAGCTGCTCGCCGACATGAGCGTGCGGGACTTCATCTCGGCCAACTCCGCCGACTTCGCCCGCGTCCGCACCCCCGACACCGAGCCGCAGGCCCGTGAGAAGCTCTCGGCCGCGCTCACGGAGGCGGGCGGGCACGTGATGCCCGAGACCGACGGCGCGCTGCGGGTCACGGGACTTCCCCTGCCGCGCATCAGCGACCTCGCCCACGAGTCGGACGTACGGCTGTGGGAGCTCTCCCCGCACCAGGCCTCGCTGGAAGAGGCGTACATGCGGATGACGCAGGGCGCGGTGGACTACCGCTCCACGGCCGACCAGAAGGCCGGCCTTCAGCAGCAACTGCCGGTGCAGCAGCCGCAGTTCCAGCCGCCGGTGCCCGGCCAGGGCCAGCACGGCTGGTACGCGCCTCCGCCGCCGCAGCAGGGTGGCCAGCCGTTCGCGATGCCGCAGGGCGCGCCGGGACAGCCCGGTGCTCAGGCGCCGAACCCGTACGCGCAGCCCGCCGGCGCCCCCGCGCCCCAGGCACCCGCCGCCCCGGCTCCCGCGGCCCAGGCTCCCGCCCCCACGGTGACCGCTCCCCCGGCGGCAGCTCCCTCCGTGCCGGCCGCCCCCGCGGCGCCCGCGCCCGCCGCGCCACCCGCCGACCTGACCAAGCCCGAGAACGACGAGAACGGGGCCGCCCGATGAGTAGCCCGATCAGCAGCCAGCCCCCGCAGCAGGCCCCGGCCGCCCCGACGCACCCGGCGCCCCAGGCACCGGCCGCGCAGCCGCAGGCCCCCCAGTGGCAGGGCGGCGTCCCCGCGCCGACCACGTACACCTCGCCGATCCCGATCCGCTCCACGCACCTCGGGCACGCCCTCGCCTCGGAGTGGACCAAGATCCGCTCGGTGCGCTCCACGATGTGGACGCTCGGCGTGATGTTCCTGCTCGTCATCGGTATCGGCCTGATGACCGCGGTCGGACTCGCCAGCTCCGAGTACACGCAGGTGCCGCTGCTCTCGGGCGGCCTGTTCGGTCTGATGCTTGGCCAGATCTGCATCGTGACGCTCGGCGTCCTGGTGATCACCTCCGAGTACGGCACCGGCATGATCCGTACGACGATGACCGCCTGCCCCGCGCGCGGCCGGGTGCTCGCCGCGAAGGCCGTGGTGTTCTTCGGCCTGTCCTTCACGATGACGCTGATCGCCACCACGCTGACCGCGCTGATCCAGTCGGCGATGCTCGGCGGGCGGCCGGCGGGCGAGTTCTCCAGCCTGCCCCAGGAGTCCATCGTCAACGGCGAGGTCATCGCCACCAACAGCGAGTGGCTGGCCGCGACCGTGGGCGCCGCGCTCTATGTCGCGCTGCTCGGTCTGCTCGCGCTCGCCGTGGGCGCGATGCTGCGCCACTCCGCGGGTGCGATCACGACGATGCTCGGCGTCATCCTGCTGCCGCTGCTCCTGGCCCTGTTCATGCAGATGGAGAGCCTGCGCGACCTCCAGGAGTTCCTGGTCGAGTACTCGCCGCTCAACGGTCTGGCCACGCTGTACCAGCTGCCGTTCATGGGCGAGGAGGGCTCGGGCAACGGCTGGGGCCTGCTCGGCGGCCTGGCCGTGGTGACCGTCGCGGCCCTGGCCGGCGCCTTCGCGCTCACCCACAAGCGGGACGTGTAACTCCCGCCCCGAGCCGGGCAGTTCGACGCCGGTACACCGGAACCGGCACTCCCGCGTCAGTACTTCGGCGCGTTACGGGACCGCTGCACCCTGGAGGTGCGGCGGTCCCTCGCGTTCCAGCACGCCTTGTGCCAGTGCCTGCGGTCGTCCACGCCGCCGTGCTGCGGCCAGGCCACCACATGCGGCACGCCCGAGGGGATCTCCTGGTCGCAGCCCGGGCACCGGTACGTCTTGCCCGCCGCGCTCGCGCCCGCCACGTGCCGTACGCGGTACTCCTCGCCCTGATGGTGCTCCGCGTGCTCGAACCCGCCGTAGCGCGTCCCGCTCTCCTCGTCGCCGCCTCGGCCGGATCCGCCTGAGTTCTTGGGGCGGTTCTTACGCGGGGACACCAGAACACCTCACCGGCTGGCTCGCGGCGGCCGCCCTCCCGGGCACCACCCGGAGCGGACGCCGCGGAAACGACGAATGACGAATACGGACCGCGGCCAAGCCTACGCGTCGAACAGGCGGGTACCCGCCCCGCACGAGGCATCCGATCACGGGCCGGCGGCCCCACAATGACGCACAAAGACCCCCGCATGTCCCCGGCAACTTCCCCGGACATCCGGTCCTGCGTAGCACAAGGAACCGGACGCTCGCACAACAAAGCACATCCGGCCTGGCCCACACGACGTTCATACGAAAATGGGCCAACCTTTATGCCAGGCCGTGCCTTTGGCACGTGTCATGCGTTGTTGCCAGGCAGGGGGAGTACCGCGTCGGCGCCAAGGAGGCAGAGCAGCGATGCGTGTGGGAAGTTTCGTTCTCGCGGCCCAGTTCCCGGGCCAAGGCCAGGGGGAGGCGCTGCACCGCGCGGTGCGCAGCGCGGAGGTGGCCGAGGAGGCCGGCCTCGACTCGGTGTGGCTGGCCGAGCACCATTTCGTGCCGTACGGGGTCTGCCCCTCGGCCACCACGCTGGCGGCGCTGCTGCTCGGCCGCACCCGGCGGATCCGGGTGGGCACCGCGGTCAGCGTGCTGCCCACCCAGCATCCGGTCCAGCTCGGCGAGCAGGCCGCGCTCCTGCACCTCACGAGCGGCGGGCGGTTCACGCTCGGTGTGGGGCGCGGCGGGCCGTGGGTGGACCTCGAGGTGTTCGGCGCGGGCATCGAGGCGTACGAGAAGGGGTTCCCGGAAGCCCTGGACGTGCTGCACCGCTGGCTCACCGAACCGCGGGTGGGCGCGGACGGCGAGCGGTTCCGCTTCCGTGAGGTGCCGGTGGTGCCGGCGCCGGACCAGGCGCTGCACGGTGCGCCGGGCCCGGAGCTGATCGTGGCCTGCACCTCGCCGTCGAGCGTCCGGCTCGCGGCCGGGCGCGGGCTCGCGATGCTGCTCGGGATGCACATCGGCGACGAGGAGAAGGCCGAGATGGTCGCGCTCTACCGGTCGGCCGCCCTCGATGCCGGGCGGACGCCGGACGAGGTGGCCGCGACGCAGCATGTGTCCGCGGGCGTGGCGCAGATCGCGGACCGTACGGTCGAGGCGGCCGAGACGCTGCTCAAGGCGATGCCGGGCTGGCTGAAGCAGGGCCTGGACGCGCATGTCACGGTGGACGGGCGGGAGCGGAAGATGCGCGACCCGCTCGCGTACACCCGGCTGCTGTGCTCGCTGCACCCGGTGGGCACGCCGAAGCTGTGCGCGGACCGGCTCGCGGCGACGGCGGAGCGTACGGGCATCACGCGCTTCGCGCTGCTCACGGAGGGCTCGGGAGATCTGGACTCGACCGAGGAGAACCTGCGGCGGCTCGGGGGCGAGGTGCTCCCCCAGCTGGCTTGAAAGCGGCCCTCTTCACGGGCCATTGGCGACCGGAGACCGGTGGGGGCTGCCGCCCCGGATACACCTCCCGCGTACGAGGCGGCAGCAACAGGCGTCAGCAGTCCCGCAGTTCAGGTGACTGGTTCAGCAACTGGCCGCGGATCGAGGTGAAGCGGGCCAGCCTTTCGTCGGCCTCGGGGCCGGCGGGGAACACGGCGACACGGTGGCAGTTCTGGAATGCCAGGCGCACTCCGAAGTGGCGCTGGAGCGCACCACGTATCGCGTCGCTTGCCAGGGCGCGCAGCAGCTGACCGCGCTCCTGCTCACTCGGCGGCGGGGTCTGGTTGTCGGCGAACTCTCCTCCGTCGACCTCCAGCTGAGCCACCAACGAGCTGATCATCTCCCATGCGTACGGCAGGGAAGTCCGGACGCAGTCGACGAATTCCGCTTCATCGACCTCGCCTCGCTCGGCCTGTGCCAACAGAGCCGGTGAGACGTCGAGCGACATGGGTTCTCCTCTCGCGCCCCCGGGGAGCGGGGGCTCACGGATAGGTGCGGAAATCGCCTACGCAGCGTGCACGCTTCGCGACCTCCTGCTTCCACGGTAGGCAACGCATCGGTCGCGCACCAGGAGAAGGCGGCCACAACCGGCCAATAATCAACCAAGGTTGAACAGGGGCAAGCCGGGAGATACCCCGGCGCACCGGAGCGCCGCGCTTCCGGGACGCCTCGTGCCCGGTTCCTGTCCGCCTCCGGTTTCCGGGGCGAATCGCGCGAACCGTGCCGCGTCGAGTAGCGTTGCCGACCATGCGTCTCGTCATCGCCCGCTGCTCCGTGGACTACGCGGGCCGGCTCACCGCCCACCTCCCGTCGGCTCCCCGCCTCATCCTCGTGAAGGCGGACGGCAGTGTCTCCATCCACGCGGACGACCGCGCCTACAAGCCGCTGAACTGGATGTCGCCGCCGTGCACCCTCAAGGAGGACGAGGATGTGTGGACGGTCATCAACAAAGCGGGCGAGAAACTGATCATCACGATGGAGGAGATCCTGCACGACTCCTCCCACGAGCTCGGTGTGGACCCCGGCCTCATCAAGGACGGCGTCGAGGCGCACCTTCAGGAGCTGCTCGCCGACCGCATCGAGACGCTCGGCGAGGGCTACACCCTGATCCGCCGCGAATACCCCACCGCCATCGGGCCGGTGGACATCCTGTGCCGCGACGCCGAGGGTCAGACGGTCGCGGTGGAGATCAAGCGGCGCGGTGAGATCGACGGTGTCGAGCAGCTCACGCGCTACCTCGAACTGCTCAACCGCGACCCGCACTTGGCGCCCGTGCGCGGTGTCTTCGCGGCCCAGGAGATCAAGCCGCAGGCCCGCGTCCTCGCCACGGACCGCGGCATCGGCTGCACCGTGCTCGACTACGACGCGCTGCGCGGCATCGAGGACGACAAGCTGCGGCTGTTCTAGGGCCGCTCTTTCCTGTACGCAATCTGAACGCACAAAGCGCCGTGTCCCCCGGAGGTTCCGGGAGGCACGGCGCTCTGCCGTGTGGACGCAGCCTCAGGCCACGGTCCGCCTCAGGCCACGGTGGACGCGCTCGGCGAGTCCGAGGCAGGGCTGCTGGCCGACTCGCTCCTGGACGGGGAGCTCGAGACCGGGGCGCTGGCCGTGTCGGAGTTCTGCGGCGAGGACGGCTCCTCGGTGGGCGGATCCGTCGGCGGGTCCGTCGGAGGGTCGGTCGGCGGATCCGTGGGCGGGTCCGTCGGCGGATCGGTCGGCGGGTTCGAGGACGTCGGCGGCTTCGTCGTGGGCTTGTCCGTCGGCTTCGTCGGCTTGTCCGAAGGCTTGGTCGGGCTGTCCGAGGGCTTGTCGCTCGCCGACGGACCGTCCGAGGGCTCGTCGCTCGACTCCGGCGGCGTCGGGTCGTCGGAGGTCCCGATCACCCCGTCCTCGCCCGGATCGGTGGGCCGCCGCGTGGAGTCGGCCGCCTCGTCGTCCTTGTCGGGCTGGTCGGCGGGCAGTCCGTCACCGCCGTCCTGCTCACTGGCGGTCTGGTTGGGCCGTACCCGGTTCGACGGGTCGTCGTTCGAGGTGGCGCCGAGCGTCACGACGGTGCCGAGCACGGCTGCGAGCAGCGCGCCCGCACCCGCCGCGACGAGGTTGCGCCGGGTGCCGCTGAGCACGGCGCGTCCCGCACCGGACTTGGGGCGCGGGCCGCCCGCGACCGGAGTGACCGGCCGGCTGATCATCGTCGGCGGCTCGGACTCGGGTCCGGGCAGCGCGAACGCCGCCGGTACGCCACCGGGCGGCGAGGCCGACTCCTCGTAGCGCGCGTCCGGCACCTCTTCACCGGCCGGCGTACGGCCGCCGTGCAGCACTCCCCCGGACCGGTCCGCGACCAGCGCCAGGGCTCTGCGCCCGGCGACCGTGCCGCGCTTGTCGGCGAGCGCGCCGCGCAGCCCGATGGAGGCCTCCAGCTCGGCGCGGGCCCGGTCGAGCTGGCCGCCGAGCAGCGCGAAGATCCCCAACTCGTGGTGGAAATACGCCTCTTCGGCCACTTCGCCGGATACGCGGGCCGCCTCCTGCCCGGCCCGCAGCACCCGCTCCCACGCGCCCCAGTCGAGCCCCGCGGCATAGGCGGGAGCCGCGGTGCGGGCGAGCAGGACGGCGGAACTGGCATGGCCGGAGTCGGGCGCGGCGAGCAGGAGCGCGAGCGCCGCGAGCGCCGCCTCGGCCTCGGCCGCGGCCCGTTCGGGCGTGACCGAGGGGTGGCCGGCCCACCAGGCGTAGTGCTGGGCGGCGGTGTGCGCGAGCTCCACGCGCTCCTGCTGCGTCGCGGCGTAGCCCGCCGCGGTCAACTGGGCCTGTACGCCTGCCGCGAGCCGCCAGCGCGGGCCGACGGGCGTGACGAGGGCGACGGCGGCCAGCTCGCCGAGCGCGGCGTCCGCGTGCGTGTCGCCCACGAGGGCGGGCAGATGGGCCTGGTGCGGCACCTCGCCGCCGAGCGCGACGGCGAACTTCAAGGTGGTGCGGGCGGATTCGCTGAGCCGCGAGGCGAGCAGCTCGGCGGGCGCCGCGCCCTCGGCGAGGGTCGGCAGCGGTACGTCGTGGCCGTCCTCGGCGTCGAAGGGCGCGTCGACGGGGGCCTCGGCGTAGTACCCGTACTCGTCGAAGGCGGTGGGGTCGGCGCGCAGCAGGTCGCGCTGCCGCAGCAGGGCGCCGGCCTGCACGAAGCGCAGCGGCAGCCCCTCGGACTCGAACCAGAGGTCACCGGCCCAGCCGGCCTCGTCGTCGGTGAGCGCACGGCCGACCGCGCGCTCCAGGAGCTCGAGGCCGGCGCTGCGGCTGAGCCCGCCGAGGAAGACCTCCTCGATGTGCGAGTCGGCCGAGGGCGCGGGTATCTCGGGGGTCGCGGCGAGCAGGAAGGCGCACTCGGGCGTGGCCTCCAGGAACTCGTCGAGCGCGCTGCCGCCGAACTCCAGGTCGTCGACCACGACCACGGCGCCGATGTCACGGACGAGATCGAGCAGCTGGGCGCGATCGGGGCGGTGCAGCGGCGACTTGTAGACGGCTGCGTACAGATCGAAGAGCAGCTCGGCGGGGCCGCGCTTGTGCCCGTTGAGCCGGATGACCCCGTCGGGCGCGAGGTCCAGGCAGTCCTCGGCCACGGTCGTGAGCAGCGCGGTACGGCCGGATCCGGAGGGTCCGGTGAGCCGTACGGAGCGCCCGCGGGCGAGCAGCCGGACGAGCCGCTCGCGCTCCTCCTGGCGCTCCAGGAGCACGCGGCGCGGCTGTTCGGGGCCGGGCGGTGCCGGCGGTACGGCGGCGCGGGCCAGTTCGGTGCGCTCGGCGAGCGTGAACTTGACCGGGCGCGGCGGCAGTTCTCCCGGCGGGCAGGGTTCGATCTCGCTGCCGTCCACCGGGTTGACCGTGAGGAGGAAGTCGCCGGACACCAGCTGCACCGTGCGCGCGGGCACGGGGCTGCCGAAGTCGGGCGTGATGGCATCGCGGGGCGGGCGCTGCGGTGTGCCGCCGCCCCCCGCGTCGTAGCGGTCCTCGTATCGGTCCTCGTCGTGACCGAAGTCCTGCGGTCCCCGGTTCGTCGGGTCCATGGTCAAAGCCCCCCAAAAGCGGATGTGCCTCGGCTTCCCCGGCCTTTCGCACACCACACTGTCGCTTCTGGTCCGGTGCTCTCTTGTGAGTGAGCGACCGAACCTTAGACCTTCGCTCAGTATCGCGGAACAGCCGGGGTGCCGCGCCGTCCAGGACGTCACAGTCTCGTGAGGATTGTGCGAGTGCGGTGACTTGTCCGGGCTTATCGGACGCGCGCCTGCTTGTCGGACGCGTGCAGCTTGTCGGACGCGCGCAGCTTGCCGGACGAGTGCAGCTTGCCGGACCCACGCCTCTTGCCGGACGGGAGCTGCTTGCCGTACGCGCGCTGCTTCTCGGACCGCCGGGGCACGGACCTACAGAGGATGCGCCCCGATCCCGCCTTCGATCGCGAGGATGCGGTGCAGGCGCGTGGCCACCAGGAGGCGCTGCATCTGCGGCGGCACATTGCGCAGGACGAGCCGCCTGCCGCAGCGTCCGGCCTGGCGGTGCGCGCCCATGATCACACCGAGTCCGGTGGCGTCGAGCGCGTCGAGGCCCGCGAGGTCGAGCACGAGATCGCCGGCCCCTTCGTCCAGGGCGGAGTGCAGGACGGTCCGGGCGTCCGCCGCGCTGCGGACGTCGAGGCTGCCCCCGACGGCCAGCTCGGCATGGTCGCCCCTGATGTACATATGCGCTCCCCGGAGTGGTCCGTCATGGCGTGCGCAGCGACCTCATGCCCACGCGCCGTCTGCCTGACTGTTCAACCCAACTGACCGGCTTACGGTCACGGCAGTTGCCGTCCGTAAGCGAACCGATACCCAATTCACTCGTCCGAGCGACACGGGAGCCGCCGCGCGTTCGATCACCGAAGCGGCCCCGTGCGCACGGCGGTTCAGTGCTTGTAGAAGCCCTGACCGCTCTTGCGCCCGATGTCCCCGGCGTCGACCATCCGGCGCATGAGCTCCGGCGGCGCGAACTTCTCGTCCTGGGACTCGGTGTAGATGTTGCTGGTGGCGTGGAGCAGGATGTCCACGCCCGTGAGGTCCGCGGTGGCCAGCGGGCCCATGGCGTGACCGAAGCCCAACTTGCAGGCGATGTCGATGTCTTCGGCGCTCGCCACACCCGACTCGTAGAGCTTGGCGGCCTCGACGACGAGCGCCGAGATCAGGCGGGTGGTGACGAAGCCGGCCACATCGCGGTTGACGACGATGCAGGTCTTGCCGACCGACTCGGCGAACTCCCGCGTCCTGGCGAGGGTTTCGTCACTCGTCTTGTAGCCGCGGACGAGCTCGCACAGCTGCATCATCGGCACGGGCGAGAAGAAGTGGGCACCGACCACGCGCTCGGGGCGCTCGGTGACCGCCGCGATCTTCGTGATCGGGATCGCCGAGGTGTTGGAGGCGAGCACCGCGTCCTCGCGCGCGATCTTGTCGAGCGCGCGGAAGATCTCGTGCTTGACCTCGAGCTTCTCGAAGACGGCCTCGACGACGATGTCGGCGTCGGCGGCCGCGTCCAGGTCGGTGGTCGTGGTGATGCGGGCGAGCGCGGCCTCGGCGTCCTCGGCCGAGAGCTTGCCCTTGCTCACGAACTTCTCGTACGACTTCTTGATGCCGTCCGTGCCGCGGGTCAGGGCTTCGTCGGTGATGTCGCGCAGGACCACGTCCCAGCCGGCCTGGGCAGAGACCTGAGCAATTCCGGAGCCCATGAGTCCGGCTCCGACGACGGCGAGCTTCCTGGCCACTGTGCTTTTCTCCTGTCCCGGCATACGCACGGCGCTGTGCGTACGACGCTGCGCTGATGGTTCCGCGTGCTGACGATTCCGATGGAACCGAGGAAACTTACGGACTGTTCACGGTTCTCCTCGGCGGACACTAGCGGCCGTGAGCCCGGGATGGGGGCCTACGAGATGCGCGTCACGCCCGATACGACGCACATCACACCGGGCCGGTCCATCAACCGGTGCGCACCGCGTAGTTGAGGACCTTTTCGCTCAATAGGTCCTCGATCTCGTCGAGCAGGACGAGCGCGTCCCGCGAGACCGCGGCGCCGTCGCGGCGGGCGACCATCTCGCGGTTGATGTAGCCGACGACGGCCCCCTCGATCCAGGCGAGCTGCCCGCCGACGAGCAGCGGCAGCGGGTCGTCCGGGGCCGCGCCGGTCTCCTCGCGCAGGGTGGCCACGGTGTTCTCGACCACCTCCTGCTGGAGGAACCACAGCCGCGCCTTGAGGGTGGGCGCTCCGTCGATCACCGCCATGAAGCGGTGGAAGTCGTCGTTGAGTCCGTACGCGGGCGAGACCGCCTCGATGCCGTCGTGCAGTTCGCGCAGCACGGCGCGGGCGGCGGACTCCCCCTTGGCGCGCCCCCGGATGAACCCGGAGAGCCGCTGCTTGACGGCGTCGATCCGGTCGAGGAAGAGGTCCTCCTTGGCCGGGAAGTAGTTGTAGACGGTGTTCACGGACACGTCGGCGGCCTCGGCCACGTCGGCGACCGTCACGGCGGTGAAGCCCTGCTCCAGGAAGAGCCCGGTGGCGATGTCGGAGATCCGCTGCCGCGTCTCGCGCTTCTTGCGCTCCCTCAGTCCCTCGGCCATGGGCCCATCGTAGGCGATCAGTGGGCTTCCTGAAATTTTGGGGTGGTTGCAAAATTTCAGTGACCCTGTTTTTCTGGGGTCATGGCAATCATCAGTACGGCCGGTCTGGCCCGTACCTTCCGGACGAAGCGGGGCCCGGTCGAGGCGGTCCGCGGCATCGACCTCACCGTGGCGCCCGGCGAGATCCTGGGCTTCCTCGGCCCGAACGGCGCGGGCAAGACCACCACGCTGCGCATGCTCACCACGCTGCTCCCGCCCACCGGCGGCGCGGCCACGGTCGCGGGCTGCGATCTCGTACGGGATCCGGCGGGCGTCCGCGAGAAGTGCGGATACGTGGCGCAGTCGGGCGGCGTGGACCCGAACATCTCCGTCCGCGAGGAGCTGGTCACGCAGGGGCGGCTCTACCGCCTGACGAAGGCCCAAGCGGCCGCCCGCGCCGAGGAGTTGGCGTCCGAGCTGGGCCTGGACGGCCTGCTCGACCGCAAGTGCGCGGCGCTCTCCGGCGGTCAGCGGCGGCGGCTCGACATCGCCATGGCCCTCACCCACCGGCCCGCGCTGCTCTTCCTCGACGAGCCCACGACCGGGCTCGACCCGGCCGGGCGCGCCGACCTGTGGGACCTGGTGCGCTCACTGCGCGACCGGCACGGCACGACCGTGTTCCTGACCACGCACTACCTGGACGAGGCGGATGCGCTGGCGGACCGCCTGGTGGTGGTGGACCACGGCACCGTCGTGGCCCAGGGCACGCCTGCCGCGCTCAAGGAGCGGTACGCGGGCTCGGCGACCGCGTCGCTTCAGGAGACCTTCCTCGCGATCACCGGCCGGGGCCCGGCCCCGGTGGACACGACCCCGGTCGCCGTCTGACGCGCCTGCCGCGCACCCTGCGACGACTCCGCACTCCCCGACCCACCCCCTCCCCCAGGACCCCCGATGCTCCTCCACGACACCGCGATCGTCTTCGGGCGCTACGCCCGCCAGACCCTCTCCTCCAAGTTCCAGATCCTCTTCGGCCTCCTGATGCCGCTCCTCTACCTCTTCTTCTTCGGTCCGCTCCTGACCGGCCTGCCACTCGGCTCCGAGGGGAGTTCCTGGCAGGTGCTCGTGCCCGGACTGCTGCTCCAACTCGGTCTGTTCGGCGCCTCGTTCTGCGGGTTCGGGATCATCGTCGAGAAGACGTACGGGGTCGTGGACCGCATGCGGGTCACCCCGGTCAGCCGGCTCGCCCTGCTCCTCGGGCGCGTCCTGCGCGACGCCCTGCTCTTCGCGTTCCAGTCGGTGCTGCTCGTCCTCGCCGCCCTGGTCATGGGCCTGCGCGCACCACTCGCCGGCATCGTGGTCGGCTTCCTGTTCGTCGGTGTGCTGTCGATGTCGCTCGCGTCGCTGTCGTACGCGCTCGGCATGAAGGCGAACACCCCGGCCGAATTCGGCCCGGTGATCAACGCGCTGACGATGCCGGCCATGCTGCTCTCCGGCCTGATGCTGCCCATGGCGCTGGCGCCCGGCTGGCTCGACGTCCTGTCGCACTTCGTGCCGCTGCGCTATCTCGTGGACGCGGTCAGGGCGGCGTACGTGGGCGACTTCGCGAGCACGCAGATGCTCTACGGGACCCTCGCGGCGCTCGCCCTTTCCGCGGTGTCCGTGACGATCGGCACACGGCTGTTCGCCAGGTCCGGAGCCTGAACGGCGGGGCGTAGTCTCGGCTCATGGTCAACCTGACGCGTATCTACACCCGTACCGGCGACAAGGGCACCACCGCGCTCGGCGACATGAGCCGGACGAAGAAGACCGATCTGCGGATCTCCGCCTACGCCGACGCCAACGAGGCCAATGCCGTGCTCGGCACCGCCCTCGCGCTCGGCGGTCTGGACGAGGAGATCAAGACCGTGCTCGTACGGGTGCAGAACGATCTCTTCGACGTGGGTGCCGACCTGGCCACCCCCGTCGTGGAGAACCCGGAGTTCCCGCCGCTGCGCGTCGAGCAGTTCTACATCGACCGTCTCGAAGCGGACTGCGACCGCTTCAACGAGGAGCTGGAGAAGCTCCGTTCGTTCATCCTGCCCGGCGGTACGCCCGGCGCCGCGCTCCTCCACCAGGCCTGCACGGTGGTACGGCGGGCCGAGCGCTCCACGTGGGCGGCGCTCGAGGAGCACGGCGAGACGATGAACCCGCTCACCGCCACGTACCTCAACCGCCTCTCCGACCTCCTGTTCATCCTGGCCCGTACGGCCAACAAGGAGGTCGGGGACGTGCTGTGGGTGCCGGGCGGTGAGCGGGGCTAGCCCTTCGGGCCCCGGGCTCAGAGCTTCGTCAGTTCCTTGGCGTCCTTCGCGTCCCCGGGCTCCTGCCCGGCCGGCGCCTTCTTCGGCCAGATCGTGTAGCTGAGCGCGATCAGGCCGTGGATGGCCACGGCACGCCAGGCGATGGCCTGCCAGGTCTCCAGCGGAGCCGTACGGCTGGAGTCGTCGATGTACAGCATCGCGAGGAACAGCAGCCCCGACGCAACCGCCGCCGCGACCACCGTGCCCAGCCACACCTTGCCCTCGTGGCGGGCGCGGGCCAGGCCGTAGCGCGGCGGGCGGTTCAGCGGGGCGCCGTCGAAGCGGTGGGCGGCGTGCCGGTCGAGCCACTTCACGGTGCGGTGGCCGTGGCCGACGGTGTAGCCGATGTAGAGCGCCGCGATGCCGTGCTTGGCGCTCGGGTCGGCGCCGTTCTTCAGGTCGATCGCGGTGACGATGAGCAGGAGCACCTCGAGGAGCGGCTCGCACAGCAGGATCGCCGCACCCGTGCGCGGCATCCGCAGCAGGTAGCGGAACGCGAGACCGCCCGCGAGCAGCACCCAGAAGGCGACCTCGCAGACGATGATGAGCGTGACGATCACTTCGGACTCCTCGGCTCGGCCTCTCGGTCCCTTCCAGGCTCCCGTGGAAATCCGCCCGTTTCGTCGTCGCGGGTGACGAACCGCGAGTACATCGAAGGATGCAGTCCCGGTTCGGCCCCGGTACGGAGGGCGCGGCGGCCCGCTGCGTGTTGGATGGACCCATGAACCGAGCCCGACCGCACCCGCACGATGTGCTGATCGCCGGGGCCAGCCTTGCCTGCGGGCTGATCTTCTGGGGCCTCGGGCTCACCATGAACCAGGGCACCCGGCTCCTGCACGGGGCGTGGGTGCTGCTGCCGCTGTGCGCCATCGCCGTCCTGGAGCTCGGCCGCCGCATGTACCCGCGCACCGCGCTGCTGCTCGGCACGGTCTGTCTGGTGGCCGACCAGTTCACGGACGGCAATCTGCTGACCGCCGTGATGTTCGCGGATCTCGTCTACGCGGCCGTCCTGTACGGCACGGACGCCTCGGCCCGGCGTATCCCCGTCGTCACCGGCGTGGTCACGGCCCTGTCGACCATCGCCTTCCTGATCGCCTTCCGCCAGGCCGAGGCCCTCCTCGTCGGTGCGGTGATCGCCCTGATCACGGTGACCCCCGCCATCACCGGCTCCGCCGTCCGCAACCACCGCAAGGCCGCCGAAGCCGCCGAGCTGCGCGCCGAGCAGACCGCGCTGCTCGCCGAGATGGACCGCACCCAGGCCGTCACCGCCGAACGCGCCCGGATGGCCCGCGAGCTGCACGACATGGTCGCCAACCACCTCTCCGCGATCGCCATCCACTCCACGGCCGCGCTCTCCCTCGACGACCCGAAGACCACCCGGGACGCGCTCGCGGTCATCCGCGAGAACAGCGTCGAGGGCCTCGCCGAGATGCGCCGCCTGATCGGCATCCTGCGCGACGACAGCGGCGACCTCGAACCGGCGGCCGCACCCACCCTCGACGGTCTCGGCACCCTGCTCGAACAGGCCCGCACCAATGGTCTGGACGTCACGCTCGACGACACCCGGGTCCCGCCCGAAGGCCCCCGCGCCGCCGTGTCGCTGCCCGCCCCGGTGGAGCTGGCCGCGTACCGGATCGTGCAGGAGTCCCTGACCAATGCGCTCAAGCACGCCGCACGCGGCGAGGTGCGGGTGCGGCTCGCCCAGGCGGAGGCCCTGCTGACGGTGGAGGTCACCAGCCCGGTCGGCGCCGTGGACGGACCACGCGCGCCCGGGTCCGGCGCGGGGCTCGTGGGGATGCGCGAACGGGCCGCCCTGCTCGGCGGCACCTTCTCCGCGGGCCCGGAGGATTCCGCGTACGGCAAGATCTGGCGGGTACGGGCCGAACTCCCCGTACCGGAAAGGGAGTCCGCATGATCCGCGTCCTGGTCGCCGAGGACCAGTCTGCCGTCCGCGCCGGCCTGGTCCTGATCCTGCGCAGCGCACCCGACATAGAGGTGGCCGGGGAGGCGTCCGACGGCGAGCAGGCGGTCGCGCTCGCCCGCGAACTGCGCCCGGACCTGGTCCTGATGGACATCCAGATGCCCCGTCTCGACGGCGTCTCGGCCACCCGCCAGGTGGTCTCCGAGGGCCTCGCCGACGTCCTGGTCCTGACCACCTTCGACCTCGACGAGTACGTCTTCGGGGCGCTGCGGGCCGGCGCCTCGGGCTTCCTCCTGAAGAACACCGAGGCCAAGGACCTCCTGGAGGCCGTGCGGACGGTGGCGCGCGGCGAGGGTCTGATCGCGCCGGCGGTGACCCGCCGGCTGATCGCCGAGTTCGCCGCGAAGCCGCCGGTACGGGGCGGGGGCACGGCCCACGATCCGGCGGTGCTCGACGCCCTCACGCGGCGCGAGCGCGAGGTCCTGTCCTGCCTGGGCCAGGGGCTGTCCAACGCGGAGATCGCGGCCCGCCTCGACATGGCCGAGGCGACGGTGAAGACCCACGTCAGCCGGCTCCTGGGCAAGCTGGAGCTGCGCAGCCGGGTCCAAGCGGCCGTACTGGCACAGGAGTTGGGCATCTGACGGGAGCACCACCCCGCCCCGTACCGCCTTACGGAAAATCTCTGCCGAAAACGGCCGGAACTCAACTCCCCAGTGGTCCAGACCTATTGACGTAAGGTCCAGACCTTTCTACGCTCGCCTCACTTTGCGGTGAGCACACGTCCCACCGTGCTCAGGGCAGCGCAGGTCCCACCCCCACCCGTCCGGACCTCACGTCAGGAGGCGCGCGATGCGCTTCAGACCCACCCCCCGTGTACGCCACAGACTGATCGCAGGGCTCACCACCCTCGTCCTCCCCTTCGCCGCACTCGTCGGCCTGTCCACACCGGCCGCCGCGGCCGAGGCCACCGCCACGTACGCCAAGACCCAGGACTGGGGCAGCGGCTTCGAGGGGAAGTGGACCGTCAAGAACACCGGCACCACCTCCATATCCTCGTGGACCGTCGAATGGGACTTCCCGGCCGGCACCAAGGTCACCTCCGCCTGGGACGCCACCGTCACCAACTCGGGCGACCACTGGACCGCCAAGAACCTGGGTTGGAACGGCACACTCGCCCCCGGCGCCTCGGTCTCCTTCGGCTTCAACGGTTCGGGCTCCGGCTCCCCCGCCAACTGCAAGCTGAACGGCGCCAGTTGTGACGGCGGACCCACCGTCCCCGGCGACAACCCGCCGAGCGCGCCCGGCACCCCCACCGCATCGGACATCACCGACACCTCGGTGAAGCTCAGCTGGAGCGCGGCCACCGACGACAAGGGCATCAAGAACTACGACGTCCTACGCGACGGTTCCGTGGTGGCCACGGTCACCGGCACCACGTACACCAACACCGGACTGACCGCCGGCACGGACTACTCGTACTCCGTGCAGGCCCGTGACACCGGCAACCAGACCGGTCCGGTCAGCGGCGCCCGCGCGGTGCGCACCACCGGCGGCGTCGTCGACCCGCCCGGCCCGGCCGGCAAGACCAGCCTCGGCTACTTCGTCGAGTGGGGCGTCTACGGCCGCAACTACCACGTGAAGAACCTGGTCTCCTCCGGCTCGGCGTCGAAGATCACGCACATCAACTACGCCTTCGCCAACGTCAAGAACGGCCAGTGCACGATGGACGACTCCTTCGCGGCCATCGACAAGGCGTACACGGCCGACCAGTCCGTGGACGGCGTGGCGGACACCTGGGACCAGCCGCTGCGCGGCAACTTCAACCAGCTGCGCAAGCTGAAGGCCAAGTACCCGCACATCAAGATCCTGTACTCGGTGGGCGGCTGGACCTACTCCGGCGGCTTCGGCCAGGCCGCACAGAACCCGGCGGCCTTCGCCGAGTCCTGCTACAAGCTGGTCGAGGACCCGCGCTGGGCCGATGTCTTCGACGGCATCGACATCGACTGGGAGTACCCGAACGCCTGCGGTCTGACCTGTGACAGCAGCGGCCCGGCGGCCTTCAAGAACCTGATGTCGGCGCTGCGCACCAAGTTCGGCCCGAACAACCTGGTCACGGCCGCCATCACGGCGGACGCCACCGCCGGCGGCAAGATCGACGCGGCCGACTACGGCGGCGCCGCGGCCTCGGTCGACTGGTACAACGTGATGACGTACGACTTCTTCGGCGCCTGGGCCAAGAACGGCCCGACCGCCCCGCACTCCCCGCTCACCCCGTACGCGGGCATCCCGCAGGACGGCTTCACGTCCTCGCAGGCCATCGCCAAGCTCAAGGCGAAGGGCGTCCCGGCCTCGAAGCTCCTGCTCGGCATCGGCTTCTACGGCCGCGGCTGGACGGGCGTCACGCAGGCGGCCCCCGGCGGCACGGCGACCGGCCCCGCGGCCGGCACCTACGAGGCGGGCATCGAGGACTACAAGGTCCTGAAGACCAAGTGCCCGGCGAACGGCACGGTGGCGGGCACGGCGTACGCCCACTGCGGCAGCGACTGGTGGTCGTACGACACCCCGGCGACCATCGCCTCGAAGATGACCTGGGCCAAGAACCAGGGCCTGGGCGGCGCGTTCTTCTGGGAGTTCAGCGGAGACACGGCGAACGGTGAGCTGGTCTCGGCGATCAGAAGCGGCCTCGGCTAACCCCAGCCCCCTCCATACGGAAGCCGGAACGGCAGGTCTGCCCCCTGTCGTTCCGGCTTCTTTGTTGGGGCGGGTGCCGGCGGGGCGTTTCTGTCGCGCAGGTCCCAGCGGGGGTGCAGGCGGCGCAGCCCCCGCGTCCGGCCGCGGCGATCCGGCCCCTGTTCTCTCCTCCACCCCGCCCCTTCCCGAAACCGGGGCTCTGCCCCGGACCCCTCATCCGACCTTCGGTCGGATCTCCTCAAGCGCCGGAGGGGCTGATAGTGGGGGTCCGGGGGTGGAGCCCCCGGTTTCGGGAAGGGGCGGGTAGGGGAAAACGGCCCGCCGCAGGCGCAACCCAGCCGCACCCGAAGACGAACCGCACCGAACCCCTACGCCACATTCACCCGCTGCCCAGGAGGCGCAGCCTCCAGCCAGGCCAGGAACCCGGTCAGCGCATCCTCCGACATCGCCAGCTCAAGGCGCGTACCCCGGTGGGTACAGCCGAGCACGATCGCGTCGGACAGGAGCGCGACCTCCTCGTCCCCGTCCGGGGACCGCCGGTCGACGACCTCGATCGCGGACCGCTCGAGGATCCGCCGGGGCCGAGGCGCGTACGAGAAGACGCGGAACCACTCGATCCGGTCACCGCTGTAGCGCGCGACCCCGTAACTCCACCCCTTGCCGGAGGTGTCACCGGACGCGGGCGCATCCCATCTCAGCGAGCAGTCGAACGTGCCGCCCGAGCGCTGGATGAGCCGCCGGCGCAGGCCGAACACGAACAGTCCGACCAGGACCACGGCGACCACCAGGCCGCAGACAAGCAGAGCGAGGACCATGTGCACCGACCTCCTCGACTCGTCACGATACGCAACCGGCTCGGGACGGTGTTTGTCCCGCATTCACCTCAGCCGCGGCCGGTACTGGCATCCACCAGTCCCGGCCGCGGCTGAGTCAAGCATTCAAACGGATACGGCGCTCCCGCGTCCCGTCAGCGCGTGGCGACGGCGCGCAGACGCACATCCGCGCGGCGCTCCGCACCGGCGTCGGCCTCCGCCTTCGCACGCTCCAGGGCGCGCTCCGCACGCTGGACATCGATCTCGTCCGCCAGCTCGACGATCTCGGCCAGCAGCGAGAGCTTGTTGTCCGCGAACGAGATGAACCCGCCGTGCACAGCGGCCACGACGGTCTCACCCGCGCTCGTACGGATGGTCACCGGGCCCGATTCCAGCACACCGAGCAGCGGCTGGTGACCGGGCATGACGCCGATGTCGCCGGACGTGGTGCGCGCCACGACCAGGGTGGCCTCGCCGGACCAGACCTGGCGGTCGGCGGCGACCAGCTCGACGTGCAGCTCAGCAGCCAAGGTTGGCTCCTCGGATCACCACCCGGCGGTGATGCCGGGTGTTGGGTCGAATTCTAGTGGGCGTGGTGCAGGGGGCGGGACGTACCCGCCCCCTGCGGACATCACTGCAGCTCACCAGCGGTGAGCCGAGCGGCGTCAGGAGACGCCCAGCTCCTTGGCGGCCTTCTTCAGGTCGTCGATGCCACCGCACATGAAGAACGCCTGCTCCGGGAAGTGGTCGTACTCGCCGTCGCAGATCGCGTTGAACGCCGCGATCGACTCGTCGAGGGACACGTCCGAACCGTCGACGCCGGTGAACTGCTTGGCGACGTGCGTGTTCTGGGACAGGAAGCGCTCCACGCGACGGGCACGGTGGACGACGAGCTTGTCCTCCTCGCCGAGCTCGTCGATACCGAGGATCGCGATGATGTCCTGGAGGTCCTTGTACTTCTGGAGGATCCCCTTGACGCGCATGGCGGTCTGGTAGTGGTCCTGCGCGATGTAGCGCGGGTCCAGGATGCGGGACGTGGAGTCCAGCGGGTCCACGGCCGGGTAGATGCCCTTCTCGGAGATCGGACGGGAGAGAACCGTCGTCGCGTCGAGGTGGGCGAAGGTGGTGGCCGGGGCCGGGTCGGTCAGGTCGTCCGCGGGGACGTAGATCGCCTGCATCGAGGTGATCGAGTGACCACGGGTCGAGGTGATGCGCTCCTGGAGGAGACCCATCTCGTCGGCCAGGTTCGGCTGGTAGCCCACCGCGGAGGGCATACGGCCGAGCAGGGTCGAGACTTCGGAACCGGCCTGCGTGAAGCGGAAGATGTTGTCGATGAAGAACAGCACGTCCTGCTTCTGCACATCGCGGAAGTACTCCGCCATGGTCAGACCGGCCAGGGCCACGCGCAGACGGGTGCCCGGCGGCTCGTCCATCTGACCGAAGACCAGCGCGGTCTTGTCGATGACGCCCGACTCGCTCATCTCGTCGATGAGGTCGTTGCCCTCACGGGTGCGCTCACCCACGCCGGCGAACACGGACACACCGTCGTGGTTGTTGGCGACGCGGTAGATCATCTCCTGGATGAGCACCGTCTTGCCGACGCCGGCACCACCGAACAGACCGATCTTTCCACCCTTGACGTACGGGGTGAGAAGGTCGATGACCTTGACGCCGGTCTCGAACATCTCGGTCTTCGACTCGAGCTCGTCGAAGTTCGGGGCCTTGCGGTGGATGGACCAGCGCTCGCCCTCGTACTTCTCGTCGACGTTCAGGACCTCGCCGAGGGTGTTGAACACCTTGCCCTTGGTGAAGTCGCCGACCGGGACGGTGATGCCGTCGCCGGTGTCGGTCACCGGGGCCTGGCGGACCAGGCCGTCGGTGGGCTGCATCGAGATCGCGCGGACCACGCCGTCACCCAGGTGCTGGGCGACCTCGAGGGTCAGCGTCTTCTTCTCGCCCGCGTTGGCCGGGTCGGAGACCTCGACGTGCAGGGCGTTGTAGATGTCGGGCATCGCGTCGACGGGGAACTCCACGTCGACGACCGGGCCGATGACCCGGGCGACGCGGCCCGTAGCCGTGGCCGTCTCAACAGTGGTCGTCATTACTTGTCACTCCCCGCGGTCGCGTCGGCCAGGGCTGCGGAGCCACCGACGATCTCGCTGATTTCCTGGGTGATTTCGGCCTGGCGGGCCGCGTTGGCAAGCCGGGAAAGGTTGTTGATCAGATCCCCGGCGTTGTCGGTGGCCGACTTCATCGCGCGGCGCGTGGCGGCGTGCTTGGAAGCAGCCGACTGCAGCAGCGCGTTGTAGATACGGCTCTCGACGTAGCGCGGCAGAAGGGCGTCGAGGACGTCCTCCGCCGACGGCTCGAAGTCGTACAGCGGGCGGATCTCGTCCTTGGTGCCCGCCTCCTTCGCGACCTCGTCGAGGCTGAGCGGAAGCAGTCGGGCCTCGACCGCGTTCTGCGTCATCATCGAGACGAACTCGGTGTAGACGATGTGGAGTTCATCCACGCCGCCCTCCGCCGTCTCCTTCTCGATGGCCTCGATCAGCGGCGCCGCGATCTCCTTGGCGTCGCCGTAGGAGGGCTCGTCCGTGAAGCCCGTCCACGTGCCGGCGATCTTGCGCTCACGGAAGTTGTAGTGCGCGATGCCACGGCGGCCGACGATATACGTGTCGACCTCCTTGCCCTCGCCCTGCAGCTTCTCGGTGAGCTGCTCCGCGGCCTTGATGGCGTTGGAGTTGAAGGCGCCGGCCAGGCCGCGGTCGCTCGACAGGAGCAGGACAGCGGCCCGGGTCGGGTTCTCCGCCTCGGTGGTCAGCGGATGCTTGTCGTTCGCACCCGTGGCCACCGCGGTGACCGCGCGGGTCAGCTCGGTCGCGTACGGCGTGGAGGCCGCCACCTTGCGCTGCGCCTTGACGACGCGCGAGGCGGCGATCATCTCCATCGCCTTGGTGATCTTCTTCGTCGCGGTGACGGACCGGATGCGACGCTTGTAGACCCGGAGCTGGGCTCCCATGAGTCAGGTCCCTTCCGTCGTCACTTGGAGACGTTGACGGCAGCCGGAGCGTCCTCGCCGATCAGCTTGCCGTCCGAGGTCTCGAACTGCTTCTTGAACTCGGTGATCGCGTCCGCGACGGCGGTGAGCGTGTCGTCCGACATCTTGCCGCCCTCCTTGATGGAGGTCATGAGGCCCTGCTCCTTGCGGTGCAGGAACTCCAGGAGCTCCTTCTCGAAGCGGCGGATGTCCTCGACCGGGACGTCGTCCATCTTGCCGGTGGTGCCGGCCCACACGGAGACGACCTGGTCCTCGGTGGCCATCGGCTGGTACTGAGCCTGCTTGAGCAGCTCGACCATGCGCTGACCGCGCTCCAACTGGGCCTTCGAGGCGGCGTCCAGGTCGGAACCGAAGGCGGCGAAGGCCTCGAGCTCACGGAACTGGGCGAGGTCCACACGGAGGCGGCCGGAGACCTGCTTCATCGCCTTGTGCTGCGCGGAACCACCGACTCGGGAGACGGAGATACCGACGTTCAGCGCGGGGCGCTGACCGGCGTTGAAGAGGTCCGACTCCAGGAAGCACTGGCCGTCGGTGATGGAGATGACGTTGGTCGGGATGAACGCCGAGACGTCGTTGGCCTTGGTCTCGACGATCGGCAGACCGGTCATCGAGCCCTTGCCCATGTCGTCCGAGAGCTTCGCGCAGCGCTCGAGCAGACGGGAGTGCAGGTAGAAGACGTCACCCGGGTAGGCCTCGCGCCCCGGCGGGCGACGGAGCAGCAGGGACACGGCGCGGTAGGCGTCGGCCTGCTTCGAGAGGTCGTCGAAGATGATGAGGACGTGCTTGCCCTCGTACATCCAGTGCTGGCCGATGGCCGAACCGGTGTAGGGCGCCAGGTACTTGAAGCCCGCCGGGTCGGACGCCGGGGCGGCGACGATGGTGGTGTACTCGAGGGCGCCGTTCTCCTCCAGCGCGCGGCGGACCGACGCGATGGTCGAGCCCTTCTGGCCGATGGCGACGTAGATGCAGCGCACCTGCTTGTTCACGTCGCCCGTGCGCCAGTTGTCGCGCTGGTTGATGATCGTGTCGACGGCCAGGGCGGTCTTGCCGGTCTGGCGGTCACCGATGATCAGCTGACGCTGACCACGGCCGATCGGGGTCATCGCGTCGACGGCCTTGTAGCCGGTCTCCATCGGCTCGTGCACCGACTTGCGCTGCATGACCGTGGGGGCCTGCAGCTCGAGGGCGCGGCGGCCGACGGTCTCGATCTCGCCGAGGCCGTCGATCGGGTTGCCGAGCGGGTCGACAACGCGGCCGAGGTAGCCGTCACCGACGGCGACAGAGAGGACCTCACCGGTGCGCTGCACCGGCTGACCCTCCTCGATGCCGCTGAACTCGCCGAGGACGATGGCACCGATCTCACGCTCTTCGAGGTTGAGCGCGAGGCCGAGGGTGCCGTCCTCGAACTTCAGCAGTTCGTTGGCCATGGCCGAGGGAAGACCCTCGACCTTCGCGATGCCGTCGCCGGCAAGGGTGACCGTACCGACCTCCTCGCGCGAGGCCGCGTCCGGCTCGTACGCCTGGACAAAGTTCTCCAGCGCGTCCCGGATCTCCTCCGGCCGGATCGTGAGCTCCGCCATCTGGGTTCCCTGCTCTCCTTGTTGGGCCCGAAGTTTCACTTGGGGGGTGTTCCTGATCGGACTCCCCCCACAAAGAGGTGAATCCTCTGCACGGCCCAACCGGGCCGTCGGTCTTGCTAGTTCAGTTTGGTGAGGCGTCAGCCGGTCACGCGGCGGGCGGCGTCGTCGATACGGTCCTGGATCGAACCGTTGATGACCTCGTCGCCGACCTGCACCCGGATCCCGCCGAGGACCGCGGGGTCCACGTCGAGGTTGAGGTGCATCTCGCGGCCGTACAGCTTCGCGAGTGCACCGCCCAGGCGCTGCTTCTGCGCGTCGGACAGCGGCACCGCCGAGGTGACGACCGCGACCATGCGGTTACGGCGCTCCGCGGCGAGCTTGGACAGGGACTCGAGTCCCGCTTCCAGGCTACGTCCACGCGGCGCGGTCACCAGACGCGTCACCAGACGCTCGGTGACCGGTTCCGCACGACCGCCGAGCAGGCTGCGAAGAAGCTCGCTCTTGGCCGACTTCGGGGCGGTGCGGTTGGTGAGGGCCGCACGCAGGTCGGTGTTCGAGGAGACGATCCGGCCGAACCGGAACAGCTCGTCCTCGACGCCGTCGAGCTTGCCCGTCTTCTGCGCGCCGGTCAGGTCCGCGGTGTTCGCGAGCTCTTCGAGCCCGTCGACCAGGTCGCGGGGGGCCGACCAGCGGGACCGCACGAGGCCCGCCACCAGGTCGGCGGTCTCACCGCTGACCTGGGAGCCGAGCAGACGCCCGACCAGCTGGGCCTTGGCCTCTCCGGACTGCGCCGGGTCGGTCAGGACCCGACGCAGCGAGACCTCGCGGTCGAGCAGCGCGGTGACCGAGGCCAGCTCGTCGGCGAGCTTCGCCGCGTCGACCGAGGTGTTGTCGGTCAGTGCGTCGAGACGCTCGCGTCCGGCGGCCAGTGCCTCGCGGCTGGCTCCGTGCGCAGTCATCGAGTCGCCTCGGCCTTCTCCTCGAGCTCGTCGAGGAAGCGGTCGATCACGCGGCTCTGACGGGCGTGGTCGTCGAGGGACTCGCCCACGAGCTTGCCGGCCAGGGTGGTGGCCAGCGCACCGACGTCCTGACGCAGCGCGGAGGACGCGGCCTTGCGGTCCGCCTCGATCTGGGCGTGACCCGCGGCGACGATCTCCTCGCGCTGCCGCTGGCCTTCCGCCCGCATCTCGGCGATGAGCTGGGCACCCTGCTCCTGCGCCTCCTGGCGCAGACGCGCGGCCTCGTGGCGGGCCTCGGCGAGCTGGGCCTTGTACTGCTCGAGAACGGACTGGGCCTCGGCCTGCATGGCCTCGGCGTTCTCAATGCCGCCTTCGATCTTCTCGCGGCGCTCTTCCAGAACCTTGTTGATGTTCGGGAGGAGCTTCTTCCAGAAGAAGAAGAACACGATGGCGAAGGCGATGGTGCCGACCAGCAGCTCGGGGCCGGGCGGGATGAGCGGGTTCTGCTCTTCCGCGTGCCCGCCTTCCGCAGCCAGCTGCACAAGGGTGGCGATCACATCAGTGCCTTTCGTCGGATGGGGCTGTTCGTCTCAGGCGATCAGGAGCCGTAGACGAACGGCATGACGATGCCGATGAGGGCGAGCGCCTCACAGAAGGCGAAACCGAGGATCTGGTTGGCACGGATCAGGCCGGCAGCTTCGGGCTGACGGGCCAGGGCCTCGGTGCCCTTACCGAACACGATGCCGACGCCGACGCCGGGGCCGATGGCCGCGAGGCCGTAGCCGATGGAGCCGAGGGCCTTGATGTCACCGGTGAGGGCGGCGAGCTCGAGAGTCGCGGACATGCCGTTACTTCCTTCTCTTTCATGGACCGGTGGGGGTTGGCCACCGGGCGTCTAGGGGGTTGTGGTGGGGCTGGCTCAGTGGTGCTCGGAGACGGCGCCCTGGATGTACGAGCAGGCGAGGAGCACGAAGACGTACGCCTGGACGGCCTGCACGAAAAGCTCGAAGACGATCATGCCCATGGTCATGATGAACGAGACGCCGGCCGCGGGGATCAGCCAGCTGTTCAGGAGGTACCAGGACGCGACCGTGAACATGACCAGCATCAGGTGGCCGGCGAACATGTTGGCGAAGAGTCGCACCGCGTGCGTGAACGGACGCACAAGCAGGTTCGAGAAGAACTCGATGAAAGAGACCAGCCACTTGATCGGGCCGAGCGACGGGTCGTAACCCGTGACGTTCTTCCAACCACCCACGAAGCCGTGGCGCTTGAAGGTCAGCGGGACCCACACCAGGTACACGATGGCGGCGAGCACGGCCGGGAAGGCGATGGACGCGGCGACCGGGAACTGGGCCAGCGGAATCACGGACCAGATGTTCATGATCCAGATGAAGAAGAACAGCGAGACCATCAGGGGGACGTACTTCTCGCCCTCCTTCTTGCCGAGGGTCTCGTACACGATGCCGCGACGGACGAAGTCGTAACCCATCTCGCCGAGCAGCTGGAGCTTGCCCGGGACGATCTTCGCCTTGCCGAAGGCCAGGGTGAAGAAGGTGACGACAACCAGCGTGCTGAGCAGCGCCAGCAGCATGATCTTGTTGAACTCGAACCCGCCGATCGTGAAGATCGGCTTGAAGAGGAACGAGTGAAGGCCCGGTGCCGGGAAGCCGCAGCCGTTGTCGGCCATGATGCGGCAGCTCCAGTCGAAGGCGAGCTGGGTCTGATCAGCACTCACCGCGGGCTCCTTCGGCGTGACGCATAGGTACGGCAACCTCGTTGTGTCGGCGCGGCGCGCAGCCGCGAGTCGGCACCGGACTGGTGTTTCGGATGTGGGGGCGGCAATCAGGCGTTGAGCCTCGCGATGGAACAGGCGTCAGCTCAATTGCCCGCGCCCGCAGTGCCGCAGTTGGCACCGGACGATAGCAGGGTCTGCGACGGGTCTTTATCCCGGCCCTACCCCTCACGAGGAAGAGCCCGTCTTCTCGCCCTTCGAAGCATCGGAGTGCCCGGGGTCGATGTAGAAGATCTTGGCCTTCTTGTGCGCGAACGCCATGGCCACGACCCAGGTGAGGGTGCAGACGACGATGGCGGCCGCGAAGACTTTGGGGTTGAACGCCGTGGTGTCCTTGAAGACGGCCACGAAGACGAACAGGACGAGCAGCAGCGTCACATAGAGCGCGAGCCCCATGGCCTGGAACAGCGACGGCCAGTGCTTGGCCGTGTACTGCAGGCCGAGGATTCCGGCACCCATGAAGACGATGACGACGAGAGCGCCGACGACGCCGCCGAGAGCCCCCGTACCGCCGTCGACCACACCACCGACGACCGCGGTGACAGCACCTGCGGCGGCGGTCGGAAGGGCGATGGGCAGGAGGATGCGTGCGTCGAGAGACGGCATGGCGGCAGCTCCGCTACTTGCTGGGGACGAGTGTCGTCATGGTCGAGCGTAGACCCGGGCGAAGAACGAGCTTTCTGCCAACGGACCGTCGCACTACGGTCTTTCGGCTCTACCCCGGGATCTCGTGAACCGTATCACAAACTATTTGATGAGGTCTTTACCTGCGGAGTGTGCTGGCCGTCACACATGAGAGGTAATGCGCGCGTCTGGGCGGGACTTTGGGCTCAATGTCTGCTATTGCGCAATTTCTCGTGCCCGTTTTGATGTGACTTCTGAGGTGGGCGAGACGCGTGGGTGTGGCATTCCCTACGTTGCCCAAGTGGCCTGTGTGGCCTGGTCAGCGGCGCGATGCACCGGTGCGGTGACGGTCGCCGAAACGGTCCGTGAAGCGGGCCCGGCCGCCCACCGCCGTGGCCCCGTTGACCCGGCCCGCGCCGGCCGCGACCGGGGTGCGCTCCGCCTCGTCCCCGGCGGCCGCGGGCTGCGGCCCGCTCACCGGCCGTTCGCTCTCGTACACGACGGAACTCGCCCTGCGGCGGCGGTAACGCGGCGGTACGAAGGCCTCGGCCCAGCTCGGGGTGCGCGGCGTGAAGCGCGGCAGCAGGAGCAGCACGAGACCGACCGCGCTCAGTGCCACGATCAGGAGCACAATCCACATGGACGCCGAGTGAACGGAGTACGCGACCGCGCCGAAGGCGATCAGGGCCGACCAGAAGTACATGATCAGGACCGCGCGGCTGTGCGAGTGTCCGATCTCCAGGAGCCGGTGGTGCAGGTGGCCGCGGTCGGCGGCGAAGGGCGACTGGCCGTTCCAGGTCCGGCGCACGACTGCGAGGACCAGGTCGGCCATGGGCACCGCGATGATCGTGAGCGGCAGCAGCAGCGGGATGTAGACGGGGACCATCTCGTGCACGGCCTGGCGCTCGGATCCCGCGGAGCCCTGGAGCAGGTCCGGGTCGACCTGACCGGTGATGGAGATCGCTCCGGCGGCGAGGACGAGGCCGATGAGCATCGAGCCCGAGTCGCCCATGAAGATCCGGGCCGGATGCATGTTGTGCGGCAGGAAGCCGAGGCACATGCCCATCAGGATCGCCGCGAAGAGGGTGGCGGGCGCGGCGGCCTCGATGCCGTAGCCGTACCACATCCGATACGCGTACATGAAGAACGCGGTGGCGGCGATGCAGACCATGCCGGCCGCGAGTCCGTCGAGGCCGTCCACGAAGTTGACGGCGTTGATGGTGATGACGACGAGGGCGACGGTGAGCAGGGTGCCCTGCCACTGCGTCAGGGAGACCGAGCCGACACCCGGGATCGGCAGCCACAGGATCGTCAGACCCTGCATGACCATCACGCCGGCCGCGATCATCTGGGCGCCCAGCTTGATCAGGGCGTCGATCTCGAACTTGTCGTCCAGGACACCGATCAGCCAGATCAGGGCCGCGCCGGAGAGCAGGGCCCTGGGCTCGTTGGAGGTCTCGAAGACCTCGTGGAGTCCGGTCAGATGGTCGGCGACGAGCAGGCCGGCGCACAGGCCGAAGAACATGGCGATGCCGCCGAGCCGCGGCGTCGGCTCCCGGTGCACGTCGCGCGCGCGGATCTCGGGCATCGCCCCGGCGACGATGGCGAACTTCCGCACCGGCCCGGTCAGCAGATAGGTCACCGCGGCCGTGACGCACAGCGTCAGCAAGTATTCACGCACGGGCTTCCCCACAGGTATCGCTGGCCATCTCAGCCCCACACACTAGCTTCGCGCGCATATGGTTGGGGACTTTCGGGTAGCGACGATGGTTGCACGCCTGACTGTGACTGCCGGTGCGTCTACCCCGTACTAGCCCGGATACGGCGGGAACCTGCGCACCAGTTCCTGCACTTCCTCACGTACGGTGCGGCCCTCGCCCTCCCCCGATCCGCGCAGTGTGCGCCCGAAGAGTCCGGCGATCCTGGCCATCTCCGCCTCGCCCATGCCCTGCGTTGTGACGGCCGCCGTGCCCAGGCGCAGCCCCCGCAGGTCGCCGTGGGGCAGCGCGCAGGTGTCGAGGACCATGCCCGCGCCGGCAAGCAGCCCGCGGGCGGCCTTGGCGTCCAGGCCGAGCGGTGCGGGGTCGGCGATCACGAGATGGGTGTCGGTGCCCCCTGTGGTGACGGCGAAGCCCTCGGCGGTCAGGCACTCGGCGAGCACCCGTGCGTTGGCGACCACCTGATGGGCGTACGCGGTGAACGCCGGTGTTGCCGCCTCGCCGAACGCGACGGCCTTCGCGGCGATGGTGTGCATCTGCGCACCGCCCTGCGTGAACGGGAACACCGCACGGTCCACCCGCTCGGCCAGCTCGGCGCCGCACAGGAGCATTCCGCCGCGCGGCCCGCGCAGCACCTTGTGCGTGGTGGCACAGACCACGTCCGCGTACGGGACGGGGTTGGGCGCCGCTCCCCCGGCGACCAGGCCGATGGGGTGCGCGGCGTCCGCGATCAGATAGGCGCCCACCTCGTCGGCGATCTCGCGGAAGGCCGCGTAGTCGACATGGCGCGGGTACGAGATGGAGCCGCAGACGATGGCCTTGGGCCGGTGCGTGACGGCGAGCTCGCGGACCCGCCGGTAGTCGAGGAGCTCGCTCTCCTCGTCCACGCCGTAGCCGATGAAGTCGAACCAGCGGCCCGAGAAGTTCGCGGGCGAGCCGTGCGTGAGGTGGCCGCCGTGCGGCAGGCCCATCGCCAGCACCTTGTCGCCGGGGCGCAGCAGCGCGGCGTACGCGGCGAGGACGGCCGAGGAGCCGGAGTGCGGCTGCACGTTGGCGTGCTCGGCGCCGAACAGCGCCTTCGCCCGGTCCACCGCGATCCGCTCGGCCACGTCGACCAGTTCGCAGCCGCCGTGGTGGCGGGCGCCGGGGTAGCCCTCGGCGTACTTGTTGGCGAGCGGGGAGCCGAGCGTGGTGAGGACCGCGGGCGAGGTGAAGTTCTCGGCGGCGATCAGCTGGAGCGAGGTGGACTGGCGCTCCAGCTCGCCGAGGAGGATCTCGGCGAGCTCGGGATCCTGCCGGCGCAGGGCCTCGACCCCCGCGAGCGACGCGCTGGCACTGGCTGCAGTGGTGACCGACATGTGCGGCTCCGGGCCCGACGGACGAGTGTGGCGGCTCTTCCAATGTAGGGCCGGCCACGGGAGCGCGCCCCACCAACGGGGGGACCCGTACGGGAGGACGGACCGGGCCGCTGCGAGGGACGGGCGGGGCCCGCTGCGAGGTCACCCGCGCCGGACCGAGTCCGCCCCCGCGCTCGCCTACCGTCAGGCCCGCGCCGGAAGCCCCGTCAGGGCCGTCACCACGGGCTCCAGGGCCTGGTTGATCTCGTCGCCCACCGAGCGGAAGTACGTGAGCGGGGCACCGTAGGGGTCGTGCACCTCGTCCGCCTCGATGGAGGGGGCGAGCAGCCACCCGCGCAGCGCGGCGGCGGCCCGGACCAGGGCGCGGGCCCGCTCGACCACACCGTCGTCCAGCGGGTCCGGCAGCGTCGCCGGATCTATGGCCCGTACGAGACGGGTGAACTCCTTCAGGGTGAAGGTCCGCAGCCCCGCGGAGTGGCCCATCGAGATGACCTGGGCGCGGTGGTCGCGCGTGGCCGTGAGCACCAGGTCGGCGCGGATCACGTGCTCGTCGAGCAGCTCGCGCCCCACGAACTCCGAGGCGTCCGCACCGAACTCGCCGAGCACCGTGGCCGCGTGCGCCTCCATCGGCGCCCCTTCGTGGCCCCAGGTGCCCGCGCTCTCCACGATGAGGCCGCCCACGGCCTCCAGGCCGAGGCGGTGCGTCAGGGCATGCCGCGTCAGCCGCTCGGTCATCGGCGAGCGGCACACGTTGCCGGTGCTGACGTGGAGGATGCGGAAGGTTTCTGCAGGGTCCGACAGGCCGGTGAGGCCCGAAAGGCTCGGAGAAGCCGCTATGCCACGCCCCTCAGGGGCCGTCAATTCGCCACCTCGAGGTCGGGGACGACCTTGCGCAGCTCCTCGGCGCTCAGGGCGCCCGCGCGCAGCAGCACCGGCACCTTGCCGGTCACGTCCACGATCGAGGAGGGCACGATGCCCGGGGTCGGACCGCCGTCGAGGTACACGGAGACGGAGTCGCCGAGCATCTCCTGCGCGGCGTCGCAGTCCTCGGGCGCGGGGTGCCCGCTGAGGTTGGCGGAGGAGACGGCCATCGGGCCGACCTCGGTGAGCAGCTCGATGGCGACCGGGTGCAGCGGCATCCGGATCGCGACGGTGCCGCGGGTGTCGCCGAGGTCCCACTGGAGCGAGGGCTGGTGCCGGGCGACCAGCGTCAGGGCGCCGGGCCAGAACGCGTCGACGAGCTCCCAGGCCTGCTCGGAGAAGTCGGTGACCAGGCCGTGCAGGGTATTCGGGGAGCCGATGAGGACGGGCGTGGGCATGTTGCGGCCGCGGCCCTTGGCGGCGAGCAGGTCGACCACGGCCTCCGAGCTGAAGGCGTCCGCGCCGATCCCGTACACCGTGTCGGTGGGCAGCACGACCAGTTCGCCGCGGCGCACCGCGGCGGCGGCCTCGCGCAGGCCGGTGGCGCGGTCGGTGGCGTCGTTGGTGTCGTATCGACGTGCCATTACTCCCCAGCCCTCTCGTCGTACGTGTGCGGGACATCCATGGGCGGAAACTCCGCGTGCGGAAAAACGGTCGTGACGGTCGTGTGCAAAGAGATCGCCGCCCCTACGGCAGGGCCTTGCGCGCGGTGGCGAAGCGCGGCCGCTTGTTGAGGTCGGGGTGGTCGGCGGCGTCCGCCCAGCCCCGCTCCTCGGTGAAGATCCACGGCACCTGCCCGCCCTGGGTGTCGGCGTGCTCGATGACGACGACACCGCCGGGGCGGAGCAGCCGGTGTGCGGTGCGCTCGATCCCGCGGATCAGGTCGAGTCCGTCCTCGCCGGAGAAGAGCGCGAGTTCGGGATCGTAGTCCCGCGCCTCGGGCGCCACGTGCTCCCACTCGGTGAGCGGGATGTAGGGCGGGTTGGAGATGACGAGGTCGACCTGGCCGTCGAGGTCGGGGAAGGCGTCACGGGCGTCGCCCTGGCGCAGGTCCACGCGGGAGCCCTCGACGTTCTTACGGGTCCACACGAGCGCGTCCTCGGACAGCTCGACCGCGTGCACCCGCGAGCGCGGCACCTCCTGCGCCATGGCGAGCGCGATGGCCCCGGAGCCGGTGCACAGGTCGACGATCAGCGGCTCGACCACGTCCATGGCGCGCACGGCGTCTATGGCCCAGCCGACCACGGACTCGGTCTCGGGGCGCGGCACGAACACCCCGGGGCCGACCTGCAGTTCGAGATAGCGGAAGAAGGCGCGACCGGTGATGTGCTGCAGCGGTTCGCGGGCCTCGCGGCGGGAGATGACCTCCCAGTAGCGCGCGTCGAAGTCACCGTCCTTGACGTTGTGCAGCTCTCCGCGCTTCACGCCGTGCACGAACGCGGCGAGCTCCTCCGCGTCGAAGCGCGGCGAGGGCACACCGGCGTCGGCGAGACGCTGGGTGGCCTGGGCCACCTCGGCGAGCAGAAGGTTCACGCGCCGTCCTTCCTGGGATTCACAGCCGTATCGCGAATGCCGTAACAAGCAGCGGGTGCCGGGTCCTTACGAGGCGTCGGCCAGCTTGGCCGCGGCGTCCGCGTCGACACAGGCCTGGATGACCGCGTCGAGGTCGCCGTCGAGCACCTGGTCCAGGTTGTACGCCTTGAAGCCCACGCGGTGGTCGGAGATCCGGTTCTCCGGGAAGTTGTACGTGCGGATCTTCTCGGAGCGGTCCACGGTGCGGACCTGGCTGCGGCGGGCGTCCGCCGCCTCGGCCTCGGCCTTCTCCTGAGCCGCGGCGAGCAGCCTGGAGCGCAGGATACGCATCGCCTGCTCCTTGTTCTGGAGCTGGCTCTTCTCGTTCTGGCAGGAGGCCACGACGCCGGTGGGCAGGTGCGTGATGCGGACGGCGGAGTCCGTGGTGTTGACGGACTGGCCGCCGGGGCCGGAGGAGCGGTAGACGTCGATCCGCAGATCGTTCATGTTGATCTCGACATCGACCTCCTCGGCCTCGGGCGTGACGAGCACACCGGCCGCGGAGGTGTGGATACGGCCCTGGGACTCGGTGGCGGGCACGCGCTGCACGCGGTGCACCCCGCCCTCGTACTTGAGGCGGGCCCAGACGCCCTGGCCGGGCTCGGTCGCCCCGTTGCCGCCCTTGGTCTTCACGGCGACCTGGACGTCCTTGTAGCCGCCGAGCTCGGACTCGGTGGAGTCGATGATCTCGGTCTTCCAGCCCACGCGCTCCGCGTACCGCAGGTACATGCGCAGGAGGTCGCCGGCGAACAGCGCGGACTCGTCGCCGCCCGCACCGGCCTTGATCTCCAGGAGCACGTCCTTGTCGTCGGACGGGTCGCGCGGGACGAGGAGCAGCCGCAGCTTCTCGGTGACTTCCTCGCGCTGCTCGGTGAGCACCTTGACCTCGGCCGCGAAGTCCGGGTCGTCGGCCGCGAACTCACGCGCGGTCTCGATGTCGTCGCCGAGCTGCTTCCAGGAGCGGTACGTGGCGACGATCGGCGTCAGCTCGGCGTAGCGCTTGTTGAGCTTGCGCGCGTTGGCCTGGTCCGCGTGCACGGACGGGTCGGCGAGCTGCTTCTCCAGATCGGCGTGCTCACCGATGAGGTCCTCGACCGCCTCGAACATCTCCGGGCTCCTGATACTCGTACGAGATCTGCATATGCCGGGGGGCTGTCCCCGGACCCCGGCCTGACAAGCCGGGTGACGAGCAAAACGCCGGTCCTCAGCCGCCCCCTGGACAGGAGCGGCCGAGGACCGGCGCTGTGGCTCGCTACTTCTTGGCGGAGCCGGCCTTGCCGAAGCGGGCCTCGAAGCGGGCCACGCGGCCACCGGTGTCGAGGATCTTCTGCTTGCCCGTGTAGAACGGGTGGCACTCGGAGCAGACCTCGGCGCGGATGGTGCCGCCGGAGATGGTGCTACGGGTGGTGAACGACGCGCCACAGGTGCAGCTGACCTGCGTCTCGACGTACTCGGGGTGGATGTCGCGCTTCAAGGTGTCTCCTAGGTTCATGGAGGGCGCCGGGTCGCTGCCGCGGGATGCGGAGCGTGAACCGGAGCCGACGTACCAGTCTGCCAGCACTGGCCGCATCTCCCAAAACCGGGTCGGGGGCTCAGGTATTCCCGGGGGCGTTTTGCCTGGTCAGGCGCTCTTGACGGCTGATGTGCCGATACGGGGATACGGGATGCGGGGCGTGGGATGCGGGGATACGGGCGTACGGGGATCAGTTGCTGTCGACGTACGAGCCCGCGTCGCCCTTGTCGCCGGCCGAGTCCTTGGTGGCGGCTGCGGGGATCGGCCGGTCGGCCTTGAGCGCGTCCCAGACCATCTGCGACTGCTTCTCGAGCGGCACCACGCGGTTGGGGTCCGCTTGGTCGTAGACGACCGGCAGCGTGACCATCTTCATGTCGTGGGCGTCGATGGACTTCAGACCGTTGGCGAAGCCGACCAGGCGGTTCACGGAGTCGAGGTCGGAGTCGACGGTGGTGGCCTTGGTGGCGGTGTCGGCGAGGTCGAAGAGCTTCTTGGGGCTGGAGAACACCCCGACGTCCTTGATCTGGTTGATCAGCGCCTTGATGAAGGCCTGCTGGAGCTGTATTCGGCCGAGGTCGCCGCCGTCACCCACCGCGTGGCGGGTGCGGACCAGGCCGAGCGCCTGCTCGCCGTTGAGCGTGTGCTCGCCGGCGGGGAGGTTCAGATGGCTGTCGGGGTCGGATATCGCCTTGCTGGTGGTGATGTCCACACCGCCGAGGGTGTCGATCAGCTTCTTGAAGCCGGAGAAGTCCACCTCGACGTAGTGGTCCATGCGGATCCCGGACATGGACTCGACGGTCTTCACGGCACAGGCCGGACCGCCGACCGAGTACGACTCGTTGAACATGCGGCGCTCGCCGCCGGGGTCGGTGCCGCCGTTGTTCGTGGTGCACTCGGGCCGGGTGACCAGGGTGTCCCTGGGGATGGAGACGACGCTCGCCTTCTTGTGGCCCTCGTACACGTGCAGGATCATCGCCGTGTCCGAGCGGGCGGACTCGCCGTCGCCGCCGCCGTACTTGGAGTTGTCGCCGGCACGGGAGTCGGAGCCGAGGACGAGGATGTCCATCGAGCCGTTGTCCACGTCCTCGGGGCGGTCGGTGCCGAGCGCAGCGTTGATGTCGACGCCGTGCAGGTTCCCGTTGAACTTGTAATAGAGGTAGCCGAGCCCCGCGCCGCCGAGCACGACCACGCCGGCCGCGGTCCACGCGGTGATCACGAGGGCCTTGCGGCGGGTGCTGCGGGGCTTGCGCCGACGGCCCTTGCCCCCGCGGCGGCCGCTGGCCGTGGCGGAGTCCTCGGGCTGGTGCTGGCTGGCGTCGGGCATGTGCTCCTCAGTCCTCGTGGGGTCGGGTACCCCCTTCACGCGGGGTAGTGCTCTGGCTCCATCCGACATTCGGTCAGACGGTCGATCGCCGGAAAGGGTTGCACAGTGACGTAAGAGGTTTCTAAGAGCAAGCCGTGCAAAGGACCTGCGCAGGCCCGGTCGGGCGTTCTGGCCGCACTCCCCCGTATCTCGGCCCGTATCGCTTCTCACCTGCGAATTTACGCCGTCCGTGGAGGTTGCGCACCCGGCGCGGAACGGGCCGTTCCTGTGTCGAAGGTCTCTCCGTGGCCGTCCCATGACCGGCGGACGGGCCCAAAGACCCGGGCCGGGCGGTGAGCGGGGTACGGGCAGGCCGGCCACCGCCACAGCAATGCGTGCCACGACCGTCGTCACCGGACATACGACGGCGCCCCCGCCACGCGCGTGGTGGCAGGGGCGCCAGGAGACGTACGGAGCGCGGAGAACGTCAGTCGTTGTTGCCGTTGCCCATGCCGGGGGTCGTCTTCTGGATCTGGAGCAGGAACTCCGCGTTGGACTTCGTCTGCTTCATCTTGTCCAGGAGGAGCTCGATCGCCTGCTGCTGGTCGAGGGCGTGAAGGACGCGGCGCAGCTTCCAGACGACGTTCAACTCCTCGCCGCTGAGCAGGATTTCTTCCTTACGGGTACCGGACGCGTCCACGTCCACCGCCGGGAAGATCCGCTTGTCGGCGAGCTTGCGGTCGAGCTTGAGCTCCATGTTGCCGGTGCCCTTGAACTCCTCGAAGATCACCTCGTCCATGCGGGACCCGGTGTCCACCAGGGCGGTGGCGAGGATGGTCAGCGAGCCGCCGTCCTCGATGTTGCGGGCCGCACCGAAGAAGCGCTTCGGCGGGTACAGGGCGGTCGAGTCGACACCACCGGACAGGATGCGGCCGGAGGCCGGTGCGGCCAGGTTGTACGCACGGCCCAGGCGGGTGATCGAGTCGAGCAGGACGACCACGTCGTGGCCCAGCTCCACCAGACGCTTGGCGCGCTCGATGGCGAGCTCGGCGACCGTGGTGTGGTCCTCGGCCGGGCGGTCGAAGGTCGAGGAGATGACCTCGCCCTTGACCGACCGCTGCATGTCGGTGACCTCTTCCGGACGCTCGTCGACCAGGACGACCATCAGGTGGCACTCGGGGTTGTTGTGCGTGATCGCGTTGGCGACCGCCTGCATGATCATGGTCTTGCCGGTCTTCGGCGGGGCCACGATCAGACCGCGCTGGCCCTTACCGATCGGCGACACGAGGTCGATGATGCGGGTGGTGAGCACGCCCGGGTCCGTCTCCAGACGGAGGCGGTCCTGCGGGTACAGCGGAGTGAGCTTGTTGAACTCCGGGCGGCCGCGGCCCGATTCGGGCGCCATGCCGTTCACGGAGTCCAGACGCACCAGCGCGTTGAACTTCTCGCGGCGCTCGCCTTCCTTGGGCTGGCGCACGGCACCGGTGACGTGGTCACCCTTGCGCAGACCGTTCTTACGGACCTGGGCGAGGGAGACGTACACGTCGTTGGGACCCGGCAGGTAGCCCGACGTACGGATGAAGGCGTAGTTGTCGAGGATGTCGAGGATGCCCGCGACGGGGATCAGGACGTCGTCCTCGGAGACCTGCGGCTCGCCGCCCATCTCGTCGCGGCCGCGACGGCCACGACGGTCGCGGTAGCGGCCGCGGCGCCCACGGCGTCCGCCCTCGAAGTCGTCGTCGTCCTGCGGGCCGTTGTTGCGGTCCTGCCGGTCCTGACGGCCGCCCTGCTGCTGACGGTCCTGCCGGTCCTGGCGGCCGCTCTGCTGCTTGCCGTCCTGGCCGTCGCGGCCCCGGTCGCGGCCGCGGTCACGGCGGTTGCCGCGCTCCCGGCGGCCCTCGGCGCCGTCCTCGCCCTTGGCCTCGGACTTGTCGCCGCCCTGCTCGGTCTTCGCCTCGGCCTTGGTCTCGCCCTTGGCCTCGGCGGTCACGGTCTCGGGGCTGCCGGCCTCCGCGGTGGCACGACGGCGGCGGCGCTCGGCCGGGGCGTCGTCGGACGCGGGCTGACCGGGGATCTCGATCTGCTTCGGAGCGGAGGCCTCGACGGCCTTCTCCTCGGCGGCCGGCTTCTCGGCGGCCGCGTCCGTACGGGCCTTCGAGGTCGCCCGGCGCTTCGGCTTGGACTCGGTGGTGCTGTCCCCCGACGACGCCTTCGCCGGGGCGCTGCTGCCGCCACCGGCCTGAGCTTCCTTGATGACCTCGATCAGCTGGCTCTTGCGCATCCGCGCAGTGCCCTTGATCCCGAGGCCCGATGCGACCTGCTGCAGCTCGGCCAGCACCATGCCCTCGAGGCCGGTACCGCGGCGCCGCCGCGTGGTGGGCGCGGCAGGGGCGTCCGTGGCGGGCGCGGCGCTGTCAGTCACGCCCATCAGATCGGTGGTGTCGCTCACGAAGGGTCCTTCCCTGGAGCGGACGTCGGCCTGTCTGGCTCGGCGACCGGTTGTGCTGTCCGGCTGTTGGTCCGTAAGGATCGGACCGGCCGGGGCGGTGGTCCCGCCTCAAGGGGCGGAAGAGTCTGTGATGACGGTGCGTCCCGTAGCTGTGCCACCGAACGTGCTGTGTCACGGGGCTGGGTCACACCGGTTCCGGAGCGTGCTCGCCAAAGGTCAGTGCGGTGCACGGATCAGTTGGGGAAGCTCCCGGAAGAAGGGTTGTCCCGAAGCGGGACAGGAAGCACCTCGCCATGCATACGTCGGGTGCAGACTTGAGGTTAACACTACCGGATCCAACAAACATTCCCCCTCTCCTGCTCCGGCATACGTGTGTCAGGACGCAAGCGGCAACACGCTCGCTCCGTCGGAATCAAGGGCCAGACGGTTGGCCGCCCACCCTTCACCCGCGACCTGGGCGACCTTGTCGGCCGCCGCTTCGTCGACCAGGGCGAGCACCGTGGGGCCCGCGCCGGAGATCACTGCGGGCACGCCGTCGGCGCGCAGCCGCTCCACCAGGGCGGCGCTCTCCGGCATGGCCGGGGCGCGGTACTCCTGGTGCAGTTTGTCCTCGGTGGCGGGCAGCAGCAGCTCGGGGCGCCGGGTCAGGGCCTCGACGAGCAGGGCCGCACGGCCCGCGTTGGCGGCGGCGTCCACATGCGGGACGCTGCGGGGCAGCAGGCCGCGGGCCGTTTCGGTGAGGACGGGCTTGCCGGGCACGAAGACCACCGGAACGACGGAATCCGCGACGTCCATCCTGATCGCGCGCGCGGCGCCGGCCTCCATCCAGGCGAGCGTGAAGCCGCCGAGCAGGCAGGGCGCGACATTGTCCGGGTGGCCCTCGATCTCGGTGGCGAGCTCGAGCAGCGCGGTGTCGTCGAGCTTGGCGTCGCCGCCTATGGTCACCGCGCGCGCGGCCATGATGCCCGCGCAGATGGCGGCCGAGGAGGAGCCGAGGCCGCGGCCGTGCGGGATGCGGTTGGCGCAGACGATCTCGAGGCCGCGGGGCTGTCCGCCGAGCAGGTCGAACGCGGTGCGCAGCGACCGTACGAGCAGATGCGACTCGTCGCGCGGCAGGGTCTCGGCGCCCTCGCCCGCGATGTCGATGTGCAGACCGGAGTCGGCCACGCGCACGACGACGTCGTCGTAGAGCCCCAGCGCCAGGCCGAGGGCGTCGAAGCCCGGGCCGAGGTTCGCGCTGGTGGCGGGGACGCGCACCCTTACGGCGGCGGCGCGGAAGGCGGGACCGGCCATCGCTCGCTGACTCTCCTTGGTCGTACTGCGGGTTGCTGTGCTGCGCCGGCGCTCCCAGGAGGTCCGCTCTCGGGATTCCGTGAGGTGTACCGGCAGGTACTGACACCCGAAGGCCGCAGCAGGCGGCATCGGCCGCCTATGACTGGCATATGCGGCGGGCGGGTTTGGTACAGCCTATCGAAGGAAGGTTCTGTGGCGACATAGGGCGCACAGGAGGCGCACGATGCGTGTCGCAAGCCCCTTGTGCACCCCCTGCGCGTTGATGCGCGGAATGCCCCGGGATACGTGATCGCCCGGGGCATTCCCTCAAGTCCTAGGCGAGACCGAGCCGTTCGGCGGCGGCGGCCGCGTCGACCGGGACAGTGACCGGCTGCGGGGCGCCGGCGACGGCCCAGTCCGGGTCCTTCAGACCGTTGCCGGTGACGGTGCAGACGATGCGCTGGCCCGTGGCCACCTTGCCGTCCTCGGCGGCCTTGAGCAGACCGGCCACGGAGGCGGCCGACGCGGGCTCGACGAAGACACCCTCGCGGGAGGCCAACAGCTTGTAGGCGCGCAGGATCTGACGGTCGGTCACATCGTCGATGAACCCGCCCGACTCGTCGCGCGCGGCCTCGGCGAACTGCCAGGAGGCCGGGTTGCCGATGCGGATCGCGGTGGCGATCGTCGAGGGGTCCTTGACGACCTCCTTGCGCACGATCGGGTTGGCGCCGGAGGCCTGGAAGCCCCACATCTTGGGCGTGTGGGTGGCGACGCCGTCGGCCGCGTACTCCTTGTAGCCCTTCCAGTAGGCGGTGATGTTGCCCGCGTTGCCCACCGGAAGCACGTGGATGTCGGGCGCGTCGCCGAGGCGGTCCACGATCTCGAACGCGGCGGTCTTCTGGCCCTCGATACGCACCGGGTTGACCGAATTGACCAGCGCCACCGGGTAGTTCTCGGACAAGTTTCGCGCCAATACGAGGCAGTCGTCGAAGTTGCCGTCGACCTGGAGGATCTTCGCGCCGTGAACGAGAGCCTGGCCCATCTTGCCGAGCGCGATCTTGCCCTGGGGCACGAGGACGGCGCTGACCATGCCGGCCTTGCCGCCGTACGCGGCGGCCGAGGCGGAGGTGTTGCCGGTGGAGGCGCAGATGACGGCCTGCGCGCCCTCCTCCTTGGCCTTGGAGATCGCCATCGTCATGCCGCGGTCCTTGAAGGAGCCGGTCGGGTTGGCGCCCTCGACCTTCAGGTGGACCTCGCAGCCGGTGAGCTCGGAGAGCACTTCCGCGCGGACGAGCGGAGTGCCGCCCTCGCCGAGCGTGACCACGGGCGTCGCCGCACTGACGGGCAGGCGGTCGCGGTACTCCTCGATGATCCCGCGCCACTGGTGGGCGCCGGTTCGGGTGGCGGTCATGTCTGTTACTCCCCTTCGACCCGCATGATGCTGGCGACACCCCGCACGGTGTCGAGCTTGCGCAGCGCCTCGACAGTCCCGGTGAGGGAGGCGTCGGACGCGCGGTGGGTGACGACGACGAGGGAGGCCTCGCCGTCCTTCCCCGACTGACGGACCGTATCGATCGATACGCCGTGCTCGGCGAAGACCGTCGCGACCTGGGCGAGCACGCCCGGCTTGTCGGCCACGTCGAGGCTGATGTGGTACCGCGTGACGACCTCGCCCATCGGGCTGACCGGGAGGCGGGTGTACGCGGATTCGCCGGGCCCGTTGGACCCGTTGAGCTTGTTGCGGCAGACGGCCACGAGGTCGCCGAGGACGGCGGATGCGGTCGGGGCGCCGCCGGCGCCGGGCCCGTAGAACATCAGGCGCCCGGCGGCCTCGGACTCGACGAAGACCGCGTTGTACGCCTCGCGCACCGACGCGAGCGGGTGGCTGAGCGGGATCATCGCCGGGTGCACGCGGGCCGTGACGGACTCGCCGTCGGCGGCGCGCTCGCAGATCGCGAGCAGCTTGATGGTGCAGCCCATCTGGCGGGCCGAGGCGAAGTCGGCGGCGGTGACCTCGGTCATGCCCTCGCGGTACACGTCGTCGAGGCGTACGCGGGTGTGGAAGGCGATGCCGGCCAGGATCGCGGCCTTGGCGGCGGCGTCGAAGCCCTCGACGTCGGCGGTCGGGTCGGCCTCGGCGTATCCGAGCGCGGTGGCCTCGTCCAGGGCCTCCTGGTAGCCGGCGCCCGAGGAGTCCATCTTGTCGAGGATGAAGTTCGTGGTGCCGTTCACGATGCCGAGGACGCGGTTGACCTTGTCGCCCGCGAGGGATTCGCGCAGCGGGCGGATCAGCGGGATCGCGCCGGCCACGGCGGCCTCGTAGTAGAGGTCCTCGCCGTGGTCCTCGGCGGCCTTGTGCAGGGCCGCGCCGTCCTGGGCGAGCAGTGCCTTGTTGGCCGATACCACCGAGGCGCCGTGCTCGAACGCGGTGGTGATGAGGGTGCGGGCGGGCTCGATGCCGCCGATGACCTCGACCACGACGTCGATGTCGCCCCGTTTGACCAGGGCGGTCGCGTCGGTGGTGATCAGCGCGGGGTCGATGCCGACGCGCACGCGGTCGGGGCGGCGGACGGCCACACCGGCCAGCTCGACGGGCGCGCCGATCCTGGCTGTGAGGTCGTCCGCGTGCGTCGTCATGATGCGGGCTACTTCGGAGCCGACGACTCCACAGCCAAGGAGCGCCACCTTCAGCGGACGCGTACGCATCATCCGACCTCGATTCCCATCAATTTCTGCGGTTGGTCCAGTCTCACCCACCGGACCGGGGTTTCCGGCCCCGGTCCGGATGGTGAGACGTCGATTTCATTTCAATGAGAGCCCCTCGCGGGAAATCCGCCGCCTCCGGCGCCGGACGCGAGGAGTTCTCGTCAGCCGACGTCCAGCGCGAGAAGATCCTCTTCCGTCTCGCGGCGGATGATCACCCGCGCCTCGCCGTCGTGCACCGCCACGACCGGCGGCCGCAGCGCGTGGTTGTAGTTGCTCGCCATCGAGCGGCAGTACGCGCCCGTCGCCGGCACCGCGATCAGGTCGCCCGGGGCCAGGTCGGCCGGCAGGAACGCGTCCTTGACCACGATGTCCCCGCTCTCGCAGTGCTTGCCGACGACGCGGGAGAGCATCGGCTCGGCGGTGGAGGTGCGCGAGACGAGGGCGACGCTGTACTCGGCGTCGTAGAGCGCGGTCCGGATGTTGTCCGACATGCCGCCGTCGACGCTGACGTAAGTCCGCAGTCCCTCAAGGGGCTTGACCGTGCCGACGCGGTAGAGCGTGAAGGCGGTCGGGCCGACGATCGCGCGGCCGGGCTCCACGGAGATACGGGGCGCGCGCAGGCCCGCGCTGTCGCACTCGCGCGCGACGATCTCGCTCAGCGCCTTGGCGATCTCGTGCGGCTCGCGCGGGTCGTCCTCGCTGGTGTAGGCGATGCCGAGGCCGCCGCCGAGGTCGATCTCGGGGAGCTCCACGCCGTGCTCGTCGCGGATCGCGGCGAGCAGCTGCACCACGCGGCGGGCCGAGACCTCGAAGCCGGCCATGTCGAAGATCTGCGAGCCGATGTGGCTGTGGATGCCGAGCAGTTCGAGCCCGTCGAGCTTGAGCGCACGCCGTACGGCCTCCGCGGCCTGGCCGCCCGCGAGCGCGATGCCGAACTTCTGGTCCTCGTGGGCCGTGGCGATGAACTCGTGGGTGTGCGCCTCGACGCCGACCGTCACGCGGATGAGGACGGGCTGGACCTTGCCCAGTCGCTGGGCGATGTGCGCGACGCGCACGATCTCCTGGAAGGAGTCGAGCACGATGCGGCCGACGCCGGCCTCGACGGCCCGCTCGATCTCGGCCTCGGACTTGTTGTTGCCGTGGAAGGCGATGCGCTCGGCGGGCATACCGGCGCTGAGCGCGGTGGCGAGCTCGCCGCCGGAGCAGACGTCGAGGTTGAGCCCTTCCTCGTACAGCCACTTCACGATGGCGCGCGAGAGGAAGGCCTTGCCCGCATAGAACACATCGGCCTCGGTGCCGAAGGCCTCGCGCCAGGAGCGGCAGCGGGCGCGGAAGTCGGCCTCGTCCATGAAGTACGCGGGGGTGCCGAACTCCTCGGCCAGGCGCGCCACTTCGATGCCGCCGACGGTCAGCGCGCCCTGCGCGTCGCGCGTGACGGTGCGCGACCAGACCTTCGGGTCGAGGACGTTGAGATCGGCCGGCGGGGCGCTGTAGTGCCCCTCGGGCAGCACGTCGGCGTGGCGGGGCCCGGCGGGGTGGGCGGAACGGCTCATGTCGTCTGTGTCTCTTTCAGAGGTGTTCGGGAGCGCTGATGCCGAGCAGGGACAGGCCACCGGCGAGCACCGTCCCGGCGGCTTCGGCGAGCGCGAGCCGGGCGCGGTGGGCGGCCCCGGGTTTCTCGTCGCCTTGCGGGAGCACGTCGTACTGGAAGTCGAGCAGTGCGTCGGCGACCACGGCGAGGTGGCGCGCGAGACGGTCGGGGGCGCCGTGCTCCGCGGCCTGGGCGAGGATGCGGGGGTATTCGGCGAGGGCTGCCTGGAGCGGCTTTCCGCTCTCCGCCGGTACGGGGCCGGGCTCGGCGGTGCAGCCCAGGTCCGCGGCGTTGCGGGTGAGGGCGTGGGTGCGGGCGTGGGCGTAGCGGACGCGGAAGAGCGGGTTGGTCTCGATCTGCACGAGGTGCTCGTCGGCCGTCAGCCGCGGGCGGTCGTGGGCCGCGGGGTGCAGCAGGGCCCAGCGGGTGGCGTCCGGGCCGAGCTCCACGGTCTGCTCCGGGGCCGGCACGGGGGCGGTGAACGGGAGGCCGGGGGCGGGCGGGGTGCCGTACGCATCGATGTGCAGACCGAGCGGGGCCCACGCTTCGGGGACCCGTTCCTCGCAGGTGGTGCGGACGAGGGCGCCCTGGGCGCGCAGGATCCGCCGCAGCGCGTCGCACCAGACGGCCGCGCGCAGCTCGCGGCGGAAGTGCAGCTGGAAGACCTGCCCGGTGGGGTCGGCGGCGTGCCCGTAGCGGAGCCCCGCGGCGCGGATCTCCCGTACGACCGACTGATCGTCCTCGAGCGTCAGGTTCAGGAAGCCGGGGCCGGTGATCTCCACCCCGGCGATCCCCGGTTCGCGCACGAGTCCGTCGGCGAGCAGCCGCGCCACCTCGTGCGGCGGACGGCCCGCTGGCCGCGCGAGCTGCAGCGCGGCATTGGTCGCGTAGTCCCCGCGCCCGCCGGGCCGCGGCCGCTCCACGACGATCCGCTCGGGCACGTCCCCGCGCAGCTCCCCCTGCTCGACGGCGCGGCGCACGACGCGCAGCACGGTGCGGGAGAGATCGGCGGGGGTCACGGGACAAGCGTAGGGGAGGTGGGGGGTGGGTATGCGAGTCGGTTTCGTATAGGGAGACGGGAGACAGGGCGGTGCGCGGGGAGCCGGGCCCGTGCGTACGGCGGCGGGCCGGTGCGCGCTGCGGGGCGCGCGAGGGCTCAGACCTCGCCGCCGTCCGTCTCCATCGTCATACGGGCCACGTGCAGCGCCAGATACGAGACCTCGTCCTCGCTCAACTGCTGGCCGAGGCGGAGCTCGACGATCGTGGCCAGCTTCTGGGCAGTGGCCGTGGCCTGCGGGTAGTGCTGGCGGATGCCCTTGCCGATCGTGGACTCGTGGCCCTTGAGCTGCCGGTGCTGCTGGATCCGTACGAAGAGGTAGCGGACGTGGGTGATGAAGCGGGCCGCGTTCATCGACTGCTGCGAGACGTCGACGCCGTACTGCTCCCCCACCACGGCGAGCATCTGCTGGATGACGCCCGTCATCGTGTACGTGAAGGACAGGTCGCCGGAGGCGAAGCCCGCGTTGACCAGGTGCAGCGCGAGGGCCGTCGCCTCGGAGTCGTCCAGCTTCGGGTCCACGCGCTCGTTGATGGCCGCAAGGAGCTGCTCGGCCTGCCGGTACTCGGTCGCGTACAGCGTCTGCGTCTCGGCCTTGAGCGGGTACTCGACGACGATGCCGCGCTTGGCGCGGTCGAGGGCGCCCGCGACGTGGTCGGCCACGGCGATCGCGAGCGTGGGCCGGGTGGACTCGCGCCCCTCGATCCCGGCCTCGCCGAGGGCGATGACCACGGCCCGCAGGACCTCCTCGTCGATGAGCGCGAGGGTCTCGGCCACATGGTCGGGGTCGCGGCCGTCGGCCGGGACGAAGACCCGCACGATCAGCGCGGGGTCGATGGGCTTGCCCTGGCGGGAGCTGAAGCCGATGCCGCGCCCGGTGAGGATGACCTCCTGGCCCTTCTCGTCGCGCGCGAGGACCACGTTGTTGTTGAGGACACGCAGTGCCTCCACCGGTGGCCTCCTTTCCGTCCGTGGTCCTGGTCCGTCCGTACGATCCGTCCGCGGACGGGTGGCCGTCGGAGGCGATCCGTACGGACGGTCTGTCCGAATGATCTCTTATCGGGGCCCCGTCCCGCTCGGGTCGAAGGGCCCCCGTTCACCGACGCGGCGTGCGCGCCCCGCCCGCGTGAGGGAGGACGCGCACGCCGCGTCGGCGCCGGGTGCGGTTACCGCCGTACGGTCACCACGGGCGCGCCGGCCGTGACGACCTGCCCGATGTGCGGCTCGACGGCTGCGAGGTCCGCGGTGTTGGTGACGGTCATCAGCGTGACGGTCGAGTGCTCGGCGGCGCGGATCGCGTCGAGGTCGACCTCGGCGAGCAGGTCGCCGGCGGAGACCTTCTGCCCGGACTCGACGCGTACGTCGAAGCCCTCGCCCTTCATCTGCACGGTGTCGACGCCCACGTGGACGAGCACCTCGACGCCGTCCGTGGTGCGGATGCCGAAGGCGTGACCGGTGTCGACGACGGTGACCAGCTCGCCGTCGACGGGCGCGACCACGTGCCCGTCGGCCGGCTCGATGCCCACGCCCTCACCGAGCGCGCGGGAGGCGAAGACCGGGTCGCCGGCCTCGTCGAGGGAGATCACGCGGCCCGCGACCGGGGCGGTGAGCTCGATGCCCGGACCGGCGGCCTTCACCGGGGCGGCGGCCTGCGCGGAAGCGGCGGCCTTCGCGGGAGCGGCGCCCTCGCCGGCGGCAGCAGCTGCGGCACCGACGGTGACGAGCTCGCGCTCCTCGGCCGGAGCAGCGTCGCCACCCGCAGCGGCGGCCTCGGCCAGGTCACGCTCGGCGTTGACCTCGGCGCGCTCCTCCTTGGTGCGGAAGTCGGAGAAGTAGACCAGGGCCATCGCGGTGAAGAAGGCGGCCGCGATCGCGATCACGTACACGACCATCGGGTCGAAGACGGGGATGGTCAGGAGCGAGGTGAAGGCGAAGGCGTTGGTGTCCACGCCGCCCAGGACGCCGACGATGATGCCGCCGACGAGGCAGCCGACCAGCATGCGCGGGTAGATCCGCTTGAAGCGCAGGTGGATGCCGTAGAGGGAGGGCTCGGAGATACCGCCGAAGAGGCCGGCCGCCAGCGCACCGGTCGCGGTCTGGCGCATCTCCTTCTCGCGGTGGCGCAGCGAGAGCAGCAGCACACCGGCGGTGGCGCCGAAGCAGGCGAAGTTCCACGCACCCATGGGGCCCTGGATGAAGTCGTATCCGAGGGTGTTGATGTTCTGGAGCATCAGCGCGTTCAGCGGCCAGTGCAGACCCAGCGGCACCAGGAACGGGTAGATCAGCGGGATCATGATCGCGAAGACGATCGGGGCGTTGTTGTTCAGCCAGGACAGGCCCTCACCGAGGCCGTTGCCCGCCCAGATGCCCATGGGGCCGATGAGGAACGCCGTCACCGGGATCATGATCAGCATGCTGAAGAAGGGCACGAAGACCATGTGCACGGCCTCCGGGAAGATCTTCTGCAGGCCCTTGTAGACCAGGGCGAGCACGGCGACCATCACCAGCGGCACGAAGACCTGGCCGCCGTAGTCGTTCAGCTGCATCGGCAGGCCGAAGACGTGGGCCACGGACTCGGAGGTGCCGAGGGTCTCGTTGGTGGTCGTGGTGACGCCGGGGATCTTGGAGTTGAGCATCCCCGTGAAGTTCGGGGTCATCACCGCGGCCATCACCGCGGCGCCCACCCACGGGTCGATCTTCAGCTTCTTGGCGGCGTTGTACGCGACCATGATCGGCAGGAAGTAGAGCACCGAGCGCCACATGGCGTCGACGAACACCCAGGTCGCGGACTTGTCCTCGGCCCGGAAGTCGACGAAGCCGAGGGCGTCGAGCACCGAGGCGATCGCGATGATCAGCGAGGAGCCGAGCAGCACGCCCATGAGCGGGCGGAACGAGTCCGAGAGGTACTCGAAGAAGTTGTCCACGAACGCGTACTTGCCGCGGCTCTTGGCCCGCATCTCGGCCTTGACGTCGGCGTCCGACTTCTTCTTGGCGGAGCCGGCCATCGACGGCAGGTTCACGATCGCGGAGTGGACGCGCGCCACGGCGCCGCCGATCACGATCTGGAAGCGGTCGCCGGACTGCGGCACGGTCCCCATGACGCCGTCGAGGGCGTCGAGGGCGGCCTGGTCGACCTTGGACCCGTCATGGAGCTGGAAGCGCAGCCGCGTCGCGCAGTGCGTGAGGCTCTCGATGTTCTCGGGTCCGCCGACGCCGCGGAGAATCTTCTCCGCGAGCACGTCGGTGCCCGACGCGGGTGTGCTCATGATGCTTCCTCGCATCCTCGGGATCTTGCTTGCTTGCTGTCTTGCTCGGTCGGTGACCGCTCCCGGCCGAGCCAGGCCATCCGCCCGAAACGGGACGAACCACCTGCTTCAGGGCAACAAAAAAGACCCGGGCCACGCCGGACATACGGCGTTTCCCAGGTCTTGCCTCCACTCGACGACTTCGACATCGGCATCGATGTCTGTGTCGCCCGAGGAGTAACAACCCTGTTGATCGGGATCGATCGGCGTCACTGTAACACCACGGGTGGCGTACGGCGCAAACTGCTGTTCGTATCGCTTCGCAGCGCTTCGTATCGCTTCGTATCGCTTCGCATGGCTAGGGCACCGAACTCTGCGTCCCTCCGCCTGCTCCGGATTCTTGCGGTGGCGCCTACCCCGAGTCCTTACGGTGGTCGGCGTCCGCCCGGCGGTTGGCGAGGTAGCGGGCCTTCTTCTCGCGGTTCCCGCACGTGTTCATCTCGCACCATCTGCGGGTGCGGCTGCGGCTGGTGTCGAAGAAGGCGGCCCGGCAGGTCGGCGAGGCGCACAGCGCCAGCCGCCCGTCCCGCTCCCCCGCGATGATGCCGATCGCGTCGGCGGCGATCACCCCGAGCGCGTCCTCCACGCTCGACGGCGAGCTGAGCCGCCACTCCCGCTCCCCTTCGGACGTCAGAACCGCCACGGCCCGCCCCTGCGCACTGCGCTCGTTGATGACCCGTACCGCATCCGCCGGCAGCGGCTCCCCGCTCGCGGCCGCGGTGGCGGCGGCGTGCACCGCCTCCCTCAACTCCTTTGCCAGACCGAGCTGTTCGGCGGTGCAGGAATCCACCGCGAGACCGCTCACCACCAGCCAGTCCACGAGCCGTTGCGGGACGGGGATGCGCTCCACGGGGTGGCCGTGCCGCTCCGAGAGCGTCCCCGTGAAGCTGGTCGCCAGCACGGAGCCGAGGCGGAATTCGGGGTACGCGGCGGCAGGCATGGAACCACCATAGCCGGTTGCGATGCTCCGCGGCCGCCTGCTACAACCGAAGTGGGAACCGTCATTGCCGGTTCCACTCCCGTACGCCTCGTACGCCTCGTACGTCCCGTACGCCCATCGAACCCATCCGCCACCCCATCCGCCCGTACGCCCGGACCGATCGCGACGGCCAGGAGGCCCTCATGCCCCGCCCGACCACCGACGCACGAGCCGACACCGACACCGACACCGACACCGGCGCCGACACCGCCACTGACGTCGACGTAGCCCCCTTCTCCTCCCGCGCCACCGACGCCGACCTGGACGACCTGCGCGCGCGGCTCGCCGCGGCCCGGCTGCCCGAGCCCGAGACGGTGCGGGGCGCCGCGGCCGGCCCCCGCCGCTGGGACCAGGGCGTCCCCCTCGCCGACCTGACCGACCTCGTGCATTACTGGCGCACCGCGTACGACTGGCGGGCGTTCGAGCAACGCCTCGACCGGCTGGGCCAGTTCCGTACGACCATCGACGGCCTGGGCATCCACTTCCTGCACCGGCGCTCCGCACGCGCGGACGCCACTCCCCTGCTCCTGACGCACGGCTGGCCGGGCAGCATCGCCGAGTTCGTGGACGTCATCGAAGACCTGGCGGACCCGGAAGCCCCCGACGCCCCGGCCTTCCACGTCGTGGCCCCTTCGCTCCCCGGCTTCGGCTACAGCGACAAGCCGTCGACCACCGGCTGGGGCACCGAAAAGATCGCGGCGGCCTGGGTGGAACTGATGGGCCGCCTCGGCTACGACAGGTTCGCGGCCCACGGCGGCGACTGGGGCGGCAACATCACCACGGTCCTCGGCGGCCGCTTCCCTGACCAAGTCCTGGGCATCCACACCCTGTTCGCGGAGGCGCCACCCGGACTGAGCACCGACGGTCTGACCCCGCTCGAACGCCAATGGGCCGAGGAGACCCGCCACTTCTGGCGGCACCGCGCGGCGTACGCGAAACAGCAGGCCACCCGCCCGCAGACCATCGGCTACGCACTGGTCGACTCACCGGTGGGCCTGCTCGCCTGGCTCCTCGACAAGTTCGCCGAATGGTCGGACACGGAGGACAGCCCGTTCGAGACCCTCTCCAAGGACCGCATCCTCGACGACGTCACGCTGTACTGGCTGACCCGCACGGGGGCGTCGGCGGCCCGCATCTACTACGAGAGCCACAACTCCCTGGACCCCGACCTCCGCGTGGACGTCCCGTCGGCCGTCACGATGTACCCCCGCGACATCGAGAAGTGCCCGCGCCCCTGGGCCGAGCAGCGCTACCGCAACATCGTCCGCTGGAACTCCCCGGCCAGGGGCGGCCACTTCCCCTCCCTGGAAGTCCCGGACTACTTCGTCGGGGACGTACGGAAAGGCCTGGCGGCCGTACTGGCATCGGCCTGACCTCATCCCTGAAACAAGTCCCCTCCCCCAACTCCCCCTAAACTCGGCCCGTGCCCATGCCCAGGACCGACCGCGCCGAACGCCTGATCGCCGCACCCCGGACGAGGGTCTACGACGCCCTCCTGGACCGAAACTCCCTCGAGACCTGGCTGCCACCGGCCGGCATGAGCGGCCGCATCGACCAGTGGGACCCACGCCCCGGCGGCGGCTTCCGCATGGTCCTCACCTACCTCGACCCGTCCGACAGCCCGGGCAAATCCTCGGACGCAACGGACGTCGTCCACGTCCACTTCGCCGACCTGCTGCCCCCGGAACTCGTCGTCCAGCAGGCCGTCTTCACCTCGGACGACCCGTCCTTCGCAGGCACGATGACCATGACGTGGCACCTCACGGCACCTGACGCCGGCTCAACCCACGTCACGGTGACGGCCACGAACGTCCCGCCCGGCATCGACCAAGCGGTCCATGAGGCGGGGATCGCTTCGTCGTTGGGGAATTTGGCGGGGTTTGTCGAAGGGGTGGGCTGAATCATGGACCACAGCGCCAAGAGGCATCAATCTGTTGGGAATCCGGCAGTAGCGCCGGTCTCGACCCGCTAGGCGGGTCTTGAAGTCACTCTGCCCGCGCCGTCCACCACCTCAGCGAGCCGGGTAGCCGATCTCCGCGATGTCCTTTGCGAGTTCGGCCAGAGTGATCTCCGGGTTCAAGGCGGTGACTACAGCCTCGGTCAAAGGCCGGGAATCGAGGATGTGGGAGACGGCTTCCAGTGCGATCGGAACCTCGTAATAGTCCTCGGCCCACCGCTGGAACGCTTCTGGTGTGCGGTCCGTGAGGAGCTGGAACAGGTACTGGGCGCCGTCCGGATCGCCTTCCGGCACCTCAGGAAAGTCGATCGCCCCGGTCTGCCAACAGCCGGCGTCAGCCTCGCGCCACATGCACGCCGTGACGACGGGCATGCCGTCCTCGTCCGAGAACGCAGGCTCCTCGACGTACGCCTGAAAGCAGGCGGGAACCTCGTCCAGCACGCCAGGCCAGAGCCCATCCGCCACGTAAGGGCTCATGGGCGACTCGTGAGCAAACCCGCGAGCATAGGCGCCGGCCGGTGAGAAGACGATCGCGTACTCGTCTCCCGAACCGTCACGCATCGACGCCATGGCTTCGGTCTCAGACCATCGGTGGTCGAACGAGTGGTACCGGTCCTCCCAGTCCGGGCTCAGCACTGCGTCCAACATGGCAAGGGATCGACAGTGCTCACGGAGCACCGCTATCTCGGGCAGCTGCCGAGCGACGTCTTCGATGGTCATGCACACATCCAAGTGCACGCCTCTGACAATGCGCTCGCTGTGCTGATGCAGCGGGCGCGTGACCACGCCGCGGACTGCGAGGGCCCAGGTCGTCCACAGCTCCCGGCCAAACGGTCGCGTCGGCGACACAGAGCCGCACAAGGCCGCAAACGCAAGAAGACCCCACCCCCAGCATTTCCGCTGGTGACGGGGTCTTTAGGCACCTTCTGCGAGGTGCCCCCGGCGGGGGACACGGAACATGGGGACACGGGAAGCCGCTGGTCAAAGGTGGGCAGCTGGTGATCCAGGCCGTCCTCCAGGCGAACCGGTAGGCCTCTCACCCGGTCCCTGTGTCGGTGCGGTCAACTGGTGCGCAGCGACGGCCCCATCGTGGAACTACCGGACAGGGGAACTAGACGTTGAAGCGGAACGCCGACAGCGCGCCAGTCACCGCGCAGACACCATGTCCGGGTATGTAGTCGGCGGGTTCCCTACCAGTCGTCACCGATGTCGAAGTTAGAGGCGATCGGCATACCGGCCTCCTCGAACACGATCAGCAGATAGCGACCCAGGCCAGCGAGATGCGCATACAACCGCTCCGCCACCTGCCAGGTCTCGAGGGAGTCCGAACGCGACCAAACGGTGAGCATCGCGGGAACCTTCTCCAGCGGCCAGCCAGGCTCACCGTCGTCGACGAACAACGACACAAGCCATGCATCGTCGTCGAATCCGTACAGGTAGCCATCCGGGCCGGACGGTTCAGCATGACTGTTCGCGAACGAGACACCCAGAAAATCCCCTACGTCGGCCCACAGGCGGTCACCAAACTCGGCACTGTTCCAAGCCCCCTCCGCAAGACCGACCCTGAACTCGAAGTCCCGCTTTCCGCCACCGTACTGCTCGAACGATTCCATATTTCAGTTTCCACTCTCGCCACAACCGTGCCGGGTGCCTGGGACGGATCGCCCCAGGCACCCGGATTCTTAGTACGCTACAGGTCTTCCTCGATCATGTAGCCCCTGCCGTAGATCACGACCTTCTGCACGTTCTCGGGGGCGCGGCTCCTGGTGAATTGGCGAATTCCGTCCCAGGCGTCGTCCTCGTCCATTCCGCCCTTGCGCAGATCGATGACCACCATGTCCACCTTCTGCTTCTGGTCCGCCTTCTTCAGGTGGTCTCTGAGTCCGTCCGACCGCAAGCTCTTCATCTCCTTGAAGTCCGCCCGCATCTCGTCGACCCAGGCATCGCCCGCGTGCGGGGGCTTCTGCCGGTCGTTCCTGGACATCACCTTGTGTCCGTGGATGGCCAGAGTCAGCGCAATCTGGAATTCCTCGTCCGTATCGAACCCGAAAACGCTTTTCTTGCTCTTGTTGGGGTACTTCCAGGACTCATCGATGCGCTCCATGATCTCTTTGGCATCGGCCTCCTCGTCGGTGGTCAGCCAGTCCTGGATCGCACTGCCCAGCTTGAAGGCCGCACACCCGTCGCGGGCGCCCCGCTTGCAGTTGTCGTCCATCGCCTCCTCGAGGGCTTCCTCCTTGTAGTTCGTCAAGTCGAACTTGCCGTCCAGGATCTGCTTGACCCGTTCCTTGCGCAGCTGAGCGGCGATCTCCTGGTTGGTGAACAGGATCGCCTCCATGGCCCGCCCCATCCTCGGGGATCCCGGGGCAGCGCTCCCGGACCTGCCGTTGTTGTACACAGGCGCGGTGCCACGACTGTTCCGCTGCGTCTGGGCCGCCTTCCGCTCGCGCTCCTCCTTGGTGTCGGGAATGCCTCCAGTGCAGGAGATCAGCCCTTGCAGACACTCGGGCACCGCCATGCCTGTGGGGTCGCTCAGGGTGGCCGGGTTGTTGTTGGCGTAGCTGTAGCCGTTGAGTGACTGGTGCTGGTCCAGGGTCAGCAGCGGGTCGACGCTGATGAACTGTCCGGTGCTGGAGTCGTATTCGCGGGCTCCGACGTGGGTTAGGCCGGTGCCGCTGTCGACGGACTTGCCCAGGAATCCCTTGTCGTCCGGCCAAGTGCCGACGGCGGTGCCCCGGTCGGCACCGAACGGAGTGGTGTAACGCTTGCTGAGCTTCTGCGTGCTGTCACTGGTGACGGCGGTGCCGGACGTCCCGTGGTGGTCGGCGGAGAGGAACGAGAGAGTCTCCGTACCGGACTTGTTGCTCCGCACCGCGATCGTCGAACCCGCTGCGGAGTAGCGGCGGTCAGCCCACTTCTTCCCCGACTTGAGGTGCACCTCGGTGGCGCCCAGGTACAGAACTGTCTCGCCGGCGGACGCGGTGTCCCGGCGGATGAGGAGTTCTCCGTCGGCGTCGTAGAGGTAGTTGGTGTCCGTGCCGGCTTCAGTGAGCTTGGCGAGCTTGCCTTCCTGGTTCCACTTCAGCGCCTGGGCCACTGTCGAGCGGGCCTTCTCGGCCCTGGTTTCGGTGTTGCCCGCGTTGTCGTAGGTGTACTGCGCCGCTGCCGTGTCACAGGCATCCGCCGCCGTCGACGTAACGATCGCCTTCAGCCGATGCTTGCGCGTGGCGTCGTAGCAGTAGGTCGAGGTGACCGGGGTGGCAGTGTTCTGCTTCTCGGTCTTGCGCTGACCTGAGTCGGTGTAGGTGTAGCTCGTCCAGTAGGCGGCGGGGCCGCCCAGGTTGGCGACGGTGCGGCCGGTGGGCGAGCAGTCCGCGGACTTAGGCGTCCACGCATCGGTCAGCCGGCGTTGGCCGTCGTAGCTGAAGCACTGCTGGTCGGCGCCGGCCCCCGTGTCGGCACGGTCGAAGATCGACGTGACATTGCCCGCCTGGTCGTAGCCATACTGCAGGTCCTGGATCGGCCCACGGGTCTGGTCGTCGGTGGACGAGGTGAGCAGCCGCCCTGTTCCCGGCTCATAGGTGCGGGAGATGAACACCCTCTTTGCCGAGGCCGAGGTGCCCAGCTCCAGCTGGTGGACCTGGCCTATGGCCGAGTAGTCCACCCCGAGCAGGTAGCCGGAGATGCCAGACTGCTGTGTGGGCAGGCCTGCGTCGTTGTACAGCGTTTCGACGGTCTCCGCCGGGAGGCCGGCCGCCGCGGGTTCCTTGGTGTTGTTCAGCGTTCCGTCGAGGCGGTACGCCGTTCCGAAGGTCGTGGTGGCGGTGACTGCACCGGAGGTGACCATCGGGTCGTCGGACGGCAGAGTCAGGGTCGTGGTGGTGGGACGGCCCAGCGAGTCGTAGGCAGTGACCTCCTTGGTGTAGGCCTTGCTGTTGGTCTGGTTGACGCCGTTCTCGTAGCGAACGGACTTGTCCGGCAGGCCCTTGAGCAACCCGTCGAAGGTCCACTCGGCGAGCTTGTTCGCATCCGTACGGCTGGTGTGCCACAGACCTGTCTTACGGCCCAGCTCGTCGTAGCCGAAGTAGACCAGCTGCCCTCTCGAGTCCTTGGTGTAGTCGACCTGGTCGAGGGTGGTCCAGCCGGTGGTGACGGTGCCCTTGTCCGGATCGGTGGAGGAAACCTCCCGGCCGTACAGGTCGTACACGTGCGACCAGACAGAGCCGTCGGGTCCGGTGACCGTGAGCGGCTTGGCGTCCCGGGTGTAGGTGGTGGCGACCCGTGTGTACGAGGTGCCGACCGTGGCACCGTACGCCGTGTCGTCGGGCAGCGGTCCCGCGTAGGTACGCGTCTCCGTCGTCCGGCCGAGCGCATCCGTGATGACCCGGGTGGCAGTGCCGCCCTCGACCGCGCTGGTGGCGGTGGAGTCACCGGTGTAACTGGTCGTGGTGTCCCACTTCTTGGTGCCCCACGACGACAGGGTCGTCTTCACGGAGCGGCCGGCTCCGTCGTACACCGTGTCGTTCTGTACGGGGGCCTGTGCGTAATCGACGCCCATGTACGTGCTGTTGGGTGCCTTGGAGCTGTCGTACGCGTCGGACTGTGTTCTGACTGCCAGGCCGCGTGCGTCATAGCGGGTGTCGGTCAGGATGCGCCCGCCGTTGGCCCCCGGGGTCTGGGTCTGGATCTGACGGGCCAGCGAGTCGTAGAGCGTGTAGCTGGTGCTGTAGCTGGTGCCGTCGGCCTTGAGCTTGGCGACCGAGGTCCAGGACGGGGCAGTCTGGCTCACACCGTAGGCAAAGGTGGCCGAGGCGCTGTCACCCCCGGCTTTGGACCGGTTGGGAAGCCAGGTCGCGGTGATCCGGCCGAGCGCGTCCCGTGCGTATTCGGTGCGCTTGAGGTTGGCGTCGAGTGTGTACGTGACCGAGCCGCGCGTCGCGTCGAAGTACGTGTAGTTCTTGTGGGTCTGGCCGTTGGAGGACAGCTTCGGGAGTGTGACGATGACACCGGTCAGCGGCCCTGCTGCGGCCGGGTAGTAGGTGGTGGTGGTGACCCTGCCTTCAGCGTCTGTCACCTTCAGCGGGCGGCCGAGCTTGGCTGTGTCGGTGTCGAACGTCGTCGCGGCGACCGTCCGCCAGGATCCGGCGCCGGGGTTCCGGTCCGCCGTGCCGTTCGCCGCCGGGTATCCGGTGGGCATACCGGTCCATGTGGGCAGCCCCAGGACCGGAGTCTGGTCGGCGGTCCAAGCCGTCGCCGAGGGGTTGTCGAAGACGGTGGCCGCGTCGGACAGCACATCTCCGCGGGTGGCGGTCGAGGTGGGCAGCGTCAGCTTGTCGTCGGTGTCCGCGCAGGATTTGCCGACTGTGCGGGTACGCGAAACCAAGGAGGTCAAACCCTTGGCCTCGTTGCGCGCATACCAGGTGCGCGTGCAGGTCTCGTCGCCCCCGACGCCCCACTCACCGTGGTTCTCGGTCTTGGTGACCATGCCATAGGTGGGGTCGTACGTATGCGAGGTGGCAGCCGTCCGCCACTTCTTCGGGACGGTCAGCCAGGTGTGCTGAAACGTCCGCGAGGTGCGCACGAAGTAGGCCTTGGTGTGTGCGTACGACTTCTGCTGGCTGGCGGTCTGCCGGTCCCACAGGTCGTTGACGCTGAACGAGATCGCGGTGGCCCCGTCGTACGTGACCTCCTGACGCAGTTGGCCCGCGTACTGCTCGTGGTCGGTGACCGTCGGCACGGTCGCACCGGGCAGCGTGACCGGCGCGACGCTCGCACTGCGGGTGGACCCGTCCTTGCGCTTGTCCCCGTGCATGCCCAGGTGGAAGACCTTCACGGTCTTGGAGCGGGTCGCGCCCGCCTCCCCGGTGTACGCGGTGACCTTCTGGTAGCCGCGCCAGACCGACCAGGTGCGCTCCTTCTCCTTGGTGAAGGGGTCGTCGCTGTAGTGCCAGCCCGGCCCGTCGTAGACGTAACCGCTCTCGACAGCGGGATTCTTACCGGTCGGATCACTCGCGATGACCGACGTCACCCGGTACTTGTGGAACCAGTCGAGTGCCGTGTCCCCGCCATTGATCTTCCAGTTCACCGGGTAGCACGACAGGTTGTTGTCGTCCTCGGCCGCAGGCATGGTCGTGCCGCGGACGCATTCCGGGTTGGAGAGCACGACCGTCGTGATCGCGCCCGTTTCCGAGGTGATGGTGGACATGCGAGGCCGGGTCAGCGGCAGGATGTTCGCCCCTCCCGGCTGGGTGCCGCCTTCGACGCGGTTGGGACGCTGCTGGTAGGTGAAGCCGACCGGTGGCAACGAGATGGCGGTGCCGTCGAGGCCGGTGCGCTTGAGCGAAGTCAGGGTGAGGACCTGGTCGGAGCTGTTGCCGATGTCCTGCCCGTCGAAGAACTCCTGGGTCAGCGCGTAGGCATCGACCGGCTTGAACGCGTCCGGCTCAGCAGCCGTGGACCACGCATATGTCTCGATGCCGGTGAGCCGCTTGCGCGTGAAGAACGACGGTCCGGTGGAAAGACAGTCGGTCTCGGTGGCCGAGCAGATGCCGTCGAAGGGGACGTCAGGCCAGTTGTCCGCCGTGTCCTTGTTGAGGGTCTCGCACGACGAGGCGGTGCAGCGCTCCTTGTACGAGAACCCGACCTTCCCCGACGGATTTCCGGTGAACAGGCTCTCCACGCGCTGGCCGTACCGGATCTCGGTCGGGTGACCGCCACGGACGTATGAGGCGAGCTTCTGCTTGTCGCCGTTCTGCGCGTAGTGGTTGGTCTCCTTTGCGTACCAGTACGTGGAGGCGTTGCCGTGCACGTCCTGAACGAGGTCGAGATTCCAGCGCCACGCCTGGGTCTTGGCACGCCCCGCGAACGTGGTGCCCGACGAGTAGCCGGGCTCACCGCTGTCATCGCCGAACACCGGCACGGTCCAGGTGGAGTTCGTGCGCTGGGTGTCGGCGCCGGGGAGTTTGTTCAGACCGAAGGTGTACGTGGTGCCGTCGCCAGTGACGACCTTCCAGTACTCACCCTTGCCGTCGCCCTTGCCGTCCTTGATGTCGTCGCCGTCATCGCCATTGTCCGCGCCGGTGACATGGAACACCTGCGAAGCGTCGTCGTTCTTCAGCCGCCACTGACCGGTCGTGTCGTCCTTGACGAGTTCGGTGGAGGAGCCGTTCAAGACCAGAGAGGCGTTCTCGTACTTCCAGCACTGGTCGGACTTCTCGCTCTGCCCGTCGTCCTCGCAACTGCCGTACTTGCGCTCTATGTACGACTCAGTGAGAGAGAACCCTTCACCGATTAGCGAGCCCTGGTTGTTGGTGTTGGCGGTCCGGCCGTCGATACTGCCGGAGTCGTAGGCCAGGTTCAGCGGGGGAACCGGCCCGGCCACCGCCGGAGGCACGGTGATGGGGTACGACCAGGTGAACGAGCCCGAGGATGCGCCCGCTTCCCACGTCGCGGATGCGGTCAGCGGGGTCGCCTGGTGATCGCCGGCGCCGGTGGGGGACGTCGTGGTGGAAAGCGCCGAGACCGCCAGCACAGTCGGCGCATCGGCAGCCGAGAGGGTCGTACGGGCGGTGACTTCCTCCGCCCGTACGTCATTGACGGACCCCAGCGGCGTGGTGGTGCGGCAGGTCTCCTTCTCGGGGGTGGTCAGCGCACAGGAAGGTAGCCTCACCAGTCCAAGTCGAGTAGACCAGTTGCCGCCGATCATCGAAGCGAACGAGCTGTAGTCCACTGTGACTTCGGCGGCACCCTGCTGCTCGGCCCCTACGGTGAACAGCACACCCGTGATGCCGACCCGCTCGGCGGCCCGCTGATCCAGGACCCGGATGCTCGCCGTCCCGGAGGCCACGGCGCGCGCTTGCCTGCGGGTGGCGTCCTGCGACTCGGCGCTGACACCGATCAACGCCGAGCTGTCGGCATGGGTCGTGAGCTCGGCGCGCGACACAGCGGCCTTGGGCCACTCCGCGCGCCGCTCGCTGCGGGCTTGCTCGATCAGGCGCCGGTTGGCGTCCTTGTCCCTCGCGACGCGGGAGCGGGCTTCCTTCGCGCCCAGGCCCGACAACGTTCTGACTTTGCTGACCCTGCTGTTGGCAGGTTCAGGGGCAGTCGGGGCACTAGCGGCAGCGGCCAGTGACGGCAGGGACGCGGGGACGGCCAGGGCGAGAAAGAGCGCGCCGACCACTGGCAGTCTGCCAAGGCCGCGTCGGTCTCCCGGCGGTCGTGATCTCAACACGGTGTGCCAACTCTCCAGGAAATAGGCAGGGCGGAGCGGCGGCCCGGGGACCGGGCCGCCGCGGAACAAATGAACCGATGGGCCCGGGCGCGGACGGAATCCCCTCCGCGCCCGGAATCGCTCACGCGACGCTGCGTGAGCGGCTGGGCTCAGTCACCGACTACTGCGGACTTGTGGTGGGCGCTCTGCAGTGCGCCCGCCCAGAGCCGGATGCGGTCGACACGGCCGGGCACAAAGCTGGTCCAGGCGCTGTTCAGCCAGCCCTTGCCGACGGCCACACCACCGGTACCCGCCTCAGCGGTGAACTCGGTGGGCTGCCCCTGCCGGTCGATCAGGAACAGGCTGACCGTGCCTGCCTGCGCGTCGTACGAGCCGACCAGTTGAACCTCGGTGCCGAGCACCGCGGCCTCATCGCTCTGCACCGACGTGCCGGTACCGTCAGCGGTGAGCCGCCCGAAGTGCCAGCGCCCCAGGGCCCAGGTCTCCGACTTTGGCTCGCCCGTCGTCTCGTCGATGATCGGGTCGCCGTTCTCGTCGAGGACCTCGTGCCCGGTCGGGTCGACCCCGGTCTTCTCGAACCACAACCCCCATGATGAACCGGTTGCCGTGCGCTGCCCCAGGATCTGGACCGCATGTCCGTTCGGCTTGTTCGCCAGAGCGGCACCGTCGACGAGAGCATCCACCGCCACGGTGAACGAACCGGTCGCGTCGACGAGCGGCGTGTCGGTGAACTCCGCACCGCCTGTGCCGTTCAAGACGACTGATTCGCCGTTCAGGGTTGCTCCGGCTCCGAGCGAGAGGGTCGCGTTGTAGTTCGTGGTGGTGTCCTTGACGGTGGTGCCGGAGGCACCGGACGCGTTGAGGTCCGCGACCAGTTCGAGATGCGGCAGACCGGAGCCGTCCGGGCCGTCCGTGAGCTTTGCCTCTGTGGCGATCTCATCGGCGGACTTAGCAGCCTGCCAGACCACCATCTCGTCGATCTCGCCGGGGAAGTGGTCGACGTACGTGCCCTTGTACTTCACCCGACCCACCTGGAAACCGCCGTTGGATGCCCAGTTGCTCGTGATGGTGTCGGTGCCTTGGAGCTGCCCGTTGACGTAGAGCGACATGACGTTCTTGTCATGGTCGACAACCCCCGCAAGGTGCGTCCAGACCTTGGCCTGCGCCGGGGACTTGCTGTTCACTCGCTGGTTGTCGAGAGCAGTGGCCGCCACGTCCGCGTCCGCCAGCCGCAGGCACCACACCTTCGCGGTCTCGCAGTACCCGAGGAAGAACGGGCTGTAGTACGTGCCGTCCTGCCCAGCCACCGTGAAGTTGTGCCCAGTGGCATCCATCCGGACCCACGTGGACACGGTGTACGAAGCCGCGGTCTCCAGAACGGGTTTGGTGGAGGCTGCATAGGCCGAGTTCTCCAGCCACAGCCCTTGGTCCTGGCCGAGAACTGCCGGTGTGGTCTCAGTGGCCGGAGTCTTGACGATCTCGCCACGGCGCCCGTTCGGGGTACGTGCTGCACCGGACAGGGTCAGGTCGTTGCGCAGAGCCGGGTCCGTGGTCGACCTGTCTACGGCCGCACCGCTGGTCTCGTCGAAGTTCCAGCGGCCGATGGCCTGCGGCCCCTCACTGACCAGGAAGCGGACGATCTGCTCCTCGCCGCCCAGCGGGTACGCGGCGGACTTCGCCTGAACGTGCAGAAGTTTGGTGCCCGACGAGGGCGGGGTGATGGTCGCCCGGTACGTGGCACCGTTCATCCACTGCGACCAGGCCGCATCGGTGGAGAGCTTGTACCGGTAGCCGGTGTTGGTGCTGGTCTCACCGGCAGCGGGGCCGAAGAGGACGGTGCCCGGCTTGCTGGGCCCGCCGCCGGCTGTACAGGTGCCGCCGGAAACGCATTCGCTGTAAACCGTCCAGGAGCTGACAGTCGGCTTCTGGGGGGCCTTGCTGTCGACCAGGAAGTAGCACCACGGAGACGCGGAGCTGCTGAGATGGCTCGCATCACTGTTGTAGAGAGACCAGGTGTAGGCCGCATAGCGATAGAGCTTGCCGTCGACGAGTGGGGTGTCCCAATCCTTTGTCTGCTCCGGGAAGTTCTTCAGGGTGCTGCTGTAGGAGACATAGCCGGTGGTTGGCTTGAGTGATCCGGTGGTCGGTGGTGGGGCATCCGCCCACGTCGTTCCGTTCTTGACGTCGATGTCGAAGTAGACGCGCAGCCGCCCCTCCGCCTCACCTCCCGACGCCGTCTCGGGTGTGGCCAGGAGGTCCGGCTTGGGATCGGTGATCACACTGGGTGCCGTCTCCGACTTACTGCAGACACGGCTCGAACCGGCCTTGATGCCGTACGCACTCGGCACGGCGGGCAGGCTGACGTAGCTGACCTTCAGGACCGCGTCGTCATCGAACCGCTTCCAGGCGACGGTGTCGCTCTCGTCCTTGGCCATCAGCATCAGCGTGAGCCGGGGGAACTTGCCTGCTGCGAAGGACTTGACCGTCGCCGTGAGGTTCTCGTCGGTCTCTTCAGGGTTGTCGTTGAAGTTGATGGGTGCTCTGGGCTGGGACGGAGAGCAGTTGGAACCTCGGCCGGCGGACACGTAGCGGTCGCCCATCTGGTCCAGCTTGGTCGGTCCCGGCCACTTGGATGAGGAGGAGATGTTGTTGGTGCGCTCCAGGTCGACCCAGCGCGCGTCGCACGAGAACGACCAGGTCTCCGTGACGGAGAAGGTGGCGTCGAGGACATGCTTGCCCTTGAGCTTGTCCGGAGCGAACTCGAAGTACATGCGGTTCACATAGCCGTTGCCGCAGTAGTACGAGACCCCACCGATCACCGCGGTACCGCACTTGCCGACGCTCATGCCGTTGGTGCCGCCGGAGAAGTTGTAGAACACGTCCCCGTCCGAGGACAGGACCGTACGCTCGGACTCGTTGAGTTCGACGGACGGGTCTATGTAGAGCGGCAGATCCGCTTCCGCAGTCCGCGCGACGAGTTCGGCGTCCGGGGTCACCTTGACGGAGTCTGCGTCGACGGAGACATCCATGACGGCCGACTCATCACCGGCGCCAGGGCCGTCCAGCGGTTCCCCCTCTTCCGGAGGGGCCACCGCCACCGGTTCACCGGCGTCAGCCGCGCTGGCGCCGAGGGCCCGCACTCCGTCGGTCTGGGGCGCCGGACCGGGGTCTGTGCTGTCACCTGCGGAGTTCCACATCTGCGCGCTCGGCGAGCGGAACACCACTTGGCCGTTGCCGTCAACCGCTTCCATGCTGCCCGCAGCACCCGATCGCACCGCCAGCCCGTCCGCGTCGAGTGCATACTCGATACTGCGCAGTCCGGGATCGGCGGCGGCTTCGAGCGTCTCGACCTCCAGGACCTGCCGGAAGCCCTCGGCCGTCGCCGTCAGGATCAGATTGACGTCAGGACGCACGTTCTCGTAGATGGCGCGGGAGCCGTCCAGTTTGGGCGCAGGCAGCTTGCCCGGCCAGCCCATGGTGACCGACCGGCCCTTCTCGCCGATGGTCACGAGGTTGCTGCCGGCACCGCCTCCTGAGAAGACAACGTCGACAGCCGCTGCCTTGGGAGCAACCGACCCGTCGGCACGGCTGACCAGCGTTGCGTCCGGGGTGGTCCAGCCACCGTCGACTGTGGCCACACGGATCGGGACGATGGACTTCTCGAGCGTGAAGGTCTCACCGTCAGGATTGGCGAACACCGTTTCCCGCTCGGTGCGTTCATCGACGACCTCGACTCGGGCCCCGGTTTCTTCGGCCTTGGCCAGGGCAGCTTCGGACGAAGTCTGTCCGACGCTTTCGGCAGCACGCGCGGATTCGGCCATGGCGGGCGTCACCTGGAGAGTCAGCGCAGCCAACGCCAGGACTGCCAGCGAACCGGACAGACGGGAGGTGCGCCCTCTTCGGGACTTCATGAAAGGCCCTCTTGGCACAAGGCCATCAGGCCAATGGGCAGGGACTGCAGCGTTGACATACAGAAACCGTTTCGCGTGAAGCCGCCAGGAGTTCAGCCCAGGCGGGCAAGAAGAGTCGTACGTGGGGACAGGACGGCCGAGACGGCTGGCGTAATGTGCGCAAAGCCCTGCATGCGAGCATCTCTGCTCGCGCCCGGGTGAAGACGGGCTGTGGTGACTGCCTCGTCCGGGCAGCTTCAGATGCTCTCGCGTCGGCCGGCGTCCGACTGATGCGGACGAGCCTCAGGTCACTCGGCCGGATCCGAGCAGCGAAAGACAGCGCGCCCAGGCCAACTCGGCACGCGCAAAAGCCCCCCGACCCACATGTTTCCCCCACCCCTGAGTCACATGATCTTTACAGGTGGAGCGAGTTAACGTCGGAACGACTTCGGCCGTCAACGTGACGCGCGCCACATCTGACCCCTTCGACAACCCGCTGAACAGGGACTATTTCCGAACCGGAGGTCATCGCTCCGAGATGTCGCCCAGGACAGGCGCAGAAGCGGAATCCACCAACTAGGCGTCGGCTCAAGGAGGTTACGAAGAGACGGGTCGGCAAGTCATCGACGCGCGGCAGCCCCACCAACCCGGGACATGTCCGGCAGCGCCTTCCCCGAGGACTCGAACCCATCAAGACGCATGCGGGACGTTCGGCCGACTCGGTTCCACACCCAACAAGGTGCCGGCACACCTCGACAACATCAGGCAGCAGGCGGCCTATTGAGGGCCGGATCCAGAATCAATGCGCTTGCAGCAGCAATTCGCAACCGCAGCGCGCCGCGCAGCGAGATTCCAACAGGTGCCCCAAATAGGCGCGCTGAAAAACCATCAGGCCATCATCCAACTCGAATGCAACACGGGACACGAAACGGCCGCTCCCCCACTGAGCGGTGTGCAAGCTGAAGTTGCTGGTCACGGGTGTGGTGTGCGTGGGGCTCGGCGTGGTCGTGCTGGTCGGGGGCGGGTGACTTCAGTGATGATCGTCGGTCATCGGGAGACTTCGCGGTTGGTGAGGACCAGCAGGGCCCTGACCAGTGCGGTCGCCCATGTCGGGTCGGTGCGGAGCATGCCGAGCACCCGCCAGTTCTTCAGGTGGGCGAAGCCGTGCTCGACCGGGGCCCGGACGGCGGCGAGGGCCTTGTTCGAGAGCTTCTGCCCTCGGGTGAGGGGCCGGTTCTTCGCGGCCTTGTAGCCGGTGATCACCGCCGGATCGGCGCCGGGATCGTCGATGTCGTCGAGGCCGATGAATCCCAGGTCGGCGATGGCTGCGAGGCCGGACGCCCGCAGCTTGGCGGTGAGTTTGTCGTGACGGCAGGCGGTGATCTCCGAGGTGCGGCCGGGCCGGGCGGCGGAGACCCAAAGCAAGCGCCCGCGGTCGTCGGTGAGCGCGATCACGAGCAGGCCGTGGCATTTACTCTTGCCGGAGTAGTGCTTGCGGTTGTCGCTGCCGGTGCGCCTGCGGGTGCGGATGAGTGAGCCGCCCAGGAGCACGATGCCGCCGCCCTTTCGGGCGATCATCTTGCATGCCCAATCCAGCCTGGGGGCGCGGGCGGCCAGCAGGCCGACGACCTCGCGGACCCAGCGGGTGACGGTGGTGCGATGGATGTTGTTGCCGCCGGCCAGGTCGCCGGGCCGCTGGTCACAGCGCAGGACGGCGAGCACGATGGTGGCGATCTTCCCGGCGGGCAGGGCCCGCCAGCGCGAGCCGATCTTCTTCAGGTGGCCGCGTATCAGCTCGGCGAGGTAGTACAAGGTGGCGCTCGACAGCGGCAGGCGGGCGGTGTAGACAAGGCCGTCAGGGCCCTCGACGGCGTGGTTGTTTTTCTTCACACCAAACTCAACAGCCGCCGGGGGCCCGCCAGTTACGCCCGGTCGCGCCCCTTCCTCCGGCGCGGCCTATGGGCGGACGGTGAACTTCCCGTCGGGCCGTTTGTGCAGCCAGCCTCGATCGGCGAGCTTGGTCAGCTTCGCCCGCAACGGCTCCAGCTTCCCGCGCACCGCCACCTCCAGGCCGAGTTCCTCGCCCACCGCCTTGACCTGCACCGGGCCGTCGCCAGCCCGCACAATCGCCAGAATCCTGCGGTAGTCGCCGGGCAGCGCGGCCTCGTCCGGATTCTCCCTGCGGTACGGGATCAGCAGCACAGCCCGCCCGCCGACCTGCACGGGAACGGCCGCGGGCGCCTCGGCAGCCACCTGCTCGGCCAGCCGCCGCAACACCTTCTCGGCCACCGCCAGTTCCTCACGCTCCGCCCGTAACTCCTCCAGCTGCCGGGCCAACTCCTCGACACGTACGTCCAGCTCGGCCCTGCGGGCCGTGATCCGCTCCAGCATTCCCGCCCCTCACCCGACACCACGCAACCTCGGACGGATCGTAGGAAGCGCACGAAGAGCAGCGGACGAAAACCCGGAAAGCCGCACGGAACCGCAGGACAGACGATCTAGACCGAAGTCACCCGCCCCCGACCAGCACGAGCATTCCGAGCCCCGCGCACACCAGACCCGTGACCAGCAACTTCAGCTTGCACACCGCTCAATCAGAAGCGGAGTTCGGGTTGACGAGCTGATGAACAACGGACTTTCCGCAGCGCACTGCGGCAACTCCTGACGCGAAGGCATTGCAGCACCACACAAGCACCACATAGGTTCACGAGGCTTCATTCCGCGGCGCCCACCAGCGACTTCCGCGTGCAAAAGGATGCAATGAGCCGCGCGTCTTTCAGCCCTCGAACGTCCGTCGCTGCGGCCGCCGCAGGTGCCTTCGCTCTCATCACGGCCTCGATCTTGACGAGCGCTGATCGAGCCGACCCCGCCCCGAAGGCCCGACGCACCTGCACCTCGTCCATCGCGTACACCTCGGGCATCGGCGGCTATGCCACGTATCGCATACCGGCCATCGTCCAAACCCGCGAGGGCGCCTTGCTCGCGTTCGCCGAAGGCCGCACCGATGGGGCGGGCGACAGCGGCAATATCGACGTGGTTCTCAGACGCTCCCACGACGGCGGCTGCACCTGGGAACGCCTCCAGGTCGTGGCAGCCGGCAACGGCCACACGCGCGGCAACCCGGCACCCGTGATCGACCCGCGCACCGGCCGCGTGGTGCTCGTCACCTCCTACAACGCCGGGAATGTCACCGAGACCCAGATCCTGCGCGGTGAGACCACCGCCGAACAGAGTCGCCGCGTCTTCGTACAGACCAGCTACGACGACGGCCGCACCTTCTCGCGCCCCCGCGAGATCACATCGGCCGTGAAACGTCCCAACTGGCGCTGGTATGCAACCGGCCCCGGCCACGCCATCGCCCTCACCAGCGGTGTGCACGCGGGCCGCCTCGTCGTACCGGCCAACCATTCCACCGCTCCACCCCCAGGATCGCCGGACAGCGGCCAGGAACCCCATTACTACGGGGCACACGCCATCTACAGCGACGACGGAGGCCTAACCTGGCAACTCGGCTTCACCGATGACTCCCACGAAGGCGCCAACAACCCCAACAAGTCGACTGCCGCCCAACTCCCCGACGGCAGGATCTACTTCAACGCCCGCGATCAAAACGGCACCAGCCAAGGCAATCGGCTCGACACATACTCCTCCGACGGCAGCACGGCCGAGCGGGCCTATCGCACCCAACCCACGCTCGACGATGCACCCGTTGTCCAAGGCAGCACGCTCCAACTCCGCGGAGAACACGGCAAGCTCCTGTTCTCCGGCCCGTCAGAGCCGAACGACCGAGTCGCAATGGCCATCTGGAGCAGCTCGGATGCGGGCCGCACCTTCACCAAGGAACTCGTCCTCTCCCCCAAGAAGGCCGCATACTCGACCTCGTCCAGCCCGACGCCGGAACGGTCGGCATCCTCTACGAGACCGGCACGACCGCATCCCACGAAACCATCGTCTTCCGCCGCATCCCACTGCAAGCACTGAGCCGATGACCACCCGCCCGCCTCCGTTCTCCGCGCGCGTCATGCTCATGTCGCCGTCGGACGACGCGACGCCCGCTGTCCGACAGGACTCTGGAAGCCCTAGTCGATCGCGCAATTGCCGTCCGCCTTCGCGCACCAGGCAACCAGGCCAGCCCTCAGCAACTGCCTCTGGACTGCACCGCGAAGTCCACGATCTTCACCGTGCCGCCGTCTGCCGGCGCCTTTGTGCCTGTGTCGAGCGTGTCCGACGGGAACGTGCCCCGCCGAACGGCAGCGCCAAGTGCGTGTGCATGTCGAATACGTGGTGCTCCACAACCCGCGGACTTCGCCCCGCCCGGCAGTAATGCGACGTGGCGATGGATGGCGGCGAGAACTGCGTCCCGGTGCGGGTCGCCGCGGGCGATCAACATCGGCTGCCGCCAAAAAGCCAGCTGCCGATACAACGTACGGCGAGCCATGCGACCCTGGCGGGGCAGTCACCTCCGGCGCAGTAGGCCGACCAGCGAGAGACACAGACGGACACCGGCGCAACAGCGTTCCCATGCTCCGGGTGCCCCACGGGCGCCCAGGGGCACACGTACCTGCGCATCCGTCCGCATCGGGTCTGACCTGCGAAAAGACAAAAAGACCGAGGGCCAGTCAGTGAAATCTGACTGGCCCTCGACGAACGGGTCGCCCCGATTAGTGCACTGACCTGCGAAAACTCTGCGCAGGCTGGTGCCCCCGGCAGGATTCGAACCTGCGCACACGGCTCCGGAGGGCGTGTGGAACCCAGGTGTTCGCACAGGTCAGAGCGCTGAATGGTGATCGAGGCCCCAACCGTGTCCACAAGTAGTCCACGGATAAGCATGTCTGACTGTCAGTGGGATCTTCTACGATCCCTGCCATGACGCTACGGGGCTTCCTGCATGAGGTTGGATCCACCTACGACCGTACCCACGGCACAAGTTCACCAACTGCACGGCTACTGCGCTCAGCCCCAGCCACCTTTGAACCTTATGTACCCGGCGGCCACCAGGTTAAGGGAAGCGCCGGCGCGGGAGCGGGGGCGTTCTGCCCATGGGTTGCCTTTTTCGACCCAGACGAGACAACCACGGCCACTCGAGGGATGTACCTGGTCTACCTGTTCGCGGAGGACATGAAGACTGTCTCTCTGAGTTTGAACCAAGGAGTAACCGAGCTGCGAGAGGCTTTCGGCGCAGCGAAGGCCGAACACCGGCTACGCGAAGAGGCGGCAGCCATTCGGGAAGCATTCCCAAGTAATTCCGTAGCGGACCTAGAGAACACCATTCACCTCGGCGGGCGGCCTGGATTGCCGCGAGCATATGAGGCAGGAAATATCCTTGCCATCCGCTACGAGATCGATGCGCTACCAAGCGAAGAAAGCTTGAAGACCGACCTTCAGCGAATGCTTCAACTGTATCAGGACGCTCTTGCTCTACGTGAAGAATTGCGTAGCACCACGCGCGACCTAATTACAACGGTTAAGCAGAAGGAACAAGTTGCCAGCGATCCCCTGCTCCACTTCGCACCAAAGAACGACTCCGAGTACCTCCAAAAGGTAACCTCAAGGACACTCAAGAAGACGCGCAAGCATGAGACATTGGTTGGCCGCTACGGCGCATTCCTGAAGAAGGCTGGATTTACCGCGGGCACAAACGTTCACCCGCGCGATATCGTCGCTAGGCGCGACGGCCACGAGTGGCTAATCGAGGCCAAGGTGGTTCGACGCGGCAACGCCACCCACGCCGTAAGGGAGGCCATCGGACAATTGGCAACCTATTCCTTCTTGCTATACCCAGCCGGCTCCCCTCCGTTGCGCATGGCCCTTTTCACAGAGTCAATCGGGGACGTCTATATGCGCCTCCTAAGCCACTATGGGATCGCATCGGTATGGCCTACAGAAGAGGGGTGGGAAGGGTCACCTGAGGCAGTCGCCGCCGGCCTCGCGGATCGGCAGTTCTCACAGGAGGGAACCGACTAGGGTGGAACCAGAAGTCCTTGCAGCGATAATCAGCACGCCACTCGCCTCCTGGGCAGGGTATGCCGCAGGTAGAGCCCAGGCCGCGGCTGGCCGAGCGCAGGCCCAAAGTCCCCTTGAGGCCATGCGCATACAGGCACAAAAGGAAGCATGTTTGAGCTTAATTGAAAGCTCCCACGCGATGCCCGAAGCGGTTTATCCGGCACTAATACACCTACTCCGGAACGGAATCTCAGAAACACCCCCAGATTTTCTGAAGAACGAGCGAGCCGCTATCCGATCTGCGGTTTCCCGTCTAGAGTTGGAGGGACCCACCGAACTCATTCCACTCGCTCATAGAATCCTGGATGAAGCTGCCGGCATAGACGAGACCTGCATGATGCAGATTCCCGCATTAGAAGCGATATACCACCTCGCTGGCGGTCTCGTCAGAAAGTCGCGTTTCTTCTCCTTCTCGACTCAATGGGCCGAATCGTGCAGCCTCGAAGCGCTCACCCTTGACGAAATACGCTACACCGTAGTTTACAGTGAAGATGCTGCAACCATCTTGGAAGCGCTTCGACCACTCGTCTCCGGGGGCTATCTTTCACAATTTGACGCCCACGAAATCTCAACCTGCGACTGGGATTTCCTCGTAGGAGTAGACGGCGGTATTCACTGCTACCTAGACGATGCCCTAGAAGAATTCACGAAAGCCGCACACTCGTACGTGGTGGAGAGTTCTCGACTTCAGTTTTCGGATCAGAGACGTACTCGATATCGCCTGGCTTTCTGGCGCCGACAGGCGCACGGTGGACGCGATGGTGGAGTTCCTGGGAGTGACTGGCGGACCTCGACTGGACCCGAGTCAAGCGCGAGAAGATGATGCCACGCTGTCGAGCTGTCACAGCGGTTTGGTCGATCTCCAACAGGCGAGCGCACCGTCTCGAGCTCGAATTCCCGTGGTATCTCCCCAGGTGCTGACCGCGGCCTCGGGTCTCCGAGCTGGCGGATCAGCCAAGTAGGCATTCATGCGGGGCCAATCACGCGCTTCGCTAGGAAGCCGCTCGTACCAAGCCACACCGCGGAGGTTGCAGGTCCTGCAGAGCAACCCTCGCACGCAGCGACCGCACGATCCCGCCATGTCACAGCAGGAGTGATCGTGATCCACATGCCAATAGGAGACTCCTTCCATTCCACCGTCTCCCGGATGCAGGCCGCATATGGCGCATTCATCATCCTGCACGCGTAGGATTGCATTCATTTGCCAAATGGTGAGGCCATAGCGCCGAGCTTGCCGATAGGCCACTGTGCAGGTACTGCAGTGCCCCTTGGCCCTGCGAGAACACTCAAAATCAATCGGATCGTCACAAACCTCGCACCAGTACGCATCGTCCATCGGATCTATCTCGCGCCTCTGAACCACAGAACTACCTACCTACGACTGACCGGTCGCTCTATTTCCGGAACCAGAGCCTTCATTTTGCTGCACTTCCGGAGGCTGTTCTAGTTGCAATTCTCGCTTTCGTTGCTCCTCCTTGATCCTCTCGATCTCTTCAGCGAACGCCGCAGCGGCCTGCTCAGGAATAAGATTCTTGTAACGCCGAATACCTAGGTTGAAGGCTTGAACCTCCTGATCAATGCTATCGGCAGTTTGCTGGAGGTTCGTACTCCGCTCTCGAAATTTGAAATAGGAGATGACACCTGCCGAGATACTCACAATGGAACTGAGACCCACGGCGAGCCAACTCCACACCCCCTGCTCGGCCGACGCCGTCGTGGCAACAGAGGTGAGAATAGAGCCAACTATGACTGAAATTTGAAACAGATTGTGTCGGGACCTGTACTTTTCCGCAGCCCGCCTATATCCATCAAGAAGGTGCGGAATGTCATCTCTGTAATCCCGAAATGCCACGGAAGGCAGCGGGCCGGTTTCTTCCGCTCGCGGCAGGAGCTTTTCCCTAAGAGCTTGATGTTGCTTTAGCTCTACTTGCGTGGAGCGCAGATAGTCCCGAGCTGTCCACCAGCAGGGGGGCGCAACTAGTGTGCTGATAATGAGGGCGATAGATAGTGGGTAGTTGAGTGCGCCTCGCCCATTACCGGGCTTCGAAAAATCGATGAGTACGTTTCCGGCGACTAGCGCCAGTATCATGAGTGGGATTAGCCCGAAGAGCCATATCCTTGCCAGTCGCCTCAGAAACATCCTGAGTTCAAGGTCCGACTCGTACTCGATGATTCGCTGCTCTATGTCGATCAGCGTCAGTGTTTCCCTGGTTTCCTTGGCCATGATCACCCCCAATCGGGAAGATTAGCAGCGCTGTAAGGCCGGCGGAGGGGCTTTGGGCTGGAGCTGCTTTGGGGCGAGTGATCATGGCCCCGTAAGCTCATCGCGAGTCGGGCAGTCTGTGGACCTGCCCGTTAAAGCACGACGTTGGGGCCATGATCTTCGAGGCTCGCCCCAAAGTGGCTGCGTAAAGCCGTGGAGCCGGCCGCCCCCGCCGATGGGCAACGACCATGGAAGCGGGTCCGTCGACATTGCACCGCGGCCGCGATCCGGCCTTAGTCGAAGCACAACGCGGTTTTGACCTGCACGTATGGCGCCCCCTTGCCCCCTGTGACCATGTGTTTTCGCCCCCTTGCGGGCGCGGTCGGGCGCCGACGCGCGCCCCCACTGGCGTAGACATGGTGGAGGGCGCGCGTCGGCGCCCGACCGGCGCCGCCGCGCTGTGCGCGGCCCCAATCCTCTGGATTGATCCCTCGGATTTGGATCTACTTCGTTAGTCCTGGTGGTACTTGGGGTTCCTGGGGTCCTGCCTGCACTTTGCCCGGCGAGATCAACCCACGCTCTTCTCTTCTTCTCTCTCCCAGGCCGGATCGCGGCGGCGGTGCGATGCCGACGCGCACGCGTTGCCATGGGCGTCATCCTTCAGGCGGGGTCGGTCACGGCATCCGAGGCGTGTCCACGGACCTTCGGCCGGCGAGCGAAGCGAGCTCTTGATGATGTAGGGAAAGTTTGTCCGCGCGGCTGCGCCCGGGCCTCTCGGGCTGTCGGTGCTCGGATCTGCTCGGCTACGGTGAAGTTCATGCCCACTGCACTGGATACGCCTCAAGGCGCCGCCGCCCTGGCTGAGAGTCTGCTGCCGCCCCTCGGGAACCGCTGGCTGCACACACAGGCCGTGGCCGCGAAGGCCCAAGAGGTGTCCTCAGCGGTGCCGGAGGACGAACGGGATCTCCTGGTGGCTGCGGCTTGGCTGCACGACCTGGGTTACGCCCCTGAGCTGAGGGACACGGGCTTTCACCCTCTGGACGGTGCACGGCATCTGGCCTCGCTTGGGGCGCCGGATCGGCTGGTCCGGCTCGTCGCGCACCACTCCGGCGCGGTGTATGAGGCGGAACAGCGTGGTCTCTCTGCCGAGTTGTCCGCGTACGAGCGTGAGGACTCGCCGCTGCTCGATGCTCTGATCTACGCCGACATGACCACGGGGCCGGCGGGGCAGCGCTTCGACTTCGATGCGCGCATGGATGAGATCCTCGATCGCTACGAGCCGGGAAGCGTGGTGCACACCGCGATCAGCAAGGCCCGTCCGTACCTCAAGGACGCGGTCTCGCGGACGCTGAGTCGCATTGCGGCCACATGATCACCCGATGTGGGGTTCGTTCCTGCCGGACAGGCCGTGATCAATCCGCATGCGCATCGACGGGTGGATGTTCAGTTCGTCCAGCCGGCTCGGCGCGACGAAGGCAACCTCCTTGCTCTCACTGCTTGTTCGGAGCTCGCCGCCGGTGATCCGGGCTGTGAAGCAGATCGAGAACTGCTGGCGGACCTCGCCATCGTCGTACGCCATGACGTGCGCGGGGTTCGTGTAGAGGCCGACCAGGCCCGTCACCTCGACGTCGAACCCGGTCTCTTCTTTGGTCTCCCGAACTGCCGCGTCCGGGGCGGATTCGCCCACATCGACGCCACCGCCGGGAAGGGCCCAGAGATCGTTGTCGGTCTTGTGGATGAGCAGGACCTCGCCCGCCTCGTTGAGCGCGACGGCCGTTACGGACGGGACGATGCTGTTCGCCTTCGGGGCGTTCGGGTCGTTGAAGTAGTCGATGCGGGCCATACCTCTAGCCTCGCACGATCGCGGGATCCTGCCCTCAGGTGAGCCGTGCCCGCTCCCAGGCGTAGTCGAAGCTCTTCATGTAGTGGCGAAACGTGCGGGCTCCGGGGATGTACCGGAAGTGCATGACCGGGTTCTGCCCTGCGGGCGCCCCGAGTACGTGCGGGTTCACCAGCACGTCGTCGTCAAAGCGGTAGATCGAGTTGTAGAGGATCGTGTCGTGTAGCCGTAGTTCGACCCCGGGTGTCCCAAGGGCCGGCTCAAGGTAGCGGCGCGTGATCCGGGCTCGGGCGGCCAGATCGCCCCCGATGCCCTCTTCTTCACCTCGCTGCCGGACCATCTCCGAGTCAGGATCACCGAGCAGTACGCGGACCTCGGCGCCGCTCTTCGCCTTGGCTGCCAACTGATCAGCCAAGTCCGGATGGCTGTCGAAGAGGAACAGACCGGCGTACACCAGGATCTCGACGTTGCTCTTGGCGCCATCGATCAGCGAGGACCACAAAGCTGCCGGTACGGCGCCCCTGTGCGGGTAGTACGTGATGAGCTCGGACGTGCTAGCAGTCTCTGCCTGCTTCTCGGCCGCCGGCCAGAGGTAGACCTCGTCGACGCCGAGGAAGGTCGCAGCCTTCCAGCGGTGGCCGCGGTGGGGCGTGCGGTTCGTCGTGATCCACCGCTCTACGGTCTTTGGATCTACCTCAACATGGCTGGCGAGAGACTGGATCGTCTCGCCCTTCACCGAAATCGCCGCGCGCAGACGTTCGTTCGCCATTGGCTGGCCTCTCCCAGGGACGACCGGGGACGTTTTGACGGTAGCGAAGACGTCCCCAAACGTCCATACAGGCCGTGATGCGTCCACTACTTCTCGCGGTTTTCTGATCTCACCACCACAACGGTGGCGCCAACTCCCTGCAAGATCAGGAGACAAGACGATGCGTCAGATCCCTGTGGACACCAGCGCAATGACCGTGATGCTGATCCAGGCCCCGGAGGCGAAGGTCAAGAACCGGGAGACCGGCGAGATCGCGACGGACCGGCAGTCGGGCAAGACCCTGTTCAACGTGAACGTGGCGGTGATCGTGGACGGCCGCCCGGACGCGCTGACCGTCGTGGTGGCCGAGGACGGCATCCAGCTCGACCTCGTGCCGGGTATGCCGGTGGAGTTCCCCGGCCTGGTCGCCCGCCCGTGGGAGAACGACTTCGGGCACGGCATCAGCTACCGCGCGATTGCGGTCACGGCAAAGGACCTCACGCTCGCCGGCTCGAACGGCAAGGCCTGATCGCCATGTCGCTGACCGAGCTGCTTCTACTCGCGTTCGTGCTGACGGTGTTGGCGCTGGTGACCCGGGTCAAGTTCCCGGCCGCGTACTGGTCACTGTTCGGCCTCCCGGCCGCCCTGTACCGGGTGTGCGCCGCGTACCGGCAGACCATGGAGGCCTGCGAGCTGACCGTGTCCCCGCCGTGGTGGAAGGTCTTCGCGAAGAAGGCCATGGGCAAGGAGACCGCCCGCCCGGGAATCCCGAGGATCCGCGCGATACGCCCGACCACCACCGGGCTGTGCCTGCGCCTACGCCTCCCGGCCGGATTGGCCCCCGAGCACGTGGTCAACTCTGCCGAACGCCTGCGTCACGCTTGGGCCATGCACTCCGCCCACGTGTCCGAGGTCAAGCCCGGTGTCGTCGACCTGCGGATGACTGGCATGGACGTCCTCGGCACGGTACGCATGCCGCGCCGGCTGGTGCCCGGACCGCTGTCCGCGGTCGTCGCCTTGCGCGAGGACGGTCAGCCCTTCGTCCGCAACTACCGGGAGGTTCCTCACGCGTTGACCATGGGCGCCTCCGACTCCGGCAAGTCCATGTATCAGCGCTGCCTGATCAAGGCACTCGCCCCGCTGGAGACGGCCTTGGTCGGGATCGACTGCAAGCGCGGTGTCGAGCAGGGCCCGTTCGCCCCTCGGCTGTCTGCGTTGGCCACGAACCCTGATCAGGCCGAAGGGCTGCTGGACGCGCTCGTGCAGGAGATGGAGGAGCGCTACGACCTGCTCTGCCTGCACCAGGGGATCTCGCCAGACACCCCGCTGGAGGACATCACCTCGGACATCTGGGGTCTGCCCGCCAAGCTCCGCCCGATCCCAATCGTGGTCCTGGTCGACGAGGTCGCCGAACTGTTCCTGATCGCCTCTAAGGTCGACGCACCACGCCGCGACCGGATCGTCACGCAGCTCCTGCGCCTGGCCCAGCTCTCCCGCGCGGTCGGGATCTATCTGGAGATCGCCGGGCAGCGCTTCGGTACGGATCTCGGCAAGGGCGCGACCGCGCTGCGGGCTCAACTCACCGGTCGGGTGGTTCACCGCTGCAACGACAAGCAGACCGCCGAAATGGGCCTGGGTGACATCAGCGACTTGGCCGTGCCCGCCGCAACCGCCATCGCCCCGGAACGTCGGGGTACCGCGATCGCTGGGGACACCTCGGGCGGCTGGACTCGCATCCGCACCCCGCTGACCACGTTGGGGGAGGCGGCGGCCGAGTGCCGCAAGTACGCCCACCTCACCCCGAACATCCCGGCCCTGGAGCCCTTCCGCCCGGTCGCCTTCGAGGCACCCGCGCCGGCTCCCGCCTCGTAACACCCCCGCACCCCTCGGTCGGCGTGACCGCCTTCGCGCCAGTTCCCTACCCGCGCCATGCCCGAAACCGGAAAGGACGGCACGTCATGTGTGATCACTGCGACGACCTGAACCGCACGGTGCTGATGCTCGGCTTCCTCGTCATGTACGCCGAACGGCCCGGTCATGACGAGCAGTTCGCCGACATCGTGGGCGGCGCTCTCGCCACCTCGCTCCCGCTCGACGACGCGGCCTCGACGTACGGGCTGCCGCCCGAGCCCGGAACGGAGTGGTGAGCGTGGCCACTGCCCGCAAGCCCCGCCCCCGCAGCAGGCCGACTCCTCCGCAGTGCAAGCCGTGCGAGGGCACCGGTGAGGTCTCCCGCACGGTCCGTGTTGGCCGCAAGCACCGCGAGGTCGGCGAGCAGACCGGCATCTGCCTGAACTGCTTCGGCACCGGCCAAGCCCCCACCGCCTGACCCGTCGTCGCCGGGCGGCCGGACCTCGATCCCCGCCCCGCGACGGCCCAACCCCTCTGGAAGGAGGACGCGATGCGCTCGCCGTTCCGACTCGATTTCGTCCTGGTTCAGGCCGTGATCGCCGGGGCCCTGTCCTTCGCCCACCTCCACGACATCGCCCACGCGGCTGGTCAGGATGGCTGGAAGGCCTGGGCCTATCCCGTCTCCGTCGACCTGCTCCTTGTCGCCGCCTGGCGCCGACTGCGCACCGGTCAGACACCGCGACTGGCCTGGTCCTGGTTCCTCGTCGCGCTCGTCGCCTCGCTCGGGGCGAACGTCGCCACGGCCGGATTCCTCGACCTTGAGCAGCCGCCCGCGTGGCTGCGGTTCCTGGTCGCCGGCTGGCCCGCGCTCGCGTTCCTCGGCGGCACCCTCCTGGCCCACACGCCTGGCAGTGAGGTAAAGCCCGAGCCGGTTCCGGCTGCTGTCGCGGTCGAACGGGACGCGCCGACTCCTCCACCGCCTGTGGACACCGAGCCCGAGCACGGCGAGTCGACTCCCGTTCCAGAGCTGCCGCCCGCGATCCCCGTGCCGGATGCACTACTCGCCCAGGCCCGCAAGATCGCGGACTCACACCGTGCCACGACCGGCAGCGCGATCGACGCCGACACCCTCGGCGCCCGCCTGCGCGTCCCCGCCCCGATGGCCGCCGCCATCACCGCCCACCTCGCCTGAAAGGAACCGGTCTCGTGTCCGTCCCGCTGTGGCTCTTCCTGCTCGTCGTCGGCTGGCTCGGCGTCAAGCTCTTCCGCCCGCCCCTGTGGCTCGTCGCCGTGCTCCTGCTCGGCGGCTACCTGCTCGCCGACACCTTCCTTGCACCCGCGATCGAGTCCGGAGCCGAGACCGGCACGTCCGTCGTCAACGACCCGCCCAAGTGACCTTGCTCAGAGAGGAGAAGGCCCGTGATCCGCCCCGATGCACAGCTCCGCGCCGGCCACATCCCGGCCGACTTGATCCCGCCCGGCACCGACCCCCGCACGGTCGTGATCGTGCACACCGCGCCCCGCTCCTACACCGGTCCGGTGCTGCTGATCCTTGCGGGCACGGTCGGCGTCGGCGCCACGGTCTACCTCGTCACGGCCGCCGTGCTGTCCCTGCTGCAAGTGGCTGCCACGACTGCGCTCGCGCTCAAGGCCGCGATCCCGGCCCTGATCGGCGGCGGAGGACTCATCTCCTTCGCGATCAAAGCGCCGAAGTCCAGCGGCAAGTCCCTGCCCAAGAAGCGCTGACCGGCCCCCGGAGCGGCCTCAACCGCCAAGTATCCGCCGCCCCGGACGGCCAGCCCCTACCCGACTACGTGAACCGGAAGGACCACCCATCATGCCCGAGAACACCCCTGCGCCTGCCCGGATCTGCCCGGACTGTGACGGCTTCGCCTCCGTCGCGATCACCCTCGGCGGACGTGACCGGAACGGCCACCTGCGCACCATCACCGCCCACTGCAAGACCTGCGAGGGCACCGGCACCCGCCGCACGTCCCGGGCGCTGGCAGGTGCGCGATGATGCGGCGCTCCGCGACCTCCCGCCCGACCTCCATCCACCTGTTCTGTGGCGCGGGCGGCGACTCCGACGGGTTCCGCCGCGCCGGCTTCGACGTCGTGCTCGGCGCCAACCACTGGGACCGGGCGGTGGAGACGCACGCGGCGAACTTCCCCGAGGCCGAGCACCTGTGCGTGGACCTCGACCACTACGACATGCGCCAACTCCCGAAGGCCCGGGTCCTGGTGGGCTCCCCGATCTGCACCGAAGGCAGCCCCGCCGATGGCGTGGCCCGCCCCAAGCCTGCGCCCACGGCTGGGCAGTTGGACTTGTTCGAGGAGGGACCGATCGCCGATGCGGCCTGGGAGCGCACCCGGGCGACGGCGTACGACATCCTGCGCGCGGCCGAGGTCCACAACTTCGATGCGGTGGTGTGCGAGAACGTGCCCCGCTTCGCGACCGCCTGGCCGTTGTTCGCCTGGTGGCTGCACGGCATGGAAATCCTCGGCTTCCGCCACCAGATCGTCTCCGTCACGGCCGCGCACATCGGCGATGACGGTAACGAGCACGCTCCGCAGTGGCGGGACCGGATCTTCGTGGTCTTCACCCGCCGCGAGATGCGCGCCCCGAATCTCGATGTGTGCCCGCCGGCCTGGTGCCCGGTGTGTGAGCAGGACGTCTTAGCGGTGCAGTCCTGGCGTATCAACCGCAAGACGAAGCGGGCGCACACGATCGGCAAGTACCGCCAGCAATACGACTTCCGCTGCCCCAACCAGGCATGCCGTCACCAGGTCATCGAACCGTACGTGCGTCCTGCGGCGACCGCGATCAACTGGACCGATCCCGGCATCCGCATCGGTGACCGCGACACCCTGGGCATGCGCCCGCTCGCGGCCTCCACGCTGCGCAAGATCCGCCTCGGACTGGCAAAGCACCGCGTCCCGATGATGGTCACGGTCAACCACAGTGATCAGCACGACGGCCGCGCCTTCCCCGCCCACGCCGCACCCCTGCCGACCCGCACGGTCCGAATCGGTGACGGCATCGCCGTGCCCCCGCTCCTGGTCCCGGTCGGCGGAAGCTGGAACACCACCGCTGCCTCGGTCACGGGCCCGATGCGCACCCGCACCACCCGCGAGAGTGAAGCGCTCCTGGTGCCGGGCGCGTTCATCACCGAGCACCGCGGCGGCGGCTCCACCACCCGCGCCATCGCCCATCCGCTCGCCTCGATCACTGCCGGGGGCAACCACCACGGCCTTGTGATCCCCTACCGCAAGGGCGGGCCCAGCACGACGGCCGTGCCGCTGCACACGGTCGCCACCCGGGAATCCGCCGGTGTGGTGCTCGGTGCCGACGCGGACCCGGCAGAGGTCGCCCTGGAGGACTGCTACTTCCGGATGCTGTCCCCGCGCGAGCACCTGCGCGCCCAGCGCTTCACCGACGACTACACCGTCCTCGGCCACGGTGGCGAACAGACCAAACAGGCAGGCAACGCCGTACCCGCGAACGTCGCCCAGTGGATCGCCTCCCGCCTGCTGGAGGTGCTCTGATGACCGCACCCACCAAGCCCGCCGCTGAGGTCCGTGGGCTCACGCTGTGGCAACCCTGGGCGTCCGCCGTGGCCTACGGCACCAAGCGCGTGGAGAACCGGCGTTGGGCCACCGACTACCGGGGCTGGGTCCTGATTCATGCGGGCCTGAGCACCGACCGCTCAGCATGGGATTTGCCGCTCGCCCGTCCGTTCCTGAAGCGTCCTCAACCCCGGGGCGCGATCGTCGCTGTGGGCCGGCTCGTCGACTGCCACTCGAGCGACGGCTACTGCACTCTGTGGTCCGCCCCCGGCCAGTGGCACTGGAAGTTCACCGACCTGCGCACCCTGATCCGACCGTTGCCCTGGTCCGGTGCACGCGGACTGTGGACCCCCACGCCTCAACTCGTCGCCTCCGTCCGGGAGGTGATCACCCATGCCTGACACGGCCAACCTGGATCCGGTCGTCCTGGCGGACGTGCTGCGGGTCGCCTCAGCCCCGGACTTCGAGCAGTGGCGCGAGCAGATCCACCGCACCGGAGGCTGCTCGAATCCGATCCACCTGACCGGCTGGTCCGTCGTCAAGGACAAGACCACGGGCCAGGTGCTGCACCACACCGACACCGGGGAACTGCCCGGCGGCCGGCTCCGCGTCGCCTGCGGAAACCGCCGCGCCTCCCGCTGCAAGCCCTGCGCCTACCTCTACGCAGGGGACGCGTACCGGATCATCCGCGCGGGCTTGTCCGGGGATGACGCGATCGGCATCCGCGAGGAGATCCGGGAACGCCCGCGGGTCTTCCTCACCCTGACCGCGCCTTCGTTCGGCCGCGTCCACAACATCCCCGACACCGGGGCACGTTGCCGCTGCGGAGTCCACCACGCCAAGGACGATCCGGCCCTCGGATCCGCGCTCGATCCCGCCTCGTACGACTACGCGGGGGCCGTGCTGTTCAACAACCACGCCGGCGAGCTGTGGCACCGGTTCCTCAACCGGCTCCGCCGTGAACTCGCGCTCCGCGCCAGCCTCACCCAGACCGCATTGCGCGAGTCAGCCCGCTTGTCGTTCGGGAAGGTCGCCGAGTTCCAGGACCGTGGCGCGATCCACTTTCACGCCGTGATCCGCATCGACGGACCCGACGGGCCCGACACTGCCCCGCCCTCGTGGGCCACCCTCGACCTGCTCACCGAGGCAATCAAGGCGGCACGCAAGCACCCGTACACGACCGTGACTGTGCCGGCCAAGGCCGATCAGCCGACCCGCGTCCTGCGCTGGGGCATCAGGGACGACGTCCGGCCGATCAAGGCGTTCGGCGACGATGACGTGAGCGAAGGCAAGGTAGCGGCCTACGTCGCCAAGTACGCCACCAAAGCTGCTGAGATCACCGGTGCGCTCGACCGCCGCATCGGCGAACTGGCCGAACTCGACCGCACCCACGTACCCGAGCACGCCCATCGGCTGATCCGCGCCTGCCACGACCTCAACGCGCTCTATCCCGAACGCAAGCTGTGGCAGTGGGCCCACATGCTCGGTTTCCGAGGCCACTTCCTCACCAAGTCCCGCGCCTACTCCACCACCTTCGGCGAACGCCGGGGCGTCCGTGCCGACTACCGCGCCGAACAGCAGCGCCAAGCCCTCGGCCTCCCCGAACCGGACACCACCCTGGTCCTGGCCCACTGGGCCTACGCCGGCCACGGCCACACCCCCGGCGAATCCGCCCTCGCCGCGAGCATCGCCCACGACATCGCCCTCAACCGCGACACCGCCCGCGAAGAGCGCCAAGACCTCCCCGGACCGAGGAGGAGTCAGCCGTGAAGGATGAGCTGATGACCGTGCCCCAGGTCCTTGCGGAACTCGGTGGGGTCTCCCGCCGCACCTTCTACCGCTGGCGTGAGCTCGGAGAAGGGCCGGCCGCCTTCAAGCTGCCCAACGGGGAACTCCGCATCTGGCGCAGTGACTTCACGGCCTGGCTTCGCAACCTGGAGGGAGCCAAGACATGAAGTCCCTCGACGTGCGGATCTGGGGCATCCGGAAGCGCCAGACCAAGAAGCCGTCCTTCGATGTGCGCTGGACCGTCGCCGGTCAGGTCTTCTCCGAGTTCTTTCGCACGAAGGCCCTGGCCGACAACTACCGCTCCAAGCTCCTGCGAGCGATACGAGACGGCGAGGAGTTCGACACCGAGTCCGGGCTTCCCGAGTCGCTGGCGGAGCAGAAAGCATCTCTGACCTGGTACGCCTTCGCCCTCCAGTACGTCGCGATGAAGTGGCCGCACGCGGCACCGAACTATCGCGACTCGATCAGCGAGAGCCTGACGTCGGTCACGATGGCCATGCTCAGCGAACGCGCCGGCCGCCCCTCGGACAAGCTTCTGCGGCACTCGCTGCGCAACTACGCCTTCGTGCTCCCGGGACCGGAGGACGCGGACCTGCCCACCGAGGTCGCGAACGCTTTCCACTGGGTGGCCAAGGCCTCGCGGCCGCTTTCCGATCTCGCTGAGCCTGCGGTCGGGCGGATGGTGCTTGACTCCCTAAAGCTGAGGCTCGATGGGTCCGCTGCCGCTGCTGAGACCGTGCAGCGCAAACGACGGACGCTCGTCAATGCTGTGCACTACGCCGTGGACCTCGGGGAGTTCAAAGAGAACCCCATCACTGCTGTGCGCTGGAAGCGACCAAAGGTCTCCAAGGCAGTCGATCCGCGCGTGGTGGCGAATCCGGAGCAGGTCCGCGCCCTGCTCCATGCTGTCTCGTACGTCGGCGGCTATAGGCGCGCCCGCGGTCGGCGCCTGGTGGGCCTCTTCGCGTGCATGTACTTCGGGGCCTTCCGGCCGGCTGAAGCCGTTGCCCTCCGGGAAGCGGACCTCAAGCTCCCCGAGCTCGGCTGGGGTGTCGCCCTGCTCAATCGCACCCGCCCGACCGCGGGCAAGCGCTGGACCGATACCGGCGAGACGCACGACGACCGCGGACTGAAGAACCGGCCCACCGAAGAGGTGCGCCCCGTGCCCATCCCTCCGCAGCTGGTCACCATCCTGCGTGATCACCTGAAGACCTTCGGCACGGCTCCGGACGGCCGCCTGTTCACGAACGAGCGTGGCGGGCTCGTCGGCTCCTCCACGTACTACCGCGTCTGGCAGGAGGCTCGGGTGCTGGCGCTACCGCCAGTTGCCGTAGCTTCCCCGCTCGCATCCCGCCCGTACGACCTGCGGCACTCGGCCCTCTCGACCTGGCTCAACGCGGGCGTGGACGCCACCGAGGTAGCGCAGCGGGCAGGCAACAGCGTCGAAGTGTTGCTGGGGCGGTACGCGAAGTGCATCGACGGCCGCCAGGAGATCGCGAACCGCAAGATCGAGGAGCTGCTGCGGGAATACGAATGATCACGCGGCCCATATGCGCTCATACTTCGGGGATGGACCTGTCCGCTGAAGGCGACGAGCTCGATCCGCGGTGGGGCGAGGTGGACAGCAACGTGTACGGCACGGTGCACGGTCAGCGAAGCGCCTCACCCGTGGCCGAGTGTTTCGTCCGGGCCGGCTGGAGGTCGCGGTCATCCTCATGGCATGGCTACGAGGTGGGGACCCGTTGGTGCGAGGTGGAGCTCGATCCCAGTGAGGACGGCATCCTGCTGCACGGGGTTGTCGACCCGCTTCGGTTTGACGAGCTCGTCGACCTTCTCGGCCGGTTCGGGCTGACCTACTCGCTGGAGCTCTACGACGAGGCGGGCACTCTGCTTCGTGACGTCAGAGCCTGATGGGGTGAGCGCCCCGCTCACGGCCCCTGGATTCTTCCGGGGGCCTTCGCCGTTTTCAGGGTCTGACCTGGGCTGATGCTTCAAGATCCTGTCCACAAATAGTCCACAGACCCCGACATAGAGCCGCTTTGAGCGGCCTACAGCTGCACAAGCCTGCAACGCAAGAAAGACCCCGGTCTCAGCGTTTCCGCTGGTCACGGGGTCTTTAGGCACTCCATAAGGGGTGCCCCCGGCAGGATTCGAACCTGCGCACACGGCTCCGGAGGCCGTTGCTCTATCCCCTGAGCTACGGGGGCGTGTCGGGCGCCCTGGGGCGGTGACGGGTAGAACCCTACCAGCTCTTCGGGGGTGGGCATGAACAGGTATTTCGTGGGGGCCCTTGGGTGGAAGTGGGGAAAAGCCGGACGCGGTGGGTGGGGCGGACCTACCCTCGATTTGTGCCAGGGGCGTCGGGCCGGGTCCTTGTCGTGGACGACAACAAGGTGATCCGGCAGCTGATCAGGGTCAACCTCGAGCTGGAGGGCTTCGAGGTCGTGACCGCGGCCGATGGTGCCGAGGCGCTGGACATCGTGGAGCAGGTCGGGCCCGATGCGGTCACCCTTGATGTGGTGATGCCGAGGCTCGACGGGCTCAGGACCGCGGCCCGGCTGCGGAACGATCCTCGGACGCGTGAGCTGCCGCTCGTCATCGTGAGTGCCTGTACTCAGTACGAGGTGGAGAGCGGGCTCGAGGTCGGGGTGGACGCCTTCTTGGCGAAGCCCTTCGAGCCGGCGGAGCTGGTCGCGGTGGTTCGGGGGCTGGTTCAGCAGCGCCATGACGGGTCTTTGAAGAAGGACGTCAGATCTTTGAAGACGGACGTCAGGGAGCAGGCCGGGCGTGGGCAGCGGTAGGGCCGCCGGGGAGCGGTAGGGCCGCGGGGCAGCCATAGGGCGGCCGTAGGGACGCCGGGCGGTGGTCCTCGGTGAGGGTGTGTGCCGTACCTATGCCCGGTCGAGTAGGCGTACGGATATCGCGGGTGGCGCGGGCGGCGCGACCCTCAAGGCATGAGTTCTTACGTGACGCGTCCCGGGCCGGTCGGCCGGGTCAAGTGGGCCCTGATGAGGGGCCTGTTGGGGAGTGTCGGGCGACTCAGCAAGGGCGTCCGCATCGGGTATCGGCATGGGTTCGACAGTGGGGTCATGCTCGATTACGTCTATCGGAACAAGGCTCAGGGGATCGCCGGGGTCGGGTGGGTCATCGACCGGGTGTTCCTCGGCGCCGTGGGGTGGCGGGCCATTCGGGCGCGGCGGGCGTTGCTGCTCGCGACGCTCGATGAGGAGATTCTGCGGCGGGCCGGGAGCGGTCGCAGCGTCTTTCTGCTGGATGTGGCCGGTGGGCCCGGGCGGTATCTGCAGCAGCTGATCGGCGGGCATGCGGCGGGCCGGGTGCGGGTCGAGTGCCGGGATCTGGCGGAGGACGGGCTGCGGCTGGGTGAACGGCTCGCGCGGGAGCGGGGGTTGGGGCCCGAGGTCATCGCGTACGAGGTGGGGGACGCGCTGGATCCGAAGCCGCCGGCGTCCGGGGCGCCGGATGTGATCGTGGTGTCCGGGCTGTACGAGCTGCTGCTCGACGAGGAGGTCATACGGGCGTCGGTGGAGCGGCTGCGGGGGCTGCTCGCGCCCGGCGGGACGCTGGTGTTCACCACGCAGACGCGGCATCCGCAGCTCGACTTCATCGCGCATGTCCTGCCCAATCGCGAGGGCAAGCTGTGGGAGATGCGCTGCCGGAGCGTCGAGGAGGCCGAGGGCTGGGCGCGGGCCGCCGGGTTCGATGAGGTGGAGAGCGCGATGGAGGCGGTCGGGTTGTTCGCCGTCACCACCGCGCGGGTCACGACGATGAGGTGATGCGCGGGGCCGCACCACGGCAGCGAGCGGCGGCCGGCACGGCGCGGTGACGGCCGCCTCCACACGACCGCCTCCATACGACCGCCTGCACGCGGCCGCCTCCACGCAGCCGCCTCCCGTCAGGCCGAGGCGCGCTTGCGCGGAGTCGCCTTCTTCGCCGTCGACTTGGCCGACTTGGCGGTCTTGGCTGTGGACTTGCTCGCCGACTTCGCCGTCGATTTCGTCGTCTGCTTGGCTGCGGTCTTCGCCGTCGATTTCTTCGCCGTCGATTTCGTCGCCGTCTTCGATGCCGTCGACGTCTTCTTCGAGGTCGACTTCTTGCCACCCACCTCCTTCGGGGACGCCGCCGCGGCCTTCTTCGCGCGGCGGGGTTTCAGCGGGGTCACCTCCGCGACCTCCCCGTCGTCGGAGGACGAGTCGGAGGAGCCCGAGGAGTCCGAGGAGTCCGAAGAGGATTCGCCGCGGGCTGCCTGGGCCGCCTTGACGCTGTTCTCCAGGGCCGCCATCAGGTCGATGACCTTGCCGCCGGCCGCCGGCTGCGCGGGGGCGGGGGCGACCGTACCGCCGCCCGTCTTCGCGGCGATCATCTCCTCCACCGCGATGCGGTAGTCGTCGTGGAGGGTTTCGATGTCGACCTCGCCAAGGGTGTCCATCAGGGCGTCCGCGAGGTCGAGTTCCGCGTCTCGGATCGTGACGTGGGTGTCGGGGGCGGCGTCCTCCGCGGCGCGGATCTCGTCGGGCCAGAGCAGGCCGTGCATGGCGATCGCGTTGTCGACGACCCGGAGCATGCCCAGGCGTTCGCGGCCTCGCAGGGCGAATTTCGCGATGGCCACCTTCTGGCTGCGCTTGAGGGCTTCGCGGAGCAAGGTGTACGGCTTGGCTGCCGGGACTCCGTTCGCGGCCAGGTAGTACGCCGTGTCCATCTGGAGCGGGTCGATGCGTTCGGCCGGGACGAAGGCGACGATCTCGATCGTCTTGGCGGTCGGGATCGGGAGCGACGCCAGGTCCTCGTCCGTGATCGGGATGATCGAGCCGTCCGCGTCCTCGTACCCCTTGCCGATCTCCGCGGTCGTGACCTCCTTCTCCTCCAGCTCGCACACCTTGCGGTAGCGGATCCGGCCGCCGTCGGCGGTGTGGATCTGGCGGAAGGAGACGTTGTGGTTCTCGGTGGCGTTGACGAGCTTGATCGGGATGCTGACCAGGCCGAAGGAGATGGCGCCGTTCCATATGGATCGCACGTTTTGCCCCTTCCAGAGCGATACGAGGGGTGTATGCGTGTTCGCGTGGGATTCTTATCGTATGACGCCGATCACAGAGGTGGAGGGGCGGCGCCTCGCGCTCTCGAACCTGGAGAAGGTGCTCTATCCCGCGCACGGCTTCACCAAGGGCGAGGTGCTGCACTACTACGCCGTGACGGCGGGCTCGCTGCTCGCGCACCTCTACAACCGGCCCGTTTCCTTTCTGCGCTTTCCGGACGGGCCCGATGGCCAGCGGTTCTTCGCGAAGAACGTGCCTCCGGGGACGCCGGCCTGGGTGCGGACCGCCGAGGTGCCGAGGAGGAGTGAGGGACGTACCGCCAAACAGGTCGTCGTGCAGGACCTGGCCACCCTCATGTGGGCCGCCAACCTGGTGACGGAGTTCCACACGCCGCAGTGGCAGGCCGATGCGCCGGGGCGGGCGGACCGGATGGTGTTCGACCTCGATCCCGGGGAGCCCGCGACCATCGTGGAGTGCTGCGAGGTCGCGCTGTGGCTGCGGGAGCGGCTGGAGGCGGACGGGCTGCACGTGTACGCCAAGACCTCCGGGTCGAAGGGGCTGCATGTGCTCGTACCGCTGGAGCCGACGCCTTCGGAGAAGGTGTCCGCGTACGCCAAGGAGCTGGCGGTCGAGGCCGAGCAGGAGCTGCCGGGACTCGCGCTGCACCGGATGACCAGGGCGCTCAGGCCCGGCAAGGTCTTCGTCGACTACAGCCAGAACGCGGCCGCGAAGACGACCGCGGCGCCCTACACGCTGCGGGCGCGGGCGCTGCCGACCGTGTCGGCGCCCGTCACGTGGGAGGAGATCGAGGGCTGCGAGGAGCCGGGTGACCTGGTGTTCCTCGCCGACGACATTCCGCCGCGGCTTCAGGAGTACGGGGATCTGCTCGGCCCGCTGATCAACCTCAACCGGGCCGGGAAACTGCCCAAGGGGTTCCGGTGAACGCGGGTAGGGGGCTGCCGTGCGGCCGCCCGTGAAGGTGGCGCTCGCCGAGTCGGTGAGTGCGCTGCCGCCGGCGGCCGGCGGGTGGGCGTACGAGCCGAAGTTCGACGGGCACCGGCTCGTGGTCTTCCACGTGGGCGGGCGGGTGCAGCTCCAGGCGCGCTCGGGACGGATCGTGACGGGCTCGTTCCCGGACATCACCGAGGCGGCGCGGGCGCTGCCCGAGGGGACCGTGGTGGACGGCGAGGTCGTGGTGTGGACGGACGGGCGGATCGACTTCGCGGCGGTGCAGCAGCGGGCCATGTCCACGCCGGCGCGGGCGGCGGAACTGGCGCGGACGCTGCCCGCCTCGTACGCGGCGTTCGATCTGCTGTCCGTACGCGGCGAGGATCTGCGCGCGGCCCCGTACACGCGGCGGCGCGAGGAGCTGGTCGCGCTGCTCGCGCCGCTCGGGCCGCCGTTGCAGGCCGTGCCGATGACCACGGACCGTGAGCTGGCGGAGAGCTGGTACGAGGGGCTTCGGGACACCGGCATCGAAGGGCTGGTGGTCAAGCGGCTCGACCAGGGGTACCGGGCGGGCCGGCGGTCCTGGCTGAAGCTGCGGCACAGCGATACGCGGGACGCGGTGGTGGTCGGGTTCACCGGGGCGCCTGCGCGGCCGCAGGCGCTGGTGCTCGTACTGCCGGACGACGACACACCCGTGCTGTCCAGCCCGCTCGGCCCCGGCCTGCGGGCGCGGGCGGCCGAGCTGCTGCCGCCCGCCGAGGGCACGGGGGAACTGAACGCGGTGGGGCTCGGGGACGTGACCTATCGGACGGTCGGGGGCGGGCTGGTGGTGGAGGTACGGCAGCAGGCGACCCGGCATCAGACGGTCGGAGTGGTGCGGTTCAAGTAGGGGTGCCGGCAAGGGGGTTGGGGGGGCAAGGGGGTTGGGGGGGCAAGGGGGTTGGGGGGGCAAGGGGAAGGTGGTTACGTGCGGAGCCAGGTGCGGCGGTCGCGGGCGTGGGCGTACAGCGCCTCGATGTCCGTCGGCTTGTAGACCCCGCCCAGCGTGGCGAAGGACGGGATGCCCGTGTCCTCCACCACCTGGACCTCCCTGAGCGCACCTCGTAGATCCACGGCGGTCGCCGCGACCACCGCGAGGACTGGGCGCACCTCCGTCGTCAGGGCCAGGCAGGCCCGGTCGGCCTGGTGCCGGAGGCTGCCGAGCAGCGGCTCCGGCTGGGCGCGGCCGACGGCGACCTGGGGGTCGGCGACGCGGACGCGGTGCTTGGTGGCGTGCAGGGCGTGGAACGCGAAGACGCCGCCCGGGCCGATGAGGAGATGGTCGAGGCGGCGGCCGCCGGGCAGCGGCAGGGAGTGCAGCACCCGCCAGCCCGCCGGTTCCAGGCGGTCGAGGGCCTCGCCCACCGCCTGCTGGGCCAGCAGGTCGCGGCGGCGCCGGTCGGTGCGCAGCCGGCGCACCGGGGTCGGGTGGCGGTCGAGGGCGATGAGGAGGGCCTCGCCTGGGCGGTTCGGCGCCAGGTCGTCGTCGGGGTGCAGGGCGAGGCGGGCCAGCTCGGCGCCGGTCGGCACCGGTGGGGCGCCCACCGTGACCGGTCCGGTCAGATAGGGCGCGAGGGCCGCGAGCACCTCCTGCCTGCGCTCGTCCTTGAGGAGGTTGACCCGGCCGGCCTCGCGGTCGTACCAGGCGATGTTCCTGCCGTCCGGGAGGAGTACGTAGTAACGCTCGTGTCCGTGTCGCCACGTGGGGACGACCCGCAGTCCGGTCATGCCGCATCACCCCACGACCATGGGAACAGCTCGCCGTGGCCGCGGCAATAACCCGGTCGGGCCCGGAGGTGTTCGAACGTTCCTACGTTGGAAGGGACTTGGGCAGGGGACGGCCCCGAGGGCCTCGGGGCGGGGCTTCCAGGGAGGGGTGTGCCGCATGCAGACACGGCGGTCGTTCGCGGAGGTGCCGGAGCCGCGGCGGCGGTGGGACGAGATCGTGCCCGGCCTGACCATGGGCGGGCACGAGGTGCGGGGCGAGGGCGGTCCGGCCGAGCCCGTCGTCGTCGGCGCGGAGTTCGACGTCGTGTGCAGTCTCCATACGATCCCGGGTCACGGGCCCTCCCCCGGTGTCGAGCACCACGTGCTGCGGATCCCGGACGCCGCGCTGAGCGAGGCGGAGCTCGTCGAGGTGCGGCGGATGGCACGGCTCGCGCATGCCGCGTACGCGGCCGGGCGGTCGGTCCTGGTCCGGTGCTTCCACGGCTACAACCGCTCGGGGCTTGTGGTGGCGGGGGCGCTCGTGCTCGACGGGTACGCGGTCGACGCGGCGATCTCCCGGATACGGGAGCGGCGATCGCCGTATGCGCTGCACAATCCGCTCTTTGTGGACTACCTGGTCAATGGGTTGATGAGGGAGTGAGCGGACTCTGGGGCGGGCGGACTGCCGGACTCCGGGGAGCGGGCGGACCGCTGGGCTTCGGAGTGGGCGTCCTGCCGACTCCGGGACAGTTGAAGGCTGGATAAGTAACGGCTCTGTCCGGACAGCTATGGGCCGCTGTTACACGGCTGCCGAATGGCCGCAACGGCGGACCCATAGCGTCGTATACGCCGGAAATCGGCACATGCCCCGAAGTCAGAGCCGGAAGGACCCCTTGTGAGCACCTCTCGTCGCAGCCTCGTCCGCACCCTCGCCGTCTCCGTCGTCGCGGGCGGTGCTCTCCTGATCCCGGCCGCCTCCTCCTTCGCGGCCGCGCCCGCCGTCGAACCGGTGCGCCACGAGTCGCCGGTCCTGCTCGCCGCGGGCGGCGGCGTCGCAGCGGCCGGCGCCGCAGGCCTCGGCTTCGCGATGGTGCGCCGCGGCCGTACGGACGACTGACCCGGAGCACCTCAGAACCACCTGCCCCCCACTGGAGCCCCTCATGACCACCCCCACCCTCCCCCGCACCCCCCGCCGCGCCACCCGGATAGCCGCCGCGTCCGTCCTGACCGTCTCGCTCGGGGCCGGGCTCATGGCCTGCGGGCAGGGCGCGCAGCCCGGGCCCGACGTGAAGGTCGCCAACACCGCGACCGCCCAGGCCAAGCAGGCCGCCCAGGCGATGCAGCGGTCGAAGCCGACCGGACTGAAGATCGAGTCGGCCGGTGTGGACGCCACGTCGATGCTGGACCTGACCACCGACTCCACCGGTGAGCTCCAGGTGCCCCCGGCGGACAAGGCGGAGCTGCCGGGCTGGTGGCAGGACGGTCCGACGCCGGGCGAGAAGGGTGCGTCCGTCCTGGTCGCGCACTACGACACCGCCAAGGGCCCGGCGCTGATGAAGAACGTGAAGGACATCAAGATCGGCGATGCGGTCGAGGTCAAGCGCGCGGACGGCACGACGGCGCACTTCAAGGTCCGTGAGATCGAGCAGGTGAACAAGAAGGACTTCCCCACCAATAAGGTGTACGGGGAGACGAACCGCGCAGAGCTGCGGATCCTCACCTGCGGCGGCGGCCTGAAGGACGGCCACCGCACGGACAACATCATCCTTTACGCCGATCTCGTGCAGTAGCGCGCCCGCGTCGCGGCGGTAGGCGTCGCCTCGCGGCCGTACGCGTCGCGTGGCGGCCGGTACGCACCGCAGCACGGCCGTACGCAGCGCATCGCGGCCATACGCGCCGCGCTCGCCGGCCGTACGCGCCGCGCCCGCAGCCGCACGCGCCGCACCGCGGACATGCAGACCGGCACGCGAGACCGACCCGGAGTGCCGATGACCCGTTCCGCCCGCGCCGCCCTGGTGCTGCCCGTCGTGGCCCTGCTCGCCGTGTCCGCGGCGGGCTGCGGCAGCGCGGGCGGTCTCAAGAGCGCGGGCGCGACGCCGAGCGCGGTCGGTCCGGCGCGGCTGTGGCCCGAACTGCCGCCGGCCAGGAACGACACCCAGGAGGACCTCGGGGACGCCACACCCGAGGTGGTACCGGGCATCAAAATCCCGGACGGCGATCTGCACCGCGTGAACGCCCTGGCCGTAGTCCAGGCCGAGGTGCGGGCGCATCCGGGCGAGGAGACCGGCCAGGACGCGATGCCCGCGGAGATCGCCGCGAAGATCCTCGCGTGCGAGGGCAGGGCCGGGGACAAGGGCTGCCCGGTGATGACCGCGTACTACCGCGATCTGACCGGCAGCGGCAAGGACGAGCTGATCGTCGGGATCGACCTGGGCGACCGGGACCAGTACGGGATCGGCATCCGCGTCTACACACAGGACGACGGACGGCTCGTACGGATCATGTCGACCACCCAGCCCGTGATCAGCGCGGAGCTGGCCGGGCGGGATCTGATCGTGCGCGCTCCGGCGCAGTTCGCGGGATACGAGTTCCGCGACGTGTGGTCCTGGGACGCGAGGGCGCGCTCCATGCTGCCGACGCGGATGGAGATCGTGCGCGCGCCCGGGCCGAGCGGGGAGCCGCGGTCCCCGCGCACGCCCGAGCCGTCCCCCGCGCCGACCGCCACGTCGACGCCCTCCGTACACAAGGAGACACAGACGCAGACACAGACGCAGACCGTCGTACCCGCGCCCGACGCGCCGACCGCCACCCCGGTCTCGCCCACCCCCGAGACCTCCGCGGCGGCCGCCCGATGAGACCTCGCCTGCCCGCCTGGACCGCGACCCTGACCTGGAAGGCCGCCGTCTTCATCACGGTCATGTGCTGTGCGCTGGCCGCGATGCTCGGCGCGTTCGTGCATGTCGCGGTCACGAACCAGACCGTGGGGAACGCGCGCGAGAAGGCGCTCACCAAGCTCGAGGACGTCACCCGTTTGTACGAAGCGGGCGACCGGCTTCCGCCCGACTCCGGGATCGACCCGCCGGGCCTGCCCGCCTCGCTGCGCGAACTGGCCCTTCAGGGAAAGCGCGGCACGATGGTCGCCGAGCACGAGGGGCGCCCCGTGATGTGGGCGGCGGGCCCCGCGGACGACCACCGGGTCGTGACCGCGGGCATCGACTACACCCAGGGCGCGCGGACCATCGAGGGCCTCGACCGCGCCATCGCGGTGTCCTCGGTGCTCGCCATCGGGGCGACGCTGCTCGTGGGCGCGTTCGGCGTGACGCGCGTGACGCGGCGGCTGCACCAGACGGCCACGGTCGCGCGCCGGATCAGCGCGGGCGACCTGGACGCGCGCGTCAACGATCCCCGTACGAAGGATCCCGACCGCGCGCAGGACGAAGTGGCCACCGTGGCAGGGGCGTTGGACACCATGGCCTCCTCCTTGCAGGGGAAGCTGGAGAGCGAGCAGCGGTTCACGGCCGATGTGGCGCACGAGCTGCGCACCCCGCTGACCGGACTGCACGCGGCGGCCGAGCTGCTGCCGCCGGGCCGGCCCGCCGAGATGGTGCGCGAGCGGGTGCAGACGATGCGCACGCTGACCGAGGACCTGCTGGAGATCTCGCGGCTCGACTCGCGGCGTGAGGAAGTCGACCTGGACACCCACCAGTTGGGGCCGCTGGTGCAGCGTGCCGCGCAGGGCACGGACACGCGGGTGGAGGTCGTACGGGACGTGTGGGTCGAGACCGACCGGCGGCGTCTGGAGCGGGTGCTCGGCAACCTGATCGCCAACGCGCACAAGCACGGCCGCCCGCCGGTCGTCGTCACCGTGGACGGCCCTTCGGTGTCCGTGCGCGACCACGGCGAGGGGTACCCGGACTACCTGGTGGAGCACGGGCCGCAGCGCTTCCGCACCGAGGGCGGCGCGAAGGGGCACGGACTCGGGCTGACCATCGCGGTGGGCCAGGCGCGGGTCCTGGGCGCGAAGTTGGGCTTCACGAACGATGCCGGGGGCGGTGCGGTGGCGCGTCTGACGCTGCCGTACGAGGAAGGCAGGGCGGTTCGCGAGGAGGGGTGAGGCCGGGTGCGGGGCAGGGGTGGGCGCCGGGGCGCGAGTAACCCTTCGTCCCTTTTGCGAAGTCTCAGGGCTGCTCCTAGCGTGATCACCACTTCGGATTGGCACGCCCCTTTGAGGAGGCCCCCATGTCGCTCCGGTCCACCGCCCTTCGTCTGGGCATATCCGCCGCGGTCGGCGCGCTCTGCGTGACCGGGGCCGCGGTTCCGGCATCCGCATCCACACCTGCGCCCGCGTCCGCGCCCGCATCCGCGCCCCTGAACGACACGGAGCGCGGCACGTCGGCCGCCCCCGGCAACAACAACCCGCCCGTCTACAAGGGCCGGGTCTCCGCCCGCAACGGGCTGCTCCTGCGCGACTCCCCCACCCGCGGCGCCCGCATCGTGCGCACCGAGCCGTACGGCGCGTACGTGCACATCTTCTGCAAGACCCGCGGCAGCAGCGTCGAGGGCAACGACCGCTGGTACCTGCTGACCGACGGCACCTGGGCCTGGGGCGCGGCGGCCTACATCGACAACATCGGGCCGGCACCGCGCTGGTGCTGAGGGGGCGCGCGGCACGTCGCTGGCACTGAGGGGCGCGCGGCAGCGCGTCGCGGCGTTGTCAGTGGGCGCCGATAGCCTGGAAAGGGCTTCGGCCCCCGGGCGGGAGGGGACTGTTACCGGGGCCCCGCGCACTCACCACCACCCCCACCCCCCTTCGTACGACAAAAACCTTCCGACATCCCCGTCCGACATAACGGGACATCCCCTGCCCATTGCTACCGTCCGCGCATGACCGGATCGACGGCGGACACCCAGGGCCAGCGCGGCTTTCAGGGCTATCAGGACCTTCCTGACCTGGCGGAGCTGACCGGGTCGCAGGACGCCGCGGTCGCCGGGGCCGGGCCGGCGCGGCGGCGCGGGGTCGAACTGGCGCTGCTCGTGCTGGCCGTGGGCCTGAGCGTGTGCGGCTATCTGTCCGTCGGCCTCGCGCGGCACGGCACCGTCCCGCCGGGCGCGGCGGGTTACGGGGCCGGGCTCGGGGTGCTCGCGCTGCTCGCGCATCTCGCGGTGCGGCTGCGCGCGCCGTACGCCGACCCCCTGGTGCTGCCGATCGCGGTGCTCCTGAACGGGCTCGGGCTCGTGCTCATCTACCGGCTCGACCAGGAGACCCCGCACGACCAGGCCGCACTGGCCCAACTGGTGTGGTCCACCGTGGGTGTCGGGCTGTTCATCGTGGTGGTGCTCGCGCTCAGGGACCACCGGACGCTCCAGCGGTACGCGTATCTGTCGGGGCTCGCCGCCCTCGCGCTGCTCGCCGTGCCGATCTTCTTCCCGCCCGTGAACGGGGCGCGCCTGTGGGTGCAGATCGGCGGACTGTCACTCCAGCCGGGCGAGTTCGCGAAGATTCTGCTCGCCGTGTTCTTCGCGGCCTATCTCGCGGCGAACCGCAGCGCGCTCGCGTACGCGGGCCGGCGGGTCCTGTGGATGCGGCTGCCGACCGGGCGGGTGCTCGGGCCGGTCGTCGTGATCTGGCTGGTGAGCGTGGGGGTGCTCGTCCTGGAGCGGGACCTGGGGACCTCGCTGCTGTTCTTCGGGCTGTTCGTGATCCTGCTGTTCGTGGCGACCGGCCGCAAAGGGTGGCTCGCGGTCGGGCTGCTGCTCGGCGGCGCCGGGGCGTACGCGGCCGCGCGCTTCGAACCGCATGTGCACACCCGCGTCGCGGACTGGCTGCACCCGCTGGCCTCGATCGAGGCGGGCGAGGGTCCCAATCAACTCGCCCAGTCCCTCTTCGCGTTCGCGGCCGGCGGGATGCTCGGCACCGGGCTCGGCAAGGGCGAGTCGATCCTGATCGGGTTCGCCGCGAAGTCCGACTTCATCCTCGCCACGGCCGGCGAGGAGCTGGGCCTCGTGGGCCTGTCGGCCATCTTCGTCCTGTACGCGGCCCTGGTGGCGCGCGGCTACCGGGCGGGGCTCGCGCTGCGGGACGCGTTCGGGCGGCTGCTCGCGGTCGGGCTCGCCTCGATCCTCGCGCTCCAGGTGTTCGTGATCGCGGGCGGCGTCACGGGGCTGATCCCGCTGACCGGTATGGCGATGCCCTTCCTCGCGCAGGGCGGCTCGTCCGTGGTGACCAACTGGATCATGGTGGCGCTGCTGATCCGGCTGAGCGACTCGGCCCGTTCGCTCCAGGAGTCGGACCGTTCGCAACAGGAAGACATGGTGCCGTAGATGACCCGACAGATCCGCTGGGCCGCGGCCTTCTGCCTGCTCCTGACCGTGCTGCTGCTGCTCAACGCGGCACGCATCCAGCTCGTCCAGTCGGCGACGTACGACGACAACCCGGCCAACCGCCGCAAGGACATCGCCCGTTACGCACAGCCGCGCGGCGACATCTTCGTGGACGGGCGGCCGGTGACCGGGTCGAAGGACACCGGCGAGCAGCTGCGGTACGAACGCACGTACAAGAACGGCCCGTTGTACGCGCCCGTCACCGGCTACGCCTCGCAGGTGTACGGCTCCACCTTCCTGGAGAACACCGAGGACCGGATCCTCTCCGGCACCTCGCCGCTCCTGTCGCCGCTGCCGCTGATCGGGGATCTGACGCGCGAGCTGGAGCCGGGCGGGCAGGTGCACACGACGATCGTGCCGCAGATGCAGCGGGCGGCCTACGAGGGGCTCGGCGGCAAGCAGGGCGCGGTGGCCGCGATCGAGCCGGCCACCGGCCGGATCCTCGCGCTGGTCTCGACCCCTTCGTACGATCCCGAACTGCTCTCCGGGAACGGCATCCGGGCCGCCCGCGACTGGTCGCGCCTCAACTCCGCGGCGAGCAAGCCGATGCTGAACCGGGCGATCCGGCAGACCTATCCGCCGGGTTCGGCGTTCAAGGTGGTCACGGCGGCCGCGGCGCTCGACGCGGGGGTGATCGGCGATGTGGACGCGCCGACCAAGTCCCCCGATCCGTACCGCCTGCCCGGCACCTCGACCTCGCTCGGCAACGAGGTCGAGGGCTGCGAGAACGCCTCCCTGCGCTACGCGTTCACCTGGTCGTGCAACACGGTCTTCGCGCGGCTCGGCGTCGAGGTCGGGCTCGGGTCGATGGCCGGCACGGCGCAGCGGTTCGGCTTCAACACCCGCGGTCTGCGCATCCCTTCGCCCGTCGCCACCAGCACCTTCGACACCTCGATGGACCAGCCGCAGCTCGCCCTGTCCTCCATCGGGCAGTACGACACCAGGGCCACCCCGCTCCAGATGGCGATGGTGGCCTCGGCGGTGGCGTCCGGCGGCGACATCAAGGCCCCCTATCTGGTGGACCGTACGGCGGACTCCTCGGGGGACACGGTGGGCCTGACCCAGCCGCGGTCGCTGCGGCAGGCGTTCAACCCGCGGACGGCCGCGCTGCTGCGGGAGATGATGGTCGAGGTGGTCGAGAAGGGCACGGGGCGCAACGCGGCGATCCCCGGTGCCGTGGTCGGCGGCAAGACGGGCACGGCGCAGCACGGCTTCGGCAACACCGGTCTCCCGTACGCCTGGTTCATCTCCTGGGCCCAGGCGCAGGATTCCGCGACACCGGCGGTGGCGGTGGCCGTGGTGGTCGAGGATGCCTCGGCGGTACGGGACGACATCAGCGGCGGCGGCAGCGCGGCGCCGATCGCACGGGCCGTGATGGAGGCGGGGCTGGTGCGGGCCGCGGAGCGGGAGCCGCAGGGGTGGCAGCAGCAGCAACCGGAAGGCTGGCAGCAGCAGCCGCAGGGCTGGCAGCGGGAGCAGAACGGGTGGCCGGGGGCGCGGGGCCGCCGCTGAGGACGGCACGCCCCGGCTTCCAGATCACGACTCCCGGCTCCGAGCTCCCGGCACTCAGTTCTCAGCTCTCGGCCCCCTGGGCGATCGCCTCGCCCACCTCCTCCACCCGCGCGGCCTCCTCGGCCGCGAACCGCTCCGCGTCCAGCTTCTCGGCGATCTCCTCGTCCTGGGCCATGAGCTGGTCGAGGTTCTGATTGCCCATCTCGAAGACGCCCATGTCCACGTACGCCTCCTGGAGGCGCTTGCCCCACAGGCCGATGTCGCGGACGCACGGAACGATGCGCGAGAAGAGCAACTGGCGGAACAGGGCGAGGAATTCGGACTGCTCGCTGTACTCCTCGGCCTCCGCCTTCGGGATGCCGAAGTTCTCCAGGACCTCCACCCCGCGCAGCCGGTCGCGCATCAGGTAGCAGCCCTCGATGACGAACTCCTCGCGCTCGCGCAGCTCCGCGTCCGTGAGCTGCTTGTAGTAGTCGCGCAGCGCCATCCGCCCGAAGGCCACGTGCCGGGCCTCGTCCTGCATCACGTACGCGAGGATCTGCTGCGGCAGCGGCTTGTCCGTGGTGTCGCGGATCATGCCGAACGCGGCCAGCGCGAGGCCCTCGATGAGCACCTGCATGCCCAGGTACGGCATGTCCCAGCGCGAGTCGCGCAGGGTGTCGCCGAGCAGGGACTGGAGGTTGTCGTTGATGGGGTAGGCCATGCCCACCTTGTCGTGCAGGAAGCGGCCGAAGATCTCCGCGTGCCGGGCCTCGTCCATGGTCTGCGTGGCGGAGTAGAACTTCGCGTCCAGGTCGGGGACGGACTCCACGATGCGGGCCGCGCAGATCATCGCCCCCTGCTCGCCGTGCAGGAACTGGCTGAACTGCCAGGAGGCGAAGTGCTGCCGGAGCTCACCCTTGTCCCGTTCGGTGAGCTTGGCCCAGTGCCGGGTGCCGTACAGCGACAGGGACTCGTCCGGGGTGCCGAGCGGGTCGTACGGGTCCACCTCGATGTCCCAGTCGATGCGCTTGGCACCGTCCCACTGCTTGTCCTTGCCCTTCTGGTAGAGCGCGAGCAGCCGGTCACGGCCGTCGTCGTACTCCCAGCTGAAGCGGGCGGCACCGGTGGCGGGCACCTGCCACTGCGGCTCGGCGGGCGCCTGGATGTAGCGGTCGTACGTGGACACGGGCGGCTCCTTCGCCTCGTACACAGGGTCGCGGCCGACCCCGACTCGCCTTGCAGACCGGATGGTTGGCAGATTCACACGGTGGTAGACGCACGGTCAACAACGCGGCCCGACAAGTCGCGCCAAGTCCTGCGCAGAGGATTGACGGGCTTGCTGACGCGCAGTCTCATAAGAGGTGACCCCCGGTAACCGAGTCACGAGGTGACAGCCGCCATGACGATGACGGAAGCGGGCACGCACGCCGTCCTGCGGGACGCGCTCGGCCTGCTCAAGGACCGCGAGCAAGTGGCCGAGCGGCTCCTCGAGTCTTCCGCCAAGCACTCGTTCGACCCCGACAAGGAGCTGGACTGGGACGCTCCGGTCGAGGAGGGCAAGTGGTTCTGGCCGCCGGAGCTCGTCTCGCTCTACGACACCCCGCTGTGGAAGCGGATGTCCGAGGAGCAGCGGATGGAACTGGCCCGGTACGAGGCGGCCTCGCTCGCCTCGCTGGGCATCTGGTTCGAGATCATCCTGATGCAGCTCCTCGTGCGGCACATCTACGACAAGCCGATGGACAGCGCCCATGTGCGCTACGCCCTCACCGAGATCGCGGACGAGTGCCGGCACTCGATGATGTTCGCCCGCATGATCAAGAAGGGCGGGGCGAAGGTGTACCCCGTCAGCAAGCTCAACCACAACCTGGCGCGGATCCTGAAGACCGTGTCCACGACGCCCGGTTCGTTCGCCTGCACGCTGCTCGGCGAGGAGATCCTCGACTGGATGCAGCGGCTCACCTTCCCGGACGAGCGCGTCCAGACCCTCGTCCGCGGCGTGACGCGGATCCACGTGGTCGAGGAGGCCCGCCATGTGCGCTACGCACGCGAGGAGTTGCGGCGCCAGATGGTCACGGCGCCGCGCTGGGAGCGGGAGTTGACGCGGATCAGCTCCGGGCAGGCCGCGAAGGTGTTCTCCGTGGCGTTCGTGAACCCGCAGGTCTACACGGACGTCGGCCTCGACCGGCGGGAGGCGCTCGCGCAGGTCAAGGCGAGCGGCCACCGCCGCGAGGTGATGCAGACCGGCGCCAAGCGCCTGACCGACTTCCTCGACGACATCGGGGTGTTGCGGGGGCCGGGGCGCCGGCTGTGGCAGAGCTCGGGGCTGCTTGCGTAGGCGCCGGCGGTTGCAGACGGACCTGGCCGACGAGCGTCGCGGCGGATGACGAGCGGTGATGACGGCCTACGTGCGGCGGGCGCCGGCGGACTACCCTTCGGGCATGTCCTCGGCGCCCGTTCCCACCACCGCCTCCGCCCGGACCCCCGCGTACCGGCGGCTGAGCGTCGCGGAGCGGCGCAGCCAGCTGCTCGCGTCGGCGCTCACTCTGTTCGCGCACCGGGCCCCCGAGGACGTCTCGCTCGACGACGTCGCCGAGGCCGCCGGTGTCTCGCGGCCGCTCGTGTACCGCTACTTCCCGGGCGGCAAGCAGCAGTTGTACGAGGCGGCGCTGCGCTCCGCGGCCGACGAGCTGGAGCGGTGCTTCGACGAGCCGCCCACCGGTCCGCTCACCGAACGGCTCGGCCGCGCGCTCGACCGCTATCTCGCGTTCGTGGACTCCCACGACACGGGGTTCGCCGCGCTCCTCCAGGGCGGCAGTGTCGTCTCCACCTCTCGTACCACCGCGATCGTGGACGAGGTCCGCAGGAGCGCGGCGGCCAGCATCCTCGGGCACATGCCCGTGAGCGCTCCGGGCCCGCGGCTGCATCTGCTGGTGCGGATGTGGATCGCGGCCGTCGAGGCGGCCTCGCTCATCTGGCTGGACGAGGGCAAGCAGCCGCCGGCCGCCGAGCTGCGGGACTGGCTCCTTGACCAGTTCGTCGCCCAGCTCACGGCTTCGGCTGCCTCCGACGCGCAGACGGCCGAGGTGCTGCGGTCGGCGCTCGCGCTGGAGCGGGCGGACGGGCCCGCGGGATCGCTCGCGCGCCGAGTGCTGCCTGTGCTGGGCGAGGCGGGGCGTCTGCGCTGAGGCGCGGTCCGGTGGGGCATCTGCGGTGAGGCGGAGTGCGGTGGAGCACCTGCGCCGAGGCGCCGCCCGCCGTGCGGCGGCGTCCGCTCCCGCCACCTGTGACACTGGCCTGGTGAACCGCGACCCGATCCCCTTCGTCGGCGGCCCGCTGGACGGCCGCACCCTCGACGTCCTCACCGGCCCCACCGGCCACCCGCCCAAGCTGTACAAGATCCCGGTGCCGGCCACCGAGGACTCCCCCGCCACGACCGTCGTCTACCGGCGCATGGAGGCGGGGCGGCGCGGGGTGCGGCAGTTGTGGCGGTACGAGTACGACGCCGACGGGAACGCGGAGACCGGGCGCCTGAAGTGGCCGTGGTCCAAGCCGGGTCCGCTGAAGGGGTGAGCACCATGCCCCGTACCGCCCAGTTATAGGCTTTTCATCCCATTCCCGTCGCATGCTCCTCCTGGGGCGGGCCGGCCGCCCCGCGACCGGAGGTGATGACATGTCGGGCAGAGTGCTGCGCCTTGTGTGTGCCGCCGCGGTGGTGGCGGCCGGGATCGTCGGACCGGCGGGCGGTGCGCGCTCGGCTCCGGAGCCGGAGGCTACGGAGCTTGCCGCTCCAGGCGCGAAGTCGGTCGGGGATCTGCTGGCCGAGCTCCAGAAGCTGTACCGGGCCGCCGAGCGGGCCACCGAGACGTACAACACGACGGCCGAGCAGCTGAAGGAGCAGACGGCCGAGACGCGCCGGAAGAACGGTGAACTCGCGCGCACACGGCTGCTGTTGACCGACAGCCGGCTCGCGGCGGGGCGGCTCGCCCGGCAGCAGTATCAGAGCGCGAGCGGCTTCGACGGCTACGTACGGCTGCTCCTCGCGGCCGATCCGCAGACGGCGCTCGACCAGAAGCATGTGGTCGGACGGCTCGCGCGGGAGCGCGTGGAGACGGTGGGCCGGCTGGCCGCGGACGAGCGGAAGGCCGATCAGCTGGCCACGGCCGCCCGCAAGGCCCTGGACAAGCAGCAGGTCCTCGCGGGGAAGCGGAAGAAGCAGCGGGACGCGGCGGTGACGAAGCTCAAGGCCGTGGAGAAGCTGCTCGCGTCGGTGAGCGCGGACGAACTCGCCGAGCTGCGCAAGCTGGAGGCCTCGGGCGCGGACGCGGCTCAGGAGGAACTGCTCGCCTCGGGCGCGCTGCCGGGCCCGGGCGGTACGGCCGCCGCGTCGCGCGGGGGCGCGGCGGCGGTGCGCTGGGCCCGCACCCAGCTCGGCAGGCCCTACGCCTCCGGGGCGAGCGGGCCGGAGGCGTACGACGCGCCCGGGTTCGTCGCGGCCGCGTGGCAGCGGGCGGGGGTGCCGGTGGCGCGGACCGGGCGCGGGCAGTGGGAGTCACTGCCGAAGGTGCCGCTGCGGCAGGCGCGGCCCGGTGACGTGGTGGTGTACGGGCCGGACGCGGCCCATGTGGCGCTGTACGCGGGCGAGGGCAAGGTGCTGGCGCCCCGCCCCGGAGGGCGCGTGGAGCTCGCTCCGGTGGCGGGGCGGGGTGCGGTGCTCGGGTTGGTGCGGCCGGACGCGGTGAGCCCGGACGCGGACTGAGCCCGGCCGCACCCCTCGGCCGGTCAGGCCCCGGAGACCTCGGCCAGGTAGGCGTTCGCCTTCTCCAGCTCGAAGAAGAAGTTCTCGAAGTCCGAAGGGTCATTGAAGCCGTTGGCGAAGCGGTCGGCGATCGGCTGGAGTTCGCCGGCCGCGCCGATGAGGTTCAGGACGTGCTCCGGCGGCGGGGCCAGCATCGCGTTGGTCCACTTGGTGACGTGCTGGGCCGTGGCCCAGTAGCGGTCGAACGCGGACTGCATCCAGGCCTCGTCGAAGGGCCGGTCGCCGTGCTCGACGATCGAGGCCAGGTACGAAGCGGCGCACTTCGCGGCCGAGTTGGAGCCCTGGCCGGTGATCGGGTCGTTGGCCACGACCACGTCCGCGACGCCGAGCACCAGGCCGCCGCCGGGCAGCCGGCCGATCGGGTTGCGGACCGTCGGCGCGTAGCGTCCCGCCAACGTGCCGTTGGCGTCGGTCAGTTCGACCTTCGTGGCGCGCGCGTACTCCCAGGGCGTGAACTTCTCCATCAGCTCCAGGGTGAGCGCCAAGTGCTCCGAGGGGTCCTTGACGCCCTTGAACACGTCCAGGGGGCCGCCCGGGACGCCCTCCCAGAAGAGGATGTCGGCGCGGCCGGAGGTGGTGAGGGTGGGCATGACGAAGAGCTCGCCGACGCCCGGGACCAGGTTGCAGCGGACCGCGTCGAAGTCGGGGTGCTCCGGGCGCGGGCCCAGGCCGTGCACGTACGAGACCGCGAGGGCGCGCTGCGGCTCGGCGTACGGGGAGCGGGCGGCGTCGCGGCCGAACATCGAGACCAGCTCGCCCTTGCCGGCGGCGACGAGGACGAGGTCGTACGTACGCGAGAAGTAGTCCAGGTCGGAGACGGCCGCACCGTGGATCACCAGCTGGCCGCCGCGCTGCGCGAAGGTCTCCATCCAGCCCGCGAACTTCACGCGCTGGTCCACGGACTGGGCGTAACCGTCGAGGCGGCCGACCCAGTCGATCACGCGCTGCGACTCGGGGCCCGCGACGGAGACGCCGAGGCCCTCGATGCGCGGGGCCTGGGACTCCCAGAAGTTCAGGGACAGGTCGCGCTCGTGCTGGAGCGCCGTGTGGAACATGCACTGCGTGGACATGACCCGGCCGGCCCGGATCTCGTCCGCCGTGCGGTTGGACATGAGGGTGACCTCGTACCCCTGCGCCTGGAGGCCGAGGGCGAGCTGGAGGCCGGACTGGCCGGCTCCGACGATGAGTATCTTGCGCATGCTTCTTCCCTGGTACGACGGGAGGGACAGGACGGTCAGGCGGGAGTCAGTTCGAGGGCGTGGCCCACCAGGGCGAGCAGCGTCTCGACCACCGGGATGCGGCGGCGCGCGTCCATGATCAGGACGGGGATGCCCTCGGGCACGGTGAGCGCCTCGCGCACGTCCTCGGCCGTGAACTCCTCGGTCCCCTCGAAGTGGTTGACGGCGACAACGTACGGCAGGCCGCAGCTCTCGAAGTAGTCGAGCGCCGCGAAGCACTCGTCGAGGCGGCGGGTGTCGGCGAGCACGACCGCGCCGATCGCGCCGCGCACGAGGTCGTCCCACATGAACCAGAAGCGCTGCTGTCCCGGGGTGCCGAAGAGGTACAGGACGAGGTCGTCGTCGAGCGTGATGCGGCCGAAGTCCATGGCCACCGTGGTGGTCAGCTTGTCCGGGGTGGCCGTCAGGTCGTCCGTGTCCTCGCTGGCCTGGGTCATCAGAGCCTCGGTCCGGAGCGGGGTGATCTCCGAGACCGAGCCGACGAGGGTGGTCTTGCCCACGCCGAAGCCGCCGGCCACCACGATCTTCGTGGCAACGGGGGCCCGAGTGTGGTCCAACTGCCAGTCCTGCGCGCCCTCTTCGGCCACGGTGCGCCAGGGTTCTATGACGGTGTCGGACGCGACGGTGTCGGACGCGACCGTGTCGGACGCGACCGTGTCGGACGCGACCGCGTCAGAGGCGACGGAGTCCACTCAGCACCCTTTCGAGGAGAGCACGGTCCGGCTGCCCGGGTCCGTGCCCGGTCCCGTACACCCGGATCCTTCCCTGGTCGGCGAGGTCGCTGAGCAGCACGCGCACCACGCCGAGCGGCATCTTGAGCAGGGCGGCGATCTCGGCGACCGTGCGCATCCTGCGGCAGAGCTCCACGATGGCCCGCAGCTCCGGCATGACCTTCGTGTGCAGGCTGCCGTTGGGCAGCTCCGGCCGGTCGTCCTTGCCGCCTTCGAGCGCGGGCACGGCGGCCACGAAGGTCTCGACGAGCAGGACGTGGCCGAAGCGCGTACGGCCGCCGGTCAGCGAGTACGGGCGCACCCGCGCGGGCCTGCGGCCGGCCCCGCGCACGGGGAGTTCGGCGGCGCTCACCGGGCGCCCGCCCGCTCCCTCGACTGCCGCAGTTCACTGCGGAGTTCGGGGGTGAGGACATGGCCGGCGCGACCCACGAACAGGGCCATGTGGTACGCGACCACGCTCATGTCGCAGTCAGGCGTGGCGTGCACCCCGAGCAGCGAACCGTCGCTGATCGACATGACGAAGAGGCTGCCCTCGTCCATCGCGACCATGGTCTGCTTCACGCCGCCGCCGTCCATCAGGCGTGCCGCACCGATGGTGAGGCTGCCGAGGCCGGAGACGATCGTGGCCAGGTCGGCGCTGGAGCCGCGCGGGCCCGCGGGCCCCTGCGCCGGAACGCGCTCGGCGTTCTGCCCGGGGTCGGAGGACAGGAGCAACAGCCCGTCCGACGAGACCACCGCGACCGAGATCAGGCCGGGCACCTCGTCCACCAGGTTCGTCAGCAGCCAGTGCAGGTTGCGGGCCTCGGTGCTGAGCGCCCCGGGCTTGCTGGACACCGTCAACTGCGGGCCTCCTTGAGTGAGTCCCCCGGATCCGTGGTCTCTTGCGGTGTGGTGGTCGTGTACGGCGCGTCGCCCGTCGGCGGCACGATCGGCTCGCGCCGCGCGGTCGCCTCGTGCTGCGGGGCGGTGCGCTGGGCGGGTACGTCGGCGTCGGGTGCGGTGCCGCCGGGCGACTCGGGCTCGCCGGCCAGCTCCGCCTCGACGTCGCGGCGGCCCTCCTGGGCACCCTGCCGGAACCCGGCGAGGCGGCGGCGCAGCTGCTCGGCGTCCACGCCCCGGGGGCGCGCCGGGGCGGCCTTCGGGGCCGGGGCGGTCACGTTGGGCGTGCGCTTGGGCAGACCCTTGTCCGTGACGCGCTCCCACTTGGGCGGGCGCGGGGCGGACTGCTCGGGGGGCGTGGGCTGGTCGGGGTGCGTGGGCTCCTGGGCGGGAGCGGTGGCCTCCTCGGAGCGCGGCGACTCGTCCTCCGTGCGCTCGTGCGCGTGGTCGTCGGGGACGGCCACGACGCGCGTGGGGCGCAGCAGCTCGGGGGCGTCCAACTCCGGTGTCGGAAGCGTGAGTTCGAGGGTGGACTCGGCGGGGCTCTCGGCCGCGAGGAGGTCGTCCTCGCCCTCGTCCTCGTACGGGTCGGGGGCGTCGGTCACGTCGAGCGGCTGGTGCGGCTCGTGCGATTCGTGCGACAGGTGCGGCTCGCGCGCGCCGAAGGCGGCGGCGACCAGGTCCTCGCCGCCGAGTCCGGGGGCGTCGGCCTCCCGTGCCAGGTCGGCCGATTCCCGTAGAGGCTCGGCCGATTCCGGTACGGGCTCGGCGGATTCCTGTGCGCGGTCGTCGCCTGCCTCGGGCTCCCGTACGGGATCGGCCTCGGAGACCTGTACGTCCTCGTCGTGGCCTCGTACGGCATCCGCGAGGTCACGTGCGACGTCCTCGGCCGGGACCGGCACCGGGCCCGCAGCCACAACCGGACCCGCAGACGCCGCCTCTGCCTCTGCCTCTGCCTCTGCCTCTGCCTCTGCCGGATCAACGGCTTCAGCCTGATCCGCACCCGCACCCGAGCCCGGCCCCTGCGCACCGTCCTCCTCCAGGCCGACCGTGCGCGAACGCCCCGCCAGCTCATTGGAGTTGGCCTCGGCCTCCGCGCCGGCCAGGTGGAGCTCCGGCGGGGCGCCGGCCAGGGTGACGCGGCGGCTGACGGTCGTGGCCGGTGCGGTCGCGAGGATCGCCTTCGGCAGGACGGCCACCGCCGCCACTCCCCCGTTGCCCTGCTCGCGCAGCTGGACCCGCACCCCGTGCCGGGCCGCGAGGCGGGCCACCACGTACAGGCCGAGGCCCAGGCCCTCCTCGTCCTCGCCGGTGTGCAGCGCGGCCGGATCGAACGCGGCCAGGCGGGAGTTGACGGCCTCCAGGCGCTCGGGGGCGAGACCGATGCCCTCGTCCTGGACGGAGAGCATCACCTCGCCGTTCTCCAGGAGCCAGCCCGAGACCTCGACGGCCGCGTCCGGCGGCGAGAACGACGTGGCGTTCTCCAGGAGTTCGGCCAGGAGGTGGCTGAGGTCGTCGGCCGCGAAGCCCGCGATGTGCGCGTGCGGCGGCAGCGAGGCGATGCGGACCCGCTCGTAGCGCTCGATCTCGCTGACCGCGGCGCGGACGACGTCGACCAGCGGGACGGGCCCGGGGTGCGCGTGCTTGTGCTCGGCGCCCGCGAGGACCAGGAGGTTCTCGCTGTGGCGGCGCATGACCGTGGCGAAGTGGTCCAGCTTGAAGAGCGTGTCGAGGCGCTCGGGGTCTTCCTCGCGCTCCTCCAGGTGCTCGATCACGGCGAGCTGGCGGTCGATGAGGCCGAGGGTGCGCAGCGCCAGGTTCACGAAGGTGTGCTGGACGCTGTCCTCGGCGCGCTGCAACTCGTCGCGCGCGGCGGCCAGTTCCTTGCGCAGCCCGACCCGCTCGCAGGCCAGCTTCTCGCGCTCGCCGATGAGGTGGGCCCGGTCCGCTTCGAGGACGCCCGCGCGCTCGTGCAGCTTGGCGGTGTGCTCGTACAGCGCGTTGACGGAGCGTACGACCGCGGCGAACTCATCGTTGCGCCCGGTGAAGCGCACGGGTTCCTCGCCGGACGGCTTCTCGGCCAGGCGGGCGGTGCCCAGGCGCAGCACCGCGAGCGGGCGCGTGAGGGTGCGGGCGACGGCGATGCAGACGCCGAGGGCGAGCAGGGCGAGCGCGCCGACCAGGGCGATGCGCAGTTCGAGCGCGGTGACGTCCTGGTCGCGCAGGTCGGTGAGCTGCTCGATGCGGTCGGTGGCCAGGGTGTTCTCGACGCTGCGGAGCTGGTCGATGCGGGCCGTGAGCGAGGAGGCGATCTTCTCGCGGTCGTAGCCGAGCTCCTCGTCGCTGAGCGTCGGGGCGTCGGTGAGGCGGTCGAGGTAGCGGTCGGCGGTGGCGACGTCGGGCCCGGTGACGGTCGTGCTCAGCTTGGTGCGCTGGTCGACCGGGGCGCCGGCGGCGAAGGCGTCGAGCGCGGCCCGCTCGGACAGGCGGGCCTCCTGCGCGGCGGCGGTCAGGGCGTCGCGGCGCTTGTCGTCGGCGGTGCGGGCGGTGGCGGTGACCGGGAGGCCTGTGACCGGATCGATGACGGTCTGCGGGGCGGTGCGCGGCGTCGCGTACGCGGCGAGCAGCAGCCCGCGCACCGCGCCGGCCTGCGCGACCGCGCGGTCCAGGTCGGCCAGCGCGTGCCGGCCGGCTCCCGCGCGGGGCGGCAGCTGGTCGGCGAGCTCCTCGGTGAGGCGGTGCAGGGCGGTGAGCGCCTCGGTGTATGCGGTGTGCGCCTCGAGCGCCGAGCCCTTGCCGGTGAGGGCCTGGCGGCGCACGCCCGCGAAGACGGCGAGGTCCTTGCGCAGGCCCGCGGGCGCCTCGGCGCGCAGCGCGGCGAGCTGGCGGTCGACCCGCTCGGTGGAGCCGGGGCGCTCGTCGTCGGGGCGGCCCGCGGCGATGTACGCGGTGATCGTGTCGCGCTCGTCGGTCAGCGCGTGCGCGAGGACGGTGGCCTCGCGCGTGAGCTCGGCGAGGTCCAGCAGGTGCTGGGTGTCGGCGACTTGGGCGGAGGCGCCGAGGATCGCCGGGGTGCCCGCGCCCGCGACGGCGGCGGTGACCACCGCGACGGCGGCGATCAGCCGGCTGCGCACCCGCACGGCCTTGCCCGCCCGGCCTGTGGCCTCACCAGGCCGCTTGCTCTGCACCGGTGCTCGCATCCTCGTTGCTCTCGGTGTTCTTGTTGTGCCGCGTACGCCGCGTCGTGCTCGTGCCGCAGGTGCGACGGTGCGCTCCGCCGTGCGTGGCGGGGCGCGGGGGCTGCTTGGTGTCTCGCGTCGTCCACCGTGTCGGGTGAGGTGACGTGCCCTCTCTGGTACGGCTTATGACCATTCCAGCGCGCCTGGGTGGCGGTCGCCCTTAGCCGGGCGGGCCACCCGAAGGAGTGAACCTCGCCGGGAGTTGAGGGATCAAGTTCCACTTCGTCATCGATACGGGGGCTCGCGCGGCGCCGGTTGGACGGCGGGCGCGGCCTTTGGCAAGATGCCCCGCCCGCCCGGCGCGCGAGGGCGCGGTCCAGGCCAACTCCCCTGCTCCGCCCGCCCTGTGAAGGTCTCGCACACACTCGTGCAGACTGCATGGATGCGCGTCGAACTCTGCACGGAACCCGGCCACCCCGAACGCCCCAACGAGGACTTCGCCTCGGTGGCGCTGCCCGCCTCAGGAAAGGGCGGGACGCTGGTCGTCCTGGACGGCGTGACACCCCCGCAGGGAGACGTCGGTTGTGTGCACGACGTGCCCTGGTTCGTCGCCCGGCTCGGCGGCGCCCTGGGTGAACTGTCCGTTTCGCGGCGGGACATGGGGCTGGCCGGGATCCTCTCGCTGGCGATCGCCCGGACCGCGGACTCCCACCGCACTTCCTGTGACCTTTCTCACCTCCGTACGCCGCAGGCGACCGTGGTCCTCGCGCGCTGGGACGACGAACGCGTCGAGTACCTCGTCCTGTCGGACTCGGTGCTGCTCGCGGAGTCGCCGTCCGGCGAGGTGCGGGTGGTGGCGGACGACCGGCTCGACACGCTGCCGCCGCGGGTGGCGGAGGCGCGCGAGGCGGTGCGCGCGCTGCCGGAGGGCTCGCCCGAACGGGCCGCGGCGGCACGGCGGTACGTGGCGGCCGTGGAGGCGCTGCGCAACGCCGAGGAAGGGTTCTTCACGGCGGCCGCCGACCCTTCAGTGGCGGACCGCGCCGTGACCGGAACCTGGCCGCGCGGCGACGTCCGCACCCTCGTCGGGCTCACGGACGGCGCGGGCCGCTGGGTCGAGACCTTCGGCGAGGGCGACTGGGCGGAGTGCTTCGCCTTCCTGCGCAAGGCCGGGCCGCGGGGGCTCGTGGACCGCGTGCGGGCGCTCGAACGGGAGCGGGTGGCCGCGGGGGTACGCGTCGGGGGCAAGCCGCACGACGACGCGACGGTGGTGTGGGCCGAGCTGTAGGCCGTCACGTCACGGCGGCAGCCGCGGGCGGCCGTGCGGCCCGTATCCGGGTCCCCTACTGCTCGCCGCCGGCGTTCAGCTGGTGCAGGAGGCGGGCCAGTTCGGCGACCTCGGAGCGGTCCCAGCCGGCGAGCTGGCGCACGTAGCGCTCCCGGCGCGCGCCGCGCACCGTGCGGAACCGCTCGCGCCCTTCGTCGGTGAGCCGCAGCAGGGCCGCGCGGCCGTCCGCCGGGTCGGGCTCGCGCGCCACCAGGCCCAGCTCCTCCAGGGCGCGCAACTGGCGGCTCATGGTGGCCTTGCCGACTCCGAAGTAGGCCGCGAGGTCGGTGGCCCGCTGCGAGCCACCCTCCTCCAGGCGTACGAGGAGTCCGTACGCGGCGGGTTCGAGCTCCGGGTGGACCGCGCGCGCCATCTCTCCGGAACTGGCCCGCGCCCGCCGCAGGAACACCGTCAACTCCCGCTCCAGGGCGAGGAATTCGTGGTCCACACCATTCTCCGGCGCGCCGGGACGCTCGCTGCCGTCGTGACGGTCGTGCACTTCAGAGCCCATGAAACGCTTTCCCGATGCTGAAAGTTTCTGCCACACCCCGGCCGTTGCCGCAGCTCGGCCAGTATTTCGCAGGCGTAGACCAACGGCAGCCCCAAGGCCCTCTTCCCACCCGCGAGTCCTCCTGCGTAGCTTCATTGGTGACATGTCCACGCAGCAACTGGGCCGACATGTCGACAGATCCCCCCACCCTGTGAGCCCGGCACCTGACCACCGGGCTCCACGAGGCCTTCGGAGGCACGCACATGTCCGTGCACAGACCCGGAAGACCCCGTACCACTGGCGACACCACTCCCCGCACCGCTCGCGACTCCGCTCCCCGTACCACTCGCGACTCCGCTTCCCGCACCGCCCGCCGCCTGCTCCCGCCGGGCGCCCGCTCGCGTCTGACGGCGGCCGGCGTCCTGCTCTCCGTCCTCTCCCTCCTGTTCACGCTGCCCGCGACCGCGCAGGGCGCCGAGCAGGGCAGCGCCGACAAGCCCGCACGCGGCGAGGCCCGCATGGGCATGGGCGTCGTGGCGCACGACGGCCAGGGCGGACTGCCCCGCGAGGGCCGCGCCGTCCAGACCGAGGGCGTGGACGTCTCCAGCCACCAGGGCAACGTCAACTGGTCGGCGCTGTGGACCAGCGGCGTCAAGTGGGCCTACGTGAAGGCCACCGAGGGCACGTACTACAAGAACCCCTACTTCGCGCAGCAGTACAACGGCTCGTACAACATCGGCATGATCCGCGGGGCGTACCACTTCGCGACCCCCGACACGACCTCCGGTGCCACCCAGGCCGACTACTTCGTCAACAACGGCGGCGGCTGGTCCCGTGACGGCAAGACCCTGCCGGGCGTCCTCGACATCGAGTGGAACCCGTACGGCGCGGCCTGCTACGGCAAGTCCCAGTCAGCGATGGTCACTTGGATCCGCGACTTCCTGAACCGCTACAAGGCCCGCACGGGACGCGACGCGGTGATCTACACGGCGACGAGCTGGTGGACCCAGTGCACCGGCAACTACGGCGGCTTCGGCTCGACCAACCCGCTCTGGATCGCGCGCTACAACACGACTCCCGGCACGCTGCCCGCCGGCTGGGGCTTCTACACGATGTGGCAGTACACGTCCTCCGGCCCGATCGTGGGCGACCACAACAAGTTCAACGGCGCGCTGGACCGCGTGGTGGCACTCGCCAACGGCTGACCCGGCCCCCGCGGCACCGCACAGACGGAAGGCCCGGCCACCTGTGGGGGTGGCCGGGCCTTCTCCTGCTCCGCGCGGCGGCATTCTCCACGCCCGCCGCACCGGCTACTCCAGGACCGCCGTGGCCTCGACCTCGACCAGGAGGTCCGGCTCGCCGAGCGCGGCCACGCCGAGGAGGGTGATCGGCTTCACGGGGTCGACGCCCAGCTTCTCCGCCGCGCGGCCCACCCCCTCGCCCAGCAGGGGCATCTTCTCGGGGCTCCAGTCCACGACGTAGACGGTCAGCTTGGCCACGTCGTCGAAGGAGCCGCCGATCTCCGTGAGCGCCGTGCCGATGTTGAGGTAGCACTGCTCGACCTGGGCGGCGAGGTCTCCGCCGCCGACCGGGCGGCCCTCGGCGTCGCGGGCGACCTGCCCGGCGAGGAACACCAGCTTCGACCCGCTGGCGATGGACAGCTGACGGTAGACCTCGGGCTTCGGCAGGCCGTCGGGATTGACGAGCTTTACGGACATGAGCCCTCCTCGGGAGCCGGTGGATCCGGAGCCGTCGTGGGCGGTGGATCCGGCCACCCACAATACATAGCAGCGCTATGTATTGTGGGGTCATGGCGAGGACGAAGGATCCGGCGGTCCGTGCCCGACTCCTGGACCGCGCCGCGCACATGCTGCGTACGCGGCAGCCGGTGACGCTGCGCGCGCTGGTCGCGGGGACCGGGGTGTCGACGATGGCCGTGTACACGTACTTCGGCAGCATGGACGGGCTGTGGAGCGCGGTGCGCCAGGAGGGCTTCTCGCGGCTCGCGGCCAAGCTCGACGAGGTCCCCTCGAGCGCGGATCCGGCGGACCCGGCGGACCCGGCGGACCCGGTGCGGGATCTCACCGCGCTCGGCGCCGCCTATGTGGTCAACGCCCTGGAGAATCCGGACCTTTACCGCGTCATGTTCGACGCGGGCTTCGCGCTGGAGGACGCCGGAGCGGCGGACGAGACGCTGCACCGGCTCGTGCGCGCCGTGGAGCGGGCCAAGGAGGCCGGCCGCTTCCGCGCGGATGTGGACCCGGCCGAACTGGCCCTGCAGAGCTGGGCGATCGGCCACGGGCTCGCCTCGCTGGTGGTGACGGGCCCGCTGCCTCGGCAGGCGCTCGACCACGCCGTGCCCATGCTGACGGCGCAGTTCGTCGGCGCCGGCGACGCACCGGACCGCTGCCGGCGGTCGGTGGAGCGCGGCTGGGAGGCCGTGCCCACGGCGGCGTCCGCCGTGGGCGGCTGAGGCGCTGAGTCGAGGTGCCGGGGTGAGGCTTCCGGCCGGTGTGCCGCTACGTGCCGGTGTGCAGTCTGACGTGCAACGCGCGTACCTCTTCGGCCAGTTCGGGCACCGGTCCCTCGACCATGACGTCCGGGGCGATGGTGTTCACCGGCAGGGCGGCGACCGGGCCCGGCGGCACGCCCAGGTCGTTCAGCCACTGGGTGAGCTGGGCCGTGGAGGAGACGTAGACGATCCGGGCGAGTCCCACCCAGGCGTGCGCCGCCGAGCACATCGGGCAGTGCTCGCCGGAGGTGTAGACGGTGGCGCCCGCGCGCTCCTCGGGGGTCATGTGGGAGGCGGCCCAGCGGGCGAGGGCGAACTCGGGGTGCTGGGTGCGGTCGCCGTCGGCGACCCGGTTGCGGTCCTCGGCGCGGGCGTTGCCCTCGGCGTCGACGAGGACGGAGCCGAAGGGCTCGTCCCCGGCGTTCAGGGCCTCTTCCGCGAGTTCGACGCAGCGGCGCAGGTGACGCATGTCGGTTTCGTTGAGCATGGGGTCAGTATTCAGCCCCCGGTCCGGGAAGGGGCGGGTAGGTGAAGAGTGAACGGCCCGAGCCCCCGCGTACGGGAACCCGGGCCGCCACCTCATCCGGCCGCGTCCGTCACGCCGCGACCGGAACCTCCGTCCGCGCACCGTTCGACGCGGGCGCCAGGGCCAGTTCGAGGACCTGGCGCACATCCGTCACCGGGTGCACGTCCAGCTTCTCCAGGACCTCCGCCGGCACATCGTCCAGATCCGCCTCGTTCCGCTTCGGGATGATCACCGTGGTGACCCCGGCCCGGTGCGCGGCGAGCAGCTTCTGCTTCACGCCGCCGATGGGCAGCACCCGGCCGGTGAGCGAGACCTCACCGGTCATGGCCACGTCCGTACGGACCAGGCGCCCGGACAGGAGCGAGGCAAGGGCGGTGGTCATCGTGATGCCCGCACTCGGACCGTCCTTCGGCACCGCGCCCGCGGGGAAGTGGATGTGCACCCCGCGGTCCTTCAAGTCGCCCACCGGGAGCTCCAGTTCCGCGCCGTGCGAGCGCAGGAAGCTCAGCGCGATCCGGGCCGACTCCTTCATCACGTCGCCGAGCTGGCCGGTGAGGGTCAGGCCCGACGCGCCCGTCTCCGGGTCGGCCAGCGAGGCCTCCACGAAGAGGACGTCGCCGCCCGCGCCGGTGACCGCCAGACCGGTGGCCACACCCGGGACGGCGGTGCGCCGCTCGGCCGGGTCCTGGGCGGACTCGGGCACATGGTGCGGACGGCCGATCAGCTCGCGCAGATCGTCCGGGCCGACCGTGAACGGCAGCTCGCGGTCGCCGAGTTCGTGCTGCGCGGCCACCTTGCGGAGCACCCGCGTGATGGCCCGCTCCAGGTTGCGCACGCCGGCCTCGCGCGTGTACTCGCCGGCCAGCTTGCGCAGCGCCTCCTCCTCGACCGTGAGCTCGTCGGCGTTCAGACCGGCGCGCTCCAGCTGCCGGGGCAGCAGGTGGTCGCGGGCGATGACGACCTTCTCGTCCTCGGTGTAGCCGTCGAGCCGTACCAGGTCCATGCGGTCGAGCAGGGCCTCCGGGATGGCTTCCAGGACGTTCGCCGTGGCGAGGAACACCACGTCGCTCAGGTCGAGTTCGACCTCCAGGTAGTGGTCGCGGAAGGTGTGGTTCTGCGCCGGGTCCAGGACCTCCAGGAGGGCCGCCGCCGGGTCGCCGCGGAAGTCGGAGCCGACCTTGTCGATCTCGTCGAGCAGGACGACGGGGTTCATCGAGCCCGCCTCCTTGATCGCCCGCACGATACGGCCGGGCAGCGCGCCCACGTACGTCCGCCGGTGACCGCGGATCTCCGCCTCGTCGCGTACGCCGCCGAGCGCGACGCGCACGAACTTGCGTCCCATCGCGTGCGCGACGGACTCGCCGAGCGAGGTCTTGCCGACACCGGGCGGACCGACCAGCGCGAGCACGGCGCCTCCGCGCCGCCCGCCGACCACGCCCAGGCCCCGGTCGCTGCGCCGCTTGCGCACCGCCAGGTATTCGGTGATCCGCTCCTTCACGTCGTCCAGGCCCGCGTGCTCGGCGTCGAGCACGGCCTTGGCGCCCTGGATGTCGTACGCGTCCTCGGTCCGCTCGTTCCACGGCAGTTCGAGCACCGTGTCGAGCCAGGTGCGGATCCAACTGCCCTCGGGGGACTGGTCGCTGGACCGCTCCAGCTTGTCGACTTCCTTGAGCGCGGCCTCCCGTACCTTCTCGGGCAGGTCGGCGGCCTCGACGCGGGCGCGGTAGTCGTCGGACTCCTCGGCCGCGTCCTTGCTGTCGCCGTTGAGCTCGCGCAGCTCCTTGCGTACGGCGTCGAGCTGGCGGCGGAGCAGGAACTCGCGCTGCTGCTTGTCCACGCCCTCCTGGACGTCCTTGGCGATGGACTCGGCCACGTCCTGCTCGGCGAGGTGGTCGCTGAGCCACTGGATGGCGAGCTTGAGGCGGGCCACCGGGTCGGTGGTCTCCAGGAGCTCGACCTTCTGGGCGGTGGAGAGGAACGGCGAGTAGCCGGAGTTGTCGGCGAGCGCGCCCGGGTCGTCGATCTGCTGGACGCGGTCCACCACCTGCCAGGCGCCGCGCTTGCGCAGCCAGCTGGTGGCAAGTGCCTTGTATTCCTTGATGAGTTCGGCGACCGAGCCCGGCAGCGGGTCGGGCGCGCCGTCCTCGACCTGGGTGCCCTCCACCCAAAGGGCGGCGCCCGGTCCGGTGGTGCCGGCGCCGATCTTCACGCGGCCGCGGGCGCGGATCAGCGCGCCGGGGTCGCCGTCGGCGAGGCGGCCCACCTGCTCGACGGTGCCGAGCACGCCGATGCCCGCGTACGTCCCGTCGATGCGCGGCACGAGCAGGACGCGAGGCTTCCCTGTCTGTCCTCGGGCGGCGGCCTGGGCGGCCTCCACCGCGGCGCGTACATCGGGATCGTTGAGGTCGAGCGGCACGACCATGCCGGGCAGCACGACCTCGTCGTCGAGCGGCAGGACGGGCAGAGTGAGCGTTGCGGACGTCGAAGCCATGATCTCCCCTTCGGCATTCAAGTTGAGCTATGTCGACTCAATGCTTGGGAGCGTGCGGATGTTCCCCGCCTTGCGTTCGCTGTGAGCGATCACGACAAGGGCTGGGCAAATCCCCTTGCGTAAGACCTGATCTGCGGGTTCAACTATTACCGCTGCAGCGAGCGGCGGACGGACGGGGAGGGACCCATGGTGAGCGCAGGCTTCGAGAGTGCCCGTGAGGACGTCAACGTACGGGAGTGGGTGGACGGCTGGGTGGTCTCGCGCGGAGCCTCCGCCCCGCTGCTCGAACCCTGGGGCTACACCATCCACGTCGGCCAGATCCCGCACGTGGCCCGGCATGTCCTGGCCGCCACCAACGACGCCGTCCTGGAAGCCGATGTCCGCAAGGCGACCGAGTCGGCCCGGGGCCTGAACTGGCACCTCAAGGTGTTCGCCGACCCGGAGCGCGTGCTGCCGTGGCTCGCGCCCGGCTGGGAGCCGTACGGATCGGGCGACTACCTGATGGTCACCGAACTGGACGCGTCCGAGACCGTGCCCGGTCCGCCGCCCGGCTACCGGCTGCACACCTGGGACCGCGGGGGCGTCACGCGCGTCCTGCTCACCGACTCCGACGGCTCCTTCGCCGCGCGCGGCCAGATCGCGCCGGTCGGGGCGAGCGCGGTCGTCGACCAGATCGAGACCGCAGAGGAGCACCGGCGGCGCGGCCTCGGCAAGGTCGTGATGCGCACGCTGCACGCGGCGGCCCGCGCCCAGGGCTCGACCCGCGCGGTCCTCGCCTGCACGCCGGAGGGACGGCTCCTGTACGAGGCGGTGGGCTGGCGGACCGTGGCGCCGCTCACGAACGCGAAGTTCGTGGGGTGAGGCGGGCTGCGCCTCACGGCCGCGAAGCTCGTGGGGCGGGCGGCGCCTCACGGCCCCGAAATTCGTCGGGTGAGGCGGGCGGCGCCGTCCGCTCACGGCCTCGCCGTCAGTCCCTCCGCAGCACCAACGTCACGAACCCCAGCGTCCCCCGGTACCCCTTGAGCCACTGGTCCCGGTGCCGGTCCGCCGCCTCCAGCGCCTGCCCCGCCTCGCGCTCGCCCGCGTGGTCGAGCGCCCAGGCGGACAGGCTGCCGGTCCAGGACCACTCGTAGTCGTCCCACTCGGCGCGCGTGCTGACGTGCGCGTACACCGGGGTCCACCCGGCCTCCGTCACCTGGTCGACCGTACCGGCGAGATCCGCGAACTCGTCCTTCTCGAAGCCGACTTCGAGCGTGCGGGCGTCCGGCTCGCGCTCCCAGAACCCTTCGCCGACCACCACGCGCCCACCACGGCGCAGGTGCCGCGCGCACGCGTCGAGCGTGGGCAGCAGGCCGCCGAAGGCGTGGGTCGAACCGACGCACAGGACCACGTCGTACGGGTCGGGGGCGGCGTAACCGGCGGCGTCCCGCTGGTGCAGCGTGACCCGCCCGCCGAGCCCGGCCGTCTCGAGGTGCTGCCGGCCGCGCGCGAGCGCGGGTTCGCTCAGGTCGACCCCGTCGGCCCGCACCCCCGGCCTCCCCTCGGCGGCCCGTACGAGCCAGGCCGCTTCCCCGCAGCCGAGGTCGAGGACCCGTTCGTCACCGCGCGGCAGGGCACGCGCGAGCAGGCGCGCCACGGAGGCGTCGTGCAGCGGCGCGGCGATGGGATGGTCACGGTGGGCGATCGAGCTGATCTGCTGTCGGTCCATGGGAGGGCATCCTGCCCCGGCCACCGGCCCACGGCCACGGCTTTACGGGACGATGCGCGTTTACGGGGCCATGCGCGCCGCAGCGCGGGCCGCCCCGCCGTTCACCGCCCCGCCGTTCACCGCCCTGCCGTTCACCGCCCAGCGACCGCCTCCCGGCAGACGGCAACGAACTCCCGTACCACCGCGTTGTCCTCGGCCGCCGGGGGCCACACCACCGCCACCGTGCAGGGCGCGACTCCGGTCACGGGTCGCTGGACGATGCCGGGGCGCGGGTAGTAGCGGGCGGCCGCGGACGGGGCGAGGGCGATGCCGTAGCCGTTGGCGATCGCGTTGAGCCAGTCGTCGGGGTGGCGGGTCTCGGCGCCGATGCGCGGCGCGCGCCCTTCGCGCGCCTCGGTGGCCAGCCACCAGTCGCGCCAGCTCCCCGCCTGGGCGGGGGCGGCCACGAACGGCTCGTCCCACAGCTCACGGAAGCCGATCGTCTCGCGCGCCGCGAGCCGGTGCCCGGCCGGCAGCAGCACACAGCGCGGCTCGGTGAACAACTCGGCCGTCCGCCACCGCTCCTGGCCCGGGAAGGGCAGGTACAGCAGGGCCGCGTCCACCTCGCCGTCGGCCAGGCCCGCGGTCGGTTCGGACCACTCCCCCTGGCGCATCTCCACGCGCCAGCCGGGCCGGCGCTCGCCGAAGGCGGCGATGATGCCCGGGGTCGCCTCGTTGGCCCCGCTGCCCATGATGCCGACGCGCAGGACGCGCTCCGCCCGTACGGCCGCGCCCTTGGCCTCCCGTACGGCCTCGGCGAGGGCGTCGAGCACGGCAGGGGTCCGCCCGGCCAGCGCGCGGCCCGCCTCCGTGAGCGCCATCCCGGACCGGGAGCGGACGAACAGCCGCACCCCGAGCAGCGTCTCCAGCTGCTTGATCTGCTTGGTCAGGGACGGCTGGGCCACGTAGAGCCGCTCGGCCGCACGCGTGAGGTTGCCCTCCTCGGCCACGGCGGCGAAGTAGCGCAGCAGCCTGGTGTCCACATCCATGCCGCCAGGCTATGGAAGCGGGTATTGGACCGCCACGGCGGGACGCGGCGACGGTGGAGGTGATCGACAAGAACAGCTCCGCCGACGGGCCGGCCGGCCCCTCCGGAGGGGCCCGAGCACTCCGCCCCCGGGGCAGAGGGGACCTCACACCATGTACGCCGCGTACCTCGTCCTGACCCTGGTGACCGCCGCCGCCACCGGCTTCGGCGCCTACCTGGACTTCACCCGGCACCCGATGATCGTGGCCATCGCGAACAGGCTGCGGGTGCCCGTGTCCTGGATGCTCCCGCTCGGCACCTGCCTGGCCGCGGGCTCGCTCGGGCTGCTCGCGGGCCTGGCCGTACGGCCGCTCGGGGTCGCGGCCGCAGCCGGCCTGGTCCTGTACTTCGTCGGAGCCGTGATCACGCACCTGCGTGTGGGGGACCTGAAGCTGGGCGGTGCGCTGCTGTTCCTGGGACTGTCCGCAGCGACCCTGGCGCTGGCCCTCACCGCACCCCACTAGGGGCCGCGGCCGGACTCAGCGGACCGCCAGCCGCCACAGGGACGTGATCTCACGCGAGCGCGCCTCGTACAGCGGATCGTCCCGGTCGAACGCCCGCCCGTGCCGGGGCGTGGTGGTCTCGCGGCCGGTAACCTCGAGACCCGCCGCACCGATCGCGTCCGCGAGCTCCGACTCGCCCCGCAGGCCGAGGCGTTCGGCCAGGTCGGAGATGAGCAGCCAGGCCTCGCCGCCGGGTTCGAGGTGCTCGGGAAGCCCGGCGAGGAAGCGGTGCAGGAAGCTGCTGTCCGGGTCGTAGACGGCGTGGTCGAGGCGGGTGCGGGGGCGGCCGGGGAGCCAGGGCGGGTTGCACACGATCAGGTCGGCGCGCCCTTCGGGGAACAAGTCGGCCTGCTCGACGCGGACTTGGGGGCCGACCCCGAGCCGGTCGGCGTTCTCGCGCGCGCAGGCCACCGCGCGCGGGTCCAGGTCGGTGGCGACCACGCGGCCCGCGCCGTGCCGCGCGAGCAGCGCGGCGAGCACGCCGGTGCCGGTACCGACGTCGAACGCGACGCGCGGCGGCAGCCCCCGGGCCTCCCAGTCCTTCGCGGCATCGGCCGCCAGGTCCAGGTACTCGCCCCGGACCGGCGAGAACACCCCGTAGTGCGGATGGATCCGGTCCCCGCCGAGCGCCGGCACCACAACACCCTTGCGTCGCCACTCGTACGCCCCGACGACCCCGAGCAGCTCCCGCAACGACCCGACCACGGTCGCACTGTCGGGCTCCTCCGCTGCTTCCCCTGCGTCCCCTGCCGTCTCGAACTCCCCATACGCTTGCGCGCAGGCCTCGGCGACCTCGGGGGCGCGCTTGAGCGGAATCGTCCAGGCGCCGCCTTCGCCCGCCTCGTACGGAACGAGCAGGAGACTCAGGATGCGGGTGCGCCGGGCCTGCTCGCGGCGCTGGAGATGGAAGGCCTCGGTGAGGCTGTCCGCCTTGGGCCGGCGGCGGGGTTCGGCCCGCTTGCCGAGCGAGGTGAGCAGTTGCCGCGCCGAAGGGAAGTCGCCGGTCCACAGCAGCGCGGTGCCTTCGCAAATGTGCCGGTACGCGGCGGCGGTGCCGATCCTGCTGTCTGCGGGCACGACACGACGCGGAGCGGGCGTACCGCCGTCGGACACCCAGCGCGCCGACCGCACGGCACCGTCGTCCTGGATCCAGTGGAGCGACACGGGGGCCTTTCGGTGGGACGGGTGGGGCTCGGCCAGGGTATTTGAGCGCCGGCCTGATCCGGCAACTCCCGCTCGGGACCGCCCGCCCGCTTGGGAAAACACCCCGCACCCACCCACCCCCACCGGCCACAATGTCCCTATGCACGCCACGTACGACAACCGAATCAACCGCCTGACCGACGAGCCCGTCGTGATCGACCGACGTGACGGGCCCCACGGCGAAGTGGTGCTGCGGCGGCACGGTGGGCTGTTGCAGATCATCGTCAACGGGGTGTTTCTGATGGACACCTCCGACGGGCGGTCCGAGCGGCTGCTCGTCGATGCCGCGCGGGATGCGCTGCCCGCGGACCGGGCCGAGCCGTCCGTGCTGATCGGCGGGCTCGGGGTCGGGTTCTCGCTCGTGCATGCCGCGGCCGATCCGCGGTGGGGGCGGATCGATGTGGTCGAGCGGGAGGAGGCCATCGTCGAGTGGCATGAGAAAGGGGCGTTGCGGGAGGTTTCGGGCGCGGCGCTCGAAGACGAGCGGGTCCGGATCGTCCGGGCAGATCTCGTCGCGTACGTACACGACGGCAATGAGAGATACGACGCACTCTGTCTCGACATCGACAACGGTCCGGACTGGACGGTTACCGAGGGAAACCACAGTCTTTACTCTCCGCAAGGGCTCGCCGCGTGCCGGAACATGCTCAACTCCGGTGGTGTGCTTGCGATTTGGTCCGCGCAACCGTCGGCGGTTTTCGAAGAGTCGTTGCGGAATGCCGGATTCACGAGCGTACGTACGGAAGAGATCCCCGTTGTCCGCGGCGTCCCCGACGTGGTCCATCTCGCCGTCAGGGGCGCATAGCCGAGGCGGTGTAACTGCCCGTACGCTGCTGACCGACACCGCGGATCTTTGCGCGAGGAATTCCGGAGCAACAGGTTCTGTGCACGGGTCCCGTGCGAAGCCGCGAACGACAACGACGGACTACGAAGGCGTATCCAGGGGCGGGGCCATGGAGCAGACACACACCTCCCACAACGGCACGGCGGCCACGCCGGGCGCCCAGCGACGGGTCCTGGTCGTCGAGGACGACGCCACGATCGTCGATGCGATCAGCGCCCGGCTGCGGGCCGAGGGTTTCCTGGTGCAGACGGCGGGAGACGGCCCTGCCGCCGTCGACACCGCCGAGGCATGGCAGCCCGATCTGCTGATCCTCGACATCATGCTGCCGGGCTTCGACGGGCTCGAGGTCTGCCGGCGCGTGCAGGCGCAGCGTCCGGTGCCGGTGCTGATGCTGACGGCGCGTGACGACGAGACCGACATGCTGGTCGGGCTGGGCGTCGGCGCGGACGACTACATGACGAAGCCGTTCTCCATGCGGGAGCTGGCGGCGCGCGTGCATGTGCTGCTGCGCCGCGTGGAGCGGGCCGCGCTCGCCGCGACCACCCCGCGCTCGGGGATACTCCGGCTCGGGGAGCTGGAGATCGACCACGCGCAGCGCCGCGTCCGCGTGCGCAGCGAGGACGTGCATCTCACGCCGACCGAGTTCGACCTGCTCGTCTGCCTGGCGAACACCCCGCGCGCCGTGCTCTCGCGTGAGCAGCTGCTCGCCGAGGTGTGGGACTGGGCGGACGCCTCCGGCACCCGGACCGTGGACAGCCACATCAAGGCGCTGCGCCGGAAGATCGGCGCCGAGCGGATCCGTACGGTGCACGGCGTGGGCTACGCGCTGGAGACGCCGACGCCATGAGCGGCGCGGAGGGCACGCCCCGTACGGGCAGCACCGGAAGTACGGGCGGACCGTCCGCGAGCGGGCTCCGGCCCGGCGGCCCGATGGCCCGTGGCCCGATGGCCCGTGGCCCCAAGGCCCGCGGCCGCAAGCCCGGCGCCGCCGAGACCCGCGCCCCCAGGACCCGCGTCCCCCGACCCCGCGAGGCCAAGCCGCACGGCCTCAAGCCCGGAGCCTGGCTCCTGCGCCGCCCCGTGGCGGCCACGCTGCTGTGGTGGTCCCAGCTGCTCCTGTGGTGGTCCGCCCTGCGGCGGCGCCGCTCGGAGACCCTCGGCCGGCGCGCCGAGGCGGCCCTGAGCCGCGCGGAGTCGAGCCGGGACCGCGCCGAGGCGGCCCGCGGCCGGGCCCTGGCCACCGGCCGGGCGCGCGAGGGCCGGGTGCTGCGGCGGACGGTCTCCGCGCTGGCGGATCTGCGGCCCTTCTCCATCAAGACCAAGCTCGGCACGCTCGTGGTGATCTCCGTGCTCATCACCACCGGGCTGCTGATGATCGCCATACAGACCAAGACGGAGCTGCGCTTCATCACGGTCTTCTCGGTGATCGCCACCCTTCTCATCACCCAGTTCGTGGCGCACTCGCTGACCGCGCCCCTGGACGAGATGACCACGGTGGCCCGTTCCATCTCGCACGGCGACTACACGCGCCGCGTCTCGGGCGCCGACCGCCGCGACGAGCTGGGCGACCTCGCCCAGACCATCAACCGCATGGCCGACGACCTGGAGGCGCAGGACCAGCACCGCAAGGAGCTGGTGGCCAACGTCTCGCACGAGCTGCGCACCCCGATCGCGGCGCTGCGCGCGGTCCTGGAGAACGTGGTCGACGGTGTCTCGGCCGCCGACCCGGAGACGATGCGGACCGCACTCAAGCAGACCGAGCGCCTGGGCCGCCTCGTGGAGACCCTGCTCGACCTCTCGCGCCTCGACCACGGCGTGGACCAGCTGCACGCTCGCCGCTTCGAGGTGTGGCCGTATCTCTCGGGCGTTCTGAAGGAGGCCAACATGGTCGCCTCGCAGCGCCGCGGGATGCCCTCCGGCTCGGGCCGGCACACCCGTACCGACGTGCATCTGCACCTGGACGTGACGCCGCCGGAGCTGACCGCGCACGCGGACGCCGAGCGTCTGCACCAGGTCGTGGCCAACCTCATCGACAACGCGGTCAAGCACTCGCCGCCGCACGGCCGGGTCACGGTCCGTGCCCGCCGCGGCGAAGGTCCCGACTCCCTGGAGCTGGAGGTCCTCGACGAGGGCCCCGGTATCCCGCGCTCCGAGTGGCACCGGGTCTTCGAGCGGTTCAACCGCGGCAGCCACGCGGACAAGAAATCCAGCGACGGCGGTACGGGCCTCGGGCTCGCGATCGCGCGCTGGGCCGTGGATCTGCACGGCGGCCGGATCGGTGTGGCCGAATCCGCTCGGGGTTGCCGAATTCAGGTCAGTCTTCCGGGGAACACACGGGCGCAGAGTTGACGTAGGGTTCGAAACGGGCGCACAAGATCTTCGAACCCGGTTCGCCTGATCGACGTGCGGTCAGTCAAGGGTGCGAGTCATGAGGGTCGCAGCCGCGGTTTCCGCTACCCGACACGAAGTGGAACCTCGCTTGTTTCCCGCCATTTCCCGCTCCGAAACACGCCTTGTGATGTGACTTACGTGACGGAAGGCCCGCCCGGTCTGCACCTCTCGGCCCGGGAGGCGTAGCCTTTATTCCCGCTGTCCATCACCTTGTGAAGCGGAAGAGGGCGGTTACCGCCGTGTCGCCACAGTCCCCCAGTAACTCGAGCACCACGACCGACCAAGCGGGGCAGGGCAAGAACCCTGCCGCCGCCTTCGGCCCCAATGAGTGGCTCGTCGACGAGATCTATCAGCAGTACCTCCAGGACCCGAATTCGGTCGACCGTGCCTGGTGGGACTTCTTCGCCGACTACAAGCCGGGAGGCAATGCCGCCGCCCCGCTGAAGACGGAGAGCTCCGCCGGTGCCGCAGCCGCGGGGGCTGCGAGCACCCCGGCCCAGGCTCCGAGCGCTCCCGCAGGATCCTCGGCTCCGGCCCCCGCCGCTCAGGCCCCGGCCCAGGCCGCCGCTCCGGTCCAGGAGTCGGCCCCTGCGCAGGCCCCGGCCCCCGCTCCGGCGAAGCCCGCGGCCCAGGCTGCCGCGCCCGCCGCCCCCGCCAAGCCCGCCCCCGCCGCGAAGCCGGCCGCCGCCAAGGCAGCCCCCGCGAAGGAGGCCGCTGAAGGCCCCGAGCTGATCACCCTGCGCGGCCCCGCCGCCGCCGTCGCGAAGAACATGGACGCCTCCCTGGAGGTGCCCACCGCGACCTCGGTGCGCGCCGTCCCGGTGAAGCTGCTCTTCGACAACCGCATCGTCATCAACAACCACCTCAAGCGCGCCCGCGGCGGGAAGGTCTCCTTCACGCACCTCATCGGGTACGCGATGGTGCAGGCCATCAAGGCCATGCCGTCGATGAACTGGCACTACGCGGTCAAGGACGGCAAGCCCACCCTGGTCAAGCCGGAGCACGTGAACTTCGGTCTGGCCATCGACCTGGTGAAGCCGAACGGCGACCGCCAGCTGGTCGTGGCGGGCATCAAGAAGGCCGAGACGCTGAACTTCTTCGAGTTCTGGCAGGCCTACGAGGACATCGTCCGGCGCGCCCGCAACGGCAAGCTGACGATGGAGGACTTCACCGGCGTCACCTGCTCGCTGACCAACCCGGGCGGCCTCGGCACGGTCCACTCCGTGCCGCGTCTGATGTCCGGCCAGTCCGTGATCATGGGCGTCGGCTCCATGGACTACCCGGCCGAGTTCCAGGGCACCTCGCAGGACACCCTGAACAAGCTGGGCATCTCCAAGGTCATGACGCTGACCTCGACGTACGACCACCGCGTCATCCAGGGTGCGGCCTCCGGCGAGTTCCTCCGTATCGTCGCGAACCTGCTCCTCGGCGAGGACGAGTTCTACGACGAGATCTTCAAGGCGCTGCGCATTCCCTACGAGCCGGTCCGCTGGCTCAAGGACATCGACGCCTCGCACGACGACGACGTCACCAAGGCGGCGCGCGTCTTCGAGCTGATCCACTCCTACCGGGTGCGCGGCCACGTCATGGCCGACACGGACCCGCTGGAGTACCGCCAGCGCAAGCACCCCGACCTGGACATCACCGAGCACGGGCTGACGCTCTGGGACCTGGAGCGCGAGTTCGCGGTCGGCGGCTTCGCCGGCAAGTCGATGATGAAGCTGCGCGACATCCTCGGCGTCCTGCGCGACTCCTACTGCCGCACCACCGGCCTGGAGTTCATGCACATCCAGGACCCGAAGCAGCGCAAGTGGCTCCAGGATCGCATCGAGCGCCCGCACTCCAAGCCGGAGCGCGAGGAGCAGCTGCGCATCCTGCGCCGCCTGAACGCGGCGGAAGCCTTCGAGACCTTCCTTCAGACGAAGTACGTCGGCCAGAAGCGCTTCTCCCTGGAGGGCGGCGAGTCCGTCATCCCGCTGCTCGACGCGGTCATCGACTCGGCCGCCGAGTCGCGCCTGGACGAGGTCGTCATCGGCATGGCCCACCGCGGCCGCCTCAACGTCCTCGCGAACATCGTCGGCAAGTCGTACGCGCAGATCTTCCGCGAGTTCGAGGGCAACCTCGACCCGAAGTCGATGCACGGCTCCGGCGACGTGAAGTACCACCTGGGCGCGGCCGGCACCTTCACGGGCCTCGACGGCGAGCAGATCAAGGTCTCCCTGGTCGCGAACCCGTCGCACCTCGAAGCGGTCGACCCGGTCCTCGAGGGCGTCGCGCGCGCCAAGCAGGACATCATCAACAAGGGCGGCACGGACTTCACGGTCCTGCCGGTGGCGATCCACGGCGACGCGGCCTTCGCGGGCCAGGGCGTGGTGGCCGAGACCCTGAACATGTCGCAGCTGCGCGGCTACCGCACCGGCGGCACGGTCCACATCGTCATCAACAACCAGGTCGGCTTCACCGCCGCCCCGGAGTCCTCGCGTTCTTCGATGTACGCGACGGACGTGGCGCGCATGATCGAGGCGCCGATCTTCCACGTGAACGGCGACGACCCCGAGGCCGTCGTCCGCGTTGCCCGCCTGGCCTTCGAGTTCCGGCAGGCGTTCAACAAGGACGTGGTGATCGACCTCATCTGCTACCGCCGCCGCGGTCACAACGAGTCGGACAACCCGGCGTTCACGCAGCCGCTGATGTACGACCTGATCGACAAGAAGCGCTCGGTGCGCAAGCTCTACACCGAGTCCCTCATCGGCCGTGGCGACATCACGCTCGAAGAGGCCGAGCAGGCCCTTCAGGACTACCAGGGCCAGCTCGAGAAGGTCTTCACCGAGGTCCGCGAGGCCACCTCGCACTCCGCGCCGAGCGAAGTGCCGGGCCCCGAGGCCGAGTTCCCGGTGGCGCTGAACACCGCGATCTCGCAGGAGGTCGTCAAGCGCATCGCCGAGTCCCAGGTGAACATCCCCGACCACATCACCGTGCACCCGCGTCTGCTGCCGCAGTTGCAGCGCCGTGCGGCGATGGTCGAGGACGGCACGATCGACTGGGGCATGGGCGAGACCCTGGCCATCGGTTCGCTGCTCCTGGAGGGCACCCCGGTCCGCCTCGCGGGCCAGGACTCCCGCCGCGGCACCTTCGGCCAGCGCCACGCCGTTCTGATCGACCGCGAGACGGGCGAGGACTACACCCCGCTCCTGTACCTCTCGGACGACCAGGCGCGTTACAACGTCTACGACTCGCTCCTCTCCGAGTACGCGGCGATGGGCTTCGAGTACGGCTACTCGCTGGCCCGTCCCGAGGCACTCGTCATGTGGGAGGCGCAGTTCGGCGACTTCGTCAACGGTGCGCAGACGGTGGTGGACGAGTTCATCTCGTCCGCGGAGCAGAAGTGGGGCCAGCACTCCGGTGTGACCCTGCTCCTCCCCCACGGCTACGAGGGCCAGGGCCCGGACCACTCGTCCGCCCGCCCGGAGCGCTTCCTCCAGCTGTGCGCCCAGAACAACATGACGGTCGCGATGCCGACGCTCCCGTCGAACTACTTCCACCTCCTGCGCTGGCAGGTGCACAACCCGCACCACAAGCCGCTGGTCGTCTTCACGCCGAAGTCGATGCTGCGTCTGAAGGCCGCGGCGTCGAAGGCGGAGGAGTTCACCACGGGCGGCTTCCGTCCGGTCATCGGCGATGCGACGGTCGACCCGGCCGCCGTCCGCAAGGTCGTGTTCTGCGCGGGCAAGGTCTACTACGACCTGGAGGCCGAGCGGCAGAAGCGCGGCATCACGGACACGGCGATCATCCGCATCGAGCGCCTGTACCCGCTGCCGGGTGCGGAGCTCCAGGCGGAGATCGCCAAGTACCCGAACGCCGCGAAGTACATCTGGGCCCAGGAGGAGCCGGCGAACCAGGGTGCGTGGCCGTTCATCGCGCTCAACCTGATCGACCACCTGGACCTGGCCGTCGGCGCGGACATCCCGCACGACGAGCGCCTGCGCCGCATCTCGCGTCCGCACGGCTCGTCCCCGGCGGTGGGTTCGGCGAAGCGGCACCAGGCCGAGCAGGAGCAGCTGATCGCTGAGGTCTTCGAGGCGTAAGACTCGCTGTTTCCGGTTGTACGTGAGGTGGGGCTGCATCCCTTCGGGGGTGCGGCCTCATTTCCGTTCCTGGGGGCGCCCCCGGGACCTGCGCCGCTTGAGCACTTCAGCCAGGGGCGGAGCCCCCGGGGGCGGCCGGATCGGTGACGCCGCCTGCGGCAGGGTGCCGCTGTGCCCGCCCATGCCGCCCTGTGGCACGGCCGGACACAGCTGGGGCACGACTGCCGACCGCCGGGTGCGGGGGCCCGCATATCCTGGGCACATGTACTTCACGGACCGTGGCATCGAAGAACTGGAGAAGCGGCGCGGCGAGGAGGAGGTCTCCTTCGAGTGGCTGGCCGAGCAGCTCCGTACCTTCGTCGACCTGAACCCCGACTTCGAGGTCCCCGTCGAGCGCCTCGCCACGTGGCTGGCCCGCCTCGACGACGAGGACGACGAGTAGTCGCCACGGATCCGGCAGGACGACGAGTAGTCCCTACGGATCCGGCAGCGTGACCGTCACGGTCAGACCGCCACCCTCCCTGGGCACCGCCTCCACCGCACCCCCGTGCGCGGACGCGATGGACCGTACGATCGACAGGCCGAGCCCCGCTCCCTTCGCGGAGACCACCCGATCCGCGCCGAGCCGGCGGAAGGGCTCGAAGAGGCGCGGGATCTCGTACGGCGGGATCACCGGGCCCGTGTTGGACACCTCCAGGCGGGGACCGGGTCCGCTGACCACCCGCACCCACCCGGCACCGTCGTTGTGGCGCAGCCCGTTCTCCACGAGGTTGTGCACGAGCCGCTCCAGGAGCAGCGCGTCCCCGGACGTCTCCGCCTCGCCTGCTTCGACCTTGAGCGAGACACCCGCCTTCGCGGCCTCGCCCGCCAGCTGCGCACACACATGCGCCGCCACGTCCGCGAGGTCGACGGGGTGCCGGTCCACGACCGTGTGATCGGCGTCGGCGAGCAGCAGGAGGCCCGAGATCAGGCGCTCGTGACGGGAGTTGATCTCCAGGAGGTCGGCGCCGAGCTGCTTGACGTCCTGCGAGGCCGTACGACGGTGCATCGCGACCTCGACCAGCGCGCGGCCGAGCGTGAGCGGGGTGCGCAGCTCGTGGGAGGCGTTCGCGACGAAGCGGCGCTGGCCGTCGAAGGAGCGGTCGAGGCGCTCGACCATGGTGTCGAAGGTGTCGGCCAGTTCCTTGACCTCGTCGCCGGGTCCGTCGAGCGCGATGCGTTCGTGCAGGCCGCGACCGGCGGCGGGGGCGGCCGCGATCCTGCGCGCGGTGTCGGTGACCCGGTGCAGGGGCGCGAGCACCCGTCCGGCGACCAGCCAGCCGAAGCCCGCGGCCGCGCCGCCGACGACGAGCAGGGCGATGCCGCCCTGGGTGAGCAGTGAGGTGGTCGCGGCCTCGTTGAGGCGGTCCTGCTGCATCTTCATCCAGCGGTCGGCCTCGGTGCCGCTGAGGATCCTGCCGTCGGGCGTGACGGCGAACCGCTGGTTCTTCTTCGGCTCCCGCTGCGGGGTCCCCTCACCGGTGCCGCCGGTCAGCTCCTTGCCGATGGTGGAGATCATCTTGATGCCGCCGGCGCCGAGCTGCTGGTGGAACAGCGCGTACGTCGTGCCGAGCAGCACCACGCCGGCCAGCAGGAACCCCACGCCGAACACCAGCGTGAGCCGGGTGCGCAGCGCCATGGACCTCGTACGCCCAAAGCGCGCTCTCATGGAATGCGGTACCCCGCCCCGGTCACCGTCTGCACCAGCTGCGGCTCCCCCAGCTTGCGCCGCAGCTTGAGCACCGCGAGCCGTACCGCACCGGTGAACGGGTCGGCGTGCTCGTCCCACACCTTCTCCAGGAGCTGCTCGGCGGAGACCACCGCCCCGTCCGCGCGCAGGAGTTCGGCGAGCAGCGCGAACTCCTTGGGCGACAGCGGTACGTAGCGTCCCTCGCGGAAGACCTCGCGGCGGGCCGGGTCCAGGGTGAGGCCGGCGCGGCGCAGCACCACGGGGGCGGCGGGCCGCGAGCGGCGGCCGAGCGCCTGGACGCGGGCGCCGAGTTCGGTGAAGGCGAAGGGCTTCGTGAGGTAGTCGTCGGCGCCGAGCGTCAGGCCGTCCACGCGGTCGCGGATGTCCGCCGCCGCCGTGAGCATGAGGACCCGTGGTCCGTCCCCCGTGAGGGCCAGCGCCCGGCACACGTCGTCGCCGTGCACGCCGGGCAGATCGCGGTCGAGGACGACGACGTCGTACGCGTGCACGCCCGTGCGCTCCAGGGCCGCAGCCCCGTCGTAGGCGACGTCCACGGCGTGGGCCTCCTCGCGCAGCCACTGGCCGATCGCGTCGGCGAGCAGCCGCTCGTCCTCCACCACCAGGACCCTCATCGTTCCTCCTCCGCACCGGTGCCCGGGTCATGGTCGCCTCCGGGGCGTTTCCGCGGCGTCAGGGATTGCTGTGGACGCCGCCGCAGCCCCGGTGCGCCTCCGCCGCGCAGCCGCCATGCACCTCCGCCGCCGGAGCCCGGCGGGCGCTCGCCGCGTACGCCCCACAGGAACCGGAAACCACAGGGAAACGCCCCGCCGCGTTGCATCGCCCTCACGACGGACGTGCACAACGTCCGCGTGACGGAAGGGAGATGACGCGATGGGCAGGTCCACGAGGTCCCTGCGGGGCGTCCTGGCGGCGGCACCCCTGGTGCTCGCGCTGGCGCTCACCGGCTGCGGCTCGGGCGACGACGGCAGTGGCGTCGCGTCCGTGAGCGGCGCGAAGAAGGACGGCGCCGAGCCGAGCGCGAGCGCGGATCCGCAGGAGATGGGCATGAAGTACGCGCAGTGCATGCGCGAGAACGGGGTGCCGATGGACGACCCGGAGCCCGGAGGCGGCATCCGCCTGAAGGTGGACGGCTCGATACCGAAGGCGACCGTGGACAAGGCCATGGAGGCCTGCCGCAAGTACCAGCCGCAGGGCGGCATGGGCAAGAACGGCGAGGGCGCGAAGAAGATGCGCGAGTTCGCGCAGTGCATGCGCAAGAACGGCGTCGAGGACTTCCCCGACCCCGAGGAGGGCGGCGGCATCCGGATCGACAAGGGTCTGGCGGACGACCCGGACTTCGAGAAGGCGCAGGAGGCCTGCGGCGACCTGATGGGCGGCAAGCCGCAGACGCAGGAGAAGGGCTGATGGGTGAGCCGGCGGTCGAGGACCGCACCCGTCCGGAGGGGGAGCCGGAGCCCGGGCCGGAGGAGAAGGCGCAGCCGCAGGAGACCACAGGGACGCACGCGACCAAGGGGGCGCAGGAGGCCGCAGGGCCGCACGAGGACACCGGATTCGCGCCCGAGACGCGGCGCCCGCGCGGTCGGCGCGGCTTCAAGGTCGCCGTCGCCCTCGCGGTGCTCGCGACCGGCGGCGCCGTCACGGCCGCCGCGCTGGGCCTGGGCGGCGCCGACCCGAGGGCGCAGACGGGCGACGCCCTGCCGCCGGCCACCGCCGAGGTCACCCGGGGCACGCTCGCGGACACCGAGACCGCCGACGGACAGCTCGGCCACGGCACGACACGGACCGCGTCCACCCGGCTGCCGGGCACGCTGACCTGGGCTCCCGGCACCGGCGACCGGATCACCCGCGGCAAGTCGCTGTACGCGGTGGACGGCGCGCCGGTGACGCTGATGTACGGCTCCACGCCCGCGTACCGCGCCCTGAAGGAGGGCGTGGAGGGCGCGGACGTACGGCAGTTGGAGAAGAACCTCGACGCGCTCGGCTACGAGGGCTTCACCGTCGACGAGGAGTACACCGCGGGGACGGCCGATGCGGTACGCGCCTGGCAGGAGGACCGGGGCCTGGCGGAGACGGGTGAGGTCCCGCTGGGCCAGGTGGTGTTCGCGGACGGTGCCGTCCGCGTGGACAGCGTGCAGGCCCAGGAGGGCGACGCGCTGCGGCCCGGCGACGCGGTGCTCGCGTACACCGGGACCAGCCGCGCCGTGACCGTCGAACTGGACTCGGCCGACCAGGAGATGGCGAAGGAGGGCGCGAAGGTGGAGGTGCGGCTGCCCGACGACCAGGTGGCGGCCGGGAAGGTCGAGGAGGTCACCACGGTCATCAAGCCGGCCGAGGGGCAGCAGGAGGCCGAGACGAAGATCGAGGTCGTGGTCGGGTTCACGGACGACAAGGGGCGCAAGGCCGCCGAGCAGTACGCGCTCGCGGCCGTGCACGTGGACTTCACGGCACGGACCCGCGAGGACGTGCTCACGGTCCCGGTCGCGGCGCTGCTCGCGCTGGCCGAGGGCGGCTTCGGCGTGGAGGTCGTCGAGGGCACGAAGTCCTCGTATGTCCCGGTGGAGACCGGCCTGTTCGCGAACGGCCGGGTCGAGGTCTCCGGGGCCGGCATCGCCGAGGGCGTGAAGGTGGGGGTGCCGAAGTGATCGCGCTGACGGACGTCACGAAGACGTACGCGGGCGGGGTCACGGCACTCGCCGGAGTGTCCCTGACCATCGGCAGAGGTGAACTCGTGGGCATCGTCGGCCCGTCCGGCTCCGGCAAGTCCACGATGCTGAACGTGCTCGGCACGCTCGACCGGCCCACGTCCGGGAGCGTACGGATCGACGGATACGACGTGGGCGCGCTCTCGGACGCCGAGCTGTCGGCGCTGCGGGCGGCCCGAATCGGCTTCGTCTTCCAGCAGTTCCACCTCGCGGCCGCCACCTCCGCGTGGGACAACGTGGCCGACGGGCTCCTGTACTGCGGGCTCGGCCTGCGCGAGCGGCGCCGGCGCGCGGCCGCGGTCCTGCGCCGGGTCGGACTCGGCCACCGGCTGCACCACGCGCCGCACGAGCTGTCCGGCGGCGAGCGCCAGCGCGTCGCCATCGCGCGGGCGGTCGCGGGCGACCCGGGCCTGCTCCTCGCCGACGAACCGACCGGCGCGCTCGACTCGGTGACCAGCGAGGGCATCATGCGGCTGCTGCGCGAGCTGCACGAGGCCGGCACCACCGTCGTGATCATCACGCACGAACGGGAGATCGCGGACGGACTGCCGCGGCAGGTGCGGATGCGGGACGGGCGGATCGTGAGCGATTCGGGGGCGCCGGCGCACGGCGTCCCTTCGGCGGGCGAGCCGGTGGGGGCACCGTGACCGTGGACGTGCGGGCGCCGGAACTGCCGCGCGTCCAGGGACCGTTGAGGCCCGCCCGGCTGCGGCCGCGCGATGTGGTCAAGGTGGGGTCGGTCGGTCTGCGCACCCGCCCGCTGCGGGCCTTCCTGTCCGCCCTCGGCATCGCCATCGGCATCGCGGCCATGGTGGCCGTGGTCGGCATCTCGGCCTCCTCGCAGGCCGGCCTCGACCGTACGCTGGCCGCGCTCGGCACGAATCTGCTCACCGCGTCGCCGGGCTCCACGATGACCGGCGGCCAGGCTCAACTCCCCGACACCGCCGAGCAGATGGCGGCCAGGATCGGGCCGGTGACCTCCGTGTCGGCGCTCGGCAAGGTGCCCGACGCGAAGGTGTACCGCACCGCGAAGATCCCGCAGGCCGAGACCGGCGGCCTGTCCGCGTACGCCGCACGCACCGGTCTGCGCGCCACGACGGGCGCGACGCTCGCGAGCGGCACCTGGCTGAACGAGGCCACCGGCCGCTATCCCGCGACGGTACTCGGCGCGACGGCGGCCGAGCGCCTGGGCATCGGCCGCGCGGGCGCGGACACCCAAGTCCTCATCGGGGGACGGCTGTTCACGGTGGTGGGCATCCTGGCCCCGGCGCCGCTCGCGCCCGAGCTCGACACTGCGGCCCTCGTGGGCTGGCCCGTCGCGCAGGAGGAGCTGGGCTTCGACGGGCATCCGACCACGCTCTACGTACGGGCCGAGGACGCCGATGTCGAGGACGTGCAGGCGGTGCTCGGATCGACCGCCAACCCCGAGGCGCCCAACGAGGTCGAGGTCTCGCGCCCCTCGGACGCGCTCGCCGCGAAGAAGGCCGCGGGCGAGGCCTTCACCGGGCTGCTCCTCGGACTCGGCGCGGTGGCGCTCCTCGTGGGCGGGGTCGGCGTGGCGAACACCATGGTGATCTCGGCGCTCGAACGCCGCGCGGAGATCGGCCTGCGGCGCTCGCTCGGCGCCACCCGCGGCCAGATCCGCACGCAGTTCCTCGCGGAGTCCCTGCTGCTCTCGGCGCTCGGCGGGGTGGGCGGCGCGGTCCTCGGCATCGCGGTCACGGCCGGCTACGCGCTCTACCAGGACTGGCCGGTGACGGTGCCGCCGTGGGCGGCGGCGGGCGGGGTGGGCGCCACGCTGGTGATCGGCGCGGTGGCGGGCCTGTATCCGGCGGTACGGGCGTCACGCCTCTCCCCTACGGAGGCGCTTGCCGCCTAGCCCCCCGTTGGCGTTGGGGCGGGGCGGGGAGAGGAACCCCCACCCCGCCCCTCAGTCCCGCGCCCGCACCCGGTCGTACGCCAGCCCCAACCCCCCGTTGACCACAAGCGCCACCCCGGTGACCGCCCACGCGGGGCTCCGCCGTCGCAGCGCATACCCCAGCACCGGCACCCCCGCGAGGACCTGCACCAGCGCGAGGGCCCGCGCTTTCGGCCCGCGCACCCAGGCCCCGAGCCGCCCTCGCTCGACCACGTCCAGCTCGGCGCTGACCACCTCGCGCCACCCGGTCCACCGCACCTGTTCCACCTCGGGCAACTCCTCGGCCGCAGACCGGAGTTCCTCGGTGGAAAGCCCCGGCGCGAGCCCCGCGGGCAGCGCGAGCCCCGCCCGCCCGAGCACCGCGAGCAGCCCGCGCATCCGGGCCCGCGCGTCGGCGTCCGAGTCGGGGCGCGCGAGCTCTTCCAGCGACTGCATGTCGAGTACGGGGTCGAGGCCGAGCCGGGAGACGAAGCTGCTCAGGGCCTCTTCCTCGCCCACGGGCGTGCCGTTCGCCAGCCATACGTAGCCGACCGTGCGCCGGAAGCCGGAGGCGAGCGTGAACCCCGCGCCGCCGTCGTCCCACCACAGGGCGAGCGCCGGCCACGGCGAGGCGACCGCGAGCGCCGAGGCCCAGCCGCGCGCGACCCGGTCCACCTGTTCCTCGCCCTGACGCCAGGGCCTGCCCTCGGGCACGAGCACACTCCACTCCGGCCCTGCCTCCGCGAGCAGCATCGGCTCGCGCAGCAGCTGCGCCGCGGGACCCACGGCGGCCGGATCGGAGCGGCACAGGAGCAGGGCGCCGGGGTTCCCGGGAACGTCAGGCATGCCCTCACGCTAGGGCAATATGCCCTGGTTAGCGCGTTATTGGCACCCTCACGAGGGGCGTACGGACCTCTTCGCCTCCGCGCACGGAACTCCCGCGTCCCGGCGCCGGAACCCGTCCCCCTAGGGGCACCCCGGACCCGTAAATCAGGTGCGCGGGCCCCAGGGCACGCCTTGACTTCACCCAACCGCGATATATCGTGTCTAGCAGAAGACGCGATATGGCGCGTAATGGGTCGCCGAGCCCGGCCGCGGTGTGAGAGCCGGAGCCGCAGCACGCGACACAGGCCGCGTCCCAGGCAACCCGAGGCCGAAGGAGGTCAGCCATGCCAGAGTCGACGTGGACCGTCGCGGAGCCCAAGAAGCTCACCTTCGACGACCCGGTCACGACCCTTCAGGTACGCATCGTCAATGGAACCGTCAACGTGGTGGGCACCGATGAAGGTTCCGCCCGGCTCGAGATCTCCGAGGTGCACGGGCCCGAGCTGATCGTCCGCCACGAGGGCGGTGTGCTCAGCGTCGGCTACGACGACCTGCCCTGGAAGGGCTGGCTCAAGTTCCTCGACCGCAAGGGCTGGCACCGCAAGGCCGTCGTCTCGCTCGCCGTGCCCAGCGGCACGCGCGTCGAGGTCGGCGTGATCGGCGCGAGCGCGATGGTCTCCGGCATCGAAGGGCCCGCCACCGTCAAGGGCATCAGCGGCGACTCCACCCTGGTCGGCCTGACCGGGCCGGTGCGCGCCGAGTCCGTGTCCGGCGATGTCGAGGCCCAGTCCGTCACCGGCGAGCTGCGCTACAACTCCGTCTCCGGGAATCTGACGGTGATCGACGCCGGCGCCTCCGTACGCGCCGACTCCGTCAGCGGGGACATGATCGTGGACCTCGACCCGCAGGGCGGGCTCGCGGATGTCGCCCTGAACAGCGTCTCCGGGGAGATCGCGATCCGGCTGCCGCACCCGGTCGACGCCGAGGTCGAGGCCAACACGACCAGCGGCGCCGTCTCCAACGCGTTCGAGGACTTGCAGATCGGCGGCATGTGGGGCGCCAAGCGGGTCACGGGCCGGCTCGGCGAGGGCCGCGGCAGGCTCAAGGCCACCACGATCTCCGGCGGCATCGCGCTGCTGCGGCGCCCGCCGCGGGAGGACGCGGAGGAGCCCGCGGACACCCCGCCGGCCGACACCCCGCCCACAGGCACCCCGCCCGCGGACTCGCCGGCGACCGACACCGCGCCGGCCGACACCCCGCCGGCCGACCGCCCGGCCTCCGACGGCCCGACCGGGAAGGTGCTCTGAGATGGCCCCCGTCTTCGCCCACGGCCGGCTCCGGCTGTATCTGCTCAAGCTCCTCGACGAGGCACCGCGCCACGGATACGAGGTGATCCGCCTCCTGGAGGAGCGCTTCCAGGGCCTGTACGCGCCCTCCGCCGGCACCGTCTACCCGCGGCTCGCCAAGCTGGAGGCCGAGGGCCTGGTCACGCACACCACCGAGGGCGGCCGCAAGGTCTACTCGATCACCGACGCGGGCCGCGCCGAACTGGCCGAGCGCGCCGGGGAGTTGGCCGACCTGGAGCTGGAGATCCACGAGTCCGTGGCCGAGCTCGCGGCCGAGATCCGCGACGACGTGCGCGGCGCCGCGGGTGATCTGCGGCGCGAGATGCGGGCCGCGGCGGGCGAGGCGCGCTCCTCCGCCCGGAAGTCCGCGCGCGGCGGCATGGACTGGGAGGCCTCGTTCGGCGACAGCGAGGGCTGGCGGCTTGCCAAGGAGGAGCTGCGCCGGGCCAAGCAGGAGCTGAAGGAGCAGGCGCGCCGGGCCAAGGACGAGTCGCGGCGGGCCCGCGAGGACGCCCAGCGGGCGCGGCGGCAGGCGCAGGACGCGACCCGTGAGGCCCGTGAGGAGGCGCGCGAGGAGATGCAGCGGGTCGCCAAGTCCGTGCAGGACAAGGTGCAGGACCACTTCCAGCGCGGGGACTGGCCGACGGGCCTGCGCGAGGGCCTTGCGGAGATCACCAAGGAGCTCGGCCGTTTCACCAAGCCGGGAGCCTGGGGCGGCCCCGCGGAGTCCGAGCCGAGCGTGGTGGTGGACTTCGGCAAGCCGGGCGCGTCCGAGGATTCCGTACGGGATGACGTGCCGCCCACCGCGGAGGAGCCCGCCTGGGCGCGCGAGGAGTCCACGGGCGATCCGGCCCGCGATCTGGACCGGCTGCTGGACCGCTTCCGTGACGACATCCGCGACGCCGCCCGCGACCACGGGGTGACGGAGGAGCAACTCACCGAAGCCCGCGCGCGGTTGGCGGCCACGGCCGTGCGGCTCGGCTCGATCCTGCGGGGGCGGGACGCGCAGTAGGACACGAGGAGGGGTGGGCCCGCCGCATCAGCGGCGGACCCACCCCTCCTTCGTACCCGGGCTCCGGATCAGTTCGAGATGTGGAACGTGATCTGGTGCAGGTACACGATCTTGGTGTCCTCGCCGTCGGGCGCGTCCGGGTTCGGAGCGTCGGACTGGAAGTAGAACTGGGGCGCCTTCTGGCCGACGAGCTTGCCCTCGCTCTCCAGCTCGGCCATCTCCTTGACGAAGGTGTTGGCATCCGGGGTCGAGGAACCCATCCGCTTCGCCAGGTCGCCCTCGACGACCACCTTCAGCTTCGCGTCGTCAAGCAGCACGTTCATCGCCGCCCCGGTCGCGCTGTCCGGCTTGAACTGGGGCTCGGTCTCGCCGCCCTGGCACTCGTAGTGGCCGAGGACGAGGCCCACCACGGTGTTGGGCGCCTCGCCGCCGAAGGTGAGCGTCTCGATCTTTCCGTAGGGGCCCTGGCCGTTCTCGGCGCAGACGTTGTCGGCCGGGTTCACCCCGCCCTTGCCGTCGCCGCTCCCGCCGCTCCCCTCGGGGGCGGCCGTCCCGGTCTTGTCCCCGGCGGGCTTCGACGGCTTGTCGGTCTTGTCGCCCTGCTCGGGCTGCTCGGGCTTCTCGGACTGCTCCGGCTTCTCGGTGGCCGTCGCGGAGGGCTTGCTCCCGTCGGCCTTCCCGTCCTCCTCACCCGGCTGGCAGGCGGTGGTGGTGAGCAGGGCGGCGAGGGCGAGCGCCCCCAGGACGGTGACTCTGCTGCTCTTGCGGATGACGCGCATGAAGATTCCCCCGAATCTCTGGGCCGGCTTGCGTGGTCGGTCCGGCGAGCAGAGTCTGCCCCGCGGGGATCAAGGATCCATCCTCGGCCCGGCGATCGTTACCGATCACGGACATGGCCGGAACGCTTCCGTTTCCCCCCGCCACGCCCCGCCCGACCTGCACGGACGGCGAACGGTCCGCACTCCCGCCGAGGCGCCCCCTCACCCGCACTGCCAGAGGAACCGCCCCTCCTTGCCGTCCGGCGACAGGAAGGCATAGCCCACGCCCATGTCGCCGAAGTCGACGTGGAACGGCAGGCCCGCCGAGTCCAGCTGGGCTATCAACTGCCAGCCGGGGCCCGGCTCCTCGCCGCCCTGCAGCCAGTTCGGCTCGATGCCGGGGCCGCCGAGGAACTGCCACTCCTCCCCGTCCGGCGCCCGCTCCACCGCACGCGGGACGAAGTCGTCGCCCGCCGAGGGCCCGGCCTCGGCCGCCGTGACCGCGACGAACTCCGGGATACGGCCCGCGGGCTGGACGATCAGCGCATTCTCCCCGCCCTCCGGCTCGAACGTCGCCTCCTCGCCGTCCTCCGAGGCCGTCATGAAGAGATAGCCGAGCCGGCTGTCGCCGAGCTCGAACTGCCCCAGGAACTCCATGGGTTCACCACTCACCCGCGAGAGCGGCCACTGCGGCTCCTCCAGCCAGACGGGCTGGCCGCCGACCTTGGTGACCGGCCGGCGCACCGCGGCGGGCGCGGGAACGAATTCGACGGGCACGGGCATGCTGGGCCTCCTGCCGCTGCACGGACGGGACGGCGGACTCCGAGAGTCCTCGACCCCTCCGAAGCTAGCGGGCCCCACTGACAACGCCGCCCGACCTGCATGGATACTGACGCCACCGCATCCCGAGCCCGCACCGCCACCGCCACCACAGCCACAGCCACGAGGAGACGCCCCGCATGACCGCCGACCCCCGCATCGGACCGCCCCTGCGCGGCGGTGAGCGCGAGACGCTGCGCGCCTTTCTCGACTACCACCGCGCGACCCTCGCCATGAAGTGCGCAGGGCTCACGGACGAGGAGCTGCGGCAGCGCTCGATGCCGCCCTCCACGCTGTCGCTGCTGGGCCTGGTCCGGCACATGGCGGAGGTGGAACGCGCCTGGTTCCACCGGGTGTTCGAGGACCACGAGGCGCCGATGGTGTGGTCCGACGAGATCGACTTCCAGGCCGCGTACGACGCGAGCGGCTCCACCCGGGCCGAGGCCTTCGGGGCCTGGGAGGCCGAGGTGGAGCGCTCGCGCCGGATCGAGAAGGAGGCCGAATCGCTCGACGTCACCGGCCGCCAGCCACGCTGGGACAAGGAGGTCTCGCTGCGGATGGTGATGGTGCACGTCCTGCTCGAATACGGGCGGCACAACGGTCACGCCGACTTCCTGCGCGAGGGCGTGGACGGCACCGTCGGCGCCTGAGCCCCGGGCCGCCCCGTCCTGGGCGCGGCCCGGCCTCAACCCGCTTTCGCGGCGCCTCCGTTGCCCGCCCCGAGCACCCGCTCGACCCCGTCGAAGGTCGCCCCGCACGCGGCGAGGACATCCCGTACGACACCGGGCCTCGCGGTCATCGCGAGCAGCAGGTGCTCGTCGCCGATGGTCTTGTCCTTGCGGGCCAGGGCCACGCGCAGCGACTGTTCGAGCACCGCCTTCGCGTCCCGCGTGAAGGGACGGTGCCCGGACGCGCCCCACGGGAACTTCCGGCGCGGCCTGCCGTGCATCAACGCCCCCTCGCCGTGGGCCTCTTCGACCCGCGAGACGATCGCGCCGACATTGATCCCGAGTCCGGCGAGCGCTTCCGCGTCCGCCTCCGAGAGCCCGCCGCGGCGCCGCGCCTCGTCGAGCCCGGAGACCACCGCCGCCGCCCGCACCCCCAGCGCGTCGAGCGCGAACGCCGCCTTCGTGCCGCGCGACTCCAGCAGCGCGAGCAGCAGGTGTGCCGGCTCGATCTCCTCGGCCTGCGCGCGTTCCGCATGTGCCACCGCACCCTTGACCACGGTGCGGGCGCCGTCCGTGAACCGCTCGAACATCACTGCCTCCCGTACTTCTTGTGCACGGCCTGCCTGCTCACGCCGAGCTCGGCGGCGATCTCCTGCCAGGACCAGCCCTGGTTGCGCGCGCCGCGCACCTGGACCGCTTCGAGCTGTTCGAGCAGCCGCCGCAGTGCGGCGACCGCCCGCAGCCCGACCCGGGGGTCCTGATCGCCCGCCCGCTCGGCGAGATCCGTCGCTTCGGTCATGCCGTCAACTTACGTTGACAGCCATCGCCTGTCAACCATGGTTGACAGACGCCTCGCTCCCCCGGAAGACCTCCACCAGACTGGTGACGCTGCGGTCCGCGAGCCCCGCGTCCATGCCCCGCCGGAACACCGAGAGCAGCGCCTCGGGCAGTGCGGCGTCGACCCCCGAGTCACGGGCGGTGTCCACCACGTGCTCCACGCTGGCGACCCCCATCGACAGCCGGTCCACGTCGCCCTCGTGACTGCCTGCCTGGAGCCGCGGCGTATAGAACTTCAGGAATCCCGCGACCGAGTCGGCGGTCTGCACGGCGTACGGGAGCAGCTCCTCGGGACTGATGCCGTTGGCGCCGGCCACGGCGACCGTGTGCAGATACGCGGTGAGGCTGCTCCAGAACAGGCCGAGCTGGAGCTGGTACCAGAGCGGCGCGAGACCGTGGTCCGCACCCCGGTAGTCCACGGACCCGATGACCTCGAACACCTCGCGGTGCTCCTCCACCACGTCCTTGGGCCCCGCGAAGTACACGAAGGCCTCGTCCGTGCCGACCTGCACCGCCGAGACACCGAGCCCGCCGGCCACATAGCGCGCCCCGTGCGACTCGGCCCAGGCCGCGCCCGCGCGGGTGCGCTCGGGGGTGTCGGAGCTGAAGTTGGCGACGACCTTGCCCGCCAGGGAGTCCGCCACCGGCCCCAGGATCTGGTGCATGGCCGCGTAGTCCGTGAGCACCACGAGCACCAACTCGCTTGCCGCCAGCGCCTCTTCGGGGCTCGCGGCCCGCGCCGCCCCCTTCGCGACCAGCTCGTCGGCACGGCTCGCGGTCCGGTTCCACACGGTCACCCGGTGCCCGCGCTCCAGGAGGGCGGCCGAGATGGCCCGCCCCATCGGACCGAGCCCGATCACGGTCACCGGCTGCTTGGCGGCCGACCCGTCCGCGCCGTTCCCGCCCATCTTGCTCGTCGACTCACCCATGACGTCTCCCCATCTCAACTCGGCGTCAGCTAGAACGAACGCTCTATCCAGAACGAGGACGACCGTAGCACAGGTTCTGGAATGAACGCTCTATTCGGTAAGCTCGCCTGCGTGAAGACGAAGGAGAAGGCGGCGGGCGGCCCCGACACCCGCACACGGATCGTGCGCACCGCCTCGCGGCTGATGCAGCGCCAGGGCTACGACGGCACGGGGATCAAGCAGATCTCCCAGGAGGCCGAGGCCACGCTGGGCTCGGTGTACCACTTCTTCCCGGGCGGGAAGCAGGAGCTCGCGGTGGCCGCGATCCGGCACGGGGACGAGGAGTTCGTGCACGAGCTGAGCGCCGCGCTCGACAGCGAGGAGGACCCGGCGGCCGCGGTCCTCGCCCTGAGCGCGTCCATCGCGGCGGGGCTGCGCGCATCCGACTGGATCGACGGCTGCCCGATCACCACGACCTCGCTCGGCACCGCGGGCCGCGTCCCGGACATCCAGGAGGCGGCCGCCGCGGCCTTCGCGCGCTGGCGCGGCCTCGTCCACGACAAGCTGCGCGCCTCGGGGATCGCCGAGGAGGACGCGCACGCGCTCGCGCACACGGTGATCAGCACCCTGGAGGGCGCGGAGCTCGCGTCCCAGGTGTCGCGCAGCGTGGAGCCGCTGGAGATCGCGGGCAGGCATCTGGCCCGGCTGATCGCCCTGCATCGCTAGCGGGCGGCCAACCGGGCCGGAAGGGACAGGAGTTGAGACGTACGGCCGTCGGACCGCCGGTCAGACTGTCAGCACGATCTTCCCGAACAGCTCGCCCGACTCCATCCGAGCGAAGCCCTCGCGGGCGCGGTCGAGGGGCAGTTCCTCGTCGATGACCGGACGGACACCGGTCGCGGCGCAGAACGAGAGCAGGTCCTCCAGCTCGTCCTTGGAGCCCATCGTCGAGCCGACGATCTTCAGCTCCAGGAAGAAGACGCGGGTGAGCTCGGCGTGCGAGGGGCGGTCGCCGCTCGTGGCGCCCGAGATCACCAACGTGCCGCCCGGGCGCAGGGACTTGACGGAGTGCGACCAGGTGGCGGCGCCGACCGTCTCGATCACGGCGTCCACGCGCTGGGGCAGCCGCGCGCCCGGCTCGACCGCCTCGACCGCGCCCAGCTCGATGGCGCGCTTGCGCTTGGCCTCGTCCCGGCTGGTCGCGAAGACGCGGAGACCGGCCGCCTTGCCGAGTACGATCGCCGCGGTCGCGACACCGCCGCCCGCGCCCTGCACGAGCACCGAATCCCCGGGCCGCACACCGGCGTTGGTGAAGAGCATCCGGTACGCGGTGAGCCAGGCGGTGGGCAGACAGGCGGCCTCGGCGAAGCTGAGCTCCTTGGGCTTGGGCAGGACGTTCCAGGTGGGCACGGAGACCTGCTCGGCGAAGGTGCCCTGGTAGCGCTCGGTGAGGATGGAGCGGGGCTCCTTCGGGCCTACCCCGTGCCCGGACTGGCCGATCACCGAATGCAGGACGACCTCGTTGCCGTCCTCGTCGACGCCGGCCGCGTCGCAGCCGAGGATCATCGGGAGCTTGTCCTCGCCGAGGCCCACGCCCCGCAGGGACCACAGGTCGTGGTGGTTGAGGGAGGCGGCCTTGACGTCGATGGTGGACCAGCCCTCGCGGACGACGGGCGCGGGCCGCTCCCCCAACTCGAGCCCGTTGAGCGGCTGATCACGGTCGATACGTGCGGCGTATGCAGCGAACATGGGGGTGACGATATTGGTGCCCCTGTACGTCACGGAACCGTCGCCGGGTGTGACACCCCGCACCACCTCGGCCTGAGGCGACTCTCAGCCCCTGCGGCCCTGAAAGCAAAAGGGCCCCGCCCACAACGGACGGGACCCTCCTGCAGAAACCCGGCTCAGCGGCGGGCCACACCCTCCGCACGCGCCGCAGCGGCCACCGCGGCGGTGACCGCCGGAGCGACCCGCTCGTCGAACGGCGACGGGATCACGTACTCCGCGGACAGGTCGTCCCCGACCACCCCGGCGAGCGCGTCAGCCGCGGCGATCTTCATGCCCTCGGTGATGCGCGAGGCACGCACCTGGAGCGCGCCGGCGAAGATGCCGGGGAACGCGAGCACATTGTTGATCTGGTTCGGGAAGTCCGAACGGCCGGTGGCCACGACCGCCGCGTACTTGTGCGCGACGTCGGGGTGCACCTCGGGGTTCGGGTTGGCCATGGCGAACACGAAGGAGTCCGGGGCCATGGAGGCGACCGCCGGCTCCGGGACCGTACCGCCGGAGACGCCGATGAAGACGTCGGCTCCGGCCAGGGCGGACTCCAGGGAGCCGGAGAGGTTCGCCTTGTTGGTCAGCTCGGCCAGCTCGCGCTTGACCGGCGTGAGGTCGTCGCGGTCGCGGCTGACGATGCCCTTGCGGTCGGCCACGGAGACGTCGCCGATGCCGGCCTCGAGGAGGAACTTGGCGATGGCCACACCCGCGGCGCCGGCGCCGGAGATCACGGCGCGCAGGTCGCCGAGCGTCCGGTTCGTGAGCTTCGCGGCGTTACGGAGCGCCGCCAGGGTGACGATCGCGGTGCCGTGCTGGTCGTCGTGGAAGACCGGGATGTCCAGCTCCTCCTGGAGCCGCTTCTCGATCTCGAAGCAGCGCGGCGCCGAGATGTCCTCGAGGTTGACACCGCCGAAGGACGGGGCGAGGCGCTTGACCGTCTCGACGATCTCGTCCACCGAGGTGGTGTCGAGCGCGAGCGGCACGGCGTCCACGCCGCCGAACTGCTTGAACAGGATCGCCTTGCCCTCCATCACGGGGAGCGAGGCGGAAGGACCGATGTCGCCGAGTCCGAGCACAGCCGTGCCGTCGGTGACGACCGCCACCACGTTCGAGGTCCACGTGTAGTCGTGGACGAGCTCCGGCTGCTCGGCGATGGCGCTGCACACCTTGGCGACACCAGGTGTGTACGCGAGGGACAGGTCGTCCTTGTCACGGACCGGCACCGTGGCCTGAACAGCCATCTTGCCGCCGCGGTGCAGCGCGAAGGCCGGGTCGAAGGGCTCGTCGGCCCCGTGCGTCCCGGCGTCGCTGCGAGGATTGACGATCTCCGCTGCCACTTTGTCTGACCCCTTAAAGGTTCAATCGTTGAGGGTTGCCACTCCCTGTTCGGGAGTGGGCGGGCACCGCGCGAACGCCTCGCCGTTGGGCGATGGGCCTCCCATGCACTGGGAGCTGTCCGCGCGCGGGCGCGCCGCACACGCGCCCTGGTCCCCGGATGAGGGGTGTAACGCTCTTTTGTACAGGATGAACGTGGCTCTCCACGAGAGAGATTCGCCTCAACCTGTGGATCAAGCTACGTCAAATGTCCGGAGTCGGGCGAAAAGTTCAACAACCCTGTCCGTATGGCGAGATGGGGCCGATATGGGCCGGTTGGCGACCGTTCGCTGAGCGGACGCTCACCCCGGAATTCCGGGGCTCGACGGCCCCGCTCGCACCCGTTATCCGATTTTGACATGGGGGGCACCCTGAATCTTCCGGTCCGAATGGCAAGATGCCGTAATCACACAAGGTCGCGGGACCCGAAGCCGTGTACGCGACCGCCTGCATCTCTCCCTCATCAGCACGCACAGCACGCATCTGCCGGAGGACCCCCATGACCGCAAGCACCATTCGTCGCACGACCGCCAAGTCCCGGATAGCCGCGGTCGGCGCCATCGCGGTCGCCGGCGCCCTGATCCTGACCGGATGCGGCGACCAGACCAAGGACAGCGACAGCGGCAGCGACGCCACGAAGGACGGCGGCAAGAAGAGCTCGGCGCCGCTGTTCTCGAAGCTGCCCAAGGAGATCCAGGACAAGGGCGTCATCAACGTCGGTTCGGACATCGCGTACGCCCCCGTGGAGTACGTGGACGAGTCCGGCAAGACGGTGGGTATCGACCCCGACATCGCGGCGGCCATGGGCAAGCAGCTCGGCGTCGAGTTCAAGTTCCAGAACGGCAAGTTCGCCGACCTCATCGGCGGTCTCGGCGGCGGTCGCTACGACATCGCCATGTCGGCCATGACCGACACCAAGGACCGCCAGAACGGCATCGACGGCGACACGGGCAAGAAGGTCGGCAAGGGTGTCGACTTCGTCGACTACTTCGTCGCCGGTGTCTCGCTCTACACCAACAAGGGCGAGACCCAGGGCATCAAGACCTGGGACGACCTGTGCGGCAAGACCATCGCCGTCCAGCAGGCCACCTTCTCCCTCGACCTGGCCAACGACCAGGCCAAGAAGTGCAAGGACGACGGCAAGCCGGCCCTCAAGGTCGAGGACTTCCCGACCAACCCGGAGGCCGAGACCCGTATGCGCGGCGGCGGCGCCGACGTCGTCTCCGCGGACTTCCCGATCGCGGCGTACTCCGTGAAGAACTCGGGCGGCGGCAAGAACTTCGAGATCGTCGGCGACCAGGTCGAGGCCGGCCCGTACGGCATCGCCGTCGCCAAGGGCAACGACCAGCTGCGCGACGCCCTCAAGGCCGCGCTCGAGGCGATCATCAAGAGCGGCGAGTACGACAAGATCATCTCGAAGTGGGGCGTCGAGGACGGCGCCGTCAAGGAAGTCACCGTCAACGGCGGCAAGTAACCGGCTCCCGGCCCACGCTGGTTGAAAGGCAACACCCGTGACTGTTGACGTCAACAAGACGGACGGCCCGGGCGGCGCCCGCGGCGGCGGACCGGAGGTCATCAAGGCCATCCCGGTCCGCCACCCGCTGCGCTACGTCTCGGCCCTGATCGCGCTCGGCCTGCTCGTCGCGATCGTCTACGCATTCGCCCAGTCGGACAAGATCAACTGGGCCACGATTCCCGACTACTTCTTCAACGAGCGCATCCTCGACGGTGTCGTCGAGACGATGAAGCTGACGGTCCTCGCGATGCTCATCGGCGTGGTCCTCGGCATCGTCCTCGCCGTGATGCGCCTGTCGAAGAACCCGGTCACCAGCGGGATCGCCTGGTTCTACATCTGGTTCTTCCGCGGCACCCCGGTCCTGGTCCAGCTCTTCGTCTGGTTCAACCTCGGCCTGGTCTTCGAGTACATCAACCTCGGTCCGTTCTACAAGGACCAGTGGTCGGACTTCATGACGCCGATGCTGACGGCGCTCCTGGGTCTGGGCCTCAACGAGGCCGCGTACATGGCGGAGATCTGCCGCGCCGGTCTGCTCTCGGTGGACGAGGGCCAGACCGAGGCGGCGCACGCGCTCGGCATGAGCCACTCCAAGACCCTGCGCCGCATCGTGATCCCGCAGTCGATGCGGGTGATCGTGCCGCCGACGGGCAACGAGGTCATCAACATGCTGAAGACCACCTCGCTGGTCTCGGCGGTGCAGTACCTCGACCTGTTCCGGGTCACCCAGCAGATCGGTGAACGGTCCACGGCCACGGTGGAGATGTACTTCCTCGCCGCCGCCTGGTACCTGGTCATGACCTCGATCCTGTCGGTGGGCCAGTACTACGTGGAGCGCTTCTACGCCAAGGGCTCCACCCGCACGCTCCCGCCGACGCCGATGCAGCGCCTGAAGGCCGCTGTCATCCCGTCGCGCAACCTGTCGGGAGGTCTCCGATGACCGCCATGGTCAAGGCCGAGAACGTCCACAAGTCGTTCGGCAACGTCGAGGTGCTCAAGGGCATCGACCTCGAAGTGGCTCCCCGCGAGGTCTTCTGCCTGATCGGCCCCTCCGGCTCGGGCAAGTCGACCTTCCTGCGGTGCATCAACCACCTGGAGAAGATCACCGGCGGCCGGCTCTCGGTCGATGGCGACCTGGTGGGCTACCGCGAGAAGAACGGGAAGCTGTACGAGCTCAAGGACAGCGAAGTCGCCCTGAAGCGCCGGGACATCGGCATGGTCTTCCAGCGCTTCAACCTGTTCCCGCACATGACGGCGCTCGAGAACGTCATGGAGGCGCCGGTCCAGGTCAAGGGCGAGTCGAAGGCCGTGGCGCGCGAGCGCGCGCAGCGGCTGCTCGACCGCGTGGGCCTGGCCGACAAGGCCGGGAACTACCCGTCGCAGCTCTCCGGCGGCCAGCAGCAGCGTGTGGCGATCGCGCGTGCGCTCGCGATGGAGCCGAAGCTGATGCTCTTCGACGAGCCCACCTCGGCGCTCGACCCGGAGCTGGTCGGTGACGTCCTCGACGTCATGCGCGGCCTCGCCGAGGACGGCATGACGATGATCGTCGTCACCCACGAGATGGGCTTCGCCCGCGAGGTCGGCGATTCGCTGGTCTTCATGGACGAGGGCGTCGTCGTCGAGTCGGGCCACCCGCGCGACGTCCTGACGAACCCGCAGCACGAGCGGACGCAGTCGTTCCTCTCGAAGGTGCTGTAGCTCTTCACGAAGCGGCAGGGGCGGTACGGTGGGAGTTCCCGTACCGCCCCTGCCGCTTGCTGCTCATCCAGCCCCATCCAGCCCCGCCGGCGTTTGAGGCGATCCGAACGGAGTTCGGATGCGGGGGTCCGGGGGCGGAGCCCCCGGTTTCGGGAAGGGGCGGGTAGGGGAAATCCACCCACCGCAGGCGCAGGCCCACGCACCCGCAGCTCGCGGGGGCTCCGCCCCCTGCACCCCTGTAGGTGCGGGAAGCACGGGCATGCGCACAGGCATGCACTGATCCGCCGCACCCACACCCGCGGCAGGAGCTGGGTCCGAGCGCCCTACTTCAGCGCCAGCACCACCGAGTCCGCCGGCGAAGCCCACACCACCCGGGACTCTCCGAAGCCCATGTCCTTGAGCGTGGTCGCGTGCCACTCCGCCGAGGGCATGTCCCCGTCCGCGTGGTCGCCGTAGATCTCGAAGCGCTCGGCGGTCGGGCCCGCCAGGACCGGGTCGGCGGCGGCGAGCTGCCACCATTCCTTCCAGTCCAGGACGCCTTCCGCCTTCGCCCGCGCCGCCCGCGCATTGCGGTACGCGCTCTCCGCCGCGTTGATGCGCGGGGTGGCCGGATCGGGCATGTGGTCGGCGTTCATGAACACCCCGCCCTCACGCACCAGCCCCGCGATCTGCCCGTACAGGACGGCGAGTTCGGGGCTGTGCAGCCAGTGCAGCGCCGTCGCGGTGAGCACGGCGTCATAGGAGTCGTACGGCAGCCGGGAGGCCCACTCGGGGTCCTTCAGGTCCGCCCGTACGAACGTGACCCGCGCGTCCCCGGCGAAGGTGCCCTCCGCGATGGTGAGCAGCGCCGGGTCGAGGTCGACCCCGGTGCTCTCCGCCTCCGGGAACCTCTTGAGGAGCCGGTCCGTAATACTCCCCGTACCGCACGCGAGATCCAGCACCCGCGCCTTCGGACCGACCAGGGCCTCCACCATGTCGAGCATGACCGAGAACCGCTCCTCGCGGTCCGGCAGGTACCACTGCTGCTGCCGGTCCCAGCTGTCCTGCCAGGCGCGCCAGTCGGTGCCGTGGCCGAGGCCCGCGGTGCCGGGTGCCGTGTTGGTGTCCGTCATGGTTCCCCTCCGTACGTAATACCCTGTACGTAAGCCCCCGTGAAGGGCTCCGCCCATTACTTCCGTACGACGACGATAGACCGCATCCGTAAGGACTACAAGTGGAACTGGCCTATTACTCGGACTACGCCGTGCGCCTCGTCAACAGCGAGGAGCCGGTGCGCGAGAAGGACACGCTCACGAGCGTCGAGGCGGTGCGCGCGCTCTTCGGCGCGAATCAGTCGGCGGCCCGGCGGGCCACGGACGCGGACGTCACGCGCTTCCGCTCGGTGCGGGCGCGGCTGCGCGCGGTCTTCGAGGCGGCCGACGGCGGGGACGAGACCCTCGCCGTCGACCTGCTCAACTCACTGCTGCTCGAATTCCCGGTGAGCCCGCAGATCTCCGGGCACGACCACCGCGACGACGCGGGCAACCCGCTGTGGCACATGCACCTCGCGGACCACCCCTCGAACGCGACGGCGGGCTACGCGGCCATCGCCTCCATGGGCCTGGCCTTCCACCTCACCGAGCACGGCGTGGACCGCCTGGGCCTCTGCGAGGCGACCCCGTGCCGCAACGCGTACCTGGACACGTCCACCAACCGCTCCCGCCGCTACTGCTCCGACCGCTGCGCGACCCGGGCCAATGTCGCGGCCTACCGGGCCCGCAAGCGCGAGGAGGCGGCCGAGCGCACCGACCGCGAGGCGAGCACGGGACGCACCGCCGAGAAGAGCCAGAACGGCAGCCGCTGACCCTCGGCGCGCGGCCGGTAGCGGCCGAGCACCTTGGCGAGCACCAGCTCCTCGGGCACCGTCCCGTAGTCCGTGCTGTCGCCGCCCGCGAAGGAGTTGTCCCCGAGCACCCACCAGCCGCCCTCGCGCCGCTCGACGGCGCGCTTGACCACCAGCAGGTCCTGCTGGAACGGGTGGCGCAGGACGATCACGTCACCGGGCCGGATCCGCACCCCGTACCGGATCAGCAGCTGGTCGCCGTGGTGCAGCGTGGGCACCATGGACGGACCGTGCACCTCGGCGGTCCCGAACGGCACTCTGCGCTCCCCCCGTCGCACCGACTCCTGCATCAGGCACCTCCCGGCATCGGTCCCCACGCTCCCGGCTCGCTCCCGAGCAGCGGAGACCCCATTCTCCGCCCACCTCACAGTGTGCAGTGGGATCGTCCACGGGTCCCAGGTCCACCCTGGACTTTTGACCTAAGCACCCGGGGGCACCCGCGAAAGTCCCTCCTCCAGGGAGTAATGTCCCACCTGAGAAGACGATCACGAGGAAGGACAGCTACATGCTCTCCCGCCTGTTTGCGCCCAAGGTGAAGGTCAGCGCCCACTGCGACCTGCCCTGCGGTGTGTACGACCCCGCCCAGGCCCGTATCGAGGCGGAGTCGGTCAAGGCCGTCCAGGAGAAGATGGCCGGGAACGACGACCCGCACTTCCAGGCTCGCGCCACCGTCATCAAGGAGCAGCGCGCCGAGCTCGCCAAGCACCACGTGTCGGTGCTGTGGAGCGACTACTTCAAGCCCCCGCACTTCGAGAAGTACCCGGAGCTGCACCAGCTGGTGAACGACACCCTCAAGGCCCTCTCGGCCGCGAAGGGCTCGACCGACCCGGCGACCGGCCAGAAGGCGCTGGACTACATCGCCCAGATCGACAAGATCTTCTGGGAGACCAAGAAGGCCTGATCCGGGCCGTGTTCGGCACGGGCTGCGATCGGTGCACCGTCGCAGGCCGACGGACTCTTGGACATCAGGGAAGGGCCCGGCCGGGGTACCGGCCGGGCCCTTTCGTGTGCGCGCGGGCGGCGTTTCAGAGGCGGCGGTTCAGAGGGTGGCGACCTCGTCCGCTTCCGGCGGGGTGACCGTCACCAGCTCGTTGAACTCGCTGAGTTCGACCGTGAGCTTTCCATCGGCGGACTCGGACTTCAGCGGGTACGGCTGGCCCTCGGCGGCCACGTAGAGGGTGTGCTCCTGGCCGTGGGCCCGGCCCTTGACCGCGATCACCTTCGTGTCGTCGACCTCGCTCTCCTCGCCCTTGACCGGGTCGGTGAGCCGGCCGCCGGACAAGGACTGGAGGGTGTCCAGGTTGCACAGGGTCTTGAGGCCTTCGAGCTCCGGGGCCCTGTTGAGGTTGCGCTTGATGTACTTGCCCTCGATGTCCTTCGCGTCGGCGGAGGCGGAGGGGTCGGCGGAGCCTGTGCTGTTCGGCTCCGCGAGCAGGTTCTCCACCATCTTGTCGTCCGGCTTGATCCAGGCCGTACGGTCGGCGAGCACCAGGAACTCGAAGCTGCCGCCGTCGTCCGGCAGCTTCATCTCGCCGGTGCAGTTGCCCTGCCGGTCGACCGAGAGCTCGGTCTCCCTGGCCCCCGACCTGGCCGCCTCGTCGTCGATCTCGAGGTGCACGGACTCGGCGGTCTTGAAGGCCGCCGCCGACCTGCGCAGGATCTGCTCCGCCTCCAGGTTCGCCACCCCGTTGTCGTCGGCCGCTGCCGCCGTCCCCGCCAGGCCGCCCACGGCCAGGGCCGCCGCGGTGACGGTGGCGCCGAGGACGTTGACCGTACGTGGGCTGCGCATGAGAAGCCTCCCGCTCCCCGAGGGGTCCGCTGAGTGACCTTTCGACCGTATCCGTCACCCATTTGGCCCGCATCCCGGCCACCGGCCCCCGCCGCCGCACCGGCCGCCCCGTACAGGCCGTGGACCAGGCCCGCGAAGGGCATGGACCCCGCCCGCCCCGTCCGCCACCATGGCCCACATGCCGAACTGGACCATCAGCGCGGAGCCCGTCACCGGCGACGGAGTGGACGAGGTGATGCGGCAGTACGTCGAGGAGATGGGGCGGCGGGTGCTCGGGCGGCCGGTGAGCGAGGCCGAGGTGCGGGCCGTGCTCGCCCGCGACCCGCACGCCGATCTCGCGCCGCCCGCCGGGGAGTTCCTCGTCGCCCGCGGCGAGGCGCGGGACTTCCGCGGCTGCGTGGGCGTGCGCCTGCTGGCCGGTGCGCACGCGACGGCGGAGCTCAAGCGGATGTACGTGCACCCCGCCGGGCGCGGCGCCGGCCTGGGACGCGGACTGCTGTTCGCCGTGGAGGATGCGGCGAGGAGACTCGGGGCCACCACCATGGTCTGCGAGACCAACACGCAGCTGGTCGAGGCGCGCACCCTCTACCTCCGCAACGGATACGTGGAGACGGCGCCGTACGTGGGGCACGGCAGGGCGGACCATTGGTTCGCCAAAGCCCTGCGCTGACGGACCGGTTCGCCAAGGCCCGGGCTGACGGAACCGGTTCGCCGGAGCCTCAGGCTCACCGGTTCGCCGAAGCCCTGGGCTCACTGGTCCCTGCGCCGCACCGCGAGCACCGCGACCGCCGCCGCCACCGCGCCCCACACCCCGTACACGGTCCACGCCCCGCCCTGCGACCAGCCGAACTCCGGTGGTACGTAACGGGGTTCGGCCAGCCGGAGCCACGCCTGGTACGGGAGGGTGTGGCCGAGGAGTGCCGACCAGTAGCGGCCGTCCGTGAGGGCGATCGACAGGAAGAGCAGGACCGTCACCGTAGCGATCATCGTCGTCGCGGTGTGCCGGATCAGCGCGCCGAGCGCGAACCCCGCGAGGGCGCTGACCGGGGCGAGCAGCGCGGAGGCCAGCAGGACGCGCAGGGCGCCCGGGTGGTCGAGGCCGACGCCAGCATCGCGTGCGCCCAGGATCGCCTGGGTGCCGGCGAAGGAGGCCGCCGCGAGCAGCAGTCCGTAGACCGTCGTGAGAGCCCCGAGCACCACGGCTTTCGCGGCCATGACCGGGCCGCGCGCCGGGACCGCCGCGAACGTCGTGCGGATGGTGCCGGTGCTGTACTCGCCGACGACCGCGAAGGCCCCGATCGCGCCGAGGGCGAGCATCAGGACGAGCGCGGCGTTGGCGTTGAAGGCGTGCTGGAGCGGGATGCCGTCCTCGACGAACCGGGCGCGGTCGGCCGCGGTGCGTGCGGTCCAGTGGCTGTACGTGTCGTACGCCGTACCCAAGTTGAAGGCGAGGACGGCGAGTGCCGTGGTCCCGTAGGCGATCGGCAGGGAGCGCAGGGAGCGGATCTTGATCCACTCGGCCGCCGCCAAGTCCCGGAAGCGGGGGCGGGGTTCGTCCGTGCGCAGGGCCGCGGCGTGCGGCGGCGGTGGGGTGGCGGTAGTCGCGGTGGTGGCGGTCGCGGTGGTGGCGGTCGCGGTGGTGGCACTGGTGGTCATCGGGCGTCTCCCAGGGTGAGTCCGGGGGTGTCTTCCGGGGCGGGTCCCGGGGTGGGGGCCACGGCGGGCCCGGGGGTGACATCCGCGGTGGGTCCGGGGGCGTCGCCCCCTATGGGTCCGGCTACGGGCCGCGCGGGCTCCGCGCCCGCCCCCCGCGCGCCGTATTCGACGCTGTCCGCCGTGAGCTCCATGAACGCGCGCTCCAGCGAGGCGTTCTCCGTGGACAGGTAGTGCAGCAGGATGCGGTGGTCGAGGGCGATGCGGGCGATCTCGGGCGCCGTGACGCCGGTGATCTCCAGCCTTTCGCCGTACGAGGTCACGGCCGCGCCGGCCGCGGTCAGCAGACCGGCCAGGGCCTCGGCCCCGGGCGAGCGCACCGTCACATGGCCGCGGGTCCCGCGGGCCGCGAACGCGGCGAGGGGCTCGGCGGCGATCAGCTCGCCCCGGCCGATGACGATCAAGTCGTCCGCGGTGTGCTCCATTTCGGACATCAGGTGGCTGGAGACGAAGACCGTACGGCCCTCGTCCGCGAGCCGCCGGAACAGCTCGCGCACCCACTTCACGCCCTCCGGGTCGAGGCCGTTGAGCGGTTCGTCGAAGAGCAGCACGGGCGGATCGCCGAGGAGCGCGGAGGCGATGCCCAGACGCTGCTTCATGCCCAGCGAGTAGCCGCCGATGCGGCGGCCCGCCACGTCCGCGAGCCCGACCTCGCCGAGCACCTCGTCGACCCGGCCGCGCGGGATCCGGTTGCTGCGGGCCAGCGCCCACAGCTGGGCCCGTGCGCTGCGCCCGCCGTGCACATCATGGGCGTCGAGCAGCGCGCCCACGTGCCGCAGCCCGCGCGGCCGGCCGGCGAAGGGGCGGCCGGCCACGGTGACCGACCCGAACGTCGGCGAGTGCAGGCCGAGGATCATGCGCAGGGTGGTCGACTTGCCCGCTCCGTTGGGCCCGAGGAAGCCGGTGACGCGGCCGGGGTGGACGGTGAACGTCAGGTTCCGCACGGCCGGCTTCGTGCCGTATCGCTTGGTGAGTGCTGTCGCCTCGATCATGCGACGACAGTGCCGCGGGCGCGGGCCCCGGGGCGTCCAGCCGTCGTCGACACTTCGCGGCCCGGGTGTCACCCCAGGGTGTACAGCCCGGGGCCGATGACCCGCGCCGGTCCGCTCCTTACGATCACCTCATGCCCCCGACCGCCGCCGACCGCGACCCTCACCGCGCGCCCGTGCTCCGACGCATCCGCCCGGAGACCTGGGCCGTGGTCCTGTGGGGCGCGGCGTACGCCTTCGCCCTGCTCGACGAGTTCTTCCTGCTGCCCGGCGAAGCCCTGATGAACGGGCAGGCGCAGCCGTCCTTCTCGCCGGGCCTGCTCGGCTGGGCGCTGCTCGCGGTGGCCGCGGGCACGGCCGTCGCCGGCAGCAGGCTGCTGCGGGAGCGGCCGCTCATCGGGTACGCCCTGTTCCTCACCGCCTCCGCGTGGGCGGCCGCGACGCTGGGCAAGGCCGCCCAGTTCGACGTGGTGGCCTTCCTGGCACCGGCGTTCGCGCTGTACTGCGTGGCGCTGCGGCAGCCGCGCAGGACCGGTGCCGTCGCCGCCGGTCTCGCCCTGGCGGTGCTGCTCTTCCCCGTGGCCGCGCGGCGGGCGATGGACGCCAACATCGACACCGCCCAGCTGCTCGCCGCCCTCCTCACCGTCCTCGTCGCCTGGTTCGTCGGCGACGCCACCCACCAGACGCGCGCCCACGCCGCCGCGCTCCAGGAGCACGCCGCGCGGCAGGCCGTCACGGCCGAACGGCTGCGCATCGCACGGGAGATGCACGACACCGTCGCGCACAGCATCGGCATCATCGCGCTCCAGGCCGGCGCCGCGGCGCGGATCGTGCACACCCGGCCGGAGCGCGCGGGCGAGGCGATGCGCACGGTCGAGGAGACGGGGCGCGAGACCCTCGCGGGGCTGCGGCGGATGCTCGGCACCCTGCGCGAGGACGACGCCGCTCCGCCGCAGGGTCTCGCCGGCCTGGACCGTCTCGCCGATGCCACCACGGCGGCCGGGGTGCGCGTCGCGGTGACGCGGCAGGGCCCGCCCCGCCCGCTCCCGCAGGACGTCGATCTGGCCGCGTACCGCATCGTGCAGGAAGCGGTCACCAATGTCGTCCGGCATGCGGGGGCGCAGGCGTGCGAGGTGCTGGTGGAGTACGGGGAGCGTGACCTCACGCTGGAGATCACCGACCGAGGGAAGGGACCGGGCGAGGAGATGGTGCGGGACGAGGCCGGGGGGCCTGACGGTGTGGCGGGCGAGGGGCCTGACGGCGTGGCGGGCTCCCCCGAGGGAGGCACGCCGGGCTTCGGGATCGCCGGCATGCGGGAGCGGGTGGCGCTCCTGGACGGGGAGTTCAGCGCGGGCGCCCGGGCCGGCGGCGGCTTCCGGGTCGCGGCCCGGCTGCCCCTGCCGAAGGCGGCGGCATGATCCGGGTCGCGCTGGTGGACGACCAGCCGCTGGTGCGGGCCGCCCTTCAGATGGTGATCGAGGAGGCGGAGGACCTGGAGCTGGTGGGCGAGGCCGGCACCGGCGCGGAGGCGGTGCGGCTCGCCGAGCAGGCCGCACCCGACATAATCGTCATGGACATCCGTATGCCGGAAATGGACGGGATCGAGGCCACCCGGCAGATCGTGGCGGGCCCGTCCGGCGCGCAGATCATCGTCCTGACGACCTTCGACGACGACGCATACGTGTACGGGGCGCTGCGGGCCGGCGCGGCCGGGTTCCTCGTCAAGGACATGGCGCTGGAGCAGATCCTCGACGCGGTCAGGGTGGTGGCGGCCGGTGACGGCCTGCTCGCCCCCGCCGTCACCCGCCGCCTGATCAAGGACTTCGCCTCCGCGCAGCCGAGTCAACAGACCGAGAAGGTACGGGAGTTGAGCGGCATCACGGAGCGCGAGCGCGAGGTCCTGACCCTGATCGGCTCGGGTCTGACCAACACGGAGATCGCCGGCCGGCTGCACATCAGCGTGGCGACCGCGAAGACCTATGTGACCCGGATCCTCGCGAAGCTGGGCGCCCGGGACCGGGTGCAGCTGGTGATCATGGCGTACGAGGCGGGGCTGGTGGGGGGACCGGCGGGGACGGGAGCCAAGTAGGTTGAATCCGTCATCAACTCCCCCTCGCGTCACCCCCGCCTGGAGCTCCGCATGCCCGAATCCAAGCCCCGCGTCCTCTACGTCACCGACCTCGCCTACCCGGCGAAGGGGCGGCGCTACTGCGACGAGGACATAGCCCTGACCGCCCGCCTGCGCGAGCACTTCGCCCTCGCGCTGTGCCACCCGCGCGACGCCGCCGCCCTGTTGGAGGGGTTCGACGCGGCCGTCGTGCGCAACAGCGGGCCGGTGCTCGGCTACCAGGAGGAGTACGAGGCGTTCCGGCACGCGAGCCGCATCAGCGGCGTCCCGGTCTACAACACCCCGGACGGCCGGGGCGACATGGCCGGCAAGGGCTACCTGCTCACACTCTTCGACGAGGGCCTGCCCGTGATCCCCACGGTGGACCGCGCCGAGGACCTCCGGCGGCTCCCGGAGGCCGAGGCGTACATCGTCAAGCCGAAGCTGGGCGCGGACTCGCTCGGGCTGCGCACGGTCGCGCCGGGCGAGCTCGCGGACCTCCCGTACGAGGAAGGGATCCTGGTCCAGCCGAAGATCCCGTTCCGCTACGAGGTCTCCTTCTACTTCGTCGACGACGCCTTCCAGTACGCGCTGTACGCGCCCGACCCGGAGCGGCGCTGGGAGCTCGTCCCCTACGAACCCACCGCCGCCGACCTGGAGTTCGCGCGCCGCTTCGTCGCGTGGAACGGCCTGGCGTTCGGCATCCAGCGCGTGGACGCCTGCCGGGCGCCCGACGGAGCGCTGCTCCTGGTCGAGCTGGAGGACCTGAATCCGTATCTCTCCCTCGACCGGGTCGACGAGGAGACCCGCGAGCGGTTCGCGACGGCGATGGCCGCTTCGGTGCGGGGGATGCTGGCCGCCGGGTGAGGACGGAAGTCGGCCCCGGGCCGCTGCGGCCGCCCGCTCGAACCCGCCCGTAGCCGGAGACTCCTCCCTACACTCCTGCACCATGCCGATACCCGAGCCGCCTCCCCAGCCGCCGTCGGACCCACCGCCGGGTCCGCCGACGGGCCCCGCTCCGGACGCCGTAGCCGTACGGACCACGCATCGCGCGAGCCGTACCGTGCCGATTGCGCTCGGGGTGATCGCGGTGGGGCTGCTCGGGGTCGCGGGTGCGGTGAGCGTGATCGTCGGCGAGCAGCGCAGGCCGCCGCCCGCCGCCGGCTATGTGGGCGTGGTCCTGATGCTCGGCCTCGTCGCGCTCGGCGTGCTCGCGCTGGTCGCGACGTACAAGGCGCGCCGCGCCCGTGCGCTGTTCGACGCCCGCGGCTTCTGGTGGGACAACGGCAGGGCTCGCGCGCTGGTCCCGTGGGAGGCGCTGTCCGGGGTGGCCGTGCACTGGAGCCGGCTCGGGCGCGGCACCACGCTCTGGTCCCTGGAGCTGTATCCGCACGGTCCAGTGGACCGCGACGATCCGGCGCTGTGGCCGCTCGTGCGCGACACGGACCCGCCGGAGCCCGGGCTGCCGCGGGTGCACTACCAACTGCCGTTCCGTGCGGGCGCGCGCGAGCCGATCATGGCGGCCGTGCGGCAGCACGCGCCCGCGCTCTGGCTCGGCGAGGTGCGCCGCCCGCCGGGGCACATCGGACGGGCGAACCGGCGAGGACGCCGGGCCGGAGCCCCGCGGACAGGGCGCCCGGAGTCAGGGCAGCAGCCGGGCGGCCCGGGCGCGTAGGTAGCGCCGCTCGGGCTCGCTCAGCGTCCCCTCGGCCGCCGCGCCGTACGCGGCCCGCGCGCCCGCCGTATCGCCGCACTTCTCCAGGAGGTGGGCGCGTACCGCATGGAGGCGGTAGTGCGCGCCCAACACCGCGTCCAGCGCGGCCAGTTCGGCGAGCCCCGCCTCGGGCCCGCGCACCATGGCCACCGCGACCACCCGTCCCAACTGGGCCATCGGCTCGGGCGCTTGGCACACGAGGAGGTCGTAGAGGGCGAGGATCTGCGGCCAGTCCGTGTCCTCGGGCCGCGGCGCCTCGTCGTGCAACGCGGCGATGGCGGCCTGGAGTTGGTACGGCCCGGCGGGCCCTTGCCCGAGCGCCTCCTCGACCAGTTCGAGCCCTTCCCCTATCGCGGCACGGTCCCAGAGCGAGCGGTCCTGCTCGTCCAGCGGGATCAGCTCGCCGTCCGGTCCGGTGCGGGCCGGGGTGCGGGCGTCGGTGAGCAGCATCAGGGCGAGCAGCCCGGTGACGGCGCCCTCGACGGGCAGCAGTCTGCGCACCGCGCGGGTGAGCCGGATGGCCTCGCGGGCGAGGTCGGCGCGGTGGAGCGCGGCGCCCGAAGTCGCCGTATAGCCCTCGTTGAAGATGAGGTAGAGGATCTGCAGCACGGCCGCGAGCCGCCGGTCGTGGTCCTCGGGACCGGGCCTGCGGAAGGGCACCCCTCGTATCGCCTTCTTCGCCCGGCTGATGCGCTGGGCCATGGTCGCCTCGGGCAGCAGATGCGCCCGCGCGATCTCCGCCGTGGTCAGACCGCCGACCGCGCGCAGCGTGAGCGCGATCTGCGCGGCGGGCGTCAACTGCGGGTGGCAGCACAGGAAGAGCAGCGTGAGGGTGTCGTCCTCGGACGGCGCGCGCGACTCGCCTGGCGCGGGCGCGGTCCAGGAGTCGGCGGGCGCGAGCCGCGCGGCCTCCTCCTCGCGGCGGGCCCGCGCCTGCTCGCTGCGCAGCCGGTCGGTGAGCCGGCGGGCCGCGACCCGGATCAGCCAGCCGCGCGGATTGTTCGGCACGCCCTCGTGCGGCCACTGCCCGGCGGCGGCGAGCAGGGCCTCCTGTACGGCGTCCTCGGCGAGGTCGAAGTGTCCGTACCGCCGCACGAGCGCGCCGAGGACCTGCGGCGCGTGCGCGCGCAGCAGGTCCTCCACGGCGTACTCCTGTGCCACGCCCCGCTCGTTCTCAGACGTCCCCGCCGCCGGAGCCGATCGGGCGGATGATCACCGGGTGCTGGGGCGCGCCCTCGGGCTGCGGGCATTCGGTGATCCGCTCGGCGATCTCGGTGACGCGCTCGAGCGACTCGCAGTCGAGCACCCAGTAGCCGGCGAGCAGCTCCTTGGTCTCGCTGAACGGGCCGTCGGTGACCACCACCCGGCCGTCGGCGCCACGGGAGACCGCACGCTGGTGCGCGGGCGAGGTCAGTCCCTGCGCGTCGACCAGCTCACCGGACTCGGCGAGATCGTTGTTGAGGTCGCCCATGAAGGCGTACATCGCCTCCAGGTCCTTCTCGCTCCACGCCGGGCCCTCTTCATTCGCCTGCCCGCTCAGGGCGTCGTAGCCGGCCTTCGAACCCTGGATCATCACGAGGTACTTCATGGTCCACTCCTTGTCCGGGCCGCCACCGTCCGTGGCGGCTTGCACAGGAGACGTCGGAGCGGGCGGCCTCTTCTCGACAGCCGCCCGCGTTCTTTTCTCTTTTTCTCCAGGATTCTCTCTACGGCTGCTCCTCCACGCAGGCCGAGCAGCGCGGGTTGTGGCAGGGTCCCGCCGAGTAGCTGGGCACGAAGGCGCCGAGCACCTTGCGGGGCTTGACCACGGTGTCCACCGGCTGCTTGCAGAGCGGGCAGATGTCACCGTCCCTGTGTGCTCCGATCCGGCCCGTCTCGCCGAGCGCGCGAGCGGCCGCGGTGCGCTCATCTCGTCTGGCCATGTCTCCAAGGTATTCCCGGGTGAGGGGCGTGGCCAGGCCTGGAACGGGGCGCTCGGAGCCCCTGGTGGAGGGACGCCCGAAGTTCTCGGCGGAGGGATGTCGAGAACCCGCGCGCGGCTCCGTCCCAGGGGCGCACACGGCCACAATGGGCCGTACCGCACCGAGGAGACCACCATGGCCAAGTACCTGCTCCTGAAGCACTACCGAGGCGCCCCCGCCGCGGTCAACGACGTACCGATGGACCAGTGGGCGCCCGAGGAGGTGACCGCGCACATCCAGTACATGCGCGCCTTCGCCGACCGCCTCGTGGAGACCGGCGAGTTCGTCGACGAGCAGGCGCTCTCGCCGCAGGGCACGTTCGTGCGCTACGACGGCGAGGGGCGGCCCCCGGTCACGGACGGCCCGTTCGCCGAGACCAAGGACCTGATCGCCGGCTGGATGATCATCGATGTCGAGTCGTACGAGCGCGCGGTCGAGCTGGCCGGCGAACTCTCCGCGGCGCCCGGCGCGGGCGGCAAGCCGATCCACGAGTGGCTCGAACTGCGCCCGCTGTACGGCGAGCAGTGCACGGTCACCGAGTGACGGCCGTCCTGTGAACGAGGCGCTGCTCAGAGAGCTGGTGCCCGCCGTCATCGGCGTGCTCGTCCGCCGCGGGGCCGGTTTCGCGGCGGCCGAGGACGCCGTGCAGGACGCGCTGGTGGAGGCCGTACGGGGCTGGCCGGACGCTCCGCCGCGCGACCCCAAGGGATGGCTGGTCACGGTGGCCTGGCGCAAGTTCCTCGACGCCGCCCGCGCCGACAGCTCGCGGCGGCGGCGCGAGGAGCTGGTCGAGGCGGAGCCGTCGCCCGGTCCGGGCGGGGCGGTGGACGACACGCTGCAGCTCTACTTCCTGTGCGCCCACACGTCCCTGACGCCCGCCTCGGCCGTCGCGCTCACGCTGCGCGCGGTCGGCGGGCTCACGACCCGGCAGATCGCGCAGGCGTACCTGGTGCCCGAGGCGACGATGGCCCAGCGGATCAGCCGGGCGAAGAGGACCGTGTCCGGGGTCCGGTTCGAGCAGCAGGGCGACGTGGCCACGGTGCTGCGCGTGCTCTACCTGGTGTTCAACGAGGGCTACTCCGGCGACGTCGACCTCGCCGCCGAGGCGATCCGGCTCACCCGGCAGCTCGCGCGGATGACCCGGCACGCCGAGACGGCACGGCACGAGGAGGCGGAGACGGTCCGGCACGAGGAGGTCGCGGGCCTGCTCGCGCTCATGCTCCTGCACCACGCACGCCGCCCGGCGCGCACCGGGCCCGACGGCCGGCTCGTACCGCTCGCCGAGCAGGACCGCGGCCTTTGGGACACGCGAATGATCGCCGAGGGCATCGGGATCCTCCAGGCCGCTCTCGCGCGCGACCGCCTGGGCGAGTTCCAGGCGCAGGCAGCGATCGCCGCGCTGCACGCCGACGCGCGGTGCGCCGAGGAGACGGACTGGGTGCAGATCGTCGAGTGGTACGACGAGCTGGTGCGCCTGACCGCCAGCCCGGTGGCCCGCCTCAACCGGGCCGTCGCGGTGGGCGAGGCGGACGGCGCGCAGGCCGGCCTCGCCGCCCTCACCGACCTCGACCCGTCCCTGCCCCGCTACGCCGCCGTATCGGCCCATCTGCACGAACGCGCCGGCGACCTGCACTCCGCGGCCCGCCTCTACGCGGAGGCCGCGGCCAAGGCCCCCCACCTCCCGGAGCGCGACCACCTGACGCGGCAGGCCGCCCGGATCAACGCGTTGCTGCGGGGGTGACCGGTCGCTCCCGCCCCACCCGCCACTCCAGGAGCGCGTCGACTCGCACAAATATTCGAACACGTGGTGGAATCGGAGATGTGACAGGACACCTCTTCCCCGATGACCTTCTGCAGGCCCAGATCGACTGGTACGCCACCTGCCGGCAGCTGGCGACCGCGTCCGGCCGGGACTACACGCTGCTGCGCCGCCGTCTCCTGACGCTGTCCCGCCGGATCGCCGCCCACCCCTTCTGGACCACGCCGGGCGGCGCCTCGCCCGCCGCGCGCATGGCCCTGAAGCAGGCGGCGTGGGAGACGGCGACCTGAGGAGCGCCGCCGCGCGGGCGGGCCGGACGCGGGAACCTCAAGATCCGCCCGTACGTTCACCGGGCAGCAACCGCACCACTAGACGGAGGAGACACCATGGCAGGGTTCCTGGACCGGGCCAAGGAGCAGGCTCAGCGCGGGCTCACGCAGGGCAAGCAGAAGCTCGACGAGGTGCAGGGCCAGCGCGCGGGCGCGGACCTCCTGAAGAAGCTCGGCGCGGCGTACTACGCGGAGCGGCACGGTACCGGGAGCCCGCAGGCCACACAGGAGGCCTTGCAGGCGGTGGAGGCGCACGCCGCGGCGAACGGGGACGCGTTCCTGCGCGGCTGACGCCCCGGACCGGGGCACCCCTCCCCCTCGGCCCGACGGACACGCCCCTGCGATGCGCTGACCGATTCGGCTCGCTGACCGATTCGGCTCGCTCGCGGGTCGAACAAGTCGCCCTCGCAAGGGAGTTCCGGTACAAGCGTGCGCTATGAGGCGACGCGCAACCGGGCGCTGCTGCCGTACGCATACGAGTACGAGGAGGGCGGCATGGCCCCACCCATGTCCGCGAGCCGTCTGCTGAGCGCCCTGCGGGCCGAAGGGCTGACGGTCGTCGAGGTCGGCAACTGGCGGCACCACAACCGCAACCACAAGGGCCCGTGGGGCCCGGTGCACGGCGTGATGATCCACCACACCGTCACCAAGGGCAGCGAGCGCACCGTCCGGATCTGCCGCGACGGATACGCCTCACTGCCCGGCCCGCTGTGCCACGGCGTGATCACCAAGGACGGCCGGGTGCACCTGGTCGGCCACGGCCGCGCCAACCACGCGGGGGCGGGCGACGACGACGTGCTGCGCGCGGTGATCGCCGAGAAGGGCCTGCCGCCGGACAACGAGGCGAACACCGACGGCAACCGGCACTTCTACGGCTTCGAGTGCGAGAATCTCGGCGACGGCGAAGACCCTTGGCCCGCCGTCCAGTTGGAGGCCATCGAGCGTGCGGCCGCGGCGATCTGCCGGCACCACGGCTGGACGGCACGGTCGGTGATCGGCCACCTCGAATGGCAGCCGGGCAAGATCGATCCGCGCGGTTTCACGATGCGCGCCATGCGGGCGCGGATCGCGGAACGGCTGAAGTGACACCGGGAGACCTCCGTTCCCCGGCCGGCTCGCGACGTCCGAGTCCACACGCCGCGAGCCGGCCGGCCTCCCTCCCTGCCGCAGGTCTGGTCGCGCGGGACCCGCGGCCCACCAGGACAATGAACAGGTGACCGCCCCCGACCTCTCGGCCCTGCGACCGCAGCTCCCCTCCCCGCTGCACCCGCTGGACGACGAGCGCTGCACGCGCCGCGGCGTCACCCTGCTGCTCAAGCGGGACGACCTGATCCACCCGGCGCTCCCGGGCAACAAGTGGCGCAAGCTCGCCCTCAACCTCCGCGCCGCGCACGGCCGCCCGCTGGTCACCTTCGGCGGCGCCTACTCCAACCATCTGCGCGCGGTCGCCGCCGCCGGCCGCCTCCTCGGCTTTCCCACGACCGGGATCGTCCGCGGACACGAACTGGCCGGCCGGCCCCTCAACCCCTCCCTGGCGCAGTGCGCGGCCGACGGCATGCGCCTGGTCTTCATCGACAGATCGACGTACCGGCAGAAACACCAGCCGGCGACGCTCGCCCGTATCCTCGCCGAGGCCGGCGCCGCGGACGCCTACGCGGTCCCCGAGGGCGGCTCCAACTCGCTTGCCGTCCAAGGCTGTACGGATCTCGGCCGCGAGCTGCACGGGCAGGCCGAGGTCGTGGCGGTGGCCTGCGGCACCGGCGGCACCCTGGCGGGTCTGGCCGCCGGTCTCGCCCCCGGCCAGGAGGCTCTCGGCATCCCGGTGGTCGGCGGCGGCTTCCTCGCCGCGGAGATACGGCGCCTCCAGACGGAGGCCTTCGGCGCGCCCACCCCCAACTGGCGTCTGGACGACCGCTTCCACGCCGGCGGCTACGCCCGTACCACCCCTGAACTGGACGCTTTCGCCGAGGACTTCGAGGACCGCCACGGCCTGCCCGTGGAACGCCTCTATGTCGCCAAACTCCTGCACGCCCTGCTCACCCTCACCGAGCAGGGCACCTTCCCACCCGGCACCCGCCTGGCCGCGGTGATCACGGGCCGCCCCGGCCCCGAATCCGACGACGACACCCCGTCACGCTGACCCCACTCGGCACCCCATCACGGCAAGCCCACTCGGTGCCCCGTCACGACGAGCCCACTCGGCGACCGCTCCCGCATCCCGCACCCGGCCGCCACCCCTCCCCGCTGCGAGCCGGCTGCCCGACGACCACTCCCCGCCGTACGCCCGGACGCGACCGGCCCCTCGCCAGCTGACGGCGCCGCAAACCCGGCCACCAACCGCTCCCCGCCCTGAGCCCGGCGGCCGCACTTTCCCCCACCGCAAGCCGGTCCGAACGACAGCCCCCCGCCGCAACCCCGGCCGACCGCCCTTCCCCACCCCCAACCGCTCCCCACCCTGCCCCCGGTGGTCCGCCTCCCCCGCCGCAATCGCACGACAGCGGCCACCCCACACCGCAGCCCCCGCTACTCCTCCCGGTAAGCCGCCGCCTCCTCCAGGTCGAGGCGGCGCAGCAGAGTCCGCAGCATCTCGTCGTCGATCCGACGCTGGTCCCGCAGCCGGACGAAGACCTCGCGCTCGGCGTCGATCATCTCGCGGGCGAGCCGGCGGTAGGTGTCGTCGGCGGTCTCGCCCGTGACGTCGTTGACCGCGCCGAGCCGCTCCCACACGGCGTTGCGGCGCCGTTCCAGCACCGTGCGCAGGCGGTCGGCGAGCGCGTCCGGCAGTGCGTTGCGCTCGTCGGCGAGCAGCACGTCGAGCCGTTCCTGCGCGGCCCGCGAGGCCTCGCTCTGCGCCTGCGCCTCCATCAGCGTCTCGGCGTGCACATCACGCCCCGGCACCTTCAGGACCTTGATCAGGGCGGGCAGACTGAGCCCCTCCACGACCAGCGTCCCGATCACCGTCGTGAAGGTCAGGAAGAGCACCAGATTGCGCGCGGGGAAGTCGGAGCCGTCGTCGAGGACGTGCGGCACCGAGAACGCGATGGCCAGCGACACCACCCCGCGCATCCCCGCCCAGCCCACGATGAGCGGCCCCTGCCACCCGGCGTCCGGCTCCCGCTCGCGGATCCGCGCGGACATCCACCGCGGCAGATACGTGGCCGGGTACACCCAGACGAACCGGGCCACGACCACCACCAGGAACACGGCCAGCGCGTACCAGGCGGCGGTGATCCCCTCGTACTCCCCCAACTCCTTCAGGACCACCGGCAGTTGCAGCCCGATCAGCGCGAACACGGCGGACTCGAGGATGAACGCGACCATCTTCCACACGGCCGCCTCCTGGAGCCTCGTCGCGAAGTCGACCTGCCACGAGCGGTGCCCGAGGTAGAGCGCGACGACGACCACGGCGAGCACGCCCGACGCGTGCACCTCCTCGGCGGCCGCGTAGGCGACGAACGGGATGAGCAGCGAGAGCGTGTTCTGCAGCAGCGCCTCCTTGAGGTGCGTGCGCAGCCAGTGCAGCGGCACCATCAGGATCAGGCCGACCCCCACACCGCCGAGCGCCGCGAGCGCGAACTCCCCGATGCCGCCCGCCCAGCTGGCCCCCTCGCCCACCGCTGCCGCGAGCGCCACCTTGTACGCGGTGATCGCGGTCGCGTCGTTCACCAGGGACTCGCCCTGGAGGATCGTGGTGATCCGCGAGGGCAGCCCCACACGCCGCGCGATCGCCGTCGCCGCCACGGCGTCCGGCGGCGCGATCACCGCACCGAGGACGAGCGCGGCGGTGAGCGGCAGATCCGGCACGATCAGGTACACGGCGTAGCCGACGACCAGCGTCGCGAACAGCACGTACCCGACCGAAAGCAGCATCACGGGACGCCAGTTGGCCCGCAGGTCGAGATACGAGCTCTCGACGCCCGCGGTGTAGAGCAGCGGCGGAAGGATCAGCGGCAGGACGATGTGCGGATCGAGCTCGTACGCGGGGACGCCGGGCAGATACGACACGGCGAGGCCCACGGCCACCAGGAGCAGGGGCGCGGGCACGGGCGTGCGGCGCGCGAGTCCGGCGACCGCGGCGCTGCCCGCGACCAGAGTGAGGAGTGGCAAGACATCCATCGTGTTCCCGGCGCCCGTCTGTGGTGGTTCCCGACCCTGCATCCCGCGCAGCTCATCCGTCACGGCCGTGACCTGCGTCGTACGCTGCAATCATGAACGAGTGCACGCACGTTGACCTGCTGCCCCACCCGGAGCCGGCGCCGCTGACCGCCACCTGCCCCGAGTGCGAGGCCGTGGGCAGCCATCCGGTGCAGCTGCGGCTCTGTCTGACCTGCGGGCACGTGGGGTGCTGCGACTCCTCGCCGTTCCAGCACGGCACCCAGCACTTCAAGGACACCGGGCATCCGGTCATGCGCACCTTCGAGCCCGGCGAGAGCTGGCGCTGGTGCTTCGTGGACGGCGCGATCGTCTGATTCCCGCCGCCTTGCGCGGGTGCGCGCCGGCGGGGTTCGACCCCGTGAGGCGTGGGTACGTCAACCCGGCGCACTCCGTTGGCAATTGGGCCCGCAGACCCCTAGCCACTGTCCGTACGCATAGTCTTACTATGAGTGACACCCGAGGGGCCGCAAGCGCATGGGCCCCCGGGACAGGGAGCCTCGGAGCGCGATAGCGTCACCGCTGGACCACGCGGCGCGTTACCCGTACGACGCTGCGGGGAGGACCGCCGCCCGTCGGCGGGCCGAAGAGCCCGAAGGCGCAGGCCGGCCGGTAGCACAAGGACCGGACGGCGACCGCCCTCGGCCCGACATGTTCGACCACCTTGGAGGTGAGGGTGTCCCAGATCGCAGGCGAGCCCGCGGCCCAGGACTTCGTCGAAGTCCGGCTTCCGGCTGCCGGTGCCTACCTGTCCGTGCTGCGCACCGCCACAGCAGGACTCGCGGCACGTTTGGACTTCACTCTCGACGAGATCGAGGACTTGCGGATCGCGGTCGACGAGGCCTGCGCGATCCTGCTCCAGCAGGCCGTGCCCGGCTCGGTCCTCAGCTGCGTCTTCCGCCTGGTCGACGACTCCCTCGAGGTCACTGTCTCGGCCCCCACGACCGACGGGCGCGCCCCCGCGAGGGACACCTTCGCGTGGACGGTGCTCTCCGCGCTCGCGGGCAAGGTCGAGTCCACGGTGGACGACGACAAGAATGTCTCGATCAGCCTGTACAAACAGCGCGGCGCGGGACCCGGGCCGGCGTGAGGGACGGGGACGGGCCGGTGCGAGGCGATGAGCGTGGCGCATGGGGTCTGCCGGCCGACGGCGGCGAGTCCGGCGCGACCGCCGGCAAGGTGGCCGGTCCTGCCGGTGTCCGGGACGCCGGCTCGGGGATTCCCGAGCAGCAGGCCCGGCCGCATCCGGACACGGAGGACGCTCCGGGTGCGGAGCAGCAGGTGGTACGGAGCGACAGGGGCGAGCGCGGTGCGCTCTTCGGCCAGGCCGGGCGCGGCCTTGGGTCACCTCCCGGCGGCAGCCGGGGTAGGGCGGGACACATGACTGAGCAGCAGCACGATCCGCAGGACCGCAGTGGCGCGAAGGCGATGTTCGTCGAGCTGCGCAAACTGCCGGACGGCAGCCCGGAGTACGCCGAGCTGCGCAACCGTCTGGTCCGGATGCACCTGCCGCTGGTCGAGCACCTGGCCCGCCGCTTCCGCAACCGCGGCGAGCCGCTCGACGACCTGACGCAGGTCGCCACGATCGGCCTGATCAAGTCGGTGGACCGCTTCGACCCGGAGCGCGGCGTCGAGTTCTCCACGTACGCGACCCCGACGGTCGTCGGCGAGATCAAGCGCCACTTCCGCGACAAGGGCTGGGCCGTCCGCGTCCCGCGCCGCCTGCAGGAGCTGCGCCTGTCCCTCACGACCGCGACGGCCGAGCTCTCGCAGCAGCACGGCCGCTCCCCCACGGTCCACGAGCTGGCCGAGCGGCTCGGCATCTCCGAGGAAGAGGTCCTCGAGGGCCTGGAGTCGGCCAACGCGTACTCCACGCTCTCGCTGGACGTCCCCGACACCGACGACGAGTCCCCGGCGGTCGCGGACACCCTGGGCGCCGAGGACGAGGCCCTGGAGGGCGTCGAGTACCGCGAGTCCCTGAAGCCCCTCCTCGAGGATCTGCCGCCCCGCGAGAAGCGCATCCTGCTCCTGCGCTTCTTCGGCAACATGACGCAGTCGCAGATCGCGCAGGAGGTCGGCATCTCGCAGATGCACGTCTCGCGGCTGCTGGCCCGCACGCTCGCCCAGCTGCGGGAGCGCCTGCTCGTCGAGGAGTAGGACGACCGGCCCCTGACGGGAGCGGGGTGGGGGCGGACCGTACGCCCGATCCGCCCCGCTACCCTGCAAGGGTGAGCAGTGACCAGACCACCGGCGGCCCCGAAACGCCCGTATCCCGCCCTCCGCGCCTGACCGCAGCCGCGGCCCTCGCCGCGCTCGAAGGCCTCGCGCTGGTCGTGGCCGGCGTATGGATGCTGATCGAGGGCCTGAGCGGCAATGTCGACAACACGACACAGGCCGAGACCGGCGGCATCACCCTCATCGTCCTGGCCGCGATCCCGCTGCTCGCCGCCCGCGGCCTGCTGAAGCTCCGCAGCTGGAGCCGCGGCCCCGCGATCATCACGCAGATCCTCGCCCTGCCCGTCGCCTGGCAGCTCCTCCAGGCCGACAGCATCGCCATCCCGGCGGGCATCGCCCTGGGCGCGGTCGCGGTCGCCTCCCTGGTCCTCCTGGTCAACCCGACCACGACCCAGGCCCTGGGCATCGGCCCGAAGCAGCCCACGCCCTAGCCCTCCATGGGGGCACCTTCCAGCCGTGGGGCAACTGTCCAGCCCGTCCGGCGTTTGAGGACGAGCGCGTTCAGCGCGACAGGGGGCAAGGGGCGAAGCCCCAAGAGGGGCCCGGGGGCGGAACCGGCGTACAGCACCGCACCCGACCCGGACGAACAGGGCACCCGTACCCCTCGGTATGGGCCAGATCAATTCCGCTAGGTACCCTTCCCGCATGCGTGCACTCCTCGTGGTCAATCCGGCGGCAACCACCACCAGTGCCCGCACACGCGACGTACTGATCCACGCCCTCGCGAGCGAGATGAAGCTGGAGGCCGTCACCACCGAGTACCGCGGCCATGCCCGCGACCTCGGCCGGCAGGCCGCCGAGTCCAAGGACATCGAGCTGGTGGTCGCCCTCGGCGGCGACGGCACCGTCAACGAGGTCGTCAACGGACTGCTGCACAACGGACCCCGCCCGGAGTCCCTGCCGGGCCTCGCCGTCGTCCCGGGCGGCTCGACCAACGTCTTCGCCCGCGCCCTCGGCCTGCCGAACGACCCGGTCGAGGCGACCGGCGCCCTGCTCGACGCCCTGCGTACGGGGAGTGAGCGCACCGTGGGCCTCGGCCTCGCCTCCGGTACGGAGGGCACCGAGGACGAAGGGGTGCCGGCGCGCTGGTTCACGTTCTGTGCCGGCCTCGGATTCGACGCGAGCGTCATCGGAAGAGTCGAACAGCAGCGGGAGCGCGGCAAGCGCTCGACCCACGCGCTCTACATGCGCCAGATGGTCCGCCAGTTCCTCAACGAACCCAACCGCCGGCAGGGCACCCTCACGCTCACGCGCCCCGGCGAGGACCCGGTCACCGACCTCGTCCTGTCCATAATCTGCAACACCTCCCCCTGGACCTACCTGGGCAATCGCCCGGTCTACGCGTCCCCGCAGGCCTCCTTCGACACCGGCCTCGACGTGCTCGGTCTGAGCAAGCTGTCGACCCCCGCGATGGCTCGCTACGCCACGCAGCTGCTCACCTCGACCCCCGAGCGCGGCCCCCACGGCAAGCACGCGGCGCTGCTCCACGATCTGACGGACTTCACCTTGCAATCAAAGGCCCCGCTCCCCTTCCAGATGGACGGTGACCACTTGGGGCTCCGTACGAGCGTTACCTTCACAGGCGTACGTCGTGCACTGCGTGTGATTGTGTGAGTGGAAGGGCCTAAAGTCCTTTCACTCGAACGTTTAGACGCGGGTCCACCCCCTGGAAGTACGGCTGTGAGCTAGCCGACACCGAGGAATCAAAAAAAACTTTCCGGAAGGGGTTGTATCCGCCGTCGAGGTTTGCGAATCTCTTCTTGGCGCTCGACGCGGCTCGCAACACCAGCCCCACAGAGAGCCGGAACCCCTCCTCACTCACAGGACCTACACCAGGAATCTGGTAGCGGCCCTTCACTTGCGGGGGGATTCGTGAAAGCGTTCACATTCACAAGCAACCTGCCAGCAATACCTAGGAGATGGAGCAGCCATGGACTGGCGTCACAACGCCGTTTGCCGCGAGGAAGACCCCGAGCTGTTCTTCCCCATCGGCAACACCGGTCCTGCGCTGCTGCAGATCGAGGAAGCCAAGGCCGTCTGCCGTCGCTGCCCCGTCGTGGAGCAGTGCCTGCAGTGGGCGCTCGAGTCCGGCCAGGACTCCGGCGTCTGGGGTGGCCTCAGCGAGGACGAGCGTCGCGCGATGAAGCGCCGCGCCGCCCGCAACCGAGCCCGTCAGGCCTCCGCCTGACACTCCGCCCCGAACGGACCTGAGCCCGGCGGCGCGTACAGCGAGTACGCATCTCCCGCCCCCGAGCCGCAGCGCGCAGTACCCTCAACGCGCAGAGCCGTTTGAAGCTTTGAGCCCCGAACCGTTCCGGTTCGGGGCTTTCTGCTGTCTGCGGTTGCTTGCGGGTTGCGGGTTCCTTTTGTACGAGGCCCAAGTGGGCCCCGTACAAAAGAAGTTGCCGCTACCTCTGCGGCCGTACAGGAATGTCCAGCAGCACCTGGGTGCCACGTTCCGGCGCCGGCTTCATGTCGAAGGTGCCGCCCAACTCCCCCTCGACCAGGGTGCGGACGATCTGCAGGCCGAGGTTGCCGGCGCGCTGCGGGTCGAAGTCCTCGGGGAGGCCGACGCCGTCGTCCTGGACGGTGATCAGGAGGCGGGCGTCCTTGCTCGTGCCGCCGCGGACCGCGGAGACCTCGACGGTGCCGTGGTCGCCCTCGCGGAAGCCGTGCTCCAGCGCGTTCTGCAGGACTTCGGTGAGGACCATGGAGAGCGGCGTGGCCACCTCCGCGTCCAGGATCCCGAAGCGGCCCGTGCGCCGGCCCGTGACCTTGCCCGGGGAGATCTCGGCGACCATCGCGAGCACGCGGTCGGCGATCTCGTCGAACTCGACCCGCTCGTCCAGGTTCTGCGACAGCGTCTCGTGCACGATGGCGATCGAGCCCACGCGCCGCACCGCCTCCTCCAGCGCCTCGCGGCCGCGCTGCGAATCGATTCGGCGGGCCTGGAGGCGCAGGAGCGCGGCCACGGTCTGGAGGTTGTTCTTCACCCGGTGGTGGATCTCCCGGATGGTGGCGTCCTTGGTGATCAACTCCCGCTCGCGGCGGCGCAGTTCGGTGACATCGCGCAGCAGCACGAGGGAACCGATGCGCGTCCCCTTCGGCTTGAGCGGAATCGCACGGAGCTGGATCACACAGTCGTTGCCCTCGACCTCGGTCTCGCGCGGGGCCCAGCCGCTGGCCAGCTTGACCAGGGCCTCGTCCACGGGGCCGCGGCTCGGGGCGAGTTCGGCCGTGGCCTTGCCCAGGTGGTGGCCGACGAGGTCGGCGGCGAGGCCGAGGCGGTGGTACGCGGAGAGGGCGTTGGGGGACGCGTACTGGACGATGCCGTCCGCGTCGAGCCTGATCAGACCGTCGCCGACGCGCGGGGACGCGTCCATGTCGACCTGCTGGCCGGGGAACGGGAAGGAGCCCGCCGCGATCATCTGCGCGAGGTCGGACGCGCTCTGGAGGTAGGTCAGCTCCAGTCGGCTCGGGGTGCGCACGGTCAGCAGATTGGTATTGCGCGCGATGACGCCGAGGACGCGTCCCTCCCTGCGTACGGGAATGGACTCGACGCGAACCGGAACCTCCTCGCGCCATTCCGGATCGCCCTCGCGCACGATCCGGCCCTCGTCGAGCGCGGCGTCCAGCATGGGGCGGCGGCCGCGCGGCACGAGGTGGCCGACCATGTCGTCCTGGTACGAGGTGGGGCCGGTGTTCGGCCGCATCTGGGCCACCGACACATAGCGCGTGCCGTCGAGCGTGGGCACCCACAGGACGAGGTCGGCGAAGGAGAGGTCGGAGAGCAGCTGCCACTCCGAGACCAGCAGGTGCAGCCACTCGAGGTCGGTGTCCCCGAGGGCGGTGTGCTGGCGTACGAGATCGTTCATGGAGGGCACGTGTGCGAGCGTACAACCCCCGAAAACACCCGCGGGCCGCGGCGCCTGGGAGGGACCCTCAACCCTCCCGGCACCGCAGCCCGGAGTTGCATCGGCCACCGGGTGTGCGGACCCACGGACCGAGTGGGGGCGCGTGCGCAGTCAGGGCAGAGAGCGCTGCGCCCCACTCCGCTCTTCTGTGCGGGAAGAGCGGAAGCTGTGTCGTGTTCTTCGCCGGAGTCCGGCCCCGCGGAGGCTTCCGTGGAGTCGGGCTCCTTCCCGTGCATTGTGGACTAGACCATTATCCGATGTCCATGCGTCGGGAGATGTTTGTTCTCGTCACTTTCTCCAACGTCCCGCGACGGGAAAAAGTTCACCTGCCGCCCCCGATCATGCGGGGCGCGGTGCGGTGGGCGGAAGAGGCGGGAGCGGCGGAGTGCGCGGGCAGGGTCTCAGTGGGTCTCGGTGACCTTGGCGAGAGCTCTCGGGGCGTCCGGGTCCTGGCCGCGGGCGATCGTGACCTCGTAGGCGAGGAGCTGGAGCGGAATGATCTCCAGGATGGGCTGGAGCTCCTCGGGGACGTCCGCGGTGGGGAGTTCGAAGCCGGCCGAGGCGGCGGCGACCTGTTCGCGGGGGCCGATCACGACGAGGTCGGCGCCGCGGCCGCGCAGTCGGTCGAGTACCGGCTGGAGCGCCTCGCCGCCCTTGCCGTCGGTCACGACCGCGATGACCGGGGAGATGTTGTCCACCATGGCGAGCGGACCGTGCAGCAGGTCCGCCCCGGAGTACGAGAGGGCGGGGATGTAACTGGTCTCCATCAGCTTGAGCGCGGCCTCCTTGGCCGTGGGGTAGCCGTAGCCGCGCGAGGTGATGACCATGCGCTCCGCGAAGCGGTAGCGGGAGGCCAGCTGCTTCACCTCCGCGCCGCGGGCGAGGAGTTCGGCGGCCAGGCCGGGCAGCGGTGCGGCCTCGGCTCCGTCGCCACCGCGCAGGCCCTCGGCGAAGAGGTAGAGGGAGAGGAGCGAGGCCGTGTAGGTCTTCGTCGCCGGGAGGGCCTTCTCGGGGCCGGCCAGGATGTCGATGTGATGCTCGGAGACCGCGGCCAGCGGGGAGTCGGGGTTGTTGGTCACGGCGAGGGTGATCGCGCCGGCCTCCCGTGCGGCTTTGGTGGAGTCGACGAGGTCGGGTGAACCGCCGGACTGGCTGACCGTGATCACCAGGACGTCGCGCAGGTCGGGGCGGGCGCCGTAGGCCGTCGTGGTCGACATCGAGGCGAGTCCGCAGGGCAGACCGAGCCGGATCTCGAGGAGGTACTTGGCGTACAGGGCGGCGTTGTCGGAGGTGCCGCGGGCCGTCAGGAGGACGAAGCGGGGGCGGCGGGCGGCGATCTCCTGGGCCACCGCTCGGATCCGCGGGGATCCCTGCTCCAGGATCCGCCGCAGTACGGCGGGCTGCTCCGCCATCTCGGCTGCCATGATCCGGCCGGCCTGCTCGCTGCTCTGGGGCGACATGGTGGGTACCTTCCCGGGTTGACCTGCCCTCAGTCTGCGCCCAGTCTGCGCTCCGTGCCGGGGGTGCGCCGCTTCGTGGGGGCTGGGTGGGGTGGCGGGTGGGGGGGGGGGGCGACGGGTGGGCGGGGGCGACGGACGGGCGGGCCGGGGGCGGCGGATGCGGCTGGGTGGTGGCTGGGTGCGGCCTGGTGGCTG
>NZ_FNFF01000010.1 GCF_900100315.1 Streptomyces indicus
ATGAAAGCAGCATCAGCGGGTCCGGGGTTCGAGTCCCTGGCGGCGCACGCGAAGACAAGGCCCTCCGCTTCGGCGGGGGGCCTTCGTCATGCCCGCAGTGGTAGGGCCGTCACAAGCGGCCGGCCGGCCTTACGCCCACAAACGGGCGGGACCGGCACTCGCCCGCCCCGCCCGCAGCTCGAATCGAACCCTCAGATCGCCAAAGACAACAGCACCGGCGCCGCGCCCCGGTTCAGCGTGTCCGCGGCGGCGCGCAGGCGGTGGGCGTGCTCGACCGGCATCGACAGCGCCAGGCAGCCGACCGCCGCGCCCGCCGTGATCGGGACCGCCGCGCAGACCGTGCCGACCGCGCACTCCTGGAGGTCCAGGACCGGGACGGTCGGGGGCTGGGCGTCGAGGCGGCTGAACAGCAGGCGCTCGTTCGTGATCGTGCGCGAGGTCAGGCGGGCCGGCTTGTGGCGGGAGAGGTGGTCCCGGCGGCCGTTGATGTCGAGCTGGGTGAGGAGCGACTTGCCGACCGCGCTCGCGTGGGCCGCGGAGCGGAAGTCCACCCATTCGTTGACCGCGGGGGCCTCGGGGCCCGCCGCGTACTGCATGATGCGGACCTCGCCGTCCACGTACCGGCTGATGTAGACCGCCGCGCCCACGGAGTCGCGGAGGCGGTCGAGGGTGACCTGGAGCTGGTCCGTGATGGCCTGCTCGCGGCCCGGCGAGGAAGAGCCGAGGCGGGAGAGCGCGTCACCGCTCACGTACGCACCGTCGGTGTCCTGCTGGATGTAGCCCTCGCGGCGCAGCATGAGCAGCAGGGCGGACAACTGCCCTGCGGGCAGGCCGGTTTCGCGGGCGATCTGGACATCCGTCACGCCCGCAGCGTGCCGCGCCACGGTTTCGAGCACGCGTAAGGCGTGCTGCACCGAGTGGTACGGCGCGGTCGACTCAGGCTTCAGCGCCACGGTTTCCCCCTGCATGGACCGGTTCCGGACAGCTGGGCTCGGTACCACGATAGCCGCCAAACGGGTTGCACGGAGGGGCTGTTGACGAGATTGATGGCGCGCTCCCGGCGGCGGACGGGCCGCCTGTCCAGGAACGCGCCACCCTGGCATATGCCACAGTCACTCGCTGGAGCCACTAGCTCGGTGATTGTGCCGGTCACCGGTCCGGCGGCCGCCGTTCACCCAGCGAAGTCACAGGACTGCGCTGAGGAATTCCCGGGTGCGTTCGTGATCGGGATCACCGAAGATCTTGTCCGGCGAGCCCGACTCGATGACCTTGCCGCCGTCGAACATCAGGACCTGGTCCGAGATGTCGCGGGCGAAGTTCATCTCGTGGGTCACGCAGAGCATCGTGATGTCGGTGGTGCGCGCGACGTCGCGGAGCACGTCGAGGACCCCCGCGACGAGCTCCGGGTCGAGCGCCGAGGTCACCTCGTCGAGCAGCAGCACCTGCGGCCGCATCGCCAACGCGCGGGCGATCGCGACACGTTGCTGCTGACCGCCCGACAGGCGCGAGGGGTAGTCGTTGCAGCGGTCCGCGAGCCCCACCATGTCCAGGAGTTCGCGGGCGCGCGCCTCGGCCTCGTCCTTGGACAGGCCGAGCACCTGCACCGGCGCCTCCATGATGTTCTGAAGGACCCGCATGTTCGGGAACAGGTTGAACTGCTGGAAGACCATCCCGATGTTCTTGCGGACCTCGCGGATGTGCTTCTCGCCGGCCGGCACCAGCTTGCCGCCGCGCTCCTCGTGGGTGAGGTAGTCCCCGTTCACCTTGATGGTGCCCTCGTCGGGCTTCACCAGGGTCATGAGCAGCCGCAGGATCGTGGTCTTGCCGGAGCCCGACGGGCCGATGAGCGTCACGTGCTTGCCCGAGTCCACGGAGAAGCAGAGGTTGTCGAGCACCGTGTTGCCGCCGAAGCGCTTGGTGACCTTGTCGAAGCGGATCAGTTCGCTGCCGTCGACCGCGGGGTTCTGATGCGGGTCGGCGGGCGTGGGATCGGTGGGAGTGGTGTCAGCGGACAAGACGACGCTCCAGGGCTCGGAGAAGTACAGAAGCCGGGTAGGCGATGACGATGAAGGCGATGCCGACGACGCTGATCGCCTCGAAGGTGAAGGTCTCGTTGCTGAAGCCGCGTGCCTCGCCGAGCATTTCGAGGGCACCGATGGCGGCCAGCTGCGGGGATTCCTTCAGCATGACGATGACGTAGTTGCCGAGTGCGGGTACCACGCGGCGCACGGCCTGCGGCAGGATCACCGCGTACCACGTACGGGACTTGGGCAGGCTGAGCGCGGTGGCCGCCTCCCACTGACCCGCGGGCACGCCGTCGATGCCGGCGCGGTAGACCTCGCTGGTGTACGTGGAGTAGTGCAGGCCGAGGCCGACGATGCCCGTGACGAGCGGGGACATCGACGGACCCCAGGACGGCACCACGTAGAAGAGGAAGAACAGCTGGACGAGCAGCGGAGTGTTGCGGACGAACTCCGTGAACGCCGCGACGGGCCAGCGGACCCAGCGGTGCGTGGAGCGCAGCGCGATCGCCCAGACCAGGCCGAGGGCGAAGGCGATGACCACACCGCCGGCCAGCGCCTGGAGGGTGACGAGGACGCCGTCCCAGAACCGCGGCATGAACGCGTCGACGTTGGACCAGTCCCAGTTCACTTGGCACCCCCCGTACCCGCAGTGCCGGCCGTACCGGTCACCGCGTCGATGGCCCCGCGCTCGCGCAGGCCGCCGAACAGGCCGCCCTTCGGCGGCGCCTGGCCGAGCTTGGCCTTGGCGCGCCGCTCCAGGAGGCGCATCCCGCGGGTGAGCAGGAAGGCGAGGACGAAGTAGACGACGAGGAGCAGCGTGTAGACGGGCGCGCTGTCACCGGTGACCAGGCGCTGGAGGTTCCCCGCGAAGGTCATGTCGGCCACGACGATCAGGGAGACCAGCGAGGTGCCCTTGAGCAGCTCGATCAGCAGGTTGTTGAACGGCGGCAGCATCTCGGGCCAGGCCTGCGGGATCTCGATCCGGCGAAGGCGCTGCACGCGCGTGAAGTTGAGGGCGATGCCGGCCTCGCGCTGGGCGGGCGGCACCGCGGCGAGGGCGCCGCGCACGATCTCGGAGCCGTACGCCCCGTAGGTCATGCCGAGCGCGATGACGCCGGCGGCCATGCCGATGAACTTGATCTGGAACAGCATCGGGACCGTGAAGGCGATCCAGAACATGAAGACCAGGGAGGAGGTCGAGCGGAAGACCTCGAAGTAGATGCCGGCCAGGATCCGCACGATGCGGCTGGGTGCGGTGCGCGCGAGGCCGATCACGAAGGAGATCACGAAGGCGAGCGCGGCGCTGAGGAAGGTGACCTGGACGGTGATCCACACACCGGGCAGGAACCAGCTCTGGAAGAAAGCTCCGGTCATGGTCAGGCGCCTCCCCTTCCGGCAGGCGGACAGAGCTTCTCGACGGTGAGGTCGGTCATCTCGTCCTGCGTGAAGCCGAACGGCTTGACCACGCGCAGGAGTTCGCCGCTCTCCTTCATCTTGTGGAGCTCTTCGTTGAAGGCGTCGCGCAGGTTGCTCTCGGAGAGCCGGAACGCGAACCCGCCCGCTCCGTAGGCCGGTTCGCCCTCGACGATCGGCTGGAAGGGTTCGGTGGCCTCGACGCCGCGCTTGCCCTTCACGACCTCCTTGACCGTGACGTTCGTGCCCGCGAAGGCATCGACGCGGCCCTGGCGCACGGCGTCGAGTCCGGCCACCTGGTCGGGCAGCACCATGACTTCCTTGACGCCGTTGGCCTTGGCGTACTCGATCTCGGCGTACGCGGTGCCGCTCGCGAGTCTGAGGCCCTTCTTGGCGATGTCCTCGTACGTCTTGATGCCGTGCGGGTTGCCCGCCTTCACGATGAAGGCGTCGAGCATGAGGTAGTCGGGGTCGGAGAAGAGCACCTGCTCGCAGCGGTCGGGCGTGATGTACATGCCTGCGGACACCACGTCGAACTGCTGGGCCTGGACGAGCCCCGGTATGAGCGCGCCGAACTCGGTCGGCACCGCGGTCACCTTGGGCACGCCGAGCCGGGGAAAGACGACCTTGGCGATTTCCGGCGCCTCGCCGGTCACGTCGCCGTTCTTGTCGATGTAGCCGAACGGCACCTCGCCGGCGACACCGATCCGTACCGTCCCGGCATCCCTCAGCCGGTCGAGCAGGTCACCACCCTCCATCTTGCCCGGCGCGGGCACGCGGCTGCACGCGCTCACGCCGAGCGTCCCGAACGCCGCCGCGCCCGCGAGCACGGACCGGCGGCGCAGCGTCCGGCCCGTCCATGGCGTGCGGAGCCGGTGCGTCGGACGGTCTTTCCCGTAGTCGTTCCCAAATGGTGGAGCCATGGCCGCGCGGCTACCCGAAGTCATTCGAGATATGCCGATCAATTTCAGCCCCGATTCGGATGGGGCGTTTCCACTTGCCTTCTCACATGCTCACAAGGCGGTGTTGACCCCGTACGGAGCGCCGGGACCATGAAGGGATGACGGAACGCCACATCGAAGTCTCGCTCGACAAGCGCGGTGTCCGCTGCACCGCCCGACTCCTGACCGACCGGGCCCCCGTGACCTGCGCGGCCGTCTGGGACGCGCTGCCGCTCGGCTCGCCGGTCTACCACGCGAAATACGCGCGGAACGAGATCTACGCGCTTTTCCCCGCCTTCGCGGAAAAGGAGCCCCCGCTGGAAAATCCCACGGTGACCCCGATTCCCGGCGACCTGTGCTATTTCACCTTTTCCGATACGGAATTGGGGACAAAGGCGTATGGATACGACACCGAGCAGCGCGGCACGGTGGTCGACCTCGCCCTGTTCTACGAGCGCAACAACCTGCTGCTCAACGGCGACGTGGGCTGGGTCCCCGGCATCGTCTGGGGCCAGGTGGTGGAGGGCCTAGACGCGATGGCCGAAGCCTGCCAGGACCTGTGGCGGGCGGGGGCGCTCGGCGAGACGCTCAGCTTCCGCAGGCTGTGAGTCGGGCTCCGCCCCGCACGTAACTCACGCTCTTGTCACGGCAGTTGCGGGGCGGGGACCGAAGCGGCCCCCGCCTCGTACAGCGCCTGGGCCGCCCGCAGGACCAGCGCGTCCTTGTGCCGGGCCGCCACCAACTGCACCCCGATCGGCAGCCCGTCGCCGTCCACCCCGCAGGGGACGGTGGCGGCGGGCTGCTGGGTGAGGTTGAAGGGGTACGTGAACGGGGTCCAGCCGGTCCAGCGGCCGCGCCCGCTCGGGGTCTCGCGGCCCGCCTCGAAGGCGGTGAGCGGCAGCGTCGGGGTGACCAGGAGGTCGTACGCGGAGTGGAAGCGCCCCATGCGGCGGCCCAGGTCCATGCGGACGTCCACCGCGGCGAGGTAGTCCAGGGCCGAGTAGCGGGCGCCGCGCAGCGCGACCTCGCGCAGGCCCGGATCGAGAGCGGCGCGCTGCTCCTTGTTGAAGTGCTGGGTGACGCGGGCCGCGCCGGAGAACCACAGGGTGTGGAAGGCCTCGACGGGGTCGCTGAAGTCGGGATCGGCCTCCTCGACGTACGCGCCGAGCTGCGCGAGCCGCTCGACGGCCTTGCGCACGGCGGACGCGACCTGGGGCGCGACGGCGACCTGGCCGCCGAAGGAGGCCGAGTAGGCGACGCGCAGGCCGCGCACCCCGTCGCCGAGGCCCTCGCGGAAGGAGCCCTCGGCGGGCCCGAGCCCGGACCAGTCGCGGTGGTCGGCGCCGCTGATCACGTCCATGACCAGGGCCGCGTCGGCGGCGTCCAGGGTCATCGGGCCCACGTGCGCGAGGGTGCCGAAGGCGCTGGCCGGGTAGAGCGGGACCCGGCCGTAGGTGGGCTTGAGCGCGAAGATGCCGCAGAAGGCGCCGGGGATGCGCACGCTGCCCCCGCCGTCCGTGCCGAGCGCGACGGGTCCGGCGCCGAGGGCCACGGCGGCCGCCGCTCCCCCGCTGGAGCCGCCGGCGGTGCGCGAAGGGTCGTACGGGTTGCGCGTGATGCCCGAGACCGGGCTGTCGGTGACGCCCTTCCAGCCGTACTCGGGGGTGGTGGTCTTGCCGAGGAACACCGCGCCGTGCTCGCGCAGCCGCGCCACGGACGGTGCGTCCTCGTCCCAACGGCCGTCCAGACGCGTGGCCTTGGAGCCGCGCAGGGTGGGCCCGCCCTTCTGGAGCAGGATGTCCTTGACGGACACGGGCACGCCGTCGAGCAGGCCTTCCGGCTCCCCGCGCCGCCAGCGCGCCGCCGACTCCTCGGCCTGGCGCAGGGCCGCCTCGGCGTCCACGCGCACGAACGCGTTGACCGCCGGTTCCGTCTGCTCGATCCGGTCGAGCGCCGCGCGGGTGGCGTCTACGGGGGTCAACTCCCCTTTCCCGTAAGCCGCGACGAGTTGTACGGCGGTCATCCTGCCGAGCTCGGCCATGCGCCCTCCCCTGTCCGCTGACGGTCGACCCATCGACGATCACTCCAGGCGATCATCGCCCGCGGTCAATGTCCAGGGACATACCCGCGTTTCTTGTCGATCACGTTCTTGAGCGGCTTCCCGGCCGCCCACCGCTCGTACAACTCCACGAACTGCACGGCGAGTTCGTCGCGCCAGCCGATGATGTCCCCGCTCATGTGCGGTGAGACGACCAGCCCCGGGACCTCCCACAGCGGGCTGTCCTCGGGCAGCGGCTCGGTCTCGAAGACGTCGAGGGCGGCGCCCGCGATCCAGCGCCGCCGCAGCGCCTCCACCAGGTCGTCCTGGACCACCAGCGGCCCGCGGCCCACGTTGACGAAGTACGCCGACGGCTGCATCACGCCGAAGCGGCGGGTGTCGAACATGCCGCGGGTGGAGTCCGTGAGCGGCGCCGCGCACACCACCCAGTCCGCGTGTGCGAGCAGCCGGTCCAGGTCGCCGGGGCCGTGGATGCCGGTGCGCGGGGTGCGGCCGACCACGGCGGCCTGGATGCCAAGTGCCTTGAGACCGGCGGCGATCGCCCGGCCGATCGGTCCGGAGCCGACCACACACGCCCGCGTCCCCGCGACCCGCCGGGTCTCGCGGTGCCGCCACTCGCGGCGGCGCTGGAGGTCGAGGGTGCGCGGCAGGTCCTTCGCGAAGGCCAGCACGAGCCCGGCCACGTACTCGGCGATCGGCTCGTCGAAGATGCCGCGCGCGTTGGTCACCACCGTGTCGGAGGCGACGAGTTCGGGGCTCATGAGGTGGTCGGCGCCGGCGCTCGCGGTGTGCACCCACACCGGCCGCGGGCCCTCGCCGGGCCAGGCGGTGCGCAGGGCCTGGGAGTGGAAGTCCCAGACCAGCAGCACATCGGCCTCGGGCAGCCGCTCGGCGAGCCGCGCCTCGTCGGTGTGCACGATGCGGGCGCGCCCGGTGAGCTTGCCCAGGCGCGGCGGCGGGTCGGCGTCGAGCACCAGCAGCGTGGGGCGGGTGGCGCGCGACCGTCCGGTCATGGCGGGGAAACCGTTCTGCAATGCGGGTCCGCTTCCCTGGAGTTGGCGTGGTCCGGCGCGGGCGCCCGGTGCGGGCACCCGTGTTGAGCTGCGCGCAGGCACGGCGGGGCGCTATGCGGAGGCCTCGCGAAACGCCTCCGAAGGCAACCGTCTGAAGTGCACGGATTGACCACGCTGGCACCCGAATCTACCTTCGTCAACACGGGCTCTGCACAAGCCCGTACTCCTCGGCACACCTACAGACAGGTACCGACACTTCAGTCGATCGGGCCTCACATCGGGCTTCACCACGAGGCGCACCACCGGGCTTCACCACGAAGCGCACCACCGGCTTCGGCACGAAGCACACCACCGGGCTTCCGCACGAAGTGCACGACCGGCTTCGGCAAGAAGCGCACCACCGGGCCTCACTCGCCACCCGTCCCGACGTCCCGGCAGCCGCTGCCGGTCTCCGCTCGTCACCTGTCCCGACGTCCCCGGCACCCGCTGCCGGTCTCCGCACCACCGGCGCGCTGCCGCCGGAACCGCACCCTCCGGCCCCCGGCCGGCCCTTGGAGCTGCTCAGCTCTCCTCCCCAACTGCTCTGTCCAAAGGGGCCAGTCATGGACGTCTCCTGTCTCGGTGGACCTCACCCGCAGCGCGGCATCGGCGTGGTCGCGCCCTTCGACTTCGCTCTCGACCGCGAGCTGTGGCGCTGGGTCCCCGACGAGATCTCGCTGTACGTCACGCGCACGCCGTACGTCCCCGTCGAGGTCAGCCTCGATCTCGCCCGGCTCGTCAGCGAGCACCAGACCCTGCACGAGGCGGTACGGGCGCTCATCGCCGCCGAGCCCGAGGTGATCGCGTACGCCTGCACCTCCGGCAGTTTCGTGGACGGCGCCCTGGGCGAACGCACGATGTGCGCGGCCATGGAAGCGGCCGGCGAGGTGCCGGCGCTGACCACCTCGGGCGCGCTGATCGCCGCGCTGCACGAGCTCGGCGCCCGGCGGATCGCGCTGGTCACGCCGTACACCGCCTCGGTGACCCGGTCCCTGGAGGACTATCTCGGCGAGGCCGGGATCGAGGTCGCGGGCCGCTCGTACCTGGGCCTGACCCGGCACATCTGGAAGGTCCCGTACCGCGATGTGGTCGACATGGCGCGGCACGCGGTGGGCCGGCTGCCCGCGATGGTCGACGCGCTCTTCATCAGCTGCACGAACCTGCCCACGTACGACGTGATCCCGCAGCTGGAGGCGGAGCTGCGCATTCCGGTCATTTCGGCGAACCAGGTCACGATGTGGTCGGCCCTGCGTCACATGGGTACGCATGCGGTGGGCCCGTATCAGGCGCTGCTGGATACGGCTGCGAGGCGCATGCTGGTGGGGAGCGACGCGTTACCGGACGGCCCGGTCGTGCCGCTCGTGGACCCGCCGGGCGTCGCGCTGACGGACCCCTCGGCGCTCCCGCTGAAGGAGCTGACGGAGCTGCCGGGGGTGCCGCTGCCCGAGCCGCCGGTGGTGCCGGAGGACCCGGCACTGCCCGAATGACCGCCCGTCCGCCCACGTACCGGGAGGCCGCCCATGACCGCACTCGGATTCCTCTATCCCGGCCACAGCGCCGAGGACGACTACCCGCGGATCGAACAGCTCCTCGGCAGCGACATCCGCCTGACCGTGATCCACACGGACATCGGCGAGGACGCGCACCGCGTGGACGCCCTGCTCGAGATGGGGTCGCCCGAGCGGCTCGCGGCCGGGGTCGAGCAGCTGCGGCACTCGGGCGCCGAGGCCGTGGTCTGGGCGTGCACCAGCGGCAGTTTCGTCTTCGGCTGGGACGGCGCGCACGAGCAGGTGCGCGCGCTGGCGAAGACGGCCGGCCTGCCGGCGTCCAGCACCTCCTTCGCCTTCGCCCACGCCGTACGGGAGTTGGGGGTGGCGCGCGTCGCGGTGGCCGCGACCTACCCGGAGGATGTCGCGGACCACTTCGTGGAGTTCCTGCACGCGGATGGGGTCGAGGTGGTGGCGATGCGCGGCAGCGGCATCATCACGGCCGCCGAGGTGGGCACCTGGGGCCGCGAGGAGGTCCTGGCGCTGGCCCGCGCCGGCGACCATCCGAACGCCCAGGCCGTGCTGCTCCCGGACACCGCCCTGCACACCGCGGCCCATCTGCGCGACCTGGAGGCCGAGTTGGGCAAGCCGGTGCTCACGGCCAACCAGGTCACGGTGTGGGAGGGGCTGCGGCTCGCGGGGCGGCGCGTGAACGCTCCCGAACTCGGCACCCTGTTCATGAAGGAGCCGGTGATCCAGGTACCGGAGTGAGGACGGGGGCGGGCCCGGAGTGCGCGCGGAGCCCTGAGCAGGGTGCGTGCCGGGGCCGGGCGCCCCGGGTGTCGGGCCCGGGCACCGGTCCGTCGGCTCAGGAAGCGGCCGTCATCCCGTACGCGTCCGCGACGAGCTCGTACGAGCGCAGCCGCGCCTGGCCGCTGTGGGCGTTGGCGGTCAGCATCAGCTCGTCGGCGCCGGTGCGCTTCTGCAGCTCGTCGAGGCCCTCGCGGACGGCGTCGGGGGTGCCGTGGACGATGTTCTTCAGCCAGCCGTCGACGAACTCCCGCTCCAGCGGGCTGAATTCGTACGCCTCCGCCTCCTCGGGCGTCGGGATCAGGCCGGGCCGTCCGGTGCGCAGGCGCAGCATGGACAGCGCCCCGGTCATCACCTGGCGGCGCGCCTCGCGCTCGTCCTCGGTGGCGAGCGCGGCGACGCCGATCATCGCGTACGGCTCGTCGAGCACCTCGCTCGGCCGGAACGTCTCGCGGTAGAGGTCGAGCGCCGGGAGCGTGTTCTGCGCGGAGAAGTGGTGCGCGAAGGCGAAGGGCAGGCCGAGCACGGCGGCGAGCCGCGCGCTGAACCCGGAGGAGCCGAGCAGCCACACGGGCGGCCGGCCCGCGGGCCCCTGCACCGGTCCGGGAACGGCGTGGATCCGCGCGTACGGGTGCCCGTCCTGGAAGTCGTCGTCGAGGAACCGGGTCAGCTCGGAGAGCTGCTGCGGGAAGTCGTCGGCGCCCTCGTTGAGGTGGTCGGTGCGGCGCAGGGCGGCGGCGGTGGCGCCGTCGGTGCCGGGCGCGCGCCCGAGCCCGAGGTCGATCCGGCCCGGGGCCATGGCCTCCAGCGTGCCGAACTGCTCGGCGATCACCAGCGGGGCGTGGTTGGGCAGCATGACGCCGCCCGAGCCGAGCCGGATGCGCTCGGTGTGGGCGGCGAGGTGGGCGAGGATCACGGCGGGCGAGCTGGAGGCGACCCCGGGCATCGAGTGGTGCTCGGCCACCCAGTAGCGGTGGTAGCCGCGGGACTCGGCGGTGCGCGCGATACCGACGCTGGTGCGCAGGGCCTGCGTGGCGGTGCTGCCCTTGCCGACGGTGGCGAGGTCCAGGACGGAGAGGGGGACGGGGGCGCTGCCCCTGGCCTGTCCGCGGATGTCGTCCCCTCCGCGGATTCCGTCTCGTCCGCGGCTGTCGTCGCTCACCGGGTGCCTCCTGTACGTGGCCTTGCGTCGTGGTGCGTCAGGAGAACCCCGGCCGGGGGCGGGTCTATTCCGGTGGAATGGTGTGGGCCGGGCCACGCCGGTGCGGCCGGGGCGGGGGTCAGGCGGGGCATGCGGGGTCAGGCGGCGCGGCAGGTCAGACGCGCGGGCGGGTCAGGCAGGCCCGTCGCCCCTGAGGAGCGCCGAGATCCGCTCGGGCGGCACGGCCCGCGAGTAGTGCCAGCCCTGCCCCGTGTCGCAGCCGATGGAGCGCAGGCGGTCCGCCTGGAGGGCGGTCTCCACGCACTCCGCGGTGACCGTGAGGCCGAGCCGGTGGGCGAGCTGGACCATGGCCTCGACGATGGTCGCGTCCGCCGGATTGGCGTGGGCGCTGCCGTCCTCGTACTGGAAACCGCGGACGAACGAGCCGTCCAGCTTCAGGACGGAGACCGGCAGGCGGCTGAGGTAGGCCAGGTTCGAGTAGCCGGTGCCGAAGTCGTCGATCGCGATCCGTACGCCCATGTCCGCGAGGGACTGGAGGGCCTGGAGGGGGCGGCCCGCGGAGCCCATGACGGCGGACTCGGTGAGCTCCAGCTGGAGCAGTTCGGGGGCGAGACCGGTCTCGGCGAGGATCGAGGCGACGTCCGCGACCAGGTCGGAGTCCCAGACCTGGCGCACCGCGACGTTGACCGAGACGAACACCGGCGGCACGTCCGGGTGCTCCAGTTGCCAGCGGCGCGCCTGGGCGCAGGCCGTGCGCAGGACCCAGCGGCCGAGCTGGACGATGGAGCCGTCCTCCTCGGCCAATGTGATGAACCGATTCGGCGTGAGCGTGCCGAACTGCGGGTGGTGCCAGCGCACGAGGGCCTCGACACCGCGGACGCCGCCGTCCTCCAGGCCGACCAACGGCTGGTATTCGAGGGCGAATTCACCGCGCTCGACGGCGGGCCGCAGCGTGGAGGAGAGCGCCTGCCGGGTCATGCGGTGCGCGTTGCGCTCGGGGTCGAAGAGGGTCCAGCGGGCCTTGCCGTCGGCCTTCGCCCAGTACAGCGTGGTGTCGGCGGCCTGCATGAGGTGGGTCGCGGTGGTGCCCGCGGCGCGGCGCTCGACCACGCCGATCGACGCGGAGACCGAGAGCCGCTGGCCGGCCAGGTCGAAGGGCTCCTGGAGCGTCTTCAGAACCGATTCGGCAAGGTCGGCGAGCTGCTCGGTGCCCGTGGAGTCCTCCACGAGCAGCGCGAACTCGTCCCCGCCGAGCCGCGCCACGAGCGGCGCCGCGTGGCCGTGCTTCCAGCGGTCGTACGCGACCTGGTCGGCGCACTGGGTGAGGCGGGCGGCGGCCTCGGCGAGGAGCCGGTCGCCGATGCGGTGGCCGAGGGTGTCGTTGACCGCCTTGAACCCGTCGAGGTCCAGGTAGCACAGACCGATCCGGCCGGTGCCCCCGTCGTCGTACGAGGCGGACTCCAGGGCGCTGGTGAGGCGCTCGAAGAACAGGGTGCGGTTGGGCAGCCGCGTCACCGCGTCGTACATCTGGAGGTGCCGCAGCTGGGCCTGGAGCTCGCGCCGGGCGCTGACGTCGGCGAGCGCGAGCAGCACGGTGGCGGTGCCGGGCACGGGCGAGACGGTGATCTGCGCCCACAGGGCGTGGCCGTCGGAATGCTTGAGCCTGCGGGTGCAGCGGAGCTTGGCCTGCCGGCCGCGCAGCACCTCGCGGTAGGCGTGCCAGGTGCGCGCGTCGGAGGCCAGGTCGACGAGGTCGGCGGCGACCTGGCCGGGCAGCTCGCCTGCGGGGGTGCCGAGGAGCGTGGCGAGCGCGTCGTTGCCGGAGACGACGAAGCCGTCGCGGTCGACGACCGCCATGGCGAAGTGCGCGGCGTGGAAGGCGGCCCGGTAGTCGCGCAGCTCCGCGGCGCTGCGGCCGAGGTGCTCCGCGGGAGCGGGAGCGGGAGCGGGGACGGGCGGGTCGGGCACGGCCGCGTGCAGGGGCGGGTCGGGCACGAGCGGGTCAGGCACGAGCGGATCGACGCCCGCAGGCCCCGTACCGGCCTCGGCACCGAGCGCTTCGGCTCCGAGCGCCTCCGCACGAAGCGCCTCCGCGCCGAGCACCTCCGCACCACCGGCCGGGACCAGGGGTGCGCGGCCCAGGACCGAGGCGGTGTGACGTTCCGTGATCGCCGGCCGGGGGCCCTCGGGGGCCGGGCCCGCCGTGGGTGCCTGTCCTTCGGACGCTCCGCTCACCGCACACTCCCGCTGGCAGTCGTCGTGTTCAGGTCTGGTCGGGGGTGGGCCGGCCGGAAAGTGTGCCGATCATAGAGGCTGGCCGGAGGCCCGTTCCAGTTCCGCCGCGGCCCCGGACCCCCCTCAGGGTCAACTTCCGGACTCCCTTTCCCCAAGCGGCTGTTGCCGACAGATCGTTTCTGCGCAAGTCCCGCCCGGATCGTTTCGTACGCCCTCGATCGCATGCCCGTTTCCTTGCCGGCTGTGACGTTCCGTGAACGCCGGGCATGTCCCCGTCTCACTCGACCGGGCCACCCGAACAGGACGAAGTTGAACAAACCACCACAGGCTGAGGGAGGTGTTCCGTCATCCGCATACGGAGGTCTACGTGCCGCGTCAGCTCCCCTCAGGGGGCCTGCCTCGTGAGGGGGACCGGGCGCGCAGTGCCGCTGCGGCTTTCACGTCTCTTGCGGCGCTCGCATCCATGTCCCTCGTGGCGGGTCCGGCGGTGGCCGAACCGGTGGCGGGCCCCTGCGCCCTCGAGCGCACGGCCGCGCACCACTCGGAGGGCCTGGACACCTGGAACGCCTCGTATCCGCGGCCGGTCGAGAAGCTGGACGCGGTGATGGTGTTCCTCTCCTTCCCGGACGCCGCCCCGCTCGCGACGCCGAAGGAGCTCACGGCCGACTATTTCCCCTCGACCAGCCGCTTCTTCGAGCGCGCCTCGTACGGCCGGTTCCAGCTGCGTCCGCATCCGCGCACGGACTGGATCGAGATGCCGCAGGCCTCGACCGAGTACGGCATAGCGCGGGACTGGGACGCGGACAAGCGGAGCATGTACCTCAAGGACGCGCTGTCCGTGGCCGATCCGGTGGTGGACTTCGGCCGGTACGACATCGTCTACTTCGTGGCCGACCCGGACGCGCCGGGGGTGGACTCGGACGCCACGAAGGTCGTCAACTTCGACGAGCCGCTGCGCGCCGACGGCACCGACGTACGGCGGATCGTCACCGTCTTCGAGCAGCACCCGCCGGACCGCAACGTGCTCGCACACGAGACCGGGCACGTCTTCGACCTGCCGGACCTCTACCACCGGCCGCGCGACGGCAAGGGCGACTGGGACACGCACGTCGGCGACTGGGACGTCATGGGCAGCCAATTCGGCCTGGCCCCCGACCTGTTCGGCTGGCACAAGTGGAAGCTCGGCTGGCTGGAGCCGCACCAGGTGACCTGTGTGCAGGGGTCCGATCCGGGGCTGCTCACGCTCGACCCCGTCGCGGCGCCGGCGGAGCGCGGGCAGGCGGGCGGCACCCGGCTCGCGGTGGTGCGCACCGGGCGGGACAGCGCCATCGCCGTCGAGGCGCGCGGCTCGTCCGGCAACGACGGCCAGACCTGCACCGAGGGCGTCCTCGTCTACCGCGTGCGCAACGAGACGGAGTCCGGCGGCGGCCCCATCCAAGTCCTGGACGCCCACCCGGAGTCGGAGGCCTGCTGGGACGCCTCGGTCTACCCGCCGCTCGCGGACGCGCCCGTACGCGTGGGCGAGACCTTCAAGGTCCCGGGCGAGCGCACCCGGATCCAGGTGGTGGGACGGACGCCGTCGGGGTCGTGGACGGTGAAGATCAGGCCCTGACGGCGCCTCCTCGCCGGCGGAGCTCCCGCCGCTGACAGCCCTCTCCGGTCCGCTGACACCCCTGTCAGACCCCCCGTCAGCTCTGTCAGCCCGCTGTCCGCGTGCTGTCAGGAGCTCCCGGCAGTGTCTTGCCCATCGAGAACGGCAAGCCACCACCGAGGAGTTGACCACCATGTCGTACGCGATCGAGGCCGAGGGTCTGGTCAAGAAGTACGGGGACTTCACCGCCCTGGACGGGGTGGACCTGGAGGTCCCGGCCGGCAAGGTCGTCGGGGTGCTCGGCCCCAACGGCGCCGGCAAGACCACCACCGTGCGCATCCTCGCCACGCTGATGCGCCCCGACGCCGGGCACGCCGTCATCGGCGGGCACGACATCGTCAAGGACCCGGTCAAGGTCCGGCAGCTGATCGGTCTCACCGGGCAGTACGCCTCGGTGGACGAGACCCTGACCGGCACCGAGAACCTCGTCCTGATCGGCCGGCTGCTCGGCCTGTCCCGCCGCGACGCCAGGGCCCGCGCCGCCCAGCTGCTCGAGAACTTCTCCCTGACCGACGCGGCCCGCAAGCCGATCGCCACCTTCTCCGGCGGTATGCGCCGGCGCCTGGACCTCGCGGCGAGCCTGGTCGGACGGCCGCGGGTGCTCTTCCTCGACGAGCCCACCACCGGTCTCGACCCGCACGCACGCAACGAAGTCTGGGACGTCGTACGGAACTTGGTCGCCGACGGCTCCACCGTGCTGCTCACCACGCAGTACCTGGAGGAGGCCGACCAGCTGGCCGACTCCATCACCGTCTTCGACCAGGGCCGCAAGGTCGCCGAGGGCCGCCCCGGTGAGCTCAAGCGGCGCGTCGGCGGACAGGTCCTCCAGGTCCGGCCCACCGTGGCCGCCGACGTGCCGGTGGTGGCGTCGCTCCTCGCCGAACTGTCGGGGCACTCCCCCGCCGAGGACTCCGGGGTCCTGACCGTCCCCGTGGACGACCCGCTGCTCGTCGCCGCGGTCGCCCGCCGGCTCGACGGCGCCGGGATCACCGCCGACGAACTCGGGCTGCGGCTGCCGAGCCTGGACGAGGTCTTCCTCGCCCTGACCGGTCACGCGCCCTCCGCCGCCGAGGACGCGAAGGCCGACGTCCAGCAGCCGGCCACCGTCTGAGCCCCGCCCCCCTTGCCCCGCTCAACTCGCCTTCCCCGTACAGCTTCCCGAGAGGACCCGTCATGAGCACCCAGACCATCTCCGCGCCCGCCCCCGCCACCACCCCCGCCGAACTCTCCGGCCGCGTCGGCCTCGCGCAGACCGTCTCGCACAGCTTCGCCCTCGCGGGCCGCGGCTTCACGAAGTTCATGAAGTCCCCGATCCAGCTGGTCGATGTGGTCCTCACGCCGATCATCACCCTGCTGATGTTCATCTACCTCTTCGGGGAGTCGATGGCCCAAGGAGACACCGACTGGTATCTGCACCACGTCGTCCCCGGTGTGATGGTGATGGCCGTCTTCCAGGCCAGCGTCGGCATCGGCTCCTCGCTCGCCGCGGACGCCAGCACCGGCATCTTCGACCGGTTCCGCTCCATGCCGATCGCCCGCTCCGCCCCGCTGATCGGCGCCGTCCTCGCGGACATCGTGCGTTATGTCGGCTGCCTGGCCACGCTGGTCGTCCTCGCCCTGGTGATGGGCTACCGCTTCGGCACCAACCCGGTCGCCTGGCTCGGCGCGCTCGTGCTGCTCATCGGCTTCGCGCTCAGCTTCTCCTGGATGTCCGTCTACCTGGGCATGCTGATCAAGAACCCGACGTCCGTGCAGGGCCTGATGACCATCCTGATCCTGCCGCTGACCTTCGCCAGCAACGTGTTCATGAAGCCGGAGGGCATGCCCGGCTGGCTCCAGGCCTGGTCCGATGTCAACCCGGTCTCGCTCGTCGCCGACGCGGTGCGCGGTCTGCTGAACGGCGGCCCGGTCGCCGAGGGCCTCACCGGCAGCCTGATCTGGATGGCGGCCATCGTCGCGGTCTTCTTCCCGCTGGCCATGCGCGCCTACCGCAGGAGCGCCGGCTGACCTGGGCCGTGGACAGCGCGCAGTGCCGGGCGGGCCCGCACCTTCACGGTGCGGCCCGCCCGGCTTCTCTCATCCGCTCAGCGCCCGTTCCTCCAGCCACCGCAGCGCATCCGTACGCGAATACGCCGCGCCCTTGTCGTACGCCTCCTGGAAACCGTCCTCGCCGAGGGCGGCCCTGAGCCGTTCGACCAGCTCGCACCACTCCGGTTCGCCCCAGTCGAAGGCGCCGCGCAACACCTGGCTCATGCCGAGCGCCATGACGCCCTCGGCGGGCGCGCCCTCCAACGGGAGCAGCCCGCCGAGGAGTTCGGCCACCCAGGCGAGCGCGGCTCCCGCGCCTTGGGCGAGGAGCGCGCCCGCCGCCTCGGGCAGGAGCGCACGGGCGGCTGCCGCGTCTCCCGCGGCGAGACGGTTCTCGATCCGGGTGGACACGATCAGGTCCCTTGCCAGTTCCCGCAGTTGGGGCCGGCGGACGCTGAGCGCCTCCAGGCGGTCGAGGGTCGCGTCGGACTGGGCGAGGTCGCCGGCTCTGCGGTGCACGTTGGCGAGACCGACCAGGATGTTCGCCTCCAGGCGCAGCTGTCCGCGGGCGCGGGCCTGCCGGTGGGCGGCGCGCAGATCGCGGAAGGCGCCCTCGAGGTCGCCGCTGCGCCGCCGCTCGCGCGCGAGGCGCGCCTTGCTGAGGTACAGGTAGTCCTCGGTGCCGAGCTCGGAGGAGATCGCGACCGCCCGCTCCCAGGTGGCGATCGCCTGCGGGTAGGCGGCGCGCAGGGAGTGCTCGGTGCCGATGGGCAGCAAGGCGAGCACGATCCCCCAGCGGTCGCCGACCTCCTCGAACCCGCGCAGCGCCTCCCTGCGCGAGGCTCTGCCGCCCTCCAGGTCGCCCTGCTCGCTGAGCGCGAAGTCGTGCGCGAGGTGTGCGCTCGCCCGGATCCACGGGTCGGGCGAGTGCAGCAGCTCGTCGAAGCCGGGCTGCCCGCCGGAGAACACCGCCCGGGTCAGCTGGAGCAGCTGACCCGCGGGGTGGAACTCGCGGCCGATGGCGCTGCGGTCGGTGCGGTCCGCGGTGCCGGGCAGCTGTCCTGTCATGCCGCGGATGCCCCAGTACCAGGCCATCGCCGCGCCGAAGCGCCGTGCCGTCTCCCCGTCGCCAGGGTCGGTGGACCTGGTGAGGGCCTTCAGGGCGTGGGCGAGGTTGGCGTGCTCGGCGTCGAACACGGCGATGGCGCGCAGCTGGTCGCGGGTGCGCAGCAACGGCTCGTGCCGCTCGGCGAGTTCGAGGCAGTACGCGGTGAAGCGGTCGTTGAGCCGCCGCTGTTCGCCCGGCGCCTCGGCGAGGCGGCGGGCCGCGTAGGCGCGGACGGTCTCCAGCATCCGGTAGCGGCCCTCGTCGCCCGCCGTGGTGTCCTCCGTCACGAGGGACTTCTCGATCAGGGAGCCGACCGTGTAGAGGATGTCGTCGGCCGGCAGCTCCTCGTCGGCGCAGACCGCTTCGAGCGCGTCGAGGGTCGCGCCGCCGGGGAAGGCGGACAGGCGCCGGGCGAGGGTGCGCTCGCCCTGGTCGAGCAGGTCCCAGCTCCACTCGACGAGCGCGAGCAGGGTGCGCTGGCGGGGCAGGGCGGTGCGGCTGCCGGAGGAGAGCAGCCGGAAGCGGTCGTCGAGGCGGCGGGCGATCTGCTCGACGTTCATGGAACGGAGCTTGGCCGCGGCGAGTTCCAGGGCGAGCGGCATCCCGTCGAGGTCGCGGCAGATCCGCAGCACCGCGTCGAGGGTGGAGTCGTCGAGCCGGAAGTCCTGGCGTACGCCGGTGGCCCGGTCCACGAAGAGCCGTACCGCGGCGGTCCGCAGGGCCTCGTCGGGCTCGGGATCGCCCGGCGGCAGGTCGAGCGGGCCGAGGTGGAAGAGGGATTCGCCGGTGATCGCGAGGGGTTCGCGGCTGGTGGCGAGGATGCGCAACTCGGGCAGCCGGACGAGGAGTCGGTCGGCGAACTCGGCGGCCGCCTCCACCAGGTGCTCGCAGTTGTCGAGCATGAGGAGGGTGTCGCCGCTGCCGAAGAGTGCGGCGAGGCGGTCCACGGGGGAGGTCCGGCGGCCGCCGCCCGTCTCGTAGAGCCCGCCGTCGGTGGTGCCCAGCACGCCGAGCACGGCGTCGGCGAGCTGCCCTGGGTCGCTGACGCCCGCGAGCGGGACGTAGTACAGGCGGCCGCGGTCGTGGGCGGGGTCGCGGGCCGCGGCCTCCAGGGAGAGCCGGGTCTTGCCCGCCCCGCCGGGGCCGACCAGGGTGACCAGGCGCGAGGCGGTCATGAGGGCGCCGAGCCGGGCGAGTTCCTCGTCGCGGCCGACGAAGGTGGTGAGGCGGGCGGGCAGGGGGCTCGCGGTGGCCCGCCGGTCCTCGGTGCGCTCCAACTCGCCCCTGAGCAGGGCGAGATGGATCTCCTTCACCTCGGCGGACGGATCCACGCCCAGCTCGTCGCCGAGCCGGGACCGCAGCTGCTCGTAGACGGCGAGCGCGTCGGACTGGCGGCCGGCGGCCGCGAGCGCGCGCATCCGCAGGCCCGCGAGGCGTTCGCTCAACGGGGTGCGTGCGCCCGCCGCTTCGAGGTCGGCGAGGACGTCGGCCGCGCGCCCTTCCCGTATCTCCGCGTCGAATCCGTCCTCGGCCGCGGCGGCCCGCAGGTCGTCGAGGCGGGTGGCGACGGGCCCGGCGAAGGGTGCGTCGCGCACGTCCGCCAGGGCGGGGCCCCGCCACAGGTCGAGGGCGGCCCGGAGCGCGCGTGCGGCCTCGCCGCTGCGGCCCGCGGCGAGGGCGCGCCGGCCGCTCGCGGCGAGCTGTTCGAAACGGTGCGCGTCCACGTCCGCTTCCAGGACGTCGAGGCGGTAGCCGCCGGCGACCGATTCGAGGGAGGCGTGGCCGCGCAGCGCCTTGCGCAGCCGGGAGACCAGGGCTTGCAGGGCGTTGGCCGCGTCGGCGGGCGGCTGCTCGCCCCACAGCCCGTCGACCAGGCCGTCGGCGCCGACGGGCCGGCCGCCTTCGAGGGCGAGCCGGGCGAGCAGCATCCGCAGCCGTACGCCGCCGATCTCCACGGGTCCGGACGCGCTCCCGGCCCGCACCGGGCCCAGCAGGTCCACTTTCAGTGCCACGACTCCCCCGGCCTCCCCTTGTTCGAGCGAATGCGCTCAACGGGGGCCAAGGATCACGCAGTTGGGGTCCGCGGTAAAGGCCCGTCCGGCATACGACGGGCCTGCGGGCCGTCTGCGGCGGCGACCCGCCTCGAACATCGCGCACCTGGAGGGTCCGCTCCGCGCCGCGCGGGTGATCACACCATCACTCCGTGTTGCACAGTGATCACGCGTACAACAACCGCGCTATGAGCGCACTTTGAAAGGCACACGCATGTCCGTAGGCGAAGAGATCCGTACTGCCGAGTCCCGGCCGCAGCAGAGTCTGGGCACGGCGGCCGCGCGGAATCTGGCCACCACGACCAAGTCCACCCCGCAGATGCAGGAGATCAGCTCGCGCTGGCTGCTCCGGGCGCTGCCGTGGGTGCAGGTGCAGGGCGGCGCCTACCGGGTGAACCGGCGGCTCAGCTACTCCGTGGGTGACGGCCGGGTCACCTTCGTGAAGACCGGTGAGCGCGTCGAGGTGATCCCCGCCGAGCTGGGCGAGCTGCCGCCGCTGCGGGACTTCGAGGACATCGAGGTGCTCACCGAGCTGGCGCGGCGGTGCGAGCAGCGGGAGTTCGCGCCCGGCGAGGTGCTCGCGCACTTCGGCAGCCCGTCCGACGAGGTGTTCCTGCTCGCGCACGGCCGCGCGGCGAAGATCGGCAGCGGCCCGTACGGGGACGACGCCAAGCTCGGCGTGGTCGGCGACGGCTCGTACTTCGGCGAGGCGGGGCTCGTCGACCCGGAGGCCATCTGGGAGTACTCGGTGCGCGCGGTCACCACCTGCACGGTGCTCGTCCTGCCCTTGGGCTCCTTCCAGCAGGTCGTCGAGCGCACCCCGGCGCTCCAGGCGCACCTGGAGCAGCTGCGGACGATGCCGAACCAGCGCACCAACAAGTACGGCGAGAAGGAGATCGACCTCTCGGCCGGCCACGTCGGCGAGGCGGACATCCCGAGCACCTTCGTGGACTACGACGCCTCGCCGCGCGAGTACGAACTCAGCGTCGCGCAGACCGTGTTGCGCATCCACACGCGCGTCGCCGACCTCTACAACCAGCCGATGAACCAGACCGAGCAGCAGCTGCGGCTCACGGTCGAGGCGCTCAAGGAGCGCCAGGAGCACGAGTTGGTCAACAACCGCGAGTTCGGTCTGCTCGCCAACTGCGAGTACGACCAGCGGCTCCAGCCGCACGACGGTGTGCCCAGCCCCGACGACATGGACGAGCTCCTGAGCCGCCGCCGGGGGTCGAAGCTGTTCCTGGCGCACCCGCGGGCGATCGCCGCGTTCGGGCGCGAGTGCAACAAGCGCGGGCTGTACCCGGAGCCGGTGATGTTCGACGGGCACCAGGTGCCGGGCTGGCGCGGCGTACCGATTCTGCCGTGCAACAAGATCCCGATCAGCGAGGCCCGTACGACCTCGATCCTGTGCATGCGTACGGGTGAGGACGAGGCGGGTGTGATCGGTCTGCGGCAGGCGGGCATCCCGGACGAGATCGAGCCGAGCCTGTCGGTCCGCTTCATGGGCATCAACGAGCAGGCGATCATGTCGTACCTGGTCACCGCGTACTACTCGGCGGCCGTGCTCGTGCCGGACGCGCTGGGCGTCCTGGAGAACGTCGAGATCGGACGGTGGCGTTGAGCACGCAGGCCTCGCCCGCCTCGCACGCCTCCCGGACGGCGGGGCCGTCGCAGCCGTTCGTGCTGCCGGCCCCGTATCTCCCGTATCCCGCGCGGCTGAACCCGCACACCGCGCGGGCCCGGGAGGAGTCCACGGAGTGGGCGCGCGGCCTGGGCATGCTGGAGGGGTCGGGGGTCTGGGACTCCGCCGACCTCGCGGCGCACGACTACGCGCTGCTGTGCGCGTACACCCATCCCGACTGCACGGCCGAGCAGTTGACGCTGGTCACCGAGTGGTACGTGTGGGTCTTCTTCTTCGACGACCACTTCCTCACCCTCTTCAAGCGGACGCTGGACCGGCGCGGCGGCAAGGCGTACCTGGACCGGCTGCCCGCCTTCATGCCGCTCGACCCGTCGGCGCCGGTGCCGGAGCCGCAGAACCCGGTGGAGGCGGGCCTCGCGGACCTGTGGAAGCGGACGGTCGGGGAGATGACCGGGGCCTGGAGGGAACGTTTCGCGACCAGCACCCGGAACCTCCTCAACGAATCGCTCTGGGAGCTGTCGAACATCAACGAGGGCCGGATCGCCAACCCGGTCGAGTACATCGAGATGCGCCGCAAGGTCGGCGGCGCGCCGTGGTCGGCGCAGCTCGTCGAGTACGTGACGGCGGAAGTCCCCGCCTCGGTCGCCGCCTCCCGCCCCCTCCGCGTCCTCATGGACACGTTCTCGGACGCGGTCCACCTGCGCAACGACCTGTTCTCGTACCAGCGCGAGATCGAGGAGGAGGGCGAACTCAGCAACGGAGTCCTCGTCCTGGAGACCTTCCTCGGCTGTACGACGCAGGAGGCGGCGGACGCGGTCAACGAGCTGATCACCTCGCGGATGCAGCAGTTCGAGAACACCGCACTCACCGAACTGCCGCCGCTCTTCCTCGAGAAGGGCCTGCGCCCGGACGAGTGCGCCGCCGTGGCCGCGTACGTCAAGGGCCTCCAGGACTGGCAGTCGGGCGGCCACGAGTGGCACATGCGCTCCAGCCGCTACATGAACGAGGGCCTGGCCACCGGGCCTTCGCCCCTCGGCATGGGCGCCCTCTCCCTCAAGGACCTGCTCGCGGCGACGGGCGCCGGCCGCGTCCGCAGCCACACCCACATCCCGTACCAGCCGACCGGCTCCTTCCAACTCCCCGAGATCCGCATCCCCTTCCCGCTCACCCTCAGCCCGCACCTGGACGCGGCGCGAGCCGAAGTCCTGCGCTGGGCACGGGAGATGGGCCTGACACGCCCGGACCCCCTCCTCCCCGGCTCCGACATCTGGGACGAACGCAAACTGGCGGGCTTCGACCTCGCGCTCTGCGCGGCCGGCATCCACCCGGACGCGACACCGGAGGGGCTGGACCTGACCACCCAATGGCTGGCGTGGGGCACGTACGGGGACGACCTCTTCCCCGTCGTCTACGGCCGCACGCGCGACCTGGCCGGCGCGAAGGCCTGCGTGGAACGCCTCCGCCTCTTCCTGCCCCCGGACCTCTCACCCGCCCCGCCACCGGCCACGGCGCTGGAGCGCTCCCTCGCCGACCTGTGGCGACGCACCGCGGCCCCGATGGACCCCGCGGCCCGCGCCGCGTTCCGCCGGGCGATCGCCGACATGCTCGACAGCTGGCTGTGGGAGCTCGCCAACCAGGCTCAGCACCGCGTCCCGGACCCGGTGGACTACGTGGAGATGCGCCGCCGGACCTTCGGCGCGGACTTCACGATGAGCCTGTCCCGCATCGGCCACGGCACCTCCGTACCGCCCGAGGTCTACGAGAGCGGCACGATCCGCGCGCTGGAGAACGCGGCGGCGGACACGGCGGGCCTCCTCAACGACCTCTTCTCCTACCGGAAGGAGATCGAGTACGAAGGCGAACTCCACAACGCGGTCCTGGTGGTCCGCACCTTCTTCGCCTGCACCCTCCCCCAGGCCACCGCGATCGTCACGGACCTCCTGCACTCGCGCCTGGCCCAGTTCCAGCACGTGGCAGCCCTCGAACTGCCGCTCCTCCACGAGGACTTCGCCCTCCCCCAGGAGACCCGCACGGTCCTCGACGGCTACGTACGCGACCTGCAGAACTGGCTGAGGGGCATCCTCAACTGGCACGAGAACATCCACCGCTACCGCCCCGAGGACCTGGGCCCGGGCCCACTCCCGCCCTTGACGGGGATGGGGACTGCGGCGGCACGGATGTTCACCTGTCCGGGGTGACACACAGCACGCCGCAACCGCCCGCCCAACTCCCCTCCCCCTCACTACGGTTGCCCCGTATTGATCACCCAAGGGAGGGGACCCACACCCATGTCCGACACCACACGCCCCACGCACCGCCGCACCCGCCTGTACCGGGCCGCCGCGGCGGTGGCCGCCGTGACCGGGCTCGCTCTGCTGCCGTCCGCGGCGGGGGCGACGCCCGGAAGCGGCGTCACCGGGACGAACCTGGCCAAGGGCACCTCGGAGGACACCCTCCGCCTGAAGGCCAAGGGCCGCACGGACGTCACGGTCCGCACGATCACGATCGCCCCGGGCGGCTCCACGGGCTGGCACCACCACCCGGGCCAGGTCCTCGCCGTGGTCCAGGAGGGCACCCTGACCCGCACCCTCGCCGACTGCTCGGTCGAGGTCACCCCGGCGGGCGGCTCCTTCGTGGAGGAGGGCGGCCCGAAGGACATCCACATCGGCCGCAACCTGGGCACGTCGCCGGTGGTCCTCTACGTGACGTACCTCCTGCCGGAGGGAAGCCCGCTGTCGGTGGATGCTCCCGACCCGGGCTGCTGATCTCCGCCCCCGAAGGCGAGGAGGGCCGTACGCTGCGGCGCAGGGCCCTCCGTGCGGGCACGTGGCCGGAGACCGGGGAGCGGCCGTCCGCTACGTCAGATCCTGCCCGTGACCACTCCGCGCCAGGTCCAGCCGGCACTCAGGACGGCTTCCTGGAGGGGGCGCTTCATGTCCGCGGTGTCGAAGGCTCCCTCGACCAGCAGTACGAGGTCACGTGGCTCGGTGACAGGCCGCGGCTCACGGTGCCGGCCGATGCTCAGTGTGGACAGATGCAGACGGACTTCCCGCTGTCGGGAACAAGGCGCATGCGCACCTGGAACACCCGGTTCACCTGCGTACGGCCGACCCCGTCGGCGGGGCGCTTGGTTCCGGCCAGCGGCTCGGTGGGCCCTGCCTCGCCGGAGACGGAGCAGCCGACGAGGATACGAGCGAAGGCCCCCCGCCGAAGCAGAGGGCCTTCCGTCGTGTGCGCCGCCAGGGACTCGAACCCCGGACCCGCTGATTAAGAGTCAGCTGCTCTAACCAACTGAGCTAGCGGCGCTTGACGAGTAAATAGTACCTGGTCCCCGAGGGTGCTCCTGACCATTTTCGCGGGAGGTCAGCGGCCGAGGAGGTCCTCCCTGCCCTGGTCCCGGTAGCGGGACAGGAGGTCCGTCAGGTCCGAGGGCGTGAAGCGGCGGTAGGGCGCGGTCGGGGTCTCGTGCCACCACACCGGGTCCGGGCAGCGGAAGCCCGCGCGGCGCAGGGCCACGCGGTGGACCTTGTTCGTGGCCGTGACCGGCATCTCGTCCACCAGGCGGAGGTAGGTGGGGATCATCTTCGGGCCGAGGTCCGGCTGGGAGGAGAGGAAGTGGGTGAAGGAGGAGGGGGAGAAGGAGGAGGCGCCCTCGTGCAGGGCCAGCGTGGCCATGACCTGGTCGCCCGCGACCGGGTCGGGTACCGCGTAGACCGCGACGGCGGAGGCCGCCTCCCAGCGCGACAGGATGTGCTCGATCATCGCCGCGGCCAGGTTCTCGCTGTCCACCCGCAGCCGGTCGTCGGTGCGGCCCGCGAAGTAGAGGAAGCCGGCCGCGTCCCGGTAGAAGAGGTCTCCGGTCCAGTACCAGCCGTCGCGGACGCGGGCCGCGTCCGCCTCCGGGTTGCGCCAGTAGCCCTCGAAAGGGCTGCGGCCGCGGTTGACCAGCTCGCCGATCGCCTCGTCGCCGTTGAGCAGGCGCCCACGCGCATCGAAGCATGCCGGTGGGCACTCCGTGCGGGTGGCGGGGTCGACCACCGCCAGGTCGTCTCCGGGGGTGGCCCGGCCGATCGCGCCGGGCGGGGTGTCGGCCGTGCGCTGGATGGAGGCGCCGCCCTCGGAGGACCCGTACCCCTCGACGAGCCGCACGCCGAAGCGTTCGGCGAAGCGGCGTGCGTCCACCGCGCCCGCCTCCGTGCCGAACCCGACGCGGAGCGGGTTGTCGTGGTCGTCGGGAGCGGGTTCGGTCGCGAGGAGGTACTGGATCGCGCGGCCCACGTAGGTGAAGTACGTGGCGTTGTAGCGGCGTACGTCCGCTAGGAAGGCCGAGGCCGAGAAGCGGCGGCGCAGGGCCACGCCCGCGCCCGCCGCCAGCGCCGGGGCCCAGTCGGCGATCACCGCGTTGCCGTGGAACATCGGCATGCAGATGTAGTGCACGTCCTCGGGCCGTACGCCGTGGAAGCGCACGAGCGACCGCCCGGCGCCCGCGAGCCGCGCCTGGGTGCAGATCGCGGCCTTGGGCGCGCCGGTCGAGCCGGAGGTGAAGTAGAGGAGGACGCGGGAGCGGGGTTCGACCGGGGCGACGGTGTGTTCGCCCGGCTTCGCGCCCTCGTAGGAACGGAGGAGTGCCGCGTACTCCTCGGTGTCGGTGACGAGCGTGCGGACGCCCGGCAGGTCGAGGCCTTCGACGAGCGGCAGGTGTGCGCGCTCGGTGACGAGGATGCGGGCCTCGGTGTGCAGGATGTCGCGGGCCAGTTCGGGGCCGCGGCGCGTGGGGTTGATACCGGCGACGGCCGCCCCGGCGAGGGCCGCGGCGCTCAACCACTGCGGAAATTCAGGGGTGTTGTCGAGCAGCACGGCCACATGCGGCTCGGCCCCGCGCGGCAGCAGATCGGCGAGCAGCGCGGCACGGGCGGCCGCGCCGGCCGTGACCTGGTGGTGGGTGGCCGTCTCGTCCTCGAACCAGAGCCCTGGACGGTGGTCCGCCCAGCGGGCCTGGACGAGTTCCGCGACGGTTGCGCCTTGGGTGGCCATGCGCCGCACCATAATTGACGGGTCGTCAGATGTGGAGTCCGCGGACGGACCTCGGTGGGCCGGCACGCCCTGCACGGCATCCCGGCGATGACACCCTCACGGCATCCCGGCGAGAGCACCCCTCACGGCATCATCGAGTCCATCCCCGAGTTCATCGACGCGAAGGTCCCGATGAAGAACACGCAGAACGCCACCCCCACGGCGAGGAAGACCAGCGTCCCCGTCGTCTGCGCCGTGAGCGCCCCGCCGCGCGGCGGGCGGGCCGTGGCACGCTCCGGGTGCTCGGCCGTGTAGTGGACGGTCACGATGTCGCCCTCGACGGTGGTGGCGGGCCCGTTCTCCTCCTCGAAGCGGACCGTGCGCCCCTCGCGCGTGACGAACTCGTACACGTGGTGCAGCGTCGTGGTCCTGCGGTCGTCGCTGCCACCGGTCGTGGTGAAGAAGCGCACGCAGCGCGCCTCGGCCGTCAGACCGCTCGACCAGGCGGCCCGCACCTGCTGGTCCCTGCTCAGGATCTTGATCGCCATGCCGACGAGCACGGTGATCATTCCCAGCGGCACGGCGTAGAAGAAGAAGTCCATGGCGTCCCCCCGGATCCGCGCACACCGCCGACTGCGGTGTGCGCGGACCTCATGCCCGCGGCCCCGAGGGGAAGAACCCGGACCGGAAAGATCTGAGCAAGATCTGAGCAAGATCCGAGCCGTGGGCCCGCGGGCCCGGACGGAACCGCTCAGAACTCAGAACTGCACGTCCGAGCACGCGTAGAACGCGTTGCCCGTGTCCGCGATCGTCCAGACCGCGAGGATGACGTGCCGCCCCGACTTGCCGGACGGCAGCTTGCCCGAGTGCGAGAGCGTCGCCGGGGGCTGGCCGCTGAAGGGGACGGTGAGGAACGGCGTGAGCTCCAGGGACGACCGCGAGAGCGGCGCGTTCTGGTTCCAGCCGTTCTTGGTGATGTAGTAGCGGAAGTCGGTCGTGGAGTGCCGCGCCGTGAACTGCCAGCGGAAGGTCTGCGTGGCCCCGTTCGTGACCGGTGTGGCCGGCCAGGCGCCGCCGCCGGGCTTGGTGGGCGAGTTGAGCACGTCGAACTGGCCGAGGCCAGCCGAACAGATCTTGCCGTCCGCCGGACCCGCGGCCGGGAAGCCCTTCGGGCCCTCGACGCTCTGCGGTTCCCACTGGATGGCGCCGCAGCCGGTGACCGTGCCGTTCTGGCAGAGCTTCTGGCGGCTGATGGGCAAATCGGTGTAGCCGTGACCGCTCGCGCCGCCGGACGAGAGCGCGAACGCCCCCGCGGTCGCGAGGCCCACCAAGGCCGCGTACGTCTTCTTTCTCCGCATCCTGCTGCTCCTGTGGCTCGTGAAGTGGGGGTGAGCTCGAGCGCTGCGCAGTGCTGTGTGAGAGGTGCGGGCATGCCTGCGGGGAGGCATGCCGGTGGTGCGTGGGGTGGAGACAGGGAATCCCCGGTACATCTCCGGTCTAGACCAAGTCCCAGATTATGGCCGGGAGTTGAACATGTCCATACCAATAGTGGAGACGATCCGGTCGGCCCGGGCGCGCGAGCCCTCGACCAGTTCGCCGTTGGGCCCGTCGTTCGTCCGCACCCAGTCCTCGGCGCCCTGCCGGGTCCGGCCGCCTGCCAACTGCCGCTCGACCAAGCGGAGTTGACGCACATCGCCAGGCGCCTCGACGTACCACAGCGCCCCCATGAGGCCGCGTGCATCGCGCCAGCCCGGCAGGTCGCAGGCGAGGTAGTTCCCCTCGGTGATCACGAGGCGGGCGGCGGGTGCGACGCGGTGGCGCGCCGCCACCGGTTCGTCCAGGGTCCGGTCGAAGTCGGGTACGTAGAGGTCCCGGCCGGTCTCGGCGAGGACCCGGCGCAGCAGCGCGAGGTACCCGTACACGTCGAAGCTCGGCTCCGAACCCTTGCGCGCGGTCAGCCCGAGCCGCGCCAACTGCGCGTTGGACAGGTGGAATCCGTCGAGCGGCAGATACGCGGCCTCCTCGCCGATCCGCTCCACCAGCGCCCGCGCCAGCGTGGACTTGCCGGCGCCGGGCGGCCCCGCGAGCCCGAGCAGGACGCGCGGGCCCGCGGCCGTGAGCCGCCAGGCGTCGGCGGCGAGGGAGTCCAGGGAAGGGGCGTCCGGGGAAGGGGCGTCTGAGGAAGGGGCGTCCGAGGAAGGGGCGTCCGGGTGCGGCGGCTCAGCGATCTCCATGCCCCGTATAGAACGCCACCGTCAGGTCCTTCACCAAGGCCTTGCGCTCATAGTCGTCCAGTTCGACCAGGCCCCGCATCGTCAGCCGCGTGACCGTGTCCTCCACCGAGTCGACCACCTGGGTCAGGACGCTCTCGCGGTGCCGCAGGTCCAGGGCCGCGATCCGGCGGCGCCGCATCACCTCGGCCACCTCGGGCGCGTACTCGATCCGGGTCGGCTGCGCCGAGAACACCTCGAGTCCGGCGGGTCCGGCGTCCGCGACGAGCAACCGGGTCAGCGCGTCACCGACCGCCTCGGCGTCCCGGAGCGTCGGGCCGTCCCCGTGGAAGGCGTCGGCGGGCAGCTGCGAGAACACCCGCGCCATCGCCGCCTCCACGCACTCGCGCAGATACGTCTCGTGGTCCTCGACGCCGAGCGTGGCCCGCGCGGTGTCCTGCACCCGCCACACCACGAGCACCACGACCCGCAGCGCGGCCCCCTGCGCGTCCACGGCGGGCAGCGGTTCGCTGCGCCAGTGCCGAAGGCGTACGTCCACCCGGCGCCGCTTGAGGAACGGGTTGACCCACACCAGGCCGGTCCGGCGCACACTCCCCCGGTACCGCCCGAACAGCGAGACCACCCACGCCCGCCCGGTCCGCCCGCGCCCGAGCCCGCCGAAGGAGCAGAGCGCCAGCGCACCCGATCCTGCGAGCAGCGCCCACTGCGCCGGTCCCGGCTGGGCGCCCGCGAGCACGGGCAGCCGGGCGAGCTCCAGGACGGCGGGCGGGACGAGGCCCGCCCACCACAGTCCGGTCCCGCAGCCCGCGAGGCCGGCCGCGCCGGCGGCGACGGCCAGGGCTCCGGAGCGGGCGGCGGCCGGGCGCTCGACGAGGGTCTCGTCCACGGGGAGTACGGCGCGGGCGGCGGCCTCGGGGGTACGGCGCCCGTGCCCCGCGGGCCGCGGCCTTGCCGCCCCTCCGGCCCCCACCACCGCGGGCCGCCCTGACCCGGCGGCGGGCCGCCGCACCGCCCGCTCGCCCCGCACGACCGCCCGCTCACCGGCCACGCCCGGGACCGGCTCACCGCTCCTCACCCGGGGCTGCTCCCCCGACCCCTGCCGCGCGGGACCGAGCCCGAGGACCGGAGCCCCGGGCCCCGCGGCCCCGTCGTCGTCCCGGAACAACAGGTGCACCGGGATCTCCGTGGTCGCCTCGTTCTGGATCAACCGCACCCGCTCGGGGCCGGGGACGCCCCCCGCTTCCGCCGTCATCGCACCCTCCGTACCGCCGAACCCGACACCGACCTGCGCCTCTCCGCCGAACCCGACACCGACCCGCGCCTCTCCGCCGAAACACTCACCGGAACAACCGCCGCCAGGTCTCCGGACCCGGCATCCCGTCCGCCGCACCGCCGCGCCAGCCCTGGGCCCGCTGGAACGCCTCGACCGCGCGCCGGTCCGCCTCGCCCCAGCGCGGCCCCGGGCCCTGCGCGTAGAAGCGGCCGTATCCCTTCTTGACGAGCTGCCGACCGAGCTGCGTGATGTACGCGTTCGACTGCCCGGGCCGGAAGAACGCGCGACCGGGATACGCCGGCACCCCCTGCACCGGACCCGCCGCACCGGCCGCCGGGATGTCCCGGCCCTTGCCGCTCACCAGGTACTCCCAGGTCAGCGGGCCCGGCAGACCGTCCGCGTCCTTGCCGCGCCAGCCCTGCGCAAGCTGGAAAGCCTGCGTGGCGCGGCGGTCCGCCTCACCCCACACCGGCCCCGGACCCTGGCGGTAGAAGCGCCGGCCGCCGCGCTCGACGAGCAGCTTGCCGAGCTGGGTGACGTACGGGCTGCGCACGCCGGGGCCGAAGGACGCGCGGCCCGGGTAGCGCGCGGGGGCACCGGACGCGGCGGCCGTCAGGGCCTTGTAGCGGTAGGCCGTATAGCGCTTGGAATGACTCCAATACGCGTACGGGGTGGCCTGTTTGCGGGTGTGCGGCCGGGCCTGCTCATAGGCGAGGTAATGCGAGCGGGTGTAATCCGTCCAGCCGCCGAAAATCGTCACGTGCGAACCCCTTTCCGGATCGGCGGGATTGTGGAACAGCAGAATGTCGCCCGGCTGGAGCTGGTCGCGCGTGACACGCACGGCGAAACGGTCGAGTGTTCCGGTCCATTGGTTCGAACCGAGATTCCAGGCCATCGAGACGAAGCCCGAACAGTCCTGCCGGTAGCCGTCGCGCCAGTACCGTTCGAGGCTGTACGGGACCTTCGCGGACACCCACGTCTTGGCCCGCCTGATGATGTCGGCGCGCGTCGTGGGCTTCAGGGCGGCGGCGGGCGCGGGGGCTCCGGGCGCGCCGTGCAGCGGGGCCGCGGTGCCCTGCGGGTGGTCGTGCGGGTCGTCGACGACGGGGCGCACCTGTGGGTGCGCGACGGCGGCCCCGACCGATGAGCCCGCCGAGAGCAGGGTGCCCGCGGCGGTCACGGTGATCAGTGCGCGGCGTGCGCAGTCGGCCGCGGAGAAACGTACGGGCGCGGCCGCCGACGTATTCCCGATGCTGCGGCACCCCTCGCACGCGCACACATCCGCGGGGTCGAATTCCTGGAAGGCGGGCCGGGCGGATTCCCCGAATACCGGCAGGCCGTCCGCAGAGGATTGCATGCGATCTACCTCACACTCGGGAATCGTTCGGGAAATCGCCGTACGCGGATCTGCATGGTCGTCAGTTTCCCAACTGCTTGCGGATACCGCATGTTGACGGTCCGAATGCTGTACGCACACGGCGCACCGCCCCGGCCCCCGCGCCCGGGCGTGGTCACGAGCACCCCTCGGAGTCCGGTAGAGTTCTCCAGGTCAGCAGGCGCCGCTAGCTCAGTTGGTTAGAGCAGCTGACTCTTAATCAGCGGGTCCGGGGTTCGAGTCCCTGGCGGCGCACGCGAAGACAAGGCCCTCCGCTCCGGCGGGGGGCCTTCGTCATGCCCCGACGCTTCTGCGGCACGCAACAGGCGGCTGGGGGTCCGGGGGTTATCCCCCGGATGAAAGCAGCATCAGCGGGTCCGGGGTTCGAGTCCCTGGCGGCGCACGATGGCGGATGGCGAGTCGTGTCCACGGAAAGCGTGGACCGGCTCGCCATCGTCGTTTCTGCGCGGACTTCGTCCGCGCGGGGCGGGGGCTCCGCCGCCCGCACCCCCTTTGCCGCGCACCCCCTTTTGCCTCGCACCCCCCGTGGAACGGCCTGGCCGGATACGGTGTCGCCCATGGCGAGCGACATACAGGAGCGGATCAAGAAGCTCATCATCGACCGGCGGCTCGCGTCGGGGGCCTCGCTGCCGACCGAGCCCGAGCTGATGGCGCTCCTCGGCGTGAGTCGCAATTCCGTGCGAGAGGCGCTCAAGGCGCTCCAGGCGATGGGAATCGTGGAGATCCGGCATGGATTCGGTACCTATGTGGGACCGATGTCCGTCGCACCCATGATCGAAGGACTCACCTTCCGCACGGTCGCCGGCCACTACCGGGGCGAGGACAGCCTTTTGCAGCTGCTCGAGCTGCGCGAGGCCGTCGAGACCGGGCTCATCTCCCGTCTCGCGGGGCAGCTTCCCGCCTCCGACCTGGCCGAACTCGACGCGCTCGTCGAGCGGATGGAACAGGAGGCGGCGGTCGGCGCCGTGGCCGCCGAGACCGACCGCGCCTTCCACGCCACGCTCTACCGCGGCCTGGGAAACCTGCTGCTCGGAGAGGTGCTCGAGGCGTTCTGGGACGCCTTCCACCGCGTCCGTACCGATCTCGGCCCGCACGACGTGCCGCCGGACCCGAAGGTCACCTGCCGGCAGCACCGCGAGATCCTCGACGCGGTGCGCTCGGGGGACGGCATCCGGGCCGAGCAGGCAATACGCGAGCACTTCGGTAACATTCGTACGCGGCTCGGCTCACCTACCTCAAGTGGCCTCCCAAATCACGCGTATGACAAGTAAACACCTTGTATCGCTCTTGCGATCAAGCCGCCGGTCGTAGAACCCTGGCGGAAGATTGGGAGCCTTGGGCTTCCATGTGGCGCGCGGTACGGGACAGTTGGGGGTTCCCGGACCCCGCCACGCGTGGAGGGGAAGCAACGGGCGGGTGGCCCCGGCTGTGAATCGGTGGGGTCCCGTTCATGAAGCAAGGCGGGGCGGGCATCATGCAACCGGAAGGCAGCTCTTCCATGTCCTAGTGACAGGTGGGGTGCCAGCCAGTGACGCGCCTGGGGGAGTCGAGGGGGACTCCGGCAGGCGGAAGGACCGACGAACACGCAGACCAGTGCGTGCGGGGGGATGACTCATGACGTCGACGCCGACGGGCGCCCGGCCGGGCTCCGACCCGACCGAGACGACCCAGTTGCGCGTGCCATCGCATCGGACGGGCGGCTTCAGGCGGATCAAGAAGACGCTGCCGCGCTACGACTACGAGCACTACAGCCGTCTCGCGGGGCCGTTGACGAACCCCGATCCGAGCAAGCCGTACAAGGTGCAGTACCGCTCGCTGCTCTCGCAGGAGCCGCACCGCATCCGGGCCGCGCTCATGCTCGGTGCCGCGCCGCTGCTCTCGCTGATCCTCCTGGCCTGGCTGCTCCAGCCGGAGCACTGGACGAAGCGCGACTACGTTCCGAACGCGTATCTGGAGCACCTCGACCTCGTCATGCTGATCTCGATCGGCCTGATCGAGTTCTTCCGGTGTATGAACGTGCTGTCGAACGCGCACGCGACCCTGGTCGCCCGCGACCCGATCCCGGTCGTCCCGGAGACGGGCACGCGCGTCGCCTTCCTCACCTCGTTCGTGCCCGGCAAGGAGCCGATCGAGATGGTGACGAAGACCCTGGAGGCGGCCGTCAAGCTGCGCCACCGCGGTCTGTTGCACATCTGGCTGCTCGACGAGGGCGACGACCCGGAGGTCAAGGAGGTCTGCGCCCGGCTCGGCGTGCACCACTTCTCCCGCAAGGGCGTCGCGAAGTGGAACCAGAAGAAGGGCCCGCACCGCGCCAAGACCAAGCACGGCAACTACAACGCCTGGCTGGACGCGCACGGCGACGACTACGACTTCTTCGCCTCCGTCGACACCGACCACGTGCCGCTGCCCAACTACCTGGAGCGGATGCTCGGCTTCTTCCGCGACCCGGACGTCGGCTTCGTCATCGGCCCGCAGGTCTACGGCAACTACGACTCGTTCGTCACGAAGGCCGCCGAGTCCCAGCAGTTCCTCTTCCACGCGCTGATCCAGCGCGCGGGCAACGCCTACGGCGCCCCGATGTTCGTCGGCACGTCCAACGCCGTACGCATCAGCGCGCTCAAGCAGATCGGCGGTCTGTACGACTCGATCACCGAGGACATGGCGACCGGCTTCGAGATCCACCGCCACCGCAACCCGAAGACGGGCAAGAAGTGGCGTTCGGTCTACACCCCGGACGTGCTGGCCGTCGGTGAGGGCCCGAGCGCCTGGACGGACTTCTTCACGCAGCAGATGCGCTGGTCGCGCGGTACGTACGAGACGATCCTCAAGCAGTACTGGAAGGGCTGGTACTCGCTGCCGCCGACCAAGCTCTTCAACTACACGATGATGATCATCTTCTACCCGATGGCCGCGATGAACTGGATCCTGGCGGCGCTGAGTTGTGCGCTGTTCCTGGGTCTGGGCGCCTCGGGTGTGAACATCGACCCGGCGATCTGGCTGATGCTCTACGGCAACGCCTCGGCGCTCCAGATCGGTCTGTACATCTGGAACCGCCGCCACAATGTCTCCCCGCACGAGCCCGAGGGCTCCGGCGGTGTGGCCGGCATGGTGATGTCCGCGCTGTCGGCGCCGCTGTACGCGAAGGCGCTGATCGACTCGGCCCTGCGGCGCAAGTCCAAGTTCGTGGTCACGCCGAAGGGCGACTCGGCCTCCCCCGACCGCTGGTTCGGGACGTTCCGGTACCACTGGTACTTCATCTTGATCTTCGCCGCCTCGATGGCAGCCGGGTTCCACTACGGGCACGCCCACCCGGCGATGATCATCTGGGCCACGATCGCCATGCTGATCACCGCGACGCCGATCTTCGTCTGGCGCTGGCAGATCAAGCAGGACAAGAAGAAGCCCAGTGCGCAGACTCCCGGTGGCGGTCCGGGCGGCGGCGTGCCGCAGCAGCAGCCGTCCGCGGTGCCGCCCCAGGCGTCACACGACCGCAACCGGCCCAGCTGGGCCTCGGCCGGGCGCGAGCCAGGCCAGCCCGGACGCCCCGACCAGACCATGCAGATCGCCCTTGGGGGACGTAAGAAATGACCGTCGGCTCCACGCCGGTGAAGCACACTCGCCGCCGCGCCCGCCGCATAGCGATAGGCGCGGCGGTGGTGCTTGCACTCGCCGGAATGAACGGTCCCGCGCTGTGGCGCTTCGCCTCGGACCAGTACCACGACTACAAGATCAACCGGCCCGAGTACAAAGCCGACAACGGCAAGTGGGACATCGTCGAGCTTCCCGACGAGTACAAGCTCAACACGATCCACGCGGCGCTCCTGCACACCGGCAAGGTGCTGCTCGTCGCGGGCTCGGGCAACAACCAGAAGAACTTCGACGCGAAGAAGTTCGACACCGTCCTGTGGGATCCGGTGAAGAACACGTACAAGAAGATCCCCACCCCCAACGACCTGTTCTGCACCGGGCACACCCAGCTCCCGGACGGCAAGCTCCTGGTCGCGGGCGGCACCAAGTCGTACGAGAAGCTCAAGGGCGACGTCACCAAGGCCGGTGGCGTGATGAACGTCTACAACGAGAACCCGGACGAGCCGATCACCCTCGCCAAGGGCACCAAGCTCACGGGCAAGGAGAACGGCAAGACGTTCGTCATCACCGAGTCGATCGTCGTCGAGCGCGCCAAGAAGCGCTTCGACAAGGAGACCGGCAAGTTCCTGGGCAACACCCCGGGTTACGCGCGTGTCTACGTCGAGGCCGAGAAGCGCGGCAAGAAGTACGAGACCGGCACCCAGGACAACTACAAGATCGTGGGCCTCTCGGGCGCCGACGCCAAGAACACGTACGGCATCGCGCAGAAGCTCGCCCTGGACAAGAAGGACTTCCAGGGCATCGACGACGCCTACGAGTTCGACCCGGTGGCCGAGAAGTACATCAAGGTCGACCCGATGAACGAGGCGCGCTGGTACCCCACGCTGACCACGCTCGAGGACGGCCGGGTGCTCGCCCTGTCGGGTCTGGACGACATCGGCCAGATCGTGCCCGGCAACCGCAACGAGGTGTACGACCCGGACACGAAGAAGTGGACGTACGTCAAGCAGAACCGGCAGTTCCCGACGTATCCCGCGATCTTCCTGCTGCCCAACGGCAAGCTCTTCTACTCGGGCGCCAACGCCGGCTACGGGCCGGACGACGTCGGCCGCGAGCCCGGCATCTGGGACTTCGACACCAACGGCTTCACCAAGCTCAAGGGCCTGTCGGACCCCAAGCTGATGGAGACGGCCGGCACGGTGTGGCTGCCGCCCGCGCAGGACGAGAAGTTCATGGTGGTCGGCGGCGGCGGTGTCGGTGAGTCGGAGCAGTCCAGCGACAAGACCCGCATCATCGATCTGTCCGAGGACGCACCGGAGTTCAAGGACGGGCCGAGCTTCGACAAGGGCACGCGCTACCCGCAGTCCTCCGTGCTCCCGGACGACAGTGTGCTGATCTCGGGCGGCTCCGAGGACTACCGCGGCCGCTCGGGCTCGAACATCCTCGAGGCGCGGATGTACGACGCGAAGACCGGCGAGATGCGCCGGGTCGCCGACCCGCTCGTGGGCCGCAACTACCACTCGGGCTCGCTCCTCCTGCCCGACGGCCGTGTGGTCTTCTTCGGCTCGGACTCGCTCTTCGCGGACGAGGCCAACACCAAGCCGGGCGAGTTCGAGCAGCGCCTGGAGATCTACACGCCGCCGTACCTGTACCAGGGCGCCCAGCCCACGCTGACCGGCGGCCCGGACTCCATCGAGCGCGGTGAGTCGGCCACGTTCAAGACGCAGCACGCCTCGTCGATCAAGAACGCCCGGCTGATCCGCCCGAGCGCCTCCACGCACGTCACGGACATCGACCAGCGGTCGATCGCCCTCGACGTGAAGAAAGGCGCGGACAGCGTCACGGTGACGGTCCCGGAGAACAAGAACCTGGTGCAGCCGGGCTGGTACATGCTGTTCGTCACGGACGACCAGGGTGTGCCGAGCAAGGCGCAGTGGGTGGAGATCCCCGAGTAGCACCCGCCTGACATGAGTTGAGGGCGCCCCCTGGATCAGGGGGCGCCCTCAGCTGTCGTACGTGCTCTACTTCGCGTTCTTCGCGAGCTCCAGCGCGTACTCCGGCCACCACTCGCCGGCCTTCGGGCCGCCGCGGCACTCGCCGTCCGACTCCCCGGGGCGCTTGATCCACAGATAGGCGTCGACGCGCTCGTCGGAGGTCTGCACCGTGGGAGCCTCACCGAGGGCGCGGCCCGGCGGGTTGCACCAGGCGTCCTTCTCGCTGCTCTGCCACGGCCCGTTGCCGTTGCGGCTGGTGTCGATGACGAACGGCTTGCCGCCCACCTTGTCCGAGAGCTTCTTGCCGTAGTCGACGGACTCCTCGGTGGTGTAGTAGTTCGACACGTTCACCGCGAAGCCGTCGGCCTTGTCGATGCCCGCCCACTTGAGGGGCTCCCAGAACGAATCGGGCTGGGCCGCGCCGGGGTTGCCGCCGTCGATGTAGACCTTGGTGTTCTTCAGCGTGTGCAGCTTGTCGATGGCGCCCTTGAGCAGGTCGTAGCGCTCCTCGTGGAACTCCTCGGGTGTGCATCCGTCCACCAGGTGCAGCAGGGCGTCCGGTTCGAGGATGACCGTGGCCTTGCGGTCCTCGATGCCCTTCGCGACCTCGTCGATGAAGGCGCGGTACTCGTTGCCGTCGGCGGCGCCGCCCTTGGAGTACAGGCCGCAGTCCCGGTGCGGGATGTTGTAGAGCACCAGGACCGCCTCGCGGTCGGCCTTCTCGGCGGCCTCGGTGAATCCGCGCGCCTGCTCCTGCGCGGACTCGGGGACGATCCACTCGCCCTGCGGCTGCTCGGCGATCTTCTTGATCAGCTCGGCGTCCGCGTCCTTGTTCTCGCTCTGGTACGTCTGCAGCTGCTCGGCTGCCTTCGTATCGGGATTGACCCAGAACGGGTCCTTGTCCTTGGGCTGCTGCTTCGCGCTGCCCTTGGGCTCCTCGGGGTCCTTGCCCCCGTCCGACGAGCAGCCGGTCAGAAGCAGCGCCGCCCCCACGAGCGCCACACCCGTCTTCACCGCCCCCCGGATCGCCGCGGAACTGCTGTACATCCACTCCCCCTTGGGTGCACTGTCGGAAGGTCCGAGGCTGTCCGCGAGCCCCCGTCGTCCGCCCGAAGGGCGGGCGGGGCGGCGTCCGGTGCGTGCGATCGCAAGGCGCCGGAGCGCCCTCGTGGCGGAGCCACTAGGGCGTTTCGGCAACGTGGCGAGCGTGCGTGCCGGGCGTCGCCCCGCAGGCGGGGGCTCGCGGACAGCCTCTCAATCCTGACATAGGTGTACGGGGGTCACGAGAGCTGCCCTGCTCCACGGGCCTCTTCGTGCACGACCTGTTACAGCGTCCGCGACCGGGGTAGGCGCTGCAGTGGCACGTAGTGAGACAGGCGTGCACAGGCGCGCACGGAAACGGGCGTGCACAGGCACGCACGGAGGCAGGCGTGCCCAGGACGTCGGAAGGTGCACTCGGAGTTCCCGATGGTCGATACGGGGAGAGATCTGCAGCTGGCAGCAGCCCTCGTCGCCCTCGCCGACACTCTGGGCGAGTCCTTCGACGTGACCGCCTACCTGGAGCGGTTCGCCGAGGACTGCGCGCAGCTGCTCGGGGCGGACGCGGCCGGAGTGCTTCTCGTCGGCGTGGGCGCCGAGATCACCATCGTCACCAGTGACGATCCGCGGGGCCGGGTGCGCGGGCTCCTGGAGATCCAGCACCAGGGCGGCCCCTGTCTCGACGCCTGCACCTCGGGCGAGGCGGTGCCGCCGGTGCGGCTCGCGGGAGATCAGGCGGCCGAGCGCTGGCCGCAGCTGGCCGCCCGCGCCTTGGCGGAGGGCATCACCGTGACCTGCGCGGTGCCGCTGCGCCGCGGCGAGACCGTGATCGGTGCGCTCAACCTGTTCGCCAACGGTCAGCCCCAACACCACGTACTGCAAATGGAATTGGCGCAGCTGATGGCCGACGCGGCGGCGACCGGCCTGGCCCAGCGGCGGATGTACGACGACTGCCGCGCGCTGACCGGGCAGCTCCAGTCCGCCCTGTCGAGCCGGGTGCGGATCGAACAGGCCAAGGGGCTGCTCGCCGAACGCTGGGGCGTCAAGGTGGACGCCGCGTTCACGGCCTTGCGGGCCCACGCGCGGCGGGCCCGGCGGCCGATCGACGAGATCGCGCAGGAGATCCTGGACGGCCACCTCGACGACGGAGCGCTGGAAGCGGACCGCCCGGAGCGCCCATGACGCAGCCGGACAGCGCCTATCGCTTCGCTTTCCGGACGAACTGCCCTGTATTCCGGTCGAGTTGGCGACGACCGGCACTGGGCGAGCCCAGGCTTCCGTTCTACAGTGAGGGCAAACGGCCCCAGCCCCCGGCCATCGTCGACGCCCCCGTCCTTTCGTCGGGCGGCCGTGCCGGCCGCGCCCGTCATGGCGGCGGCTGCGTCTTCTGCGACGACTTCAGCGACCGGACCTCCAGACCTCCCGTGCAGGCGCCGGGTTTCTCCCGCAGCCCGAGCGCGCACGGTCGAGGACCGACCCGGCCGGCGGCTCCGGGGGGAGCGGGCCACCGGCCGGGTCAGGTGCGTCCGGATCAGGCACGTCCACGGCACCCCGGGCACAGGCCCGGTTGACAGCTCTGCCCGGGAGTTGGGACTCTCCGGACGACAAGTCCATACATCGAGGCGACGGTTGACAGGAACCCGGTGCGAATCCGGGACGGTCCCGCCACTGTGACCGCGTATGCGCCCGTACTCACGTACCGGCGCATCCACGGGAGTCAGGAACTGACCCGTCGTCCTCCTGCCATGGGGCGTGGAAACCCCGGAAGGAGACCCACCCGGATGTCCCTGCACGCAGGCCAGCACCCGAGCACGACAGCCGCACCGGACGCGACGACCGGCACCCGTGACTGGCTGATCGCCTCCGCTGCCGCGATCGTGGCGCTCATCGCCCTGTACGCGGTGTTCTTCGACAACGGCTCGCTGATCGCGGCGACCGGCAGCTACCTGCACGAGTTCGCCCACGACGGACGGCACCTCTTCGGCGCCCCCTGCCACTGATCGGGGCCCGTTCCGACATGTCCATTCCTGTACTCCCGTTGCTCGGGCGCGGATTGACGGCGGGAGGAGCGGCCGGTCTCACGGCCGGTCTCTTCTCCCTGCTGCTCGCCGAGCCCCTGATGGACCGGGCGATACGGCTCGAGGAGGCGCGCTCGCACGAGCACGCCGACTCGGGCGCGGCCGCCGTCCAGCACCATGAGGAACTCTTCTCGCGCTCCACGCAGCACTTCGGCCTGGTCGTCACCTCGCTGGTGTTCGGCCTGGCGCTCGGCGTGCTCTTCGCGATCGGCTACGCCCTCGTGCACCGCCGCGACCCGGAGGCCGCGCCCTGGCCGCGCGCGCTGTTGTTCTCGGGGGCGGCCTTCCTCGCCGTCTCCCTGCTCCCCGCCCTGCGCTACCCGGCCAACCCACCCGGCGTCGGGGACGGGGCGACCGTCGCCGAGCGCCAGGGTCTGTGGCTGGCCGCCGTGGTCATCGGCGTGCTCGGCATGGTCCTGGTGTGGCAGGTGTACGTGCGGCTCGCGGGCCGCAGCGCCCCGGTGCGGCAGCTCGCGGCGGCCGGCACGGCGGTCGCGGTGCTCGCGGTCCTGTTCGCGCTGCCCGGCAACCCGGACGAGGTCCCGGTGGCGGCCACGCTCCTGTGGGACTTCCGTGTCCTGTCGATCGCCTCGCACGCGCTGCTCTGGGCGGTGTTCGGGGTGGTCTTCGGCGCGCTCGGGCTGCGCGCCCTCGGCCGTACGGCGGCACCGGCGCCTTCGGGGGCCGTGCCGGCGGGCTGACACGGGCGGCCTGGCCGCAAGGGTCCCTGACGGGTTGGGTCAGGGGCCCTTGCCGGTCACCCCAGCTCCGCTCACGGACCCTTGCCGGTCACCCCAGCTCCGCTCACGGGCCCTTGCCGGTCACCCCAGCTCCGCTCACGGACCCTTGCCGGTCAGGAACGCGGAGACCACCACATTCGACGAGTACGTCTTCGTCGTCCGGTCGAAGGTGCCGCCGCAGGTGATGAGCCGCAGTTCGGCGCGGTCGTCGTGGCGTACCCCGTACGCCTTGTGCGGGTCGAAGCCGGCCCGGTCGTAGACCGCGACCTCCTCGATGGTGAACTCGGCGACGGACCCGTCCGCGCGGGCCACCCGCACCTTCTCGCCGGGCTTGACCGTGCTGAGGTCGTAGAACACGGCGGGCCGCGAGGTGGTGTCCACATGGCCGACGAACAGCGCCGTGCCCTTCGCCCCCGGCTTGACCCCGCCCCCGTACCAGCCGACGACACCGGCCTGGTCGTACGGCGGCGGCGCGATCGCGCCCTCCTCGTCGAGCCCGCGCTTGACCACGGGGGCCTGCACCCCTATCGACGGGATGTCGACGCGGTGCGGGCCCGCCTCGGGCAGCGGGTCGATGGCGGGCGGGAGTTCGACGGCGACCAGCGGGCGGCCGACGGCGGCGACGTCACCGGTCGTGGTGGAGCCGCCGGGCACCCCGGCGATCTCGCGGCCCCACAGCCACAGGCCCACCAGGAGCACGGCCCAGGCGACCCCGGTGAGCAGCCTGCCGCTCCCGGAAGAACGGTCCTGACCCATGGGGCTATGCGCCGCCCCGGCGCCGGCGCACGAGGCGTCCGGTCACCGCGAGGCCCGCGGCGGTCGCGAGCAGCAGCCCGATCAGGGCGTGCCGCCAGCCGGGGCCGCCGCCCGTGTCCTCGGCGCTCAGCTGGGCCGTGCCCCCGCCGCCCGCGCGGATGGGGGCGGTGGGCGTGGGCGTGACCTGGGTGACGACGGTGACCGTGCCCTTGGCCTTGGTCTCGCCGTCGCAGGTCACGGAGACGTCGTAGGTGCCCGGCGTCGCGGTGGACCGGATCATCGCCTCGCCGGTCAGGCTGTAGCCGGCGCCGTCGCGGCCGGTGAGCGCGGCGTCGGCGACGAACACCTGCGACTTGGCCGCACCGGTCGTGCCGTCGCAGCCCGTGGCGGTCAGCTCGACCTGGGAGCCGGGCGTGGCGGTGCCTGGGGTGACTTTGACGGTGCCGTCCGCCGCGAGGGCGGGCGTGGTCAGGGCGAGGGCGGCGACGGTGGCTGCGAGGGTGACGCGGACCCGGGCTGAGGGCATGGTGGACCTCCTGCTCCGAGCCTCGCGCCAGGGGGTCCGGGGTGCATGCGGGTGTGGGCCGTACGGGTGGCGGCCCGCGGCCTGGCGGCCCGCGACCGGGCGGTCCGTGCCCGCGGGGCCGCCCGCAGCCCCCGGTCCTGCCCCGGTCTCAGACCAGATCCACCAGGTCCGCGATCGAGTCCACGATGTGCGAGGGCCGGAACGGGTACTTCTCCACCTCTTCGGAGCCGGTCAGACCGGTCAGGACGAGGTACGTGACCATGCCGGCCTCCAGGCCCGCGAGCACGTCGGTGTCCATGCGGTCGCCGATCATCGCGCTGGTCTCGGAGTGCGCGCCGATCGCGTTGAGCCCGGTGCGCATCATCAGCGGGTTGGGCTTGCCCGCGAAGTACGGCTCCTTGCCGGTGGCCTTCGTGATGAGCGCGGCCACGGCCCCGGTGGCCGGCAGCGGGCCTTCGAGGGACGGGCCGGTCTCGTCGGGGTTGGTGCAGATGAAGCGGGCACCGTTGTTGATCAGGCGGACGGCCTTCGTCATGGCCTCGAAGGAGTACGTGCGGGTCTCGCCGAGGACCACGTAGTCGGGGTCGGCGTCGGTGAGCACGTATCCGATGTCGTGCAGCGCGGTGGTCAGACCCGCCTCGCCGATCACGTACGCCGTGCCGTTCGGCCGCTGGTCGTCGAGGAACTTGGCGGTGGCGAGCGCGGAGGTCCAGATGTTCTCGACCGGGATGTCCAGGCCCATGCGCTTGAGGCGGGCGTGCAGGTCGCGGGCCGTGTAGATCGAGTTGTTCGTCAGGACGAGGAACGGCTTGCCGGACTCGCGCAGGCGCTTGAGGAAGGCGTCGGCGCCGGGGATCGGGACGCCCTCGTGGATGAGGACACCGTCCATGTCGGTGAGCCAGGATTCGATCGGCTTGCGCTCTGCCACGGGACTGCACTCCGCTCTCGGCCGGTTTCCGTATGTCCGGACACCGTCAGCGTAACGGGACGGGCCTGGTGGGGCCCGTCCCGTCCCAGCTCATGGACGGTGCCGCCCGGGGGACGTGCCGGTCAGCCGAGCCGCACGTCGTCCACGGCCCAGAACCAGTTGTTGGTCCCGGCGTAGCGGAAGCGCACCTGGACGTCCGAGACACCCGCGGGCACGTTCAGGGCGATGCTCTGCGGCTGCGCGGTCGCGTCGGCCGTGAAGGTCTTCACGAGCTGCGGCGCCCCGCCCCCGTACGAGACGAGGACCTGGGCCGTCTGGCCCGCCTCGTGCCGGTAGTGGGTCTGGAAGCGCAGGGTGCGCGAAGTGCCGCCGGTGACCGGGTACTTGGGGCTGACCAGCGTGGAGTCGAACTTTCCGCTGTTGGCCTTGTCGTCCCACTCGTCGGAGTCGGCGACGGCGAACACGTCGCGGCCGCGGACGTTGAGCTCGCGCCACTGGTCGCGCTGGGCCTGAGTCCAGAACTCGTCGGTGGTGAAGGACCAGCCGCGCCACTCGGTGACGCCGCCGGTGCCCATGGCGGAGTTGTCCACGGACCAGCCGGCGGGTGCGGTGTGCGTCCAGCCCTGCACGCCGGCCGGGACCGCGGTCTCGTCGGCGCGGGCCTGGAGCGATCCCCGTACGGTGTCGAACGCGTCGCTATCCGGGGAGTCGAGCGGTACGCCGTCGAGCCCTGCCGTGGGGACGCCCACCTGCTTGAGTGCGGTCGCGGCCACGTCGACCAGGCGTATGTCGTGGCGGACCGAACCGGCCGGTATTCCGGCGCCCTTGGCGATGACGAAGGTGCCGCGCTCCTTGATGGTGGAGCCGCCGTGGCCGCCGCCGTCCTTGTGGCCGTGGTCGGTGGTGACCAGGATCTTCCAGTTCTCCTGGGCGTACGTGGCCCGGGAGGTCACGGCGTTCAGGACCGTCCCGATGTGCCGGTCGGACCGGGCGATCGCGTCCAGGTAGGCCTGGCTGCCGGGGCCTGAGTTGTGGCCCGCGATGTCGATCTCGCCGAAGTAGACGAAGGACGCGTCCGGGTTGCCGTTCCTCAGCTCGTCGGCGGCGGCCGCGGCGATCTTCGGGTCCTCGACCCCGTATCCGTTGGCGTCGCCCTTGAGGCCGAGGCGCTTGTCCACGGCGGGCGAGAAGATCGGGCCGCCGGCGTCCGCGGAGGCGATGGGCTCCCAGTCGGCGGCCGCGTAGGTGTTGAGCGAGGGGTTCGCCTGCTCGGCGCGGGTCAGGAAGTCGGGATACGTGCCGAACTGCTTGCCCGCGAAGGAGTTGTCCTTCACGCCGTGCTTGTCGGGCCATACCCCGGTCGCGATGGTGGACCAGCCGGGCCCGGAGGAGGTGGCGGCCATCGGGGAGCTGTAGAGGGTGCTGGAAGCGGTGAGGCCCTCGGCCATCAGGCGCTTCAGGTGGGGGGCGTTCGCGGCCTTGATGCGGTCGAGGTTGGCGCCGTCGAGGCCGATCACGAGGACCTTGTCCTTGATGGCGGCCGGGGCGGCGGGGGCCGCGGACGCGGGGGCCGCCGCGAGCTGGATCGTGCCGGCGAGCAGAGCTGTGGCCGTGAGGGCGGCCGCCGCGGTGGTGCGGCTGCGTCTGTTGCGGACGATGAGCACGTACTCCTCCTATGTGGGGGCAGGGTTGAGCCGCCGAGGAGCCTCGGCGGCGGGATGGACGTGCGGTGACCGGTGTACGGCGTCCGGTCGTGGAACGGAAGGGTCAGCTGCCGACGGCGGCGGCCCGGGGCCGTACCGCCTGACGCGGCGCTCCCGCTCCCCGGGCACCCGCGAAAGCCGCGTCGAGGGTGCCCAAGTCGTAGTCGCCTTCGACCAGTTCGGCGAAGGGGTACGTCGTGTGGTGCGCGGCGAGGAAGTCCACGGCGCGCTTGAGGTCGGCGGGGCGGTAATTGTGCACGCCGACGACCTTGTGCAGCCCGCGGACCAGCCGCTCGGGGTCGAACGCGACCGCGGGGCCGGGGAAGACGGAACCGGCGAGTACCGCGGTGCCGCCGGTCGTGAGGGAGTGCAGACAGGTGCGTACGGCGTCGGGGTGGCCGGAGAGTTCCAGGGCCACGTCGGCCTCCGTCGCGCCGGTCGTGTGCACCTCGGCCGCTCCGAACCGCAGGGCCTGTTCCCGGCGGTACGGGTCGGGGTCGGCGGCGGTGACCCGCGCACCCGCTTCGGCGGCCATCGCGACCGCGGTGACCCCGAGCATGCCGGCGCCGGTCACCAGGACCCGGCGGCCCGCGAGTTCGCCCGCCTCCGCGAGCACGGCCGCCACCGTGGCGGTGGCGCAGGCGGCCGGTGCGGCCACCTCGTCGGGCAGGCCGTCCGGCACGGCGACCACGGCCGTTCCCGGGCGCAGGACGCAGTGGGTGGCGAACCCGCCGGTGAGCGGGGCGAGTTCGTCGAGTTCCTGGTGCCCGTACTTGAAGAGCGCCCGGCACTTCTGGGTCAGTCCGCGGGCGCACCGGTCGCACGTGCCGCAGGACGCGGCCACCGACCAGACGACCCGGAGTCCGGGGACGACGGGCGTGCCGTCCTCGCAGCGGACCTCTCCCCCGGCGGCGAGCACCGTGCCGACCTGCTCGTGCCCGAGCACACCCGGCGCCGGTGAGCCGCGGCGCCCCGTCACCGTATGGACATCGCTGCCGCAGACGGTGGCGAGGTCGATGCGGACCAGGACCTCCCCCGGCCCCGGTCCTGCCGTCACCGTGTCCACCACGGTGAACGGGCGGCCGGGTCCGTCCCAACGGGCGTACCGCACAGGGAAGTCGGCGGCGGAGGGCGGGTTGTCGGTCACGACAACCTGGCCCGTACGAGCGCGGACAGCCGGTCCACCGCGATGATCAGCACGAGCACCACGATGATGTGCGTGAGCATCTCGTCGAACTTGAAGGTGCGGATGGACTGGTTGATGAGGAAGCCGATACCTCCGGCGCCGACCAGGCCGAGCACGAGCGACGACCGCACGTTGACGTCGAAGCGGTACATCAGCAGGCCGGTGAGCTGCGGGGTGACCATCGGGAGCAGGGCGTGCGAGGCCACCTGCACGCGGCTCGCACCGGCCGAGCGCAACGCGGTGGCCGGCCCCGGGTCCACGTCCTCGATGGACTCGGCCCACAACTTGCCCATCACACCGACGTTGTGGCACACGAGCGCGAGCACACCGGGGAACGGACCGAGGCCCACGGCCGTCACGAAGATCAGCGCGAACACGATCTCGGGGACCGCCCGCAGGAAGGACAGGACCGAGCGCGCCGACTGGTAGATCCAGCCGGGTGCCATCCCCCGGGTGGCGAGCAGCGCGAGCACCAGGGAGGCCGGGACCGAGAGGGTGGTGCCGAGGAGGCCGATCCACAGCGTGGTGCGCGCGCCTTCGAGGCTGGGCTTCAGGACCTCCCAGGAGAAGTCCGGCGGGAAGGCCTCGCCGATGAAGTCCACCATGCCCTGCCAGCCCTCGACGAAGGCGGTCACCGAGATGCCGGTGGCGTTCCAGGCGAAGACGTGGGCGGCGACGACCACCGCGGTGATGGCGAGACCGAGGGTCTTCCGCTTGGCCCGCTTGGGCTTCGGCGGGACGGTCAGCTTGCGGACCTCCTGCTGAAGGACGGTCATGACACGGTCTCCACGCTCAGGGGGTTGATCGGGCTGTACAGGTCGTCGACCGGCTGGTCGGGCGCGCCGTCGAGCACCACGTGCCCGTCGCGCATGCCCACGATCCGGTCGGCGTGCCGGGCGGCGAGGGCCGGCTGGTGCAGGACGGCGAGCACCGCCATGTCCTCGTCGTGCGCGAGCTCGGCGAGCAGCGCGAGGACCTGTTCGGAGGCCGCCGGGTCGAGGGCGGATACGGGTTCGTCGGCGAGCAGCACCTTCGGGCGCTGGCACAGCGCGCGGGCCACGGCGACCCGCTGCTGCTGGCCGCCGGAGAGGCTGCCCGCCCGGTCGTGCGCCCGGTCGGCGAGGCCGACGCGGTCCAGGCAGGCCATGGCCTCCTCCTTGACCTCGGCCGGGAACAGCGCCGGCACGAGGGACTTGTGCAGCGGCAGCCGGCCGAGGGCGCCCGCGCACACGTTGTCGAGCACCGAGCGCCGCCGTACGAGGTGGATGTGCTGGAAGATCACGGCGATGTCGAGCCGCCCGGCGGGCTCGCCCCCGACCAGGACCTGGCCGGCGGTCACCGGCTGAAGGCCCGCGGCGGCGCGCAGGAGCGTGGACTTGCCGCATCCGTTGGCGCCGAGGACGGCGAGCAACTCGCCGTGCCCGACGGTGACATCGACGCCGTGCAGCACCTGCCGATCGCCGTACGTCACCTTGATCCCGGTCAGGGCGAGCATCAGACGTCCTTCTCGCTCAGGTTCAGCTTCTCGGCGAGGTCGAACAGCGGCTGGTAGGTCTTGTTGTCGACCTTCAGCAGCGGGCCCGCGGGGTCGACGTCGAGCAGCTTGCCGATCTCGGCGACCTTGTCCTCCGGCAGTTCGAGCAGCGCCTTCTGGAGGGCTTCCTTGAACTTCGGGTCCATGTCCCCGCGTACGGTGATCGGGTCGTTCGGGATCGGGTCCGAGGTCCACACCTGGCGGAACTTCGCCTGGTCGAACTTGCCCTCCTCCGTGGCCACCGCGAGCTGCTGCGAGTTGATCTCGGCGGCCTCGACCTTGCCGTTGGTGAGGGCGAGCAGCGCCTCGGGGTGGCCGCCCGCGTAGTCGATCTTGACGTCCTTCTCGTTCAGACCGGCGTCCGCGATGGCCTGGCGCGGCAGCGCGTCACCGGAGGTCGAGCCGGGTGAACCGAGCGCCAGGGACTTGCCCTTGAGGTCCTCGACCGACTTGATCTCCGAGTCCTTCGGCACCCATATGCCGGCGGTGTACGTGGAGAGCTTGCCCTGCGCGTCGCCGAAGGAGGCGAGGGCTTCGGCGTCGGCGCGCTTGCTGGCGAAGACATAGCCGAGCGGGCCGAACATGCCGATGTCGAGCTTGCCGTTCTCCATGGCGAGCACCTCGGCCGAGTAGTCCTCGGTGATGGTGAGCTCGACGGGGCAGTCGAGCTGCTTGCTGATGCCGTCGGCGAGCGCCTCGGCGGCCGGGGTCAGCTTGGCCGGGTCCTCGAAGGGCTCGACGCCGAAGCGGATCTTGCCGCCGGGGCAGGTGGCGGACGCCTTGCCCTTGCCGGCGCTGTCGTCACTGCCGCAGGCGACGGTGGTCAGAGCCAGGGAGGCGACGAGGACGCCGGCGAGGGTGAGTCGGCGCAGGGACATGGTGGTCTCCGGGGTGAGAAGGCAGGAAGCGGGGATGAGGGGTGGGGCTGGGGGGGAGGTGGTGCGGGGGGCGGAGATGGCGCGGGGGCGGAGATGGCGCGGGGGCGGAGGCGGCGCGGGGGCGGAGGCGGCGCGGGGCGCCCGGGCTTGCGGATGTGGGCGCCCCGGCAGGAGTTACGGCGCGGTGGCCTCGAACTCCGCGATGGCGTCTGGAAGTTGGGCGACGGAGGCGAGGACGTGGGTGGCACCCGCCCCCTTGAGCGCCTGCTCGTCGTGGGCGCCGGTGAGCACACCGGCCACCACCGAGGCCCCGGAGCGGACGCCGCTGAGCATGTCGTACGCGGTGTCGCCGGCCACGGCGATCTGCTGCACGCCGTCCGCCGCACCGGTGCGAAGCAGCGCCGCGAGCACCATGTCGGGGTAGGGGCGGCCGCGGCCCGCGTCGGCCGGGCACAGCGTGAGCTCCACCAGGTCGTGCCAGCCGAGGGCGGTGAGGATGGCGTCCTGGGTGGCGCGGGCGAAGCCGGTGGTCAGGACGACCGTGCGCCCTTCCGCGCGCAGTCGCCCGATCGCCTGCTCGGCCCCGGGCAGCGGCGCGATCTTCCCGCCGTCGACGAGCTCGCCGTAGGCCTGCTCGAAGGAGGCGTTGGCGAGCTGGGCCTTCTCCTCGTCGCCGAAGAGTGCCCGGAAGACAGTGATCTTCGACTCGCCCATGGTGTCGCGTACGTACTGGAGCTTCTTCTCGTGGTCGGCCGAGCCGGGCTCGACCCCGAGCCGTTCGGCGGCCTTGCTGAACGCCTGCTCGACGAGTCCGCCGTCGGCGACGGTCGTACCGGCCATGTCGAGGACGACGAGGCGTATGTCCGTACGTATCTCGGTTGCTGTGTCCGTGCTCATGTTGCTCACCATCCGAGGGAGTTGGCGGTGGTCTCGGCGATCGCCGGGGAACAGGTCATGCCGCGCCCGCCGGGCCCGGTCACGAGGGTCACGCCCTCGCGCACCCGCTTGCGGTGCACGATCGGGTCCGCGCCCTGGGTCTGCGCGTACACCCCGGCCCAGCGCCGGCGGATCTTCGGCAGCGGCCGCCCGAGCAGCTGCTCGGCGACCTGCACGAGGTGGTCGTACGGGTCCTCGACGGTGTCGAAGGCGAAGGGGTGCTCGTACTCGTGGGTGTCGCCGATGGTCAGCGAGCCGTCGAGGCGCTGCACCATGAGCAGCTGCATCTTGTGCGCGGCCGCGACCTCGGGCTGCTGCTGCCCGTCGTTGAGCGCGTCGAGGGCCTCGCCCGCGTACGCCGGGTAGTACCGGAAGCTGTCGGCGTCGGCGACCGTGGTGGTCAGCGGCTCGTCCAGCGGGTCGGTCTGCATCATCTGCAACCGGACCTTGCGCACGGGCAGTTCGGGGTCGAGCTCGCGCACGAGCCCGCTGAGCCAGGCACCGGTCGCGAGGATCACGTGGTCGCCGCGGTGGAGGTCCCCGTGGTCGTCGCGCACCCCGTCCTCACCGACCACGTCCCGCACCTCGCGTCCGGGCAGGAAGGTGTAGCGGCCGGTGGCGGCGAGCGCCTCGCGCAGGGCGAGCTGCGCGGTGCGCGACTCGACGGCGGCATCCCGCTCGCAGTACAGGGCGGCCTCGAACTCGCCGCGCAGCGCCGGGTTCAGGGCCCGCGCCTCGGCGGCCGTGAGCAGCTTGAAGCCGCGGGCACCGGCGTCGGAGCGGGCCAACGCGGCCTCCGCGACGGCCAGTTCGGCGGCCGTACGGACGGGAGTCAGCGACCCGTTCGCGCGGAAGCCCACCTTCGGGACGCGGGCGCCTATCTCCTCCCACAGCTCGCGGGCCCGCAGGGCCACGTCGAGCTCCTCCCCCTGGGCACGCCCGCCCACCCACACCAGACCGAAGTTCCGCAGCGAGGCGCCGCGCGCCTCAGCCTCCCGCTCGATCTGGACGACTTCGTGGCCGCGCTCGACGGCCTGCCAGGCGTGCATCGTGCCGATGACTCCGCCGCCTACAACGATGACTCTCATGGCCGATACGGTCCGGGGCGCGCGTGACCCGCACCGGTCCTGTCGGCAACGGGACGGTGAACGACCTCCCAAACTTGGCCTAGACCCGTTATCTTTCTGTTACCAACGGGCGGGGAGAGTGCCCCATATTGCGGCCTTTCATCTCTCAACTGACTGTCCTCATGGGCCCGTTGACCCGTCGAGCCCGCCCAACTGCGTGGTGAAGCTGAAGCGGTCCCCGCGGAACAGCATCCGCACCCGCTCGATCCGCCGCCCCTCCGTGTCCCGCGAGACCCGGTGCAGGAGCAGCATGGGCAGGGCCGGCGGCGTTCCGATGAGCAGCGCCTCGCGCGGCGTCGCGAGCACGGTCTCGATCCGCTCGGCGGCATCCCCGAAGGAGATCCCGAGGCGGTCGCGCAGATACGCGTAGAAGGAGGAGTCGGGGTCGAACTCAGTGTCCAGGTGCGGCACCCGCGCCACCGACACATACGTGGACTCGAGCCCCACCCGCTCGTCGTCGGCGAGCAGCACCCGCTCCATATGCCATACGGGCTCGCCCCGTTCGGCGTCGATCTCCGCGGCGAGCGCCTCCGGGCAGGGGAACCGGTCGAGCGAGATCAGCGTGCGGCCCGGGGTGCGCCCCTGGCGCCGTACGCCTTCGGTGTAGCTCGACAGCGCGAGCGGCTGCTCCAGCTTCGGGCCCGCGGCGACCGTGCCGCGCCCCGAGCGCCGCAGCCGCCCTTCGAGCACGAGCTCCCGCAGCGCCTGGCGCACGGTCTCCCGCGCCACCTCGTAGCGCAGGGACAAGTCCCGCTCCGTGGGCAGGGGTTGGCCCTCGGCCAGACCGTCCACGAGCGTGGCGATGCGCGCCTTCACGGCGTAGTACTTCGGAATCCGCCCGTGCTCGGGGATCCCGGCTTTGACGGGAGCGGCAGGATGCTGGTCGTTCGGGTAGTCCACGGGGGAACCCTATGCAAACGGCGCCCATGCCTTCGGCTGGAAAGGCATGGGCGCCGCTTGTGGAGCGTGGCGGGCCGGCTGGTCAGCGCCGTCGGATCAGGCGCCGAGATCCCACCACAAGGGCTCCGCCGCCGAGGAGGAAGGCGCCGGCGGTAACCCCAAGCCCGAGCAGCGATTCGTCACTGCCCCGGCCCGTCTCTGCGAGCTCTTCAGGGGTCTTGGCGACCCCCCGCTCGGAACTCCCCGCAATCGTGAACACGTAGTCCTCAGACTCCCCCACCCATTCCCCGTCGTCGTCCTGCCGCTGCACCACGGCGAGGCTCGCGGTGACGCGGTTGGGCTGGGTGTCGGCCGTGAACCGCAGCCGCACCGGCACGGTCACCGACTCGCCGGCCGGGATGGAGAACCCGCCGAACCCGTCGTCGAACACCCCGACGTGCTCGTCGACATCGGTCCGCTCGAACGGGACCGGGTGCCACTTCCCGTCGGGCGTACGGAACTCGAACTCGGCCTGGGAGGACTGCAGATCGCGGTCGCGGTCGAGGAAGACGACGAGCGGGTGGATGTTGCGGCAGGTGTCGTCCGAGGTGTTGGTCAGCGTCACCGACCAGTTCTCGAAGCCGCCGCCCGGGTGGTACGTCTTGGGGCCCGGCTGGATCGTCGACTCGATCGGGAATTCGTCGCTGTCCGCCACGGAACAGGTGGACTGCAGCCCGGCGGTGGTGTCGCTGAGACCCTGCTTGGCGGGCGGCTGCACCGCGGCCTGCCGGGGCTGCTCGACGCTGGTGACCACCGGGGTGTTGCCCGTGTCGGAGTCGCCGGTGCCGGTGTTGCTCGTGTCGGTGCCGTCCTCGGCCGGGTCGAGGACGGCGGGGACGACGGAGGCGCCGGCGTCGGTGTCGGTGTCGGTGCTGTCCGTGCCCGTGGCGTCCGTGCCGGTGGTGTCGGAGTCGGAGGTACCGGCATCGGTCGCGTCCGACGTATCGGCGTCGCCCGTGTCCGTACCCGTCGTGTCCGTGCCCGTCGTGTCCGTACCGGTCCCGTCCGCGTCCCCGGCGTCCGCGTCACCTGCGTCCGCGTCGCCCGTGTCCGTGACCGCCTCGTCCGTCCCGCTGGTGTCCGTGTCGTCCGCCGGTACGTACGGCTCGCCCACCGCGCCGACGTCCTCACCCGTACCGACATCGGTCGCGGCGTCGGAGGCGTCCGTCGCGTCGGCCGTGTCGGAGGAGTCGGCGGCCGAGGTGTCCGCCGCGCCCGCCCCGCCGCACTCCTGCGCCAGCCCGAGCAGCGCCACGCTCAGGCAGGTCTTGCTCTTGAGCAGCGGATCGCTGTCCGCGGTCGCCGGCACTGCGACCACCGCGGGCGTGAGTGCGGCGGCGGAGACGCCGACAGCGAGAGCAGCACTGCGCAGTCGCATGGAGGAGGCCTTTGCGGATCGGGGACGTGCGGTTCGAGGAGCACCCCGCCACGTACCGACCGTCAGGAACAAGTCCGCACGCCCAGTTCAACCGGGACATGCGGACCCCGGAACGAATCAGCCGTAAGGGGCGACCGCGACCCTGCCACGCGCGCGCGGCCTCTCGCGCGCGCCACGGCCCCCTGCGGCCGAATGGCCGCCGAATCCCCCTCTATCAGCCGAGTTTCCGTCAATTCCGATTGGCGGGAAAGGCCACATTCGCCCGTCCGAACAGGGGCGCAAGGACCAGGTGTGCGGCGCCCTCGGCCACCAGGCGTGTGCCCCCTTCGGCCTGCCGGACCGACACCTCCACGGCCGGGCGGGCGCGGCCGCGGACCACGTCCGCGACCCCCCGCACGAACACCTCCGAGGCCCCCGCGACCGTGCGTCCGCCGAGCAGGACGAGGTCGATGTCCAGCAGTCCGACGAGGTTGGCCGCGCCTTCGCCGAGGACACGCGCCGCCCGCTCCAGGTCGCCGTCCGCGACCGCCGCGAGGCACAGCGCCTCGATGCAGCCGCGGTTGCCGCAGGAGCAGAGCGGCCCGTCCAACTGAAGGATCTGGTGGCCGAATTCACCCGCCCCCGTGCGATCTCCCCTATATAGGGCGCCACTCAGCACGAGGCCCGCCCCAAGTCCCGTACCGAGATGGAGATACGCGAAGGAGCCGCCGCCGGAGGGGCGGGCGAGGGCGAGTCCGAGCGCGGCGGCGTTGGTGTCCTTGTCGACCACGACCGGCAGGGCGAGCCGTTCGGCCAGCGCGTCGCGCAGCGGGAAGCCGTCCCACTCGGGGAAGCCGGTCACCCGGTGCAGCACTCCCCCGCGGTGGTCGAGCGGGCCGGGGAGGGCGACCCCGACCCCGAGCACGGATCCCGGAGCCGACCCCTGCCCCCGTACCGACTCCTGCTCCCGTACCGCCGTGAGCGCCGCCACCTCGCGTGCGACCGCGCCGAGTACCGCGTCCGATCCGGCGCCCAGGTCCAGCGGCGCGCGGCGCTCGTCCACCACCGTGCCCGCGAGGTCCATGAGGACCGCGATCAGCGCGTCCCGGTCCAGGTGCACCCCGACCGCGAGGCCCGCCCCCGGCGCGAGCCGCAGCACGGTGCGCGGTTTGCCGCCGGTGGAGGCGCGGCGGCCCGCCTCCGCGGCCAGGCCCTCCGCCCGCAGCCGCCCGACGATCTTGCTGACGGCCTGCGGGGTCAGCCCGGTGCGCTCGGCGATCTCGAGCCGGCTGATGCCCTCCTCGCCCGAGGTGCGCAGCAGGTCGAGGACGAGTGCGGCGTTGTGCCCGCGCAGGGCCGGCAGGTTCGCTCCTGCGTTGCCTGTGTTCACGCGTTGCTCCTGTTCACGGGCCCATTGTCACCCCGGCTTGCACTTTGGCAACAGCGTTGTTTAAGTAGAGGCATGACTTCCACGCTGAGGGTCGGCCTCGTCGGCTACGGCCTCGCCGGTTCCGTGTTCCACGCCCCGATGATCGCCGCGACCGAGGGCCTGACGCTCGACACGGTGGTCACGTCCAACCCCGAGCGGCAGGCGCAGGCGCGCGCCGAGTTCGGCGACGGGCTGCGGTTCGCGGCCTCGCCGGACGAGCTGTGGGAGCGGGCGGACGAGCTCGACCTGATCGTGATCGCCTCCCCCAACAAGACCCATGTCCCGGTCGCCACGGCTGCGCTCAAGGCCGGTCTGCCGGTGGTCGTGGACAAGCCGATCGCCGGTACGGCTGCCGAGGCCCGTGAGCTCGCGGCCCTCGCGGACGAGCGCGGCCTGGTCCTGTCGGTCTTCCAGAACCGCCGCTGGGACAACGACTTCCTGACGCTCCGGAAGCTCCTCGCCGACGACGAGCTGGGCGACGTGCTGCGCTTCGAGTCCCGTTTCGAGCGCTGGCGTCCGCAGCTCAAGGGCGGCTGGCGCGAGTCGGGCGACCCCGAGGAGATCGGCGGTCTGCTCTACGACCTCGGCAGCCACGTCGTCGACCAGGCGCTCACCCTCTTCGGCCCGGCGGTCCAGGTGTACGCGGAGGCCGATGTGCGCCGTCCGAACGCCCAGGCCGACGACGACACGTTCATCGCCGTGACCCACGCGAGCGGGGTGCGCTCGCACCTGTACGTCTCCGCCACCACCGCCCAGCTCGGCCCGCGCTTCCGGGTGCTCGGCACGCGCGCCGGCTTCGTGAAGTACGGCCTCGACCCCCAGGAGGCCGATCTGCGCGAGGGCAAGCGCCCGACGGACGGGGGTCCGTGGGGCGTGGAGCCCGAGTCGATGTGGGGCCGGGTCGGCTCCGGCGAGTCCCCGCTGACCGGCGGCGGCCGCCCGCAGCCCAGCGTCCCCGGCGACTACCCCGCGTACTACGCCGCGGTCGCCGCCGCCGTACGCGACGGAGCCCCCAACCCGGTCACGGCGTACGAGGCCGCGAACGCCCTCGACGTCATCGAGGCGGCCCACCGCTCGGCCCGCGACGGTGTGACGGTGCGACTGTGAGCGACGCACGCGCGGCCGCCGGGCCGCAGACGACGACGATGTCCGCACCTCTGCGCCGCGCGGGCGGAGAAGCGAACAAGGAGACACCGTGAGCGCGCACCTTTCCGTAGCGGAGCTTGAGGCCCAGGAAGAGCGGCTGGTCCTGGACCACTTCACCTACGACGACGCCTGGGAGCTGGGCTCGATGCTGGTGAAGACGGCCCGCGAGCGCCAGGCCCCGGTCGCCATCGACATCCGCCGCGGCGGCCAGCAGCTCTTTCACGCCGCGCTGCCGGGCTCCACCCCGGACAACGACGCGTGGATCGACCGCAAGCGCCGCGTCGTGGAGCGCTACGGCTGTGCGTCGTTCCTGGTGGGCGCCCGCTACCGGGCGAAGGGCACCACCTTCGAGGAGTCCTCGCGGCTCGACCCCGACACGTACGCGGCACACGGCGGCGCGTTCCCGATCGCGGTGCGCGGCGCGGGCGTGATCGGCACGGTCGTCGTGTCCGGGCTTCCCCAGGCCGAGGACCACGCGATGGTGGTGGAGGCGCTGGAGCGGTTCAAGGGCTGAGCGGCCGAGTGCGTACGCGGACGGGGCGCCCCGGCAGGAAGGGGCGCCCCGTCTTCGTATGCCTGCAGGGATCGCTTATGCGTCCTTCAACTCCTGGCGCTGACGGCCCAGGCCCTCGATCTCCAGCTCGACCACGTCACCGGCCCGCAGATACGGCTTCGGCTCCGGCTGGCCCATGGCCACACCGGCCGGCGTACCGGTGTTGATGATGTCGCCCGGGTACAGGGTCATGAACTGGCTGACATAGCGCACCACTTCGGCCACCGGGAAGATCTGCTCGGCGGTGGTGCCGTCCTGCTTGAGCTCGCCGTTGACCCACAGCTTGAGGCCGAGGGCCTGCGGGTCGGGTACCTCGTCGGCGGTCACGAGCCAGGGGCCGAGGGGGTTGAACGTCTCGCAGTTCTTGCCCTTGTCCCAGGTGCCGCCGCGCTCGATCTGGAACTCGCGCTCCGAGACGTCGTTGGACACCGCGTACCCGGCGACGTGCGCGAGCGCCTCCTCGTCGCTCTCCAGGTAGCGGGCGGTGCGGCCGATGACGATGGCGAGCTCGACCTCCCAGTCCGTCTTCACGGACTTCCGAGGAATGAGCACCGTGTCGTTCGGGCCGACCACCGTGTCCGCGGCCTTGAAGAAGACGATCGGCTCCGCGGGTATCTCGGCGCCGGTCTCGCGGGCGTGGTCGTGGTAGTTGAGGCCGATGCAGACGACCTTGCCGATCCGGCCGAGCGGCGGGCCGATGCGCCGCCCCTCGGCGTCGAGCACGGGAAGCGTCGGGGCCGCCTCCCGGATCCGGGCGAGCGCCGCCGGATCGGCGAGCAGCTCTCCGTCGATGTCCGCGACGATGCCGGACAGGTCCCGCAGGGTGCCGTCCTCGTCAAGCAGCGCCGGGGTTTCCGCACCCGGGTTTCCGACTCGCAGCAGCTTCATCGTTCACTCTCCTGTGGTCGAAGGGTCGGCCGGGCGCCGCGTCTGAGGGGGACGGGCAGCCCGAACCGGCCGATGGGTAGCGGCCATCGGAGTAATTGGCCGATCCTCCAAGAAAACGGTCCAGCCTGCAATACCCCGTTCACGTACTGGACCGTCACAAGGCGTGAGGCGCCGGGATCCGGGCGCTCACACCGCCGCGGCGAGGGTGGCCGGGGGCGCGTCCCGGTAGAGGAAGTAGCGCTCGGCGGCGCTCCATACGGTGCTCGTCACCACGTAGAGCGCGGCGGCGAGCGGGACGACGGCCACGGTGAACAGGGTCATGAAGGACATCAGCGGCATGACCTTGAGCATCGCCCCCATCCCGGGCGCGGCCTCGGTGGCCGCGGCCGGAGCGGTGGCCATCTGCTGCTTCGTACGCCGGTAGTTGAAGGTGGCGACGGCGGTCACGAGCGCGAACAGGGCGAGGTAGACCAGGCCCGCACCGCCGAACAGCCCGCCGTCCGCGAGCGCGTCGTGGAAGCGGCCGCCGAGGGGCGCGGCGCCGAGGGTGTGCCCGAGCAGCGGGTTGGCCTCGCCGCCGAGCTCCTTGCTGGAGAACAGGTGGTACATCAGGAAGAAGGCGGGCAGTTGGAGCAGGCTCGGCAGACAGCCGGCGAGCGGTGAGATGCCCTCCTTCTTGTGCAGCTCTAGGGTCGCCTTCTGCAGCTTCTCGGGGTTCTTGCCGTGCTTCCTGCGCAGCTCCGCCAGTTGCGGGGCCAGCTTGGTGCGGGCCTTCTGGCCGCGGGCGGCGGCCCGGGACAGGGGGTGCACGGCGAGGCGTACGGCCATGGTGAACAGGACGATCGCGGCTGCGGCGGAAGCGCCCTGGAACACGGGCGCGAGGAGGTCGGAGAACTGGTCGACCAGAGTGGCGAAACCACTGAAAACGGACACGGTGGGCCCCTTCGGGGAGTCTCGTCGTACCGGAAATGCCTGAAATGCCGGAGAACCGGCGGGATTTCGGTGTGACGGACCGCGCAGAGGTGCCGGTGGGCGAGGCTCGGAGCCGCTCGTGGGCGAGGGCGCAGAGGTGCCCGGAGGCGAGGCTCGGAGCCGCTCGTGGGCGAGGGCGCAGAGGTGCCCGCAGGTGCCAGGGCGCAGAGGTGCCCGGAGGCGAGGCTCAGAGGTCCCCGGGGCGGGGAAGGTTACGCGGCCGTCGGGGCGAGACGCCCCGGTGCTCGCGGACGCGTGCGGCCCGCGGCGTCCGGGTCCCGCTGCGGCAGGAAGGCCGTCCGTTGCTCCCGGTCGCGGATCGCGGTGCGCACCCGGGCGGGCTGCACCCGCGGGACGCTGCGCGAGGCGAGCAGGACGCAGACGGCCAGCGCCGTACCGGCCGCGGCGGTCGCGGCGAGGGTGACGGCGGCGGTGAGGGAGCCCGCGTCGGTGAGCAGCACCTGGCCGACGAGCAGAAGCAGCGCGCCGATGACCCGCATGTCACGCAGTCGCTTGAACCCGTCGCTCACGGCCGCCTCCTCTCGTCCTCGCGTCGCCCTCGTATCGCCCTCGTGGGCGCCCCTCGATCCTAAGCGTTCACGGCCTCGTCCACGAGAGGCTCCTTGGCCAGCACCTCGCGATCGGGACGTACGTCACGGTCCTTCGGCCCCGCGAACGTCACCACAAGTGCCACCGCGAGATTCGCCGCGAGGGCCACGAGCCCGGCGTTGATCCCCCACACCGGATCGTTCTCCGTGAACACCAGCGCGCAGACGATCACGACCCCGACGACCAGACCGCTGACCGCCGCGACCAGGGTCAGCCGCCGCCACACGAGCCCGAGCAGCAGCATCGGCAGCAGCTGCGCCATCCCCTCGTACGAGATGAGCGAGAGCCGGACGAGGGTGTTCGGTGCGGTGTACGTCATGATCAGCGCGAGGGTGCCGGCGATGACGACCACCGCCTGCGAGGCGTTCTTCTGCCGCACCTGGCTGTGCAGGCGCGGTACGTGGCTGAGCACGCTGCGTCCCCACATCGTGCCGATGACCAGCATGAACACCGCCATCGGCACGATGGACGACAGGGCCGCCGCCACCCCGATGACGCCGACGGCCCAGGCGGGCAGCGAGTCGACCACCAGCTTGAAGAGCGCCAGGTTCGAGTCCGCGCCGGTCAGGCCGGGCACGACGAACAGCGCGGCCATGCCGAGCAGCATCGGGACGAAGAGCAGGATGTTGTACCCGGGGAGCAGGATGGCGTTGCGGCGCAGGGCGTCGGCGTTGCGCGCGCCCAGGTAGCCGGCGACGGTGGTCGGGAAGATCACCACGGTGAAGGCGTTGAGCACGGTGGTCGAGGCGAACCAGGCGAGCCCGAGACCGCTCTCGCCGTGCCCGGGCAGGGTGAGCCACTCCCCCTTCTCCTCGACGAGCCGGTCGAGGAAGGGCCCGTATCCGTCGAAGTAGTGCAGCGGGACGTAGATCGCGAGGAAGGCGAGCGTGCCGATGACGAGCACGTCCTTGAGCACGGACACCCAGGCGCTCCCGCGCAGGCCGCTGACCACCACGAACCCCGTGGTGATCGCGAAGGCCAGGAAATAGGCCCAGTTGAGGCTGATGCCGCCGTACGAGATCGTCGAGACGACCACGCCCATGCCGGTGATCTGCAACTGGATGTACGGCAGCAGGAACACGGTGGCGAGCACGGCGACGGCGGCGCCCAGCCAGGGTCTGCCGTACCGGTGGCTGATCATGTCCGTGATCCCGACGAGCCCGTGGTCGCGCGCGTACGCCCAGAGCATCGGCCCGACGACGTACCCGACCACGTATCCGCAGGACATGTACGCGACCACGTACAGCACGGGAGCGCCGTAGTTGTAGCCCCAGCCCGCGGCCCCCAGATAGCTGAAGCTGGTGTAGCCCTCCCCGGCCATCAGCACCCAGATGAACACCACGCCGAGACTGCGCCCGCCCACGGACCACTCGGCGAGCCCGCCCTGCCCGCCCCTGCCGCGCACGGCGAGCAGACCGAGGGCGACCGTGGCGAGCATGAAGACGGCGAAGACGGTGGTGGCGACGGCGGCGTTGCTCATCGACCGCTCCCGGCCCGGCGGGAGTTGCGGTCCCCGCGCCAGGTCAGCCAGACGGCGACCGGCGCGAGGAGGGTGGCTCCCAGCAGCCAGACGAAGAAGAACGGCAGCCCGAGCACCACGGGCTCGACCTGGTTGACGAACGGCAGGGCGCCCACGTACAGCACGAACGGGACCAGCAGCCAGAGGAGATGAGGGCGAGCGATCACTCGGGTGAGCCTAGGCGGTGAGCCGGCCGATGCGGTGCACCGGTGGGGCGGGTGGGGGCACCTGTGACGGGTGGGCGGCACCTGTGACGGGTGGGCGGCACCCGTGGCGAGTCGGCCTCACCTCTGCCAAGCGGACGTCACCGGTGGCGAGTCGGCCTCACCTCTGACGAGTCCGCCTTACCCCTGGCGACCGAGCCTCACCGCTGCTTCACGGCGGTGAGCTTGCCCCAGACGATCAGGCGGTACTTGGACGTGAACTCCGGGGTGCAGGTGGTCAGCGTGATGTAGACCCCGGGCTCGCTGTAGCCGTACGAGGGCTTCACGATGCTGCGCGGCACCTTCGCGATCACCCCGCTGTCCCGCGCGGAGGTCTGCGGCAGCCCGCGGTCGACGGTGTACGTGAACGTGGCGCTGCGGGTGTCCACGACGATCCGGTCGCCCTTGGCGAGCCGGTTGATGTAACGGAACGGCTCGCCATGGGTGTTGCGGTGCCCGGCCAGCGCGAAGTTCCCCGCGGCCCCGGGCTGGGCCGTGCCCGGATAGTGGCCCACGTACCCCTTGTTGAGCACGCCCTGCTTGCTCACACCCTGCGCCACCGGCACCCGCACCCCGAGCTTGGGGATGGACAGCACCGCGTAGGCCTGCTCGTAATCGGGCGTCCGGCGCTCGCCGCCACCCGCCGGCCGCTGCCCGCCCTCCCCGGGCGGCTCGGCGAGCTCTCCGGGATCGGGCGCCTCGGCCTGCTGCCCCTCCTCCTGACCCTCCTCGCCGCTGAACGCGGGGTCGCCGCCGACCGCGGGATCCACCCCCTCCGCCTCCTGAGCCCACTGCTGTTCGAGGGCCTCGACCTGCCGCTCGGCGCCCTCCCGGGCCTGCCGGTTGGTCCACCACAGCTGGTGCACGACGAGCAGGAGCAGCACGATGCCGACGGTCACGGCGACTTCGGCGCCGGTCCACAGCCCCCGCACCCACGGAGAACGCCACCGGGACGCGCCCGGAGCCCGGCGCCTGCCCTGGCCGCCCCGCCCCTGCACGACCACGGGAATCCGCTCCCGACTGCGCACCCGCACGGCCACTCCCCTCCTCGCAGGGGTGCAGGGTAGGTCGCTCGCGGACAAGTGGCCAGGGCGATGCGGGGGTTGTGTGCCGTCCCCCGCAGCGGTGGGCGGGAGCCGCCGTTCCGGTGAGGAGGCCCCGAAGGGACCTGCCGCAAGCTCAGGGCCGGGCAGTACGGTGAACCCCATGCGCCCCGACACGCCTGCCGATCCCACGGATCACATCGCCGAAGCCGAGCGTCTGCTGCGCACCGCGGCGCAGTACCCCGAGGACGCCGAGCAGCTGCTCCTGCACGCCGCCGCCCACCTCGAGCTGGCCGGCGACCGCCCCCAGGCCACCGCCCTCTACGACCGCCTGCTCTCCGGCGAGGACCTGGACGACCCCGCCCTGATCCGCGCCCTGAAGGCGGCCAACCTCTGGGAGTACGGCCACGAGGCCGAGGCCCGCGCGATCATCGAGGGCATCCGCACGACGGCCCCGCGCTCCCCGGGAGCCTGGGTCATCGCAGCCGAATCCCTCGAGTCCCACGACGAACTCCCCACGGCCCACGCGGTCTTCACGGAGGGCGTGGAGCTCCTCCTCACCCAGGGCGAGGAAGTCCCGTACGACTGCACGTCGTTGCTCCTCGGCCGCCACCGCGTCCGCCGCCTCCTGGCCCTGCCCCACGACGTCTGGGACATCCTGGCCGACGACGCCCACTCGTCCTCGTCCCCGATCACGCTCGACGAACTCCACGACCCGAAGCGCCTGTGGTCCCTCGGCTCCTCGGACCCGGCCGAACTCACCGCGGAAATCGCCCGCCTGCGCGCGGAACTGGGCACGTACCGCACGGCGCTGTCCCGCCCGTTCCCGGTGGCGGTCCTCCACTGGCCCGCCACGGAACTCACCGAACTCCTGGCCGCCTACCCCTCCCTGACCTCGGAATACCCGTCCCACGAGGAGCACTTGGCCACCATAGAGTCCTCCCTGCGCGAACTCGCCGCCTCGGGCACGGAAAACCTGGGCATCGTGACCGCCACGGTCCCCTCCTACGAGGCCTTCGCCGCCTCGGAGGGCACGTCCCCGGACGATGCGTCACTGCTCCCGCAGTACGCGACGACGCTGGCGGCACGGGGGCGGGCGGTGGCTTGGCCGCCCAGTGGGGTTTGTTGGTGTGGGTCGGGGGTGGCTTACGGGGAGTGCCACGGAGCTCCCGAGGTCGACGCCTGATGCTCGACATACGCATCAACGAGCAACTTCGCAGACGAACGGTGCACGACAGGTTCGGCGGAAATCGGCAGCAAGGGATCACCCCCGCCACCAAGGCGGATAACGAGCTCATGCTCTTCAGCAGCCTCAAAGGCGCACGCCTATATGGCTACGTCGACGGCTGGGGAGCAGACGGCCACTATCACTACACCGGCGAAGGTACGGTCGGCGACCAGGACATGGTCGGAGGAAATCTCAACATCCTCCACCACCGAAAGGATCGCCGACCCGTCTACGTATTTCGTCCGGTATCCCCTGGCGTCGTGGAACACCTTGGCGAGTTCACGCTTGCCGAGGACAAGCCTTGGTATCGCATGGACCGCCCGGACAAGTTTGGCGAGATGCGAAGCGTCATCACTTTCCGGCTCAAGCCCGTGTCCGAAGAGCGAGTTGACCTGCCACAAGGGCCACCACGCCACTCGCAGACGACGGTAGAGGATGTCGCCGTCGAGCAAAGCATCGTCAAGAAGACGAGGGTCCCAGCGCAGGCGGAACGTGAGGCAGAGCGGCGCGAGGCTGTCTTGGTTGACCGGTATCTGCGTCATCTTCGCCGGCAGGGAGTCACGGCAACGCGGAAGAAGATCACCCTTGGGGATGAGCGCACGGTGTTGCGTACAGATATCTACGTCGCAGCAGACAACTTTCTCATCGAGGCCAAGGGGACGATCTCGCGCGAAGCCATACGAAGCGCGATAGGGCAGCTCTTCGACTACCAGAGATACATCAGCCCACGCCCCGCTCTCGGACTGCTTCTTCCCGATCAACCGCGCGAAGACATGATCGATCTCTGCGCAGCTCTCAACATCACCAGCATTTGGGCAGAAGGTGACTCCTTCCAAGTGCACAAGGCGTCACCTTGAGGCCTGCTCCTTACGCCGCCAACTCCGCCCGAGGATGCCCAGGAGCCAAGAACACCACCACATCACTCCCCGCCCCACCCGCCTCCGGCAACGGAGCCACCTCGTGCCAGCCCAGCCTTCGGTAGCTGGCCACGGTCGACGTGGCGCGGCGGGACATGGGGACCCATGCGCGGCCCGACGGGGCGTCGTCGACCAGTTCTGACAGGAGTGAGCGGCCCACGCCGGCCGGGCGGGCGTGGCGGCGGACGGCGAGTTCGTCCAACTCCAGCGCTCCGACCAGGAGTTCGCGGACGCGGTCCGGGCCCAGTTGCGCCGCGACCTTCGCGTAGGTGCGCGTGTCCGGGAGGGACTTCGGGGTGAGCCAGGCGATGGCGAAGCCGTCGATGCCCTGGCGGGACTGGGCCAGTACGGCGCGGAAGCCGGGGCGGTCGGCGTCGTTGCACAGGCGGTAGTGGAAACGCTGGATCGATTCTTCGTTCTCGTTCCACGGCGGGGCCGAGAAGACCTCGGCGTACGCGTCGACCAGGTCTTCCACGAGGTCGAGGACAGTGGCTCCGTAACAGATCACCTGAACTGCTCCTTGCTCCGCTTCTTGGATCGCGGTCCCGCCCCCGCGAGGTTGCGAGGTGGCAGGGTCGCGCCGATCCGGTTGATCCGATGCGTCCGCTGGGCGCGCCCCACGTGGTCGCGTGTGGCCGGTGGCCGATGCCGAGGGCCGCGAGGTCCGTGTGCCGCGTGCGCTATGACCGAATGTAGGGCCTACGGGGCGGTATTGGGCACCGAGCACCTTTGAACACCCTGTGATGCAGAAGGTGTTGGTCGGGGCGGATCTTCAACTTCCGTACCGTAAAGCCGAGATGAGCATGGGTCATGCGCCTTCAGGGCCTTTGGGAAGCTGCTCCCCTCGCGCCCCGAAATGGCCTTCCCGTACGGGCGTGTCGCGCGCGCCATTGGTCCTACGGTACGAACACCGTGCCCCTCCCGTACGCCTCATCCGGGAACTGGTCACCCCTGAACTCCCGTACGAGGGTGTGGTGTTGCCCCCGGGCAGGCGCCGGGTGGTCCGCTGCGGGAGGCGTACACATTGAGGACAGAAGTTGTCCGCTTCTCTTTCTACTGTGTGGGTGTCGGAGCAAGTCCCGGCAGGGGCAAGGCTCACAGGGAGAAGCAGAGAAGCAGGGGAGATCGCATGATTCTCGTCACCGCAGCCACCGCGCCCGTCGGCCGTTCCGTGGTCGAGCAGTTGGCCGGGCAGGGGGTCGGAGTGCGGGCGCTGACGCGGGAGCCCGAGCGGGCCGGGCTGCCGGAGCAGGCCGAGGTGGTGCAGGGGGATCTCGGCGATGCGGGGAGTCTGAGGGAGGCGCTGCGCGGGGTCGACGGGGTCTTTCTGCTGGCGGCCTCGCCCGCGTTCGATGCGGGTGCTTTCGCTAAGGCGGCGAAGGAGGCCGGGGTGCGGCGGATTGTCTTCCAGTCGTCCGGGGCGATCGAGGAGGGCGTGGAAGTCCAGTCGAATCCCGTGGCCGGGTTCCACGAGGCGATCGAGCGGGCGTTGGCCGGCTCGGGGGTGGACTGCACCTTCCTGCGGCTGGCCGTCGAGTCGTCCGGGTCCCTGGAGTGGTCCTTCGACGTGGCGGGGCAGTTGGCCGCGGGGGATGTCGTGCGGGGGCCGTCTGCCGATGCGGTCGAGACGCCGATCCACCCGGCCGATTTCGCGGCCGTCGTCATCGCCGCGCTGCGGGATGAGCGGGATGAGGAGGATAAGGGCGATGAGGGGGATGAGGGGGATGAGGGGGAGCGCGTGCGCGCCTCGCGTGTGTACCCCGTGACCGGGCCGCACCGCCTCAGCCTGGCCGAGCAGGTTCGGTTGATCGGGGAGGCGCTGAACCGGTCGGTGACGTATGAGGAGTTGAGCGAGGCGGAGGCCGCGGAGGCCATCAGTCCCTACGCTCCGGCGGAGGTGCTGCTCGGCACGTGGGCCCGGCATGTCGCGAGCCCTCCGCCGGTCGCCGACACGCTGCACCGGCTCACCGGCACAGCGGGCCGCAGCTCTCAGGAGTGGGCCGCCCACACCGCCGCGAGGCTCGCCTCCTGAGACGAAGGCGGCGGGGCCCACGTGCGAGGGCGGCCACCACACCGCGGTGGCCGCCCCGATCGGCAATCGGGCGAGCGCCTGACGCGCGTCAAGCCGTCCGCGCCCCGCCCGCCGTCGCCGCGCTCGCCACCGACAACGGCACCGCGATGTCCTCGAGCGAGCGCCGTTCCGCCCGTACGGCGAAGAAGGCCGCCACCAGCCCCGCCGCCACCATCAGGCCGGCCCCGATCTGGAAGGCGAGGACCGTGTCGGCGACCACGCCCGACTCCGTGAGCTTGGCGAACAGGAGCGGGCCGCTGATGCCGCCGGCCGCCGTGCCGACCGCGTAGAAGAAGGCGATCGCCATCGCGCGCGTCTCCATCGGGAAGATCTCGGAGACGGTGAGGTACGCGCTGCTCGCGCCCGCCGAGGCGAAGAAGAGGACCACCGACCAGCAGGCCGTGAGGGTCATGGCGCTCAGCGAGCCGCGGTCGAACAGCCATGCCGTGCCGAACAGGAGCAGCCCCGACAAGACGTACGTCGAGGTGATCATGATCTTGCGGCCGACCGTGTCGAAGAGCTTGCCGAGCAGCAGCGGGCCGAGGAAGTTGCCGGCCGCGATCACCGCGAAGTAGTAGCCGGTGCTGCCCGTCGGGACGTCGAAGAACTTGGTGAGGATCGCGCCGAAGCCGAAGGTGATCGCGTTGTAGAGGAAGGCCTGGCCGATGAAGAGGGAGAGGCCGAGGACTGTTCGCTTCGGGTACGCCGTGAAGACCGTGCGCGCGATGGTCAGGAAGCCGATCGACTTGCGTTGGTGGATGGTCATCTCCGAGGCGGGCTCGGGGAGTTCGGTGCCCTTTTCCGCTCGTACGCTGTCCTCGATCGAGGAGACGAGTTCCTCCGCCTCCTCTCCCCTGCCGTGGATGAACAGCCAGCGTGGGGATTCGGGGACGTTGCGGCGTACGAGGAGGATCACGAGGCCCAGGACCACGCCCAGCGCGAAGGTCAGGCGCCAGCCCACGTTCATCGCGAACAGCGAGGTGTCGAGCGCGACGATCGAGAGCAGCGAGCCGCCGATCGCACCCAGCCAGAAACTGCCGTTGATGATCAGGTCCACGCGGCCGCGGTACAGGGACGGGATCAGTTCGTCGATGGCCGAGTTGATCGCCGCGTACTCGCCGCCGATACCGAAGCCGGTCAGGAAGCGGAAGAGGAAGAACCACCAGGAGTGGAAGGAGATCGCGGTCAGGGCGGTCGCGGCGAGATAGACGGCCAGCGTGAGGATGAAGAGTTTCTTGCGGCCGAAGCGGTCGGTGAGCCAGCCGAAGAAGAGGGCGCCGCTGCACGCGCCCGCCACGTAGAGGGCCGCCGCGATGCCCGTGACCTGCGCGGAGCTGATCGGCAGGCCGCTGCCCTCCTCGGAGAGGCGGCCCGCGATGTTGCCGACGATCGTGACTTCCAGACCGTCGAGGATCCATACCGTGCCGAGTCCGATCACCACCGTCCAATGCCAGCGCGACCAGGGCAATCGGTCGAGACGGGCGGGTACGGCTGTGGTGATTGTTCCGGTGGAGCCCACGGATCCAGAACCGGCGGACATACGGCACCTCCTTGTGACGGTGCCGTCCGAGTCCCCTCGGCCTGGGGTTTTACGCTCTCCTCCGCGCCCGGAGCCCGTAACCCCTCCGCGCCCCGAGCCGCGCGTGACCCCGTACCCCCTACGCGCCCAGAGCGTGCGTGAGCGTGTAGATCAGGAGTCCCACCAGCGAGCCCACCACCGTGCCGTTGATCCGGATGAACTGCAGGTCGCGGCCGATGTGCGCCTCGATCTTCCTGGTCGTCTGGTCGGCGTCCCAGCCCGCGACGGTGTCCGTGATCAGCGAGGTGATCTCGCGGCGGTACGTGTTCACCACGTGCACCGCGACATCCTCCGCCCAGCCGTCCACCTTGGCCCGCAGCCGGGCGTCGGCGGACAGGCGGGCGCCGAGCGACAGGAGCCCGGCGCGCACGCGCAGACGCAGCTCGCTGCGCTCGTCCTCGGCCGCGGCCACGATCATCTGGCGCACGGAGGACCAGGCCGAGGCGATGATGTCCTGCACCTCGCCGCGGCCGAGCACCTCGGACTTGAGGCGCTCCACGCGCATCCGCGTGTCCGTGTCGGACTGGAGGTCGGCTGCGAAGTCCCGCAGGAAGCGGTCGATGGCGCCGCGCGCGGGGTGCTCGGGCATGTCGCGCATCTCGGTGACGAAGCGCAGCAGCTCCTTGTAGACCCGCTCGCCGACCTTCTTGTCCACGAAGCGCGGGGTCCAGCCGGGGGCGCCGCCCTGCACCGCGTCCATGACCTGGTCGCTGTGCACGACGAGCCAGTCGTGGGCCCGTACGCAGACCAGGTCCACGACCTTGCGGTGGCCGCCGTCCGCGACCACCTTCTCCAGGGTCTTGCCGATGCCGGGGGCGATCTCGGCGGCGTCCGCGCGCCGCGTGATGGCCTCGCCGACGACGGCCTGCACGTCGGAGTCGCGCAGGACGGTGAGCGCGCCGCGCAGGGCGGTGGACAGCTCGGAGGTGACGCGGTCTGCGTTGGCGGGCTCGGCCAGCCACTCGCCGAGCCGGGCGCCGAGGGCGACGGTGCGCAACCTGCGGCGTACGACGTCCTCGGAGAGGAAGTTCTCACCCACGAACTCACCGAGCGAGGCGCCGAGTTGGTCCTTCTTCGTGGGGATGATCGCGGTGTGCGGGATGGGCAGGCCGAGGGGATGCCGGAAGAGGGCGGTGACCGCGAACCAGTCGGCCATCGCGCCGACCATGCCGGCCTCGGCCGCGGCCGCCACGTAACCGGTCCAGGGGCCCATGCCGGAGTTCTGCGCCCACTTGGCGAGGATGTAGACCACCGCGACGAAGACCAGCAGGCCGGTCGCGGTGGCCTTCATACGGCGCACACCGCGGCGCCGCTCCTCGTCGGCGGCGTTGAATGAGAAGCCGGAGCCCGGGGCATGCTGCCTGCGCGAGGCCGGTCCGGATTGCTCCGTATCCCTCACGTTCGTCCGTTCCATCCGCCCTACCGCTCCATCCGCCGGCCGGCACCCGAGGTCAGGTCTCGCTGCTGCCGGTACCCGGGATCTCGCACCTATTGTCCCTGCCTGACTCGTCCCTGCCCGACTTGTCCCTGCCTGACCCGTTCATCGAACGCATCACATCTGACCGACTCCTGGAACGCATCAGGAGTTCCCGGCGTCCTTCCCTGTCGACACGGAACCGGGGAAACATCAGGGATGTCCCCGGTACGGAGTCGGGGATGACGGCCGGGCACGACACGGGGGGTACCGTGCGCGACCTCGGGCTGCATACCGCAAAATGGGATTGTCGAACCGGAGCCGAGGGCTCCCCTGCCCGAGGAGCTCACGCGCATGACCAGGCGTCACGGTTATGCCCTCCTGGCCGCCATGGCCGCTCTGGTGGTCCTTGTCGGCACCGCCATATACGTCACCTTCTCGGGCGGCGGCGACCGCGACACCACGGTGAGCGCCGGCCCCTCGCCGCAGGGTTCGGCCGACCGCGCCTCCGCGGGTTCCTGGGTCGGTACGTGGTCCACGGCCCCGGCCGGTGCCGAACCGCGTACGGGCGCGGGCTTCGCCGGGCGCACGCTGCGCAATGTGGTGCACACGAGCGTCGGCGGTACGAGTGCCCGCATCACGCTCTCCAACCTCTTCGGCACCGCGCCGCTGACCATCGACCACGCCTCGATCGCGGTGGCCTCCGCGCCCAGCAACCCGACCGCGCTCCCGGAGTCGCTGCGCCGGCTGACCTTCGGCGGCAAGCCCTCCGTGGTGATCCCGGCGGGCGGGCAGGTGGTCTCGGACCCGGCGCACCTCGGCGTGCCCGCGGACGCGGACCTGCTGGTGAGCACCTACTCGCAGCGGTCGTCCGGACCGGTCACGTACCACCCGCACGCACGGCAGATCTCGTACGTGGCGAACGGCGACCAGACGCAGAACCCGCGCGGTGACCGCTACACCGGGCAGAGCCCGTACTGGCGTTATCTGACCGCGGTCGACGTCCTCACGCGCGAGGCCGCCGGCTCGGTGGCCGTCCTCGGCGACTCGCTGACCGACGGCGTCAGCTCCACCCTCGGCGCCAACGCGCGCTGGACGGACATCCTCGCGGACCGGCTGCGCGAGGAGGCGGGCGCGCCCCGGCTCGGCGTGCTCAACGCGGGGATCAGCGGCAACCAGCTGGTGCCCGGCGGCCGTTACAAGCCCGCGGGCCCCAGCGGGGTGAGCCGCTTCGACCGCGACGTCCTGTCCCGTACGGGGATCAGGGCCGTGGTCGTCTGCCTCGGTGTGAACGACCTGCTGCGCAACCCCGAGGGCGCGAGCGCCGAGGAGATCCTCGACGCGATGCGCGAGCTGACCCGCCAGGCGCACGCCCGCGGGCTGCGCGTGACGGGCGCGACGCTGATGCCGTTCAACGGCCACCGCGGCTACCGCCCGCACCTGGAGGCGATGCGCCGCACGATCAACGCGGAGATCCGCGCGGGCCGCGTCTTCGACGAGGTGGTCGACTTCGACCGCGCCCTGCGCGATCCGTACGCACCGGACCGGCTGCGGGCCCCGTACGACTCGGGCGACCACCTGCACCCGAGCGACGCGGGCTACCGCAAGATGGCCGAGGCGTTCAACCTGGCGCATCTGCGGGGGCGGGCTCCGGCGGAGCTCTGAGGCCGGCCGATGGGCGAAATGATGCTGTCCGACGGGACCGTCACGCTGTCACCGCTGCGCCCTGAGGACGTGGACGGCCATCTCGCGGGCGAGGACGCCCTGCTCGTGCGCTTCCTCAACGGCGGTCCGGGCACGCGGGAGAGCGTGGACGCGTACGTGCGGCACTGCATGGAGCAGTGGGCGGACGCCGGGCCGCTGCGCGCGTTCGGCATCCGGGTGGACGGTGGCGGGACGCTCGTGGGGACGGTCGATCTGCGGTTCGCCGCGGAAGGGCTCGCCCCCGGCCAGGTGAACGTCGCGTACGGTCTCTACGCTCCGTGGCGCGGGCAGGGCCTTGCCACCCGCGCCGTGCGGCTCGTGCTGCCGTACGCGGCACGCGAAGGCGGGCGGGAGGCGGTGATCCAGGTCGAGCCGGAGAATCCGGGCTCCGCGGCGGTCGCGCGGCGGGCGGGGTTCACGCCCCGGGCGGTGCGGGGCGGCACCGGGCTCGACTGGTACGTGAAGGATCTGCGCACCGACATCCCGTGACGCCGCCGTAGGCCCTACTCTCCCAACTCCCTGCGCTCCGCCTTCTTCTCCAGCTTGGCGCGGCGGCGCTCCTCCTTCTGGCGCTGCTTCTCCGCGCGGGTGACCTTGCGCAGGACGCCGATGCCGCCCATCAGGGCGAAGCCCGTAAGGATCACGCGGGGGGCGCCGGGGTCGCCCGGGACGCCCTCCTGGCTGTGGTCGAAGCCGCCCATGATGCCGAAGCCGCGCACGACGACCTCGACGCCGGGCGGGACGGTGACCGTCATGCCGCCCATGATCGCGACGCAGTTGATGACGATCTCGCGGTCCTCGAAGCGGGCGTCGCGCAGATCGATCTCTCCGCCGCCCCAGAACGTGAAGCAGGAGAAGCGGCGCGGCGCCGTCCACATGCCCTTGCGCTGGAAGCCGCCCATGATCGCGATGCCGCGGCGCGAGGTGGCCTCGCCGCCGATGCGGGATGACCAGTCGCCGGCCGCCGCGAGGCCGGTGGGGGCGGGAGCGGCGGCGGCGCCGGTCGGCAGGTCGCGGGTGAGCGGCTCCAACTCCCCGTATGTGCGCGCCTGGTACGCGGCTCCGAGGCGCTCGTCGAACTCCTCCATGTCGAGGCGGCCCTCGGCCAGCGCGTTCCGCAGCACCTCGGCGACCCGCTCGCGGTCGGCGTCGGAGGCCCTCAGCTCGGGCAGCTCGTCGGTCATACGAATCAGCCTAGCCGGGCCGCTGCGGCGAAGGTCACCCCAGCTCTGCCCGGTCCGCGTACATCTTCGCGATCACGGCCTCGATGTCCGGTTCGCGCACGGACAGGTCGACGAGCGGGTACGAGGAGGCGACCTCGGTGACGAGCGGGGCCGCGGAGGCGGTCGCCGGGAACGCCAGCCACTGGCGCGGCCCTTCGACCCGCAGCACCCGTGCGCCCGTGATGTCCAGCGGCGGCAGTTCGCGCTCCAGGTCGACCACGAGCGTGCGCTCGCTCTCGCCGATCTCGTGCAGCCCGGCGAGCGCCCCGTCGTACATCAGACGGCCGTGGTCGATGACCATGACGCGTTTGCAGAGCTGCTCGATGTCCTGGAGGTCGTGGGTGGTCAGGAGGACCGTGGTGCCGGCCGTGGCGTTCAAGTCCCGGAGGAATTCCCGGACTCTGGCCTTGCTGACCACGTCGAGGCCGATGGTCGGCTCGTCCAGGTAGAGCACCTCGGGGTCGTGCAGGAGGGCCGCCGCGATGTCTCCGCGCATCCGCTGTCCGAGCGAGAGCTGGCGGACCGGCACGGCCAACAGGTCGGCGAGGTCGAGGAGTTCGACGCAGCGGTCGAGGTTCTCGCGGAAGCGCGCGTCGGGGATCCGGTACATGCGGTGGGCCAGCTTGTACGAGTCGATCAGCGGCAGGTCCCACCACAGGGTGGTGCGCTGACCGAAGACGACACCGATGCGGTGCGCCAGCTTCGTGCGCTCGCGCGAGGGCTCGATGCCCGCGACGCGGATCCGGCCGCCGCTCGGCGTGAGGATCCCGGTGAGCATCTTGATCGTGGTGGACTTGCCCGCGCCGTTCGGCCCGATGTAGCCGACGATCTCGCCGCGCGGCACGGTGAAGCTGATGCCGTCCACGGCGCGCACCTCGTGCCGCTCGCGCCGCAGGAAGCCCTTCTTCCTGCGGACGTCGAACACCTTGCGCACGTCCTCGAGCTCGATGAAGTCCGAGACGGCGTCCGTCTCTCGGTCGGTCACATCAACTCCCCGTGCTGCGGTACGAACGAAGGCCGGCCCGCCAGCACGCCCCGGCCGCGAGCGCGCACACCGCCGTCACCAGCGGCGGCAGGAAGGCCGTGGACTCCGGCAGGTCCACCGGGTAGGGGCGGCCGAGGACGTAGAGGGCGGGCAGCCAGTTGACGAAGGCGAGCGGCAGGACGAAGGTCACGCCGCGCACCAGCTCCCTGGCGAAGATCGTCGGCGGGTACTGGAGCAGCGTATTGCCGCCGTACGTGAAGGAGTTGACCACCTCGGCGGCGTCGCGCGCCCAGAACTGGAAGGCGGCGCCGGCCACCATCACCGACCCGAAGATCCCCGCCCCGGACAGCACCATCAGCGGCACCAGGCACACCTTCAGGACGGTCCAGTCGAGGTCCAGCAGGACCAGGGACCAGACCAGGACGAACAGCCCCTGGCTGACCCGGCCCAGGCGGCGCAGCGCGAACCGGTCGGCGGCGACCTGTGCGAGGACCGGGGCGGGCCGGACGAGGAGGGTGTCGAGCGTGCCGTCGCGCACGCGCCGGCCGATCCGCGAGACCTGGCCGAGCGCGAGGTCCGCCAGGCCGAAGGCGGTGCTCGTCGTCCCGTAGAGGAAGGCCACCTCCGCGAAGCCGAAGCCGCCGAGGCCCTCGACGTGCGTGAACATCAGCAGGATCACGACGAAGTCGAAGAAGGTCACGACGAAGTTGGCGAGCAGCGTCATCGCGAACGAGAAGCGGTACGTCATCGTGGAGCGGATCCACATCGCCGCGATAATCCGGAACGCGGCGAGCCCGCCGACGCCCGTGGCCCGCGCGGTCCCCGGAGCACCCGGTGCGGTCGGTGCGCCCGGTGCGTGCTCAGCCACCCTGCACCACCACCCTTCGCCGCGCGGCCAGTTGGAGGACGCGGCCGGCCGCGAGCAGCACCACGGCCCAGCCCGCCTGGAACCCGTACGCCTTCGCCAGGCCCCAGCCCGTGTACTTGCCGAGGAACACATCGGCCGGCACCTGGAGCATCGACGCCCACGGCAGCACCCGCGCCACCTCGCCGAGCGCCCCGGGGAACACCGTCAGGGGCAGCAGCATCCCGGAGAAGAACAACCCGCACAGCCAGGCGACCTGGACCACGCCGGCGCCGTCCATCAGCCAGAAGGCGCTGAGCGAGACGAGGAACCAGATGGCGAAGCCGACCACGACCCCGAGCGCCACCGAGCCGAGGAAGGCGGGCCAGCGCCACAGGTCCCCGGAGGCACCGGGCAGCGCGAGGTCGAAGGCGAGCGCGCCCACGGCCATCGGGACGATCCCGCGGCCCGCGAGCTCGAAGGCGGCCCGCCCCAAGTCGGTGGCCAGCCACCACAGTTGGAGGTCGGCGGGCCGGTAGAGGTCGACGGCGACATCGCCCGTCTTGATCCGCTCGATCAGCTCCTCGGCGAACCCGCCGCCGCCCATCAGGCCGCAGGTCGCGAGCAGCGCCTGCCCGATCCAGACGTACGTGAGCGCCTCGGGCTTGTCGTAACCGCCGAGGTTGGGGCGCTCGTCCCACAGGGCGTTGAAGGTGAAGGCGAGCACGAAGCCGAAGACCGTGTTGGTGAAGACGCCCGCGGCGGTCGCCACCCGGTACGTCGCATGCCGCCGGAAGCTGCCCGCCGCCACCGCCGCATACAACCGCACGGATCCACCCCCTTGCCTTCCGGCGGCCAAAGACGAAGACCCTAGCCGCCCGCGGCAACAGGGCGCCACGCGTTTTCACCCGTCCGGCCGATCGGGGAGCCGTCACGGGCGCGCGGCGAGCAGGGGGCGCACAGAGCCGGATGCAAAAGTGTCCATCAGGGTTCAGAACAGGCTCTCCACTGGCGAAACGGGAGTTCCGGGAGATATGAGCGACGAGCCGCGTGAGCAGGAGGGGCCGGAGGGCGGGCCGGACAGCGGGCGGCAGCCGGACCGGTCCGCGGAGCACCCGGGCTGGGCGCCACGCGAACCGGAGCTCGCGGGCGCGCCGCAGCCGGGCCCGGAGGGTCAGGCCGAGTCCGCCGAGACGGCCAAGTCCGCGAAGGGCAGGAAGCAGCGCCGCAAGCGCACCGGCTGGCGGCGCATCATCCCCACCTGGCGGATGGTCCTCGGCACCTTCCTGCTCGTGTGCCTGCTGCTCGGCGGCGCGCTCGTGGCCGGCTACCTGATCGTGGACATCCCGCCCGCAAACTCCGCCGCGACCGCGCAGACCAACGTCTACCTGTACGCCGACGGCAAACAGCTCGCGCGCGACGGCGGCGTCAACCGCGAGAACATCCCGCTGGCCCAAGTCCCGGAACACGTACGGCAGGCGGTGCTCGCCGCCGAGGACCGCGACTTCTACTCGGAGTCCGCGGTGGACCCGAAGGCGATGCTGCGCGCGGCCTGGAACACCGTCACCGGCAAGGGCAAGCAGTCCGGTTCGACGATCACGCAGCAGTACGTGAAGAACTACTACCTCAGCCAGGACCAGACGATCAGCCGCAAGGTGAAGGAGTTCTTCATCGCGATCAAGCTGGGGCGCGAGGTCAGCAAGGACGACATCCTCGAGGGCTACCTCAACACCAGCTACTTCGGCCGGAACGCGTACGGCATCTCGGCCGCGGCGCACGCGTACTACGACAAGAAGCCCGAGGATCTCACCACCGCCGAGGGCGCGTATCTCGCGACGCTGCTCAACTCCCCCAGCGCGTACGACGTGACGGCCCACCCGGAGAACAAGCCGCGGGCCGTGGGGCGCTGGAACTACGTCCTGGACGGCATGGTCAAGGAGAAGTGGCTGAGCCCGGCCGAGCGGCAGGCGATGAAGTTCCCCGCGCCCGAGGCCGAGGCGGGCCTGTCCTCCGGCCTGTCCGGGCAGCGCGGCTATCTGGTCAACGCGGTCAAGGACTATCTCCTCGCGAACGAGATCGTCACCGAGGACGAGCTCAAGACCGGCGGCTACCGCATCACGACGACGATCGACCCCGATCAGCAGGACGCGTTCGTCGAGGCGGTGGACGAGCAGCTGATGTCGAAGCTGGACCCGAAGGCGCGGAAGATCGACGGCAGCGTCCGGGTCGGCGGCGCCGCGATCGATCCGGCCACCGGGCGGGTCACGGCGCTTTACGGCGGAATCGACTACGTCAAGCAGTTCACCAACAACGCCACCCGGCGCGACTACCAGCCCGGCTCCACCCTCAAGCCCTTCGTCCTCACCTCGGCCGTGGAGAACAACTCGACGACCCAGGACGGCCGTCCGATCACCCCGAACACCATCTACGACGGCACCAGCGGGCGTCCGGTGCAGGGCTGGAACGGCGAGCGGTTCGCGCCCGAGAACGAGGACCACGTCGACTACGGGAACATCACCGTGCGCACCGCCGCCGAGAAGTCCGTGAACTCGGTGTTCGCGCAGATGGCCGTGGACGTCGGCCCGGAGAAGGTGATGAACACCGCCGTCGACCTCGGCATCCCGAAGACCACGCCCGGTCTCGGCCCGTACCCCTCGATCTCGCTGGGCACCCCGACCGCCAGCGTCCTCGACGTCACCCAGGCCTACGCCACGCTCGCCAACCACGGCCGGCACGGCACGTACGCGCTGGTGGACAAGTTGGAGAAGAACGGCGAGGAGATCACGCTGCCCGCCCGGGACACCCGCCAGGCGGTCTCCCGCGCGGCCGCCGACACCACCACGTCCGTGCTGCAGAGCGTCGTGGACGACGGCACCGGCAGCGCCGCGCTCGCCGCGGGCCGCCCGGCCGCGGGCAAGACGGGCACGGCGGAGGAGGACAAGGCGGCCTGGTTCGCGGGCTACACGCCCGAACTCGCCACCGTGGTCGCCGTGATGGGCCAGGACCCGGAGACAGCCATCCAGACGCCCTTGTACGGGGCGGTGGGGCAGGCGCGGATGAACGGCGGCGGGTATCCGGCGCGGATCTGGGCCCAGTTCACGCGGACGGCGCTGGAGGGTGAGCCCGTCAGCGAGTTCGACCTGGAGATCCCCTCCGGCTCCGAGGAGCCCCCGCCGCTGCCCACCGTTCCGCCGCAGGACGGCGGCACGGAGGGCCAGGACGAGGGCCGGACGCAGGGCGGCGAGAACGGCGGCGCGAACCAGGGCCAGGACGAGGGACAGACCCAGGGCCCGACGCAGGGCGCGGACCAGGGGCAGACGCAGGGGGCCGACCAGGGTCAGACGGAGGGCCAGGACCAGGGCCAGACCCAGGGGACCGACCAGGGACAGTCGGAAGGCCAGGTCCAGGGGCAGACCAACGGGGGCGCGGACGGCGGGGGCGATGTCGGCGGGCAGGACGGGGGCGGCTCCGGGGGCGGGGAGAACGGTGGGGCGGATGCGGGGAGTACGTAGGAGGGCCATGCAGCGCATACGGCGAGGGGCCGGCGAACTGTTCGCCGGCCCCTCGCCGTATGGCACCTGCGTCAGCAGCCGCACGCACTCCAGGGGCTACAGGTACAACCCCGTCGAATCCTCGGCCCCCTCGAAGCGGTCCGCCGCCACGGCGTGCAGATCGCGCTCGCGCATCAGCACGTACGCGACCCCGCGCACCTCGACCTCGGCCCGGTCCTCCGGGTCGTACAGGACGCGGTCGCCGGGCTCGACCGTGCGCACGTTCTGCCCGACCGCGACGACCTCCGCCCAGGCGAGCCGCCGGCCCACGGCCGCGGTCGCCGGGATCACGATCCCGCCGGTCGAACGCCGCTCGCCCTCGACCGTGTCCGTACGCACGAGCACGCGGTCGTGCAGCATCCGGATGGGCAGCTTGTCGTGATGGGTACTGCGTTCGATTCCTCTGGCACTCACGTTCCGCAACCTACCTGGCTCCGCCCCCGCCGTTCCCTCCAGGGCCCCGGCCCGCTAGCCCCTGCGGCGCCGCGAACCGAGGGCCAGCAGCCCCACGACACCGACGACGAGCAGCGCCACCGGCACCACGCGCTCCATGCGCGGCGCCCCGTCACCGTCCACGAACTGCGCCTTCACCTCGCTGACCGCCCGGTTCGCGCTCACATACGCGCGGCCGAGCGTCTGGTCCACGCTGCCGACGAACTTGGCCTTGGCTTCCCCGGCGATCGTCTTCGGGTGCATGCGCACCCCGATCTCGTCCAGGGTCACGGCCAGCTGCGCCCGCCGGCGCTTGATGTCCGCCTCGATCTCAGCGGGGGTCCTGGCATCCGACACCGCGCCGCCTCCGTTTTGTCGTACGTCTCTGGGAAGAGACAGTCTGTCAGTTCCCACGATCCGGCACCTCACGGCGGCCCCGTTACGCTCATTCCGTACCGGTCCCGACCGAGCGACCGGGACGGACCGCCCGACCGACACCGACCGCCTCCCGAGGAGCCTGACCGATGAGCGAGCGCCTGCAGCCCGGCGACACCGCCCCCGCCTTCACCCTGCCCGACGCGGACGGCAACGAGGTCTCCCTCGCCGCGCACAAAGGCCGCAAGGTCATCGTCTACTTCTACCCGGCGGCCCTGACCCCGGGCTGCACGAAGCAGGCCTGCGACTTCACGGACAACCTCGACGCGCTCGCCTCCGCCGGCTACGACGTCATCGGCGTCTCGCCCGACAAGCCGGAGAAGCTCGCGAAGTTCCGCGACAAGGAGAACCTGAAGGTCACCCTCGTCGGCGACCCGTCGAAGGAGGTCCTCGAGGCCTACGGCGCCTTCGGCGAGAAGAAGCTGTACGGCAAGGTCGTCACGGGCGTGATCCGCTCCACCGTCGTGGTCGACGAGGAGGGCAAGGTCGAGCACGCCTTCTACAACGTGAAGGCGACGGGCCACGTGGCCAAGATCATGCGGGACCTCGGGGTCTGAGACCTCCCGGCCCGAGTCCGTCCTCCCGGGCCGTCGCCGCGGTGCGGACGTGCGGCCCGGGACGGCGCGCCCCTGGTGCGCGCCCCCGGGTTCGCCCCAAGTGCTCCGAGCGCGCTCGCTCGGACGGATCAGCGGGCCACGGGGCCGAAGTTCCCTGTTCGGCAGGGTGGAAGGCGCTTTGCGTCCACCCCCGTACAGAGGAAATCCCCCATGCATGCGTCCATCGACGTCGCGTATTTGACCTCCGGCATCCACGACCCGGATCTCGACGGTTCCCTCCAGGCACTGAACCGGTCGGGCCTCACCTGCGAGGCGGTCAACTGGTCCTGCCGTGACACCGACTGGAGCCGGTACCGGTCGGCCGTCGTCCGCAGCACCTGGGACTACATCGAGGACCGGGAGGCGTTCCTGGGCGCCCTGCGCACCATCTCGAGCACCTGTCTGCTGCTCAATCCGCTGGATGTCATCGAGTGGAACACCGACAAGGGGTATCTCGCCGATCTCGCGCGGGCGGGCTGCCCCACGGTGCCGACCCTCTGGGTGGACCCAGAGGTGTGCAGCAGCGCCTCGGCGCTCTCCCGCTCGATCCCCTCCGACTGGGAGGACCTGGTGGTGAAACCCGCCGTCGGCGCAGGCGGCACCGGCGCCATGCGCACCCGGGACAGGGAGAAGGCCTGCGCCTACGCCATGTCCTCGGGCCGGATGCTCGTGCAGCCGTACCTGGACGCCGTGGACAGCGAGGGCGAGAAGTCCTTCGTCTTTCTGGGCGGCGAGTTCAGCCATGCGGTGACCCGGGGCCCCTATCTGCCGGAGGAGATCCACCGCGACACCCTGCTGCCTCCGGGGAGCGAGGAGTCGGCATGGACGGTCGAATCCTTCGAGCCGGACGCCGAGTACCTGGCCCTCGCCCATGCGGCGCTGGCCGCCGTACCGGCCGCATCGCCGCTGCCGTATGCGCGGGTGGACGTCATCCGTGACCAGCGGGGTGCGCCGCGGGTGGCCGAGGTGGAAGTGGTGGAGCCCTTCCTGTTCCTCGGCTACAGCGACAGCGCTTCCGCGCGGTTCGCCGGTGCGCTCCGCGAAGCCATCGTCAGCGCGGCCTGAACCTCCGTACGCCCGCCGCCTGAATCCCCCGTACGCCCGCCGCCTGAACCTCCGTATGCCTTGCGGCACTTGACCGGCGTCCGCGGGCACGCTCCCGCCCCTGACCGCTCCCCCGTACACTGACCGGGCGGGTACGCGCCGGACCGGCGCGATGCCCGCTTTGTCGCGGTCGTGGTGGAATTGGCAGTCACGCCAGGTTTAGGTCCTGGTGGGAGAAATCCCGTGAGGGTTCGAGTCCCTCCGACCGCACAGCAGGAAGGGCGCCCCCGTCGTGGGGGCGCCCTTTCGCGTACGGCCGCGGGAGGGTCCCTTTCCGTACGGCGGAAGCGCGCCCCTTCGCGTACGCCAGCGTGCTCAGCCCAGGAGTTCCTGGACGACCGGCACCAGGGCGCGGAACGCCTTGCCGCGGTGGCTGATCGCGTTCTTCTCCGCGGCCGTCATCTCGGCGCAGGTCCGCGTCTCGCCGTCGGGCTGAAGGATCGGGTCGTAGCCGAAGCCGCCGTCGCCCGCCGGTGCGTGGCGCAGGACTCCGCGCAGCTGCCCCTCGACCACACGCTCCGTGCCGTCGGGCAGGGCGAGGGCGGCGGCGCAGGCGAAGTGGGCCGCGCGGTGCGGGGCGTCGATGTCGGAGAGCTGGGCGAGGAGCAGGTCGAGGTTGGCCTTGTCGTCGCCGTGCCGGCCCGCCCAGCGGGCGGAGAAGATGCCGGGGGCACCGCCCAGTACGTCCACGCAGAGGCCGGAGTCGTCGGCCACGGCGGGCAGGCCGGTGGCCCGGGCGAGGGCGTGCGCCTTGAGCAGGGCGTTCTCGGCGAAGGTGACGCCGGTCTCCTTGACGTCCGGGATCTCGGGATAGGCGTCTGCGCCGACGAGTTCGTGGTCGAGCCCGGCTTCCGCGAGGATCGCGTGCAGCTCGGTGATCTTTCCGGCGTTGCGGGTGGCGAGGATGAGGCGGGTCATGGGGCGATTATCGCCGCCGGGCCGCCCGGCCACGGCAGGGGTCCGGGGGCTGTGGCCGCCCGGACCCGTGCGCGTTGACGGCTACGGCTGTCGCTACGGCTTGCAGGCCTTCGTCAGCTCGCCGGTCGCGTCGAGGACCGGGCTCACGTCGGGCGTGGGGTCGCCGTCCTCGATGGCCTTGCGCACGTTGCCGACGGCGGCCGAGAGGTCCTCGACGGCCTTGCCCACATCGGCGTTGTCCGTCTTGTCGGTGATCTCGTCGAGGTTCTTGTCGATGTCGTCGAGCGCCTTCTCGGCCTCGAGCGGGTTCTCGGCCGCGTCCTGGATGGCCTGCTGCAGGTCGGAGGCGCTCTGGGCGACGGCGCCCGCGGTCTGGGCGCAGTCGAGCGCCTTCTCGACGGCGCTGCAGCCGAGGGCGAACGGCGCGAGCAGCGCGACGCCGGCGACGGCGAGGGCAATACGGCGGTGGCGCGAGGCCATGGAACGGTTCCTCCCCTTGTGGCGGACGGGCGTACGGCGGAGTGCCGTACGCCCGTATCCCTAAGAACGCCGGTGACCACGTGCACGGTTGCGCGGCCCGCCCCGGGGTGGGGCGGCTCACGCGACCCGCGGGCGCAGCTCAGCCCGCGGTCTGCTCCAGCGCCTTGCGCTGCAGGGCGGCGAGCTCGTCGCAGCCGGCGACCGCGAGGTCGAGCAGCGCGTTGAGCTCGTCCCGGGCGAAGGGCGCGGCCTCGGCGGTGCCCTGCACCTCGATGAATCGGCCGTCGCCCGTGCAGACCACGTTCATGTCGGTCTCGGCGCGCACGTCCTCCTCGTAGCAGAGGTCGAGCAGCGGGACGCCGTCGACGATGCCGACGGAGACGGCGGAGACCGTGTCGGTGAGCGGCTTGCGGCCGTGCTTGATCAGCTTCTTGCCCTGGGCCCAGGCGACGGCGTCGGCGAGCGCCACGTACGCGCCGGTGATGGCGGCGGTACGCGTACCGCCGTCGGCCTGAAGGACGTCGCAGTCAAGCACGATCGTGTTCTCGCCGAGCGCCTTGTAGTCGACGACGGCGCGCAGGGAGCGGCCGATGAGCCGGGAGATCTCGTGCGTACGGCCGCCGATCTTGCCGCGCACGGACTCGCGGTCGCCACGGGTGTTGGTGGAGCGGGGCAGCATCGAGTACTCGGCGGTGACCCAGCCCTCCCCGCTGCCCTTGCGCCAGCGCGGGACGCCCTCCGTGACGGAGGCGGTGCAGAAGACCTTGGTGTCGCCGAAGGAGACGAGGACGGATCCTTCGGCGTGCTTGCTCCATCCGCGTTCGATGGTGACGGGGCGGAGCTGTTCGGGGGTGCGGCCGTCGATACGAGACATGAGGGCGAGCCTATCCATCCAGCCCCTCCGGCGTTTGAGGAGATCCGGCCGACTCAGCCCCTCCGGCGTTTGAGGAGATCCGGCCGGAGGCCGGATGCACCGCGACGGAGCCGCGGCAGCACGAGGGCCCCGCCCGGAAACTCCGGCAGCGGGGCCCTCGAAAAGCTCAGTCGCTCACATCATGTCTTCGATGTCCGCCGCGATCGGGTCGGCGTCCGTACCGATCACAACCTGGATCGCGGTGCCCATCTTCACCACACCGTGGGCGCCGGCGGCCTTGAGCGCGGCCTCGTCGACGAGCGAAGCGTCGACGACCTCGGTGCGCAGGCGGGTGATGCAGCCCTCGACCTCTTCGATGTTGTCGATACCGCCGAGGCCGGCAACGATCTTCTCAGCCTTCGTGGCCATGGTTTTCTCCCTGATTTTTCGCGCGCTCTCGCGAGCGACGGCCGGCCCACCATTGGCCCGCTTTGTCACGGTAACGCACGGTTGGCCCATCTTCGCGAGCAGTCATCATCCACGTACCGAATGATGGCGATCATCGGCATACGCACGGGTTTTCCCGCGCAGACCGACGCCGGTCCCTCACTGGTCTACACCAATCTACAACGGCCGCCACGTCCGGCCTATTCCGGGAGGACTCCCATGAGCGCAGACGCCGCCGCGGCACCGCGGCCGAGTCCCTGGAGCAATTTCTTCCAGGGCCTGCAGAAGATGGGACGCAGCCTTCAGCTGCCCATCGCGGTGCTCCCCGCCGCCGGTATCGTCAACCGGCTCGGCCAGCCGGACGTCTTCGGCGACGACGGCCTCGGCTGGACGAACGTCGCCAAGGTGTTCGCCGGCGCGGGCGGCGCCCTGCTCGACGCCGACCTCGGCCTGCCGCTGCTCTTCTGCATCGGTGTCGCGATCGGTATGGCCAAGAAGGCGGACGGCTCGACGGCCCTCGCGGCGGTGGCCGGGTTCCTGGTCTACCGCGGGGTGCTGCGCAGCTTCCCGGTGGACTGCCCCGACGGCCAGACGCTCGCGGGCAACCAGTGCATCGACTACGCGGCCAAGGCCGCCGCCAACGCCACCTATCAGAACCCGGGCGTCTTCGGCGGCATCATCATGGGCCTGCTCGCCGCCTTCTTCTGGGTGCGCTTCCACCGCACGAAGCTGGTCTCCTGGCTGGGCTTCTTCAACGGCCGCCGGCTCGTCCCGATCATCATGGCGTTCATCGGCATCCTCTTCGCCGCGCTCTGCCTGTGGATCTGGCCGCCGATCGGCGACGGCCTGGAGAGCTTCTCCAACTGGCTCGAAGGACTGGGCGCCTGGGGCTCCGGCATCTTCGGCCTCGCCAACCGCGCGTTGCTCGTCATCGGCCTGCACCAGTTCCTGAACGTGCCGCTCTGGTTCCAGTTCGGCTCGTTCACCAAGCCCGACGGCACCACGGTGCACGGCGACATCAACATGTTCCTCAGCGGCGACCCGAGCGCGGGCATCTACCAGACGGGCTTCTTCCCGATCATGATGTTCGCCCTGCCGGCCGCCTGTCTGGCGATGGTCCACTGTGCGCGGCCCGAACGCCGCAAGGCCGTCGGCGGCATGATGCTCTCGCTCGCGCTGACCTCGTTCGTCACCGGCATCACCGAGCCGATCGAGTACTCCTTCGTCTTCATCGCGCCGGCCCTGTACGCGGTCCACGCACTCCTCACCGGTGTCTCGATGGCGGTCACCTGGGCGCTCGGCGTGAAGGACGGCTTCAGCTTCTCGGCCGGTCTGATCGACTACGTCATCAACTGGAACCTCGCCACCAAGCCCTGGATGATCATCCCGATCGGCCTGTGCTTCGCGGTCGTCTACTACGCGGTGTTCCGCTTCGCGATCACCAAGTTCGACATCAAGACGCCGGGACGCGAGCCTGAGGAAGAGGCCGAGGCCCTGGAGCGGGAGAACACCAAGGCGTAGCCCCCGAAAGCCCTCGACCGGGCCCCGTCCAGCGGCCCGTACACGACGAAAGACCCTTGAATCCCTTGCGATTCGAGGGTCTTTTGTCATGTCTGTCCCGCTGTGCGCCAGGCCACTGGAATCGGAGGTTCCTTATCTGGTCTTCACCGTGTTACAACTGGTCTACACCACTAATTGGTGTAGACCACGCGGCCGATCAGGACCGCGTCCCTTGAGCGACGTCGCCGTCCCCGTACTTCTGTTCCAGGCGGCGTCATGCCCACTGGAGGAAGTTCATGAGTACGGCCACCGCCGCCGCTGCTCCCGCGAAGAAGCGGGGCTCCGGCCTGTTCCAGGGCCTGCAGAAGGTAGGCCGAAGCCTGCAGCTGCCGATCGCCGTGCTGCCCGCCGCGGGCATCATGGTCCGTCTCGGCCAGCCCGACATCTTCGGCGCCGACGGCCTCGGCTGGGACAAGGTCGCCGCGGTCTTCAACAACGCCGGTGGCGCCATCACCGGCAGCCTGCCGATCCTGTTCTGCATAGGCGTGGCCATCGGCTTCGCCAAGAAGGCGGACGGCTCCACCGCGCTCGCCGCCCTCGTCGGCTTCCTCGTCTACAGCAAGGTCCTCGAGGCCTTCCCGGTCACCGAGGCGGTGATCCAGAAGGGCGAGGACGTCGCCGCGACGTACAACAACCCCGGTGTCTTCGGCGGCATCATCATGGGTCTGCTGTCGGCCGTGATGTGGCAGAAGTTCCACCGCACCAAGCTCGTCGACTGGCTCGGCTTCTTCAACGGCCGCCGTCTCGTCCCGATCCTGATGGCCTTCGTCGGCATCATCGTGGGTGTCTTCTTCGGCCTCGTCTGGGAGCCGATCGGTGAGGGCATCTCCAGCTTCGGTGAGTGGATGACCGGCCTCGGCGCCGGTGGCGCGGCGCTCTTCGGTGGCGTCAACCGCGCGCTGATCCCGGTCGGCATGCACCAGTTCATCAACACCGTCGCGTGGTTCCAGCTCGGCGACTTCACCAACGCCGCCGGCGAGGTCATCCACGGTGACATCCCGCGCTTCCTGGCCGGTGACCCGACGGCCGGCATGTACCAGTCCGGCTTCTTCCCGATCATGATGTTCGGTCTGCCCGCCGCCGCGATCGCCATCGCGCACTGCGCCCGCCCCGAGCGCCGCAAGGTCGTGATGGGCATGATGGTCTCGCTCGCCCTGACCTCGTTCGTCACCGGTGTGACCGAGCCGATCGAGTTCACCTTCATGTTCATCGCGCCGATCCTGTACGTGCTGCACGCGATCCTGACCGCCGTCTCCATGGCCGTCACCTGGGGCCTCGGTGTGCACACCGGCTTCAACTTCTCGGCCGGCTTCATCGACTACGCCCTGAACTGGACGCACGCGACGAAGCCCTGGATGATCATCCCGATCGGTCTGGTCTTCGGTGTCATCTACTACGTGACCTTCCGCTTCGCGATCATCAAGTTCAACCTCACCACCCCGGGCCGCGAGCCCGAGGAGGAGATCGAGGACATCACCAAGTGATCCCTGTGATCCACGGCTGATCCTCGCCTGAACACGGAGAAGGCCCCGGAACCGAAAGGTTCCGGGGCCTTCTGCCGTATCCGCGCAACGGCCGGGTACCGGCTCAGAGTTCGTACGTCGCTCCGGGCGCCGCGAGCTCCACCGGACCCGCGAACGCCTCGCGCGCGTCCGCGAGGTTGACCTGCGCGTCCGTCCACGGCGGGATGTGCGTGAGGACCAACCGGCCCACGCCCGCGCGGGTGGCGCTCTCGCCGGCCTCGCGGCCGTTGAGGTGGAGGTCGGGGATGTCCTCCTTGCCGTGGATGAAGGAGGCCTCGCACAGGTACAGGTCGGTGCCGGAGGCCAGCTCGTCGAGCTGGTCGCAGGCGCCCGTGTCACCGGAGTAGACGAGCGAGCGGCCGCCGTGCTCGACGCGGAGCGCGTACGCCTCCACGGGGTGGGCGACCCGCTCCGTACGGACCGAGAACGGGCCGATCTCGAAGGCGGCGCCCGGCTTGAGCGTGTGGAAGTCGAACACCTCGCCCATGGCCGAGGCCGAGGGGCTGTCGCCGTACGCGGTGGTCAGGCGCTCCTGGGCGCCCTCGGGTGCGTGCACGGGGATCGCATCGCAGCGGCCGCCTTCGTGGCGGTAGTAGCGCGCGACGAAGTACGCGCACATGTCGATGCAGTGGTCGGGGTGGAGATGGCTGAGGAAGATGGCGTCGAGGTCGTAGAGACCGCAGTGGCGCTGCAGTTCGCCCAGGGCACCGTTGCCCATGTCGAGGAGCAGCCGGAAGCCGTCGGCCTCGACGAGGTAGCTCGAGCAGGCCGAGTCCGCGGACGGAAACGACCCCGAGCAGCCGACGACGGTGAGCTTCATGGAGACAGGAACCTCCGTGCTGGCAGGACGTGACGGGGGTCGTGCGGTTTGTTGAGCGTAAGGCGCAAAAGACCGCGTCGCCCCTGCGTCATGGGCCGTTGTGGGCGAACTCACCTGCCGTGTCACCGGTTCGGATGGATCCGGCTCGACGAGGAGGTCCGGCGCGCCGGGTGTGCGGGCCGCCGGTAGATTCGGGCGTATGGACACGTCCTGGTGGCTCGCGCTGGCCGCCGTCGTGGCGATTGCGCTGGTCGCGGCGGTGGTCGACGGCCGTGCGCGCTCGCGGCGCCGGCCGGGCGGCGAGCGGCGGCCGCCGGCGCGGCCGCGTCCGCGGGGCCGGGGCGCCGGACGCAGGCCCCAACCGGCCGAGATCTGGTGGGCGGACGTCCCGTACGAGGACGGCCCGGGCTCGAAGGACCGGCCCTGCCTGGTCCTCGAGGTGCGCGGGCGCAGGGCCGTGGTCGTGAAGATCACCAGCAAGTACCACGACGAGCGGGCCGGGGTGATCCCGCTGCCGCCCGGCGCGGTGGGCGACGCCCGGGGGCGGCCGAGCTTCCTGGAGACGGACGAGCTGCGCGAGGTGCCGCTCGGCGCCTTCCGGCGGCGGGCGGGGGTGGTGGACCCGGTCCTGTGGGACCAGGTCCGTCACTTGCACAGCTGACCGCGGCGCCCCTCGGTGTCAGTGGGCGCCGATAGCCTGGAAGGGCTGGCGCGGCCCCCGGGAGGGAGGGGACTGTCCAGCTCCCCTGTGCGAGGTCTGACCCCGCCCCCTGGCACGAACTCCGCCCCGCCCTACGCCCAGAGCTGCCCCTGCAGCAGTTCGATCGCCGCCTCCGTCGAGGCCGCCGTGTAGATGCCCGTCGACAGGTACTTCCAGCCGCCGTCGGCGACCACGAAGACGATGTCCGCGCTCTCGCCCGCCTTGACGGCCTTGCGGCCGACGCCGATCGCCGCGTGGAGTGCGGCTCCGGTGGAGACGCCCGCGAAGATGCCTTCCTGCTGGAGGAGTTCGCGGGTACGGGTGACCGCGTCCGCCGAGCCGACGGAGAAGCGGGTGGTGAGCACCGTCTCGTCGTAGAGCTCGGGGATGAAGCCCTCGTCGAGGTTGCGCAGGCCGTAGACCAGGTCGTCGTAGCGCGGCTCGGCGGCGACGATCTTCACGTCCGGCTTGTTCTCGCGCAGGTAGCGGCCGACGCCCATGAGGGTGCCGGTGGTGCCGAGGCCCGCGACGAAGTGGGTGATCGACGGGAGGTCGGCGAGGATCTCCGGGCCCGTGGTCGTGTAGTGCGCGCCCGCGTTGTCGGGGTTGCCGTACTGGTAGAGCATCACCCAGTCCGGGTGTTCGGCGGCCAGTTCCTTGGCCACGCGGACCGCCGTGTTGGAGCCGCCGGCGGCGGGCGAGGAGATGATCTCCGCGCCCCACATGGCGAGCAGTTCGCGGCGCTCGGACGAGGTGTTCTCGGGCATGACGCAGACGATGCGGTAGCCCTTGAGCTTCGCGGCCATCGCGAGCGAGATGCCGGTGTTGCCGCTGGTCGGCTCGAGGATGGTGCAGCCGGGCGTCAACCGGCCGTCCTTCTCGGCCTGTTCGATCATGTGCAGCGCGGGCCGGTCCTTGATGGAGCCGGTGGGGTTGCGGTCCTCGAGCTTGGCCCAGATCCGCACGTCGTCCGAGGGCGACAGCCGCGGCAGGCGCACCAGAGGGGTGTTGCCCACCGCGGCCAGCGGGGAGTCGTACCGCATCTCAGACCGATCCGCCCGCGACGGCGGGCAGGATCGTTACGCTGTCGCCGTCGGCGAGCTTGGTGGAGATGCCGTCCAGGAAGCGGACGTCCTCGTCGTTCAGGTACACGTTCACGAAGCGGCGCAGCTTGCCCTCGTCCACGATGCGGGCCTCGATGCCCGAGTGGCGGGAATCCAGGTCGGCGAAGAGCTCGGCGAGGGTGTCCCCGCTGCCCTGGACGGCCTTCTCGCCGTCAGTGTAGGTGCGGAGGATGGTCGGGATGCGGACCTCGATGGCCATGGCTGCGGCTCCTGTCGGATGAGGAAAGTGTGGGTGCGCGCGGTGCGGTGCGCGCGGAACTGCCGGGTCGTACGCGGAGGAGTCGCCGTGTCGCCCAGGCCGCGGCGCGGCTCTCGGCCCCCTGGGACAGCAGGGTCGGCGGCAGGGGTCAGCGTGGACAGATGGCGCTGTTCAGCCTGCACAGGTCGACGTGGAGGCGCGCCACGAGCAGCATGCCCGGCGTCTTGTCACTCACGTCGTGTTGAACCATGCGGTCATCGTATCGATTCCCGTCCGGGGAATCGGAGTGTGATCTCACATCGCGGACGTTTTCTGTTCGGCACTCGGACGAGAGGCGGGGGCTGTGGTCGCGTGCGGCGTCCGCGGGCCCGGCAGGTACGTGACCGTGGGCGCCCCGGTCGCCGGGTGGACCGCCACCTCGGCGCGCACCCCGTACACCTCGGCGAGCAGGTCCGGGGTGAGGACCTCGGCGGGCGTTCCCGAGGCCACGACCGCCCCGGTGCGCAGCACGTGGATGCGGTCGCAGAAGTACGCGGCCAGGTTGAGGTCGTGCAGGGCGAGGAGGTTGGTGGTGCCGAGCTCGCGGACGAGAGTGAGGATCTCCAGCTGGTAGCGGATGTCGAGGTGGTTGGTGGGCTCGTCGAGGACGAGCAGGCGCGGCTGCTGCACCAACGCCCGTGCCACCAGGGCGCGTTGGCGCTCGCCGCCGGACAGGCCGGGGAAGGGGCGCTCGGCGAGGTCCGTGACGCCGACGCGGGCGAGTGCCTCGTCGACGAGCAGCCGGTCGGCCGCCGAGTCGGGCTCCCAGAACTTCTTGTGCGGGGAGCGGCCCATCGCCACGACCTCGCGCACGGTCAGCTCGAAGGCGGACTGCCCGTCCTGCGGCACGGTGGCGATCCGCCGGGCCCGCTCCTTGGCGCCGTCGAGCACGGTCCCGTCGACGCGCACCTGTCCGGCGCTCGGCTTGAGCGTCCCGTACACGCAGCGCAGGAGGGTGGTCTTGCCGCTCCCGTTGGGGCCGACGAGACCCACGGTCTCGCCGGGCGCCGCGTGCAGGGTGACGGCGTCGACGAGGGTGCGCCCGCCGGTCTCGTACGAGAGGTCCTCGATGTGCAGCATCAGGCGCCGCTCCTTCGGTGAGCAGGGGCATCACGTCCTTCGGTGATCCGGCGTCGCATCACGCCACCGCCCCTTCCGCCGACCGCCCCCGGTGCAGCAGCCACAGGAAGAACGGGCCGCCGGTCAGGGCCGTGAGGACGCCGACCGGGATGTCCTGGGGCGCCGCCACCGTGCGCGCCGCGAGATCCGCGACGACCAGGAACAGCGCGCCGCCCAGCGCCGCGACCGGCAACAGGCGGCGGTGGCCCGCGCCCACCACCATCCGCGCGGCGTGCGGCACCATCAGGCCGACGAAGCCGATGGCCCCGCTGTAGGCCACGGCCGCCCCGGTGAGCAGCGAGGTGAGCACGAAGACCGCGGCGCGGAAGCGTCCTGTGTCCAGGCCGAGCACCGTCGCGCCCTCCTCGCCCGCGAGCAGCAGGTCGAGCGGCCGCGCGAGCGTGACCAGGACGAGGGTGCCGATGAGCAGGGTCGCGGCGGGCAGCGCGAGCATGTGCCAGCGGGCGCTGCCGAGTCCGCCGAGGGTCCAGTAGAGGACCTCCTGGATGTGGTTGGCGTCGGCGGAGGTCACCAGGAGCAGGCTGGTCAGGGCGGACAGGATGTACGCCACCGCCACACCGGCGAGGACGAGCCGCGCCCCGGTCATGGCGCCGCTGCGGCCGCGGGCGAGCACGTAGACGAGGGCCAGCGAGGCCATCGCACCCGCGAAGGCGGCGGCCGGGACGGTGACGGTCATGGCCACTCCCCCGCCGATCCCGAGCACGATCACCAGGACCGCGCCCGCCGAGGCCCCCGAGGAAACACCGAGCAGGAACGGGTCGGCCAGCGGGTTGCGGACCAGGGCCTGGAGGACCGTGCCGATCACGGCGAGGCCCGCGCCGATCACCGCGCCGAGCAGCACCCGGGGCAGCCTGACGTCGAGCACGATGGTGCGCAGCGGGCCCGGCTCGGCCCCGCCGGTGAGGATCCGTACGACCTCGCCCGGCGCGATCCGCACCGGACCGAGCGCGAGCCCGGCGACCACGGCCACCACGAGGGCGCCCGCGAGCACCGCCACCACCACGGCGGAACCCCGCCCGGCCGGACCGGCCCCGTTCCTCAACAGGCCGGACCCGCCCCTCACTTGACCGCGTCCGGATGCAGCTGGGCGGCCAGCTTCGCCACGGCGGCGGGTGCGCGCACGCCGAGCACCGCGTCCGAGAGCGGCAGCACGGCGAAGCGCTTGTTCCGGATCGCGGGGACGTCCGCGAGCGCCGGGTCGTCGAGCAGCCGCCGCTTCTTCTGCTCCACGGTCTGCGCCCCGTAGTCGTAGATCACGATCACCTCGGGGGCGCGCTCCACCACGTTCTCCCAGGAGGCGTCGCCGAAGGACTTGTCGAGGTCGGCGAAGACGTTGCGGCCGCCGGCCCGGGTGATGATCTCGTTGCCGATGCCGCGCCCGCCCGCGGTGAACGCGGTCTTGTCCCCGCTGTCGTAGACGAAGACGGAGAGCGGCTGCACGCCTTTCAACCTCCGCGCGGTATCGGCGAGTTCACGCTCCGCACCGCTCACCCAGGCGTCCGCCCGCTTCCGCACCCCGAAGGTGCTGCCGACCTCCCGGACCTCCCGGTACAGGTCCTTCATGGTCACGGCGGAGTTGGTGCAGCCCTCGATGTTGAGCCGGGTGTCGATGCCCGACTTGGCGAGCGCGTCGCGCGAGCGCCCCTCGTTCCCGGCGAAGGCGCTGGCGTAGCCGCCGTAGACGAAGTCGGGGTTCGCGGACAGGAGTTTCTCGTACGAGGGGTACTCCTCGGCGAGCACCGGGCGGGACTTGTAGTCCTTCGCGTACTCCGGCAGGACCGCGTCGTCGAGGTAGGCGGTGCCGGCGATGCGGTCCTTCAGGCCGAGCTCGAGGAGCACCTCGGTCACGTGCTGGTTCATCGTGACGGCACGCTCGGGCGGTGCGGTGAAGGTGGTCTTCACTCCGCAGTTGGTCACGGTGTACGGGAAGCCGGGGGTCTTCGCCTCGGGCTTCGCGTCGCCCGCGGCCGACGAGCAGGCGGCGAGCGGGACGAGCAGGGCGGTGGCCACGAGGACGCGCACCGGGGTACGTGCAGGTATCGGCCAGGACATGGCAGAGCCTCCTCCGGGGATTTCCGCGTCCCCAGTCGGTGGAGAGAAGGCAGCAGGTCAGTTCCTGACTCTCCGGCCGGTACGCGTGCAGCGGCGTGCACGTCGACCCGGCCGGTCACAGTGGCGGGACCGTCCCGGATTCTCACCGGGTTCCTGGGTCCTGCTGCCTCGGGTCGAGGCTCAGTATGCCTGGACCACCTTCACCTCTTCCTCGGTGACCTCGCCTTCGACGATCCGGTACGAGCGGAACTGGAACTCGCCCGCCCCGTCGGTGTCGGCGGTGGAGACCAGCACGTAGTGCGCGCCGGGCTCGTTCGCGTACGTGATGTCGGTACGCGAGGGGTAGGCCTCGGTGGCCGTGTGCGAGTGGTAGACGATCACCGGCTCCTCGTCGCGGTCGTCCATCTCGCGGTAGAGCTTGAGCAGATCGCCCGAGTCGAACTCGTAGAAAGTGGGCGAGCGCGCCGCGTTCAGCATCGGGATGAACCGCTCGGGGCGGCCCTCGCCGACCGGCCCGGCGACGACACCGCAGGCCTCGTCGGGGTGGTCCGCGCGGGCGTGGGCCACGATCTGGTCGTACAGGGCCTGGGTGATGGTCAGCATGTGCAGGAGCATAAGCAGGTGGGCCGGGGATCCGAGATCCCCGGCCCACCTGGTGAGACGCGGTCGTGAGACGGCCTGCCGCGGTTACGCGGAGGTCTTCGTGAGGTCCGCCTCGGCGCGCGCGCCCTTGCGCTGGATGAACTGGTAGCCAATAAAAAGAATCAGCGCCCAGACCGGAGCCGCGTAGAGCGAGATCCGCGCGTCCTTGTCGATGCCCATGAGCACGATCACCATGCCGATGAAGGCGAGCGCGAACCAGCTGGTGAACGGGGCACCGGGGGCCTTGAAGGAGGACTGCGGCAGCTCGCCGCGGTCGGCCTTGGCGCGGTAGCGGATCTGGCTGATCAGGATCATGATCCAGGCCCACATGCCGGAGATGGTCGCGAAGGAGACGACGTAGTTGAACGCCTCGCCCGGCCACTCGTAGTTGATGTACACGCCGACCAGCATCAGAGCGGCGGAGACCGAAGTGCCGTACAGCGGAAGGCCGTTCTTCGTCAGCTTGGTGAAGAACTTCGGGCCCTGGCCGTTGAGCGCCAGGTCGCGCAGCATGCGGCCCGTCGAGTACATGCCGGAGTTGCAGGAGGAAAGGGCCGCGGTGAGCACGACGAAGTTCACGATGGCCGCGCCGACGCCCAGGCCCATCTTCTCGAAGGCCGCCACGAACGGGCTGACTCCGGGCTGGAAGTGCGTCCACGGCACGACCGAAAGGATCATGATCAGCGCGCCGACGTAGAAGACGGCGATACGCCACGGAACCGTGTTGATGGCCTTCGGGAGGACCGTCTTCGGGTCCTTGGACTCGCCCGCGGTCACACCGACCAGCTCGACGGCGAGGAAGGCGAACATGACCATCTGGAGGGTCATCAGGGTGGAGCCGACGCCGTTCGGGAAGAAGCCGCCCTGGTTCCAGAGCATGCCGACCGAGGCGGTGTCGCCGGCGTCCGAGAAGCCGATGGTGAGGATGCCGGCGCAGATCAGGATCATGCCGATGATGGCCGTCACCTTGACCATCGAGAACCAGAACTCCAGCTCGCCGAAGAGCTTCACCGAGATCAGGTTCGCGCCGAACAGGATGACGGTGAACAGCAGCGCGAAGACCCATTGCGGCTGATTGATCCAGCCGTCGGCGTTCTTCGTCCAGTACTGCATGTACTCGGACGCGGCCGTGACCTCGGTGATGCCGGTGACGACCCAGAACAGCCAGTACGTCCAGCCGGTCACGAAGCCCGCGAACGGGCCGATGAACTCGCGCGCGTACTCCGAGAACGAACCCGAGACCGGGCGGTACATGAGGAGCTCGCCGAGCGCGCGCATGATGAAGAAGATCACCAGGCCCGCGATGGCGTACGCGAGGATCAGGCTCGGGCCCGCCTTGTGGATGCCCTTGCCGGCACCGAGGAACAAGCCGGTGCCGATGGCACCGCCGATCGCGATCATCTGGATCTGCCGGGCTCCCAGTCCTCGCTGGTAGCCCTCCGCGGACGTGCTCTCGCCGTCCGCCACGGCCTCACTGCCGTCGTTGTGCTGGTCGACCTGCACTGAGGTCATGGTGGTGCGCCTTTCTCCATGCCGACCCGTGCCGTACCTGCGTCGTACGTGCCCGGATCGGGTCCCGATCCCCCCGGATGTGGATGGAGCTCTGCCTACCGGCGGTCAGCCGGCGGGGCGCCCCGCTCGGGCCATGGGTGGCGGCCCGGCAGGTGGTCGTGAACATTTATCACGCGCACAAGAGGGGCGAAACGCCGCCAATGTGGCGGACAGCACAGGAAGAAGCGGACATACGTCGTCAGGGAGACGAAGTGTGGCGCCAGTTTTTGAGTGTTCTTTATGTGGAATTGAGGGTCCTCTGAGCGAACGGCCGCTCACCCTTCCCGTGCAGCACGAACGGGCCCGCCCGCACCGGTGAAGGTGCGGGCGGGCCCGTCGGCGGCCGCGGAGAGCGTCAGACCTTCAGGAGGTCCTTCTCGTCCTCCTCGGGCTCCGGCTCACCGGCGTCACGGCGCCCCGCGTACTCCAGGAACTTGTGCAGTTCCTTCCGGACGACCGGGAAGAGCAGGTACAGGCCGATGATGTTGAACACCGCGAGGATGAACAGGACCGCGTCGGCGAGGCTGAACAGGGCCGTCAGCGTGAGCAGCGAACCGCCCGCGGCGCACACCGTGTACAGGACGCGGAACAGCGTGAGGCTGGACTTCGAGCGGCCGAAGAGGTGCGACCAGGCCTTCTCGCCGTAGTAGCCGTAGGTCAGCGCGGTCGACAGCGCGAACAGGATGACCGCGACGGTCAGCACGTACGGGAACCAGGGCAGGACGGTCTCGAAGGCGTCGGAGGTGATGACCACGCCACCGGGGCCGTCACCGGTCCGCGCCGCCTCGAGCGACGGCGGGCTGACGACCACGACCGTCAGGGCGGTCATGGTGCAGATGACCACGGTGTCGATGAACGGTTCGAGCAGCGCGACCAGGCCCTCGCTCGCGGGGTGCTTGGTCTTCACGGCGGAGTGCGCGATCGGGGCGGTGCCGAGACCGGCCTCGTTGGAGAACGCGGCCCGCTGGAAGCCCGCGATCAGGGCGCCGATGAGGCCGCCGACGAAGCTCTCCGGGTTGAACGCGTAGCTGAAGATGTCGACCACGGCGCCCGGCAGCGCACCGGCGTTGACGGCGAGAACCGCGAGGCAGCCGACGATGTAGATGATCGCCATGCCCGGCACCAGCTTGGAGGTGACGTTCGCGATCGACTTCATGCCGCCGATCAGGACGACTCCGATGAGCAGGGCCACCACGATGCCGAAGATCAGGGCGCCGGCCGAGGAGTCGATGAAGCCGTTCTCGCCGCCGGTGGTGTTGGCCAGCTGGCTGTAGGCCTGGTTGACCTGGAGCAGGTTGCCGCCGAAGAGGCCGAAGAACAGCACGAAGATCGCGGCGCAGACGCCGAGCACCTTGCCGAGCTTGTGGCCGAGGGAGCCGGTGCCGAAGCGGTCGGCGAGACCGGCGGGCAGGTACTGCATGGGGCCGCCGGAGACCGTGCCGTCGGCGTGCACCTTGCGGTACTTCACACCGAGGGTGACCTCGACGAACTTGGTGGCCATGCCGAGCAGACCGCAGACCGCCATCCAGAACGCGGCGCCCGCGCCACCGATGGTGATGGCCACCGCGACACCGGCGATGTTGCCGAGCCCGACGGTCGCCGAGACGGCGGCGGTCAGCGCGCCGAAGTGGTTGACCTCGCCGACCGCGCCCTTCTCGTCGTACTTGCCGCGCACGACCTTGAAGGCGAGCTTGAACTTCCGTATCTGGATGAAGCCGAAGAGACCGGTGAAGAGCAGACCGGCGATGACGAGCCAGGCCACGATCAGCGGAAGTTCGGCGTCGCCGACGGGGACGGCGTAGAAGACCCACTTCGACAGGAAATCGGCGACAGGCGTGACGACGCTGTTGACCGACTCCTCGATGGAGTTCGTCAGGGATTCAAGAGACATCGGACTACCTCGGGGCACACAGGGTGTGCGGAACGGCGACATCCGGAAGGGGGGATGCTCGCAGGCAGGGCGGTGGGGGCACGAGAGAAGCGAACGCCGTTGTCCGGTCGGCGACTTGAAGGCGGCACTCCATGGACGGGAGCGCGGGCCAGGGTCGTACGGGTCGTGCGGTCGTGCAGAGGCCAAGCTGCCTGGCGGTGCGCCAGGGCTCCGAGAGCGGCGAGGGGTGGTGCCGCCACCGAAGTGCCGAAGTTTTACCACGGCCTTAATGCTTGTTTACGTGATGCACATCACGGCATGACCTGCGCAAACGCCCACTGCCAGGCAATACGGCAATGGGCGTGATGCGATCGTTATTCGGACGCTCGTCACCGGATAACGGACAGCGAGCGCGGTATCGCACAGGCGATACCTCGGTGGCCTGTGCAGCTATTTCCGCCGCCTCGCGCAGCTGTCTCGCCGGCTCGCGCAGCCGTTTCACCGCCGGCTACGGGAGCAGCGTCTCGACGAGGGTCTCCTGGAGGCCGCCCAGCCACAGATAGGCCATCACCATCGGCTTGCGCTCGTCGGTGTCGGGCAGGCGGTAGAGGAGCTCGGTGTCCTCCTCGCTGATCACGTCGAGGCGCGAGGCGATGGCGAGGCGGAGGTCGTTGAGCGCGCCGAGCCACTGCTTGGACTCGTCCGGGGTCAGCTTGAGCACCGCGCCCTCGTCGCCGCCGAGCGTGAGGGCGTCGAGGCTCTTGACCACCGCGAGCGCGTTCTCGCGCTTGCCCGCGCGCAGGTCGTTCTCGGTGAAGCGCCGGAACTCGGCGGAGTACGCCTTGAGTTGATCGTCGGGCACGGCCTCGGGATCGCCGTACGCGTCGGGGAAGAGCCGCTGGAGCACGGGGTCGGAGGGCGGCTCGCTCGGACCTTCGGCGAACAGCTCGGCCAGCGGGTCGGCGCCCTGCTCGCCGCCGGGACCGGGACCGATCAGCTCCAGGAGCTGCACGGCGAGGGAGCGCAGGATGGAGACCTCGACCTCGTCGAGCAGCACGGCCGCGCCGCCGCCGGGTACGGGCTCGAACATGCCGGCCATCAGTTCCTGTCCTGACTCGGTGCCATCGGTTCGCGTCCGGCCTTCGCCATCAGTTCCTGTCCTGACTCAGCGTGGCCCACAGGCCGTAGCCGTGCATCGCCTGCACGTCGCGCTCCATCTCCTCGCGGGTGCCGCTGGAGACGACGGCGCGGCCCTTGTGGTGGACGTCCAGCATCAGCTTGTGGGCCTTGTCCTTCGAGTAGCCGAAGTAGGCCTGGAAGACGTAGGTCACGTAGCTCATCAGGTTCACGGGGTCGTTGTGCACGATCGTGACCCAAGGGACGTCGGGTTCGACGACGGCGGACACATCCTGTGCCGGGTCGGTCTCTACGGGTGCCACGTCGGGAGCCACACTCACTTTCCCCATGCTGCCACTTGGGGCCACCCGGCGCACAAACGGGGTGCTTCGGCGGGCGAGCCGCGGGTTCCCGGCGGGCGGGCGCGGGGTTTCCCGGCGGCCCGCGATTTGAAATCGTCAATCTGACGAGATGGGGGTACGATCCGACGTATGAACACAGCGGACCTCGGGTTGCCGGTGGATGTTCCCTCGACGGCACTCTTCACGGACCAGTACGAGCTGACGATGCTGCAGGCCGCCCTGAAGGCCGGTACGGCCGAGCGGCGCTCCGTCTTCGAGGCGTTCACGCGGCGGCTGCCCGAGGGGCGGCGCTACGGCGTCGTCGCCGGGACCGGGCGGGTGCTCGACGCGGTGGAGAACTTCCGCTTCGACGCCGCGGTGCTCGACTTCCTGCGCGAGCGCGCCATCGTCGACGAGCCCACCCTCGAATGGCTCGCGGACTACCGCTTCCGCGGCGACATCTGGGGCTACCCCGAGGGCGAGGTGTACTTCCCCGGTTCGCCCATCCTGCGGGTCGAGGGCTCCTTCGCCGAGTGCGTGCTCCTGGAGACGGTGATCCTGTCGATCCTCAACCACGACTCGGCGATCGCCGCGGCCGCCTCGCGGATGTCCGCGGCCGCCGGCAGCCGGGGCCTGATCGAGATGGGCGCGCGCCGCACCCACGAGCTGGCCGCGGTGGCCGCCTCGCGCGCCGCCTACGTCGGCGGCTTCAACTCGACCTCCGACCTCGCGGCCGGCTTCCGCTACGGGATCCCCACCGTCGGCACCTCCGCGCACGCCTTCACGCTGCTGCACGACAGCGAGCGGGACGCCTTCACCGCCCAGGTGGAGTCGCTCGGCCGCGGCACCACGCTGCTCGTGGACACGTACGACGTGACCGAGGCCGTGCGGCTCGCGGTCGAGGTGGCCGGGCCCGAGCTCGGGGCCGTGCGCATCGACTCCGGCGACCTGCTGCTCGTCGCGCACCGGGTGCGCCAGCAGCTCGACGAGCTCGGCGCCGCCCGTACGAAGATCGTCGTGACCAGCGACCTCGACGAGTACGCCATCGCCTCGCTGGCCGCCGCGCCCGTGGACGCGTACGGCGTCGGCACCCAGCTGGTCACCGGCTCCGGGCACCCCACCTGCTCGATGGTCTACAAGCTGGTCGCGCGCGCGGAGTCGGCCGATGTGAACGCCCCGCTGGTGCCCGTGGCCAAGAAGTCCCTCGGCGCCAAGTCCTCGATCGGCGGCCGCAAGTGGGCCGCGCGCCGGCTCGACCGGGACGGGGTGGCCGAGGCCGAGGTGATCGGCACCGGCGAGGTGCCCGGCGAGCTCGCCGACCGTCAGCTCCAGGTCGAGCTGGTCAAGGGCGGCGAGGTCGTGGGCCGCGAGCCTCTGGATGTCGTACGGGACCGGCACGCCGCCGCCCGCGCGGGGCTGCCGCTGTCGGCGACCCAGCTGTCGCGCGGGGAAGCGGTCATTCCGACCGAGTACCTGTGACCGACGGGTGAGCGGCCGCCGCAGGGACGCCGGCGGCCCTCTCCCGTATCGGACGTGAAGTCTCTAGGCTCGGACGGTACGTCCGAGCCCCTGCCCACCGACCCGCACCAAAGGACCGAAGGACTAGCCTCATGCGCCGCGCCTTGATCGTCGTGGATGTGCAGAACGACTTCTGCGAGGGCGGCAGCCTCGCCGTGGCAGGTGGTGCGGACGTGGCCGCCGCGATCACCGATCTGATCGGCCAGGCCGGCGGCGCCGGCTACCAGCACGTGGTCGCCACGCGCGACCACCACATCGAGCCGGGCGGCCACTTCGCGGAGCACCCCGACTTCCACGACTCCTGGCCCGCGCACTGCGTGGCGGGCACGGAGGGCGTGGGCTTCCACCCGAACTTCGCCCCGGCCGTCGCCTCCGGCGCCATCGACGCCGTCTTCGACAAGGGCGCCTACGCGGCCGCGTACAGCGGTTTCGAGGGCGCGGACGAGAACGGGGTGTCGCTGGCCGAGTGGCTGCGCGCCCGCGAGGTCACCGAGGTGGACGTGGTCGGCATCGCCACCGACCACTGCGTACGGGCCACGGCCCTGGACGCGGCCCGCGAGGGCTTCCGCACCCAGGTGCTGCTCGACCTGACGGCCGGGGTGGCCGAGGACTCCACGGAGCGGGCCCTTGAGGAGCTGCGGGCCGCGGGCGTGGAGCTTTCGGGCAAGCCGGTGGTCTAGCCCCGGCTCACCCTCGTACGCACCCCGTCACACCACGTACGGGCTCGTCTGCGGTGTCATCGTGCGCAGCAGCGCCCTGATCGGGTGCCACAGCTCCTCGGCGGAGCCCGGGCACTCGCCGCGCGCCCCGCGCCAGATCAGGCCGTCCGGATGGTGCAGGACCGCCGTGATCTCGTCCGGTGTGGGCGGCGAGGCGTTCCCCCGCAGGTAGACCGCGCGCAGACCCAGGTTCCTCAGGCGTGTGAGGGCCCGGGCGCGGTTCGCGGCGTGCACCACCACGCGCACCTTCGGGGCCCCGTCAGGGCAGGGGTTCGCCAGGTCCAGGGCCACGACCACGTCGCCGCCCGGAAGTCTGCAGAATCCGCCACCAGCCATGCGTTATGCCTCCCCCGTGAGACGTCATGTCAATAAGAAATCCACAGCAGGCACATAAGCACGTTCGGCCGCCGCCCGCTAGAGGGCGACGGCCGAACATGCTGTGACCTGCGGTTTAACGGATTACTTCGCGGAGGGACCCACCTGGACGGTGATCGTCTGGCCGCTCAGCGGCTGCTTGACGATCGCGATCCGCGTGTTGGTGTCAGTGATCTTGACACCGCCGGTCGGGTTGGCCTCGTCGTAGTAGCTGCTGCGCCCGTCGTCGAAGACCGGGACGCCCGCCTTCCAGTTGATCTTGGCCGGGACCCCGTTGCGGTGCAGCGTGAAGCCCTGCGCCGGGAACCAGCTGAAGGGCGAGTCGTAGGACTGGATGCGGTTGCGCATCAGGTCCTTGCCGGGAACCTTGTCCAGGTCCTCGGTCCAGCGCTCGGCCTTCGGGTGGGCGTCGACCGGAAGGATCAGGCCCTCGCCGGGGTGCACGGACGTGTTGTTGTCCGGCTGCGAGGTGTCCCACTTCCAGATCATCAGGCCCTTCTGGTACGGGAAGTGCTCCACCCAGTTCTCACGGGTGGTGGACCAACCGAAGTTGTACGGGCCCGTCTTGAGGGTCTTGTCGTACGACACGTACTGGCGGTTCTCGGCGATGTAGAACTGGTCGTAGTCGTTGGTGATCGACTCGCCCACGCGCGAGAAGCCCTTGGGCGTCCAGCCGTTGTCGTCGCCCTCGGCGCCGTCCGTGAACAGGGCGGTGCCGTCGGCCGTCACGGAGATGTCGTCCGCGGCGAAGCCGGTCATGTTGACGCCGCCGTCGGTCTGGTAGCGGAAGCGCAGGTCGATCTTCTTGCCCGCGTAGGCGTCCAGCGGGTACACGAGCTTCTTGTACGCGCCCGAGGCACCGGTCAGCGACGGGGCGCCGGAGGCGTCCTTGGGCAGCGCGGCGCCGTCGGCGGTGCCGTCGAGCGCGGTGTAGCTGGCGCCGCCGTCCGTGGAGACCTCGGCGTACAGGAAGTCGTACTCCGCCTCGATGTCCCACCAGCCCGAAAGCTCAAGGCTCGCCTTGGACTTGCCGGTCAGGTCGACCGAGCGGGTCAGGGTGTTCTTGAGGTCGTCACCGCGACCGGACCACCACTGCTTGGCGCCCGAGGCCGGCTTCACGACCGGCGTGGTGACCGTCTTCTTCGGCAGCTCGACGACGAGCGCCTGCGGGTTGGCGGTGTTGTACTCCGCGACGCCCAGCTTGTGCGTGGACTTCGTGCCGGCCTTGGCCGTGTCGTAGTCCAGCCAGCCCAGCTGGAGCTTGTCCCAGGCGGTCATGTCGCCCGGCAGGTCGCCGATCGACTCCTCGCCGCGGCCCAACCAGGAACCGGAGGACATCAACGACCAGTAGGCGGTGGAGTTCTCGCCGCCGCCGGAGGTGTCGTACAGGTCCGGCAGGCCCAGGTCGTGACCGTACTCGTGGGCGAAGACACCGAGGCCGCCGTTCTCCGGCTGGACGGTGTAGTCGCCGACCCACATACCGGTGTCACCGATCTGCGTGCCGCCGGCCTTGTTGTCGGCCGGGCCGGTCTTGCCGGCGTCCGTGCCGTAGGCGTACCAGCGGTGCGCCCAGATGGCGTTGGTGCCCTCGGCGCCGCCGCCGGCCGACTCGTCCTCGCCCGCGTGGACGATCTGGAAGTGGTCGATGTAGCCGTCGCGCTCGTTGAAGTTGCCGTCGGCGTCGAAGTCGTAGCGGTCCCACTGGTCGTACTCGGCCAGCATCGCCTTGATCTCGGCGTCCGTCTTGCCGGCGGCCTTCTGGTCCGCGGCCCAGGCGTTGGTGCCGTCGCGGACGACGTCCCAGACGTTGGAGCAGTTGGTGGCGCCGCAGTAGTTCGAGCCGTAACGGGCCTCGTTGTACTCGACCTTGACCCAGTCGGAGACGTGACCGTCGACCGAGTAGCGGCCCGAGGACTGCTTCTCGTAGTACTTCTTGACCGACTCCTTCTCCTTGTCGGTCGCGAAGTACAGGTCCTGGTAGTGCTGCCGGTTGAAGTCCGGGATCCAGTCCGTGGAGTTGTCGTTCTTGCGGTCCGGCTCCGCGATCTCATTGTGCTGCGGGCCCGGCGTGCCGCCGTACTTCTTGACGGGAGGCTTGGGGCCCTCGCCGTCCGGGTCGTACATCGTGGTGTCGTCGACCTTGTCGCCGAACTCCACGAGGATCGTGAAGATCTTGTCGGTCTTCTCGCGGCCGAGCTCGACGTACTTGCCGTCGTCCAGCTTCACGACCTTGGAGGCGCCGCGCTTCTCGGCCTTGGCGTCACCGGAGACGAGCTCCTGGAGCGCCGCCTCGCGCTCGGCGGCCTGCTGCTCGCTGAACGGGCCTTCGAGGTCGTGGTCCACATGGCCCTTGTGCGGAGCCGGGTCCTGGCGCTCGACGGCAGGGGCCTGCCCCTGCGAGTCGGCCGCCTGCGCGCTCCCGTACGTCATCGCACCGGTGGCGGCCAGGGCCACACCGACGGCGAGCGCGCGTATGGAACGGCGTCTGCCTGACTGACTGTTCACTTGGATGTTGTCCTCCCCCGCGACAGCGTCTGCGGATGGGGGGCCCGGATTCGGAGCGATCCGCGCGCAGTGTCGCGTCACAAGTGACGACATTCGACCGGAGTTACGGAAGAAAAGACAGACCTTGACTTCCAAGCCCCAAGTACGTTAGTTGCAGCGCGAGTTGCACTATCCGGACACTTCCGTGAGCCCGTACGGCGCGCTCGTCTCAGGGCATGAGATACGAAATGAGCCCGTGCGCCCCCCGTGCATCGGCACCGTGGGTTAGGTCACGCTTACTGGCCGTTCCGTCCGGGAACCCAGCTCAATAGAGTCAGTTGACGGTGTTTTTGCCCGAGCAGAACGAGCAGCCCCGACCGAGCAGCCCGACCGAACGACACCCCCGCACCCTCCATGAGGACGGTTCGCCATGCCGCGCCCGACTGCCGCACAACTCGCCTACGGATCCCTGACGGTCGTGACCGCCACGCTCGCCATGCTGCTGCTCTCCCAGACCAGTACGGGCCTGGGGATCGCCGTCATCACCGTGGCCGCCCTCGGGCTCGGCCTCCTGGTCGCGCTGACGGTGCCGGTGCCGCGCCCGGCCCCGGCGAAGATGGCCGTGATCACCACCGAACGGGCCGAGGAGCGCGTGCCGTTGCCGCGTACGCACCACGAGGCCGAGACGCGCGCGGAGTCGCACGCGGCCTGACGCGCAGGCGGCCTGACGCGCAGGCGGCCTGTCTACGCCGCTCCACCGTCCCGTCCACCGGACACACGACAACGGGGCCGTGCTCACGCACGGCCCCGCCGGTCTGTTTCCGCCACCCCTGATACGGGTCAGACGGTGCTGACCACCACCGTCTTCGCGGCCTTGTCGTGCAGGGCCTGCCGGTAGGGCTTGTCGGTCATCACCATCACGATGAGGATCAGCCACCACAGGCACGGGCAGCACAGGAGCGCCGGCAGCCAGAGGACCGCGGCGCGGGTGAGCGCCGGGCTCGACGGCGGGGTCGAGCCGTCCTGGAGCATCGCCACGCGCAGGTTCATCAGCTTCTTGCCGAGGGTCTGGCCGTTCTTCTTGACCATGAACCACTCGTAGCCGACGAAGGCCACGACCGCGATGAGCGTCCAGATGAAGGACGAGCCGCTGTAGCTCGCCGTCACGACCTCGCCGAGGTCGTCGGTGTCGGTCTCGACGATCCTGTTGTTGAACGGCAGCTGGATCAGGCCCAGCGGGATGCCGATGATCAGCGCGTCGATGATCCGGGCCGCGATGCGCTTGCCCATGTCGGCGAGCGGGGGCATGCCCTGGAGCGGGTCGGGCCCGCCGCCGTATCCGCCGAAGGCACCGCCTCCGCCGTAGGGGTCGCCGCCACCGGGGGGCGGGGGCGGCGGGGTGTTGTACGGGGAGCCGCCGCCTGGCGGCGGGGGCGGGGTGCCGAAGCCGCCGTCGTTCGGGGGCGGGGGCGGGGTGCCGTAGGGGTCGCTCGGCGGCGGTGTGCCGCCCTGCGGGGTCCCATAGGGGTCGCTCGGCGGCGGTGTGCCGCCCTGCGGGCTGTCGTACGGGGAGCCGCTGCCACTGCCGGCCGGCGGCTGCTTCTGGAACGGATCGTCCTCCGGCTGGCCTGAGCCTGAGCCCGGGGGCGGCGGGTTGGTGGTCATGGCCCGAGTCGACCGCGCGGGACGACGGGCCGCATCCGGGTGTGGGCCGGACGGGTTACCGCACGGGGCGGGGCCGGATCAGCCCGCCACGAACGTACGGGCCGCCTTGTCGTGCCAGCACTGGCGCCACGGGCGGTCGAAGAGACACCAGGCCACACCCACGACGCCGATCACCAGGACGCCCGGGAGCGAGTAGACCAGCCAGCGCTTGAGGGAGGCGCCGAACGACGGGGACGCGTGCTCCTCGATGTCGCGGACCTCCAGGCCGAGCAGCTTCTTGCCCAGCGTGCGGCCCCACTTGGCGGTCGGCAGCGCCTCGTAGAGCACGCCCGCGACGAGCAGCACGCCGAGGATGATGCCGAGATACGCGGAGACCGTGCCGTCGAGGATCCAGACGGTGGTCTTCAGACCCGACATCTTGGCCGCGTCGATCTTCGCCTCGATGTGGTCCAGAGCCTTCGGCACGAGCGGGACGGCGGCCGCGGCCGTGACACCGCCGACGACGAGGGTGTCCACGAGCCGGGCCGCGAACCGCTTGCCGAGGCTCGCAGGGCGGGCGGCGGCCTGCGCGGCGGCCGCGGCGAGGAACGGGTCCTCGACCACCGGCTTGAACGGCGTCACCGACTGCCCCTCGCCCGCGGGCGGCTGGGCGAGCTGGTGCACCTGCTGGGCCCAGGAGGCGTTGCCGCCGCCCGCGCCCGGGGTCAGCGGGGAGCCGGCGTTCTGCGCGGCGGAGGGCGCGGACGGCGCGGCGGGCGCGGCAGGAGTCGCGGGCTGCGGGTAGCCGTATGCGGGCTGGGGTACGGCGGGAGCAGCAGGTGCGGTGGGTGCGGCCTGGACGGAGGGGGTCGCGGGGGCCGCGGCCTGCGGGGCCGGGGCGGCGGACGGGTCGACGCGGCGGATCGACATGGTGCCGTCGGTCCGGTGGGACGGTCCCTGCGGGGCCGCGCTGCCCGCCTCGTTCTCACGGGGGCGCACGGCGCGCATGGTCATGGTGCCCTCGGACTTGACCTCGCCCGCGGCGGGGGCGACCGATGCGGACGCGGCACCCGGCTCCGTACCCGCAGAGGACGCAGAGGCCGAAGAAGCCGGAGCGGACGCAGAGGCCGTAGTCGACGCCGCCACGCGCGGGTCCTGGCCCGGCGCCGTCGGCGCACCCCAGGAGACCCGGCGGTCCTGCTCCCCGCCGAACCCGGACTGCCGGTTGGTGTCGGCCTGCCAGGCGGAGGCGGGCTCGGGACGCGCGCCGTGCAGCTCCTCCTGAGCGGAGGCGGCGGCGGGCGCGGAGCCACGGGAGGACGCGGAGTCCGAGGCGGGCACCGCATCCATGGGCTCGGCGGCGGAGGCTGCGGAAGAGGCGGAGGCAGAGGGAGAAGGAGACGGAGCCGGAGACGGAGAAGCAGCCGAGGGCGGCACCGCGTCCGCCGGCTCCTCGTCGAAGAACATCGGACCCGTCTCGTCCGCCCGCGGGCCCTGCTGGACCGGGACGGTGGGCCCCTGCTGGGCCGGGACGGAGGGCGCGGCCGCGACGCCGCCGGGCGGGGCCGGCATGGCCTCGCCCTCGGACGGGGCGGGGCGGCTGGTGCCGGGGACCCAGGCAACTCCGTTCCAGTACCGGACATATCCGGGAATGGACGGATCGGGGTAGTAGCCCGCGCGCGGGCTGGTCTCGCCGGGTGCCGGGGTGGGCGCGCTCATGGTCCGTCGTCCCGTATCTGCTCGGGGGTCTTGGTGTGGTGGGTCCACATCTATCAGACCACCGGCACCACCCGGGCCCGTCCCGCTTCTTCAGCCCCTTTCGAGCGGGCCGCGGACGCGCCCGCGGCGCGCGATGTCCAGCGCCGGACGTGAGGCCGGGCCCGCCGAAGCGCTCGCCTTCACCCGGCTCCACCTGGCCTCGGCCCTCAACACCGCGTCGCAGCAGTGCCCCGGGCAGAACACGCGGCGGGGCCGGACGGCGAGGAGACGCCTCCGTCCCGCGCCGGGACGCCTTCCGCCCGCGGCCGGACGACACCCCCGCCAGCCCCGCCCGCGAGCAGGGGGAACGGCCCGTGCGCTCCCCTCACGAACTCCCGGAAAAATTCCCGGAGAAAGTCGCGTAAGCAACCCGCACCACCGCGCTCTCTCCTTCCGTGGGCCGCTTCGGAGCCCGCAGGAGGAAAGGAAGAAGAGGGACATGCAGACCGTGGTGGAACGCGAGCTCGAGTTGCGGCTGGTCCTTTCGCCGGAGCGCAGCATCCCGGTGCCGGCCCGGCTGACCTACCGCACGGACGACCCGTACGCCGTGCACATCACCTTCCACGTCAACACCGACCAGCCCGTGAACTGGACCTTCGCCAGGGAGCTGCTCGTCGAGGGCGTGTTCCGGCCCTGCGGGCACGGGGACGTCAGGATCTGGCCGACCAAGGTGGAGGGGCGCAGCGTGGTCCTGATGGCGCTCAGTTCGCCGGACGGGGACGCGCTCCTGGAGGCGCCGGCGGCCGCCGTGTCCGCCTGGCTGGAGCGGACGCTGCGGGTGGTCCCGCCGGGTGCTGAGTCCGAGCAGCTCGGCATCGACGAGGGCCTGGCCGAGCTGCTCGCCCCCGCACCGCGCGGCCACGACGACCTGTGGCTGAGCGACCCGTGGCCCTCGGACGAGTCCAAGGACGGTGAGTGATCCCGTACAAGGTGAGTGGTCCCCGTACAGGTGAGAGGGCTAGAACAGCTTGCCCGGGTTGAGGATGCCGAGCGGGTCGAAGGTCTGCTTGAGGCTCCGCTGCACCTCGATGCCCACCGGGCCGATTTCGCGCGCCAGCCACTCCTTCTTGAGGACGCCCACGCCGTGCTCGCCGGTGATCGTGCCGCCGAGCTCCAGGCCGAGGGCCATGATCTCGTCGAAGGATGCGCGGGCGCGCCGGGACTCGTCGGGGTCCTGCGCGTCGAAGCAGACCGTGGGGTGGGTGTTGCCGTCCCCCGCGTGGGCGCAGACCCCGATCGTCAGGCCGTACTTGTCCGCGATGCGGGCGGTGCCTTCGAGGAGGGCGCCGAGCTGTGAGCGGGGCACGCAGACGTCGTCGATCATCGTGGTGCCCTTGACCGCTTCGAGTGCGGTCAGGGACAACCGCCGCGCCTGGAGCAGCAGTTCGGACTCGGCGTGGTCCTCCGCGGGCACCACTTCGGTCGCGCCCGCCGCCGCGCAGAGCGCACCGACCGCGGCGAGGTCGGCGGCCGGGTCGGGGGTGTCGAAGGCGGCGAGCAGCAGCGCCTCGGTGGTCTCGGGCAGCCCCATCTGCGCCATGGCGTTGACGGCGCGCACCGTCGTGCGGTCCATGAGTTCGAGCAGCGACGGGGTGTGCCCGCCTTCCATGATCTTGCATACGGCGGCGCAGGCGGCCTCGGTGGAGGCGAACTCGGCTGCCAGGACGAGCTGTTGCGGCGGCTGCGGCTTCAGCGCGAGCACCGCCCGTACGACGATCCCCAGGCTGCCCTCGGAGCCGACGAAGAGCCGCGTCAGGTCGTAGCCCGCGACCCCCTTGGCCGTACGGCGTCCCGTCTTCAGGAGCCGGCCGTCGGCGAGGACGACGTCGAGGCCGAGGACGTACTCGGCGGTGACCCCGTACTTCACACAGCACAGGCCGCCGGATGCCGTGCCGATGTTGCCGCCGATGGTGCACATCTCCCAACTGGAGGGATCCGGCGGGTAGAAGAGGCCGAGCTCGTTGACCTTGCGGGACAGGACCGCGTTGACGACGCCGGGTTCGACCACGGCGATCCGGTCCACGGGGTCGATCTCGAGGATCCGGTCCATCTTGAGCAGCGAGAGCACGATGCAGCCGTCGCTCGCGTTGGCCGCGCCCGACAGGCCGGTGCGCGCGCCCTGCGGGACGACCGGCACGCGCAGCTCGGTCGCCGTGCGCATGACGTGCTGCACCTCCTCGACCGTGCGCGGGAGCACCACCACCGCGGGGGTGCCCGCCGCGCAGAAGCTCGCCATGTCATGGGCGTACGAGGCGGTGACGTCGGGGTCGGTGAGGAGGGACTCGGCGGGCAGTGCGGTGCGCAGCCGCGCGATGAGGTCGGGGGCTGCAGGGGCGGTGGCGAGGTCCGGGGCGGCGGGGTCCGGGGCGGCGGTCATGATCTCCAGCCTGGCACCCGGGGCCATCGGTGTGAACCCCGTCCGTGAACGACCTCCGGTACACCGGTGTGCTCTTCATACTGGCGCACAGTGGCGCCATGGAGAACGAACAGGAACGTGAGGCTCCGGACTCCTCCTGGCCGCCGCCGCTCGGGCGGGGCACGGGCGCGCAGGGGTACGGGGGCGGGCCGGGCGAGCGCGCTCGGGGATACGGCGACCGGCCCGGCGAGCGCTCCCAGGGATACGGGGAACGGCGGACGTATGAGGCCCAATGGCCCCTGGCGGATGCGGGGGCCGAGGGCGGCGGGGGCACGGCGGACGGCCACCCGCGGCAGCCCACGGCCGCCGCGGACGCGCCGGCCCTGAGCCCACTGGACGCCCTCGACGCCGAGCACGCCCGGGAAGCCGCCGGGGCGCCGGACACCCGTGATTCCGCGGCGAGTTCGGCGACCGCCAGCGCCCGCACCCTGCGCCGCACCCTGGTCACCTCGGTCGTCGGCTCGGTGGTCCTCTCCTGCACCGTCTTCGCCCTGCCCCTCCTCGTCGACCACGGGCCGCCACCCGCGCCGGGCCCGGTCGGCCGCGCGATGCAGGCGGTGGGGATCGGCGCGCCGGCCTCGCTCACCGACCTCGGCGCGCTGATCGCCGACCGCGAGGCGCACCTCGCCAAGCACCCCGGGGACGAGGAGTCCTGGGCGGTGCTCGGCACCGCGTACACCGAGCACGCGCGGCGGACCGCGGACCGCGGCCTGTTCGCGCAGGCGGAGCAGGCGCTGAACCGTTCGCTGGCGGCGCGGCCCGCCGACGCGGGCAACATCGAGGCGCTCGCCGGGATGGCGGCCCTGGCCAACGCGCGGCACGACTACCGGGCCGCGAAGAAGTGGGGCGAGCTCGCGGTCATGCAGGCGCCGGGGCGCTGGACCCTCTACCCCGTACTGATCGACACGTACGACCGTCTCGGGGACTACAAGGCGGCCGACAAGGCGCTGGAGAAGCTGCAGGAGCTGCACTCCAACACGGCGGTGCGGGCCCGCGCGGCGCAGGTGTACGCGGACCGGGGCTGGCGCGAGATGGCCGCCACCGAGATCACGGACGCGGCCGCGCTGGCCCAGGCGCCCGCCGAGCAGGCCGCGTACCAGCACAGCGTGGGGGTGCTGGCGTGGGAGCGGGGCGAGGCGGCGGAGTCGCTCCGCTGGTTCGAGGCGGCCCTGCGCGCCGACCCCGAGCACTACCCGTCCATCGCGGCGCGGGCGCGCTCGCTCGCGGTGCTCGGGCGGACCGCGGACGCGCTCACGGCGTACCAGGACGTGCTGCGCAAGCTGCCGCTGCCGCAGTACGCGACGGAGCTGGGCGAGCTGTACGAGTCGATCGGGCTCGACGAGGCGGCGAACGCCCAGTACGACGCCGTACGGCGGCAGTCGGCGGACAGCGGGCCCGGCGCGGACCAGCTGGCGCTCGGGCTGTTCGAGGCCGACCACGGGGACGCGGACGCGGCGGTGGCGCGGCTGACCGCGGAGTGGAAGCGGCACCCCGGGCGGCAGGTGACGGACGCGCTGGCCTGGGCGCACTTCCGGGCCGGTGACAGCAAGAAGGCGCTGGCGTTCAGCAAGCGGGCGATGGACAAGGACGCGCCGCGCAGCGCCCTGTTCGCCTACCACCGCGGGGAGATCGAGCGGTCTCTCGAGAAGTACGGGGCGGCGCGGCGCTTCCTCACGGAGGCTCTGAAGATCAACCCGCACTTCTCGCGGCTGCACGTGCCCGCCGCGGAACAGGCGCTGGCCGCGCTGGGCGAGCCGCCGCCGGGCGGTCCCGTGAACGTCACCGGCGAGAAGCCGCAGGCGCCCTCGCTGGGCCGTACCTCGGGCTCGGGCAGCGGTCAGCAGGCCAAGCCGTCCGGGCGCGGCGGCCCCAACTCCTCGGTGCAGGGCGGGGGTTCAGCGGGCCGGGGCTCGGGGTCGTCCACGCCGAAGCAGCAGACGCCGCGGACGCAGCAGCAGAAGCCGCGCACGCAGCAGCCGGCACCGCAGCGCACCGCGCCGCGGACGGCTCCGCGCAAGCAGAGCGGGAGCACGGGCGCGGGCAGCGGCAGCGGCAGCACCGGCGGTGCGAAGAAGCCGGCGCCCAAGCGCACCGCGCGCTGAGCACGCGAGGTCGCCGAGCGCACGGGCTCACCGAACACGCGAGGGGCGGGGCCCTCAACAGGCCCCGCCCCTCACCCCTCTACGGCTCAGAGGCTGCCGCTGTACAGCTCAGAGGTTGCCGCGCTTCTCCTGCTCGCGCTCGATCGCCTCGAACAGAGCCTTGAAGTTGCCCTTGCCGAAGCCCATGGAGCCGTGGCGCTCGATCATCTCGAAGAAGACGGTCGGGCGGTCCTGGACCGGCTTGGTGAAGATCTGCAGCAGGTAGCCGTCCTCGTCGCGGTCGACGAGGATCTTCAGCTCGCGCAGGGTCTCGACCGGCACGCGGGTCTCGCCCGCCCACTCGCCGAGGGTGTCGTAGTACGAGTCCGGGGTGTCGAGGAACTCGACCCCGCCCGCGCGCATGGCGCGCACGGTGGCGACGATGTCGTTCGTGGCGAGCGCGATGTGCTGGACGCCGGCGCCGCCGTAGAACTCCAGGTACTCGTCGATCTGCGACTTCTTCTTCGCGATGGCCGGCTCGTTGATCGGGAACTTGACCTTGAGCGTGCCGTCGGCGACGACCTTGGACATGAGCGCGGAGTACTCGGTGGCGATGTCGTCGCCCACGAACTCCTTCATGTTCGTGAAGCCCATGACCTTGTTGTAGAAGCCGACCCACTCGTTCATCTTGCCGAGCTCGACGTTGCCCACGCAGTGGTCGATGGCCTGGAAGGTGCGCTTGGCCGGCGGCTCGACGATCGGCTTCGCGGCCACGTACCCGGGCAGGTACGGGCCCGTGTAGTCCTTGCGTTCGACCAGGGTGTGCCGGGTCTTGCCGTACGTGGCGATCGCGGCGCGCACGACGACGCCGTGCTCGTCCTTCGTCTCGTAGGGCTCCTCGATGCCGCGGGCGCCGTGCTCGACGGCGTACGCGTAGGCGGCGCGCGCGTCCGGGACCTCGATGGCGAGGTCGATCACGCCGTCGCCGTGCGCGGCGACGTGCTCCTCGAGGAAGCGGCCCCAGTCGGTGGACGCCTTGATGACGGAGGTGAAGACGAAACGGGCCGCGCCGTTGGTGAGCACGTAACTGGCGGTCTCGCGGCTGCCGTTCTCCGGTCCGGAGTAGGCGACCAGCTTCATGCCGAAGGCCGTCGAGTAGTAGTGCGCGGCCTGCTTGGCGTTGCCCACGGCGAAGACGACCGCGTCCATTCCCTTCACCGGGAAGGGGTCGGCCTGCCGGGCGGTTTCGGGGGTGGAGTGAAGGGTCTCAGTCATGGGCGTAGGGTCTCTCCGCCCTTCAAGGTGCGCAATAGTTGCGTGATTTGCTGGGCAATCTGCACAGCCGTACGCCAGGATGGCCGGACGATCTGTACATGATGACCAGTGGGAGTGTGAGCCACGCCATGCCCTCGCCCCCGACCTCGGGAATTGACGAGCTCGACGGCCGCCTCATCGTGCTGCTCGCCCGCGAGCCCCGGATCGGGGTCCTGGAGGCCTCGCGCCGGCTGGGGGTCGCGCGCGGGACGGTGCAGGCGCGGATGGACCGGCTTCAGTCGAATGGAGTCATCCGCGGCTTCGGCCCGGACGTGGATCCGGCGGCGCTCGGCTACCCGGTGACGGCCTTCGCGACGCTGGAGATCAAACAGGGCCAGGGCGCGGAGGTACGGGCGCACTTGGGCGGTGTGCCGGAGGTCCTTGAGCTGCACACGACCACCGGGCACGGGGACATGCTGTGCCGTCTGGTGGCCCGGTCCAACGCGGATCTCCAACGTGTGATCGACCGGGTTGTGGGTTTTGATGGCATCGTCCGGGCTTCCACGGCGATCGTCATGGAAAATCCCGTTCCGCTACGGATCATCCCGCTGGTGGAGCAGGCGGCCCGGGAGGACAGCGGCACCTGAGCCGAGCGGGCCGGAGATCCGAGAGGTGAGCTGAGGGTGAACTTCTGGGATTACCTGGGCAGTCGCCACGAACAGCTCCTCATGGACGCGTTCCAGCACGCCAGCGCCGTCTTCCAGTGCATGGTCGTGGCCACCGTCCTCGGCGTCCTGATCGGCATCGTCACGTATCGCAGCGAATGGGCGGGCAACCTCGCCACGCTCACCACCTCGACCCTGCTCACCATCCCCTCGCTCGCCCTGATCGGTCTGCTGATCCCGATCGTGGGCCTGGGGGTGCCGCCGACCGTGATCGCGCTGACCTTGTACGGGCTGCTTCCGATCGTGCGGAACGCGATCGTGGGGCTGCGCGGGGTGGACCCGGCGCTGGTGGACGCGGCCAAGGGCATCGGGATGTCGCGTACCGCCCGGCTGTTCAAGGTGGAGCTGCCGCTCGCCTGGCCGCCCATCCTCACCGGCATCCGCGTCTCCACGCAGATGCTGATGGGCATCGCCGCGATCGCCGCGTACGCCTCCGGGCCCGGGCTCGGCAACGAGATCTTCCGCGGGATCGGCTCCCTCGGCAGCAAGAACGCGCTCAACCAGGTACTCGCCGGCACGCTCGGGATCGTCGTCCTCGCGCTGCTCTTCGACGCCGCTTACGTACTGATCGGACGGCTGACCATCTCTAGGGGTATCCGTGTCTGAGGCCACGACGACCACCGCGTCGAACGCCGCTTCGTCCGCGCCGAAGGCCGCCGCGCGGACCACCGGCGCGACCATCGAGCTGGAGAACCTCACCAAGCGCTATCCGGGCAGCTCCGAACCTGCCGTGGACAGCGTGAACATGGAGATCAAGGCCGGTGAGCTGGTCATCTTCGTGGGGCCCTCGGGCTGCGGCAAGTCCACGACGCTGAAGATGATCAACCGGCTGATCGAGCCGACGAGCGGACGGATCCGGATCGACGGCGAGGACGTCACGGACATGGACCCGGTGAAGCTGCGCCGGAAGATCGGCTACGCGATCCAGTCCTCCGGGCTCTTCCCGCACATGACGGTCGCGCAGAACATCGCGCTGGTGCCGAAGATGATCGGCTGGCCCACGGCGAAGATCAAGGACCGGGTCGAGGAGATGCTCGACCTGGTGGGCCTGGACCCCGGCGAGTTCCGCGGGCGCTATCCGCGGCAGCTCTCCGGCGGTCAGCAGCAACGCGTCGGTGTGGCACGGGCGTTGGCGGCCGACCCGCCCGTCCTGCTCATGGACGAGCCGTTCGGCGCGGTGGACCCGATCACGCGCGACCACCTCCAGGACGAGCTGATCCGGCTCCAGCACGAGCTGCACAAGACGATCGTGTTCGTCACGCACGACTTCGACGAGGCCATCAAGCTGGGCGACCGGATCGCGGTCCTGCGCGAGCGCTCGCACATCGCGCAGTTCGACACCCCGGAGGCCATCCTCACCAACCCGGCCGACGACTTCGTCTCCGGTTTCGTCGGGGCGGGCGCGGCGCTGAAGCGGCTCAACCTCACGCGCGTACGGGATGTGGAGGTCCGCGACTACCCGACCGTGACCGTGGACGACCCGCTCCAGGAGATCTTCAACAAGCTCCGCGACGGCACGACCAGCGAGCTGCTGCTCCTGGACAAGCGCGGCCGGCCGTACAAGTGGCTCCGGCGCGGGGACCTGATGCGGGCGCGCGGCTCGCTGGCCCGGGCCGGCACCCTCGTGCACGACACGGTGACCCGGGACGCCACCCTGCGCGACGCGCTCGAAGCCGTGCTCACCGAAAGCGCGGGACGGGTCGCGGTGACCGGGCGGCGCGGCGAGTACACGGGCGTCGTCGACATGGAGACGCTGATGAACTCCGTGCACGAACTCCTGGAGCAGGACCGGCTCGACGCCATCGAGCACCAGCACGACCTCCAGGACCAGCGCGCCGAGCAGACCCATCGCGCACAGGAGGGCGAGGGGGCCGGGTACGGGGAGGACGCCTCGTGAGCCCGTATCCCCCGCCGTATCCGCCGCCCTCGCCGCACGAGCCGCCGCTCGGCCCGCACCCCGCCGAGCCGCGCCGGCCCGACGGCGAGCACGAGGTCAAGGGCCACACCTTCCGCGACACCGGCGAGGCCGAGCACGAGCCGACCCCGCCGCTCACCCCGGCCGCACGCGAACCGCGCCGGCTGACCTGGCAGAAGCTGACGTTCCTGCCGGTCACGCTACTCGTGGTGCTGCTCGTCACCTGGCTGTGGTTCCGCAACGCGGACCTGGACTCGATCTCGCGGAACGCGCTCGCGGACGGCAACGTGTGGCTGCGGCTGCGCCAGCACATCGAACTGACCGTGATCTCCACGTTCTTCGTGCTCCTGATCGCGATCCCGCTGGGCATCCTGCTGACCCGCAAGCGGCTGCGGCCCGCCGCGCCCTTCGCCATGGCCCTCGCCAACATCGGCCAGGCCACCCCGGCGATCGGCCTCCTCGCGCTGCTCGTCATCTGGATGGGCATCGGCATGAAGGCCGCGCTGATCGGCATGATCATCTACGCGGTCCTGCCGGTCCTGTCCAACACCATCGCGGGACTCAAGGCGAACGACCCGACGCTGCTGGAAGCCGCGCGCGGCATCGGCATGTCCCCCATGGGCGTCCTCGCGAAGGTGGAACTCCCCCTCGCCGTCCCGCTGATCCTCGCGGGCGTGCGCACCGCGCTCGTCCTGAACGTGGGCACCGCGACCCTCGCCACCTTCGGCGGCGGCGGCGGGCTCGGCGACCTGATCTCCACCGGCATCACCACGCAGCGCATGCCGGTCCTGGTCCTCGGCTCGATCCTCACGGTCGCCCTCGCGCTCCTGGTGGACTGGCTGGCCTCGCTGGCCGAACTGCTGCTGCGGCCGCGCGGGTTGGAGGTGCGCTCATGAGGCGCCGGTACGCGTACGCGGGCGCGGGACTTCTGCTCGCCTCCCTGGCGGCCGGCTGCGGTCTGCACAGCGGCAGCCCGCTGGTGGCCGATGTCGCCCCCGGCTCGATCGGCAAGGGCAGGCCGCTCGACGGCGTCGATCTCACCGTCACTTCCAAGGAGTTCACCGAACAGCTGGTGCTCGGCCAGATCATGGGCATCGCCCTGAAGGCGGCGGGCGCGGACGTGCTCGACCGGACCGGGATCCAGGGGTCGATCGGTGCTCGCGAGGCAGTCAAGTCCGGTGACGCGGACGGGATGTACGAGTACACGGGCACCGGCTGGATCACGTATCTCGGCAACACCGAACCGGTCACCGGGCCCGAGGCGCAGTGGAAGGCCGTACGGGACGCGGACGCGAAGAACGGCATCGACTGGCTGCCGCCCGCCGAGCTGAACAACACCTACGCGCTGGCGATCAACCAGGCCAACGAGAAGAAGTACGGCACGAAGACGCTCTCGGACGTCGCCGCGCTGTCGAAGTCGGACCCCTCGGCGGCGACGCTCTGCGTCAACCAGGAGTTCGCCTCGCGCGACGACGGCCTGCGCGGCATGGAGAAGGCGTACGGGATGCAGATCCCCTCGTCCCAGGTGCAGACGATGGACTCGGGCATCGTCTACACGCAGGTCTCCGAGGGCAAGGCATGCACATTCGGCCTGGTCTTCACGACGGACGGCCGGATCAAGGCGATGGACCTGACGGTGATGGCCGACGACAAGCACTTCTTCCCGTCGTACAACGCCGCTCCGATGATGAACGCCGAGACGATGAGGGAACACCCCGAGATCGCGGACATCCTCGACCCGATCACGAAGAAGCTGACGAACGCGGTGGCCCAGGATCTGAACGCCAAGGTGGATGTGGAGGGGCAGGATCCGCATGATGTGGCGATGGAATGGTTGGTTTCGGAGGGGTTTGTGACGAAGGAGTAGGGCTGCACGCGGGCGGTTCGACGGGCCGCCTCCGCTCGCTCCCGACTTCCAAAGAAGTAGTTGCAAAGAAACCGTTGCAAGGGAGTCTTTGCATCGGTACGGTCGAAGCATGCCCGAACCGAAGAAGGAACCCCGGATCCGCGATCTCGACCCGCGCTCCCTGCGCGGGCTCGCGCACCCCTTGCGGATGCAGCTGCTCGACGCGCTGCGCCGCTTCGGTCCGGCCACCGCGTCCCAACTGGCCGACCGGCTCGGCGAGTCGAGCGGCGCGACCAGCTACCACCTGCGGCAGCTCGCGGCTCACGGGTTCGTCGAGGACGATCCGGAGCGGAACAAGGGGCGGGAGCGGTGGTGGCGGGCGGCGCATGAGGGGACGCGCTCGGGCCCCGACCTGCTCTACAACCCGGATCCTGTGGTGCGCGGTCAGGTGAACTCCCTGATGCACATGGTGGCCGAGCACCACACCAGGGAGCTCTCGACGTTCATGGGCCGCTTCCACGACGTTCCGGAGGCATGGCACGGCGCGTCCAACATCAGCGACTGGCAGATGCGCCTGACCCCCGAGCTCGCCCGGGAGATGAACGAGAAGCTCACCGAAATCATCGAGGCCTATAAGGCCCTCGCGGTGGAGGGACCCGACGCGTCCCCCTACCGCGTCCACCTGCACGCGTTTCCGCGCGACGACGAGGAGAACTCGACATGACCCCCGAAGCGCACCTCTACCTGCACCGGCAGCGCCTTCTCGAACTCCCGCACCCGCAGGCGGAGTTCAGGAACTTCGAGGAGCCGTCCGGCCTCCGCGTCCGCCTCGGCTGGACCCTCGTCCACATAGGCCTGCGTCTGGTCACCCCGGCGCGGACCGCCCCCGCGCTCAGCAGCTAGGCACGTCCCCGCCCGTGTCCAGCGCCCGCAGCGCCTCCACCGTCTGGTCGAGGGTCGTGACCGGGATCAGCCGTAGGTCCTTCGGGAGTTCGGCCTTGGCGTCGGCGCACTCCGCCTTCGGGACCAGGAAGACCGTCGCGCCGTCGCGCTTGGCGGCCTGGGTCTTGAGGGAGACCCCGCCGACCGGGCCCACCTTGCCGTCCGCGTCGATCGTGCCCGTACCCGCGATGACGCGCCCGCCCGTCAGATCACCGCCCGCACCGTTGCCGTCGAGCTTGTCGACGATGCCGAGGGCGAAGAGCAGGCCCGCGCTCGGGCCGCCGATGCCGGCGAGCTGGAGGTCGACCTGCACCTCGGCGGGGTCCTTGTCCAGGTGGTTCAGGGCCGCCTCGACCGCCGCGTTCTGCGACTTCCGCATCTCGGCGACGTTGTGCTGCTCGACCTCCTCGACGTTGTCACCCGAGGGGTAGACCGCGTCGCGCGGCATCACCGCTCGGTCGGTGCGGAACCAGCCGTCCACCACGTCGGCGAGGTCCACGTCCGCGTCGGGTCCGGTCGCGAGGATCGTGGTCATCCGCAGCTCGCCGTCGGTGTCCCGGGTCGGCGCACCCTTGACGGTGATCACCGGCTTGCCGTCGTGCTCGCCGAGCACGTCCGAGGTCCCGCCGGGCTGCGCCACCGTGAACGGCAGCGGGGCGAGGGCGGCGACGGCGAACAGGGCGGCCACGGGGACGGCGCTGACGGCGAGGGCGGTGCGACGGCTGAGGCTCTTGAGCACGGGCTCAATCTAACGTGACGGTCCGAGTGCGGCGGGCCGGGGGCGCGGCGCAGCCGGCGCCTTCAGGGGCGCGGGGAACTGCGCGGCAGGTGGCCACCGGGCCCGGGCCGCGAACGAGACCCCGCCCTCGCGGCGAGTGGGCGCCGCAAGGCAAGGGGTCCGCCCCTCACCGCAGCAGTCAGCGGACCGACAAGGCTCACCCCACGTACAAGTCCCGCCGCCCCCGAGTGAAGCGCCGCAGGGCCTCCGGTAGCGGGGTGACCCCGATGCCGGGGCCGGTCGGAACCGGGAGGTGGCCGTCCGCCAGGACGAACGGCTCCGTGATGTCCTCCGCGAAGTAGCGGCTCGACGCCGAGGTGTCGCCCGGCAGCGTGAAGCCGGGCAGCGCGGCGAGCGCGAGGTTCGGGGCGCGGCCGATGCCGGTCTCCAGCATGCCGCCGCACCACGCCGGCACCCCGTGCGCGGCGGCGACGTCGTGGATGCGGCGGGCCTCCAGGTAGCCGCCGACCCGCGCCGGCTTCACGTTCACGACCCGGCAGGCGTCCATGGCGATGGCGGAGGCCGTGTCGCGCGCGGTGTGCAGCGACTCGTCCAGGCAGACCGGGGTGGAGATGCGCTGCTGGAGGAGGGCGTGGGCGTGGAGGTTGTTCTCCTCCAGGGGCTCCTCGATGAGCAGGAGGCCGAACTCGTCCAGTTTCCGCAGCTGTTCGGCGTCGGCCAGGGTGTACGCGGTGTTCGCGTCGACCTGGAGCGGCAGCGCATCGCCGAAGCGCTCGCGGACAGCCCGTACCGGCTCGACGTCCCAGCCTGGCTCGATCTTCAGCTTGATGCGGACGTAGCCCTCGGCGAGGTAGCGCTCGACGTCGTCGAGCAGGGCCGGGACCGAGTCCTTGATGCCCACGGAGACACCGGCGGGCACGCGGTCGTGCACCGCTCCGAGATAGGTCGCGAGCGACATCCCGTACGCGCGCAGCTCGGCGTCGAGGAAGGCGGTCTCGACCGCCGCCTTGGCCAGTTCGTGCCCCTTGACCTTGTGCATCGCGGGGGCGAGCGCCGCGCTCGTGGGGCTCGGCAGCGCGGCGATCCGCGGGAGCAGGAACTCGCGGATGACGATCTCCGCGCCCGCCAGGAACTCCGAGCAGTAGTCGGGCGTCGGATCGGCCGCGAACTCCGACCAGCCCTCCGCCTCGTCCGTGATCACCCGCAGCAGGAAGGTGTCCTTGGCCGTCATCGTGCCGAAGGAGGTGCGGAAGGGGGTGACCAGGGGGATGGCCACGTGGTGGAGTTCGACGCGTTCGAGCTTCATGCGCACGCTCCTCGGGCGGTCTGTGCAGGGCGGCTCATGCCTGGGCTCCTCGGGCGGTCTGTGCAGGACGGCTCATGCCTGGGCTCCTCGCGGGGTCAGCGTGTACCAGCCGTCGCGGGACATCGCGGTGGCCTCGTATCCCTGTGAGAACGCCTCGGTGAAGACCTCCCGCACGGCGTGCCGCCAGCGCAGCCCGAGCTCCGGGTCGGCGGCGCGCAGCTTCACGATGTCGTCCGGGACGCGGCACCAGAGGGTGGCGGTCTCCGGGTCGCGGTACGCGAGCGGGGCGCCGTCGGGGGCCGTGGTGAGGAGCTCGCCCGCGGGGGCCGGTGGTTCGCCGGCCGGATCGGGGTCCGGGTCCGGGGCGGTCAGGTCCCAGGTGACGGTGAGGCGGTCGCTCTCGTCTCCGTCGTTGAGCCCGTCGGCCATCGGCCCGTAGAAGTCGACGAGGTACTCCGTGCCGCGCCCGCCCAGCTTGACCAGGTTGAAGCGGGCGTTGCGCCCCACCAGCGGGTCGAAGGTCCAGCGCATGCTGCGGGCCCCGCGCTGCACCGCCCAGTCGCGCTGCGCCCGCTTCACCACGAGGCCGGTGCCCCGGTCGCTGGTGCGCGCGGCCGCCACGAAGGAGTACACGTCGCGCTCGGCCGGCTCACCGAACACGGCGACGGCCGCGCCGAGCAGCTGACCGCCCGTGTCGTACGCGGCGTGCACCGCTCCCCCAGCGTGCGCCAGGCTGTGCAGCACCTCGGCGGGGTAGGGCGGCATGGTGCGCGGGGTCTGCCAGACATCGCAGAAGAAGTCGGCGACGGCGGCGATCCCGGCCACGTCGTGGACGGTGCGGACGGTGACGGTCATGCCCCAATTGTGCCGTCGATCATGAACGCACTCTCGCGGGCCCTACGCGTGCGGCCGGACCGGCGCGGGCGCCGGGGCGAACGGGCCGTCCAGGGCCGCCCATTGCAGGAGCATGATCGTCTTGCCGTCGGCGATCCGTCCGTCCCGGGTCATGGCGAGCGCCTCCGTGAAGGGGAGTTCCAGGACCTCGATGTCCTCGCCGTCCTCCGCCAGACCGCCGCCGGCCCCGGTCCGGTCGGCCGCGCTGTAGGGCGCGGCGAAGAAGTGCAGGCGTTCGGTGACCGAGCCCGGGCTCATGTACGCGTCGAAGACGTGGGTGAGCGGGCCGAGCTCGACCCCGAGCTCCTCGGCGCTTTCTCGGCGGATGGCCGTCACCGGGTCGTCCTCGTCGAGCAGGCCCGCGGCGGCCTCGATCAGAAAGCCGTCGGGGTGGTCGTTCACGTAGGCGGGGTAGCGGAACTGGCGGCTGAGCAGCACGAGCCCGCGTGCGGTGTCGTACGGCAGCACGACCGCGCCGTTGCCCCGGTCGTAGGTCTCGCGCGTCTGGGTCTCCCAGCGGCCGTCGCCGCGCCGGTAGTCGAAGGTGGTGCGGCGCAGGACGTGCCAGCCCTGCGAGGTCAGCTGCACATCGCGGACGCGGACCCGCGGGTTGCGGTCCAGGCCGCGTCCGGCCCGGTCGAGTCCGGTGCGGCCGCGGTGGTCGGGGGTGTCGACGCCGGGGGTGCCGTGGTGCGGGGCGCCGTGGCCGGAGGCTGCCTGGTCGCGTGCCGCCTGGTCGAGGGGGCCGGGGTGCGGGGTGCCGTTCATGGCGCGCTACGATACACGCAGAAACGTGCAAGACCAGGAAAGAATACGGAGTCCTCACGCATGCTGGCTGCTGAACGGCGCGATCACCTGCTCGGTCTGCTCACGAGGGAGGGCAAGATCGTCGCCAAGGATGTGGCGGCCGACCTGGGCATCTCCGAGGACAGCGTGCGCCGCGATCTGCGCGACCTCGCCGCCGAGGGACTGTGCCAGCGGGTGTACGGCGGCGCGCTGCCCGTCTCGCCGGCCGTGGTGGACTACGCCGCGCGGCAGGCCGTGACCCCCGACGGCAAGCGGAAGGTGGCCGCGGTGGCGGCCGCCCTGGTGCCGCCGGGCGGCGCGGTGATCCTCGACGGCGGCACCACCGCGCTCGCCGTGGCCCGCGCCCTGCCGCGCGACCTCGCCTGCACGGTGATCACGCACAGCCCGACCATCACGGCCGCCCTGATCGACCACCCGAAGGCGGAGCTGTATCTGCTCGGCGGCCGGATCTTCAAGCACTCGGCGGTGGCCTGCGGGGCCGCTGCGGTGGAGGCGGCGCAGAACGTGTCGGCCGACCTCTGCCTGCTCGGCGTCACCGGGGTGCACGCCGAGGCGGGCCTGACCACCGGGGACGCCGAGGAGGCCGCGATGAAGCGAGCCCTGGCCGCGCGGGCCGCGGACACGTACGTGCTCGCCTCCTCCGAGAAGATCGGCACGGCCTCGCGGTTCCGCGTGCTGCCCTGGTCCGAGGTCAGCGGCCTGATCACGGACGCCGACCCCGATCACGAGACCGTCGAGGCGGTCAGGGCGCTCGGGGTGGAGATCATGGCGGCCGGTGGGTGACGGAGGCTCGTAGCGGGGCCTGCCCAGCCGTACGACCCGCCCCGCCCCCTACCCGGGTTATGCGCCCTCGGCCCCCAGCCACTCCCCCAACTGCCGCTCGCACGAGCGCAGTTGCTCCACCGGGACGTACTCCCCCGCGGTGTGCGCCAGGGAGGGGTCCCCCGGCCCGAGGTTGAGCGCAGGGATGCCGAGCGCCGTGAAGCGGGCCACGTCGGTCCAGCCCAGCTTGGGACGTGGGGTGACGCCGAGGTGTTCGACCAGAGAGGCCACGGCCGGGCGGTCGAGGCCCGGCAGCGCGCCCGGCGCCACGTCGGTCACGGTGAACTCGTCGTACTCCTCCGGCGGGAACAGACCGCGGACGTACTCCTTGGCCTCCCTCGGTGAACGGTGCGGTGCGAAGCGGGCGTTGACGGTGATGACGCACTCGTCGGGCACGACGTTCCCGGCCACTCCGGCACGTACGGCGACGGCGCTGAGCCCCTCGCGGTACTCGAGCCCGTCGATCAGGACGCGCTCGGGCGTGTGGTCGGCGAGGCGTTGCAGGACCGCGGCCGCGCGGTGGGCGGCGTTCACGCCCATCCAGGCGCGGGCGGTGTGGGCGCGGATGCCGCGGACGGTGATCTCGGCCTCCAGGACGCCCTGGCAGCCGGCCTCCACGCCGGCGTCGGAGGGCTCCATGAGGATCGCGAAGTCGCCCGCGAGCAGGCCGGGGCGGTGGGTGGCGACCTGGTGGAGGCCGTTGCGCTCGCCCTCGACCTCCTCGCATTCGTAGAAGACGTACGTGATGTCCCGTACGGGGGCGGCCAGTTGAGCCGCGAGGCGCAGCGCGACCGCGACGCCGCCCTTCATGTCGCAGGCGCCCAGGCCGTACACGCGTCCGTCCTGCTCGCGGGAGGGCAGGTTGCCCGCGGCCGGGACCGTGTCGAGGTGGCCCGCGATGATCACGCGTTCGGCACGGCCGAGGTCCGTGCGGGCCACGACCGTGTTGCCGAGCCGCTCGACGGTGAGGTGGGGCAGCGCGGTCAGCGCCGCCTCGACCGCGTCGGCGAGCGGGCCCTCGGCGCCGCTCTCGGAGGGGAGGTCGACGAGGGCTCGGGTGAGGGCGACGACGTCGGCGGACAGGTCAAGCGTCACGTGCGGGTGCTCCTGCTGGGTTGTGCCCCCGTGACCGGAGGTCTCGGGGTGGTGCCCCCGTGACCGGTGGTCTCGGGGTGGTGCCCCCGTGACCGGAGGTCTCCGGCCCCGGGCTTACGGCTTCCAGCAGATCACACCGGCGAGGTGGGGTGCGCCGCCTGCCCCACCGCACCCCTGTCGCAGCCCGTCGCGTACCCCACCGCACCGCACCCCTACCGCAGCGCGTCCGCCACCTCGCGGGCCGCGTCGAGGACCCGGGGGCCGACGCGCTCCGGTACGGAGTCCGAGAGCATCACCACGCCCACGCTGCCCTCTATGCCGGTCACACCGAGCAGCGGCGCCGCCGCCCCGCTCGCGCCGGCCTCCAACTCGCCGTGGGTGAGGGTGAAGCCGGGGTCGTCGACCACGCCTTGGCGGGCGGCGAGTATCGCCTTGCCCGCGGCGCCGCGGTCGAGCGGGTGCCGGAACCCCGTGCGGTAGGCGACGTGGTAGTCGGTCCAGGTGGGTTCGACCACCGCGACCGCCAGCGCCTCCGAACCGTCGGCGAGGGTCAGATGTGCGGTGGCGCCGATGTCCTCGGCCAGCGAGCGCAGCGCCGGCAGCGCGGCCTCGCGCACCAGCGGATGCACCTGGCGGCCCAGGCTCAGGACCCCGAGGCCCACCCGGGCGCGGCCGCCCAAGTCGCGGCGCACCAGGGCGTGTTGTTCGAGGGTGGCGAGCAGGCGGTACACGACGGTCCGGTTGACCCCGAGCTTGGTGGACAGCTCGGTGACGGTCAGTCCGTGGTCGGTGTCGGCGAGCAGCTTGAGGACTCTCAGTCCCCGGTCGAGCGTCTGGGAGGTCTCCGCGGTCACGACGCCCTCTCCTTAAGGTGAGTTGCGACGGCCTTGTGCGCGGCGGTGCCCGCTCGCAGCGGGTGACCCCGTCGCCGGTCCCGTCGGCGACGCGCGCCAGAGGCCGCCGGTCATCCGCGCCGCAGAAGGCCTGACTCCTCCGCGGGCTTGGCGCACCGGCTGCGCTCCGCGGCGGCGCTGCCACGGGGCGTGTGCGTTGCCGGGACAGTAGCGAGCGGGTCCGCTCAGCGGAAGACTCCGTCCAGAATCCGGTCACCACGGTTTGTCGGATACGGCGGTACGCGGCGTTTGCGGCGAACGTCCCGCCGCCCGACCGCCATGTCATCCCTGGCCACCGGGTACGCGTGCCCCGCTACCTGCGCCCGATGACCACCATCGCCGCGCCGACACCGAGGAGCATGAGCGCGCCCACGGCGGTCCAAAGTCCCGGCGTCAGGGGCGAGATCAGGAGCACCGCCACGGCGACCGCGGCGCAGAGCGCGAACAGTGCGGTACGGCGGTGCTTCATGGGCGCGGGACCTCGGTCGGCAGGGACGGCCGGGGGCTGCGGGACCGGCCTGACACCAAGGTAATGATCGAATAAGGACCCACGGCCCGGCGGAAGTCCCGGGCCATCGGCCGAAGGTCCCGAAGCCCCGCACCCAAGGTCCCGGATTCGGCGCTACGTGGCACCGGCGGGCGGTCCCACCGACGCGGCGCAGAACCGCACAGCCACACCGGGCGGTACGCGGCACCGCGGCCTCACCGCATCCGCGTGGCCCACTCCTGCACCTTGGCAATGCGCTGCCGCAACTGTCCTGCCGTGGCCTCCGCGCTCGGCGGGCCGCCGCACACCCGGCGCAGCTCCGTGTGGATCACGCCGTGCGGCTTGCCGGACTGGTGCACGTACGCGCCGACCATGGTGTTGAGCTGCTTGCGCAGTTCGAGCATCTCCTTGTGGGAGACCACCGGGCGCCGCTCGGCGGGCAGTTCGAGCAGATCGGCCTCTTCGGCGGGCTTCTTGCGGCTGTGCGCGATCTGCCGCTGCTGGCGCTTCTGGAGCAGGAGCTGGACCTGGTCCGGTTCGAGGAGGCCGGGGATGCCGAGGTAGTCCTGCTCCTCCTCGCTGCCGGGGTGGGCCTGCATACCGAACTCGGCGCCGTTGTACATCACCCGGTCGAAGACCGCGTCCGACTCGAGCGCCTCGAAGGGCAGCATGTCCTGTTCGCCGGTGTCCTCGTCCTGCTCCTTGTTGGCCTCGTCCATCTCGGCCTCGGACTCGGCGTACGGGTCCTCCTCGCCGTCCTTCTTCGGCTTGTCGAGCACGTGGTCGCGCTCGACCTCCATCTCGTTCGCGAAGCCGAGCAGGTCGGGGATGGTGGGCAGGAAGACGGACGCCGTCTCGCCGCGCCGCCGCGACCGTACGAAACGGCCGACCGCCTGCGCGAAGAACAGCGGCGTCGAAATCGTGGTCGCGTACACACCCACCGCGAGACGTGGCACGTCGACACCCTCGGACACCATGCGCACGGCGACCATCCACCGGTCGGTGCTCGCGCTGAAGTCGTCGATCCGCTTCGAGGCGCCCGCGTCGTCGGACAGCACGAGGGTGGCCTTGGTGCCGGTGATCTCGCGGATCAGCTTTGCGTACGCACGCGCCGACTCCTGGTCGGAGGCGATCACCAGACCGCCCGCGTCATGGATGGACTTGCGGACCTCGGTGAGGCGCTGGTCGGCGGCGCGCAGCACGTTGGGCATCCAGTCGCCGCGCGGGTCGAGCGCGGTGCGCCAGGCCTGGCTGATCGCGTCCTTCGTCATCGGCTCGCCGAGCCGGGCCGCGATCTCGTCGCCCGCCTTCGTGCGCCAGCGCATGTTGCCGCTGTACGAGAGGAAGATGACGGGCCGCACGACGCTGTCGGCGAGCGCGTTGCCGTAGCCGTAGGTGTAGTCGGCCGAGGAGCGGCGGATGCCGTCCTTGCCCTCCTCGTACTGGACGAAGGGGATCGGGTTGGTGTCGGAGCGGAACGGGGTGCCGGTGAGGGCGAGGCGGCGCGTGGCCGGCTCGAAGGCCTCCAGGCAGGCCTCGCCCCAGGACTTGGAGTCACCGGCGTGGTGGATCTCGTCGAGGATGACGAGGGTCTTGCGCTGCTCGACCCGGTTGCGGTGCAGCATCGGCCGCACGCCCACGCCCGCGTAGGTCACGGCGACGCCGTGGTACTCCTTGCTGAGCGGACCCGCGCTGTACTCGGGGTCCAGCTTGATCCCTATCCGCGCCGCCGCCTCGGCCCACTGCTTCTTCAGATGCTCGGTGGGCGCCACGACCGTCACCTGCTGCACCACGTGGTGGTGCAGGAGCCAGGAGGCGAGGGTCAGCGCGAAGGTCGTCTTGCCGGCCCCGGGGGTGGCGACGGCGAGGAAGTCCCTCGGCTGCTCCTGCACATACCGCTCGAGGGCCCCCTGCTGCCAGGCGCGCAGCTTGTTGGCGGTACCCCAGGGGGCACGGCCGGGAAAGGCGGGTGAGAGGTGGTGCGAGCTGCTGGTGGCGGTGGTAGTCACGGTCTCCGGTTCGCGGGTCGGCTACGTATGACAGGTCTCGGTCGGCGGGCGCGGCAGGTCCCGGCCGCCTCCGTATGACAACCGGGCCACCTTACCGGTGCGGGTGTTTCGCATCCGGCTGACCGAGCCGGGTCGGGCCTGTGTGCGATATGGGTCACATGGGGTGGGGTGCGGGTCTGGGTGCGTCTCGGGCCGAGTCGGGTGCGGGTCTCGGTAACCGGGGCTCCGCCCCGGACCCCGCATCCGAACTGCGTTCGGATCTGCTCAAACGCCGCAGGGGCTGGAGGGTCGCCTCAAACACCGGCGGGGCTGACGGTACGCAACCGCCCCGCCACCCATATCCCCACCGCCGCCACCAGCACCGACAGTGCGAACACCGAGGCGAATGCCGTTGCCGGGCCGCCCGTCGCCGCCTCCGCGCCGTGGCCCGACAGGGCGCCGCCGCCCAGGGCCGCGAAGGCCGCTCCGCCGCCCGCGAGCAGCAGCGCGTTGGACAGGCCGTCGGATATCTGGAGCGCCGCCGAGTTCGCCCCCGCCTCGGCCGGTGCCGACAGGCTCAGCATCAGGACGCTGGTCGAGGAGATCACCAGGCCCATGCCGAAGCAGCCCCAGGCCCAGGCGACCGCGACGATCCACACCGGGACGGACTCGATCAGGACGGTCGGTGCCGCCGCGATCGCCGCGGCGACGAGCATCATGCCGAGCCGCACCAGCGCTTCACGGCGGTGCTCCAGGCGCGGCCTGGACTGCAGATACGAGCCGAACGCCCAGGTCGCCCCGCCCACCGCGAGGGCGAGCCCGGCCAGGGTCAGGGACAGGCCGCGGCGCGAGACCAGCATCAGCGGGATGAAGGACTCGGCCGCGATGAACGAACCGGCCGCGAGCCCGCGCAGCAGGATCACCGAGGGCAGCCCGCGCCCCGCGCGGAACGTGCCGCGCGGCAGCAGCGCGAGGACGGAGGGCACGAGCACCGCGAGCCCGGCCAGCGCGGGCAGCACCGAGAGCGGCCGCAGGTCCTGGCCCGCGTACTGCAACAGTCCCGCGCCGAGCGAGATGCCGAGCGCGAGGCGGATCCGGCGGGCCTCGAAGCGCGCGGGCTCGCCCTCCGGCGGGCCGCCCGCCATCCTCCGTATCGCCGGCAGGGCGAGCATGAGCGGGACCGCGACGAGTGCGGGGATGCCGATGAACACCCAGCGCCAGCCGAGCTGTTCGGTCACCGTGCCCGCCACCAGCGGGCCCACGATGGCCGGGACCACCCAGCCCGCCGCGAACGCCGCCATGATCGCGGGCCGCAGCCGCTCCGGATACGCCCGGCTCACCACTACGTACAGCGCGACGATCACCAGGCCGCCGCCGAGCCCTTGCACCGCGCGGCCGGCGATGAACAGCCACATCGCCCCCGCCGTGCCGGACAGGAGCAGCCCCGCCGCGAAGGCGCCGATGCCCGCCGCGAGCGCGCCGAGCGGGCCGCGCCGGTCGGCCCACTGGCCGGCGAGGACCATGCCGAAGAGCGAGGTGGTGAAGTACCCGGAGAACGCGAAGCCGTACAGCGCCACGCCGTCCAACTCCCGTGCCGCCACCGGCATCGCGGTGCCGACCGCGGTCGCCTCGAAAGCGATCAGCACGACCACCGAGACGATTCCGATGCTGAGCGCGCGGAACGTCCGCCCCAGGACGCCCTCTTGGGGCACTTCGGGGCTCGGGGTCGCTGCGCTGCGCGATGCGGATTCGACGGCTGCCATGCGAAGAACCGTACGGCCCGCCACTGACAATCGCCCCTGGCCGGGGGCGGGACCTGCCTGGTCCCTTGGTCCTACGCCCGCTCCACAAACCCGGGCCCAAAGGCCCACGCACGGCCGGTCCTCCATGAACGGCGTGTGGCAGTCGTATGGCAGAACCCGCCGCTCCCTTGGCCGCGCGCACACCGCCCGCCTACGGTCGAGGACATGGACGCGGCCGTGTGCCCGAGTGGTTCAGGGGCTTGCCTGCAAAGCAAGTAACGCGGGTTCGATTCCCGCCACGGCCTCCACGGCGAAGGGGCGGCTCCCACAGGGGGCCGCCCCTTCGTCCTTGCCGTCCTCACCCCTCGGCCGCGCTCCGCAACGCCGCCACGTCGATCTTCCGCATCCCGAGCATCGCCTGCATCGCCCGCCCGGCCCGCTCCGGATCCGGGTCGCTCAGGAGCCGCGGCAGCTCCTTGGGGATGATCTGCCAGGACAGGCCCCAGCGGTCCTTGAGCCAGCCGCACTGGCTCTCCTGGCCGCCGTCGGCCGTCAACTTCTCCCACAGCTCGTCGACTTCGGCCTGGTCCTCGCACTCCACGTACAGCGAGACGGCTTCGGTGAAGGTGAACTGCGGGCCGCCGTTGAGCGCGGTGAACTGCTGGCCGGCCAGCTGGAAGCCGACGACCATCGCGGTGCCGGGCGTACCGGGCCCGGCTTCTCCGTAGCGCTGCACCTCGGTGATCTTGGAGTCGGGGAACAGCGAGGTGTAGAACTCCGCCGCCTCCTCGGCCTGCGTGTCGAACCAGAGGAACGTGATGATCTTCTGCGGTGTCGCCATGGCGCCTCCTGGGCGGTACGGGGCCGGCGGACGGCCGGCCCCTGGAGGCGGACCGTCCGCGCCCCGCGAACTCATCGCCCGGCGCCCGGCCCGCCCCCGGTCAGCTCGAGCCGCCACATGATCTCCCCGTCGTGCACGACATCGGTGGAGGCGAGCCCGGCGGCGGCCGCGACGGCCGCGGACGCGTGATGCTCCGGGTGCACATGGGCGATCACGGCGGCGAGCGGCTCCTGCTGCTCCTGCGCGAGGGCGGCGACGAGCGCGCAGGCGGCCTCCCGCGCAAGCCCGCGCCCCTGCCACGGGGTGCCCACGGTCCAGGCGATCTCCGCGATACGGGCCGCGGCCGCGTATCCCGTCAGATGCGCGGGCGGCGGTCCGACCGTCGCCTGCACGGTCCCGACGAGCCGGCGCTCGGCGACCAGCTCGACCACCCAGTTGCACCAGGTGACTTCGGGGTCGGGCGAGCCCGCGGCCCAGCGCTCGTAGCGCGCCCGCAGCTGCTCCTCGGTCTCCGGCTCGCCCCCGATGAAGGTGTGCAGGGCCGGGTCGCCGAGCACCCGCGCCATCTCGGCGGCGTGCTGCGGCTTCAGGGGCAGCAGCCGCAGCCGCGGTGTGCGCAGCTCGCGGGGTATCAAACGGAGGCCCCTGGCGCTTCGTGCAGCCAGCTCGTGAGCAGCACCCGCCGCCCCTTGGACTCGATCCACTCGGCCTCGTCCTCGACCAGGCGGTAGCCGCAGGCTGTCGCGACGGCGCGGCTCCCGGTGTTGTCCTCGTCGATCTGGAGCCGCAGCTCGCGCACCCCGAGGACCTCGTGCGCGTACGAGGTGAGCAGCCGGGTGGCCCGTACGGCCAGGCCCTGACCGCGGTGCTCGGGTCCGATGGCGTAGCCGAGCGCGCAGAGGTTCAGGTTCACCATGACCTCGCCGAGCGGCAGTTCGCCGTCGGTGGTCACGGCGAGGCGCAGATGCGTCCCTGCGGCCCGCTTCTCACGCGCGGCGGCGAGATGGGCCTCGGCCTCGGCGTGCCCGAAGGGCGTGGGCAGCGGCGTGAAACGCGCGACGTCCTCATTGTCGAAGATCTTCACCATCGCGGGCAGATCCTCGTCCCGCCACTCCCGCAGCACGAGCCCGTCACCCTCGATGACCACGGCTTCCCCGCTCACGACAGCCACGCGGCCCCCCTCGCTCTCCTCCATTGCTGCTACGGAGCATACGTGCGCCGGCACCCTGGTGCCCCGGCTCACATCGGGCTCCCTGTCACAGCCGGGGCGCCACCGGCATCCCGTGGTTGTCAGCACCTCATACGAAGCCACGGGAGACCACCATGACCGCACGACTGAACCTCTTCGGCAGCGAGCTCGGCGGAAAGTTCCTCAAGCACCTCGTCTCCGCGGGGAAGATCGTCACCGACTCCTCGCTGCCGACCTCGCTCCAGGAACTCGTCTCGCTCCGCGTCAGCCAGATCAACGGCTGCGCGATGTGCATCGACATCCACACCAAGCACCTCGCCGCCGAGGGCGAGGACGCGGTCCGGATCAACCTGGTCGCCGCCTGGCGCGAGGCCACGGTCTACACCGAACCGGAGCGGGCCGCCCTGGAGTTGGCCGAGCAGGCCACCCGGATCGCGGACGCGGCGGGCGGGGTGCCGGAGGACGTCTGGGCGAACGCCGCCAAGCACTACACGGAGGAGGAGCTCGTGGCCCTGACCGCGCTCATCTCCCTGATGAACGCGATGAACCGGCTGAACGTGACCGTGCAGAACCCCGCGGGGTCGTATGTGATCGGGCAGTTCTGACCGCCGGCCGGTCGCCGGCCGGCAGGCGGGAGAAAGACAGGCCCTAGGCGTTGACCACGGCCGCCTGCGGGCGGATCGGGAGCCGGTTGACCGGGCGGCCCGTCGCCGCCCGCACCGCGCCCGCCACCGCCGCCGGAGCCGTCACGACCGGGACGGCCGAGGCGGCCTTGGCGCCGAACGGGGCCACCACATCGCGCTCCTCCACCAGCTTGACGATCCGGATGTCCGGGGCGTCGAGCGCGGTGGGGAGCGCGTAGCCGGTCAGGTCGGGGTGGCGGACCACACCGCGCGGGGTGCGCAGGTTCTCGGTGAGGGCCGCGCCCACGCCCTGCGTGACACCCGCCTCGATACGGGCCGCCAGCTGGGCCGGGTTGAGGACGCGGCCGACGTCCTGGGCCACGGCGAGTTCGACGACGCGGACCGAGCCGAGCTCCACGTCCACGTCGACCACCGCGCGGATCGCGCAGAACGCGAGCCCCACGAAGGCGTCGCCCTGGCCGGTCTCGTCGAGCGGCTCGGTCGGGTGCGGGCGGCACTGGGCGGTGGCCCAGAGCTCCTTGCCGTCCATGGCCTCGGTGACGGTCGTGGAGAGCACACCGTCGTACGAGGTGATCTTGCCGTCGGCGATCTGGAGCAGCTCCGTGGACATCCCGAACTTGTGGGCCAGCGGCTGGAGAAGCTGCGTACGGACCATCTTGGCCGCGCGCTCGACGGCACCGCCCGAGACCCACGTGTGGCGGCTGCGGCAGCCCGCGCCGGCCGGCGGCTGGTCGGTGTCGACGGCCGCGACGTGGACCTCCTCGATGCCGAGGGTCTCCTGGACGATCTGGCGGGCGAGCGTGGAGAAGCCCTGGCCGGTCTCGACGGCCGCGCAGATCACGGTCGCGACCCCGTCCTGCACCTTCACGGTCGCGGTCGACACCTCGTCCGCACCCTCCGCGCCGAGCATGTGCACCATGCCGAGCGCGTAGCCGACACCGCGCCGCACCGCGCCCGGTTCGCCCGCGCCCTCGGGGCCGCCGGGCAGGATCCACTCCTCCTCCGGGGTGTCCTTGGGCAGCGGCGGAAGGTCGAAGTCCCGTACGGCGCGCAGCAGTTCCGCGACCGGGGCCGGGCACGTGACCGTCTGGCCGGTGGGCAGGATGTCGCCGGTGGCCATGACATTGCGCAGCCGCAGCTCGGCCGGGTCCACGCCCAGCTTCGCGGCCAGCTTGTCCATCTGGGCCTCGTAGGCGGCGCAGACCTGCATCGCGCCCTCGCCGCGCACGTGCCCGGACGGCGGGTTGTTGGTGCGCACCGCCCAGCCCTCGATGAAGGCGTGCGGCACGACGTACGGGCCGCAGGCGAACGCGACCGCGGCGGCCAGGGATTCGGAGGAGGCGTCCGCGTAGGCGCCCGCGTCCAGGAGGATCTGCGCCTCGACCTTGACCAGGCGGCCCTCCGCGTCCGCGTGGTGGCGGTAGCGCAGCAGGGTCGGGTGGCGGTGGGCGTGGCCGAGGAAGGACTCCTCGCGGGTGGCCGTCAGCTTGACCGGGCAGCCGGTCTTCAAAGCGAGCAGCCCGAGCGGCAGTTGGAACCCGGGGTCCTCGCGGTCGGCGGTCGCGCCGGGCACGCCCGTGACCACCACCTTCACACGCTCGGGCTCCAGGCCGTAGCAGGCGGCGGCCAGGTCGCGGTCGGAGTGCGGGTCGGTGGAGGCGACGTACAGCTCGACGCCGCCGTCCGGGCGCGGCACGGCGAGTCCGGCCTCGGCGCCGATGGGCGCGGGGTCCTGGCGGCCGATCCGGTAGAGGCCCTCGACGATGATCTCGCCGCTCGCCTCGGGGTCCCCGTACTGGAGCGGGATGTGCCGGATCAGGTTGCCGTCGGGGTGCAACGGCTCGGCGGAGAAGGCCTGTTCGGGGTCGGTGACCGGTTCGAGCACCTCGTACTCGACGACGATCGCCGCCGCGGCCATCCGGGCCGTGTCCGGGTGGTCGGCGGCGACCGCGGCGATGGGCTCGCCGTGGTGCCGTACCAGCTCGGAGGCGAACATCGGGCGGTCGGCGATCCGCCGCCCGTGCGCCGCGTCCCCGGGCACGTCCTTGTGCGTGACGACCGCGTGCACACCCGGCATCTGCTCGGCGCCGGAGGTGTCGATCGAGGTGATACGGGCGTGCGGGTGCGGCGAGCGCAGGATCGCCGCCCACAGCAGGCCCTCGGCCCACAGGTCGGAGGCGTACGGGAAGGTGCCCTCGGTCTTCGCGCGGGCGTCCGCGGGCGGCAGCGAGGCGCCGAGCCCGTGGCTCTTCTCCTCGGCGGGCGGTGCGGTGACCGTCTCGTTGCTCACGCGCGGCCTCCGTCCTGCGGGTAGTTGACGCCGCCGGCACCGGGGGGCGCCTGATGCGGGATACGGGCCGGATCGTCCTCGTCGGGCACGGCGGCCTGCCGTTCGGCCACCACGTCCTTGACCGCTTCGAGTACGCCCTTGTAGCCGGAGCAGCGGCACAGGTTGCCGCACAGCGCCTGGCGGGTCTCGCGCTCGGTGGGCTGCGGGTTGCCCTCGAGCAGGTCGTGCACGGTCATCGCCATGCCGGGCACGCAGAAGCCGCACTGCACGGCGCAGCTCGCGGCGAGCGCCCGCTGCACGTCGGAGGGCTGTCCGTCCGCGGCGAGGCCCTCGACCGTACGGACTTCGCTGCCGGCGGCCGTCGCGGCGGGCACCAGGCAGGAGGCCACGAGCCGGCCGTCGACCTGCACCGCGCACGCGCCGCACTCGCCCTGCGAGCAGCCGTCCTTGGCGCCCGCGAGGCCGAGGCGCTCGCGCAGCACGTAGAGCAGCGACTCGCCGATCCAGGCGTCGGTGACGGGGCGGTCGGTGCCGTTCACGCGCAGCACGTAGGAGCCGAGGGGGTGTTCGTCGGCGAAGAAGGCGGCGGATTCTTCGGTGTCGCGGCCGGCCTCGGCGCTTTCGGCCGTCTCGTCGGGCTGCTCGGGCCGGTCCGCGGGGTCGGCCTGACGCGCCGGCTCGGTCTGCTCGGTCTGGTCGGTCTGTTCGGTCTGATCCGTCTGCTCAGGAGCCTCGGCAGCCTGCGGCTCCTGGTCCGGTACGGCGGGGTCCTCGGGCTGCGCGGCCACGGGCTCCGGTCCGGCGGCGGCGGCCTCGGCGGGGCCGACCTGCGCGGGCTGCGGTTCCTGTGCGCCGTGCGGCGTCTGCGCGGGCTGCCCGGCCTGTTCCTCGTCCTGCGGCACCAGGTGGGCCCACGGTGCCGGGGCACCGCCCGGCAGCGTCGCGGGGGCGCGGTCCGCCCACTGGTCGGCGAGCGAGGAGGTGAACTCGCCCGATTCGTCCGGAAGATCACCCTGGGCGAGCGGGATCGACCACTGGCCGGTGACGTTCGCGTGGGGACCGCTCGCGTGCGGGCCGTTCCCCTGCGGAGAGTGCGAGGCCTGGGCCGCCTGCCCGTCGGGGACGGGCTCGGGCTGTCCGGCCGGACCGGCCTGCGCGGCCGCCTCCGTGAACGACCACTGCCCGGTCATCCCCGCCTCGTGCGGGGGCGCGGGCTGCTGCGGCGCGTTGGGCTCGGGCCACTGGACGGGGGCGGGCGCGGGAGCCGGAGCGGACGGCACCGGCGACGAAGCGGGCTGCGCGTGGGCGGAGTCGGCGCCCATCTGCGGCACCAGCGAAGGGATCACGAACGTGCCGGTGGCCGCCGGGTCCGCGGCCGCCCCGGGCACCACCGAGATCTGCGGCGGTACGAAGTTGCCGCCGGGCGCCGCGAGCGGGGTGTCGGCGAGCCCTTCGGGCAGCGCGACGAAGGCCGTGGCGTCGCCGTCGTAGTCGCCCTGGCTGGTGGGCTGCCAGCCGCCGTGCCCGTACGCGGCGCCCCCACCGTTCTCATACGGAGCACCCGCGCCGTCGCCGTACGAACCGCCGGTGCCGTCCCCGTACGGACCGCCGGTGCCGTCCCCGTACGAGCCCTCGCCCGTCTGCCCGTTGCTCACGTGCCCGCCGCTTCCGTACCCGTCCCCGGCTCCGTATCCGGGAACGCCGTTGCCGTCCGTACCGCTCATGCCAGCGCCCTCCCCAGAGCCCGCCGGGCCAGCACGGCCACCGTGCGCCGCAGCTGCTGGACCGCGGGCGGCAGCTCCTGCGGGGTGCCGTCCGGCGCCTGGTCGGGGATGCAGGCCGCGGCCACGTAGTCACCGAAGGCGTGCAGCGCCTCGGGCGCGAGCGCGCGCTCCGCGTCCCAGTCGATCAGCGAGGCGATCCAGCGCTCGGCTTCGAGGGGACGCAGCGGCATCGGGGCCACGGCGCCCACCGCGCAGCGCACCCCGCGGCGCGCGGGGTCGAGCACGAGGGCGACGGAGGCGAGGGCGCGTCCGGGGCCGGTGCGCCCGGTCGCCTTCAGGTAGACCTGCGGGGCGTGCAGCAGCGGGACCCGTACGAAACCGATGAGTTCACCGCCGCGCAGCCGCTCCATGCCGGCCAGCAGATGCGAGACCGGCAGCTCGCGGCGCGCACCGCCGGGGCCCGCGACGACCAGCGTGGCTTCGAGGGCGGCGAGCACGGGCAGCGAGTCGCCGGTCGGGGCGGCGGTGGCGATGTTGCCGCCGAGCGTCCCGGCGTTGCGGATCGTGGGCGGTCCGGCCGCGCGCGCGGCGGCGGCAAGGGCCGGCATCAGGGCGGCGAAGTCGGGGCGGCCCATCCGGGCGTGGGTGAGTCCGGCGCCGAGCAGGGCGTGGCCGTCCTGGTACTGCCAGCCGCGGATCTCGGCGATCTTCCCGAGGCCGACCAGACCGGCGGGCCGCAGCAGCCCCTTGTTCACGGCGGCCATCAGATCGGTGCCGCCGGCCACGGGCACGGCGGCGGGCATGGCGGAGAGTGCCGCCACCGCCTCGTCGAGCGAGGTCGGCAACGTCACGGACTGCGCCACCTGCGGTGCGTGCGTGGTCAAGACCGGCTGCCCCTTCCCGTGCCCGACTCATGAGGTGTGTGCCTGCTGCGCCGTACGGTACGTCCTCACAGGCCGGACGTGGCAACTCTGGCACATCTTCCGGGCCTGCCGACGAGCGGGTCCAGTAGGACCCTTTCGCACGGGAATTCGCGTAATGCCCGGATTTCAGGCGCCATTGCTCACAAGGAGCCCGGCCCCACCGGCACCCGCGGGCAGCCGCGGAGACCTCACGCACGCGCCGGGCGCCCACACTCCCAGGGCCGCACCCCCGGGATGTGCGGACCGCCCTCGCCTCACACGTTCGGGGGCGCCCCCTCGATCGGACGTCCGAGTACCCCGGGGCGCTTCTGCCACGGCAACGGACCCGTAGGCGGACGGAAATCGACGCCCAGGGCCTCAAGTCGGCCGTAGTGCGCGGTCATTCGCCGCTCGAATCCGGCGAAGTCGCGCTGCGCCGCGGCGGGCAGGTCGCTCCAGGCCACCTCGGCGAAGGCCGAAAGCCGCGGGAAGGCCTGGTAGTCGACGCGTGCCGCGTTCTCCATCACCTCGGTCCACAGGTTCGCCTGCGTCCCGAGCACGTGCGCGGCCTCTTCCTCGGTGAGCTGCGGCGGTACGGGCTCGAAGCGGTAGACGTCCTCCAGCGTGCGCACGTACCCGATCGGCACCGGCTCGTCCTCGCCGCCGTGCTGCCGGTGGTCCAAGTACACCTGCTGCTCGGGGCACATGACGACGTCGTGGCCCGCCTGCGCGGCGGCGATCCCGCCCGCGTAGCCGCGCCAGCTGGAGACCGCCGCGCCCTCGGCGAGCCCGCCTTCTAGGATCTCGTCCCAGCCGATGAGCCGGCGTCCGCGGGCGCTCAGCCAGCGGTCGAAGTGCCGGATGAACCACGACTGGAGCTCGTCCTCGTCCTTCAGGCCGAGCTCGCGCATCCGCTCCTGCGCGTAAGCGGACTGCTTCCACTGGTCCTTGAGGCACTCGTCCCCGCCGATGTGCACGAAGGGGGCGTCCTGCTCGGGGAAGAGGTCGAGCACTTCCTCGAAGACGCCTTCGTAGAAGCGGAGCACCTCTTCGGAGGGTGCGAGCACGTTGGGGCTCACGCCCCAGTTGTCCCAGACCTCCAGCGCCTCGGTGTCGACGACGTCGCGGTTGCCGAGTTCGGGGTACGCGGCGATCGCGCACTGCGAGTGACCGGGGATGTCGATCTCGGGCACGACCTTGATGTGCCGCTCGCGCGCGTACGCGACGATCTCGCGGATGTCGTCCTGGGTGTAGAACCCGCCGTGCGGCTTCTCCTCCCACAGCGGCGAGGCGCGGTGCCCGAACTTGGTGCGCGCACGCCAGGACCCGACCTCGGTCAGGCGCGGGTGGCGCTTGATCTCGATGCGCCAGCCCTGGTCGTCGGTGAGGTGGAAGTGGAAGACGTTGAGCTTGTGCGCGGCCATCAGGTCGAGGTAGCGCAGGACGCCGCCCTTGGGCATGAAGTGCCGGGAGACGTCGAGCATCATGCCGCGCCAGCCGAAGCGGGGCTTGTCCTCGATCCGGACGGCGGGCAACTGCCAGACGGTGCCGGGCAGTTGGGCGCGGCGGAAGGCGGCGGGGCCGAGCAGCTGGCGCAGGGTCTGCGCACCCCAGAAGAGACCGGCGGGTCCGCCGCCCGTCAGCTGCGCCCCGGCGGAGGTCACCGTGAGCCGGTAGCCCTCCTCGCCGAGTTCGGCGGTGAGCTCCGCATCGAGGGAGAGCCGGACGGTGTTCTCGTCGTCCGGGCCCGCGGGTGCGAGCGCGAGGCCGGTGGCGGCGCCGAGCGTGCTGCGCAGCCAGCGCTCCGTACGCTCCGTGCCCTCACCGGCGGCGATACGGGTCGAGTGGTCGAGGACGAAGGCCGGGCCCTCGTGCTCCTGGACGTGGTGCGGCAGAGGCACCAGATCTGTGTGCGGCATACACGGAGCCTGCCACGGCGCACCCTTACTCAACGAGGCTGCAAAAACAGCCACTTCAGGCGCGGTGCCGCTCCGCGCCGCCCGCCCGGATCAGCGCGCCGCCGGCCCGGATCGGTACGTCGCCCGCCCGGCTCACGCCGCCAAACAGCCGGCTCCGGCGCACGCCTGCGCGCACACCGGAGCCGTACATCCGTCGAACGTCCGTCGAACCGGACGGAGGGGCGGGCTACTTCTTGCCGCCGCCGTTGCCGTCCTTGCCCTTGCCGCCGCCGCTGTCCCCCATGGACTCGTAGATCTCCTTGCACAGGGGGCACACGGGGTACTTCTTCGGGTCACGGCCCGGGACCCAGACCTTGCCGCAGAGCGCGACGACGGGGGTGCCGTCGAGCGCGCTCGCCATGATCTTGTCCTTCTGGACGTAGTGGGCGTAGCGCTCATGGTCACCGTCGCCGTGCGACACCTGGGGTGTCGGCTCTACGAGGGTCCCCGTACCTGTGCCGCGCTCGGGCTCAAGAGTGCTCATACGTCCAAAGGCTACCGAAGCCTTCGGACAAAGGCCCTCGGGCGTCAACCGGCGGCCGCGCAGGGTCGCGCCTGGTCACCGGCACGGTGGGGCGGTCGACTAGTTAAGCGACGGATCATCCGGATATGTCGCAATCATGGCGAGCTCGCTGCGCTGCCTCCTCAGCACCGCGCGCCACAGCTTCTCCGGCGCGGGCGAGGACACGTCCCCCGGCTCGGACTCCACCACGTACCAGGCGCCGTCGGCCAGCTCGTCCTCCAGCTGGCCGGGGCCCCAGCCCGAGTACCCGGCGAAGATCCGCAGCGAGCCGAGCGCCGCGGCCAGCAGCTCCGGCGGCGCCTCCAGGTCCACGAGCCCGATCGCGCCGTGCACCCGGCGCCAGCCGAGCGGCACGCGCTCGGCGGAGTCCCCGGGGATGACGGCTACACCGAGCGCCGAGTCGAGTGAGACGGGTCCGCCCTGGAAGACGACCCCGGGCTCACCGGCCAGCTCGGCCCAGCCTTCGAGGATGTCGCCGACGCCCACGGGGGTGGGCCGGTTGAGGACCACGCCGAGCGAACCCTCCTCGTCGTGGTCGAGCAGGAGGACGACCGCGCGGTCGAAGTTCGGGTCCGCCAGGGCGGGGGTGGCCACGAGCAACCGCCCTGTGAGCGAGGACACCTCGGTCATGGTCCACATGATCCCGCATCTTCGGCCGCGGTGGACAGACACCGGCCTGGTCCGCCCCATATCCGGTGGTGGGAGGGGTAGCTGGGCGGTCACGGGGCAGAAGAGGCCCCGCGTGCGCCGCCCGCGCATCCGGTGACCGTGCGCAGCTGCGAAGACACGGCTCGTGTTGTGGCGGAACCATGACGGTTCCGAAGCGCCTCCGGGCTTCCGGAACAGGGGTGTGAGGCCATTACGCTTGCACCTTCGGACCCCCCTGCCCGACTCATCGGAACGCGAGATACATGACCGTCAACGGCACCGACGACGTCCTCCTTGTCCACGGCGGAACTCCCCTCGAGGGCGAGATCCGTGTCCGCGGGGCGAAGAACCTCGTGCCCAAGGCGATGGTCGCCGCGCTGCTCGGTCACGAGCCGAGCCGGCTGCGCAATGTGCCCGACATCCGCGATGTTCGCGTGGTGCGCGGCCTGCTGCAGCTGCACGGTGTGACCGTCCGCCCCGGCGACGAGCCGGGCGAGCTCGTGATGGACCCCTCCCACGTGGAGAGCGCCAACGTCGCGGACATCGACGCGCACGCGGGATCCTCCCGTATCCCGATCCTGTTCTGCGGCCCGCTCCTGCACCGCCTCGGCCACGCGTTCATCCCGGGTCTGGGCGGCTGCGACATCGGCGGCCGGCCGATCGACTTCCACTTCGAGGTGCTCCGCCAGTTCGGCGCGACCATCGAGAAGCGCGCCGACGGCCAGTACCTGGAGGCCCCGCAGCGCCTGCGCGGCTGCAAGATCCGGCTGCCTTACCCGTCCGTGGGCGCCACCGAGCAGGTGCTGCTCACGGCCGTCCTGGCCGAGGGCGTCACCGAACTCTCCAACGCCGCAGTCGAGCCCGAGATCGAGGACCTCATCTGCGTGCTGCAGAAGATGGGCGCGATCATCGCGATGGACACCGACCGGACCATCCGGATCACCGGTGTCGACAAGCTCGGCGGCTACAACCACCACGCGCTCTCCGACCGCCTGGAGGCGGCCTCCTGGGCCTCCGCCGCGCTCGCCACCGAGGGCAACATCTACGTTCGCGGCGCACAGCAGCGCACGATGATGACCTTCCTCAACACGTACCGGAAGGTCGGCGGCGCCTTCGAGATCGACGACGAGGGCATCCGCTTCTGGCACCCGGGCGGTGCGCTCAAGGCCATAGCGCTGGAGACGGACGTGCACCCGGGCTTCCAGACCGACTGGCAGCAGCCGCTGGTCGTCGCCCTCACGCAGGCCTCGGGCCTCTCGATCGTCCACGAGACGGTGTACGAGTCCCGGCTCGGCTTCACCTCCGCGCTGAACCAGATGGGCGCGCACATCCAGCTCTACCGCGAGTGCCTCGGCGGCTCCGACTGCCGCTTCGGCCAGCGCAACTTCCTGCACTCCGCGGTGGTTTCGGGCCCGACGAAACTCCAGGGCGCGGACCTCGTGATCCCCGACCTGCGCGGCGGCTTCTCGTACCTGATCGCGGCGCTGGCCGCGCAGGGCACGTCGCGGGTGCACGGCATCGACCTCATCAACCGCGGCTACGAGAACTTCATGGAGAAGCTCGTGGAGCTGGGCGCGAAGGTCGAACTGCCGGGCGGTGCGCTCGTCTAGATCTTCTGCCTGTACGTTTCCGGGGCGGCCGCCATCTCGCATGGCAGCCGCCCCGATTCGTTTTCGTACGGGCCCCTTGTCGCGCAGGCCCTTGCCGTGCAGGCCCTTTGTCGTGCAAGCCCCTGGAGGTCGACGTGCCCACGCTGCCCATCCCCGCCGCGCTGCTCTGCGACATGGACGGCACGCTCGTGGACACCGAGCACGCGTGGCTCGATGTCGTACGGGAATTCCTGGCCGCGGAGGGGCGGTTGGCGTCCGCCTCGGTCCTGGCGCCGTTCGCAGGCGCGACGATCGCTGCGGCGGCGGACCTGCTCGTACGGGACCAACTGACCGCGCGCTCGCGGGAGGAGACGGCGCGCGCCCTGGACAAGGCCTTCACGGAGGCCGTGGCGGCGGATCTGCGGGTGCAGCCCGGGGCGTTGGCGCTCCTGGACCGGGTGCGGGAACTGGGCGTCCCCACGGCCCTGGTGACGTCCTCGGAGCGGCACGTGGCGGACGTCGTCCTGTCCGCCCTCGGCCGGCACCGCTTCGATGTCTCCTTCGCGGAGGGCGAGTCGGAGCGGGGCAAGCCGCATCCGGACCCCTACCTGAACGCGGCCTCGGCCCTCGACGTCGCCCCGTCCGCGTGCCTCGCGGTGGAGGACACGCCTACAGGGGCGGCGGCGGCCCTGTCTGCGGGCTGCGCCCTGCTCGCGGTCCCGTCGGTCCCGGGCATCACCCCGGGCCCGCGCACGACGATCGTGTCGTCGCTGACTGAAGTGGCGTTTTGAGGGGGTTGGTTCGGGGGGGCGGGTGCTTCGCGGGGCGGGTGCTTCGCGGGGCGGGTGGGTTCGCGGCTGCCGGGTGGGGGTGGGCTGAGGTGGGGCGCCTGCGGCGGGCGGATTCCCCTACCCGCCCCTTCCCGAAACCGGGGGCCACAGCCCCCCGGACCCCCTGGGTGGGCACCCACGCGGGGGCTTCGCCCCCTGCACCCCCCTTTGGGGCTTCGCCCCTTGCCCCCGTATCGCGCCTGAACGGCGCTCGTCCTCAAACGCCGGACGGGCTGACAGTTGCCCCGCCTGCTGAGGGTTGCCCTCGTCCGCAAACCTCGGACGGGCTGGAGAGTTGTCCGCGCCCTCGAACGCCGGACGGCCTGCCGGGGTGCCCCACGTTCTGAAGAGTGCCCCACCTGCGGGGGTGCAGGGGCGGAGCCCCCGCCGGGGTGCAGGGGCGGAGCCCCGCAGAGGGGCGTGGGGGCGTCAGCCCCGCTACTCACCCACCGCCGCGGAGCGGCGGAGCTACCCGCGGCCGCAGGCCCAACTGCTCGCCGTGGGAACGGCGAAGGGGTCACCGGGCGGACCCGGTGACCCCTTGCGCGCAAAGCCGAAGGATTACTTGCCCTTGGCGGCTTCCTTGAGCTTCGAGCCCGCGGAGACCTTCACGCTGTAACCGGCGGGGATGTTGATCGGCTCGCCGGTCTGCGGGTTGCGGGCGGTACGAGCGGCACGGTGGGTGCGCTCGAAGGTGAGGAAGCCGGGGATGGTGACCTTCTCGTCGCCCTTGGCGACGATCTCGCCGACGGTCTCGGCGAACGCGGCCAGCACGGCGTCGGCGTCCTTGCGGGTCACCTCGGCGCGGTCGGCCAGCGCGGCCACCAGCTCACTGCGGTTCATGTTGTTACTCCCGTGTTCTTCTTGCTGTTGAGGCGGTGCCACGCGGCAAAGCCTGTCGGGCACAGCGAAGCCGATGCTGCCAGGGTCCTCGGCGGTCCCGTGACCCGGGTCCGTCGCCGGACCCTCGCGCCCTCAGGGTGCGCCCCTCGGACGGAGCCCTTGGGGAAGCATCCTGCCCCCACCTCAGGCGGGAAAGCCAATCCGGCGCCCCGTCAGAGGAGCAGTAGTCACACGAAAAGCACCCATCGTAGGCAACGTGCCCCGAAATGGTGACGCTCCGTCGGCTCCCGGCATCGCACCGCAGGGCATAGAAGGCGTGGTTTCCGCCCGCAACCCTAGAGCGCACCCGTGCACGTCGCGTTCCACGACGCGCCGCGTTTCAGGCCGTGGTTCCGGTCACATCGGGCCGCGTTCAGGCCGAGGGGGCCGAACCCGCCGCCGCGCCCGCCGCCTTCGCCGCGTTGCGCACCGCTCCGGCCACCGCGCCCGCGACCTTGTCGTTGAAGACCGACGGGATGATGTAGTTCGGGTTGAGCTCGTCCTCGGAGACCACGTCCGCGAGAGCCGTGGCCGCCGCGAGCATCATCTCCGTGTTCACCGTGCGCGACTGGGCGTCGAGCAGACCGCGGAACACACCCGGGAACACCAGCACGTTGTTGATCTGGTTGGGGAAGTCCGAGCGGCCGGTGGCCACAACTCCGGCGGTCTGGCGCGCGATTGACGGGTCGACCTCGGGGTCGGGGTTCGCAAGCGCGAACACGATCGCGTCGTCCGCCATGGCCGCGACGTCGTTGCCGTCAAGGACGTTGGGCGCCGAGACGCCGATGAACACGTCCGCACCGACGACCGCTTCCTTCAGCGTGCCGGTGACGCCCTCGGGGTTGGTGTTGTCGGCGATCCAGCGCAGCGGCGAGTCGGCGGCGGCGTCGACCAGGTCGGCGCGGTCCGCGTGCACCACGCCGTGGATGTCGGCGACGACGGCGTGCTTGACGCCGGCCGCGAGCAGCAGCTTGAGGATGGCCGTACCGGCGGCGCCTGCACCGGACATGACCACGCGCACGTCGCCGATCGATTTGCCCACCACACGAAGGGCGTTGGTGAGCGCGGCGAGCACCACGATGGCGGTGCCGTGCTGGTCGTCGTGGAAGACGGGGATGTCGAGGGCCTCGCGCAGGCGGGCCTCGATCTCGAAGCAGCGCGGCGCGGAGATGTCCTCGAGGTTGATGCCCGCGAAGCCGGGGGCGATCGCCTTGACGATCGACACGATCTCGTCGGTGTCCTGGGTGTCCAGGCAGATCGGCCAGGCATCGATGTCGGCGAAGCGCTTGAAGAGGGCCGCTTTGCCCTCCATGACCGGCATGGCGGCCATCGGGCCGATGTTGCCGAGGCCGAGCACCGCGGAGCCGTCCGTCACCACCGCAACCGTGTTGCGCTTGATGGTGAGGCGGCGCGCGTCCTCCGGGTTCTCCGCGATGGCCATGCACACGCGGGCCACACCCGGCGTGTAGACCATGGAGAGGTCGTCACGGTTGCGGATGGGGTGCTTCGACGCCATCTCGATCTTGCCGCCGAGGTGCATCAGGAAGGTACGGTCCGAGACCTTGCCGAGGGTGACCCCCTCGATCCCGCGCAGCTGCTCGACGATCTCGTCCGCGTGCGAGGTGGAGGTCGCCGCGATGGTCACGTCGATCCGGAGCTTCTCGTGACCGGATGCGGTCACGTCGAGGCCCGTGACGGAGCCTCCCGAGGATTCGACGGCCGTGGTGAGCTGCGAGACGGCGGTTCCGCTCGCGGGCACCTCGAGTCGGACCGTCATCGAGTAGGAGACGCTGGGCGCCGTTGCCATGCCGACTTCTCTCTTTCACCTGTCTTGCAAAAAAACTGCCATCGCGTGCGTCATCCGATCGTCGCACCTACCTGCCGGTACGAGGTAGCCGTCCCGGGTTTAGAACGTTTTGCTCGCGGACGAGGGGCATTTTCGGAAAACTACTTCCACCATACGAGAAGCGCCGGGCGGCGCGGAACCCCTTTCAGGGGGCACGTACCGACTCTGTGGCTACATACAAAAGAGGTCCACGCCCCGAAGGACGTGGACCTCTGGTGAAGCTCAGTGACACCGACCCGCCATGCTCGCCTCGCGGCAAGTGGTCGCTCGTAGCGACGAAGGTTGGGCCCGGGGGCTTGGATCGAGCCGGTGCCACGTCCAAGGTAACAAACGATCCCCGTAAGGCAATTCCCGTACCAGGCGATACGTTTTCGGTCACTACGCGAACGGCCCAGCGGACCCCTCAGGGGACGAGCACCACCTTGCCGGCCACCGTGCCGGACTCCGCGAGGCGCAGGGCTTCGCCGGCCCGCTCGAGCGGCAGCTCCGCGGCCACGCCCGCGCCGATCTCGCCGCGGCGCAGCGCGTCGAGCACCTGCCCGAGGTCGGCGCGCAGCCGCGCGCGGAAGGCCTTCGGGCCGAACTTCCGGCCGGCCCACACGTTGTAGAAGTACGCCTGCCGCCCGTTGGGCAGCGCGTTCCACGCCCACATGCGGCCGAGGATCTTCAGGACCGGCCACATCTTGCTGCCCTCGGCGTCAAGGGTGGCGGCGCTCCCGTACGAGACGAGGGTGCCGCCGGGCGCGAGCAGCCGCCAGGAGTCGACGACGCTGCGGCCGCCCACGTGGTCGAAGACGGCGTCCACCCCGCCGGGCGCGAGCGCGCGGACCCGCGCGGGCACGTCCCCGGTCCGGTAGTCCACCGGCTCCACACCCCGGGCGCGCAGCGCGGCGTGGTGGCGCGGGGACGCGGTGCCGATGACGCGGACCCCGGCGCCGCGGGCGAGCTGCACGAGCAGGGAGCCGACCCCGCCGCCCGCGCCGTGCACCAGGATCGTCTGCCCGCTGCGGACGCGGGCCTTGCGGTGCAGCATCTGCCAGGCGGTGATCCCGTTGAGCACCGCGGTCTCGGCCTCGGCGGCGCCCACTCCGTCGGGTACCGGCACGGCGTCCTCGGCGTCGACCAGGACATGGCTGGCCCAGGCGCCGGTCTTGGTGAGGGCGGCGATACGGCACCCTTCGAGGTCCCCGGGAACACCGGGCCCCAGGGCGGTGACCCGCCCGACCAGGTCGTAGCCGGGCACGAAGGGGAACGGCGGCTGGTCGAAGTAGCGCCCGCGCCGCATCTGCTGCTCGGCGAAGGAGACGCCGGTGGCCTCGACGGCGACGAGCACCTGGCCCGGCCCCGGCACGGGAACGGGTCCGCGCCGGACCCGCAGGCCCTCGGGCTCGACCTTGCCCGGGAGGACGATCTCGGTGAGCTGCTGCTGGGTGGTGTTCATGGGAGTCCCGCCTCTGCGTCTCGTATGCCGATAGCTCTTCTCGCTTCTGTTATAGGTTGTAACTCAATCGCAGAGTTGGAGTCAATAGCTTCAGTGATAGGGTCTAACGCATGACGACGCCGAGGGAGCGCTACCGGGCCCAGGTCCGGGCCGAGATCAAGGAGAAGGCCTGGGAGCAGATCGCCGCTTCGGGCGCGCCCGGCCTCTCCCTGAACGCCATCGCCAAGCAGCTGGGCATGACGGGCCCCGCCCTCTACCGCTACTTCGCCTCACGCGACGAGCTGATCACCGAGCTGATCAGGGAGGCGTACGGATCCCTGGAGACGGCTGTCGACGCGGCGGGCGAGACCGGTCCGGCAGGCCTGGCGGGGGCGTTGCGGACCTGGGCGCTGGCCGACCGGCAGCGGTACTTCCTGATGTACGGGACGCCGGTGCCTGGGTACCACGCGCCGGAGGACACCCGCGAGACGGCGCGGCGCATCATGGCGCGGCTCGTCGCCGCGTGCGCGCAGGCCGGCCCCGGCGCCGAGGCCCGCGCCCTGCGCTTCTGGACCCGCCTGCACGGGGTGCTCTCGCTCGAACTGGCCGGGCACTTCGCGGGCATGGACCTCGACCCGGCCGAGCTGTACGCGGCCGAGGTGCGGTCACTGGAGCAGCCGGAGCTCCCATAGCGGAGCCCCGGCGAAGTGCGGCGCTCAGTCCCGCAGCAGGTCCGGCACCCCCGCCGCGTCCGGCGCGTCCGCCGCCGTGGAGACCACGGTGAGCTGCTGGGTGGCGCGGGTCAACGCCACGTACAGCACGCGCAGACCGGCCGGTGACTCGTCGGCGATCTCCGCCGGGGAGACCACGACCGTCGCGTCGTACTCCAGGCCCTTGGCTTCGAGGGAGCCGAGCGCGACCACGCGCTCGCCGAGGTCCGCGAGCCAGCGCGCGGCCTCGTCGCGGCGCCGCATGGCGACCACCACGCCGACCGTGCCGTCGACCTGGTCGAGCAGCCGGGCCGCAGCCGCCCGTACGGTCGCGCCGAGACTGCCCCGCGCCCCCGAGCGCTCGTCGTCCACGACCGCGAACCGGGGCTCCAGTCCGGTGGAGCGCACCGCCTTCGGCGAGGGCATGCCCGGCATCGCCAGGGCGAGCACCTTGGCCGCGAGGTCGGCGATCTCGGACGGGTTGCGGTAGTTGACGGTCAGCTCGAAGCGGCGGCGCGGGCGGGTGCCGAGCGCCTCGTCGCGGGCCGCGGCCGCGTCGTCCGGCTCGGACCAGGAGGACTGGGCCGGGTCGCCCACCACCGTCCAGGTGGCGTGCCGGCCGCGGCGGCCGACCATCCGCCACTGCATGGGGGTCAGGTCCTGGGCCTCGTCGACGATCACGTGCGCGTATTCGACCCGCTCCTGCGCGAGCCGTTCGGCCCGCTCGCGCTGGGTCTCCTCGCGCTGCGGCATCAGCTCCTCGAGGCCCGTGAGCTGGTCCAGCGGGTCGAGTTCGCGCTTGCGCTTGGGGCGGGCCGGGGTGCCCAGGATCGAGTTGAGCTCGTCGAGCAGGGCCACGTCGTGCACCGAGTACCCGTCGCGCCGCAGCGAGCGGGCGACCTTGCGGACCTCGCCGGGGTTGAGGACGCGGCGGCCCCAGCGGGACAGGCGCTTCTCGTCGGCCATCGCGGCGAGCACCGCGCGCGGGGTCAGCTCGGGCCACCAGGCGTTCAGGAAGCCGGTGAAGCCGTCCTCGTCGCTGACGTCCTCGTCGAAGGAGGAGCGCAGCTCGGCCGCGAGCTCCGGGTCCGTGTGCCGGGCCCCGGCGCCGGACTTGGCCCACAGGGCGTCAAGGAGCAGCTTGCGGGCGCGCGGGCGCAGCAGGTTGACGGGCGCGGTGCCGCCCAGGGCGATCTGGCGGATCCGGCGCAGCTCGTCCGCGTCGAGTTCGAGGCGGCGGCCGAAGGCCACCACGCGAAGCAGGTCGGTGCGGACCGCGGTGCCTGCCTCCTGTACGGAATCGACGGAATCATCCTCGTCCAGGGACAGCTGACCGCCGGCAGAAGGCTGCGGGGTGTCGAGCACCCCGCGAGCCGCCTTGCGCAGCACCTTCAGCATCCGCGAGGCGCCCTTCACGCGGGCCACCGCCGGGTCGTCGTACAGCGTGGCCTCCACGCCGTCGACCAGCGAGCCGACCGCGCGGATCGCGACCTGGCCCTCCTCGCCGAGCGAGGGCAGCACGCCCTCGGTGTACGCGACGAGCAGCGGGGTCGGCGAGACGATCAGGATGCCGCCGGAGTAGCGGCGGCGGTCCTGGTAGAGGAGGTATGCGGCGCGGTGCAGGGCGACGGCCGTCTTGCCGGTGCCGGGGCCGCCCTCCACGTACGTGACGGAGGCGGCGGGGGCGCGGATGACCAGGTCCTGTTCGGCCTGGATGGAGGCGACGATGTCGCGCATCGAGTGGCTGCGGGCCTGGCCGAGCGCGGCCATCAGGGCGCCGTCGCCGAAGGCAGGGAGCTCCTCGCCGTTCAGGTACGCGGTGAGGGCGGGGCGCATCAGGTCGTCCTCGACGCCGAGCACCTTGCGTCCCTTGGAGCGGATGACGCGGCGGCGGACGACACGGCCCGGGTCGACCGGTGTGGAGCGGTAGAAGGGTGCGGCGGCGGGCGCGCGCCAGTCGATGACCAGCGGCGAGTAGTCCGCGTCGAGCACGCCGATGCGGCCGATGTGCAGGGTCTCGGCGATGTCGGCGGTGTTGTCGGGGCGGATGGCGTCCTCGGCCGGCTCGACCGAGGTGTACGCGCCGTCCGGGCCCTTCTTGCCGTCCTTGCCGAGCAGCAGATCGATGCGGCCGAAGAGGAAGTCCTCGAACTCGTTGTTCAGGCGGTTCAGATGGATGCCCGCGCGGTAGACCTGCGCGTCGCGCTCGGCGAGCGCGCCGGGCGTGCCGACCTGGGAGCGCTTGGCCGCGTCCTGCATCAGGAACTCGGCCTCGTGGATCTTCTCCTCGAGGCGTGCGTAGACCCGGTCGAGGTGGCGCTGCTCGATGGCGAGCTCGCGCTCCCGCGTGCCGGCCGGCTCTCCCGCGCCTGCGGTACCGGACGGCTCTCCTGTACCGGACGGCACTCGCGTGCCTGACGGCGAGGCGGCATTGACGTCGGCCACCGGGGTCCCCTTCTCACGTGCTGCTGCTCGACATGAGCAGCCGTCCACCGTAATCGAAAGGGACCCCCGTGCGCACTACGCCTTCACATCCACCAGCTTCTTCCCCTCGAAGGTACGAACCTCGAAGCGGTCGATCTCCTCCGGCTCCAGGGCCGCTCCGCCGTGCACGTACAGCGGGTTGCTCGCCCACTTGTCCGTGCTGCCCTCGATCCCGTACCCGCGCTCGGGCACGGCCCACGAGGTGACGGTCTCCTCCTCGCCGTTCTTGCCGACCGCGATCAGGGAACACTTGAGCGGTCCCTTGACGTTCTTCAGCTCCAGGACGGTGTGGGTGCCCCAGCCCTTCTTCTCGACCCCGACCGTGGCCGTTACATCGGTGTCCGCGTCGGTGGCCGTGAACTTCTTCTCCATGTGGTGGAAGAAGGCGTCCTCGGCGGGGCTGGTGGAGTGGGCGTGCGGAGTCGTCGTACCACCGCCGTCGTTCACCGCGACCACCGCGAGCGGGCCGCCGATGATCAGCGCCGCCGCGGCCGCCACCAGGTAGAAGCCGCGCCGCCGCTTCATGGCGCGCTTCTGGGCGACCTCGCCGACCAGGTTGTCGAGCAGGCGCGGGCTCGGCTGCGTGGACAGCTGCTCGCCCACCTGCCGTACCGCACCCGGGTCGCGCAGCGGCTGCTGCGGCAGGTCCGCGAGCGCGGCGAGCATCGGCTCCATGCCCGCGAGTTCGTCGAGCTGGGCCGCACAGAAGTCGCAGCCGGCCAGGTGCGCCTCGAAGGCCGTGGCCTCGGCGTCGTCCAGGATCCCGAGGGCGTAGGCGCCGACGGTCTCGTGGATGTCGGGCGTCTCGCGCATCCCCTGTGTGTCCGGTCCGTAGTAGCCGCTCATGCCGACACCCCCCGCTCCTGCAGCGCCAGCTTCATGGAACGAAGTGCGTAGAACACCCGGGAGCGGACGGTGCCGCTGGGTATGCCGAGCACTTCGGCCGCCTCGTTGACCGTACGGCCCTTGAAATACGTCTCGACGAGGACCTCCCGGTGCGCGGGGGTCAGATCGTCGAGCGCGTCCGAAAGTGTCATCAGCCAAAGCGCCTTGTCGATCTCATCCTCCGCGGGGATGACCTCCAGTGGGGCCGGGTCGACCTCCTGCGGCCGGGCCTGCCGGCTGCGGTGTCCGTCGATGACGATACGCCGCGCGACCGTCACCAGCCAGGGGCGGACGGAACCGGTGGCGCGGTTGAGCTGCCCGGCGTTCTTCCACGCCCGGATCAGCGTCTCCTGCACCACGTCCTCGGCGCGCTGCCGGTCCCCGGCGACCAGGCGCAGCACGTAGGCGAGCAGCGGACCCGCGTGCTCTCGGTAGAGCGCGCGCATCAACTCCTCGTCCGGCGCTGGTTGTTCCGAGGGCGAGGGCACCCGGTGCCTGGCCCGCGGAGGTCGTTCGTCGGCCACTGCGGAATCCTTGCGCACGCCTGCCTCCGGTGTCCCCTGGTCGACGGGGCTGCCCCCACTGCTTTTATCACAGGGGAGTTACGGGGCGGGCGGGCCGCGTGTTCAACGCTTCCGGAAGTTTTCTCCTGAACGGCGGTTCAGGAGCGGACCTGAGCGTTTCCGCACCTGCCGGCGCTCATGTCACGGCCGTACGGCGGCGGTGCCGGGCCACGCGCTCCCGGTTGCCGCAGACCTCGCTGGAGCACCAGCGCCGGCGGCGTCCGCGGGAGGTGTCGAGGTAGATCCGCGGGCAGTTGTCGCCCTCGCACTGGCGGATACGCGAGGCGGCGACGGGGTCGGTGAGCAGCTCCACGACATCGCGGGCGATCGCCGCGAGCAGCGCCCCGCAGTCGGGCTCGGTGTGCAGGACGCGCAGCAGCCTGCCGTCCCCGTCGGGCACGGCCCGCGGTGCGGGCGGCGGCAGCGCGGCCGCCTCGTTGACCCGGGCGAGCGCGAGGGCGGCAGGCTTGCCGTCGGGCGAGGGCGCCCCGCCCACCAACTGCCGGATGTCCTCCCGCAATTGACGAAAACGATGAACGCAATCGAGCCCGATCCGCCCGAGACCGGTCCCCGCCGGCACGAGCCCGGCGCCTCTCAGCCACTCCCCCAACGCCTCGGCGCTGTCGAGCCGTTCCTCCGGGTGGGACGTGGCGAGCAGGTCGAGACCGACCCGCCCGGCGTCGAACCGCGGCTCGTACGCGGCCGTACTCGCCACCATGCGCCTGTCACCGCCTTGTGGGGTTGCCGGTGATTCCCTCACAGAGTGCCCGGCCTGGGGCGCGGCCGGAAGACCCCGTGCCTGCGCCGGGGCCGGTCCGGCGGCTCGGCTCTAGAGCGGCGGCGGGTCGTCGTGCAGGATCCGCTGGAACAGGAAGTGGTCCCGCCAGGCGCCGTTGATGTGCAGATACCTGGGCGCGAACCCGATCTTCTCGAAGCCGCACTTGGCGAGAACGCGCTGGGAGGCCACGTTGTCGGTGAGCGTGGAGGCCTCGACCCGGTGCAGTCCGAGGCCGTCACGCGCGTACGCGAGCATCGTCTCGGCGGCACGCACCGCGAGTCCGCGCCCCAGGTACTCGCCGTCCACCCAGTACCCGAGCGAGGCGGTGCAGAAGGGCCCCCGCACGATCCCGGAGAGATCCGCACGCCCGATGACCCTGTCACCGTCGGTGATGACCCAGCGCACGTTCCCGTCGTTCATCCGCGCGATCTGCCCCTCGACGGTGAAGTACGCGTCGGCGCGCGCGGGTTCGGTGCCGGCCAGATGCTCCCTGTTGCGCAGCTGCGCCGCCACGAGCGCGGCGGCGTCGTCCGGGGTCGCGGGCCGGATCTCGAACTTTTCGTCGATCATTGGGGCACGGTACTAGGGGTGGTCGGGGCCGGGCCATAGATCGGCTCCCCAGCTGTGGCATGACCTGGCGCATGGAGCGGGGCCGTTGTCAGACCCGGCTGGCACGCTCGGTGCATGGGATTCTTCGACGATCTGGTGCTCCCCGAGGAGCCCGCTGCCGAGCGGACGGCACTGGTGCGGCTCGGCCCTCCGGGCGAGGACGAGGGACGGTACGCGCCGCCGGTGGACCGCTATGCGCCCGCGTTCGTGCGGCAGTTGGGGGTGGCCGGGGACGGGCCGGAGGCCCGGGTGGTGGTGACCGGGTGGTCGATGTGGCCTCGGTCGGCCACGCTGCACCTGTCGGTGTTCCGGCGGACGCGGTGGCAGGGTTCGGGTCCGCCGCGGAAGTCCGGGCTGCGGGTCGGTCTGCTGTTCTCGGACGGTCGTCGGGTGACGTCGTTGGACCCGACGGTGATGCGGGACGTGTCGTACACCGATACGGAGGGGCAGCAGCGGCGCGTGTTCACTCCCCAGGCGACCGGCCTGATTCCCTTGGACCCGGGCATGGGCCCGCTGCGCCGGTCGACCTTCAAGACCGATGTCGACCTCTACCTGCCGGAGCTTCCGCCGCCAGGGGAAGCCCGGTTGGTGGTCGAGTGGCCGGATGAAGAGATCGGCGAGACGAGCACGGCGGTGGACGTGGCGGCTCTACGGGCCGCGGCATCCACCGCCATGGAGGTGTGGCCCGGGCTTGAACCGCCGGACCCGGCCACGCAGCCGACCACCTTCGTGACAGCGGAGATGAGCGGCCCGCCGAACTTTCTCGCGCCGCCGCTCTCCGAGCATGAGTTGAGCGTCTTGCGGCGCGAGGACGAGGCGCGGCAGCGCTACGTACCGCGGGACGACTGGCAACAACTCGGCTACCACGACTGGGAGGACGCCGCCCTGGTCCGCGTCCGCCTCGAAGAGGGCGCACCGGTCGACGCGCGGGTCGGCTGGCCGGAGGGCACCCCGCTGCACCAGTGCGCGGCACGAGGAGCGGCGGATTCAGTCGCCGTACTCCTGGCCCATGGAGCGGCGGTTGACGCGTCGGACGAATTCGGACACACCCCGCTCTGGCACGCCGTGTGCAGCGGGAGCGAGCAAAGCATCCGCGCGCTGATCGACGCCGGCGCCGATGTGTGGACCGAGCAGACGGGACCGTGGTCGCCCGGCCTCCTTCTGCTCACCACTCCGCTCGCGCCGCTCGTCGCGGGGCTGCCGGGTGCGCGGGAGCTGCCGGCCGAGGACGCCGCCGCGTTCCGGGCGGCCGACGAGCTGATCGCCGCGTTCGGCGAGGAGGAGCTGTGGACCGAGGGGCTGGGCATCGCCTTCGTCCGCGGCCTCGACGAGGACGAGGTGATCCGGCGGCTCGGCGCGGCCCCTGCGGACTGTCCGCTCGCCGACCTCGAGCACGCCCCGTTCGCCGATGAAGACTTCGAGGAGTCCCTGCGCTGGGTCGGCGTGACGAGCCTGCCCGGCGCCCCGGGCGGCTGCGTGATCACGCAGGAGGGATACCTGCCGAGCGACGAGGCCGTCCTCGCGGAGCTCACGCACGGCACCGCCGCGTACGGCATCTACTACAACCCCAAGGGCGGCATCTTCGGGACCCTGGCCCGGGACGGGAGGGCGGTCGGGCACGAGGAGATCGGCCTCACGCCCGACGAGGCGGAACCAGCGGCCGCCTGGCACTTCCGGTGGTGGCAGCGCGGCGCCTTCTCGTACGGCGCGGACACGCTCGCGTACGCCTGCAGCCAGGCCGGCCTCCGCATCACCGACGCCGGCACAGCAGCGGACCGCCACGCACCGCGCCGGTGGGTGCGACTACCGGACCGCCTGCAGCGCTAGGAGCGCCCAACTCCCCGCCTAGCCCGCATACTTCGCATCCGACGAAGGATCCAACGCCAGTCGGTACCCCCGCTTCACCACCGTCTGGATCAGCTTCGGTGTGCCGAGGGCCGAGCGCAGTCGGGCCATCGCCGTCTCCACCGCGTGTTCGTCCTGGCCCGCGCCCGGCAGGACGCGCAGGAGGTCCGCGCGGGAGACCACCCAGCCGGGGCGGCGGGCCAGGGCGCGCAGCAGGGACATGCCCGCCGGGGGGACCGGGCGGAGTTCGCCGTCGAGTACGGCCGCGTGGCCGCGGATCTGGAGGTGGTGGCCCGCTACGGGCAACGTGGGGGTGCGGGCGGGGAGTTCGAGGCAGAGGAGCTGGACCAGGGGGCCGAGGCGGAAGCGTTCGGGCTGGATGGTGGGCAGGCCCTGGGCCTGGAGCGGCAGGGCGGTGACCGGGCCCACGCAGGCCGCGAGCACGTCGTGTTCGAGGGCGGTGAGGAACGCGGCGTCCTGGCCGCGTTCCGTCGCACGGGTCAGGAGCGAGACCGCCGCGGGGGCCGAGGTGAAGGTGAGGGCGTCCACGGTGCGGGCGAGGACGGCGTCGATCAGACGGTCGACGGGGGTGAGGTCCTCCGGGGGCATCCAGCGGTAGACGGGCACACCGACGACTTCGGCGCCCGCGGCCCGCAGCGACTCCACGAAGCCCGGCAGCGGTTCGCCGTGCAGTTGCAGCGCGACCCGGCGGCCCGCGACCCCTTCGACGAGCAGCCGGTCGAGCACCTCGGCCATCGACTCGGAGGCCGGCGACCAGGACTCGGTGAGCCCGGCGGCGCGGATCGCGCCCTTCACCTTCGGTCCGCGCGCGAGGAGTTCGACCTCGCCCAGGCAGGACAGGAGCTCGTCGCCGATGCCCCAGCCGTCGGCCGCCTCGATCCAGCCGCGGAAACCGATCGCGGTGGTGGCGACCACCACGTCGGGCGCGTGGTCGAGCAACTGCTTGGTGGCGGCGAGCAGTTCGCTGTCGTCGGCGAGCGGCACGATCCGCAGCGCGGGCGCGTGCAGCACGTTCGCCCCGCGCCGTTCGAGCAGCGCGCCCAGCTCGTCGGCGCGCCGGGCGGCCGTCACCCCGACGGTGAAGCCCGCGAGCGGCTGCCCGGCGAGGGGGGTCCCCCCTGCTCTGGGGGCACCTCCCTGCTCGAAGAGCTTGGGGGAGAAGTGGAGAGCTTGGGGCGGGGTCTGTGTCTGGTCTGCCATGGCGAAAAGTCCCATCGTGCGGTCGACCGAGCCTGCCAAGGGTGCGTGACAGGCTCGGTTCGCCCTGATTGCGCAGGTGTTACGCGGCCTCCGTGCCGGGTCGTGTGGCTCACACGCCGTACGGGGTCATGCGGCGTGCACCCGCGCCGAGTGGATCACACCTGCGCGTAGCTCGGCTGCGGGGCGGGTTCGGGTTCGCCCGCGGTCGCCGGTGCGGGGGCAGCCGCCGGGGCGCGCAGGTACACCGCCCAGGTCACCACGAAGCAGAGCGCGTAACAGACCAGGAAGGCCGTGAAGGCGGCGGTGCCGGTGCCGGCGGTCAGGAAGGACTGCCGGAAGGCCAGGTTGATGCCGAGTCCGCCCACCGCGCCGACCGCGCCGATCAGGCCGATCGCCGCGCCGGACAGACGGCGGGCCCAGGCGTCGGCGGCCTCGCCGGCCAGGCCCCTGGCCAGTGCCTTGGCCTGGAAGATGCCGGGGATCATCTTGAACGTCGAGCCGTTGCCGAGTCCGCTGAGCACGAACAGCGCGGTGAACCCGACGAGGAAGACCGGCAGCGACTCCCGTACGGAAGCGAAGATCACCACGCCGGTCGCCGCCGCCATCGCCGCGAAGTTCCACAGGGTGATGCGGGCCCCGCCGAAGCGGTCGGCGAGCAGTCCGCCGACGGGCCGGATCAGGGAGCCGAGCAGCGGTCCGATGAAGGTGAGGGATGCGGCCTGGAGCGGGGTGCGGCCGAACTGGGTCTGGAGCACGAGGCCGAAGGCGAAGCTGTATCCGATGAAGGAGCCGAAGGTGCCGATGTAGAGGAAGGACATGATCCACGTGTGCGGGTCGCGCACGGATTCGCGGACGGCCCCGGTGTCGTTGCGTACGGGCGCGAGATTGTCCATCCGTACGGCGGCGAGCGCGGCGGCGATCACGATCAGCGGCAGGTAGATCGCGAGCAGCACCCGCGGGTGCCCGGCGCCCGCCACGCCGATGACGAGCAGACCCATCAACTGCACCACGGGCACACCGATGTTGCCGCCGCCCGCGTTCAGGCCGAGCGCCCAGCCCTTCTTGCGGAGCGGGAAGAAGGCGTTGATGTTGGTCATGGAGGAGGCGAAGTTGCCGCCGCCGACGCCGGTGAGCGCGGCCACCAGCAGGAAGGTGGTGTACGAGGTGCCGGGCTCCATGACCGCGAAGGCCGCCAAGGTGGGCGCGAGCAGCAACAGGGCGCTGATCACCGTCCAGTTGCGGCCGCCGAAGCGCGCCACCGCGAAGGTGTAGGGCACCCGGATCACGGCGCCGACCAGGGTGGCCGTACCGATGAGGAAGAACTTCCCGGCCGGGTCGATGCCGTACTCGGGCCCCATGAACAGCACGAGCACCGACCACAGCGTCCAGATCGAGAAGCCGATGTGCTCGCTGAGGACGGAGTAGAGCAGGTTGCGGCGGGCGGTCTTCTCGCCGGTGCGCGCCCAGAACTCCTCGTCCTCCGGGTCCCACTGCTCGATCCAGCGGCCCCCCTTGCGTCCGCCTGTGGCAGCCGGTGCCGATGTCATCACGCCTCCACTCCCCACGCGTCGTCCGAGTCGTGGACGACGCTAGGGAGCGGTGATTTCGGGGCGGTGCCCGATCTGATGACCGCGGCGCAACCTTGCTCTCACCCGCGGGACGGCGCGCGTGTGAGCGCGCGGCGTCCCGCGGCGAGCAACTGCGCGGCCGGGGCCAGCGGCTGTGCGAGCGGCGTCAGCGGCTGTGCGAGCCGGTCTTCTTCCTGCTGCCGTCGGGCCAGAGGCGAGGCTTGCGTTGGGCGGCGATGTCCTCGACCCAGCCGACGGCCAGGATCATCAGGCCGATCAGCGGCCAGACGAGGACGAACATCCAGATCGTGTACGTGGTCTCGAAGGCGGGGCCGAAGTTCTCCCAGAAGCCGGGGATGTCCCACGCGAGGTCCAGGATCGGGATCGTCGCCATGATCAGCGCGTTGTGCCACAGGTAGATGGTGACGGCACGGTTGTTGGAGAGCGTGATCAGCTTGTCGAAGCTCTTCAGTCGGCCCGGCAGTTCCTGCCACGAAGGGGCGTACTGCAGCAGGATCACCACGCAGCCGAAGGACCAGGTGGCCTGGGCGAGCGGGATGTCGTTGAGGTCCCAGCCGTCCGGGCCGAGGTGGTTCGAGGCCCACCACAGGCCGAACGCCATCAGGAGCGAGGCCAGCGAGACGGTCACGTACCGCGGAAACCTCTTGAGTGTGCCCTCCTGGTGTGCGAAGCCGAGCACCCAGCAGGAGCCGTAGACCGCGAAGTCGGTGACGGCGTTCCCGGTCTCGCCGGGGATCTTCACGATGCCCGTGCCGACGACCGCCGTGAGCGCGAGCGGCGCGAGCAGCGTCACCCAGGGCAGCCTGCGGAAGGCCCACAGGAGCAGGGGCGAGGCGATGACGAACCACAGGTACGCGCGGATGTACCAGAGCGGGCCCGCCGCCTGCACCGCCCAGGTGTCCTCGAGCAGCCCGGAGGGCGAGCCGTTGTGCCACGGGTAGGGCGGGGCCCCCACCGGGAAGAGGTAGTTGAGCACCTGGAGGAACCACGTGCCGCCGAGGTCCTTCGCCGGGTTCCACCCCTGCAGGAACATGAGCGGTACCACCGCGGCGCCGAACAGCCAGACGGGCGGCAGGAGCCGCCGGATACGGCCGCGGATCACACCGAGCGCGGGCCGCTTCAGGGAACGCGCCATGAGCGAGCCGGCGAGCGCGAACATCACGCCCATCGAAGGGAAGACCACCGTCAGCCAGGCCCAGCCGAAGATGTGGTACACGACGACGCGGACCAGCGCGAGCGTGCGCAGCAGGTCCAAGTACCGGTCGCGGCCCGGCTTGTGGGCCGCCTTCGGCGGATCGGTGGGGCCCGGCTCCTGGGGCTGGGCGGGCAGGGTGGCCGTGTGCTGCGGTTCCTGCGCCGCCCACGCCGGCTGCGGGTCCTGCGTCCAGGCCGGCTGGGTGCCGTACACGTCGGTGCCGTGCGTGCCGGCCGCGCGGGCATCGGCGGCGTACGGCTCGGTCCCGTAAGGATCGTTCCCGTACGGGTCACTCCCGTACGGATCGGTCCCGTAAAGCTCCGCGCCCCGCTGCTCCGGCACCCCGTAACCCCTCCACCCCGAAGCCTCGTCCGGCCGCCCGGCGCTCCCCGACGGGTCGTAGCGATGCGTGCTCATCCCACCGGCCTCCGCTCGCCGCTGTACGGCTGGGCGGGGATGCCGGGGGCCGAGCCCACCACGCCGGTGCGGCGCAGCTTCTGCCAGCGCAGGCGGCCGCCGGTGAGGGCGGTGATCCAGGACTGGAGCAGCACCACGTACATCAACTGCCGGTAGAGGATCTGCTGCAGGGGCAGCGAGATCAGATGGGTCATCTTCTCGCGGTCGAGCCGGAAGGCGTACGCCGCGCAGACGGCCTGGATTGCGAGGACGCCCAGCCACGCGATGATCGTCTTCTGGGTCGGGCCGAACACCAGGCCGTACAGGAGGAAGACGTCGATCAGGGGCGCGAGCAGCGGCGCGAGCACCATGAACGCCGAGACCAGCGGCAGGCCGACCCGGCCGAAGCGGCCCGAGGGCCCGCTCTCGATGAAGGCGCGCTTGTGCTTCCAGATCGCCTGCATCGTGCCGTACGACCAGCGGTAGCGCTGGGACCAGAGCTGCTGCACGGTCTCGGGGGCCTCGGTCCACGCGCGGGCGTTCTCCGCGTAGACCACGCGCCAGCCGTCGCGGTGCAGGGCCATCGTGATGTCGGTGTCCTCGGCGAGCGTGTCGTCGCTCATCCCGCCGACCCGCTCCAGGGCGGAGCGGCGGAAGGCGCCGACCGCGCCGGGGATCGTGGGCATGCAGCGCAGCACGTCGTACATGCGCCGGTCGAGGTTGAAGCCCATCACGTACTCGATGTGCTGCCAGGCGCCGATCAGCGAGTCCTTGTTGCCCACCTTCGCGTTGCCCGCGACGGCGCCCACGCGCGGGTCGCCGAAGGGCTGCACGAGCTCGCGGACGGTGGACGGCTCGAAGACGGTGTCGCCGTCCATCATCACGATCAGGTCGTACCGGGCGTTGGCCACGCCGCGGTTGAGGGCGGCGGGCTTGCCCGCGTTGTGCTGGCGGATCACGCGGACGCCCGGCAGGCGCAGGCTCTCCACCAGCCGCGCGGTGCCGTCGGTGGAGCCGTCGTCGATCACGATCACTTCGATGGGGTGGTCGCTGCCGATCAGTGAACGGACCGTGTTCTCGATGCACTTGGCCTCGTTGAACGCGGGCACGAGCACCGAGACGGGCTCGGTCACGGGCGGCCCCCAGCTGAAGCCGCTGCGGCGGGTGCGCCGCGCGTGCATCACCGAGAGCAGCAGCATCAGCCCGAAACGGCCGATGACCAGGGCGCCGATCACGGCGAGACCCACGACCAGGACGCCCGTCACGTGCTCGGAGGCCTGGACGGCGTAGACGAACGCCTTGCCCTTCCACAGGTCGAGGCCGGTCACCGGGCTGTGCGCGCTGGTCACACCGAGGGCGCCGGTCAGGTGCGTGAACTCGTAGCCCTTGTCCTGCAGTTGGGGGATGAACCGGTCGAGGGCCGCCACGGTCTGCGAGCGGTCGCCGCCGGAGTCGTGCATGAGCACGATCGCGCCCTTGCCGCCCTTGGGCGTGGCCCGCTTGATGATCGCGTCGGCGCCGGGGCGCTTCCAGTCCTCGCTGTCGGTGTTGTTGACGACGGTGATGTAGCCGCGGGAGCCGATGTACTCGGTGACCGGCCAGTTCTTGTTGTCGAAGGCGTCGGCGAAGGAGGAGTACGGCGGCCGGAACAGCGTGGTGCGGATGCCCGCCGAGCCGGCGAGCGCCAGCTGGTTCTGCGAGAGCTCCCAGTCGATACGGCTCCTCGACTGGTACGACAGGTCGGGGTGGTTGAAGGTGTGCAGGCCCACCTCGTGGCCCTCGTCGACCATGCGCCGCACGAGGTCGGGGTGGCGCGAGGCCATGGTGCCGGTGACGAAGAAGACGGCGTGCGCGTCATGCTCCTTCAGGACGTCGAGCACGCGGGGCGTCCACGTGGGGTCGGGTCCGTCGTCGAAGGTCAGCACCAGCTTCTTGCGCGGCACTTCGCGGGTGGATATCTGGCCGCCGCGCGCGTCGATCACGGGGCCGCCGCCGAGCACGCGGTGCGGCACCTGGTCGGTGGGCGCGGGCGGGCGCACCCGGTGGTCGGCGAGGATCTCGCTGTGCGTGTAGCCGCGCAGCATGAGCATCGCCATCAGCGCGACGAGGAAGAGCAGCGGCAGCAGGTACCGCAGGGGGACGCGGCGGCGGCGTGCCGCGCCGGTGGTACGGGGGGTCATAGTGCGGCGCCTGCCAGGAGGAGGTGGCTCTCGGCCGGCTCTGCGGGGCCGGATTCGAGGGGTGCGGTGTCGGTTCCGGTGCGGCCCTGGTCCGTGTCGGAGGAGACGGGCTGCTGCTGTCCGCCGCCGACGCCGCCGACCACGTTCCCCTCCGTGGGGTCGACGGGGCCGGTCGGTTCGGGGTCCACCGGGTCGGTCGGCTCGGGGTCCGGGTCGGGGTTCTGCGTGCTCGGGTCCGGGTCCGGGTTCTGCGTGCTCGGATCCGGGTCCGGGTCCGGGTTCTTGGTGGGCTTGCCGGAGGGCTTGCCCGAGGTGGAGGGCTCGGTGGCCGGGTCGCTCGTGGAGGTGCCGGGCAGCAGCGGGTCCTGCGAGCCGACGATGCTCTCGCCGGGGCCGGGGGTCTTCTCCGCCTCGGCGGGGGCGCTGGAGTCGGCGGGGCTGGGCGAGGGCTTCACCTTGGTGGACGAGTTGCTGTCCTTGCCGAGGCCGGGCATCCAGGGTGCTTCGGAGTTGCCGGAGGCGAGGGTGCCGATGAGCACGACGGCGTACACCGCGCATACGGCGCCGAGTATCCAGCCGATCTTGCGCAGCTTTCGCCCGCGACTGCCCGATTCGTCCACGAACACCGGCCGGTCCGCGGCATCGCGGCTCTCCGCGACCGGCAGCTCGCTACCCGACAGACGGCCCAGGCCGTCGATCTGGATGGTGACCTCGTTCGGGTCATGCGTGTGCCCGGACAGGGCGTCTTCCCGCCAATTCTCCACTGCTGTACGCCTATTCCCCCAAGGAACCGGTGGACGCACGCGAGACCGGGCACTCGCCGCCGGACCGGACCCCACCCGGTCCGAGCGCCCCCCTCTTCACTCTGCGCCCGTATGACGAATGTAGCGCAGAAGAGTGACACCCGTCGGTTCAGGTCAGTTCTGCATCAGCGCTGGGGACACGGCGCGCCGCCCAAGTGGTTCCCATTTGGGGTAAAGCTTTGCCCATACGGGCCGGAGCGGCGCCCCGCACCGACTCCGGCCCGCACCTCACTGACCTCAGCAGCCCCTCGACTTGCTCCAGGAACACTCGATGTCGGTACGGCCCTCGGCCGCACGCCGGTTGGCCGGCCGCACGGCCTCGGCGCCGTCGGCGTCCGAGGCCGCGAGTGTGACCACGATCGCATCCTCGATGCTCTTCACGGACGAGGCGAGGTAGTTGTTGAGCACGATCGAGTAGACGAGTTCACGCCCGTCCTTGTCCTTGACATACCCGGACAGACCAGACGCACCGGTCAAAGACCCGGTCTTGGCGCGGGCGTTGAGGGCGGCGGGCGTCCCGCACATCCGGGACCTGAGCGTGCCGCCCACGAACCGGTCGGGGTCGCAGGCCACCGGCAGGGACCGCGCCCAGTCCGCGTACCAGGGTTCCGCGCGCACGGCGAGCAGCAGCTCGACGAGTTGCTCCGCGGGGAAGTTGTTCATCCGCGACAGCCCCGAACCGTCCACCTGCCGCAGCTGCGCGCTGTCCACACCGGCCCGCTTCAGGTACGCGTCGACGGCGGCGAGTCCGGCCTGCCAGGTCCCCTCGCCGGAGGCCTCGTATCCGATCGCCTTGATCAGCGCCTCAGCGTGCATGTTGTTGGAGAGCTTCATGAACGGGACGAGCAGTTCCTTCAGCGGCATCGACCGGTGCACGCCCAACTCCCGTGCCCCGTCCGGGGTCCGCACACCGAGCCGGGTCCCGCCGACGACCCGGACGCCCTCCTGCGCCAGCGCGCGCCGGAAGACGTCGGCCGCGTAGCCGGTGGGCTCCCAGACGGTCACCCACTCCTTGGCGGCGTCCTCGCCGGCCGCGATGCCGCCGCTCACGACGATCTCGTTGGTCCCGTGCCGCCGCTCGACGGTGAGGTCGCCGTCCTGGCCGGCCGGCAGGGTCTCGGCCCGGTTGACGATCTCCACGTACCCGGTGCGCGGCGTCACGGCGACGCGCGGCCGGTCCCCCGCGCCGGCGCCCGGGAACACCTCGACGACCACGGTCCCCGCGTCGTAGTCCGTGTCGGGGGCGACGGTCAGGGCTGAGATCTGCGCCGAGTAGTACGAGGACTCGTCGTCCGCGGCCCAGCTGCGCCCGAGCCGCTGCGCGTCGAACCGGGTGTCGTCGGCGACGAGCCGCCCGGTCACCGTCCGGATACCGCGCTTCGCCACCTCGGCGGCGAGCTTGCGGTAGTCCTCCGCGAGGGCGGTGGGGTCGCCGCTCCCCCGCAGATACAGGTCGCCGCGCAGCACGGAGCCCTGCTGCGCTCCCGCGGTGAGCGCCTCGGTGGTGAACCGGTGGTCGGTGCCGAGCAGTTCGGCCGCCGCCGCGGAGGTGACGAGCTTGGTGTTGGAGGCGGGCATCAGACGGTCCCCCGCCTCGTGCCGGTACAGCACCTCGCCGCTGTCCGCCTCGGCGACGAGGACACTGGCCGCGCCGCCGTCCATCCGCGGATCGGCGAGGATCGTCTCGATGGCCTCGGCGAGGCCGGGCCGGGCGGCCGCGTCCGGGTCCGCACCGGCCGGCGCGCTCCAGGTGAGCACGGTGGCGGCGAGACCGACGACGAGGGGCAGGGCGAGAGCTCGCGTACGCATACGTCCCAGAGGTCTGCTCATGCCACCGCAGCATCCCGGATCCGCCGCGCGGGCAACAGAAGGCGTGCGGGTCCTCCCGTCGGCAGCCCACCCGCAGCCGGACCGCCGCCCCACCGCGCGCCATCCGTTACAAACCGTCCCTATTGCCGCAACAGCCCCTTCCTACGCTGGAAGCACGTCACCGACGGCGCCCCGGCCACCCGGCCCCCGGATATCCGGCCCCCGGACACTCCCGCGCCCCGGCCACCGAAGGACAGCACTACGGAGCACGCCCATGACTACTCACCCCGCCTCCCTGCCCAGGCCCTCCGCACCCGCGATGCCGGACACCTCCGGGGCCCTGTTCAGCCACGCCGCCCACGTGCTGTGCCTGCTGACGGGCTTCCCGTACCTGGCCTGGATCCCGGCCCTGTGCCTGAAGGCCACGGCGAGGGACGCCCACAACCGCGCCCACGCCACGACGGCCCTGAACTTCGCGCTCACGCAGCTGATCGTCTGGAGCGTGTGGGCGGTGTGCCTGGTGGGGGCCCTGGTGACCTCGACGGCCTCGCCGATCGCCATGACGGCGCTGATCGCCCTGGCCGCGGGCGGCCTGCTCTATTTCGCCCTCGGCGCCCGGGCGACTTTCCACGCCCTGTTCCACGCCTATCGCGTCGAGCCGTACACCTATCCCGTATACGTGGCGTTCCGCATGGTGCACTGAAGGCAACCACGGAAAGCGACCACTGAAAGAAACCGCAATGCGGCGTCCGAATTCCGCCAGCACCGATTGCGCCCCGCACGGATGCTGACATCCATGACGACGACGCAGACAGTCGAGATCAGGGCGATCGACGCGACCGTGCTCAAGGAACTCCGCACCCGCGACGACGCCGGGCAGCTCCGCGAGCCGGTCACCGACACCGAAGGCGGCGCACCCCTGCGCTGCTGCCTGCGCCGCAGCACGCCCGGCGAGCGCATCACGCTCGTCTCGTACGCGCCGCTGCGCCGCTGGGCCCGCGAGACCGGCGCCGAGCCCGGGCCCTACGACGAGTGCGGCCCGGTCTTCATCCACGCCGACGACTGCCCCGGCCCGCCGCCCGGCCACAGCTACCCGGCCGCCCTGCACGGCCCGCGCCGCGTCCTGCGCTCCTACGACGCCGACGGCCGCATCCTCGGCGGCCGCCTGATCGAGATCCCGCGCGAGCAGGCCACCGACATGGAACAGGCCCTCACCGAGGCCCTCACGGACCCCGCGGTGGCGGTCGTGCACGTCAGGGCGGTGGAGTTCGGCTGCTTCTTCATGGAGGTGCGGCGTCGCGCGTAGCCACGGTCCTGCGCGGACAGCGCCCGGGAAAATCGAGACAGGCCGACTCCGGGGTTCGGCGCGCATTTGCATCCCGTAGACCGAAGCCGAACCTTCCGGGTGGCCGCCTGTCCGCTGAACCGGTGGCTTTCGCCGGAGGCACGATGGACAGCGGAGGCTACGCGCACGGGTCCTGACAACGTGATCGAATGGTCGATCACCTGGCTTTCGGCACCAGCAGGCCGCGGATCCGGGCGGTGCACTCGCGGACGGTGCGCGGAGCCGTCGCCGTCGCCTGCGCGCTCCTGCTCTCCGCCCCCGCCGTGGCAGACGAAGACCCCGAAATCCGGCGGAGCCCTGTTGTTTCCCTGGCCCCCGGGGAGAGCGACCGGGTACGTGAGGGCAAGGCGGCCCGTGTGGTGCCGAGCGCTACGCAACTGATGTGGCAGCGCCAACAGTTGACAGCATTCGTGCACTTCACGACCCGCACGTTCGTTGACAAGCCTCAGCCCGACGGGCGCCTGTCCCCCACCGTCTTCAATCCGTCGGACCTGGACACGGACCAGTGGGCCCGCGTGCTCCGGGCCGGCGGGTACCGGCACGTGGTCCTCACCGTCAAACACGGGGACGGCTTCCTCCTGTACCCGAGCGCATACAGCACCTACTCGGTCGCGCGCAGCCCGTACCGCAATGGCAAGGGCGACGTACTGCGCGAGTTCACCGACTCCATGCGCCGCGCCGGCCTCTCGGTCGGCTTCTACTTCTCGCCTCCCAACCGCCATGAACTCAACGTCGAACGAAGCCGCTGGAAGAAGGGATATCCCCGCTACGGCTACAGCGAGGTCAAGGGCAACCGCGCCTGCCCTGTACCTGAGCGACGGGCCCCGGGGCGGCCCTCCTTCACCTTCCGTACCGACGAGTACAACTGCCTTTTTCTGCGCCAGCTGTACGAGATCTTCACCCAGTACGGGCCGGTTAGCGAGTGGTGGCTCGACGAGTACGTCACCTCGCACACCCCCCGGAACGATTCACGGGACGCATTCGTCCCGCCCCCGGGCGTGACCGGCGACCCGACCCAGCGATTCGACACCACAGCTTGGTGGTCCTTGGCAGAGGCACTCCAGCCCGGCATCCCGGTGTTCAACGGATGGGGCCTCCGGTGGGTCGGCAACGAACAAGGCTTCGCGCGAGTCGGCGGCGAGTGGTCCACCATCGCGGTCCGCAACCAGCCCGGCACCGGAGTTCCTCAGTTCACCGCGGGAGCACCGGGTGACCGCGAGACCTGGGACGGCGCGACCCATCTGGTCTGGATGCCGACCGAGGTGGACGTGCCGATGTCCGCGGGCGGCAACTGGTCCTGGAATCCAGGAGAGCAACAGAAGTCACCGGAACAGCTCTGGCACATCTACGTCGCGTCGGTGGGCCGCAATGCGAACCTGCTCCTGAACTTCGGGCCTGACCGTTCCGGGCGCATCCCCGAGGACCAGGAGGAACGGGCCCTTGGGCTGAGGCAGCGAATCTCCCGGGTCTTCGGGAATGACGTGGCGGGCACCGCCCGCACCTCGGTCTCCGCGGACGGCAGGATCATCGAACGCCGGCTGGCCCGCCCCACCACCTTCAACTGGATCGGTCTGCGTGAGGACGTCGCCCGTCACGGGCAGCGCGTGGAGTCGTACAGGATCGAGGCCTGGGACAGCCGTCAGGGCAGCTGGCGTCGGCTCACCACCACCACATGGAACGAGAAAGGAAGGGTGATCCCTGACATCGACGCCCGGATCGGATTCCAGCGCTACCAGCACCTGGAAGAGCCCACGACGACCCGACGGGTACGTGTCGTGGTCACAGAGTCAAGGAGAGAACCGCATGTCAGCGCACTGACGCTGCACCGGGACTGAAGCTTGGATACGCCCTCGCCCTCGCACCCAAGACACGCAAAAAGCCCCTGACCTATCGACAAAGTCGGAGGTCAGGGGCCACATGGGGTGGTGGAGATGGCGGGAATCGAACCCGCGTCCAACGGTGCAGAATCAGGGCTTCTCCGTGTGCAGTTCGCTGTGATTTTCTCGGCCCCGGCGATCACGCGAACAAGTCGCCGACGGGCCCAGTCACTGTTTGATTTCCCATTTCTCCCCGTGACCGGGAGAAATGGTTTAGTTCCCTAGATTATGCCAGGATCCGGGTCGGGAACATCCCCGGGCTGACACCCATTTAGGGTCCTTCAGTCGCTGTTATCAGGCAGCGAGGGCGAAGGACTGGGAATCGCGCTTGGTGTTGGCGATTATTGGTTGCGACATATGGTTAACGAGATCATTGCCGCTTCCTCGACACGCTTCCCCTGCTTCGACATCCGCTGTCGAAACCGATCATCCCCATGTTGATTTTTCAAGGTGGATCCGGAGATCCGCGCACCCGCTGTGGGGTGCAGACCCATCGTACGTGACCAACGTCGGCCGAGGCCAACTTATTTCCGCGCCCGACGAGCGGTCCCCGGGAGCTACTCCCGCTCCCTGCGCTTCGCCGCCGACATCGCGCGGTCCGCCTCGCGCCGGTCCTGCTTCTCGCGGAGCGTCTGGCGCTTGTCGTACTCCTTCTTGCCCTTGGCGAGCGCGATCTCGATCTTGGCGCGGCCGCCCTTGAAGTACAGGACGAGCGGCACGATCGTGTGCCCCGTCTCCTGCAGCTTGGACGCGAGCTTGTCGATCTCGGCGCGGTGCAGGAGCAGCTTGCGCTTGCGGCGCGCGGCGTGGTTGGTCCAGGTGCCCTGGGCGTACTCGGGGACGTGCACGTTGTGCAGCCAGGCCTCGTGGTCGTCGATCTGCACGAAGCCGTCCACGAGCGAGGCGCGCCCCTGGCGCAGCGACTTCACCTCGGTCCCGGTGAGCACGAGGCCGCACTCGTAGGTGTCGAGGATGTGGTAGTCGTGCCGCGCCTTCTTGTTCTGCGCGACGAGCTTGCGCTCGGGTCCCTTGTCCTTCGCCTCGGACTTCCGGGTCTGCTTCATCTTGGCCATAGTGCTGGCCATTTTCGCACTACGAGGGGGGTCCGAGGCCAGTCAATACTGTGCGGGCCCTCGCCTCCGCGTCCTCGTCCGCGACGAGGTCCGGCGTGATGCCCCGGCCGTCGACGCCGCGGCCGGACGGGGTGCGGTAGTGGCCCACGGTCAGCTCGGCCACGGAGCCGTCGGGCAGCCGGGTCGGCATCTGGACCGACCCCTTCCCGAAGGTGCGCGAACCCACCACGACCGCACGTCCGCGGTCCTGAAGGGCTCCGGCGAGCAGTTCGGCCGCGCTCATCGTGCCGCCGTCGACGAGCACGACCAGGGGTCTGGAGGTCTGTCCGCCGCGGATCGCGTGCAGGGCGCGCTGTTCGCCGCGTACGTCGTACGTGGCCACGAGCCCGCCGTCGAGGAAGGCGGAGGCCGCGTCCACGGCCTCGGCCACCAGGCCGCCGGAGTTGCCGCGCAGGTCGAGCAGGATGCCGTGCCCGGCGGGGGCGGCCTCCACGGCCTTGCGGACCTCGGTGCCCGACCCCTTGGTGAAGGCGGACACCTTCACCAGGCGGGTGCCGTCCTCGAAGTCCCGTACGGACACGGTCTGCTTGGCGAGGGTCGCCCGGCGCAGGGTGCTGGTCCAGGTGCGCTTGCCGCGCTCCAGGCCGAGGGTGACCTCGCTGCCGGGGCCCGCGTCCTCCGCGCCGCGCAGCAGCCGTACGACCTCGGCGGGCGAGCTGCCGTCCACGCGTCGGCCGTCGACGGAGCGCAGCCGGTCGCCCTCGTGGATGCCCGCCTTGTCGGCGGGGCCGCCGTGCTGGACCGCGGCCACTTCGATCCGGCCGCCGTCCCCGCGCCGGGTCCACAGGCCCACGCCCGTGTACTCGCCGTCGAGCGCCTGCTCGAACTCCGCGTACTCCTCCTCGTCGTAGACCTTCCCCCAGCGGTCGCCGCTGCGGCTGACCACCTCGCGGGCGGCATCCGTGGGCGACTTGCCGTCGGCCAGCGCCTCGGCGGCGGCCTCGGAGACGTCCTGGGCTACGGGGGCGGAACGCGCGGGCGGGGCGGGCGGATGGTCCGGCTCGGAGCCGAAGGAGCCGGTCGCGGCGCCGGCGGCGAGCACCCCCGCGAAGAGGAATGTCAGGCCGGCCCCGCGGCGGATGCTGCGGGGCCTCTTGAAGAGGCTCTCGGGGCCGGACATGTCGGCGAGTCTAGGACAACGCAGGGCGCCGTACGGCCGGTTGACCGTACGGCGCCCTGGACATGTCTCACACCTTCAGGTACTTGCGCAGCGCGAGGAACGCGGCCAAGCCGGGCATCAGCAGGCCGATCACGATGACGAACGGCAGGACGGCGAACACGTCGTTCAGACCGACGAAGTTCACCAGCGGCATCTTGTCCGCGAGGTTGAGTCCGTGGTCGATCATGAAGTAGTGGCCGCCGCCCAGGAGCACGCTCGCCAGGAACGCGCCGAGGACGCCCGCGAACGCGGCCTCCATGATGAACGGCAGCTGGATGTAGAAGCTGGAGGCGCCGACCAGGCGCATGATGCCGGTCTCGCGCCGGCGGCTGAACGCCGAGACGCGGACGGTGTTCACGATCAGCATCAGGGCGACGACCAGCATCAGGCCCATCAGCGCGAGCGCCGCCATGTTCATGCCGTTGAGCAGCTCGAAGAGTTTGTCGACGGTGTCTCTCTGGTCCTGCACCGACTGCACGCCCGGGCGGTCGGTGAAGGCGCTGGAGATCACCTTGAACTTCTCCGGGTCGTCCAGCTTCACGCGGAACGACTCCTGCATCTGGTCCGGCGTGAGGCTCTGCGCGAGGGGCGAGTTGCCGTACTGGTCCTGGTAGTGGTTGAAGGCCTCCTGGCTGTCCTCGTGGATGACCTGCTCCACGGGCTCCAGCTTCTTCAGGTCGGTCTCGATGGCCTTCTTCTGCGCCGCGGTGACGGCGCCCTCGGTGCAGTTGGGGTCGGACTCGGCGTCGCCCTTGTTGCACAGGTAGATCGCGACGTTGACCTTGTCGTACCAGTAGCCCTTCATCACGCTGACCTGCTTGAGACCCAGCAGGGCACCGCCGAACAGCGCGAGCGACAGGGCCACCGACACGATCACCGCGATGGTCATCGTGAGATTGCGGCGGAGACCGACGCCGATCTCCGACAGGACGAATTGGGCGCGCATGGCGTCCTTTCAGTGCTCTTCTCAGTGCCCGGGGGGGCGCGTGTGTCTCAGTGCTGGTAGCCGTAGACGCCGCGCGACTGGTCGCGCACCAGGCGTCCGCCTTCCAGCTCGATGACGCGCTTGCGCATCTGGTCGACGATGTTCTGGTCGTGGGTCGCCATCACCACGGTGGTGCCGGTCCGGTTGATGCGGTCGAGCAGCTTCATGATGCCCACGGACGTCTGCGGGTCCAGGTTGCCGGTGGGCTCGTCCGCGATGAGCAGCATCGGGCGGTTCACGAAGGCGCGGGCGATGGCCACGCGCTGCTGCTCACCACCGGACAGCTCGCCCGGCATGCGGTCCTCCTTGCCGCCGAGGCCGACCAGGTCGAGCACCTCGGGGACCGTCTTGCGGATGGTGCCGCGGGGCTTGCCGATGACCTCCAGCGCGAAGGCCACGTTCTCGCCGACGGTCTTGTTCGGCAGCAGGCGGAAGTCCTGGAACACGGTGCCGAGCTGGCGCCGGATGTGCGGCACCTTCCAGTTGGACACCTTGCCCAGGTCCTTGCCGAGCACGTGCACCTGGCCCTGGCTCGCCCGCTCCTCGCGCAGGATGAGGCGCAGGAACGTCGACTTTCCGGAGCCGGATGACCCCACAAGGAAGACGAACTCGCCGCGCTCGATCTCCAGGGAGACATCCCTGAGTGCGGGGCGGTTCTGCTTGGGGTAGGTCTTGGAGACGTTGTCGAATCGGATCACGGATGCACCACGAGTCGCCGGGGGTAGGTGTGCGTGACCATACGCGAAGCGGGGTACGCGGCGCAGGGGGCGCCTGGGGTTGCGCGTGGGATGTGCGATTTGTCGCGGAGTTCTTCCGGGTACGGGCCATGCGGGACGGGTACGGGCTGGTACGGGACAGGCGCGCGACCAGGCCTTGAGCGGTGCGTTCCGGGTGGGGCGCGCCGAATCGTGGCGAAGCTGGCACAGTGGTAGGGGGAACCGCCACGTTCCCGCGAGCGTTGAGTGCGGTGAGCCCCTTCGAGCGGGCCCCGCGCGGGAGGAGGACAGGACGCATGACCTATGACCGATTGGTGTGTGCGAACTGTGCTGCGCCCGTCAGCGAGGGCCGGTGCCCGGTGTGCCGGGCGAACCGGGAGCGTCTGGAGCAGCAGGGCGCCTTCGGCGGGCTGAACCCGGTGACGCTGATAGCGCTGCTCGTGATGGTGGTCGCGGCGATGGCGCTGGTGGCGCATCAGGCGACTGCTTGATCTTCGCGGCGGTCCCACGTCTTACGGACCGCCGCCTTCATACGCCGCCGCCGTACGGACAGCGGAAGGGCCCGGAGCCGATCGGCTCCGGGCCCTTCTGCGCTACGTGCGCTGTGCCTGTGGCTCAGGCAGCGGCGTTGCGGCCGGACACCAGACGCGGGAGCATCCGGAAGCCGATGCCGCCCGCGATCATGGTCGCGGCGCCGATCAGCAGGAACGTGGTCTCGGCCGCACCGGTCTCGGCGAGCTCGCCACCGCCCTGGCCGGTCTCGGCCGGCGCGGTGCCCGTGTCCTCGAGGCCTTCCTTGCCGCCCTGCTCGACGGGCTGGTTGCCCTCGTTGTCGGGGTCGGCCTCGTTGCCACCGGTGCTGGAGCCGCCGCCGTTGCCGGAGCCGCCGTTGTCCGAACCACCGTCGGCCGAACCGCCGTTGCCGGAACCGCCGTTGCCGTTGGAACCGCCGTTGCCGTTGGATCCACCGTTGTCGGAACCGCCGTTACCACCAGTCGTCGAACCGCCGGTCGTCGTGTCGCCCGTCGTCGAACCACCAGTCGACGAGCCACCGGTCGTCGTGTCGCCCGTCGTCGAACCACCAGTCGTCGAACCACCGGTCGTCGTGTCGCCCGTCGTCGAACCACCGGTCGTCGTGTCGCCCGTCGTCGAACCACCGGTCGTCGTGTCGCCCGTCGTCGAACCGCCACCAGTCGTGGGCAGCTCCGGGCAGTCCGGGTCACCCGGGCATTCCGGCTCGCCCGCCTCGCCCGCGCTGACGTTTACGTTCACCGGGCCCACATTGAGGTCGATCAGATCCGCAGCGGAAGCCACACCCGCCGCGGTCAGCGACGCACCGGCCGCGATCACGGCGCCGGCGGCTATCCGCGCAACGCGGATCCGCGTCTTCTTCGTCATCTGCCTGCTACCCCCAGTAGCTGTTCTCGTCAATGGAGCAGCCGTATCCGGGGCCACGGCCCGGCGGGGTTTGCTGTTCTCGTACGGGACCGCCTCAGCGAGGGCCCGTCCCGCGTGCCCCGTTCACACCCGCCCCAGACATACGCATGCTGCGCAGCAGCCTGTCCAGAGTTAAGAGTTACGTCAAGGTCACTTCGTGCAGGATGTCCGTTTCATGATCACTTGCCCGGCAAGAGCGTCATGACTGTGACCGATCCCCCATCTTCTCCACACGTTTCCCGTGTGCTCCGGCGAAAAGCCGCGCGACGGGGCCCGGTTGTCAGAGCTGCCTGCAACGATGAATGCAGTCGGGAAGAGGGCCGACGGAACGCAGCGGCGATGCCGCCGACGACGGGGGGGCAGGGTGACAGCGGACGACGGCCGGGTACCCGTCGGCGGGCGGGCCAGGGCGCTGCTGCGGGCCGGGCGTGAACTGCTCGGTGCCGCGCGGTCGGTGCTGCGCGAGCAGGAGGCGGCCCAGCGGGAGGTGCGGTGCGCCTACGAGGTGCTCGCGGATGTCTGCGTACTGAAGGAGCTCGAAGGGCTGCCCCTGGCCGCGCTGCGGGAGGTGACGCGCGGACAGGTGCGCGAGGCCGCGCTGCGGGCCCTGGAGGCGGCGGGGTTCGGCTCGGTGGGTCAGGTGCGGCAGGCCGAGGCGTACGCGCTGCGGCAGCTGCCGGGGATCGGCGCGCAGACGGCGGGTCAACTGCACAGTGCAGCCGGGCAGTTGGCGCGCGCGGCGGCCGAGAGCGTCGCGGTGCGGATCGATGTGGACGCGCAGGGGGACGAGCGGCACACCGCGCTGGTGCGGGCGTTGAACCGGATGGTGCTCGCCGGACCGGGCGTGCCGGCGGCGGTGGCGCTGGCACGCAAGACCGGCGAGGCCCTGGAGGCCGATCTGCACGCGGCCGCGCCCGCCGCCTCCCGGGCGCAGTGGCTGCTCACCGGCACCAAGCGGCGGACGGCGGCGCGGGACGCCCTGCTGCGGGTGCGGCAGACCTGCGCGGACGCCGCGGCGGAGGACGTACGGCTGCAGCTGGACCAGGCCGTCACCGACCTGCTGCGCGGCCCCGAGCCGGCCGACCGGGCCTGGCTGGACTTCCAGGTGCGGGCCGCGGAGTACTACACGGTGCTCGGCAAGGTCGCCGACCTGCCCGAGGACCGCGAGTCCGCCGAAGGGTTCGTGCCCTCCTCGATCGCCGAGGAGGTCCGGGCGCAGCACTTGGACGAGTCGCTGCTCCACGTGTCCCTGCGCAGCTACCAGGCGTTCGGCGCACGCTTCGCGCTGGCGCGGCGCCGGGTGCTGCTCGGCGACGAGATGGGGCTCGGCAAGACGATCCAGGCCCTGGCCGCGCTCGCGCATCTCCAGGCCACGGGACAGGGGCGGCACTTCCTCGTCGTCTGCCCGGTGGGCGTGCTCCTGAACTGGATACGGGAGATCGAGCACCGCAGCTCGCTCACCGCGCACCGGGCGCACGGCGGCGGCCGCTTCGGCGCGGTCCGCGCCTGGCAGGACGGCGGCGGGGTGCTCGTCACCACGTACGACGTGCTGCGCGGTCTGGAGATACCGAAGGTGCCGCTGGCGATGGTCGTCGCGGACGAGGCGCAGTACGTGAAGAACCCGCGGACGAGGCGGGCCGAGGCGCTGGCCGCGCTCATCCGGCGGCCCTCGACCGGGCACGTGCTGTTCCTCACCGGCACCCCGATGGAGCACCGCGTCGGCGAATTCCGTTCCCTGATCGGGCAGTTGCAGTCGCGTGAGGCGCGGCTGCTCGAGTACGGGGCGGGCGCGCAGGACTCGCGGGCGTTCCGCGCGGCCGTGGCCCCGAGCTATCTGCGGCGCAATCAGCCCGATGTGCTGGGCGAGTTGCCGGGGGTGATCCATGCCGACGAGTGGGAGGAGTTCTCGGACACGGACCGTGCCGCGTACCGCAGGGCGGTCGCCGAGGGGAACTTCATGGCGATGCGCCGGGCGCCGTACGCGGACCCGGCGCGCTCGGCGAAGCTGCACCGGCTGCGCGAGCTGATCGCGGAGGCGGCGGCCAACGAGCTGAAGGTGGTCGTCTTCTCCGGCTTCCTCGACGTGCTCGGCGCGGTCGCCGCGGCCCTCGACGGCGCGGCGCTCGGACCGGTCACCGGAGCGGTGCCGGCCGACGAACGGCAGGCGCTGGTCGACGAGTTCACCGCGGCGCCCGGCCACGCGGTGCTGCTCGCGCAGATACGGACCGGGGGCACCGGGCTCAACCTTCAGGCGGCCTCGGTCGTGGTGCTCTGCGAACCGCAGATCAGTCCCGCCCTGGAGGCCCAGGCGGTGGCGCGGGCGCACCGGATGGGCCAGGTGCGGCGGGTGCAGGTGCACCGGCTGCTGGCCGCGGACAGCATCGACGTACGGCTGCTGGAGATGCACCGCGCGAAGCAGGAGGAGTTCGACGCGTACGCGCGGCGCAGCGAGGTGGCCGAGACGGTGCCGGAGGCGGTGGACGTCTCGGACCCGGAGCTGGCCCGCCGGATCGTGGAGGACGAGCAGCTCAGGCTGGCGCTCCAGGCCTGATGTCCCGGGTGGATCGGGTGGTCCGGGGCGAGGCCCCGGACTGCCTCAGCTCTGCGTCTCCTGCTGCTTGCGCCAGCGGATGCCCGCCTCGATGAACCCGTCGATGTCGCCGTCCAGCACCGACTGCGGGTTGCCGACCTCGAACTCCGTGCGGAGGTCCTTGACCATCTGGTACGGGTGCAGGACGTAGGAGCGCATCTGGTTGCCCCAGGACGAGCCGGAGTCCTTGAGCGCGTCCATCTTGGCCCGCTCCTCCTGGCGCTGGCGCTCCAGGAGCTTGGCCTGGAGCACGTTCATCGCGCTGGCCTTGTTCTGGATCTGCGAGCGCTCGTTCTGGCAGGAGACCACGATGCCGGTCGGGATGTGCGTGATGCGCACCGCCGAGTCGGTGGTGTTGACGCCCTGGCCGCCGGGCCCGGAGGCGCGGTAGACGTCCACGCGCAGGTCCGACTCGTCGATCTCGACGTGGTCGCTGGACTCCACGACGGGCAGCACCTCGACGCCCGCGAAGGAGGTCTGGCGGCGGCCCTGGTTGTCGAAGGGCGAGATGCGCACGAGGCGGTGGGTGCCCTGCTCGACGGAGAGGGTGCCGTAGGCGTAGGGGGCCTTGACCACGAAGGTGGTCGACTTGATGCCGGCCTCTTCCGCGTACGAGGTCTCGTACACCTCGGTCGAGTAGCCGTGCCGCTCGGCCCAGCGCAGGTACATGCGCTGGAGCTGCTCGGCGAAGTCGGCGGCGTCGACGCCGCCGGCCTCGGCGCGGATGTTCACGAGCGCCTCGCGGGCGTCGTACTCACCGGACAGGAGCGTGCGGACTTCCATTTCGTCCAGCGCCTTCTTGACGTCGGCGAGCTCGGACTCCGCCTCCGCGAGGGTGTCCGCGTCGTCCTCCTCCGCGGCCATCTCGAAGAGCACGGCGAGGTCGTCGATGCGGCCTCGGAGGGCTTCCGCCTTGCGGACGTCGGCCTGAAGGTGCGAGAGCTTGCTGGTGATCTTCTGAGCCGCCTCCGGGTCGTCCCACAGGGACGGGGCCGCGGCCTGCTCCTCGAGATCGGCGATCTCGGCCCTCAGCTTGTCGAGGTCCAGGACGGCCTCGATGGACCCCATGGTCGCGTTGAGGGACTTGAGCTCTTCGGAAATATCGACGACTGCCACCTCAACAGGGTACCGGGGGCTCGGGGTGCGTTCGTCGGGTGCGGGTGACTCCCCCTTGCACCCCCGCATCCGGGCTGCGCTCGGACCGCCTCGAACGCCGGCGGGGCCGGACTGCTACGGCGTGGCCGAAACCGACGGGTTGCCGTCCGACGGCGGCTCGTCGTCCCCGGACACCACCAGCCAGCCCCCCACCCCGATCGCCGCCGCGAGCGCCACCGCCGAGGTCGACAGGACGATCCGGCGGCGGCGGGCCGCGGCCGCGCGGTGGCGGGCCGAGCCCGGGCGCGGGGCGCCGGAGGCGCGGGGTGCGCGGGCTGTGCCGCGGGCGCCGCCCGCCAGCTCGTCGGGGCCGGGGACGCGCATCGAGGTGTGGGTGTCGCGGTTGGAGTCGGGGGTCGAGCCCGGCACCAGCGGGACGGCGCCGCGGCGCGGGGCCTCCGGGGCGCTGGGCGGGAAGGCCGCCTCGGGCTCCTCGGTGTGCTCCGGCTCGGGTTCGTCCACGTCCAGCGGCGGCATGCCCGCGAGCAGCGGGAGCTGCTCGCGCAGGCGCGCGGCCAGCTCCGAGGCGCGCAGCCGCGACGCGGGGGCCTTGGCCAGGCACTGGACGATCAGCTGCCACAGCTCGTCCGGGATGCCGGGCAGCGGCACGACGGTCTCGGTCACATGGCGGCGCAGGACCGCGCCCGGGTGGCCGCCGCCGAAGGGTGTGAAGCCCGCGAGGAGCTCGTAGAGAACGGTCGCGAGGGCGTAGATGTCGACCGCGGCCCGGGGCGGCAGGCCCTCGATGATCTCGGGGGCCAGGTAGTCCGGGGTGCCGATGACCTTGGTCGCGCGGGTGCGGCGCGGGGAGTCGACCAGTTTGGCCACGCCGAAGTCGGTGAGCAGCGCGGGGTGCGAGCCGCCGGGGCCGAGCGGGCCCTGCATGTCGAGCAGCACGTTCTCCGGCTTGACGTCCCGGTGCACGATGCCGGCCGCGTGGGCGGCGGCCAGACCGTCCGCCACGTCCGCGACGATCGCGACGGCCGCCTCCGGGGCGAGCCGGCGCTCGCGGTCGAGCCGGGTACGCAGGTCGGTGCCGCGGACGAGGTCCATGACCAGCGCCAGGTCGTTGCCGTCCACCACGAGGTCGCGGACGCCGACCACGTTCGGGTGGTCGAGGCTGAGCAGCGCGGTGCGCTCCTGCACGAAACGGCCGACGAGCTCCTGGTCGGCGGCGAGGTCCTCGCGCAGCATTTTGATCGCGACCGGCCCCTCGGGGCCGTCACCGAGCCAGACCGTGCCGGCGGAACCGCGTCCCAGGATCTGGTGGGCGGTGTACCGACTGCCGATTTTCCGTGCCAAGACTGCTCCTACGGGCTCCTGTTGCCCACAAAGCTACGCGGCTTCGGCACCAACCTTCACTTCCCGGAGGGAAATCACCCGCCAGGTGTCGACAAATCCATGATGTCACGGGCTGGTTGGCAACGCAGAAGGCCGGGGCGCCATGCCCCGGCCTCTGCGTTCGCCGTGATCGGCAGCTGTCCGTCCTCACGGCCCGGAAGCGCCGCAGTACGTCCTTACTGTCCGGACGCGCCACCCGTGCCGCCGTCCGTGCCGCCCAGGTCCTCGACCCAGGTCGAGACCGTGTCGTACCAGTGCCCGATCTGGCCGAAGAACGAGCGGCCCTGGCCGATCCAGTCCTGGAGCGGGCTCAGCTCCCAGATCAGCCAGGCACCCACCACGAGGATCAGGATCGTGAACAGGCAGCCCTTGAGGCAGCCGAGCCCGGGGATCCGCATCGGGTTGGCGCTGCGCTGCCGCGGCTCACGCGGCGGGCGCGGCTGCTGCGGGGGCGGCGCCGGCGGAGCGTAGCGCTGCGGCTGCTGCTGGGGCTGCGGCGCCGGGGCGTACCGCTGCGGCTGGCGCTGCGGGGCCGGTGCCTGCTGCGGATATCCGTAGCCCTGCGGAGCACCCTGCGGCGGGCGCTGCTGCGGCTGCTGGCCGCGCTGGACCTGGCGCTGCGGACGGCGCCGCAGCGGGTCCTGCGCGGGGTCGAGGTACTGGACCTGCGTCTGCTCGTTGCGGTCGCGGGCCGCGCGCATCTGGTTCTGCCACGGATGCGGGTCGTCGGGGCCCGCGCCCTGCGGGGCGCCCGGCGGCACCGGGGGCATCACCGCGGTCGGGTCCGCGGCGCCGCGGTTCGGCAGCACGGAGGTGGGGTCCGCGTCGGGGCCCGTGGGGCCGCCCGTGTGCGGCAGCACATTGGTCGCCGCGTTCGGATCGTTCTGCCCGTACGAGCCCGCGCCGTGCGGCAGCACCTGCGTCGGGTCGGCGGCTCCGGGGGTGGCCGGGACCGCCGCGGGCGCGGGGTCGGGGGCGAGCAGCGCGGCGACGCCCTCGGCGGCCGCGATCTGCGCGGAGTTGGCGTGCACGCCGATGCCCTCGGCGACCACGCGCAGCGCACGGCCCAGGTTCTCGGCGCTCGGCCGCTCCTCGGGCTTCTTGCGCAGACAGCGCTCGATGACGGTCCACAGCGGCTCGGGCACGGTGCTCGGGCGGCGCGGTTCCTCACCGAGGTGGCGGTGCAGGACCTCCAGGGCGCTGCCGCCGGAGAACGGCGGACGGCCCGTGACCAGCTCGTACAGCAGGATGCCCGCGCCGTAGATGTCCACGGCGGAGGTCTGCGGACGGCCCTCGGCGGACTCGGGCGCGACGTAGGCCGGCGTACCGACGAATTCGTGGGTGCGGGTCAGGCCCGGGGAGTCCGCGAGGCGCGCGATGCCGAAGTCCGTGAGCATCGGGGTCATGCCGCGCTCGTCGTCCCTGAGCAGCACGTTCGCCGGCTTGAGGTCGCGGTGCACCACGCCGTCGGCGTGGCTCGCCGCGAGCGCGTCGGCGATCTGGGCCGTGAGCAGGGCGGCGGCGACCGGGGTCATCGGACCGTTGTCCCGGATGTAGCGGTGCAGGTCCGGGCCGTCGATCAGGTCCATGACGAGCGCGAGGAGATCGCCCTCGACGACGAGGTCGCGGGTGCGCACGATGTTGGGGTGCGTCAGGCGCAGGAGCACGGAGCGCTCGCGCAGGAAGCGCATCACGACATCCGCGTCGTTGGCCAGCTCCTCCTTGAGGACCTTGATCGCGACGGTCTCGCCGGGCCGGCCCTGGACGGCCGCCTCCGCGCCCGCCGCCTCACGCTGGCGCGCACGCCAGACGGTGCCCGTGGCTCCGCGTCCGAGCGGCTCCTCGAGCAGGTACTTGCTGCCTACCGGCCGCACGTCATGCGCTCCCTGTCGATCGTCGATCTCTGTTCCTGACGTTCCTTGTGTTCCGACCCACTGTAGTGCGGCCGAACGGGGCACTGATGTGCCCTCGGCCACCTGTTCCCGTACGTACGCGGCGGCTCTGTTCCGGGGGAAGACGCAGGCAGCCGGTGGTTGGTTGCCGGGGATGCCCCTGGTGATCTCCCGAGGTCACCCCTGGCGATCCGCCGAGGTCACCCCTGGTGGTCGCCGGGTACGCCTGCCCATCCTCCGGCCGGGCACACACCGGCGGCGGCCCGCACCGTCAATTACGCAGCGGCGAGGGCGATTTGGGTGGCAAATCGTGCCGGGGTGGGCGGGCCGAAGCAGAAAACCCGATCAATCAAGATCACTTATGGGTGGCCGCCGGGCGTGTTGTCGGCGGCAGGTGCGAGGATGCCTCCGAGCACGGTGTCACGCCGTGCGCGGTGGGGGGTCGCGGACGGGTTCATCCGTCCCCCGCCGGGCACCCCGCGCAGAAGGGACCGCTGACGGCGATGCAGATCCGGCTGACCGTCCTCGGGCCGCCCAGCGGCCGCACTCAGGCGGCGCATCGCGCCGTCGGAGCGGTCGACGTGCTGGTCACGGCGCCCGCGGGCACCGCACTCGCGGCGGTCGCCTCCGGCCTGGCCGCGGCCGCCGGCACCGAGGCCGCATCGGCGGCCCATGTCGTGCTGTACGCGGGCCCGGACCGGCTCGACTCCAGGACCTGCGTGCTCGGCGAGCCCCCGCTGGTGGACGGCGCGGTGCTCGCGCTGCACTCCCCCGCCGACCCCGCGCCCACCGCGCAGGGCGCGGCCGCCCGGCTGCATGTGGTCGCGGGCCCGGACGCGGGCGGGGTGCATCTGCTGCACGGCGGCCGGATCACCATCGGTCGCTCCGCCGACGCCGACGTGCCGCTGGACGATCCGGACGTCTCCCGGCTGCACTGCGCGGTGACGCTGGCCGACGACGGCCGTGTCACGGTCACCGACCTCGGCTCCACCAACGGCACCGGTCTCGACGGCACCCCCGTCCACGACCGCCCCGTTCGCCTCACGCCGGGCGCACTGCTGCGCATCGGCGAGTCCACGCTGCGCCTGTCGACGACGGCCGACCCCGAGCCGCTGTCCACGGCCCCGGACGGCGAGGGCCACCTTCGGGTGACCACGGGCACGGCGGGCTCGGGCGCCGGCTCGGGTGCAGGTGCGGGCGTTCCAAGGGCTGCTTCTTCTGTACGGAGTGGGGAGGCCGTTTCCGTACGAGCCGGAGAGACCCCTCCCGTACGAGCCGGAGAGACCCCTCCCGTACGAGCCGGAGAGACCCCTCCCGTACGAGCCGGGGAGACCGCAGCCGTAGGGAACGGAGCGCAGGCCCGCGTCCCCGCGCAGGCCTCGCCCGAGCAGTCCGCACCCCCGCCGGCCCCCGCCGCCGGCACCCATCACGCCTACGGACAGGGCGACTTGGGCGCTCCCGCCGCGCACAGCTCCCCCGCCGGGCCTGCCTCCCCCGCCGGGCCCGGCCCGTCCGCCGAGCACGACCGCGCCGCCGAGCACACCCATGCCCCCGAGCCCGGCCAGGGCGACGCCGAGCAGCCCGGTGAGCACGGGCGCACGGGGACGCCCACCCGCGGCACCACGGTGCCGCGCCAGCTGCGCCGCCGCGGGATCGGCGCCTGGGCGCGGCGGCTCGCGGGCGGCCGCACCGAGCAGCCGCCCGAGCAGCAGGAGCCCGCGGTGCAGGCGCCGCCCGCCGAGCGCACCCCGGCCCCCGAGACCTGGCCCGACCCGGCCGCCCTGCTGCTCACCGCGCTCGGCCCGGGCCCGCGCCTGTGGGAGCGCGCCGCCGAGCACCCCGAGGCGCTCGCGGTGCGGCTCGGCACGGTGGACCGGCCGCTCGCCGACGACGGCGCCCTGCTGCCGGCCGTGCCGGTCACGGTCGGCCTGCGCGAGGCCGGCGGCCTCGGGCTCGCGGGACCGCGGGCGCGCCTTTCGGGGCTGGCGCGTTCCGTGCTCGCGCAGCTCGCCGCGCTGCACGCGCCCACCGAGCTGGAGATCGTGCTCCTGTCCACGGACCGTTCGCGCACGGTCGATGAGCGGGTCGCGGAGTGGTCCTGGCTCGGCTGGCTGCCGCATCTGCGGCCGGGCCGCGGCGAGGACTGCCGGCTGCTCGTCGCGTTCGACCGCGAGCAGGCGGCGGCCCGTACGGACGAGCTGATCCGCCGTATCGACGAACGCCTCGACGACACGGACGCCACAGGCCGCCCGGCCGGTCCGCGCACCCTGCTCGTGGTGGACGGCGACCCGGGCCCGGCGGCGCTGCGGGCCGCGACGGTGCGGCTCGCCGAGGAGGGACCGCAGGCCGGGATCCATGTCCTGTGCCTGGCCGAGACCCCGGCCGCCTCCCCGTCCTCCCCGGTCGCGGACACCTACGAGGCGGCGTGCACGGCCGTCCCGGCGTTCCGCTCCTGCGGCGCGGTGGCGCTGCTCAGCGGTGATGTGGCCACCGCGCTGCGGCTGCTGCGCACCGCGCGCGGGCAGCTCGCCGGGCACGGGACGGTCGCGTCGGTGGACGCGGTGTCCCTGGCGTGGGCCGAGCGTTTCGCGCGGGCGCTCGCGCCGCTGCGCACGGCGGAGACCGGACCGCAGGCGGCCCGGCTCTCCTCGCCGCTGCCCCAAGCCGCCCGGCTGCTCGACGAGTTGGGCCTCGCGCGGGCCACCCCGGCCTCGCTGCTCGCCCGCTGGGCGGCGGCCGCCGACGACCACGAGTCGCCCGGCGGGCGCGCGTGGACCGTGCTCGGGGCCGGTCCCCGCGGTCCGGTCTGCGTGGATCTGGTGGCCCAGGGCCCGCATGTCATGGTCGAGGGCCCACCGGGCAGCGGCCGCACCGAGCTGCTCCGTTCGCTGGCCGCCTCGCTCGCCTCGGCCGAGCGCCCCGACCGGCTCGGGCTCGTGCTCGTGGACGGCGCGGGCGCGGAGCGCGGCAGCGCGGGCGGCGGTCTGCGGCCCGCGACGGACCTGCCGCATGTCACCACGCACCTGACCGCCAACGACCCCGTACGGATGCGGGAGTTCGCCCAGTCCCTGACGGCCGAGCTGAAGCGCCGCAGCGAACTGCTCGGCCGCGCGGGCTTCGCCGAGTGGCACACGGGGCGGGCGGTCGCGAGCCGCATGGTCGCCCAGCGCTCGGGTGCCGGACGCGGCGAAGGCCCGGGGCGCGGCGAAAGCTCCGGGCTCGGCGCCGCGCGCACCGACCGGACGGGGCGTCCTGTCACCGGGACCGAGGGCGCGGCTCCCGCGGAGAGTGCGGCGGACCTGGACGCGCCGCCGAGCGCGACCCTCAAGTTGCGTACGGGCGGCAGGAGTTCGGCCGGTGACAGCGATACGGCGCTGACGCAGGAGACCGCCCTGCCGCGCCTCGTCGTGGTCGTGGACGATCTCGACGCCCTGGTCGCCCCGGCCCTCGGCGCCCCCGGGCGCCCCTCGGCGGGCTCGGTGGTCCGCGCGCTCGAAGCGGTCGTGCGCGAGGGCGAGCGGCTCGGCGTGCACCTGATCGCCGCGAGCGGCCGCCCCGAGCGCACGGCGGACTCGCTGCCGGCGCGGGCCGCCGCCGTGCGGATCATCCTGGCCGCACCCTCGGCCGCCCCCGAGGACCCGGCGCCCGGCCGCGGCCGGCTGCTCCTGGCGGACGGCCAGGTGGTCCCGTTCCAGGCGGGCCGGGTCACGGGCCGCATCCCGCGTACGGCGACGCTGCGGCCGACGGCCGTGGTCCTGGAGTGGGAGCGCATGGGCGACCCCCCGGACCGGCGTCCCGTCCGCGAACTGGGCAACGGGCCCACGGACTTGGCCCTGCTCGCCAGCGCGTTGGAGCGGGCGGCGCGGTCGGTGGCGGCGCGCGAGGTTCCTTCACTCCTGTGAGGGCGGGCGGCCGGTCCGGGCGGGCGTGGATGCGTATCCGAGGCCGCCCGGGCAGGTCGGCCTGCTCCCCTTTGTCCTGACATCCCGTCACGACCCCATCACGATCCCCCACTTGACACCGCAGGCGCTCTTGCCGCCCCCCACCCCGGGGCGTAGACCAGACCGCACGGGACAGCGGAACAGAAGAGAGACGGGGCAGTGATGCGCACAACTCTTCGGACACGCAGGGCCGCGATCGCGATGGCCGCGGTGGGCGCGCTGGCGCTCAGCGGCTGCGGCGGGGATGACGGCGGCTCTGAGGACAAGCCTGGCGAGGGCAAGGACACCAAAGCCGCGCAGACAGTGGAGCTTCCCAAGCTCGACGGCGAGACCTTGGAGATCTCCGGCGTGTGGTCCGGACCCGAGGAGGAGAACTTCCGCAAGGTGCTCGACGAGTTCGAGAAGCGCACCGGCGCCACGGTCAACTACCTGTCGACCGGCGACAACACCGCGACCGTGCTCGGCACGAGGATCGAGGGCGGCAAGCCGCCGAACGTCTCCTTCCTGCCGCAGGTCGGCGTGCTCCACCAGTTCGCCGAGCGCGGCTGGGTCAAGCCGCTCGGCGCCGAGGCCCAGGCGCAGCTGGACAAGAACTTCGGAGACGGCTGGAAGGAGCTCGGGGCGTACGAGGGCAAGCAGTACGGCGTCTACGCGAAGGCCGCCAACAAGTCCCTGGTCTGGTACAACACCGAGGGCTTCGAGGCCGCCGGCATCACCGACCCGCCCACCGACTGGAAGGGCTTCGTGGAGACGGCCCAGACGCTGTCCGACGCGGGCTGGCCGGCCGTCTCGATCGGCGGCCAGGACGGCTGGACCCTCACCGACTGGTTCGAGAACGTCTATCTGTCCCAGGCAGGGCCCGAGAAGTACGACCAGCTGGCCAAGCACGAGATCAAGTGGACCGACCCGTCCGTGAAGCAGGCCCTGACCACGCTGGCCGAGCTGTGGGGCAAGGACGACCTGATCCAGGGCGGCGCGTCCGGGGCGCTGCGCACCGAGTTCCCGAAGTCCGTGACGAACACGTTCAGCGGTGACTCCCCGGCGGCGATGGTCTTCGAGGGCGACTTCGTCGCGGCGAACATCAACGCCGACACGGACGCGAAGCTCGGCGAGGACGCGAACGTCTTCAAGTTCCCTGCCGTGGGCGCCGATTCGCCGGTCGTCAGCGCGGGCGACGTGGCCACCGTCCTGAAGGACGGCAAGGGCTCGCAGGCCCTGATCACCTGGCTGGCCTCGAAGGACGCGGCCGAGATCTGGGTCGCCCAGGGCGGAGTGCTCTCGCCCAACAAGTCCGTGGACATGGCCAAGTACAAGGACGAGATCACCCGCGGGATCGCGCAGGCGCTGCTCGACGCCGGTGACGACTTCCGCTTCGACATGTCCGACCAGGCGCCGGCGGCCTTCGGCGGCACGAAGGGCCAGGGCCTGTGGAAAGGGCTCCAGGACTTCCTGAAGAACCCCGACGACGTCGAGGGGTTGCAGCAGCAGCTGGAGAGCGCGGCGGCCAAGGCCTACAAGGGCTGACGGCTTCCGATGTCGACCCCTGCTGTGAGCGCGGGGGCCGCCGGCGCTGCCGGCGCGCCCCCCGCGAAGCCGCGCAAGAGCGTCCTGGGCACCAGGCCCTGGGTGGTGGTGCTCTTCCTGCTGCCCGCCCTGGTGATGCTCGGGGCGCTCGTGGTCTACCCCATCGGGTACTCGGTCTGGCGCAGTCTGTACGACGAGACCGGTGACGGATTCGTCGGGCTCGGCAACTACGGCGACCTGTTCTCCGACGACGCCACCTTCACCGCCCTGAAGAACACCGCGATCTGGGTGGCGGTGGCTCCGGCCCTGGTCACCGGGCTCGGCCTGATCTTCGCCGTGCTGACCGAACGGGTGCGCTGGCAGACCGCGTTCAAGTTGATCATCTTCATGCCGATGGCCATCTCGATGCTGGCCGCGGGCATCATCTTCCGTCTCGTGTACGAGGCGGACCCCGACCAGGGCGTGGCGAACGCCGTGGTGGTGGGCGTGCACGACACCTTCGCCGACTCCACCGGCTACCCCAAGGCCAACGCCCCCGCCTGGTCGGATCTGGAGGGCCCGCGCGCCAAGGGCCCGTACACCACCAAGTCCACGGTGTCCGCGGGCGATCCGGTGTTCCTGCCGCTGGTCGGCATCCCTCCGGACAAGGTGCCCGGCGACCCGGGCCCGGCGAAGGCCGCCGAGGCCTCCGGCGACGAAGTGACCGGCACGGTCTGGCTGGACTTCCAGCGCGGCGGCGGCGGTGAGAAGGGCGCCGTCGACGGCGAGGAGCGGGCGCTGCCGGGGATGAAGGTCGAGGCGGTCAAGGACGGCAAGGTGGTGGCGTCGGCCACGGCCGGCGACGACGGCACCTTCACCCTGCCCAAGGAGGCGGACGGCGCCCAACTGAGGCTGCCCGCCTCGAACTTCGGGGCGCCCTACAACGGCCTGGACTGGCTCGGCCCGAGCCTGATCACCCCGGCGGTGATCGGCGCGTACGCCTGGATGTGGGCGGGCTTCGCGATGGTGCTCATCGCGGCCGGTCTGGCGGGCGTGGACCGCAACCTCCTGGAGGCGGCGCGGGTGGACGGGGCCAACGAGTGGCAGGTGTTCCGAAAAGTCACGGTGCCGCTGCTCGCCCCGGTCCTGGTGGTCGTGTTCGTCACCTTGATGATCAACGTGATGAAGATCTTCGACCTGGTCTACGTCATCGCGCCCGAACCGGTGCAGGACGACGGCAACGTCCTCGCCCTCCAGCTGTACCTGGTGGCCTTCGGGCCGCGGGCGGACTACGGGCTCGGCAGCGCCATCGCGATCATCCTGTTCATCCTGGTCCTGCCGGTGATGATCATCAACATCCGGCGCCTGCGGAAGGAGGGCCGACGGTGAGCGAGTCATCGGCGGCATCCGAGTTCTCCGGACCCGCACCGACCCAGCCGACCGAACCGGCCGCTCCGGCGGCCACCGCACAGCAGGCCGAGTCTTCCGGTCCGCCGCGACGTTCGCTGGCCGCGCGGATCGCCAACCGGTCGGCGGGCGGCGTACTGCGCGTGTTCCTGATCCTGATGGCGCTGCTCTGGCTCACCCCGACGGTGGGCCTGCTCGCCTCCTCGTTCCGCGATCCCGCGGAGATGACCGAGTCGGGCTGGTGGACGGTGTTCACCAAGCCGGCGCAGCTCACCACCGAGGCGTACTCCGATCTGCTCGGCAAGGACGCGATCACCGACGCGCTGCTCAACAGCGTCTGGATCACGGTGCCGTCCACGCTGCTCGTCGTGGTCATCGGCGCGATGGCCGGATACGCCTTCGCCTGGATGGACTTCAAGGGCCGCGACTGGTGGTTCGTGGCCGTGGTGAGCCTGCTCGTGGTCCCCATCCAGATCGCCCTGATCCCGCTCGCGCGGCTCTTCGGCGACATCGGGGTGTTCGGCACGATCGCCGGTCCGATCCTGTTCCACGTGGGCTTCGGTCTGCCGTTCGCGGTGTTCCTGCTGCGGAACTTCTTCGCGGAGATCCCGCGGGAGCTCCTGGAGGCCGCGCGGCTCGACGGGGCCGGCGAGGTGCGGCTGTTCTTCACGGTGGTGATGCCGCTCGCGGCGCCCGCGCTCGCCTCGCTGGCCATCTTCCAGTTCCTGTGGGTCTGGAACGACCTCCTGGTGGCGCTGATCTTCACCAACACCGAGTCGCAGCCCCTGACCGTCGCCCTGATCCGCCAGACCAGGGCGTTCAGCCAGAACATCGAGACGCTCGCGCCGGGCGCGTTCCTGTCCCTCGCGATTCCGCTGGCCGTGTTCTTCGCGTTCCAGCGGCAGTTCGTCTCCGGCGTCATGGCGGGAGCCGTCAAGTAAACGCCGGGACAACGATGTTGGAAGGCGCCCCTGACCTGCGGGGCGCCTTTCATCGTCCAGAAGAGTTCCCCCGTATGCCACGTCTGGCGTAACCGACCTACGTCCAGGGCCGTTTCAGGGCAGTATGCCCGTGCCGACCCATGGATGTGCCTTGCCCCGGTTCAGTGTCATCGTCCCCGTGTACAAGGTGCAGGCATACCTGCACGCATGCCTCGACTCCGTGCTCCAACAGTCGTACACAGACTTCGAGTTGATCGTGGTCGACGACTGCTCGCCGGACGGCTCGCCGGAGATCATCGACGCATACGCGGCCAAGGATCCGCGCGTCAGGCCGGTCCACCTCACCGAGAACGTGGGCCTGGGCCGGGCACGCAACGCCGGCATGGCGCAGGCGTCCGGCGAGTACCTGGTCTTCCTGGACAGCGACGACACCCTCACACCGGACTCCCTGCGCGCGATCTCCGAGCGCCTGAAGGAGACCGACAGCCCGGACGTCCTGGTCTACGACTACGCGCGGACGTACTGGACGGGCGAGGTGCGGCGCAACGAGTTCGCGGCGCTGCTCGGCGAGGACGGCCCGGCCAGCTTCCCGCTCGACGAACGCCCGGGCCTCCTGAAGCTCCTCATGGTCGCGTGGAACAAGGCCTACCGCCGCGAGTTCATCGAGGAGCTCGGGATCGGCTTCCCGACGGGCTACTACGAGGACACGCCCTGGACGTATCCGGTGCTGCTCGCGGCCGACTCGATCGCGGTGCTCGACCGGGTCTGCGTGCACTACCGCCAGCGCCGCCGCGGCTCGATCCTGAGCACCACGAGCCGCAAGCACTTCGACATCTTCGACCAGTACGAGCGGGTCTTCGCCTTCCTCGACTCCCGTCCCGAGCTGGCCCGTTGGCGCCCGGTGATGTTCCGCCGGATGACCGACCACTACTCGACGATCTTCACCAAGCGCGGCCGGCTGCCGCGCGGATCGCGCGCCGCGTTCCTGCGCCGCGCCCGCGCCCACTACCGCCGCTACCGCGTCCCGGGCCACCCCGTGCCGGTGCGCACCCGGCTGCGGCACGCCCTGGTGAAGCTGGGCACCCACCGCACGTACCGCACGCTGATGCTCGCACTGCGGGTGAAGTCCCGCCTGGCCCGCGCGGGCAAGCGTTTCGGCCGTCTCGCGCGCGGCGCGCTGCTCCAACTGCACTACCGCACCCAGCTGTTGCTGCCGGTGCGCGACGACTACGCGGTGTTCTCCGCGTACTGGGGCCGCGGGCACTCCTGCAACCCGGGGGCGATCGAGGCGAAGGTGCGCGAGCTGGCCCCCGGGATCCGTACCGCCTGGATCTGCCGGCCCGAGCACCGCCACCACGTGCCGACCGGCACGCGCCGTCTGACCCCCGGCACCGCGGCCTACTGGACGGCGCTCGCCCGCGCCAAGTACCTGGTGAACAACGTCAACTTCGACCGCCGCCTGGTCAAGCGGCGCGGCCAGGTCCTCATCCAGACGCAGCACGGCACCCCGCTCAAGCACATGGGCCTGGACCTCCAGGACCGTCCGGCCGCCGCACGCGACATGGACTTCGGGCAGCTGATGGCCAGCGCGGACAAGTGGGACTACGTCCTTTCCGCCAACCGCCACTCGACCCTCGTCTGGGAGCGCGTCTTCCCCGCCTCGTACCAGGTCCTCGAATACGGCTATCCGCGCAACGACCGCCTTCTCCAGGCGAGTTCGCACGAGGTGGCCCGGCTGCGCGAGACGCTCGGCATCCCGGAGGGCTCCACGGCGATCCTGTACGCGCCCACGTACCGCGACTACCGCACCACCCAGCGCACCCCGGTCGACCTGGAGCGGATGCTGCGCGAGCTCGGACCGCGGTTCACGGTCCTGACCCGCGCCCACCACAGCTACGAGGCCCCGCTCGCCGCGGGCGAGTCGGCCCGCCTCATCGACGTCTCCGCCCACCCGAGCATCGAGACGCTGTGCCTGGCCTCCGACGCCCTGGTGACCGACTACTCCTCACTGATGTTCGACTACGCCAACCTGGACCGTCCGATCGTCGTGTACGCGGACGACTGGGAGGCGTACGAGGCCGCCCGCGGCACCTACTTCGACCTGCGGGCCTTCCCGCCGGGCACGGTGGCGCGCAGCGAGGACGAGCTCATCGACATCTTCGCGACCGGGCACTGGCGCGGCTCGCGCTCGGCGCAGCTGCGCGCGGCCTTCCGCGAGCGCTTCTGCGCGTACGACGACGGGCGCGCCGCCGAACGCGTCGTACGTCATCTGTTCCTCGGCGAGACACCTGGTCTTCCCGCGGTCGTTCCCCTGGCGGAGAGGTGCCCCGTACCGGCGGCGGCGTCGCGGATCGGCGTGCCGCAACCGGCCGAGCCGACGCTCGTTGCCCCTGTGCCCGAACGGCCTTGACATCACCGGGAGTTCCGATGCAGCAAGCCCCGCACGACCCCGCCACTCTGCCCCGTCCCACCAGCCTCTCCGAGGTCAAGGGCTGGTTCCACGCCCCTGATCAGGTCCTCTTCGACTGGTTCCTGACCCGCCAGCTCGAGCGCGGCCAGACGGGTGATCTGCTCGAGATCGGCGCGTATCTCGGCAAGAGCGCCATCTTCATGGGCCGCTATCTGCGCGAGGACGAGCGGTTCACGGTCTGCGACCTCTTCGACTCCCCCGCCGAGGACGACGCGAACAGCGCCGAGATGAACCGCTCGTACGCCACCCTCACGCGCCGCGCCTTCGAGGCCAACTACCTGTCGTTCCACGACGCGTTGCCGCAGATCGTGCAGGGCCCGTCGTCGGTGATCACCGAGCACGTCGAGCCGGGCACCTGCCGCTTCGTCCATGTGGACGCCTCGCACTTGTACGAGCACGTGCACGGCGACATCGCCGCGTCGCGCGAACTGATCGGCGAGGACGGCATCCTGGTGCTCGACGACTTCCGCGCCGAGCACTGCCCGGGCGTCGCCGCCGCCACCTGGGGCGCGGTCGCCACCACCGGGCTGCGCCCGCTGTGCATCACGGCCACGAAGTTCTACGGGACCTGGGGCGCCTACGACGAGGTGCACGCGGACCTCGCGCAGATGCTCGCCGGGCGCGACGACATGTGGCACGGCGCGGAGAACGTGGCCGGCGACCCCATGATCCGGATCAGCGGCAAGAAGGCGCGGCTGCCCGAGCAGCCCGTGTCACGCCATGCCGCCGCCGCGTCCCCCTGCGTCCCCGTCCCGTCGTCCCCGGCGCGGCGGACCGGGCGCGGTCTGCGGGGGCTGCTGCGCCGCGGCTGAGCCGCACACCACCCGCGTCATCCCGAGGAGAGGCACCGTTGTCCCGTTTCAGCGTCATCGTCCCCACCCACGAGGTCGCCGGCCGGCTCGCCGACTGCCTCGACTCGGTGCTCGCGCAGTCCTGCGCGGACTTCGAACTGCTCGCGGTGGTGGGCGAACCGGACGGGCCGGGCGCCGAGCTCGTGGCCGAGTACGCAAGGCGGGACGCACGGATCCGCGTGCTGCACTCCCCGCCGGGAGCGGGACTGGCGGGAGCGCGCAACGCCGGACTTGCCGCCGCCCGGGGCGAGTTCGTGCTGTTCCTCGACGGGGACGACACGTTCGTACCCGGTGCGTTTGAGGCGGTCGACGAGCGGCTCGCGGCGACCGGTGAGCCCGATCTGCTGCTCTTCGACCACGAGCGGACGCACTGGTTCGAGGGTGCGCAGGGCCCGGCGCTCGGGTGGCTGTGGCGGGGTGCTCCGGAGGGCGCGTTCGAACTCGCGCGGCACGCGGTGCTGCCCGACGTGCGGGTGCCGGCGTGGAGCGGCGCGTACCGCCGGGAGTTCGTCCGGCGGGCCGGGCTCACCTTCGCCGCGGGATGGTTCACCGACCTGCCGTGGAGTGTGCTCGCCGCGCTCCGGGCCGAGCGGATCGCGGTGCTCGACCGGGTCTGCGTACGCCATCTGCTGCGCCGCCAGGGTGCGCGCACCGAGGCGCCCGGCCTGCACCACCTCGAACTCCTCGAACGGGTGGACGAGTTGCTCGCCGAGGTGGCCGGGATGGAACTGCCGTCCGCGCTGCACGCCGCGGTGTTCCGGCGGGTGATGGATGAGGTGGGCGCGACCGCGGGCTCGCCGTCCCGGCTGCCCTCGCGCGCGGACCGCCGGCGGTTCGCCCGGCGGGCCGGCCGGCTGTACCGCCGCCACCGCCCTGCCGGGTTCGTGCGGCCGGGCGGGGCGGCGGGGCGGCGGCATGCGCTGCTCGCGGCCGGACTGTGCGCGGCGTACGGCGGGCTGGTGGCCGCGGGCGCCCGGGCCGCGCGGCCGGTGCGGTGGCTCCGGGTGCGGGCGGCGCGCGCCAAGGCACGCCTGACGCACCCGTACCGGCGCTTCCTCAGGCGGCCGGTGGACGAGAACCTGGCGGTCTACAGCGCGTACTGGGGCCGCGGCTACACCTGCAACCCCGCCGCCGTGCACGGCGCGGCCCGCCGCCTGGCCCCGCACGTCAGCTCGGTGTTCCTCGTGGCGCCGGGCCATGAGGCACCCATGCCCGAGGACGTCGAGCCGGTGGTCATCGGCAGCCGCCGCTACTGGGAGGTCATGGCGACCGCCAAGTACACCTTCAACAACGTCAACTTCGAGCCGCGCGTGCGCAAGCGGCCCGGCACCGTGCACGTCCAGACCCAGCACGGCACGCCGCTGAAGCTGATGGGCGTGGACCAAGCGGGCCACCCCGCCTCGGCCGCCGCGGCGGGACCGCTCGACAAGCTGGTCACGCGGGTGGGGCGCTGGGACTTCAACCTCTCCGCCAACCGCCACTCCACGGAGGTCTGGGAGCGCGCCTATCCGGGCTCGTACGAGAGCCTCGACGTCGGCTATCCGCGCAACGACGCCTTCTACACGGCCACCGCCGAGGACGTGGTGGCGCTGCGCCGGCGGTTCGGCATCCCCGACGAGAAGATCGCCCTCCTGTACGCGCCCACGCACCGCGACCACCGCACGGGCTTCGCCTCCCAGCTGGACCTGGCGGAGTTCTGCGCGGCGCTCGGCGAGGAGTTCGTGGTGCTGCTGCGCGCGCACCACTTGTACGAGGGGTCGGCGGGGCTCGAACAGGCCCTGCGCTCCGGCACGTTGATCGACCTCACCGCGCACCGCTCCCCGGAGGAGGTCTGCCTCGCCGCGGACGCGCTCATCACGGACTACTCGTCGATCATGTTCGACTACGCCAACCTCGACCGGCCGATCGTGATCTACGCGGACGACTGGGAGGTCTACCGCGAGACCCGCGGCGTCTACTTCGACCTGCTCGCCGAGCCGCCCGGCTGTGTGGCGCGTACGGCCGAGGAGCTGGCCGAGGTGTTCCGCAGCGGTGCGTGGGAGGGCGCGGACGCGGACCGGCTGCGCGCCGCGTTCCGCGCACGGTTCTGCGACTTCGACGACGGTCTGGCCGCCGCGCGGGTGGTGCGCCGGGTGATGCTGGGGCAGCCGGCCGGCGAACTGCCGCCGGTCGTGCCGCTGTCGCGCCGGGTCCCCGCGCCCGCGCCGCCGCGCAGGGCTTCGGCGGCGGGGCGGGCGGCCGGGGGGACGGTCGTCCGGGAGGCGGTGGTCCAGCAGACGTTGCACCAACAGGCGGCCGTCCAGCAGACGCTGGACCAACAGGCCGCCGTCCAGCAGACGGTGATCCCGAAGCCGGCGGACCGGGAGGCTTCCGACCGTGAGGCTTCGGAGCGGGGGGCGTCCGCGCGATGAATCCGGTACGCACCTCCCCCGTATCCTCACCCGCCGGCCCCCGGGACGAGGCGGCCGGCCCGGTGCGCACTCCGGCCGTACCCGCTGCGCGCCGCCCCGCCGAACCCGCGCCGGAGCCCTCCCGCACGCGCGGACACCGCCACTGGAGCCTGCTGCTCGTCGTGGTGCTCCCCGCCGTCGCGATCGGCCTGCTCGGCCACCACCGCCGCTGGGTCGGCGACGACGCGCTGATCTACACCCGGGCCGTGCGTCAGATCCTCGCGGGGAACGGCCCGGTCCTGAACCTCGGGGAGCGCGCGGAGAGTTCGACCGGCACGCTGTGGCAGTGGCTGGTCGCGCTCGGCGGCCTGCTCACCTCCGCCGACCCCGCGCTGGTCGCGGTGGCCCTCGGCCTGGTCACGACCGTGGCGGGCTGGCTGCTCGCGGGCGACGCGGCCCGCCGTCTCTTTCCCGGCCGCGCGCGGCTCCTGCCGGTCGGCGCCCTGGTCCTGCTCCCGGTGCCCGCCGTCTGGGACTACGCGACCTCCGGTCTGGAGACCGGCCTGGCCACGTGCTGGCTCGCCGCCTGCTGGTGGCTCCTCGTCCGGGCGTACCGGAGCACCTCTCCGTCGTACGCCCAACTCCTTTGCACTGCCGTGGTGTTCGGGCTCGGGCCGCTGGTCCGCCCCGACCTGGCGCTGGTCACCGGCGTGTTCCTCGTCGTCGGATACGCGCTGCTGCGCCCCCGGCCGCGGCGCGCCCTCGGGCTCGGCGCCGCGGCTCTCGCCCTGCCGCTCGCGTACGAGATCTTCCGGGCCGGCTACTACGGGGTGCTCGTGCCGCTGCCCGGCCTGACGAAGGAGGCCTCGCAGGCGGTGTGGCTGCGCGGACTCGCGTACGCCTGGAACTTCGTCGGGCCCTACCACCTGTGGACCCCCGCCCTCCTGCTCCTGGCACTGCTCCCGCTCGCGCGCAAGGCCGCCGCCTCCCGGCGCGCCCTGCTGCTCGCCGCGGCCCCCGTCGTCTCCGGGCTGCTCTGCCTGGTCTATGTGGTGCGCGTCGGCGGCGACTTCATGCACGCGCGGATGCTGCTGCCGGGTCTGTTCCTGGTGCTGCTGCCGCTGTGGGCGCTGCCGCTGTCACGGCGGGTGGCGGCGACGGCCGGCGGCCTCGGGGTGTGGGCCTGCTGCTGTCTGCTGCTGTGGCGGGCACCGGCGGAGTCGGCCCACTTCCAGGTGTACGACCAGCACTTGGGCTATCAGCGGATCACCGGGGTGCGGCACCCCACCGAACAGCGCGACCACCGCGTGGCCGGGAACCCGTACGACGCGCAGGTCAGGCGGGCCGCGGCCGGCGGCCGGCCGACGCTGGTGATCGAGACCGGGTTCAACCGGTCGTACCGGCTGCTGCCGCTCTCCGAACGGTTCGGCGCCCCTGTCGCCGGCACCCGCGTCATGCTCGGCCACGGAGGTCTGGTGGTGCCGCTCGACGGTCTGGCCGTCGACCCGCAGGGCCTGTCGTATCCGCTCGCGGCCCATGTCGAACGCACCCGCATCGGCAAGGCGGGCCACGACAAACGTCTGCCGGAGGCCTGGATCATCGCCGACTACACCGATCCGGGCACCGCACTGCCGCCCGGTGTGGACGCCTCGGCCGTGGCCGCCGCGCGGCGGGCGCTGTCCTGCGGTCCGCTCGCCGAGCTCCAGGACTCGGTGCGCGCACCGCTGACCTTCGACCGCTTCCTGCGCAACCTGACCGGCTCCTGGCAGCGGACCTCCTTCCGCTTCCCGGCCGATCCTCACGAGGCCGAGGCCGCGCTGTGCCCCCGCCGGTGAGCGCCGGGCCTCCCTGAGCCGCCCTCGCGCATCCTCCGTCCCGCCCGCCCCGACCCATGGAAGACCCCGTGCCCCGCTTCAGCGTCATCGTCCCCGTCTTCGAGGTGCAGGGCTTCCTGCGCGGCTGCCTCGACTCGATCCTCGGCCAGTCGTTCACGGACCTCGAGGTCATCGCGGTGGACGACTGCTCGCCGGACGACTGCGGCGCGATCCTGGACGCCTACGCGGCCCGCGACAAGCGGGTACGCGTGGTGCGCACGGCCGCGCACGCGGGCCCAGGACCGGCCCGTGACACGGGCGTCGCCGAGGCCTGCGGGGACTATCTGCTCTTCCTCGACGGCGACGACAGCTTCACCCCGGGCGCGCTCGCGGCGATCGACGAGCGGCTGCGCCTCACGGGCGACCCCGACGTGCTGCTCTTCGACCACCTGCCCACGCACTGGGCCGGGTTCGACCGCCCGTCCGCCCGGGCCGGCCTGCTCGCCGCCGCGGGCCGCGACACCACCGACCTCCCGGGCAGCCCCCAGTACCTCCAACTGCCTCTGGTCGCCTGGAACAAGGCGTACCGCCGGGAGTTCTTCCGTGACGGCGGATTCGCGTTCGGGGCCGGTCTGTACGAGGGCGTCGCGGTCTCGTGCCATGTGCTGGCCGCCGCGCGGCGGATCGCCTGCCTCGACCGGATCTGCGTGTACGTCGAGCAGCGGCGCAAGGGGGCGCTCTCGCGCACCCCGGGCCGCGCGCACTTCGCCCTCTTCGCGCAGTACGACCGCCTGTTCGCCCTCCTCGACGAGCGCCCCGGCCTCGCGCCGCTCCGGCCGCTGCTCTTCGAGCGGGCGGTCCAGCACTGCCTCGCGACGCTGACGCGGCCCGACCGGGTGCTGCCGCGGCACCGCGCGGAGTTCCACCGCGAGCTCGTACGCTTCCACCGGCGCCACAAGCCCGCCGGCTTCCGGCCACCACCGCAGGACGCGTCACGGTGGCATCTGCTCGCCCTCGGCTCGTACCCCCTCTTCCGCGCCCACACGCTGGTCACGACTCAACAGGCCGTGCTTGTACGGCACTTGGCCCGGCTGCGCGACAGGGCGGCGGGCGTCCTGCGGCGGGCGGTGGCCCGGTTCCACCGGCTGCGCCCGCTCGACCCTCACCTCGTCGTGTACGCGGCCTCCGGACACCGCGGCGTGCTCGGGGACCCCGCGGCCATCCACCGCGCGGCACGCACCATGGCACCGCACCTCCGCGCGGTGTGGGTGGTGGACCCGCAGCACGCGGGACAGGTGCCCGAGGGCGTCGACCACGTGCGCCCCGGCTCCCTGCGCCACCTCCAAGTGGCCGTGAGGGCCACGTACTTCGTCAACAACGTCAACTGGCCGGACGACCTGGTCAAGCGGCCCGGCCAGATCCACCTCCACACCGGCGACGGCACCCCGCTCACCTCCACGGGCCTCGACCTGCTCGGCCGGCCGGCCTGCACCTTCCACACGGATGTCCGCCGACTGCTCGACGGAGCGGACCGGTGGGACCACGCCCTGGTCTCCAGCCGGTACGCCGAGCGGATCCTGGCCCGCGCCTATCCGTGCCGGTTCTCCGTGCTGCGCAGCGGTGCGCCCCGCAACGACGTGCTCGTGCGCGGCGACGAAGAGCGCGCCGCCTCCGTACGGGCACGGCTCGGCATCCCGGCCGGCAACACCGTGCTCCTGTACGCGCCCACCCGGCGCGACCACCGCACGTGGTACGTGCCGCGCCTGGACTTCGAGCAGCTGGCAATGGAGCTCGGCCCGCGCCGCACCCTGCTCGTCCGGCTGCACCCGCAGTACCTCAAGGACCCGGTGCGCAGGCTCCAGTTGCGCGATCTGCACCGCCGCGGCCTGCTCGTGGACGTCACGGACGAGCCCGCGGCCGAGGACCTCATGGCGGCCTCGGACCTGCTCGTGACCGACTACTCCTCCCTGATGTTCGACTACGCCCTGCTCGACCGCCCGATCGTCGTGCACGCCGACGACTGGGAGGCGGTCCGGGCCTCCCGCGGCGCCTACGTCGATCTGCTCGCCGAGCCGCCCGGTCATGTCACGCGCAGCACCGCCGAGTTGGCGGACCTGATCACGTCGGGCCGCTGGCGCGACGAGGTGTCGGCCGCGCGGCGGGCCGCGTTCCGGGAGAAGTTCTGCACGTACGAGGACGGGCGGGCGGCCGAGCGTGTGGTGGCGCGGGTTTTCCTCGGCCGCGACCACGGGCCGGTCACCATCCCGCCGCAGTCCACCCGTGTCGCACCCGCCGAATCGATGGCCGGTGCACGGAAAATCCTGGAATGATCACGACGACCTCCGCAGTTCCCGGACAGTCCCAGCGCAGAGCCGGCCGGCTCGTGGACCGCCCGGAGCCAGGTCGCCGGTGGCCCGAGGCCCTGGCCGTCGCCGCGGGCACGCTCCTGATCACCTGGCAGGGCTCGCGGCTCGGGCGCTGGATCGTGGACGACGCAGCGATCACCTTCGCCTACGCGCGCAGCATCGACGAGGGCCACGGGCCCGTGCAGCAGCCGGGCGCCGAGCCGGTCGAGGGCTACTCCAACCCGGCCTGGCTGGCGCTCCTCGTGGTCGGCCGCAGGCTCGGCCTGTTCGACCGCGGCGCCTGGTTCGGCGTGCCCGACCTGGTGCTCTTCCCGAAGCTGCTCGCCGTCCTGTGCGCGGCCGGGATCCTGCTCGCGACCGCCGCCGCGGCGCGCCCCCTCGTCACCCGCGTGTGGGCGGCGACCGGACTCGCCGGCGTCCTGCTGGCGGCCAACTCCTCGTTCGTGGCATGGATGTTCTCCGGTCTGGAGAACCCGCTCTACGCGCTGCTCGCCGCCGTGCTCGCGGCCGTCCTCGTGCGCGCGGTCGCCCAGGACACCCTCCTGACCCGCCGCACCGCCGTCACCTGCGGGCTGCTCGCTCTGGGCGCCGCGCTGACCCGGCCCGACGGCGCGGTGCTCGCGGGCGCCTATCCGCTGCTGCTGCTCACCCGGCTGCGCCGCCCCGCACTGCCGGGCCTGCTGCGGGCCGCGGCGTACGGCATCGGCGCCTTCGTCCTGCCGTACGCCCTGTTCCTCGTGCTGCGTCGCGCCGAGTTCGGGCGGTGGGTGCCCAACACGGCGGTGGCCAAGGCGCAGCAGCTGCCCGACCTCGCGGCCTTCGCCCGGACCTCCGGCGAACTGCTCTCCTTCACCGGGTGGCCGGTCGTGCTGCTCACGGTGGCCGTGTGCGCCGTGGCGGCGACCCGGCCCGGGCGTCCCGGACCGGCGGTCCTGGCCGCGGTCCTGGTGCCCCTCGGTCTGACGCTGTTCGCGTTCGGCGTCCTGGATCCGGACTGGATGGGCCTGTACCGGTTCGCGACCCCCGTGTGGGCGCTGGGCACGATGGCCCTGGCACTCGCGACCGTGGCGCTGGCCGACCGGTCCGCGCCGCGCCGCCGGGTGTTGCTCGCGGCCGCCGTCGCAGCGAGCACGGTGTTCTCAGTCGTCGCCCAGAAGGAGTCCGCCGACGCCTTCCGTGACAAGCCGACGCTCTCCCTGTGCACGGTCGTCAAGCGGCACGGTGTGCTCTTCAACGAGCAGGCCGACCGGCTCGGCATCGGCGACGCCTCCCTGCTGACCCCGAGCCTCGGCGGCACCCTGCTCACCAGCAAGCTGAAGGTCCACGACCTCGCGGGCCTGACCGAGCCGCGGATCGCCGACTACCTGGCGGCCGGAGACATCAAGGGCCTTCAGACGTACGCCCTCGACGAACTGCGCCCGACCTTCGTGCACGCCACCGACGCCTGGGCGGAAAAGACCGGCATGAAAAAGTCGCTCCTGACCGCCAAGGGCTACCTCCCGCTCTACCGCACGTCCGACGGCGGCGGCGCCTGGGTGCGCGCGGAGGCCGTACGGCGTCCCGAGCAGCTGCCCGCCGCCCGCGCCTGGACCCGGCAGGTGCTGCCCACCGCCGTCTCACCCGGGGAGCGACAGGAGTGCGGGACGCAGCTGACGCCGGGGCTGACCGCAGCCGGGGCGCACTGGTCCTGACTGCCTCCGTCCGGGGGAGGCGGCCGCGCCACTCCCCCGGACCGGCGCCCGGCGCGGCTTTCCTGATCGCATGATCAGCTCCATGAAACGGCGCGGTATCGCGCTGGCCCTGGCGGTGGCGGCGGGACTGCCCGCCGCGCCCGCGGTGGCCGACCCCGCGCCTCCCGCCCCCGACCCCGCCGGCTCGGCCGCGGTCTCCGAAGCCGATGTGCTCGCGCCCGGCATGACCCAGCTGTGGCCGCTGCCCGGTGCGCAGCGCCTCGTACCGGGTCTCCCGCAGAAGCCCGCCGTGCCGGACACACCGGACCAGGCGCTGCCGCCGCAGGTGTACCGGCCGAGCGCGGCCGAGGAGGCCGTGGAGCCCGTGGCGCCCGCGCCCGCCGCGGAGGCACCCGTCGAGTACGTGCCTGCCACGGAGGCGGCCCGGGCGCCGGCCTGCACCGCGAGCACCGGCCCGTACCAGAAGCAGGTCGAGCGCTGGCTGAAGCTGAAGGCGGACGGACGGCAGTCACCGGCCGACTGCCGTGCCATCAAGGCCTTCCAGCAGAAGCAGGGCATCCGCCCCGCGATCGGCTTCGCCGGGCCCGTCACCTACGCACGCGTCCGCCAGCTGCACGCCGCCAAGTACCCCGAGAGCCTCTGCCCGAAGCGCAAGGGCCGCGTGGCGTGCGTGGATCTGCGACGGCAGCTGATGTGGGTGACGAAGGGCGGCAAGCGCGTGTTCGGCCCGGTGCCGATCCGCACCGGGCGCCCCGGGTACGCCACCCGCACCGGCTGGCACAAGATCTACTGGCGGCACAAGAACCACTACTCGACGCTGTACGAGGCGCCCATGCCGTACAGCCAGTTCTTCAGCGGCGGCCAGGCCTTCCACGGCATCTACGGCAGCGTCTACCGGCCGCCGGGTTCGCACGGCTGCGTCAACATGACGTTCGGGGACGCGAAGAAGCTGTGGGCCGTGCTCAGGTCGGGTGACCAGGTGTACGTGTGGGGGCAGAAGCCGCGGGGTTAGCGCCGGGCGGAGCTGCGGTACGGTGGGCAGCAACTAAGGCCCGTGGTCCGGGAGTTGTCGCTCACGGACCACGGGCCTCGCCGTGCCGGTGCCGCCCCGCAGCTCAGGCCTGCGGACGCCGCACCGGACGGCCCAGCTGCCACACCGACCAGCCCGCCACGGTCCAGTCGACCGGGTCCACGACCGTGCGGATGTCCACCAGGCGCGGGGCGGCCACCGCGCGGGCGGCGGCGGCCGGGAGCCCGGGCTCCTTGCTGAACTGCGGCCACTCCGTGGCGAGCACCGTGACATCGGCCCCTGCCAGGGCCTCGTCCAGGGTGTCGGCGTAGCTGTGCTCGGGGTGGGCGCGCCGCGCGTTCTCCAGCGCCTCCGGGTCATACACGACCGGCTGGGCGCCCAACGCCCGCAGCCGGTCGGCCAGTTCGAGCGCGGGCGAGTTGCGGATGTCGCTGGTGCCCGCCTTGAACGCGGCACCGAGGAAGGCGATCCGCGCACCGGCCACACGGCCTTCGAGCGTCTCCTCCACGAGCGCCACCGCCGCTTCCACCCGGCCGCGGTTGACGCCCTCGACCGCCTCCAGGAGCGCGACCGCGCGGGTCGCCCCGATCTCCCCGAGGCGGTGCGCGAAGGCCCGCACGTCCTTGGGCAGACAGCCCCCGCCGTATCCGATACCGGGCCGCATGCCCGCGTGGCCGATCCGGTGGTCGATGCCGATGGCGTGCGCGACGCTGCGCACGTCGGCGCCGGCGAGGGTGCACACCTCGGCCATCGCGTTGATGAAGGAGATCTTGGTGGCGAGGAAGGAGTTGGCCGCGGACTTGATGACCTCGGCCGTGGCCGGGTCGGTGACGATCAGCTCCACGTCCCCGCGGGCCAGGATCGGCGCGTACACCGCCTCGATCGCCTTCTGCGCCTCGGCGCCGGAGACGCCCGCCACGATGCGGTCGGGGTAGAGCGTGTCCTCGACCGCGTGCCCCTCCCGCAGGAACTCCGGGTTCCATACGAGATCCACGCCCTCGACGGCGTGCTCCGCCAGGATCCGCTCCAGGCGCGCCACCGTCCCCACCGTCACCGTCGACTTGCCGACGACGGTGCAGGGGCGGGTGAGCAGCGGGGCGAGCGAGCCGACCGCGTCGACCACCTGCCCCATGTCGTACCCCTGCCCGTCGGCGCTCAGCGGGGTGCCGACGGCGATGAAGTGGAGGTCGGCGAACTCGGCGGCCTCCCGGAGGTCGCCGGTGAACCGGAGCCGGCCGGTGGGAACGTGGGCGCCGAGCAGCTCGTCGAGTCCCCGCTCGTAGAAGGGGCCGCGCCCGCTCTGCAGGGTCTTGCAGGTGGACGGGTCGAGTTCGACACCGATGACCTCGTGCCCGAGTTCCGCCATCGCGGCGGCGTGCGGGGCTCCGAGGTGGCCGCAGCCGATCACCGAGATACGCATTGCTGTCCTGTTCCTTGGCCGTCGGGGAGGGGTGATCAGTCGAGCTGGAGCACGGTGGAGCGCGCCACGTCCTTGACGTGGGAGACGCGCCGGTCGAAGGCGCCTTCGGCCGTCCACATCTTGATGATGTCGCGCTCGTCCTTGCGGTTGGTGTCGTCGAGCACGACCAACGCGCCCTTGCCGAGGCGGGAGATGAGCTGCGGCAGTGCGGGGTAGCGGGCGAGGGAGGCGGTCGGGCGCGGCGGGCCGTCGATGAAGAGCAGGTCGACGTCGGCCACGTCGCCGAGGCCCGACAGGTCGTACCAGGGCTGCCGGCCGAGGCCGGCGACCTCGGTGTCGACCAGGGGCGCGTCGACGACGGTGGCCCACTTGTCCAGGCCGTGGTCGACGAGGCGCTGCCGCGTCACCTCGGCGTACTCCTTGTCGTGTTCGACCGAGGTGACATGCCCCGCGCCGCACCGGCGGAGCGCGGCCGCCGTCCACAGCGTGGAGGCTCCCGAGCCGCATTCGAGCATGGTGCGCCGCCCGGGCCGGCCCATCACCTCGTCGACGATGAACAGGACCGTCGGCGCGATCGCGGCCCAGTTGGCGCCGAGCACCGGCATCGGCATGTCGCTGTCGATGAGGTGGTGGTAGCGGCGCACCAGCTCGGCCACCACGTACGGCTGGTGCTCAAGGTCCTTGCGGATCGCGGTGATGGCTGCGGTGAGCGTCTTGGTCTGCTGCTGGAGCGACTTGATGATCTTGTCGGTTTCGGCGTTGCCCGGGGCGGACTGCGCCGGCACGACGACCTTCGGCTTCGTGGCGGACTTGAAGAGTTTCACGTGGTCTCCAGCAGGGGAACGGGCGGGACATTCACTGTTCCCCTCAACGACACCGGTGCAGTGTTGGTTATTCATGCGACCGAACTCGCCGCACTTCAAGCGCCTTTGGAAAGAATCCGTTCACTGCACACCCGGGGAACGCACCCGTTCCCTTCACCACGTCAACCCAACTCTCCTGAAAATCCACCCGGTTCGGCGCCGGGCCGACCGGTTTGCGGGACCTCGTGGCTTTCCGGCCGTTCATTCGTTGATACGGCAAGAGCAGCCGGAGGAGCCAGGCCGGAAGAGCAACGGGCCGCCCCGGCAAACGAGTTCGAGAGAGTGCGCGGACGCTCCGCGGGGCGTTCCGGGAGCAGGAGTGAGAATGACAGCCGGTGCCATCGACCATGCGGGCTTCGTGCCCGCGCCGGAGTCCGCCGACGCCTTGCGCTCGGAAGTGGCGCGGCTCTCGCGGCGCGTAGCCCTGCTGGAGGCGGAGAGCCGCCGGCCGGCCGGGCCGCCCACCCTGGAGGAGTTCCTCCAGCCGATCCGCAGGGCCAAGGAGGCCTGGGAGCTGCGCCGTTCATCGGGGCAGCCGGTGCAGAAGACCGTCAAGGTGGTGCAGCCCATCGGCATGACCCTGCCGGCCGGCTCCGCGCTGCGCCGTGAGCCGCCGCGCGATCCCGCCGACCGCCAGGCCGACTACCTCGAGAAGTACGACAGCCGGACGCTGTTCTACGACGCGTTCCGGCACGGCGAGGACGTGTGGCTCTCGGGGCCGCCGCTGAACAATCTGCGCGAGGAACTCGAGAAGGCCGACTGGCGCGTGGACGGGGTCGACGTCCGCGGATCCGTGTCGCTCAGCGACTGGGGTCGCACCCAGCGCTCGCGCATCGTCGGCGCCGGCTCCGGGCGGCACCTGTCCCTGGACCTGGGGGACGAGAAATTCAGCGCGGTGATCGCCCCCGACGATTCCGAACTCTTCGCGGGCCAGCGCACGATCATCACGAAATCCAAGGACAACGATCTCGTCTGGATCAAGGATTTCCTGCACTATTATCACATCGTGCACGGCGTGACCGGCGTGGTGTTCTACGACAACAACTCCACGAAGTACTCGCCGCGTGACGTCGCCGACGCGATTTCCTCCGTGGACGGCATCACCACCGCCGTCATCGTCGCCTGGAATTACCCGTGGGGGCCGAATGCCGGCCCGAACAACGTCTGGGATTCGGACTACTGCCAGTACTCCCTCATGGAGCACGGGCGTTTCCGCTATCTGTCCCGGGCGGCCGGGGTCATCAACGCCGACATCGACGAGCTGGTCCTCACCAACGACGCCCGGCCCGTCTTCGACCATGTGGCGGAGTCGGAGGTCGGCGCGGTCACGTACGCGGGGCACTGGATCGCGAAGGCCACGCCCGAGCCCATGAACCCGGCGCGGCAGCGGCGGTTCGTCGACTACCGGCACCGTTCCAAGGGCACGACCACGGTGAAGTGGACGGTCCTGCCGCACATGCTGGACCCCCGGACCACGCAGTGGCGGGTGCACAGCGTCGTGGGTGCGGGCTCCGAGCGCAGCGAGGAGATCCACCACCGCCACTACCAGGGCGTGAACAACGGCTGGAAGTACAACCGGAGCGAAGGCGTGGCCAAGCCGGGCACGCACACCTACGACGTGCGGATGTCGCACGTCCTGGACATCGTCTTCGGCACCTGACCGGTCCGCCGGGCGCATCGCCCGTAAGGCGAGAACCGCCCCGGCCCCCTCTCCAGGAGGGGGCCGGGGCGGTTCTCGTGCTGCGGCCGTGGCGGCCTCGGGCAGCTACCGGCCGCCGCCGAGTTCCAGCATCCGCTCCGCCACCCGCTTCGACGCGAGCCCGTCGCCGAAGTCGCAGAAGCGCCGCCGGAACTGCCCGTACGACTCGGCATACTTCTCCTGCACGCTGTCGATGTCCCGTACCGCCTGGAGCACTTCTCCCGAGGTGGTGAGCAGCGGGCCCGGGGCCTCCGCCTCGAAGTCGAAGTAGAAGCCGCGCAGCGTGTCGCGGTAGTGCTCCAGGTCGTAGGTGAAGAAGAGCATCGGGCGGCCGGTGTGCGCGTAGTCGAACATCACCGAGGAGTAGTCGGTGATCATCAGGTCCGCGATCAGGTAGAGCTCGGAGATGTCGGGGTACTCCGAGACGTCGTACACGAAGCCGTCCCCCGCGCCGGGCACCGAGTCCACAGCGTTGGAGTGCCGGCGCACCAGCAGCACGTGGTCGGCGCCGAGGCGCTCGCGGGCCTCCTGGAGGTCCAGCCGCAGATCGAACCGGAACCGGCCCTTGCCGTGCGACTGGTCGTCGCGCCAGGTCGGCGCGTACAGGACGACCTTTTTGTCCTGCGGCACACCGAGGAGCCGCTTCACGCGGGCGGCCTGCTGGTCGCGGTCGGGGGCGTACAGCACGTCGTTGCGCGGGTAGCCGGACTCCAGGATCTCCCCCTCGAAGCCGAAGGCGCGCTTGAGGATGGGGGTGCTGAAGCGGTTCGCGGAGACGAGCAGGCTCCAGTTCCTGGTCTCGCGCGGCAGCCGCTCCAGATAGCCGGGGTCGAACTTCGGGGCGGCGATGTCCAGGCCGATCTTCTTCAGCATGGTGCCGTGCCAGGTCTGCACGATCACCTGGCCCTCGCGCCGCTCGATCCAGTCGGGCAGATGGGCGTTGGTGACGATGTAGCGGCAGGTGGCGAGCGCCTCGTACCACTCCTTGCCCCACAGCCGTACGGGGGTCAGCTCCGGCGGCAGGTCCACCTGGCCGTCGCGCACCACCCACAGGTGCTCCAACTCCGGCCTGGTGCGGGACAGTTCGGCGTACATCGCCTTCGGGCTGTCGGAGTACTGCTTGCCGTTGTAGCTCACGTACAGGACGGCGTCGCGCAGCGGCTTCGTCTCGCGGCTGACGCGGTAGACCCCGCGGCGCATCTGCCGGCCGCGGTACGGGCCCTCCTCCTCGGGGGCCAGGTGCGAGTAGCAGTACAGGTTGGGGTAGTCGGGCCCCTGGGTCTCCAGGGCGTACCGGCGGCCGCGCACCTCGGTGGACGCGGGGCACTCCGCCGCCACCAGCCGGTCCACCTTGAAGGGCATGTTCATCACGAGGCCTGTGGCCGGGTCGCAGGAGCGCAGCCAGAAGTCCCAGCGGCCGGACTGCAGCGGCAGGACTCCGGACAGGCCGGGGTGCGCGGACGGATTGAAGGCCGTGCGGAAGGCGCCGTCGGCGTCGACCTCCAGGGGCAGCACCTTCTCGGCGCTGCCGCCCCACATGCGTACGACGAGTTCCGGTTCGTGCAGGACGGCGCTGATGGTGCCCGCCATCGTCAGCTCGCCGTCCTCGCCCCAGCGCGCCTCGGTGACCACGGCCCGTCCGGTGCGGCCCCAGATCTGGAGATAGCCGTCGTTGCCGCCGGTGACGGCGATCTCGCTGGGCACGGGCCCGCGTTCGCGGACGGCCTCGCGCAGCCGCTCGGGCAGCGGCCAGTGGCCGTCGCGCAGGTCCTCGGCGACGACCACGTGGTGGCGGCTGCCGCGGCCCTGGTCGTCCTGGATCCGGATCCGGACCTCCCAGCCGCGCTTGTTGGGCTTGGGGTCGTCGGCACGGCCCGCGGCGCGCTCGGCGGAGGTGACGGCGGGCGGCAGGAACGCCACGTCGTCCACGGGCACCCGCGCCGAGAACGGCCGCCGGCCCGCCGGACCGGCCTCGCCGAGCCGCATCTCGTACGGGCGAACCGTGGAGTCGCTCATGCAGTCCAGTTCGAGGCGGACGGTGTGGCCCTGCGGCAGCGCGGTCCGCAGCTCGCCCTCCACCACGACGGCCTCGTCCTCGACGCGCACCGCGTGCACGGTGGCCCGCACCTTCTCGATCCGGATGCGGAAGCTGCGGTCCTGGGTGATGGGCAGCATCCGGTGCTCGTCGTCCAGCCACCGGTACGGCGCGTGTCCCGCCTGCACGTTGTGGCTGGCGGCGAGCCGCGCCTTGCCGAGCCGGCCCGCCGTGAAGGCACCGAGACCCACCCGCCAGACACCCTCGCGCCAGCCGCTCCTGCCGCGCAGCCGCTCGGGGTCGATGGTGAAGCTGAAGCCCGCCCAGTCGTAGTTGTGGCGCCTGGTGCCGGACGCGTTGGAGCGCTCGGGGCGGTACGTGGAGCGCACCGGCAGCAGCAGGGCGCGCCTGGAGTCCTTCTCCTTGAGCACCGCGAGCCGCTTCGCCCGGTTGGGCTTCGACGGGCCGACGCGCGGGACCCAGGCGTCCCCGGACACGACAAGCCGCCCGTCCTGCCACTCGGCGGTCCGCAGCGGGGCCTGGAGGCGCAGCTGCGAGGGGTGGATCCGGGTGGCCCAGCGGGGCAGCCGGGGGCTCGCCTCCAGGTCGGTGAGCTGCACGTGCCGGCGCCGCAGTCCGCGGGTCTTGTACGGGTCCCGCACCGCTTCCGCGGCGAGCAGGTCGAGGACCTCCTTCTCGGCGCGGCGCTGCACGAGCAGCCACTTGATGCGCAGCTCCACCGTCAGGGACATCAGCGTCTCGCGGCTGACCCCCTCCAGGAAGGCGCAGGCCACGTCGAAGAACGCGGTCCGGAACTCCTCGTCGCCCTGGGGCAGCACACGGAGGAAGATCAGGGCGTCGCTCAACAGCGCGCTGCGGTCGTAGAGATGCTTGAGCTGCGCGTCACCGGGCCGCTGCGCGAGGAACCGGCTGACGGTGGTGACCCCGGCGAGCCGGTCGCGCACCGCCTTCGGCTCGGTGCGGCGCTGGGTGATGGACGGCGCCGACCCGCCCTCGCGCTCGCGCCACAGGTAGACGGGCGTCATGAGGACGTCGACCGAGGAGGCGAGGCAGTGCGCCGGCACGATGACGGGGGTGTCCTCGTACAACACGCCTTCGGGGAACCGGAGTTCATGCTTCTTCCAGAACTCCGTACGGAAGAGCTTGTTGCAGGCGATGCGGTCGCTGAGGAGCTCCGTCTCCTTGGAGACGTGCGTGCGCTCGCGGTCGCGCTGGGCGTGATAGCGGTGCATCGGGGACTGCGTGGTGCCACGGGAGTTGAGGCGCAACACGTTGCCCGTGGCGAAGTCGGAGCCGGTCTTCTCCAGGCTGCCGACGAGGATGTCGCAGGCCTCCGGGGTCAGCGCGTCGTCGCTGTCGACGAAGATCAGGTAGCAGCTGTCCGGCGAGATGGCGTCCACCCCGACGTTCCTGGCCTTGCCGAGTCCGCCGTTGGGCTGGCGGATGAGCCGGAATCTGTCGTCCCGCCGCGCGAACTGCTCGGCGATGTCGCCCGAACCGTCTGTCGACCCGTCGTCCACCATGACGATCTCGATGTCCTGGAGGGTCTGCCGGGCCAGGGAGTCCAGGCATTCGGCGAGGTATTCGGCCACATTGTAAATGGGCACGATGATCGAGACAGTCGGCTTGCGCTCCATGCACCGATCAACCTCTCGTTCGCCTCCCGGTCACCCACCGTCCTCCGTTTGGAGCAAAGTGCGTCGCACGAAATGATCAACGCAGGAGCGGGAGTTACCGGCTGCGGGCGGGAGCGATGGCTCAACTCCCTTTCCGCGTCGGCCCGTCGGCTGCGCCTCACACCCCGAACAGCACCCGCACCACCCGCTCCGCCGCCCGCCCGTCCTCGTACGGGCAGAAGCGCGCGCGGAACGCCTCGCGCAGCTTGGCCGTCTCCTCCGTGTCCCAACTGCCGTCCCGCAGCAGCGAGATGAGGTCGTCCTCGGTGGTCGCCACCGCGCCGGGGGTCTCTCCGGGCAGGCCCGAGAGGAGGTCGAAGTAGGTGCCGCGTGCGAGGCGGTAGGCCTGCCAGTCGGGGGCGTACGTGATGATCGGGCGGTCCAGGCAGGCGTAGTCGAACATCAGGGACGAGTAGTCCGTGATCAGCGCGTCGGAGGCGCGGCACAGGTCCTCGACCCGGGGGTGGCCGGTGACGTCGAGGATCTGCGGGTGGCCGGCGAGGTCGGCGGAGGCGCCGTAGAAGTAGTGGGCGCGGACCAGGACCACGTACGCGGGGCCGAGCGCGCGCACCAGGCGCAGCAGGTCGAGCCGGGGCAGGAAGCCCTTCTGGTAGTCGCGGTGCGTGGGGGCGTAGAGCAGCACCTTGCGCTCCGGGCCGCCCTCGACGCCGAGTTCGCGGCGGATGCGCGTCGTGTCCTCGGCCGTCGAGGCGAAGTACACGTCGTTGCGCGGGTAGCCCAGCTCCAGGGCCTGGTACGAGGACGGGTAGACGCGCTCCCAGACCTCCGTGGAGTGCGGGTTGGCGGAGAGGCTGTAGTCCCACTGGTCGGTGTGGTCGAGGACCTTCTGGAAGCTGATGCCGTGGGTGCCCGCGGGGTAGCGGCGCTGGTCGAGGCCCATCTTCTTGAGCGGGGTGCCGTGGTGGGTCTGGAGGTAGACCTGGCCGGGGCGTTTGACGAAACCGCCGGGGAAGGAGGCGTTGTTGATCAGGTACGTGGCGCGTGCCATGGCCTGCCAGTAGCGGCGCGAGCCCTCGATCACGTACGGCATCCCGGCGGGGACCTTGTCGCGGTGGCGGCTGCTGACCACCCAGACGCCCTTGATGTGCGGGGCGAGTTCGCGGGCCTTCTCGTAGATCGCGAGCGGGTTGCAGGCGGGGGTGCGGTTCCAGTAGGCGCTGTAGACCGCGAGGTTGGGGTCGAGGGAGCGGCGGCGGTCCAGGCGGTAGGCGAGCTTCATGACCCGGGCGCGCAGCCGCTTCTTGTGGCGGGCGAGGGCCGAACGGGCCGCGCGGACCCGGCCGCCCGCGGCCCGCAGGGTCTCGAAGGCGGTGTACGAGCCGGTGGCGAGGGCGCGCGCGGCGTCCCCGGCCGGCTCGTGGCCCTCGGGCCGGTACGTGCGCGAGAGCCGGGCCGCGGCGCGGAAGAAGTCGGCCCGGTCGGCCGGGCGGATCCGGCCCGCGTCGCCGAGCACGGCGAGCAAGTGGTCGACGGCGTACGGGAAGAGGCGCGGCCCGAACGGGGAGTCCAGGAGCCGCTCGTAGCGCTCGGTGATCGCGAAGTGCGCACGTCCCGGCGAGGTGGAGTGGCTGCCGCCGCGGCGCCGGCGCCAGCGGACGCAGACCCGGTCGAGCATGCGCAGCCGGTCGCCCGCGAGCAGGGTCGCGCGGTGCACGGGGACCACGTCCTCGTACGGGCCGTCGTCGAAGCGCAGGGTGTGCGTGATCCAGAACGAGCGGCGGACGACGCGGTTCCAGGCCGCGGGCGTCATCGCGAGCGGGTCGGCGCCCGCGGACAGGTCGTCGCCGCCCGGGCGCACGGTGTCCCACCAGTCGACTGTGTCGTGTCCGAAGAGCAGGACGTCCGCCATCACGTCGAGGGCGTCGTCGATCGCGTCGAGCGCGCCGGGCAGGAGCAGGTCGTCGCCGTCGAGGAAGAGCAGGAACTCGCCGGTCGCCTGCGCCACGCCCTCGTTGCGCGCGGCGCCGGTGCCGCTGTGGCGTGGAAGGCGGACGAGACGGACCCGTTGATCACGTTCCGCATATTCCGCGGCGATCGCCGCCGAGGCGTCGGGCGAGCAGTCGTCGACGACGATCAGCTCGAAGTCCCTGAAGGACTGGGCGAGGACGGACTCCAGGCATTCCCGCAGGTAACCCTGGACGCGGTAGGCGGGCACGACAACGGAGAAACGGACCATGCCTCACGACGGTAGCCACCGGCGGGGGCGGTGTCGAAGACCTGACAGGCCGTTGCGGAAAGGTTCCGCTTGGCAGGTGTGGGGCGGCTCGGGGTCTGCGGTGTGCCTAATACGACAACAGACGTCCCGCCGATCACTCGTTATAGGGAATCGGCCATGGGGTGTTGACGCGAAAGGGGCGAGATAGGGCAAAGAGGGCGGATGGCATCACCTGTCTCGCTCTGCGCAGAAAGGCCCGCCCCGTGCACTCCAGCTCCGCCTCCCCCCGGCCCACCGACCGCCCCCGCCTGACCGTCGTCGTCCCGATCTACAACGTCGAGGACTACCTCGAGGAATGCCTGCGCTCGATCGCGGGCCAGACCCTCAGGAGCCTCGACGTGATCCTCGTCGACGACGGCTCCACCGACGACAGCCCGCGGATCGCCCGCGCGTTCGCCGCCCGCGACGGGCGCTTCCGGTATGTGCGGCAGGACAACGCGGGCCTGAGCGCCGCCCGCAACACGGGCGTGCGCGCGTCGGATCCGCAGGTGGAGTTCCTGACCTTCGTGGACAGCGACGACATCGTGCCGCACGACGCGTACGAGCGGATGACCGCGAGCCTCGACGCCTCGGGCTCGGACTTCGCCACCGGCAACGTCTGGCGCCTCAACGAGCGCGGCCGGCAGCAGGCCTGGCAGTACAAGTGGCTCACGAAGGACCGCACCCGCACCCACATCACCCGCGATCCCGAACTGCTCGCGGACCGCGTGGCCTGGAACAAGGTGTTCCGGCGCGCCTTCTGGGACGCGCACGCGTTCACCTTCCCCGAGGGCAGGCTCTACGAGGACACCCCGGTGATGATCCCGGCGCACTTCCTCGCCGGGGCCGTCGACGTCCTGACCGAGCACGTCTACTACTGGCGGGTGCGCGAGGGTTCGATCACCCGGCGCCGCACGGAGGTCAAGGGCGTACGCGACCGCATCGCCGCCTGCGACAGCGTGAGCCGCTTCCTCGCCGAGCGCTTCCCGCAGCACAAGCGGACGTACGACCTGTCGTGCCTGCGCGACGACTTCGTCTACTTCCTCGAAGGCCTGCCGATGGGCGGGCCCGAGTACCGCGCGGCCTTCCTCGCCGACACGGCCGCCTTCCTCGGGCGCGCCGACGCCTCGCTGACCGACGGCCTGCCGGTGGACCTGCGGATCAAGTGGCAGCTCGTACGCGAGGGCCGCACCGCCGAACTCATCGAGCTGCTCGCGTACGAGCAGCGCAACAAGACCGTCTTCGAGGTGCGCGGAGGCCTGCGCAAGCGCGCCGTGTACCCGGGCGTCGAGGGCGTACCGCGCCGCGCCTCCCGGCTCGGGCGGCGCGAACTCCCGGTCGTGGCGCGGGTGAGCGAGGCCCGCTTCGGCGCCGACGGCAAGCTGCGGATCAGCGGATACGCGTACGTCCGCAACGTCGAGGCGACCCGCCCCGGCCACTCCGTCAAGGCGGGCCTGCTCAAGTCCGCGCAGAGCCGCGTGCAGCTGCGGCGGGTGCCCACACGGACGGTGCCGGGCCCGGCTGCCACCGTCGACTCGGGCCAGGAGCTGCACTGTTACGACTACGCGGGCTTCGAGATGACCGTCGACCCCGAGCAGCTGAAGACCGGCGGCCGGTGGCGGCCCGGCAACTGGCTGCTCGGCGTGGTGGTGGCCGGGCACGGCATGGTGCGGCGTGCGGCCGTGCGCGCGCTCGACGGCGCGGCCGCGCAGTCCGTGGTCCGCGAACTCGGCGACGGGCTTCGCCTGGTGCTCGGCTACTCGCAGGGCCGGCTCGTGCTGCGCGTCCAGGAGTACGCGGCCCGGGTCGAGTCCCACGAGCGCGACGGCGAGGACCTGCTCCTGCACGGGCGGCTGCACCACGGGACGCGGCCGGAGCAGCTGCGCCTGGCGCACAAGGAGCACACGTACGACTATCCGCTGGAGCGGACCGGCGACAGGTTCACGGTGCGGGTGCCGCTCGCGGATCTGGAGCAGGTGCCGCCCACGCCGCACCGCGCGCCCAAGGAGGTCGAGCCGCAGCACGGCGACCGCTGGTCGGCCAACCTCGTCCTGCCCGGCGGCGCCCTCAAGTCCCTTGCCGCGAGCGCGAGTCTGCCGCCCGGCCGGTACGCCACCGGACGTGCCCGGTACGCGGTCGGGCGCGAGGTGTGCGCCACCGCCAACGACAACGGGCAGCTGGTCGTGGAGCTCACCCGGCAGCCCGTCGCGGACGTGGCGCGGTGGCGGGACGAGGGCGTCCTGGTCATCGAGGGCACGGCCGCGCAGGACAGCTGGGGCCCGGCCGAGCTCGTGCTGCGGCACAGCGCGGACCTCACCGAGGTGACGGTGCCGCTGGAGCGGTCGGCCGGCCGCTTCCGCGCCACGCTCGTCCCGGCCACCGCGCACGGCGGACGCCCGCTGCCCGAGGGCCGCTGGTACCTCTTCCTGCGCGAGCGGAACGAGGCGGGCGACGGCGTCCCGGTCCGCGTGCTCGCCTCGCTCGGGACGGATCTGCCGGCCGTACGGGAGTGCGACGGGCGCGAGTTCACCGTGGACCGGCGCTTCGGCGACCGGCTGCTCATCGCCTCGGGTTCGGCCCTCGCGCCCGGGGACCGCGGCGCGTACCGCCGGCACAGGCTGCGCACCGCGCACTACCCCGCACAGCGCGCCCTGCCCCTGCGCGACGCGATCCTGTACACGGACGGCAAGGGCCTGGACGGCGGCTCACCCCGCGCGATCCACGAGGAACTCCTCGCGCGCGGAGCCGAGTTGGAGCACCTGTGGGTCACCTGCGACCAGCAGACCCAGGTGCCGCCCGCCGCGCGCGGGGTCGCCGAGGGCAGCCGGGAGTGGTACGAGGCGCTGGCCCGCAGCCGCGTGATCGTCACGTCCGGGCACCTGCCCGACTGGTTCGAGCGGCGCGAGGGCCAGCGGGTCGTGCAGACCTGGCACGGCACCCCGCTCAAGCGCGTGGGCCTCGACCTCACCGACACGCTCTACGCCGACCACTCCCACCTGGACGCGCTGCCGCGCCTGTCCGCGCAGTGGAGCGTGCTCGTCTCGCCCAGCCGCCACGCCACCTCCGTCCTGCCGCGCGCGCTCGCGTACGAGGGCGAGGTCCTGGAGGCGGGGTCGCCGCGCAACGACGTGCTGTTCGCGGCCGACCGCGCGAAGGTGGCCGACCGGGTGCGGGCCGAGCTCGGCCTCTCCCCCGAGGACGAGCGCCGCATCGTCCTGTACGCACCCACGTACCGCGACCACCTGATCCACTCCGGCGGCCGTTTCCGGCACGAAGAGACCCTGGACCTCCCGCAGTTGGAGCGCGCGCTCGGCGACGACCACCTGCTGCTCGTGCGCCGCCACCCCCGCGCGGCCGGCCGCCTCCCGGGCGCGAGCGCGACCTTCGTACGGGACGTGACCACGTACCCGGACGCGACCGAACTCCTGCTGTCCGCCGACGTGTTGATCACCGACTACTCGTCGCTGATGTTCGACTTCGCGCACACGGGCCGGCCGCTGCTCTTCCACACGTACGACCTGGAGCACTACCGCGACACGGTGCGCGGCTTCACCCTCGACTTCGAGGCGGCCGCACCGGGGCCGCTGCTCACCTCCACCGGCGAGATCGTCGAGGCGCTGCGCGACCTGGACGGGACGGCGGCGCGGCACGCGGACGCCTACGCCGCGTTCCGCCAGGCGTACGGCGACCTGGACGACGGCAAAGCGGCGGCGCGGGTCGCGGACTGGATCCTCGGGTGAGCCGGACGGAGTCCGGGGCGGCGGTGGGCCGGACGGAGCCCGAGGCGGCGATGAGCCGGACGGAATCCGGGCTGTCGGTGGGCCGGGACGATCCCGATCTCTCCGTGGGCCGGAGGGGAGCTGCTGTCACCGGGGGGTGCGCAGACCCCTCCCTCCCGGGGGCCGAGCCCTTTCCACCCTATCGGCGCCCACTGACAATCCGGACCCCGCGCGGCGCCACCGCCGTCATGGGCGGCCTGCGGTCGCTGCGCCCGAGCCCGTTCCTGGTATTCGGGACGCTGTTCTGGGTACTGATGTCGGCGGCCGCCTGGCGGGTGCCGATCTGCTGCGACTTCGGGCAGCACGCGGCGGTGGTCGAACGGCTCAAGGCCGACCTGCTCGACCCCGCCCACCCGATGGCCGCGGCGCCCGGCGACGGCAGCGCGTACTACTCCCCGTACGCCGTGCTCCAGGGCCTGTTCGCCAAGGTCACCGGCCTCGCCGGCTGGCAGGTCGTGAAGCTGTCCGGGCCGCTCAACCTGCTCGTCCTGCTGACCGGACTCAACCGCTTCGTGAAGGCGCTCACCCCGAGCCGCTGGGCACCGCTGCTCGCCCTGGCCTGCATGGTGCTGCTCTGGGGCACCAAGATGGCCTGGTGGAGCGGGTATCTGGGCCTGATGTCGATGACGGGCCACCTGCCCTTCCCGTCGACCTTCGCGATCGGCCTCGCCTTCTGGGCCTGGGCGCTGACCGCCCGCCTCGCCCGCACGAGCGGCTCCCTCCTCCCGTACGCGGGACTCGGCGCCCTGTGCGGACTGATCCTGCTCATCCACCCGATCTCCTCGGTGGCGGCGGTGATCGGCGTCGTCTCGTTCCTGCTCGGCCGCGTGCGCCGCAGCCAGGTGCGGCGGATGGCGCCCCGCTGGGGGCTCGCCGCCCTCACCGCCGCGGCGGTCGTCCTGCTCTGGCCGTACTACTCGGTGCTCTCGCTGGTCGGCGACAGCAGCGTGGACGGCATCCACCGGCAGCTCTACGAAGCCATGCCCGAGCGGTTCTGGCTGGCCATCATCGGGCTGCCCGCGCTCGCGCTTCGCTGGTGGCGCGACCGGCGCGACCCGCTGGTCCTGATGTTCGTGCTCGGCTGTCTGACCATCGCGTACGGCTGGGTCTCCGGGCACTACACCTACGGGCGGATCATGGGGCTCACCCTGATCCCGCTCCAGTTCGCGCTGGCCGTCGAGCTGACGCAGGCGCGGCCCTGGACCTGGGGGCGGCGGGTGCTGGCCGCGGCGTGCGGGGCGGGGCTCGCGCTGAGCTTCTTCTCGGTGCAGGCGGGTGCCGTGGTGCCGCGCGCGTGGGACCCGGTCGGCTTCGACCAGCCGCCGCGCTGGCCCTCGTACGACTGGGCGGCCGAGCGCATCGCCCCCGGCGAGGTGGTCCTGACGAACAGCTACCGCGCCACGCGCTCACTGCCCGGCTACGGCCCCAACCTCCTGGCGCCCGCCTGGCCCGACGCCTCGATGGCGGAGACGGAGCGGGCACGGAGGTCGAAGGCGGTGGCGCGGTATCTCGCCCCCGGCTCGACGCCTGCCGAACGGGCCGCTGTGGTGCGGCAATTCGGTGTGCGGTGGCTGCTCCTGTCACCGGACCAGCGCGTGCCGCGCGAGGCGCGGGTGGTGGCGTGGGGGCCGCGGACGGGTGAGGTGCTCGCGCGGGTGGACTGAGGTTTCCTGTACGCGGCATCACAGCCGAAGCCCCGGGCGAGGTGAACTCGGCCGGGGCTTCGGTGTGTTCGGGTGGTACGAGTCGGTCGAGGGTCCGCGCTTCAAGGGGCCGGTACGGCGGGGACGGGGGCGGGGACGGAGGCCGTACCCGGGTCCGGAGCAGGGACCGTATCCGCGTCCGGGGCGGCGGGTGCGGTGTGCTGGTTCAGGGAGCCGCGGGAGTCGGGCCCCGCGGGGGTGTTCCCGGCACTCGGCGCGCCCGCCGAACTGCCCGCCTCCCCGGCCGGCGCACCCGCCGCCCCCACGGCCGGCGCCTCCGTCTCGCCGCGCCTGCGGGCCTCCGCCCGCTCGTGCGCCTCAAGGACCGGGTCCACCACCGGCACCGGCTTGCCCGCGGGCCAGTCGATCGGCCGCTCAGGGGCGCGGCGGACGTACAGCCGCAGGACGCCGCTGCGCTCGGGGAACTCGCCGCGCAGCACGAACTGTTCGTTGATCACCGAGAGCTTCGCCGCTTCGGTCGGGGACTTCGGGTTCCAGGAGGCCTCGGTCGCGCGCCGCTCCGCGAGCACCCAGACGCGGTCCAACTCCGCCAGTTTGCGGCGCAGTTCGAGCGGGCCGGTCTCCTTGCCGTACAGCGTTCCCGAGGCGGCGGGGCCGGCCGCGAGCGCGAGGTCCTTCGTGCCGGCGAAGCCCGCGGGGTAGGTCAGCGCGTGCCGGCGTGCGGGCGACGGCAGGTACAACACCGGGTCGCCGGGCTGGAGTTCGTGCGCCGCGAGCCGTGCGACGGCCGCCATGTCGTCGGGGCGCCCGTCGGCCGCGGCCTGGCTCTTGTGCTGCGGCAGCTGCCACACGAAGGCCGCCGCCACCGCGGCCGCACCGGCCAGCGCCGCGGCCGCGCGGTGCGGCGGGTGCCCGGGCGGCAGCAGACGCCGTACGACCGCGGCGCACCGCTCGCCGCCCGCGGCCGCGAGCAGCGGCACCCCGGCGAGCGCGCACAGGGCGTAGGCGGGGTGGTACAGCGGGCCGGTCTGCGCGAGGGCGATGAGCAGCGCGGGAGGCACCAGGACCAGCGGCAGCGCGAGGGAGTTGAGGGAGATACGGCCCGTGCGCGGCAGCGGGGCGTTCAGGGCGATGCAGATCATGAGCAGGGCCGCGGTGACGACGAGCGGCGCCGGACCCGTGAAGGTACGCAGGAGCGCGTCGACGCGGTCGATGCCGGGGGACGCGACGCCCCGCACGCCCTGCCCGTACGTCAGGCCGAGCAGCGGGAGCAGTGCGGTCAGCGCGGCCGCGGCGGCGACCGCCCAGCCGCGCCACACCTCGCCGGGGATCCGCCGCCAGGAGACGAGCAGCGTGACCGCGTGGGCGCCGAGCAGCAGGGCCGCGGAGGGGTGCACGTACGCGGTGCAGCCGAGGACCGCACCGTAGCGGCACCAGTCGCGGGCGCGGCCGAGCTCCGCCGCACGCAGGAACAGCAGCGTCGCCGTCGCGGCTCCGGCGCAGACCAGGGCGTAGGGGCTGCCGTCCGTCGCGTAGTAGCCGGTGGCCGGCGTGACCGCGTAGAGGAGGCCCGCCCACAGACCGACCCGGGCCCGCGCGAGCCGTGTGCCGATCACCGCGACGAGTGCGGCGGTCAGGACCACCGCGAGCAGGGAGGGCAGCCGCAGCACGACCTCGCCCGGGTGCAGGCGGAGCACGAAGTGCAGGAGCGTGTAGTAGACGCCGTCCACCGCGTCGGCCGAGCCGGTCAGCCGCCAGATCTCGGGCAGCGGACGCCGCGCGATCGCGAAGGCGGCGCTCTCGTCCCGCCACATGGATCCGCGGTCCAGGCCCCACGCGCCGATCGCCGCCGCCGCGAGCGCCGGCAGGGCCGCGGCCGTCACCGCGGGGCGGGCGAGCAGCAGCCGGGCGAGCATGTCCAGATGGCCCGTGGGGGCGTCGGCCCGGACCGGGGCCGTGGCCGGGTACGCGCGGTGCGCGGAGGCGGTCGGGGTGCCGGTGAACGCGGAGGCCTGCGTGCGGTACATGGATCGAGTTTGTGCTATTAACTGCTGATTTTTGTGGATTGACCGCCTGTGTCCGCCCCGGCTCCACCTCTGCGGCAGGCATTCCAGCGGGCCCCAAAACCAGCAATACGGGCAATAAGTGCTTTCTATTACTATTTGAGCTTATGGAACATCCGCCCCGCCCCCGGCCCGCCGAGCCCCAGGTCTGCGTCGTCGTCATCGGCTACAACGACTCCGCTCATGTGGCCGACGCGGTGCGTTCCGCGCTCGCCCAGGGGCCGGCCGTCCGCGAGGTGATCGCCGTCGACGACTGCTCGGTGGACGACAGCCGCGAGGTGCTGCACCGGCTCGCCGCCGCGGAACCCCGCCTGAAGGTGGTCGCCCGCGGCACGAACAGCGGAGGCTGCGGCACTCCCCGCAACGACGGCATCGACGCCTGTACGTCGCCGTACGTGATGTTCCTCGACAGCGACGACGTGCTGCCGCCGGGCGCCGTGGACGCGCTGCTCACGGCCGCGACCGAGCACGGCACCGAGGTCACCGCCGGTCTGTGCGTGCGCAAGGAGCTGCCCTCGGGCCGCAAGGTGCCCTGGGAGCCGGAGCTCTACGACACCCCGGCGATCGTCGAGCACCCGCGCCTGCGCCCCCGCCTCGTGTTCGACACCCTCTGCGTCAACAAGCTCTACCGCACCGCCTTCCTGCGCGAGCACGGCATCCGCTTCCCCGACGGTCGGGTGGTCTACGAGGACTTCGTGTTCGGGGCGCGGGTGCTCGCGGCCGCCCCGCGCATCGCGCTGATCTCCAACCCCGTCTACGTCTGGCACGTACGCCGTTCCGCCGCCAAGCTGTCCATCTCGCTGGACCGCGCGGACATCGCCAACTGGCAGGCCCGGATGGACGCGCACCGCGAGGTCGTCGCGATCCTGTCCGGCGCGGGCGAGAAGGAGCTGGCCACGGCGGCGCGCGCCAAGTTCCTCGAGCACGGTCTGCGGATGTACACACGCGAGCTCGACCAGCGCACCCCCGAGTACCGCGCGCAGTGGTGGCGGCTCACGCGCGCCTACCTCGCCACGTTCGACGAGGCCGACTTCGAGCGGGCCCCGGCTCCCGGCCGGGTGATCGGGCGGGTGGTCCTGGCCTCGCCGGACCCCGTCGACCTGCCGCGCCTGAAGCAGGTCGCGGCCCGCCCGGCCCGGCTCGTGCCGCCGTATGCGACGGACGGTGACGGGCGGCCCGTATGGTCCGCGCGGCTGCCAGAGGTCGGGCTCGACCACCTGCTCGTGCGGCCGATGCGGCTGCTGCCGCTGGCCGTCGACGCGAGTCTGCTGCCGCGGGCGCGCGCCTCGGTGCTCACGCTCACGCTGCACGAGCTGTACGGACGCGTCGCCGCCGCCGGTCCCACGAGCGTGGACGTCGAGCTGCGGGACCGCGACGGTGCGGCGCGCGGGCTGCGGCGGACCGCGGCCTGGCGGGCGGCCCCCGACTCCCGTACGGGAGAAGCGCGTTGGACCGCCGAGGTGCTGCTGGACCTGGGCGCGCTCAACCCCGCGGCCGGGGTGTGGGACCTGCGGCTGCGCGTGCGCTTCGCCGACGGCACCTCCCGCGAGACCACGGCGCGGGCGGTGGCGGGGCCCGGAGTGCTGCACCGCACGGCGGTACGGGATCTGCGCCGCGGGGTGCGTCTCGTCCAGCCGTACGCGACGAGCGCGGGGAACCTCGCCGTGCGGGTCGCGCCCGGGATGCGCGGGGTGGCCCGGGTGCTGCGGCGGCGGGCGACCCGGGTCCGGCAGGCGCTGCGGCGCTGAACACCGTTGCGGAGCTGCAGTGTTGAACACTGGCGCGGAGCTGCGACGCTGAACACCGGTGCCGCGTCATGGAGAAGGGCCGCAGCCCCCGTGGACTGCGGCCCTTCTCCATGGCAGCGAGGCGCTCAGTCGCGCGCGGCCTCCGGGTGGCGGCGCACCCAGCCCGCCCAGGCCGAGGTGATCATGTCGCGGACGTCGTGCCGCGCCGTCCAGCCCAGCTCGGCGGCGATGCGGTCGGCCGAGGCGACCACGCGGGCCGGGTCGCCGGGGCGGCGCGGGGTGACCTCGGGCGCAGTGTCGTACCCCGTGATCTCGCCGATCAGGTCGACCAGCTCGCGCACCGAAACGCCTTCGCCGCGGCCGATGTTGACCGTCAGATCGCTGCCAGGGGCGGCCGCGAGCTTGCGGGCGGCGGCGACATGGGCGTCGGCGAGGTCGGCGACGTGGATGTAGTCGCGGACGCAGGTGCCGTCCGGGGTCGGGTAGTCGTCGCCGAAGATCCGCGGGGACGCGCCCTCGGTGAGCTTCTCGAAGACCATCGGGACCACGTTGAAGACACCGGTGTCGGCGAGCTCGGGGGTCGCGGCGCCCGCCACGTTGAAGTAGCGCAGCGACGCCGTCGCGAGGCCGTGGGCGCGGCCGGCCGCGCGGACCAGCCACTCACCGGCCAGCTTCGTCTCGCCGTACGGGCTCATCGGCAGGCACGGGGTCTCTTCGGTGACGAGGTCCACGTCGGGCATGCCGTAGACCGCGGCCGACGAGGAGAACACGAAGGAGCGCACGCCGCCGGCCGCCGAGGCCGCGAGCAGGACGCGCAGGCCCTCGATGTTCTGGTGGTAGTAGTGCAGCGGCAGGTCGACGGACTCGCCGACCTGCTTCTTCGCCGCGAGGTGGACCACGCCGGTGACGCCGTGCTCCGCGATCGCCTTGTCCAGGGCGTCGCGGTCGAGGACGGTGCCCTCGACGAACGGGACGCCGGCGGGCACGCGCTCGGCCACCCCCGTCGACAGGTCGTCGAAGACGACCGCCTGCTCGCCGGCCGCGAGCATGGCACGGACGACATGCGCCCCGATGTATCCGGCGCCGCCGGTGATCAGCCAAGTCATGGTCACTCTGTTTCCGTAGAGGTTCGTGCTTCGTGCTTCGTGCTTCGCAGTAGTGCTTCGCGGTCGTGGCGTGTCCTGTCCTACGTCCGGGATGCCTCTCAGGTTCCTGAGCCCGGCCCCCGCATCACGCCCGGTCCCTCCATGGCCCGCAGCCCCGCCGCCGTGGCCGCCGTGAGCCGGTCCAGGTAACCCTTCGGGAGCGGGCCGCGCATCACCACCGAGCGCCAGTACAGCGGCCCGGAGATCAGGTCGAGCGCGAGCTCCTCGTCCACGGCCGCGCTCAGCTCGCCGCGGGCCACCGCCGCCTGGACGATGCCGCTGGCCACCGAGTGCTGCCCCTCGCGCAGAGCCTTCTCCAGGGCGTCGCGGATCTCGGGGTTGCGGGCCGCCTCGGCCTGGAGGTCCGGGATGATCTGGCCGGCCACCGGGTGGCGCAGGGCGCGCGAGGTGACCTCGTAGAGCAGCCGCAGATCGCCCTCGAGCGAACCGGTGTCGGGGGCGGGCAGGCCCTGCACCGCCACCGCCGAGACCAGGTCGAGCACCAGGTGCAGCTTGGAGCGCCAGCGGCGGTAGACGGCGGTCTTGCCGACGCCCGCGCGGCGCGCCACGCCCTCGATCGACATCCGCCCGTAGCCCACGGCCGCGAGCTCCGCGAAGACCGCAGCGCGGATGGCCTCGGTCACATCCTCGCGCAGCACCGCGGCACCGGCCGGCGCCCGACGGCGGGCCGGCCCCGTCGAGCTCGCCGCCTTGGAGCCGCCCGCCGCGGCGCGGGAGGCGGGCTCAGGGGCGGGCTCGGGAGCGGACGCAGGGCCGGGTTCGGAGGTCTCGGGTGTGTCGGCGGTCATGCCGCACAGCATACGGCCGTGAGGACGAAACGGTTGCGTTCCGACGTCGATCCCGCCTACGCTCACGTAGCGACGATACGGTCCCGTCCCGACGTAAACGCGCGATAAGAGCAGCGGCGAAGCGAGGTCATACGTGAGTCAGGTCCTGGATGCCCCGCCGGCACCCGCCCCGCACGGGCCGCCCGCCCGGGCGCTGTCGGCGCGGGAGCTGGCCGAGCGGCACGGGCTGAGTGTCGCCAACGCCCGGCCCTCGCTGCCCGGTTACGCGCGGCAGCTGTGGCGGCGCCGGCACTTCATCACGGCGTTCGCCACCGCCAAGCTCACGGCCCAGTACAGCCAGGCGAAGCTGGGCCAGGTGTGGCAGGTCATGACCCCGCTGCTGAACGCGGGGGTCTACTACCTCATCTTCGGCGTCCTGATGAACGTGAAGCGGGGCGTGCCCGACTACATCCCGTTCCTGGTCACGGGCGTCTTCGTGTTCACCTTCACGCAGTCCTCGATCATCGCGGGCACCCGGGCCGTCTCCGGGAACCTGGGGCTCGTACGGGCGCTGAACTTCCCGCGGGCGGCGCTGCCCATCTCGTTCTGCCTCCAGCAGTTGCAGCAACTGCTGTTCTCGATGGTCGCGCTGGCCGCGATCATCCTCGGCTTCGGACTGCCGCTGTCCGCGAAGTGGCTGCTCGTGATCCCGGCCCTGGCCTTGCAGTTCGCTTTCAACGCGGGCCTCGCGATGGCCATGGCGCGCGTGTGCGCCAAGACCCCGGACATCGGCCAGCTGATGCCGTTCGTGCTGCGCACCTGGATGTACGCGTCCGGCGTGATGTTCTCCCTGGACCAGGTGACCAAGGGCAAGCAGGTCCCGCACTGGGTGCACGCAGCGCTCGAGCACAACCCGGCCGCCGTCTTCATCGACCTGATCCGGTACGCCCTCATCGACAGCTTCCACAGCAGCCGGCTGCCCTCCCACGTGTGGGCCTGGGCGCTGGGCTGGGCGCTGCTCGCGGGCGTCGGCGGCTTCATCTACTTCTGGAAGGCAGAGGAGACCTACGGCCGTGGCTGACACCCTCACCGAAACCGCCCCCGGCAGCACCCGGCCCGCCCCCGCGGACGCCGCCACCGCCTTCGCGGGCACACCCGACCCCGCCACCACCCCCGTCCCCGCCCAGCGCGCCCCCGAGCGCGTGCCCACCGTCATCGCCGACGGCGTCGACATCGTCTACCGGGTCACCGGCGCGGGCTCCGGCCGCGGCAGCGCCACCTCAGCGCTCAGCCGGATCCTCGGCCGGCGCCGGCGCCCCGGTGTGCGCGAGGTGCACGCGGTCAGGAACGTCTCGTTCACCGCGTACCGCGGCGAGGCCATCGGCCTGATCGGCACCAACGGCTCCGGCAAGTCCACCCTCCTGCGCGCGGTCGCCGGCCTGATCCCTTGCGAGAACGGGCGGATCTACACCGACGGCCAGCCCTCCCTGATGGGCGTGAACGCGGCCCTGATGGACGACCTGACGGGCGAGCGCAACGTGACGCTCGGCTGTCTGGCGATGGGCATGTCCCGCGAGCAGGTGCGCGAGCGCTACGACGGGATCGTGGACTTCTCCGGTGTGAACGAGAAGGGCGACTTCATCTCGCTGCCCATGCGCACGTACTCCTCGGGCATGAAGGCCCGGCTCCGGTTCTCGATCGGCGCGGCCAAGGACCACGACGTCCTGCTGATCGACGAGGCGCTCGCCACCGGCGACCGCGCCTTCCAGAAGCGCTCCGAGGAACGCATCCGCGAGCTGCGCGAGAAGGCCGGCACCGTGTTCCTGGTCAGCCACAGCAACAAGTCCATCCGCGACACCTGCGACCGCGTGCTGTGGCTGGAGAAGGGCGAGCTACGGATGGACGGGCCGACCGAGGAGGTCCTCGCGGAGTACGAGCGCTTCACGGGCAAGTGACGGAGCCCCGGGCCGGGGGTCCGGATCCGGCCCCGGCCCGCCGCCTCGGCCCCGTGACCGGCGTCACCCACGACTCGTAGAACCCAAATCGGACATTTAGCCTCTTCTTGTCGGGGACTGCCCCCTCACCCCCAGCAAGGAACGCACCGGATGGGACTCACCAGCAAGAAGCTGCTGCTGCTCGCGGTCCTCGTGGCGATCGCGCTCTTCGCGCTCACCATATGGCTGTGGCCGCGCCTGGCCAGGACCAGTGTCCGGGCGCTGCTCGGGCGCTTCCTGCTGCTCGTCGCCACGCAGCTCGCGGTGCTCTCCGTGGTGCTCCTGTACGTGAACGACAAGTTCGAGTTCTACGCCTCGTGGGACGACCTCTTCGGCACGGAGCAGGGCGAGGGCGTGGTCCAGGAGGTCGGTCCCGGCGGCAAGCTCGTGTCGATGCAGTCGGCGCAGGCCCTGAGCGGGGGCGGCCGCCTGGAGACCGTACGGATCACCGGCCCGAGCACGAAGATCGCCGCGGACGCCAAGGTGTACCTGCCCCCGCAGTACTTCCAGAAGGGCAACGCGGAGAAGAAGTTCCCCGCCATCCTCGCCATCACCGGGTACCCGGGCACGGTCGACGGGATGATCAACGAGCTGGGCTTCGTGGACACCGCCCGCGACAAGGCCCGCACCGGCAAGATGCCGCCCGCGGTGATGATCTTCATCCGGTCGGCGGTGACCCCGCCGCGGGACACGGAGTGCGTGGACATCCCCGGCGGCCCCAAGGTCCTGACGTACTTCGCGAAGGACCTGCCGAAGGCGGTCGGCTCCCACTACCGGGTCGGCACGGCCACCGAACAGTGGGGTGTCACGGGCTACTCGACCGGCGGCTACTGCGCGCTCAAGCTGCCCATGACCTTCCCCGAGAGCTTCACCGCGGGCGCCGCGCTCTCCCCGTACTTCGCGGCGAAGGTGGACGACACCACCGGCGACCTCTTCCACGGCGACAAGCGGCTGGAGCGCGAGAACGACCTCATGTGGCGGATGGAGCACCTGCCGCAGCCGCCGGTCTCGCTGCTCGTCACGAGCAGCGCCCGAGGCGAGTACGACTACGGCCACACCCTCGACTTCCTCTCCAAGCTCAAGGAGGGGCCGATGCGGATGGCGCGGATCATCCTCGACGAGGGCGGCCACAACTTCAACACCTGGAAACGCGAAGTGCCGGCCGCACTGACCTGGCTCGGCGGCAAGCTCGACAAGCCCGCGAAGGCGTGAGGAGCCGACTGGTGAAGCTCAGTGTGATCGTGACCGGCGCCGATGTGCAGGGTCATCTGCGCGAGTGCCTGGACAGCGTGACGGGACAGGCGGGCGGGGGAGAGCAACCCGGCACCTCGGGCGCCCCGGGCACCGCCGGCCCCCAGGCCGAGCTCATCGTCGTGCCCGCCGACGAAGCGGCCCGCGACCAGTGCGAGGAGGCCGCCCGCGCCCGGCACGGCGCGGCGGCGATGCGCGTGCTCCCCGTCGAGCCCTCCCCCGCGGCGGCCCGCCGGGCGGGTGCGGCCGAGGCGGGCGGGGAGTGGCTGCTCTTCGTGGACGGCAAGGACCTGCTGCTCCCGGACGCCGTCCGCACCCTGGTCGAGCACGCGGACACCGCGGCGGACGTGCTGCTCTTCGACCACGTACGGGCGTACTGGTGGGACCCGGCGCGCCCCAGCACCGACACCCGCATCCTCGCCGCCGCCGGCCACGAGCCCCGCGCGCTCGCCGCCGCGCCCAACCTGCTCGGCGTCACTCCGCTGCCCGGCAACCGCGCCCTGCGCGCCGCCTTCTTCCGCGAGCACCTCGACACCGGCCTGTTCGACGAGCCCGACCCGGCCGGCGACCTCGTCTTCGCCTACGCCTCATTGCTGCTCGCGGGCCGCATCGGCTGCCTCGACACGGCCCTGCTCGCCGAGCGCCGGCTGCGCCGGGCGAGTCTGCCGCCGCTCACCGAGGAGCAGCACTTCGCGCTCTTCGAGGAGTACGAGGAGATCTGGGCGCTCGCCGACCAGGCGCCCGCATCCGTGCGCGGGGTGCTCTACGACCGGATGACGGCCGACTACCTGCGCGTCATCGCACGACCCGGGCTGCTGCCCGAGGCGCTCGCCCCGGAGTTCTTCCGCCGCGCCGCCGAGCACGCGGTCCGCTACCGGCCCGAGGGCCACAGTTCCCCGGCCGGCCTGGCCGGAGTGCGCCAGAACCTTCTGGTCAAGGGGCAGTTCACCGCGTACCGCACCCTCCAGCGCGCCAACCGCAAGCAGCGCGATCTGAACGCGACGCTCCGCACGCGCAAGCGCAAGCTGGGCGCGCGCGTGCGCCGCCACCGCTACGAGAAGGCGCGCTCGCAACCCGTGGACCGGGAGCTCGCGCTGTTCTCCGCGTACTGGGACCGCGGGGTCGCCTGCAATCCGGGCGCGATCGCCGCGAAGCTCGCCGAACTCGCCCCGGAGATCCATCCGGTGTGGGTGGTGTCCGCCGACAACGTGCCGCTGCTGCCGCCGGGCACCGACCACGTGGTGCCGGGCACCCCGCGCTATCTGGACGTCCTCGGCCGCGCGGGCTTCCTCGTGAACAACGTCAACTTCCCCAATCTGCTGGTCAAACGGCCCGAGCAGACCTACGTCCAGACCCACCACGGCACCCCGCTCAAGCGGATGGGCCTGGACCAGATGGACTTCCCCGCCGCCGCCAAGGGCCTCAACTTCCGTGCGCTGCTGGCCCGCGTGGACGCCTGGGACTACAGCGTCTCGGCCAACAGCCACTCGACGCGGATGTGGGCGCACGCCTACCCCTCGCACTACGTCTCGCTGGACTACGGCTATCCGCGCAACGACGTGTTCTACCGCGCGGGCGCGCGGGACGTGCGGGCCGTCCGCGAGAAGCTCGGCATCGCCCCCGGCAAGCGGGCCCTGCTGTACGCGCCCACGCACCGCGACTACGAGGCCGGCTGGACCCCGCGCCTGGACCTCGCCGCACTCGCCGAGTCGCTCGGCGAGGACACGGTGCTGCTCGTGCGCGGGCACTACTTCTACGGCGGTGCGGCCTCCCCGCTGGCCCGGCTGCGCGGCACGGGCCGCGTCATCGACGTCTCCGCGTACGACCCCGTCGAGGACGTCTGCCTCGCGGCGGACGCGCTCATCGCGGACTACTCGTCAATCATGTTCGACTACGCCAACCTCGACCGGCCGGTGGTCATCTACGCCGACGACTGGGAGATGTACTCCCGCACCCGCGGCGTCTACTTCGACCTGCTCGCCGAGCCGCCCGGTCATGTGGCCCGCAGCCAGGCCGAGTTGACGGAGATCCTGCGCACCGACGCCTGGCGCGACCCCGCGTCCGCCAAGCTGCGGGCCGCGTTCCGTGAGCGCTTCTGCGAGTACGACGACGGGGCGGCCGCCGAGCGCGTGGTGCGCCGGGTCTTCCTCGGCGAACGGCCCGAGGCGCTGCCGCGGATCATCCCCGTCGCCGACCGTACGCCCGCACCGAGTCCCGAGGAGGCGGGCGCATGATGTCCACCGGCCCCGACCTGCACCAGAACACCGGCGCCGCCGCCAAGGCCCCGGACGTCACCGTCACCGTCATCGTCTACAACGACGCGGAACGACTGCCGCGCGCGGTGGCCTCGCTGCGCGCGCAGACGCACGCGGACATCGAGATCATCATCAGCGACGACTGCTCCACCGACCGCACCCCTGAGGTGGCACGGGAGTTGGAGGCGCAGGACCGGCGCGTACGCTACCTGCGGCTGCCGGTGAACAGCGGCGGGTGCAGCGCGCCGCGCAACCGGGCCATGGAGATCGCACGCGCCCCGTATCTGATGTTCCTCGACAGCGACGACGAACTGCCGCCGCGCGCGGTCGAGTTGTTGCTGGCCGCCCACCGCGAACGGGAAATCGACTTCGCGATGGGGCAGGTGGAACGGGTCCGCGTGGACACCGGCAAGCGTTCGCTGTGGATGCCCGACCTCGTCGCCGAGCGGCGCACGGTCGAGGGCATCGAGGCCGAGCCGCGCCTGCTCTTCGAGCACCTGTCGACCTCGAAGATGTACACCAAGGAGTTCCTCGACCGGCACCAGCTGCGCTTCCCCGAGGGCATCCACTACGAGGACCAGCTGTTCTCGGCCCAGGCGTACTGCCTGGCCAAGGCGTTCACGATCGTCCCCGAGCCGGTCTACCGCTGGTACATCGAGCCGTTCGCGGCCGCCGGCGCCGCCTCCATCTCCAACCAGCGCCACAAGATCTCCAACGTCCGCGACCGCGTGCACGTCCAGACCCTCATCGACGACTTCCTCGTCGAGAGCGGCCACGGCGGGCTGCGCGAGGACAAGGACTACAAGTTCCTCAAGCACGACTTCCGGATGTACGCGGGCGACCTGCCGTTCCGCGACGAGGACTGGGTGCGCTCCTTCGCCGGGGCGGTGGTCCCGTATCTGGAGCAGGTCTCCCCCGCCGCGCTGGCCCGGCTGCCGCGCGCCGAGCGCGTGGTGATCCAGCTGCTGCGCGACGGCCGGTACGAGGACGTGCGGCTCGCGGCCCGCGGCATGGGCCACGGGGTGGCGCCGCGCGAGACGGTCACGGATGAGACGGGCCGGGTCTACTGGGGCGACCGCGTCCCGGTGACGGAACAGACCAAGGGCGAACTCGACCTCGGTGAACTGGAGTTGGCCACCCGCCCGTTCGCCACGGCCCACTTCCGGCATGAGATCACCTCGGTCGCGGCGGGCGCCCCCGGCACGATCGACCTGCACATCCGTACGTACGACCCGGGCCGCAGGCTGGCCGTCGGCCCGCACGTCGCGGCCGTCCACATCGCCCCGGGCGGGCGCCGCCACACCGAGCGCTTCCGCCTGGACGTGATCCGCCCCGGCGTGTTCGAGGGTTCCGTACGCCTGGACCTGGCGGCGGCCGACCTCCCCCTCCAGGGCTTCACGGGCACCCGCCACCCCGTCCTCGAACTGGAACAGGACCGGCAGCGCAACACCGGCCTCCTCCTGGCCCCGCTGGACTTCACCGCCCTGACCACCGTGGTGCGGCCGCGCTTCGGCCTGGCGCACCGGGTGACCGTCGAGCCCGAGGGGCGGGGGTCGGGGCGGTTGCAGGTGCGGTGGCAGCCGGCCGGTGCGGCGGCGAAGGTGCTGCGGCCGGTGAAGCGGCGGGCGGGCGCCCTGCGCAAGCTGAAGGCGGTGCTGCGCTAGCCGCGCGCGCCCGGAGCGCCCGCCCTCACCCACGCCCCGCCGTCTCCCAACTCCCGCCTCACGTCACGCGATTCACCATGTCTGTGCTCACCCGGCCGTCCACCGCCCCCACCTCCGCACCCGCCGCGATCCCCCCGCGCCCCGGGCCCCGCCTGCGGGTGCTCGACGGACTGCGGCTGCTCGCCGCGCTGCTCGTCGTCGTCTACCACTACGTCGGGCAGGGCGGCTGGTCCGACCCCGCGCGGACCTTCCCCGTGCTCGGTGCGATCGCCCCGTATGCCTGGCTGGGGGTCGAACTCTTCTTCCTCATCAGCGGGTTCGTCATCTGCATGTCGGCCTGGGGCAAGTCGGCGACGGACTTCCTGCGCGGCCGGGCGGTGCGGCTCTTCCCCGCGTACTGGTTCTGTGTGCTCGCCACCGGTGTGTTCCTGCTGCTGCCCTTCGTCCCCGCGGAGGACGGCCGCCCGACACCGAGCCGGATCCTCACCAACCTGACGATGGTCCAGAACCCGCTCGGCGTGGATGACCTCGACCACTCGTACTGGACGCTCTGGGCCGAGCTGCGCTTCTACCTGCTCTTCGCGGTGGTCGCCTGGATCGGTGTGACCCGGCAGCGCGTCCTGGCCTTCTGCTGGCTGTGGACCCTGGCCGTGGTGCTCGCGCCCGCGGCCGGGCTGCCGGTGCTCAGCCTGCTCGCCAACCCCGTCTACGCCCCGCTGTTCATCTCCGGGACCGCCTTCTTCCTGATCCGCAGGGACGGTCCGCGCCAGGGCGCGCCCTGGGCGCTGCTCGGCGTCAACTGGCTGCTCGTGCAGCACAGCATGATCGAGGTGTCCCAGCACTACAGTCCGCCTTCGCACCGCCTGTCGTGGGCGGTGTGCGTGGCCGTCGTGACGGCGTTCTACCTCCTGATGGCGGCCGTGGCGCTGGGTCTGCTCGACCGGATCGACTGGCGTTTTCTGTCCACGGCGGGGGCCGTCTCGTATCCGCTGTATCTGATCCACCAGGCGATCGGGGTGCGGCTGCTGCATCTGTGGCGCGATCAGGTCCCGGCGTGGCCGCTGCTGCTGTCCGCGGTCGCCGCGGCGACCGTGGTGGCCTGGCTGATCCACCGGTGCGTGGAGCGGCCGGGTGCGGCGCTGCTGCGGCGGGCGCTCAGTTCGCCGGCTGCCGGGCGGGCGGACGGGCTCTGGCCTCGCTGAGCGGCAGCTCGCGGCGCGCGGCGGCGGCCCCACGCGCCAGGGCCACGCGCCACATCCGGTCGAGGGCCAGGGGCACCCCGACCACGACGATCAGCCACACCTGTACGTAGAGCCGGTCCTGCTCCACCGCCAGCGGATGGGCCGCCATCGTCGCGAACCCGACGAGACCCATCGCGGCAAGACAGAGCGCCACGGGCACGGACCGCTGCCACGCGCCCCACAGCCCGGCCGCGAGCAGCAGGAGAAGGAGCGGCGCGAGCGCCTCCTTCTGGAGCCACTGCCACCAGTAGTTGACGTTCAGGCGCAGCAGCGCGCGCCAGGGGTCGGCGATTTCCGGACGGGTCCAGTGCAGGGTGAAGGTGTCCTGGAGCGAGTCGCCCATGCCGGGCAGGCCGAGGGCCTTGCTCAGCGCGCAGGCTGCCACGGCGCCGCCCGCCGAGAGTCCGGCCAGCCACCAGGTGCCGCGATGGCGGACCCGCGGCACGCACAACAGGCAGGCCACCGCGGCCAGCGCCAGGAAGGGCGCCGCCATCAGGAAGCTGGAGTACTTCACGGCGAGCCCGAGCGAGAAGGCGGCCGCGAAGAGTCCGGCGCCGGCGGCGATCCGGCCCTGGAGCAGCCAGACGGAGGCCAGCAGCAGCGCGGTCATCAGGGCGAGCATCGGCCCCTCGGTGAGCGGACGGCCGCCCCACGCGGTCAGCGGGGTCGCGTAGTAGAGGACCTGGCCGAGCACGGCGAGCAGCGGCGGTGCCCGCAGGGCGCGGAGCAGCACGTACACGAGGAGACCTGCCAGCGCGGTCCAGGCCAGGGCCACCGCGGTGAGCCCCGCCTTGGCGCCGAGCACGGCCACCAGGGGCGCGGCCATCAGCGGGTAGGCGGGCCTGGTGTGGAAGATCTTCTCGTAGCGCGGGTCGGTGGGTTCGAGGCCGTTCGCGTACTTCTTCTCGCAGTGCGCGATGTACGCGGCCCGCCCGCCCGGGCCGCGGAACTCCAGCTGGTCCAGCATGCGGTTGCGCTGCACCAGCTTGGCGGTGTCGGTGCAGTACGCGGTGACCGCCTTGTCCTGCGCCGTCCTCGGATCGTCGCCGAGGAACTCGTAGGCGGCGCGCGCATAGCGGTAGGAGTCGTTGGAGAACCGCGTCGCCGGATAGCCGAAGACATGCAGCACGACGAGGGCGACCACGGCGAGCAGCGGGAGCGCCCGCAGCAACTGCCGCCTGCGCGCGGCCCGTTCAGTCCCGCTGCGCGTCATGCTGGAACACCCACGTCCGGTACACCAGGAAGCGGAACGCGGAGGCGAGCACGATCGAGCCGGCCTTGGCGAGGTTCGAGCCGAGCGGGCCGTCCATGGCCATGCCGTGGTACGCCACGTAGAACAGGCCGCTCTCGACCGCGACGCCGATCCCGCTGAACACGAAGAACAGCAGGATCTGCTGCTTGGTGCGCCTGGACCGGTCGCGGTAGGCGAAGAAGCGGAAGCCCAGGTAGTTGGTGCCCATGGCGATGCAGCTGGCCAGGACCGTGGAGGTCATGGCGCCGCGGCCGAGGCCGTGAAGCAGCAGGTTGAACACGACGAAGTTGACGCCGACGCCGCTGACGCCGACGAGCCCGAACTTCGTCAGCTCCTTGGCGTAGCGGACGAGACGGCGCCGGGGCGTGGTCGTGGGCGTCTGCGGATCCGGGTGCGGCGCGGCCTCCGGCAGCGCCACGGCGGGGGTGTCCTGCAACGTGGTCATCGTCGTGTGTTCACCAACTCGTCTCTGCGCGGCCGGAGTTCAGCGCATGCCCCGGGCTGCGGCGGCGCGCAGCCGCCACGGCATGGCCATGGACTCCAGCTGCACCGCGAAGCTCATCTTGGATTCGCCGGCCGTCCGGTCCTCGAAGTGGATCGGCACTTCCATGACGCCGAAGCCGCGACGCAGCGCGGCGTACTTCATCTCGACCTGGAAGGAGTAGCCCGCGCTGTCCACGGAGGCGAGGTCGATCGCGCGCAGCGCGTCGGCGCTCCACAGGTTGAAGCCGCCGGTGATGTCGCGGACGCGGGTGCCGAGGACGGCGCTCGCGTACGCGTTGGCCCAGCGCGAGAGCAGTCTGCGGTGGGCTCCCCAGGCGTCCGAGAGCGAGCCGCCCGGCACGTACCGGCTGCCGACGACCACGCCGGCGCCGGTGGCCAGGGCGACGCCGAGCAGCTCGGGGATCTTTGCGGCGGGGTGGCTGCCGTCGGCGTCCATCTGGAGCACGTACCGGGCACCGTGCTCGACGGCCCGGCGCATGCCGGCCGCGTAGGCGCGGCCGAGGCCGTCCTTCTCCGTGCGGTGCAGGACGCGCATGCGGATCCGGTCCGCGTCCCGGTTGTGGCGGGCGGCCAGCCGCTCGGCGAGTTCACCGGTGCCGTCCGGGCTGGCGTCGTCGACCACGAGCAGGCTCAGGCCGGGGAGTTCGCCGGCCAGGGCCATCAGCGCCTCGACCGCCGCCGGCAGGCTGTCCGCCTCGTTGTACGTGGGCATCACGACGGTCAGCGCGGTGTCGCCCCAGGCCGCGGGCAGCCGGGTCTGGGACACGGTGGGCTTCGTCAGCATCGGTGGGTCCTCCGGCCGCGTACACAATCGGACCCACCTTAACCCAAATGCCTGATTTGACCGCATAAGTGCCGTGTAGGGGCACGGGTGCCCCGCTGCTTCCGGCCGGGAAACGGCGAAGCACCCCGCAGCCGAGGGCTCCGGGGTGCTTCGCCGTGTCCGACGTGCTACCGCGCTACGAGTGCGACCGCAGCAGCGTGCGCATCGTGCGCATCGCCACCGACAGGTTCGCCAGGTCGAACGAGTCCGAGCCCTGGATCTCGTCCAGGGTGGTCTTCGCGCGGCCCAGGATCGCGGCGTTCTTCTCCTGCCACTGCTTGAAGCGCTGCTCGGGCGTCGCGCTGCCGTTGCCCACCGACAGGACGTCCTGCGTGAGCGCCGCGTGCGCCGCGTACAGGTCCTCGCGGATGGCCGCGCGGGCCATCGAGGACCAGCGGTCGGTGCGCGGCAGGGCGCTGATCCGGTCCATCAGCTGCGTGATGGTCAGGCGGTCGGCGAGGTCGTAGTAGACCTCGGCGACGGCCATCGGGTCCTTGCCCACGCGGTCGGCGATGGCCACGATATCCAGCGTCGGGAACGCCGAGGAGAACCCGGCGACGTGCTGCGCCAGCTCCTCCGGCACGTTCGCCGCGGTGAGCTCCTCGAAGATCTGCTGGTACCACTCGAGGTCGGCGCCCCGCAGCAGGTTCGGCAGCTCGCCCCACACCTGGTGCACGCCCGCGCTGAAGAAGCCGATCGTCTCGGCCAGTTCGAGCGGCTGCGGGCGGTTGTTGAGCATCCAGCGGGTGCCGCGCTCCACGAGCCGGCGCGAGTGCAGCCGGATCCGGGTCTGCACGTCGGCCGCGACCGTGTTGTCCAGGGCCTCGACCGCGTCCCACACCCCGGCGAGCCCGAAGATCTCGCGGGCCGCGGTGTGCGCCCGTACGACCTCTTCGAGCGAGGCGCCGGTCTCCTCGCGCATCCGGTGCAGGAAGCTGGTGCCGCCCGCGTTGACCGTGTCGTTCACCAGGACCGTCGTGACGATCTCGCGGCGCAGCGCGTGCGCCTCGATCTGCTCGGTGAACTTCTCGCGCAGCGCGGTCGGGAAGTAGGCGAGCAGCAGGCTCTGGAGGTACGGGTCGTCGGGCAGCGAGGTGTGGATGAGCTCCTCGGCGACGGTGATCTTCGTGTACGCGAGCAGCACCGCCGTCTCCGGCTGGGTCAGGCCCTGGTCGCCCGCGAGGCGCTCGCGGATCTGGCGGTCCGTGGGCAGGAACTCCAGAGCCCGGTCGAGCCGGCCCTCGCGGACCAGCGTGCGCATGAAGCGCTGCTGGGCGTGGACCATGCTGGAGGACTGCGCGAGGGCGTTGGCCAGGGCGGTGTTCTGCGCGTAGTTGTTGCGCAGCACCAGGCGGCCGACCTCGTCGGTCATCTCGGCGAGCAGCTTGTTGCGCTGCTTGACCGTCATGTCCCCGTCGGCCACGACCGCGTTGAGCAGGATCTTGATGTTCACCTCGTGGTCGGAGGTGTCCACGCCCGCGCTGTTGTCGATGGCGTCGGTGTTGACGCGGCCGCCGGCTTGCGCGAACTCGATGCGGCCGAGCTGGGTCAGGCCCAGGTTGCCGCCCTCACCGACCACCTTGACGCGCAGGTCCCCGCCGTTGACGCGGATCGCGTCGTTGGCCTTGTCGCCGACGTCGGTGTGCGACTCGACGGAGGACTTCACGTACGTGCCGATGCCGCCGTTCCACAGCAGGTCCACGGGCGACTTGAGGATCGCCTGCATCAGCTCGGCCGGGGTCATCTTGGCGACGCCCGAGTCGATGCCGAGCGCCTCGCGGATGTGCGCGTTGAGCTGGATCGCCTTGGCCGTACGGGGGAAGATCCCGCCGCCCGCGGAGAGCAGCTCGGTGTTGTAGTCGGCCCAGGAGCTGCGGGGCAGCTCGAACAGGCGGCGGCGCTCGGCGTAGGAGACGGCCGAGTCCGGGTTCGGGTCGATGAAGATGTGCCGGTGGTCGAAGGCGGCGACCAGGCGGATGTGCTCGGAGAGCAGCATGCCGTTGCCGAAGACGTCACCGCTCATGTCGCCCACGCCGACGACCGTGAAGTCCTCGGTCTGGGTGTCCACGCCGAGCTCGCGGAAGTGCCGCTTCACGGACTCCCAGGCGCCGCGGGCGGTGATGCCCATGCCCTTGTGGTCGTAGCCCGCCGAGCCGCCGGAGGCGAAGGCGTCACCGAGCCAGAAGTTGTACGACTCGGCGACCTGGTTGGCGATGTCCGAGAACGTGGCCGTGCCCTTGTCGGCCGCGACGACGAGGTAGGTGTCCTCCTCGTCGTGGCGTACGACGTCGGCGGGCGGCACGACCTCTCCGGCCACCATGTTGTCGGTGATGTCGAGCAGCGCCGAGATGAAGGTCTTGTAGCTGGCCACGCCCTCGGCCAGCCACGCGTCACGGTCGACGGCCGGGTCGGGCAGCTGCTTGGCGACGAAGCCGCCCTTGGCGCCGACGGGCACGATGACGGTGTTCTTCACCATCTGCGCCTTCACCAGGCCGAGGATCTCCGTACGGAAGTCCTCGCGCCGGTCGGACCAGCGGAGCCCTCCGCGCGCGACCTTGCCGAAGCGCAGGTGCACGCCTTCGACGCGGGGCGAGTACACCCAGATCTCGTACGCGGGGCGCGGCGCCGGCAGGTCGGGGATGGCCTGCGGGTCGAACTTCATGGAGACGTACGAGTGCGGCTTGCCGCCCGCGGCCTCCTGGAAGAAGTTCGTGCGCAGGGTCGCCTTGATGACGGTGAGGAAGGACCGCAGGATCCGGTCCTCGTCGAGCGAGGCGACCTGGTCGAGGGCGCCGTCGAGCTCTTCGAGCAGCCCGTCGGTCAGCTCGGTGCCCGCGCGCTGGCGGTCCGGGGACATCCGCGCTTCGAAGAGACTGACGAGGAGCCGGGTGGTGTGGACGTTGTTGCGGAGGGTGTCCTCCATGTAGTCCTGGCTGAACGTGGAGCCCGCCTGGCGCAGGTACTTGGCGTACGCGCGGAGCACCATCGCCTGGCGCCAGCTCAGACCGGCGCGCAGGACGAGGGAGTTGAAGCCGTCGTTCTCGGCCTCGCCCGTCCACACGGCGGCGAAGGCCTGCTGGAACCGCTCGCGGGCGTCGTCCGCGAGGTAGTCCCCGTTGCCGTTCGCCTTCGGCATGCGCAGGCCGAAGTCGTAGATCCAGGCGCTCTTGCGGTCGCTGCAACGCAGCTCGTACGGGCGCTCGTCGACGACCTCGCAGCCCAGGCGCTGCAGCACGGGCAGGACCGCGGAGAGCGAGACCTGCTCGCCGGTGCGGTAGATCTTGAAGCGGCGCTCGCCGGGTCCGGCGCCGACCGGCTCGTACAGCGAGAGCGCGAAGTCCTGCTCGCTCTTGCCCAGGGCTTCGAGGTGGACGAGGTCGGCCACCGCGGCGCGCGGCGAGTGGTCGGCCTTGTAGCCCTCCTGGAAGGCGCCCGTGTACTTGCGGAGCAGCTCGGCCGCGCGCTCCTCGCCGAGCTCGGCGTTGAGCGCCTCGGCGAAGCCGTCGGCCCAGGAGCGGGCGGCGTCGACGAGGCGGGCCTCGATGCGCTCCTTGTCGGCGTCGGAGAGCTGCGGCAGCTCGGTGCCCGGCGGGACCCGGACGACGAAGTGCAGCCGGGAGAGGATCGACTCGGTGTTCCAGGCGGTGAAGTCGACGCTGGTGCCGCCGAGTTCCTCCTTGAGGATGTCGATGATCCGCAGCCGCACACCGGTGGTGTAGCGGTCGCGCGGCAGGTAGACGAGGGCCGAGTAGTAGCGGCCGTACTCGTCCTGGCGCAGGTAGAGCCGCAGCCGGCGGCGCTCCTGGAGGTACAGGACGCTCGTGGTGATCTGGCGCAGCTCGTCGACCGGGGTCTGGAAGAGCTCGTCGCGCGGGTACGTCTCCAGGATCTGGAGCAGGTCGCGGCCGTCGTGGCTGTTGGGCGAGAAGCCCGCGGCCTTGAGGACCTCGTCGACCTTGCGGCGGATCACCGGGACGCGGCGCACGGACTCGGTGTACGCGGCCGAGGAGAACAGACCGAGGAAGCGGCGCTCGCCGACGACGTTGCCGTCCGCGTCGAACTTCTTCACGCCGACGTAGTCGAGGTAGCTCGGGCGGTGCACAGTGGCGCGGCTGTTGGCCTTGGTGAGCACCAGGATCTTGTGCTCGCGGGCCTTCGCGCGGGCGTCGGCGGGCAGCCGGCTGAAGGACGGGCTGACCGGGTGGGCCTCGTCGCCGCCCGCGTGCTGCGGGTCGGAGCGCAGGATGCCGAGGCCGGTGCCGGGCACGGCGGCCAGCGAGTCGTCGTCCGTGAGGTCGTACTCGCGGTAGCCGAGGAAGGTGAAGTGGTCGGCGGCCAGCCAGCGAAGGAGCTCGCGGGCCTCCTCGATGTCCTGCTCGCGCAGGTCGTCGGCGGTGGGCTCCTGGGGCAGCTCCTCGGCGATCCGCAGCGCCGCGTCGCGCATCTTCTCCCAGTCCTCGACGGCCTCGCGCACGTCGGACAGGACGCGCAGGAGGTCGGAGGTGATCTGCTTGAGGTCGGCGCGGTCGGTCTCGCGGTCGATCTCTACGTGGATCCAGGACTCGACGAGCGTTTCATGGCCGGCGTCGGCCGCGGCCTGGGCCGCGGTGTTGTCGGCGATGACCTCGATCAGCTTGCCGGTGACATCACGGCGCACGACCACCTGCGGGTGGATGACGACGTGGATGCCGCGGCCCTGCCGGGACAGCTCGTTGGTCACCGAGTCCACGAGGAAGGGCATGTCGTCGGTGACGACCTCGACGACCGAGTGGCTGGAGGTCCAGCCGTTCTCCTCGACGGTCGGGGTGTGCACCCGGACGTTGGCGGTGCCCTGCGGCCGGTTCTCGGCGAGGCGGTAGTGCGAAAGCGCGGCACCGAAGACGTCGACCGGGTCGCGGTCGGTGAGGTCCTCGGGGGCGGTGTGCAGGTAGTAGCGCTGGAGATACGTGAGGACGGTGTCGCCGACAGCACTGTCCGCGGTGCCCTCCCTCGCAGCGCCGGTCGGAAGGTGACCTCCGACCGGGCTGTGCTCAGCGACCCGGGCGGCCCTCGCGAGCAGCTCGGCCTTGGCTTCGTCCAGCTTGGTCTGCATGTCCTCTGGCTCCTGTCGCGCGCCGTTGCGTGACGTAGAAGGAAGTGTGATCACTCATGACAATTACGGCACAACGTCGCGACTCGGGGTGGTGGGTCGCAGTCGACGGTATGCCGTGGTCGGAAAGGCGAGGGGCGTAACCGGCCAATATGGTGGGCGCGCCCCGGAGGATCCCAGCGGCCTCCCGCGCCCGGCGGTCGGCCGGGCGAAGGCAGGGGGCACCGGCGCCCCCGCGGCTTATCGCACTGATCACGCCCTACAGGCTATCGCCCTGAGGAGGGGGACCGTCATGGGCCGTATGTGTACAAAAGCTGGGGGCGAACTTTGACAGTCTGGACAGCGACGCGGCGGCCGTACGCGGCGTAACGGGCGCATCTTCGGACCGCGCCCGGTGGACGCGGCGCCCGCACCGGAGTGCGCGATCGAGCCGTACCACCCCGTGGATCGGCCCGCGCCCCCTTGGCAAAGGCGCCCCGGCGATGCACGTTGGCCGGGACGGCCCGGGCCGTCCCACCGGGCGCCCGGGAGCGGATCTTCGAACCATCCGAGGGGAGCGGGAGCGGAGATGAGCGCCAAAATCCTGATCGTGACCGGCGACGCGGCGGAGTCCCTGGAGGTCCTCTACCCCTACCAGCGGCTGCGCGAAGAGGGCTACGACGTGCACATCGCGGCACCGGCCCGCAAGAAGCTCCAGTTCGTGGTGCACGACTTCGAGCCGGGCTTCGACACGTACACCGAGAAGCCTGGCTACACCTGGCCCGCGGACCTGGCCTTCTCCGAGGTGGACCCCGGGCAGTACGTGGCCCTGGTGATCCCGGGCGGACGCGCGCCCGAGTATCTGCGCAACGACCCGGAACTCCGCAAGATCCTCAAGTCCTTCTTCGACACGGACAAGCCGGTGGCGCAGATCTGCCACGGCCCGCTGCTCACGGCGGCCATCGGCAGCCTGAGCGGCCGCCGCGTCACGGCGTATCCCGCCCTGGAGCTGGACATGCAGTCGGCGGGGGCGACCTTCCAGGACGCGGAGGCCGTGGTGGACGGCACGCTGGTCTCCGCGCGCGCCTGGCCGGACCACTCGCGGTGGATGCGCGAGTTCCTGACGGTGCTGCGGGCGAAGGCTCCGGTGACCTGACGGCGCTGCGGACGAAGGCCCCGGTGACCCGACCTTCCGGGGCGGTCCCGGCCCGGCGGCCCGCGCGAGACCGGTGCGGCACCGGCCCGGCAGCCCATGGGAGCCCTGCAGCCCACGCGTACCCGCCGGGCTGCGCGGGCCCTCAGGCCACCAGCCGCTCCGCCTCGGCCACTGCGTCGGCGAGGGTGTCCACCACGGGCACCCCCGCCGCGGCGAGGCTGGCCCGGCTGTGCGAACCCCCGGTGTAGAGCACGGCCCGCGCCCCGACATGCGCCGCGGCCAGCGCGTCGTCCACCGCGTCGCCGATCACGACGGCGCAGGCGGGGTCGACCGCGGGCAGCGCAGCCAGATGGCGCGCCATCTGGAGCGCCTTGCCGTCCGTCGAATCCCCCACGCGCCCGTCCACGCGCACGAACCGCCCCTCGATCCCGTGCGTCCGCACGATCGGAAGCAGCCGGTCGTGCGGAGCGAGCGAGCACATCGACTGGGTCAGACCGGCGTCCTGCCACTCACCGAGAAGCCGGCTCGCCCCGTCGGCCAGGCCGGAGGACTCGGCGAACGCCCAGTAGTGCCGGTGGAAGGCCTCGTCCATGACCACCCACTCCTCGTCGGTGGGCAGCCGGCCCATGAGCCGCTCGTAGAACCTGGGCACGGGCACGCAGTACAGCTCGCGGTACCGCTCGAGCGTGATGGGCGCGAGCCCGATCTCGGCGAACGACGCATTGGTGGCCTGGATGACCGCGTCGATGTCGTGGAACAGCGTCCCGTTCCAGTCCCAGACGATGTGCGCTTGCTTCCCCATGCGACGACCGTACCCACTCCCACCGACAACCCCGCTCGGGGCCGGGGAATACCCGTGCGCTCCGAGCCGGGGAATACCCGTGCCCAGCTCGCCGTTCGCTGATATAGTTGAACAATCAACAACAAGCGAAGGTGAGCAGCCATGCAGTTCGGGATCTTCACCGTCGGCGACGTCACGGTCGACCCGACCACCGGTCGCGCCCCCAGCGAGCACGAGCGGATCAAGGCGATGCTGGCCATCGCGCTCAAGGCGGAAGAGGTCGGTCTGGACGTCTTCGCGACCGGCGAGCACCACAACCCGCCGTTCGTCCCGTCCTCGCCCACGACGATGCTCGGCTACATCGCCGCCCGCACCGAGAACCTGATCCTGTCCACCTCCACGACCTTGATCACCACCAACGACCCGGTGAAGATCGCCGAGGACTTCGCGATGCTCCAGCACATCGCGGACGGCAGGGTCGACGTCATGATGGGCCGCGGCAACACCGGCCCGGTCTACCCGTGGTTCGGCAAGGACATCCGCGACGGCATCGACCTCGCCGTCGAGAACTACGCCCTTCTGCGCCGCCTCTGGGACGAGGACGTGGTGACCTGGAAGGGCAAGTTCCGTACCCCGCTGCAGTCCTTCACGTCCACGCCGCGCCCGCTCGACGGGGTCGCACCGTTCGTCTGGCACGGCTCGATCCGCTCCCCCGAGATCGCCGAGCAGGCCGCGTACTACGGCGACGGCTTCTTCCACAACAACATCTTCTGGCCGACCTCCCACACGAAGCAGATGGTGAACCTCTACCGGCAGCGCTACGCCCACTACGGGCACGGCACCCCGGAGCAGGCGATCGTCGGCCTCGGCGGCCAGGTGTTCATGCGCAAGAACTCGCAGGACGCGGTGCGCGAGTTCCGCCCGTACTTCGACAACGCACCGGTGTACGGACACGGCCCGTCGCTCGAGGAGTTCACCTCCCAGACCCCGCTGACCGTGGGCTCCCCGCAGGAGGTCATCGAACGGACGCTGTCCTTCCGGGAGTACGTGGGCGACTACCAGCGCCAGCTCTTCCTGATGGACCACGCGGGCCTGCCCCTGAAGACCGTCCTGGAGCAGCTGGACCTGCTCGGCGAGGAGGTCGTCCCGGTACTGCGCAAGGAGTTCGCGAACCTCAAGCCGGCGAACGTGCCGGACGCACCGACGCACGCGGCCCGGGTGGCCGCGAAGTCGGCCGCCACGCCGTCCGCCGAGTCGTCCGCCAAGTCTGCTGCCCCCGAAGGGAGTTCGAAGTGAAGCTCGTCGTCGTCTCGGCCGGGCTGAGCTCCCCGTCGTCCACGCGGCTCCTGGCCGACCGCCTCGCGGCGGCGACCGTGGCGGGCGTGGACGCCGGGGTCGAGGTCGAGGTCGTCGAACTGCGCGACCTCGCCACGGAGATCGCCCAGCACTTCGTCACCGGTTTCCCGCCGGCCCGGCTCGCCGCCGCGCTCGACGCGGTGGCGGCGGCCGACGGACTGATCGCGGTCACGCCGGTCTTCGCCGCGTCGTACAGCGGCCTGTTCAAGTCGTTCTTCGACGTCATCGACAAGGACGCCCTGACGGGCAAGCCGGTGCTCGTCGCCGCCACCGGCGGCACGGCCCGCCACTCGCTGGTCACCGAGCACGCGCTGCGTCCGCTGTTCACGTACCTGCGCGCCCTCGTCCTGCCGACCGCCGTGTACGCGGCCTCGGAGGACTGGGGCGAGGAGGGTCTTGCGCAGCGGATCACCCGCGCGGGCCGGGAGCTGGCGCGCTTCATGGCGCCCGGCGGCACCGCGGCGGACTCGGACCCCGCTCAGGACACAGCTCGGAACACCGCTCCGGACGTCGACACGGCCGCGGCCATCGCGCCCCGCTCGCTGCACGGCGCGATCACCTCGGTGGACCCGGCGGACGGCTTCGAGGTGGTCCCGTTCGCGGAGCGTCTGGCGGCGCTGCGTCCGGCCGAGTAGCCGGGTCTGGTACGGGGGTCGTGGGCCCCACAGCCCACAGTCAGTTTTCCCAGGCCCCCGAAACAGTCCCCTCCCGCCCGGGGGCCGAAGCCCTTTCCAGGCTATCGGGGCCCACTGACAACGCCGCTGCCGAGCGGGCCGCGCTGCCGGCCGATCAGGTTCACGCGCCCTCAGCCGATCAGGTTCGGGATCTCCTGCGTCGCGAACCACAGCAGCTCATGGTCCTCGGCGCCGTCGACCGTGAACTGCGCGTCGTCGTCGCCGAGGTCCGCCGCCCCGAGCGCGGAGGCCGCGGCCGCCACATCGCTCACGGCCTCGTCCGCGTCCACGTGCACGGCCGCCACCTTGGCCAGGGGCACCGCCTTCGCGAGCCGGACCTCGCCCAGCGCCCCCGGGTCGAGACCGCGGTCGGGGTCGACCACCGCGTCCGCGTCCGGCACGTCCACCGCGACGACGACGCGGCGCGGCACGGCCGCCGGGTCACCCGCGAGCATCCGCAGCGAAGCGGCGGCGGCACGGTTGAGCGCCGCGTACTCCAGCTCCTCGATGTCGTCGGACACGTACCACTCCCGCAGCGCCGGCGTCACGGCGTACGCGGTCAGCGGTCCCGGTCCGACCTCGGACGCCTTGTGCACCTGTGCGAGACCGGCAAGTGTCAGGGGGACGTAGACACGCATGAAGTCGCCGCTTTCGTCAGGGGACAGAAGGCCAGGTCACGGCCCGGCGCGGGGGATCCCGTCACGCCGGACGGCCTTCAGGATACGTCCGGACGTCCCCTTTCGAGTTGCCGCCCGGGCACCGTACGACGTCAACCCGACGCCCCTCCACGCCGCCGACGAGCCCACCGTCACGGCGCCCGGCCACCCTGATAGGTGAACCCCGCCGGCGCCCCCGACACGCACCGCCCCGCATTGCGGCCGCACCCGCGCTCCCCGTACAAGAAACCCCGAGAGCTACCGCCGGGTAACAACGCCCGGCCCGGCAGAACGGGGATCCGCCATGACCATCGGCACGACGCGTCCGACCTCACGCCGCACGCCCGCACCGCGCGGCCCGGCCACCCGGCGCGACACCCGGCGCCCCGGCGAACCGCGCCGTGTCCCCGTCCAGCAGCGCCAGGCCGTCATCCGCTACTGGTTCGCCGAGCGCCTGCTCGCCGTCCTCAGCGGCCACCGCCCGGTGCACTGGATGCTCAACCACACGGTCGGCGAGGCCTACGACCAGCTCTCGCGGCTCGCCCCGCGCACCCCGCTGCGCGCCCGCGGCACCCGGCCCGTCATCCGCGAGTGCGGCGAGCACCGGCCCGAGGACGGCGTGATCGAGGCCTTCGCGAGGATCGCGGCCGGAGAGCAGCTGCGGGCCATGGCCTTCCGCCTGGAGCAGGGCCCGGACCGGCGCTGGAAGTGCGCGGCGGTCGAGGTGGGTACACCCGCGTAGAAGGTCCGCAGCGGCCGCTTACCTTCCGGCGCCGCGTACAGCCGCGTACAAGCCACGCGCATACGGAACCGGGGCCCCGCACACCCTGCGGGACCCCGGCCACGTACTACCGACTGAACCAGACCTACTTCTTGCGGCGACGGCCGCCCTTCTGCGCCTTGCGGCGCTCGGCGCGGGTCATGCCGTCCGCGGCGGAGCGCACCGGCCCGTCCGGGGCGTCCTCGACGAAGTCGCCCTCGACGACGCCGCCTTCACCGTCCACGGTCGGGGCGGAGTAGTGCAGACCGCCGCGGCGCTGCGGAGCCTCCAGGCCCTTGGCGCGGATCTCGGGGCGGGCACCCGCGGGCACCGCGTCCTGCGGCTCGTCCTTGGCGAGCGAGGTCTTCTCGGCGGCGTCCACCGGGACCTCCTCGACCTGCTGCTCGACCTGGACCTCCAGGTTGAACAGGTAGCCGACGGACTCCTCCTTGATGCCGTCCATCATGGCGGTGAACATGTCGAAGCCCTCGCGCTGGTACTCGACCAGGGGGTCCTTCTGCGCCATGGCGCGCAGGCCGATGCCCTCCTGGAGGTAGTCCATCTCGTAGAGGTGCTCGCGCCACTTGCGGTCGAGGACCGAGAGGACGACGCGGCGCTCGAGCTCACGCATGATCTCCGAGCCGAGCTGCTCCTCGCGCGCGTCGTACTGCGCGTGGATGTCCTCCTTGATCGCGTCGGAGATGAACTCGGCGGTCAGACCGGCGCGGTCGCCGGCCTCGTCCTCGAGCTCCTCGACGGTGACCTTCACCGGGTAGAGCTGCTTGAACGCGCCCCACAGCCGGTCGAGGTCCCAGTCCTCGGCGAAGCCCTCGGCGGTCTCGGCCGACACGTACGCGTCGATCGTGTCGTCCATGAAGTGGCGGATCTGCTCGTGCAGGTCCTCGCCCTCCAGGACGCGGCGGCGCTCGCCGTAGATGACCTCGCGCTGGCGGTTGAGGACCTCGTCGTACTTCAGAACGTTCTTACGCGTCTCGAAGTTCTGCTGCTCGACCTGCGACTGCGCGGAGGCGATGGCGCGGGTGACCATCTTGTTCTCGATCGGCACGTCGTCCGGCACGTTGGCCATGGCCATCACGCGCTCGACCATCTGCGCCTTGAACAGGCGCATCAGGTCGTCGCCGAGGGAGAGATAGAAGCGGGACTCGCCGGGGTCGCCCTGACGGCCGGAACGACCGCGCAGCTGGTTGTCGATACGGCGCGACTCGTGGCGCTCGGTGCCGAGCACGTAGAGACCGCCGAGCTCCTTGACCTCGTCGTGCTCCGCCTTGACGGCCTCCTCGGCGCGCTCGAGGGCGGCGGGCAGCGCGGCCGCCCACTCCTCGATGTGCTCCTCGGGGTCGAGACCCTGCTGGCGCAGCTCGGCCTCGGCGAGGTCCTCGGGGTTGCCGCCGAGCTTGATGTCCGTACCACGGCCGGCCATGTTGGTCGCGACCGTGACGGCGCCCTTGCGGCCGGCCTGGGCGACGATGATCGCCTCACGGTCGTGCTGCTTGGCGTTGAGCACCTCGTGCGGGATGCCGCGCTTGGAGAGCTGCTGCGAGAGGTACTCGGACTTCTCGACCGAGACGGTGCCGACCAGGATCGGCTGGCCCTTCTCGTGCTTCTCGGCGATGTCGTCGACGACCGCGTCGAACTTCGCCTTCTCCGTGCGGTAGATGAGGTCGGACTGGTCCATGCGGACCATCGGCCGGTTGGTCGGGATCGGCACGACGCCCAGCTTGTAGATCTGCTGGAACTCGGCGGCCTCGGTCATGGCCGTACCGGTCATGCCGGACAGGCCGCTCTCGTAGTCGTCGCGCTTGTAGAGGCGGAAGAAGTTCTGGAGCGTGATCGTGGCGAGCGTCTGGTTCTCGTCCTTGATGTCCACCCCTTCCTTCGCCTCGATCGCCTGGTGCATGCCCTCGTTGTAGCGGCGGCCGGCGAGGATACGGCCGGTGTGCTCGTCGACGATCATGACTTCGCCGTCGATGACGACGTAGTCCTTGTCCTTCTTGAACAGTTCCTTCGCCTTGATGGCGTTGTTCAGGTAGCCGACGAGCGGGGTGTTGACCGACTCGTAGAGGTTGTCGATGCCCAGCCAGTCCTCGACCTTGGCGACACCGGACTCGTGGATGCCGACGGTGCGCTTCTTCTCGTCGACGTCGTAGTCGCCGGTCTCCTCGATGCCCTTGAGCGGCTGGCCGGCCTCGCCCTTCTTCAGGCGCGTGACCAGCTTGGCGAAGTCGGCGTACCACTTGGTGGCCTGGTCGGCCGGGCCGGAGATGATCAGCGGCGTACGGGCCTCGTCGACGAGGATGGAGTCGACCTCGTCGACGATCGCGAAGTTGTGGCCGCGCTGGACGAGCTCGTCCTTGCTCCAGGCCATGTTGTCGCGCAGGTAGTCGAAGCCGAACTCGTTGTTCGTGCCGTACGTGATGTCACAGGCGTACTGCTCGCGGCGCTGGGCCGGAGTCATGTTCGCGAGGATGCAGCCGACGCTGAGGCCGAGGAACTTGTGGACGCGGCCCATCAGCTCGGAGTCCCGCTCGGCCAGGTAGTCGTTCACCGTGATGAGGTGGACGCCCTTGCCCGACAGCGCGTTCAGATACGCGGGCAGCGTGCCGACGAGGGTCTTGCCCTCACCGGTCTTCATCTCCGCCACGTAGCCCATGTGCAGGGCGGCGCCGCCCATGATCTGCACGTCGTAGTGCCGCTGGCCCAGGACGCGCTTGGCGGCCTCGCGGACCGTGGCGAACGCCTCCGGCAGCAGGTCGTCCAGGCTGTCGCCGGACTTGCCTTCGCTCTCGACGTACTCCTGGTAGCGCTCCTTGTACTCCTCGGTGAGGGCACGGAGCTCGGCGTCGGAGAGGCCTTCGAAGTCCTCTTCGATGGAGTTGACCTGGTCCGCGATGCGGTGCAGCTTGCGCAGGATCTTGCCTTCGCCTGCACGCATGAGCTTGGTGAGGACGGACACGAGGGCTGGTCTCCTTGCCGGTCGGGCGGCCTGGCGGTCGGTTTGTGGTGATACGGGTACGGCAGGTGGCCCCACCGCAACGGCCATCGTATGCGAGGAGCCCGCTGCGCCGGGAGGTCCACCATCAGGTCCAACGGGCGGGAGGCCCGGAAGGTGCCGCACGAGTCGGCCGGGGGTGCTTCGGGGTCCGCAGGACGGGGCCGGTCGCGATCCGGGGTCGGCAGCATTGGTCGGCAGCACCCGGAGTCCGCATGGCTCGGCCGGCCGCGCTCCGGGTCACGAGGAAACCCACTGGCCAGGATCGACGGCCTGCGAGCACAATCCCGTGATGGACCACGTCACGCTCACCACCGACCGCCTCACCCTGCGCCCGCTCGGCCCCCAGGACATCGACGCGGTGTACGCCGCCTGCCAGGACCCCGAGGTCGGTCGCTGGACGACCACTCCCGTGCCGTACCGCCGCGAGGACGCGGAGAGCTTCGCCGGGACGATAGCCCCGGAGTCCTGGGAGAGCGGCAAGGAGTACTGCTTCGCCGTCCTGGACCGCGAAGGGCGGCTCGTCGCGGTGACCGGCCTGATGGAGCGCGTCGGCAACTCCCGCGAGATCGGCTTCTGGGCGGTCAAGGACCACCGGGGCCAGGGCTATATGACGGAGGCCGTGCGCGCGGTGACGCGCTGGTGCTTCGAGGAGCTGCGCGCCGACCGCATCGAGTGGAAGGCCGAGATCGGCAACCACCCCTCGCGTGCGGTGGCCGAGAAGGCCGGCTTCCAGATGGAGGGCGTCGCGCGCTCCAGCCTCCTGAACAAGGGGACCCGCCGGGACTGCTGGGTCGCCTCGCTGCTGCCGAGCGACCTCGGGCTGCCGTCGAAGGACCCGTATCTGCCGGCCCAGGGCTGAACTGCGGCCCACCGGGCGGCGATTGTCAGTCCCGCCTCGTACCGTACGTGCATGACCTCCACGCCTGCCGCCGTCCCGCTCTCCGCCGACGAGGCCCGCCGCATCGTGCTGCGCGCCCAGGGGTTCCTCGGGGCGCCCGACCGGCGCGCGGGGGTGCGCGGAGTGCTGCGGAGCCTGGGGTCGGTGCAGCTCGACACGATCTCGGTGCTGGCCCGCTCCCATGAGCTGATTCCGTACGCGCGGCTGGGCGCCGTGGGCCGCAGGACGGTCGAGGACGCGTACTGGACGGAGACGCACGCCTTCGAGTACTGGTCGCATGCCGCGTGCATCCTGCCCGTCGAGGAGTGGCCGCTCTTCGCATTCCGGCGCCGCGCCTACCGCGACCGGCCGCACTGGGGCCACCAGCTGGCGGACGGGGCGTACGAGCAGGTCATCAAGCAGCTCCGGGCCGAAGGTCCGCTCACGGCCACGGAGTTGGGCGGGGCGAAGAACAAGGGCGAGTGGTGGGACTGGTCCGACTCCAAGATCGCCGTGGAGCGCGCGCTGATGTACGGCGAGGTGGTCTGCACCGAGCGCCGCAGCTGGAAGCGGGTGTACGACCTGGCGGAGCGCGCCATCCCGGACCGCCTGCTCCATGACGACCTCGACGACCTCGAATGCCTGCGGCGCCTGGTCCGCCAGTCCGGCGAGGCCCTCGGGGTCGGCACGCGCGCGGACATCGCGGACTACCACCGCCTCAAGAGCGAGCAGTTCGACGCGGTGGTCGCGGACTCCGGCCTGGTGCCCGTGGAGGTCGAGGGCTGGGGCAAGCCGGCCTGGGCCGACCCGGCGGCGCTCGCCTCGCCACCGCGCGGCCGGCACCGTACGACGCTGCTCTCGCCCTTCGACTCGCTGATCTGGGAGCGGGCGCGCACCGAGCGGATCTTCGGCTTCACCCACCGCCTGGAGGCATACGTGCCGAAGCCGAAGCGGGTGTACGGCTACTTCGCGATGCCGCTGCTCGCCGGGGGCAAGCTCCTCGGCCGGGTGGACCCGGCGCGCGAGGGCAGCACCCTGGTGGCCCGGCACGCCTCGCTCGACACCGCGAAGGCGGTGGAGCCGATGGCCAAGGCCCTGGTGGAGGCGGCGAGTTGGGTGGGATGCGACACCGTGCGCGTGGAGCGAGTCACGCCCACCGAGCTGCGGGCCCCGCTGACGGCGGCGGTACGGGCGCTCACCGCCTAGCTACCGGTCCCGTTCCTACGGCTCACCGGATCTCGAGGATCTTCTCCCGCATCGCGTACACCACCGCCTCCATCCGGGAGTGCAGCTGCAGCTTCTCCAGGATGTTGCGGACATGGTTCTTCACGGTGTTCTCGGAGATGAACAGCTGCTTGGCGATGTCCCGGTTGTTCATTCCGGTCGCCACGAGCTTCAGGACCTCGAGCTCGCGGTCGGTCAGCCGCGGCGCGGGCACGAGCCGGCGCTCGTCGGTGCGCTGGATCATCGACTTGAACTCGGTGAGCAGCTTCGACGCCATCGACGGGCTGATCTGCGACTGCCCGTCCGCCACCGCGCGGATGGCCGTGGCCACCTCGTCGGTGGAGATCTCCTTGAGCAGATAGCCGGTGGCCCCGGCCTTGATCGCGTCGTAGAGGTCGGCCTCCTCGTCGCTGATCGTCAGCATGATGATCTTCGCGCTGGGGGCCACCTCCTTGATGGAGGTGCAGGCCTCGATGCCGCCGCGCTTGGGCATCCGCACGTCCATGAGGACGATGTCGGGCAGCAGGTCGGCGGCCTTGTCCACGGCCTCGGCCCCGTCGCCCGCCTCGCCCACCACCTGGATGTCCTCCTCCTGCGCGAGGACGATCTCGAGGCCGCGGCGGAACAGGGCGTGGTCGTCCACGACAAGGACCCGGATCGGCTCCTTGCGCGCGGCGTCCGGACCGGCGTCCTCGCCGATGCCCGAGCCGACGCGGACGCCGTCGTCGGCATCCTCGTCACGCATCGGTCCGAAACTGTCCGCCATCGTTCCTCCCCCTGAAGGCCGAGGCCTGCTGTGGTCCGCCAACCTGCGTCGGCAGTACGCGGGTTGGTCTGCGAGGCCATGATTTCATGCCCGGACGCCGGCGCAGTGCCCCCGAGGGCCTCAAGGGGTCGCACACCGGTGCCCCCGGGGCGCACGGAGCGTCCCCAGGGGCACCGACGGTCGGTCACCGCGGAACATCAGCCGCCGAGCGCACCGCCCGCACCGGGCGATTCGGCCTTGGCGACCATCGGGTCCGTGTTCAGGTGGATGACGCCGTAGTCGTAGGCGTGCCGCCGGTAGACGACACTCGGTTCCTTGGTCTCGGAGTCGACGAACAGATAGAAGTCGTGCCCGACCAGCTCCATCTCGTAGAGCGCCTGGTCGAGCGACATCGGGGCAGCCACGTGCGTCTTCTCGCGGACGACCAGCGGGCCCTCGCCCTGGATCTCCAGCGATCCGATGCGCTTGGTGGGCACCGCATCGTCCTCGCCCTCGGCTGCGGGCGTGCCGTCCCCGTTGAGCGTCGCGGCGCCCGGGACGCGGTCGGCCACCTCGGCCGCCGAGAGCCGGCCTGTGCCACGCCGGGAGGAGCGCTTGCTGTGCTGCTTGCGCAGTCGGGCTTCCAGCTTCTCCTGGGCCAGGTCCAGCGCCGCATAGGGGTCGCTTGCGGATGCCTCGGCCCGGATCACCGGACCGCGCGAACGGAGGGTGATCTCCACCCGGTCGCTGCGGTCGGCCTGCCGGGGGTTGGGCTCCTTGGACACCTCGACGTCGAGGCTGATCACCTTGCCGTCGAGCTTCTGGATCTTCTCCAGCTTCAGCTTCTCGGCCACGTGCTTGCGGAACCGCTCGGGCACCTCGGTCTTGCGGCCCTTGACGACGATGTCCACGCAGAACTCCGTTCCCGGATAGCTCCGCTCCTACAGGCGGAGCATCTCCCTTTTGCACCAGACTCCGGTGAGCCCCGGAGCCTCGGACTCGGTGACTTCCACCTCCTCCTCCCCCATGGGCAAGATCTCCACCCCACCTCTTGCGGGTGATTGCCGAAAGCCAACGGCAATCCACGCAAGGCGGCATTCCGATATACGAGGCGCGCTTCCCGGAAAAGTTCTTCGAAGCTTCTCCGGAGGCCTCACAACCGAACATATCTCGCCCGGACGGATGTCGTCACCCTCTACTGTCGCGTACCTCCGTTCAGGTGAACGTGCACTCTCACTACCTGCAACGATGCAAGTTCTCAGTCAGTTCCGGTTTATTTCGAAAGAATCCGGTGAAGCGGCAACGACCGCAGCCTGTGTTCGAAGGAATCCCGTGCTTCCCCCGTTCCGCGGTCTTTCCGCGCCCGGCGCCACCGGCGCGCTTTGCGGCCGTGTCACGGCACGCAATGCACGGGCCGCTTCGGTCAGCGAGGCGCCGGTCGTCATGAGGTCGTCCACCAGCACCACCCGTCCCGTGGCCAACAACCGTTCCGTACCCGGAAAAACGTCCAACGCACCCGTCAGGTTCACCAGCCTCTGTCTCGCGTCGAGCCCCGACTGGTCCGCCACCGCCCGCCGCTGGCGCAGCACCGACAGCACCCGCGCTGGCACCCCGTCCCGCCGCAGGGCGCGGGAGGCGGCCAGCGCGATCCGGCGGACCGGATCATGCCCGCGCGCGGCCGTCGCCCGCCGGGCCGACGGCACCGGCACGAGCAGCAGCGGCCCGCCGTCCTGCCGCGGTCCTGCCCCTGCGCGCACCGCCTGCGCGAGCGCCTCGCCCAGCGCTCCGGCGAGGACCAGAGCGCCGCGCTCCTTGTGCGCGAGCAGCACCGCGCGCACCGCGTCCGCGTAGGGCGCCGCCGCGTGCACGACCGGCAGCCCGGGCGGTGCGGGCCACGGACGTACCCGTCGCGGAACAGCCCCGCACAGTGCTCTGCGACAGGGCTCGCACAGCGCTGTACGGGCGCGACCACAGCCACCGCAGTCGGCCGGCAGCACCAGGTCGGTGAAGTCCTGCCACCACCCCCGCATGTCCCCACTGTGCCAAGCGGGATGACGTCCGGCCACCCCTGTGGATAACTGCACGCAACGTGACGGTGCTGTGGACAACTCCGTACGGGAAACGGGGGTTGAGGGCCGCCTACCCGAGCGGCCGGAGTTCACGCGGGCGTCGGGCTGCTGGGCAGGACATGAGCCCGTGCCGAGAGGGTTCGAGCCGTCACCCCGGATGGAGAAGCCGGAGCCATCACCCGGGATAGACCGGAGCCGTCCCGTCCTTGTCCACCGGCTTCCAGTCCTCGCCGTCGACGAGCCGCACGATCCCGTCCGTCTCGGACCGCGCCACGAGCGGCAGGTCCGGGGCCTCGGCCGCCGAGACGGCCGTGACGTCGGCCAGACCGGGCAGCGTCGGCTCGTCCGGAAGCAGCGAACCGTCGCTCTGCACGAACCGCATCTGCTGCACCCCTTCGACCGCGCGGCCCACCAGCAGAAGCCGGCTGCCACCGGCCCAGGACACCGCCGTGACCTCCTCCATCTTCGGGGCGGCGGGGCGCAGTTCGGCCACGGTCAGCTGAGGAACGCCGCCCTTGGAGCCGCGCTCGATCCGGCCGACGTTCAGCGTGGTCCTGCCGTCCTTCTCGATGAGCAGCGCGATACGGACACCGTCCGCGGCGACCCGTACCGCCTTGACCCGTCCGATGCCGTCCTTGCCCAGCGGCCGGTCGAACCCGACCTCCACCGGTTCGCCCTGCCCCTTGGCCAGCCACAGCAGCCGCGGCTTCTTCGGGTCCGCGTCGGCCACCCACAGGTCACCGCGTCCGTCCCAACTGGGCGCCGTGAGACGGTCCCCCTCCTTCTCGGCGGTGCTGGTCACCTGGGTCTTCTCGGACTGGGTCTTGTCGATCAGCGCACCGATGAACAGCGAACGCCCGTCCCCGGACACACCGGCGCCCCACTTCTCGTTGCGCGACACGGCCGCCGACCGCAGCTCCTGCTTCCCCTCGCCGAGCGCGCCCGGCACCGCCGTGGGCTCCTCGGCGCCCTTGGAGATCTGCACCAGCCGGTGCTTCTTGTCCACGAAGTACTGGGACTTGGGCTTCGCCGCGGCGTCCGGCGCGAAGGTCTGGGCCTCGCTGCGGCCGAGGACGCAGAGCGACGAAGCCCCGTCGGAGCGCAGCAGTTCGACCTGGTCGATGCCGGACGGCGCGGTCAGGTTGTTCAGCGTGAAGTAGATCTGGGCGGCCATCTCCTTGCAGCGGTCCTGCCCGATGTCGTCCGCCTTCTTGTTCAGCGGCACCCGCAGATGCTTCTGGTCGTCCGGCGTGAGCTCCTTGGTGCCCTTGCGCAGCGCCGTACCGCTGGGGAAACGCGAAGACACCACCGTGTCCAGCCAGTTGGTCGGCCCGGCGAGGAGCTCCTCCACGACGTCGGTCAGCTGCGGGTCCGGATCACCGCGTACGTAGACGGGGTCGGCGACCAGGGGGTCCGACGGCGGATTCGCCTCGTCGCCCCGGGAGTCGCCCGACGCGTAGTAGTACTTGTCCACGGGCTTGTAGAGCCGCTGGAAGTCGGGCTCACCGAGCACCACACCCTGGGGCGGGGAGGCGATACGCCACTGCTCGTTGCCCTTCTTGCCTTCCTTGACGAGCTGGATGGCCTCCGCGTAATCCGGCGCTTCGAGCTCGGGCCGGTAGGCGTGATCGGCGTCGAGGGTCGCCACACGGGTGCCGGTCAGCTGGTAGGTGCGGCTCTGCGAGTCCTGGCCCTGGCCCTGCTCGGGCTTCTGCGGACCCGCCTTCGGCCCATCCGCGAGAATCGTCGTGGAGCTGTCGGGGTCCCAGTCCTTCGCGGCATCGGCCGTCAGGTATTTGCGGGCGATCGAGAAGTCGGGATCGTCACCGGTCAGCGTCTCCAGGAAGCCGTCGATGATCTCCCCGGGCTGGGCGTCGTCCTTCGGCGGCGCCGCGAACACACGCACCTTCGGCTTGTTGGGCGAGGCGTCCACCGGCTCGGGCTCGCCGCTGCTGGGCATCGACGCGCAGGCCGACAGCAGCACACCGCCGCAGCTGAGCAGCGCGATCCTGCGGACCAACGGCCGCCTGCGCCCGGCCCGTTCAGCGCCCACGGCTGTCCTCCCCTTCACTCACGCCTTCGCCCGCGCCGTCCCCGCGCCGCGATCCGTCCACCTCGGCCCCGGTCTCGGTGTCGGTCCCGGCCGCGGTCTCCGTCCCGATCTCGTCGTCCCTGCTCCGGGTCGGGCGCGGCACCACGCGCGCGCCGTTGCCCGGCAGGGCCGCCGGGTCCACCGTGCTCGGGCGGGATGCGGATACGGAGACGGCGGAGGGTATCGGCCCCGGCACGCGCTCCTGGGCGGCCGACTGGGCCGGCACCGTGGCGCGCTTGCTCTGACCACCGGACGGCAGTCCCGCCTCGCTCAGTCCGCGGTTGCGGCGCGAGTCCTCCGGCTCCAGCGGTATCGGCGAACCGCGCAACGGCTCGTCCGCGGTACGCGGCAACGTGAGCCGGAACTGCGAACCACCGCCCGGCTCACCCCAGGCCTGGAGCCAGCCGCCGTGCAGCCGCGCGTCCTCCAGGGCGATCGACAGGCCGAGGCCGGTGCCGCCGGTGGTGCGGGCGCGGGCCGGGTCGGCCCGCCAGAAACGGTTGAACACCCGGGTCGCCTCGCCCGGCTTGAGCCCGACCCCGTAGTCCCGTACGGCCACCGCGACGGCACCGCCGGCCGCGCCGAGCCGCACGACGACATCCTTGCCGTCGCCGTGCTCCACCGCGTTGACCACGAGGTTGCGCAGCACGCGCTCGACGCGCCGGGCGTCCGCCTCCGCTATCACCGGCTGCGCGTCGCCGACGATCCGGATCCGGCTGCCCTTGCGCTCGGCCAGCGGCTCGGCACCGCCCACGACCCTGCGCACGACTTCGCGCAGATCTATGGGCTCGGCCTCGAGCGCAGCCGCCCCCGCGTCGAACCGGCTGATCTCCAGCAGGTCGGCGAGCAGCGACTCGAAACGGTCGAGCTGATCCGTGAGCAGCTCCGCCGAACGCGCGGTCACCGGGTCGAAGTCGACGCGCGCCTCGTGGATGACATCGGCGGCCATACGGACCGTGGTCAGCGGGGTGCGCAGCTCGTGCGAGACATCGGAGACGAACCGCCGCTGCATCCGCGACAGCTCCTCGAGCTGCTGGATCTTCAGCTGGAGGTTCTGCGCCATCTTGTTGAAGGCCTCGCCGAGCCGCGCGATGTCGTCCTCGCCGGTGACCTTCATCCGCTCCTGGAGCTTGCCGGCCGAGAGCCGCTCGGCGATCCCGGCGGCCATCCGCACGGGCGTCACGACCTGGCGCACGACGAGCCAGGCGATGGCGCCGAGCAGCACGACGACGAACAGCCCCGCCGTCGCCAGCGTGCCCTTGACCAGGGTGAGGGTCTTCTCCTCCTGGGTCAGGGGGAAGGCGTAGTAGAGCTGGTACGGGTCCCCGTTGATGTCGTCGAGGCGCTTGCCGATGAGGAGCGCGGGCTCCGGCTCACGTCCGGAATCCGCGTCGTAGACGAGGGTGGAGAAACTCCGGAAGGCACCCGAGTGCCGGTCGATCTCCTGGCGCAGGTCCTGCGGCACCGTCAGCTCGGGCTCCACGTCGCCGGAGGCGCGCGGCAGCCGGTTCCCGCCCGCACCGCCGTCGGCGCTGGACGCGATCGCCAGCACATGGAAGGCGTCCTGCCCGCCACTGGCCAGCTGCTCGACCATCTGGGTCAGCCCGTCCACGCCGGAACCGCCGCGCGCCGCACGGTCCGCCCGGTCGGCGCCGGGAGACCCGACGAAGTCGGCCGCGGCGCTGAACCCGCCCGTGGCCTGGATCTGCGCGGCGTTCTTCCGCGCCTCGAGCAGGCCGTTGCTCACCTGGCTGACGACGACGAAGCCGAGCACGAGCACCACGGTGATGGACATCAGCAGGGTGCTCGCGACCACGCGCAGCTGGATGTTGCGCCGCCACAACCGCATCACGGGCAGCAGCGGACGACGCACCCAGCGCGTGAACAGCCGCAGAAAGAGGCTGCTCTGCACCCCGTCCTGCAGCAGCTGCCCGCCGGTGCGGAACCGCCCGATCAGGGACGTGCGCCCGACGGGGCCCACCGGCCGCTCCGGGCGCCGGCCCGACTGCCCGGACGCCGAAGCGGCACTGTCCCTGGGCACGTCAGCTCGGTCCGGCCTTGTAGCCGACGCCGCGTACGGTCACCACGATCTCGGGGCGCTCGGGGTCCTTCTCGACCTTCGAACGCAGCCGCTGCACATGCACATTGACCAGCCGCGTGTCCGCCGCGTGCCGGTAACCCCAGACCTGCTCCAGGAGCACCTCACGCGTGAACACCTGCCACGGCTTACGGGCCAGCGCGACCAGGAGGTCGAACTCGAGCGGCGTCAGCGCGATCGACTGACCGTCCCGCTTCACCGAGTGCCCAGCCACGTCGATGACGAGGTCACCGATGGTCAGCTGCTCCGGAGCGGGCTCCTCGGACCTCCGCAGCCGCGCCCGGATACGGGCCACGAGCTCCTTCGGCTTGAACGGCTTCACGATGTAGTCGTCCGCGCCCGACTCGAGCCCGACCACCACATCGACGGTGTCGCTTTTGGCGGTGAGCATCACGATCGGCACGCCGGACTCGGCCCGGATCAGACGGCAGACCTCGATGCCGTCCCGACCGGGCAGCATGAGGTCCAGCAACACCAGATCGGGCTTGGCCTCACGGAACGCGGCCAGCGCCTTGTCCCCGTCCGCTACGAACGACGGCTCAAAACCTTCTCCGCGCAGCACGATGCCAAGCATCTCTGCCAGTGCGGTGTCGTCGTCGACGACAAGGACTCGTCCCTTCATGTCGACATCATCCCATTCTCGTAACGGTGGAGTAGGCCCTGGTGAGGTAGGTCACGGCCCCGTGACGCTAGTCGCCTGGAGCAGTCACTGTCTGCCCCTGTGCACAGACGCCGACACACAGCGGCCCACACAGGCCGGACGAGCCTCGAACCGGCGTACGAAACAGGGAAGTTGGCCGGAACCTCCCGCCCCGCGGGCCCGCACTCAGCCCGCGCCGCCCCCGGACCCGCGGGCCACCAGCTCGGCCAGCGCATCGGCTGTGACCGGAGACACCACACCCTGCTCGGTGACGATCGCCGTCACGAGCTCGGGCGGCGTCACATCGAACGCCGGGTTGTACGCCTGCGTGCCCAACGGCGCCACCGGGATCCCGCCCCCGACCTCGGCACCGGCCGTCGGCAGCTGCGCCGCGGCGAACTCGGTCACCTCATGCCCCGCTCGCTGCTCCACCTCGATCGCGTCCCCGTCCGGGGTGTCCTCGTCGACGGTGCTCAGCGGCGCCACCACGATGAACGGCACATGGTGGTACCGGGCGAGCACCGCGAGCGGATAGCTCCCCACCTTGTTCGCCACCGCCCCGTCCGCCGCGATCCGGTCCGCCCCGATCAGCACGGCGTCCACCTCGCCCGCCGCGAACAGCGAGCCCGCCGCGTTGTCGGTCAGCAAGGTGTACGGCATGTCATTGCGGGCCGCCTCGTACGCGGTGAGCCGCGCCCCCTGCAGCAGAGGCCGGGTCTCGTCCACCCAGAGCCGGCGCAGCTTGCCGCCCCGGTGCGCTTCGAGCGCCACCGCGAACGCCGTGCCCTCGCCGCCGGACACCAGCGCACCCGTGTTGCAGTGCGTGAGAATCCGGTGGGTGCCGCCGGACAACAGCTCGTCGAGCAGCGTGAGACCGTGCCGCGCCATCTGCCGGCCGGCCTCCGCGTCCTCCTGGTGCAGGGCCCGTGCCTCGGCGAGGGCCGCCGCAGCCGCCTCCTTCTCACCGGCCCCGGACCGGACCGCCGCCCGATGGGCATCGCGCGCGCGGGCCACGCCGCGGGCGAGGTTGACCGCGGTGGGCCGCGCGGTGGCGAGGGACTGTGCCGCCTCCTCGACGTCGAAGCCGCGCGCCGCAGCCAGCGCCACCCCGTACGCACCCGCGATCCCGAGCAGAGGCGCGCCGCGCACCGCCAGTGTCTGGATCGCCTGCACCAGGGCAGGCGCGTCGGTACACACCCACTCCACTTCCTCGGCAGGCAGCCGTGTCTGGTCGAGGAGTACGACCACCGGGCCTTCGGGTGGCTCCTCCCAGCGGATCGCGGGGATGAACTCGGGCCGGCCGTCCTTGCGGGAGGGTGCGTAGTGATCAGCCATCCGCTCAGTCTGCCCCGTACCAGGCGGACAATTGAAGGTGTACAGCCCTTGCAGTGCCCCGCCTGCCCGGTCCACGAACGGGTACGCCGTGGCACGATGGCTGCCAACCCGCCGCCGCGCACGCGGACGGGCACCGTGAAGGAGCGACGATGAACGACACTCCGGGCTGGGCCTCGCCCGGATCTGCCCCCTCCGATGGACAGTCCGACGGGCAGCCCTCGGGACAGGACCCCGCCGTGCCCCGCCCCGCCGGATCTCCCGACCAGCAGGATGCCGCTCCCGACAAGTGGTCCAAGCAGCAGCCGCCGGCCGGCCAGTGGTCCGCACCCGGCGCCCCCGGGCAGCAACCCGCTCCCGGTCCCCAGCAGTGGGGCGGCCCCTCGACCCCGCCCGGCCGGGGCCCCGGCTGGAACGCACCGCCGGCGGCGGCCAAGCCCGGCGTCATCCCGCTCCGTCCCCTGGGGGTCGGCGAGATCCTCGACGGCGCCGTGTCGACGATGCGTACGCACTGGCGCACGGTGCTCGGCATCTCCCTCACGGTGGCAGTGATCACCGAGATCGTGGCGATCCTGCTGCAGGGCTTCGTCCTCAACAGCGACGCCAGCACGGCCGTCCTCGACGACCCCGACGCCACGGTCGGCGAACTCACCGGCGCCATGGTCGACGTCATGCGCGACACCGGTGTCCTGCTCGTCCTCTCCCTGCTGGCCACCTTCGTGGTGACGGCCCTCCTGACGATGGTCACGAGCCGCGCGGTGCTCGGGAAGTCCGTCACGATCGGCGAGGCCTGGCAGGACGCCCGGCCTCAGCTCCCGCGTCTGCTCGGCCTCACGTTCCTGCTGCCCCTGATGGCGGCGGGCGTGGTCGCGGCCGGTGCCCTTCCCGGCATCCTCGTGGCCGCCGCCGGGGCCTCCGAGGGAGGTGCGGCGCTGGCGATCCTGGGCGGCCTCGCCGCCTTCGTCGTGGCGCTCTGGCTGATGGTGCGCTTCTCGCTGTCCTCGCCGGCGCTGATGCTCGAGAAGCAGACGATCCGCAAGGCCCTGACCCGCTCGGCCAAGTTGGTACGCGGCTCCTGGTGGCGGGTCTTCGGCATCCAGCTGCTCGCGGCGATCCTGGTCAACATCGTGGTGTCGATCATCGTCATCCCCTTCTCCTTCCTGGCGGGCGCCCTGAGCGGCGACGGGATGACCGGCTTCCTGGAGACCGGCGGGAACACCGGCTGGACGTTCCTGATCATCACGGGCATCGGCTCGGTGGTCGGCTCCATGCTGGCCTTCCCGATCACCGCGGGAGTCAGCGTCCTGCTCTACATCGACCTGCGGATCCGCCGCGAAGCACTCGACCTCGAGCTCGCCCGCGCGGCCGGTGTGCAGCAGTCCGGCCCCGGCACCTCCGGCCCGCGCCCCGGGAGCTGATGCGGTGATCTTGTCGGGGGGAACCACGTACACGGCACTGCCGCGACTGTTCACCGGCGAGGAGCCGCCGGTGACGGTCCCGCGCGATCCGGCACGGGAGGCCGCCGAGCGCGAGCTGTCCGATCCGCGATACCACCAGAACGACCCGAGCCTGCTCGAACGCGTCATGGACCGTCTCTGGGAGTGGATCGGCGATCTCTTCAGCGCCGCATCGGGGGCCACCCCGGGCGGCGCGCTGGGCCTGCTCGTCATCGCCGTCTTCGTGCTGCTGCTCGTGGCCGCGCTCTGGTGGCGGCTCGGCACCCCCCGACGCACCCCCACGACCTCGCCCCAGCTGTTCGACGACCGCCCGCGGAGCGCAGCCGAACACCGCGCCGCCGCCGAGGCACACGCGGCGGCCCAGCACTGGAACCAGGCCGTCCAGGAACGGATGCGCGCCATCGTGCGCTCCCTCGAGGAACGGGCCCTCCTCGACGAACGTCCCGGCCGCACCGCCGACGAAGCCGCAGCCGACGCAGGCCGCGCACTGCCGGCCCACACGGACCGCCTGCGCGCGGCAGCCCGCTCTTTCGACGACGTCACATACGGTGGCCGTACGGCGGACGAAGGCGCGTACCGACGCCTCGCCGACCTCGACCGTGAACTCGAGCAGACCCGGCCCGCCCTCAGCGGCGCCGGCCAGGGGGCCGCCGGATGACCGAGGCCCACACCACCACCTCGGTCTCCCCCACCGCCCGCCACGTGTGGACGCGCTCCCGCGGACTCCTGCTCGCCGTCACCGTGCTCCTGATCGCCGGCATCGCCATCGCGGCCGTCCGCTCGGGCGACCAGCACGGCCGGCTCGACCCGCGCTCCTTCGACCCGTCCGGCAGCAGGGCCGTTGCGGAACTCCTCAAGGACCAAGGAGTCGACACCCGAGTCGTCACCACGTCCACCGCCGCGGCCGAAGCCGCCGGCCCCGACACCACGCTCCTGGTCGCCTCCCCCGATCTCCTGACGGAAAAGCAGCAGACAGCGCTGCACGAGGCGACGCAGAACTCCGGCGGCCGCACCGTGCTCGTCTCGCCCGGCCCCGCCTCGGTCGACCGCCTGGCACCGGGCATCACGGCATCGGTGCCGGGCTTCGAATCCGCGCTGAAGCCGGGCTGCGCCCTGCCCGAGGCGGTACGCGCCGGCGACGCCGACACCGGCGGCATGCGCTATACGGTCTCGGATGAACAGGCCACGTCCTGCTACCCGGAGGACGGCGAACCGACCCTGGTGCATCTGCCCACCAGAGACGGCGAGACCGTGGTGCTCGGCGGCCCCGGCCTCCTCCTGAACGACCTGCTCGACGACCGTGGCAACGCCTCGCTCGCCCTTCAACTCCTCGGTTCCCGCCCGCATCTGGTCTGGTACCTCCCCTCCCTGGGCGACTCAGCCGCCACCGACGGCGGCGACCGCAGCTTCACCGACCTGATCCCTTCCGGCTGGCTCTGGGGCACGCTCCAACTCACCGTGGCCGCAGCCCTTGCAGCCCTCTGGCGCGCCCGCCGCCTCGGCCCTCTCGTGCCCGAACGACTGCCGGTCGCCATCCGCGCCTCCGAAGCCGCCGAAGGCAGAGCGCGCCTCTACCGCAAGGCCAACGCCCGCGATCGCGCCGCGACAGCCCTGCGCACCGCAGCCCTCACCCGCCTCGCCCCGCTCGTCGGCGTCCCGCCATCGCACGCACTCAGCCCGGAGGAAATGCTCCCCGCGCTGTCGACCCGGCTCCCTGACGGAACCAGGGACCTGCACTCCCTCCTGTTCGGCCCGCCCCCCGGTGACGACGCAGCCCTGATCGCACTCGCCGACCAACTCGACGCCCTCGAAAGAGAGGTACGCACCTCATGAGCGCCCCGATCTCCGACACCCCCGGGAACGCGGACCGCGCCCGCTCCTCCCTGGAGGCCCTGCGCGCCGAGATCGCCAAGGCCGTCGTCGGCCAGGACCCGGCCGTCACCGGCCTGGTGGTCGCCCTCCTCTGCCGCGGCCACGTCCTTCTCGAGGGAGTCCCCGGCGTCGCCAAGACCCTTCTCGTACGCGCCCTGGCCTCATCCCTCGAACTGGACACCAAGCGCGTCCAGTTCACCCCCGACCTGATGCCCAGCGACGTCACCGGCTCCCTGGTCTACGACGCCCGCACCGCTGAGTTCTCCTTCCAACCCGGCCCTGTCTTCACAAATCTCCTCCTCGCCGACGAGATCAACCGCACCCCGCCGAAGACCCAGTCCTCCCTCCTGGAGGCCATGGAGGAGCGCCAGGTCACCGTCGACGGCACCCCTCGCGCGCTCCCCGAACCGTTCCTCGTCGCCGCCACTCAGAACCCGGTCGAGTACGAGGGCACGTACCCCCTCCCCGAAGCCCAGCTCGACCGCTTCCTGCTCAAACTGAACGTGCCTCTCCCCTCCCGCCAGGACGAGATCTCCGTCCTCACCCGGCACGCAGAGGGCTTCAACCCCCGCGATCTGAACGCCGCAGGGCTCCGCCCCGTCGCCGGCCCTGCCGATCTCGAGGCAGCCCGAGCCGCCGTGGCCAAGACGGCTGTCTCCCCTGAAATCACCGGCTACGTAGTGGACATCTGCCGCGCCACCCGCGAATCCCCGTCACTCACTCTTGGTGTCTCGCCGCGAGGTGCGACCGCTCTGCTCTCCACCGCACGCGCCTGGGCCTGGCTCACCGGCCGCGACTACGTCACGCCCGACGACGTCAAAGCTCTGGCCCTGCCCACCCTTCGGCACCGCATCCAACTCCGCCCGGAGGCAGAGATGGAAGGCGTGACTGCCGACTCCGTCATCACCGCGATCCTCGCCAACGTCCCCGTACCCCGCTGAGTCGAGGACCCCATGGCACTCACCGGTCGGGCCGCCCTGCTCGCGGCCCTTGGCTCCGTCCCCGTAGGTCTGCTCGAGCCCAGCTGGACTGGCATCCTCGCGGTCAATTCACCCCTCGCACTCGCAATGATGTGCGACTACGTCCTTGCTGCGCCAGTGCGTTCGCTTCGCTTCACTCGATCTGGTGATACGTCCGTCCGGCTCGGTGACCCTGCCGACGTCACGCTCACCATTGAGAACCCATCCAATCGCCCGCTGCGCGCCCAACTCCGCGACGCCTGGCCCCCGAGCAGCTGGACCACCGGCACGGAAACGGACGCCTCACGCCATCGCGTAGACGTTCCCTCCAGCGAACGACGGCGCGTCATCACCCGTCTCACCCCAACTCGTCGAGGCGACCGCGAAGCGGCGCAGATCACCGTCCGCTCGTACGGTCCGCTCGGTCTTCTAACTCGGCAAGGCAGCCACAAAGTTCCCTGGACGGTCCGCGTCCTGCCGCCCTTCCACAGTCGCAGGCACCTGCCGGCGAAGCTCGCGCGCCTGCGTGAACTCGACGGCCGTACCAGCCTGTTGACCCGAGGCGAAGGCACAGAGTTCGACAGTCTCAGGGACTACGTGCCAGGCGACGACACCCGCTCCATCGACTGGCGCGCCACCGCCCGCCAGTCCGCCGTGGCAGTCCGCACATGGCGCCCCGAGCGCGACCGCCGCATCCTGCTGGTCCTGGACACCGGCCGTACGTCGGCAGGCCGGGTCGGCGACGCGCCCCGCCTCGACGCATCCATGGACGCAGCCCTCCTCCTGGCAGCGCTGGCCACACGCGCCGGCGATCGCGTGGACCTTCTCGCCTACGACCGCCGCGTCCGCGCCCTGGTCCAGGGCAAGGCCGCCGGCGACGTCCTGCCGTCCTTCGTCAACGCCATGGCAACCCTCGAACCCGAGCTCATCGAAACCGATGCCCGCGGCCTGGCGTCCACGACGCTGCATACGGCATCACGACGCTCCCTGATCGTCCTCCTTACGAGCCTCGACGCAGCACCGGTGGAGGAAGGCCTCCTCCCCGTGCTCCCCCAACTCACCAAACGCCACACCGTCGTTGTGGTCGCAGTCGCCGACCCCCGCATCCAGAAAATGGCCACCACACGTGGCACAACGGACGGGGTCTACGAGGCAGCTGCCGCAGCACAAGCACAGGCAGAACGCGGTCGTACAGCGGAGAAGCTCACCCGCCACGGTGTCACGGTCGTCGACGCCGCACCGGACCAGCTCGCCTCCGCTCTCGCCGACGCTTACCTCGCGCTCAAGGCAGCCGGCCGCCTCTGAGCGCGGAGACAGTCGCAAAGAGCAGCGACAAATATTGTCCTGAAAAACAAGAAAACCCCCGAGTCAACGACTCGGGGGTTTTCTCTCACATTTAGTTCGGCGGCGTCCTACTCTCCCACAGGGTCCCCCCTGCAGTACCATCGGCGCTGTGAGGCTTAGCTTCCGGGTTCGGAATGTAACCGGG
>NZ_FNFF01000015.1 GCF_900100315.1 Streptomyces indicus
CGCAGAAGCGTCGGGCATGACGAAGGCCCCCCGCCGAAGCGGAGGGCCTTGTCTTCGCGTGCGCCGCCAGGGACTCGAACCCCGGACCCGCTGATTAAGAGTCAGCTGCTCTAACCAACTGAGCTAGCGGCGCCTGCTGACGTCGTAGACCTTAGCATCCTGATCGGCGGGAGGAAAAATCGATATGCGGACCGCCGCCCGCGCGGCCTGCACGCCCGCCCACAGCAGGACCTCCGGGCCCGGCAGCCAGGGGTGGCGGGTGTCCGGGGCGACCAGCCAGCGCGACCCGTTCGTGCCGCCGGGCGTCTCGGCCGGTGCCGGGACCGTGACCGCGTCGCCCACTCCGTGGCACAGCGGGGTGGGCACCGCCTCGCCCCACTCCTCCCAGGCGAGCAGCGACGGGAGCCGCTGCGCGGTACCGGGCGCGGCGAAGATCAGGACGCGGCCGCGGTACGTGGCGACGGGCCCCGAACCCGGTCCGTCCTCCCACAGCCGGTCCAGCATCCGGCGGCCGAAGACTGCGGGGACGCTCACCACGTCGAAGGCGGTGCCGCACGGCAGCACGACGGGTGCGGTGGGCCGCGACTGCCACAGGGCGAGGGTGGAACGCGGGTGGGAGGTGGCGGACGCCAGCCATGCGGCGCCCTCGGGCGTCACGTAGCCGGCGTGCGCTTCCATGGGGGACTGCTGCGTGGGGGTCAGCCGAGTGCTCATGGCATCCAGATCTACCGCTGGTGAGCGGACGGACTCGTGGAGTTACGGATTTCCGGGACGCGAGCGGGGGTGGTGCAGTACCGTCCGCCCACGCATCCGGCATATGCCACGAGGCAAGCGGCGCCACCCGTGAGGCGGTCTTGCGCGAGCCGGGACAATGGAAGGCGGCCACCTGGACCGGGAAGGGGAAGGGGGCACGGACGGAAGGAACACCAGATGGCGGACTCCGAGCGGACCGAACGTGCCGCCGCGCCGGGCCAGGCCCGACGCCTGCGCCCCGCACCCCTGCTCTTCGAGCCCACCGCCGCGGCCGCCGACCCGGAGCACTTCTTCGACCTGGAGTCGATCGAGGACCCCCGCGAACTGCTCTCCCGCGCCACGGAGTTGACCCTCGCCTTCCGCGCCGCCGCGGACCGAGCCGTCGAGTACCAGGCCATCGCCGCCGCCCAGCTCGCCGACCCGCACCGCTTCGACCGGCTCACCCCGGCGGCCATCGCGGAGCGTGCCGAGTGGACCGAGGACTACGCGAAGAAGATGGTCGAGTTCGGCCGGGGGCTGCTGCGCGGCGAGCCCCAGGACTGACCGGCCGGTTCCCGCGTTGAGGGCGCGCCGGGCGCGGAGTCCGGGCGCCTCTCCGTCCGGGCGCACCCTCCGTCCGGGCGCAACCTCACGCGCGCTCCTTCGCCACCGCCTCCCGTACCGCCGGGGCGATCTCCGCCGCCCAGCGGCCCACCGACCGCGCGTCCTGCGTGCCGCCCTTCGGCGAGAAGAGCGTGAAGCCGGCCGCGCCGTGTTCGAGCACCGCCGACGTGAGCTCCTCGGTCCACTGGGCGACGCTGCCGCCGAGCCACCGGCCCTCGCTGTCCCGGGTCGAGGGGAGAGGGGTCTCGGTGATGCGTCCGGGCAGGTTGAAGACCGTGGCGATCGCGCCGGGATCGCGGCCCACCGCGCGGGCCGCCTCGTCGATGACCGGCCGCGAGGTGCGGTAGCGCTCGCTGAGCCAGTCCGCCGCGTGCCCCGGGATCCACCCGTCGCCCACGCGGCCGGTGACGGCGAGGGACTTGCGGCCCACCGAGCCCGTCCAGACCGGGGGAGCGGGCACGGGCGTGGGCGCGATGGCCCGGACCTGGAAGTGGCGGCCCTCGAAGGTGACCGGATCGCCGCCCCCCGAGAGCTTCCTGACCAGCACGATCGCCTCCTCGAAGGCCTCCACCGCCTCCGCGGGCGACAGCTTCCTGACCCCCATGTCGGCGATCCGGTCCCAGATCCCGCCCGCGCCCATCCCGAGGATGATCCGCCCGTCGCTCAGCGCCGACAGCGAGGTCAGGGTGCGGGCGAGCATCGCGGGCGGCCGGGTCGGGTTGGTGACGTTGGCGAATCCGGCGATGTGCCGCGTACGGCCGAGCAGGAAGGCGATCGTGGCGTACGCGTCCAGGCGCTCCCCGATGTACGGGTGGTCCGAGAGCGAGAAGTGGTCGAGGCCGTCACGGTCGGCCTGCTGCACCATGCGGAGCAGTTCCGGCCCTTCGTCGAGCGTGCTGTGCGCTCCGAAGCCGAAGAGCGGCGGGGAGAGGAGGGGTGCGGAATTCGGTACGGACATGGTTCGACGCCTCCGCGGTCAGTGAGCTCACGGTTGAGTTCGCAGTACGAACTTTATTAGTTCGCACTGCGAACTGCAACCGTCCGAGGTCACCCGCCGTCCGGGCGCAGGAACACCTCGGGCACCTCGTTGTCGCGCACGACCCGGCTGAGCAGTCCGGCGAGCAGCTCCCGCTCGTCGGCGGCGAGTCCGTCGGGCAGGCGGTCGACCCGGCGGCAGGTCTCGGCGTAGAAGTCCCGTGCCAGCTCGGCGCCTTGGGGGGTGAGGGTGACCCGCACGGCGCGGCTGTCCTCGGGGTCCGGCTCCCGCTGTACGAGCCCGTTGCGCGCCGTCCGGTCGACCAGCCCGGTCAGGCTCGACTTGGCCAGCCCGAGGGTGGAGCCCAACTCGCCCATGCCGTACGGCCGCGCCATCAGGACGCACAGCAACTGCCCCTGCTGCGGGGTCAGTCCGTACTCCCGGGCCGACTCGGCGTACACCGCATTCACCAGGAACGAGGCCCGTACGAGTCCGGCCACCATGCCGAGCTGGCCGTCCGCATTCGTTTCCTTTTCGCCCATGCGGCCAGCGTAACAGCGTAATTCGTACTGCGAACTTCTATGGTGCGCCGTCGTCGGCTCCGCGTGCCGAGTCCTGCCCGGCTTCGGGGACCGGCTTGCCCGGAGGGGTGAACGCGGCGAGTGCGGTGGCCGTGATGTGGCCCGCCGCGTGCTCGGAGGTCAGCCGCCCGGCGCGGATCTCCTCGGCCGCGCTGTGCATCACCGCGTGCAGCACGTTGACCATCCAGGAGATCGGCAGGTCGGTGCGGAAGACGCCCTCGGCGCGCCCGCGCGCGACCAGGGTCTCCACCCGCGCGGCGGGGCCGGCGTGCAGTTCGCGGATGCGTCCCGGCGGGAGTTCGCGCTGCGCGGCGACGAGCAGGGCGCGCGCCTGGTCCACCAGGTGCCAGCTCGCCTCGATGTACCGGGCGAGGGCGCGGCGCGGATCGCCGGTCAGGTCCACGCCCTCCAGCGCCTCGTTGCCCTGCTCGAGCGCCCGGCTCATCGCCGCGTCCACGACCTCGGCACGCGAGGAGAAGTGCCCGTACAGCGTCACGCGGCCCACGCCGGCGGCCCGCGCGATCTCGCTCAGGCTCGCCTCCGGATTCCGGCCGAGGCAGACGGCGGCCGCCTGCACGATCGCCTCGATACTGCGGCGCGCGTCGGCCCGCTTGGTGGCGGCCGGGGGTGTCGGGGGCTTCTGGTCCGTGGAGTTCCTGCTGCTGCCCATGTGCGTACGGTACCCCACTAACCCGAACAGGACTGTTTGCGTTATACCCCCTGGGCGTATAACTTGAACATACCTGTACGACTTGACGATGGGGAGTGCACGTCATGAGCGACACGGGATCCACCACCGCACGAGCAGCGGATGCACCGCACCCGCTGCGCTGGCAGGCCCTGGGCCTGCTCGGCCTCGCCCAGCTGATGCTGATCCTCGACATCACCGTCGTGGCCATCGCCCTGCCCGACATGGGCGCCGAGCTCGGCCTCAGCCGGGCCGCACTGACCTGGGTGGTCAGCGGATACGCCCTCGCCTTCGGCAGCCTGATGCTGCTCGGCGGCCGGGCGGCCGACCTGTTCGGCCCCAAGCGGATCGTCCTCACCGGGCTCGCGGTGTTCACCGCCGCGTCCCTGCTCGCCGGACTCGCCACGGGCGCGGGCCTGCTGCTGGCCGCGCGCGTCGCCCAGGGCGTGGGCGCCGCGATGGTGTCGCCCGCCGCCCTGTCGGTGGTGGTGCGGCTGTTCGACGGCGACGAACGCAACCGCGCCCTGGGCATCTGGTCCGCGCTCGGCGGCGGTGGCGCCGCCCTCGGCGTGCTCCTCGGCGGGCTGATCACGGCCGGCCCCGGCTGGGCCTGGGTCTTCTTCGTCAACGTGCCCGTGGGCCTGGTCGTCCTGGTCGCGCTGGCGCGCATCCTGCCGCCGCTGCCCCGCGCCGCCACCGGCTCCCTCGACCTGCCCGGCGCCGTCCTGGTCGCCGCCGCGACCGGCGCGCTCATCTACGGGCTGATCCGCGCCGGCGACGAGGGCTGGCTGGACCCGCTCACCCTGGTCCTGGCGGGCGTGGCGGCCCTCGGCTACGTGCTGTTCGCGCTCTGGCAGCGCCGCGCCACGGCGCCGCTGATGGATCTGGGGATCCTGGGCCGGCGCTCGGTGGTGGCGGGGGTGTTCGTGATCGCGGTGACCACCGCGCTCATGGTCGGCGTCTTCTTCCTCGGCTCCTTCTACCTCCAGAACCACCAGGGCCACGGGGCGCTGGCGACCGGTGCGCTGTTCCTGCCGGTGGCGCTCCTGACGATGGTCGCCGCCGCCGCGTCCGGACGCGTGATCGGGCGTCTCGGGGCGCGGCTCCTCGCGGCGGTCGCCCTGGTCGTCACCGCGGCCGGGTTCCTCGTGCCCGTCCTCGGGTCCGGCACCCTCGCGATGGTCCTCGGAGTGAGCGTGGCCGCGGCGGGGCTCGGCGCGCTGTTCGTGGTCGCCTCCGCCACCGCGCTGGGCGCCGTCGCCCCGCACGAGGCCGGTGTGACCTCGGGAATCGTCAGCACCTTCCACGAGTTCGGCGCCTCGGCCGGTGCCGCGGCCGTCTCCAGCACCGCGGCCGCCAGCATCGCCGTGCACACCGGGGTCCGGGACGCCTCCGGCTTCGACGACGCCTTCCTGGTCGCCACCGGCATCGCGGCGTTTTCTATCCTCGTCGTCGGATGGCTGATCCCCGCGAAGCCGAAGGAAGTGGCCCACCGATGAACCACCCCGCCGCCGAGCCGCCGCGCGACACCTCGTACGAGCTGCGGGCGGGCGTGCCCACCGTCGAGGTGTTCCGCCGGCTGCGCACCGACGCCGGGATGTCCGACAAGGACCCCGAGGCGGCGGCGATCGGACTGGCGCACACCTGGTATGGGGTGGTGCTGCACCACGAGGGCGAGCCCATCGGCATGGGGCGGATCATCGGGGACGGCGGTACCGCGTTCCAGATCGTCGACATCTGTGTGCACCCCGGCCACCAGGGACGCGGGCTCGGCCGGCGCATCATGGCCGCGCTCACCGAGGAGTTGGAGCGCCGGGCCCCCGCGACCGCGTATGTCTCACTGATCGCGGACGGCCCGGCCCGCTTCCTCTACGAGAAGTTCGGCTTCGCCGACGTGGCGGGCCACGACTCCGTCGGCATGTACCGCGTCAGGGACGGCGGCTGACGGGTGCTCGTGCGCGGGGCCGTTACGGACGCCAGCTGACCCGATGCTCCTGGAGGTGGGACAGAACCGTGTGGTTCGCGTCCCAGCCGTCCGGGAATTTCACCGTGACGCCCAACTGCACCGGTTCCGTGGACGGATGCTCGTCGAGGAGTTCGGCGACGCCCGCCCTGCACACCACGATGCACGCGTGCCGGTGCCGTGAGGCGAGCACGCACAGGCGGCCCGTCTCCAGGTGGAAGGCGGTGGCGTCGGGGCGGCCCGAGAGCGGGTGCAGCACGACCGTCACGTCGTACTCACGGCCCTGGAGGCGGTTGGCCGTGTCGACCGTGACGCCCTGGACTCCCAGGTCCGCCAAGGCCGTTCGGACCGCGGCCGCCTGGTCGCGGTGTGCCGTGCCGACGGCGATACGGTCCGCGGTGAGCGGCGCCGGGTCCGGTGAGCGCTCGCTGACCGTGACACCCCCGCGGTCCAGGAGCCGGCGCACCACCTGGGCCAGCGCCCGTACCGCCTCCGGATCCGTGCGCGGAGTGTGCCGCGCCGGCAGTTCGAGCAGGCCCCAGCCCGAGGCCGCCGCCTCGTCGAGCACCCGGTCGTGCGCACTGCCGTCCCCGGCGACACCGAAGCTCAGGGCGCGGTCGCCGTGCGAAGTGCCGCTGCGGAACTGCGTATATGGATAGAAGGCGTCCGAGACCAGCGGCGCCGCGGAGGCCGGGAGGCGCCAAGAGACCGGCAGCCGGTGCTGCGGAAGGTGCGGATTGTGGGCGAGCAGCGTGCTCACCGCGCTCGCCGACGGATCGTAGGAGAGCCCCGCCCACTGCTCGGAGCCGACGATCGAGAACGGGTCCAACTGCCCCGGGTCGCCCACGAACAGCGCCCGCTCGAAGAGCCCGGCCACGGCGAGCAGCGCGTCCGAACGCATCTGGTACGCCTCGTCCACGATCGCGTGCTGCCACGGCTCGACGTCCTTGACATGCGCCCACTTCGCGGCGGTCGACAGGACGACGCCGAGCCCCGTGAGGTCCCCCGCCTTCGAGGACGTACGGACCTGGGGGAGGTCGTCGAGCGCCTTGTCGTACGCGTCGGCGTCGCTGCTGTGCAGCCGGCCGAGCGGCAGGTCGGGGTTCTTCTCGGCCAGGCGCAGCACCAGGTCGTCCACCTGGGCGTTGGTCTGGGCGACCACCATCAACGGGCGGCCCGCGGCGGCCAGTTCCAGCGCCGTGTTCACCACCAGGGTCGACTTGCCGGCGCCCGGCGGGGAGTCCACGACCACGCCGCGGTCGGTGCCGTGCAGCGTGTCGTGCAGGATCGCGGCGGTGGCGGCGGATGCGGCCGCGGACGGATCGAAGCCCGCGGCTTCGGCGGCGAGGTCCGAGCGGCCGGTCACAGGACGTCCTCCGGGGTCAGCGGGTCGGGTTGCTCAGGAGCCGGGTCGCCGGGCGGGCCGCCGTGCGTCCAGGGCGTCGCCTCCGCGTCGGGCAGCTTCGCCCCGCCCCGCGCGTCGTGCTCGAACAGCGTCCAGCACAGCCGGTCGCCCTTCCCCGGCACGGACCCCTCGTCGGGCTCCTTGCCGCGCCCCATCTTGTCCAGGATCCGCAGCACGACCCCGCCCTCGCCGTCATACCCGACGAACTCGGCCGACTGGGGCTTGCCCTGGAGCGACCGGTACACCTTCGCGCCCGCTCCGAGATGCGGCCGGTCCTCCGTCCGCACGGTGATCAGCGGGCGCGGCCGGGGCCGCTTGTCCTCCGTGTACGCCATCACCGCCTCGGTGACCTCACCGGCGAAGGCCTCGCCGGTCAGCCGCCGTCCCGCCATCACGAGCGGGTCGTCCAGCGCCTCGTGCGCCTCCAGGCGGGCCTGCGCCTCCTCGCGCCGCTGCAGCTTGCGGGCCGCGGTCACCGCGTCGTCGCGGCGCGGCTGCGGGGGCTCGCCCGCCACGACGCGGTCGCGGTGGCCGGTGTACGACCACAGGTCGCGGGTCCAGCGCTCCCCGTTGTGCCCCGCGTCGGGCAGGGTGCGCAGCAGGTCGAGGCCGCGCCACACCGCGTCCCAGGTGGGGCGGGTGCGCGAGGCGATGAGGCGGGCGATCTCCCGTTGCGCCGCGGCCAGTTCGCCCAGCCGGTCGTCCGCGTCCAGGCCGTCCTCGGCCGCCTGGAGCGCGGTCCGCGCGCGGTCGAAACGCTCGATGGCCGGGGCGAGCAGCCGGTTGTCGAAGGCCGGATCGGTAGCCGGACCCGCGGGCGGGCACAGCAGCTGGCCCTCCGCGTCACGGCCCAGCTCCGCCTCCAGGGCGGCCTCGGCTCCGGTCCTGCCCGGCGGCGGATCGATCCAGGCGAGCAGGGCGCCCAGATGCTGGTCCTCCAGGCTGGACTGGCCCGTGGCCCAGTGCCGCCCGAGCAGCTCGGTCATCGCGAGCAGCTGGGCGGAGCCCGGCACATGGGCCCGCTCACCGAAGTGCGTCAGCCAGCGGCCGAGCAGCGGCACCCGCGGGGGAGCGGGATAGGGCGTGTCCGGGTCCTGCTCGGCGGTCCGCCGGAAGCGCATGGAGCGCCCCAGCAGCCGGACGAACTCCACACCGGCGCGGCTCGGGACGATCAACTGCGGTGCGTCCACGCACAGTTCGACCTCGACCTTGACCTTCTTGCCGGTCTCGGGATCCGTCTCGTTCCGCGTCTCGGGCTGGGTCTGACCCGCGAAGGACTCCACGTACGGCAGGACTTCCTCGGCCAGCTCGGCCAGGAACGCGAACCGCAGCTCACGGTCGCGCGGCTGCGGCACGACGAGCAGCCGCGGCTGCGCGCGGTCGGTGCCGACCAGCGCGCCGAGCGGCGCCCCCGCCTCGCCCGCGGTGGTCAGCGGCACGAACACCAGGGGACGCTCGGACAGATGGCGGTGCCGCACGGTGGCCGTGGGCTGCGCCCGGCCGCTCTGCACGGCCTCGAACCGGGCCAGGGTGGTGATCAGCGACATGCGGCGCCCGCCTCCCGTACGCCTGCGGCTTCTTCCGTACGCACGGCCGCCTCCTCCATGCGGGGAGCGGGCGGCGCGGACGCGAGGGCCTCCGCGCGCAGGGCCGCGGCCCGGCGCAGGGCGGCCACCGCCGGGTCGTCCGGGTCGCCGGCCTCGCCGCGGGCGGCGGTCAACACCGCGTCCACCGTGGCCAGTTCGCCCAGCTCGCCGCGGATCGCGCGGCCGAGTGCGGTGACCGCGCCCTGCTCGCGCGCCCGGTCGCGGCAGTGGAAGGCCAGCTCGCAGGCGGCCAGGCACTCCGGCGCATACGTGGCCGGCACCGACTCGACCGCGTGCGTGAGCTGCTCGGCGGGCTGGTCGAGCGCGAAGGTCGTGCCCGGCGCGAGGGCCGACGCGATGTCCTCGATGCGCGTGAGCCGGGCCAACTGGCGGCGGGTCACCGCCCGTTGCTTACGGATGTCGACGAGCGAGGCGGTCGGCAGGTTGGAGAAGTCCTTCGGGCAGACGAGCAGGATGCCGTGGCCCACCTCGGGCGCGGGGTCGATCCGCGCGGCGATCCGCTCGAGTGCCAGCACATAGACGGCGGCCTGGCGGGCGGCGGCGCCGACCTTCGCGGCGTCGGCCGAACCGTCGATCATCGGGAAGGACTTGATCTCCACGACCGCCCACCGGCCGTCGGGGTGCACCACCACGGCGTCCGGCTCCAGGAACGCGGACGAACCGGCCACGTCGAGCGCCACCATCGGATGGTCGAGCAGCGTCCAGGCGCCGGCCTCCGCCTCGCCCAGGGCGAGCTCGGTGCGGGCGGCGCGGCCCTCGGGGCCGACGGCGGTGAGCTCGGGCACGCGGGAGGTGGCGGGGGTGGGCTCGGGGCCGCCGAGCTTCTGGTGGGCCAGGCGGAGCAGCTCGGCGCCGCCGTCGCCCTTGACCCGGGCCTCGAACGCATTGCCCCGGATGAACGCGAACTGCGACTGCCCGAACCCGGACGGGGAGCCGAGGGCTTCGGCGAGGGCGGACTTGTCCACCCCCGCACCGTCGAGCAACGCCCGCCTGCGGCACCCCGGGTTGGCCGCGAGCGCGGCGAGCGCCCGGGCGTCCAGCGGCTTGGGCTGGGCGTCGGGTCCGCGCAGGGTGGCGAGCCGCGTCCGCAGGGGTTCGGCTCCGGTCGTCGTCGGGATTTCGCTCACCTGCGGAAGTCTCGCACTTCCCACTGACAACACGTCGGTGATGCCGGATACGGAGACTCGTCCTGCGGCCGACACGGGGCCCGCCCCGCGCGTCGGGCGGCTCGTCCCGTGGGCTCGGGGCTTGTCCCGCATGCTGAGCGACTCGGCCCCCGGGTCGGTCGGGACTCGTCCCGCTCTCGTCCCGCTGCTGGGCAGCCCGTCCGGCGAGCTCGGTGGCCCGCTCCCGCGCCAGGTGAATCGCCCCCGGCGCCAGGTGCCTCTCAGCGGCAGCCGTCCGCCGCCGCGATCATGCGGGCCGCCTCACCGAGTGCCTCGCGCAGGGCGGCCGGGTCCGTCACGGGGCTCTCGTCCGTGGGCGGCAGGAGCCAGTCCGCTCCCTGGTCCGCGCCGGCCGCCGCGGCCAGCGGCAGACCGCGGCCCGCGGTCTGGGTGCAGGCGGAACCCGGCAGGTCCCAGGCGTCCGCCGTGCCGGCCGGCACCACGAACCCGAGGGTGTCGCGGCTGTCGTCGTGCAGCACGGGGCCGATCGCGGGGGCGCCCCTGCGCAGGATGTCCACGGCCTCCAGGCCCTGCCGGGTCGGCACGGTCACCAGGTCGCACGCGCCGGGCGGCGTGCTCGCGTCCGCGGAGGGCAGGTGCTGGGCGGAGGAGGCCGGGGAGACACCGGCCGGGGCGGCCGAAACCGGGGCGGCGGCGGCCGGGGGCGGCGCGAGCACATGGACAGGGGCGCTGACCGGCACCGGCGTACTCATCGGCATCGGCGTGCCGACCGGCACCGGGGGCGCGCTCATCGGTACCGACGCGACGGGCCAGGGCGGGGCCAAGATCTCCCCGGCCCGCTGCGTACGGGAGCCGCTGCTGTCCATACCGGCTTCCAACAAGGGAACCCCTCCTGGCTCAGGATGCTCGGATCGAGCTGACATCGATCGAGCTGACGTTGATCGTGCTGAGGATGCGCAGGGTCGGAATATGCGGCGCGGGGGCAGGGCGGCGCAGGAACGTCAAAGCAGCGTCGCGGCCGAACCTGTGCGGGGACCCGTCGCCGCATGGTTCAACGCGCCGCCGCGTCAACGGCTACGGCGTCGAATCGCCGCATTGGATGGCAGATGATGGCGGATCACGGCTGGGATTTCCGGTTTGTAGCAGAACTCTGCGTGCCGCACCCGTCACTCCCGGTACGTTCGTCACTCGCCGGAGCCACCGGACCGTGACATCGGAACGTGGCACCGGGCCCACCGTGAGCCGTGACGAGAGGGCTGTTCCATGGCGTCGTCCTCGCGGAGTTCAGCGACTTCCCCCGCAGCGATGACCGCACCCGCAGCGATGACCGCATCGCCGGCGGCGACCGCACCCGCAGCGAGCGCACCCGCCCCTGCCGCCGAGGCGGGCGGTGCCCCCGCGCCGCGGCCGAATAGGGCCTTCCGCATGCTGCGCGGCAGCCTGTCGCCCGGCGAGTTCGCCGCGGCCGTCCGCAGGGCCGCGCGCGAGATCGGCGAGCGGGTCTCCTGCGACGCCCGCTATGTGGGGCGCGTGGAGGCGGGCGAGATCCGCTGCCCCAACTACGCGTACGAGCGGGTCTTCCTGCACATGTTCCCCGGGCGCACCCTCACCGACATGGGGTTCGCGCCCCGCGAGACCGTCCGCGGGCGCAGGGCGCGCGCGGCGGCCCGCACGCCCGTCCCGCACCCCGAGCACCCGCGCGGACGGGAAGATCTTCAGCGCGTACGGGAAGACCTCCCGCCGCTGCCCCGCGTCCCGGCCGCGCGCGCCACCCGCGCCGGCTCCCCGCCGCCGGGCGCCACCACCTCGAATCGCGCCGGCTCCCCGCCGCCGGGCGCCACCACCTCGAATCGCGCCGGCTCCCCACCGCCGGGCGCCACCCCGTATTTGCCGGGCGCCACCCCGTACTTGAAGCACCCAGAGGAGAGCGACGTGCTGCGTCGCGTGTTCATGACCGGCACCACGGCGGCGGTCGCCTCCGCCGCCGCCCCGCTGAGCCTCGCCCCGCCCGCGGCCGCCGCGCCGTCGCGCCGACGGGTGGGCGTCCCCGAGGCCGACGCGGTCGAGGAGGCGGTGCGCCGGATCCGGCTGCTCGACGACCGGCACGGCGCCGACGGCCTGTACCGGCGCGCGGCCGGCCCGCTGCGCAGTGCCTACGCGCTGCTCGACGAGGGCACTGCCCGCCAGTCCGTACTCGACCGGCTCCAGGCGAGCGCGGGTGAACTGGCCATCTCGGTGGGCTGGTTGGCGCACGACTCGGGGCGCTACGAGGACGCGCGCTCGCACTACGGGGAGGCGCTGGCCACCGCGCGGCTGCTCGCCGACCCGGCCTTGGAGGCGCACGCGTTCTGCAACATGTCGTTCCTGGCCCGTGACGCGGGCCGGCCGCGCGAGGCGGTGCGCGCGGCGCAGGCCGCGCAGCGGGCGGCCGGACCGCTCGGCTCCGACCGGCTGCTCTCGCTGCTCGCGCTGCGCGAGGCCGGCGGGCTCGCGGGCCTGTCCGACCGGGCCGGCTGCGAGCAGGCGCTCGCCCGCGCCCAGCGGCTCTTCGGCCGTGGGCCCTCGGAGGCCGACCCGGAGTGGATGTCCTTCTTCGGCGCGGCCGAGCTCGCGGGCCTGGAGGCGCAGTGCTGGTCGGCGCTCGGCGAGTGGTCGCGGGCCAGTTCCCACGCGCGTACGGCCGTTGCTCTCCAGGACCCGCACTTCACGCGCAACATTGCGCTGTACACGGCCGAGCTCGCCGACGACCTGGCCCGCGCGGGCCGGCCCGACGAGGCCGCCGCGGCGGGCAGCCGGGTGCTCGACCTGCTCGGCGAGGTCGGCTCGACCCGCGTCCAGGCGATACTGCGCGGCACGGCACGCGTCCTGCTCCCGCACCGGCGCGCATCCGGAGTGGCCCGCTTCCTGGAGCGGCACGGAGGACTCGGGCGTACGGCCTGAGACGGCGAGGGCTCGGGCGTACCGTCTGAGGGGGTGCGGGCCTATTGCCTGAGGGAGGCCAGGAGCAGGGGCTCTTCCGGCTGCTCTCAGCCTTCGAGATGCCCCGTCTCGTTCCACGACTCGATCGCCGGTTCGCCGTAGGCCCAGCCCAGGACCGACAGGGACGTCGGGTTGAGGCGGATGCGGGCGGCGAAGTCGAGCGGGAGGCCGAGCCAGCGGGCGCCGATCGAGCGCAGGATGTGGCCGTGCGCGAAGACGAGCACGTCCCGGTCCGCCGAGCGCGCCCACGCGACCACCTCGTCCGCGCGCGCCGTGACCTCGGCCAGGGTCTCGCCGCCGGGGACGCCGTCGCGCCAGATGAACCAGCCCGGCCGGACCGCCTGGATCTCGGCCGGCGTCATGCCCTCGTACGCGCCGTAGTCCCACTCCATGAGGGTGTCCCAGCGCTCGGCGCGCTTCCCGAAACCGGCGATCTCGCAGGTCTCGGCCGCGCGCGCGAGCGGCGAGGTGCGCACCTCGACGTCGGCGAGGCCGTTGTACGGGGCGCGGTGCAGCCGCTCGCCGAGCAGCTTCGCGCCCGCCCGGCCCTCGTCGAGCAGCGGGATGTCCGTCCGGCCGGTGTGCTTGCCGGACAGGGACCACGCGGTCTGTCCGTGCCGGGCCAGGAGGATGCGGGCTGCCATGGGTCGCTCCAGAACTGCGAAGGGGTACGGGGCCGTGCACGCGCCGTGGGCGGTGCGTACGGGACGGGCCGGGGGTCCGTACGTGCCGGGGTGCGTAGGTGCCGACGTACCGGATGCTGACGTTTCGGGCGTATCGCCGTTGATCGCCTCGCCTGTCCATCATCGCTCACGCGGGACGAACCCACCGCCGCCCGCCCCCGGGCACCTTGCGCCGCCGCCCCGGGCACCTCGCAGCGCGCCCCCGTCCGCCCCCGCCGCATAATGGCCAGATGGCCAGGAGGAGAAGTGCAGCTCAGGCGGTGGTCGAGACCGTCGACGGCGGGCTCGCCGAGCTGATGCCCGATCCGGACCGGCCGCGCGCCTGGACCCTGCTCGTGGACGGCGCACCCCAGTCCCACGTGGACCTCGACGATCCGGCCTATCTGGACTTCTCGTACCAGCGCCGCCTCGGACATGTCATCGACCTGATCGCCGCCCCCGGCCGGCCGCTCCAGGCGGTCCATCTCGGCGGCGGCGCCTTCACGCTGGCCCGCTACGTGGCCGGCACGCGCCCGCGCTCCGTGCAGCAGATCGTCGAGCGCGACGCCGCCCTCGTCCAACTGGTGCGCAGGGAGCTCCCGTTGGACCCGGGCGCGCGGATCAGGGTGCGGTCCACCGACGCACGCGAGGGACTCGCGAAGATCCCCGACGGCTGGGCGGATCTCGTCATCGCCGACGTGTTCAGCGCCGCGCGCACCCCCGCACACCTGACGAGCGTGGAGTTCCTGGAGGACGTACGCCGGGTCGTCCGGCCGGGCGGGCACTACGCCGCCAACCTCGCGGACGGCCCGCCGCTCGCGCATCTGCGCGGCCAGATCGCCACCGCCGCCACAGTCTTCCCGGAGCTGGCCCTGGCGGCCGACCCCGCGGTGCTGCGCGGCAAGCGGTTCGGCAACGCGGTCCTGGTCGCCTCCGACGCCGCGCTCCCCGTCGCGGAGCTGACCCGCCGTATCGCCTCCGACCCCCACCCCGGCCGCGTCGAACACGGCCGCGCCCTCGCGGACTTCACCGGGGGAGCGGCCGCGGTGCGCGATGCGGCGGCCGTCGCCTCACCGGCGCCTCCGCCAGGTGTCTTCCGCTGACGGCCGGGGATCTTTTCGCTGCCGATCCATGGGCGGCGGCCGCCTGCGCGGGCTAGAGTCCCGCCACGCGACAACGGGGGACAGCATGCGGGGGAAGCACAAGCTGGCGCTGGCGGCGGGGGTGGTCGTCCTGGCCGCGGCGCCGACGGTGTACGTGTTGCAGGAGCGGGCCGAGGCGGCCGAGCGGGAGGCGCTCGAGCAGGCCGTCGAGGAGCTCTTCCAGGCGGAGGCCGACCGGGATGTCGCCGGGCGTACCGAGCTGGTCGAGCCCGACCGCGTCTGGCAGAAGTTCGACGCCGAGGCCGTGGGCTTCGATGTGACGCGGGACGGGTCCCGCGCCACGGTCGATGTCACCCAGACGGTGACCATGTACACCACGGACCGGCGCGGCGGCGACCTCCGCGCCGAAGTGCCGTCCGTGGCGACCCGCATCCTCGTGTTCGAGTCCGTCGACGGGGACTGGCGGATGGTCGAGGACGTGACCGAGCGGGAGCTCGCGGACTGAGGGGCGAGGCTGCCTCCGCCACTGAGGCTGCGTCCGCAACTGAGGCTGCCTCCGCCACTGAGGCGAGGGCTGCCTCCGGCAATCAGGACGGCAGGAGGCGGCCCGCACGGCCGTGCCTCACGGATCGTCGATCTCCACCTGCGGCGCATGGTCGTGCCAGGTGCAGAAGACCGAGACCTCGCGGTTGCCCTGGGTGAAGGTGACGCGGATCCAGTCCTGCTGCGGCTGCTTCCAGATCTGCATCTGCCAGCCGGTGTTGGGCGTCGCCGAGACCAACTCGGCGGAATCGGCGTGGATTTCGAAGACGACGCGGCCGCCCGAGACGTTGTAGCCCTTCACGTCCCCGGCCGGCGAGGACGAGGCCGAGGGGGACGAGCCGGACGACTTGCTCGGCTTGCTGCTGCTGGAGGAACCTCCGGAATCACTGCCACCGGTACCGGCGGATTTCGGCGGTTCATCCGAGGTGGTGCCTTCGTTCGAAGAGCCGGACTTCGAGGGCTGCTTGGGGCGCTGCGTGGAGGAGGACGCCTTCGGATCGGTCGCCTGCTGTGTCGTCTCCTGCGAAGCGGTCAGCGGGAGGGCCTTCGGCGGGTCGTAGGCCGTCCCGGACATGACTGTGTGCACCCCCCACCAGGACAGCGTCACGGCTGCCCCGGTGGCGCATGTCCACGCCGCTGCATGTGCCAGCCCGGTATAAGTCCTGTGCATCGCGGGCCATCCTGCCCCATGAGGCCCACGCGTGTCCCGGGCGTCCGGGAATGCCGGTGCCATGACCGGCGTCCCCCGTATGGCGTACGGTGCGGGCCATGGCAAGTGTGCTCGTGGTCGAGGACGACCAGTTCGTACGCTCGGCCCTCATCCGGCATCTGACCGAGGCCTCGCACACCGTGCGCAGCGTCGGGACGGCCCTGGAGGCGCTGCGCGAGGTCGCTCATTTCCGCTTCGACGTGGTGATTCTCGATCTCGGTCTGCCCGACCTGGACGGGGCCGAGGCGCTGAAGATGCTGCGCGGGATCACCGACGTGCCTGTGATCATCGCCACGGCGCGCGACGACGAGGCGGAGATCGTCCGGCTGCTCAACGACGGCGCCGACGACTACCTGACCAAGCCCTTCTCGGTCGAGCACCTGTCGGCCCGGATGGCCGCCGTGCTGCGCCGCGCCGGCTCCGGCGGCGCGGGCGAGGCCGCGGTGTCCAGCGTCCTGCGCGTGGGCGGGCTCGCCATCGACCCGCTGCGCCGCCAGGCCTCGCTCGACGGCACCACCCTCGACCTCACCCGGCGCGAGTTCGACCTGCTCGCCTTCCTCGCCGGCCGGCCCGGCGTGGTCGTCCCGCGCAAGGAGCTGCTCGCGGAGGTCTGGCAGCAGTCGTACGGGGACGACCAGACCATCGACGTCCATCTGTCCTGGTTGCGCCGGAAGTTGGGTGAAACCGCCGCGAAGCCCCGTTATCTGCACACTCTGCGCGGTGTCGGAGTGAAGCTGGAGCCCCCGCGGTGAGGTGGGCGCTCGTCAAGGTGTGCCTGGCCGTCACCACGATGGTCGTGGTCGCCTTCGCGGTCCCGCTGGCCCTGGTCATCAAGGAGATGGCGAGCGACCGCGCGCTCTCCAACGCCGAGCGGCAGGCGGCCAACATCGCGCCCACGCTCTCCATCACCACCGACCGCGACGAGCTCGACCGGGCCATCGCGATCACCGACGCGGGCGGCGAGGGCCGGATGGCGGTCCACCTGCCGGCCGCCGACGGGCAGCCCGCACGGCAGATCGGCGTGCAGCGCGCGACGGACGCCGACGTGGAGACCGCCCGCCGCAAGAGCCGCGCCTTCATCGCGCAGGCACCCGGCGGGTCCGTGCTGCTCCAGCCCACCGCCCTGAGCTCGGGCGGCAACGCGGTCGTGGAGATCTTCGTGCCCGAGGGCGAGGCCACCAACGGCGTCGGCACGGCCTGGCTGGTACTCGCGGGCGTGGGCGTCGCGCTGATCATCGGCTCCGTGGCGGTGGCGGACCGGCTCGGCGTACGGCTCATCCAGCCGGCCAAGCGCCTGGCCGGCGCCGCGCACGCGCTCGGTGAGGGCAAGCTGGGCGCGCGCGTGCCCGAGGAGGGCCCCACCGAACTCAAGTCGGCCGCGGTCGCCTTCAACTCCATGGCCGACCAGGTGGTCCAACTCCTCGCCAACGAGCGGGAACTGGCCGCCGACCTCTCCCACCGCCTCCGTACGCCGCTGACCGTCCTGCGCCTCAACGCCGCGTCCCTGGGCGACGGAGCGGCCGCCGACCAGACGCGCTCGGCCGTCGAGCAGCTGGAACGCGAGGTCGACACGATCATCCGCACGGCCCGCGAGGCCAAGCCGCAGACCGGGCACGGCCCGGGCGGCGGCTGCGACGCGGCCGAGGTGATCCGCGAACGCATGGCGTTCTGGTCGGCGCTCGCCGAGGACGAGGCGCGCAAGGTGCGGGTCGCGGGCGTGGACCGCCCCGTGCACATCCCGGTCGCCCGCGCCGACCTGGTCGCGTCCCTGGACGCCCTGCTCGGCAACGTGTTCCGGCACACCCCCGAGGGCACGGCCTTCGCGGTCGACGTGCACAGCGGCGAGGACGCGGTGATCGTCCTGATCTCGGACGCGGGCCCGGGCATCACCGACCCGGAGGCCGCCCTGCGCCGGGGCGGCGGCTCGGGCGAGGCGGGTTCGACCGGGCTCGGCCTGGACATCGTCCGGCAGATGGCCGAGTCCACGGGCGGAGACCTGCGCATCGGCTCCTCGGTCCTCGGCGGTACGGAGATCCGCATCTGGATCCAGCTCGACGACCGCCGCCCCACCGAGGGCCGCCGCAGGCACCGGGGGCCGGCGGTCCGCCGCCGCAGGAAGGGACAGCCGGCGAGCCCGACCGGCGTGTGACGCCGGGACGCGAACGGACGGGCGCGGCCCGGCCGGGTCCCCCGATCCGGCCGGGACGCACCCTTTCCCCCGCTGTCCCCCCGTCGGCCACCGCACGCAGCACGTCCCGGCGCGCCCGCACCTCACCCGACGCCCGCGCCTCCTCACTCCACGGGAGGCAGCACCCCTTCCCGTGCCGCCTGCCCGTACCAGCGCGCGCTCGACTTCGGGATGCGCGCCTGCGTCTCGTAGTCCACGTACACCGCGCCGAACCGCTTGCTGTAGCCGTACGCCCACTCGAAGTTGTCCAGGAGCGACCAGAGGAAGTAGCCGCGTACGTCCGCGCCCCGGCGGATCGCCTCGTGCACGGCGGACAGGTGGCTGTGCAGATAGCGGACGCGGTCCGGGTCGTGGACGCGGCCGTCCTCGCCGACCCGGTCCTCGAAGGCCGCCCCGTTCTCCGTCACGAAGAGCGGAACCCCGGGAGCCTCGGCGGTGTACTGAAGGAGAAGGTCGGTGAGGCCGGTCGGATCCACCGGCCAGTCCATCGCGGTCAGTTCGCCCGGCGCCTGGTGGAAGGCCACCTTGTCCGCGCCCGGCCAGGGGGAGTGGGAGCCGGAGTTGTGTCCGTCCTTGCGCGGGGCGTTCGGGTCGTCCGTGGCCGAGACCACCGCGGGCGCGTAGTAGTTGATGCCCAGGAAGTCCAGAGGCTGCTTGATGACGGCAAGGTCCTCGGGCCGTACGAAGGACCAGTCCGTGAGGTGGGAGGTGTCGGCGATCAGGTCCTGGGGATAGGCGCCCTTGAGCAGCGGGCCGCTGAAGATCCGGTTGGCGAGCGCGTCGATGCGGCGCTGCGCGTCCCGGTCCTCGGGCGAGTCCGTGAGGGGGCGTACGGCGCTGGGGTTGAGCGCGATACCGATCTTCGCGCGGGCCGGCAGCGCGGCCCGCAGCGCCTTCGCGGCGAGCCCGTGCCCTAGGTTGAGGTGGTGCGCCGCGCGCAGCGCCGCCACATCGTCGGTGCGGCCCGGCGCGTGCACCCCGGATCCGTAGCCCAGAAAGGCGCTGCACCAGGGCTCGTTGAGGGTGGACCACAGCTCCACCCGGTCGCCGAGCGCGCCGGCCACGATCCCGGCGTACTCGGCGAACCGCTCCGCCGTGTCCCGCTCCGGCCACCCGCCGCCCGCGCTGGACCCGCTCGGGAAGGCGGTCTCCAGGTCCTGCGGCAGGTCCCAGTGGTAGAGCGTGGCCATCGGCGTGATGCCGTGCTCGAGGAGTTCGTCGACGAGGGCGCGGTAGAAGTCGAGCCCGCGCTGTACCGCGGGCCCGCGCCCGGTGGGCTGCACGCGCGGCCAGGAGACGGAGAACCGGTAGGCGCCCAGGCCGAGTTCGGCCATCAGGCGCACGTCGTCGCGGAAGCGGTGGTAGTGGTCGCAGGCCACGTCACCGGTGTCGCCGCCGAGCACCTTGCCCGGCGTCCGGCTGAAGGTGTCCCAGATGGACGGGGTGCGCCCGTCCTCCTGCGCGGCCCCCTCGATCTGGTACGCGGCGGTGGCCGCGCCCCACAGGAAGCCGGGCGGAAATCCGGCGGAGCCGGTGGCGGCCGGCGCTGTCCCGGGGATGGTGGATGTCTCTGCTGCGGGCACGGGAGCGCTCCCATTCTTGGTACGGGAAAGGGGAGTTGAGGAATCGGGTCAGGGGAGGGCGGGCGTGCGGAGGCGGCGTGGGCCGAGCGGGCTCAGCCCTTCACCGCCCCCTGCATGATCCCGCCGACGATCTGCTTGCCGAACACGACGAAGGCGATGAGCAGCGGCAGGGTGCCGAGCAGCGCGCCCGCCATGATCACCGACTGGTCGGGGATGTACCCGCGCCCGAGACCGGTCAAAGCGACCTGCACGGTCGGACTTCCGTTCTGGGTCAGGGCGATGATCGGCCAGAAGAAGTCGTTCCAGGCCTGCACGAAGGTGAGCATCCCGAGCACCGCCATCGCGGGCCGCGCCGCCGGGAACACCACGTGCCACAGCACGCGCCAGCTGCTCGCGCCGTCCACGCGCGCCGCCTCGACCAGCTCGTTCGGCAGCGCCTGCACCAGGTACTGGCGCATGAAGAACACCCCGAAGGCGCAGACGAAGAACGGGAAGATCACCGCCTGGAGCTGATCGGTCCAGGACAGCTCGGCGATCAGCATGTACAGCGGTACGACGCTGAGCTGGGGCGGCACCATCATCGTGGCGATCACGAAGAAGAGCAGGAAGTTCTTCCAGCGGAAGCGCAGTTTGGCGAAGGCGAACCCGGCCAGCGTCGAGATGAACACGGTCCCGGCGGACGCGATGGTCGCCACGATCGTGGTGTTGAGCAGGGCCGTGCCCATGTTGGCGTCGGTCCAGGCGATCTCGAGGTTCCGGAAGAGATTGCCGCCGAACCAGAAGGGCGGCGGGGTCTGCGCGAGCCGCTCGTTGTTGCGCGAGGCCGCGATCGCCGTCCACACCAGCGGGAACAGCGAGAGCACCGTCACGACGATCAGGACGAGATACGTCCACTTGCCGCCGTACAGGGTCTTGCCGGCCTTGCTCTTGCGCGAAGGCGCCTTCACGGGACGGCTCTCGAGCTGACCCGTGGGCACCTTGTCGGTGACGGTGGTGCTCATCTCAGGCCCTCCCTTCGTTCTTGCGCAGCCGGCGCGCGAGCAGCCAGTTGACCGCGGCGATCACCAGCAGGATGAGGAACATGGCCCAGGCGATGGCCGAGGCGCGGCCCAGATGCAGGTTCACCCAGCCCTGCTCGTACAGATAGAGCCCGAGCGTCTGGAACTGGTGGTCGGGGCCGCCGGTCGGCGAGGCGCCGTCGTTGAACAGCAGCGGCTCACCGAAGAGCTGCGTGGCTCCGATCGTCGAGACAACGCAGGTGAACAGGATCGTGGGCCGCAGCGAGGGCAGCGTCACATGCCAGAACTGCTGCCAGCGCGAGGCCCCGTCGAGGGCCGCCGACTCGTACAGGTCGTTGGGGATGGACTGCATCGCGGCCAGATAGATCAGCGCGTTGTACCCCGTCCAGCGCCAGATCACGATCGTCGAGACCGCGAGCTGCGAGGTGAACGTGCCGTTCTTCCAGTCGATGTTGTCGATCCCGACCAGGCCGAGACCCCAGTTGATCATCCCGTAGTCGCGCCCGAAGAGGAGCACGAACACCAGCGTCGCCGCGGCCACGGAGGTGGCGTACGGGGTGAGCACCGCGACCCGGAAGAACCAGGAGCCGCGCAGCTTGTAGTTGAGCAGATGCGCGATCCCGAGGGCCATCACGAGCTGCGGCACGGTCGACAGGAGACCGATCGTGACGGTGTTCTTCAGCGCGTTCCAGAAGAATTCGTCACCGAGCAGCCGCGTGAAGTTCTTGAACCCGATCCACTCCATGTTGTTGGGATCGGTCAGGGAGACCCGGTGCAGAGAGGCCCAGCCGGTGTACAGGAGCGGGAAGAGCCCGAAGGCGAGGAAGAACAGGAAGAACGGCGCGAGGAACGCGTAGGGGCTGTACTTCATGTCCCAGCGGTAGCGCCGGCTGCGCCACGCACGCGCCTTGAGCTCCTTCGCACCCGGCTCCTGCGGGGGAGCCTTCGGTACGCGCGGGGCCGCGGCCCCCTCCCCCTGGGGGGCCGCGGTGGTCCGGTACTGATTCGCCATTTACTGATCCAGCGCGTTGTCGATCGACTTCACTGCCTTGTTCCAGGCCTCATCCGGGTCGGTGCCCTTCTGGTCGACCTGGAGCATGCCCACGTCCGCGAGGTTCTGCGCGATGATCAGGTCCTTCGGGCCCAGGATCTGGACGGGTGCGTCCAGGGCGGCCTTCGAGAAGATCTCACCGATCGGCGCGTTGTCGAAGTACTCGTGCTTGGCGTCCTTGACCGCGGGCAGCTCGTAGGCGGCCTTGGCGCTCGGGAAGCTGGCCCGCTCGGTGAAGAACTTCGCCTGCTGCTCGGGAGCCGTCAGCCACGCGGCGAGCTTCGCGGCCTCCTCCTTGTTCTTGCCTGCCTCGGGCACGACGAGGAAGGAACCGCCCCAGTTGGAGGGCTTGGGCGCGGGGGCCACGTCCCACTTGCCCTTGGCCTTGTCGCCGCCCTTGTCCTGGATGTAGCCGAGCATCCAGGCCGGGCAGGAGATCGTCGCGAAGTCACCGTTGGAGAAGGCCTGGTCCCAGCCGGGCGTGAAGCTCTGCAGCTTCGCCGACAGACCCTCCTTCGCGAACTGGGCCGCGAGGTTCCAGCCCTCCTTCACGATCGGGTTGGTCTTGTACGCGACCTCGCCGTTCTCGTCGTAGAAGCGCTTCTCGCTGCTGCCGTGCACCGCGGCCATCACGTTCGAGGCACCGTCGACGAAGGCGGCGTCCTTCACCTTCGCCTTGAACTGCTTGCCGACTTCGAGGTACTTGTTCCAGTCGCCGGCCCACAGCGCGCCGACCTTCTCGCGGTCGGTGGGCAGCCCGGCCTTCTCGAACAGGTCCTTGCGGTAGCAGATGCCCTGCGGTCCGACGTCCGTGCCGAGGCCGACCGTCTTGCCGTCCTTGCTGGTGCCCTGCTGCCACTTCCAGTCCAGGAAGTTGTTCTTGTCGACGCCCTCGACCTTGCCGAGGTCCATCAGCTTGTCGGCCTGGGTCGCGGTGACCTCGGCGATGTTGTTGACCTCGACGGCCTGGATGTCGGCGAGGCCGCTGCCCGAGGCGAGGTGGGTGAGCAGCTGCGGGTAGTAGTTCTCGTTCCGCTCGATCGAGGTCTGCTCGATGACGATGTTCGGGTTTTCCTTCATGTACTGGTCGTAGAGGCCGGCCTCCTTGAGGCCGAAGGCGCCGAACACACCGACGGTGATGGTGGTCTTGCCCTTGGCGTCCTTCTTGCCCGAGCCTCCGGAGGGCTCCTTCGAGTCCTCGGCGCAGCCGGCCAGCAGCCCGGCGCCCAACGCTGCGACGGCCGCGATGACCAACGCGTGACGGGACGTTCGGTGCCTCATGCGCATTGCGTCCTCCTAGTGCCCTGACGTGCCGACTCCCGGCCAACTCTCTCGTGCTGTGGGGGGATGCAGCGTGCGGCTCGGGCGGGAACGTGCGGGTTGTGTAAGTGCCAGGTACGGTGGGAGCGCTCCCATGTGTGATGAGTTGAAGAGTCCCGGCTGGGCCCAGGGGTGTCAAGGGACCTGACGGACGGAGTCGATTCGGTTATCCGGCTGTTAGTTTTCGCCCGGGTGGCCGAAGTTTCGGACAGCGGCGCAAGGGGCCATACGGTGATCACGGGCGCACCGCGGCCCGCGAGGCGATGGGGAGGCAGGGATGACGATCCGTCTGGGGAGGCACGTATGACGATGCGTCAGCCTCGGGCAGGAGGCCGGGCCAGGAGCGGGGGGCGGCCCACGCTCGAAGAGGTCGCGGCCCGCGCCGGCGTCGGCCGCGGCACGGTCTCCCGGGTGATCAACGGTTCGCCTCGCGTCAGCGAACGGACGCGTGCCGCCGTCGAGGCGGCCGTGGCCGAGCTCGGCTATGTCCCGAACACGGCGGCCCGCGCGCTCGCCGCGAACCGTACGGACGCGATCGCCCTGGTCGTTCCGGAGCCGGAGGGCCGCTTCTTCGCCGAGCCCTACTTCTCCGACATCATCCACGGCGTGGGGGTCGCACTCGCCGAGACCGAGGTGCAGCTGCTCCTGACGTTTGCGAGCAAAGCCCGTGAACGACAGCGCCTGGCCCAGTACCTGGCCGCGCAGCGGGTCGACGGCGTGCTTCTCGTCTCCGTGCACGCGGACGATCCGCTGCCCGACCTCATCGAGCAGCTGGACATCCCCGCGGTGGTCTCCGGCCGCCGCTCGGCCTCCGAACCCCTGACCTCCGTGGACTCGGACAACTACGAGGGCGCGAAGGCGGCCATCGACCACCTTCTCTCCCGCGGCCGCACCCGGATCGCCACCATCACCGGCCGCCTGGACGTCTACGGTGCCCAGCGCCGCCTCGACGGCTACCGCGCGGCGCTCACCGCGGCGGACCTGCCGGTGGACGAAACCCTCGTCGTCCCGGCCGACTTCACCGAGGGCGGCGGCCGCCGCGCGATGACGGAGCTGCTCTCCCGCCGCCCCGATCTGGACGCGGTGTTCGCGGCCTCGGACGTGATGGCCTCGGGCGCCCGGCAGATCCTGCGCGAGGCGGGCCGCCGTATCCCGGACGACGTGGCCCTCGTCGGGTTCGACGACTCCGCGATCGCCCGCCACATGGACCCGCCGCTGACCAGCGTGCGCCAGCCCATCGAGGAGATGGGCCGCGAGATGACCCGCCTCCTGCTGGAGGAGATCGCCTCGGTGGGCGCCCACCACTCGCCGGCCTCGCGCCTCCTGGCCCGCGAACAGCTGGTGCTGCCCACGGAGTTGGTGGTCAGGGCGTCGTCGTGACGTGGCGTGCGGCGGAAGGCCAGGCCTCGTGATGACCTTGCCGTACGGGGGCCCTTGACCTCAACCGAACTTGAGGTACGAGGCTGGGGCCATGACGACGACACCGCGCACCCCGGACACGACCTCATCCCCCGCTGCCCCGGACCACGGCACCCTGCTCCTCTTCCGCAACACGATGCGGATCACCGAGGGGCACCTGGACGCCTTCCGTGCCGCGATCGCCCGCGCCGTGGACTTCGCGGAGCAGCACGGTCCGCAGCTGATGGTGCAGACGTTCATCGACGAGGAGCGGCTGCTCGCGCACAGCTTCCAGCTCTACGCGGACTCCGACGCGGTCCGCCTGCACTGGAAGCTGGCCGACCCGTACATCCGGGAGGTGATGGAGCACTGCACCGTGGAGGGCTTCGAGGTCTTCGGCACCCCGGACGCGGACGTCACGGAGGGCATCCGCGCCGCGGTGGCGCCCCCGGCCACGCTCACGTTCGCGCCGCGTATCGCAGGCTTCGTCCGCTTCGACTGATCCGTTCGCTTCGGCGAGAAGGCGGCGCAGACCTCGTAGAACCCACGACTCCGCACCGTGCGCCTACGAGCCGCCGGCGGCACCCGCCAGAAACCCGCCCAGCCGCGCCGGATCCACATTCCCGCCGCTGAGGATCACCCCGACCCGCCGCCCCCGCAGCTCCTCGGCCCGCTCGCGGGCGGCCGCGAATCCCAGACACCCCGTCGGCTCCACCACGGTCTTCATCCGCGAGGCGAACATCCGTACACACTCCACGAGTTGATCGTCACTCGCGGTGAGCACCTCGGTCACCCGCTCGAGGATGACGGGAAAGGTGTGCCGGCCCAGGTGCTGGGTCTGGGCGCCGTCGGCGATCGTCCGGGGTGTGTCGATGTGCACGATCTCGCCGCGCCGTACGGACTGCTGTCCGTCGTTCCCGGCCTCGGGCTCGACCCCGTACACCGCACACTTCGGCGACAGCGCGCCCGCCGCGAGCAGCGTCCCGGACAGCAGCCCGCCCCCGCCCAGCGGCACGAACAGCGCGTCCAGCTCACCGACCTCCTCGAAGAGCTCCTTGGCGGCGGTGCCCTGCCCGGCCATGACGTGCGGATGGTCGTACGGCGGGATCAGGGTGAGCCCGCGCGCGTCCGCCAGAGCCTGCCCGATCTCCTCGCGGTCCTCGCGGTAGCGGTCGTACGACACGACCTCGGCCCCGTATCCGCGCGTGGCCGCGACCTTCGCCGCCGGGGCGTCGTGCGGCATCACGATCGTGGCGGGGATGCCGAGCAGTTGTGCGGAGAGCGCGACGGCCTGCGCGTGGTTCCCGGACGAGTACGCCACGACCCCCGCCCGCCGCTGCTCCCGGGAGAACTGCGACAGCGCGTTGAACGCCCCGCGGAACTTGAACGCCCCCATCCGCTGCAGATTCTCCGCCTTGAAGAACACTCGCGCCCCGAGCTCGGCGTCGACCAGCCGCGAGGTGAGCACGGGGGTCCGGTGCGCATGCCCGGCGATCCGCTCGTGGGCGCGTACGACATCGTCGTACGTCGGCCCCTCCGAAAAGTCTTCGGACTCCGCTCCAGAAGGCAAGGTCATACGGTCAGTCTCCCAGGCCCTCGCCCGGCCGGCGGTCCGAGGATCAGCCGCCGGCCGCCGCCGAGCCGTTGGCCCTGTGGGACAGCACCCGTGAGCGGCTTGCCCAGGGACGCGTCGCGAGGCGAAGGCCTCGCAGGCGTCAGAGCTGAGAGCTTCTCGTGGCGCGAATTAACCCTCGGTGACTGAAAAATGAGTTGAGTGGCAGGGCGGCGTTCAACGCGTGTAAGGCGCAGGTGGCCCGCCTGATCGGGTCGAACGCGCCGCTGAGCGCGCCCCTTTGTGAGACCTTGACCAACTCTCTGTGGCGCCTGGGGCCGTTAGAGGAGATCGACGCGGGTGATCTGAACAAGGAGCCGGGCTGGACCCGGATCACTCTGAGTGAGGAGAACCCATGGGTGTCACTGACACCATTCCGCTTGATCGGCGTCTGCGGCAGCAGACCATCCCCGCCGAAGGGCACCACCGCCGGGTCCGCGGACTGCGGACCGAGATCCACGACATCGCCGATCAGGTGATCACCAAGGGCAAGTTCCACTACGGGCCGCAGACGGCACGTCTGGAGGCGGCCCTGCGTGAAGCCTGGGGCGGTCACCCGGTGGCCACGACATCCTGCACCCAGGCGCTGATCCTGGCGCTGGAGGCGGGCGGCGTCGGCCGTGGCGACGAGGTCATCGTGCCGGCGGCGACGTTCGCGGCCACCGCCTTCGCGGTGCACACCGTCGGCGCCGTCCCGGTGATCGTGGACGTCGCCGAACCGACCCTCACGCTGTGCCCGCAGGCCATGGAGGCGGCGATCACGCCGCGCACGCGCGCTGTCATCCCCGTCCACCTGCACGGCCACATGGCGGACATGCCGGCCATCAACACCCTCGCCCGCAAGCACGACTTGGTGGTGATCGAGGACTGTGCCCAGGCCCCCGGCGCCACCCTCGACGGGCGCGCCGCCGGCACCTGGGGCGACTACGGCTGCTTCTCCTTCTGGGTCGGCAAGTCCATGGGCGGCCTCGAAGACGCCGGAGCCATCATCACCACGACCCCGGAGCGCGCCGACCTGCTGCGGCAGCTCACCAACATGGGCCGCAGCAACACCGACCGCCACACCCACCACCACCGCGGAAGCCGCGCCCGGCTCGGTGAGCTCAACGCCGGCATCGTCGCCGTCGAACTGGACCTCCTGCCCGGCTGGGTCGAGCGCCGCAACGCGATCGCCGACCACTACAACCGGCAGTTCACCGATCTGCCGCTCATCCTTCCCCGCGCCCAGAAGGGACACCGGCACGGCTACTACAAGTACGCCATCGGCTGCGATGAGCTCCCGGAGCTCGCGGACCACCTGGCGAGCCGGGCCATCGAGGCGGAGCAGGTCTATCCCTACGTGCTTCCCGACCAGCCGGCCTTCAAGGGCATCGAGCACCGCAACCACGCCACGGAGCGCTCGATGACCGCGACCCGCCGTCTGTGCCTGCCCGCCTATCCCGAACTGACCGACGATGAGGTCGAGCGCATCACGCAGGCCGTGCTCGACTTCTACGCCCAGCGGTAGCCCTGCACCCGGCCCTGGTACTCGAGGGCGGACAGGGTGGGCCGGAGCCATGGACGCTGGCTCCGGCCCACTCGTCATTGTCTGCCCGCGTGAGCGCCGGCGAAATCGGCGTGGCGCGCCGCCGGCCGTGAGCCCTGCGGATCCCCGGCCGGTCCGGCACAGCCGCGTCCTGCGGTCCGACGGGGAACCGCCGGGCTGGGGACGACGAAGGCCCGGCCTGCTTGCGCAGACCGGGCCTTTGCCCTTCAGGGTGAGTGACGGGACTTGAACCCGCGGCCACCTGGACCACAACCAGGTGCTCTACCAACTGAGCTACACCCACCATGTCCGGTCGTTTTTCCGACCGGCCGAGAAAAAGTGTACAGGGTCCGAGAGGGTGCTCGCGCCCACCTTTTTCCCGGGCCTATCAGGGGCCCGTCAGGACTCCTCCGCAGGCAGGACGTACTTCGCCGCGATCGTGCGCGCCGTCTCCGAGTCCGGGCCGGGCTGCGGGACGAAGACCGCCTCGCGGTAGTAGCGCAGCTCCGCGATGGATTCGCGGATGTCGGCGAGCGCCCGGTGGTTGCCGTTCTTCTCCGGGCTGTTGAAGTACGCCCGCGGGTACCAGCGCCGCGCCAGCTCCTTGATCGAGGAGACGTCGACGATGCGGTAGTGGAGGTAGTCCTCCAGGGTGGGCATGTCGCGCAGCAGGAAGCCGCGGTCGGTGCCGACCGAGTTCCCGCACAGCGGGGCCTTGCCCGCATCCTTGACGTGCTCACGTACGTACGCGAGGACCTGCTCCTCCGCGTCCGCCAGCGTCGTACCGCCCGCGAGCTCGTCGAGGAGGCCCGAGGCGGTGTGCATCTGGCGCACCACCTCGGGCATCGTCTCAAGCGCGGCGTCCGGCGGGCGGATCACGATGTCCACGCCTTCACCGAGCACGTTCAGTTCCGAGTCGGTGACCAGCGCGGCCACCTCGATGAGTGCGTCGTCCGTCAGCGAGAGCCCGGTCATCTCGCAGTCGATCCACACCATGCGATCGTTCATGCCCATCACCCTACGGGGCGCTCCCGCTGGCCGGGCAGCGTCGGACGACCCTGGGTGCCGGAAGCACCGTGGGCGAAGGCGTCGGAGCCCGGTTTCCCGGGATCCGGAGCGCCACGGTCCGGGCCTCCTCGGTCCGACGAGCCACGGTCCGACGAGCCACGGTCCGAGGCGCCACGGTCCGAGGCGCCACGGTCCGTACCGCCGCGGTCCGCGATCCCCGGCGCACCCGGGACTCCGCGGTCAGCCGCCGCCGAGGCGGAGGGCAGGCCGTGGGTGTTCGCGGCCGCCGTACGGCGGGTCTGCGGCGGGATCGGGCCCTCCGCCACCTCGCCCGTCCGCTCGCCCTGCGGCCGGCGCGCCCGGTAGGCCGCCCGGTAGGCCGCCGGCGAGGACCCCAGCTGGCGCCGGAAGTGCCCGCGCAGCGCCACCGGCGAGCGGAAGCCGCAGCGGCCCGCGACCTCGTCGACCGAGTAGTCGGAGGTCTCCAGGAGGCGCTGCGCCTGGAGCACGCGCTGTGTGATCAGCCATTGCAGCGGTGCCGAGCCCGTCAGGGACCGGAAGCGGCGGTCGAAGGTGCGGCGCGACATGTACGCACGGGCCGCCAGCGTTTCGACGTCGAACTGCTCGTGGAGGTGCTCCAGTGCCCAGGAGACGACCTCGGCGAGCGGGTCCGCGCCGATCTCCTCCGGTAAAGACCTGTCGAGGTAGCGCTCCTGACCGCCGGAGCGGCGCGGCGGCACGACCAGGCGGCGGGCGAGTGCCCCGGCCGCCTCGGTGCCGTGGTCGCTGCGCACGATGTGCAGACAGAGGTCGATTCCGGCCGCGGTGCCGGCCGAGGTGAGGACGTCGCCGTCGTCCACGAAGAGCTCGCGCGGGTCGACGTGCACCGACGGGTAGCGCTTGGCCAGCGTCGGAGCGTACATCCAGTGCGTGGTCGCGGGCCGGCCGTCCAGGAGCCCGGCCGCGGCGAGCACGAACGCGCCCGTGCACAGACCGACGATCCGCGCCCCCTCCTCATGCGCGCGGCGCAGCGCGTCGAGGGCGCTCTGCGGGGGCGGCGCGGTGATCGAGCGCCAGGCGGGGACCACGACGGTGCCGGCCCGGGCGATCGCCTCCAGGCCGTACGGCGCGGTGAGTTCGAGCCCGCCCGTGGTGCGCAGCGGGCCGTCCTCGCCCGCGCACACGAGCAGGCGGTAGCGCGGCACGCCGGCGTCCTGCCGGTCCACGCCGAAAACGGACAGGGGAATGGAACTCTCGAAGATGGGCCCGCCGCTGAACAACAGCACGGCGACGATTTCCCTGCGCCTTCGGCCGGAGAGCTTGCGGCTCGTCTCCGGTGCGGCGGAGTCGTGGCTCATGGCGCTAAGCCCCCCTCGGTGGTCGCGGCACCCCTTGCGTGTCGGCGTCCTGCTGTGCCGCAGCGTCGCTCCTGCACGTTTCCCCTCGCAACGAGTCCCCCGCCTGGACGGTCATGATCGAATCTACTGTGTCCGGTGGTGCCGGCGTGACCAGTTCAGCTTCTGCTGCATTGTCGACAAGGCAACTTGGCGTGAAGCATTCGATCACGAAGCGTTGCACTCCAGGGCGTTGCAGGGAAGTGCGCCTTGCGCCGGTGGCCGGTCCACATAGGGTGCGCGGGGCCCCTGGAGGTCTTTTTCCCCTGGTGGTACGGGGGTTGGGGGCCGCGCGGCACAACACCGCGACCAGTCCGGGAGTTTGGCCGAAAAGCGATGGGGGCGCGCGATGGTTTCCGGTCGGCGCCCGGCGTGAATCAGCCGCCGTGCCGCCCGCCCGCGCGAGCCCCCGTACCCGGACGTCCGTGCCGGGCCCGGTGGGCCGGGGACGGCTCGGTGCAAAGCCGCGCCGTCCCGCGCTCGGAGCGGCGCAGGAGCGCCCGGCAGACCCCGGTCACGAGGGCGAGCCCGAGCGCGGCGCCGCCCGCTCCCGCGAGCGAGGTCCCGTAGACGACGAGGACGACCGGCACCAGGACACAGACGAACGCCGCCCAGCCCACCAGGTCCTCCACCGAATGCGCGCTTGTGGCGCGTGAGGAAGGAGTCAGCCACGGGGACTGCGGTGCACAGGGGACAGGAGGGGCGGCCGGGGCGGACGAGGTGCGGCGCCGGCGGCCGCGTACGGGGTTCGACTGCGGGGCGGCTGCGGGCACGGCGGGCTCCTCGGACGGCGGCGACGCAGATACAACGCGCCGCCGCCCCGCCGGTCACCGGTCCGGGCGCAGCGCGTCAACCTGCCGCGGCGCGGGGGAGTGGGAGGTTGTGACGAGTCCGGGCAAAAGGCTGTAGGAGACAGGGACCATTGCCATACGGTCAGCGCTCATGCATGCTCCTGGAACGCCGCGGGAGGCCCCTGCAGCGCCTGGGCAGGAGAGGAGTGTCGCCGTACCCTGGGGGTATACGGGTTGGGAAGATGATTCCCGGACACTGCTCCGTGGGCCGCCCTCCGCCGACCCCTGATCCTTGAGCTCTTCTCCACACTCCTCGTAAACCGCCCTCTCCCAGAGGATTCACTTTCCCGAGACACCGATGGCCGGTCACGAATACCCCGAACCCGCGCCCCGTAAGCGCCAGGTCGCCGAACCCGATGAGGCCGCGGCCTTCGCAGGCGAGCCGCTCGCCCAGGAAGAGCTCCGCAAGTCCTGTGATCCCGCGTTCCGTCACGGTGTGGTCGTCGGCTTCGACGGCTCGACCTCCAGTGAGCGCGCGCTCGCGTACGCCATCGGTATGGCGCGGCGCTCGGGATCCGCGCTGATCATCGTCCATGTGGCCAACCGGCTGCCCACCACGGTGTGGGCGGGCTGCGAACCGCCGGTCTTCGTGGACGTCCCCGACCACCGCACCGAGGTCCTCGGCCTCGAACTGGCCTGTGCGGACTACCTGTCGGAGGTCTCCTGGATCCTCGTCGAGCGCGGCGGCGACATCTGCCACGAACTCGAAGAGGTGGGACGGGAGTACGAGGCCGACGCGATCGTGGTCGGCTCCACGCACGGCATCGTGGGCCGGATCTTCGGCTCGGTCGCGGGACGGCTCGCCAAGCGCGCGCAGCGCCCCGTCGTGGTGATCCCGTAGCCCTCGCGAGGCAGGTCCCCGAGCGCTCCGCCGTTGCCGTTCCGTAACTCCTCGTTGTCCCAGGTGAGATGGGGCGTTCGAAGCGTCAACTTCCCTTTGACGACCACCGAATCTACCGCCGGGTAGAGGTGGTTTGTGCCCTTGTGAAGGGTACATAAAGGTTGCCGGGTCAACTGCACGGCCCGGCACCGCGCAGCACAACTGCATGTCGAAGGGAGCCCGCCGTGGACAACGAAGTCTCCGCGGGAAGCACGACCACTTCCACCCTCGGCCACCTCGCGCTCGGCGTGACCCTCCTGGCCTTCGGCCTCGGTCACGCGGATGTGATCGACGGCGTCACGGCAGCGGATGCCATGGCCGTCGCGACCTATGTCGGCGGTATCGCGCTGTTCATCGCCGGTCTTCTCGCGTTCCGCGACCGCGACTCCTTCACGGGCACCGCGTTCGCCGGTCTCGGCGCCTTCTGGTTCACCTGGGGCACCGCGGACGCCGAAGTCTCCACCAACGCAGCAGGCCTCTTCCTGCTCCTGTTCGCTCTGCTCGCACTCAGCCTGACCCTCGGGGCAGCCGGCGGCGGTCTGCTCGGACAGGGCATGTACGGGCTCACCTTCCTGTCCCTCCTCCTTCTCGCCATCGCCTCCTTCGGGGAGTCCGACGGACTCGCCAAGGTCGGCGGCTGGGCAGGCGTCGCAGCGGGTGCGGTCGCCTGGTACGGAGCCACGGCGGCCCTCGCCAAGTGGCCCGCACTCACCGGACGTGCCGCCGGCCGGGGGGTGACGGCCACCGGCTGAGCGGCCAACGGGCCGAGGTAATGGGCGACTTCGGCCCACACGGAAACGACCCCCTGTGCGCTGGTGGCACGCGCAGGGGGTCGTTGTGTGTCCTCAGGTCGTTGTGCGTCCTCAGGACGTACGGGTGACTACTCCACCGTCACCGACTTCGCCAGGTTGCGCGGCTTGTCGATGTCCCGGCCCAGGGCCAAGGCCGTGTGGTACGCGAAGATCTGGAGCGGGATGCCCATGAGGATCGAGTCCAGCTCGGTCTCGTTCTTCGGCACGACGATCGTGTGGTCGGCCTTCTCCTGCTCCTGGTGCGCCACCGCGAGGATCTGGCCGCTGCGGGCCTTGATCTCCTCCAGGGCCGCGCGGTTCTTCTCGAGCAGGTCGTCGTCCGGGATGATCGCGACGGTCGGCAGGGACGGCTCGATGAGCGCGAGCGGGCCGTGCTTCAACTCCGAGGCCGGGTACGCCTCGGCGTGGATGTACGAGATCTCCTTCAGCTTCAGCGAAGCCTCCAGGGCGACCGGGTAGCCGCGGACGCGGCCGATGAACATCATCGACTTCGCGTCGGCGTACCGCTTCGCCAGCTTCTTGATCTCGTCCTCCTGCTTGAGGATCTCCTGGATCTGGCCGGGCAGCCGGCGCAGGCCCTCGATGATCCGCTTGCCGTCGGCCACCGACAGGTCGCGGATGCGGCCGAGGTGGAGGGCGAGCAGCGCGAAGGCGGTCACGGTGTTCGTGAAGCACTTGGTGGACACGACGCAGACCTCGGGGCCCGCGTGCACGTACACGCCGCCGTCGGTCTCGCGGGCGATCGCGGAACCCACCACGTTCACCACGCCGAGGACGCGGGCGCCCTTGCGCTTGAGCTCCTGCACGGCCGCGAGCACGTCATACGTCTCACCGGACTGCGAGACCGCGATGTACAGGGTGTCGGGGTCGACGACCGGGTTGCGGTAGCGGAACTCGGAGGCCGGCTCGGCGTCCGCGGGGATACGGGCCAGCTCCTCGATGAGGCCGGCGCCGATCAGACCCGCGTGGTAGCTCGTACCGCAGCCGAGGATCTTGATCCGGCGGATCGTACGGGCCTCGCGCGCGTCCAGGTTGAGGCCGCCCAGGTGCACCGTGGAGAAGCGGTCGTCGATGCGGCCGCGCAGGACGCGGTCCACCGCGTCGGGCTGCTCGCTGATCTCCTTGTGCATGTACGTGTCGTGGCCGCCCATGTCGTACGACTCGGCCTCCCACTCCACGGTGGTCGGGTTCGCGGTCGTGCGGGTGCCGGACGTGGTGTACGTACGGAAGTCGTCGGCCTTGATCGTGGCCATCTCGCCGTCGTCGAGGGTGACGACCTGGCGGGTGTGCGAGACGAGCGCGGCCACGTCGGAGGCGACGAACATCTCCTTCTCGCCGATGCCGAGGACGACCGGGGAGCCGTTGCGGGCGACGACGATGCGGTCACTGAAGTCGGCGTGCAGGACGGCGATGCCGTACGTGCCCTCGATCAGGCGCAGGGCCTCGCGGACCTTCTCCTCCAGGGTGTCGGCCTGCGAGCGGGCGACCAGGTGGACGAGCACCTCGGTGTCGGTCTCGGAGGCGAACTCGACGCCGTCGGCGGTCAGTTTGGCGCGCAGGTCGTCGGCGTTGTCGATGATGCCGTTGTGCACCACGGCGACCTTGTTGTCCGCCGACATGTGCGGGTGCGCGTTCTCGTCGGAGGGGGCGCCGTGGGTGGCCCAGCGGGTGTGGGCGATGCCGGTCGTGCCCTTGAAGCGCGCCGGGACCTTGGCCTCCAGGTCGCGCACGCGGCCCTTGGCCTTGACCATCTTCAGGCCGGTGGCCTTCGGGCCGGTGATGACGACGCCGGCCGAGTCGTAGCCGCGGTACTCCAGGCGCTGGAGGCCTTCGAGCAGGAGGGGGGCTACGTCGCGCTTGCCGATATAACCGACGATTCCGCACATATTGAGGGTTCCTCTGGGTCGAGTGGTGTCGTCTAGCCGTAGACGAGGCGGCGCAGCTGGCGGAGCGAGAGCTCCGGAGGTGCGACCGCGCGGTATTTCAGGTCTGCCGAGATCTGTTCGAAGATCGCCGCGTTCACCAGGCCCTGACTCTGGAGTTCGCGGTGGCGGCGACGGACGAAGTCTTCTGTCGTCTCGTCGAAGTAGGCGAGCACGTCCTGGATCACCCGCAGTGCTTCGCCCCGCTGGAGCGGGGTGCTGCGTGTGAGGTGATCAACGAGGTCGTCGTGCATTGGATGATCCTGGGGGATCGGGGCTTCGCTTTGCAAGAATCCTGCCCGGTTTCGGGCAGGGGGTGGATGTTTTCCCCTCCCCGCCCCTTCCCGAAACCGGGGGCCTCGCCCCCGGGCCCCCGCATCCGACCTCCGGTCGGATGGCCTCAAACGCCGGCCGGGCTTGGTTGGGCTGAGTTACAGCCGCTTCAGAACAGCCTGCTTGGCCATCGTGAACTCCTCGTCCGTGAGGATCCCGGCCTGGTGAAGTTCACCCAGTTCGCGCAGGCGGCGCAGCAGGGCGTCGGGGTCGTCGCCCGCGGGGGCGGGGGCCGGGGTGAGGGCCTTCGGCTGGTCCGCGGGTGCGGGGGTCTGGGCCGGGTGGGGGAGGCGGGCCTGGACGGCGGCGGCGACCAGGGCCATCAGCGGGTCTTTCTTGAAGCCCCACAGTTCGATGGCGTTGGGGTCGTACTTCGGCGGGGCCTTCGTCGAGGCGTTCCTCACCTTGAAGCGGAGGTAGCCGTTCTCCAGGCCGGCCGAGGGCTGCCACTCGACGGACTCGATGTCCTCCAGGGCGAGGGTGCGGGTGCCGGAGGCGGCCTTGGCCTCCTCGGTGTTCCACTTCCACTCCAGGCGGACGCGCTCGCCGTCGAAGCTCGCGGTGCCGTCGCCGGCGCTCACCGAGAGCGGGACGGAGGGGCCGGTCAGGAGGTACTCGGTGCACGGGTCGGCCGGGACCTGCTCCAGAAGCAGCGCGTTGCGCACCTCGTCCACGAAGTACTCCGCGACGCCGTAGCGGTCGGACTCCACGGTCAGGTGGTACGGGTCCGTGGCGTCCGCCAGCTTGCCGCCGGAGACCTGGGTCAGCGGGTCGGCGCCCTCGCGCAGCCGCAACCGGAGGCGGCCCTGCTTCTTGCCCTGCTCGAAGGAGATGCCGGCCACCGCCCGTATGGGGACCTCCAGTTCACCCAGCGTCTTGCGGAGCAGACCGACGTTCTTGTCGTGTCCTGGCACGAGCCGGAGGGTGTCGCCGTCGAAGGTCCACGTGCCGTCGCGCTGGATGATTTCCGCCATGCTCCTGATTCTGGCATCAGCGGCCTGAGGTGGGGGAAGGGTGCCGGACCCGGCGTAGCCGAACCGGGCGCGCCACGCCGCGAATTGGTCTACACCTTGACCGCCCGAGTGAGGCGCGGTACGGATGGTGACCGTTCGTCTGCACACAGGACTGGACCACACCCCTCGAAGGGAACAGGCTTGTGAGACTGCAATGGACCACCTCCCGCATGCTCGGCTCGCTGCTGCTCGTCGCCGCGGTCGGCATCTCCTGCGTCGGGGCCGCGCCCACCGGCGAGGCGAAGGCCGGGCCTGCCCTCACCCCGCTCGGCCAGGTCGTCCCCGCGCCCGCGGAGGTCGACGCCGGCGGATCCCCGTACGAGATCACCGCACGGACGGCCATCCGCGTCCCCGATGACTCCCGCGAGGTGCGGCGGATCGGTGAGCAACTGGCGCGCATCCTGCGGCCCTCCACCGGATACCGGCTGCCGGTCACCGACGACCGCGGCCGCGGCGGCATCCGGCTCGACCTCGCGCGCGGCGCGAAGGACCTGGGCGCCGAGGGGTACCGGCTCGCGTCCGGGCCGCGCGGCGTCACCATCACCGCGCACCAGCCCGCGGGACTGTTCCGCGGAGTGCAGACGCTGCGCCAGCAACTGCCGCCGCGGATCGAGGCGGACAGCGCGCAGAAGGGCCCCTGGCAGGTCGCGGGTGGCCGCATCGAGGACCGTCCGCGGTTCGCGTACCGCGGGGCCATGCTCGATGTGTCACGGCACTTCTTCACCGTCGACCAGGTCAAGCGCTACATCGACCAGATGGCGCTGTACAAGGTGAACAAGCTGCATCTGCACCTCAGCGACGACCAGGGCTGGCGGATCGCGATCGACTCCTGGCCGCGGCTCGCCGAGTACGGCGGGTCCACGCAGGTGGGCGGGGGACCCGGCGGCTACTACACCAAGGAGCAGTACAAGGAGATCGTGCGGTACGCCGGTGAGCGCTACCTGGAGGTGATCCCGGAGATCGACATGCCGGGCCACACCAACGCGGCCCTCGCCTCGTACGCCGAACTCAACTGCGACGGGGTGGCCCCGCCGCTCTACACGGGCATCGAGGTGGGCTTCAGCTCGCTGTGCGTGCCGAAGAAGGTCACGTACGACTTCGTGGACGACGTGATCCGGGAGATCGCCGCGCTCACCCCCGGCCGCTATATCCACATCGGCGGCGACGAGGCGCACTCGACCTCGCACGAGGACTACGTGACGTTCATGGACCGGGTGCAGCCGGTGGTCGCCAAGTACGGGAAGACCGTGATGGGCTGGCACCAGCTGACCGGGGCGAACCCGGCCAAGGGTGCGGTCGCCCAGTACTGGGGCTACGACCGGACCGGGCAGGCCGAGCGGGACCAGGTCGTGGCGGCGGCGAAGAGGGGCACGCAGTTGGTGCTCTCGCCGGCGGACCGCGCGTATGTCGACCACAAGTACACGAAGGACACGAAGCTCGGGCTCGCCTGGGCGGGCTTCGTGGAGGTGGACCGGTCCTACGACTGGGACCCGGGCGCGTATCTGACCGGGGCGCCCGAGTCCTCCATCCTCGGCGTGGAGGCGCCGATGTGGACCGAGACGCTCTCGACCAGCGAGCACCTCGAGTACATGGCGTTCCCGCGGCTGCCCGGGATCGCCGAGCTCGGCTGGTCGCCGGCGTCCACGCACGACTGGGACACGTACAAGGTGCGGATCGCCGCGCAGGGCGCGCGCTGGGAGGCGCTGGGGATGGACTATTACAAGTCGCCGAAGGTGCCTTGGCCTGCGGGGTGAGTCCTGTGCCGGGTGCGGGACATACCCCTCCCGCCCGGGGGCCGCACCAGCCCCTCAAGGCTATCGGCCCCCACTGACATCAGAGGTGCCCCGCACACACGCCCGGCGCCCCGAGCGCATACCGGCGCCCCGGGAGGACCGTCTCCCGGGGCGCCGGAGTGCTGAGGTGCAGGCGTGCTGAGGTGCCGGAGTCTGACGTGCCGGCGTGCGTCAGTCCTCCTCGGTGACGCCCGCCGCCGCCTCGTCGCGCAGCCGGTCCTCGCTGGCGCCCTGGCGCCAGTAGCCGGTGAAGGAGACCGAACGGCGGTCGTAGCCGCGGTCGTTGAGGAGGTGGCGGCGGATCAGCTTCATTGCGCCGGCCTCACCCGCGAGCCACACATAGGGCGCCTCCGCGGGCAGCTCGGCCGCGCGGATCGCGTCCAGGGCCTTTTCGCCGTTCTCGCGCGCCAGCCAGGTGGCCTTCAGGTCCGCGGCCGTTCTCGGGGTCAACTCATCGGCGGCGTACGGGACTTCGAAGAAGGCGCGGACCGGCAGACCGGCCGGCAGCGTCTCCAGGATCGCGGAAGCGGCCGGCAGGGCCGTCTCGTCCGCCCACAGGAACACCCAGGGCGCCGCCTCGGGCAGCTGGAACCGTACGCCCGTGTTGTCCGCGTCCGCCGGACCGAGCACCTTCACGCGGTCGCCGGGCGCGGCCTTCTCGGCCCACACGCAGGCCGGACCGCCGTCCGCGTGCAGCGCGAAGTCGATGTCCACCTCGCCGGCCTCGGGACGCTGGGCGCGCACGGTGTACGAGCGCATCACCGCGCGCTCCTCGTCGGGCATGGAGCGGTACGCCAAATACCAGGCGCCCGGCTCCTGTTCGGGCGGCAGCACCGGCTCCGACTGGCCGGGCTGCGGCAGGAAGATCGAGCAGCTCTGGTCGCGGCCGCCCGAGTGGAACCCGGTCAGGCCCGCGTCCTCGCCGTATCCGACGAAGGTGACACGCGCCAGGGAGGGCGACAGACGCTCGGTCCGTATGACCTCGAGTCCGAAGAGGCGAAAGGTCACTGAGTCTCCTTGTTCGCTTCTCCGCCCGCGCGGCGCAGAGGTGCGGGTTTCGTTGCCGTCTGCGGCCTGGCTGCCGCGCGTGCGTCGCTCACGACGCCACCTTCTTCGCGTTCTCGATCGCCTGCGCCAGGTCCTCGAGGATCGGGGTGCACTTCGCGTACGAGTAGATCGGCTCGGTCACGCGCGGGATGACCTGGCCGGCCTTGACCGCGGGCAGCTGCTTCCAGGTCGGCTTGGACTTGTCCAGGTCGGCCGGCTGGAGGGTGCCCGTGCGGTTGTCCATCATGATCACGTCGGCCTTGTACTTGTCGACGTTCTCCCAGGACAGCTCCTCGAAGAAGCCCTGCGCATTGACCTTCGGCTGCACGAACTCCACGCCGAGGGACTCGAAGTACGCGGTGTCCGCGGCCGTCTTGGCGAGGGTCACGTAGAAGAGGTCGGCGGAGCCCGAGCCGATCATGACCTTGATGCCGGGGTTGGCCTTGGTGGCCGCGCGCAGCCGGGCCGCGGCCTTCTCGAAGGCGGCCTTGGCGTCGGTGACCTTCTTGGCCGAGGTGTCGGCACCCAGCGCCTTGGCGAGGTCCACGCGGCGGGCGAGCGCCTTGTCCATGGTGGTCTCGGCGGCCCACAGGTAGACCGAGGGGACCTTCAGGTCCAGGATCTTCTTCTCGGCGGCGGTGCCGGTGATGTACCAGCCCTGGTCCTTGATCCACATGTCGGTGACGAGGAGGTCCGGGTTCAGGGCCGCGTACTTCTCGACGCTGAACTTGTCCCAGGCGTTGCCGAGGATCTCGACCTTGCTGACGTCCATGTCGCCGGCCTGCACGTCGGGCTTGCCGTCGGCGGTCTTCGTCGGGCCGAACACGCCCTTGACCTGGATCCCGTAGTCGAAGAGGGCGGCGGCGGTGCCGGTGAAGGCGACGATGTTCGCCGGCTTCTTGTCGGACTTCACCTCGGTGCCGCGGTCGTCCTTGAAGGCGAAGGAACCGGAAGCGCCGGTGCCGGAAGACGAGGACTTCTCGCCGCCCTTGTCGTCACCGCAGGCGGCCAGGACGGCGCCGAGGCCGAGGGCGCCACCGGCGGCGAGCAGACCGCGGCGGGTGAGCTGGGCGGGGGTGCGGGCGTGCGACATGTCGGGCTGCTTTCTGGCGTACGGGTCAGGGCGGGACGGTCCACTGGCCGGATCTTGGCCTTAGGTTAACCTAACCTTACGAGTGGTCCGCCCCGCCCCCTCCGTACCGTGCGCGGGACTTCAGCCGGTCGGTGCGCGGGGCTTCAGTCCGTCCGTGCGCGCGACCTCAGCCCGTCAGCCCCAGCTCCCGCGCGATCAGCATCCGCTGCACCTCGCTCGTGCCCTCGCCGATCTCCAGGATCTTGGAGTCGCGCCACATGCGGGCCACCGGGAACTCGTTCATGAACCCGTAGCCGCCGTGGATCTGCGTGGCCTCGCGCGCGTTGTCCACGGCAATCGTCGACGAGTAGAGCTTGGCGAGCGCCGCCTCCTTCTTGAACGGCTCCCCGTGCACGAGCCGCGAGGCCGCGTCGCGCCAGGCGAGTCGGGCCGTGTGCGCCTTCATCTCCATGTCGGCGAGCTTGAACTGGATCGACTGGTTCGCGCCGATCGGCTTCCCGAACGCGTGCCGCTCCTTGGCGTACTTCACCGACTCGTCCACACAGCCCTGCGCGAGCCCGGTCGCGAGCGCCGAGATGGCGATCCGGCCCTCGTCGAGGATGCGCAGGAACTGGGCGTAGCCGCGGCCGAGTTCGCCGAGCAGGTTGGCGCGCGGGACGCGGACGTCGGCGAAGGAGAGCTCGCGGGTGTCCGAGGCGTTCCAGCCGACCTTCGAGTACGGGGCCGCGACCGTGAAGCCCGGGGTGCCGGACGGGACGATGATGGAGCTGATCTGCGGCTTCCCGGACTCGCTGCGACCCGTCACGGCCGTCACCGTCACCAGACCCGTGATGTCCGTACCGGAGTTGGTGATGAAGCACTTGGTGCCGTTGATCACCCACTCGTCGGTGGCCTCGTCGAGCACCGCCGTCGTCCGCGTGCCGCCCGCGTCCGAGCCCGCGCCCGGCTCGGTGAGCCCGAACGCGCCCAGCATCTCGCCGCTGCACAGCTTCGGCAGCCACTGCTGCTTCTGCTCCTCGGTGCCGTACAGATGCAAGGGCATCGCACCGAGCGAGACCCCGGCCTCCAGCGTGATCGCGACGGAGGAGTCGACGCGGGCCAGCTCCTCCAGGGCGATCCCGAGCGCGAGATAGTCGCCGCCCATGCCGCCGTACTCCTCGGGGAACGGCAGCCCGAACAGGCCCATGCGGCCCATCTCGCGGACGATCTCGTACGGGAACTCGTGGCGCTCGTAGAAGTCGCCGATCTTGGGCGCCACGACGTCGTGGGCGAACTCCTCGACCGTACGGCGCAGTTCTTCGTGTTCGGCGGAAAGCCGGTGGTCCAGGGGCATCCCGGACACTCCTTACGGGGGACGGGCTCAGTCCTTGTGGGCGAGCGCGCGGACGGTGCGGGAAGGGCTGGGACGGCCCAGCTGTTCGGCCAGCCACACGCTTGTGGCGGTGAGCGCGGCCAGGTCGACCCCGGTCTCGATGCCGAGGCCGTCGAGCATCCACACGAGATCCTCGGTGGCGAGATTGCCGGTGGCGCTCTTCGCGTACGGGCAGCCGCCGAGGCCGCCCGCGGACGCGTCCACCGTGGTGACGCCGTGCTGGAGCGCGGCGAGGGTGTTGGAGAGCGCCTGTCCGTACGTGTCGTGGAAGTGCACCCCGATCGTGCCGGTGGGAACGCTCTCCTCGTTCAGTGCGGAGAGCAGCGCCTGTACGTGGCCGGGGGTGGCCACGCCGATGGTGTCGCCGAGGCTCAGCTCGTCGCAGCCGAGGTCCAGCAACGCCTTGGCCGTACGCACGACTTGGGGGACGGGGACGGCCCCTTCCCACGGGTCGCCGAAGCACATCGACAGATAGCCGCGGACGTGCACCCCGGCCTCCTTCGCGCGGGCGACGACCGGCTCGAACATGGCGAGGGACTCGGCGACCGAACGGTTGAGGTTCTTCTGCGCGAAGGTCTCGGTGGCCGAGCCGAAGACGGCGATACGGCGCGCGCCGAGGCCGAGCGCGCGGTCGAGGCCCCGCTCGTTGGGCACGAGCACCGGCAGGTCCACGCCCTCGATCCCGCTGATCTGCGGGAACAGCTCTTCCGCATCGGCCAGTTGGGGCACCCACTTGGGGTGCACGAAGCTGGTGGCCTCGACGGTGGTGAGGCCCGCGGCGGCGAGGCGGCGGATGAACTCCGCCTTGATCCCGGTCGGTACGGTCGCCTTCTCGTTCTGGAGTCCGTCCCGTGCGCCGACTTCGTGGATACGGACGCGGGGCGGGAGCCCCTGGGCCGGGACGACCATGGGCAGGGTGCTCATGAGACCTCCTCCGCGGGCGCGACCACCGCGAGGACCTGGTCCATCGCGACTGTGGCGCCGGGTGTGGCATCGAGTGCGGTGACGGTGCCGGCGTGCGGGGCGGCGATGACGTGCTCCATCTTCATCGCCTCGACCACCAGCAGGCTCTGCCCCGCGGCCACCTCCTCGCCGACGGCCACCTTCACGACGGTGACGGTGCCGGGCATGGGGGCGGTGAGGGCGTCGGCGCCCGCGTGCGCGGCGCCGGTCAGCTCCGCCTCGACGGGGTCGTGGTCCTGTACGTGCCAGCTGTCGCCGTCGAGCCCGAGCCAGGTGCCCTCGGGGCCCGTGGCGTGCGTGAACGTGTGGGTGAGGCCCGCGAGTTCGAGGGTGAGGCCGGTGGCGGTGCGGGCGGTCAGACGGGCGGGCACGGGCTCGCCGGGCGGGGCGTCGGCGCGCGTGATCCGCACCTCGACGCCGCCCACGACCTGCCCGCCGCCCGCGCCCGGTCCGGTGGCGCGGACGCCGACCGTCACGGGGTTTTGTCCGGGCACGCGCACGGCGTGCTCGGTCCAGGCCGCCCGGCCGCCCATGCGCCAGCCGCTGGGCACGGAGAAGGGGTCGGTCCAGCCGCTCCCGGCCGGCGCGAGCGTGCTGTGCCGCAGCAGCGCCGCAGCCGCGTACACCGCGGCGGGCACGGAAGCGTCGACAAGGGAGTCCACGTCCCGCTCCACGAGGCCCGTGTCCATGTCCCCGCTGACCACGTCCGGATGGGCGAGCAGCCGCCGCAGGAACCCGGCGTTGGTCTGCACGCCCAGCGTCACGGTGTCCGCGAGGGCGCTCCTGAGCTTGCGCAGGGCGCTCGCGCGGTCGGGCCCGTACGCGATGACCTTGGACAGCATCGGGTCGTAGAGGCTGCCGACCTCGGTGCCTTCGGACAGGCCCGAGTCGGTGCGCACGCCCGCACCCTGCGGCTCGTGGAGGCTCAGGACCGTACCGCCGGAGGGCAGGAAACCGCGGGCCGGGTCCTCCGCGCAGATGCGGCCCTCGATCGCGTGCCCGGTGAGCGTGATGTCGTCCTGGGCGAAGGGGAGTTGCTCGCCGGAGGCGACCCTGAGCTGCCACTCCACCAGGTCGATGCCGGTGATCAGCTCGGTGACCGGGTGCTCCACCTGGAGGCGGGTGTTCATCTCCATGAAGTAGTACGCGGAGGGGTCGCCGCCCGGCACGATGAACTCCACCGTGCCCGCGCCCGAGTAGCCGCAGGAGCGCGCGGCCTGCACGGCCGCCTCGCCCATCGCGGCCCGGGTGCCGGAGTCGAGGAGCACGCTGGGCGCCTCCTCGATGATCTTCTGATGGCGGCGCTGGAGGGAGCACTCGCGCTCGCCGAGGTGCACCACGTTCCCGTGGCCGTCCGCGAGCACCTGGATCTCGATGTGCCGGGGCCGGTCGATCCAGCGCTCCACCAAGAGGGTGTCGTCGCCGAAGGAGGCGCGGGCCTCGCGCCGGGCCGCGGCGATCTCGTCATCGAGGACCGCGAGATCCCGTACGAGCCGCATGCCCTTGCCGCCGCCGCCGGCCGAGGGCTTGAGCAGGACCGGGACGCCGATCTCCCGTGCGGCATCGGCCAGTTGGGGGTCGCTCAGGCCACTGCCCGAGGAGCCGGGCACGACCGGGACCCCGGCCGCCTTCACGGTCTCCTTGGCGCGGATCTTGTCGCCCATCAGGTCGATCGCGGCGGCGGGCGGTCCGATGAAGACCAGGCCGGCGTCCGCGCAGGCCTGCGCGAAGCCCGCGTTCTCGGCGAGGAAGCCGTAGCCGGGGTGCACGGCCTGCGCGCCCGTGCGCCGGGCCGCCTCGATCAGCGCCTCGACGGACAGGTAGCTTTCGGCCGCGGGCGGCGGCCCGATCCGTACCGCCGTATCGGCCTCGCGCACATGCCGCGCGTCGGCGTCCGCGTCGCTGAACACCGCGACCGAGCGGACCCCGAGCGCCCGCAGCGTACGGATCACGCGGACCGCGATCTCCCCGCGGTTGGCGACCAGAACTGTGTCGAACATCGTCAGGGGTCCCCTCACATCCGGAAGACGCCGAACTCGGGTTCACCGAGCGGGGCGTTGGCACACGCGGTCAGGGCGAGACCGAGCACCTGGCGGGTCTCCAGCGGGTCGATGACCCCGTCGTCCCACAGGCGGGCGGTCGCGTAGTAGGCGTTCCCCTGCGTCTCGTACTGCGCACGGATCGGGGCCTTGAACTCGTCCTCGGCCTCCGCCGCCCACTGTTCGCCACGGCCCTCGATCTGGTCGCGCTTGACGGTGGCGAGCACGGACGCGGCCTGCTCGCCGCCCATCACGGAGATCTTCGCGTTCGGCCACATCCACATGAAGCGCGGAGAATACGCCCGGCCGCACATCGAGTAGTTGCCCGCGCCGTACGAGCCGCCGACCACGACGGTCAGCTTCGGCACGCGCGTACAGGCCACAGCCGTGACCATCTTGGCGCCGTGCTTGGCGATGCCGCCCGCCTCGTAGTCGCGGCCGACCATGAAGCCCGAGATGTTCTGGAGGAAGAGCAGCGGGATGCCGCGCTGGTCGCACAGCTCGATGAAGTGGGCGCCCTTCTGGGCGGATTCGGAGAACAGGATGCCGTTGTTCGCGACGATCCCGACCGGGTGCCCGTGGATCCGGGCGAACCCGGTGACGAGGGTCTGGCCGAACTCGGACTTGAACTCCTGGAAGCGCGAGCCGTCGACGATCCGCGCGATCACTTCGCGCACGTCGTACGGGGTGCGGGAGTCGACCGGCACGGCGCCGTAGAGCCCGTACGGATCGACCTTCGGCTCCTCGGCCGGCTCGACCGACCAGGGGAGCGGCCCGCGCTCGGGCAGCGTGGAGACGATGTTCCGCACGATCCGCAGCGCGTGCGCGTCGTTCTCGGCGAGGTGGTCCGTCACACCCGACGTACGCGAGTGGACCTCGCCGCCGCCCAGCTCCTCGGCCGTCACCACCTCACCGGTGGCGGCCTTCACCAGCGGCGGACCGCCCAGGAAGATCGTGCCCTGATTGCGCACGATCACGGCCTCGTCGCTCATCGCCGGGACATAGGCGCCGCCGGCCGTGCACGAGCCCATGACGGCCGCGATCTGCGGGATGCCGGCGCCGGACATCCGGGCCTGGTTGTAGAAGATCCGCCCGAAGTGCTCACGGTCGGGGAAGACCTCGTCCTGCATCGGCAGGAAGGCGCCGCCGGAGTCGACCAGGTACAGGCAGGGGAGGCGGTTCTCCAGGGCCACGGCCTGGGCGCGCAGGTGCTTCTTCACCGTCATCGGGTAGTACGTGCCGCCCTTGACGGTGGCGTCGTTGGCCACGATCACGCACTCGCGTCCGCTGACCCGCCCGATGCCGGCGATCACCCCGGCGGCCGGTGCGTCCCCGCCGTACAGACCGTCCGCGGCCAGCGGGGCCAGCTCCAGGAACGGGGAGCCCGGGTCGAGCAGCGTGTCCACACGGTCGCGCGGCAGCAGCTTGCCGCGCGCCACATGGCGGGCGCGGGCCTTCTCGCCGCCGCCGAGCCGGGCCGCCGCGAGCTTGTCGCGCAGCTCCTCGACGAGGGCGCGGTGCGCCGCCTCGTTCGTCCGCCAGGCCTCGGACGCCGGATCGGCGCCGCTGCCCAGTACGGGTGCCTGCTGCATGGTCGTGAAGCCCCCTTGCTCCCCGCCGACGGTGGTTAATGAGCGTTAACCCATTTCCATCAGGTTAACGAGCGCTAACCACGCTGTCTACAATGACTTCATGAGCAGCGACTACTCCAGAGGGCCGCGGGGGATCGCGGGCGAGGCGAGGGTGCGATGAGTACGACCACGGCCGGCGCGACCCGCCGCGAGCAGATCCTCAAGGAAGCGGCGCGGCTCTTCGCCGAGCGCGGGTTCCACGGGGTGGGCGTGGACGAGATAGGGGCCGCCGTCGGGATCAGCGGGCCGGGTCTGTACCGGCACTTCGCGGGCAAGGACGCGATGCTGGCCGAGCTACTCGTCGGCATCAGCGAGCAGCTCCTGACGGGCGGCAAGCGGCGCGTGGCCGAGGCGGCGGGCGCCCCCGCCGAGGTGCTGGACTCGCTCATCGAAGGCCACATCGACTTCGCGCTCGACGACCGCCCGCTGATCACCCTGCACGACCGCGAGCTGGACCGCCTGCGCGACAGCGACCGCAAGCTGGTGCGCCAGCTCCAGCGCCAGTACGTGGAGCTGTGGGTCGAGGTGGTCCGCAAGGTCTACCCCTCGCTGGCGGAGCCGGACGCACGCGCCTCGGTACACGCGGTCTTCGGCCTCCTGAACTCCACCCCGCACCTGAGCCGCCCGGGCGCCCTCCCGGGCCGCGCGGCGATGGCGGACCTGCTGCACCGCTTGGCGCTGGGGGCGTTTTCGGCGGCGGCGGCGTAGGGGGGGCGGCTGTGGCGGCTGCCCCCTGTGCGGCGCGGTGGCGACCTGCGCGGGCGGGGCGCAGCGCCGGGGGCCCGGGGGCGTCAGCCCCCGAAAATCTCACCCCTCGCGGAGCGACGGAGCAGCGCGCAGCCGCAGGCTGGAAACGCCCCACGCGCGGGCGTGACGCACATCTCTGGACGCGCGTACCAACTGGCCGGTAACCTGAGCAAGCGCTTAGCCAGGGTGCGGCCCTTTGACGATTGTGGGCGCCCCGTCAACGTAAAAGGAGACCTCCGTGCGCCGCACCGTATTCAACGAAGACCACGAGGCGTTCCGCGAGACGATCCGCGCCTTCATCGAGAACGAGGTCGTCCCGGTCTACGACGAGTGGTACGAGGCCGGCCAGGCCCCGCGCGACTTCTACTACAAGCTCGGCGAGCTGGGTGTCTTCGGCATCCGCGTCCCCGAGGAGTACGGCGGCGCCGGCATCGACTCGCACAAGTACGAGGCTGTCATGTACGAGGAGACCGCCCGCGCCGGCGTCTCCTTCGGCGGCTCCGGGGTGCACGTCCTCCTCGGTCTCCCGTACATCCAGCTGCTCGCCACCGACGAGCAGAAGAAGCGCTACCTGCCCAAGTTCGTCTCCGGTGAGGAGATGTGGGCGCTCGCGATGACCGAGCCCGGCACCGGCTCCGACGTCGCCGGCATGAAGACCACGGCCAAGCTCAACGAGGCCGGCACCCACTACATCCTCAACGGCGCCAAGACCTTCATCACCGGCGGTGTGCACGCCGACCGCGTGATCGTCTGCGCCCGCACCTCCGCCCCGCGCGAGGACGACCGCCGCTTCGGCATCTCCCTGTTCGCCGTGGACACCAAGTCCGAGGGCTACTCCATCGGCCGCAAGCTCGACAAGCTGGGCCTGAAGACCTCCGACACCGCCGAGCTGGCGTTCGTCGACGTCGAGGTCCCCGTCGAGGACCTGCTCGGCGAGGAGAACAAGGGCTTCTACTACCTCGGCCAGAACCTGCCGTCCGAGCGCTGGGGCATCGCCTTCGGCGCCTACGCCCAGGCCAAGGCCGCGATCAAGTTCGCCAAGGAGTACGTGCAGGAGCGCACCGTCTTCGGCAAGCCCGTCGCGTCCTTCCAGAACACCAAGTTTGAACTGGCCGCCTGCCAGGCCGAGGTGGACGCCGCCGAGGCCGTCGCCGACCGCGCCCTGGAGGCCCTGGACGCCGGTGAGCTGACCCCCGCCGAGGCCGCCTCCGCGAAGCTGTTCTGCACCGAGGTCGCGCACCGCGTGATCGACCGCTGCCTCCAGCTGCACGGCGGCTACGGCTTCATGAACGAGTACCCGATCGCCCGCCTGTACGCGGACAACCGTGTCAACCGCATCTACGGCGGCACCAGCGAGGTCATGAAGTCGATCATCGCGAAGGACATGGGTCTCTAGGACCCGCACCGGGACTCGCGTCTTGAACGACGAACTCCAGCGCCTGCTCGATCTGCTCGACCTGGAGCAGATCGAGCAGGACTATTTCCGCGGCCAGTCGCGGTCCGCGCTCGTGCCCCGGGTCTTCGGCGGACAGGTCGCCGCCCAGGCTCTGGTCGCGGCCGGCCGCACCGTGCCCGAAGGGCGCGACGCACACTCGCTGCACGCGTACTTCCTGCGCACCGGCGACCCGGGCGCGCCCATTGTGTACGAGGTCGACCGCATCCGCGACGGCCGCTCGTTCACCACGCGCCGGGTCGTCGCCGTCCAGCACGGCAAGCCGATCTTCCATCTCTCGGCCTCCTTCCAGGCGTACGAGGAAGGCCTGGAGCACCAGGCGGAGATGCCGGACGCGCCCGATCCGGAGACGCTGCCGACGGCGGCCGAGATGCTGCCGCGCTACGCGGACAACTTCCGCGACCCGGGCGTCGTGGACCGCATGATCAAGGCGCGCGGCGCGGTGGACCTGCGGTACGCGGGCCCGCCGCCGTTCGGCACCGTGGGCGAGCCGCGCGAGCCGCGCTCGCAGGTGTGGTTCCGCGCGAGCGGCAAGCTCGACGACGACCCGCTCCTGCACGTCTGCCTGGCCACGTACGTCTCCGACATGACCCTGCTCGACTCGGTGCTGCTCGCGCACGGCCGCGGCGGCTGGACGGTCGGCGACGTGGTCGGCGCCTCGCTCGACCACGCGATGTGGTTCCACCGCCCGTTCCGCGCGGACGAATGGCTCCTCTACGACCAGGAGTCCCCCTCGTCCTCCGGCGGCCGCGGCCTGGGCCAGGCCCGGATCTACACCCAGGACGGGCGGCTCGCGATCTCGGTCATCCAGGAAGGTGTGGTCCGGGTACCGCGCTGAGTCCTCCGGGCGGGCCGGGCGCCGTGGCCGTGCTTGCCTCGCGTGCGTCCCGTATCGGACATAACGTCGCTGCATGAGCGAGCTCGAAGCGCCGGCCGGGCAGTCGGAGTCGGTCGGGACCGTCATCGTCGCCGTCTGCGTCAACCTCGGCATCGCCGTGGCCAAGGCGGTCGGCGGGATCATCAGCGGGTCGAGCGCGATGCTCTCCGAGGCGGCGCACTCGGTGGCCGACACCGTCACCGAGGTGATGCTGCTCGTCTCCCTGAAGGCCGGCGAGAAACCGGCCGACGCGGCCCACCCGCTCGGCTACAGCGGCGCCCGCTACGTCTGGGCGCTGCTCGCGGCCGTCGCCACCTTCGTGGGCGGTGGCGTCTTCGCCGTGTACGACGGTATCCACACGCTCACCCATGGCGAGGAGCCGGGCGACCCGACCGTCTCGTACATCGTCCTGGCCGTCGCCTTCGTCCTGGAGGCCTCGTCCCTGCGGGTCGCCTGGCGCCAGGTGCGCGGCGAGGCGGACCGGCACCGCGTGGGCATGAAGCGCTACGTCCGCTGGACCCCGGACACCGCGGTCAAGGCCGTGTTCCTGGAGGACAGCGCCGCCCTCGTCGGCCTCACGCTCGCCGCGGGCGGCCTGCTCGGCGGTCAGCTCACCGGCTCCGGGGTGTACGACGGCGCGGCCTCGATCCTGATCGGGCTGCTCCTGGTGTGGGTGGCGTGGGCCCTCGGCCGCAGCAACGCCGAGCTCCTCATCGGGCGCTCGCTGCCGCCGGCTCTGCGCGAGGAGGTGCGGGCCGAACTCCTCGCCGTCCCGCACGTGATGGAGGTGATCGACCTCGTCACGCTGGTGCAGGGTCCGGACGAGGTGCTGATCGCGGCGAAGGCGGACTTCCGCGACGTGGTCTCGGCGGCGGACGTGGAGCGCTCCTGTGAGGAGGCGGAACGCCGGCTGCGGGCCCGGTTCCCGTCCGTACGGCGGGTGTTCATCGACCCGACGCCGCCGGCGGAGGAGGGGTAGGGCTCGCTCCGCAGCCGGGCCCGGAGCTGCTGACCGGGCCGCGGTGTCGGTCGGGTGCGGCGCTGAGCTGTCAGCCCTGTCCGGCCGGATCCGGCAGATCGAGTGCCGCGAGCCGGGCCGGGTCCGCGAGGGAGCGGATCTCCTTGATACGGCCTTCGGCCACCGTGAACGCGAGCAGCGCGAGCGGGGTGCGGTCCGCGCGCCAGGCCAGATGGCCGGGCAGCCCGTCGACGAGCACCGCACGGCCGAGCACCCCCTCGATCGCACCGATCCGCGCCCCGGCCGCGACCTTGGTGGCGCCGATGACCACGACCTGGCCCTCGGGGGTGTCGGCGGTCAGCTTCACCTCGGGGTCGAGGACCCGGAGCAGCCCGTCGAAGTCCCCGCCGCGCGCCGCCGCGAGGAAGGCCTCGACCACCGCGCGCTGTTCACGCGCCGCGGCCGGCGGACGCTCGCCCGCCTGCACCTTGCGGCGGGCACGGCTCGCGAGCATCTTCGTGGCGTCGGTGGACTTGCCGAGGATGCGCGCGATCTCGTCGAAGGGCACCGCGAACAGGTCGTGCAGCACGAACGCGAGCCGCTCGTGCGGCCGCAGCGACTCCAGGACGACGAGCAGCGCGAGCCCGACCGAGTCGGCGAGCGCCGCCGTCTCCTCGGGCCCGGGTCCGTCGTCGGCGGTCACCACGAGCTCACGCCCGTCGTCGTCGAGAGAGGCCAGCGGATGGGCTTGGCGCGAGCGCAGCACGTCGAGGCTGATCCGGCCCACCACCGTGGTCAGCCAGCCGCCGAGGTTGTGGATCTCGGCCGGGTCCTGGCGCGAGAGCCGGAGCCAGGCCTCCTGGACCACGTCCTCCGCGTCGGCCGCCGAGCCGAGCATGCGGTGCGCGATGGCGCGCAGCCGCGTGCGCTGTGCCTCGAACGCCTCGGCCACGGGGTCCTTCGGACCGCCGTGCCCCACCGGGTCCACCGCGCTCTGCTCCGCCATGTTGTCACCTTCCTCGCGACTGCTCCGTCAGGAGGGTGACGGGCCCGGACGGGCCGACGTAACACTCGAGGAGCAGACCGATGAACGCACGTACCGACGCACGTACCGAAGCACCTGCCGACCCGCGCACCGACGCACGCACTCCCCGTATGCAGGCCGCGGTGAACCCCGATGTCACCACCGCGGTCAAGCACCTCTACAAGGCGATCCACTCGGGCGGTGTCGCGCCGGGCCTGCTGAGCCTCGTCCACCTGCGGGCCAGCCAGATCAACGGGTGCAGCCCTTGCGTACACGCCAGTGTCACGGCGGCGAAGCAGCAGGGCGAGACGGACGAGCGGCTGCACAGCGTGGTGAGCTGGCGCGAGACGCCGTTCTTCACGGACGAGGAGCGGGCGGCCCTGGAACTCACCGAGGCCGCCACCCGCATCCAGGACGGCGCCCAGGGGGTCACCGACGAGATCTGGGACGCCGCCGCCGACCACTTCACCGAGGAGCAGCTGTCCGCGCTCATCCTGGAGATCTCGCTGACGAACTTCTTCAACCGGATCAACAGGAGCGTGCGGGAGCAGGCCGGGAAGACCTGGTGAGCAGCCGGGTCCGAACAGTCCCCTCCCGCCCGGGGGCCGAGCCCCTTTTCAGGCTATCGGCGCCCACTGACAACGCCCGGGCCGGTCAGGCCGGTCGGACCGCTCGGACCCGTCAGACCGCTCAGACCTGCTCCAGCCCCGCCGCGTCCAGCAGGAACGCGGTCATCGGCTCGTAGAACCGCGGGTCGAGGACGTGGTCGTCGAGGGGGACCGTCACCTGGACGGTTCCCTCGGCCTCGCCGAGGAAGAGCGCCGGGTCGTTGCAGTCCGCGTAACCGACCGCGTCGATCCCGCGCTGGCCCGCGCGCCCCGCCCAGCCGTGGTCGGCGACCACCAGGTCGGGCAGCGGACTGCCCTCGGCCTCCAGGGCGTCGAGGATCGCGTTCATCGGCTCGGGGGAGTGGGTGTGCCAGATGCTCGCGCCCCGCTCGAACACGGCCACGTCGGCGAACTGGAAGACATAGCCCTCGTCGGCGACCAGGCCGCCGGGGATCCGGACGATCTCGCAGCCGGCTCTGCGCAGCGCCTCCGCGGTGTTGCGGTGCACGTCGAGCAGCGAGCCCGGGTGGCCGGTCGCGAACAGGACGCGCTCCTGGGCGGCGGCGGCCTTGCGCAGCCGCGCGGCCATCCGCTCCAGACCGGCGACGGTCAGTTCGGGGTCGATGGTGTCCTGCCCGAAACGGTGCTCAGGATCGTCGATCACCCCGCACCGCTCGGCCATCACCGCGAGCACGTCCTGCTCGTCGGTCCAGCGGTCGCCGAGCTCGATTCCCAGCCAGTAGTGGCGGTCGCCGTTGGAGAGCCTGCGGTAGTGGGAGAGGTTGTTCTCGCGGGGTGTGGCGACGTCACCGGCGATACGCGTACGGACGAGATGGTCGACGAGGGCTTCGCGGCTGGGTATCGGCATGGGTTCATTGTGCCTTCAGGGGGATGCGGGCGACGCGGCGTCCCGGTCGGTGGACGCACCGCCCGTCCCACCCGTACGCCTGCGCCCCGCGCTCACCCGGCGGAACGCAGCGCGAACCACAGCTCCATACGGACATCCGGATCGTCCAGGTCCGCCTCCAGAAGCGCCGCGCAGCGGGCCACGCGCTGGCGGACCGTGTTGCGGTGGACGCCCTGCGCGGTGGCCGCGCGGTCCCAACTCCCGTGCAGCGAGAGCCAGGTGCGCAGGGTCTCGACGAGAGCCGGCCCGTTCGGCGCCCGGCGCAGGGGAGCGAGCAGCGTGTCCGCGTGCGCCTGCGCGTCGGCGGGCGCGACGAGTTCACCGAGCCCGGAGCGCCGGACCCCGTGCCGTACGAGCGGGGAACGCGTCGCCTCCGCACGGCCGAGCGCGCGCAGGGCCTGGACGTCCGAGGTGGCGAGATCGGCGGGGTCCACGGGCGCGCCCGCACCGAGGATCCAGCCGTCCTGCACGGCCGGTTCGGCGCCCGCGGTGAGGAGCACGCGCACCCCCTCGCGGTCCCGGTCGAAGAGTGCGCTGCCGAGCGCGGCCGCCAACGCCCCCGGATCCGCGTCCCCTTGGGTGGGCCGGGCCCGTACGACCGTCCAGGGTGCGGGCCCGAGGAGCGGCGCCACCTCGTCGGCCCGCGCGCCGAGCAGCAGCCGCACCAGGGCGCCGCTGCGGCGGGTCTCGGCCGCGCCCTGGTGCTCGGCGGTGAGCAGCGACAGGAGGACGGCCGCGGCGCCCGCGATGGCGTGGTCGCCGGGGGTGCGGGTCCCGGTGACGACGCCGAGGGCGAGACCGGGGGCGCCGGCGAGGGCGTACGCGGCGAGGTGGGCGGTCGTGCCCCGCGTCTCCGCCCCGGCCGCTTCCCCATGCGCGACCGCTTCCGTGACGGCTCCCGTATCCGCTCCCGTATCCGCTCCCGTATCCGCTTCTGTATTCGCTCCCGTATCCGATTCCTCGGCCGTGTCCGCTTCCGTCACCGTCACCGTGTCCGTCGCCGACGCGGGCCGGGACGCCCCGGGACCGACCACCTGCGCGAGGCGGGTGAGCGCCGCTCGGACCGGTTCGGCGGGTGCGCGGCCCGCGGAGCGCTCCGGGGACGCACCCAGCAGCACCGCGTATCCGCCCATCCTGCGCGCGAGTTGGCGCAGCACGGCGGCGACCGGATCGGGCCGCGCCGCCGCGGCGGCCAGCGCCTGCTGGGCCTCGGCGGCCCGGCGCAGCTCGGTGTGGCGGGCCTGCGCCATCAGCTGCCACACGGCCCGCGCGACCGTCGTGAACGGGGTCTTCGGGGCGACTTCGAGCAGCGGCAGGCCGTAGCGGTCGCACGCCTCGATCAGCGGAGGCGGCACCCGGTCGTGCAAGGGCGCGATCCCGAACCCGAGCGCCGCGCCGCCCGCCTGCACGATCCGCAGCGCGTAGTGGTCGTAGTGCGCCGCGTCCTGCGGATCCGTGCCGTGCACCCCGGCCGACAGGAGCAGTTCGCCGCCGAGCAGATACGGATACGGGTCGGCCATCTCGCTCGTGTGCACCCAGTGCACCGCGGTGTCCGCGTCCACCGGGCCCGCCACCTGCCGCAGCCCCAGATCGGTGCGGGCGAGCAGGGCGGCGAGCGGGATGGGAGGGGTGGGCGGGGCCGTCGGGGCGGCGGGCGGTGCCATGGGGTCCGGCACGGTGGACGTTCCCTCCATCGAGGGGCTCTGGAATGGATGAAACGTACACTTCACGGCCCTGTGCAGGCCACCTAGGGTCAACCCACGAACCGCCCCCGAGGCGCATTGGAGGAAAGCCCGTGGCCGTCGACTACGCGGTGATCATCGTCTATCTGGTCGGCATGCTCGCCATGGGCTGGTGGGGCATGCGCCGGGCCCGCAACAAGAGCGAGTTCCTGGTCGCCGGACGCCGGCTCGGCCCGTGGATGTACTCCGGGACCATGGCCGCGATCGTCCTCGGCGGCGCCTCCACCATCGGCGGTGTGGGGCTCGGCTACCAGTACGGCCTGTCCGGCGCCTGGATGGTGTTCACCATCGGCCTCGGCCTGCTCGCGCTCAGCGTCTTCTTCTCGGCGCGGATCGCCCGCCTGAAGGTCTACACCGTCTCCGAGATGCTCGATCTGCGCTACGGAGGTCGCGCCGGCATCATCTCCGGCCTGGTGATGTGGGCGTACACGCTGATGCTCGCGGTCACCTCGACCATCGCGTACGCCACGATCTTCGACGTCCTCTTCGACCTCAACCGGACGATGTCGATCATCCTCGGCGGCACGATCGTGGTCGCCTACTCCACGCTCGGCGGCATGTGGTCGATCACGCTCACCGACATGGTGCAGTTCGTGGTCAAGACGATCGGCGTGCTGCTGCTCCTGCTCCCCATCGCGGTGGTGAAGGCGGGCGGCTTCGGCGAGATGAAGGACTCCCTGCCGACCTCGTACTTCGACCCGCTGGGCATCGGCGGCGAGACGATCTTCACGTACGTCCTGATCTACACGTTCGGCATGCTGATCGGGCAGGACATCTGGCAGCGCGTGTTCACCGCGCGCAGCGACCGGACGGCCAGGTGGGGCGGCACCGTCGCCGGCACCTACTGTCTGGCGTACGCGCTGGCCGGCGCCGTGATCGGCACGGCGGCCAAGGTGCTCTTCCCGAAGCTCGGCTCGGCCGACGACGCCTTCGCGACCATCGTGAAGGAGGAACTCCCGGTCGGGGTGCGCGGGTTGGTGCTCGCCGCCGCGCTCGCCGCCGTGATGTCCACCTCGTCCGGCGCCCTGATCGCCTCGGCGACCGTGGCGAACAACGACATCTGGGCGCGGATCCGCGGCGTGGTCTCCGCCGGCGGGCACGAGGAGCGCGACGAGGTGAAGGGCAACCGGGTCTTCATCCTCATCATGGGCGTCGCCGTGATCGTGATCGCGATCCAGCTGGACAGCGTCCTCGAAGGCCTGACCGTCGCGTACGACCTGCTCGTGGGCGGTCTGCTCGTGCCGATCCTCGGCGGTCTGCTGTGGAAGCGCGGCACGGTGTACGGGGCGCTGGCGGCGGTCGGCGTCGGCGGTGTCACGGTGATCTTCCTGATGTGGAAGTACGGGATCCTCGCCAACGAGCCGGTCTACTACGGGCTGCTCGCCTCCCTCGCCGCGTACCTGGTCGTCTCCCTGGCCACCAAGCCCACCGACGAGGCCGTGCTCGCCAACTGGCGGGAGCGGCTGGCCGGCCGCGGCGGCGAGGAGCCGCCGTCGGAGACCGAGCCGGCGGCGTCCGTCCGGCCTTCCTCGGCCCTCTGAGGCTCCCCGCCTCTGGTGGGTGACGGGGTTGTCCACAACCCGTCGGTCGTCCACAGCCTGATCGCCGCCTCGGCGGTCTGGGCGACACTTGAAGCGCATTTCGATTCGCAGCGCACGTGCGCGGGCCCCCGGACCGGGGGGCCGCGCAGGGGCGTACATCCGCACCACCCGCACCACCTTGAAGGAGCTCGACGATGAGCAGCAGCGAGACCCCCGCCACCTCCGGCACCTCCGCCCCGCGCGGGCCCGTGGACTCCTCGCGGATTCCGCGGTACGCGGGTCCGGCGACCTTCGCGCGGCTGCCCCGCCTCGACGAGGTGGGCACCACGGACGTCGCCGTCGTCGGCGTGCCCTTCGACAGCGGGGTCTCCTACCGCCCGGGCGCGCGCTTCGGCGGCAACGCGATCCGTGAGGCCTCCCGGCTCCTGCGCCCCTACAACCCGGCGCAGGACGCCTCCCCCTTCGCGCTCGCGCAGGTCGCGGACGCGGGCGACATAGCCGCGAACCCCTTCAACATCAACGAGGCGGTGGAGACCGTAGAGGCCGCCGCCGACGAGCTGCTCGGCACGGGCGCCCGTCTGATGACCCTCGGCGGTGACCACACCATCGCGCTGCCGCTGCTGCGGTCGGTGGCGAAGAAGCACGGCCCGGTCGCGCTCCTCCACTTCGACGCCCACCTCGACACCTGGGACACCTACTTCGGCGCGGAGTACACCCACGGCACCCCGTTCCGGCGCGCGGTCGAGGAGGGCATCCTCGACACCGAGGCGCTGTCCCACGTGGGCATCCGCGGCCCGCTCTACGGCAAGCAGGACCTGACCGACGACGAGAAGATGGGCTTCGGCATCGTCACCTCCGCCGATGTCTACCGGCGCGGCGCCGACGAGGTCGCGGACCAGCTGCGCCAGCGCATCGGCGACCGCCCGCTGTACATCTCCATCGACATCGACTGCCTGGACCCGGCGCACGCCCCGGGCACGGGTACGCCCGAGGCCGGCGGCATGACCTCCCGCGAGCTCCTGGAGATCCTGCGCGGGCTCGCCTCCTGCAACCTGGTCTCGGCGGACGTGGTCGAGGTGGCGCCCGCGTACGACCACGCCGAGATCACCGCCGTTGCCGCCTCGCACACGGCGTACGAGCTGACGACGATCATGAGCCGGCAGATCGCCGAGAGCCGCCGGGGTGCCGAGTGACCCGCGGCCGGCGCACCGGACACAGCCCCCAGGCCCGGAGCCCGAAGTGACCCACGACCACGACATCGACCTGCGGCCCACCCCGGCCCAGACGGCCGCGGCCCTGAACCCGCCGGCCGGGCGCAACGGCGGGGACCTGGTCGTCGAGACCCTGCAAGGCCTCGGCGCCACCACGGTCTTCGGCCTGCCCGGGCAGCACGCGCTGGGCATGTTCGACGCGCTGCGCCGCTCCGACCTGCGCTATGTGGGCCTGCGCGTGGAGAACAACGCGGGCTTCGCGGCCGACGCGTACGGCCGGATCACGGGCGAGGCGGCCCCGCTGCTGCTGTCCACCGGACCGGGTGCGCTGACCTCGCTGGCCGCGCTCCAGGAAGCGGCCGCCGCCTCCGCGCCGGTGCTCGCGATCTCCAGCCAGATCCCGACGGCCGGGCTCGGCGGCGGACGCCACGGCTACCTGCATGAACTGCGGGACCAGCAGGCCTCGTTCCGCGACATCGTGAAGTCCGTGCACACGGTCCGTACGCAGTCGCAGATCCCGTCCGCGATCGCCGCGGCCTGGGAGTCCGCGCTCACCGCGCCGCACGGCCCGGTGTGGGTGGAGATCCCGCAGGACGTGCTGCTCGCCGAGACCACGCTCCCGCAGGTCGCCCCGGTGGACGCCTTCCCGCACGACCTGCTGCCGCGCCCGGAGCTGACCGCGGTCGCGGCCGACCTGCTGGCCCGTGCCGAGCGGCCGGCGATCATCGCGGGCGGCGGCGTGGTCCGCTCGGACGCCTCGGGCAAGCTGCGCGCGCTCGCCGAGCAGCTGAACGCGCCGGTGGTCACCACCTTCGGCGGCAAGGGCGCCTTCCCCTGGGAGCACCCGCTGTCCCTCCAGTCCTGGCTGGAGGACCGGCACACCACCGACTTCCTGGAGGACGCGGACGTCCTGCTGGTCGTCGGCTCGGGCCTGGGCGAACTCTCCTCGAACTATCACACGTTCACGCCCCGCGGCCGGGTCATCCAGATCGAGGCCGACGCGGGCAAGCTGGAGTCCAACGTCCCGGCGCTCGGCATCCACGCGGACGCCAGGATCGCGCTCACGGCGCTGCTCGAGACCCTCGAAGGACCGCGCGAGGACCCGGCGGCGGCCGATCGCGTACGGGAGGTCCTCACGCGCGTACGGGAGCGGATCGACGCGCAGGACCTGGGCGCGGAGCAGCAGCTCCTCGCCTCGGTCCGCGCCGCCCTGCCCGACGCCTCGCCCAGCTTCTGGGACATGACGATCCTGTCGTACTGGGCCTGGTCCGCCTTCGACGCCCGCCGGCCCAACACCATGCACTCGGCCCAGGGCGCCGGCGGCCTCGGCTACGCCTATCCGGCGGCGCTCGGCGCGGCGGCGGCCGACCCGACGAAGCCGGTGCTCGCGGTCTCGGGCGACGGCGGCGCGATGTACTCGATCGCGGAGCTGGCCACGGCCAGGCAGTACGACCTGCCCGTCACCTGGCTGATCGTCGACGACGGCGGCTACGGCATCCTGCGCGAGTACATGACCGACGCGTTCGGCGAGGCCACGGGCACGGAGCTGTCCCGGCCGGACTTCGTGGCCCTCGCGGAGTCCTTCGGGGTGCCGGGGGTGCGCACCTCCCCGGAGACCCTCACCGAGGACCTGTCCAAGGCCCTCGCGGCTCCCGGGCCCTCGGTCGTGGTGCTGCCCGCGGTGCTGCGGCTGTTCGCGCCGACGCATCTGGGGTGAGCGGGCCCGCGCACCTCGGCTGACCCACGGGTGGCGCCCCCTCGGGCGCCACCCGGCCCGGTCGCGTCCCTCGGGCGCCACCCGGCCCGCCCCACCGCCTTCCGGCCACCCCGCCGTCCGCCCCACCCCCTTCCGGCCACCCCCTTCCCGCCCCGAAATGTTGCAGCGGGATGAAAACCGCCCCGCGTCCGCGTTCACCTCTCCGTGACGACCAGCGGGAGGCAGCACGTGGCGGCGGGACAGCAGGGGTGGGCCAGGAGGCTGACCGGGTACGCGTGGCGGTACCCGAAGGACGTCGTCCTCGCGCTCGGGTCCTCCCTGGGCGGCATGGCCGTCATGGCGGTCGTGCCGCTGATCACCAAGGTCGTCATCGACGACGTGATCACCACCAAGGAGCGGTCCCTCGCCACCTGGACGGGCCTGCTGATAGCGGCCGCCCTGGTCGTCTACGTGCTCACGTACATCCGCCGCTACTACGGCGGCCGCCTCGCCCTCGACGTGCAGCACGACCTGCGCACCGACATGTACGGCGCGATCACGCGGCTCGACGGGCGCCGGCAGGACGAGCTGTCCACCGGGCAGGTCGTCGGCCGCGCCACCAGCGACCTCCAGCTGATCCAGGGCCTGCTCTTCATGCTGCCGATGACCATCGGCAACATCCTGCTCTTCCTGATCTCGCTGGCCGTCATGGCCTGGCTGTCGCTGCCGCTCACCCTCGTCGCCCTCGCGGTCGCCCCCGCCCTGTGGTTCATCGCCAAGCGCAGCAAGACCCGGCTGCACCCGGCCACCTGGTACGCGCAGGCGCAGGCCGCCGCCGTGGCGGGCGTGGTCGACGGGGCCGTCTCCGGCGTGCGTGTGGTCAAGGGCTTCGGGCAGGAGGAGCAGGAGACCGGGAAGCTCAGGGAGGTCGGCCGCCGGCTGTTCGCGGGCCGGCTGCGGACCATCAGGCTGAACTCCCGCTACACCCCGGCCCTCCAGTCCGTCCCGGCCCTCGGCCAGGTCGCGATGCTCGCCCTCGGCGGCTGGCTGGCGGTCCGCGGCGAGATCACCCTCGGCACCTTCGTCGCGTTCTCGACCTACCTCGCCCAGCTCGTCGGACCCGTCCGCATGCTCGCCATGGTCCTCACCGTCGGCCAGCAGGCCCGCGCCGGTGTGGAGCGCGTCCTCGAACTGATCGACACGAAGCCCGTCATCCAGGACGGCACCAAGGACCTGCCCGCCGACGCGCCCGCGACCGTCGAGTTCGACGACGTCTCGTTCGCGTACGAGGACGGCCGCCCCGTCCTGAAGAACTTCTCGCTCACCATCGAGCCCGGCGAGACCGTGGCCGTCGTCGGCTCCTCCGGCAGCGGCAAGTCCACCGTCTCGCTGCTGCTGCCCCGCTACTACGACGCCACCCACGGCGCCGTCCTGGTCGGCGGCCACGACGTGCGCGAGCTGACCCTCGACTCGCTGAGGGCCGCGATCGGCCTGGTCCCCGAGGACTCCTTCCTCTTCTCGGACACGGTCCGCGCCAACATCGCGTACGGCGTCCCGGACGCGACCCAGGAGCAGATCGAGACGGCCGCCCGCGCCGCCCAGGCCGACCGTTTCATCGACGAGCTGCCCGAGGGCTACGACACCAAGGTCGGCGAGCACGGCCTCACCCTCTCCGGCGGCCAGCGCCAGCGCCTCGCCCTGGCCCGCGCGATCCTCACCGACCCGCGCCTCCTCGTCCTCGACGACGCCACCTCCGCCGTCGACGCCCGTGTCGAGCACGAGATCCACGAGGCCCTCAAGCACGTGATGGCCGGGCGCACCACCCTGCTCATCGCCCACCGCCGCTCCACCCTCGGCCTCGCCGACCGCATCGCGGTGCTCGACGAGGGCACCCTCGCCGACATCGGCACCCACGAGGAGCTGGAGCAGCGCTCGGCCCTCTACCGGCGCCTGCTCACCGACCCCGACGAGCTCGGCGCCGTCTCGCCCGGCCACCTGATGGCCAAGGACGCCCCCGAGGACACCTCCGTACGGGCCGAACTGGACGCCGAGTTCGACGCCGAGCGCGGGATCACCCCGCAGCTGTGGGCGGGCGACCGCACACCCAAGGACACCGCACTCGCCGAAACCCCCGCCACGCCCGAACTGCTCGCCCAGGTCGACGCGTTGCCCCCGGCCACCGACACCCCCGGCATCGACGAGGCCAAGGCGGTCGCGCCGGAGACCTCGTACGGACTGCGCCGCCTCCTCAAGGGCTTCGGTAAGCCGCTCACGGTCGCGCTCGCCCTGGTGGCGGTCGACGCGGGCATGGGCCTGCTGCTTCCCGTCCTCATCCGGCACGGCATCGACGAAGGCGTGACGCAGGCCGCGCTCGGCGCCGTCTGGGCCGCCGCCGGACTCGCGCTGCTCGCCGTCCTCGTGCAGTGGGCCGCGCAGACCGGCGAGATCCGCAAGACGGGCCGCACCGGTGAACAGGTCCTGTACGCACTGCGGTTGAAGATCTTCGCCCAGCTCCAGCGCCTCGGCCTCGACTACTACGAGCGCGAGCTGACCGGCCGCATCATGACCCGCATGACCACGGACGTGGACGCGCTGTCCACGTTCCTCCAGACCGGCCTCGTCACGGCCTTCGTCTCGGTCGTCACCTTCTTCGGCATCATGGTCGCGCTGCTCGTGATCGACCTCCAGCTCGCCCTGGTCGTCTTCGCCACCCTGCCGGTCCTGGTCGTCGGCACGTACTTCTTCCGCAAGTCCAGCGTGAAGGCGTACGAACTCGCCCGTGAACGCGTCTCGGTCGTCAACGCCGACCTCCAGGAGTCCGTCTCCGGCCTCCGCATCGTCCAGGCCTTCCGGCGCGAGCGCTCCGGTGCCGAGCGGTTCGCCGAGCGCAGCCACAGTTACCGCCAGGCCCGGATCAAGGGCCAGTGGCTGATCTCGGTGTACTTCCCGTTCGTGCAGCTCCTGTCGTCGGTGGCCGCCGCGGCCGTCCTGATCGTCGGCGCCCACCGGGTGGACGCGGGCACGCTCACCACCGGCGCCCTGGTCGCGTATCTGCTCTACATCGACCTGTTCTTCGCGCCCGTGCAGCAGCTCTCGCAGGTGTTCGACGGCTACCAGCAGGCGACCGTCTCGCTCGGCCGCATCCAGGAGCTGCTCCAGGAGCCCACCTCCACCGAGGCGGCCGCCGCGCCGCGCGAGGTGCTCTCGCTGCGCGGCGAGATCGCCTTCGAGGACGTGCAGTTCGCCTACGGGGACGGCGAGGACGCACTCCACCACATCGACCTGAGGATCCCGGCCGGACAGACCGTCGCGTTCGTCGGCGAGACCGGCGCCGGCAAGTCCACGCTGGTCAAGCTGGTGGCCCGGTTCTACGACCCGACCGGCGGCCGGGTCACCGTCGACGGCGAGGACCTGCGCGGGCTCGACCTCACCTCGTACCGCCACCGCCTCGGCGTCGTACCGCAGGAGGCCTATCTCTTCGCGGGCACGGTCCGCGACGCCATCGCCTACGGACGGCCCGACGCCACCGACGCCCAGGTCGAGGCGGCGGCCCGCGCGGTCGGCGCGCACGAGATGATCGCCACGCTCGACGGCGGCTATCTGCACGAGGTCAGCGAGCGCGGCCGCAACCTCTCGGCCGGCCAGCGCCAGCTGATCGCGCTCGCGCGGGCCGAACTGGTCGACCCCGACGTCCTGTTGCTCGACGAGGCCACCGCCGCCCTCGACCTCGCCACCGAGGCCCAGGTCAACCAGGCCGCCGACCGGCTCGGCGCGCGCCGCACCACGCTGGTCGTCGCACACCGCCTGAGCACCGCGGCCCGCGCGGACCGGGTGGTCGTGATGGACCACGGCCGGGTCGCGGAGGACGGCACGCACGACGAACTGCTCGCCCTGGACGGCACGTACGCGCGGCTGTGGCGCACCTTCATCGGCGAGCCGGACCCCGAGGCGGCGGTCAGTACGTCTTAAGGCAGTACGTCCCAGGGCAGTGCTGACCGGTTCAGTACTTCTCGGTGATGTCGGAGATCTTGCCGCTCTCCAGCTGCGTGGTCACCTTCAGATAGGTGTACCTGCGGTCCTGGCCCTCGCCCCAGGTGAGCCGGACCGTCGCCCAGGTGCTGCCCATGCCGCTGCCCTCGGGGGTCACGCGCCAGGCGGTGGGGGAGTTCTGGGCGCGCAGCACCCCGTCGGCCTCGTTGCGCCGCTCCCAGTCGGCGAGGCGCTGTTGCAGCGCCGGCGTGAGGTAGAAGGAGCGCAGCGCCTTCGCGGTCTCGTTCGAGCCCGGGGCGGCGGCCACATCGGTGTACGCGGCGTAGAAGTGCGCCACGCGCGTGGCCGGAGTGCCGGGGTCGCCGTCCAGGACAGGACCCGGCGGCCGCTCACCGGCAGGGCGCGGTGCTGCCGCCGCTTCGGGTGCCGGTGCCGGTGTGCCCGTGGTGCTCCCGTAGTCCATCGCCGACGCGGGCACCGCGGCGAGTCCGGCGAAGGTGACGGCCACGAGGAAGGCGCGGCCGGCGCGCGGGGAGGAATTACGCGTATGGGTCATGGCTCTGCCTTTCGCGTCTGTCACAAGAGTGCCCCGAACCCGCCAAAGCCCTCACAGAAGCAGAAGGTTTCGGCCAGCTCCGGAACCACCCGGTGGCAGCGGCGCGTCCGTACCTTCGTACGCTGCAGGGGTTGGAGGGATGCACGTGGCAGCTGGGGCGATACGCAAGGCGCGCGCCGTACTCGTGCTGCTCGCCCTCGCCCTGGTGCTCACGCTGGCCGGCCCCTTCTCCGGTGACGCGCACGCCGCGAGCCGCTGCACGGGACGGAAGGTCGCCGACCTGAGGTTCTCGACCGGAAACGTGCAGGTGTACCGCAGCGGCGGCTACCTGTGCGCGATGACGTACGCCAAGCACCGCGGCCCGCTCCGTCCGATGGCCGTCAGCATCCAGGCGCGCGGCAGCCGGCCCGTGGTGAAGTCGGGCCTGCACCGCGCGTCCGTCGGACCGGTGCGCACCCATGTCGGCCACCGCAAGGTGTGGATCAAGGGGGCGGTGGGCCGCGGCAAGGTGAGCAAGGCCTGGTCCGCCTTCGGCGGCTGACGGGCCTGACCGGTTCACTTCCGTGCCTGACGGCCCTGACCGGTTCACCTCCGCCCCTGACCGCGTATCCCCGTAAACCATCATTACGGGCGGTGAACTCCCCCTGGTGCGGGGCAAGTTGCTGCACTAGGTTCCGGTGCTATCCGTGACCACAGGGGAGGGACCTGAATGCGCACAGCGCTCAGATGGCTGCTCACACTCGTGGTGCTGATAGCCACGATGCTGGCGGGCACGGCCACGGCGACCGCCGCGGCCTCGCCGCAGCCGACCGACATCAAGGACCGGCTGCTGGCTGTCAAGGGCATGAGCCTGATCGAGGAGAAGCCCTACGCCGGCTACCGCTACTTCGTCCTCAACTACACCCAGCCCGTGGACCACCGCCACCCGTCCAAGGGCACCTTCCAGCAGCGCCTGACCGTGCTGCACAAGGAAACCGACCGCCCGACCGTCTTCCACACCTCGGGCTACGGCGTCTCCACCAACCCGGGCCGCAGCGAGCCCACGCGGATCATCGACGGCAACCAGGTCTCCATGGAGTACCGCTTCTTCACGCCGTCCCGGCCCCAGCCCGCCGACTGGTCCAAGCTGGACATCTGGCAGGCGGCCAGCGACCAGCACCGCATCTTCCAGGCGCTCGACGCGATCTACCCCAAGCGCTGGCTGTCCACCGGCGGTTCGAAGGGCGGCATGACCGCCACGTACTACGAGCGCTTCTACCCCAAGGACATGGACGGTGTCGTGGCGTACGTCGCGCCCAACGACGTCGTCAACCACGAGGACTCCGCGTACGACCGCTTCCTCGCCACCGTCGGCACGCAGGAGTGCCGCGACCGGCTCAACAACATCCAGCGCGAGGCGCTGATCCGGCGCGGTCCCCTGGAGGAGCGCTACGCCGCGTACGCGAAGGAGAACAACTACACCTTCCATACGGTGGGTTCCCTGGACAAGGCGTACGAGGCCGTCGTGCTCGACTTCACCTGGGCGTTCTGGCAGTACAGCCTGCTCGCGGACTGCGCCTCGATCCCGGTCGCGAAGACCGCCACGGACGAGGAGATCTGGAACACCGTCGACGCGATCTCCGGCTTCTCCTTCTACACCGACCAGGGCCTGGCGCCGTACACGCCGTACTACTACCAGGCGGGCACCGAGCTCGGCTCCCCGGACATCGAGCAGCCGCACCTCAAAGGCCTGTCGCGCTACGGCTACCAGCCGCCGCGGAACTTCGTGCCGCGTGACATCGAGATGAAGTTCAAGCCCTGGGTCATGCGCGACGTGGACAGCTGGGTGCGCAAGAACGCCACGCGCATGATGTACGTCTACGGCGAGAACGACCCGTGGGGCGCCGAGCGCTTCCGTCCGGGCAGGGGCACGCACGACAGCTACGTGTTCACCGCGCCGGGGGCCAACCACGGGGCGAACGTGGCCGGTCTGAAGGCCGAGGACAAGGCGCTCGCGACCGCGCGCATCCTGGACTGGGCGGGCGTCGCGCCGGCCACGGTCAAGGCCGACCCGGGCACGGCGAAGGCGCTCACGGCGTACGACGCACGGCTCGACGGACAGGACGGACCGCGGACGCTGCGGCCGTAATACCCGCATTCCCGAAGTACCGTTCAAGTGGCGCCCGTTGCTCAGGCAGCGGGCGCCACGCGCATGTCCCCGCGCTACACCGGCTCGGCGCACCCGACCGGCTTGCCCCCGCCCAGCTGCACGTACAGCTCGGTGCTCGCCGGGCACTTGGCGCGGTCCTTGACGGCCGAACGCACCTTGAACTCCGGCTTGTTCTTCCCCGAGCCGTCGCAGGCCGCCTCGCGCACCTCGCCCTTGCCGGCCGTGTAGACGCAGTCGCCGACGACGGTGCGCGGGCCGCCGCCCCCGCCCGGGTCGCCCGGATGCGGGGACTCCAGGTTGCGCATGCACGCATAGCCCTTGGGCACGGAGCCGTCCCCGTCCTCGTCGAAGGCGGGGCGCGACTCGCTGATGTGCAGCACGAAGTCGGTGGGGCCCGGGCATGCCGGTCCCTCCGACTGCCTTCCGTCGTAGCGGGCGATCACTCTCGCCCGTGCCTTCTCGCTGGTGCAGGGGACCTCGGTGAACCCCTTGCCGCGCGAGGCGCAGTCGTCGACGCCGAGGAAGATCCGGCCGTGTCCGGCCGGGGACTGGGAAGCGGATGTGTCGTTGAGACTGCCGCTCGCACCGGGCGACTTCTGGCAGCCCGCCAGCGCCAGCACCCCCGCCAGCGCCAGGGCCCCCACCCGTAACGGCGCACACATCACCCGTGAGCATCGTGCCTTGCGCATGCTGAACCCCCCGAAACGTCCCACCCCGAGACGTCCCACCAGCGTGACCGCTCGCGGCGGCCGCTCGCCAGATGTCCAAGGTGCTTTGCGTCAGTTGGGGGGTGCGGGCCGGGTGTGCGGCGTACTCCGGGTACGCCGCACACCCGGTGTCCGGCTAGTACGACAGTCCGTAACCGATCGGATACAGCGTGGTGGCCGGGTCGTCCGCCCGCTGCACGGGCACGGGCAGCCGGCCCTGCGGACGCGCCCGGCCGGCGATCACCCGGGCCGCGGCCCGCAGTTCGGTGTCGGTCCAGGAGTAGGCCGCGAGGACGGCCTTCGCCTCGGGCAGCCGGGCCACGTCGTACGGACGGTTCACGGCGATCGCCACCACCGGGACGCCCGTCGCCGCGAGCCGGCTCACGAGCGTGCGCTGCGAGCTGGTCGCCGACACGTTGTACGTGAGCACCGCCACCACGTCCTTGCCCGCGGCCGCCGCCACCGCCTCGTCGATCTTCGCGGCACCGGGCGCGGTCCCGGTGGACAACGCCGTGGCCGTGAAGCCGAGTTCGGTCAGGGCGCCCGCGAACACCTTCGTCGGCGGACCCGTCGTCCCCGAGGGCGAGGACGGATCGGCGCCCACCACAAGGACGTCGGGCGTGCTCAGTCTGGACAGCGGCAGCAGCTTGTCCGCGTTCACCAGCAGGGTCGTTGTCCCGTCCGCGATCTCCTCGGCCGCCCGCAGGTGCTGGGGGATCCCGACGGTGCGGTCCACCTCGCGGTCGGAGGTGTACGGATCGCGGAACAGGCCCAGCTTCGCCTTCAGACGCAGCACGCGCAGAATCGACTCGTCGAGCCGCTCCTCGGTGAGCTCGCCGTCCTGCACGGCCTTGAGCACCGCGTTCCAGGCGACCTCCAGGGAGGGCGGGTTGAGCAACTGGTCCACGCCCGCCTTGAGCGCGAGCACGGGGACGCGGTCGTCGCCGTACTTCGTCCGCACGCCCTCCATGCCGAGCGAGTCGGTGACCACCACGCCGTCGTAGCCGAGCTGTTCGCGCAGCACGCCCGTGAGGATCGGGTGCGAGAGCGTGGCGGGGTCCTCGCTGGGGTCGAGGGCGGGGACCACGATGTGCGCGGTCATGATCGAGTCGATCCCGGCCCGCACCGCGGCCTTGAACGGCGGCAGGTCGAGCCGCTCGAACTCCTCGCGGGTGTGGTGGATGTACGGCAGCTCGAAGTGGCTGTCGTCCTCGGTGTCGCCGTGCCCGGGGAAGTGCTTGGACGTGGCGGCGACCCCGCCGCCCTGGTAGCCGTCCACCTGCGCGGCGACCATACGGGCCACGGCCTCGGGGTCGGCGCCGAAGGACCGTACGCCGATCACGATGTTGCCCGGATTGACGTTGACGTCCGCCACCGGGGCGTAGTTCTGGCGGATGCCGAGGGCGGCCAGCTCCCGGCCGGCGATCCGGGCCGCGCGGCGGGCGTCCGCGCGCGAACCGGCCGCGCCGAGCGCCATCGCGCCGGGCATCAGGGTGGCGGGCTTGCCCACCCGGCAGACGATGCCGTGCTCCTGGTCGGTGGATATCAACAGGGGTATGGGGGTGTCCTGGCGGAGCGCGGCCTGCTGGATGCCGTTGGACAGGCCGGCTATCTGATGCGGCTCGCGCACGTTGTGCGCCCAGCCGAAGTAGATGATGCCGCCGACGTGGTACTTCGCTATCAGCTCGGCGGCGTCGCGGACGCCGAGCTGGGCGAGGTTGAGGTCGATGTCGGCCTGGGCGGGGTTCGTGGCGGTCTCCCCGTAGACCCGTGAGACGAAGACCTGGCCGACCTTCTCCTCCAGGGACATCCGGGCGATGATGCGGCGCAGTTCGCGGTCCTTGCTCTGGTGGGGGGCCTGGGCGAGTGCGGGGGTCACGCCGATCGCGGCCGCCGCGGCGGCGGTCGCGGTGGCGGTCAGAAGCGTACGTCTGGAGGTGCGGAGCGGGCGTTGCTGCACGAGCACTCCCAACTGTCCGTGGGCACCGGGGTGTTGGGCACAGGACCCGTGGCGCACCCTCGGAACTCCCTGACATGTCCTGGCTGAAGGAAACTTCCAGGGATCACGGATAGCCGGAAAATTTCTGCCGGTCAAGACGCCGGGAGCGCATCGCGGACTCGATCGGGAACGAGAACGACCACGGGAAGAGGAACCCGAGGGGAACCCGTCCGGGCCCTCCTCCGTCCCATCTCCAGCTGCCGGAGAGTCTCCGCGCTGCGCTGTCGGCCTCGCTGCTGGCTGCGAACGCTGACCACCCTCTCCACCGCACGCGGCCGGCAGCATGCCGTCACCGGCGCGCCCCCCTCCGAATGCGCCGGTGACGGCCCCTTTTCCGCGCCGATTCGCCGCTCAGGGGCGGCCTGCTGCCGGGTTCGTACGGGGGCCGACGCGAGGTCCGGGCGGGGGCGCGCCGAAGCCCGGGGGTGGTCCGGGTGCGGTCCGCGCAAGGGCTCAGGCGGCCTCGTTCAGTAGCCGGCAGAGGTGCTCGCGGCCGGCCGTGAGCAGCGTCGGCAGCTCGGCGGCCTGCGGATACCACCGCTTCTCGTACTCCCAGCACAGCCATCCGTCCCACCCCTGACGGCTGAGTTCCTCCACGCAGTCGGCCAGGGGCAGCACTCCTGCACCGAGCGGGAGCGGAGTGGTGTCTTCGGCGGAGGCGATGTCCTTCACCTGGACGTAGCCCAGATACGGGGCGAGCGCGGCGAACGACGTACTCGGCTGCTCGCCGCCGAGCCAGGTGTGCATCACGTCCCAGAGCGCACCGGCGTTGCGGTGGCCCACGGTCCCGAGCACCCGGCTGACCGCCGTGGCCTCGCGGTGGGAGTCATGGGTCTCCAGGAGGATCCGCACGCCGAGGTCGGCGGCCGTCTCGGCCGCGGCCGCGAGCCGGCGCTCGGCGGTGGCGTCGGCCTCCTCGGCGCTCTGCTCGGTGCCGCCGCCGGGGAACACCCGGATGAAGGGCGCCCCGAGATCGCGCGCCAGCTCCAGGAGCGCCCGTATCTCGGTGAGGACGGGGGTGTCCTCGCCGGGCTCGGCCACGCGCGCGTACCCGGCGATCCCGAGCACTTCGATCCCGGCCTCCTTGAACTCGGCCACGACATCGGCCCGTTCGGTGATCCCGAGGCCGGTGTGCACGGGCTCCTCGGGGTGGGCCCGCAGCTCGACCCCCTGGTAGCCGTGGGTGCGGGCCAGCCACAGGACGTCCCGGACGGGCAGGCCTGGGGTGCCGAGGGTGGAGAACGCGAACTTCATGGGGTTCCTTTCGCTTCGGGCTGGCTGGTCGGTGGGCCGGCTCGGTCGGGCCGTCGGTGTTCGGGCCGTCGGTGTTCGGAAGTCGCCTACCCGCTCGGCGAGCGCATGCGCCTGTTCCGGAACCCGGCCCTCACGCAGGCTCGGCGTGGAGCGAGAGCCGCCAGTCCTGCCCGACCAGATCGCGCCCGAAGGAGCGGTGCGGCTTCTCCGCGGTGAGCACGAACCCGTGCCGTTGGTAGATCCGGCGGGCCGCGTCCAGCACGTCGTTGGTCCACAGCACCAGCTCCCGGTAGCCCTGCTCCCGCGCGAACGCGATCACCGCCGAGACCAGCCGGTCCCCGATCCCGTGCCCGCGCGCGTCGGGTTCCACCAGCAGGAGCCGCAACCGCGCCGTGGCGGGGGCGTCGTCGCGTACGCACATCACCGAACCGACGGGGATCCCGTCGAGCTCGGCGATCCACACCCGCTCCAGGTGCGGGTCGTGGTCCTCGGCGAAGTCGGCGACGATCCGCGCGACGAGGCCCTCGTAGTCGGCGTTCCACCCGTACTCGGCCGCGTACAGCGCCGCATTGCGCATGACCATCCAGCCCAGGTCCCCGGGCCCCGGCTCGCGCAGCCGCACCTCCGCCGGTTTGGTGGGGCGGGCGTCGGCGAGGACCGTACGCACCGTGCGCATCGCCTCGGTCAGCCGCGGGCGCTCTGCGGCCGGCACCTTGCTGAGCAGCACGCCCACGGCCTCGCGCGAGCGCTCCTCCTGAAGCTCCGCCGCCTCGCGGCCGCGCGGTGTGAGCGTGATGCGCTGGCGGCGCGGATCACGCGGCGAGGGACCCCGCTCGACCAGGCCGTCCTTCTCGAACTTGGCGAGCAGCCGGCTCAAGTACCCGGCGTCGATGCCGAGTTCGGCCCGCAGATCCGCGGCCTCGGGCTCGTCGCGGTGGGCCAGCTCGTACAGGACGCGGGACTCGGTGAGCGTGTACGGCAGGTAGAGGTGGCGGCTGTAGTCCAGCGCGCCGATCAGGTTCGTGTAGAAGCGGTTGAAGGCCCGGATCTCATGGATGAACTGCTGGGGCATGGCGCACCTCGGTACATCGAGGAAACCGTTGACTGAGTCAAAGGTAGCGCGGTGCTTGGGGACGGGGAACGGGTGTGAGGTACGGGCACGGCGCCGGGGCCCACCGGAGGCGGCACGGGTGCGGGCCCGGCGCCCGCCCGCATCAGGTGTACAGCCCCCTCAGGCGCGCGGCCGCGCCGTGGACCCCCGCACCATCAACTCACCCGGGATCACCGCGACCTTCCCGGGCGGCTCGGCCTCCCGGCCCATGGCGATCCGTCCGGCGCGCGCCCCCGCCTCGTGCAGCGGCAGTCGTACGGTGGTGAGCGCGGGCACCACGTCGACGCTGAACGGCAGATCGTCGAAGCCCGCCACCGACACGTCCTCGGGAATCCGCAGTCCCGCCTCGCGCAGCGCGGCACACGCGCCCAGCGCGACCGTGTCGTTCGCCGCCACGATCGCCGTCACGTCCGGGTCCCTGCGCAGCAGTTCACGCGCGGCCTCGTACCCGGACTGCCGGTCGTACGGCCCGTGCACCGTCTCGCTCTCGTCCACGCCCGCCGCCTTGAGCGCGTCGCGGTGCCCTTCGAGTCGGTGCCGCGTGGTGGTGCGCTCCTCGGGGCCCGCAATGTAGCCGATACAGCGATGGCCCAGGTCGAGCAGGTGCTCGGTCAGTCGGCGCCCGCCGCCGCGGTTGTCGAAGGTGAGGGCGATCGAGCCGGTGTCGGGCACGGGCGGGCGGCCGCACAGGATGATCCGGGTGCCCGCCTCGCCGAGCCGGCGCAGCTTTCCGGCCATCGCCTCGGCGTGTGCGGGGTCCTCGACCGCGCCGCCGGTGATCACCACGGCCGCGGCGCGCTGGCGCTGGAGCAGGGTGAGGTAGGTGAGCTCGCGCTCGGGGGAGCCCCCGGTGTTGCACACCACGGCGAGCCGCTCGCCCCCGGCCCGCCCGCCCGGTCCGCCGAACTCGGACTGCACGGCGCCGGCCATGATGCCGAAGAACGGGTCCGCGATGTCGTTGACCAGCACGCCGACCAGGTCGGACGTGGCGGCGGCGAGCGCGCTCGCGGGACCGTTGAGCACATAGTCAAGCTCGTCCACGGCACGCAGCACACGCTCGCGGGTGGCCGCGGCGACCGGGTAATTCCCGTTCAGGACACGGGAGACGGTCGCGGGGGAGACCTGCGCGCGGGCCGCCACATCCGCCAGGGTCACGGTCATCTCGTCCTCCGGGGCGCCGGGAGCTGGGTGGTCGATCGCCGCTCGGGAACCGGCGGTCCGGGTGCGGACGCCGTCTGCGCTGCGCACTGCACCGTTGCAGACAGTGATACCGGCTGAACACCCGTTATGGGGACGTTTTCCGGCCACGAGATGGCCACGACCTGGCCCCATGTTCCCAGAGCCACCCGACCACGCTCCGGCCCCCCGCACCGCCACCCGCCACCGCCCCGAACCCTCGGACGCCCGCGCACTCGCCGCTGCCCGGCATTCCGGACCCTCGCAGGTACCCGCGCCCGCCCGCGCCCGCAGCACCCCGGACGCCCGCAGGCGCCCGCGCCCGCCCTCACCGAGCCCCTCGCGCCCACCACCACGGCACGCGCTCTCGCCCCACCTCACCCCGGCCGCCGGGTCCCCGGTGCGTCATCGAACCCCCAAGCATTCCCAGGGATTTGAGCCGCCCCCTTGTCCGGGCATCACCCTCCAGGCTAGCTTTCCCGCAGACGGAGATAGAAAGCGCTTGCTATCGAGGGTCCGGCAAGCGGTGGACCCTGCCCGGATCCGCTCCGGGCGACGGCCGCCGCCCACCGCACCGTCAAACGACCCGGCGTCGAGGCCGACCGGCGCGCGCCTGCACAACGGAGGGACATACGTGACACGCAAAACGGTGCGTATCGCCATGAACGGCGTGACGGGACGCATGGGTTACCGCCAGCACCTGGTCCGCTCGATCCTCGCGCTGCGCGAACAGGGCGGCCTCGACCTCGGCGACGGCACGGTCCTGTGGCCGGAGCCCGTCCTCGTCGGCCGCCGCGAGCACGCCCTGCGCGAACTCGCCGACCGGCACGGCCTCGACCAGGCGAACGTCTCCACCGATGTGGACGCCGTCCTCGCCGACGACAGCATCGACATCTTCTTCGACGCCGCGATGACCTCCACCCGCGAGGACCTCCTCAAGAAGGCCATCGCCGCCGGCAAGCACATCTACACCGAGAAGCCCAGCGCCACCTCGCTCGACGGCGCCCTGGAGCTCGCCCGCCTCGCGAACGCCGCCGGCATCAAGCACGGCGTCGTCCAGGACAAGATCTTCCTGCCGGGTCTGCTCAAGCTGAAGCGCCTGATCGACGGCGGCTTCTTCGGCCGGATCCTGTCCGTGCGCGGCGAGTTCGGCTACTGGGTCTTCGAGGGCGACTGGCAGGAGGCCCAGCGCCCCAGCTGGAACTACCGCGCCGAGGACGGCGGCGGCATCGTCGTCGACATGTTCCCGCACTGGGAGTACGTGCTGCACGAGCTGTTCGGCCGCGTGAAGTCCGTGACCGCGCTCGCCGCGACCCACATCCCGCAGCGCTGGGACGAGCAGTCCAAGCCGTACGACGCCACCGCCGACGACGCCGCCTACGGCATCTTCGAGCTGGAGTCCGGCGCCATCGCGCAGATCAACTCCTCCTGGGCGGTGCGTGTGAACCGCGACGAACTCGTCGAGTTCCAGGTCGACGGCACCGAGGGCTCGGCGGTCGCGGGCCTGCGCAACTGCCGCGCCCAGCACCGCTCCGCCACCCCGAAGCCCGTCTGGAACCCGGACATCCCGGTCACCGAGTCCTTCCGCGAGCAGTGGCAGGAGGTGCCCGACAACGGCGAGTTCGACAACGGGTTCAAGGTGCAGTGGGAGCTCTTCCTGCGCCACGTCGCCCTGGACGAGCCCTACCACTGGGACCTGCTCGCCGGCGCCCGCGGCGTCCAGCTCGCGGAACTCGGCCTCAAGTCCTCGGCGGAAGGCCGCCGTTACGACGTACCCGAGCTGACCCTGTGACCCGCGGCTGCGCACCCAGCGCTCCCGTGACCCGCAGCCGCGACCTGACGGAGCCCGCACCATGACGATCCACCTGCCGCGCGCCGGCGGCGGCACCTTCGCCTACACCCCGCGCACCGAACCGCTCACCGTGTCCGGCACCGCACCCCTGGTCTCGCGCACGGTGTTCTCCGCCGCCCACGTGGTCGCCGACCCGTACGCCGATGTCTCGCCGGACGCCCCGGCCGCCGTCGACTGGGACGCGACGCTCGCCTTCCGCCGCCACCTCTGGTCGCACGGCCTCGGGGTCGCCGAGGCCATGGACACCGCGCAGCGGGGCATGGGCCTGGACTGGGCGGGCGCGGCCGAGCTGATCCGCCGCTCCGCCGCCGAGGCCGCGGCGGTGGGCGGACGGATCGCGTGCGGGGTCGGCACCGACCAGCTCACCGGACCGGCCGGGCTGCCGACGCTCGCCGAGGTGACGGCCGCGTACGAGCAGCAGCTCGCGCTCGTGGAGGGGACGGGCGCGCAGGCGATCCTCATGGCGTCCCGCGCCCTCGCGGCCGTCGCGCGCGGCCCCGAGGACTACCTCGCCGTCTACGGCGGTCTGCTCCGCCAGGCCTCCGAGCCCGTGATCCTGCACTGGCTGGGTCCCATGTTCGACCCGGCCCTCGAGGGCTACTGGGGCTCGACGGATCTGGACGCCGCCACCGAGACCTTCCTCGAGGTGATCGCCGCCCACTCCGACAAGGTGGACGGCATCAAGGTCTCGCTGCTCGACGCGAACCGCGAGGTCGCGCTGCGCCGCCGCCTGTCCCGGATTGCCGGAGGCGTCGTGCGGTGCTACACCGGCGACGACTTCAACTACCCCGAACTCATCGCAGGCGACGACCACGGCTTCAGCCACGCCCTGCTCGGCATCTTCGACCCGCTCGGCCCGCTCGCGGCCGAGGCGGTCCGCGTCCTGGACACGGGTGACACCAAGGGCTTCCGGGAACTCCTGGATCCCACTGTTGAGTTGTCGAGGCACTTGTTCCAGACACCCACCCGCTTCTACAAAACCGGAGTCGTCTTCCTCGCCTGGCTCGCCGGCCACCAGTCCCACTTCTCGATGGTGGGCGGCCTGCAGTCGGCGCGCTCGCTCCCGCATCTGGCGCGCGCGTACCAACTGGCCGACCAGCTCGGCCTGTTCCCGGACCCGGCGCTCGCCCAGACCCGTATGACGTCACTTCTTCAGGTGTACGGAGTCGCCCAGTGAGCCCCCTTTCGCGCTTCAGCATCAATCAGATGACGGTCCGCCAGCTCTCGCTGCCTGAACTTGCCAACGCTTGTGGGCATCGCGGAGTTCCCGCCGTCGGACTCTGGCGCGAACCGGTCCGGGAATACGGCGTGGAGGCGGCCGCGAAGCTGGTCAGGGACGCCGGCCTGACCGTCACCACGCTCTGCCGCGGCGGCTTCTTCACGGCGGTCGACCCGGCCGAACGCCGCCGCGCCCTCGACGACAACCGGACCGCGATCGACGAGGCCGCGACCCTCGGCACCGACACCCTCGTCCTCGTGTCGGGCGGACTGCCCGCAGGGGACAAGGACCTGCCCGGCGCCCGCGAGCGCATCGCGGACGCCCTCGCCGAACTCGGCCCGTACGCACAGGAACGAGGGGTGCGCCTGGCGATCGAACCGCTGCACCCCATGTACGCGTCCGACCGCTGCGTGGTCTCGACCCTGGGCCAGGCCCTGGACCTCGCGGAACGCTTCCCCGCCGAACAGGTCGGGGTCTGCGTGGACACGTATCACATCTGGTGGGACGACCACGCGCCCGCCCAGATCGCGCGCGCGGGCGCGGGCGGGCGCCTGCACACCTTCCAACTGGCCGACTGGACCACGCCGTTGCCCGAAGGCGTCCTGACGGGCCGCGGCCAGCTCGGGGACGGGGCCATCGACCTCGCGTACTGGTGGCGCCTCGTCGACGCGGCGGGCTACTCGGGCTCCGTGGAGGTCGAGCTCTTCAACTCCGGCCTGTGGGCGCGGGAGGACGGCGCGGAGGTGCTGCGTGAGACGGCGGAGAGCTTCGCGGCCGTCGCCGCGGAAGCGACTGCGGCGACCTGAGCGCGCTGCCAAGGGGGTACGGGAGGTAAGGGCGGCCGTCGGCCTCCTTACCTCCCGGCACACCTACTGCTTCTTGCCGCCGCCCAGAATGCTGCCCAGAAGGTCGCCGAGATCCAGGCCGCCCCCCGACGCCTGGCCGCCGGCCGGAGCCGCACCCGTGGCCGTACCGCCGGTGGCCGTACCGGGCACGGCGCCGGGGCTGGGGATCGGGTCGCCGGAAGCTCCGGAAGCCTTGGGCGCGGAGCCGCCTCCGGCCTTGCTCGCCGCCGCACGCTTGGTGAGCACCGCGAGCAGCACGGGGATCAGGAGCTCGATCCCGCGCGAGACCGTCGCCGCGGGAATGCCGGTCTTCTTGGAGACGGCCTGGGCCACCGGCTTGCTCACCTTGGCGAGCACACCGGCCATCATCCCGCCGCTCAGCATTCCGCCGAGCCCGCCGCCGAGGGTGGCGACGCCCTGCAACGGCGCGGCGTTCGCGGCCTCGCCGACCTCGGCGAAGGCCTGGCGTACCTCGTCCACGTCCTCGGGAGCACCCTGCGCCTTGTCCTGCAGGCCGCCGGAGAGCGCGGAGACCGTCTCGCTGATCACGTCCTGGGCGCCCGCCTCGTCCGTGCCGAGCAGACCCGCGAACTCGTGCAGCTTCTCGTCGCCGAGCTCATCGATCACAGCTTTCTCAAGCGGAACATTCGCATCTTCGCTCATGCCTGAAACGCTACGACTGCCCAGGTTTGTCGGCACCCTGAAGTGGAGCTCCGACTTTCACGAAAATTACTGCCCGCAGCCGTACAACCCTTCCTGGGTGACGTGGGTCGTATTAGGCATCAGGACTTCCGGGAGGGGATCCGGGGGGGATCAGGGAGACCTGTTGGAGGGGGACCCGAGGGGGTTCGGCCGGGGGGCCGGGCCCCCTCGAACATGTCCGGGCACTGGTCTGACGCAGGTCGGGCCACGCGGCAGCCGGGCATCGGGGCGGAGTTATCCACAGGCCCCGCGCGCTGTCGGTGCCGCCCGCTAACGTCGCCTCATGACCAGCCGGACCGGCCACAGCGCAGGGCTTCCCCAGCCCCGGCTCGCGGTGCTCGAAGGAGTCCTCGAGCGGATCACCTATGCCAATGAGGAGAACGGGTACACGGTCGCGCGCGTGGACACCGGACGCGGCGGCGGCGACCTGCTCACCGTCGTCGGCTCCCTGCTCGGCGCGCAGGTGGGGGAGTCGCTGCGGATGGAGGGCCGCTGGGGCTCGCATCCGCAGTACGGCAAGCAGTTCACCGTCGAGAACTACACGACGCTGCTGCCGGCCACGATCCAGGGCATCCGCCGCTACCTGGGATCAGGCCTGGTCAAGGGCATCGGCCCGGTGTTCGCGGACCGCATCACGCAGCACTTCGGCATCGACACCCTGAAGATCATCGAGGAGGATCCGAAGCGGCTGATCGAAGTACCCGGGCTCGGGCCCAAGCGCACCAAGAAGATCGCGGACGCCTGGGAGGAGCAGAAGGCCATCAAGGAGGTCATGGTCTTCCTCCAGGGCGTCGGCGTCTCCACGTCGATCGCGGTCAGGATCTACAAGAAGTACGCGGACGCCTCCATCTCCATAGTGAAGAACGAGCCGTACCGGCTGGCCGCCGACGTGTGGGGCATCGGGTTCCTCACGGCGGACCGCATCGCCCAGTCCGTGGGCATACCCCACGACAGCCCGGAGCGGGTCAAGTCCGGCTTGCAGTACGCCCTGTCGCAGTCCACCGACCAAGGGCACTGCTTCCTGCCCGAGGACCAGCTGATCGCGGACGCGGTGAAGCTGCTCCAGGTGGACACGGGCCTGGTGATCGAGTGCCTCGGCGAGCTCGCCGAGGATCCGGAGGGGGTCGTACGGGAGCAGGTGCCCGGACCGGACGGCAGCCCGGTCACCGGGGTCTACCTCGTGCCCTTCCATCGGGCCGAGCTCTCCCTCGCGGGCCGGCTCAAACGGCTCCTGAACGGAGAGGGCGACCGTATGCCCGGCTTCCAGGACGTCGACTGGGGCAAGGCGCTCGGCTGGCTCAGGGAGCGCACCGGCGCCTCGCTCGCGCCCGAGCAGGAGGAGGCCGTGCGGCTCGCGCTCACCCGCAAGGTCGCCGTGCTCACCGGAGGGCCGGGCTGCGGCAAGTCCTTCACGGTCCGGTCCATCGTGGAGCTGGCCCGCGCCAAGAAGGCCAAGGTGGTGCTGGCCGCGCCCACGGGACGGGCCGCGAAACGCCTCGCCGAGCTCACCGGGGCCGAGGCCTCGACCGTGCACCGGCTCCTGGAATTGAAGCCCGGCGGGGACGCGGCCTACGACCAGGACCGGCCGCTGGATGCCGACCTGGTCGTGGTCGACGAGGCCTCGATGCTCGACCTGCTGCTCGCCAACAAGCTGGTGAAAGCAGTGCCGCAGGGGGCCCACCTGCTGTTCGTGGGGGATGTGGACCAGCTGCCCAGCGTGGGCGCGGGTGAGGTGCTCAGGGATCTGCTCGCCGAGCGGTCCCCGGTGCCGGCCGTGCGGCTCACGCGCATCTTCCGCCAGGCGCAGCAGTCGGGCGTGGTCACCAACGCGCACCGGATCAACTCCGGGATACCGCCGCTCACCCAGGGCCTCGGCGACTTCTTCCTGTTCGTCGAGGAGGAGACGGAGGACGCGGGCCGGGTCACCGTGGACGTGGCGGCCCGGCGCATCCCGGCGAAATTCGGGCTCGACCCGCGCCGTGACGTGCAGGTGCTCGCCCCGATGCACCGCGGCCCGGCCGGCGCGGGCACGCTCAACGGGCTGCTCCAGCAGGCCATCACCCCGGCCCGCCCCGACCTCGCCGAGAAAAGGTTCGGCGGCCGTACGTTCCGCGTCGGCGACAAGGTCACCCAGATTCGCAACAATTACGAGAAGGGCGCCAACGGGGTGTTCAACGGGACCGTCGGCGTGGTCACGGCACTCGATGTCGTCGACCAGAAGCTGAAGGTCCTGACAGATGAGGACGAAGAGGTCGATTACGACTTCGACGAACTCGACGAACTGGCCCACGCGTATGCGGTGACCATCCACCGGTCGCAGGGCAGCGAGTACCCCGCGGTGGTGATCCCGGTCACCACCGGAGCCTGGATGATGCTCCAACGCAATTTGCTCTACACCGCCGTCACGCGGGCGAAGAAGCTGGTGGTACTCGTCGGGTCGCGCAAAGCGCTAGGTCAGGCGGTGCGTACGGTTTCCGCGGGCAGGAGGTGCACCGCCCTGGCTCATCGGCTCGGTGGATCGGACGAGCCACGGAGGTGATCGTTGATCGATCATCCCGGTGGCAAACATCACGGAGGGCTTCCGCAACCAGGGCGAAGGGGGCAGGATGAGCAGGCTGACGGCACTGAGTGCCGTCAATAGACCTAATGGTCGACCCCGAGTGCACTGCCCAGGGCCAAATGGGGGATGGTGGACAGCAGTCAGGGCACCTCGAAGAAGAGGCACTACGTCGGTGAGGGATGACGTGAGCGACAACGCGAACAACGCTGTAGTAGTCCAGTACGGCGATGGCGAGTACACCTACCCGGTGATCGACAGCACCGTCGGGGACAAGGGCTTCGATATCGGGAAGCTGCGCGCCCAGACCGGTCTGGTGACCCTGGACAGCGGCTACGGCAACACCGCCGCGTACAAATCGGCGATCACCTATCTCGACGGTGAGAACGGCATCCTGCGCTACCGGGGCTACCCGATCGAGCAGCTGGCCGAGCGCTCCACCTTCATCGAGGTCGCGTACCTGCTGATCAACGGTGAGCTGCCGACCGTGGACGAGCTCGCGACGTTCCGCGACGAGATCACCCGGCACACCCTCCTGCACGAGGACGTCAAGCGCTTCTACGACGGCTTCCCGCGTGACGCCCACCCGATGGCGATGCTGTCCTCGGTGGTCTCCGCGCTGTCCACCTTCTACCAGGACAGCCACAACCCGTTCGACGAGAAGCAGCGCCACCTCTCGACGATCCGCCTCCTTGCGAAGCTCCCGACGATCGCCGCGTACGCGTACAAGAAGTCGGTCGGCCACCCGGTCGTGTACCCGCGCAACGACCTCGGCTACGTCGAGAACTTCCTGCGGATGACCTTCTCGGTGCCCGCCGCCGAGTACGACCTCGACCCGGTCGTCGTCGCCGCGCTCGACAAGCTGCTCATCCTGCACGCGGACCACGAGCAGAACTGTTCGACCTCGACCGTCCGCCTGGTCGGCTCCTCGCAGGCCAACATGTTCGCCTCGATCTCCGCCGGCATCAACGCCCTGTGGGGCCCGCTGCACGGCGGCGCCAACCAGTCCGTTCTGGAGATGCTCGAGGGCATCCGCGACTCGGGCAACGATGTCGACACCTTCATCCGCAAGGTGAAGGACAAGGAGGACGGCGTCCGCCTGATGGGCTTCGGCCACCGGGTCTACAAGAACTTCGACCCGCGCGCGAAGATCATCAAGGCCGCCGCGCACGATGTCCTCTCGGCCCTCGGCAAGTCCGACGAGCTGCTCGACATCGCCCTCAAGCTGGAGGAGCACGCGCTCTCGGACGACTACTTCGTCGAGCGCAAGCTCTACCCGAACGTGGACTTCTACACGGGCCTCATCTACCGCGCGATGGGCTTCCCGACCGAGATGTTCACCGTGCTCTTCGCGCTCGGCCGGCTGCCGGGCTGGATCGCGCAGTGGCACGAGATGATCAAGGAGCCGGGTTCCCGCATCGGCCGCCCGCGCCAGATCTACACCGGTGTCGTCGAGCGCGACTTCGTGCCGGTCGAGGCGCGCTGACCGCTCCGGCGCGCCGCTGAGCGCCGCCTGAACCTCACCTGAGCCGCGTGGCCCCCGCAGGGGCCGCGCGGCTCACGCGTTTTCGAGGTCCACCTTGAGGGCCCGGCCCACGCCGAGGGCTTCGAGGGCCCGGCCCGCACCCAGGGCCCCGGCCCGCCACACCCCGCACATGGAGAAGCGCCCCACCCGCCGGTCCCCCCACGGGCCGGCTGGTGGAGCGCTTCCCTAGCCCCGGTGCGGATTCCCCCCACGGGATCCGGCCGGGCGTCTGTGATGCGGTCGAGCCTTCACAAGTCTTCGGTACTGCGGTGTCCAGCGGTCTGCCGGGACGCGTAACGGGAGGGCCGCTCAAAGCTCTCCGTGCACGTGCCCCGGCCAACGCGGACTGGGAACGTCCCCCAAGACATCCCCTGACGACCGAAACGCCCCCCAAGACGTTTCTGTCATCGCCTCTTAGACCTTCGAGCCCACCGAATGGTTACGTTGGAATCTCTGTGATCTACGTCTCTCGGCTGTGTCCTGAAACCGTGCCGAATCGGTGCATCGAACCTGATGTGCCGAATCGATCCATAGCGTAAGGGAGTTGTGGTGAGTATGTGAAGCCCCAGGTGAAACCCGGGCGGTCAGGAGAATCGGCGCAGGCGCAGGCTGTTGCTCACCACGAACACCGAGGAGAAGGCCATGGCCGCGCCCGCGATCATCGGGTTCAGCAGGCCCGCCGCGGCCAGCGGAAGCGCCGCGACGTTGTAGCCGAAGGCCCAGAACAGGTTGCCCTTGATCGTGGCGAGCGTGCGCCGCGCGAGGCGGATCGCGTCGGCGGCCACGCGCAGATCACCCCGTACGAGCGTGAGGTCGCCGGCCTGGATCGCCGCGTCGGTGCCCGTGCCCATCGCCAGGCCCAGGTCGGCGGTGGCGAGGGCGGCGGCGTCGTTCACACCGTCGCCGACCATGGCGACCGTACGGCCCTCGCGCTGCAGCCTTCGGACCACGTCCACCTTGGCCTGCGGCAGCACCTCGGCGATCACCTGCTCGGCGGGGATCCCGACCTCGGCGGCCACGGTCCGCGCCACGGCGGTGTTGTCGCCGGTGAGCAGGACCGGCTCCAGACCCAGCGCCTTCAGCCGCGTCACCGCCTCGGCGCTCGTGGGCTTCACCGCGTCGGCGACGGCGAGCACGGCCCGCGCAGCGCCCTCCCAGGCGACCAGGACCGCGGTCTGCCCGCGCCCGGCGGCCGCGCGCTGTGCGGCGGCGAGTTCGTCCGGTACGGAGATGCCCTCGGCCGCCAGCAGGGCGGCCCGCCCCACCAGGACCTCGCGGCCCTCGACCGTGCCCCGCACGCCGAGTCCGGGCACGTTGGAGAAGTCCGTGACCGGCGGCAGTTCACCGGAGGAACCCTCGCCGTCCGACGGCTCGGCTTCGTACCCGGCCGCCACGGCCCGCCCCACCGGATGCTCCGAGGCGTGCTCGACCGCCGCCGCGTACCGCAGCGCCTGCTTTTCCCCGGTGCCGGGAGCGGTCACCGTCGACACGAGCTCCATCCGCCCGCTCGTCACCGTCCCCGTCTTGTCGAGCACGACCGTGTCCACGCGGCGCGTGGACTCCAGGACCTCGGGGCCCTTGATGAGGATGCCGAGCTGGGCGCCGCGTCCCGTACCGACCATCAGGGCGGTGGGCGTCGCGAGGCCGAGCGCGCACGGGCAGGCGATGATCAGCACCGCGACCGCCGCCGTGAACGCCGCGCTCGCGTCGCCCGTCGACCCGAGCCAGAACCCGAGCGTGGCCACCGCGATCAGCAGCACCACGGGCACGAACACCGCGGCGATCCGGTCCGCGAGCCGCTGCACCTCGGCCTTGCCGGTCTGCGCGTCCTCGACCAGCTTCGCCATGTGGGCGAGCTGGGTGTCGGCGCCCACGCGCGTGGCCTCGACGACCAGGCGCCCGCCCGCGTTCACCGTCGCGCCCGTCACCGCCGAGCCGGGGGAGACGTCCACCGGCGCCGACTCGCCGGTCAGGAGCGAGGCGTCGACGGCCGACGTGCCCTCGACGACGGTGCCGTCCGTGGCGACCTTCTCGCCGGGCCGTACGACGAAACGGTCGCCCACCCGCAGCGCCTCCACCGGCACCCGCACCTCCACCCCGCCGCGCAGCACGGCCGCGTCGCGCGCGCCCAGCTCCAGGAGCGCCCGCAGCGCGGCTCCCGCCTTGCGCTTCGCGCGCGCCTCGAGCCAGCGCCCGAGCAGGATGAACGTGACGACTCCGGCGGCCACTTCGAGGTAGATCGTGGAGGAGCCGTCCGTACGCGACACGGAGAAGTCGAAACCGTGCCGCATCCCCGGCATCCCCGCGTCGCCGAGGAACAGCGCCCACAGCGACCAGCCGAAGGCGGCGAGCGTGCCGACCGAGACCAGGGTGTCCATGGCGGCCGAGCCGTGCCGCGCGTTGGTCCACGCGGCCCGGTGGAACGGCAGCCCGCCCCACACCACCACGGGCGCGGCCAGCGTGAGCGAGAGCCACTGCCAGTTGTCGAACTGCAGTGCCGGCACCATCGCCATGAGGATCACGGGCAGCGCGAGCGCGGCGCTGACGGTGAACCGCTGCCGCAGCCCGTCCGCCTCGCGGTCCTCGGGCGCCGCGGCGCCCGCACCGGCCTCATCGGACGAGGCGGACGAGGCGGACGAAGCGGGCGCGGCCGGCACGATCTCGTGCGCCGAGTACCCGAGCTTCTCCACGGTCGCGATCAGATCGCCGACCGCGACCTCGCCCCCGTACGCCACCCGCGCCTTCTCGGTCGCGAGGTTGACCGAGGCCGTGACGCCCTCGATCCGGTTGAGCTTGCGCTCGATGCGCGAGGAGCAGGAGGCGCAGGTCATCCCGCCGATGGCCAGCTCGACCTCGGAGGTCGGCAGCGGCGCGGCGTCAGGGGTTATGGCAGCGGTGTCGGAGGCCGTCTGGGGCATGGGGTTCTTCCAGGGATACGAGGGGTGGGCGCCGTGGGGTGAAGCGGGAGCGCCGGCAACGGCCGAGGGGGCGTACGGCCGACGGCCGCACACCCCCTGTCGCTTCGACGGCTCAGGCGCGGCCGGTCAGCTCGTAACCGGCCTCGTCCACCGCGGCGCGCACGGCCTCGTCGTCGAGGGGCGCCTCGGAGATCACGGTGACCTGGCCGGTGGAGGTCACGGCCTTGACCGAGGTGACACCGGGCAGCTCGGAGATCTCGCTGGAGACCGCACCCTCGCAGTGGCCGCAGGTCATGCCCTTGACCTGGTAGACGGTGGTCACGCCGGCCTGCGTGTCGGCGGCCTGCGTCGTGCCGCAGCTGCTGCCGCCGCAGCAGGAACCGGTGGTCTCGGCCTGGGGGAGCTCGGTCTGGGCGGTCATGTCGTTCTCCTGTCGAGGGAGTGCGTTTGCGGGGGTGGCACCAGGGTGCCCCATGGGGAGGCCGGTTCTGCCGGGGCCTCCCTCACGCTCTCCACCGTATACCCCTAGGGGGTACTTTTCCAAGTGCTGTCGCGACGCGCGAGCGAGCGCAGCCACTGGATGCCGATCAGCGAGATCAGTACGAGCCCGCCGACCGAGAACAGCGTGAAGAGGTGTTTCTGCTGGTCGGTCGGGTCGGGGATGTAGCCCTGGGCGAAGAGCGAGCGGTCGAGGCCGGAGGTGGTGAGCCGCGCGACCAGCCAGATCGCGATGCCGTGCATCGAGTCCCACAGAGCGTGCAGCAGCGACACCCCCAGGTACGCGCCGATCACCGGCCCGGCGAAACGGAAGCGGCCGTCGGGGCGGCGGAAGGCGAAGAGCACCGCGCCCGCGATCGCCGTCCACAGGCCGTGTCCGAAGGGGGCGAGTACCCCGCGCAGGAGTTCCGTCTCCAGGAGGGCGCGCAGATCGATGCCCTTGGTGGTGACGGCCGCGTTGAAGGCGTACCCCGCACTCTCGAAGGCCGCGAAGCCGAAGCCCACCGCGGCGCCGAGCACCAGGCCGGTCCGGATGCCGTGCAGGCGCGGGCGGCGGCGGACCGCCCACATCAGGGCCGCGAGCTTGACCGCCTCCTCGATCAGGCCGACCCCGACGAACATCCACAGGGAGGGGTGAAGCAGGTAGTACTCCATCACCGAGGCGCCGAGCACCCCGAGGATGCCGCCGGTCACGAAGCAGCCGAGGATCACGCCCACGCCGAGGTCGCGGCCGTGCCGCTCGTAGGCCCACATGACGAAGACGGCCGGCACCAGGAAGCTGCCGAGCAGGATCAGGGTCGGCAGGAGCGTGGTGTTCTTCGTGGCGTACGTGACCACCGCGGTCAGGAGCCACAGGGCCAGGCCGCCCCACAGGCAGCGTTTCCACAAGCCGGGGGTGACCTCCGGAGGGCTGCTCACGGGCGTGGTGGGCATGGCAAGTACCTCCGGATTCAGCGGATTTGACCGGTCGTGAGCGGGGAGGGCCGGCCGGTCGGAGCTGGGCGGACTGCGGGAGCGGTTTGTCCGGAGTTTATGGTAAACAGCCGTTATGTCGCAGTCCGGGACGCTGATCCTGATCATGTCCATCGCGGTCCTCGCGCCCCTGCTCGCCTACGGCGTGGGCCGCTGGCTGCCGGTCCCGCTGGTCATCTTCGAGATCCTGCTCGGCATCGTCATCGGACCCGACGTGCTGGGCTGGGCCACCGAGGGCGAGCTGGTCGACGGGCTCTCGCATCTCGGGCTCGCGATGCTGATCTTCCTCGCGGGATACGAGATCGAGTTCGACCGGATCCGCGGCGACACCCTCACCCGGGCGGCCTGGGCCTGGGTCTGCGCGCTGGTGCTCGGCCTCGGGGTCGGGCTGCTGCTCGCGTCCGGCGGCTTCAGCAAGGCCGTCTGCATCGGCACGGCCCTCACCTCCACGGCCCTCGGCACCGTCCTGCCCCTCCTGAAGGACGCCGGCGACCTGCGCAGCCGCTTCGGCTCCGTCATGCAGGCGGTCGGCGCCTGCGGCGAGTTCGGGCCGATCATCGCGATGGCGATCCTGCTGAGCGGACGCAGCGCCGGACAGTCCACCGTCGTGCTCGTCCTGTTCGGGCTTCTGACCGCGGGCGCGGTGTGGTGGGCCATGCGCCCGCACCAGCCCTGGTTCGCGCATGTGATCGCCAAGACCCTGCACAGCAGCGGGCAGTTCGCGGTCCGGCTGGTCGTGCTGCTGCTCGCGCTGATGCTGGGCCTGGCCACCTGGCTCGGGCTCGATGTGCTGCTCGGCGCGTTCGCCGCCGGGATGATCACCCGGATCGTGCTGCACCGGGCGGCGCCCGACAGCGCGCACGAGGTCGTCTCCAAGGTGGAGGCGATGGGCTTCGGCTTCCTCGTGCCGCTCTTCTACGTGGTCACCGGGATCAGCTTCGACCTCGCCGCCCTGCTCGAAGGCGGGCGTGCGCTGCTGCTGCTCCCGCTCTTCCTGGTCCTGTTCCTGTGCGTGCGGGGCGTCCCCGTATGGCTGCTCGCGCCGCGCGATCTCGGCCGCCGGGACCGGACGGCGCTCAGCGTGTACGCGTCCACCGCGCTGCCGCTGGTCGTGGCGATCACGACGATCGGCCTCGAGGAGCACCTCCTGAAGAGCAGCGAGGCGGCCGCGCTGGTCGGCGCCGCGATGGTGTCGGTGCTCGTGTTCCCGCTGGTCGCGATGAAGCTGCGGGCGGGGGCCGGGCGCAAGGCCCTGCCCGGCGGGCCGCGGCAGGGGGCGGAGGCGTGGTGAGGGGGCGCGCCGTGCCGGGGGCGGGGGCGCGGGGTGCCGCTCAGGCCTCCGGCTGCTGCGCGGCGGCGCCGGGTGCCGGGGGCTCCTCGCAGAGCATCGGGTCGAGGTAGCGGAAGAGCACCTTCTTCAGCTCCTCCTGGTACTCCTCACGCTCGTCCGGATGTGCGGCGATCAGGTCCAGACCGGCCTTGAACAGGGCGAGCGTGGTGGTGGTCACGCGGGTGGTCTCGGCCTTGGGCGCCTCGGGGAGATAGGTCGCGAGTATCTCCTCGATCCGGTGCAGCACCACGCTGTGGAAGGCCTCGAACGCGGCCGTCACCTGGCCCGGGGCGTCCGGTCCGTGCATCAGGACGTGGAACGCCGGGTTCTGCGCGTTGAACTCGAGCAGCGGGTCGACCACCGCGTCCAGCAGCTCGGCCAGCGGCAGGTCGAGGTTCGCGGCGGACAGCGCCTGACCGTACGACTCACGCCACTGCTCCAGGAGCCGGTTGCCCAGCTCGACGGCGATGGCCTCCTTGTTCGGGAAGAACTGGTAGAGCGTCCCGGGGGACACCTCCGCCTCGCGTGCGATCGCGTTCGTGCTCGCGGCCGTGTACCCGACCCGGCTGAACACCACGGCCGCCGCGTCCAGAAGCTGCGCGGCCCGGCGCTCGCCGCGGGCCTGGCGGCGGCGCGGCTTCGGTGCGGCGGGCGGTGGCTCCTGCTCGGGCATCGATCTCTCCAACTCCCTGGTCCCTGTGGGACGAGCCTATGCGAGCGGCCCGGGCGGGCCCCTGTGTGCGAGGGGAACCGGCCGGGGCGGCCCTTGCGTACATGGGGAACCGGCCAGGACGGGCCTCTGCGTACATGGGGAACCGCCCGAGGTCCCGATTGACAAATGCGAGCGGTCGCTCGCATTCTTGAAAAACACGAGCGATTGCTCGTGTTTAGCACGGTGAAGGGGACACCGCTATGCCCACCGCACCCGCACGCCCGCCCGAGCCCGGCCCCGCGACGGCGCCCGGCCGCGACGCCGCGCCCGAGCCCGGCGGTTTCACCCGCCTCGTGACCGCCCGCCCCCGGCTCTCGCTCCTGATCGCGTTGGTCGTCACCGCGCTCGCGGTGTTCGCCGGCAGCGGGGTCGCGGACCGGATGGGCAGCGGCGGCTGGGAGGACCCGGCCGCCGAATCCACGTATGCCGCCGAGGCGTTGGAGCGGGAGTTCCCCGACTCCGAGCCCAATGTGCTGCTGCTCGTCGACGCGGGGAGCGCGGGCGTGGACGATCCCGCCGTGGCCGCGGAAGGCCGCCGCCTCGCCGGGGAGCTGGCCGCCGAGGACGGGGTGACCGGCGTCGGCTCGTACTGGCAGGCACCGGAACGGGCGCGGCCCGCGCTGCGTGCCGAGGACGGCCGGCAGGCCCTGATCTCCGCCCGCATCGAGGGCGATGAGAAGACCGCCGCCGAGACCCTGGAGCGGATCGCGCCGGGGCTGCGCGGTGAGCACGGTCCTGTCGAGGTGTCGATCGGCGGCCCCGTCGCCGTCCAGCACGAGATGACCGAGACCATCCAGGACGACCTGCTCCGGGCCGAGATGATCGCCCTGCCGATCACGCTGGTGCTGCTCGTGATGGTGTTCGGCAGCGCGGTCGCGGCCCTGCTTCCGCTGCTCGTCGGCATCGTGGCCATCCTCGGCACGAACGCGGTGCTGCGCGGCCTCACCGAGTTCACCGACGTCTCCGTGTTCGCGATGAACCTCACCACCGCGCTGGGGCTCGGACTCGCCATCGACTACGCCCTGTTCATCGTCCGCCGCTACCGCGAGGAGCTGGCCGCGGGTGCCGACGTGCGGGCCGCGGTGGGCACGACCCTGCGCACCGCCGGACGGACCGTGCTGTTCTCGGCGCTGACGGTCGCGGTGTCGCTGGCGGCGATGCTGCTCTTCCCGCAGTACTTCCTGCGCTCGTTCGCGTACGCCGGAATCGCCGTGGTGCTGCTTGCCGCCGCGGCTGCCCTGATCCTGCTGCCCGCCGCCCTCATGCTGCTCGGGTACCGGGTCAACTCCCTCGACCTGCGCAGGCTCTGGCGCCGCGACCGCGCGCCGAAGAAGGAGCAGGGCGCCGGCTGGGGCAGGGCGGCCGCGCTCGTGATGCGCCGCGCGCCCGTCTTCGCCCTCGCCACCACCGCCGGTCTGCTGCTGCTCGGACTGCCGTTCCTGGGCGTCAAGTTCGGCACCCCGGACGACCGTCAGCTCCCCGCGAGCGCCGAGTCCCACGTCGTGCAGCAGCACATCCGCGAGGGGTTCCCCGGCAGCCCCGACGGCGCGCTCAAGGTGCTCGCGGAGCAGGGCACGCCCGAGGAGTACGGGGCGTACCGCGCCCGGGTCGCGGGCCTTCCCGACGTGCTGCGGGTCGAGGGCCCCGTGCCTTCCGCCTCGGGCGAGGCCGCGTACTTCACCGTGCTGCCGAAGGGCGAGGCCGTCGGGCCCGAGGCGCAGCAGCTCGTCCATGAACTGCGCGCCCAGGACGCCCCGTTCGAGACCTCGGTGACCGGGCGCGCCGCCCAGCTGGAGGACTCCAAGGCGGCGATCGGCGAGCAGCTGCCGTGGGCTCTCGCGATCATCGCGGTGGTCACGCTGCTCCTGGTCTTCCTGCTCACCGGCAGCGTCCTGATCCCACTCCAGGCGGTGCTGCTCAACGGCCTCAGCCTCACCGCGATGTTCGGCGCCATGGTGTGGGTGTTCCAGGAAGGCCATCTGTCCGGCCTGCTGGGCTTCACCTCGACCGGCGACATCGAGACCACCCTGCCCGTCCTCATGTTCTGCGTGGCCTTCGGACTCTCCATGGACTACGGGGTGTTCCTGCTCTCGCGGATCAAGGAGGAGTACGACCGCACCGGCCGGCACGAGCACGCCGTGAAGTTCGGGCTCCAGCACACCGGCGGGCTCATCACGGCGGCCGCGGTGATCCTTGCTGTGGTGATGGTGGCCATCGGCACCTCGCGCGTCACCAACACGAAGATGCTCGGCCTCGGAATCGCGCTCGCCGTCCTGATGGACGCGATGGTCGTACGCAGCCTCCTGGTCCCCGCCGTCCTCAAGCTGACCGGCCGCTGGACCTGGTGGGCGCCGGGCCCGCTGCGCCGGCTGCACGAGCGGTTCGGGCTGCGCGAGGGCGAGGCACCGGCCGAGGCGGCACGCGAGACGGCACCCGAGGCCGCGGCGACGACGGCCGCCTCGCGCGAGAAGGTCGGCGCCGACGCCTGAACCCGCAAGGCCCCCACCCCTGTTCGGGGCGGGGGCCTCGGTGGGCGTACGGCTACTCCTTGCGTCCTCTGTTGCCCGGCCGCGAGGCCACCCAGCGGCGGATGGTGTCCGCGTACCAGTACGGCTTGCCGTTCTCGACCCGGTCCGGCGGGGGGAGCAGCCCATGCTTGCGGTACGAGCGCACGGTGTCCGGCTGGACCCGGATGTGTGCGGCGATGTCCTTGTACGACCAGAGTTCGCGGTCGGTCATGTGTGGCACCTCCCTGTGCGCACCGCGGCGGCGGCCCGGGGGAGGCCGGCGGGGGAGCCGGGTGCGTCTGTCACGGCGATCACGCAGCGTGTGCTGTCGATCACTCAGCCTTTGCCCCGTGAACGACGGGCAGTGACGAGAGGGAAGTGGCTGTTGAAGGCGCGTGACGGGAAACCCGCGTGAGTGAGACGTCTGTGACGGAAGGGGAAAGTTTGCAACAGAACCGTGCGTGTTTGTCCCGGATTGGCCGTGCGCGGAGGTGGGTACACCCCGGGGTTCCGGGCAGACAAAGGGCCGGGTTCACTGCACGGGAACCCGGCCCTTGGCGACCCCCGTTCCCCCGGCGAAGGTCGACTGCATCAGGGTGCCTCAGGGGGCGGGAAGGGTCTTGGAGAAAGGCGCACTTCCGCTTGCGGGCAGCAGCAGACTCGTCGCCTCGCCCTGCAACCGGTCCGGCACCGGCGGCCCGGCCGTGACGGCGGGCGAGCGGCGGGCCGCGGCGAACTCACCCGGCGTACAGCCCGTCATCGCGCGGAACTCGCCGCTGAGATGCGACTGGTCGTAGAACCCGCAGGCCGCCGCCGTCTCCGCCTGGCTGCGGCCCGCGGCCAGCATCCGCCGGGCCCGCTGAAGCCGCAGCACCCGCGCGGCCGCCTTCGGGCTGAGCCCGATCTGCTCGCGGAAGCGGTTCTCCAACTGGCGGATGCTCCAGCCGACCTGATCGGCGAGCGCGCTCACGGGCACGGCCCCGGAGGTGCGCACCAGCTCGTTCCACGCCGCGACCGTCCGCGCCGAGCAGGGGGCGCCCTGCTCGGACCAGCGCGTGAACACCTCGTCGAGCAGCGCGAAGCGCATGCCCCAGGTCGGCAGGGAGCTCAGTGCGCCCGCGAGGTCCGCCACGGTGCTGCGGCCGCCGAACACCCCGGGCAGGGCCTCCGCCGGATCGGCCACCTGGTCGGCGAGTTCGTACTGGTCGAGGCCGAAGAGCGTGAACGCAGCCCAGGGCGCGATCAGAACCTCGATGCCGGACAGCCGCCCGTCGTGCTCGCCGACCACCGGCGTGGTGGCGAGCCCGGACACCGCGCAGACACGGCTGACCGAGGGCCGCCGGGCGTGGTGCACCCGCAGCGGACGGTCGAAGCCGAGCAGCAATGTGACCGCGGGCACCGGGGTTTCGAGCCGGCGCCGCGGACCCGGCAGCGCGAAGCGGAAGCCCCGGTACGCGAGGATTCCGGGCCGCAGCCGCGGATGCGGCACCCCCAGCACGCGCTCCCAGGTGCCCGACGGGCAGCGCTGTGCCCCGGCGGGAACCGTCGCCTTGATGCGCACCGCACGGCCTCCTCGGTCACGCCCCGCAGGAGCGCAGATAGGCGCGGGTGCGGCGCGCGATGGGCAGGGGACGGTCCGGCTCGCAGGGGTACATGTCCTGCTCGACGATCGCGAAGAGCTCGATCCCGAGCCCCTGAGCGGCCGTCAGGACCGGTTGCAGGGCCGGGACTCCGGCCGGCGGCTCGCACATCACGCCGCGCCCGACGGCCGGACCGAACGGCAGGTCCTCGGCGCGCACGGCGGCGAGCACCTCGGGGTCGACCTGCTTGAGGTGCAGATAGCCGATGCGCGAGCCGTAGGTCTCGATCAGCTTCACGTTGTCGCCGCCGCAGTACGCGTAGTGCCCCGTGTCGAGGCAGAGCGAGACCAGGTCGGGGTCGGTCGCGTCCAGGAAACGCGTGACATTGTCCTCGGTGTCGATGTGCGTGTCCGCGTGCGGGTGCACGACGATCCTCAGGCCGTACGTCTCGCGCACCTCGCGCGCCAACCGCTCGTATCCACGGGCCAGTTCACGCCATTGTTCCGCGGTCAGCTCGCGGTCCTCCAGGACCGCACCCGTCTTGTCGTCCCGCCAGAAGGACGGAATGACGACCAGGTGCTCCGCGCCCTGCGAGCGCGCGAGCGCGGCCACCTTCGCGACCTGCTCCCAGGTGGAGTCCCAGACGGAAGGTCCGTGGTGGAGGCCGGTGAAGACCGTGCCCGCCGACACCTTGAGGCCCCGCCGCTCCGTCTCCGCGCGCAGCACGTCGGGGTCGGTGGGCAGATAGCCGTACGGCCCGAGCTCGATCCACTCGTACCCCGACTCGCTCACCTCGTCCAGGAACTGACGCCACGGCACCTGATGCGGGTCGTCGGGGAACCACACGCCCCAGGAGTCGGGGGCGGAGCCGATACGGATGCGGGAGAGCCCGGGTGCCGCCGTCATGAACGTCAGCTTTCCGGCGGTTCGAGAGGGGTGTCAAGGAGGCGGTATGCCCCGTGCGGGTCATGGTCCGAATGTAAGGACAATCCGTTGACAGTGTGGCGCGGGCGGCATTAGACCTGGAGTCGGCGGTACCACTTGGGGACGAAGGCGATCCGAAGGGGCGTGGCCGGTGTCCGAACCGCAAGGCCAGTTCCGTGCGTTCGACGTCCTCACCATGGGCCGGATCGGCGTGGACCTCTACCCGCTGCAGACCGGGGTGCCGCTCGCCGAGGTGGAGACCTTCGGCAAGTTCCTCGGCGGCTCCGCCTCCAACGTCGCGGTGGCCGCGGCCCGGCTCGGGCGGCGCACGGCGGTGATCACCCGCACGGGAGCGGACCCCTTCGGCGCGTATCTCCACCAGGCGCTGCGGGAGTTCGGCATCGACGACCGCTGGGTCACGCCGGTCGACGGACTGCCCACGCCCGTCACGTTCTGCGAGATCTTCCCGCCCGACGACTTCCCGCTCTACTTCTACCGGCAGCCGAAGGCGCCCGACCTGGAGATCCACCCGGGCGAGCTGGACCTCGAAGCGGTGCGTGCGGCACGGGTGTTCTGGATGACGGGCACCGGCCTGAGCGCACAGCCCAGCCGTGACGCCACCCTCGCCGCCCTCGCCGCGCGCTCCCGCGCCGGCCTCACCGTCTTCGACCTGGACTGGCGGCCCATGTTCTGGCACGAGGAGCCGCGCCCGTACTACGCGCAGGCCCTCACCCACGCCACGGTCGCCGTGGGCAACCTGGAGGAGTGCGAGATCGCCACGGGCGTACGGGAACCTCTGGACGCCGCACGGGAGTTGCTCGGGTACGGGGTCGAGCTCGCGGTGGTCAAGCAGGGCCCCAAGGGGGTGCTCGCCATGAACAGCAAGGGCGAGAGCGCCGAGGTGCCGCCCGTGCCGGTCGAGGTGGTCAACGGGCTGGGAGCCGGGGACGCCTTCGGCGGCGCGCTGTGCCACGGGCTCCTGTCCGGCTGGGACCTGGAGCGCGTGATGCAGTATGCGAACGCGGCGGGGGCGATCGTCGCCGCACGCCTCGCCTGCTCCTCCGCGATGCCGTACGCGCACGAGGTCGAGGCGGTCCTGGCCGGCGGCCGGGTGGCGGACGGCCACGGTGAGGGCGGCCCGGCGGACGGCGGTCGCGGTGAGGACGGACCCGGTGCGGGCGGCTCTGCGGACGGCGGCCGGAGATGAGCGTCCCGGTGATCAGCCCCGCCGAGCTCGCCCGTACGCGGGCCCGGCGCCCCGAAGCCGTGGCGGAGGCGGCCGCGGCGCGGCGCCGGCGCGGGAGGCTGATCGGCGACTCCGGCCGCCTGATGATCGTCGCCGCGGACCATCCGGCGCGCGGCGCGCTCGCCGTCGGCGGCCGCCCGCTCGCCATGGCCAACCGCCTCGACCTGCTGGAGCGGCTCTGCCTGGCCCTCGAACACCCGGGCGTGGACGGGGTGTTGGCCACGGCAGACATCCTCGACGACCTGCTGCTGCTCGGTGCGCTCGACGACAAGGTGGCGCTCGGCTCGATGAACCGCGGCGGCCTCGCGGGCTCCGCCTTCGAGCTCGACGACCGTTTCACCGGCTACCGGCCCGCCGACCTCCAGCGCTCCGGCCTGGACGGCGGCAAGCTGCTGCTGCGTATCGACTACGACGACCCGGGCTCGCTCGCCACCCTGCACTCCAGCGCGCGCGTGATCGACGAGATGGCCGAGCGCCGGCTCCCGGTGTTCGTCGAGCCCTTCGTGTCCCGGCGCACCGAGGGGCTGCTGCACAACGACCTCTCCGCCGAGGCCGTGACCACCTCGATCGCCGTCGCCTCCGGACTCGCCGGGACCTCCGCGTACACCTGGCTGAAGGTGCCCGTCACCGAGAACCCCGACGACATGGAGCGCGTCATGGCCGCCTCCACGCTGCCCACGGTGATCCTCGGCGGGGACACGCAGGGCGACCAGGAGGCCGCGTACGAGAAATGGCGCGGCGCCCTGCAACTGCCCACCGTGCAGGGGCTCGTCGTGGGCCGTTCGCTGCTCTATCCGCCCGATGACGATGTCGCGGCCGCCGTGGACACGGCCGTCGGACTGCTCTGATCTGCTCGACCCCTCTGGAGGGCTGTGATGCACCTACCCGCCGGCACAACGGCGCACGGGCCGTACGCCCTGGACATCGGTCCGGAGACGGCCGGCTGGTCCTTTGCGGCCCTGCGCGTCCTCGACCTGCCGCCCGGCGGCTCGCACACCCTCGCCGCCGGGGACAGCGAGTGGATCGTGCTGCCGCTCACCGGCGGCTGCACCGTCTTCGTGGACGGATCGCTGTTCGAACTCGACGGCCGCAAGGACGTCTACGCGGGAGCCACCGATTTCGCCTATGTGCCGCGTGACTCCCACGCCCAGATCGCCTCCGCCGTGGGAGGCCGGTTCGCTTTGGCAGGAGCGAAATGCGAGCGGAGACTCCCGGCTCGCTACGGCCCCGCGGCGGAGGTTCCGCTCGAAGCGCGCGGCAGCGGACGGTGCGCGCGCGAGGTGCGCGGGCTCGCCGCCGCCGACGCCTTCGCCTGCGACCGCCTCATCGCCGTGGAGGTCCTCACCCCGGGCGGCAACTGGTCCTCGTATCCGCCGCACAAGCACGACGAGCAAGTGCCCGGTGAAGAAAGCGAGTTGGAGGAGATCTACTACTTCGAGATCGACGGCGGCCCGGAAGGGCTCGGCTACCAGCGCGTGAGCCCGTCGCGCGCAGGCGGCACGGATGTGCTCGCCGAAGTCCGTACGCGGGACGCGGTCCTGGTGCCGGACGGGTGGCACGGGCCGTCGATCGCCCAGCCCGGACACGACATGTACTACCTGAATGTGATGGCGGGGCCGGGGGAGGGGCGCGAGTGGCGGATCCGGTTCCACCCCGACCATGCGGAGGGTTACCGATGAGGCTCACCACGGCCCAGGCGCTCGTCCGGTTCCTGGCACGGCAGTACACCGAGCGCGACGGCAGCCGGCAGCGGCTGATCACCGCGACCTGGGGCATCTTCGGGCACGGCAATGTGGCCGGGCTCGGCCAGGCGCTCGTCGAGTACGCCGACGAGATGCCCTTCCACCAGGGGCGCAACGAGCAGGCGATGGTGCACGCGGCGGTCGGCTACGCGCGGCACGCGCGGCGCCTGTCCACGCACGCGGTGACGACCTCGATCGGCCCGGGCGCGACGAACCTGGTCACCGGCGCCGCGCTCGCCACCATCAACCACCTCCCCGTACTCCTGCTGCCCGGCGACGTGTTCGCGGCCCGCCCCGCCGACCCCGTGCTCCAGCAGCTCGAAGTCCCGCATGCGGGCGATGTGTCGGTGAACGACTGCCTGCGGCCGGTGTCGAAGTTCTTCGACCGCGTGACGCGCCCCGAGGCGCTGATCCCGGCGGCCCTGAGCGCGATGCGGGTGCTCGCGGATCCCGTCGAGACGGGTGCGGTGACGCTGGCGCTTCCGCAGGACGTGCAGGCGGAGGCGTACGACTGGCCGGAGGAGTTCTTCCGTGAGCGGGTGTGGCGGGTGCGGCGGCCCGAGGTGGACGACCGCTCCCTGCACGAGGCGGCCGGCCTGATCCGCGCCGCCCGGCGGCCGCTCATCGTGGCGGGCGGCGGGGTGCGGCACGCCGGGGCCGAGCCCGCCCTCCGGGCCCTCGTCGAGAGCACGGGTATCCCGGTGGCCTGCACGCAGGCGGGCAAGGGGTCGCTGCCGTACGACCATCCCGCGGACGTCGGCGCCATCGGGCACACCGGGACGGCCGCCGCCGACCGGCTCGCCCGCACGGCCGACGTGGTGATCGGGATCGGCACCCGGTACACGGACTTCACCACGGCGTCGGGCACGCTCTTCGAGAACCCGGATGTGCGGTTCGTGAACCTCAACATCTCCGGGTTCGACTCCCACAAGATGGGTGCGGTGTCGCTGGTCGGGGACGCGCACGAGGGGATGGCACAGCTGCGGTCCCTGATCGGGGAGCGGGTGCCGCAGGCGTACGAGGAGGAGTACACCCGGGCCAAGGCCGACTGGGAATCCCTGGTCACCCGCGCCTACACCGCCCCCGACGACGCCCGCCCCACCCAGATCCAAGTCCTCGGCGTCCTGGACGAGTTGGTGGACCACCGCGACGTCCTGATCAACGCCGCCGGATCGCTCCCCGGCGACCTCCACAAGCTGTGGCGCACCCGGTCCCACGACCAGTACCACGTCGAATACGGCTACTCCTGCATGGGATACGAGATCCCGGCGGCGATCGGCGTGAAGCTCGCCGAGCCCGAGCGCGAGGTCTGGGCGCTGGTCGGGGACGGCACGTATCTGATGATGCCCACCGAGCTCGTCACCGCCGTGCAGGAAGGGATCGCGATCAAGGTCGTGATCCTCCAGAACCACGGGTACGCGTCCATCGGCGGTCTGAGCGAGTCCGTGGGGGCCGAGCGGTTCGCCACCGCGTACCGGATGAAGGCCGCGGACGGGACGTACACCGGCGACCCGCTGCCCGTGGATCTCGCGGCGAACGCGGAGAGCCTGGGGATGCGCGTGGTGCGCGCGAAGACCGTCGGTGAGCTGCGGGAAGCCCTGCGCGAGGCCCGCGCGGCCACCGTTCCCACATGTGTCTATGTGGAGACCGAATCCGCAGACACAGTGTCGGGCGCGGGGCCCGCGCAGGCGTGGTGGGATGTTCCCGTGGCCGAGACCGCGAGCCGCAAGGCGGCGGTCGAGGCGCGCCGGGCCTATGAACGGCGGGTACGGGACCGCCGGCGGCACCTGTGACCGGCGCCCGGCCCCGTCTGTGACAACCAGCAGGAGTTCGAGGAGTACCCATGACGAACGCCGTGACCAAGACCGTGCACCACTGGATCGGTGGCAAGACCGTCGAGGGCGCCTCGGGCCGCTCGGGCCCGGTCACCGACCCGGCGACCGGCGCCGTGACCACGCAGGTGGACTTCGCCTCCGTCGAGGAGGTGGACGCGGCCGTCGCCTCCGCCAAGGAGGCCTGGGCGACCTGGGGCCAGTCCTCGCTCGCCCAGCGCACGTCGATCCTCTTCAAGTTCCGCGCGCTGCTCGACGCCAACCGTGACGCGATCGCCGAGCTGATCACCGCCGAGCACGGCAAGGTGCACTCGGACGCGCTCGGCGAGGTCGCGCGCGGTCTGGAGATCGTGGACCTGGCGTGCGGGATCACCGTGCAGCTCAAGGGCGAGCTGTCCACCTCCGTGTCGAGCCGCGTGGACGTGGCCTCGATCCGCCAGCCGCTCGGTGTGGTCGCGGGCATCACGCCCTTCAACTTCCCGGCCATGGTGCCGATGTGGATGTTCCCGCTGGCCATCGCCTGCGGCAACACCTTCGTGCTCAAGCCGTCCGAGAAGGACCCGTCGGCGTCGATGAAGATCGCCGAGCTGCTCGCCGAGGCGGGTCTGCCCGACGGCGTCTTCAACGTCGTGCACGGCGACAAGGTTGCCGTGGACCGCCTCCTCGAGCACCCGGACGTCGCGGCCGTCTCGTTCGTCGGCTCGACCCCGATCGCCCGCTACATCCACACCACCGCCTCGGCCAACGGCAAGCGGGTGCAGGCGCTCGGCGGCGCCAAGAACCACATGCTGGTCCTTCCCGACGCCGACCTGGACGCGGCCGCCGACGCCGCCGTGTCCGCCGCGTACGGCTCGGCCGGTGAGCGCTGCATGGCCATCTCCGCGGTGGTGGCGGTCGGTTCGACCGGTGACGAGCTGGTCGCGAAGATCCGCGAGCGCGCCGAGAAGATCAAGATCGGCCCGGGCAACGACCCGACCTCCGAGATGGGCCCGCTGATCACCGCGGCCCACCGCGACAAGGTGGCCTCGTACGTGCACGGCGCCGCCGACCAGGGTGCCGAGGTCGTCCTCGACGGCACCGGCTACACCGTGGAGGGCTTCGAGAACGGCCACTGGATCGGCCTCTCGCTGCTCGACCGCGTCCCGGTCACGGCCGACGCGTACAAGGACGAGATCTTCGGCCCGGTCCTGTGCGTGCTTCGCGCCGAGACGTACGAGGAGGGCCTGGCCCTCATCAACGCCTCGCCGTTCGGCAACGGCACCGCGATCTTCACCCGCGACGGCGGCGCGGCCCGCCGCTTCCAGCTGGAGGTCGAGGCCGGCATGGTCGGCGTCAACGTGCCGATCCCGGTCCCCGTCGGCTACCACAGCTTCGGCGGCTGGAAGGACTCGCTCTTCGGCGACCACCACATCTACGGCAACGACGGCACGCACTTCTACACCCGCGGCAAGGTCGTCACGACCCGCTGGCCGGACCCGTCGGAAGCGCCGTCCGGGGTGGACCTGGGCTTCCCGCGCAACCACTGAGCGCGGCGCGAGGTTCCGGTCCCGGGTCTGCGGCACGCTCCTTCGGGCAGCGTGTCGCAGGCCCGGAGCCGGGTACCCGCGCGCCCATGAAGCCATCGACCAAGGTGCGCGCCTGGCTCGGCAGGCTCCGCGAGGGCTGGGGCTCGGGCCGGCGCCCCGCCGGTACGCCCCGCGAGAGCGATGTGGCGCAGGACGCCGCAACGGCGGCCTCCCGCCCCACCGGCGGTGATCCGCACGCGCACGGCCGTACCGCCCCCTCGACCACCGGCACCGGACCCAGCGGCCGCCAGGTCGGCCGGGTGGCCGGCGAGGACCCCGGGGACGCGGGCGAGACGGGCGCCGAGGCGCGCGGGTCCAACTGAGCGCGAGCCGTGGCGTCTTCGGGTCGACTGGGCGCGAGCCGTGGCGTCTTCGGGTCGACTGGGCGCGAGCCGTGGCGTCTTCGGGTCGACTGGGCGCGAGCCGTGACGCGCGGAACGAACCCCGCCTCAGACCGCGCTCTTCGCCGCCGCGGCCCGTCGCACCGCTGCCGCCGCGAACCCGCGGATCACCGGATGCGGACGGGTCCCGTCGCCCGCCAGCTCCGGCTGGAACAGGGTCGCGAGAAAGAACGGATGGTCAGGGAGCTCGGCGACGCGGACGGCGCCTTCGTCGTCCGTACCGCTGAAGCGCAGGCCGTGTGCGGTCAGGGTGTCCAGGTAGTCCTCCACGAGCGCGTACGCGCAGTGGTAGCGCTCCAACGACCGCTCGGCGCCCAGGAGTTGCTGCGCCAGGGAGCCCGGCCGCAGGTGGACCGTTCCCTCGTGGCCGACCAGGGAGCAGGCGAGGGGTGCGATCAACTGGCGCTCGGCGCCCGGGTCGTTCTCGGCGTGGGCCGCGTCCGTGAGGCCGCACACGGTCCGTGCGAACTCCAGGACCGCGTGCTGGAACCCGCCGCAGGTGCCGAGGAACGGGATGCCTTGTTCGCGTGCGGTGCGCACCGCCCTGACGGCCCCCGCCTCGCTGCGGTACGGGCTGCCGGGCAGCACCCAGACCCCGTCGAAGCCCTCGACCCCTTCGGCCGCCGCCTCCTCGGTCGGAATCCAGTAGGCCTCGAGGCCGAGCTGCTCGCGCTCGCGCAGGGCGTCGAGGAGGCCCGGGATCCGGGTGTGGGAACGGACGTTGGGGGAGCGGTCGCCGACCAGGGCGATCCGGGCGGTCCCCCGTGACATCTGCCTGTCGTGGGCGTGCGGTGTGCGGGCTGCGGTCGTCATGCGCCCATCGTGAACCGGCCCCCGGCATCAGGTCCAACGATGATTCCTGGAGGACGCATCAGCATCGCTGATGTGCGCTGATGCACACTGGCGGGCGTGGATCCCCATCTCCTGCGCACCTTCGTCGCCGTGGTCGACCACGGCTCGTTCTCCGTCGCGGCGAGCGCCCTCGGCTATACGCAGTCGGCGGTCTCGCAACACATCGCGGCCCTCGAAACCGACCTGGGGACAACCCTGTTGACCCGCCGCCCCGTGGCGCCCACCCCGGGCGGTGCCCGCCTCATGGAGCACGCACGCCCGCTGCTGCTGCGCCTGGACGCGGCCCGCGCGGATCTGGCCCGCCTCGACCAAGCACCCGCACAGGGCCTTTCCCTCGCCTGTACGCCGCTGTCCCGTACCGCCCTGCTCACCGCGCCCCTGCCGGGCGAGGGCCCGCACCTGCGCGTGCTCGGCCGCGAGGAGACCTTGCAGGCCGTCACCGCGGGCGAGGTGGACCTCGCCCTGGTGGACGGCGCCGCCGCGCCCAGCGATCCGCTCGCACTCGCGGACATCGGACCGCTCACGACGCTGCGCGTGGCGGAGGAGCCGCTGGCCCTCGTGCTGCCCGCCGGCCACCCCCTGGCCCGGCGCTCCGCCGTCCGCCTGGCCGACCTCTCGGAGGCCCACTGGATCGACGCCCCCGACACGGGCATCCCGCTGCCCCGGCTGCGCGTGGCCGCGGGCTCGGACGGCTTCCGCGCCCGGACCACGTACGAGGGCACGGATGTGCTCATGCTCGGCGCGCTGGTCGCGGCGGGACACGGCCTGACGCTGCTGCCGGCCTCCGCCGCGCGGCTCGTCGAGGGCGTGGCCCTGACCGGTCTCTCGGCGCCGCACCTGGTGCACCGGGTGGAGGTGGTGCACGGCCGCCTTCCGGAGGGCCCGGCGCGTGTGCTGGCGGAGCGGCTGGGTGCGGGGGCGTAACGGTCGCGGGCGGTGAGGCAGGTGCGCGGGGACGTAGCCGCCGGGGGCGGTGAGGCAGGTGCGCGGGGACGTAGCCGGGGGCGGTGAAGCAGGCGCGCGGGGGTTCAGGCCCGGGTGTGCAGGAACTCCGCCGCCGCCCCGGCCACCGCCTCCGCCACCGCGGCGAGGGAGGGGGTGTCCAGCTTCCACTGCTGCCAGTACAGCGGGACGTCGAGATGCTTGCCGGGGGCCAGTTCGACGAGGGTGCCGGCGCTCAGCAGCGGCGCCGCCTGGATGTCCGGGACCAGGCCCCAGCCGAGCCCGGCGGCGACCGCGTCCCGGAAACCCTCGGAGGTGGGGACGTGGTGGCGCAGCGGGCTCGCGCCGGCGCGGCCACGGGTCAGGGTGCGGACGAAGCGGTCCTGGAGTTCGTCGCGCCGGTCGTACACCACCACCGGTGCGTGCGGCAGCAGGCGCGAGAGCGGACCCCCGCTGAGGAACCGCTCCGTGAACTCCGGTGTCGCCGCGGGCAGATACCGCGCACGCCCGAGCGGCCGGACCGTGCACCCCGCCACCGGCTCCGCCGCGCTGGTCACCGCCGCCATCACCCGCCCCTCGCGCAGCAGCGCCGCCGAGTGCCCCTCGTCCTCGCGCAGCAGCTCGAAGCAGACCGGCGGGTCCTGGGGCACCCGGGTCAGGGCGGGCAGGAACCAGGTCGCGAGGGAGTCCGCGTTCACGACGAGGGTCAGCCGGGCCGCCGCGCGCGGCCCGGTGGCGCCGGTGCCGTCCGCCTCGTCCTGCGCGATCCCTAGATCGAGTCGCGCCGCCTGCTCCAGGGCGCTCAGCTGGCGCGCGAACCGGACCACGACCTCGCCCGACTCGGTGGGCCTGACGGGCTTCGTACGCATCAACAGGACCCGTCCGGTGCGCTGTTCGAGCGCCTTGATGCGCTGGCTGACCGCCGAGGGGGTCACGTGCAGGGACGCGGCGGCAGCGTCGAAGGTGCCCTCGTCCACGGCGGCCAGCAGCGTGCGGACCAGGTCGTGCGGCAGTTCCACGGCCGGACCTCTTTCGACAGGAGTGCTAAAGGTACGTAAGAAACCTTAGCTGTACTGATGGCGCGGTGATCCGTAGCGTCGAGGGCATGAACAGCGCACTCCTGCCGGCCCTCGGTGCCGGCTTCGGCACCGGACTCTCCCTGATCGTCGCGATCGGCGCGCAGAACGCCTTCGTGCTGCGCCAGGGAGTGCGCGGACAGGCGGTGCTCCCGGTGGTCGCGATCTGCGCCGCCTCCGACGCCGTGCTCATCGCCCTTGGGGTGGCGGGCCTGGGCGCGGTGGTTACCGCCTGGCCGGCGGCGATGACGGTGGTGGGCCTCGCGGGCGGCGCGTTCCTGCTCGGCTACGGCGCCCTGGCCGCGCGCCGCGTGCTGCGCCCGGCCGAGGGCGAGGGGCTGCGGGCCGAGGGCGCGGGCACCCGGTCCGTACGCGCCGCGGTGCTCACCTGCCTGGCGCTCACCTGGCTCAACCCGCATGTCTACCTCGACACCGTGCTGCTCCTCGGCTCGGTGGCGTCCCAACGCGGCGATCTGCGCTGGGTGTTCGGGATCGGCGCGATGCTGGGCAGCCTCGTGTGGTTCGCGGCGCTCGGCTACGGGGCGCGGCTGCTCAGCGGCGCGCTGGCCCGGCCGACCGCCTGGCGGGTGCTCGACGGGGCAGTGGCCGTCACGATGCTCTCGCTCGGCGGGATGCTCCTGCTGCGCACCCTGTGAGCTCCGCGCGATGCCTTACGCGTCGAACTCCCACAACAGCACCGCACACACCCCGTCGTCCTTCGCCCCCGTCCAGCGGTACGTGGCGAGCGCCCCCTCGTTGTCCGTGTCCACCGGCACCCACATGTCGTAGCAGCCCAACTCCCGTGCGAGCCGAGACAGTTCGGCGATCAGGGCGGAGGCGATGCCCCGGCGGCGGTACGGGGCGTCGACGGCCAGCTCGTACAGGCACATCTCGACGCCCTTGTCCGGGTGGTGGATCTCCACGCCGGTGATGAACCCGACGGGCGCGCCGTCCTCGTACGCGAAGAACATGTGGTGGCCGCCGGCGGCGAGGAAGCGGCGCGTGGCCTCCTCGCGGGGCGGCCCGTCGAAGAGGTGGGCGGCGGCTGTCACCTGGTCGGCGTCGGTTGCGCGGCGGATGTCCATTCCTCATCCGTATCACGGGAGTTGGGCGGAACGGTCCCTCTTTTCAGGCGCGTGCGCAGGCGGCGTCCGAGGGCGCGCAGACCGCCCCCGCGGCGGATCCTTCGCGCGGTGAACACCAGGACGAGGAGCCCGAGCAGGGCGAGCAGCACGCGCCAGGGCGCCGCCACGAAGGAGGTCTCGGCGGTGCTCCGCGCCACCTTCGGCTCGTCGAAGGCGCCCGCGGTCGCCTTGAGCGTGACCCAGTCCAACTGGGGCGCGTCCGCCCAGCGTTCGGTGAACTCCACCCGCTGGCCCGGCAGCAGCTCCAGCTTCAGCGCGCGCGGCCGCTGCGTCAGGACGTCGCGCCCGAAGAGCCCTTCGGCGGACAGCTGGACGGTCGGGCGCAGCCGCACGTTGCCGCGGTTGACCAGGACGTACGTCACGTCGGCCCGTGCGTCGGAGATCCAGGGGATCAGGGGCGCGCTGCGGGCCACGGACACGGACTCGACGGCGAGGTCGGGCGCCACCGGCCCGTTGACCCGCAGATACATCCGCGCGCCCACCGAACGCTGCACGCCCACCTGCACCTTGTCCTTCTTGCGGACGCTTTCCACCTTGGTGTTGAGCGCCACGATGCCGCCGATGTGGTCGCCCGGGCTCGCGTCGGCGGGCACCTTCATACGGAACGGGATGTCGACGCGCTGCCGGGCCTCGACCGTGAGCGTGGTGTCGCGGGCCGCGTCCTTCCTGCCCAGGCGGATCCACGTACCGACGTCCTTCGGCTCGCGCTCCACCGGAAGCAGCGCGAAGGCGCCGCCCTGCGGGGTGTTCACGGCGTCCGTCGCGAACACCCGGAAGGTGAGGGCCTCGTCCGAGGTGTTCGCGATGGTCGCGCTGTCCTCGATCTCCGCGCCCGGGTCCGCCTCGTGCGCGAAGTACTCGCGGGTGTTCTTCTCCGAACCCACGGGCGGGGTGGGGAAGACGGCCCAGGTGCCGTTGTCCGCCGCGCGGGCGGCCGGGAGAGGCCCGGCGAGGGTCACGAGCAGGCCGACCACGGCGGCCACGATCAACGCGTACGGTCTGGGCATGCCTGCTCCAAGTCATGTACGGGGAAGGTGTGTCGGAGCAGGGTGCGCCCGCCGAGCGAGCCGGGGCGCACCCCGCTCCCGTGCCGGTTACGCCATCGAGAACGTGACGACCGACTGGTAGGCGTCCGCGAACATGAACGGCGGGAGCTTCAGGGACGCTCCGCCGCCGACCGCGAACTCGCCACCGGTCAGCTCCTCACCACCGGGCGCCTGGGAGGCGACCTGCTTGGGCGTGTCCGTGATCGCGCCGGCCGCACCCACCGCGCAGGCGCTCGGGCTGTCCGGGTTGGTCACGGTGCAGGTCGGCGCGATGGAGAGCGCCGCCGTGTTCATGGCGTGGCCGGTCTCCGCGTTGAGGAACGGCGTCCTCGTCACGGTGACGTCCCAGCCGAGGCTGCCGCCGCGGAAGTCCTGCACGGCGGCCGCGTTGAACGTGCCGGTCACCGTCTGGGACTTGCCGTTGATGGTGACCGAGCCCAGGTCGAGGGTCGGCAGACCGCCCGCGGGTCCGATCGCCAGGGCGCCCGGCAGCACCTCGATGTCGACGGGGTGCGGCACGCCCTCGATGGGCGTCACCCACACGAAGGCCTTGCCCGGCGTACTGCCGATGCGGATGCTGTCCGCCTTCGTCGTCACGGTCAGCGTGCAGGTCGCGTTGCCCGCCGCGTCCGCCGTACCGGTCCCGGTGTCGGTGTCCACGCCCGCGAGCGAGGCCGTGCAGGTCACCGGTCCGGGCGCGAAGTTGACGCCCGACACCGTCACGGCCGTGCCCGGACCGCCGTTGTTCGGGGTCAGCTTGGTCGTGGTCGGCACGGTCGGCACGGGGATCTGGTTGGCCACCGCGGAGACCTTGGGCGCGTTCGCCGTGCAGACGGTCTCCTGCGCGCCGAGCGGCGGGTTGGTGATCGTGGTGACCGTCTTCGACGAGTCGATCAGCCAGTTGATCGCGCCCGGGGTCGCGCTCGCCGGGATGGTGATCGGCGCGTTGTTGGTCCAGGGGTCGATCTTCGGCTCGCCGTTCGCCGGGACGTTCTGCGAGGCCTGTACGTCGCCCTGGACCGTGACCTTCGTCCCGTCCGGGATGCCCGCGTTGTCGAGCTCGAACGTGAGCGAGGGTGTCATGGTCAGGGTCAGGGCCAGCGGCACCGTGATGCCCGTCGCGGTGGGCGTCACCTTGACCGAACCGGCCGGCAGCACGTCACCGGGCTGCACCTCGTCCGGCACCTCGACCGTGTACGTGGCGTTCATGTCACGCGGGTTCGGCGCCGGTGATCCCGGCGGCAAGGTGCAGTGCATGCTGGCCGTGGCGGTGCCCGTCACGGCGCTCGCGGGGGCCGCGAGCCCCACGACTCCCGCCCCCACGGCAAGGGCCAGCGCTCCCACGCAGGCCAGACTTCGCTTACGGGTGGTTCTCACTGGGTGGTGCCCCCTCGGGTCGTGATCCTCTGATGCGATACGGCAGTTGGGCAGCCGTAAGTGATCACAGGAGGTGTCGGCCCAAGGCGATGGCGCTTACATTGGAACCGGCACTCCTGTGCCGACGGACCGGCCACCCTTGACCTGTTGGCGCGGGAAAGGGTGGCCGGTTTTCGTGTGCGCTTCGCTTGCTGTGGTGCGGTGGTCGCATTAGCGCGCCAGGTGCACGAGATGTCAATGACATGTGAAGACGGCTGCAGAGTGCATATGACGACCCGTCAGGTCAGAAAGCGTCAGTAGTCGGATACGTCCGTGATGTCGGCAGTAAGGTGCGCTTAACCCGGCCTGTATCCGCAGGAGGGACACGTACTGCGTCTGCGGTACGCCGGGCACGTTCCGTACCTCTCCGGGAGGCCGGGGGTTTCCGTCCGGCGGGGGCCGCGGTTGTCACACCGCCCGCTTACGCTCGTAGGCATGGATCTTCGACTGCCCCGGCTGACGCGTGCCCGCACCCGGCCGCGCCGGCGCCGCCTCGCCGCCGCCGTGGCCGCGCTCGCGGTGCTCGCGGGCGCCGGCACTTGGACGGCGGTGGCCGCCGACGACGGACCCGCCGTGCACCGCAGCGACCGCGTGATCGCCACGAACGGGGCGCGGATCGACACCTCGTACTTCACCGCGGGCGACCCCGCGAAGAAGCGCCCCGCCGTGCTCATCGGCCACGGCTTCGGCGGCAGCAAGAACGACGTACGGGCCCAGGCCGAGGACCTGGCCCGCGACGGGTACGCGGTCCTGACCTGGTCCGCGCGCGGCTTCGGCAAGTCCACCGGCAAGATCGGGCTGAACAATCCGCAGACCGAGGTCGGCGATGTCTCGTATCTGATCGACTGGCTCGCGGACCGGCCCGAGGTGCGGCTCGACAAGAAGGGTGACCCGCGCGTGGGCGTCACCGGCGCCTCGTACGGGGGCGCGGTCTCGCTGCTCGCGGCGGGCCATGACGCGCGCGTGGACGCGATCGCGCCGATGATCACGTATTGGAACCTCGCGGACGCCCTGTTCCCGAACGGGGTGTTCAAGAAGCTGTGGGCGGGCTACTTCCTGTCCACCGGCGGCGGCTGCGACCGCTTCGAGCCCACCGTGTGCGAGATGTACAACCGGGTCGCGGTCGCCGGGAAGCCGGACGAGGCCGCGCGCAAGCTGCTCGCGGAGCGCAGCCCGGCCGCGGTCGGCGACAAGATCAAGGTGCCCGCGCTGATCCTCCAGGGGCAGACCGACTCGCTCTTCCCGCTCGGCCACGCCGACGCGATGGCCAAGGCCATCGGGGACAACGGGGCGCCGGTCTCCGTGGACTGGATCGCGGGCGGCCACGACGGCGGCGACATGGAGGCGGGCCGCGCGCAGGCCCGCGTGGAGGACTGGTTCGACCGCTACCTCAAGGAGGACGAGGGTGCCGACACTGGCCCCGCCTTCCGCGTCACGCGCACCGGGGGAGTGGACTCCACCGACGGCCGCGCGCAGCTGCGCGGCGCCACCGACGGCACCTACCCCGGCCTGGAGAGCGGCCTGAAGAGGATCGAGCTGACCAAGGGCACCAAGTCCGTGGAGAACCCGGCGGGTGCGAACCCGCCCGCGATCTCCAACGTGCCGGGGATCGGCGGCGGCCTCACCCAGCTCTCCTCGCTCGGCGTCGGCGGACTCTCCGTGGACTTCCCCGGCCAGTTCGCGCGCTTCGACTCGAAGCCGCTCACCGAGGACCTGCGCATCACCGGCTCGCCCACGGCCCGCGTCCGGGTGCAGTCCGACAGCGGCGAGGCGGTGCTCTTCGCGAAGGTGTACGACGTCGGGCCCGACGGGCGGCGCGAGGTGCTGCCCTCCCAGCTGGTCACGCCGGTCCGGGTGACCGACGCGAAGGACGGCCGGGAGGTCGACCTCACGCTGCCCGCCATCGACTACGAGGTGCGCTCCGGCCACAAGCTGCGCCTCGCGCTCTCCTCCACCGACCTCGGCTACGCCTCACCGGTCGAGCCGGCCACGTACAAGGTGACGCTGCTCGACGACCTGAGCGTGCCCACCGCCCCCGGCGTGCGGACGCAGGCCGCCTCGCTCCCCGCCTGGGTCTGGGCGCTGCCGCTCGCGGGCGTGCTGCTCGCCGCGGGCCTGCTGTTCACCGCGCGGCGCCGCGCGGCCGCACCGCCCGCGGACCCCGCGCTGGCCGAAGTGCCGCTCCAGATCACGGACTTGAGCAAGAAGTACGGCAAGTCCGACCGCTATTCCGTACGGGACCTCAGCTTCCGCGTCGAGAAGGGCCAGGTGCTCGGCCTGCTCGGGCCCAACGGCGCGGGCAAGACCACCACCCTGCGCATGCTCATGGGCCTCATCACCCCCGACGGCGGCGAGATCCGCGTCTTCGGCCACGCCATCCGGCCGGGCGCCCCGGTCCTGTCCCGCGTGGGCGCGTTCGTCGAGGGCGCCGGGTTCCTGCCGCACCTGAGCGGCCGGGAGAACCTGGAGCTGTACTGGGCCGCGACCGGCCGCCCCGCCGAGGACGCCCACATCGACGAGGCGCTGGAGATCGCCGGCCTCGGCGACGCCCTCGCCCGCGCCGTGCGCACCTACTCCCAGGGCATGCGCCAGCGCCTGGCCATCGCCCAGGCCATGCTCGGCCTGCCGGACCTGCTGATCCTCGACGAGCCGACCAACGGACTCGACCCGCCGCAGATCCGCGAGATGCGCGAGGTGATGATCCGGTACGCGGCGGGCGGGCGCACCGTCATCGTCTCCAGCCATCTCCTCGCCGAGGTCGAGCAGTCCTGCACCCATCTCGTAGTGATGGACCGCGGACAGCTCGTGCAGGCCGGGCCCGTCGGGGAGATCGTCGGCTCGGGCGAGACGCTGCTCGTGTCCACCGAGGAGCCCGTCACCGAAGCGGTCGCCGAGAAGATCGACGCCCTGCCCGGCATCGGCTCCGCGGCGCTCACCGAGGGCGGTCTGCTCGTCCGGCTCGACGGCGCGAGCGTGCCCGGCCTGCTGGCCGAACTCCTGCGCCTCGAAGTGCCGGTGACCGGGGTGGGCCCGCACCGCCGCCTCGAGGACGCGTTCCTGAACCTGATCGGAGGCTCGGCGTGATCACGAAGACGGACGCGCCCCGCACCGCGGCGGCCGACGCGAGCGCCGCGGCCCCCGGCTACCGCGCCCGGCGCACCCTGCCCTTCCGCGTGGAGGCGCTGCGCCAGCTCAAGCGGCGCCGCACGATGGTGATGGCCGGGATCCTGACCGCCCTGCCGTTCATCCTGGTCGCGGCCTTCGCGATCGGCGGCACCCCCGACGGGGACGGCGACCGCGGCCCGACCCTGATGCAGACGGCCACAGAATCCGGCGCGAACTTCGCGGCGACCTGCCTGTTCGTCTCGGCCGGATTCCTGCTCGTCGTGCCCGTCGCCCTCTTCCACGGCGACACCGTGGCCTCCGAGGCCAGTTGGTCCTCGCTGCGCTATCTGCTCGCCGCGCCCGTGCCGCGTGCCCGGCTGCTGTGGTCGAAACTGGCGGTGGCGCTCGCGTTCAGCGCGGCGGCCATGGTGCTGCTCCCGCTGGTCGCACTGGTCGTGGGCACGGCGGCGTACGGCTGGGGCCCCTTGCAGCTGCCGACCGGCGGCGGACTCGGCGCGGCCGACGCGGCGGGCCGCCTCCTGATCGTCACGGCCTACGTCTTCCTCTCCCAACTGGTCACCGCCGGCCTCGCGTTCTGGCTCTCCGTGAAGACCGACGCACCGCTCGGCGCGGTCGGCGGCGCGGTGGGCCTGACCATCGTGGGCAATGTCCTCGACGCCGTCACCGCCCTCGGCGACTGGCGCGACGTGCTGCCCGCGCACTGGCAGTTCGCCTGGGTGGACGCTCTCCAGCCGAACCTGGAGTGGGGCGGGATGGTGCAGGGGGCGGCGGTGTCGGTGACGTACGGCGTGGTGCTCATCGCGCTGGCGTTCCGGGCGTTCTCGCGGAAGGACATCGTGTCCTGAGGCGAGCTTGCCTGGCAGGGGCACGGTGCCCTGAGGCCCGCGCGGCCTGGTCGGCCCGGCCGACCTCAAGTCCCCACCGGGGCCCGGACGTTATGGTTCCGCGACCGCGTTGATCACCCCGAACCCGGCCCGTGACCGCCTCGCGACCGCTGTTATCGCCCCGCGACCGGCGTTGCCGCATCGCAACCCTTCCGCAACCACCTGGGCCGCACGTTCCCGGGACCTCCCGCGTCACAGTCACAAGACCGCTGACCGAGGGGGTACTTGATGGGACGCGCAGGGATACGGACCGGGGCGCTGGCCCTGGTGATGGCCGGGGCGATGCTCGCCACCGGATGCGGAGCCGGGGGCAGCAGCGACGGCAACCGCGCGCGGGAGGGCGGTGGCAAGGCGGACAGCGCGCCCATGCCCGCGCCCGACCAGCCGCGCGGCACCGAAGGGGCGCAGAAGGACGACGAGAGCCGCGAGATCGCGCCCGAGCCGGACTACCTGTCCACCTTCGCGCTCGACGTGGACACCGCCTCGTACGGCTATGCCCGCCGCTCGCTCGAAGAGGGCCGGATCCCGGACCCGGCGAACGTGCGGCCCGAGGAGTTCGTCAACAGCTTCCGCCAGGACTACGAACGCCCGGACGGGGACGGCTTCTCGGTGACCGTGGACGGCGCACGCACCAGCGACCCCGACTGGTCGCTGCTGCGGGTCGGCCTCGCCACCCGCGGCAGCGACGAGGAGCGCCGCCCGCCCGCGGCCCTCACCTTCGTCGTGGACATCTCCGGCTCCATGTCCGAGCCCGGCCGGCTCGACCTCGTCCGCGACTCGCTCGATCTCATGACCGACCGGCTGCGCTCCGACGACCGCGTGGCCATCGTGACCTTCAGCGACGAGGCCGAGACCGTACTGGAGATGACCCGGATCGGCGGCAACGAGGACCGCATCCACGACGTGATCGACGACCTGGAGCCCACCGACTCGACGAACGTCGCGGCCGGGGTGCAGGAGGGCTACGACACCGCGGTCGACGGCAAGGTGCCCGGCTCCACCAACCGCGTCGTCCTGCTCTCGGACGCCCTCGCCAACACCGGCGAGACCGACGCGGACGCGATCCTCGAGCGCATCGAGGACGCACGCAAGGAACACGGCATCACCCTGTTCGGGGTGGGCGTGGGCAGCGACTACGGCGACCAGCTGATGGAGCGGCTCACCAACAAGGGCGACGGCCACACCACCTACGTCTCCGAACTCGCCGAGGCCGAGCGGGTGTTCTGCGAGGACCTGCCCGCCCACATCGAGCTGCGCGCCCGCGACGCCAAGGCGCAGGTGGCCTTCGACCCGAACACGGTCAAGCAGTTCAAGCTCATCGGCTACGAGAACCGCAAGGTCGCCGACGAGGACTTCCGCGACGACAGCGTGGACGGCGGCGAAGTCGGCCCCGGCCACACCGTGACGGCGCTCTATGCCGTACGGCTGCGCGACGGCGGCGACCTCGGGCACGTGGCCACCGCGAGCGTCCGCTGGCTCGACCCCGACAACCGCGCTCCGCACGAGGAGTCGGCACGGATCGAGGCCTCCGCCCTGAACAGGCCGCTGTGGGGGAGCGACACCGACGAGTCGCTCCAAGTCGCCGCCGTGGCCGGATACTTCGCCGACGGCCTGCGCACCGAGTCCGGCTACCGGCCCTGCGAGTCCGAGTACACCTGCACGGAGGGCGACGAAGGTACGCAGCCGGCCACCCCGGACGGCACGCTTCCGGGCGCCCCGTCCCTCCCGCAACTACGCACCCAGGCGCACCGGTTGGCCACATCCACCGGCGACTCGGCAGTACGTGACCTCGCGAACTCCCTCACCCAGGCCTGCCGCCTCCTGGGCCTCGAAGCGGCGCCTGAGAAGGGCGACGGGCCGGGGGAGCCGGAGGGCGAGCTGTAGGGATGCGGCCGGCGGGGTCAGTCGTCGCTCGTGCTGCTGCTCGATCCGTTGCCGCCGCTCCTGCCGCTCTTGCTCGCCGCCCGTGCCATCGCGCCCGCGCCCTGGGTGATGGCTGCGATGACCCGCACCCAGCGCGGGCCGCCGAGCTGGGCCCACACGATGCACACCAGGCCGAAGACGACGAGCGCGAGCAGGCCGGAGAAGAAGGCGATTTCCACGTAGGTCCCCCGTGATCGTGCGGCCGCCCCCTGCGGCCGCCATACTCGGGACATCGTCGCAGATCAGAGCCCGGGACGGCAGCCGTCCCGGGCTCTGTGGATCATGCAATCGCCCGGCTGTCAGAACAGCGAGTACAACAACTTGTTCGGCGACCCAGTCCGAGGATCCTGCACCTTCCCGCTCGTCGCCCCGTTCACCAGCGCATCGCGCACCTGCGCAGGCGCCGCCCCCGGGTTCGAAGCGAGGTACAGGGCCGCCACGCCCGCGGCGTGCGGGGAGGCCATCGACGTGCCGCTGATCGTGTTCGTCGCGGTGTCGTTCGTGATCCATGCCGACGTCACCGAGACACCCGGCGCGAACACATCGAGGCACGTGCCGAAGTTCGAGAAGGACCCGCGCCGGTCGTTGCGGTCGGTCGCGCCCACCGTGATCGCCTCGGGCACCCGGGCCGGCGAGTAGTTGCAGGCGTTCTGCGGCCAGCCGAGGAAGTTGCCGTTGCCGGCCGCGACCGCGTAGGTCACGCCGGAGGCGATGGAGCGCTTCACGGCGTTGTCCAGCGAGGTGTTCGCGCCGCCGCCCAGGCTCATGTTGGCCACCGCGGGCTTCACGGCGTTGGCCGTCACCCAGTCCACACCCGCGATCACCCCGGCGTTCGTACCGGAGCCGTTGCAGTCCAGGACCCGGACGCCCACCAGCTTGACGCCCTTGGCCACGCCGTGGTTCTTGCCGCCGACCGTGCCCGCCACATGCGTGCCGTGCCCGTTGCAGTCCTGCCCGTTCTGGCCGCCGCCCACGGTGTCCGTGCCGATGCTCGCGCGCCCGCCGAAGTCCGCGTGCGAGGTGCGGATCCCGGTGTCGATGATGTACGCGGTGACGTTCGAGGCGCTCGTGTTGTACGTGTACGTCGTGGAGAGCGGGAGGTCCCGCTGGTCTATCCGGTCGATGCCCCAGGTGGCGTTCGGCTGCGTCTCACTGATCCGCACCCGCGCGTTCTGCTCCACGTACGCGACGGCCGGATCCTTGGCCAGCGACTTCGCCTCGGCCTCCGAGAGCTTCGCGGCGAAGCCCTTCACCGCGCTGCCGTACACATGCGTGAGGCTGCCCTCGTACTCACCGGCGAGGGACCGCGCGGCCGAAGCCGTCTCGGCGCGCGTGGCCGTGCCGTCCTTGAGCACGACGATCCAGCTGCCCTCGACGGCCGTCGACGCGGGCGCGTAGCGGACATCGCCTTCGGCGGCGCTCGCGGGCGCACCCGCGAACTGGATTCCGGCGGCGAGCAGCACGGGCACGAAGAGCACGCCGAGCCGGCGCGAAGTGGATCTCATGAGTGGAGCACCTGACCTTTCGTTGACCGACCGGAGCCACGTACGCCTGGGATGGCGGCGTACGTATGAGCCCGGGTGGGGACGGGCAATGAGGTGTGCGTGGTGCGTCGGGACCGCCCCGGAGCGGTGCGGGGCTGCCCGAGGTATTCATGGCGTGGCCCTGTGCATGCCAAACATACAGTCCGGGTCCGCGCCCACCTCTCAGAGGTCAGGGCTTGGCGCACAACTCCCGTGCCGCAACGGCCGGATCGGTGGGAAACCGGAACGAAGTGCGCTCCACGGACCCGGCGAGATTGGCGAGAAACCGGCGGACGGTGAGCGGCTCCCGCGTGGCCGCGCGCAGCTCGGCGAGCGGCCCGCACTCCAGCGCCCGCCGCGCGGCCGCGACCTGCAACGGATCGACCCCTTCCGGCAGTTCACCGGCGCCCCGGTCCGCAAGCACCCACGCGTCCGGCAGGTGCTTGTCGTGACCGACCCGCCCGCCCTCGACCCGCTCCGAGTGGGCGGCCAGCGGATACGCGAGCCCGATCGGGTCCAGCGCGGCCCCGTCCAGCGGGATCACCGTGCCGTTGTGCCCGAGTACCGGATACACCCCGGTCACGACCGGAGCCGAGGCCCCGAGCCGCCGCGGACCGCCGAGCAGCAGCGCCGGTGGCTCGGCCGAGCGTGCCGAACTCCCGTACCGTGCATGCCAGTCGGCGCCCGCGAAGGTGTGGTGCAGCGGGTGCGGATCGGCGTTCTGCTGCACGTACACGCCCCGCTCGTCGGCGATCCCGCCGGGCCCGACCTGCCCCTCGTAGTCGGTGCGCAGCGCGCCCGCGCACAGCGCCGCCCACACCGCGATCCCGACGGAGGCCAGCGCGGTGGCGCGCCGCGCGGGCACGAGGAACACCGGAAGCAGCATCAGGAACAGACCGGGCAGCAGCATCCGCCCGTGCATGAAGTCCCCGCCCACCTTGATGACATACGCCCAGCACAGCGCCCCGGCGACCACCGGCGCGAGCACCGGCACCAGCGCGCCGGACCGCCCGGCCCGCACCGGCAGCACGGCCGCGAGCACGAACAGCGCGGGCACCCACAGCAGATACGGTCCTGCGAAGTCCCCGAGATACGTGAACCCGCGCCCCCACAGGCTCTGCGAGGCCTCCTTCGTGACGGCGGGCAGCGGCACGAGATGCCCGTAGTACCCGGCGCGGAACACCTCGTACGCCGCCGGCAGCGCGACCGCCGCGCCCAGCCCCGCGAGCGCCCGGCGCCAGGACGGGCGCACCATCAGCCACTGCGCGCCGAGGAACACCGCGGACACCAGGCCCAGATCCGGCCTGACCAGCGGCCCGAGTCCGAGCACCGCACTGGTCCCCACGGACGCGGGCCGCACCACGAGCAGCAGCCAGCCGCCCGCGAGCCAGCACGTGGCGAGCCCCGTCTCGAGGCCCGAGGTCGCGAAGTCCCAGACGGGCGGCAGCGCGAGCAGCAGGGGAGCGCCGAGCGGCAGCACGGACACCTCGCGCCGTACCCCGTTCCGGCCCTCGCCGCCGTAACTCCCGTACAGGCGGAGGCAGCCGTACGCGGCGAGCGCGAACCCGGCCGCCGTCAGAAGCAGTCCGCCGTACACGGCCGCCGACGCCAGGTCCACGCCCGTGGCACCGGCGGCGGCGAGCAGCCACTGCCAGAGCGTGCCGGTGGAGGCCTCGGCGCGCTCGCCGGGATTGAAGACCGGCCCGTTGCCCGCGAGGATCTGGCGGACCGTGCGGACGTAGATCATGGCGTCGTCGGACATCCAGCGCCGCTGGTATCCGGCGACGAGGATCACCAGGGCGGGCAGGGCGATCAGCGCGGGTCGGAGCCACCGCTTCGGGCGGGTGTCTTCCTCGGTGAACTCCACGGTGTGGGTGGGTGCGTACGTCGTGGCCATGGACCGACCCTCACCCGGCACCCGCCGCAGAGGGCGCGGGCGCGCCGGTGGTGTGCGCCTGACGGGTGCACGCGATGTGCGCTGCCGGAACCATTGATTTCCCGTTACGCATCGGTAAGTTGACCCCTGCGTAAAGAACTTGGCACCACCCCGCACCACCTGTCGTGACCGGCGGACCACGGAGACGGCCATGGGCGTACGCAAGGACCTGAAGCGGGCGAAACAGCGCAGCGACCTCGCGGCCAGGACGCGCACCGAGATCCTCCGCGAGGACGGAGTGGTGCGCGAGGTGCGCACCCCCGCCCTGGTCGCGGAGAAGACCGGCGGCTCGATCGCCGACATCCCCTTCGTCAACGCGCAGGAGGACCCCCGGGCGGTGGTCGTCCGCCGCAAGCAGGCGGGCCAGTGGCGCCCGGTGACCGCCGAGGCCTTCGCCCGCGAAGTGACCGCCGCCGCCAAGGGGTTGATCGCCGCCGGACTCGAACCGGGCGGCCGGGTCGCCCTGATGTCCCGTACGCGCTACGAATGGGCCGTCCTCGACTTCGCGATCTGGGCGGCCGGCGGCCAGAGCGTCCCCGTCTACGCCACCTCGTCGGCCGACCAGATCGCCTGGATCGTCGCGGACTCCGGAGCCCGCTTCGTGATCACCGAGACCGCCGAGAACACGGAGACCGTACGGGCGGCCGTGAGCGAGCCGCAGGCCCGGCTCTTCGAGCTGGACGCCGGCGCGATCCTCGAACTCGCGCAACTGGGCCGGGACATACCCGACGAGGAGGTGGAGAAGCGGCGTGCCGCGCTCACCCCCGACACCATCGCCACGCTCTGCTACACCTCGGGCACCACGGGCCGCCCCAAGGGCTGCGTCCTCACGCACGGCAATCTGCACGCCGAGGCCGCCAACACGGTCGAGCTGCTGCACCCGGTGTTCACCGAGATCACCGGCCAGACCGCCTCGACCCTGCTGTTCCTGCCGCTCGCGCACATCCTGGGCCGCGCGATCCAGATCGCCTGCCTGCTCGCCCGCATCGAGATCGCCCACTGCCCCAGCATCAAGCCCGACGAGCTGCGGCCCGAACTCCGTTCCTACCGGCCGACGTTCCTCGTCGGCGTCCCGTACCTCTTCGAGAAGATCCACGACACCGGCCGCGCCACCGCCGAGAAGATCGGCCGCGGCTCCTCCTTCGAACGCGCCGACCGGATCGGGGTGCGCTTCGGCGAGGAGTACCTGCGCAAGTTCCTGGACCGGGGCAAGGGCCCGTCCCTCGGCACGTATCTCGCCTGGGGCCTGTACGACCTGCTGGTCTACCGCCGGATCCGCAAGGAGCTCGGCGGCCGGCTGCGCTACGCGATCAGCGGCGGCTCCCCGCTCGACCCCCGCCTCAACCTCTTCTTCTACGCGGCCGGGATCATCATCTACGAGGGCTACGGCCTCACCGAGACCACCGCAGCCGCCACCATCACGCCCCCGCTCAGCCCCCGCCCCGGCACGGTCGGCCTGCCGGTGCCGGGCACGGCGATCCGTATCGCGGACGACGGCGAGGTCCTGATCAAGGGCGGCATCGTCTTCGGCGCGTACTGGAACAACACGCAGGCCACGGGCCAGGCCCTGGACGAGGGCTGGTTCGCCACCGGCGACCTCGGCTCGCTCGACGAGGACGGCTATCTGCGGATCACCGGCCGCAAGAAGGACATCCTCGTCACCAGCGGCGGCAAGAACGTGGCCCCCGCCGTCCTGGAGGACCGGCTGCGCAGCCGCCCGCCGATCGGCCAGTGCATCGTCGTCGGCGACAACCGCCCGTTCATCGGCGCGGTCATCACCCTGGAGCCGGACGCGGTCGCGCACTGGCTCTCGGTGCGCAAGCTGCCGGCCGACACCCCGATGTCCGAGGTGATCCGCGACGAGCGCATGCTCGCGGATGTGCAGCGGGCCGTGGACTACGCCAACGAGGCGGTCTCGCGCGCCGAGTCGATCCGCGCGTTCCGCCTGGTGGAGGGCGAGTTCAGCGAGGAGAACGGCATGCTCACGCCCTCCCTGAAGGTCAAGCGGCGGGCGGTCATGACGGCGTACGGGCGCGAGATCGAGGAGTTGTACGCGAAGGCCTGAGGCAGGAGTTCAGCGCACCCCGGTGAGGTGCGCGTACACCACCGTGTTGGCCTGGTAGCCGCCCGGCGAGCCCGGGCCCGCGGGCAGGTACGCGCCGCCGCAGGTGATCACGCGCAGCTCCGCGCGGCCGGTGGAGCCGTACACCTTGGCGTCGGGATAGGCGGCGCCGTCGTGCAGCTCGACGGAGTCCACGGTGAACACCGCGGTACGGCCGTCCGCGCGGTCGACCTCCACCGTGTGCCCCGGCCCGAGCTGGGACAGGTGGTAGAAGACCGCGGGACCGGTGGCCGAGTCGTAGTGCCCCACCGTGAGCGCCGTACCGGCCGCACCGGGCGTGGTGCCGCGCTGGTACCAGCCGGCCAGCTGCGGCGTCAGCGGCGAGGGCACGTCGAGCGAGCCGTCGGGCAGCACGTCGAGACCGACGAGCGCGGTCTCGACGCCGATGGCGGGAATGCGCAGGACGACCGGCTGCGAGGGCGCGAGCGCGGGGATGCCCGGCACCTCGCCCTGTCCTTGTGCCTTCTGCGGTGCCTGGACGGCGAGCTTAGGCGGGGCCTCGACCGCGTCCGCGTTCCGCACCCCCTCGGCCGCGAACCACGCCCCGACGAGCACCGCGAGCGCGGTGGTACCGGCGAGCGGGGCCTTGATGCCGGGGAGACGGTAGCGGCCGGGTCGGGGCATGGTCACCTTCGGTGGGGCGCGGGGGTCTTCGGGTTCAGCGCGAGGGTTGTCGGGTTCAGCGCGGGGTTCGTCGGGTTCAGAACGCGCGCTGCGCGGCCGCTGCCGCGCGCCGGTTGCGCCGCCGGATCAGGAGCGCGCCGCCCGCACCGGCCGTCACCGCGAAGGCGGTGCCGCCCAGGATCTGGGCCGAGGTGTCGATCCGCTCCGGTGCGCCGCCGCCGAGACCGGCCCGGACGCGGCCCTGCGGCACGACCTGCGCGGGCGAGGTCGGCGCCGTGACCGGAGCGGTCGGACGCGGAGTCGTGGGCGCCGTGGTCGGGGAGACGGGCGTCGCCGGGGTGGTGCGCGGAGTGGTCGCCGACGAACCGGAGATGGTGACCCGCTGCGAACCGGCCGCGTCACCGCCGGAGCACACCACGGCCACGGTGTAGGTGCCGGGCTTCACACCGCTCCAGGTCGCCGCGCCGCCGGTGAGCATGGCCTGCTGGCCGCCCGCGAAGCTGCCGCTGCCGCCGCCGATCAGCGACGCACGGCCGCCCTTGGTGCAGGCGCTGGTGGTGGCCTGCACGGTGGAGCCGTTCACGGTGACCTTGATGCCGGCCGCGTTCCCGCCCGCGACGGGCTGCGCACCCTTCTTGCCGCCGTCGGCGCCGTCCTCGGGCAGCAGGGTCAGCGCGGCGCCGCCCGCGAGGACGGCGAGCACCACGACCGGGGCTGCTGTGGCGACGGTCCGTCGAATGTTCCGCTGCGTCCGCATGCGTATGCCTCCAGCGAAGCCCGGGGTGGCGGCACCCTGCCCGTCCGCCACGGTCGCCTGGCGCCCGCGCTTCCATCCCCTAGAGCCAAAGGTCAAAGCCGCCGTGCCGCATGCGGAAGGGCCCCCGGGTTGGTCGTGCGGGTGACGGGCTGGGCCGGATGGCTGACACCCGGGTCCGGCTCCCCGGCCCCGCGCAGGTCACCCGAACGGCCCCCCGTGAATCGCCGCCGCCCCCGGGCCGGGATTCGCTGAGCGTCACGAGCCCGGAGGCGGCCGACATGCGAGACCGGAGGTGGCCGGGATGCCGGAGGACATAGGCGGGCCGGGCCCGGACGCTCCGGGCCCGGACGCGCAGGGCAGCACGGACGCGCAGGAAATCGCGCGGCTGCGGGCCCGCGTCGCCGAACTGGAGGCGACCGCGGCGCAGACCGCAGCGCAGAACTCCGCGCAGCCCACCGCGCCGTCCGCCGCAGCGCCTTCCGGCCGTCCGCGCCGCCGCGGCCGCTCCACCCTCGCGACCGTCCTCATCGTCCTCGGCTGTCTGCTCGCCCCGCTCGGCGTGGTGGCGGCCTGGGCCTCCGGTGTCGTCGGCGACACCGACCGCTACGTGTCCACCGTCCAGCCCCTCGCCTCCGACCCCGACGTGCAGGACGCCGTCGCCGCCCGCGTCACCGACGCGGCGATGGACCACATCGACCTGAACGCCCTGCTCTCCCAGGCCGCGAGCGACGAACGGCCCCTCCTGGAGAAGGCGCTCGGCCGGCTCGGCAACTCCCTCGAGGACGCCGTGCGCAGCTTCGTGAACGACAAGGCGCGCGACGTCGTCGGCTCCCACGCCTTCGAGACGCTGTGGACCGAGCTCAACCGCAAGGCGCACGCCGCCATGAACAAGGCGCTCACCGGCGACGGCGGCGGCGCGGTGCAGCTCGACGGCGACACCGTCACCGTCGACCTCGCGCCCGTCGTCGAGCAGGTCAAGCAGCGCCTGGTGGACAACGGGCTGACGCTCGCCGAGAAGATCCCCGAGGTCCACACGGAGTTCGCCGTCGCCAAGTCCGAGGACATCACCAAGGCCCGTACCGGCTTCCGGCTGCTCCAACTCGTCGGCAACTGGCTGCCGGTGCTCGCCCTGCTCCTCGTCGCGGGCGGTGTGCTGCTGGCCCGCGACCGCCGCCGCGCGGTGGTCACCGCCTCGATCTGCGTGGCCCTCGCGGTCGGCCTCCTCGGCATCGCGCTCACCGTCTTCCGGCCGATCTACCTGGACGCGCTGCCCGAGGGCGTCTCGCAGCCCGCCGCCGGTTCGGTCTACGACGCGCTCACGCACTTCCTGCGCACGACCGTCCGGATGGTCATCGCCCTCGGTGTCGTGGTCGCCCTCGCGGCCTGGCTCACCGGCAGCGGCCGCCGGGCCGGTCTCGTACGGAACCTGTGGTCCTCCGGCATCGGCGCCGTGCGCTCCACCGCGGACCGCGCGGGCCTGAACCTCGGCCCGGTCGGACCGTGGGTGGCCGCGCACCGCCGGTGGATCGTCTGGGTCCTCATCGCGGCCGCCGTCCTCGCCTACGTGCTCTGGAGCTACCCGACCGGCTGGGTCGTCCTCGGCCTCGCGCTCACGCTCCTGTTCGCCCTGGCCGTCGTGGACTTCCTCGCCGGACCACCGCAGGCCCGTCCCGTCCCCGCCGAAACCTCACAAAGGAGAACGCCATGACCATCGCCGCCGACTACCCGCTGCTCAACCTCTTCTGGACCATGCTCCTGCTGTTCTTCTGGGTCCTGTGGTTCTTCCTGCTCTTCAAGATCATCGGTGACGTCCTGCGCGACGACGGCCTCAGCGGCTGGGGCAAGGCGGGCTGGCTGATCTTCACGATCCTGCTGCCCTTCCTCGGTGTCTTCGTGTACGTGATCGCACGCGGCCGCTCGATGGGGGAGCGGGACGTCGAGCAGGCCAAGAAGGCGGAGGCCGCGTTCAAGGACTACGTACGCGAAGCCGCCGGCACCCAGGGCTCCGGACCGTCCAAGACCGACGAACTGGCCAAGCTGGCCCAGCTCAAGGAGAGCGGCGCCCTGACGGAGGAGGAGTTCGCGAAGGCCAAGGAGAAGTTCCTGGCCTGACGCGCCCGCATCCCTCATCCGAACGAACAGGCGGGAGCGACGCCGTGGCCGGCACCCAGGAACAGAGCCCTTCGACGGAGACCGGGGCGGCCCTGCTGCGCAGCACGCTGCTCAGCCCGGGCTACCTCCGGCTCCTGCTGCTCTGCGCCCTGATCGGCATCCCCGTCGCTCTCGCCTGCTTCGTCTTCCTGACCGCCGAGCACGAACTCCAGCACCTCGTCTGGGAGAAGCTCCCCGACACGCTCGGCTACGACCGCGCCCCCTGGTGGTGGCCGCTGCCGACCCTGCTGCTCGCCGGTCTGATCCTCGCCCCCGTCATCACGCGCATGCGCGGCCACGGCGGCCATGTCCCGGTGCACGGCCTCGGCGGCGCGCCGCTCGGCCCGCTCGATCTGCCCAGTGTGGTGCTCGCGGCCCTCGCCGCCCTGCCCCTCGGGGTCGTCCTCGGTCCCGAGGCGCCCCTGATGGCGATCGGCGGCGGCCTCGCGCTGCTCGCCGTACGCGGCATGAAACAGAGCGCCCAGGGCCCTGCGGCCGCCAAGGCGCCGATGCTGCTCGCCACCGCCGGCTCCACGGCCGCCATCTCCAGCATCTTCGGCGGCCCGATCGTGGCCGCCGTCCTCGTCGTCGAGAGCGCCGGACTCGGCGGCGCGGCCCTCGTGATGCTCCTGCTGCCCTGTCTGATCGCCAGCGCCACGGGCGCGCTGGTGTTCACCGGCTTCGGCGACTGGACCGGCCTTTCCATCGGCGCCCTGTCCCTGCCGAAGGTGCCGCCGGATGTGACGCCCGACGCCGGGGACTTCCTGTGGGGCGTCCCGGTCGCCGCCCTGATCGGTGTCGCCGTCGCGTATCTGCGCGGACTCGGTTACGTGGTCGAGCGGTGGCTCACCCGGCAGACCGCCCGCCGCATCGTGCTCTGCGCGCTCGGCGCCGGTGTGCTGCTCGCGCTCTACGCGCTGCTCACCGACCGCTCCCCGGAAGAGGCCGCACTCTCCGGCCAGTCCGCGCTCGGCGCGCTGGCCGCCGACCCGCACAACTGGTCCGTCGTGGCCCTGCTCCTGCTCTTCCTCTTCAAGGGCCTCGCCTGGAGCCTCTGCCTCGGCAGCCTGCGCGGCGGCCCGATCTTCCCGGCGATCCTGCTCGGCGCCGCGGTCGGCATCGCCTGCTCGGGGCTGCCCGGCTTCGGCACCACACCCGCCCTCGCGCTCGGCATGGCCGCGGGCAGCGCGGTGGTCACCGGACTCCCGCTGAGCAGCGCGGTCCTCACCGTCCTGCTGCTCGGCAGCGACGCCCACAACCAGATGCCGCTCATCGTCGTCGCGGTGGTCGTCGCCCTCATCACCGCCCAACTCGTCCCGCGCCGCGACCAGTCGCCGCGCCTGCCGGACGCCGACTGACCGCGCAACCTCCCGACGCCAACTGACCCACCGCACCCTGCCCGACGGCAGCCGACCCACGCATCGGAGGTGACCGGCCCATGGCACGCGTCGACGCGGCCGCCGCACGGCGGATGACCGAGTCCCTGTTCATCGAACGCTCCCTGCGCAGCCCCAGCTCCACCCGTTTCTGGGCCCTGCTCGCGCTCGCCTCCGTCATCGCGGCCGCGGGCGTCATCGGCGACTCCACGGCCACGGTGATCGGCGCGATGATCGTGGCCCCGCTGATGACCCCGATCCTGGGCAGCGCCCTCGCCTTGGTCCTCGCCGACCGCGACCACGTGGTGCGCAGCGTGCTCCTGGTCCTGCTCGGCGCGAGCGCCGTCGTCCTGATCGGCATGCTGCTCGGCTGGATCGTCTCGCCGCCCGACGCCTTCGCCTCCAACAGCCAGGTCTCGTCCCGGATCAGCCCTCGCCTGATCGACCTGCTCGCGGCCCTCGCGACGGGCACGGTCGGCGCGTTCGCGCTCGTACGCACCGATATCTCGGACACCCTGCCGGGCGTCGCCATCGCCATCTCGCTGGTCCCGCCGCTCGCGGTCACCGGCCTGCTGATCACCGTGGGCCGCTACCACGACGCCGGCCAGTCGGCCCTCCTCTTCGCCACCAACGTGGCGGCGATCGTCGCCACCGGCACCATCGTCTTCCTCCTTTACGGGGTACGGGACGCCGCCGCCGAAGCCGGCCTGACCGTGGGCCGGTTCAGCGGACGCACCCTCGGCGTGATCCTCGGCGTCGTCCTGCTCGTCGCCGTACCGCTCACGGCGGGCACCGTCACCGTGGCCCGCGACCGCTCGCTTGCCGCCGACGCCCGCCCGGTCGCCGAGGCCTGGGCCGCCACCGGCCAATGGCAGATCGCCTCCGTCGAGGCACGCAACGGCATCATCGTGATCGGCGTCCTCGGCCTGCCGCCGCAGCCCGCCCCGGCCGCCCTGCGCACCGCACTCGACCGCCACGGCATGCGCGACGCCGACCTCGAACTCCACCTGGTCGGCGGCCGCACCCATTGGTGCCCCGCGGACACGGACACGTGCACGGTGAAGGAGTCGGCGCGCAGCTGAGCCGTCCCTCCCGCCGCGCAGCCGATGCTCCGGGGCCCCACCAGTCATCGACAGGCTGACGCCCCCGCCACCCCATCAGGCGGAAAACTGCTGCATTCGGCCGCATTTCGCTGACGGATCGTCACCTCCGGGGCGTGGGAGGTCCGTATATGCGCGCGCCCGTCCGTAAGTTCGGCCGGGCAATCGCACCAGGCAGCCGGGCGCGAGCGCGGGGGAGGCCGGACCGGATCACTCGCGGCGCAGGCTGGCACGGACGAAGGAACTCCATGCCGGGACATCTGCGCGGGCTCACGCGCCTGACCCTCAGTACGACGACGGCGCTCGCGCTGTTGTACGGATCGCAGGCCGCGGCCGTGCAGGCGCTGCCCGCACCACCCGCCGACCCCGAGAGCGCGGTCAGCATCACCAAGACGAACAACACGGGCGGCGACCCGCTGGAGCCCGGCGAGGAGTTCATCTACACGCTGACGGGGCAGTGCTCGGGCCTGACCGTGGACTGCGTGGACTTCACCGTCACGGACACGCTGCCGGAGGGCCTGGACGTCACCAGCCTTCCGCAGTCCACCAGCAGCCGTGACGTCACCTACGACGAGTCGACCCGGCTGCTCACCGTCGTCTACAAGCAGCCCCTCCAGAATCCGTCCGGCAAGACGGGCCTGCGCGCCGGCCAGGCGGGCAGCATCGAGATCGGCATGCGCCTGCCGGCCGACACCGACCTCACCGAGGGCACGGTCATCACCAACACCGCCGAGGTCAAGGCGGACAACGCGACCCCCAAGAGCGCCGACACGGACGTCACGGTGACGATCCCGCGCGTGGTCAAGCCGGTCGCGACCAAGACGTGGAAGGACGGCTCGGCGGTCGCGGGCAGCCGCGAAGAGTCCACGGTCACGCTGAACGTGCGCAACAACTCCTCGTCCTCGGCCGAGGTCACCGAGCTGTCGGTGTCCGACACCAGCGAGGAGACCTTCGAGTACTTCAACTTCCGCTCCGCCACCGTGACGGCGTTCCCGAAGGGCGCCGACCAGGCCCACCTGGTGGTCACCACGGCGGACGGCGCCACGCACACCGGGCCCGACATCACCTCGCCCGGGCGGCTGCCGCTGCCCGACGGGGTCGAGCCCGGCCAGGTGACCGGCTTCGAGGTCGTGTTCACCAACAGCAAGGGCGACCCGCTGCCGTACGACGAGACCGGCGGCACCGTCGAGGTCGGGCTGGAGCTGCGCGAGACCAAGCGCTCCGACGGCTCGCCCCTGCGCCCCACCGACAAGATCACCGTGAACAACTGCGCCACCCCGGCGGTCGAGGAGAAGACCGAGGGCGAGGTGAAGGGCGACAGCACCTGCGCCCCGTACGACATCCTGCCGGACATCCTGGTGCTCCAGCCCACCAAGCGCTTCTACCCGGACACGAACGGCAACTTCAGCCAGGAGACAGGCGAGCACGCGGTGCTCGGCGAGAACTCGCCGGTGAGCACCGAGGTCGACGTCAAGAACGCCTCGCCGTTCCCGGTGAAGACGCTCACCATCACGGAGCCCTCGGCCGACACCACCAGCGAGTTCGACAAGCTCGACGTGGACAAGGTGCGGCTGCGCTTCCCCGAGGGCGCCACCGAGGCGAGGCTGACGGTCACCTACGACGACGGCAGCACCGACACCTTCGCCTCGCCCTACACCGCGAACGCCACCGTCGACGTGGCCAAGGCAGGCAAGAAGGTCACCAAGGTCGAGGTCACCTACACGGGCGTGGACGCCGACGGCAACCCGACGATCGCCGAGGGCTCCACCGCCGGACTGGATCTGCACGGCACCCTCACCGGCGATGTCACCGCCGAGGACCTGTCCACGGGCACCAGCCCCGGCGTCGACAACTGCGCCGCGTACAAGGGCGACGCGGGCCGCACCGACGGCAGCGGCACCGCCTCCGGCGACGCCTGCAAGAACCTGCCGATCGAGGCGCCCAACACCTCGGGCAGCGGCACCAAGGACGCCTCGCAGCACGAGATCCCGGCCGACCAGCCCATCACCATGAACCTGAAGGTGACCAACAACGGCAACAAGCCGCTGGTCCGCCCGGTCGTCACCGACCCGGCGGCGGGCCCGGACGGATCCCCCGCCTCCACCTCGCCGTTCGACGTCCTCCAGATCACCTCGGTCAGCGTCAGCCCCTCGGACGCGCCCGTGAAGATCGAGCTGTGGGACCCGTCCGCGGGCGGCGGTTCCGGCGCCTGGGTCGCGTACGACCCGTCGAACGCGGAGCTCATGGAGCGGGCCACCGGTGTCCGCGGCACCTACCAGGGCGAGCTGGCCCCGCAGTCCGGCTTCACCATGACGGTGGTCGCCGAGCGCCGCCCCGGCGTCCCCGACGGCACCACGCTGCAGAACTGCTACTCGATCGACGCGGGCGGCGACTACACGCCCGGCGCCCCGGTCTGCGGTCCCTCGATGGACACCGCGGCCGCGTCCGACTCGGCCTCGCTGAACAAGTCGATCAGCCCGGGCTCGCTCCCCGAGTACGTGCCCGGCCTGCCGCGCCAGCACGCCGACATGCGCCTGACCATCGCCAACACCGGCAACATGTCCGCCAAGACGCTCCGGATGACCGACCGCGACACGGACTTCTTCGACGCCGTCGACCTCGTCTCGATCAAGTCCAACCAGATGCCCGCCGGCGCCAACCGCGTCCAGATCGACGCGTACGTGGACGGGAAGTGGGTCAACGGCACCCCGTCCTCCTCGGCCGCCCTGCCCGCCGGCGTGAACGCCGCCGACGTCACCGGCATCCGCGTCACCTACAGCTCGACCAGCACCACCAACGACGGCTACGTCATCAAGCCGGAGTGCGCGAGCAGCAGTTGCTCGGGCATCCTCGTGCTCGACGTCAGCCCGCGCCAGTCCCTGCGCTCCAGCGGCGACCCGGTCCCCAGCCACCTGGAGGACACGGTCAGCGGCTCCTTCCTCACCAAGCTGCAGGCCCCGGACAGGCCCAAGGCGATCGACCCGGTCGACGCCACGCTCGACCTGGTCAAGGGCACGCCGCGGATCACCATCGGCAAGACCCCCAACACCGTGCTCGCACCCGGCGAGGACGCGCCCTTCTACATCAAGGTCACCAACACCGGTACGGCGAACATCCCGGACCTCGTCGTGAAGGACGCGCTGCCCGAAGGCATCCAGTTCGTGGACACCTTCGAGGGCGACAACGGGGAGCCGTACAAGGTCATCGACACGGCGGTCCCGGCCGGCACTCCGGCCGTCCCGACCCCCGACTTCACACAGACCACGTCCGGCGACCGCACCTCCGGCCTGACCTGGGACTTCTCGAAGGACAAGGACGGCAAGCCCTGGGCCTTCGCTCCGGGCGCGACCCTGACCATCGAGATCCACGTCAAGCTCGAACCCGGCATCGACGCCGGTGACGTGGTCACCAACAAGGCCGGCGCCACCTCCTCCGACCCGGACCTCGCCTGCGAGGGCTCCTCCGAGCGGGACGGCGCCTTCGGCAGCGGCCTGTACTGCACGGCCACCGCCACCCTGACCGCCAAGTCGGGCGCGGCCTTCGCGGCCCGCAAGTGGGTGGCGGGCAACGACTCGCTCGGCTGGTACAACACCCGCGACAAGAAGACCGTCCCCGCCGGCGACTCCTCCTGCCTGTCCACCACGGACGCGGCGGGCCGCCGCTACACCGCCAACCCCTGCATCGCGCTGGTCAACCCGGGCGACGAGTACCACTACCTGATGCGCATCCAGAACGCCGGTACGGAGGCCGGCACCGCGATGCGGATCGTCGAGCGCTTCCCGGTCCAGGGGGACAAGGGCGTCATCCTCGACCAGGCGCGCGGTACGGCCTGGGACAAGCGCCCGACGCTCGCCTCCGAGCCGCAGCTCGACGGCCCCGGCACCATGACCACCTCGTACGAGAACACCGAACCCCTGTGCACCGACGACCTGAACATGGGCGGCGCGGGCTCGAGCGAGCCGCAGTGCCCGTCCACCACGTGGGACGACGCGTACAGCGCGCAGGCCGTGGGCGCCCGCTTCGATCTGAAGTTCGCCCCGGCCATGGCGCCGGGCGAGACGGTGAACATCACGTGGGCGATGGACACCCCGCTCGACGTGAAGAAGAACGGCGACCCGACGATCGCCTGGAACTCCTACGCCCACAACGAGACCACCGACCGCGCCGGCAGCCCCCGCGTGCTGCAGCCGAACGAGCCGATCCAGGTCGGAGTCGCCCTCGCCTACGGGGACTTGAAGCTGGTCAAGCGCATCGGCGACAGCCCGAAGGCGCTCGACCCGGTGCTCGCCCGCGTCCCCTTCCCGTTCCATGTCACCTGCGTCATCCACCCGCAGGGCGGACTGCCGCGCAAGGTGGTCGACGAGGACTACGACGTCTCGGCGAACAAGCCGGTCACCATCACCGGCATCCCGGCGGGCGCGGAGTGCGAGGTCTACGAGACCTCGGCCCGCGGCGGCCAGGCCACCCACACCAAGGAAAACCCGGCCGAGGTGACCATCAAGCCCGGCTTCGGCACGACGACCGTCGAGACGGGCCGAGTCACCAACGCCTTCCGCTTCGGCGCCCTGAAGCTGGTCAAGGAAGTCGACGGTGACGCCGCCTCGTACGCGAAGGACCGCTCCTTCGACGTACGGGTCACCTGCGCACTCCCGGACGCGGCGGGCAACCCGACCACGCAGATCGTCCGCAAGAAGTACACGGTGACGGCCGACACCCCGGTGGTGATCAAGCCGCTGCCGGTCAACTCCCGCTGCTGGGCGGCGGAGGTGGACACGGGCGGCGCCGACACCGCGGTCGTCGACCACGGCACGCCGCGCACCGCCGTGACGATCACGGAGGACTCGGCCGGCCAGGCGACCATCACGGCCACGAACACCTTCGACGCGGCGAAGCTGGTCGTGCGGAAGAAGGTGATCGGCGAGGACGAGGCCGGCTCGTACTCCTTCACGCTGGCCTGCACGACGGCGGAGGGCGACGTGGCCCTGGCGCCGGGGGACCGCACCTTCGTGCTCCCCGCGGGCGGCGAGCACGAGGTGACGGTCCCGAAGGGCGCCCACTGCAAGGTCACCGAGACCGACATCCCGGCCGAGGCGACCGTCTCCTACTCACCCAAGGGCGGCGAGACGGACGTGAACGGCACGGCCACGCTCACGGTCACGAACAAGTTCCCGCCGGCCCCGGACCCGGACGGCCACGACAAGGACGACAAGGACGGAAAGGGCCACGAGGACGGCGAACTCGCCCACACTGGCCCCGGCAACTGGGCAGCCCTCGGCGGGCTGTTCACGTCACTCCTGGTCGCGGGCGGGGTGCTCTGGTGGGTGGCGGCTCGAAGAGGTCGGACCGCTGCGTAACACCTGAGGGCTCAACCCCCGAACGCCGCCGCCGGATCGCTCGCGACCCGGCGGCGGCGTCGTCGTATGTGCGCTCCTCACCGGCCCACCCCGTGCCGGCCCCACTCCCTTACTCCTCAAAAACAAACCAACAGATCTCATTCCGCAACCGCTGGTCGTCGAGGACGAGTTCACGAATCTCCTGGGGCAACCGCTCCCGCTGCCACCGGCACTCGGCCCGCCCGGCCGCCACCCCCTCCGCGGCCCGCACCGCCTTGATCGCATACGCCGCGGCCCCCAGCTCATGCGCGGCGACATGCGCCACCACGGCGGCCTGCCCGGCGGCATACGCCGCATGCCGGGCCGCCCCGCGCAGCTCCCTGGCCGCCCCCATGGCATGCCCACCGGCGGCCCGGGTCTCCATCATCCTGAACTCGCCCCGCACCCACCCCCGTACGGTCTCGACCGCCCGACGCGGCCGCGGATCACCGGGCTGCTCGGCCTCGAACAGCCCGAGCACATGCTCCGCACACTCGGCCGCCCAGAGCGCGAGCAGCCGATGATCGCCATCGGTGAGCGTTCCGCCGCGCCGGATGGTCACGAAGCGGGGGTCTCGCACCTTCGGAAGAATCACCAGCCACCTCCACCCGCCGGCCTGCTCACGCTGCGAGGCTATGTCGAGAACGTGCCTTCGGCTCCGTCCCCGGTACATCAGCGGCCACCATCGGCCGTACAAGCACCAATGGAGAGGGAGAAGCCCACCATGGCGATCCAGCGCATGGACAACGTCGGCATCGTCGTCGACGACATGGACGCGGCCGTCGCGTTCTTCGTGGAACTCGGGATGGAGCTCGAGGGCAGGACGGAGGTCTCGGGCCCCGTTGCCGACCAGTGCACCGGCCTCGACGGCGTGCACTGCGAGATCGCGATGCTCCGCACCCCGGACGGCCACAGCCGCCTCGAACTGGCGAAGTACCGCAGCCCGACGGCCACCCGCACCGAGCCCCGCAACCAGCCCCACAACATCCTCGGCACCCACCGCGTGATGTTCGCGGTCGACGACCTGGACCACACCGTCACACGCCTGCGCCCCCACGGCGCCGAACTCCTGGGCGACATCGCCCGCTTCGAGGACAGCTACCTGCTCTGCTACGTGCGCGGCCCGGAGGGGATCATCGTGGGCCTGGCCGAGGAGCTGAAGTGACAACTGGCAGCGGCTCCGTCACGCGGGCACGGTGCGCAGCTCGAAGAAGGACCCGCGCTGCCCGGCCGGCCGCTGCCTAGTCGGCGTACTCCCAGGTGAGTTGTTGCCGTACTCCGCAGCCGCGATCGCTGCGGAGTCGGCGACGGCCCCACCGCGGCTACCGAGCCCCATGTCGTAGGACGTGCCGGGCCTGCCGAAGTCACCCTGCCCGGCAACCCGGGCACGAACGACCGCGCTCGCGTCCCGGTCGGTTTTCGCGCGATTGGCGGGTGCATCCACGCGGTCGCGCGCACGACCGTTGAGCTTCGGATGCAGGATCGACGACCGTGCCCGGCTCCACTGGGCGTCCTGGCGGGCCTCGTGTGTGTTCGATACGGGCGATACGGGGGCGGGCAAGGCGCTTGGCCGACCGTGCTGCGCCCTACCCCGGGCAAAGAAAATGACCAGCGTTTCCGCTGGTCAGACAGGATAGGCGCCCCCGGCAGGACTCGAACCTGCGGCCAAGCGCTTAGAAGGGCCCTGGGCTGTTCAGAGGCGATAGGGCACTGACCTGCGGGGGAGCGTCCGCTTCTGAGGTTCGGATCAGCAACGTCGACACGTATTCGACCGAGGGTCGTCTGCCAGCGAAACCGTACACGGCTCCGGAGGGCCCTTCGGTCCCGGGTAACTGTGCAGGTCAAAGGGCGCTTGATCAGTCGCTGAAGCGGAGCCTGTCCACAGATAGTCCACGGACCGCCGGCCAGCCTGTCTGGCAGTCCGTCGGAGCTCGGTCTCTCGCCTGCCCACCGTGGTTCGCCCCTGCTTGCTGGGCTGCCTGGTTGTCAGTCCCCTGGTGTTCCATGGGTGAGGAGCGCCTGACGGTGCAGAGTTCTCGCGATCTTCCTCAAACGTCGCCTCATGTGAGGTAGCATTTGAGGAAGTTGGATCTCGGAGGTGCCGTGAGCCAGTCCCATGAGCAGATCCCTGCTCGCCGAAGCAAGATCGTTCGACCTGAGCATGCAGATGAGCGTCTGGCCGAAATGGGCCTCTCCGTTGCTAAGATCCGCAACAGCGTGATGACGGGGGATGATGCCCGAAGCCGCGTGTCGATCCGCTACTACCCGCGGAACTACCCCGGGATCACGATGTGGGCGGAGACGCTGGCAGCACTCCGCAGGGAGCTGCTGAAAATACGCCAGGGCTGGCGAATCGGGCAGACCGGGAACTACGAGACTGTCTACTCGGAGGCCCGCCGGCTGGCTTTCGCGGTAGTCGCTGGCGACAGGTTCACCGGCATTGAAGGCGAACGGGATCCCCGCCTTACGCGGAAGCGTGGACCCAAGACAAAGGAGCGAGTCGACCGGAACGCTACTTACGAGCAGCTTGCTTTCGAGATCGACCTATCAGAGCTAGCTAATCCGCTTCCGCCTGACGAGGCGTGCTCTACATGGTTCTTGGTCATCCATGCAGACGATGACCACATCCGTATGGAAATCTCCCTTCCGGTCGAGGTGCGGAAAGACGGATTCGTTGGGGAATGGGTCGAGAGAATCTTGATCGACCCCGTTCCTACCTCCGGGGCGGTCGCACCAATCGAGCCTGGCGAGGACGACGACGATGACGGAGAACCGATGGTCACTCGGGCAGCTTGAGCAACCCTCGTTCAATCACACGCGCCTTACGATGGCGCGAGAGCGCAGAGGGCTGACCAAGCAGGGCCTTGCCGAGCTTTGTGGCGTCTCGCGTAGGGCAGTGTCGGCTTGGGAAGCGGGAGAGGTGGACAATCCACCCGTGAACCTGCTTTCCCAAGTTCTTGATCTTCCCGAAGCTTACTTTTGTGCGGATGATGCCCCGCAAATCGAAGAGGAATGGGTAAGTTTCCGCGCCCTGTCGTCGATGACAGCAAGGCAGGTCCGCCGGATCCTCTCGATAAGCTCATTGGCGGTCCTTCTGAGTGATTGGGTTGACAAGCATTACGGAACGCCGCCTCCAGAGCTTCCGGACCTGTCGGAAACCGCTGGTCTAACTCCAGTGGCTGCGGCGGAGCAATTGCGTTCGGCGTGGGGGCTCCATCAGAAGCCTGTAAAGAACATGCTGGCCTTGGCCGAAAGGAAGGGCGTTCGCGTGTTTTCTCTGCCTGTAAAGGATAGGGAGATTGACGCGTTTTCCTTCCTGTATGAAGGCAGGCCCTTTGCTTTTATGAATACGGGAAAGACTGCCGAGCGTATGCGCTTCGACCTTGCGCATGAGCTAGGGCACCTCGTGTTGCATCAGGGGTCGAGGAGGAACAGATCCAGGGCCGCTGAGCAGGAGGCTCACGATTTCGCTTCCAGCTTTCTGATCCCGGCCGATGGTCTTTTTGCGCAGGTGGTCGGCAAGCTTCGCCTGGACGATGTCTTCAAGCTCAAGCGGTACTGGAAGGTCTCCGCCGTTGCCATGGTCGAGAGGCTCTACCAGCTGGAACTAGTTTCGGAATGGAATCGCCGACAGTGGTTGATCGACCTATCTCAACGCGGATACCGGATCTCTGAGCCTGACGGGATTCACCCGGAGACTTCCCAGCTGTTCACTGAGGTGTTTCGCCTCGCGAGGGAGGATGGGTGGACCTCGCGTCGAATTGCTGATGAGTTGGTTGATAGCGATCAAGATCTAGACGCACTGGTTTTCGGCTTGTCGATCGCTGCCATTCCGGGTGGCGGGCAAGCTGGGCCAGCCAGGCACGGACACCTGTCAGTGGTCAGGTAAGGGCGCCGCTGGTACCAGTCGCTCAGTCGCGCTTGTGACTCACCGTGACATGTTGAGGGCCATCACGGGAAGCCGACTACGCTCCGTCGCTTGCGCTGAACTTCGTTCCCGGAGCGTAGTCGGCTTCCCGTGATGGCGTGCAAACTTTACCATCGCTTTGCCATCGCTTTGCCTCGCTAGTACTGCTTCCGGTCTCGGCAATGCACGAAGTCGGCGCCGTCGAGCGCGGTGTGCCAAGTCTTCCGGCCCGGCACCTTAAGGCGTCGCCCGCCCCACCAGCCGGCAGTCTCGATTTTGCTCTTCCCCTTGGTCAGAGCCATCTCCAGCGCCGGCTCAAGGTCTGTGTCGTGAGTCGCGCAGAGGAGAACATCCACGTCGCCATTCATGGCCTTGCTGACCAACTCCACTGCCAACAGGACGTCGATGCCCTTCTCTCGTGCTGGCTCCTGGGGCCATCGCGGAGAGTAACGGAGTGAGCGGTAGTGCACGCTCACTCGATGATCTCGTGTCCATTCGGAGCGCTGAGCCTGGCTTGCGGCGTACAGTCTCGGTTCTCGACTGTTACTGGGGGTGCCCCGATACACGCACACGCTTGTAAGGACCGCGCCGGCCAACCATGGATCTGTGGACTTGCTAGCGCGTACTGCGAGGACGCGCTCAGCGAACGCCAGCGGATGGACGAGTGTGTCTCGTGCGTGAGTACCTATCGGGGCGAACAGATCTCGCGCCGTGAGGTGGATGTTCTGGTAATCGATCAGAACGCCAAGCGCCGGCGCAGATGCCGTCATGTGCCGCCCCCAACACAATGTAAAAAACCCCGCCAGTCCCGGAGGACGGCGGGGAGCAAGGACTCCACTATGCGACGCGAGCCAGGGAAAGGCAACTTCTAGGCCAGCGGGCGTGGCTGAATCATGCCGGTTGGCTTCGGTTCTCCTGGTATCGGTGCAGGTCAGGCGCGCGGTCGGCGGAGCGACTTTGGCCAGGAGCTGCTTTGGCGCGAGTGATCATGGCCCCGTAAGCTTCCGGCGCGTCGGGCAGTCTGTGGACCTGCCCGGTAAAGCACGACGTTGGGGTCATGATCTTCGAGGCTCGCGCCAAAGTGGCTGGCTAAAGTCGCGGAGCCGGCCGCCCCAGCCACAGCGGGGTTTCCCTCCACAGCCCGCATGCAACGCAGCGCGCCGCCTGGTGCGGCCAGCCGGGGCGAAGACAGGAGGCGGGCCGCGCCATTGGGGCGGCGCGCGCCCGCGCCGTGCGCGGGCCTTGAGTACGTGGATGCCCGCTGGTCTCAGCTCGGCGGGAACAGTCGCAAGAACATCGCCAAGACGCTCACGACGACCACGATCGCGCTTCTGCGCACCCAGCCCACGCAGTTCGACCCCGTGAAGGTGCGTACGGCCCTGCGCGAGTGGGCGTTCAACACGAACCGTCGGCCGGATGCTCCGCGAGAAGTAACCGCGGTGCTCAGGTGGGTTGAGCGGAACTCGCTTCCCGTCTCGGCCTGGGAGGATCCCGAGAAAGTGGACCACGTACTTCAGGCCCTGGACACGCGGCTCGACGGCAAGCCGGCCGCTGCCTGGTCCCGCAAGCGTCACCGGCGGATCCTGAACGTGGCCATGAACTACGCGGTCAAGCGGCGCATCCTGCGTGCCAACCCCCTCCCCAAGGGGAGGGACGCGACGACCGGGACCAAGACCACGAACGCCGTGGACAAGCGCTGCTTGATCAACCCCAGGCAGGCGGCGGCTCTGCTCGGCTGGATCCGCCAGCGTCCCCGAGGCGGCAAGAGGCTGCATGCCTTCTTCGCGACCATGTACTACTGCGGGCCCCGTCCCGAAGAGGTCGTCGCCATGCGCGTAGCGGACGTGCACCTACCCGACGCGGACGCGGCCGACCAGTGGTGCGAACTGCTGATCCACACTGCGACCCCGGAAGTCGGCAAGCAGTGGACGGACACCGGGGAGATCCATGAACAGCGCCACCTCAAGGGACGTGCCGAGGGGGACACGCGGACCGTGCCGGGGCACCCTGCCCTGACCCGCGTCCTCCGGCAGCACATCGAAGAAGAAGAGCTAAAGCCCGGTGATCTGCTGTTCCAGGGCGAGAAGAGCGGCATCCTCGCCGGCTCGGTCATCCGCCGTGCGTGGCGCAGCGCCCGCAAGGCCGTGCTCGCCCCGCACGTCTTCGAGTCGCCCATGGGCAGGCGTGTGTACGACCTGCGGCACACCCGTCTGACGAAGTGGCTCAACGACGGCATCCCGCCGGCTCAAGTCGCCGACTGGGCGGGCAACAGCGTCCCCGTGCTGCTCTCGATCTACGCCCGGTGCGTCGACGGTCAGCTCTCGGACCTGAAGAGGCGCCTCGAAGCGGCTGGGGATCTCGAAGACCTCCCGACCGCCGACTGACCCGCTGCCGAAAACTTCGACACGTATTCGACACAGCGACCCGCAGAAACCCGCTGACAGCCGGACAGCCCCGGACCCGCCCCGTGATCACCAGGGGAGCGACCGGGGCTTCTGCATGCCCCACGAGACCGGCTCTGACCAGCAAAAAGGCCCCGCCGAAGCGAGGCCGATGAGAGGCGCCCCCGGCAGACTCGAACCTGCGGCCAAGCGCTTAGAAGATGCGGGCAACTGCTGTCGGTAGGGGGCGTGCTCTGGGTACTGAGTCCTCCGAGCGCCACCCGCGTCTGTTGCTGTCCGCACTCGTTGCCGTCAGCGCTGCCGTCACGTCCCAGTGTCCGGTGATGCTTCAGCTGAGTCGGGCGGGCGTTGGTGTCCGCACGCCAGGGTGGCGCCGTCTTTCCCGACCACCGTGAAGTCGAGCACGGCGTTGTAGGGGTCCTCGTCGTGGAACATCCACACAGTGATGTGATCCGGCTTCACGATCACCGAGAACTCGATCTCGACATCCGCGTCGACAGACGCGATGACTGTGAACACTTCCCCGGGCTTCATCCAGAAGTCCTCGCCGTATGGCTCGACGAACAGACTGGTGAGTTGCTGCCCGCCGTTCTCAACGGGAAGCCTGTTCCTCATGCTTGCTCCCATACGGTCCTGGCGCGGCCTCTGGCGACGGTGGTACGCCCGCCGACAGACTACGGTCGGCGGGCGTACTGGTGACCTCTTCGTCCCGAAGCAACTCGGGTGGGGCTATTACCTACCGTTCAAGTACCCGCCACCTGCGCTGATGGTCCGTGAACGTACGCGCGTGGCCGCTGCCGTTGTCACGCAGCTAGACACTCAGGGTTGCTCTGGATGCTGATCTGGCACTAGCCGTACCTCTGTACTGAGACCGCTCCTGCGCTCTCCCATGCTCCGAGTCGTCATGCGTACGGTGGCGTAGCTCCCAAGCACGGCTGCAGCGGTGTTGAGTGGAACAGCAAGGCCCGGGATAGCCCACACGCCGAGGAGCACGGCGAAGCCCATAAGGCTAGCCACAGGGGCCCAGGGCAAGCTTCGGGCAGTCTGGGTAACCATCTCCCAGAGGCGTACATTCATCAGGACACCTTCTTCGTCTTTGCAGCGACGAGTCGCTGCGGGCGTGGGCGAACGCAGGTGTGAGCGGCTCTCCGTTGCCCCGGAGGGCCGCTCTGCGTTCGGTGCTGCAACCTTGCTGTACGCAGAGGAAGTTTGCGCGTAGATCCCTCAAACCCCTTGGCCCGCATGTAGCTTGTAGCGGCGTACGAGAAAAGTTGCAGCTCAAGCCCACCACACCATGCGGGCCAAAGGGTGAAATGAAGTTCGCACCATGATCCAAACCCTTTGGCCCGCATGTAGCTTGTAGCGGCGCACGAAGAACTGCGCAGGTCGGGGCCCACGTGCTTTCCGGGCCAAAGGGTCGGATGGGGGCTGGCATGCCGCGGAATGCTGCTCGTCGCGCACGCAGAGTGCAGTTGCTGGATGCCATGGCGGACCGGATCGATCACGCACGAGAAGCTGTTCAACAGCTTCATGGTCGCGGTGGCGGATGGCCAGCGCATGTGAAGCTACGGGCTCCTCTCATCACGGGTGGCCCGTTTAACCCGCCGCCCATAGCGCGGCTAGCGGCACCTCGGGGCGTGAACCTACAGGTTTACCTACTGGCCCTGTTCGAGGCTCAAAGCAGAAAACGCAACGGAATTGCAGGGCCGTGCCCTATACCCATTTCAGGCGCCGAGGTATCGTGGGTTGATCTTGTGGTGTCACAAGCGAAGCAAAATATGCAAGCGAAGCCGCCGGTTACTGCAACACAGAACAGAGTGCGGCAAATAAAATCCGCCATCAAAAGGCTCGCCGACGAGGGGCTAATTCTGCGGGATGTGGGTGAATCGAGTAAGCGTTTCTCCTTCATGCTGCTGCAGGAGCCGAGTATCAGACGTCAAGAAAAGATGGACTATGCCATCCCTGAGCACTATGAGGGTGGCAGGTCTGTAATATCTGTGCCTGTTCAATTCTTCACGAATGGCTGGGTCTATTTCCTCACGGACTCGGAGATTCGAATGTACTTGGCCTTGAAGCATGTGGCAGCCAGATTTCGAGATGAGCATCTCCTGCGCGGGGTTTACATAACCGAACGGGACCGGGAATGGCTCTACGGCATCTCGCGCGATGTCTATGAATCCCATTTGACACTCAGTAGGTTCGGACTGGTGCAGCTAGTTCCAAATCCGCTGCGACATCAGGACGGCCGGGTGGTTGACTTCGAGAATCACCTTCGCAAGGGTCGCTTCATTCCACCTCACCGATTCCGAATCTCCGCCGACTCTGCATTTTTCGAGCTTCCGATGGGGAAGGTTCGGAGGGCGCTGCTGAATCACCCTCCCAGTCGGGAGCAGATGAGAAGTAAGACTCCTGTGAAAGATTCGGAGATCGGGTACTGATGACGACGATGCTGGCGCCTGTACTCGGGTTAATCGGGGCATTTGTCGGAGCGTCTCTTGCTCCATGGTTGACCTCGCATCTGGCATGGCGTAGAACTCGACGTGAGGCGTTCGATTCGGCAATTTCTGCCCTCCGGTCAGCGCAATCCGCACGCTACATTCCGCAGGCCGTCCCGGTGAGCTATCTAGGTGGGGATCAGATAGCGGCGGATGAATTTAACCAGCGTTTGAGAGAGCGTAGTGTCGACCGATTTTGCGATGCCATGTATGAAGCAAAGGTCGCACTCGCCACCCTTGCGCCTCATTATGAGGTGAGTGGTGTAATTCTTGACCAGTGGGAAATGTCGGAAGCGGACGCTGCGCGGCTTCTGGAAGAGTTGAGGCGCGCGCGGTGATGCGCGAGGTTGGTGGAGCGGCTTTGGGCTGGAGCTGCTTTGGGGCGAGTGATCATGGCCCCTTACGCTCGCCGCGATTCGGGCAGTCTCTGGACCTGCCCGCAATAGCCCGAATCGGGGCCATGATCTTAGAGGCTCGCCCCAAAGTGGCTGCGTAAAGCCGCGGAGCCGACCGCCCCAGCCCCGTGCCGGCCGTTTGTACCTCTCCGTTGGCGCCCTCGCCGAGCGCGCCGCGTGGCGCGGCTGCCGGTGGCGGAGACATGGAGGCGGGCCGCGCCGGGAGCGGCGCGCGCCCCGCCGCGCGGGGCGCCTTGAACCCGTAGAGAAGGTTTTTACCAACCCGGCCATGCATGGCTGCGGGTGATCGTGCTCTGTCGGCTGTCAGGCCCGGCGGCTACGCTGGTGCGGTCCAGTTGACATTCGGATGGGTGTCGGTTCGCATCCGGAGAGGTCACCTAACGAGAAGGAGCGTGCTCAGGGAATGGGTCCGAAGTCGGCGTTGGCGTACCGAACGATCCGCGAGCGTGTGGCGTCCGGGGAGTACAAGGCTGGCGAGAAGATCCCGTCTGAGCGCAAGCTGGAGACCGATCTGGGCATCGGGCGCACCCAACTGCGCGTGGTGCTAGCCCGGTTGGTCGACGAGAACGTACTCGAGCGTCACGCTCGGAGCTCGTACCGCGTGCCCGGACAAGAGGTAAGCACGAAGAATCCCGGGCCCCTGGAGCCGTGGCAGATTCACGGTGAGCGCACGGTGTACGACAACCCGTGGGTCAAGCTGAACCTCGTCGACGTTGAGCCTCCTGGGGTTGAGCGCTTCGAGCATCACGTCGTGCGCCTGCACCACGTAGCGATCTCCGCCGTTCTGGATGACCAAGACCGCGTGCTGATGCTCTGGCGCTACCGCTTCGTCGCCGACAAGTGGGGCTGGGAGCTGCCCGGCGGCATCGTCGACGAGGGCGAGGACCCGCACACGACCGCCATGCGCGAGTTCGAGGAAGAGACCGGCTGGCGGCCGGACTACCTTGAGCACCTGGTCACGTATCAGCCCATGGTCGGGATGGTCGACTCGCCGCACGAGATCTACATCGGCCGCGGCGCGCAGCACGTAGGCGACCCCACAGACGTTGAGGAGTCCGGGCACGTTGAGTGGGTGCCGCTCTCGGACATCCCCGGCCTGATGGCGCGTGGTGATCTCCTCGGTTCCGGCACGTTGGTGGGCCTGCTTCATCTCCTGGCGTCGCGTCGGCAGGCGGCTGCTACAACCGATCAGTGAGTTGATCGATTTGGCGCCGGTGCCGTACAGATCCCGTGCGGTTCGCGAGCATTCGGGCTTGCTGTAGGTGCTCCTCGGCCAGTGCGTACTCCTCCCGAGCCAGGTGAGCCTGGGCGAGATCGCATCTCAGACCGGACGTGGCCCGGATGAACGTCGGGTCGGCTGCGTCCAGTGCCGCGTAGAGGCTGTCCAACGCGTCATCGTCACCGAGCAGTGCGAGCACGTTTCCGCGCCATCGCTCCAGGTGGCCGTTGTTCAGGAAGATGCTCAACATGTCCGGGTCGCGGGGCTCGCTCCCCGACGGCAGGCTGGCGACCGCTGCATCGAGGGCTCGGCGGGCATCATCGGGCAGACCTGCCTTCGCACAGAGCTCCGCCTCGGCCGCGAACAGCCACGCGCGCAACCGCGGTGATACCTGAGTGCCGCCAAGCCGCTGTGCTTCACGGGAGAGCTCTACGGCTAGCTCTGGGCGCCCGGCGTCGTGCAGTACGTATGCCTGCTCCGCCGTGGCATGGGCCAGATACATGGACTGGCCTGCTTCCTGCGCGGCGCGCTTGCCTAACTCGTAGTGTCTCCGGGCGCGTTCGACGCCGCCGGAGTCCAGTGCTTGCCACGCTGCGAGCGTTGCCGCCCCTGCCAGGGCGGTCGCCACCGGGCGTCTGGTCTCAGGCAGGACGGCGAAGGTGAGTGCGTCCTCAAGTGCGGTGAGGTGGCCGTTCATCTGGTCGACGAGTGCCGCGGCGCCCATCTGCCGGTCGACCGTACGCAGAAGCTCGGTCTGGTCCATGAACGTCTGGACCATGGTCAGGCTCACGTTGCGCGCTGAGTCGATCCGGCTCACGAGTTCCTCGTAGCCGCCGACTTCTGGCACGGTCAGCTGGCCCTGCCGGCCGAATAGTTCCTCGTCGGTCACCCCGAGCACAGGGCGCAGGATCTTGGCGTACCGCTCGCTGATGGTGCGCTTGCCGTTCTCCCACTCGGAGACGTAGACGCGCAGGCTCGCGGTGGAGCCGACCGTGAGCAGGTGCTGGCGCGCGTACCGCTCGATCTCGCGGATCAGTCGTTCTTGCGACCACTCGTGTGCATCTCGGATCTGCCGAAGCCGGTTGGACACCTGCACCGCCTCGCGCCCCTGGGTGGGTCAGCCCTTCACAGCAGGATGCCTCACGTAGCCGCAGGTCGGCAGGGGTTAACAGCAAATGCTGTTAAGTCCTGTTGGCTACCGGGGCGTTGAAAGGCGCGGTTCTCTAGAAGCGTCGCAGGAAGGCGAGTTCAGAAGCCGGAGCGCGGCACCAGTTGGGAACCGAAGGTCCTGCGGTGCTGTCGCAGGACTCCCGCAAGTCAACGCAGGAAGCGGCGCCCTACCGCCAAGCAAGTCGCCGCTTCCGCCCCAACATCAGGGAGTTTCCATCATGCCTTCATTCAAGGTCGACACGTCAACTGCCGGTGTCTTCGTGGCAGTTGAGCCGAAGTACAAGCTTGTACGTCGGGACACAGGTGAGATCGCGGTGGACCGCGAGACTAACGCGAAGATGATGACGGTCGGGCTGATGATCGCCGACGAGGGCGAGGCCAGCCTCTACACCGTCTCGATCCCAGAGACCGGGATCCCCGAGGGCCTGACCATGGGCCAGCCCGTCAAGGTCGTGGGCCTGCGCGCTCGGGACTGGGAGAACACGTTCAACGGCGAGAAGCGGTTCGGCATCGCCTTCCGCGCGGTCGCGATCCTCGACCCGTCGCAGTCTGAGGGCTGACGATTATGTCCGCGACGTTATGGCTGATCGCCCTGGTCCTGGTCGCCACGTTGGCGCTGCTGCTTAAGTGGCAGCGTCCGGCCTGGTACTGGCTGAGCTTCGGCGCCACCTTCGCGATGCTGCGGGTGCTTATCCGCTACGCGACTGTGATGGATGCCTGTCAGCTCACCGTTCCGCCGCCGCGGTGGCGCCTGTGGCTGGCCCGGGTGTTCAAGTGGCAGATACCGCGGCAGCGAACCCCGCGCATCCTGCGACTGCGACCGACCCGGACGGGGATCCGGTTCCGTCTGAAGATGCAGCCCGGGCAGGACGCCTTCGAGTTCTCCGCTGCCGCTGATCGGCTGCGGCACTCCTTCACCGTGCAACAGGTCGTCTCGAAGGAGATCGGCCCGAGTGTGGTTGAGCTGGTGATGACCGGCTACGACGTCCTCAAGCGGGTCCAGATGCCCGCGACCGTTGAGCGCTCACAGCTCCGTGTCCCGGTCGCCTTGTGTGAGGACGGGACGGTCCACTACCGCGACTACAAGGAGACCCCGCACTCACTCCACCTTGGGGCCACCAAGTCCGGCAAGTCCGTGTCCCAGCGTCAGTTGATCAAAGAACTCGCGGCACAGAAGGTCGCGTTGGTCGGGATCGACTGCAAGCAAGGCGTTGAACTCGCTCCGATGGCGCGCCGGTTCTCCGCGCTTGCGGACAACCCGGATGACGCCGTGGAGCTGCTCGAAGCCCTGGTGGGCCGGATGAACGCGATCTATCAGGTGATCCGTGCCGAGCAGCGGGTGAGTGCGGACGTGCCGGATGCGGAGATCACCGCCGACATCTGGGGCCTCCCCGAGCATCTGCGTCCGGATCCGGTCGTCCTGACCATCGACGAGGTGGCGGAGCTCGCGCTGTTCGCGTCGAAGGCAGAGGAGAAGCGCCGAGACCGGATCATCACCGCCCTGGTCCGGCTCGTGCAGCTCGGCCGGGCTGCCGGGATCTACGTGGACATCTACGGGCAGCGCTTCGGCTCCGAGCTCGGCAACGGGATCACCATGCTGCGGGCCCAGTTGACCGGCCGCACCGCGCACCGGGTCAACGACGAATCCTCAGCCAAGATGGCGTTCGGCGACATCTCGGCACATGCGGTGTTCGCGACCACGCAGATCCCCAATGACCGGCCCGGGATGGCTGTGGTCGGCTACTCGACCGGCGGCTGGGTCCGCGTCCGCGCACCCCATACGTCCATGCGGTCCGCGGTGAACGCCTGCAACAAGTACGCGCACCTCACCCCGGACATCCCCGAGCTCGCCGCGTTCCGGCCCGTGCTGCCTCCGATCAAGCCGGTCGAGGCTCCGGTGCCCGCGGTCCCGGCTGAGGCTCCCGCCACGGCCTGATCCATCCCCGCTTCACGGTCGGCGCGACCGCTTCGCGCCAGGTCCCTACCCCAGCCATGCCCGAACCCCGAGAAGGAGCACGCCATGTGCGCCACCTGCAACGACCTGGTCCGCACCGCTTCGATGATCGCGGTACTGGACGACTACGCGAACGAGCCGGACGCGGATGAGGAGTTCATCGACGTGTTGGCGTTCGGCTTGAATGCCTCGCTGTTCCTCGTGTACGACCCGTCGGTCTACCCGCCCACCGGCCACACCTACCCCGCCACCGGGTGAGTGCCATGGCCACCAGTAAGCGCCCCGCTGCGAAGAAGAAGTGCGGGCCGTGCAGGGGGACCGGAGAGATCTCCCGCCCGGTCCAGGTCGGCCGGAAGCGCCGCACCGTCGGCCACCAGACCGGCATGTGCCTGAAGTGCTTCGGCACCGGCCAAGCCGCAACCACGTGACCCGCCGTCGCCGGGCGGCAGGACCTCGTGAGCCCCGCCCGGCACGGCCCCAACCTCAAGGAAGGAGGACCCCGCCATGCGCTCCACGCTCCGCTTCGACGCCGTACTCGTTCAGGCCGTGATTGCTGGGGCCTTGTCCTTCGCCCACCTGCACGACATCGCCGAAGCCGCAGGACAGCACGGCTGGAAAGCCTGGGCCTACCCGATCTCGGTCGACCTGCTCCTCGTCGCCGCATGGCGCCGACTCCGCCAGGGCCGGACGCCGCGGCTGGCCTGGTGCTGGTTCCTGATCGCCCTGGTCGCCTCACTCGGCGCCAACGTCGCCACCGCCGGATTCCTCGACCTCGAACACGCCCCCGCCTGGCTGCGGTTCCTCGTCGCCGGATGGCCCGCGCTCGCGTTCCTCGGCGGCACCCTGCTCGCCCACGGCACCGACCCCGAGCCCGAACGTGCGAGCACCGTGCCGGCCGAATCCGCCACCCCCGCCGAGCCCGCACCCGAGCCCGCCCCGGCTGTTGCCGACACGCCCGCTTCGGCCCCAGAACTGCCCCCGGCCAAGCCCACGGTGAACGTCCCGCCCGCGCTGGTGGAGCACGCCCGCAAGGTCGCCGACGCGCACCGTGCCCGCACCGGCACCCCGATCGACACCGACACCCTGTGCGCCCACCTCGGTGTCCCCGCCCCGATGGCCTCGGCCATTGCGGCCCAGCTCACCTGATCCCGAAGGAGAAGCCCTGTCATGCCTCTGCATCTGATCTTCCGCAAGCTGCGCCAGGTCGGCCCGATCACCATCGGCACCGGCCAGGACCGCGACGGCCACATGACCTACATCGCCGCCTGCGGCGCTGAACGCTGCGGCTGGTCCGGCGAATACGCCACCGTCGCCGCCGCGAACGTCGCCGCCGAAGGCCACCGCTGCCGCGTCCGCTGACCCACCCAACCCGCCTACGAAGGAGCCCCGTCATGGACGTGCCGTTCTGGTTCTTCATCACCGTCGTCGCCGTGATCGGCGTCAAGCTCGCCCGCCCGCCCCTGTGGCTGGTCCTGGTCCTGCTGATCGGCGGCTACCTGCTCGCAGGCAGCTTCCTCGACCCCGCGATCGAGACCGGCACCGAATCCGGCGTCCAGATCACCAACCCCTGACCTTCCGCAAGGAGTTCAGCTCATGTTCAAGCCCCATATCCCGACCAACCCGACCCCGACCGGCGAGATCATCCCGGTCATCACCACCCTCGGCCAGACCCCGACGGTCCACCACGCACCCGCACCCGCACCCTGCGCCTGCCACCACCCGCACACGGCCCCGACGGCTGCTCCGGTCCGTACGGGGATGAGCCCCGGCACCGTGATCGCCCTCGCCACGGCCGGAACCGCAGGCGTGGTCGTGATCGGCGTGGTCCTGGTCTCGATGCTCCTCGCCGTCGTGCTCGTCAGCGCCTCGCTCGCCATCGTCGCGCTTGCTCTGCGCGCAGCTCTCACCCCGCCGCCATCGCTACGACGTTGACCGGCCCCGGGGCGGTTCAACCGCCAAGTCTCGCCCGCCCCGGCGCCCGGCCCCTGCCCGATCTCAACAACCGGAAGGAACCCACATCATGCCCGACCACCAGAACCCTGCTACCCGGATCTGCCCGGACTGCGACGGCTTCGCCTCCGTCGCCGTCACCCTGGGCGGCCGCAACCGGCAGGGCCACCTCAACACCATCACCGCGCACTGCAAGCGGTGCCAGGGAACCGGCACTCTGCCCCCGCTGCGCACGCTCCTCGACGCCGCGGCCACCGTTGTCTTCGCCGGGGGCGCCCAGTGACCGCCCCCGCGATTGAGACCGCACCCCGAGCGTTAAGAGACCTGGCTGACCTTGCCGAGCTCGGTCACCTGCCCGGCCTGATCCGCCAACTCAAAGGTCTGGGAGGCTGCACCAATCCGGTCCGTCTCGACGGCTACCGCACCGAGATCCACCCCGGCACCGGAGAACTCCTCTCCGAGACCCACGGCCACGAACTGCCCGCCGGGAATCTTCTGGTGCGCTGCAACAACCGGCGCGCCACCCGTTGCGCAGCCTGTGCCGAGACCTACCGTCGCGACACCTACCAGCTCATCACCGCGGGCCTCAAAGGCGGCAAGGGCACACCCGAACGAGTCGCCACCCACCCGCGGGTGTTCGCAACGTTCACCGCCCCGTCCTTCGGCCCAGTCCACAACCGCCCAGCCTCCGGCCGCTGCCGCTGCCGCTGCGGCACTCAGCACCCCGCCGACGCACCTGAGTTGGGTACGCCGCGCGACCCCGACACGTACGACTACGAGGCGGCCGTCCTCTGGAACGCTCACGCATCTAAGATCTGGGCCCGATTCACGATCTACCTGCGCCGCGAAGTCGCCAAGCGGGCTGGTCTCAGTCGTCGCGCCTTCGCGGAATGCGCTCGGGTGTCGTTCGCCAAGGTCGCTGAGTACCAGCGTCGCGGCGCGGTCCACTTCCACGCGGTGATCCGCCTTGACGGGCCCGACGGTGGAGACACCCCACCGCCGGAGTGGGCCAGTGCAGAACTCCTCGCCGACGCGATCCGCGCAGCGGCTCGGGCGGCCGAGGCTCCGGGGCCACGACTTGGGAACAGGCTGCACTCCTTCGCATTTGGCACCCAGTTGGATATTCGTCCGATCCGTTCGGCCGACCTTGACGGGGGCACCGAACTGACTGATCGTGCGGTCGCCGCATACATCGCCAAGTACGCCACCAAGGGAGCCGAGACCACCACAGGCACCCTGGACCGGCCGCTCAAGTTCCTCGCCGAACTCGCCCAGCTCCGCATCAGCGAGCACGCTCGCCGGTTGATCCGCATGGCCTGGTACCTCGGCGCACGGCCCGAGCTCGAAGAACTCCGACTTCGCCAGTGGGCACACATGCTCGGCTTCCGCGGCCATTTCTCCACCAAGACCCGTCGTTATTCCACGACGCTCGGTGCTCTCCGCCAAGCGCGCGCCGATTGGCAACGCAAGCAGGCGCTCAACGCTCAGCGCGAGCACGGCGCCGTGCCGGCCGAATACGCAGCCGAGGAAACCACCCTCGTCATTGCCCACTGGACCTACGCCGGAGTGGGCCTATCTCGCGGAGAGGAATGGCTCTCCGCAGCCCACGCACCCACGCACAGTGAGGAAGGAGTCGCAGCATGACCACCGCCCCCGCCGAGCTTCTGACCGTGCCGGAGGTCATGGCGCGGCTCAGGTACGGACGTTCCAAGGTCTACGACCTGATCCGCTCGAAGCGCCTGGTCTCGATCACAGATGGCCGCTGTCGGCGTATCCCGGCGGAAGCCCTGAACTCCTACATCCGCGACCGGATCGCAGAGGAGGACTGATGGCCAAGCGCAACCCCAACGGAGAGGGAACGATCTACCGCCGCAAGGACGGCCGGTACGAGGGCGCTGCCTACGTCCTCATGCCGGACGGGACCTACAAGCGGCGCAGCGTCTACGGCACGACGTGGGATGAGACGCGGCAGAAGCTCACCGAGATGCTCGCGAAGAGCGATCAGCACATCCCGGCCGCCGACACGACCGAGTCCCTCGGCACGTACCTCGCGTACTGGCTCGAGCACGTTGTCCGGCACAAGGTCCGGCCATCGACGGTCTACAGCTACAGCAAGTGCGTGAACGCGTACATCGTCCCGAAGCTCGGCAAGAAGAAGCTCGCCCGGCTGTCGGCCAAGGACATCCGGCTCTTCCTCGACTGGGCTCGGCAGGCCTGTCAGTGCTGCGCACAGGGAAGGGACGCGGCACGCCCTAAGGGCAAGCGCCCTGTCGCCGCGCATGGTCCAGTACCTGCACGCCGTGCTGCGCAACGCATTGCAGCATGCCGTCCGCGAGGAGCTCGTCCAGCGCAACGTAGCCAAGCTGGTCCAAGTCCAGACGCCGCGATACCGAGTTGGGCGCGGGCTGTCGGTCACCGAAGCGAGGAAGCTGCTCACCGAAGTGAAGGACAACCGGCTGCATGCCGCGTACGTCCTGGCCCTGTACCTCGGCCTCCGCCGCGGCGAACTGCTCGGCCTCCACTGGTCGGACGTGGACCTCGACAGCGGCTCGCTGGAGATCCGCACCGCTCTCCAGCGCGTGAACGGTGAGCTGACCCTGACCGCGCCGAAGACTCGCCGCTCGGAACGTCCCGTGCCTCTGCCGGCCGTTTGCGTCAACGTGCTACGCGATCACCGGCAGCGGCAGGAGCTCGAACGCCGCGAGGCTGGGGACAGGTGGAAGGACTCCGGCCTGATCTTCACTACCCGCGTCGGAACGCCGATCGAGCCCAGGAACCTGAACCGGCACTTCTACCCGATCCGCGAGCGGCTCGGCCTGCCGGTCCGTTTCCACGATCTCCGGCACACCTGCGTGACGCTCCTACTCGGCCTCGGCGTGCCGCCGCACATCGTCCGGGACATCGTGGGACACAGCGCGCTGGACGTGACCATGAACATTTATGCGCACGCAGAGATGACCGAGAAGCGAGAGGCGCTGAACCGGCTGGGGAGCCTCCTGAGCGAGGAGTGATCCGGCCGTTGCCGTCAGCACTGCCGTCAGACACGCGAAACGCCCTGGAGGAGAAGATCCCTCCGGGGCGTTGGTGCTGCTCAGAGACAGCGCCCCCGGCAGGACTCGAACCTGCGGCCAAGCGCTTAGAAGGCGCCTGCTCTATCCACTGAGCTACGGGGGCCGGTGTGTGGCCGGGTGGCTTGGTCGGTGGACTGGGGGGAGATCCGTGACCTTGCCGGGGACAAGGATAGGGGTCGCCGCCCCTTGTCCCGCGCGCTTCTGCTCCGCGGCACGATGTGGAGTTCGAGTGAAGCGGTTTCCGATAATCGCAGGCAGGTGCGAATCCTGCACCGCTTTTGGCATCTCACGCCCCGGGTGTTGTGCACTCGTTATGCCTGCGCCCCAGTCGTCACGGTTGTTCCGGACCGGCCCGATCGGCCCCATTGACCCGGGGGTTCCGCATGTGTGCCGCCTGTGTGACGCGTACGTGTCGCCCCTTCCCCGGCTCCCCGCCGAACGGCCGATCACTCACCCCCGCGTACGCGAATCGTGTCGATCAGCCGACCATCGGCGCGCAGAGGGGTTCATATCCTTCAGAAAACCAACAAAATTGGGCATTCTTCGCATGTGGTGACCTTGGACGTACGGCCTCAGCTGCTCGACGCACTCTCCGCCCTGCGCGACCGTGTCGCCGCCGCGCGCTTTCCGCTTCCGCTGCCAGGCGCGCCGCGGGCGCGGGTGAACCGGGAGGAGTTGCTCGCGCAGCTCGACGACTATCTCGTGCCCCGTCTCAAGCAGCCCGAAGCGCCGCTGCTCGTGGTGGTCGGCGGTTCGACCGGCGCCGGCAAGTCCACGCTCGTGAACTCGCTGGTGGGGCGGCAGGTCAGCGAGGCAGGTGTGCTCCGGCCGACCACGCGTACGCCCGTGCTGGTGTGCCATCCCGACGACCACCACTGGTTCGCGGGGCTCAGGGTGCTGCCCGAGCTCACCCGCGTCTGGGTGCCGCAGGGCGGGGATGAGGGCGGGCGGGACGGAGCTGCGAAGGCAGGGGAGCGGGCGCTTCGGGTCGAGACCGCGGGCACGTTGCCGCGCGGGCTCGCGCTGCTCGACGCTCCCGACATCGACTCGCTCGTGGCGGAAAACCGGGTCCTCGCCGCCGAGTTGATCTGCGCGGCCGATGTGTGGGTGATGGTGACGACCGCGGCCCGGTACGCCGATGCCGTGCCCTGGCATCTGCTGCGTACCGCCAAGGAGTACGACGCCACGCTCGTGACCGTGCTCGACCGCGTACCGCACCAGGTGGTGGCCGAGGTGTCGCGGCAGTACGGGGCGCTGCTCGCGAAGGCCGGGCTCGGCGAGGTGCCGCGGTTCACCGTTCCCGAACTGCCCGAGTCCACCGGCAACGGCGGGCTGCTGCCCGCCACGGCCGTGGCGCCGCTGCGGGCCTGGCTCACGCACCGCGTACAGGACGAGCAGGCCAGGGCCTTCGCGCTCAGCCGTACGGCGACAGGGCTGCTGGATTCGCTGAACTCGCGGATGCCCGAGCTCGCCGGCGCCGTCGCGGCGCAGCACGCCGCGTCCGTACGCCTGACGGCCATCGTCGACGAGGCGTACGAGCGGGAGCAGACGCGGGTGCGCGGGCGGCTGCAGGCCGGGGCCGTCCTGGCGGGCGGGGCGCTCGCGCGGTGGCGCGCGTACCCCCTGGACTGCACCGCGGGCGAGCTGCTCGACGCCGTGGTCGAGAGCCTCGGCACGGTGCTCGCGTGTGCCGTGTCCGCCGCCGACCGGCGTATCGACGACGGCTGGCAGCGCGAGGCGGCCGCCGGTGACCTGGTCGCGCGCGAGCCCGACGGCGAAGGCGCGGACCACCGCGTCGGACTGTGCGTACGGCGCTGGCGGCGGGTGCTCGAGGAGTACGTCGAGGAGGAGCTCCGCGGGCTCGACAACCCGCCGGAGGCCGAGGTCGTGGCCGCGCTGCTCGCGACCGCGCTGCTCGGCGGGCGCAGGGCGCGTTCCGCGGGCGAGGTGCTCGCCGAGCGGATCGGTGCGCAGGCGGCGCTCAAGCTGCGCGACCGCGGTGGCCGGCTGCTCAGTTCGTACGTGGAGAAGGCGCTCAAGGACGAACGCGAGCGCCGTCTGGCCCCCCTCGACGCCCTCGACGTCCAGCCCGATCCCCAGGCCGAGTTGATCGCCGCCCTGTCCGTACTGCAGAAGGAGAGGTGACCGCCGTGACCGCTGTCACTGACCACACCGGCGGGCAGGAGCCCGCTGCCGCACCGGCCGAACCGGACGCACCGGTCGCACCGGCCGGCTCGGAGAGCGACGGCGCTGAGGTGTCCGGGGTCACCGAGGCCGTCGCGGAAGCCGCCGGCCACGCGGATGCCGCCGCCGGCGCGGAAACCGGCGCCGACGCGGATGCCGCCGAAGAGAGCGCCTGGGACGACGGGTTGATCGCGCGGCGCGTGATGGGCGACGGCGAGCGGCCCGCGCGCGAGGAGAGCTTCCAGCCGCGCGGCCTCACCTACGACGCCCCGCTGCGGGCCCGCCTCGACGCGCTGCGCGAGTTGGTCGGGCTCTCGCGTACGCGGCTCGACGGCCAGACGCTCGCCGAGGCCGGGCGGGTGCTCGACCAGGCGGCCGCACGGCGTGGTCTGTCCGAGCGGCACACCGTGGTGGCCGTGGCCGGTGCGACCGGGAGCGGGAAGTCCACGCTGTTCAACGCCCTTGCCGGCGTGGCCATTTCGGATACGGGGGTACGCCGCCCCACCACCGCGGCGCCGCTCGCGTGCAGCTGGTCCGACGGCGCGGCGGGGCTGCTCGACCGGCTCGGCATTCCCGGCCGGCTGCGCCGCCGCCCGCTCCAGGGCACCGACCCCGACCCGCGGATGGCCGGACTGGTCCTGATCGACCTGCCGGACCACGACTCCGCCGCGCTCGAACACCGCGAGCACGTGGAGCGGATGCTGAAACTGGTCGACGCCGTGATCTGGGTCGTGGACCCCGAGAAGTACGCGGACGCCGTGCTGCACGAGCGCTATCTGCGGCCGCTTGCGGGCCACGCGGAGGTCACCTTCGTGGTGCTCAACCAGACCGACCGGCTGCCCGGGGACTCCGCCGACCTGGTGCTCGACGATCTGCGCCGGCTGCTCGACGAGGACGGCATCGCGCTCGGCGAGCACGGCGAACCGGGTGCCACGGTGCTCGCGCTCTCCGCGCTGACCGGCGACGGGGTGGGTGAACTGCGGGACGCGCTCGCCCAGTTCGTGGCCGAGCGCGGTGCGGCGGCCCGGCGGATCTCGGCCGACCTTGACGCCGCGGCCCGACGCCTCAAGCCGGTGTACTCGGCGGGGCGGCGCGTCGGGCTGAGCGAGCGGGCGCGCGAGGAGTTCGCGGACCGGCTGGCCGAGGCGGTGGGCGCGGGAGCGGCGGGCGAGGCGGCCGAGCGTGCCTGGCGGCGCAGCGCGAACAAGGCGTGCGGCACGCCGTGGCTCAGGCTCTGGCGCTGGTACGAGGCCCAGCGCACCGGTCCCTCGGCCGTGCAGGCCGAGTCCGTGCCCGTGGACGAGGAGGCGACCGCGCGCCAGCGCGTGGAGCAGGCGGTGCGGATCGTCGGCGACGAGGCGGTGGCCGGGCTCCCGGCGCCGTGGGCGCAGGCCGTACGGGACGCGGCGGCCCGGGGCGGTGAAGGGCTGCCGGAGGCCCTGGATGAGCTCGCGGTGAACGCCGCGCTGCCCGCCCGCAAGCCGCCGCGGCCCGGCTGGTGGCCGATGGCGGTGTTCGTGCAGGCGCTGATGACGCTGCTCCAAGTGGTCGGCGGTTTCTGGCTGTTCGGGCAGGTCGTCGGGGTCGCCGAGCCGAATCTGATGGCTCCTGTGCTGCTGATGCTGGCCGGGATCGTGGGCGGGCCGTGCGTGGAGTGGGCCTGCCGGATGGCCGCGCGCGGGCCGGCCCGGCGGTACGGGCAGGAGGCCGAGCGGTCGTTGCGCGAGGCGGCCGCGGCCTGCGGGCGGCAGCGGGTCCTCGACCCGGTCGCGGCAGAGCTGCTGCGCTACCGGGAGGTCAGGGAGCAGTACGTGCGGGTGCTCGGGGTGGTGCCGCCGATGGGCGGCAGGTCGACCGCGACGGGTGCGTTCACGGTGGGCGGGGAGCGGCGGGAGCCGCTGGTTCCCTCGGGAGGGTGAGGGAGTTGTCCACAACCGGGCGGTAGTCCACAGGCTCGAGCGGGCTCGTGCCGTTCGGCGCAGTCTGGGATCGCGGCGGAGCGCCTCGGTCTCGGCCGCAGCCGTACGGGACGGGCCCGTACGCATGCCGTGCGCGGATCCGCGCACAGGGGAGGGTGATCGAGATGAACGAGACCTTGGTGACGATCGTGGGGAACGTGGCGACGGAGCCGGTGGCCCGGCCGACAGCGGGCGGGACGATGGTCCGGTTCCGGCTCGCCTCCACGTCGCGGTACTTCGACCGTGCGACGCAGGGCTGGAAGGACGGCCACACCAATTTCCTCACCGTGGTCGCATGGCGCGGCCTCGCGGAGAACGTGGCCTCGTCGCTGAACATCGGGGACCCGGTGCTTGTGCAGGGCCGCCTGAAGGTGCGGCAGGAGAACGGGACTTCGGGCAGCGGCGGCTCGTCCTTCGTGGGAGCCGACATCGAGGCGGTCGCGCTGGGCCACGATCTGTCCCGTGGCACCGCGGCGTTCCGGCGGGTCGCGCGGACGGGGGCGGCGGGAGCGGTGGGTGGTGCCGGCGGGGGCGCGGGGCCCGGGGGCGATACGGCGGTCAAGCAGGACGGGGGAGCGGAGCCGCAGTTCGAGCGCGAACCGGGCACTGGGGCCGGGGCGGCTCAGGAGGGCTTCCTGCCGGAGCGGGAGCCTGAGCCGGTGTTCTGAGCCGGTGTTCTGAGCGGTTTGCTGCAGGGGGAGGGGGCTGGCGTGGGCCGAGGTGTTCACGAAACCTGCACCGGTCCTCCCCGCCTTCCTGCCGGGCCGCGGCTTGGCGGGATCCGTGTGGCCAATTCCCGCCTCTCGTAAGGGAATTGGGCGGCGAATTGTCGATAAGGGCAGGTGGTGGGGGTTACCGGCGATAACAATTCCGCGTCGGAGTCGTGATCGGAGGGGATGACGGTGATCCGTGATGCCGGGCGTCTCTAGGATGCCGGGCGTAGCTCACGGGGCAGTCGGGGTCGAATGTGCTGGTGGGACCGCCCCCATGTGTCAGGGGTCCCGCCCGGAGGGGAAGTTCGTGTTGTCTTCGCGCTCGTCGCTGGTCATACGTCGTCGAGGTGCTGCCGCCCGTCTCATGCCGTGGCTGCTGGTGCCCGGGCTGCTCGCGGCCACGGCGACGACCGGAGCCGGCACGGCGGCCGCCGACGAGAACCCGCAACTGCCGGGCGGCGCGACAGCGGCCTTCGGCGGCCTCGGCACCTACGGACAGGCCGTCGTCCGCGAGGACGGCGAGGCGCGGACCATACCGGCCGGGCTCTTCGAGATGTCCGTCGACGGCGGCGGCACGCTGAAGACGTACGGCATCGACATCGACAACCCGACGCAGCCGGACGCGCAGTACCGCGAGGCCCCCTGGAGCGCGACCTCCCTGCAGGCCAACAAGCAGGCGGGGAAGATCCATTGGATCCTCCGGCACTCCTACCCCCAGGTGAACGACCTCGCCGAGCTGGCCCGCAAGGCCAAGGCGCCGGGGCTGACCGAGGCGGATGCCGCGGCCGGGACCCAGGTTGCGATCTGGCGGCAGTCGGACGGGGTGGACGTGTCCGCGGCCGACCCGCAGGCGGAGCGGCTCGCGGACTTCCTGGAGCGGAGTGCCCGTGCCCTGGCGGAGCCGAAGGCCTCGTTGACCCTCGACCCGCCCGCGGTGTCGGGGAAGGCCGGTGAGCGGGTGGGGCCGGTGACGGTGCGCACCGGCGCGCGGGGTGTGACGGTCGGCCCGCCGGTGGACGCCGCGGCGAGCGGGGTCGAGGTCGTCGGCGAGGACGGCAGGCCGCTCACCTCGGCGGCCGACGGCAGCAGGCTGTACTTCGACGTGCCGGAGGACTCGGCCGGTTCGGCGGTGCTCACCGTGCAGGCGTCGACCAGCGTGCCGGTCGGCCGGGCGTTCGTCGCGCAGACCAGGAGCCAGACGCAGGTCGTGGCCGGCTCCAGCGAGTCCACGGTCTCGGCCACGGCGACGGTCGCCTGGGCGGAGCAGGGGCCGGTGCCGGCGCTCTCGGCGGAGCGGAACTGCGCCAAGGGCGGCGTGGACGTCACGGCCGCCAACCGGGGCGATCAGGACTTCCGCTTCTCGCTCCTGGGCGTCAAGTACACGATCCCGGCCGGGCGGGTGCGCACCGTGACGATCCCGCTCCAGGAAGACCAGGCGTACGACTTCACGATCACGGGTCCGCACGGGATCGCCGAGCGCTTCCAGGGCGTACTCGACTGCCGTACGAAGGCCTCGGAACCGGTGGACGGCATCGCCCCGCAACTGGCCCCGAGCCCGGCGACGGCCGGCGGCGCGGGCGCCTCGTCCCATGACCTGGCGGAGACGGGCAGTTCCGACGCGACGCCGGTGATCGCCGCGGTCGCAGTGGGCTTCCTGGTCGTCGGCGGCCTGGTCGTCTTCCTGCTGCGGCGGAAGGGGGCGCCGGAGGACGGCGCCGAGTGAGGTGAGCGGACCCGCGGGCGTGGAGCCTCCCGAGCATGCGCGGTTCGCCCGCCACATCCGGACGTTGGCGGAGGTCTCCGCGGAGGAGGAGGGGGAGCTCGTCGCGGCGGTCCTGCGCGACCCGGACGCGTCGATGGCGCGGAGCGCGATCGTGCGCCACTTCGACGAGCGTGCGCCCGGCCTGCTCACTCAGGGCGGCTTCCCCGCCTGGGCGACGCGGATGAGGCAGGCCGTCGCGGGCGACGGCTTCCTGGCCGAGCGACTGCGCGAGTGGACACTCGTCCACGCCGTGGTCCAGGGCGAACCGTGGAGCGCGGAGGAACTCGCCACGGCAAGCGACTGGTGCCAGCGCACCGTCGCGGCCTCCGAAACCCCTGCCCCACCGGAGGCCCTGGCCATCCTGGCAGCGTGGGGCCGGACGCGACGGGTACGGACGGAGGCGGGGCGGCGGCTGCGGGGGGAGGGGTGGCGCTGAGGGGCTGCTGCCGGGCCGTGGGGCCCGGAGCTGCTCTCTGTGGCGCGCCCGGTGCGGGAGCGCCGTCGTGCCGTGCGGGCCGGGACGGCCGTCGCCCCGCCCGGTCCGGTCTCTGTGCCGCCCGGCCCGGAACGCCATCGGCGACGGGCGGTGATCGGGTGACTACCCGCGTGATGGGGGAACGGGCAGGTCACAGCCCCCGTCCCATACCGGTTTCCGTCGAGAGGTGGACGTCAGGCAAGATGGGGTGTATCTGCCCACTTCCAGTTTGCCGGACGGTTTCTCTTGGCTGAGTTCATCTACACCATGCGCAAGACGCGCAAGGCGCACGGCGACAAGGTGATCCTCGATGACGTCACCTTGAACTTCCTGCCCGGCGCGAAGATCGGTGTGGTCGGTCCCAACGGTGCGGGTAAGTCGACCGTGCTGAAGATCATGGCCGGCATCGAGCAGCCGTCCAACGGTGACGCCTTCCTGTCGCCCGGCTACAGCGTCGGCATCCTCATGCAGGAGCCCGAGCTCGACGAGAACAAGACCGTCCTGGAGAACGTGCAGGACGGCGCCGCCGAGATCATGGGCAAGCTGAAGCGCTTCAACGAGGTGGCCGAGCTCATGGCCACCGACTACAGCGACGAGCTCATGGAGGAGATGGGGAAGCTCCAGGAGGACCTGGACCACGCCAACGCGTGGGATCTGGACGCTCAGCTGGAGCAGGCCATGGACGCTCTCGGGTGCCCGCCCGGGGACTGGCCCGTCACCAATCTCTCCGGTGGTGAGAAGCGTCGTGTCGCGCTCTGCCGTCTCCTGATCGAGGCGCCCGACCTGCTGCTCCTCGACGAGCCCACCAACCACCTCGACGCCGAGTCCGTGAACTGGCTGGAGCAGCACCTCGCCCAGTACAGCGGCACCGTCGTGGCCATCACCCACGACCGGTACTTCCTGGACAACGTCGCCGAGTGGATCCTCGAGCTGGACCGCGGCCGCGCGATCCCCTACGAGGGCAACTACTCCACGTATCTGCAGCGCAAGTCCGAGCGCCTCAAGGTCGAGGGCAAGAAGGACGAGAAGCGCCAGAAGAGGCTCAAGGAAGAGCTTGAGTGGGTGCGGTCGAACGCCAAGGGCCGGCAGGCCAAGTCCAAGGCGCGTCTGGCCCGTTACGAGGAGATGGCCGCCGAGGCCGACAAGATGCGGAAGCTGGACTTCGAGGAGATCCAGATTCCGCCGGGTCCGCGGCTGGGTTCCATCGTCGTCGAGGTCTCGAATCTTTCGAAGGCCTTCGGCGACAAGGTGCTCATCGACGATCTGAGCTTCACGCTGCCGCGCAACGGCATCGTGGGTGTCATCGGTCCGAACGGTGCGGGTAAGACCACCCTGTTCAAGATGATCCAGGGCATCGAGACGCCGGACTCCGGCGAGATCAAGGTCGGTGACACGGTCAAGATCTCGTACGTCGACCAGAACCGCTCCAACATCGATCCCAAGAAGACCCTTTGGGCCGTGGTGAGCGATGAGCTCGACTACATCAATGTCGGGCAGGTCGAGATGCCGTCGCGGGCGTATGTCTCCGCGTTCGGTTTCAAGGGCCCGGACCAGCAGAAGCCGGCCGGTGTGCTCTCCGGTGGTGAGCGCAACCGCCTCAACCTCGCGCTGACCCTCAAGCAGGGCGGCAACCTGCTGCTCCTCGACGAGCCGACCAACGACCTCGACGTCGAGACCCTCAGCAGCCTGGAGAACGCGCTGCTCGACTTCCCCGGCTGCGCCGTGGTCGTCTCCCACGACCGTTGGTTCCTGGACCGAGTGGCCACGCACATCCTCGCGTACGAGGGTGACTCCAAGTGGTTCTGGTTCGAGGGCAACTTCGAGTCGTACGAGAAGAACAAGATCGAGCGGCTCGGCCCGGACGCGGCCCGTCCGCACCGCGCCACCTACAAGAAGCTGACCCGCGGCTGATGGCTCGCCACGTTTACGCCTGCCCCCTGCGCTGGGCGGACATGGATGCGTACGGCCACATCAACAACGTGGTCTTTCTTCGGTACCTCGAAGAAGCGCGCATCGATTTCCTGTTCCGCCCGGACAAGGACTTCCAGCAGGGGTCGGTCGTGGCGCGCCATGAGATCGACTACAAGCGGCAGTTGGTGCACCGGCACCGTCCGGTGAACATCGAGCTGTGGGTCACGAAGATACGGGCGGCGTCGTTCACGATCGAGTACGAGGTGAAGGACGAGGACGTGGTGTACGTGCGAGCCTCGACCGTCATCGTGCCGTTCGACTTCGAGGCCCAGCGGCCGCGGCGGATCACCGCCGAGGAGCGGGAGTTCCTCGAGGAGTACGCCGATGACGCGGATGCCGCCGGGGCCGGTGGCGGCGCGGGCGGTTCCGAAGAGGCCGTAGCGGCATGACCGTGCTGCCGCTGGCCGCCGAAGGGGAGGCGGCGGGTCTCGCCGCCTTCCTGCAGCGGCTGCTCAAGTACGACCGGGCGGCGGCCGTCCGGCTGCAGGCGGCGGGCGACGCGCTCGCCGTCTTCGGCCGGGCGCCCGCGCTCGACGTGGTGGTCGTGCGGGGCGTCGCGCTCGCCGGGCCCGCCGAGCTGGACCGTACGGTCTCGGCGGGCGAGCTGCTCGAAACCGTCGAGCCCGCCGGGCTCACCGTCCCCGCCGCCGTGACCGGTCCCGCGTGGGCCGGGCTGCTGCCGCCGCGGGCCGGCTGGCAGCAGGTCGAAGGGCTGCCGGAGAGCGGGCAGTTGGGGCTTGCGGTGCGGGCCGCCGTCGCCGAGTTCAAGGCGCGGGTCGAGGAGCTGTCCGAGGACAAGCGGACCCGGGCGGAGCTCGACCGGATCGGCGCCGACATCTGGGGGCGGACCCTCGGGTCCACTCCGCTTCCGCTGCGGGCCGCGCATGCGGCGTATGTGTTCGGGCTGTTGCGGCCGGAGGCGCCTGCGGCCCTTCTTGCGGCCGGTACGTGGCTGCGGCTGCGCACGCCGTACGGGTCCGTCGCGTTGCGTCGGGCGGGTGGGCTGCCGGGGCTCGGGGTCACGCCCGTGTAAGGGGCGCGACCCCGAGCCCGTTGCCCGGAGCGCTAGTTGCTGCCCGAATCGTCCGGCCACACCCCGATGTGGTCCTGCTCCAGCTCCAGCGCCACCCTGTCCCGCATGCCCAGCGTCTCCGTGTAGTCCGCGGGGAGTTGGAGGCGGCCGGCGCGGTCGAGCATGGCGTACTCGCGGGCCACCAGGTGCTCCTCGCCCGTCGTCGCGTCGATGCGGGTGTGCCGCAGGACCTCCGTGGACGTGCGGCCGTCGCGGATCGCGACCGTGCGGCGGACCTCCGTGGCCACCGCCTGGTCGTGCGTGACGATCACGATCGTCGTGCCGAGCTCCTCGTTCGCCGCGCGGAACGACTCGAAGATCTGCCGGCCCGTGGCCGAGTCCAGCTCACCGGTGGGTTCGTCGGCGAGCAGCACCTCCGGGTCGTTCGCGAGCGCCACGGCGATCGCGACCCGCTGCTGCTGGCCGCCGGAGAGCTGCGTGGGCCGCCGGTCGCGCAGTTCGCCCACCCCGAGGAGCTCGAGCAACTCCTCGGCGCGCGCCGCCTTCTTCGCCTTGCCCCGTACGCCGCGCAACTGCATGGGCAGGGCCACGTTCTGCGCCGCGGTCAGATACGGCAGCAGGTTGCGGGCCGTCTGCTGCCACACGAAGCCGACGATCTCGCGGCGGTAGCGCAGCCGCTCCTTCGCGCCCATCGAGAGCAGATCGCAGCCCGCGACCCTGGCCTGCCCGGCGGTGGGCTCGTCGAGGCCCGCGAGGATGTTCATCAGGGTCGACTTGCCGCTGCCGGACGCGCCCACGAGCGCCATCAACTCGCCCTTGGTGACGAGCAGATCGAGCCCCTGAAGGGCCTGCACCTCCACGCCGTCTGCCGTGAAGATGCGCACCAGGCGGTCGCAGGAGATCAGCGCGTCATGGCCGAACGCGGGGCGCTCGCGCCGGGACGCGGCCCGCTGTTCCAGCTCGGCGAGGGTCGCGACGGAGGCGGCCCCGGTCGTACTCGTGTCGGTCATCGCCCATCTCCAGCCCTGAGTTCGGTGAGGGAGGTCTGCCGGGCCGTCCACCAGGCCTGGACGAGCGCGACCCCGGTGGCGAGCAGCACCACCGTGCCGGCCGGCACCAGCAACGACCAGGAATCCATGCGCAGTTGTACCTCGCCGAAGGCCTCGGCCTGCGCGGCTAGTGCGATCTGCCCGAGATCGAGCCCGGGCGCGATCAGTTCCATCGCGGCGAGCGCGACCAGGACGCCGCCGGCCGCGGCGAGCAGCGCCTGCGGCAGCGCTTCGAGGACGAGCAGCCGCCGCGCCTGCCCCCTTCCCAGGCCCATGGTGCGCAGCCGCGCCACGAGGGCGGTGCGTTCCGGGGCGGTCTGGAGCAGGGAGAGCAGGACGGCGAGGATCGCGTAGCCGGCTCCGGCGGCCACCGCGGCGGCGTAGACGGTTTCGGCGCCTTCCTGGAGCGGACCGTCGGACATCGTCGCCCGCTCGGCGGCGCGCAGTTCATAGGTGATCTCCGCCGCGCCGGACCCGGCGGCCGCGTCGATCTCCTTCGCGACCTGCGAGGTGGTGAACCCGCCGCCCGTGGCGAACAGCGCGGTGTCCTCGCGGTCCTTCAGACGGCTCGCGTCGATCAGCAGGAAGTCCACGCCGAAGCTCGCGGGCGTGATCTCGCGGATGCCCGTCACCTTCGCCGTGAAATCGCCGACCGGCGTGCGCAGGGCGTGCTCGCCGCTGCCGAGGCGCTTGGCCACCGCGGGAGTGGCGAACGCGGGCGCGGGACCCGAGCCGGGCGCCTTCAACTCGCCCGCGGGGAAGGGGCCGAGACCGGTCCGTTCCGACAGCCGCGCGTACGACTCGGGGTCGACCGCGATCAGCGTGATCTCCTTGCCGCCGTCCGGCATCCGCATGTTGCCGTCCATGTACACACGGCTGACCTCGCGGACACCGCCGAGCCCGTCGACGCGCTCGGCGAGCCCGTCGGGCAGCGGCTGGTTGGGGCGGGCGTTGATCCGCAGATCCGCGCCGACCGCCCGCAGCGCCGCCTCGTCGCGGGCGTCGCCGATACCGGCGATCACACTGCCGCCGAACGCCGCCGTGGTGAGCGCCACCAGCAGCGCGAGCAGGGGCAGGGCCTGCGCGGACGAGGTCCGTCCGGCCCGCGCCAGGGACAGGAATCCGATCGCCCCGCGCCGCCGCAGCAGCGGCCGGCCCGCCCACCGGATGGGCAGCGGGTACAGCCGCACGAGCAGCAGCGCGGCGATCAGCGCCACCAGGACCGGAGCCGCACTGACCAGTCCGTCAGCCTCACCGCTGCCGCGGCGGCGCATGGCCACCACGGCGCCCACGGCCAGGACCAGGGCGGTCAGTTCGGCCACGGTGCGCCGGCGCGACGGCTTGGCGTCGACCAGGTCCTCGCGTCCGCCGTGGGCCCGCAGCCGCAGATGGCGTACGACGGCCCGTACCGGAAGCGCCACGCACGCGAGCAGGGCGACCAGACCGGCACCGGCCACCGAGGGCTGGAGCCGGCCCTCGGGCCGCACGAGGACGGCGAGCAGCCAGCCGAGCGCGGCGGCGGGTATCGCGACCACCGCGGTCTCGGCGCAGATCCGGGCCGTGATCCCGCGCACCGAACCGCCGCGCGCCCGCAGCAGGGCGACCTCGCGGCTGCGCCGGGCCGCGGCGAGGGCGCCCGTCATCAGCAGGACGACCAGGGCGACCGCACCGATGCCGTACGCGGCGATGGACACGACCGGGGTGATCGCCTCGCGGGCTGCCAGGAACTGGCCCGTGATCCGGTCCAGTTCGGTGTACGCGGAGACCCGTTCGCCGACGCTCTCCCGCATCCGGGACAGCGCGGGGCCGCCTTCGAGCGAGGCCACGCTCTCCTGGAGACCGCCGATGTCGGCGACCTCGAGGGAGGAGAACCGGGGCGGCAGACGCCAGTACACGTTCGGGTTGCCGTCGAGGCGGATCAGGAACGCCGCGGCCTCCGGGGCCAGCAGCAGCCCCGCCTGCCAGTACTTCGCGGGCACGGGGGCCGGCGGGGTCAGGGCGATGGCCGGGGTGCGCAGGAGGGAGTCGAAGGACCAGTAGCTGCCCTCGGGCCGCTTCGGTTCGACGATTCCGGTGACCTTCACGCTCACGCGCGGGCCCTTGTCGGACAGGAAGTGGATGACCGAACCGACCTTGATCTTCAGCGTCTTCGCGGTGTCCGTGGTGACCGCGGCCTCGGCCTGCATGCTGGTGGCGCTGTTCTCGTCGCCCTTCGGCAGCCGGCCCTGCACCACCCGCGCATGCCGGTCCACCTCGCCCTGCGCGGCCAGCATGAACGCCGGCGGCTTGCCCTCGGGGCGGGGCAGCCAGGCGTCGAGCGCGTCGAGCGGACGTTTGGTCTGCACGCCGTACGCGACCTGCGAACGGTCCGTGACCAGCGGGTCCTCGATCGCCTCCTGCACCTGCGGCAGGGTGTCGCGGATGGTCCCGGCGTCGACTTCGCCGGGCGCGGCGTCGAGGAACTCGTCGCCGGTGGCCAGGCTGACCTCGATCCCGCTGCGCTCCGGACCGGCGCTGCCCAGCTCCAGCCGGAGGCCGCGCGTCTCGTACGTGTCCACCGCGCGCGGGAACGCCGCCGCGAGGAACGACGTCACGAGCACGAGCAGTGCCAGCGCCACCGAAGGCATCGGAGCGGCCTTCAGCCGGGTCCGCACCCAGGGCGCAACTGCCTTGACCGCCATATCAGTTGCTCCCGTCGTGACGCAGTGACACCACCGGCTCGACCCGCCGCAGCGCGATCGCCGCGACCACGAGGACCGGGACGAGCGCGACCGTGGCGAGCAGCAGCGCCACCCGGCCCACCGGCAGTTCCACGAGCACCGAGGGCACCGGCTTGCCGGCGTCCCCGGTGAGCACGATCAACGGCACGACCGCTCGGGTCAGCACGGCGCCGAGCCCGAGCCCCACGATCAGCGCGAGCCCGATCAGCGCCCCCTGCTCGGCCGCGACGAGCCGTGCCAGCTGACGCTGCGGCGTACCGAGGGCCCTGAGCACCGCGAACTCGGCTGCGCGCTCCTTGAGCGAGCCGGCCGCACTCACCGCGAAGCCGACGGCCGCCAGCGCGGCGGCCACCACGGCGACCGCGAGCAGCGCGGACTGCGGCCCCGCGCCCAGCGGATCGTCCCGCAGCTCCTCGGCGATCTCCGCGCGCACGACCACCTGTTCGGGATCGACGTCGGCCCGTGCGCGCAGCTCGGCCGCGACCTGCTCGGCCTTGCCCGGCTCCGGTGTCAGCCACCACTCACTGGGAGTGAGTTCGGTGCGCTCGCGGAGGGAGAACGCCTCGTTGACCGCGCGCAGGTCGAGCAGCACCGCACCGCCCGACGCGTCGTTCGTGGGCAGTTCGGGGACGACCTTGGCGATCTTGACGCTCAGCGGTGTCGCGGACAGCTGGACGTCGACCCGGTCGCCGACCTTTGCGCCGCTCGCGTCGAGGAACCTTTCGGTCACGACAGCGGCCGGCGGCGGGGAGGCCTCGCGCTTGACGGTGATCTGCACCTGGTGTTCGAGCGAGACGGTCGGATCGACCCAGGCCTGCGACGTGCCGTACGTGGCGGAGGGCGGCGCACCGGCCCCGGCCGCCACCTCCACGGGAGCCGGCGGTTCGGCCCCCTCGACGAGGGGCTCGGTCGACACCTGCTGCGACGCGCCCTGCCAGTGCAGCTTCGCGGGTACCTGGAGCGGCTGCCCGTCGGCCCGGATCCGCAGCACCGAGAACGTGTGCTGCTCGGACCGGTCAGGCGAGGCCGGTGTGGCCACCTCGAATCCGGTCACCTCGTACGGGCCGGTCGCACCGATCGACGCGCTGAAGGTGCGCGCGCGGCCGTCGGCGGGGGCCTCGCCGAGCTCGACGGCGTGGGTGGCGCCGAAGCGGTCCCGCAGCAGGACGCTCACGGACGCCGGATCGGTCTCGGTGCGGCCCTTGGTGGCGATCCGCAGCTCGATGTCCAACTTCTGCGCCCGGTCGGGGACTTTGATCCCGTACGAAAGGGTCTTCCGCGCGTCGAGGGCGTCGAGCATGTCGTCCGGGGCGGCGAGGTCGTCGCGCAGCAGGAGGCCGCCGGCGGCATTGCGGATGTCGAGTGCGAGGACCGCGGCCGAGCGGTCACCGGACATCTCCATCGTGCCGCGCGCCGCGGGCGCCGCGTCGCGTACGCCGTCCAGCGAGGAGTACACATCGCCCTGGGCCGCGCTCGGGACCCGGCTGCCCAGGACGCGGATCTGCGTACCCGAGCGGAAGTCGGCCTGGTCCTCCTGGGACCGGTCCCAGGACGCGCCGTGCCCGATCGCGAGCATGCCCATGGCGACGGCGAGCACCAGGAGCAGTACGGGGCCTGCGCCGCGCAGCGGACGGCGGCTGAGCTGCCAGCCCGCGAGGGCCCCCGGCAGGCCGCGGCCCTTCGCGGCGCGGCGCTCGCCGAGCTTCGCGGCCGGCGGCAGCAGCCGGAGCGTCAGGACGGTGCCGGCGAGCAGCGCGAGTGCGGGGGCGCCGACCAGGAGCGGGTCGATGCCCAGCTCGCCTTCGGCGTTGCCGCTGAGCGCGCCGCCGGAGGTCTGCCGGTCCAGCTGCCAGTACGCGACGGCGGCGATCACCAGGAGACCGACGTCGGCGCCCGCGCGCACCGGTGCGGGCAGCGACTTCATCCGCACCGAGCGGCGCATGCCGGTGACGGACAGGGCGGGGGCGACCACCGCGGCCGCGCAGCCGAGCGCGACCACCAGGGCCACCAGCCACACAGAGAAGGTCGGTGCGGTGTCCAGTTCGACACCGATCCGCTCCAAGGCGCCCTGTCCGGCGAGGAGTTGGGTGAGCGGGCCGGCGAGCAGCGGTGAGAGGACCGCGGCCGGGACCGCGAGCAGCAGCGACTCGGCGGCGGCGAACCAGGCCACACGGCCGCGGGAACCGCCGCGCGCCATCAGCAGATCCGTCTCGCCGGCGCGCTCGGAGGACAGCAGCCGCGCCACCAGGAGCAGCGCGTACCCGGCGAGCATCAGGAGCTGGAGCGCCACGATGAGCAGCGTGGAGCGGGCCACGAGCAGGGAGCGCTCGGCCCGTTCGAGGAGCGTGGGCAGTTCGGTGCGGGCGACGACGCCCGTGTCGATGCCGGAGAGCTTCGCGAACTGGTCGTTGCCGCGTTCGGCGGCCTTCTTGAGAGCGGGGATGCGGTCGGCCTGCACGCCGCGGAAGTCGGCGGTCGCCAGCCAGGAGGTCTCACCCGCCTGCACGCGGCCCGCGGCGAACGTGGCGGGATCGGTGAGCAGCGGGCCGTACGTGGTGAAGTCCAGCTTGCGGACGCCGCGTCCGCCGAGCTCGTCGACCCGCCAGTACGGATCGTGCACGTCGCGCGGCCGGTACGTCCCGGTGACCTGGACGGTCACATCGGGGCCGTCGAGCCGGTCGGTGAGCTTCACCGGCGGGCCGCCCGGGGTCAACTTCAGCTCTTTGGCGGCCACTTCGGGCAGCGCGACCTGGACCGGGCCCTTGCCGGTGCTCTTCGGCCAGGCGCCGTCGACCAGGGCGATCCGGGAGCGGTCGAGCACGGCGAGGTGGGTGAGGTCCGGGTCCGTGGAGCGGGCGCCGGGCGCCTGCAGCGAGTGCGGCAGGGAGTACGGCCCGGACTTCTCGGCCGAGCGCAGGGAGACCGGCAGGCCGTCGAAGGTCTGCCGTGCGCCCGCCTCGACCTTCTTGCGGATCGCGGCCTGCTCCTGCGGCTCGATGTCGGCCTGGACGAGGAGGGAGGCGGGCCCGGCGGAGCGGTTGGTGAGCGAATGCCGCAGGGCGGCGTCGCCTATCGCCCCCGAGAACCCGGTGAGCGTGGCGAGGACCGCTGTGGTGAGGAGAACTGCGAGCAGCGCCGCCATGAGCAGCAGCCGATGGGCGCGCACACGCAGAAAGATGAACCCCGTCACCCGATCACCGGTCCCGTCCCCTGGGCGGAGCCCCCGCTCCGTAGCCCTGAAACCGTGACTCTTTCAGGTGGTCATGGCCGAGGGAAACCGCTCTCTGGTTGAAATTGACCAGATCGTGATCGCATTGCGGGACATGAACGCCGGATTCCGGAGCGCCCGTGCCGGGTGAATTCCCGGATCAACCTGCGGTGTTGACCATGGAAGCAGCCGCATACGTCAGGTAGTTCCACAACGTGCGGTCGTGCTCCTCGGAGAGGCCCAGCTCGTCCACCGCGGCCCGCATGTGCTTGAGCCAGGCGTCGTGCGCGGCCCGGTCCACCGCGAACGGTGCGTGCCGCATCCGCAGCCGGGGGTGGCCGCGGTGGTCGCTGTAGGTGCGCGGGCCGCCCCAGTACTGCATCAGGAACAGCGCGAGCCGCTCCTCGGCCGGGCCGAGGTCCTCCTCCGGGTACATCGGCCGGAGCAGCGGGTCCTCGGCGACTCCCTGGTAGAAGAGGTGCACCAGGCGTCGGAAGGTCTCCTCGCCGCCCACCTGCTCGTAGAAGGTCTGCTCCTGAAGCGTGCCGCGCGGGATCTCGTTCACCCGTCCATCGTCTCAGACGCACCGGCCGAGGACCGGGGGACTAGGACTCTTGTCCGGGCCGGGGCACGCGGACTTCTGTCCGGGCCGGGGCGCCGGGACTCCGGTCCGGGCCGGGGCACTAGGACGCCTGTCCAAGGCCTGCAGCGGGCGCGGGGCCTCGCATCCCGGCGCACATCGCAGCACAGTGGGTATATGGGTGCGCCCTCAGAGCCTGAGCCCTTCCGGAGCGGGCCCGCCGCCGACAGCGGGGCGGCGGGTCCGGACAGCGACGCCGCCGCGGTCGCGCGGGCCGGACTCGTGCGGGAGATCGAGGAGAGCGGCGGGTTCGACGCGGATCCCGCCTGGCGGGAGGCCTTCGCCGCCGTGCCGCGGCACCTCTTCGTGCCGTACTACTACGCCTCGGTCACCGGCGGCTACGAGCGGCTGTGGGGCGAGGACCCCAGCGAAGCGCGGCGGGAGCGCTGGCTGAAGGGGGTCTACTCCGACGCCGCGCTCGCCACGCGCGTACGCGACGGGGACCTCGTCTCCTCCAGCAGTCAGCCCTCGCTGATGGCCCGGATGCTGGGCGAACTCGACGTCCGCGAAGGGCACAAGGTCCTGGAGATCGGCGCGGGCACCGGATACAACGCGGCGCTGCTCGCGCACCGGCTCGGCGACGGTCTCGTCGTCACGGTCGACCTGGAACCGGAGATCACCGAGGCGGCCCGGCGGCACCTCGAACGGGCCGGGTACCGGCCGACGGTGGTGACGGGGGACGGGGCCCGCGGCTGCGCGGCGCACGCACCGTACGACCGGATCATCGCGACCTGCACCCTGGCCACCGTCCCGCGGGCCTGGCTCGAACAGTGCCGCCCCGGGGCGCGGATCCTCGCGCCGCTCGCCTCCGGACTGATCACGCTCGACGTGCAGGACGCCGCCCACGCCGAAGGGCGCTTTCTGCATACGGCGGCGTACTTCGTGCCGTTGCGCGGTGATACGCGGGGCGGCGACGAGCCGGGGCGTGCGCGGTACGCCTCGTCGCTGCCCCGCCGGATCACCCAGAACGAGCTCTTCCGGTTCCTCCTGGAGCTCACGTCGGGGGCGCTGGACCCCGAGGAGGCCTTCGCGCTCTGGCGGCGGGAAGGGCGGCCGGCGCGGGAGCGGTTCGGGGTGACGGTGGCGGGGGACGAGGTCTGGGCCTGGCTGGACGATCCCGACGGGCCGTATGCGTGGCCGTTGGTTTAGGGGGTGCCGCTTCAGCGAGGTGGGTCCGTTGATGTCGGGTCCAGGCAAGCGAGAGGGCGGGAAACCTCGCGGGCGAAGCCCTGTTGAGGGCCTCGCGCGGAACGTTTCCCGCCCTGTGACGCCGGTGGGGCGGCCGGAGCCGCCCGAGCGGTCAGCCGCGGCGGAGCGTGATCGTCGTCCAGGCGCCCACGTGGACGCGATCGCCGTCCTGGAGCGGGACCGGGACGAACGGCTGGATGGGCTCCTCGCCGCCGTTGATCGTCGTGCCGTTGGTCGAGTTCTGGTCGACCACCGCCCAGCCGCCGTCCGGCTGCTGGACCAGGACCGCGTGCTGGTGCGATACGCCCGGGTCCTCCGGTGGCACGGACAGGTCGATGTCCGGGACCTCGCCCGTGGAGTGGCGGCGGCGGCCGATGGTGATCTGGTTGCCGGTGAGCCTGCGCTCCTGCTCCGGCGAGTACGCGGGCAGGTTGAGGCTCGCCGCCTCCGGGCCGCTGCGGTGCATCATCGCCATGAAGTACTCGCGGTCCGGACCGATCACGGCGGTCCAGCCCAGCGGGCCCTGCTGCTGCGGCGCCGGGTAGCCGCCGCCGGCCAGCGGGTGCTGGACCGGGGGAGCGCTCTGCGCGGAGGGCGGCTGGAGCATCCAGTCGTCGTCGCCCTGGGTGCCGCCCATGGGGCCGGGCGCCGGCGGGCCGGGCTGCTGGTACCCCTGCGCGGGCGGCGGAGGCGGCGGACCGCCGGCCTGGCCGCCACCGAACGGACCGCCGGCCTGGCCGCCGCCGAACGAACCGCCGGGACCGCCAGGGCCACCGGGACCGCCAGGACCACCGGGTCCGCCCATGGGGCCGCCCATCGGGCCGTGCGGACCGTTCTGGCCGGGGCCGCCCTGGGGGCCGCTCGGGCCGGAGCCCGGGCCGCCCATCGGACCGGAGTCCGGGTGCAGCGGCTCGGCGGGACGATTCATCTGCGAGGGGCGCGAGCTCGTGTACTCGCCCGGCGGGTGCTGCTGCGACTGGAAGCCGGGCGGCAGGTTCATGCCGGGCACCGGCTGGCGCGGGGCCGCCGGGGTGTAGGACGTCGCCGTGTTGGTGATGTAGTTCCAGCGGCATTCCTCGCAGAACGGCTCATTCGCCTCGCGCGGGGTCTGGCACTGGGGGCAGAGCTGCGGCGGTCCGGCCGGCGCCTGCGTCTGCGGGTAGCCGTAACCGCCCTGCTGGGCGTGGCCACCGCCCTGCTGGGGGTAGCCGTAACCGCCGCCCGGAGGGGGCGGGGGCGGGGGGACGGCGCCGGAGGGCGCGCTCGCACCGGTCATGCGGTGGCCGCAGACCTCGCACCAATCGTCGGAACCCGACTGGTGTCCGTTCGGGCAGGTCGGCATGTCGGCGCTTCCCCCTCTCCTTCTACGGCCGCTCAACGGACCGCTTCGTCAGTACCTCTCGGTACGCTCCGTACGCGGCGGGTGACGGACGGCATCCGGGACGGCGGCCCAACGGGGCTTCCGTCACGGCGAGTTGCCGCGCCATCGCGCTGCGTTCACTTCTTGACGCGAACCGTCTTGGTGGACCGGGTTTCGAGAGTCATCTCGTCGGCCTCCTCGACCTTCGCCTTCAATCGCACAGTACCTGTCGCCGCATCCTCGACGTCCACCACCTTCGCAAGCAGTTTCGCGGTGTCCTCGTTCCCGGAGGCCGCGGCGAGCTGAACGGCCCGGCCCAGCTTGGCCGTTGCCCCGTCGATGTCGCCGGCCTTGCGGGCGTCCAGACCCTGCTGGATGACCTGCGCCAGCTCGGCCTGCCCTGTGTAGTGCGCCACCTGCGGGTTGATCGACGTGGACGCCGCCATGTCGTCCGTCCACACGGCGCGTACGAGGCCCTGCGAGAGCGTCTGGACGCTGCCGTCGCTCTGCGGGACCACGAGCGAGACCCGGGCGGCCAGCATCTCCTGCCCGAGGTCGGCGTTCGGCACCTGAACGCAGACGTGGTAGTCGCGGGACTCGTCCCCCCAGGAACCCGTCGGGTAGTCGCCGGCCCGCGGGCCCGCCTCCGTACGCCGTGAGGTCAACTCCTCGACGGTCGGCGCGACTTGCTTCACGAACTTGATCTCCGCGCCCATCGGCGTCCACAGCCGCAGCGCCACGTCCGCGACCTCCTTGCCCATGGCCGCCTCCATCATCTGCGTGAAGTCGGCGGCCAGGCCCGAGGGGTCGGCGACGATGTCGGCGGTGCCGAGCAGCGCCGAGGCGATCCCCGTGACCTCCTTGACCTCCCAGTCCGTGCCCACGCCGCGTGCGTCACAGGTGTAGCGGCCCGCGCAGGCGTCCAGGGCGGCCTTCAGGTCCTCGGGTGATTCGTGCTCATTGCGCCCGTCGGTGAGCAGAATGCCGTGACGTATCGATACATCGGCCGAGGCGAGCAGGCGGTCCGCCAGCTTCAGCCAGGTCCCGATCGCCGTGCCGCCGCCCGCGCTCAGCTTGCGCAGCGCCTGCTTGGCCTGGTCGCGGGTGCTCGCATCGGCCACCGCGAGCTGCCCGCCCCCCGGGTAGACCTCCTTGGCCACGTGGGTGCCGCCGATGACCGCGAAGTGCACCCCGTCGCGCAGGGTGTCGATGGCGGCGGCCGTGGCGTCGCGGGCGTTGCGCATCTTGGTCGGCGGGTAGTCCATCGAGCCCGAGCAGTCCACCATGATCGCCACCGCGGCGTCCGGCGCGCTGCCCGAGGCATACGCGCGCACGGCCGTGCCGCCGACGGTGCCCCCGCCGGTCGAGGTCACGGTGACGATCGCGTTGACTTCACGGCCGCCCTCGGGCAGGAACTCGTTCTGGTAGACGTCGACCGAGAACTGCGGAACGTTCGACTTCGAGAAATTCGCCATGCTGTGCTCCCCCCTCAGCCGAACCGGCCGAGCCGCACCCCGGTTCCGGGCAGGCGCGGACGGCGCTTCGTGCTGACGTACAACCGAATTGTGCTGACGTGAACCGAGTTGTGTGGATGCCGCGCCCCCGGGCACGGCCCACTCCTCAGGCCGATCCTGCCCCTTGCGGCGCGAGCGAGAACGGCAGTACCGCCACTGTTACGTTGTCGTGGCCCCCGCCGTCGAGTGCGTGACCGACCAGGACCTGCGCGCAGTGCAGCGGGCGCTCGGAGGCGTCCGCCGGGACGACGGCGGCCATCTCGGCCGCGCCCTCCGCGTAGTTCCACAGTCCGTCGGTGCACACCACCACTACACCCGCACGGTCCGGCTTGAAGGAAGCCGTGTGCGGCTCCAGTTCGTAGGCGTCGGCGCCGAGCCAGCCCGTGATGGCGTGGGCGCGCTCGTCCGCGTACGCCTCCTCCTCGTTCATCAGGCCCGCGGCCACCATCTGCGCGGCCCACGAGTCGTCCTCGGTGAGCCGGGCCGAAGGGGCGGTGCGGTCCTCGGGCACCCAGTACACGCGCGAGTCGCCCACCCAGCCCACGACGAGGAGGCCGCCCGCGATCACCGAGCCGACGATGGTGCAGGCCGGCGCGTTCTGATGGCGGTGCGGGTCGTGCTCGCGGGCGCGTGCGGGCTCCTGCGCAAGGGAGTTGACCGCGTCGAAGGCCGCGATGATCGCGTCGTGCATGGCCTGCTGCGGGTGCGTGCCGCGCGGCAGCGAGGCGAGCAGCGACTCGTTCGCGGCCTGCGAGGCGGCCGCCGAGGCCTCGTCGGGGCGGGTCGCCGAGGACACGCCGTCGCAGACGATCGCGACCACCGCGGGCGAGCCGTCGGGCAGCGCGGTCGTGGAGACGGCGAACGCGTCCTCGTTGCGGTGGTGGCGCAGGCCGCGGTCGCTGACCGCCGCCACATGGTCCAACTCCCGCTCCATGTGGTCGCGTTCACGGGGCTGCGCATGGCCGCAGTGCTCGCAGTAGCCGTCCTGGTCGACCGTGCCGGTGCGGCAGGCGACGCAGACCTTGGTGCCGGCCGGGGGAGTGGCCGCGGGCGGCTGGGTGCGCGGGTCGGGGGCCTGGAGCGCGTACTCGTCGGGCTGGGGCGGGTGGTCGTACCGTACGGCGCCGCCGTCGGGCTCCGGGGCATGGCCGCCGGCCTGCTCCTGGTCCGAGCCGGCCGGGCCGCCCGCGGCTCCGGTCAGGTCCCGGCCCGCGCCGCCGGTGCTGCCGCTCAGCTCCGTGCCCGAGGAGTCGGTGCCGCGCAGCTGGCCGGGGTGGAGCACCGGCGCGGGCGTGTCGGTGCTGTCCAGCTCCGCGGCCTGCGGCCACTGGACGGCGGACTCGGGCGCGGCGGAGGCCTGCGGACCGCCGCCCGGCGCGGCGGCCGGTGCGCCGCCCTGGGCGGCGGCGGACGGCGAACCGCCTTGCGCCGCCGCGCCGTTGATCGCGATCGTCGGGTGGTCGGTGCCGGCCGGTGCGGGCGCGGCCGACAGGTCGAACCCGCACGCACCGCAGAAGAGGTCGCCGCTCTCCAGCGGCTCCTCGCAGCTCGGGCACGACGACATCTCTGCTCCGTCGGTCACCTGGCGCATCTGCGACATCACTTCACACCCACGTCCGGGGGCGGTAGCGGTTGGCCCGCTCCACCAGTTCGATCCTCTCGTCACCGCGCTGCGCCAAGCGCGCCAGCATCCGGTACGAACGCTCGAGTCCGAACCGCAGACCCCGCTCGTCCAGCGTGCTGCCGAGCAGGGAGCCCGATGCGTGCGCGGGCCCCTGCGGTGGGGCGGCACCGCGGCTACCGGAGAGTACCCAGTCGAGGGCGGTGCCCAGGACCTCGGCCGACAACTGCTCGCGGCGGACCGCGTCCAGGCCGAACTGCCGCAGCGCCTCGACCTGTCCCGCGGCCGCGGTCAGATCGTCGAGCAGCGGCTCGTGCACCGCCTGGTCCCGCAGCCGCGCCCGTACGGCGGCGACGCGCGCCGCCGTGTAGTGAATGGATGCTTCCGGTACGGACTCCAGGGTACGCACCGCACTGCGCCGGTCCCCGGCGGCCAGCTGCACCCGGGCGAGCCCGAAGGCCGCGCTCACATAGCTCGGATCGGTGGTCCACACGAGGCGGTAGTACTCCGCCGCATTGTCCAACTGGCCCAGGACCTCGGCACACACGCCGAGCGCCAGCTTCGGTGCGGGCTCCCCGGGGAACGCGTCGTAGATCGCGTCGAAGGACAGCGCGGCGCTCTCGAAGTCGCCCGTCGTGAGCGATCCCACACCGCGGTACCAGACCACGCGCCAGTCGTCGGGGTGCGCGCGCTCCAGATTCTCCAACAGCTGGGCCGCGGGCCCTTGTTCGTTCATCTCCAGAAGCGCGCGCAGCTCGCGCAGCCGCAGTTCGAGCGAGCTCGTGGGCGCCGCGTGCAGGGCCGCGATCAGCTCGGCGGGCGCGGCGGCGAGCAGACCGGCGAGGAAGCCCGCGTTCGGATCGTTCGGATCCACCCGCGGCACCGGGAGCGCCAGGGCGGTCGCGGCGGGCGCGAGCTGCTTGACCAGCGAACCGCCGGACGCGGGCGCCGGCAGCGTGGCCGGCGGGGGCCCGGCCGCCGCGGTGGCGTACGGGCCGGGCTGGAGCGGGGCGGTCGGCGTGGCGGACGAGGCCTGTACGGGGGACAGGGGCGCGGGCTGGGCGGGGATCGCCGGGACGCCGCCGGGGCCGAGGGCGGCCGCCTGGCCGTTCGCGGAGGCGGGCAGTGCCGCCGCCCCGTTCCGCCGCGCCTTGCGCCCGGCCGGTACGGAGCGCGCCCCCAGCTTGGAGACCTCGCCGTCCTGCTCGCGGAACAACTCGGTGTCCGTGACGCGCACTTCGGAGCCGAACAGGGTGGACAGGGCGGGCCGCGGCCGTCCGGTCTGGAGTGCCACGACCTCGCGCAGGACGCCGGTCAGCTGCTCGGCCATCTCCTGTGCGGAGGAGAACCGGCGGGCGGGGTCGGGGTCGGTGGCCCGTACGAGCAGCCGGTAGAAGGACTCGTACTGCCGGAACACCTCGATGTTGTCCGGGTTGGGCAGCGAGTCCACGAACACGTTCGTGTAGCCCTGGAAGTCGAAGGTGAGCACCGCGAGGGTGCGCGCCACCGTGTAGAGGTCGGAGGCGACCGAGGGGCCGACCTCGGCGACCTCGGGGGCCTGGTAGCCGACCGTGCCGTAGATCGCGGACTCGTCGTCGTCCATCCGCCGGACCGCGCCCATGTCGATCAGCTTGAGCTGGTCCTCGGTCTGTATGGCGTTGTCCACCTTGAAGTCGCAGTACAGCAGGTTGCGGCTGTGCAGGTGGCCGAGGGCCTCCAGGGCCTCGATGCCGAACGCGCAGGCCTGCTCCACCGGCAGCGGGTCGCGCTTGCCCTCCGGGGTGCGGCGGCTGTTGGCGATCTCCTTGAGCGACTTGCCGCCCACGTACTCCATGACGATGTAGCCGTCGAGGGAGCCGGTGCGCTGGTCGAGGTGCTCGACGAAGTTGTAGATGCGGACGATGTTGGAGTGCTCGATCTCGGCGAGGAAGCGCCGCTCGGAGATCGCGGCCTCCATGGCGTCCTGGTCGCCGGTGTCGAGCAGGCCCTTGAGGACCACCCAGCGGTCGGAGACGGCGCGGTCCACGGCGAGGTAGACCCAGCCGAGCCCGCCGTGCGCGAGACAGCCCACCACCTCGTACTGCCCGTGCACGATGTCGCCGCCGGACAGCTTCGGCACGAAGGAGTACGGGTGGCCGCACTTGGTGCAGAAGCCCTCCGTACGGCCGGGGCGGTCCCCGCGCGCACGTCCCACCGGAGCCCCGCAGTCCGAGCGCGAGCAGAAACGCTTCCGCTCGGGGACCTCCGGGTTCTCCTGCACCATCGAGCGCGGATCGGGCCGCGGCACCTGCGGTACGGACACCAGGCCCACGCCGAGCTTGCCGCGCCCCGAGGAGGAGCCGGTCGCGCCGGTGGAGCGCACGGAGACGCTGCGGGTCGAGGAACTGCCGCCGGACAGGCTCCGCGAAAGACGCCCCGAGACCGAGCGCCGCGAGGACGAGGAGCGCGAGGACGCGCGCGAGGAGTGTGAAGAGCGGGAGGAGCGTGACGAGGACGAGGAGCTGCTGCCCTTGCCGCCGCCGGTGATCCCGGTCGGCGGTGAAGACACCATGCCGTTCGGCGAGACCACGGGCGCGAGGCCGCAGGTGTCGCAGTACAGCTCGCCGCCGTCCATGTCCTCATAGCTGCCGGTGCAGTTCGGCCGCTGGCACTTGCTGTCGGTGCTCATCCTCAGTCCCCCCTACGGTCCGACGGCTGTCCCTGATGCGGTACGCGAGGTGCGAGCACCTCGGCCGCCGCCTGCTGGTAGCGCAGCACCGCCTGCTCGGCCACGCGCAGGTCGCAGGGCGCGCTCCACAGCATCCGGCGCGCCGCGTCATAGCGCTCGATGAGCAGCGGATCCTCCGCCGCGCCGTGCCGGGCCACCTTCGCGCGGTAGGCGTCGAGCCGGCCGCGCAGCTCCGCGCGCACCGCCAGCGGCGCCGTCACCTTCTCCAACGAGTCGCGGGCGCGCAGGAGTTCGTCCTCGGCCTTCTGCTCCAGGGATTCGAGCAGCGGCGAGAGCCGGTGCCACTGGGCGCTCCTGCGGTACTCGGCCGCGGTCGCCAACTGCTCCTGGAGCGCGGTCGGCGGCCCGCTCACCGCCGGCACCTCCGAGGCCGCGATCTTCGCGAGCACCTCGCCGCGCGCGGCCCGTGCCTCGGCGAGGGTGCGGTCCGCGCGCGAGAGCAGATCGCGCAGCTTGCCGAGCCGCAGCTCGGCGTCCTGCCGTACGCCGAGCACCGCGTCGATCTCGCGGCGCACCTCTTCGAGGGCGCGCGCCTGGCCGTCGTAGCGCTCGGTGTCGGGTCTGCCGCCGCCGGGCGCCGAGGATCCCGGGGTGGGCCGCCAGAACGCCAGCGGGTCCGAGACCACCTGGGCGCGCAGCGCCGTCAACTCCGCGGTGATGTGCTCGAGATCGTCCCCCGAGGGGTGCTCGCCCGGCCGCACGCCCACCGACTGGGCGAGCTGGCGGGTGCGGGCCAGCTCGGCGGAGAGCAGGTCGATCCGGGCGGGCAGCGCGGACCAGACGGCGTCGGCGGCGACCACCATGTCGAGCGAGGACGCGTACAGCTCATTCATCCGCTCGACCAGCGCGGCGAGCGTGAACTGCTCGGAGAGCCGGGCAGGACCGGTCAGCGAAGCGGGCGCCCCGGTGGCCGGGGCGCCCCCTGCGATGGTGACTGACTCGCCGCGCAGCAGCTCGGTGAGCTCCACCAGCTCCTCGCGGCTGGGCCAGCGCCTGCGGGCGCGCAGCTCGCGCGCGCCGCGCAGCGCTTCGGTGTAGGCGTCGAAGTACGCCCACAGGCGGCTGATGTCCTGCTCGGCGGCCGCCCAGCGCTCCTTGGTGAGACCGGTCAGCTCGGCCCCTTCGAGGAGTCTGCGCCCCGCGTGGTCCTGGAGGGCGAGCAGGGAGGTCTCGATGGCCTCGTGCTCGGCGCCGAGACGTGCCAGCGCACGGTCCACCTCGTCGCGGTCCATGACGGGACCGGGGGCTCCCGTGGCGCCCATTCGCGTTTCGCCTCTCTGCTGTGCCGGCCGGGCCGGCGCCTGCGTTCTGCCTCGCCTTTGCCCCGTCAAATGGGCGGTCAGTCCTTGTACTTGGGGGCCGGGGGACTGCCCTTGCCGAGGTCGGCGGCCAGCCACTTGTCGTACGACTGCTGCCATCCGTCGTCGCGGTAGTCCTCGAGCACCTGGTTCACCTGGCGGACCAGATCGTCGGCGCCCTTCTTCATGGCCACGCCGTAGTACTCAGGGTCCAGTGTGTCCTCGAGGACCTTGACCGTCGGGTCCTGCGCGGCCTGGCCCGCGGCGAGCGCGCCGTCCGTCACGACCGCCTCGGCCTCGTCGAGCTGAAGCCGTACGAGGCAGTCGAGTTGGTTGGCCACTGTGATGGTGTCTTCGGCAGGGTGGCCCTGACTCTTGAGGGCTTCCTCGGCGATGGAGCCGGACGCGACGCACACCTTGTGGCCCTTGAGCGTGTCGAAGCCCTCGATCTTCGAGCCCTGCGGCACCAGGACCTGCTGGCTCGTCTCGAAGTAGGCGGTGGAGAAGTCGACTTGCTTGATGCGGTCGCAGTTGATCGTCATCGTGCGCACCACCATGTCGACCTGGCCCGAGTCGATGGCGGGGATGCGCTCCTGGGTGGGAACGGCGCGGAACACCACCTTCGAGGGATCCGGGTCGTCCAGGATCGCGGCGGCGATCCGCTTGGCCAGATCGATGTCGAAGCCTTCCAGCTCACCGGTGTTGGGGTTGCGGTAACCCCACCGGTAGCTGTTCTGATCGATGCCGACGACCAGTTTGCCCTTCTTCTTGATGGCCTCGATGGTGGCACCGCCTGCGCCCGAGGGCTTCAGGCTCGCCTCCGGGTCCTTGCAGTCCGGGGCCGCGGCGGGCGTGGCGTGCGCCACGCCCCGGCCCCCGGTGTCCGGGCGGTCGCTCACACGGTGCAGCGGCAGCAGGGTGAACAGCGCGGTGAGCGCACAGGCCAGCGCCATCGCGGCCACCCCGCCCCACCCGCGCAGCCGGCTCGCCCTGGCCATGGCCCGTATCCGCGCCGCGTGCGGAACGGGCGCGCTCGTGCTGTTCCTCTGCCTCATGGCGCCCCCTCTCACCGGTACTCCGACAGCCTGCGCCCGATGCCCAGCACCGCGCCCGTGGCGGCGAGCACCGCGAGCACCGCGGCGCCCACCGGCAGCCCGGTCATGGCGCCGCGTCCGTCCTCCGCCGCGCTGCGGAAGTCCTTCTGCTCGTGGTCGATGGCCTTGGCCAGCGCCGCGTCCGCCACATCGAAGCACTCGCCCGTGGGCTTCTGCTTCAGTTCTCCGACGACCCGGGACAGGGCCCCGTCGTAGTCGCCGCCTCTGTCGGCCTTACGGGCCTCCGCGTGGCGCTCCTGCCAGGCTTTGACCGCGCCCATCGTGTCCTTCACGTACTTCTTGCCCGCCGCGTCCTCCGCGGTGTCCAACGCCGCGGCCAGGGTGCCGGCGCGCTTGGCGGTGTCGTCTCCGAGCGCGTCCATCTGCTCCTGGAAGCCGATCTCGTAGACGTCCTTGCCGTCGACGGTGACGGCGCCGCGTGCCACCAGCGTCAGGTTCTCGCCGCCGCGGGCCTGAAGGATGCTGATCCGTGCGTCGTTCAACGTGTTGAGCGAGCGCACGCCTTCGTCGTACGAGCTGCTCAGGCCGCTGAAGGCGACGGTGTGCCCGACCGCGAGCCACAGCAGCACCACCGTGCTCGCCGCGGTCGCGGCGACGAGGCCGTGGTTGAACACCCGGTTCGTGCGCCGGTAGTTGCGCAGCTGAGCCCGCACGAGCACGACGAGCACCACGACACCGAGGCCGATGGCCGGCCAGGGGTAGGACTTGGCGTCCGAGTAGTCCGCGTCGAGCTGCTTCTTCTCCGCGTCGTAGAGCAGCTTGGCCGCGGGCAGCATCTCCTTCTGCATCAGGTCGTTGGCATTGCGCAGGTAGGCGCCGCCGAGCGGGAGGCCCTGGCGGTTGTACGTACGTGCCGTCTCGATGCGCTCCGCGTACTCGGGCAGCAGCCGGTTCAACTGCGCGATGTACTCGGCGGACTTGCCCTTGCCGCGGCTGCTGGCGGCGGCCGTCGAGAGCTTCTCGGCCGCCGTGTCCAGGTCCTTCTGGAAGCGGGCGTTCGTCACCCGCTGGTACTCCGCGTTGAGCTGCTTCTGCTGCTGATCGGTCACGCCGTCGGCCGGTTGGCGTCCGGCCGCGAGGAATCCGCTCGCGGCAGCGGTGTTGGCGTCGGCGAGCGAACCGTAGATCGCCGCCGCGTCCGCACTCAGCGGCTGGCTGCGGTGCAGCACGTCGTCCGCGGCCGAGGAGCGGTCCGCCATCTGCCAGGCGGTGACGGCGCCGAAGGCGATGACCAGGACGGCGATCACGGCGCCGATGATCCGCAGCCGCCCCGGCTCCGTGGTCGACGCGGAGCGCAGGCGGTCGGTCAACTCGGCCCGTGCGCTGCGCCGCTCGGGCACCGCGGCGGGCGGCGGCGCACCCTGCGGCGGCACGGCCGGCAGCGTGGGCGCGGCCGGTGCCGGCGGCGCCGGTGGCATCGCGCTGCCGTTCGGCGGAAATGTCACGCTTGACCTCCCCCTTGGTCATCCGTCGTGCTCCGGTGCTCCCGCGGCGGACGGAAGGCACCGGGAAACTCGTCCCCGGCCGCAAGTATGGCCGCAGGGACCGACATCCGCGCCATGCTTCACGCGATCTTGTTCGGATTGTTCTCCGGCCCCGCGGGTCTCCCGCGCCCCACGGCACCGGACCCCGCGGCACATCGCACGAAATGCCCCGTACACCCCCGGGAGCCACGTCGCCCCGGCCATTAATACGTCGCGGGGATCAGTTCGGTTCCCGATCCCGGCGCCGTCCGCCCGGCACAAATGTGCCATGGCAGGTAGTCGCCACGCCTGCCTCTGGCGCAACTCCCGCCGCGCCCGCGCCAATGGATCACGGCAGTACGCGAGTTCGGCACGGCGAAGAGCACCGCACGGCGAGCGCAGAGCACCTCACAGCGAAGAGCGCCGCTCGGCACACAGCACGGCACGGCACGACGTGGGTTCGGCAGCGCGTAAGGGGTTGGGATGGCAAGACGGAGAAGATACGCGGGGATCGTGGCGGCCACCGCCGTGGCGCTCCTCGCGACAGGGATACCGCAGGCGCCCGCGGCGCCCGGCGGCGGGGAAGCAGCGGCGGACCCGCGGCGCCTCCCGGCGCCGGCCACCAAGACGGTGACGCTCCTGAGCGGCGACAGGGTCGCGCTCACCGGCAGCGGCGAGGGCCTCCAGGTGACCTCGGTGACACCGGGCGAGGGGCGCGAGCACATCGCGTTCTCACGGGCGCGGGTCGAGGGGCGCGAGTACGTCATCCCGGTCGACGCCACCGAGGCGTTGGCCCGAGGGCGCCTGGACCGCGGCCTGTTCGACGTGAGCACGCTCGCCGCCGAGGGGTACGACGACGCCTCGCGCAAGACCATTCCGCTGATCGCCACCGAGCAGACGGCCCTGGAGGGCGCGGCGCGCGGTGCCGCCTTCGACGGACTCGGGCTGACCGCCCGTACGGTGCAGAAGTCCGAAGCCGCCGACGTCTGGCGGGAGTTCGTCGAGGACGCCGCGGGCGACAGCCGCAGCGCGCGGGCCACCAAGCTGTGGCTGGACGGCAAGGTGAAGGCGAGTCTCGACGAGAGCGTGGCCATGACGGGCGCTCCGCAGGCGTGGAAGAGCGGGCTCGACGGCAAGGGCGTGAAGGTGGCCGTGCTCGACACGGGCGCCGACACCGCGCACCCCGACCTCGCGGGCCGCGTGAGCGCCGAGAAGGACTTCACCTGGGACGAGTCCCCGCAGGACTTCAACGGCCACGGCACGCACGTCTCCTCGACCGTCGCGGGCGGCGGCCAGGCCTCCGGCGGCCGCTACAAGGGCGTCGCGCCCGGCGCCGAGCTGATCAACGGCAAGGTGCTCGACGGCGGCGGCAGCGGCTACATCAGCTGGATCCTCGACGGCATGGAGTGGGCCGCGGCCCAGGACGCGGACATCGTGTCCATGTCGCTGGGCTCCAGCCTGCCGAGCGACGGCAGCGACCCGCTGTCGCAGGCCGTGGAGCGGCTGACCGCGGACGGCGGCCCGCTGTTCGTGATCGCCGCGGGCAACGAGGGCAGGCCCGGCAGCGTCGGCTCCCCGGGTGTGGCGCCCAGCGCCCTGACGGTCGGCTCGGTCACCAAGCAGGGCGGCATGTCCGCGTTCTCCTCGCAGGGCCCCGCCCTCGCGGAGTCCGCCGTGAAGCCCGAACTCACCGCTCCCGGCAGCGAGATCACGGCCGCGCGCGCCAAGGGCACCTCCGAGGAGGGCCAGGGTTCCGACGCGTACGTCACGATGAGCGGTACGTCGATGGCCACCCCGCATGTCGCGGGCGCCGCGGCCATCCTCAAGCAGAAGCACCCCGAGTGGGACGCGCAGCAGCTCAAGTCGGCCCTCGTGGGCAGCGCGGACGCGGTGCCGGACGCCTCCGTGTACGAGCAGGGCGCGGGCAGCGTGGACATTCCGGCCGCGCTCGGCGCCCGCGTCCAGGCCTCCCCGGCTGCCGTGTCCGCGAAGCTCGTCGGGGACGGCGCCGAGGACGTCACGCGCACGCTCACGTACCGCAACACCGGTACGCGGAACGTCCGTCTGAGCCTCGGCACCGAGGGCAGCGCTGCTGTGAGCCTCGCCGCGAACCGCCTGACCGTTCCGGCCGGCGGCAGCACCGAGGTCGCCGTCCGCATCGACGCCTCCCGCGCCGCGGCCGGCACGCACAGCGCGTGGATCGAGGCCCGCGGCTCGGACGGCAGCCGGGTGCGCACCCCGGTCGGCATCGAGACCGTCCCCGGTGAAGCCAAGCTCACCCTCGCGCCGGGCGGACTGCGCGAGGGCGTGAGCCACGCGTACACGCACGTCGTGTGGCAGAACGTGCGGACCGGAGCCTCGGACATCGTCGGCTTCACCACCGGGACCGAGGAGATCACGCTGCCGAAGGGCGAGTACCGCCTCCTCGCGGACGTCTGGGAGTACCGCAACGCCGGCAACGGCGTCACCACCGCCATGTCCACCGTCTCGCTGGCCGAGCGCGTGCGGCTCGACGGCGACAAGGCGGTCACCATCGACGTCTCGGACGCCAAGCCCGTCGAGGTCGGCGTGGACGACCCGGCGGTGCGTCTGGACGGCGTCTCGGCACAGGGCCTCGTGTCCGACACGGGGACGGGCCCGACCGGACTGCTGACGCCGATGTTCTCGGGCCGCTTCACCCCGTACGCCGTCGAGAGCGAGCCGATGGAAGGCCTCAGCTACTTCGCGGGCGGCACCTGGTCCGAACCGCTGATGCGGGCCACCACGCTCGGCGACGATCCCGTCGACATCTCCGTGTATCCGGTCTACTTCGCTCGGATCGAGTGGGACATCGAGGCCGAACTCGCGGACGCCGGAACGGGAGCGGACCTCACGGGGCTCGAACTCACGGACAAGATCGTCCTGTTCACCCCCGAGTCCGCCGCGAACGGAGCCGAGCGCACCCGCCGCTACCGGGCGATCCTGGAGCACAAGCCGGCCGCCGTGATCTTCGCGGGCTCATGGCTGGACTCCGAGCCCGAGGACAATATCGTCCTCACCCAGGAGCCCGGGCCGACCCTCCTGCGCGAGCGCCTCGCCGCCTCGGAGGGCCCGGTGACCCTGAAGATCGCCGGCAAGCGCAACACCGGCGACAAGTACTTCACCTTCCACCACTCCGAGGACGGTGTGCCCGGCGGCGCACGCTGGAAGGACCGCAAGCGCGACCTCGCGGCCGTGCAGCACAGCCTGCGCACCACCGGCTACCCGAACGACCCCAAGGCGTTCTACGGCTGGGTGACCTACGAGGGCACCGTCCTGGCGCAGCAGGAGGTGCTCGTACGGGCGCCGCACCGCTTCACCGGCTACTACTCGCCGGGCCTGCCCTGGACGACGGCGACCTTCGAGTACGCCACCGACGTGGCGCTCGGGGCGCAGTACACCGCGCCGACCGTGTACGAGGCGGGCCGCGCGCCCCGCAAGGACCACTGGCTGACCGGCCCGTTCGGTCCCGCGCTCGGCCAGTCCACCCTGTACGGGGCCACGCCCGCCGCCCGCGACGGTGACAAGCTGAAGCTCGACGTGCCGATGTTCTCGGACGCGGCGGGCCACCGCAGCGAGCGGGTCGCCTCGATCGAGAGCGGCACGACTGAACTGCGGAATTCCAAGGGTGAGTTGGTGGGCCGCAACGGCTTCGGCGGCCGCGGCTCCTTCGACGTGCCGGCCCGCTCGGACCGGTACACGCTGACGGCCTCCGCGCAGCGGGAGGACTCCTCCTGGTACCTGGGTACGTCCGTCAGCGACACCTGGACGTTCCGCTCGGGACACACCGCGTCCTCGCGGGCTTTGCCGCTGCTCGACGTCCGGTACGACATGGCCGTGCTGGACGGGGACAACTCCTTCGCCGCCGAGCGGCCGTTCTCGTTCGGGGTGTCCTTCCCGTACCAGAAGGGGGCGTCCGGGGTGCCGGTCGGGCGCGTGAAGGTGGAGTACTCCACGGACGACGGCTCCACCTGGACCTCGGCCACCGTGTCCCGTAGGCACGACGGCGCGTGGTCGGTGTCCGTACCGGGGCTGGCCGAGTCGCACGTCTCGCTGCGGGTCACCGGAACAGCTCCGGACGGCACGTCGGTCACCGAGACGGTGACGCGGGCGTTCAAGGTGGGGTGCCCGTCGGACTGGTGCTCCTACGCGCCGGAGTGGCCGGGCTGGAACGACTAGGGAACGACCAGGGGTGGGACAGACGAGAGGGCGGTGGGGAAGGTTCGCTTCCCCACCGCCTCTCCCGCGCTCGGACACAGGCCGCTCAGACCCCGGCCCGGCTGGAGCTGAAGTGCTCGCGCACCCGCGCGGCCGCACCCGGTTCGGCCTCCGCCCCCACCGCATCCAGCCCCAGCAGCGCCGCCCCCAACACCGGCCGCTCCGTGACCACTTGGGGCTCGGCCAGCGGGGCCACGGCGGCCAGCCGCTCCCGTACGCCCGTGTCCAGCTGCGGGTGGCGGGCCGCCAGGACGCTGCCGCCGAGGAGCACCGGGACCGGGGACTCCAGGAGGTCCAGGCGGCGCAGGGCCACCTGCGTCATCGCCACCACCTCCTCCGCGAGCCGGTCCACGATCGCCGTCGCGATCGCGTCGCCCGCCGCCGCCGTCGCGAACAGCACCGGGGTGAGCTCGTGGCGGCGCAGCATCGGGATGCGCTCCAGGTGCAGCGCCTCGATCAGCGCGTACATCGTCGGCAGCCCGAAGTGCCCCGGCAGCGTGCGCGCCAGCTCGGTCGGCTCGCCGCGGCCGTCCTCCGCGCGGGCCGCGAACCACAGGCCCTCCTCCGCAAGGCCCCAGCCGCCGCCCCAGTCACCGGAGATGCGGCCGATCGCGGGGAAGCGGGCGGTGCGCCCGTCCGGGGTCATGCCCACGCAGTTCATGCCTGCGCCGCACACCACCGCCACGCCCAGCGGGCTGTCCACGCCGGCCCGCAGGATCGCGAAGGTGTCATTGCGCACGGTGGCCGTCTCGCCCCAGCCGCGGGCGGCGACGGCGGCCGTCAACTCCCGTTCCTCCACCGGGAGATCGGCGTTGGCGAGGCAGGCCGACACGTGTGACACCGATGTCACGCCCGCCGCGTCCAGGGCCTGCGCGACCGGCACGGACAGCGCGTCCATCGCGGCTTCGATCCCCACGCGGGGCGGCTGGAACCCGCCGCCCCGCGCGGTCGCGAGCACCGCGCCGTCCGCGCCGACCACCGCGACATCGGTCTTGCTGTTGCCCGCGTCCACCGCGAGCACGCTTGCCGTCACGCCCACGCCAGGTGCTCCCGGTTGTGTGCGATCAGGCGGTCGGTGAGGCCCTCGGCGCGGTCGTACTGCCCGATCAGCGGGTGCGCGAGCAGCGCCTTGAACACCCGGTCGCGGCCGCCGCGCAGGGCGGCGTCCAGGGCCAGGTCCTCGTACGCGGTGACATGGGAGATCAGGCCCGAGTACAGCGGGTCCAGGGCCGGCACCTTCAGCGGTACGGCGCCCTCGCGGCCCACCTTCGCCTGCACCTCGATCACCGCGTCGTCCGGCAGGAAGGGGAGCGTGCCCTGGTTCAGCGTGTTGACCACCTGGTACGGGGATCCACCGCTGCCGAGCAGCGAGGCCGCGAGGTCCACGGCGGCCTCCGAGTAGAAGGCGCCGCCGCGCTTGGCAAGGAGCTCCGGCTTCTCGTCCAGTTGCGGATCGCCGTACATCTCCAGCAACTGCCGTTCCATCTCGGCCACTTCGGCCGCGCGGGACGGCTTGGTGCCCATCTCCCGTACGACCTCGTCGTGCGCATAGAAGTAGCGCAGGTAGTACGAGGGGACCACGCCGAGCCGGTCGAGGACCGAGCGCGGCAGCTTCAGCATGTCCGCGAGCTCGTCGCCGCCCTCGGCGAGGATCCGCGGCAGCACGTCCTCGCCGTCGGGCCCGCCGATCCGTACCCCGAACTCCCAGGTGAGGTGGTTCAACCCCACGTGGTCCAGGTGCACTTGGGAGGGCGCCACGCCCATGGCCGCGGCCCAGCGGCGCTGGAAGCCGATGGCCACGTTGCACAGGCCGACCGCCTTGTGCCCGGCCTGGAGCAGCGCGCGGGTCACGATGCCCACCGGGTTGGTGAAGTCGATGATCCATGCGTCCGGGTTGGTGCGGCGCACGCGCTCGGCGATGTCGAGCACGACCGGGACGGTGCGCAGGGCCTTCGCGAGGCCGCCCGCGCCGGTGGTCTCCTGGCCGACGCAGCCGCACTCCAGCGGCCAGGTCTCGTCCTGGTTGCGGGCCGCCTGCCCGCCCACACGCAGCTGGAGCAGCACCGCGTCGGCGCCCTCGACGCCCGCGTCCAGGTCGGAGGTGGTGACGATGCGGCCGGGGTGGCCGAGCTTGGCGAAGATCCGGCGGGCGAGGCCGCCGACCAGCTCCAGGCGCTCGGCCGCCGGGTCGACGAGCACGAGCTCCTCGATCGGCAGGACCTCCCTCAAGCGGGCGAATCCATCGATGAGTTCGGGGGTGTACGTGGAACCGCCCCCCACTACTGCGAGCTTCACGGTGCTCAGCCTTTCACTCCGGTCAGGGTGACGCCTTCGACGAATGCCTTCTGGGCGAAGAAGAAGACGGCGATCACGGGGGCCATGACGAGAACGGTCGCGGCCATGGTCAGGTTCCAGTCCGTCTGATGGGCTCCCTTGAAGGATTCGAGGCCGTAACTCAGCGTCCAGGCCGCCGGGTTCTCGGACGCGTAGATCTGCGGCCCGAAGTAGTCGTTCCAGCAGTAGAAGAAGTGGAACAGCGCGGACGCGGCGATCGCGGGCCGGCACATGGGCACCACGACCCGGATCAGCGTCCTGAACTCCCCGCAGCCGTCGATCTTCGCGGCCTCCGTGTACTCCTTCGGGATCGTCAGGAGGAACTGGCGGAGCAGGAAGATCGTGAACGCGTTGCCGAAGGCGAACGGGATGATCAGCGGCCACAGCGTGCCCGCCAGGTCCATCTGCTTGGCCCAGAACAGGTACATGGGCACGATGACCACCTGCGGCGGCAGCATCATCGCCGCGATGACCACCATCATCATCACGTTGCGCCCGCGGAAGCGGAACTTCGCCAGGGCGTACGCGACCGGCAGGCTGGAGCCGACCGCGAGCACCGTGCCGAGGCCCGCGTAGAGCAGGGTGTTCTTCCACCAGGTCAGGAACCCGGGGGTGTCCCAGACCGTACCGAAGTTGCCCCACTCCCAGGTCTTCGGCCACAGGGCGCGGGTCAGCGCCTGGTCGTCGCTCATCACCGCGGTGAGGAACACGAAGACGAAGGGCAGCACGAAGAAGAGCGCGGCCGCGAGGGCCAGCGAGTGGACGGCGATCCACTCGAGTGCCGCTTTCCGCTTGGCTTTACGGGAGTCGGCGGTGCGGGGCGCGGAGGTGCTGGCGGGCAGCTCGCCCGTCCGTACGGGCGTCGTCCGTGCCGACCGGCTTGTCTGTGTCGTCTCGGTCATGTGCTCAGTCCTCCGCCGACATGAAGCCGCTGCGGCGGCGCATCAGGAACGCCGTGAACACCATGGCGAGCGCGAACAGGACGAGCGCGACCACGCACGCGGCGCCGGTGTCGAAGCGCTGGAAGCCGAGGTTGTAGACCACCTGCGGCACGGTGAGCGTGGACTTGTCCGGGTAGCCGGGCTCGAACTGCTGGCCCGAGCCGCCGATCACCCCGCTCGCCACCTTCGCCGCCACCAGCGGCTCGGTGTAGTACTGCATCGTCGCGATCACGCCGGTGACCACCGCGAACAGGATGATCGGCGAGATGTTCGGCAGGGTCACGAAGCGGAACCGTTGCCAGGCGTTCGCGCCGTCCAGCTCGGCCGCCTCGTACTGCTCCTTGGGCACGTCGAGCAGCGAGGCCATGAAGATGACCATGAGGTCACCGATGCACCACAGCGCCAGGATGGTCAGCGAGGGCTTGGACCAGCTCGCGTCGTTGAACCACTGCGGCCCCTCGATCCCGACCTTCTCCAGAAGGTGGTTGACCGGTCCCGTCCCCGGGTTGAGCAGGAACACGAAGGACACGCTCGCCGCGACGGGCGGGGCGAGGAACGGCAGGTAGAAGAGGGTGCGGAAGACTCCCGCGCCCTTCTTGATCTTCGTGATCAGGAGGCCGATGCCGAGTCCGAACAGCACCCGCATGGTCACCATCACCAGGACCAGCCACAGGGTGTTGGAGAGGGCCGGCCAGAAGTGCGGGTTGTCCCGGAAGACGTACAGCCAGTTCTTCAGGCCCACGTACGTCGGGGCCGTGAAGCCGTCGTACTTCATGAAGGAGAAGTAGACGGTGGAGAGCAGCGGATAGAGGAAGAAGACCGACAGGCCGATCAGCCAGGGGGAGAGGAAACCGAGGGTGCGAAGCGCCGACCGGCGGCGCTTCGCCCTCAGCCCGTACGGGACGGTGCTCATCTGTCTCAGCCGGCCTGCTCGTTGTCCTTGTCGACCTGCTCGTCGTTCTTCTTCAGCAGGGCGTCGAGGTCCTTCTCCTTGCCGTTCTCGTACTTCTGGGCGCTGTCCTGGAGCGTGAGCAGGAAGGCGCCGCCGTTGACGGACGAGGGGGCGTGCGAGGACTTGGGGTGCTGGGCGATGTCGACGAACGTGCGGTAGACCGGGTCGTCGTTCAGCTTCGGCGAGTTGAGGGCCGCCACCGTCGAGGGCACGTTGTGGATCGCGTTGGCGAAGGAGACCACGGCCTCGGTGTCCGTGGACAGGTACTTCACCAGCTCCCAAGCGGCGTTCTTCTTGGGGGAGTTGTTGGCGATGCCGAGGATCGTGCCGGACAGGTAGCCCTTGCCGTAGTCGGCGACCTGGTCGTCCGGCACGGGCAGCGGGGCCGCGCCGATCTCGAAGTCGAGGCCCGCGTCGGCGGCCATCTTGCCGCGCCACTCGCCGTCCAGCTGCATGGCCACCTGGCCGGTGTGGAAGGGGTGCTTGGGGCCCCACTCGTCGCCGAGCGAGGTGCGGAACTTGTTCAGCTTCTGGAACCCGCCGAGCTCGTCGACGAGGTTCTTCTGCCACTTCAGCATGTTCTTGACCGCCGGGTCCTTGGCGGTGTTCGACTTGCCGTTCCCGTCGAGGTACTGGACGCCGAACGCGTTGCCGTAGTGCTCCACCGTGGTCTCGTAGCCGAGGTAGTTGGGCATGAAGCCCAGCCGCTCGAAGGTGTCGCCCTTGGGCTTGGTGAGCTTCTTGACCACCTTGTCGAACTCGGAGAACGTCTTCGGCGGCTCGGTGATCCCCGCCTCCTTGAACGCGTCCTTGTTGTAGTAGAGGCCGTACGCGTCACCGAGCAGCGGCACCGTGCAGCGCTTGCCCTCGTGCTCGGTGTACTTCGCCATCGAGGGCACGAACACCTTCGCCGGGTCGATCTTCGCCTTGTCGAGGAAGGGCTTCAGGTCGGCCAGCGCGTTCGAGGTGCAGAAGCGGCCCATGTTGTCCGTGGTGAAGGAGGAGACCACGTCCGGGCTGTTCGAACCGCCCGTGCGCAGCGCCTGGTTGAGCTTGTCGTCGGTCACCCCCTTGACGATCTTCACCTTGATGTTGGGGTGCTTCTTCTCGAAGGACTTGATGTTCTCCTCGATCGCCTTGACCTCGCTGGGCGCGGACCAGCCGTGCCAGAAGGTCAGCGTGGTCTTGGCGTCGGGGTCGTCGTTCGCCCCGCTGTCGGAGGAGCCGACGCAGGCGGAGGCGAGCAGGGATATCGAGGCGGCCGCTACGACAGCGGTCAGCACACGGTTTCTGGGCATGACGGGGTCTCCCTTGGCAGGGCTGAGCCGGGTGAAGGGTGGGTCGTGGTGCGGTGCTGGGTCAGCGAGAGGTGTCGAAGACCTCGTCGCGGGTGTCGGCGAGCGCGCTCTCCAACGCGCCGCGCAGGACGGGGAGTTGCTGCACCTCGCCGAGCACGAGCTTGGGCCGGGCGGCGGCCAGCTCGGCGAGCTCGTCCTGGATCAGCGTGCGCAGCGGCTCACCGCCGGCGGTGAGCACTCCGCCGGACAGGACGACGAGTTCGGGGTCGAGCACCGAGACCACCGAGGACAGACCGGTCGCGAGCCGCTGCGCGGTCTGCCGCAGCAGCTCCGCGTACCGCTCGTCGCCGCTGCCGCCCTCGGCGGCGTGCCGCAGGAGTCCGGCCGCGACCTCGGCGTACGGCGTCTCGGGGGTCTCGATGCCGAGGGTCTTGGCGATACGGGGCACCGCCTGCGCACCGGCCAGCTCCTGGTAGCCGCCGCTGCCGGTCTTGGTGACCTGGCGGACCACGGGTGTGCCGGGCACCTGGAGGAAGCCGACCTCGCCCGCGCCGCCGGTCCAGCCGCGGTGCAGCCGGCCGCCGATCACGAGCGCGGCACCGAGGCCGTCCTCGCTCCACAGGAGCACGAAGTCGCCGTGCTCGCGGGCGGCGCCGAGCCGCTGCTCGGCGATGGCCGCGAGGTTCACGTCGTTCTCGTACTCGACGGGCATCGGCAGCGCGGCCGCCAGCTCGTCGAGCAGCGTGGGGGAGTGCCAGCCCGGCAGGTGGCTGGCGTAGCGCAGGCGCCCGGTGTTGGGGTCGAAGGCGCCCGGGGTGCCGATCACGACGCGGTGCAGGTCGGGGCGGGCGAGCCCGGCGGCCTTCGCCGCGCCGTCCAGCGCGTCGAGCACCTGCCGTACGACGCTCTTGCCGGAACGGCCCGGGGTGCGCAGCTCGTACTCGCCGACGGTCGTCCCCGTGATGTCGGCGACGGCGGCGAGGATCCGCTCCGGGGTGACGTCGAGACCGGCCACGTGGGCCGCGCCCGCGTTGACCGCGTAGAGCTGGGCGCTGGGTCCTGGACGCCCCTCGCTCGTCCCGGTCTCCACGACCAGACCCGCCGCTTCGAGCCGGGCGAGCAGCTGGGATGCGGTGGGCTTGGACAGGCCGGTGAGCTTGCCGATCCTCGTACGGGACAAGGGGCCGTGGGCGAGCAGCAGATCGAGCGCGGCCCGGTCGTTCATGGCACGCAACACCTTGGGGGTACCGGGTGTCCCCGGCGGGTTTCCAGCCATGGTGCTCCCTCGCCCGGCCCTCCTCACGACGCGGGGAACGGTACCCGGCTGTCTGTTAGGAAGGTTTCCTATCGCTTGCGGCGAAGTTAGCAGCGGGGGGCTGGGGGCCGTCAAGGGTCGGTGCGAGGGCGGAAACCAAGTCGTTATCGGTCTCCGTAGCTGTGGGCAGTCGTGCCGCAGGGCGGCACGGGTGGGCACAGCGGCACCCCGCCGGACGGCACCTGATACACCTGCGCCGACCGACAGTTGGCCGGGGGTGTCAGGGGTGCAGCCCTCGCCGGGCTTGGGGCGGAGCCCCAAAAGAAGAAGGGCCTCTACCAGGAGGGGGCCCAAAGCACCGCAAGCGGCGAATCGCTACTTGGCCATATTCGGCGGCGGAGCCAACGGCGTAGCCGCCACCGACTGCGGAGACGTGGGCGAGGCATAAGCAGACGGCGCCGCAACCCCCGCCGCCGGATCGGGCCCGGCCGCCTCCTCGACCGCCGGCGGCAGCCCGCCCACGATCCGGATCCCCGCCGCGTCGAACGCCCGCTTGATCCGCCAGCGCAGCTCGCGCTCCACCCCGAGCGCCTTGCCCGGCATGGTCTTCGCGGAGACCCGTACGACCATCGAGTCCAGGTAGACGGCGTCGAGGCCGAGCACCTCGACCGGGCCCCACAGCCGCTCGTTCCAGGGCTCGTCCTTCGCCATCTCCTCGCCGACCTCGGTCAGCACGGCCTTCACCTTGTCGAGGTCCTCGTCCGGGCGGACCGTCACGTCGACCATCGCGGTGGCCCAGCCCTGCGACAGGTTCCCGATCCGCTTGACCTCGCCGTTGCGCACGTACCAGATCTCGCCGTTGTCCCCGCGCAGCTTCGTCACGCGCAGGCCGACCTCGATGACCTCGCCGGAGGCCACGCCCGCGTCGATGGTGTCACCGACCCCGTACTGGTCCTCGATGATCATGAACACACCGGAGAGGAAGTCCGTCACCAGGTTGCGCGCACCGAAACCGAGTGCCACACCGGCCACACCGGCCGAGGCGAGCAGCGGCGCGAGGTCGATCTCGAACGCGCCGAGGACCATCAGCGCCGCGGTGCCGAGGATCAGGAAGGTCGCCATGGAGCGCAGCACGGAGCCGATGGCCTCGGAGCGCTGCCGGCGCCGCTCGGCGTTCACGAGCAGCCCGCCGAGCGCGGTGCCGTCCACCGCCTGGACGGTGCGGTTCATCCGTTCTATGAGCTTGGTGATCGCCTTGCGGACGAAGTGCCGCAGCACGATCGCGATCACGAGGATGAGCAGCACGCGCAGCCCGACGGACAGCCACGTCGACCAGTTCTCCTCGACCCAGCCGGCGGCGTTCTCCGCCTGCTCCTGGGCGTCCTGGATCGACGGCGGCGCGCTGGGACCGGCGGCCGCGAGAACGGACAACAACACGGCAGGGACCTCCACGGTGTAGCGGTCTGCCCGCCGGACAGCGTCGGCGATGGTGCGCGGGCAGACCAACCACACTAACGGGGCATTGTGCGTGGATCGTTGCCATGCGGGTGGGAGAGACGCTCCTCACCTGGGGATGTACAGAGTGTGGTCGAAAACACTCCGAGCCCGTTACCGGGACATGGTGGCGCTTCGACCAGCCATGAGGGGAGACTGACTACAGATCGTCCCGGCGCGAGCCACGCGCCGCCGGCGTATTAGGAGGCATCGGTGCCGCATGTCCTGGTCCTCAACGCGTCGTACGAGCCGCTCGGCGTCGTACCGCTCCGCCGCGCTCTCGTCCTCGTCCTCGAGAACAAGGCCATGTGCCTCGAGGAATCCGGCGCATTCCTGCACAGCGCGACCCGTACCATCCCGGCTCCCAGCGTCGTCCGGCTGAAGCGCTTCGTGCGGGTCCCTTACCGGGGGCCCGTTCCGCTCACCCGGCGCGCTCTCTTCGCCCGCGACGGCGGGCGCTGTGTCTACTGCGGTGGCGTCGCAACCAGCGTCGACCACGTGATCCCCAAGAGCCGGGGAGGCCGGCACGTCTGGGACAACGTGGTGGCGTCCTGCCGCCGCTGCAACCACGTCAAGGCGGACCGCCACCTGGTCGAGATCGGCTGGCGCCTGCGCCACAAACCGGCCCCGCCCACCGGTCTCGCCTGGCGCATCATCGGCACCGGGCATAGGGACCCGCGCTGGCTGCCGTACCTGCAGCCATATGGCGCGGACGATGCGATGGCCCGGATCGACGGCATCTCTGCCTGATCTTTGATCCGGGTTTTTGTGTGCCCTTTTCTCTTCGGATACGGAGACGGGGTGCCGCCGTCGGTGGCGGCACCCCGTCCGTGTTCCCCCCTCGGGTGAGGTCATTCGTAGCGGAGTTCCGCAGGGTGCAGGGTGCGGCGCAGGAGGGGCAGGGTGCAGGTGGTGGCCAGCAGGCAGGCGGCGTACACCGCGACCGGCACGAGCAGGGTCGAGGCCAGCGGGAGCGGCTGCCCCATCAGGCCGCCGTACGCGAGGTACAGGGCCGTACCGCCGATGCCGGCGACGGCCAGCGCGGGGGCGAGCGGCAGCGCGGTCTCCAGGAGGACCGCCCGGCGCAGCACGGAGTGCGGCACCCCTGCGGCGGACTGTGCGGCGAGCGCGCGGCGCCGGGTGATCAGTGATTCGGCGGTGCCCGTGACCAGGGCGAGCAAGGCGACGACGGCAGCGACGGCCAAGGCGCACGCGACCAGGTTGATGCCGCTGGAGTAGTAGTCCTCGTCGTCACCGCCGTAGCGGTCGACCTCGCCCAGGATCAGGGCGCGGACCCCGACGAGGATCACTCCGGCGACTGTGATCAGCAGCAGCGTGCCGTGGACGCGGGCCGAGGCCCAGGGGTCGGCCTTGAGGCGGCCCGCCGCGATCAGGACGTCGGGACGCTGCGCGCGCTCGAGCAGCGCGCCGCCCATCGACCGGGCGAAGGCGGCGGCGGAGGCCACGGCGCCCAGGCCCACCAGGACGACGGCCACCAGGGCGAGCACCGGGAAGAACGCGCTCACGAAGTCCGCCTCCAGGCCTACCTGCACCGTCGCGTACGCACCCGCCGTGCACAGCACGAACACCACGTAGAACCCGCGGCTGCGCTGCTTGCGCGCACGGCGCACCACCCCGAGCGGCGAGGTCACGACCCGGTGCAGGACCAGGACGCTCAGGAGCGTGACGGCCAGCGGCACGGCGAGGGTGACGCCGAGGAAGAGCGGCCAGTCGACGGCCACGTCGCTGGGCCAGTGCAGCGTCTCGTCACCGGCCTGAAGCCGCCCGGCCAGGGCGTGCACGCCGAGGAAGAGCAGCAGTCCCGCCACCGCGCCCACGAGACAGGTGAGGCCGGCCTCCACCGCCGCGAGGGAGCGGACCTGGCGGGGTGTGGCGCCCGCGAGCCGCAGGTTGGCGAAGCGGCGGTCGCGGTGCACGGCGCCGACCCGCGTGGTCTGGGCCAGGAAACCGAGCACGGGCACGAGCAGCATGCCGATGGCGAAGGCGAAGCCGGGGCGCACGCCCGGGTCGTTGAGCACCGGGATGCTGTAGCGGCCGCTGGTCAGGAGCAGGTCGGATCCGGTCTGCGCGCGGTCGTCCCAGGAGATCGACGCGACGAGCACCGCGGCCAGCCCGAACACCGTGGCGAGCAGCGCACCGAAGCCGGTGAGCCCGATCCGCCACCACTCGCGCCGGTTGGATCCGCGCAGCAGGATCACCGCGAGCCGGGTGTGCCCGCGCAGACCGCCGCGCGAGGGCCCGGGCAGGGCGGTGCGCGGGGGAGCGAGGTCAGTCATTGCCCCGCACCTCCGCCGTGCTGAAGTGCTCGGCGGCCCAGGGCTCGTCGGCCCTCACCACACCGTCGCGCAGCACCACTTCACGGTCCGCGTACGCGGACACCTGGGCGTCGTGCGTGATGAGCACGACCGCGCTGCCGCTCTCGCGGGCCGACTGCACGAGCGTGGTCATCACCTGCTCTCCGGTGAGGCTGTCCAGGGCGCCGGTCGGCTCATCCGCGAACACCACCTTGGGACCGGTCACCAACGCCCGTGCCAGCGACACGCGTTGGGCCTGCCCGCCGCTCATCTCGCCGGGCCGCAGCCGCGCCTGCCCGTACACCCCGAACTTCCCGAGCCAGTCGGAGGCCTGCTCGTGGGCCGCGGTCCGGCGCGCCCCCGCGAGCAGCAGCGGCAGCGCGACGTTGTCCAGGGCCGACAGCTCGGGGATCAACTGGCCGAACTGGAACAGGATCCCGAAGTCGGTGCGCCGCAGCTCGGTCCGCCGGGCCTCCGAAAGCCCGTCGATCCGCGTCCCCGCGTACTCCACGCTCCCGCTGTCGGGCGTGACGATCCCCGCGAGGCAGTGCAGGAGCGTGGACTTGCCGCTGCCGCTCGCGCCCGTGACGGCGAGGATCTCGCCGGCGCCGAGGGAGACGGAGGCGCCGCGCAGGGCCTCGGTCCTGCCGTAGGCCTTCTCGAGCCCGCGTGCGGTGATCAAGGGCGGTGTCGATGTGGTCATACGTTCCTGATCTCCTCGGTGAGAGCGGCGAGCCGGCCCGCTGTGGTGGTCATCCACCGCAGATCGGCGTCGAGATGGCTGAGCGCGTAATCGGCGGAGAGCACCGTCGCGAGGTCCGCGCCCGGCGCGGTCTTGAGCGCGGTCAGCTCCCGCATCCGCGCCATGTGGGCGGTGCGCTGGGCGCGCAGGTAGGCCGCGGGGTCGGCCGGTTCGCCGGCCGCCTCGGCGAGTATCGCCACGACGACCTTGGCGAAGATGTCGTTGGTCACGAAGGGGGCGGGCGGGGTGATCTCGGCCAGCCAGTGGGCGAGTTCGACCGAGCCCTTGTCGGTGGAGCGGTAGTGGGTGCGCTCGGGTCCGCCGTCGGCGTCGGTGCCCTCGACCTCGGCGAGCCCGTCGCGCACCAGCCGTTGCAGGGTCGTGTAGACCTGCCCGTACGCCAGCGGGCGCGCCTGCGGGAAGCGCTCGTCATGGCGCTTCTTCAGGTCGTAACCGTGGCTCGGGCCCGCGGAGAGCAGACCGAGCAGGACATGGCGGGTGCTCATGGCTCCACTATGTACCCGCGATATGTACTCAGTGAATAGCTGGCCGGAATCAGGCGGGAAGTGAGGGACGGGGTTCCGGATCAACGGGTGCAGAAACAGGGCGGATCGGGGCCGAACGCCTCAATCCGCCCTGTCTGTAGTGCAGTTGGGCCGCACTATTCCGCGACCGCGTACGCCTCCACCGACCACAGCGACACCCCGTACTCGGTGGCCCGCTCGTCGGTCTGCACCCGCACGAACCGCACGTCCCGCGCGTCGAGGCCGACCGCGTCGCGTCCGCCGCGGCCGTCCCGCACCGTGGCCGCCGTGCGCCAGACCCGGCCGTCGGACGAGACCTGCACGCGGTAGCGCGAGGCGTACGCGTCCTGCCAGCGGAGGACCACCCGGCCGATGCGGGCCGGGGAGGCCAGTTCCATCTGCCACCACTGGCCGTCCTCGGCCGGTGAGGACCAACGGGTCGCCGGATCACCGTCGTTGGCGTCCGCCGCGGGGAAGTCCGGGGTCTCGTCCGCGGAGGAGGATGCTTTCGCGGTGCGCGCCAGGTCCTGGCCGGCCACGCGCGGATGCGCCCGTACGGTCAGCGTCCGCGTCTGCGAGCCGAAGGTCACCGGGATCTCGTACGTGCCCGAGGGCGTGTCCGCCGGCACGGTGATCTCCACCGGCACGTCGATCCCGGTGCCGCGGGGGAGGGTCGAGGAGCGCGGGGTGCGCACCTCGATGCCCTTCGGCGGATTCGCTGTGACCCGGCCGCTCACCGCCTCCGGGCGCTGCGAGGTCAGCCGGGCCGCGATCCGCCGGGGCGCGCCACCGATCTCCACGTCGAGTTCGGAACGCGACAGCTTCAGGGCCGCGGCGGGGCCGTCCGCGTACCAGGGCACGAGGTGTTCCACACGTCCCCGCTCGCCCTGCCAGACCACCCGCAGGGCGTCCACCTCGGCGCCGGACGGTCCGTGCGCCTCGGTCCAGCCGCTCTCCGACACCTCGCCGAGCGTCACCCAGCCCTTGCCGGGGACGTGCGCCTCCAGGGTGCCGCGCGTGCCCGGGTCCGTCATGACGGTGACCGCGTCGAGCGGGCGGGGGCGGGGGAGCTTCAGGGTGTCCCCGTCCGGGCGCTCCACCGGCGCCTTCGCGTCCCCGGAGTGCTTGTCCTTGCCGTGCGAGCGGCCGGCGCCGGTCCAGGCCGCGGCCTCCTCCTGCACCCGGTCGAGGAAGGCGTCGAGCACGCCCTCGCCCACCGTCGCCCGCGCGGACTTCAGGGCCGCGCGCTGCGACTCCAGCCGCCGCGCCGCGCGCCACGCCTCCTCGCCCCTGCCTCCGGCCTGCGCGAGGAGCAGGTCGACGGCCTGCTCGCCCGCCTCGCCGTACCGTCCCAACTGCTCGGTCCACGGCCGCACTTCACGGCCGAGGTCCGTGGACTCCAGGCGGGCCGGGGTCTCGCGCATCACCGTGAACGCGTCCTTCAGGCGGGCGGCCGCGCGGTCCAGGCGGTCGGCGTCCGTCGTGGCGCGCGCCGCGAAGAACGCGTCGATCAGCGGCCGCAGATACGCCGACTCCTGCGCGCCGAGCACCGAGGAGGCGTCATGGCCGGCCAGCGCGCCCACCGCCTCGCGCTCGCGCGCGTCGCCGCCCGCGAGATCGGCGATCGCCGCACGCCAGGAGTCGCCGGGCCGGTAACCCCGCGGGTTCCAGGCGTAGTCGGCGGCCGTGAACAGCGGGATGCGCGAGGCCGTCGGCTGCTGCATCGCGTTGGCGAGCAGCGCCGCGGAGCCGGTGGCCACGGCGGGCTCGCGCCCGTCGTACGGACCGAGGAAGATCCGGTCCTCGGCGAAGTCGTTGACCGGGTAGTTGTCCATCGTGACCAGGTCGTGGCCGCCGAACGCCCGCCGCGCACCGGCCAGTTCGCGTCCCGTGATGGTCTTCGGCACGACCCCGACGCCCGTCCAGGCGACCTGCACCCCGTCGTGCAGCTCCCGCGCGAGCCGCTCGCGGTACTCGGTCGAGCCGTCCTGGTAGTACTCGGTCGGCAGCAGCGTCAGCGGGGCCGCCTCCGGGTGCCGTGCGGCCAGGTGCTTCGCGACCGCGTTCGCCACGCGTGCCTGCGCCTTCGCCGCCGCCTCCGGTCCCGAACCGAACGCACGGGCGTCCGCGTCACAGTGCCATTCGCTGTACGAGACGTCCTGGAAGTGGAGTTGGAAGGCGCGCGCACCCAGCGCCCACATCGCGTCGATCTTCTTGAGCAGCGCCTTGGTGTCGTCCTCGGACGACAGACACATCGCCTGTCCCGGCGCCACGGCCCAGCTGAGCGTCACATGGTTGGCGCGGGCGCGCTCGGCCAGCCTGCGGAAGTCGGCGCGCTGCGCGGCCGGGTAGGGCTCGCGCCACTTGGCCTGCCGGTACAGGTCGTCGCCCGGCGCGTACACATAGCGGTTCTGCTTGGTGCGGCCGAGGAAGTCCAGCTGCTCCAGGCGCTCCTCGGTGGTCCACGGGGTGCCGTAGAACCCCTCGGTCGTGCCGCGTACCGCCGCGGCCGGCCAGTCCCGTACGCGGACGCCCGCGAACCGCCCGTCCACGACCAGCTGGCGCAGCGTCTGCACCGCGTGGAAGAGACCGTCCTCGCCGACGCCGGAGAGCGCCACCGTGTCCCTGCCTTCGACCTTGCCGACCCCGATCCGGTAGCCGCCGGGGGGCAGGTCGCCCCGCTCGGTCACCTTCAGGGCGCGCAGCGCGAAGTCGGTGCCTGCGGGGTCGCTGCGCGGGGGCAGTACGGAGGGACCGGCGGGGCCACGGTCGCGGGCGGCGCGCACGAGGAGGCCGGGGCCCGGCAGCCGGTCCGCGTCCGTCACCTCGGTGATCTGCCGGGCGCCGGCCGCGCGCAGCACGGTGCGCAGGGCCTCGATCGCATACGGGTCGGCCTTCTCGTCCGCGAGCAGGAACACCTGCTCGGTCACCGGCACGGGAGCGCCGGCGGACTGGAGCGAGTGCGGACGCGGCCAGACGGCGGGCAGCGAGGAATCCGTCTCGCGGTCGGGCGCGTTCAGACCTGGTTCGGGCGGGTCGGCGAGCGCTCCGGGCGCACCGCCGAGCAGACCGCCGATGACTGCGGCAGCGAGTGCCACCGCACTCTTCGACCGACCCTTCGATCGCCGGACCAGCACGGCTTCTCCCGCCCTTCTTTTCAGGTCCCGCACACGTCCGGGAGCCGGTTGCCGCGGCTCCCTGACGGCAGGGTTCCGGATGGTGTCGAGCCCACCACCGCGGTGGTGACAGTGTCAATGCGAGAGGCCATTGTGCCGGGTTTGCCCCGCCGGGAATTTCCGGATCGGCGCGGTGGCGCAGGCGGCAACTCACGCTTCGGGACGGCACCGTCGCCATGTGACCATCGCCACGTTCCGCGCATGGGCCCGCGAGCTGCGGGTAGGGCTGACCCTCTGCCGATCACACCGAACGGGACCGACCCACCGACCAAGGAGGCCCTGGGTGAGCGCTCAGCTGTTGTTCGACGCCCTGTCCAAACACGCGGAACTGCCCGAGCAGCCGGACCTGTCACAGGTCTCCGACCCCGACTCCGTGCCGTACGGCCAGTTCTCCGTCGAGGCGCCGCTCACCAGTGAGCCGCCCCTGGCCGACGAGACGCCGCTGACCAGCGAGCCCCCGCTCGCCGACGAGGCACACCTGACCAGCGAACCCACGGCGTTCGGCACGGCCTCCGCCGTCGCCTGAGTTCCCGTACGGGCGGGCACGTTTCGCAGCGCACAAATACGGTCAATTGCGGGTGGATTGCCGCCCCTTCGGGTCGTGCGGTCCGCTCTGCCCGGCTCGCCCGCCCGCCTTTGCCGTGCCCCGCCCTATTCCGTACGGCCGGAAAGTTCCGTACGACAGAGAGCGGACCCGCACGGCGGACGGACGCGTCAGCCCGAACGGCGCGGAGCGGACCCGACCTCTACCCCTACGACGGATGGGGCGCCGATGTCCCTGGCCCGGCTCGCAGCGCTGTACGGCATCGACTCCTCCTACGAACCCGCGCCGGACACCCGGCAGCCGGTGTCCCAGGAGGCGCTGCGGGCCGCGCTCGCGGCCTTCGGCGTGGACACCTCGAGTGAGGAGGCGGTGGACGCCGCGGCGTCCGCGGTGCACGCGCGGCGCCGCGGACGCGCCCTGCCCGAGACGGTGGTCGCGGGCGCGGCCGCCTTCGACGCGCTGCCGCACGGCACCCTGATCCGGGTCGCCCCCGAGGGAGGCGACGCCCCGGTCGAGTGCACCTGGACGGGTGAACTGCCACAACTCCCGTACGGCGTACACCAGTTGACGGCCGAGACGCCGGACGGGCGCGCCTCCTCCAGCCACCTGATCGTCGCCCCGGAGCGCGCACCCGCCCCCTCCGGCCGCCACCACGGCCTGCTCGTCCAGCTCTACTCCCTGCTCTCGCACCGCTCCTGGGGCATGGGTGACCTCGGTGACCTCGCCGAACTCGCCGCCTGGGCGGGCCGTTCGCTGGGCGTCGGCTTCCTCCAGGTCAACCCGCTGCACGCGGCGGTCCCCGGCACCGCGGACCGCCCCACCGACCCCTCCCCGTACCGCCCCTCGTCCCGCCGCTTCCCGGACCCCGTGCACCTGCGCGTCGAGGACATCCCCGAGTACGCCTATCTGCCGCCCGACGACCGGGCGGAGACCGACGCCCTGCTCCAAGAGGCCGCCGCCTTACGGGAGTCGGTGCTCGGCAAGGGCGCGCTGATCGACCGGGACGCGGTGTGGGCCCTCAAGTCCCGTGCCCTGGAACGGATCGCGGCCGTGCCGCTGGGACCCGGCCGCCGTGCCGCCTACTGCGACTTCCTCGCCGCGGCCGGCGACGACCTGGAACGGCACGCCACCTGGTACGCCCTCGCCGAACGCCACGGCCCCGACTGGCGAGCCTGGCCCGCGGAGCTGCGCGACCCGCGCTCGGCGGCGACCGCCCGTGCCGCACGCGAGCTGATGGACCGGATCGACTTCCACAGCCGGCTGGTCTGGCTCACCGACAGCCAGCTGGGCGCGGCCCAGGCGGCGGCCCGCGAGGCCGGCATGGCCCTCGGCCTGATCCACGACCTCGCCGTCGGCGTGCACCCCGACGGCGCGGACACCTGGGCGCACGGCGACCTGTACGCGCACGGCACCTCCGTGGGCGCGCCCCCGGACGCCTTCAACGCGGGCGGCCAGGACTGGGGGCTGCCGCCCTGGCGCCCCGACCGGCTCGCCGAGTGCGGCTACGCGCCCTTCCGCGCGCTCGTGCGCGGGCTGCTCGCGCACGCGGGGGCGCTGCGGATCGACCACGTCATGGGCCTGTTCCGGCTCTGGTGGATCCCCGAGGGCCACCCGCCCACGGACGGCGCGTACGTCCGCTACGACGCCGAGGCCCTGCTCGCGCTGCTCGTGCTGGAAGCCCACCGGGCGGGCGCTGTGGTCATCGGCGAGGACCTCGGCACCGTGGAGCGCGGGGTGCGCGAGGCCCTGGCCGCGCGGGGGATCCTCGGCACCTCGGTGCTCTGGTTCGAGCGCGACTGGGAGCACGACGGGCGTCCGCTGCCCCCGGACCGCTGGCGTGCGGACTGCCTCGCCACGGTCACCACCCACGACCTGCCGTCCACGGCCGCGAAGCTCACCGGCGACCACGTCCGCCTGCGCCACCGCCTCGGCCTCCTGCCCGGTCCGCTCACCGCCGAGCTCGCGGCGGAGAGCACGGAGGTGCGCGAGTGGCTGGGCCTCGCGGCCGCGCTGGGCCTGGACGCCGAGGGCAACCAGGAGACGGAGATCCAGGCGCTGTACCGTCTCCTGCGCCGCACCCCGGCCCGGCTCACCGGGATCTGGCTGCCGGACGCGGTGGGCGACCTGCGGCCGCAGAACGTGCCCGGGACCTGGGACCAGTACCCGAACTGGCGCGTCCCCGTCACAGGGGCCGACGGGCGGGTCATGAGTCTGGAGGAGCTGGCGGCCTCGCCGCGGCTGCACGCGTTCATGGCGGCGGTACGGGGGGAGTCCTAGCCCGGCCCCTGCCGGGCCCCGCCCTGCCGTCCCGGCACCCGAGCGGCACCCCGGGCGCGCGCCCCCGGAAGGCATTCGCTAGGTTGGCACCGTGGACAAGAAGAACGCCCTGCGCGCCGGCGCCGTAGCAGCCGGTACGACGCTGATGATGCTGCTGATGTCGTCCCCCGCGCTCGCGCTGACCCGCGACGACGGCGACGACCCGGGTACCGGCCTCTCCGTCATGGAGACGCTCGGTCTGTTCGTCGTGGCCCCGATCGTGCTGTTCCTCGTGATCGCCGGTCTGGTCATGGTCGGGGACAAGTCCCGCAAGCAGCAGGGCTGACCCGCACCCTCACCTGAACTCCGGGAGCGCCTCCCGGCTCCGCCTGTGCCCGGAGCCGGGGGGCGCTTTCGCGTGCCCGTCCTCCGGCGACCCGTATTCTTCCGGCGACTCGCATTCGTTCGGTTTTCCTTAAAAGAACCGTCGATTCTTTTCGATGGACCTACGCAACGGTCCGCTGTCAGTCTTGATCCCGCAAGCACACGACTACCGCCCCGCACCGGGGCAGTTGGGCCAGGGATACGAGATGGCAGTCCTCGACCGCGTACGCACCAACCAGGCGACCGCGACGCCGGCGCAGCCGAAGGGGAAGGCGGGCCGCACCGCCACCGTCGGCCTGCTGTTCGCGCTCGCCGCGACGGTGGTCTGGTCGGGGAGCTTCATCGGCGCCCGCGCCCTCGCCGACACGGTCCCGCCCGTGCAGCACGCCTACTGGCGCTGGATCATCGCGCTCACCGCCGCCGCGCCCTTCGCGGCCCGGCACGCCTGGCGCGAGCGGCACATCATCCTGCGCCACTGGCGCTTCGTGCTGCTCGCCTCGCTGCTCGGCATCGCCGTCTACAACACCCTCGTCTACCAGGCCGGCATCTCCACCTCGGCCGGGAACATGGGCATGATCATGGCCGCGTCGCCGGTGGTCATGACGGTCTACGAGAAGCTGGGCGGCGCCCGGCTCGGTGCGCGCCGGGTCGCGGGCATGCTGATCGCCTGCGTCGGGGTGCTGCTCCTGGTCAGCAAGGGCCGGCTCGCGCTTGACTTCGCGCCCGGCGACCTGTGGATGCTGGCCGCGGCCCTGAGCTTCGCCTCGTACAGCGCGCTCCTGCGCCGCCGCCCGGCCGAACTGGGCGCACTCGCCTTCCTGTTCACCAGCTTCGCCGTCGGTGCGGTGCTGCTCACGCCGGTGTTCCTCACGAGCCTGGCCGTCCAGGGCGGCTTCACGCCCACGCCCGGCACGGTCGCGCCGCTCCTGTACGCGGGCGTCTTCTCCTCCGCGATCGCCTTCTTCACCTGGAACAAGGCCATCGCCCTGATCGGCGCGGGCCGCGCGGGCCTCGTCTACTACCTCCAGCCCGTCTTCGTCGCGCTCCTGTCCTACCTGATCCTGGGCGAGCCGACGGGGCCGATGCAGGTGCTGTGCATGGTGCTGATCCTGGGCGGGGTGGTGCTGGGATCGGTCAGCAGGAAGGCGCTGTCCGGCTGACGTACCGGTGAGGCTCTGCCCGGCTGACGTACCCGGAGAGGAGATACCTTGCGGGACATGACCGAGTGGGACATCAAGAAGTTGCAGATCCTGCGGACCCTCAGTGAGCGTGGGACCGTCACCGCCACCGCGCAGGCCCTGCTGATGACCCCCTCGGCCGTCTCGCAGCAGCTGTCCAACCTCGCCAAGCAGGTCGGCGTGCCGCTGCTCGAAGCGCAGGGGCGGCGGGTGCGGCTCACCGACGCGGCCCATCTCGTGCTGCGGCACGCCGATGCGGTGTTCGCCCAACTGGAGCTCGCCGAGGCCGAGTTGGCGGGCTATGCGCGGGGCGAGGCGGGGGAGGTGCGGATCGGCGCGTTCTCCACCGCCGTGCCCGCCCTCGTCGTACCCGCCGTGCGCAGGCTCCGCGAGGACGCGCCCGGACTCGACGTCCGCGTGCGGGAGGCGGAGGCCGCCGAGGCCTACGAGCTGCTCGCCGCCGGGGACGTGGATCTCGCCCTGTCGCTCGCCGCGCACGCACCCACCGCCCGCGACCCGAAGTTCACCCGCGTCCCGCTGCTCGCCGATCCCCTCGACATCGCCCTGCCCGCCGACCACCGCCTCGCGGCACGCCGGAGCGTGCGCCTGGCCGAACTGTCCGAGGAGGCCTGGATCTTCGGCGGCAGCGGGCCCTGGTCCGAGATCACCACGGCCGCTTGTGAGGCGGCCGGTTTCGTCCCGGAGCAGGCGCACAGCGCGGCGGGCTGGACCGCGATCCTCGCGATGGTCTCGGCCGGGATGGGCGTCGCCCTGGTGCCCCGGATGGCTGCCGCCACGGCCGAGGGCGTGGTGCGCGTGAGCATCGGCGGGGACCAGCCGCGCCGCCATGTCGTGGCCGCCGTGCGCAAGGGAGCCGAGTCGGGCCCGGCGCTCGCCCGCGTACTCGATGCGCTCAAGGAAGTGGCGGAGCGCAAGTGAAAGCGGTGCGGCTCCCTTCGACCGAGGGAAGCCGCACCGCTTCGGTTCAGCGCACCGGAGCGCCTCAGGCGGCGGCCGCGTCCGCCGCCTGTGCCTTCAGCGCCCGCTCCACACCCGCGCGCGACTCCGAGATCAGCCGGCCGAGCGCCGCGTTCGGCTGCGCCTCGGCGATCCACGCGTCCGTCGCGTCCAGGGTGGCCTGCTCGACCTGGATCGCCGGGTAGAGGCCGACCGCGATCTGCTGGGCCATCTCGTGCGAGCGCGAGGCCCACACGTCCTTGACCGCCGCGAAGAACTTCTCCGTGTACGGGGCGAGCAGCTCGCGCTGGTCCGTCTGCACGAAGCCCGCGATCACCGCTTCCTGCACGGCGTTGGGGAGCTTGTCGGAGTCGATGACCGACGACCACGCCTCGGCCTTCGCCTCCGGCGTCGGGCGCGAGGCGCGCGCGGTGGCCGCGTGCCGCTCACCGGCGGCCGTCTTGTCCCGCTCGTACTCGGCGGCGATCTCCGCCTCCTCGTACCGCCCGGTGGCCGCGAGCCGCTGCACGAACGCCCAGCGCAGCTCGGTGTCCACCGCGAGGCCCTCGATGGTCTCCGTGCCCTCCAACAGGCCCTTGAGAAGGTCCAGTTGGTCCTCCGTGCGGGCCGTGGCCGCGAACGCCCGCGCCCACGCCAGCTGGTGGTCGCCGCCCGGCTCGGCCGCGCGCAGGTGCGTCAGGGCCGCCTCGGTCCAGCGCGCCAGGCCCGCCTCGCGGAAGTCCGGCGCCGCGTACAGGTCGAGGGCCAGCTTCACCTGCCGGTGCAGCGACTGCACCACACCGATGTCCGACTCCTTGCCGATGCCGGAGAGCACCAAGGCCAGGTACTCGCGGGTCGGCAGCTCGCCGTCGCGGGTCATGTCCCAGGCCGAGGCCCAGCACAGCGCACGCGGCAGCGAGGCCTCGAAGTCGCCCAGGTGCTGGGTGACATGGCGCAGCGACTCGGCGTCGAGGCGGACCTTCGCGTACGACAGGTCGTCGTCGTTGAGCAGGATGACGGCGGGCCGGTGGCGGCCGACGAGCTCGGGCACCTCGGTGATCTCACCGTCCACGTCCAGCTCGATGCGGTCGGAGCGGACCAGCTTGCCGGACGCGTCGTCCAGGTCGTAGAGGCCGATGGCGATGCGGTGCGGGCGCAGGGTCGGCTCGCCCTTCGCGCCGGCGGGCAGCGCGGGCGCCTCCTGCCGTACGGCGAAGGAGGTGATCGTGCCGTTGGCGTCCGTCTCGATGTGCGGCCGCAGGATGTTGATGCCCGCGGTCTCCAGCCACGCCTTCGACCAGGCCTTCAGATCGCGGCCGCTGGTCTCCTCCAGGGCGCCGAGCAGGTCGGACAGGCGGGTGTTCTTGAAGGCGTGGGCCTTGAAATAGGCCTGCACACCGCTGAAGAACTCGTCCATGCCGACGTACGCCACGAGCTGCTTGAGGACCGAGGCGCCCTTCGCGTAAGTGATCCCGTCGAAGTTGACGAGCACGTCGTCGAGGTCGCGGATGTCCGCCATGATCGGGTGCGTGGACGGCAGCTGGTCCTGGCGGTAGGCCCAGGTCTTCATGGAGTTGGCGAAGGTGGTCCACGCGTGCGGCCACTTCGAGCCCTCGGCGTAGGCCTGGCAGGCGATCGAGGTGTACGTGGCGAAGGACTCGTTGAGCCACAGGTCGTTCCACCACTCCATGGTCACGAGGTCGCCGAACCACATGTGGGCGAGCTCGTGCAGGATCGTCTCGGCCCGCACCTCGTACGCGGCGTCGGTCACCTTGGAGCGGAAGACGTACTGGTCGCGGATGGTCACCGCGCCCGCGTTCTCCATCGCGCCCGCGTTGAACTCCGGCACGAAGAGCTGGTCGTACTTCTCGAACGGGTACGCGTAGTCGAACTTCTCCTGGAACCAGTCGAAGCCCTGCCGCGTGACGTCGAAGATCGCGTCGGCGTCGAGGAACTCGGCGAGCGAGGGCCGGCAGTAGATGCCCAGCGGGACCTTATGGTCGCCCTTCTCGTACGTGGCGTGCACCGAGTGGTACGGGCCGACGATCAGCGCGGTGATGTACGAGGAGATCCGCGGCGTGGGCGCGAAGGTCCAGACGTCGTCCTTCGGCTCCGGGGTGGGCGAGTTGGAGATCACCGTCCAGCCGCTCGGCGCCTTCACCGTGAACTGGAAGGTGGCCTTGAGGTCCGGCTGCTCGAAGGAGGCGAAGACACGGCGGGCGTCCGGCACCTCGAACTGCGTGTACAGATACGCCTGTCCGTCCACCGGGTCGACGAAGCGGTGCAGGCCCTCGCCGGTGTTGGTGTACGCGCAGTCGGCGACGACCTTCAGGACATTGTCCCCCTGCTTCAGATGCCGCAGGGCGATCCGCGCGTCGCGGAAGACGGCCGCGACGTCCAGGGACTTGCCGTTGAGCACCACCTCGTGGACGGCGTCGGCGACGAGGTCGATGAACGACTCGGCGTTCTGCTCGGCGCACGCGAAGCGCACCGTCGTCACCGACGTGAAGGTGCCGCCCTCCTGCGCACCGGAGAGGTCGAGATCGATCTCGTACGAGTCGACGGTGAGCAGGCGCGCACGCTCCTGCGCCTCTTCGCGGGTGAGATTGGTGCCGGGCACGCGGTCTCCTCGGTTCAGGACTTTTCGGCCATCCTTCCACGTCGGCGGTGGGGCGGGCATCGGGATATCGCCGTACGCGAAAAGGGCGGCCACCCCGAGGGGTGACCGCCCTTTCAGGCACAGGCAGGGGGCTGCGCCCCGCGCGTCACTTCGCGCCGAGCTCCTCGGCGACCAGCTCCGCGATCTGCACCGCGTTGAGCGCCGCGCCCTTGCGCAGGTTGTCGCCCGAGATGAACAGCGCGAGGCCGTTCTCCACCGTCTCGTCGGTGCGGATGCGGCCCACGTACGACACGTCCTGGCCGGCGGCCTGGAGCGGGGTGGGGATCTCCGAGAGCTCGACGCCCGGGGCGTCCGCGAGCAGCTCGGTGGCGCGCTCGGGGGAGAGCGGGCGCTCGAAGCGGACGTTGACCTGGAGGGAGTGACCGGAGAAGACCGGCACGCGCACACAGGTGCCCGAGACCTTGAGCTCCGGGATCTCGAGGATCTTGCGGGACTCGTTGCGGAGCTTCTGCTCCTCGTCCGTCTCGTTCAGACCGTCCTCGACGATGGAGCCGGCGAGCGGCAGCACGTTGAAGGCGATGGGGCGCTTGTAGACGCCGGGCTCGGGGAAGTCCACGGCCGAGCCGTCGTGCGTGAGCTTGTCGGCCTCCGCGACCACCTTCTGCACCTGGCCGTGCAGCTCGGCCACACCGGCGAGACCGGAGCCCGAGACGGCCTGGTAGGTGGTGGCGACCATGGCGGTCAGGCCCGCCTCCTGGTGCAGCGGCTTGAGGACCGGCATCGCGGCCATCGTCGTGCAGTTGGGGTTGGCGATGATGCCCTTGGGGCGGTTCCTGATCGCGTGCGGGTTGACCTCGGAGACCACGAGCGGGACCTCGGGGTCCTTGCGCCAGGCGCTGGAGTTGTCGATCACGACGGCGCCCTGCGAGGCCACCTTCTCGGCGAGGGCCTTGGAGGTGGCGCCGCCGGCGGAGAACAGCACGATGTCCAGGCCGGAGTAGTCGGCCGTGGCGGCGTCCTCGATCGTGATGCCGTCGAGGGTCTTGCCGGCGCTGCGGGCGGAGGCGAACAGACGCAGCTCGTCCACCAGGAACTTGCGCTCCGCGAGGATCCTGCGCATGACTGTGCCGACCTGACCGGTGGCTCCGACGATTCCGACCCTCACGGTGACTCCTTCTCGCTGTGCGCTTCTGGCTCGATGCGCCTGCCCGTGGACAGTCCCCATCATGCGGTGACGTGGGGCACCCCTGTCCAATCGATTGACCGGGGAGCGAGACGCTGTGGCGCGGGCCACAGCGGGCGTCAGGCCCGCTCGTACTGCGCCTGCACCAGCTCCCTGGCCTCCTCGCGCGTGGCCACCGAAGGCGGCGAGCCCTCGAGCGGCTTGCCCGCCGACTCCTTCAGGGTGGCCGCCGCGATCATGCCGACCACGGCGAAGGCCATCACGTAGTACGCGGGCATCAGATCGTTGCCGGTCGCGCTGACCAGCGCCTCCACCGCGAGGGGCGCGGTGCCGCCGAAGAGGGACACCGAGACGTTAAACGCGATCGCCAGCGCTCCGTAGCGCAGCGCCGTCGGGAACAGCGCGGGCAGCACCGAGGACATCGTGGCGAGCAGGCAGAGCAGCGGCAGGCCGAGCAGCAGCAGGCCCGCGAAGACCGAGGCCCAGTGGCCGGTGCCGATCAGGAGGAAGGCCGGCACGGGCAGAACCAGGAAGCCGATGGAGCCCGCGAGCAGGAGCGGCTTGCGGCCGATGCTGTCGGAGAGCCGGCCGACGGCGTTGATCAGGGCCATCAGGATCAGCATCACGATCACGATCGCCATCAGACCGGCGGTGCCCGAGTAGCCGACGGTGTTCTGCAGATACGTCGGCATGTACGACAGCAGGATGTAGTCGGCGACGTTGTACGCGGCGACCAGCGCGATGCAGACGGTGATGGCGGGCCACAGGCCGGCGAACCGCTGGAGGAACGGCACCCGCTCCTGCGGCGCGCTCTGTGCGGAGGACTCCTCCATCTCCTTGAACGCCGGGGTCTCCTCCAGCTTCATCCGCAGGTACAGACCCACCAGGCCCATCGGCGCGGCCACCAGGAACGGGATGCGCCAGCCCCAGTCGAGCATCTGGGCGTCGCTGAGCACGGTCTGGAGGACGGTCACGAGCACGGCCGCGAACGTGTAGCCGATCAGCGTGCCGAACTCCAGGAAGCTGCCGAAGAACCCGCGCCGCTTGTCGGGCGCGTACTCGGCGATGAAGGTGGCGGCGCCGCCGTACTCACCGCCCGTGGAGAAGCCCTGCACCATGCGGAAGAGGATGAGCATGGCCGGGGCCCACAGGCCCACCGTGGCGTAGCCGGGCAGGACGCCGATCGCGAAGGTCGCGGTCGACATCAGGATCATCGTCAGGGCGAGGACCTTCTTGCGGCCGATCCGGTCGCCGAGCGGCCCGAACACCATGCCGCCCAGCGGCCGTACGAGGAAGGCCGCGGCGAAGGTCGCAAGGGAGGAAAGCACCTGGGCGGTGTCGTTGCCCGAGGGGAAGAACACCTTGCCGATGGTGACGGCGAGGTACGCGTAGACGCCGAAGTCGAACCACTCCATGGCGTTGCCGAGCATCGTGGCCTTCACGGCGCGCTTGACCGCGGGCTCGGGCGTCACGGTGACGTCGGTCTCGCGCAGCTTCGGGTTGCGGCGGCGCAGGGCGGCCCGGCGCAGGAAGCGGTGGTTGGCGGGGAGCGGCTGCTCCCCGGATGCGGACTCGGTGTCCATCGGCGCGGACATGCGGGCACTCCCCAGCGGAAAAGATCAAGCTGTACCCGCCCAGGCTGAGGCATACCAAAGGCCGTCGGTGCCCGGCGAAAGACCCCGGTGTCCGGGACGTCCGTCCTCGGTCACCGGGGCCCTTGGTCCCGCGGGAGTGCCGTGCGAGATGCCTCAGCGCTGCACCGAAAGCTCCCACTTGCCCGCGATCCGCACCTGGAGGAAGCCCGGGCCCGCGACGTGGAACACCCCGGGGCCCACATGCAGCCGGTCCACCGGCTCGAACGAGGCGTCGAGCCCCCAGACCGCGCCGATCGCCCCGCCGTCGCCCTTGAAGACCAGGTCCGACTCGGGACCCGAGTAGTACACGAGGCTGTAGCCGCGCCCCTCCGTCTTGCTGTCGAAGGACGCTGCGGACTGCGCGGCGGCCGGGGTGAGCTTCCACGCCGTACCGCCCGCGGCCCGCACGCTCACGTAGCACTCGCCGTCCTGCACCCAGACCGGTCCGGTCACGGGCCGCCGCCCGTTGCCGGCCTGCGCGACGATGGCGGCGCGTCCCGTGGCCTGCACGGCGTTCACCACCAAGCGGTCCTCGTCCCTGGACGTGCGCTCGAGGGTCAGCATCATCGGACCGCCCGTGTGCCGGAACACCGCGCAGGCCACGCCCTCGACCGGTCCCTGGAGCGGCGGCGCGTGCTCCAGCGGCATCGGGCGCAGACTCCAGTCGGCCGCACCCTTGATCCGTATCCGCTGCTCCACCTGCCCCTCGCGGAACGAGACGACCCGGCCGGTCTCACCGTCCTGGTGGCCTTCGAGGTACGTCTCGGACTCGTCGTACTCGTCGAGCAGCTCGGTCCTGTACCCCCAGCTGTCCTCCGAGACGATCGTGTAGTCGAGCAGACAGGGTCGTCCCGGGGTCGGGTTGACCAGCGTCACCGTCTGCTCGCCGCGCCCCTCGTACATGCCGGTCCGCTGGGCGACCACCGGGTCGGGCACGGGCACCGGGCGGGTGCGCAGCGACCAGGCGCCGTCCGCCTCGATGAGCAGGATCAGCGGCCCCTCGGCCAGCGGGAAGGTCTGCTCCAAGCGGCCGACCTCGTACATCAGCAGGTCGCGCTTGTCCTCGTGCACGGTGCCGGCCGGTGCCGTGTAGATCGACATCGAGCCGCTGTCGTCGTCCCCGTCCTCGTCCCCGCTGAAGCTCACGTCGAGGTCCGCCATCCGGCCGCGGTACGTGACCACCTCGGGGCCGCGGCCCCGCAGACCCTCGCCGAGCTCGCGGGCCACCGACAGCGGACGGACTTGCACCGTCCAGTCGTTGTCGGCGTCGACCCGCAGGCGCAGCGGTCGGTTGCCCTTGTGGTGGACGGCGGCGCTGCCGCGCAGGTCCTCGAGCGTGGTGTTGAAGAGGAGGTCGTCGTCCTTGTTGCGCCGGTTGAGCGTGTAGACGCAGGTGTAGCCCTCGCCCTGGTGCCACAGCTCGACGAGCACCGGCCCCTCGGGCAGCCCGTCCACGGACACGACACCCTGCCCGCGCCCGCGCTGCACGTACAGCGGGAACTCGGGGCCGAAGGAGACGGGGCGGGCGTCCTGGGGTGCGGAGGGGTGCGGGGTCTGGGGGCGGGCGTCCTGGGGTTCGGGCTGTCCGAACTGGGGTGTGGGCTGCGGGTGTCGGGGTGCGGGCTGGGGGGTGTGGGGCTGGGCGTACTGCGGTACTTGGGACTGGGGCTGAGGCTGCGGATACGCGGACTGGGTCCCGTAAGCCGGAGCCGGAGCGGGAGCGGGAGCGGGAGCCGGAGCCGGAGCAGGAGCCGCAGCCGGCGCCGCGCCCTCGATCACGATGCCGAAGTCCGTGGCCAGGCCCGCGAGGCCCGTGGCCCAGCCCTGGCCGACCGCGCGGAACTTCCAGGTGCCGTCGCGCCGGTAGAACTCGCCGAGCACGAAGGCGGTTTCGGCCGCCGCGTCCGTCACGGAGTAGTGCGCGACCGGCGCCCCGGAGCCGGCGCTCACCGCCTGTACGTACAGCCCCGGCACCGCGCCGAACACGCCGCCGTCGGTCGAGGCCGCGATCACCACGCGCTGCACGGCCGGTTCGATCCGCGCGAGGTCGAGTTCGAGCCACTGCGCGAGCTGCCCGCCGCCCTCGGTCGCCCCGAGATGACGCACGGCGCCCGAGGGGTGCTGCGGCTGGTTGTAGAAGACGAGGTCCGCGTCGCCGCGCACCTTGCCCGCCGCGTCGAGCAGCAGGGCGGAGGCGTCCACGGCGGGTGAACCGGGCTGCGCGAGGCGGCTCACGGCCACGCGGAGCAGCTCGGTGGGCACCGGCACGTTGGCGCCCTTGATCATGTGCGTCATGGGCTCATCGTTCCAGTTGAACTGCCGTGAGTCGACGAGTAGTTCGATATTTGCGTTCGTGAGGACATGAGGGGACAGCGGCGGGGATGTCCGGTGTGATCTTGAGCGGGACCGGTGCGGGCGCGGGGCAGCGGAAAAACTTCCCGGCCGCACCGAACGTTTTCCGCCGCGCCGACGTCGTAGAGGCGGAACGGGGTGAGGGAGGGGTGGGCTTTGCTGCGCAGAGGGACGCTTCGGCGCGGGCGGGGAGCCGGGCCGGAGGATCCGCGGGATCCGCTGGCCCCGGAGCAGGTGAGCCGGGTCAGGGCGGTACTCGCGCTCGGCGGCGTGCCCGCGTCCGAGCTGCAGGACGGGGTGCAGCAGGTGCGCCTGAAACTGCTCGAACGCGCCGCCGACGGCCGTGAGGCGCCGCGCGACGTCTCCGCCTGGGCCGCCGTCGTGGCCTCCAACTGGGCCATGGACTACCACCGCGCCCGGCGCCGGCAGGAGCGCCTGGGGGAGCGGCTCGCCTCGCTGCGCACGGAGAGCCAGCCCGCGAAGGACACCGAGGAGTCCAAGGTGCTCTCGATGGCGGTCGCGAAGGGACTGGACGAACTGACCGACACCCAGCGGCAGGTGGTCGTGCTGCGGTTCTACGCCGATCTGCCGGTGCGCGCCATCGCGGAGCGGCTCGGCGTCCCCGAGGGCACGGTCAAGAGCAGGCTGCACGGGGCGGTGCGGGCCTTGCGCGCACGGCTGCACGAGGACGAGGTGGTGTGAGTGGCCGGCGAGAAGGTCTTCGGGACCGGGGCGTACGACGGCGACGACCTCCTGATGGCGGCGATCACCGGGGAGGAGGTCCCCGAGGAGGCCGCACGCTCGGCGGAGTACCGCGAGGCGGTCGCGGACCTCGGCCAACTGCGTCTCGTGCTGCGGGACTTGGGGGAGGAGCTGGCCGCCGAGCCGGCCGCCGCGGAGGAGCCGGAGCCCACCGAGCCGCCGGTGCGCGCCGAGCCGGTGCGGGTGCGGAGGCGCCGGATGTTCGCCGTGGCGGTGCGGGCGGTCGCGGTGGCGGGGGTGGCCGCGGCGTTCGGCGGGGTGCTGTGGCTGGGCGCGAACAACGGCCTGGGGAGCGCCGACGGGCACAAGGCCGGAGACAGCGGGCAGAACGCGCCCGGTTTGACCGACGGCAACGAGGACAACAAGGGCGGCGACGCGGAGAAAGACGCCGACTCCTCCGAAGCCGCCCAGGACCGCGCCCCGTTCGACCGCGCCCGGCAGATCGCCTGCACCCGCATCCTGGTCGAGGGCACGGCGACGGAGCTGGCGCCGCACGCGGACGGCACGGTGGACGTGACCGTGAAGGTGGACCGCTGGTACCGGCCGGAGCGGACCGCGGCCGAGCAGCCGACGACGACCGTCGCCCTGCCGGAGGACCACGCCGCGGACATCTCGGTCGGCGAACCGGTCCTGATCAGCGTCTACCGGCACCCCGAGGACGGGTACGACGTGGAGACGGGCTGGGGCGTGGCCGACGTCCGCCCCGAACTCCTCGCGGCGCTCCCGGAGGCGAAGACACTCGACTGCCCGAACCCTCTGAAGAGTTAGCCGAGCCGGAGCTCCCCGACCGCACACGAAAGACCGCACACGAAAGGGCGGGCGCCCGGAACCCGGACGCCCGCCCCTCACTCGTGACGAGAAGAAGTCAGCTCCTTACGGAACGACCTTCTCGATCCGCACACTGCCCGAACCGGCCTTCGTGCCCTTGGCGTTGAGCACCCGGACCTCGCCGAAGAACTGGCGGCCCTCAGGTGCGGCGCCCGCGACGACGATCTCCGCGGCGACCTTCGCCGACGCACCCTGCGCCAGGTCCACCGGCTTCGACGCGTCGACCTTCACCTCGCCGAGCGAAGGGGCGAAGTACAGGTCGAGGTAGTCGAACTCGGTCGAGCCGGCCGGAACGGCGTAGCCCTGGACCAGCGCGATGTACGTGCCGGCCGCGGGCTTCGCCACCGAGACGGCCTCTTCCGAGTCGCCGTCGGCGGACTGGCCCACCAGCTGCGCCGCATTGTTGACGATGCGGTACAGGGCCAGGTCGAGGTCGGCGCCCTTGTCGGAGGTGTTGCCGATCGAGACGTCGAGACGCTCGGAGCCGGCCGGGACCTCGATGCGGTACTGCTGGTCCGCACCGTGCGCGATCGTCGGACGCGCCTGCTTGGAGGAGCCGAGCGCGCCGCCCGCCAGCTTGCCGCCGGTGATCGGGGCGTAGTCGTTGGTCACGGTCCAGTCGACCGCGGCCGGGGTGCCGATCTTCGCCTCGGCGACGGTCTGCACCGCCGGGTCGAAGGTGACGCCGAGCGCGGTGGCCGTCAGCTCGTACGGGTTGTCGAGCAGCGGCGACGTACGACGGGACTCGACCTCGATCTCCCAGACACCCGGCTGCGGGTTCGCGTACGAACGCAGGTCGGGGCGGCAGGTGTTGGCCGGGTTGTTGTAGTTCGGGTAGCAGTTCGGGGTGCCGGTCGGGTCGACCGGGACGCCGTACGGGTGGATCGAGATGAAGCGGGTCTGGCTGCCCGCCTTCAGACCGCCGAGCGCGACCTCGAAGGTCTTGGCGCCCTCGGGGACCGTCACGAAGTACGACTTGTGGCTGTTGCGCTGCACCGAGCCCGAGGCCTTGAAGGCGTACGAGGGCTTGGCGAGCTGCGCGGAGGCCACGACCGTCGTCATGATCTGGCGGTCCACGCCCTCGGTGCGCTCGTCGTCCAGCTCCAGGATCGCGCTGTGGATCCCGGCGGAGCCCGCACGGGCCTGGACCTTGACCTTGACCGGCTGGTTCAGCGGCAGCCGGATCTCGTCGTCGCCGAGGATGCGGAACGTGCCGTCGTTGTTCTCGAACTCCAGCTCGTGCTCCACCGGACGCGAGGAGCCCGACGTACGGGTGATCTCGATCTCGTACGTCTTGCGCTCGCCGACCTTCAGGCCGCCCTCACGGTCGTAGAGACCGGTGCCGAAGCCGGGGGTCTTCAGGAACTCGTCGATCGCGGTGTCGACCGGGGCCTTCACCTGGTAGCCGTGCGCCGTGGCGCCGTCCTTGATCGAGTCCCACGCGTCGACGATGTCGATCAGACCCGCACCCTCTTCGTGCGCCTTGACGCCCGGGATGTGGTTCGCGGTCGAGGTCAGCGCGGTGCGCAGGGTCAGCGGGTCGAGGTCGATCTTCCGCTGCTTGGCGGCCGACAGGAGCAGCGCCGAGGCGCCCGCGGCCTGCGGCGAGGCCATCGAGGTGCCCTGGAGCATCGAGTAGCCGGCCGGCAGCTGGTAGCCCGCCTCGGCGACCGGGCCGCCGGGGATCCAGGTCTGCGTGGTGTTGATCGCGGCACCCGGGGCGGACAGGGTCGGCGTGAAGCCGCCGTCCTCACGCGGACCGCGCGAGGAGAACGGCATCATGGCGTACTTCTTCTCCACGCCCGAACCGTAGTTGGCGGCCCAGGTCTCCTTGGAGACGGTGGCGCCGACCGAGATCACCTTGTCGGCGAGCGAGGGGTCGCCGATGGTGTTGGTGCCCGGGCCGCTGTTGCCGGCCGAGATGACCAGCTGCACGCCGTACTCGTCGATGAGGCGCGTGTAGAGCGTGGCGCGCGCGTTGTTGCCGTCGTTCAGCGGCGGCAGGCCGCCGATCGACATGTTGACGATGTCCACGCCGCGCTTGGTGACGAGGTCGATCATGCCCTCGGTGAGCGCGACGTTGGTGCAGCCGCCGCTCCAGGTGCAGGCACGCGAGGAGACCAGCTTGGCGCCGGGCGCCGCACCGTTCATCTTGCCGCCGAACAGCGAGTTGGCGGCCGTGATCCCGGCGACGTGGGTGCCGTGCGAGCCCTCGATGATGCCGATGTTGACGTAGTCGGCCTTGTCGCCGTCGCCGTTGTAGACGACGTCCTTGCGGATCTCGGCCACGAACGGGACGCGCTCGACGACGTCGGTCGCCGGGTTGTCGGTGCCGAAGTAGCCGACCTGGTGGCCGTCCTTGTACGGCTTCATCGCGACGTCGTTGGTGAAGTCGCTGTCACCGTTGAGGTCCACGCGCACCGTGCCCGCGGCGGCGTCGTAGAGCACGCCCCAGCGGTCGGTGGTGTCCCCGTCGCGGTTCAGGTCGCCGTTGGCGTCACCGCCGATGGAGGCCGACTCGTTGAACCACTCGACCGCGTAGGAGCCGGCGGGAGCGGTCCAGGTCTTGCCGTCGAAGGTGAACGTCGGCCCGGAGACCGCGTTGTCCATCTGGCGCCAGGTCTCGTCCTCGTCGACCACCGGGTCGGTCGCGGTGACCCAGTCGACGATCTTGCGCTCGCCCGTGGTGGTCTTCTGGAGCGCGGGGTGGCCGAGGTCGACACCCGAGTCCAGGATGCCGATGGTCACGCCGCGGCCGTCGGCCTTCGGGTTCTCCTTCACGAAGTCCACCGCGCCCGTCTCGAAGGACGGGTTGTACGGGTTCTTCGCGGGGGTGTTCTTGCCGGGCGCCGGGTACGAACCCGGGGCCGTGTCCTGCGTCTGCGCGCCCTTGGCGCGGTCGCCGGCCGGTGTCGGGTCGTCGATCTTGATCTCCTGGAGGAGATCGATGCCCTTGACCGAGGAGAGCGCGGAGGCCTCCTTGATCGCGGCCTTGGCCTGCTTGGTGGGGACGGTCGCGCGGACGTAGCCGAGCTTGTCGTCCCGCTTGCCGACGATGCCGCCCTTGACCTCGTCGAACGTCTCGGCGGCCTGCTCGGTCGCCCCTTCGGTGGTGGCCACCATGACGGTGACGGTCTTCTCGCCCTCGGCCTCGGCCTGGGCGAGCAGCTTGGCGTCGTCGGAGCCGAGCTTCTCGGCGGCGGACTTCGCGGGAGCGGGCTCACCACCCGGGTCGGCTGAGAAAGCGGGTACGGGCCCTGCGGCGCCGAGCGCCGCAACAAGCCCTGCCGCCACGGCTATTCGGGCCGCGCGTCTGGCACCCGTTCGGGGTGCGCGCGGGGATTCGAGCGTCATCTGCGTCCCTGTGTGAAAGACGGGCAGGAAAGTGAAACCCGGTCCGTTGTCGCGGACCGGTCCGTATTCCGGTTCGGTCCGTAATCCGGTGCCGAATGACCGCTCAGCATTACGTATGGGACCGCTGTTTGAGGAGGGCACTCCGTGGCGGGATGGGGCCATGGCGTACTTCCGCCATACGTCACCGGGGGCGAAGCGGGCGATATCCGAGCGAACGGGTAGGACCCCGGGGGTCGTTGTCCGCGGAGCGAGACGCCGATTGACCGCAGAAGGATCAACTCGCTACGTTCGGCGACATGTTGCGTTCAGCTCTGCTCACCACGCGCGGTCACATCGACCTGCTGCGGGTGGCCTCCGCCGCGTGTCGCCGCGGCTGCTGACGACGCCTTCCGGCGTGTGCCGACGTCACGCCTGAGCGTTTCCTGACGTCGTCCCGTCCCGCTTTTCCCCGAGCCGTCGCTCGCATTTTCCCACCGCCCTGAATTCGGCGCGCTGATTCCCGCGTGCCCGTACCGGGGCGTGCTTCCCGCTGTTCTCACGCAGCGTGCCCATAGGCCGCGTACGCCTGGAGTCCCCATGACCGTCAGTCATGCCCCGCCGCAATCCGGCACACCCGAAATATCCGTGGAAAAGGCGCCGGTCGCCGCCCCGGCGCAGGCACCCGAACTCGAACCCCTCACCTCCACCCGCGCCCGCCGCACCCGCGTCCCCCGCTGGCTGCGCCGCACCACAGGGCCCCTCCTGCTGCTCGCCCTGTGGCAACTCCTCAGCTCCACCGGCGCATTGCCGCCCGAGATCCTCGCCTCGCCCGGCACGATCGCCGGCGTCGCCCGCGACCTGATCGCCGACGGTTCGCTCACCCAGGCCATGGGGGTCTCGGTCCAGCGCGTGGCCAGCGGCCTGCTGCTCGGCGCCGTCATCGGCACCACGCTCGCCCTGCTCTCCGGCCTCTTCCGGGTCGGCGAGGACCTGGTGGACGCGGGGATGCAGATGCTGCGGACCGTGCCGTTCGTCGGCCTGATCCCGCTGTTCATCATCTGGTTCGGCATCGGCGAGGCCCCGAAGATCGCCATCATCACGCTCGGCGTGGTCTTCCCGCTCTACCTCAACGCGTACGCCGGGATCCGCGGCGTGGACGCCCAGTTGATCGAGGCCGGGCAGTCCCTGGGCCTGACCCGCTGGGGCCTGGTCCGGCACGTCGTGCTGCCCGGCGCGCTGCCGGGCGCGCTCACCGGGCTGCGCTACTCGCTCGGCGTCTCCTGGCTGGCCCTCGTCTTCGCCGAGCAGGTCAACGCCGACGCCGGGATCGGGTTCCTGATGATGCAGGCCCGCGACTTCCTGCGCACCGACGTGATCGTGGTCTGCCTGATCGTCTACGCCTTCCTCGGCCTGCTCGCCGACCTCGCCGTCCGACTCCTCGAAAGGCTGCTCCTGCAATGGCGACCGACCTTCACCGGCCAGTGACCGCGTCCGGGGCGGCGGCGGATGCCGCGCCCGAGACGGCACCCTCGACCGCACCCGAGACGGCACCCTCGACCGCACCCGAGACGGCACCCGCGACCGCGCCCGAGACGGCATCGACGAGCGCGCCCGAGGCCGCACAGGGGCCCGCAGCCGTACGCGTCCAGGGCCTCGCCCGCTCCTTCGACGGCCGCCGCGTCATCGACGAGCTCGAACTCACCGTGCGCCCGGGCGAGTTCGTCGCCCTGCTCGGCCGCAGCGGCTGCGGCAAGTCCACGCTCCTGAAGATCCTCGCGGGCCTGGACCGCGAGATCGACGGCACGGTCCTCGTGCCGCGCCGCAAGGCCACCGCCTTCCAGGCGCCGCGCCTCATGCCCTGGAAGAAGGTGTGGCGCAACGTCCTGCTCGGGCTGCCCGGCCGCCCGGGACGCGAGGTGGCCGAGCAGGTGCTCGCCGAGGTCGGTCTCGACCACCGCGCCGACGCCTGGCCCAAGACCCTCTCCGGCGGCGAGGCCCAACGCGCCTCGCTGGCCCGCGCGTTGGTGCGCGAGCCCGACCTGCTGCTGCTCGACGAACCGTTCGGCGCCCTCGACGCCCTCACCCGGCTCAAGGCCCAGCGCCTGGTCGGCGAGGTGTGGCAGCGGCGCGGCTGCGCGGTGCTGCTCGTCACGCACGACGTCGAGGAGGCGGTGCTGCTCGCGGACCGGGTCCTCGTGATGGAGGACGGGGTGATCGCCCACGAGGTCACCGTCGGCCTCGACCGCCCCCGCGACCTCACCGACCCGCGGTTCGCGGCCCTGCGCGGCGAGCTGCTCGACCTGCTCGGCGCGGGCCCGGGCACCGCCCACGCCGCCTGACCCCGTCCCGTACGGAAGCCTCCCCGCCTTGTCCGGACGCCCGGTCCCTTCCGGATGCCCCCGGCCCCGTAGGACAGCCTCCTTCAACCCCCGTACAACCTAAGGAACTCCACCATGCGCCCAAGCCGCATCCTGCCCGCCCTGCTCCTGCCCCTCGCCCTCCTCGCGAGCGCCTGCGGCGGCTCCTCCTCCGCCGACACCCTCGGCGGCGGCTCCGACGGCACCGACGGCAAGGGGTCCGTGACCCTCAACGTCGGTGACCAGAAGGGAGGTTCGGAGGCCGTGCTGCGGGCCGCCGGGGAGCTGGACGACCTCGACTACAAGATCAAGTGGTCCACGTTCACCTCAGGGCCTCCGCTCCTCGAAGCCGTGAACGCCAAAGCCGTGGACATCGGCGCGGTGGGCAACACGCCACCGGTCTTCGCGGCCGGCGCCGGCTCGAAGATCACCGTCGTGGCCGCGAGCCACGGCAGCCCCGCGGGCGAGGCGATCCTGGTGCCGGACGACTCCCCGCTGAAGAAGCTGGAGCAGCTCAAGGGGAAGAGCGTCGCCGTCGCCCAGGGCAGCTCGGCGCACTTCCAGCTGGTCGCCTCGCTGAAGAAGGCGGGTCTGACGCTGAAGGACGTCAAGGTCAGCTATCTCCAGCCGGCCGACGCGCTCGCCGCCTTCAACGGCGGCAAGGTGGACGCCTGGGCGGTCTGGGACCCGTACACCTCGCAGGTGCTCACGGCCAAGCAGGGCAAGGTCCTCACCGACGGCGAAGGCGTGGTCAACGGGCTGGGCTTCCAGGTGGCCGCGCCCTCCGCCCTGAAGGACGAGAAGAAGGCCGCCGCGATCGAGGACTACCTGGAGCGACTGCGCCGGGCCCAGGACTGGGTGTTCGACCACCCCGAGGAGTGGGCGAAGGTCTGGGCGAAGGACACCGGACTGCCGTACGAGGCGGCGCTCGCGGCCGTGAAGCGCTCCAACGGCACCCGCGTCCCCGTCGCCGTGGACCAGGCCGCCATCGACTCCGAGCAGCGGATCGTCGACACCTTCGCCGAACTGAAGCTGATCCCGCGCAAGGTCACCTTCGCCGACTTCGTGGACCCGCGGTTCAACGGCGACCTGCCGCCCTCCACCACCCCGGCCCGTATCTACAAGGAGAAGTGACCGTGACCGTCCACCTGCACTGGTTCCTGCCGACCGGCGGCGACGGCCGCACCCTCGTCGACCGGCACGCCTACACCGACGGCGGCATCAAGCGCTCCCGCATCACCCCGGTCAGCGGGGTGCGCGCGCCCGACATCGAGTATCTGGCCCAAATCGCCAAGGCCGCCGAGCAGTTGGGCTTCGAGGCCGTGCTCACCCCGACCGGCACCTGGTGCGAGGACGCCTGGCTCACCACGGTCGCCCTCGCCCAGCACACCGAACGCCTCAAGTTCCTCGTCGCGTTCCGGCCCGGGGTGATCTCGCCGGTGCTCGCCGCCCAGATGGCGGCCACGTACCAGCGCATCACGCGCGGCCGCCTGCTGCTCAACGTGGTGACGGGTGGCGACTCCACCGAGCAGCGCCGCTTCGGCGACCACCTGGACCACGAC
>NZ_FNFF01000032.1 GCF_900100315.1 Streptomyces indicus
CCCCCCCCGCCCCCGACACGGAAGCGCCCGGCCCTCCCCAGGGCCGGGCGCTTCCGTGTGCGGTGTCAGGTCTGGCCCCCCAGGCGCTCCGGGCGGCGAGGGTGGCGTTACCTGCGGTTGCCGGTCTTCCTCAGCTCGCCCGACTCGCACAGGACGTCGGCGATCCAGAAGGCGTCAACCTTCACGGTCCACCGGCCCTCGGTGAGTGGGCCGGGCGGGACCTCGTCGAGAATCACGCCGGTCTTCCCGGCCGCGCGGCCGTCGTCTTCACACGTCACGATCAGTACCTCGTCGCGGGCCTGGTACATGCGGGGCACTCCTTGGGTGAGGCGGGTTGGCGGGGCGAGGGCGGGCGCGGTCTACCGGTTGACGACCGGCCGGTGAATGTCCCGGTGCTCGGTGCTGACGCGCAGCTCGTTGCCGTACTTGATCGCCAGGTAATTGACCATGGCGGCCGAGCGGTGCCGGCCGCCCGCGCAGCCGACGGCGACGCGGACCGTTCCGGCCGAGGGACCGGAGCGGAAGGCGGTGACGGCGGCGAGGATCGCGGCGGCGAGCTCGGGCACGCCCTCGGTGGCGAACACGGCGCGCATGACGAGTTCGTGCTCGGCGGTGAGCTCGCGCAGTTCGGGGCTGACGTGGGGATCACGGAAGTGGCGTCGCATGTCGATGACGAGGTCAGCCGCGGGGGCGTCGCCGTGCAGGTAACCGAAGCTGACGAGCTCGATCTCGGCCGGGGCGGCGCGCAGGGCGTCGGCGAGCTGGGCCTCGGCCTCGGCGAGGGCCTCCTCGGCGGCCGGTACGCCCGCTTCACCGAGGCCGCGGAACACTTCGACCTTGCGGCGGTGGTAGGCGAGGACGTCGAGCGGGTCGACCGGTGCGGGTTCCTTACCGACGTAAGCGGCGAGCTCCTCGCGGACGGCCTCGTACTCCTCGCGGTGCGTGCCCTCGGCCGCCAGGGCGGTTAGGTCGGCGTGCCGCTTGCACACGTCGTCGTACGCGCCGCGCAGGGCCGAGGCGACGCGCAGCCGGTCGGACTCCCGCTGAAGGTCGGCAAGGCCGCGGAACAGGTCGAGGGTGCCGGCGGTGGTGGCGTCGGTCATGACGTCTCCGTTTCTAGGGCTAGTGGTTGAGGTGTTCGAGAGCGCGCAGCAACAACGGACGGTGCGCGGCGTAGAGGGTTCGACCGGCCGCGGTGACCGCCGTTTCGAGCTGGGCGAGGGAACCGAACGGGAACCAACCCGCGTCCGCGGCGTCGTCCCCGGCGGTGGCGGTGACCTGTTCGGGCAGGCGATAAAGCGCGCTGGTAGACGCGACCCAGGCGTGATCGGTGTTGCGCCAGTCGGCGACGATCTGACGCCCGAGGATGACGGGACGCTGGTCCGACAGGTCGATGCCGGTTTCCTCGCGCAGCTCGCGCACCAGGGCGGCCGGGGCTGTCTCGCCCGGGTCGACCATGCCGCCGGGGATGGCCGCGACTCCAATGTCATCGCGGGTGATCAGCAGTACCGACCGGTGCGCGCCGGTTCCGGCGATCACGATGGGGTCGGCGGCCTGGTTCTCGCCCCACTTGCCGAGGTTGCGGCCTGTGCGCCCGGTGCGCCCGTGCGGGTGCAGCGGCCACCCGCGCTCGTCGAGCGTGAAGGGAACGAGGGCGGCGGCCTGCCGCTGGGCCCAGTCGCGTACGTGGTCCGGCGTGGGGTGTCCCTCGGCCCAGGCGGGTACGTGCGCGGCCAGTTCCAGGGGGCGCAGCTCGGGCGGCGTGATCTCGACCGGCGCGTACTCGGGCCAGATCACCGACCAGTGGCGCCGGTCCTCGGGCACGGTCACGCCGGGGTGGTCGACCGGGGCGTACGAGGTCGCTTCCATGTTTCTCCTGTCGGGTCATCCCCACCGGGCGGCGATGCCGCCCGGTGGGAGGGTCGGACGGGCGAGGGCGGGTCAGTCGCGGACGGCGACGTACGCGGCGAAGCCCTCGACGAGGTGGTGTGTCGCCTGGTCCAGCAGGTACGCGCCGCCGAGGGGGCCGCCGAGCTCGTAGAACGCGGCCTTCCCGGTGGCCTCGGCCGCCTTGCGGACCGGCCAGCGGCGGTCAATCAGGTAGTGCGTGCTCGCGGACAGGGCGAGCGCGGCGGCCATGCTGCGGGGGCGCAGGCCAAGGCCGAGGACGCGGTTCCCGACGAGGAGCGCGGCGGCCTGCGTGGCGGCGTACGAGGCGACGTGTCCCGCGAGGGCCTTGTGTCCCTCGGCGCCGGGCTTGGCCTTGTGCTGCGCCTGGTGGTCGCTCTGTACCCAGTGGTCGGCGACGTCGGCGGCGACGCGCAGGAGGGCGTACACGGCAGGGAAGGCGGCGGCGCGGTTGGCGGTCATGTCGACTGGTTCCTCTCGGTTCGGTGCGGGCCGGGGGCCTCGGGCGAGGCCCCCGGCGGGGTGCCGGCGGGTCAGCTGTGGGTGCAGCCGTGGGCGCGCGGGTCGGCGAGGTGGGTCTCGAACGCGGCGGCGTCGAACGGCGTCCACTCCCGGGCCGTGATCTGGCGTCCGCAGTCCTCGCAGGACCAGGAGCGCGGCCCGTGGACGCGGCCGTACGCCTGCCTGTAGGCGCGCTCGGTGGCGTTGGTGAGGGTGTTGTCGACGGCCGACAGGGCAAGGACGGCGACGAGGACGAGGTACGCGAGGCGGGCGGGCCCGTTGGCGTTGAGCTGCGGCTCGACGGCCCACGCGGCGGCGACCGCGGCGAGCGGCGGGACGGCCACGCGGACGAGGCCGAGGATCAGGAGGCGGAGACGGGCGGTCCCGAGCGGGATCGTGTGGACGACGTTGTTTCGGGTCTCGGTGTTCACTGCGGTGGTTCCTCTCTGGGGGTCGGGCCGGGCCCCGGTGATTCACCCAGCGGGGCCGGTACTGCGGGTCAGTCGCGGGTGCCGGCCTCCCACCGGTCGAAGCCGCGTTCGCGGACGTGGGTCCACTCCTGCCGGGCGCCGATGAGCTGCTCGGCCCACTCCATGGCGGCCTCGATGTCCGCGTTCGAGTCGTCCGGCCGGAAGGTCTCGTGACAGTCGCTCAGGTACTCGCCGGACTCCTTGTCGCCCTTGAGCTCCCAGCCGTGAACGTCCACGTCGACCCAGCCGGGTTCGAGGGTGAAGCGCGGGAACGGACGGGGCGTGGGGGCCGGGGCCGGGGGCGCCGTGACGAGCTCTCGGAGGCTGGTCACCCGACCGGCGGGGCGGCCGGTCCCGGCGGCCCGGTGGACTCGCAGGGCGGCGCCCTCGGGGGCGTCCGGCAGGGCGTAGACCCGGCCGCCGTCGAGGATGGCGAGGAGGCGGGCGCCGTGGCGCTCGCACCCGTCGGCCCCGGCGTTGGAGGAGTCGAGCACGGTCACGGCCGGGGCGCCGTCGCAGGGGGCCGGGTCGGTGGGCAGGGCGGCGGGGCACCGGCCGGTGATCGGGCCGAGCTGATCGGCGTCGATGGACCCGCCCGAGCGGCCGAGGAGCTCGACGTCCGCGGCGGCCTTGCCGTTGGGGCGGCGGTAGACCGACTGAACGACGCCGTACACGGTCTCTCCGTTGCGGGGGTTGGTCCACTCGACGGCGGCGCCGGGCCGCATGTGCTCGCCGTGCTCGGCGGCGATCTCGTCCTCGGTCTTGCGCAGCTCGGCGGCGAGGCGGTGCTCGTAGGCGGCCTGTCGGACGGCGCGCTCCTCGTCGGCGGCGGCCTCGGCGGCGGTGACGGCGGCCGGGGGGCGGGGGCCGGTCTGCTCGGCGCAGTCCTCGCAGTGCGGGACCTCGTCGCCCCACGGGCGCAGGCCGTGGCCCATGACGGGCCAGGGGCGGGCGCCGTGCTGGGCGAGGAGGTCGAGGAGCTCGGCGGCGCCGCGGCGTCGGGTGGCGCGGGTGTTGGGGTGCTCCTCGGACTCCTCGACGAGGTCCGCCAGGAGCGCGGCGACGTCGGCCAGGTGGCCGAGGAGCCAGCGCGGGGCGGTGGGTCGTCCGTTGGCGACGTGGTGCCAGACCTGCCGGTACGGGGCGCTGTCGGCGTCGGCGTGGGTCTCGGCGAGCTCGGCCTCGTAGGCGGCGCGGAAGCGCTCGGGGAGCGGGAGGAGGACCTCCTCCTCGGCGGCCGGGGTCTCCTCGACGGCCGGGACCTCGACGCCGAGGGCCTCGTACCCGGCGGGGGTGAGGGTCCAGACGGTGACGTCGTACTCGACGCGCTCGGCACCCACGGTGCGGGTGTTCGTGCCGATCTTGACGGCCTCGACCAGGCCGAGCGAGTGGAGCCGGTTCTCGGTGTTGCCGTGGATCTTGAGGAAACCGGTCTCGCCGCGCAGCCATGCGACGACCTGACGGGGGTTGTCGAGGATCAGGCGGAGGGCCTTGGTCTGGGCGTCGGTGAGGTTCAAGGGGGTCTCTCCTTCGGTGTCTTGCGGTGGGTCAACCTTGGCACGAGTTGCATCTCAAGTACAAGTCCAACTGTGAGTTGACTTGAAAGTGCCACCTTTGGCCGAGCGGCTCCTCGGCCCCGTTCCCGCAGGTCCCGGACACGACGGCGCCCCCGAGGCCGATTCACCCGGCCCCGGGGGCGCCCTGTTTCCTTCGCTCAGCTCTCGGCGTCGTCGTCCCCGGCGCCGTCGTCCCCGGCGCGCATCTTGCGTTCGTGCCGGCGCTCGCCGTACGCCCCGGCCTCGCGGATGCCGTCGCGGGCGACGCCGATCCCCTCGCGGCCGAGGCTCGCGGCCGACTCGACGGCCGAGGCCCCGGCGGTGGCGATCTGCCCGGCGGACGTCGCCACGGCGGCGAGGGCGCCGAACGCGGCCGTCATCGCGCCGCCCGTGGCCCGACCGGCGGGCTTGGGCGGCCCGGCCTTGGCGGCCTTCCCGTTCTTGGCGTCGGCGGCTGCGGCGGCGCGGGCGGCCGTCGAGTTGGCCGCGGCGGCGCCGACGGCGGCGAGGATGCCCTCGACCTTGGTCCCGTCCGTGAGGGTGAGGCGGAAGCGGCCGGGCTTGCCCTGGGCGAGGATGCCGAGGTTCGCCGCGGTGAGCTGCTCGACGGGAAAGAAGCACTGCGCACGGCGCCCGCCGTCCTCGCCGCGGTGCTTCTGTCCGCACGTCGCGGTGACGGTCTTCCCGTTCGCCATGAGGGTGAGCTCGCGGGGGGTGTCGCGCTCACCGCGGCCGGGGCACCGCAGGGTGTCGGTTCCGATCTTGAGGGGTCCACGGACCTTGATCGCGGTCATGGGTGGGGCTCCTTACTTCTTGGCGATGGCGGTTGCGGTTGCGGTGGCCGTGGCCTTGGCGAACAGGCCCCGGGCGGTGGCGGTGCTGGTGGCGGTGGCGGTGACGTCGCCCCCGCCGGCACGCCGCTTGACGACGACGACGAACAGGCCCAGGACGAGCGCCAGGACGAGCGCGAACTTGGCCAGGAGGACGAGCGAGGCGACGAGGGCGGCGAGGCCCTCGGCGAACAGGCCGAGGGCATAGGCGCCGAGGACCGAGGACCCGGAGAGGGACAGGGCCAGGAGCGCCGTCGTCTTGGCCCAGGCGGGGACGGGCGCGGCCTGGGGGGTCTCGGGGGCGGCGGCCGGGCCGGTGGGCTCCATCTTGGAGACGAGGAGCCAGACCCGGGCGCCGTTGGGGGTGACGGCCTCGACGGCGCCCGGGATGGGCACCGGGGACAGGTACGGGAGGGTCGTCGCCGGTACGGCCGTCTCGACGGGCTCGGGGCGGTAGAGGACCGGCTCGGCGGGGGCGGTGCGGGCGGTGACGTCCATCGGGTCTCGACTCCTTGTGCGCGGGGTTTCGGGGTGTCGGGGCGGTGTCCTGGGGGGTGGCTTTGCCCCTGTTTGTGCAGGTCTGGGCGGTGTCTAGGGGGGTGTCGGGCCCCTGGGCGGGGTGTCCGCTGGGGACACCCCGGCCGGGGGGCCGACACGTCCGGGACACGTCCCCACCTGCGGTTTTGTGGTGGGGACACCTTCCCGGACACGTCGGTTCGTCCCGTTATGCACCGAGTACGAGCGTCAGGTCCGTGCGGCGGAATCCGCGGCCCTCGGTGCCCGCGAGGGTGCGCACCTTGACGCGGTCGAGGCTGCGGCCCGATCCGTCGAGGGCCTCCTCGATCTCGCGGCCGAGGCGGGCGCCGACGCGGCTCGACCACTGCTTGTCGCTCTCGCCGTCGCGCTGGCCCCAGTCGGCCGCCGGGTCCTGCTGGTGCAGGAGCCGGGCGATATCGGTGCTGCCGAGCTCCTCGACCCCGGCCTCGTCGAACGCGGCCCGCATCTGGGCGAGGATGCCGGACACCGTCAGGAGGCCCGACGCGGCGTAGCCGGTGAGGGTGCCGGCCTCGATGCGCAGGGCCCGGCCGCGGGCACAGATGACCTCGAACTCCTGCGGGGTGATCAGGTCGACTTGGAGCTTCTCGGAACCGGCCTCCTCGGCGAGGATGCCGACGCCGATCCGGCCCAGTCCGGCCGCGGTGTGCCCGCGCTTGGCCTGTCCGTCGCCGAGGATCATGTCGGACGACGTGTCGTCCACGGTGTGCACGCTGTACCGCTTGAGGATGACGTCGCGGAAGTCGGTCGGAACGCTCTTGGCGCTCGGGCGCTGCGCGGCGGCCACGATGATGAGGCCGCAGGCCCGGCCGCGCCGGATGAGGCGGGCGAGCTTCTCGACGAGGGCGGCGAACTCCTTCAACCCGTCCTTACGGGCCAGGACCACGCCGAACGCCTCTTGAATCTCGTCGATCAGGAACATGAGGACGGGCATTCCGTGCGCCTCGGCCATGGCGGGCGTCAGGCGCATGTCGGGGCGCTCGGCCTTGGGCATCCGCCGAATCTTGGCAAAGCGGGTGTCCATTTCTTCGATCAGCTCGTCGACGAGCTCAATGAATTCGTCGACGCTCGCGGGGTCGGCACCGATGATCACGCGGTGCGCGATGTTTTCGAGCTCCTCCCAGTCCGCGCCGCCCTTGAAGTCGGCGAGGAGCATCCGGCACTGAGGGTCGAGGGCGCCCGCGGCGGCCGGCACCCGCATTGCCGAGGTCTTGCCGTAACCCTGCGCGCCACCGAACAGCATGGACGACCACAGGAGTTGGAGCGTCTTCCGCAGGCCCTTGCGGTTCGAGCCGAAGGGGACTCCGTCCCAGATGGACCAGCGGTCGGCGTCGACCAGGGGCGACACCGGGGCGTCTTCGGAGAACGGCACGGTCGCCGCCACCCAGAGGATGACGTCGTTCGGGGTCTCCCCCTGCGTCAGGTCGATGCGCTCAAGCGACAGGCCCAGGGCCCCGGCGAACGCCTCGGCCTTGTTCTTGATGGCCTTGCAGACCAGACCGGCCGGGGTCTTGAACGCGACGGTCGTGTTCCCGAGGTCGTCCCGGGTGGCGAGGCCCACGGGCTTGATCGTCTGCTCGGCCGTCAGGAGCTTGATGTCCCGCAGGGCGTTGGTGATCCGCTCGTCAGTCACCGGGCCGTCGTGGTCGGCGGCGGCGGTGCTGTCGAGGAACGCGAACGTCCCGTCGGGCGCCCGGCGGGCGAGCTCGCGGTGTCCGAGGACGTACAGGAGGCCGAAAAGCGGGATCAGGGCCGGGGCGGTGAGGATCAGGCCCCAGGTCTCCCCCAGGGCGATGACGGCCGCGGCGTAGGAGGTGCAGCCGGTGAGGGCGTAGACGGTGACCGGCTCGCGGCGCCGGGCCTTGGCCTCCTTGCGCCGGTCGGCCCGCAGGTCGGCGATGTGCTCGGCACCGGCCTTGGCGCGGCGGACCTTGTCGGCGAGCTCGCCGTACTCGGTGGCGAACAGGTACGACCAGGCGTCCCGCGCCCCGACGCGGGCGCCGATGGCGCTCGTCCGGATGAACCGCCACAGGTAGACGGGGCTGCGGGTGGCGTGGAAGGCGGCCGAGTTGAGCCACACCGCGCGGCGCTGTCGCCACACGCCCGCGTCGAGGAACGTCTCGGGGATGATCGGGCGCAGGCCGAGGGATGCGCGCTCGTCCTCGTCGAGCTCCTCCTCGTCGAGCTGCTCGAAGGTACCGGCCTCGGCCTCCTCCTCGTCGACCTTGTCCAGTCGCACCGTGCCGGTGAACACGTCGGCGACGCCGTTCTCGGTCCGCTGCACGGCGGTCCGGGAGAGCTCGCCGAGGCGGAGGAGGGTCTCGGGGTCCTGGAAGGCGGCGAGGTCGACGAGCTGCGCCTCGCGCTCGCCGTGCTCGGTCTCGGTGGTGCTCATGTGGGTGGTTCCTTCCTCAAGTACGGGGGCCGTCGGCCCGGCCGCCGGGGGGTGGGCGGCCGGGCCCGGTGGCGGTTCAGTGGGCCGCGTGCTCGCGGGCGAGGGCGTCGAGGGCGAGGTGAAGGCGGGCGCGGGCGGTGTCGGAACCGCAACCGACGGCCGTCCCCCAGGTGAGGGACTCGCGGGCGGCCTCGGCGGCGTCCCACGCCCTCACCCCGTGGTCGGTGGTCGGGGGGTGTGCCTCGAATTCGAGGTAGACGAGGCCGAGCTCGGCGGCGCACCGTCCGAGCTGGGGGTGACGGTCGGCGGCGTGCTGGTCCGCCTGGGCGGCGAGCTCGCGGGCGATCTTCCGGTAGACGCTCTCGGGGGCGGTCACTTCTTGCCCTCCTTCTTGGTGGAGGTCTCGGCGGCCTTGGCCTTCTTGGTGGCCGCGCGGACCGCCGACGCCTTGGCCGCGGACCGGATCAGCGCCGGGCCGAACAGGACGAGGGCGAAGATCACGGCGCCGATGGCGGCCGACCACGTCCACCCGGTCTCGGGCGAGAGGGTGATCGTCGGGTAGATGCCGGCGGGGGCCGCGAGGATCAGGAGCCGAGGCGGGGTGAACGAGGCGCTCATCGGTTCTTCCTCTCGGCCTTGACGGCGTCACGGAGCTGCATCGCGTAGCGGGTGTTTCCGCCCCCGATGGCCATGCGGACGTTGCTCACGGAGAGGTCTTCGGCACCCCCGGGGAGGACGTCCGCGAGGGAGCGGACGCGTTCGAGGTGGGCCTCGTCGAGGGGCTTGTTCGGGACCTTCGGAGCGGTCCGTCCGGTGAGGCGGCCGATTGCCTGCTTCCCTTTGCGCCCAAGGGTTTTAGCGGTTCGGCCGCCCTTGCTCGGACCCCCGTTCGGGCCCTTCCCGGAGCGGCGCGCGGCCGGGCCGTCGTCGCCCCCGTCGCTGCCGAACACGTCGCCGAGGAGCTGCTCGACCATGAGGGTTTCGACCCCCACGCCGTGGGCTGCGGCGAGTGCCTTGTCTGCCTCGCCTCGGTGCGCGATGACACCGGCCGTGACGGCGAGCTCGGCGCCGTGCGTGTCCTGCCACGCGTCCGCCCACGCCTTTTCGCGGTCGACGCTGCCGTACGGGTGCGCGGTCAGAATGTCGGTGTAGCGGGCGTACACGGCGGGGAACCGACGGCGGCGCTTGCGGTCGTGCCGGCGGCGGCGCCGGGCCTCCTTGCGCTGGGCCTTGGTGCGGGTGCCCTTGGTGCCGTGGCGGCCCCACCCTCGGACCTCCCAGAAGAACACCCCGGCGTACGAGGCGGCGGCGAGGACCCAGGCGAGCCACCCGCCGGACGGGCCGGGCGCGTGCGAGTAGTTGATGACGGCGGCGAAGGTGGCGCACGCCCACATGACCACCCGGAAGCGGCCGACGGGACGACCCTCGCGCTTGGCGCGCTCGCCGCTCACGGTGGCGACCCAGGCCCCGGCCTCCAGCATCACGGCCAGGCACAGGCTGATGATCCCGGGGAGGTCTTCCCCGTTGAGGGCGCGGAGCTGGAAGTACAGGGCCGGGACGATGCCGCACGCCATGACGACCAGGGCGCCGACGGTGTCACCCTCCTTGCCGAGCTTGGCGAACAGCTCGGCGCGGGCCTTCTTCCGCTCCGTCTTCCTGCGGGCCTTCTCGCGCTTGCGCTCGGCGCGGACTCGACGGGCCTCCTCCTGCCGGGCCTCCTCGTCCTTGCGCTGCTGCTCGGCGCGGGCCTCGTCCCGGATGCGGTCGGCCTCGGCCTGGGCGAGGGCCGCCGTACGGGTGGCCTCGGCCTCGGCGAGCCGGTCGCGGCGGTCTTCCTCGCGCTCGGCCTTCCGGTCGAGGCGGCGCTCCTCGCGGTACGACGTACTCACTTGGCGGTCTCCTTACGGGTGCCCCGGCGGACAAGGGGGCAAATGGGGCAGTGGGGGAAGGGGCGGCCGACTCGGTCGGCGCGGATGCCCTCGGCGGCGAGGAGCGTCCCGACGGCGGCGGCGGTGATGGCCTGTCCGGTGTGTCCGGCGATCACCGAGACGACGAACCAGTCAGCGGCCAGGAAGAGGACCAGGGCCGACGTGGCGATGTGGTGGATGGCGGCGGCGAGTCCGGCGGCCGAGACGACGAGGGCGCGGCCGAGGGTGCGGCCGACGGCGGCGGCGGTCATCGGGCGGTGCGGGGGGTCGGGATCGACGGGAGCGGGGCCCGGACCGGCTCGGCCGGGGGTGCCGGCGGGGCGGTGCGGGGGTGGGGGATCGTCGCGGCCACGCGGACGGCGAGGCGGGCGAGGACGGCGGCCCCGGCGAGGAACGCGGCGGCCTTGACTCCGGTCACCAGGGCGGTGAGGAGGGTCACGACGAGCGGGGCGGCGAGCTGGGCCAGGGCCGCGAGGACGAGGACCAGGACCAGGAGGGCGGCGGGGTGCAGCCGGTCGGCGGAGCCGAGGAGCGCGCGGGCGGCGCGGGCGGTGGTGCGGCGGGTGATCGTCACGCGGCCCACCCCCCGGCGAAGTCGTCGGCCTCGTAACCCTGGGCGTCGTCCTCGCGCTCGATCTCCTCGACGATTCCGGCGATCAGGTCGAGGGAGTCGCCGCGGGGGATGAGGCCCGAGTCGGCCATGTCGACCAGCGCGTACAGGCGGGCGAGCTCGTCGAGGTCGTCCTCGTCGCCACCGATGGGGCCGAGGACGAGGTCGACGTCGAGGCCCAGCTCGGCGGAGAGGTCGAGGCGGGTCGGGGCGTTTCCGTTGGCGGAATCGGCCGCGCCGATTCGCAGGTGAAGCACGCTTTCGGGCATGGTGGTGCGCACGCGGAATCACTCCTCTGTCTGTCAGGGGAGTCCGCCGAGCGGCCCCGGTAGGCGTGGACAAGACGCCCCGGGGCCGCGCCCTTTCGAGCGTGGCGGACCACAGCAACTCAGGCCCCAGGGCCCTCGTTGGTGCCGTTCGATCGGCACGACATGAGTGAAGCATCGAATGGAATCCATTGCAATAGTCTTGGATTCCATTCATGCTTGTGTCGGTAGCAAGCGCCACGGAATGGCTTCCAGATAAGGTGACCGCATGACAGAGGACGAGCCGCGCCGAGCGACGTTTCGCGCAGTCGCCGACGAGGTGCGCAAGAGCATCCAGCGGGGCACATACGCCCCGGGTGCCAAGCTCCCCACCGAGGGGGAGCTCGCCGACCAGCTCGGCACGAATCGGGGGACCGCCGCACAGGCATTGCGCCTGCTCGCCTCCGAGGGACTGATCAACAAGAGCCGCCGGGGCATGTTCGTGCACCGGATCGTGAACAAGATCGTTCGGGACTCGACGTCGCGCTACGTCCGGGCCCGCCGCGAGGAGGGGCAGGCCCGGGGCGCGTTCGAGGCCGAGATCCGCGGCCTCGGGATGACCCCCTCCTCGATCACCACCACCCAGCACACCCAGCCGCCGGCATGGGTGGCGGACCTCCTCGGGGTAGACGGGAACGATGTGTCGACCCTGGCCCGAGTCCGGCGGATGCTCGCCGACGACGTACCCGTTCAGCTCGCAACGTCGTACCTCCCCCTCGCCATCGCCGAGGGGACCAGGCTCGAAGAGATCGACACGGGGCCGGGCGGGTCGAAATCGCGTCTCGCCGAGCTCGGGCACGCACAGGCCACCATCACGGAGGAGATCGACGTCCGGCCTCCTACCGGCGAGGAGGTCGAGGCCCTCGACATGCGCGAGGACCAGCGCGTTTACGAGATCGCCCATATCGGGCGCACCGAGGACGGCCGCGCGGTCGAGGTGACCGTTCACGTACTGCCCACCCACCTGTGGCGCCTGTCCTACTCCTGGCCGCTCGGCCCCACGCACTGACCACCCCACCGGAAGGGATCACGCACATGGCACAGAACACCATCGGCGCGAACGGCGGCATCCTGCGGGACGCCCGCAGCCGGTACCGCACGGAGAACCGCGAGTCGGGCGGCGCGCACGGCGCGTACGAGAGCGAGACCCGCCGCGGCGGCGGGGCGCCCCGCGCCGAGGTGACGGTGAACCGCGCCGAGGCCCCGGCCGACGTCGCCGAGCTGCTCGGCACCGAGGGACCGGTCGTCGTCCGCGCCCGGCGCATGTTCGACGGTGAGCGCCTGGTCCAGCTCGCCGACACCTGGATTCCGGTCGACGTCGCCGAGGCCGCCGGCATCGAACAGGTCGACACCGGGGCGGGCGGGATCATCTCCCGGATGCGCGAGGCCGGTTACGACCAGGGCGCCGAGGCCGTCGAGGACGTCGACCAGCGGCCCGCCACGGCGGACCAGGCCGAGGCGCTCGGGGTCGACGAGGGCGAGCTCCTCCTCACCGTGACGCACGTCGGCCGGACCGCCGAGGGCCGGGTCGTCGAGGTCACCCGGCACACCCTCGGCCGCGGCTGGACCCTGCGCTACGCCGCACCGCTGGACTGATCACCGAACCGCCCGCAGGACGAGCGCCCGGCCCCGGAAGGGGGCCGGGCGCTCTTGCGTTCCCGGCCGCCGCGCCCGCCGTCCGAACGGGTGGATTTTCCCTCGCGTACGCGGGCGAAGCCTGACGGAGTGTGACCAACTCGCCCCATTTCAGGGGCTCTTGACGTTTTAGTGCCGTTCTGTCACGTTTCCATCCCGCCCACTCCGGGCGCACCGAGAGAGAGGTCGATCACCCCATGGCGCGACTCACCGAGTACGACGAGAGGCAGGCCGCCGGACGGCTCCGCGTGGCCATCACGGCGTTCCGCTGGGCCGTTCACGCGGGCATCGTGCCCCGGGCGGACGCTTCCAAATGGACGTGGTCCCGGGCGGCGGTCGAGGCGATGGACCGGGACGCCGTCGCGGCGGGACTGCCCGGCGACCCGCTGTCCGGCCGACAGGCCGCGGACCGTATCGCCGAGGCCCTCGGTACGCCGAACGTTCCCGGGGAACCCACGGTCGTGACGGCGTTCGTGGTGCGCCGCTTCATGGCGGCCGGGCTGCTGACGGAGTTGTCCGGCAACCCCGACGGTTCCCTCGTCCACCCGTCCCAGGTGGCCGAGGTCTGCACCCGCGCGGACCTCGCCGAGCTCGTCGCGGCGAACGCGCCTCTCGGCCCGGACCAGGCCGCCGCCCGCCTCGGCGTGCGCCGTACGGACTGGGACCACATGGTTCGCCTCGGGTGGGTCACCCCGGCCGAGTGGCGGGAAGTGCAGTTCGGGACCAGCCGGGCCGGGGCGGTCGACGTGCCTCTCTACCGCGCGGCCGAGGTCGACGCCCTTCCGGCCGCTCACCCCGAGGTCGATTGGTCCGCGCTGCGCGCCGTCGGGAAGGGGCGCCGCTCTCCGCTCGCCATGCTGGGGAGGTAGTCCTCGCGGCGGTACGGCGAAGGCCCCACGCTTCCGAGCGTGGGGCCTTCGCCGTGGTGCCGGCGCCTGCGGGTCAGTCGTCGTCGGGCGCGCTCCCGACCCATGCGACGGGCTGTCCCTCGGCCGTGGTCCCCCAGTGCGGTGCGGTCGATTCGTGGCCGGTGTCGAGTACGCAGATGCGCCCCCACCGGCCATGTTTCCCGGGGCACGTCCGGGTGAGCGCGTCGAGGTCGGCCTCGCGTACGGCTCGGTCCTGGTAGGGCTGGAAGCGGGGCCGCAGCTCCTCGCCGAGGAGGGCCTCGGCCCGCTCGATCTCCTCCCCCAGGCGCCGAACTTCCGGGTCGGCCATCACGGCGGCGAGGGCGGTCTCGGCCTCCCACCGTGCGCGCCGCCGGGCGTGCTCCTCGACGGCCGCCGCGACCCGGGCCGTGGTCGAGCTCTCCCCCATCGGTCCCCCTGCCGGCATCACGGGCCCGACACGATGGCGACGATCAGAACCTCGCGTCGCGCCTCGTCGACCCGGTACAGGACGCTGGTCCACGCCATCCGGCCGCCGACGGTGAGTAGTGCGGTGTAGAGGCCGCCGACCCGGTCCGGGTACAGCTCGCCGCAGGTGTACGGCGAGGCGGCGACCCGCTTCTCGAACCCGAGGACGGCGGCCCGTTCCTCGGCCGTGGCCGTGGCCAGTCCGGCGCGGCCGGTCTCGCTGTAGGCGACGGCCCACGGAGTGCCCTCGGTCACCGGCCCGCCTCCTGGTGGCCGTCGGCGCCGAGGATCTCCTCGGACGTGAAGCGCGGGGCGGCCGGGTCGGTCGAGGCGGCGACGGCGGCGAGGATCTCGGGCCGGGTCCGCATGACGAGGCGGTGCCGCCACGCGCGGACGAGGGCGGCGTACTCCTCGGGGTCGTCGAGGTCGAGCTCGCCGAGCTGGGCCTCGAACTCCTCGCGGTCCGCCGCCGAGGCCGCGGTGAGGGCGGCCCGCAGTTGCGTGACGGTGCGCGGGCCGCCGCCCTGCTGTGTGCGGAACGGGTTGGTCGGTTCCTCTGCGGGGAGGGCACTCACGGGGTCACTCCTTGGGGGACTCGGCGCCCGCGGGGCGGGTGCGGATGATGGTCTGTCCGTGGCCGTCGTCGCTCTCCTCGTACGGGATGCCGGCGGCGTCGAGCTGGGCCAGGGTGACGGCGGCGGCCCTCGTCTTCCCCGTCCTTGAATGGCCGACGAACAGGGCGGCGAGCGTGTCAGGCGAGAACCGGCTCACGGCGATGATCTCCTCGGCGAGGCTGCGGGCCTCCGGGGTAAGGAGGGCGGCGGCCTCGTCGTACACCGGGACGAGCGGGAGCTCGGCGCGCGAGGGGGCGGGGAGCAACTCGCTTGCCTGCGGGTCGGGTTCGGGCTGGTCCATGGGAGTCCTTCCGGGCGTCAGGCTGTGGCGTCCTTGGCGGCCCACTCGATCATCACGCGGCGGCGGCGCCGCTCCTGCGCGTACGTCGCGCGGGCTTGCCCCCCTCCCCCTCCCTCGTCTTCCGGGTTCGGGCGGGCTTGCTCTCCTTCTCGGCCTTGGCGGCCTCGCGCTCCTCGGCGGCGCGGTCGAGCCACCCGGGCTCTTTCTCCTCGATCAGGGTCCGGAGGTACTGCGAGGCGATGCCGGCCTCGCGGGCGACGGCGGAGACGTGGCCGTACGCGGTCGACGTCATGGCCTCCTCGACGGCCGCCTTCAACAAGGCGGCCTTGTGCTCCTTGGCCTGGGCCTCGGACGCCTCGGACTTCTCTCGCAGCTTGGCGATTGCGCTCTTGGGGGTGTTGGTCATGCCCCGAGGATGACACGAACACAGATCGACTACAAGCAAGACTTGTAGTCGAGGTGAAACCGTGGAAGAGTGACCATCGGTTGGGCCGGAACCGGCGGCCCCCGCTAGCTGTCGTTATGAGTCCAGCTCACAAAAAGTGAGGTCACAGCATATGGGGAAGTTCGCAGCCGCTTTGAGCACCAGCGAGCGCACGCTCCGGATCACGGTCGCGGCCCTGATGCGCGCCTGCGGCGAGAATCAGACGTCGCTCGCCGCGGGCCTGCGGATCACTCAGGGGCAGGTCTCGCGCAAGCAGACCGGCGCCGCCGCCTGGTCCCTCGGCGACATCGACCGTCTGTCCGCGCACTACGGCATTCCGGTGCCGGACCTCCTGTGCGGCCCCACGCACGCCGTGGAAAAGCTCTCCCCCCGGCGCCTCGCCGCCGTGGTCGGCGGGTCTCAGGAGGTCATCACGGTGTGACCTCGCGCAGGCTCCGCGCCTGCCGCTCGAACTTGCTCCACACATGCGAAAAGCCCCGTCGGGGTCATAGGAGGTGGCACTCCTACCCGTCTGAGGCTTCCGCTGGACCCTGCTCTAGGTCTGTGGCGGAGTCTACCCGCGCACCCCCGGGTGAGACACCGCAGCGGACGGAAAGGCCAATTAGTGGCACCCCACCGCGATATCAGTCCCGACGACTGCCCCAGTTGCCACAAGGTTTACGGGGCCCTGGAAGAACACCACACAGCCGACCCCGAGACGTGGCTCACGACCGAGGCCCTCGGTCGGATCGTCGGCCTCAAGAAGCGCGCCACGCAGGACCACTTGGCGCACCTGTTCGCACACTCCCGCATCGACGCCAACCGGCGCACACCGCTGGGCGGCGGGATCGGTCAGCCGCTCTTGCCGGGGGCCCAGGAGTGGGCGGCGAACGTGGTTGCGCCGGACCCCACCTGTGCGAAATGTCTCGTCGCCCTCGCCGCCATCGGGTGGGAGGGACAGGTCCACATGGAGGAGCTCGCCAAGATCGCGGGTGTGAGCCTGCGGACCATCGAGCGCCACCGGCCGCACCTTGTGCGCGCGGACCTCGTCGCCTTCCGCCCGGTGCCGATCCGGGAGAACGGGAAGAACCTCGGCCGCCGCCCGGACCGCTTCACCCTGTTGAGCGGGTTCACGGCCCCGCGCCTGGAAGGGGCGGCCCTGGAAGCGGTGCCGGCACTCGCCGCGTCCATCATCGACCGCGTCCGCTGGTTCGTCGGCGTCACCGACGAGGAGCGCGCCCTCGCCGCCAAGTCCGTTGCCTGGTGCCTGCGGAACGGGTGGCCCGAGGAGGCCCTCCTCCGCGCCCTCGACGCGACGGAGAACCGGCAGGCGTACCGGCCGAACGGCTACCTGGACAAGCTCCTCCGCAAGCTCCCGGCCCAGTACGTCATCCCGGCCCGGCAGATGGTCACCCAGCGGACGGCGCCGCGCAGGCTCGATTGCGCGATTTGCGACACCCCGTTCAAGACGACCATGCCCGGCCATGTGCTGTGCGGCGGTGCTGTCTGCCTGCGGCCGGAACTGGCCGTGATTCCTCCGTCCGCCACCGTCTACAAGCTCGCCTGAGAGGAGCCGTGTCCATGGGAAAGCTGGTCGACGCAATGCGAGCGCGGTTCCAGACGCGCAACGCCCCCAAGACCGCGAGGGGCCAGTTCAACGCCCTGATGCGCAAGGAGAAGGGCAACACGGCGAAGGTGGCCGAGCGCCTCGGCGTCTCCCGCCGGACGGTGCAGCGGTACGTCAAGGGCGAGCGGAAGATCGCCAACTCGAAGCCCGAGATCCTCGACCGCTTGCAGAAGGAGGCCGCCAAGGACCACCAGCCGCGCGTTACGGCGCGGGCGCAGAAGGAGGCCCAGCAGCGCGGTATGACCATCGAGACGCGGGCCCGGTTCGGGTTCACCGCGGACGCGGGAAGCACCGATGACCCGCGGATGCGCCGCCTCACCGAGGAGGTGCCCGACCACCTGATTCCGCAGGTGTTCGACGCCCTGCGGGCGGGGGACGAGGACGAGTTGAACCGGCTCCTCGGGCAGGGGCTCGCCGAGGAGTATTTCCGCACCCCCGGCACGGACGCCGAGCGCCTCGACGTCGAGTTCACCGACATTGACTATGTGGAACTGGACCTTCGCTGATGACTGAGAAGACCTACCCCGCTCCCCTCCTGGTCCTCGACGCGAAGGACGGGAAGCTCCTCGCCCACGGCACGGACGTGCAACTCGTGGACGTGCCGGCGGACGTCGTCGACCTGGCGACGGCCGCCGAGTGGGCCGTCGCGTACGGCCTGGGCGCCGGTCCCCTGTCGCAGTACGGCGAGGCGTCCGGCCCGCTCCTGGTCCTCTCCGAGGGTGCGGTCGAGGCCCTCGGCCTGCCTGCCCGGCTCGACGACCGCAAGCGGCTGCGCGTGTCCGACGATCACCCGGCGGTCAAGGCCGTGGAAGAGGGCGGGTGGAAGCTCTCCCGCGCGGGCCTCGCGCCCTGGTCCTTCCTGTACCGGGACCGCGTCGAGGTTCACGTCGCCACGGTCCCGTGGGGCGCGTTCGCCGATCACCTCCGGTGGGGCGGGATTGAGGACGTCGCCGCCGACCCGGCCGCCCTCGCGTACGTCCTCGGCCAGTACGCCGAGCGCGTGATCACGCCGAGCGGCTCGACGGCCGCTTGCAGCCTCGCCCTGATGACCGCCCTTCGGCCGCCGACCCGGCTCGTCCGGGACCGGGGCACCGGGCGGCCCCACCGGGTGGCGGTCGAGGGCTCGCTCTCCGTGCCGGTCGACCCGGCCCCGCCCGAGGCGCCGGACGAGCACCCGCTCGCCAAGGACCGCACCCGGGACGAGGCCAAGGACCCCGCGCACGTCCTCGCCGAGGAGGCCCTCGCGTGGCACCGGGAGCCGACCGAGGCCGAGGCCGCCGCGCCGTACGTCGTCGGCCTCGACGTGAACACGGCGTTTCTCGCGGCGGCCAACCGCTTGACGGTGGGGATCGGTGAGGCGGTCTACACCGACGGGCCGCGGTTCGACAAGAAGGTTCCGGGGTGCTGGCTCGTCGACCTGTCCGGCGCCGAGCTGCGCACGAAGGATCTCGTCACGAAGGAGTGGAAGACGCTCCCGGCCGAGTTCCCGAGTCCGTTCACCCCGGACGGAAAGGCGCCGACGGGCCCGGCCTGGTACGCGACGCCGACCCTGGCGTACGCGGTCGAGCTGGGGATCGAGGTCCGGCCCATCGCGGCGTGGCTGCGGCCCGAGGCGGGCGGGTACCTCGACCTGTGGCACAACCGGCTGAGGGACGCCTACATGGACACCCTCGCCGATCTGGGCATCACGGCCGACATGGACGAGGAGGCTTTCCTCGCCGCCATGGCCACGGTTAAGGAGCGCGACCCCGAGGCCGTCGCCCTCCTGTCTGCGATCAAGCAGACGGCGAAGGGCGGAATCGGCAAGCTGCGGGAGAGGCCGCAGGGCAAGCGCGAGGGGCGAAACGCGCCGTGGCCGGCACTGCGGCGCCCGACGTGGCGGCCGGACATTCGCGCCGCCGTGATCAGCGCGGCGCGGGTCGGCGCCCACCGGAAGATGGTCAAGACGTGGAACGCGCTCGGATTGGTCCCGCTCGCCGTCCTGTCTGACTGCGTGATCTACCCCTCGGCGTACCCGACGGCCCGTGCGGTCGTGCCGCGCAAGCCGGACGGGACGCCGCTCCCGGGCGGGTTCCGCCTCGGCCCGAACCCGGGCTACTGCAAGGAGGAGGGCGTCCGGCCGATGGAGTGGTTCCGAGAGACGGTGGCCAAGGGCGCGAACCCCGCGCGGTTCATCAAGGAGGGCCGGGACGCGGGCCGCGAGGAGTAGGGCGGACCGCGTACGGCAGGGGCGGGCCCGGTGGTGACCGGGCCCGCCCCTTTCACGTGTCCAACTTGCATCACAACTGTGAGTTTCACTTGTAGTTGTAGTGCAACTGTGGGAGGGTGTCCGGAGATCAGCACCCCGAACACAGGAGCCGCGCCGAATGCCTGCCGAGTACGCCACCCGGACCCGGATCGCCGTCGACCGTGGCCGCGCCGAGGCCGCCGTCGAGTTCCCCCCGGCCGCGGGGAAGGGCAAGGCCCGCGCCGCCGCCGCCCGCCGTCTCGCGGTGGTCTACCGGGTAGAGGCCCGCCACCCGTACAGGACGCTGCACTACAACCCGGCCAGCCCCGACGCGCCCGCGCCGACGCCCGACGAGCTGCGCCTCGACGTGTCCGGCGACCCCGAGCGCGTCGCCCGCTACCTGTCCGCCGTCCCGCGCTACCTCGCCCGCGTCGAGGCCGTCACCACCAAGGCCGTCCGCGTCTACGGCCGGTGGGCCCGCAGCGTGGCCGGTGAGGAGGCCCTCGAATACACCGATGCCGGCGGGGCCCGCGCGTACGCCCGGCGGTTCCGCGCCGACGCGTTCGCCGCCGTCGCCGACTTCCTCGGGATCTCCGCGCTTCCCCGGTACGTCGACCCGGCCGCCCCGATGTGGGACCAGGCCGCGCGCATCGCGTGGGACGTCGTCAAGGCCGAGGGCCCGGTGTCCCTGTACGCCATGCACGACGAGGCCGAGGCCGAGGAGCTCCTCGCCGCCGCGGACCGCACCCCGGACCCGGCCGCCGAGGCGTTCGAGCGCGAGCTCGCCGAGCTGCGCGCCGCCGAGCGTCGCCGCAGTGCCCGCCTGTTCGCCGCCCTCGACGGCGAGGAGTTCCCGGCCGACGAGGCGCCGGTCGAGGAGGCCGCGGCCGAGGACGTCGTCGAGGACCAGGAGGACGAGGCGCTCCCCGCCGTCGAGCTCACTCCGGTGCAGCGCCGTTGGCTGCACACGGCCGCCGCGCACCCCGAGGGCTTCCTCCCCGCGTCCGTGAACCTGCGGACCGCCCGCTCCCTGGGGGCGGCGGGGCTCGTCCAGTGGACGCGCCCCCAGGGCCGCACGGTGCCCGTGGCCGAGGCAGTGTGGAAGCTCGACGCGGGAGAGGTCCGGATCACGGCGGCGGGCCGTCGCCGGGCGGCGGCCGAGGAGCGCGAGCGCGTCGTGATCGTGGCGTGCGGGGGTCGGAAGGCCGTGTATGCCGACGGTGTCCGCAAGGGCGAGCCGGTGATCGGTGAGCGGGCCGGGGCGCTTTACGTGGGGAGCTACCACCGGGCGATGCGCCGGGCGGCCGACGCCCTCACCCAGGGCGGCCGGTCGGGGCGGGTACTGATCCTGTCGGCCAAGTACGGGCTTGTCGAGCTCGACCGGCACCTCTTGAACTATGACCTCAAGGCCGGTGACCCGGGCACGGTCGACGGCGAGACGCTGCGCCGGCAGGCGCACGAGCTCGGGATCTCCGGGGCGGCCGTGACGGTGCTCGGCGGCCGGGCGTACGTCGAGCTCGCCGGGGAGGTCTGGGACGAGTTCGCCGCGCCGCTCGCAGGCACGCGGGGGATCGGCGAGCAACTCGCCCGGCTCGCCGCCATCTACGACCCGGCCCGCGCCGCCGTCGAGGCTGCGGCCGAGGACGTCGTCGAGGACCAGGACCAGGAGGACGAGGCGCTCCTCGACTCCCCCGCCGCCCCGGCGCGGCCGGTCGAGCTCGCCCCCGCCGCCGGGCCGCGGCGGCGGTCGCACCCCCTGTCGCGTCCCCTGTCGTCGGCCCGCCTGTCGTCCGGTGTGACCTGCGCCGACGCCCCCGTTCCCCCGGCCCTTCGGGCGGCGCGACAGGGGAGGAGGCACGGGGGCGGCGGGGCCTGTCCCTCGAACCGGTGGACCGCCGCGCGGCGCGACGTGCGGGGCCCCGGCATCGGGCACGGTGAGCGGGTGCACCGTCCCGTGATCGCTCTCGCCGTCGCCGCTCTCGCCGTCCTGGCCACCGGGTGCGTGTCCGTCTCCTCGACGGACGACAAGGCGCCCGGCCCGCGCGCCCGGCCCGTCCTGTCCTCCGCCCCCAGTCCGGCAAGCGTCACCCAGGCCCCCGCCCGCGAGGCCCTCACCCGGACCGGCTCCGATCCGTCCCCGTCGCCCTCCTCGGCCGTGCCGCGCCCTCGCTCGACGCCGTCCGTCGCGCGGGCCCCCCGCTCGGCGGTGCCCGCCCCGGCGGGCCGCCCTGCCCTACCCCCGCAGGGTCACCGGGTCCGGCCGCCGGCACCGCCGCGCCGAGCGGTCCGGCCGCCGAGCTCGCGGCCGAAGCACCGCCCCGCGCGGCCGAAGCACCGGGCGCCCGCCGCGCCGAGCTACTCCATGCGCGACGTGTGCAGGGCGGCCCAGGGCGTCACCGAGCCGGGCCTCGTCTCGCTGTGCCGTAGCACGTACGGGGGATAGCGTCCGCGCTGAGCGGCCCCGCCGCGCCGCGAGAGCGAAAAGCGGCGCCGGGATCACGGATGCGGCGGATAGCCTTCCGCCATGTCATCTCTGATGTTCCAGCTCCCTGAAAAGGGCCGCCGCGTGACCTTCATCGGCAAGGGCGGGTCGACCAAGACTCACACCCTCGCCCACGTCCGCGGCCACTGGGCCCGCATGGGCTACCCCACGGCTGCAATCGACTCGGACCAGCCGGGCGAGGATGAGGACGGTTCTCTCTACGCGTGGGACCAGTTGTGCGGCGGCCTGGTCAAGAACAGCCCCGTCGTGGCGCAGTACAGCGCGCTGCACTTGCCGGGCACCATCGCCAAGGAGACCCCGGCCGGTGGCCTCCTCGGCATCGACACCGGGGCGTGGTCCAACACTCCCGGCGGGACGCATCACTCGGCCCTCGCCATGTCGGATCTCGCCGTTCTGTGCCTCCAGCCCGCCGAGGGTGAGCTCCACCGGTCGGCGTCCGTGTGGCTCGCCCTCAAGTACCTGGAAGACACCACGGGACGCCGCCCCGAGCTCGTCGTCCTGTTCACCCGGACCCACCACAACGCGAAGGCCAACGACGAGGCCCGCCGCGCCCTGGAGAAGCGCGAGATCACCGTGTTGGAGTCCAGCGTCCCGAACCAGCAACGCGAGGGAGGCTACTCTCGCGCGTTCGGGAAGGCGCTCGATCTCGCCGACGACGACCCCATGCATAAGGTGGCTGTCGAGATCCTGACGAAGGTGGCGATTCAGTAGATGAGCATGGATGCAGTGTTCGGCGACGCCTTGGCCACCCGTGGGCGGGGGGCGGGAACGGGCAAGCCCGAGAAGCCCGTACCCGCCACGTTCACCGCGCCCGGAGTGCCGGCGCCTGCGGGAACCCCGGAAGTCGAGGCCGCTCCGGAGACTGAGGCCGGGGCGGCGCACGCCCCGGCCGAGGGGGGCGTCCCGCCAATTGGCGGGAAAGTGTTCGATGTGAATTCGAACAACGGCGAGGGGGGTGCACCGGCCACCACCGAGGCGGGCGGCGCGGCCGAGGCCGTGAGTCCACTCTCGGAGGAGGACCGACTCCTCCTGAGTCAGTGTGAGGGCCGGATTCAGGCGTTCGGGAAGGCTGCGGCCGACGCGGGCGAGGCGTTCGACACGATCAAGAACAAGGAGCTTCACCGGCACTACCGGATGACGTGGGCCGAGTACACCCTCGCCCGCTGGGGGGTGTCGGTCTCGCAGGTCGACCGCCTCATTGCCGCCGCGCCCGTCATGCGGGAGCTGTCCATCCCGAACGAGGGCACGGCGCGCGAGCTCGTCCCCGCCTACCGGGATTGGGGCGCGGACTCGGCGCGGGCGCTGTGGAAGGGCACCAAAGAGGGGTCCGGGAACAAGCCCACGGCCAAGGTGTTGAAGGCCGCCGTGCAGAGCGCGAAGGAACGCGTCGGGGACGGGAACAAGGTCCCGGCCCCGGACAAGCTCGAAAGCCTCGCGCGCAAGACCGTTGCCCGGGTCGTCAAGGAGGAGGAGGCGGCCAGGGCGAAGAAGGCCGCCGCGAAGAAGGCGCCGGCACCGGCACCGGCCGCCGCGGGGGAGGCCGAGGGGAACGGTACGGAGACGTCGACCGCACCGACCGGCGAAGCGTCCGCATGGGTCCTGCCGGACAGTGCGGTGACCGAGTTCTCTCGCCTGTTCGTCTCCCAGGCCGAGGCGACGGGCCGCCCGCCCGAGGAGATCGCCATAGAGGCGTACGACGTGCTGCGCAAGCACTACGGCGCGGCGGCTGACCAGTCCGCCGCGTAGGCCGCCGCAGAACCCGCCATACGGCGCGGCCCCGGGAGTTCACTTTCCCGGGGCCGCGCCGTTTCGTGCCTGCGGTCAGTCGGCGGCGGGAACGGGGCGGCCGATGCCCTCGGCGAGGAGCTCGGCGGGGAATCCGTCACGGCACCACGTCACCGCGAGATCCGAGGCGAAGCCGTTCCCGTGCAGCAGCGGGCCGTGTTGGCTCAGCAGACGTACGGCCTCCTCGGCGCGCACGGGAATGCCTAGGTATGCACGGCCGGGCCGCGGCCACGTCAGGTCACGCGCGGCACCGTCTCTGCCTGCGCACCATGCGTGTTCGACGGGCCACGCAATATCCCACGCCAACCCCTCGACGTAGACGAGCTCGCCGCCGCTCGCCCATGCCCACGATGCCGCCTCGGTGTAGCACTTCCCGGGCTCGCCGGGCGGGGTGCCACCGTCCGGCCATGGGGCGGGGGTGAACAGGCGGCCGTGCGCGAGGAGGAGCGCCGACAGACTGTTGTGCACCCAGCCCGGACGCTCCCCGCGCAGTGCGGCATCCCTGCGCAGGTGGTCGACGAGCTCGCCCTCGGCTGTGGCGGGTTCGGTGTGGGGCATGGGCGGGGCTCCTCCTGGTGGTCGAGCGGGCACCGGTCGAGTCTGCCCGTTCCGGGCGGCGGCCGGGAGCCTCTCGGCCGAACCCGCCACGGGATGCGGCGGCCGGCACTTCCCGCCGCATCCCGCCCGGTGAATCCGCAGGTGGCACCGAACCCGCCATCTCGTGCACCCCCCTGATGCCAGCACCGCCACGGCGTGCACCCCTGCGGGGCGTCGCCCCTGGTCCGGAGTCTGTGACCTGCGGGAGCGAGGCCCGCCTCTCGGCTCTGAAACCGCCATTCCGTGCACCCCCCGCCTCACCTGCGGTTATGACGAGCACTCATATTTTGTGAGCTGGGGTCATACGGGACCCTGGTCCCGCCCGCCGGTCGGCGCACACCAAGACACTTGCAGTTCTACTTGTAGTTGAACTTCAACTCGTGTCATGGTGGAACCCCACCGAGCAAGGAGGCAGCACCGATGAACACCCCGACCCCCGCCCCGGCCCGCACGTTCGTGGTCGACGCCGAGACCCGCGCCCTGTTCGAGGACGTCGTCGCCAAGGACCGCCCGCAGCTCGGCGACGCCCTCGCCGTCGTCCGCGCCGACGCCGTCCCGGCCGGGGCGCTCGTCCTCGGCTGCTACCCCGACGGCGTGAGCGTCGAGGACGCGACCCCGGCCGGGGCGATCACACACTCGGACCCGTACACCGCCGCGCCGGTCCCGTACGACCCGGCGTGCGACTGCGTGGGATGCACTGAGGCCCGCGGCTGGTCCGGCCCCGTGATCACCCTCGCCACCGAAACGATGTGGGAGGCGTGCGACCCGGTCCCGGCCGCCGCGCCCGTCCTGGTCCGCCTCGCCGCGTAGAACCCGCCACGCACGAGGGCCCCGTCGCACACGCGACGGGGCCCTCGGCGTTCACCGGTCGAGGACGCTACGCCTCGGCCTGCGGCTGTCGGTCCCACAGATGCACGGTGCTGCCGGTACGGAGCGGTGCACCCTGCGGGCCCTTGATGTGCCCAGGAACGATGCGGTCCTCGTGCTGACAGTCCCCGGCCGCGTGCCCGCCGGGGTTGAGGCAGGTTGAACGGCGGTACGGACGCACGGGCCACCGGCAGGACCACGACGGTTCACGGCGGCCGGTGCTCGCTGCGGCGTCGGCGGCGGCGGCTTCCCGGGGCGGCCGTTGGGCGGTGTGGACGTTGACGACGCGGACGGCCGACGAGCCCGTGATGCCCTGCCGGGCGTCCCGCTTCCTACCGGAACGCTCCCGGGGGATCTCCTCTACCTCTGCCCACCGGGTGCCCCCGGCGGCCGTCATGAGCTGCCACGCGGTGTAGAGGGTGTGCGTCCATACGTCGGTGGTGTCGGGCCGGGCCTGGGCGAACTCGGCGCCCTCGATGAGCAACGCCTCGTTGTCCCAGTTGAGCGGTCCCCCGGGGACGTTGTGTCGCTCGGCCTCGATCATCCCGGCCGTCATGACTGACCCGTCCCGCATCGTGCCGAGTACGGTCTCCGGGGGCAGGCCAGAGAACAGGTTCCGGGGACTGTAGTAGGTCACCCAGATACCCCGGGTGCCGGGCGGGATCGCGGCGTAACCGTCGCGGGTGGTGTGGCCCCATGTCACCGGCTGACCCTCGACGTTCACGTCTTCCGGGGTCCACGCGGTCCACGACGCGGCCACGATCGGTGTCGTGACCTTGGCATCGACCCCCGGCCGGGCGGCGAGGGTGTCCGCCAGGGCGGCCCCGACGTCCTCGACGTATCCGCCGATGGGCTCGCCGAACACGATCAGCCCGGATTCCGCCGGCAGGCGGTCGACGCTCACCCGCTCCCGGGGCGGGGTGGCGGCGGCGGCCAAGGCCAGGGCCGTCATGTCCGCCGTGGCGTAGTAGAGCTCGGCCTCTTCGAGCCGGGCGCGCTCGGCCTTGTTGAGCAGGATCGCGGCGAGGGTGTCGGCCGCAATCGGCGCGTTGCGCATGGTGGGCACGATGGAACAGCGGCCCGCGCGGATCGCCTCGCGCATGGTGATGTTGGACGGCTCCGATGCGGTGAAGTCGACGAGCTGTGCGCGCCACTCCGGCAGTTGCCGGGGGTCCGGCGGCACCCATCGGGTGGGGGCGGCTTGCGTCATGGGTGGTGCCTTCCTGGTCTGTGATGATGGAGGCCGCGGCGGGCCGCCCCTACTACCGGTGGGGGCGGCCCGTCGTCCTGTCGGCACCGTAGTGCCGTGGGGTGTCAGCGGGTGCGCTTGTCGGGCAGGCCGGTGCACTCGGGGTAGGGCACCCATCGGCAGCTCGGCGCGCGGCCGTCGCACCGGGGGCATACGGCCGTGACGGACGTCAGGGGCAGGCCGTAGACCCACATGAGGCAGGAGGGCGCCCGGAAGGGGCCGGGCTCGGTCGGCCGTCGGTGCAGCGCGGGGAGGTGGTTCCATCGGCGGTCGGCGGCCGTGCGGCCGGACGACTTCCCGGCAGGCTCGGGCCGGTGCTGCTCTAGCCAGTAGTCGAGGGGTGCCCGCTCTTGCCGGGTGAGGGTGCCGGCGGGGACGAGCTCGGCGACGACGTCCTCGACCCAGGCCGCGGACGAGGCCCCGCGCTTCCGGCGCCGTTCCTCCCATGACCACATGAGCTCGGCGAGGGTGACGGCCTCGGGGTAGACGACGACGGGTGCGGCCCGGCGGCGGTGCCGGGTCATGCCGAGGGCCTCCTCGCGGGTGTGCCAGACGTCGGCGACGGCCTTCCCGCCTTCCCGGCCGGGGCCGCGGCGGCGGGGGAGGGAGACCCACCACCACAGCATCACTTGATGGGCGTCGGCGAGGAGGGCGTCACCGACGGGGCCCAGGCGGTGGACGAGCTGTCGGTGTCGGTGCAGCGCCCATCCGAGATCGGGGACGGGCGCGGTGTCGACGAGGTACCCGCCGTCATCCCCGGCGAGCCACCGACGGCCGCAGGGGCACGGCCGCCAACGGTGGCCGGTGGCGGCGAGCCACGCCCCGGGTTCCATGCACAGCGGGCAGGCCGGCAGGGGGGCGGCGCCGAGCTCGTCGGGCCACGGTTCGATGCGTGCGGCCTCGACGTCGGCGACGCGGTCCGGGTGCGCGCCGGGGAGGGCGCGGGACAGTTGGTCGGCGTCGCGGTCGACGAGTGAGGCGAGCCGGGCGAGGGCCTCGGGGGAGAGGAGGAGTTCCTCCCGGCGGGGGTCGAGGTCTCCGTCGGGGAGGTCGAGGCCGTCGTCGAGGGCCCGCAGGAGCCGGGGGAGGTCGGGCCCGTTGGCGGCGGCGGTTCGGGCGAGGAGGGAGAGCGTTGTCTCGCCCGGGATCAGCGGAACGCGGATCGGGAGCGCGAGGGAGGTCTCCGCCGGGGGTGCCGGGTCGGTGTGCGTCATGGCGGCACGGTGGCACACCGGGCCGACAGTCCGCCGCCGCCCGGGGACGCTTCGCTCGGACGTGCGGGACTCCTGTCGCGCCTTTGGCGCGTCCCTGTCAAGTTTGCCGGTAAACCGACCCGCCTCACCCCTGCACCCTGTCGGGTACTTGACGTGTTCTTGTCAAGTTTCAGGAGAGCGCCGGCACCCGGCCCACCGGCCGGACTCCGGGCGGCGGGCCCCGCTCCCCACACCCCGACAGGGACCGCCCCGCGCGGCCGGGTGCCTGTCGCGTGCCCTGTCGTGCCCCCTGTCGCGTGGCGCCCTGTCGTGTGGTGTGACCTGCGCGAACGCCCCCGACCCTCCCCCCTCGCGGGAGACGCGACAGGGGGGCGCCGACAGGGGCCCCCGGCGCCCGGCGGGCCCCCGCCGGGACCGCCTCGGCCGCCGCCGGGACCGCCTCCTCGGCCTC
>NZ_FNFF01000021.1 GCF_900100315.1 Streptomyces indicus
GAAGACGGGACGGGCCTTGGCCGTCTGGCGAGTGGATTGCTCCATGGCTCCGTCTCCTCTGCGGGCGGCGCGAGGCGCTACCCTGATATGCGGAGGTACTACATAGTGAAGTCACTTCACGATATGCCGGAGCGACCCGGTCCCGCCAGAGCTTCGCTCGACCGGCTCTTCGAGCTGACCGAGGTGCTGGGCGCACTGATGCAGCGCGGCATGGCCGATCGCGGGCTGACCCTCGCGCGTGCCGGCGTGCTGTGGGCCCTGTTCCACGACGGTCCGATGACCCAGCGCGCCCTGGCCGCCGCGCGCGGCGTCACGCCCCGCAACGTCACCGGCCTCCTGGACGCCCTGCAGGAGGAGGGCCTCGTCGCTCGCGAGGCGCACCCGACCGACCGCCGCGCGACGCTGGTCTCCCTCACTCCAAAGGGCCGCGAGTTCACCGCCGGCCTACGCGGGGGGCGCGACGAACTGGCCGCCCTGCTGTTCGCGGACCTCCCCCCGGAGCGGCTCGACACCTTCGCCGCAACGCTGGTGCTGGCCATCGAGCGACTCAAGGACGTCGATCCCACCGCTCACGCGTAACGTCCCCGCGAAGCGCTCCCGCTTCCGGGCGCGCTCCCAAGGTTGGGCATGCAATCTCAACACTTCAACTGGCTGGTCCTGTCGATCCCGCTGAACAAGGCCCTGTTCCAGGGCGCCGACAAGGCAGGCACATCGCAGGAGTTGTCGCGCTAGGCGGACGAGGCCGTCCGCGTTTTCCTGGCCGCGTACAGCCGCTAGACGCTGGGGGGAGTGGAACGAACTCGCGCGGGAGGCCGGCATCCGGGCGTCGCGCACCCACGATGCCCGGCACGCGGCGGCGACCCTCATGCACGAGCGGGGAATGGACATCCGCGTCGTGCAGCAGATCCTCCGGCACTCCTCCCTCGCCGTCCCGAAGCGTTACGCGCACGCGACGCGGAAGCTCGCGAAGGATGCCGCGCACCGGGTCGAAAACGCCCTCTGGGGACCGTAACGGCAACTGAGAGTGCTACTGAACTGGGCCTGAAGGGCCGTTCCTGGGATCGACACGGGGGCGGCCCTCCCCCTTTCCGTAGACGAGAAAGGTGCCCGGAACCGGACTCGAACCGGTACGCCCCCGAGGGGCAGCGAGATTCAAGCCAGCTGGAGCGTGATCCTGTTCGATTCGCCGGGGTTCGCGACCTCGAAGTCCGTCCTTGCCGTCCTTACCAGGAGGGCCCTCGGGGCGTCTGCGGGTCTTCAGGGCCGCCCGGGGTGCCCGGGTCGCCCTTCTCGCCCTTGAAGAGGGTCTTGTACTTGGCCGTCTTCTTCGTCAGGAGGGCGTCGAGGTAGCGCTCGAGGTTGTTCTCGAGGCACTCCTCACAGTCCGGGGAGCTCGGTGAAACCACCCATCAGTGAGCCGATGAGCCAAGAGGAGTCACCAAAGAGAGGCATTAGGTGGACCGAGGCGTATATGACGGGTCGTCAGCGGTCACATAGGTCTGCGACCTCCGCCACCTCCGGCGGCAGACCAGCCCTACGTCGAACGAAGGCACCTCATGCACAGAAGCACTCTGGCGGCCCCGCTCGCCGCACTCGTCACCGCGGGCGCGGCCCTGACGCTGGTGTCCGGCGCCCCCGCGGCCGCCGAGCCCAAGCCCGAACCCAAGCCCAAGACCAAGACGGTCGAGAAGATCGAGTGCACCCGGATGGACAACTGCCAGGCCCGCACCGCGGCCGTCCTGGTGAACCGGCACTTCCTGGTGAGCACCGATGCCAAGGGCAGCAAGTACATCTACACCTGCCGCAAGGGCGAGGAGCAGGGCTGCAACTCCCTGCTCTCGGCCCTGGACGTCATCGGCAAGTTCCGCTTCACGAAGGGCAAGAACGAGCACTACTGGTGCCTGCCCACCGATACCTGCCGCGCCCGGTACGTGGCCGCCGCCACCAACCGCAACATCCTGGTCTCCGTGGCCAAGCGCAAGGGCAAGGACGGCAAGATGCACAACGCCTGGGAGATGCGCTGCAAGGAGGGCCGCGAGGACTCCTGCAACCGCACCATGCGGGCCATGGGCTGGCTGTCCCAGTTCCGCTTCGAGGTTCCGGTCCGCTCCAAGGTGAGCTGAGCGAAGCAGTCGGACGGCCCGCCCCCGGGTCCGGGGGCGGGCCGCGGCGTGTTCGGCCTCGGCGGCCGCTCAAGCTCTCGGCAGCATCCCGAGCAGCCCGCCGACCATGATCACGCCGTACACGCAGAACGTGACCACGCCCGTCGTCAGCAGCGTGGCCCTGGGCGGCTGCCGGATGAGCTGGTACGCGATCAGGCCGGGAACGATGTAGCCGAGAGTCTGGTCGGCGAAGAACATCGGGTACTGCTGCTGCATCAGGACGTACACCGTGGTCTGGAGCACCACCCCGCACAGCACGACGGCCGCGAACAGCCGCTTGCCGTACAGGATCGCGAGCTGCTGGAGCACCCGGGAGCTCACGTACGTCAGAGCGGTGACACCGGCGACCATCAGGGCGAGGCGCAGATCCTTGTCCATCGCGAGGGCGAGCCAGCCCGGCGTGATCATGCCGCCGGGGGACAGGTTGGTCACCAGGTAGCAGACGAGGGACAGCAGGAGCCCCACCGCGATACCCACGGCGGCCGCTTCGGGGGCGAGAACTACAGGCATGGTGCGGGTCTCCTGGGAACCTGCCGGGGTCGGTCCGGGGATCGGGGCGCCTCGATGTCGTCGAACGGGGCCCTCGGCGGCGTCACACGGGATCCTCGGCGGCGTCGGCCGGGTCCTTGTCGCGGGGCAGCCGGTCGAGTCGTTCGAGGAGCAGCTCACCCTGGCCGTGGATGTTGCCGATCGCGACCAGCGACACCGGGGCGCCGGCCTCGTCCACACGGGCGATCAGCTCGTCGAGGATCTCGTCGGGATGGCGTGCGCTGCCGCCCAGATCGACCACTTCGCCTCCGTACGCGGCCGGGATGCCGCTGCGGGCGCTCTTGGTGGGATGGCCGATCAGGTAGACGGTGTCGGGTGCGATGTCCGGGACGATGCGGCCCATCTGCACATTGCGTTCGACGCGGTCGGGGCGGCAGTTGATCAGGACGTGCAGCGGACGCCGGATCGCGCCGGCGCCGAGCAGCTGCTCGATGTTCATGAGGGTGGACGCCGGGTCGTTGGCGGCGAAGACGTTGGCGAAGCGGAGTGAAGTGCCCTCGGGAGTACGGAAGTTGAGCACCGTCAGAACGCCTGGGTCCGGCGGTGCCGCGTACATGCCGCGCAGCGCGGCCTCCCGGTCCACGCCAAGCAGTCCGGCGACTTCGAGGGCGATGGCGACGTTCTCCTTGAAGGTGTACCAGTGGAACCCGCCCAGCTCCTCGTCGGTCACGGACTCGGGGTCCGCGACGACGAGCCGGCAGCCGCGGGCCGCCGCTTCCGCGCGCAGGATGGGCAGCCGCTCACGCTCGGCGGTCACGCAGACCCCGCCGACCGGCATGGACCGGCTGAGTGAGCGGGCCACGTCGTCGAGGGTGGGGCCCATCTCGGCGAGATGGTCCTCGCGTACGTTGCAGAGCACCCCGATGTCGGAGCGGATCAGCTTCTCCTGGTTGATCTCCTGGAGGTCCGGCATCACCGCCATGCACTCCACCACCAGGGCGTCCGGCGCGTAGGCGGCGGCCCGCCGCACGATGCCGACCTGCTCGATGATGTTGGCGATCCCGAACTTGCGGTAGACCGGCTCCTCGGTGGCGTCGGGGTGGATGAAGCGGGCGGCGCTCCCGGTGGTCTTGGCGACCGTGACGAGCCCGCCGCCGCGCAGTGCGCCCGCGCACAGACGGGTGATGGAGCTCTTGCCGCGGATCCCGTTGACGAGGACGCGGTGCGGCACCCGCTCCAGGTTTGCGAAGTGCCGCCGCTGTTCGACGATGCCGCCGGCGGCGAGAGCGAGCGCGGAGAGCAGCAGGATCCAGTAGAGGAAGCTCACCCGTCCTCCTGCCTGCTCAAGTCGTGCCCGCTCCGGTCGACCGGTTGCTCCGCTGCGAGCCGACGACGGATGAGATCCAGGTTGCGCATGATCGTTCCCACTTCGTCGGCGTGCCGCGGGTACAGGACGGTGCGCCGGTCCCCACCCGCAAGGGCCACCGCCGCCCGCGCCGCCTCGCGCAGCGGCCGCAGCACCACCAGATGCAGCCAGCCCATGCACAGCAGGACGGCGGCCAGCGCGAGCAACCCGGCCACCACACACCGGCGTTCGGTCTCGTACGAGGGCAGCGCCGACCAGGAAAGCGGCTTCTCGGTGACCACGCGCCAGCCGAGGCGGGCCACGGGGCCGGGGCCGGTGAGCGGTGCGTCGGCCGTGAACGCCGGCGCGTCGGCCCCGCGCAGCAGATCGCCGAGCGAGCTGTCGGTGGACCACTCGGTGAGTGTGCCGACCACGCCCTGGCCGGGCAGTGAGGCGAACGCCGTGAACCCGCGGTTGCCGCCGATGACCTTGGACCGGGCGTCGACCAGCCAGGCCCGCCCGATCCCGGGGTGGTCCAACGGCGCGCTGAGCAGCTCCGGTTCGAGCTCACCGACCAGCATGGCGCCGTTCCCGAGCGGTGCGAGCGCGGCGACCAAGGGCTCTTTGCCGGAGTGGTTGAGCTGCACCGTCGTAGGTTCGGCGAGCGAGGCGAGCAGCGGTCGCCAGTCGTACGCGGTAGGGGAGTCGCCCGCCGTGGCTAGTACAGCGCCCGTGGGGTCGAGCAGGTACAGCGCACGCCAGCGCTGTCCGTCCGCCGCGGCCTGCTCCAGGAGTGCGGACGCCTGCGCCGCATCCCGCCGTACGGCCGGCGCCAGGGAGGACAGGTCGGCTGCCGCCTCGAGGACAAGCCGGCGCAGTCGGTCGGCGGTGGCCTGGGTGCGATAGCCCTGGTCGCGGCCCAGCAGTGTGCGGGCCGCCTGCTCGCGAACCCGGTCCTGGGCGTCCGCGTGGTTGAGCAGCGGAAGGGTCAGCGCCCAGCCCGCGACCAGGGCCGTGCACAGCAGTGCCGTGGCTCGCACGCTGCCGAGCCCCTTACATGCCGGGGCGGCGGCAGCACGCGGAAGAATCGGTTCGCCTGAACGGAGCTCGGCCCGCAGGGACTCCAGCGCCTCCCCGATCCGCAGCGGTTCGCCCCACCCGCGGACCCGTACCGCTTGCGAGGTCTCTCCGCGGGCGAGGCGTCCGGACTCCTCGCCCAGGCGCAGCAGCGGCTGCTGCACCCTGCGACGCAGCAGCCAGGTGGTGAGCGCGGTGATGGCGAGCAGGGCGGCCGCGGCGGCCAGCGCAAGGCGCGCGTCGCCGCGTGCGGCGGTGCCGCGCGGCACGGACACGGCCGTCGTCAGGGTCAGCCCGAAGCCCTCTACGGTCTCGTCGCCTGCCACGGGAGCGCTGCCGAGGGCGAGTTGGCGATCCGGTCCGTCCGTCACGACGGGCGTCCGCCGGGCGCCGGCGGACGCCCGCAGCGCGGGATCGGATGCCCGTTCACCGGCTGCGGCGAGCACCTGACCCGCGGGGTCGGTGACGAGGGTGGTGCGCCCCGCCGCGTCCGGCGGCATCCGGAGAGCCCCAGAGGCGAGCAACAACAGCGGTCGCTTGCCCGGAGGTTGGAAGGTGGCGTGGGTGACGAGGCGCGTCTGCCCGTCGGGCAGACGGGCCAGGGCAGCCGAGGGGGTCGCGGGCAGCGGGCCCGTCGCGGGGATCGCCTCGCCGGTGGCGGCGAGCGTCCGCCCGGTGGCCGGGTCACGCAGCGCCAGACCACGCCATTTCTGATACGAGCCGCTGATGGCCGCGACCATCTCCCGAGGGGGCAGAGCGCCGAACATCCTTGTGGCGTGCGGGAGATCGCGTACCTGCTGGCGGAGTGCCGAACCGACCGTACCGGCCCCGTCCTCGGCGATGAACTGCTGCGCGTCGAGCACGGCCTGGGACACCGGGGTGTCGTCCGCGCGGCCGACGGTCACGGCGGTGAAGACGCAGACGCCGAGCAGCAGCGCCGACAGAAGGACGAGGGGCGGCCGCGCGCCACCGAGCAGCGGTACATCCGCACGACGGCCCAGAACACGTCTGCGCTCCGGGGTCTGGGCCATGGCTCCTGATTTCCGCACCGTCGTTGCGGCCAGAATCATGACCCACGCCCGCTGCGTTCATACGGACCTAATATGGCGTGTTCCGAATTGCAGGAAAGTTCGTCTAGTTGCCGCAGCGTACCGACAGACGAGTGAAACGGCCTACAGTCCGTCAAAAGTTATGAGCGATTTGATTTTGCCGATCTTTGTCATCGATTAGAAGGGGAGGGCCAGCAAGGAGAGGGAAGATCATGCATTGGCGGAAACGGCGTCCACTTCGGATCGCCTTGGCGGCAGGGTTCCTCACTGCTTCCGGGGCCTCGATCACCGGGCCGGCCGCTGCGGCCGCGGCACCCACCATCAATATCGCCGTGAGCGTGGCCAAGGACGGCAACGGCAATTTCACGAGTACGGACGGTCCGGGCCTCGACTCGGGTGCGAACAACGGGATCGTGCGGACCCACAGCACCGTGCAGTACAAGGTGGACGTCAATGTGAAGGGGGGTACCGCCAAGAACGAGACCTTCACGCTCGACGCCCCCGCGGGCACCGAATGGCGGCAGCTTCCCACGATCTGCACCGGTCCCGGCTCGAAGATCGACGGAAAGCAGCTGATCTGCAACCTGGGCGATCTCACGAATGCCTCCCGCAGCGTTCCCGTACTCCTTCATGTGACGGGCGAAGCCAAGAATGGCGACACTCTTCCGCTCTCCGCCACGGTCAGTTCCGACAATGCACCGGGAAAGACGGTGCACGCCAAGCCCGTCACCGTGTCCGCGGCTCCGAAGTTCGACCTGAGCAAACAGGGTGGCAGCCTCACCCGCAATCAGGCGGAAGGCCCGAACGGTGAGCCCGGGATGGTCTACCAGTTCCCGATCCTGGTCGAGACAAAATCCCAGGCCGATCCGGCGCATTCTCCCAAGCTGGGCTCCGAGGCACTGAGTTCACCGGTTTCGTTCACGGACGACATCTCGCAGATCCTGGACGGCAAGGCCTCGGCGGGCGCCCGGCTCTACGACTGGGGTCCGATGGCGGCCTGCGGCCCCTTCCCGGCGAGCCGGCCCGGCAGCCAGCCCGCGGGCCGCGACGGTGGCGCGGCAGGCGTTACCGAGTCCGGCACCTTCGCCTGTACGCAGCCGGCCCCCGGCCAGAACATCGGCGTCACCATCACCGGCGCCGACACCACCGCGGACCACGTGCCGACCCGGGCCACCAACGGCCGCGCGCTGCGCGCGAACTCCTCGTACGTGATCTCCGGCTACATCCGGATCTGGATCCCGCAGGACGAGATCAACGCGGCGGCCGAAGGCAAGCCCGGCGGCGTCGTCGACATCAAGAACACCTACTCCGGCTTCGACCCCAGGAGCGTCTCCGGCCTCAGCAACTACGGTTCCGGCACCGAGCCGACGGGCAACAACAGCGCCGTCACCAATGTCGTGATCAACGGCCGGCTGCTCCTGAACAAGCAGTACGAGGACATGGAGGGCGGCCCGGGCGGCACCGCCACGGACTACAAGACCGGCGACGGCTTCGTCACCCCGGACGAGACCTTCCGCAGCCGGATCCGGATCACCAACTCCGGCGTGACGCCCTACGATCCGGTCATGGCGTGCGACACCTTCGACAACGAGGTGCAGACCCTCAGCCCGGACGCGAACGGCGTCTACGCCTTCTCCCGCAACACCGGAAACCCCGTCAAGATCGAGTACGCCGCCGCCGACTGGGGCAGCCCGCGGGACATCCAGCAGGCCGACTGCAACGACGCCGACGGCCCTTGGTTCGACGATCCCACGAAGGTGCCCGGCGGCATCGCGGCCGTGGGCAAGGTCCGCTTCACCGGCACGCTCCCCGGCAGCCGGCAGGGCTACTACTACACGAACCTCAAGGTCGCCGACGGCGTCGAGGACGGCGCACGGCTGCGTAACTTCGGTGAGGCGAAGGCCCGTCAGCTGTGGGTCCACGACACCGGTGACCCGGACGAGGCACTGGGCCGCGCGGCCGACCGCCTCACGGTCACCTCGGTCCTGACCAGGGTGAAGAAGCGGGTCGTCGAGCCCGGCCAGACGGCCGAGACCGCCGTCGACCGGCCGAGCTTCCTGATCACCGCGGGGCGCACCGCGACCTACGCCCTCTACCCGAGCCTGACCTCCAAGGCCAACGGCACCGGCACCCACGACGTGACAGTCGTCGACACCCTGCCCAAGCACATCCAGTACGCGGGAGACGCCTCCGTCGAGCCGCAGAGCGTGCGGCCCAACCCGGACGGGACCACCACGGTCACCTGGGTCCTGAAGGACCGTAAGGTCAACGAGCCCATCGACCCGATCACGTTCACCGTGCGGGCCAGCTCCACGGCCCCCGAGACCACGGCCGTGAACGAGGTCGTGACCTCCACGCCCGCGGACAAGAGCCCGGAGGAGCAGCGCAAGTCGACCTCCGCGCTGCGTATCGCGCACGGTGCGGCGCTCGCGGTGGAGAAGGAGGCCCCGGTCCCCGTGGAGAAGGTGGGCGACGACCTCCATTACAACCTGACGATCGCGAACCACAGCCCGCGCCCGCTGCGCAATCTCGACATCATCGACGCCCTGCCGTACAACAGCGACGCTCGCAAACCCGCGAGCGATTTCCACGGCACCGTCGGCCTGGCCAAGGCTCCGGGCCCGCTCGGCGACGGCACCGTCTATTACACCCTCGCGGACCCGGCGGACATCGACCTCGACCCGGCGGACCCCACCAACTCCACTGGTGGGGCGACCCGTTGGTGCACGCAGGCCGAGCTCGGCACCACGGGCTGCCCGAAGGACCTGTCCAAGGTCACCGGCTTCCGTATCAAGTGGCCCGGACCGCTGGCGCCGAACGAGACCCACTCGTACGACCTGCTCCTCGCCACTAAGGGTGCGGTGCACGACGACGTCTACACCAACCGCATCGGCGCCCGCGCCGACGGTCTCGCGCTGCCGGTGCAGTCGGGGGACGCGACGGTCAGGGTGGTCGACAACGCACCGCCGCAGCCGCCGGTCCCGGTCACGATCCCGGTGCCGCCGCAGGACCCCGACGACCCGTCGCAGGATCCGGAGGACCCGCCGGCCAAGCCCGAGCCCCCGGCCAAGCCGAAGCCCCCGGCCGACCCGCCGGCCAAGCCGAAGCCCCCGGTCGTGCCTCCGGCCGACCCCGACGAGCCTCCGGCCCCCGGTGACCCGTCCCTGGCGGACACTGGTGCCGACACCAGCACGTACGCTCTCGGCGGCCTGGCCTTCGGCCTGACCGTCGCGGGCACCGCCCTCGTCGTCCGGGCGCGGCGCAGGGAGCGCTGAGATCTGTCGCAGAACATGCCTGTGGGGCCGGTCCGAAACCGGCCCCACAGGCATGTTCGCGTACCCGACGACGCCGCGTTCGGAGGCGATTCAAGGCAACACGCAACCGCGCGGGCTCGGCGAACCTCGACACGGATTCGGTCACAGTGGGAGCGGTGGGGGCGGCATGGTGGCCGGGGAGATCCCAGCACAGTCCGCCTGGGACCTCATGAAACACCGCCCCCCCAACCAGCGCCCTCGAATCTGGCACATTTCGACGTCCGCGTGACCGTCTCCGTCCGGGGTTCGCCTGGCTGCGTGGCCATGGAACCACCCTGCTGCTCTCGGAGGAGGGCCTCATCACCTCGCACCCGGGGGTGGGGTGGGCCGTCCGCGACCCGGAGCAGTCCGCAACCCGACCATTGGGCGAGCGACTGCGGCAGCGACTGCTCGACGGGGGTTTCGCAGTCGATGACCGCTTCCTCTCCGAGCCGGAGGTGTGCTCAGAGTTCGGGACGACTCAACGTACGGGCGGAGCATCGATGCTCCTCCGTGCCGGTCGGCAGGTGACGAGGCTTGCGTACCAGGTGAGTTGATCGCGCCTCGTCGAGCCTGGCCGGCTCGGTGACGATGCGAGCGGATCCCGTCTCCGCGGCGACTCCGACGGCTTGGAGGCCGACGGCCGCGGCCTGCTCCGGTTCGTGGACGCGGGCGCGGGCGCCGGCGAAGGCGACCGCCTTGCGTGCGAGGTAGACCCCGCAGTTGCGGCGGTACGTCGCGGGCCGTGTTGATGTACGCGGCATCGAGCCAGCTGCCCCAGCCGCTGCTGTCGTCGAGACGTTCGCACCCCTCTGGGGACCGTAACTGCAACCAGGAGTGCAACTGGGCAGGGCTGGAAGGATCGCTCCTGGGATCCACACGGGGGCGGCCCTCCCCATTTCCGCAGACAGAAAAGGTGCCCGGAACCGGACTCGAACCGGTACGCCCCCGAGGGGCAGCGAGGTTTAAGCTCGCCGTGTCTGCATTCCACCATCCGGGCAGGCCGCGGGATCGCTTGAGCGGAGTCCGAGCCTATCCGGACACATCCCCCGAACAGCGCAACGACAGACCGATGTTGTCTTATTTTATTGACGACTGACGGGGCGTCAGATGTGACGGGTGGTCGAGTGTGCATGGTGTGTGCGGTCTGTGCTCACCCGGGCGAGGTGCGCCGGCGCGTGCAGGATTGACGGAATTCCGCCCCCTGTCAGGTCGTCTCCGAGGTCGGGGCAGGTCCCCGGCTGGACCCGGCCGGTCTCGGACGGGTCCGAACGAGGCCCCCGGACGGCCCCGGACAAGAGCCCCGGACGGAGCCCGGACGGTCCCGGCCGGTCCCGCGCAGGGCGCCGGAGCGCGCCCCGCCCCGCGGCCGGGAGGACGAAGGACTCAGGGTCCGGACTCATACCTGGGGATGACTGCGGGGTCGGGCCGTCAGCCTGAAGAGGGCGTGCAGAACCGGAGCCAGGGGTGACTTCACGCGCCTTTTACGCGGTGACGATGGAGACATCCGAACACGTCAGATGTCCCCGTCCCGTCAGGAGCACGCCCCCGTGACCACCACCCCCCTCGCCACCCAGGCCACCGCCGTAGCCGCCCGGGCCACCGAGCTGACCAAGGTCTACGGCCAGGGCGAGACCCAGGTGGTCGCCCTGGACCGCGTGACCGTCGAGTTCCAGCAGGCGCAGCTCACCGCGATCATGGGCCCGTCCGGGTCCGGCAAGTCGACCCTGATGCACTGCGTCGCCGGTCTGGACAGCTTCAGCAGCGGTTCCGTGCGCATCGGTGACACCGAGCTCGGGTCGCTCAAGGACAAGCAGCTGACCAAGCTGCGCCGCGACAAGATCGGCTTCATCTTCCAGGCCTTCAACCTGCTGCCGACCCTGACGGCGTACGAGAACATCACGCTGCCCATGGACATCGCCGGCCGCAAGCCCGACAAGCAGTGGGTGCAGCAGGTGATCGACATGGTCGGGCTCAGCGGCCGCCTCTCGCACCGGCCCTCGCAGCTGTCCGGCGGACAGCAGCAGCGGGTGGCGGTGGCGCGGGCGCTCGCGTCCAAGCCCGACATCATCTTCGGGGACGAGCCGACCGGAAACCTCGACTCGCGCTCCGGTGCCGAGGTGCTCGGGTTCCTGCGCAACTCCGTACGCGAACTCGGCCAGACCGTCGTGATGGTCACCCATGACCCGGTGGCCGCCGCGTATGCCGACCGCGTCGTCTTCCTCGCCGACGGACGCATCGTCGACGAGCTGTACGAGCCGACCGCGGACTCCGTGCTCGACCGCATGAAGCGGTTCGACGCCAAGGGCCGCACGAGCTGACCGCCGGCCCGAACCGCCGCAGCCAGCAGTCAACTCCGTACTGAGACAAGAGACTTCCCATGTTCCGTACTGCCTTGCGCAATGTGCTCGCGCACAAGGCCCGGTTGCTGATGACCGTGCTCGCCGTGATGCTCGGCGTGTCCTTCGTGTCCGGCACCCTGGTCTTCACCGACTCGGTCTCCCAGGCCATCAAGAACAACGCGTCGACGAACTACAAGGACGTCGACGTCGTCATCACGCCCAAGGAGGGCAGGAACCACGCCGAGGGCAAGCCCGGACAGGCGCCCAAGCTCACCCAGGACCTGCTCGACAAGGTGCAGGGCACGGCGGGCGTCGAGTCGGCCACCGCGTCGATCTCCGGCTACACCGCCGTCGCCGACAAGAAGGGCAAGCTCGTCGGTGACGGGTGGGCCTCCACCGGCACCAACTACCTCCCGGGCAAGGACGGCAAGGACAGCCGCTACCCGATGGAGTCCGGCCGCGGCCCGCAGAACGGCGACGAGATCGCGCTCGACTCCAAGACCGCCGAGCGGGCCGGCTACAAGGTCGGCGACACCGTGCGGCTGTCCGTGGACGGACCGGTGATCACGCCGAAGATTGTGGGCATCTTCGACGCCGACGACAACGGCTCGGTCTCCGCCGGCGGCACCCTGGTCGCCTTCGACAACGCCACCGCGCAGGACAAGTTCGCGGCGCCCGGCGAGTACGACCAGATCCAGGTCACGGCCGCCCCCGGCACCGGCCAGGCCGAGCTGCGCGACACCCTCGCCGCCACCGTGCCGAAGACCGCCGACCTGGACACCGCGGACCGGCTGATCGCCGACCAGGAGAAGTCCATCGACGCCGAGACCTCGGGCATCAAGACCTTCATGCTGGTCTTCGCCGGAGTCGCGCTGTTCGTCGGCATCTTCATCATCGCCAACACCTTCACCATGCTGGTCGCCCAGCGCTCCAAGGAGATCGCGCTGATGCGCGCGGTGGGTGCGAGCCGCAAGCAGGTCACGCGGTCCGTCCTCGCCGAGGCGTTCTTCGTCGGTCTGGTCGCCGCAGTCGTCGGTCTCGCGGCCGGTATCGGCATCGGCGTCGGCATGCGCGCCGTCCTCGGCACGAACGTCGGCCTGCCCGACGGCCCGACCGTGATCGCCCCGGCCACCGTCGTCTCCGCCTTCGCCGTCGGCATCATCGTCACGATGCTCTCGGCCTGGCTGCCGGGCCGCCGCGCCGCGAAGATCCCGCCGGTCGCCGCGATGAACGCGCTGCACGCCACGCCCACCACCAAGGGCCTGGTCGTACGGAACACCATCGGCGCGGTCTTCAGCGGCCTCGGCATCGCCGCCGTCCTCTACGGCCGCACCATGGCCGCCTCGGACGCCAAGCTCCCGATGGGTCTGGGCGCAGCCCTCCTGGTGATCGGCGTCTTCGTCCTGACGCCGCTGCTCTCCCGCCCGGTCATCGGCGCCGCCGCGCCGCTCCTGAAGGCCTTCGGCGTCTCGGGCAAGCTGTCCCGGCAGAACGCGGTGCGCAACCCGCGCCGCACCGCCGCGACCGCCTCGGCCCTGATGATCGGTCTGACCCTGCTCACCGGCATCACGGTCATCGCCGGCACCCTGCAGAAGTCCATCGACAAGATGGCCACCGAGGCGCTGCGCAGCGACTACGTGGTCTCGATGAGCAACCAGTCGCCGCTGTCCCCCGAGGTCGAGAAGACCCTCGCGAAGACCGAGGGCGTCACCGAGACCTCGCCGCTGCGGATGTCGCCCGCCAAGGTGTTCACCACCGACGGCGGCTCCCGCGCGGACCAGCTGGTCGGCGTGAACGGCAAGACCATCGACAAGCTGGTCCAGCTGGACTTCACCGCCGGCGGCTGGGACCTGACCGGCGACAACGCGGTGGTCGACACCGACACCGCCAAGGCGTACGGCTGGAAGAACGGCCAGAGCGTCGACGCGGTCTTCGAGGACGGCAAGCGCGGCAAGCTGAACATCGTCGGTGTCTACGAGGGCAACGAGATGATCAAGGGCCTCATGGTCGACACCTCGGTGCTCGACCCGCACATGAAGACCCCGGTCGACTTCCAGGTCATGCTGAAGACCTCGGACGGCGTCTCGGAGGCCACGAAGGACAAGCTGGTCAAGGCGCTCGGCGAGAACCCGGCGATCGCGGTCGACGACAAGGCCGACATCTCCAAGGCCATCGGCGGCATCTTCAACATGATCCTGAACATGCTGTACGGGCTGCTCGCGATGGCCGTCCTGGTCGCGGTGATCGGCGTGATCAACACCCTCGCGATGTCGGTGTTCGAGCGCCGCCAGGAGATCGGCATGCTGCGGGCGATCGGCCTGGACCGCAAGGGCATCAAGCGGATGGTCCGCCTCGAGTCCATCGTGATCTCGCTGTTCGGCGGTGTGCTCGGCATCGGGCTCGGCCTGTTCTTCGGCTGGGCCACGGGCGAGCTGCTCAAGTCCCTGATGACCACGTACACGCTGGTCATCCCGTGGGGCCGGATGGGCGTCTTCCTCGCCCTGGCCGGTGTGGTCGGTGTCCTCGCGGCGCTGTGGCCGGCGCGGCGGGCGGCGAAGCTGAACATGCTGGACGCCATCAAGGCGGAGTGACCGCTCCGGTACGCGGGCCAGGGCCCGGCTCCCACCTCGGGAGCCGGGCCCTGCGTCGTATGCGGAGATCAGTCGTACGCGGAGATCCGGGGATCAGTCGTACGCGGGGATCAGAGGTGCCACTGGGGGCGCGGGCGCAGGGGCAGGCCCGAGGCGCCGGACGTCGGGGTGCGGACCGCGAGGACCTGGTTGACGCCGATCCTGTTGCGCTCGAAGGCGAGGGCGCTGGCCGCCATGTAGAGCCGCCAGACGCGGGCGCGGCCCGGGGAGGAGAGGCGGACCGCCTCGGGCCAGGCCGCCTCCAGGTTCGCCACCCAGCGGCGCAGCGTCAGGGCGTAGTGCTCACGGATCGACTCCAGGTCGCGCACCTCGAACCCGGCCGCCTCCAGCTGCGCGACGGTGCTGCCGACCGGGGAGAGCTCGCCGTCGGGGAAGACGTACGCGTCGATGAACGCGTCGATCCGGTACGCCGACTCGTCCTCCTGCGGGCGGCGCGCGATCTGGTGGTTGAGCAGCCGCCCGCCGGGCTTGAGCAGGGCGTACAGGTCGCGGGCGTACTCCAGGTAGCGCGCCGAGCCGACGTGTTCGGCCATCCCGATGGAGGAGATCGCGTCGTACGGGCCGTCGTCGACGTCGCGGTAGTCCTGCACGCGGATCTCGATGCGGTCCGCGAGTCCTTCTTCGGCGATGCGCTTCCTCGCGTACGCGGCCTGCTCGCGCGAGAGCGTGATGCCGACGACCTCCACGCCGTGCTCACGGGCGGCGTGCACCGCCATCGAGCCCCAGCCGCAGCCGACGTCGAGCAAGCGCATGCCAGGCTTCAAGTCGAGCTTGCGGCAGACCAGTTCGAGCTTGTCGCGCTGGGCGTCCTCCAGGGTGCCGTCGGGGGCGGACCAGTACGCGCACGAGTAGACCATCGACGGTCCGAGTACCAGCTCGTAGAAGTCGTTGCCCACGTCGTAGTGGTGGCTGACGGCCTGCCGGTCGCGGACCTTGGTGTGCAGGGCGCCGGTGCGGCGGCGGACCTCCTCGCGCGGCGGGGGCGGGGGCGGCAGCGGGCCCGCGAGCCGCACGAGTTCGCGTACGGCGGCGCGCGTGGCGGGGTCGCGCAGGGGCGGGGCCGGCAGGTCCTCGCGCTCCCAGACGAGACCGGCGATCGCGCCGAGCGCCTCGTACAGATCGCCCTCGACGTCGATCTCCCCGGCCACCCAGGCGCGGGCGAGGCCGAGTTCGCCCGGCTTGAACAGGATGCGGCGCAGAGCCCGGCGGTGGCGGATCACGAGGGTGGGCGGGGCGGGGGTGCCGGGGGTGGTCGGGGGGCCGTACTCGCTGCCGTCCCAGGCGCGCAGCCGCACCGGGAGTCTTGCGCCCAGGAGCTGCTCGGCGAGCGTGGTCAGCCGCTGCGCGGCGTCCGGCATGGTGGATCACCTTCCCTGTCTCGGAACGGTTCCTCACCCACGTCAACACCGCACACCCCGAATTCAAGCCCGGGGGCGCCTTTCGGGGGATGGGCACGCTCCCCGGGACGTGATCCACAGGCCTTCTCGCCCGGTGCCCCGCCTCCGCCGACCCCCCATAAGCGCGGTCTATGACCTCCCCTCCAGATCGCGTCTAGCGGGGGCTTCGTCCCGGGCGCACGCTGGGATCATGGTTCTCATAGGTCCCGAGCGCACCTCGGCCCGCACCACCCCGCGGAGCAGGCGCCTCGTTCTCGTACAGGCCGTCGGGCGGAACATGCCCGGGCTGCTGCTCGCCGTCCTCGCCGTGGCCGTGGCGGCCGGGGTGCATGCGCTGTGGCCCGGGGTTCCGATGCTCACCGCGGCCGTCGTGCTCGGTGTCGTCGCGGCGCATCTGCCCCGCGTCGGCGGGTTCGTGCGCAGTACGGGACGTGCCGGGCTCTCCACGGCCGGGAAGCGGCTGATGCGCGCCGGGATCGTCCTGCTCGGACTCAAGCTGAGCCTGGGCGACGTGGTGGCGCTGGGCTGGGAGAGCCTGGTCATGGTGGTCGGAGTCGTGGCCGCCACCTTCTTCGGCACCCGGTGGCTCGGGCGCCGGATCGGACTCTCCGACGACCAGTCGCTGCTCGTCGCCACCGGTTACGCGATCTGCGGGGCATCGGCGATCGGTGCTGTTTCGAGCGTGCTCGGCAAGAGCGAGCACGACGAGCGGCACGAGGCCGAGGTGGCCTCGTCGGTCGCCCTCGTCACCCTCTGCGGCACGCTCGCCATCGTCGTACTGCCGCTCCTGAAGGGCCCGTTGGGGATGGACGCGGTCGAATTCGGGCGGTGGGTCGGGGCGGGTGTGCACGACGTCGGCCAGGTCGTGGCCACCGCGCAGACCGCGGGTCCCGACGCGCTGACCGAGGGCGTCCTCGTCAAGCTCATACGAGTCGCGATGCTGGCGCCGCTGGTCGCCGGCGTGGCCTTCACCCTCCACCACAGGCGCGCGCAGGGGGCCGGGGGAGAGGCGGAGGCACAGGCAGGAGCGGAGGCGCAGGGGCGCCGGCCCGCGCTCGTGCCGCTGTTCGTCGCCGGGTTCCTGGTGATGGCCGCCCTGCGCAGCACCGGACTCGTCACCCCCGGCCTTCTCGAAGCGGCCGACACCGCCCAGGAACTCCTGCTCGCCGCCGCCCTGTTCGGCCTCGGCAGCGCGGTGTACTTCCCCACCCTCACCCGCTCCGGCGCCAAGCTGGCCACGCTGGGCCTCGGCGCGTGGGTCCTCGTGGGCTCGGCGGCGTACGCGGGCGTGCTGCTCACGAGCTGATGCCGGGCGTGCGGGGTCCGGGCGACCTGAGGTAAAGACGCGGGAAAGCCGGCGCCATGGGGCAAGATCCTCGGTGACCGAGTAAGTGCGTGCGCGATCCGGTGTACGCAGGTGAAGGGGGACGTATGGCCGTCACGCTGGCCGAAGAGATCATGCTGCTGTCGCTGGACGACGAGTCCGGGACCGCCAAGCAGAGGCAGGCCGCCGCCTGGGCGGTGGCGGGCGGGATCCTGCTCGAGCTGGTGCTCGCCGGGCGGGTGACCATCGACGACAAGCACATCGTGCTCGAGGACACGGCCGAGACGGGGGAGCCGCTGCTCGACGAGCGGCTCGCCCAGCTCCCCGGCTGGATCGGCAAGCGCGGGAAGCGGCACGTGAGTTACTGGCTCACCAAGGAGCAGGGCAAGGCCGTGGCCCCGACCGTCGCGCGGCTCTGCGAGCGGGGTGTGCTCGTGGAGGAGAAGCGCAAGACGATGGGGATCTTCCCCGTACGCCGGTATCCGGAGGCGGACGGGGCGGTCGAGACCGAGCTGCGGGAGCGGCTGCGGGCGGTCGTGCTCGAGGGCGCCGAGCCCGATGTGCGCACGGCGGGACTGGTCTCCCTGATCCACGGTGCGGGCCTGCACACGGTGGCCTTCCCCGGCCAGCGCAAGAAGGAGCTCGCGCCGCGCATGGAAGAGGTGGCCGACGGGCAGTGGGCCGGCGAGAGCGTGCGCGCCGCCATCCGCGACATGACCGCGGTGATGGTGGCGATCACGGCGGCCACGGTCGCGACCGCCGTCGGCTGACCCGCGGACCGCCGTCGGCTGACCCGCTGGGCCACGCCGCCGCCGGCCCGCCGCACACACCGCGAAGGACCGCACCCTGCTCCGGGTGCGGTCCTTCGTCCGTCCTCCATGTGGGGGAAGGCGGTGGCTCAGGTGTTGGGGCGCTTGCCGTGGTTGGCCTTCTTCTTCTTGCGGGCCCTGCGCTTGTTGCCTCGGGTGGACATGCGGCCTCCCTGGAATTGCGTCGTATTGCACGGCTACGGGCTGTTTGCCCATGCCCTGACGAGTCTAGGTTCGCGGCCCTGGGTACGCGTCCGGAACAGAGGCGAGTGCCCCGTCGTTCAAGGGGATGGGAAAGATCCTCCCTGAGCACTAGGGTGCATCTTTTGCTAACGCATTACTCTTGACCTAAGGCCGCGCAGGGTGGCCATGGAGGAGTGAGATGAGGAGCAGTAACCCGGTCTTCTCGCGACGGGGGTTCAGCCGCGACAACGGCCACGCGGGCTTCAACGCCGGGCCGCAGGCCGGGGGCCCCGCCGTAGGCACTCAGGGCAACCCGTACGCGGGCGGCAACCCGTACGCGCAGCCCACCGCAGCGCCGACGAACCCTTACGCGCAGAACCCGTACGCGCAGCAGGACCTCCAGCACGGTGCGCCGCAGGCGCCCGTGACCACCGGTAACCGGATGACGATGGACGACGTGGTGGCCCGTACGGGCATCACGCTCGGCCTGGTCATCGCCGGTGCCGCCGTCGCCTGGATCATGGACCTCGCGCTGCCGCTCGCGGTGGGCGCCGGTCTGGTCGCGATGGTGCTCGCGCTCGTGCAGTCCTTCAAGCGCAAGCCCGTCCCCGCGCTGATCCTGGGCTATGCCGCGCTCGAGGGCCTGTTCCTCGGCGCCATCAGCAACTACGTCAACACGTTCGTGGCGGAGGGCGCGGCCATGCAGGCCGTCCTCGGCACGATGGCCGTGTTCGTGACGATGCTCGTGCTGTACAAGACGCGCATCGTCCGGGTCACCGCGCGCTTCACGCGCTACCTGATCATCGCGGCCACCGCGTTCCTGGTCCTGACGGCTGTGAACCTGCTGTTCATGGTCTTCGGCGGCGGCGACGGCCTCGGCTTCCGCAGCGGCGGCCTCGGCATCGTCTTCGGCATCGTCGGCATCCTGCTCGGCGCCTTCTTCCTCGCCCTGGACTTCAAGCAGGTCGAGGACGGCATCGCCTACGGCGCGCCGCGTGAGGAGTCCTGGCTGGCCGCCTTCGGTCTGACCATGACGCTGGTCTGGATCTACCTCGAGATGCTGCGTCTGATCTCGATCCTGCAAGGCAACGACTAGCAGGACCACTGACGGCCAGGCCGTCGGCAGTACGCGAAGGGGCTCCCGGTTTCCGCCGGGAGCCCCTTTCACGTATGCAGGCACATCGTGCGGTCGTCGCCGGGAGGCTTCAACGCAGCCTGCGCGCGGCCCTCCTCATGTCGTACTCGTGGATGATCGCCTTGGCGTGGCCGTACGACAGGTCGTACTCGTGGCGCAGCCAGCTGACCTTCTCCTCGAAGCGGAGGAAGGCGGGGCCGTCGTCGACGGCGCGGAGCCAGTCGGACACTTCGCGGCCCGTGCAGTGGGGGATGCGGGCGAGCAGGTTGCGATGGGTCTCCTCGGAGAAGACTAGGGACATCGGCGCCTCCGGACGCTGGCGTATGGGCGTGTGGGGTCGGAAGTCCTCTTCACGCCACCGTGCCTGAGCGTTCGGTTGTTGGCAATGCCCCGCGAGCGGCGCATAGGGTCGCCTTGTGCTTGATACGACGCCGCTGAACGCCGCCGTGGACCGCTTCGCCGACCGGCTGCGGGCCGCACCGCAGAGCCGCCTCCAGAGGGGCGCCGCAGCCGAAGCGCTCGCTCTGGCCAGGGAGTTGGCACGGCGTGCCCAGATCATCGAGGGCGTCGAGGGCGGGCCGTACGAGATGGCGGACGCCGGGATGTTCGCCGTGGCCGATCAAGTCACGGTCGCCGGACGGGACTTGGCGCTCGTCCTGGAAAATCATGAGGAGCTCGCGGAAGCAGTGGCTCTGGTCGAGGAGGCGCAGAAACGCGCCGGTGTGTGAGTCGTGAAACGGCAGTGCGCCGGGGAGCCCGACAAGGGCTCCCCGGCGCACTGCCGTGTGGGGGTCGACTCTGCCGCGCGCGGGAGCGCGGCGCCTTACGCGGAGGCGATGACGCGGTCCGCGAGGATGTACACGTTCTCCTCGCCGCAGGCGAAGGTCAGCGAGTAGGCGCCGGAGACTCCGGAGCCGCCGAGCAGCACCGGGGTGTCGCCGCCTTCCAGGGCGGCGGCCAGGCGCTCCGCGGTCTCGCGGTGACCCGGGGTCATGCAGAGCGTGGTGCCGTCGGTGAAGACGTAGACGTCGAGGGTGCCGAGCGGGCCCGGACGCACGTCGCACAGGGCGGTACGGGCGTCGGCGAGGGCCGCGAGGCGGGTCACGGTGTGCTCGTGGTCGCCGGAGAGCGCGGCGCTCTCGCGGGCGGGGCCGGCGGCCTGCACCGGGACGAAGTCCGGGTGCGAGGGGTGGCGGCGGCGGGCGGCGGCGAGCTCGGGGGAGTCGCCGGGGTGCTCGTCGGCGGTGGCCAGCTCCTCGGCGGCCTCCGCGAGCTCCAGGTCGCGCTCGAGACCCTCCAGGTCGAGCTCGCCCAGCTCGCGCTCCAGGCCGACGAAGTCGGACTGGCGCGGCAGGAACAGCTCCTCCGCGAGGTGCGGCGGCAGGGTGCCGAGCAGCGAGGGGGCGTCGGCGGCGTCGCGCGCCTCCTGGGCGGCCCAGAACGCGCGGGCCTCGGCGAGCTCGCGCTCGCGCTCCTCGGCCAGGGCCTCGGCGACGGCGCTGCGGATGGCCTCCGTACCGGGGTGCTCCACGGCGCTGCGGGCGGCCGGCACACGGGCCTGGCCTGCGGCGATCTCGGATCGCAGGGCGGATATCTGCTTCTGCAGGCCCCGCACGGTGTGCAGCGCCACGGCGCCGACCATGGCCGTGGCAGCGGCGATGGCGAGCAGCAGGACACTCAAGGTGACACTCACTGACGTACTCCTGGTTTCAAAGTCGACCCCCGACTTCCTACAACAGCTTGTCGTGCGGGCGTAAAGCCTGTCAGTGGAGAAGGTCACGAATCGGACGGGTCGTTTGACCTCACCCGTATGGGTGTACACCGCTGACCTGCGGATATGCCGCTCCCCCAGGACATTGGTCACATCCTGGGGGAGATTGGGTCACGGCCGGGGCTCGGCGCAGCGTGGCCGAAAACGGTCGCGCAGCGCGGCCGTTCGCATCCGTACGGTCAGCTCAGGCGCTCGATGACCATCGCCATGCCCTGGCCGCCGCCGACGCACATGGTCTCCAGACCGAACTGCTTGTCGTGGAACTGGAGGCTGTTGATGAGCGTGCCGGTGATGCGGGCGCCCGTCATGCCGAAGGGGTGGCCGACGGCGATGGCGCCGCCGTTGACGTTCAGCTTGTCGATGTCGATGCCCAGGTCGCGGTACGAGGGGATGACCTGGGCCGCGAAGGCCTCGTTGATCTCGACCAGGTCGATGTCGTCGATGGTCAGGCCCGCGCGCTTGAGGGCCTGCTTGCTCGCCTCGACCGGGCCGAGGCCCATGATCTCGGGGGACAGGCCGGTCACGCCGGTGGAGACGATGCGGGCGAGCGGGGTCAGGCCCAGCTCGCGGGCCTTGGTGTCGCTCATGATGACCACGGCCGCGGCGCCGTCGTTCAGCGGGCAGCAGTTGCCGGCCGTGATCAGGCCGTCGGGGCGGAAGACCGGCTTGAGACCGGAGACGCCCTCCATGGTGACGCCGGCGCGCGGGCCGTCGTCCTTGGAGACGACCGTGCCGTCGGGCAGCGTGACCGGGGTGATCTCGCGCTCCCAGAAGCCGTTCTTGATGGCTTCCTCGGCGAGGTTCTGCGAGCGGACGCCGAACTCGTCCATGTCCTGACGCGTCACGCCCTTGATACGGGCCAGGTTCTCGGCGGTCTGGCCCATCGCGATGTAGGCGTCGGGCAGCAGGCCGTCCTCGCGCGGGTCGTGCCAGGAGGCGCCGGTGGACTGGGCGACCTCGGCGGTACGGGCCTCGGCCTCGGCGAAGATCGGGTTGTGCGTGCCCGGCATGCCGTCCGAGGAGCCGTTGACGAAGCGCGAGACGGTCTCGACGCCGGCCGAGATGAACACGTCGCCCTCGCCGGCCTTGATGGCGTGCAGTGCCATCCGGGTCGTCTGGAGCGAGCTGGAGCAGTACCGGGTGACCGTGCAGCCCGGCAGGTGGTCCATGCCCATCTGGATCGCGACGATGCGGCCCAGGTTGTGGCCCTGCTCGCCGCCCGGCAGACCGCAGCCGAGCATCAGGTCGTCGATGTCCTTCGGGTCCAGCTCGGGGACCTTGGCCAGGGCGGCCTGGATGATCGTGGCGGTGAGGTCGTCGGGCCGCAGCTCCTTGAGGGAGCCCTTGCCGGCGCGGCCGATGGGGGAGCGGGCGGTGGAGACGATCACGGCTTCGGGCATCACGGGCTCCGGTTCTCGGGGGGCGGCTGAGGTGGGCGTCCGGCTTCGGCTCGGCCGGCCGGGAGGTCCGCGGCACGGCCGAATCGGAAGTTACCCGTACGTACGGTCAAGGTCACCGGGTACGGACTGTGACGCCCGCCTCTTTCTGAGCGTGCGCTTAGTCGTGCGGTCCTAAGCGTACGCTCAGTAGGCCTCACTCCGGAAGCGTGAAGGTGTTCTGGTTCGCCGTGAGCAGCCAGCGGCCGTCCTCCTTGGCCATCACATACAGGGGTGAGGTCGGGTGGCCCGTGGGCTCGCCGTCGAGCGTCAGGTACTGGCCGCGCGCCTTGACCGCCGCCACGTCGGGGCGGATGAACAGCACGTCCACCAGCTCGTAGCTGACCGAGCCGTCCGTCATGGCCCCGGGCAGCGTCCTGCGCGTGAACGCGGCGATCTCGTCGAGCCCGGTGAGCAGCTTGCCGTGTGCCGTGGTCCAGATCGCGTCCGCGCGGAACAGGCCGAGGAATTCCTCCACGTCCTCGTTCACCTGGGCGTGCTCCAGCGTGGCGATGACCTGCTCGATGGCTTCGAGGTCGGCCCGGACGTCCTGCTGCGAAGTCGTTGTCGTCGTGTTCATGCGCACCACCCTCGGACCTCAAGCAAGCTTGAGGTCAAGGGGGTTGAGGAATTTCGCCCCGCGGCAGGTGCGCGCGTCTCAGGGCGCCGCACGCTCCGTCGGCTCGGACGGCGCCGAAGCCGCCGGGGCGGGCGCAGCCGGCTCCGGCTCCTCGATCCGCTGCCGGCGCCGGCGCTTGAGCAGCGCCCACGGTCCGCGCGGCCCGGTCGGCATCGCGGCCGTGACCTCCGTACCGCCCTCGGAAGCCGCCTGGGCCGCGGCGCGGGCCACCGGCAGGAAGCCCTCGTTGCGGGTCGCGTCCGGGCGCTCCTCCTCCGCCGGCCAGAGGCCGAGCGAGGCGCAGACCGTCGGAAGCACCGCCATCGCGGCTGTCGCGTAGCCCTCCGCGGACGGGTGGTAGTTGTCCAGCGAGAACATCTCGCGCGGATTCGCCGAGAACTCGGGGCCGAGCAGATCGCCCAGCGACACGGTGCGGCCGCCCTGTTCGACGACACCGATCGTCTGGGCGGCCGCGAGCTGGCGGGAGACCCGGCGGGCCAGCCACCGCAGCGGCTGGTACACCTGCTCCACCGAGCCCAGGTCGGGGCAGGTGCCCACCACCACCTCACAGCCCGCCGTACGGAGCCTGCGCACCGCGGCGGAGAGGTAGCGGACCGACTTCGTGGGCGGCATCCGGTGCGTCACGTCGTTCGCACCGATCATGATCACGCAGACGTCGGGGACCGGGCCGCTGTTCGCGAGCACCAGCGTGACCTGGCGGTCCAAGTCGTCGGACTGGGCCCCGGGCAGCGCCACGTTGAGCAGCTCCACCGGGCGCTCCGCCACCGCCGCGAGTCCCTGCGCGAGCAGGGCGCCCGGGGTCTGCCGCGCCCTGCGCACGCCCTGTCCCGCCGCCGTGGAGTCGCCGAGCATCGTGAGCCGCAGCGGCGGGGAGCCGTCCGCGTACGACCGTCCGTACAGTCCGTTGGCGCGGGGCGGGATGGGAGCGATCCCGTTGCCCACCGAACGCTTCGCCAGCTGCACCTCCGCCAGCACCAGACCCACCGCGGCCGCGCCCGCAAGCCCGATCCCTCCGCCGCCGAACGCCGCTCCCGCGGCGATCCGCCGTGCCACCCTCGCCCTCGACATGGACCGCAGCCACCTCCCGTTCACACCGCGGCGTATGCGGCGCCGTCCACGCCGCGGCGTCACGCGGCGCCGTACACCAACTGCTTGCCCCGTCGCGCAGGTCATCCAATCTCTCTGCACCGGAGTGGCCCCCGCCTTGTGCGCGGAGTGGCCGTCCTGTTGTGCGCAGAGTGGCCGTCCTCGCGCATGCCGCACCCTTAAGCTGACGGCCGTCCCAGGCAAAGACCGGAGAACCCGGAGACAACGGTGCAATTCCACGACTCGATGATCAGTCTCGTCGGCAACACCCCGCTGGTGAGGCTCAACAAGGTGACCGAAGGGATCAGGGCGACCGTCCTGGCCAAGGTCGAGTACTTCAACCCGGGCGGCTCCGTGAAGGACCGCATCGCCGTACGGATGATCGAGGCGGCCGAGAAGAGCGGGGAGCTGAAGCCCGGCGGCACGATCGTCGAGCCCACCTCCGGCAACACCGGCGTCGGACTCGCCATCGTGGCCCAGCAGAAGGGCTACAAGTGCATCTTCGTCTGCCCGGACAAGGTCTCCACGGACAAGATCAACGTGCTGCGCGCGTACGGGGCTGAGGTCGTGGTCTGCCCGACGGCCGTCGACCCCGAGCACCCCGACTCGTACTACAACGTCTCCGACCGGCTCGTCCGTGAGACCCCCGGCGCCTGGAAGCCCGACCAGTACTCCAACCCCAACAACCCGCGCTCGCACTACGAGACCACCGGTCCCGAGCTGTGGACGCAGACGGAGGGGAAGATCACCCACTTCGTCGCGGGCGTCGGCACCGGCGGCACCATCTCCGGCACGGGCCGCTACCTCAAGGAGATCAGCGAGGGCGGCGTGCAGATCGTCGGCGCCGACCCCGAGGGCTCCGTCTACTCGGGCGGCTCGGGCCGCCCCTACCTGGTCGAGGGCGTCGGCGAGGACTTCTGGCCGAGCGCGTACGACCAGAACGTCACGGACCGGATCGTCGCCGTGTCCGACAAGGACTCCTTCCAGATGACCCGCCGCCTTGCCAAGGAGGAGGGCCTGCTCGTGGGCGGCTCCTGCGGCATGGCGGTCGTGGCGGCGCTGGAGGTCGCGAAGGACCTGGGCGAGGACGACGTGGTGGTCGTGCTGCTGCCGGACTCCGGCCGCGGCTACCTCTCGAAGATCTTCAACGACGAGTGGATGGCGGACTACGGGTTCCTCGAGGACTCCGGCTCCTCCGCGAGCGTCGGCGACGTGCTGCGCTTCAAGGAGGGCGCGCTGCCGCACCTCGTCCACATGCACCCCGAGGAGACGGTCGGCCAGGCGATCGAGGTCCTTCGCGAGTACGGCGTCTCGCAGATGCCCATCGTGAAGCCGGGCGCGGGCCACCCCGACGTCATGGCCGCGGAGATCGTCGGCTCGGTGGTCGAGCGCGAACTGCTCGACGCCCTCTTCGCCCAGCGCGCCTCGCTCGACGACCCGCTGGAGAAGCACATGTCGGCCCCGCTGCCGCAGGTCGGCTCCGGCGAGCCCGTCGGCGACCTGATGGCGGTGCTCGGTGCGGCGGCCGGCGCGGACGCGGCGATCGTCCTGGTGGAGGGCAAGCCGAAGGGCGTGGTCAGCCGCCAGGACCTGCTCGCGTTCCTGGCCGGCGGCAAGTAGCCCCAGCCGCCTGCCCGTTGTGCCGTGCGGGCTCCGAAGGCCGCGAGTGCCTCACGGCTTCGCGGCCTTCGTGCAAACGGTACGTACGCGACACGTCCGCGCAGCACCCGCTTAACACACGTCCGGCATTGTTCTGGGTGTCGGCAGGAACGGGAGCGGCTCCCCGGACCGGCCGGCACCGAGCGGCGCAGGACCTCCGGAGCGGCTCCCGGACCTCCTCGACGCCACGGACGCACCACGCCGGCCCTGACCCGGCCCGCGTCCACTCGCGGGGCCGCCGTCGTCCCGCCCCCCGTCACACGGGGGTGCGGCGGCCCCGCGAGAAGCTCACCCTCTGCTCCGCGGGCTGGGGACAGCGGCCCTCAGTCCTCCCAGTCCGATTCCCGCCCCCGCTGCCCCCGCCCGAACCCCGGGAGCTTGTGCAGTGCGTGGACCGCGTTGACGCCGACGATGCCGAGCCAGGCGACGATCAGGCCCGGGAGGTCCGCGTTGACCGCTGCGATGGCCGACAAGGGGATCGCGAGGATCAGGGAGACGATCGCGAAGCCGAAGCGTTCGCCCCAGGCGTCCACCGGGCCGCGCGGGGTGCGGGCCTCGCGGGCGACCGCCATCTGCTGCTCCGCCATCAGGCGGCGCATGCGGCGGTCCACCGTCGCGTCGAGACGGGTCTCGACCTTTTCGAGGAACGACTCGACCAGCGCGGGTTCGTAGTCCTCGCCGAGCTCCCTGCGGGTGTGCAGGGTCGCTTGGAGTTCCTTCTTGAGCTCAGCGTCTCGGGCTTCCATACCTACGAACGGTACGAAGCGGCGGTCCGCGGCGCAGTGGGGCTAGCCCCCGGATCCGGGGTCGGGCAGGCCCGCCGTCGGGGGCGGCGGCGGCTTCTCCCTTGCCGTGACTGCATACCCTCATGCAGAGTTCATGGTCACTGAATAGCCTCGTGGGAGGCCAGGGCGCCGCGGGACGCGAGCGGCGCGAGACCGAGCGATGCGGGAGACCGAGTGATGACCGACAGCCCGGCCACCCGGCTGCAACAGCTCTTCGAGGGGCACCGGCTGACCCCGACCCAGCGCCGTATCGCGCACTGCATGGTGCGGCGCGCGGCCGACGTGCCGTTCCTGTCCTCCGTGGAGCTCGCCGAACTCGCCGGGGTGAGCCAGCCGTCCGTGACCCGGTTCGCGGTCGCCCTCGGCTTCGACGGCTACCCGGCGCTGCGCAGGCACCTGCGCGAGGTCGCCCCGGCGGCCGCGGACGCGCCCGCCGAGCTCAACGAGTACCAGCAGGCCGTCGAGGCCGAGATCGAGAACCTGCGCCACCTCGCCTCCGTGCTCGCCGACCCCTCGCCCGTGGAGCAGGCCGGCGCCCTGCTCGCCGCGTCCCGCCCGCTGCCGGTGCTCGGGCTGCGGGCGGCGGCCTCGCAGGCGTACGGCTTCGCGTACTTCGCCGCCAAGGTGCACCCGGACGTCCGGCTGCTGCACGAGGGCGGCACGATGCTCGCTGACCGTCTGGACGCCGCGGCCCGCGCGGGCGCCACGGCCCTGATGTGCTTCGCGCTGCCGCGCCATCCGCGCGAGGTGGTCGAGGCCCTGACGTACGCCAAGTCCCTCGGGCTGACCGTCGTCACGGTCGCCGACTCGGCCTTCGCCCCGGTCGCCAAGGTCTCCGACCTGCTGCTGCCCGCGGCCGTCGGCACCGGCCTCGCCTTCGACACGGTGTGCGCGCCGATGCTGCTCGGCCGGGTCCTCCTGGAGGCCATGTGCGACGGCCTCCCGGAGGCCCAGGCCCGGTTGGAGGCCTTCGATGTGCGGGCCGCGGAGCGCGGGTTGTTCGTGGAGTGAGGGGGAGGGGGACAGCCGCTCCGGTTATACGCGGGCCGGTCTGCGTGCCCCGCCCGGCGCCGCGTCCCCCGCGGCGATCCCCGTCCTGCGGTACGGGCCCACCGGCCTGCCCGCGAGTCCCTTCGCCGCCCGGTCGACCGGTACCCACAGCAGCGCGTCCGCGTCCCGTTCGAGCCGGCCCAGCCAGGCGGCCTTCGCCCACAGGCCGGCGCCCGCGCCCGCGAGCAGCAGCCCGCCCGCCGTCGGCAGGACGAAAGAGGTGCACACGGCCGCGAGGAAGGCGCCGGCCAGCCACCAGCGGTGGGCGCGGCGCCAGTTCGCGAGCGTGACCCGCCGGTCCTGGAGCACGTCGTGCCGGGCGGCCCGGGTCGCGGCCCGCGCCGACGCGGCGTAGCGCCCGCGCCGTACGGCGAAGACGGCGGCCAGGGCGATCAGGAACAGCGCCCCGCCCGCCATGACCCCGATCCGCCGCCCGGTCAGCCCCGGCACGAGGACGCCGACGCCCGCCGCGACCACGCCGAGCCACCACAAGGGGGCGGCCCCGGCCCTTACGGACACGGCAACCCGGGCCAGTACGTGCGTGTGTGCCCCGGAACCAGCTCCAGCTCCAGCTCCCGCTCCTGCTCTTGCCACGTGTTCTCTCCCTTCTGCCTGGCCGGGCCCCGCTCCGGCGAACAGGGCCCCGGCCGCCCGCTCCGGCCTGCTGACCAGCCGGTCGGCTGGTCGGCTGGTCGGCCGGAGAGGTTAGCGGCAGGAGATGAGAGCCGTCTGAGCGACCGGCCGCTCTCAACGCCCCGTCGTTCAGGCCCCCTTGGGCGTGTCCTCCTCGCCCCGCGCCTTCATGACCGCCTTGTTCACCGCCCACAGCGCGATGCCGATCGCGAGCAGCACGCCGGCGCGGATGTAGACGTCCGCGGGACGGTCGGCGAGCGGGCTGGCCAGGATCAGCGCCGTGATCGCACCGAGCACGGGCAGGACCGTCGGCGTACGGAAATGGGCGTGGTCCACCGGGTCGCGGCGCAGCACGAGCACCGCGATGTTGACCACCGCGAACACGCAGAGCAGCAGGAACGCCGTGGTGTCGCCGAGCCCTTCGATCTCACCCGTCGACACGAGACCGATCGCGAGCAGCGAGACGAAGACGATGCCGACCACGGGGGTGCGGCGCTTGGCGAGCACGCGGCCCATGCCGCGCGGCAGGATGCGCTCGTTGGCCATCCCGTAGCAGAGCCGCGAGGCCATCATGATGTTGATCAGCGCCGAGTTGGTGACCGCGAACAGGGCGATCAGGGCGAAGAGTTTGTGCGGGAAGTCCACCCCGCCGGCCTTCACGACCTCCAGCAGCGGGCCGCTCGAACCGGCGAGGGTCTTGTGGTCGACCATCAGCGAGGACACCAGCGCCACGAGCACGTAGATCGTGCCGGTGATCGCCACGCCCAGGAAGATCGCCCGCGGGAAGTTGCGGTGCGGCTCCTTGGTCTCCTCGACCATGTTCACCGAGTCCTCGAAGCCCACGAAGGCGAAGAAGCCCAGGGCCGTCGCGCCGAGTACGCCGGTGATCAGCGCGTATCCGGTGCCGGTCGCCTCGAAGTCGGTGAGCCGGGAGGGCTCGCCGTCGCCGGTCAGGACCGCCCAGGCGCCGATCGCCAGGATGATGACCAGGCCGGTCAGCTCGACGAGGGTCAGGACCACGTTGGTCTTCACCGACTCCGACACCCCGCGCAGGTTCAGCGCGGCGAGCACCAGGATGAAGGCGATCGCGACCAGCGTGGGCGGCAGCAGGTCGCCGGTGAGCTCGCTCAGGTAGTCCCCGCTGAACGCCCGGGCCGCCGCGCTCGCCGAGGAGAGGCCCGAGCACATCACCATGAAGGCCACGATGAAGGTGATGAAGGGGACCTTGAAGGCCTTCTGCGTGTAGAGCGCCGCACCGGCCGCGCGCGGGTACTTCCCGACGAGTTCGACATACGAGGCGGCCGTCAGGATCGCGACGACGAACCCGATCACGAACGGCAGCCAGAGGGCCCCGCCCACCTTTCCCGCGACCTTCCCGGTGGTCGCGTAGATCCCCGTCCCGAGAATGTCCCCGATCACGAAGAGGATCAGGAGACCCGGGCCGATGGCGCGTTTGAGCGTGGGTTCCTCCTGCGGAACGGTGCTGTGCGGCTCAGTGACGGACACGGTTGACCTCCCCCGACAGCGGATACGTCGGGTCGGCTCATGCCCGGTGTGGCGCCGGTCACACGCAACTCGTGCGGGATCAGAGGTTCTTCAGAGGTTCGCCCGCGTGCCCGGCGCCGTTCGGCCCGCCGTCACATCCCGTCCAGCGCCCGCAGCTGTTCGCCGCCCGACTCCGCCACGATCTCCGCCACCGTCTGCGCCTCGCGGACCAGCGCGAAGCGCACCGTGCCGTCGGCCTCCGCCGCGAAGCCGTGAATCGCGGGCCGGGCAAGGGAGTTGTACGCGTAGGGGTGGGCGAAGTAGTACGCGCCCGTGTCCAGGGCCGCCACCCAGTCGTCCTGTTCGAGGAGCGGCAGCGGGCGGTCGGCGGCGAGCAGGTCGCCGGCGAAGCAGGCCGGGCCCGCCACGTCCTGGGCGGTCTCGGGGCCCGTCTTCGGGCGGCCCTTCGGGTCGTACGCGGCGATCCGCAGCGGCCAGGAGTGCGGGGCGTAGACCGTGCGCGTCGCCACCTGGGCGCCCGCGTGCGTCACCGCGATGGGGCGGCCGCCGGAGGTCTTCGTGTACTCCACGCGCGCCAGGATCGTGCCGTGCTTGGCGAGCAGCGACCGGCCGAACTCCGTGACCAGGCCGTACGACCCGGTGAACAGGCCGGGCACGCTGCGCTGCAAGGCCCGTACGAACTCGGCGTAGGTCGGGGTCTCCTCGTCCGAGGTGAAGTTCACCGAGAGGCCGCCGCCGATGTCGAGGGTGTCGATCTGCCGGCGGCCGGCCCGCGCGTTGATCTCCTCGGCGAGCTCGTACAGCGCGCGGATGCCCTGGACGTGCAGGTCGAGCGGGATGCCCTGGGAGCCGGAGTGGATGTGCAGCCGGGTCAGCCAGGGGCGGTCGAGGTACGCGCGGATCAGCCAGTCGCGGGCGCCTTCGTCCCGTAGCGCCACACCGAACTTCGAGGTCGAGGTCGCGGTGGACAGGGCCTCGATGGAACCGCCGCCCGTCTGCGGGTTCACGCGGATGCCCAGCGGAGAACCGCTCGGCGCCGAGCGGACCAGGGCGTCGAGGCGGGCGAGCTCCTGCGGATTGTCGGCGTTGACCGCGATGCCGAGCGCGAGCGCCTCGCGGAGTTCGGCGGGGGTCTTCGCGGGGGAGTCGAGGACCGTCTGTGCGGGGCGGATCCCGGCCGCGCGGGCGAGGGCCAGCTCGCCGGGGCTCGCCACCTCGGCGCCCAAGCCCTCTTCGCGCAGCAGCCGCAGGACGGGCACGAGCGGGGCGGCCTTCACGGCGAAGGCGTGCAGGACGGGGGCCGAAGTCGCCGCCGCGAAGGCCGACTTGAGGGCGGCGGCGGAGGCGCGGATGCCGGTGATGTCGAGGAAGGCGGCGATCGGGATGTCGCGCCCTACGAGGCCTTGCTCGACGGCGGCGCGGACGGCGGCGTCACGGCGCTCGGCCGAAGGGCTCCCCGCGCTGTCCGCGCGCCCCGTGCTCTCTGCGTCCCCCGCGCTGTCCGCGCCCTCTGCGTTCCCCGCGCTCTCTGCGTTCTCCCGTATCCCCATGTGGTCCAGACAACCACCCCCACCCGTGCCGCGCAGAGGGACGAGGGGATTGACTAGTTCTATTCAGCTGGACAGGATGTGAATAACGACATCACGCAGCATCGACCCTCATGACGTCTCGAGGAGGCCCCCATGTCCGGACCCCGTCCCGTCCGAGCGCCCCGCGGCACCGGGCTCAGCGCCCTGGGGTGGCAGCAGGAGGCCGCCCTCCGGATGCTCCAGAACAACCTGGACCCCGAGGTCGCCGAGCACCCCGACAAGCTCGTGGTCTACGGCGGCACCGGCAAGGCGGCCCGCGACTGGCGCTCCTTCGACGCGATGGTCCGCACCCTGAAGACCCTCAAGCAGGACGAGACGATGCTCGTGCAGTCGGGCCGTCCGGTCGGCGTGATGCAGACCCACGAGTGGGCGCCGCGGGTCCTGATCGCCAACTCGAACCTGGTGGGCGACTGGGCGAACTGGGAGGAGTTCCGGCGTCTGGAGCAGCTGGGTCTGACCATGTACGGGCAGATGACGGCCGGTTCCTGGATCTACATCGGCACCCAGGGCATCCTCCAGGGCACGTACGAGACCTTCGCCGCGGTGGCCGCGAAGAAGTTCGGCGGCACCCTCGCGGGCACGATCACGCTGACCGCCGGACTCGGCGGCATGGGCGGCGCCCAGCCGCTGGCCGTGACGATGAACGACGGCGTCGCGATCTGCATCGACGTGGACCCGCGCGCCATCGAGCGCCGTATCGAGCACCGCTACCTGGACGTGCAGGCCGACAACCTGGCCCACGCCCTCCAGCTCGCCACCGAGGCCCGGGACGCCCGGCGCCCGCTCTCCATCGGCCTGCTCGGCAACGCGGCCGACCTGCTGCCGCAGATGCTCGCCGAGGGCGCCCCGATCGACATCGTCACGGACCAGACCTCCGCGCACGACCCGCTCTCGTACCTGCCGAGCGGTGTGGCCTTCGAGGACATGGCGGACGCGGTGGCCAAGGACCCCGCCGGGTTCACGACGCGGGCCCGTGAGTCGATGGCCAGGCACGTCGAGGCCATGGTCGGCTTCATGGACGCGGGCGCCGAGGTCTTCGACTACGGCAACTCCATCCGCGGCGAGGCCCAACTGGCCGGATACGAGCGGGCGTTCGCCTTCCCCGGCTTCGTGCCCGCGTACATCCGCCCCCTCTTCTGCGAGGGCAAGGGCCCGTTCCGCTGGGCCGCGCTCTCGGGCGAGGCGAGCGACATCCACAAGACCGACAAGGCGATCCTCGAGCTCTTCCCCGAGAACGAGTCCCTGCACCGCTGGATCAAGATGGCCGGCGAGCGCGTCCACTTCCAGGGCCTGCCCGCCCGTATCTGCTGGCTCGGCTACGGCGAGCGCGACAAGGCCGGCGAGCGCTTCAACGACATGGTGGCGAGCGGCGAACTCCAGGCACCCCTGGCCATCGGCCGCGACCACCTCGACTGCGGCTCGGTGGCCTCCCCGTACCGCGAGACCGAGGCGATGCTCGACGGCTCGGACGCCATCGCCGACTGGCCGCTGCTCAACGCCATGGTGAACGTGGCCTCCGGCGCCTCCTGGGTCTCACTGCACCACGGCGGCGGCGTGGGCATGGGCCGCTCCATCCACGCCGGCCAGGTCTCGGTGGCCGACGGCACCAAGCTCGCGGGCGAGAAGATCCGCCGCGTGCTCACCAACGACCCGGGTATGGGCGTCATCCGCCATGTCGACGCCGGTTACGACATCGCGGAGTCGGTGGCGGACGCCAAGGGCGTACGGGTCCCGATGCGCGAGGGCGAGCAGGCGTGACCTCGTCCTTCCAGGAGATGTGGGCGGATCTCGCGCCCATCGGGCGGGACGCCGGCAGCGGCGGCTACCGGCGTTTCGCCTGGACCGAGGCGGACCGCGACTGCCGTGCGTGGTTCCGGTCCGAGGCCGAGGCCCGCGGCCTGACCTACGAGCTGGACCGCAACGGCAACCAGTGGGCCTGGCTCGGCGACCCCGCGGCCGGCGACGCGGTCGTCACCGGCTCGCACCTCGACTCCGTACCGGACGGCGGGGCCTTCGACGGCCCGCTCGGTGTCGTGAGCGCGTTCGCGGCACTGGATGAACTCCGCCACAGGGGAGTGGAGTTCACCAGGCCGCTCGCGCTCACCAACTTCGGCGACGAGGAAGGCGCCCGCTTCGGGCTCGCGTGTGTGGGCTCGCGGCTGACCGCCGGGCAGCTGTCGAAGGAGCAGGCGTACGCGCTGAAGGACGGCGACGGGGTATCGCTGCCCGCGGCCATGGAGGCGGCGGGGCACGACCCTTCGAGCCTCGGCCGCGACGACGAGCGGCTCTCCCGCATCGGTGCGTACGTGGAACTCCACGTGGAGCAGGGCCGCGCGCTCGACCTGTCCGGGGACGCGGTCGGCATCGCGAGCGCCATCTGGCCGCACGGCCGCTGGCGCTTCGACTTCCGCGGCGAGGCCAACCACGCGGGCACCACGCGGCTCGTGGACCGGCGCGACCCGATGCTGCCGTACGCCGAGACGGTCCTTGCCGCCCGCCGCGAGGCCGAACTCGCGGGCGCGGTGGCCACGTTCGGGAAGATCGCGGTGGAGCCCAACGGCGTCAACGCGATCCCTTCGCTCGTACGCGGCTGGCTGGACTCGCGCGCGCCCTCGCCGGACGACCTGGACGCCACGGTCACGGCGATCGAGAAGGCGGCGCGCGAGTACGCCGACCGGCACGGCGTGGACCTGGACGTGGTCCGGGAGTCCTTCACGCCGGTCATCGAGTTCGAGCACGCGCTGCGCGACGAGCTCGGGCGGCTCCTGGGCGGTTCCGTGCCGGTACTCGGCACGGGCGCGGGACACGACGCGGGAATCCTCTCGTCGGTGATCCCGACGGCCATGCTGTTCGTACGCAACCCCACGGGCGTCTCGCACTCCCCGGCCGAGCACGCGGCCGAGGACGACTGCGTGGCCGGGGTGCGCGCACTGGCGGACGTACTGGAGGGCTTGGCGTGTCGGTGACGTATTGGGCGCAGTACGCGTGGCTCGACCCGGTGGTGGAGCCCGGCGTCGTCCTGGAGGTCTCGGCGGAGGGCCTGCTCTCCGCCGTACGCAAGGGAGTCGAGGAGCCGCCCCCCGGTTCCGTCGTCCTGCGCGGCCTGACCCTCCCCGGCCTCGCGAACGCCCACTCGCACGCCTTCCACCGGGCGCTGCGCGGCACGGTGCAGGTCGGCTCCGGCACCTTCTGGACCTGGCGCGAGGTCATGTACCAGGTCGCGTCCCGGCTCACCCCCGAGTCGTACTTCCGGCTCGCGCGGGCCGTGTACGCGGAGATGGCGCTCGCGGGCGTGACGGTGGTGGGCGAGTTCCACTATCTGCACCACCAGCCGGGCGGACGGCCGTACGACGACCCCAACGCGATGGGGGAGGCGCTGCTCGCGGCGGCGGGCGAGGCGGGGGTCCGTCTGACGCTGCTCGACACGGCGTACCTGTCCTCCGGCTTCGGCGCCGCCCCCTCCGCGCACCAGCTGCGGTTCTCGGACGGCTCCGCGGAGGACTGGGCCGCGCGGGTGTCCGGCCTGAAGCCGCGGGACGGCGTGCGCATCGGTGCGGCGATCCATTCCGTACGGGCCGTTCCCGCGGGCGAGTTGGGGACGGTGGCGGACTGGGCGCGGGCACAGGGCGCACCCCTGCACGTGCACCTGTCGGAACAGACCGCCGAGAACGAGGCCTGCCTGGCGGCGCACGGCTGCACGCCGACGCGGCTGCTCGCGGACCACGGGGTGCTCGGCCCCTCGACGACGGGTGTGCACAACACGCACCTGACGCCTGAGGACATCGCACTCCTCGGCTCGTCCGGCACGGGCACGTGCATGTGCCCGACGACGGAACGCGACCTGGCGGACGGCATCGGTCCGGCGGCCGCGCTCCAGCGCGCGGGCTCGCCCCTGTCGCTCGGCTCGGATTCCCACGCGGTGATCGACCTCTTCGAGGAGGCGCGCGCGATGGAGCTCAACGAGCGGCTGCGGACGCGGACGCGGGGGCACTGGACCGCGGCGGCGCTGCTGCGGGCGGCGTCGGCGGACGGGTACGCGGCGCTGGGCTGGTCGTCGGGTGGCGTCCTCGAGCCGGGTGCGCTGGCCGACTTCACGTGTGTGGCGCTGGATTCGGTGCGTACGGCTGGGCCGTTGCCGCGGTTGGGTGCGGAGACTGCGGTGTTCGCGGCGGCTGCTTGTGATGTGCGGGACACGGTGGTCGGCGGCCGTCAGGTGGTCCGGGACGGGGCCCATGTCTCGGTCCCGGATGTCGCGGGCGAGCTCGCCGCCGCGGTGGCTGAGCTGCGCGGCTGAGATTTCCCCTACCCGCCCCTTCCCGAAACCGGGGCTCCGCCCCGGACCCCGCATCCGAGCTTCGCTCGGATCTGCTCAAGCGCCGCAGGGGCTGAACCTTCAGCCCGTCCGGCGTTTGAGGACGAGCGCGTTCAGCGCGAAAAGGGGGTCTGGGGGCGGAGCCCCAGTTTCGGGAAGGGGCGGGGTGGGGGAGAAGAACGAATCCCACGGAGAGGGACACATGACGACCACCGTCATCACCAACATCGGGAACCTGGTCACCAACGACCCCGACCGCGGCACCGGCCCCCTGGGCCAGATCCAGGACGCCGCCGTCGTGGTCGACGACGCGACCGGGACCGTCGCCTGGGTGGGCCCCGCGGCCGAGGCCCCCGCCGCCGACGCCGCCCACGACGCCGAGGGCCGCGCGGCCATCCCCGGCTTCGTGGACTCCCACTCCCACCTCGTCTTCGCGGGCGACCGCACCCAGGAGTTCAACGCCCGTATGGAGGGCCGGAGTTACGAGGCGGGCGGCATCCGGACGACCGTCCGCGCCACCCGCGCCGCCACCGACGAGGAGCTCGAGGCCAACCTCGTACGCCATCTCGACGAGGCCCTGCGCCAGGGCACCACCACCTTCGAGACCAAGTCCGGCTACGGGCTCACCACCGAGGACGAAGCCCGCGCCCTGCGCATCGCGAGCGCGCACACCGACGAGGTCACCTACCTCGGGGCGCACATCGTCAGCCCCGACTACGCCGAGGACCCCGCCGCCTACGTGGACCTCGTCACCGGCGAGATGCTCGACGCCTGTGCCCCGTACGCCCGTTGGGTAGATGTCTTCTGCGAGAACGGCGCCTTCGACGGCGACCAGGCCCGCGCCATCCTCACCGCGGGCCAGGCCAAGGGCCTCATGGCGCGCGTGCACGCCAACCAGCTCACGTACGGCCCCGGCGTACAGCTGGCCGTCGAGCTCGACGCCGCGAGCGCCGACCACTGCACCCACCTCACCGACGAGGACGTGGCCGCGCTCGCGAGCGGCAACACCGTCGCGACGCTGCTGCCGGGCGCCGAGTTCTCCACGCGCGCCCAGTGGCCCGACGCCCGCCGCCTCCTCGACGCCGGGGTCACGGTCGCGCTGTCCACGGACTGCAACCCCGGCTCCTCGTACACCTCCTCGATGCCGTTCTGCCTCGCCCTCGCGGTGCGCGACATGCGGATGACCCCGGACGAGGCGCTCTGGTCCGCGACCGCGGGCGGCGCACAGGCCCTGCGCCGCACGGACGTGGGCCGCCTGGCCCCGGGAGCCCGCGCGGACCTGGCGCTCCTCGACGCCCCCAGCCACGTCCACCTCGCCTACCGCCCCGGCGTACCGCTGGTGTCGCGGGTGTGGCGGCGCGGGCGGGCCGTCCGGGGGCGGCGCCTGGGCTAGTCCCGGCCGTCCGGGCCCGGCGGTGGTCCCGCACGCGTCACACGGGCTCCAGGCCCGCCCGCCACCGCTGGTCCGCCGCGCCCGAGACCGGCTCCAGGCTCACCTGCGAGCCGTGCGCCGTGACCGCGTGGTCGAGCTGAATGACCGGGCGGATCGTGCCGCTCGCGTCCACCGTGAACCACAGGTTGCGCGTGCCCCGGTCCAGGGAGGAGCACTTCCAGATGCCCACGCCGCTGTAGGTGTCGCCGCGGGTGTCCAGGCAGTAGTCCGGGTCCGCGTGCGAGACGATCACGCCGCGGTTGGCGTCCAGGCGCCAGCGCTGGGTGTCGGAGGGGCCGCAGGGCTCGGCGACGACATCGGTGTCGTTGCGGAAGTCCCCGTCCTCGACGGTGAGGCAGCGGCCGTTGCCCGCGCTCACCACCTGGGTGAACCGGCCGTCCTGCAAGGCCGGTTGAGGTGCGGGGGGCTTCCTGGTCGGCGAAGGCGCCGGCTTCTTCGGGGACTTCGAGGACTTCGTGGGAGAGGGGGTCGGCGAGGGCGACGCGCTCGGCGACGCGGTGACCGTGACCGTGGCGGAGGGGACGGGTGCGGGCGGCAGCGCGACGTCGTCGCGACCGTGCCCCTCGTCCGGATCACCACTGGTGAGAGCGAAGAGCAGCAGCGGGGCGACGGCGATCCCGAGCGCGGCGGAGCCGAGCATCACGCGGCGTGAGGGCAGCCAACTCGGTGGCGGGGTCGAGGAGTTGACCGAGGCGTTACGGGTGCGGAGGGGCTGCGCCGCAGAATCCGGGGCCGGGGCACGGTGTGCGGCCCGCCCTCGTACAGCACGTGCCGCGGGCCCCCGAGCCTCCGGCCGCACCCCCGCGTACCCCGCACCCACCTGGGGCAGCAGCCCTTGCGCCAGCGTCTCGCGGGGCGCGCCGGCCAGGCTTCGCAGCTGGGTGTGGGCGCGGCGGCAGCAGGGGCAGTCGGCGAGGTGCTGCTCCAGGTCGGCGCTGTGGCGCGGGTTCTCAGGGCTCGTCGCGTTCTCGATCAGGCGCGCGTAGCCCTGGCACTGCGCCTCGCCGTGCCGGGCGAGGTACGTGCGCAGGAACGCGCGGCGCAGCGCGCCCAGGCAGGTGTCGCGTGCGGCGCGGACATCGCCCGCCGAGGCGCCGAGGAACACCGCCACCCGGTCGTCCGGCTCCCCGTCCACCAACGCGTACCAGAGCACCGCCTGCGTGCGGACCGGCAGTGTGCGCAGGGCGCCGAGCAGCACCGGCGGCTCGTCCTCGCCCGGCGTGAACTGCGCGGAGAGCCGGGCGGCGCGCTCGTCGCCCGCCCAGGCGCGCGCAGCCCGGTGGACCAGGAGCAGCAGATGGTGCCGTAACGCCCCCGGAGCCGCGACCCCGCGCGCCGCCTCCTCGGCGGCGAGGGAGAGCGCCTGGCTCACCAGCCGGCGGGCCGCCGCGTCGTCGGTGGTGCACAGCCGGGCGTACGGCGTGAGGAACGCGCCGTGCCGCAGCCGGAGTTCGCGCAGTGCGGGGTACGCCGTGGCGGTGTCGCGGCCGAGCAAGGCGGTGAGCTCCGCGTCCGACAGCCCTGCGTGCGGCGGGAGTTGGGCGTCGGCGCCCAGGGTGCCCTCCGGCGCCCCGCCGTCTCCCGCGCGGCTCTCGTGCTGCGACATCCGCTGCCCTCCTCGGCTGCTGCGGTCACCGGCGGCACCAGGACATACGCCCGCCCAGCGGCGGCGTACCGGCGAGTATGCGAGCGTCCATCGTAGGGAGGAGTGGCGGTTGCGAAAGATGTTTCCCGGGGTAACTGCCAGTGGATCATGGCGAGTTGGGCACCGCTCGGCCGAGCGGACCGAAGGGGGGCGTCCTCGAACGGCCGGAGGCGCCCCCCGCCGAGCTCGGGGAGCGCCTCCGGAAAGCCTGGAAGTGCGCGCGTCACTCCTCGACCGTGAGCCCCTTGCGCAGCCGTACGAGCGTGCGCGAGAGCAGCCGGGAGACGTGCATCTGGGAGATGCCGAGCTCCTCGCCGATCTCGGACTGCGTCATGTTGGCCACGAAGCGCAGCGAGAGGATCTTGCGGTCGCGCGCGGGCAGCGAAGCGATCAGCGGCTTCAGGGACTCGACGTACTCGATGCCTTCGAGTCCGTGGTCCTCGTAGCCGATGCGGTCCGCGAGCGCACCCTCGGAGTCGTCCTCCTCGGGCTGGGCGTCGAGCGAGCTCGCGGTGTACGCGTTGCTGGCCGCCATGCCCTCGACGACCTCGTCCTTGCCGATGCCGAGCCGCTCGGCCAGCTCGCCCACGGTGGGCGCGCGGTCGAGCTCCTGGGCGAGCGCGTCCCCGGCCTTGGCGAGGTCGAGACGCAGCTCCTGCAGCCGGCGCGGTACGCGCACGGACCAGGAGGTGTCGCGGAAGAAGCGCTTGATCTCGCCGACGATGGTAGGCATCGCGAAAGTCGGGAACTCGACTCCGCGGCTGAGCTCGAACCGGTCGATCGCCTTGATCAGGCCGATGGTGCCGACCTGGATGATGTCCTCCATCGGTTCGCTGCGCGAACGGAACCGGGCGGCGGCGAACTTCACGAGGGCGAGGTTGAGTTCCACGAGCGTGTTGCGGACGTACGCGTACTCGTGGGTGCCTTCCTCGAGGGTCTCGAGGCGGGCGAAGAGAGTCTTGGACAGGGCCCGCGCATCCTGCGGGGCCACCTCGTCGTAGGGCGGGATCTCGGGCAGGTCCAGGAGATCCGCGAGCTCCTCACCGGTCTCCGCGGCGGTCGTGGGGTCCGCCGTGGCCCGGGGGGCAGGTACATGGGGGTCGGTGTCGAACTGGTCCGGTGGGGGTGTCGACGTCGCATTACGGGTAGGCGATGCGTCGAGCCGGGGTGACATGGTGTCCTCCATCGTTCTCGGCATATGGCTGCCGATGCCAATACGTGCACTGCGGTGTGCGGCGCCTCCGAAGCCGGCCGTCGTGAACAGGTCTTCTTCTAGGCCTACCCGTTTCCCTCACCCCGTTGCAAGTGCGGTTTAGACCAATTTGCCCGGTTCCGCGAGGAACTTCGGGTACCCCGGCGCGTACGGAAGGCGTATGTTCAGAGGGGTCATCCACCAGCTAGGGACAGCGGAAGAGGAGCGGCATGGACCGCGGCACGGTCGGCAGCGCACACAGGGGCCGGCTTCAGGTCGGCGTGCGGCGCGAGGGTGCGAGCGCCGTCTTCTCGCCTGCGGGTGAGCTCGATCACCACACCGCGGATCTGCTGCGCGAGCCGCTGGAGCAGGCCGTCGACGAGGGTGTGACCAGGCTCGTCGTGGACTGCTCGCGCTTGGAGTTCTGCGACTCCACCGGGCTCAATGTGCTGCTCGGCGCCCGTCTGAAGGCCGAGGCCGAAGGGGGCGGGGTGCACCTCGCCGGGATGCAGCCGGTGGTGGCCAGGGTCTTCGAGATCACGGGAGCGGAGGCGGTCTTCACCGTGCATCCCACCCTCGAGGAAGCGCTCGTGGAGTGACGCGTCACAGCCGCCGTTATCTCTGTGTGGCCACGCTGTGACCATTGCGTAACCGGGGTCACACTTTCCGCGCACAGAAAGCGGGTGTTCGTCCGGTCCGGGCGGGCAGGAGACGCATCGGAACCGTTGGATGCGGCGCGATGTCACAACAAGCGCGATGACAGAACAAGAACGGTCGGGGCCCAGGCCCCGCAGGAACTACGACTGGTGAATCGGTGAGGTGAAGCGCTGATGAGCACCACCCGGCCCCTCTCGCCGGGCGACCGCGGTCCGGAGTCCGGTGCCGCCGGCCCGGGCCCGGATGCTGCGCCCGCCTCCCGTCAGGTGCGCCGGCTGAGCCTCGTGGGCCAGAGCGGCGTCGTGCCCCTTGCGCGCGACTTCACCCGGCAGGCGCTGCACGAGTGGGGCTGGCTGCCAGCGGCCACCGCCGACCGCCGTGCCGCCGCCGAGGACGTGCTCCTGGTCGTCTCCGAGCTGGTCACCAACGCGTGCCTGCACGCCGAGGGCGCGCGCGAGCTGTGGATCGGCTCCGACGGCAAGGTCCTGCGCCTTGAGGTCTCGGACCAGGGTGCGGGCAATCCCGCGCCGCGCACCCCGCACCGCGCCGGCCGCCCCGGTGGCCACGGCATGTTCATCGTCCAACGCCTCTGCCTCGACTGGGGAGTTGTCCGTACGCCGGGTGCGGCGGGCAAGACGGTGTGGGCGGAACTCGCCGCGCCTGCCTAGCGAAGTGCTTCGTCCCGCGTCGCTGCTACACGTCGTCCCGCCTCGCGCTACGTATCGTCCCGCCCCGCCGAATCACCTCATCCGCATCACGCCCCCCGCCCGCGCGTACGTCCGGGCGGTGTCCTCCGGTGCGCGAATCGAACCCTTTTCCGTCCGAAATCTCCCGTCGGCGAGCCCGTTTGCGCAGGTCGGAGACCTCCATCAAACCGCCTCGTTGTTTGTCTTCCCATGTCTTGGCCCCGGGCGTACCTTGAGCGCCCAATCTGATGTGCCGTCAGTAACCTTCAGGGGCCTGGCCCTTGGAGCCGGCGGCCTTCACTCCCGGCATGAGGGGAACTCGAGGTGTCGTACCAGAAAAGCGCCGCCGCGCTTCTAGCCGCGGCCTTGGCCGGCTCGGCGGTACTGCTGGCCGCCCCCGCAGCCCACGCCACCGTGGTGGACGTCAATTACGACTGCAAGACGCCGATCGGACCGAAGAGCGCGGTCTCGCCGGTCGACATCAAGGCCGAGAAGAGCGGCAGCGGCTACAAGCTCACGGTGACCTTCAACAAGGGCGTCTCGTCCAGCCCGGTCGCCCTGCCCAAGGGCGTCATGAAGCCCAGCATCGACATCAAGCTCGGCGGTGCGGAGAGCGGCACCGTCAAGGCCACGGCGGGCGGCAACCCGGCGGACATCCCCGCCAACTCGCCGATCAAGATCCACCCGATGACGGCCACGTACACGCCGAAGGGCAGCGGCAAGGTCACCTTCAGCGCGGGCACGCTCACCATCTCGGCGATGCAGACCACCACGACCTGCACGCCCAAGAACAACCCCAAGCCCTCCCTCGAACTCGACGTCAAGGGCTCGGGCGGCGGCGCGGGATCGGCCACCGACGGCGGCACGGGCGGGGACGCGGCGGCCGCGCCGGACGGCGGCTCCGAGCTGCCGCAGACCGGCCCCGAGGACTCCGCGCTCGCCCTCGGCACCCTCGGCGGCACGGTGCTGCTCGTCGGCGCGGGCGGTGTGCTGTGGCTGACCCGGCGCAACCAAGCGGTGCGCCGGTAGGTCTGATCGGTACGCCCGGTCCGTCCGATCGGCACGTCCGGTCGGCCGGACCGGTCCGCCCGGTCAACGCGCCCGCACAGCACCGCACTTGGAGCCGCCGATGCACCCCGGTCACCGTTTCGCCGCCGTATGCCTGCTCGCAGCCGTGGGCCTCGCCGGCCTGCCCGCGGGCGGCGCGGCGGCGTACGCGGCCGACGACGACCCTTCCTGGTCCGTGGCCCCGTCCTCCGGCAGCGGCACGCGCCCCGCGGAGGACGGCCGCCCGTACTTCTACATGGAGGGGGCGCCGGGCGCCGTCCTGGAGGACACCGTCGCGGTGACCAACCCGGGCGACAAGCCGGCCACGGTGAAGCTGCGCGCCGCGGAGGCGTACAACCGCGCCGACGGCTCCTTCGCCGTACGGGACTCCCGCGGGGAGGCCCGGCCGCACGGCGCCGGCGGCTGGCTGAGCTTCGCCGACGACGAGGTGCGGATACCGGCGCGCACCCGGGCCGAGGTGCCGTTCACCGTGGCGGTGCCGGACGGCGCGACGCCCGGCGACCATCCGGCCGCGCTCATCGCCGAGATGGACGGCAGGAAGGCGGGCGTGCGGGTGCATCTGCGGGTGAGCGGCCCGACGCTGTCGGCGGTGACGGTCGAGGACGTGACGATCGAGGGCGACTCCATCTCGTACGCCCTGGTCAACCGCGGCAATACGGTGCTCACGCCGAAGCTCGCCGTGCGCGCCGACGGCCTCTTCGGCGAGGTGCTCGACCGCGCGGCGCGGACGCTGCCGGTGGAGCTGCTGCCCGGCCGCAAGGTGACGCTGCGCGAGCCCTGGACCGACCGCCCGGCCTTCGATTCGGTACGGGTGGAGCTCACCGTCTCCGCGGACGGCGCCGCCGCCGACAGCGAGGCGGCCGAGCTGCGCATCGTGCCCTGGGCGGCCGTGGCGGGCGGCGGCGCGCTCTTCGCGGGCTTCGCCGGGCTCGCGGTCTTCACCGTACGGCGCAGACGCGCGGCCGCCGCGTTCGCGGCAGAGCTCCAACCGCAGGACGGAGAGCGGGAGTTGGTTTCCGCAGGGACGGGAGAGAAGCAGTGAACGTCGACCGTTACCGTTCGAAGTGGCCGAGCCTTGTGCTGGCCGCACTCCTCGCGGCCGTGGCGTTCGTCCTGCTCCCGGCAGCGGGCGCCGTCGCCGCCGAGAACCCGTCCGTGACCGTCGACAAGGAGGAGGCGGGCAAGGGCGGGGAGGTCACCGTCACCGGCAAGGGCTGGCGGCCCGGCGCCCTGGTGATGATCCTGATCTGCGGGCAGAACATGATCGGCGGCACCAACAGCTGCGCCAACCCCGAGGGCGTCGCCCTCAACACCGACGACAAGGGCGGGTTCAAGAAGAAGATCCCGGTGGCCGAGCCGCCGAAGGCCTGCCCGTGCGTCATCAACGTGGCGACGGTGACGGGGGCCAAGGCCACGGCCCAGGTCCCGTTCAAGGTAGCGGGCCACCCCGTCAAGCCGCTGCCCGACCGGACCGGCGGCGGCAAGCTCGCCGTGCTCGCGGCCACCCGCCTGGAGGGCGACAGCGGCCTGCTCAACTGGTTCGGCTCCCCGCAGAGCCGCAAACTCGTCGTGACCATGGGCAACTTGGGCTCCGCACCCGTCAAGGACCCCGTGTTCAAGGTCGGCACCTCGCACGGCGTCTTCGCGCCGCAGTGGGAGGAGCAGCAGTGGAAGGGCACGATCGCGCCGGGGCAGAAGGCCCAGGTCGAGCTCACCGTGCAGCTCGACGCCGGGGCGCACGGCGACTACCTGGTCTCCCTCCAGTACGGGGGCAAGGTGCTCGCCGAGCAGCCCTGGGGCGTGCCGCGGCCGTGGGGCGTGACGCTGTTCTGGATCCTGCTCTGCATCGTCGTGCCGGCCGCCGTGTTCCGTATCGGCATGGCCGTCGTCGACCGGGTGCGCCCGCGCCGCAAGGGCAACAAGCCGCGCCGGTTCACCGACGTCACGGCGAAACTGCCGAAGGTGCTCAAGCCGACCACGGGCGTCGGCGGCGAGCACAAGAAGCCGCGCATCCCGCGGCGACCGGGAGCCGATCCGGACGCGACGGCACCCGTACCCACCCAGAACTCCGGGGCGACCGCGAACGGGAGCGGCGCCAGCTCGACCGCCACCCTGCCATGGTTCACCCCGGACACCGCGCCGGCCGCGCCGGCACAGCATTCCGCACCGCAAGAGAACCGCCCCGATCCCACAGGAACATCCGAGAGGAAGGGCACTACGTGAACACACGACGGAGAGTGAGCGCGCTGGGCGTCGCGCTCATGCTCGGCGGCGCGGGAATCCTGCTGACCGCAGCACCTGCCCAGGCGGCCGAGTCCACCTGGAAGGCCAAGTGCACACCGAGCATGGGCTCGGACCCGATCGAAGGCACGTCGATCGCCGACATCACGGCTCCGGCCGAGGCGAAGGTGGGCGACGAGATCGAGGTGACCTGGAAGTTCGTCCAGGCCGCGTCGAAGAACCCGGACATCGTGGACCTGCCCGCGGACTCGCTGCTGCCGACCGGCACGGTGAAGGCCGCCGGTGCGCAGACGGCCGACATCAAGCTCGAAGGGCCGCGCAAGAACCCGGCCATCCCCAAGGGCGGCGACATGAAACTCGCCGACATGAAGGGCAAGTTGAAGCTGACGGCACCGGGCGATCTGACCCTGACGCCGGACGAGTACAACATCAACGCCAAGGTCATGGGCTTCGACGTGAACACCAAGTGTGTGCCGCTCGAGAAGGTGCCCACGGCGGTCACGATCAAGGTCACCGGCGACGCCGCGCCCACGACCGGCGGCGGCAACAACGGCGGTACGACGACCACGGGCGGCACCGACGGCGGTACGACCACCGGCGGCACGGCCACGGGTGGTGACACCGGCGGCACCGCGACCGGTGGCGACACCGGCGGTTCGGCGAGCGGCGGCGCGGCGGCCGGCGGCAGCACGGGCGGTGGCGGCGGCAGCGACTTTCCGGGCAAGGAGGTCGCCACGACCTTCGAGTGCACCTCGCCGGGCCCGGCGAAGATCGACGGCAAGGCGACCGTCAGCGCCAAGAAGAACGGTGAGAACTACGACCTCACGGTGAGCACCGCCAAGGGCGTGATGGACAGCCCGGCCGCCCTGCCGGCCGGTGCGATGAAGTCGTCCATGCAGGTCAGGGTGGGCGGCGACGACAAGGGCACGGTCAAGGTCGAGGGCGCCGCGAACAAGGCGCCGATCAAGGCCGGTGACCCGGTCTCCCTCGAGCCCATGACCGGCACGTACAAGCCGGGCGCCGAGGGCAAGGCGGAGCTGAGCCCCGGTGACCTCACGATCAGCGTGACGCTCGGCGGCAACCCGATCACCATCCCGTGCAAGGCCACGAAGACGTCCACCTCGCTGACGCTCGACGTCACCGACCAGGGCGGCGTGGCCGGTGGCGGCGACGGCGGTGCGGCGGCCGGTGGCTCCCCGGCCACGGGCGGCGGCCTCGCCGAGACCGGTGCCGAGTCCGACGGCGCGCTGCGTGCCCTCGGTCTGGTGGCCGGCACGGTGATCCTGCTCGGCGGCGCGGTCTTCACGTTCATGCCGCGGCGCCGCACGCAGTAAGCGGCTCGAAGGCGGTAACCGGCTCAAGGCGGTAACCGGCTTCACGGTGCCGGGTGTTGCTCCCCTCGGGGGCGGCACCCGGCACCTTCGCGTTCCCGGGACGCCCCGACGCGAGGCGGCGGCTTCAGTCGTGCGCCCGCAGCCACCGCAGCACCGCGTCACGCACCGCCGGCGTGAGCAGCGCCGCCCCGTGCGCGGACCCGCGCTCGGTCCGTACGGTCACATCCCGAAGTCCCTTGTCCCGTACGGCAGTCGACAGCGCGCGCGAGTGCGCGGGCGGCACGAAGTCGCCGGCCGAGTGGATCAGGAACAGCGGCGCGTCCCCGGCGCCCGAGGCGTACGAGGCCGCCGACAGCGACCGCCACTGCGCGGGGCAGCCCGCGGGAGCACAGCCCGCGAGCCGCTGCGCCTCCGCCCGCAGCCGCCGCTGCCGCTTCGAGGCCTCCGTCCGCTCGCCGTCCATCCAGGCCCGCAGCGGGGAGGCCACGGGCGAGAGCGCCACGACACCCCGTACGCGCGAGGCACCCTCGCCGTACCCGCCCGTGACCGTCGCGATGTGGCCGCCCGCCGAGGAGCCGAGCACCAGCGGCCGGGTGCCGCTGTGCCGGGCCGCCCAGTCGACCGCGGCCAGGGCGTCGACGCGCTGGGCGGGCCAGTGCGCGTCGGAGTTGAGCCGGTAGTCCGTGTCGTACACCCGGAAGCCGCGCGCGGCGAACCAGCGCGCCCAGCGGCTCCAGTCGGTGTCGTCGGCCCAGTAGCCGCCGTGCAGGATGACCAGCGCGGGCCCGCGGCTGCCGTACACGGAGACCGTCTGCCGCGGGTGCGGGCCGTACGCGTACGTCCGTACGGAAGGCCCGGCGGCCGCGGCCCGCGGGGCGTCCGCGTGGGAGACCGCCGGGTCGGAGGCGGCCGGCGCCGTCGAGGAGGACAGCAGGCCGGCGGAGGCGAGCAGCGCGAGCAGGGCGCGGCGCACGGAGAGGCGCGAGGTGGGGCGCATGTCCCGCATCGTCCACGGGACGCGCCGCCCGGCACGGGAGAAACACGAAGGGCCACCGCACCGAGTGGTGCGGCGGCCCTTCGTTCGAGCTGCGTACGAAGCGTCAGCCTCGGGTGAGCCGGGTCAGCGGACCTCGCCCATCAGGGACTTGACCTTCTTGCGCGCCATGTAGATCGCGAAGCCGGCCAGGACCGCGGCGGCGGCCTCCAGGGCGACGACGCCCTGACCGTTGAGGTCGACACCGGCGATGGAGAGCATGCCGGTCACGGAGTCACCGGCGGTGACCGCGAGGAAGAAGACACCCATCATCTGGGAGGCGTACTTCGCGGGGGCCAGCTTGGTGGTCAGGGACAGACCCACCGGGGACAGGCACAGCTCACCGAAGGTGTGCATCAGGAAGATCAGCACCAGCCACCACATGGTGACCTTGCCGTCGCCCGCCATGCCCATGGGGATCAGGAAGACGAAGAACGAGGCGCCGATGATGACCAGACCCATCGAGAACTTCACGATGGTGTCGGGCTCGCGGTTGCGGCGGGCCAGGGCCAGCCAGATCGCGGCGACGATCGGCGCGAAGATCATGACGAACATCGGGTTCAGGGACTGGAAGAGCGTGTTGGGCATCTCCCAGCCGAAGATCGCGCGCTCGGTGGAGGTGTCACCGAAGAGCGACAGGGTCGAACCACCCTGGTCGAAGATCATCCAGAACACGGCGGCGGCCACGAAGAACCAGACGAAGGCGTTCATCTTCGTCTGCTCCTCGCCCGTCAGGTCCTTGTCGGACTTGATACGGGCGATCACGGCGATCGGGATCAGCAGACCGACGACGGTGATCGGGAGCAGCGCCCAGTTGAGGGTCAGGTCCCAGACACCGGTGAAGGCGACGACCAGGTAGAAGGCGGCGACCACGGCGACGGTGGCCAGCGTCTTGGTGACGACGGCGCGCTTCTCGGGGGCGGTCAGCGGGTTCGGGACCTCGCTGGAGGCCGCGGCCAGGTGCTTGGAGCCGACCATGAACTGGATGGCGCCGAGCGCCATGCCGACGGCCGCGAGACCGAAGCCGAGGTGCCAGTTGACCTTCTCGCCGAGGATGCCGATCGCGAACGGGGCGGCGAAGGCACCGAGGTTGATGCCCATGTAGAAGATCGTGAAGCCACCGTCGCGGCGCACGTCCTTCGGGTCGGTGTACAGCTGGCCGACCATCGTGGAGATGTTGGCCTTCAGCAGACCCGAGCCGACGGCCACGAGGGCCAGACCGACGAAGAACATCGCCTGCGTGGGCAGGGCCAGGCTGACGTGACCGGCGACGATCACGACGCTCGCGATGGCGACCGTCTTGCGGGCGCCCCAGACGCGGTCACCGAACCAGCCGCCGGGCAGCGTGAAGAGGTACACCAGCGACACGTAGACCGAGTAGATCGCGGTGGCCGCAGCCGCCGTGTAGGCGAGGCCGCCGCCCTGGGAGCCGGTCGCGGCATCGGCGCCACCGGAGACCAGGTAGAGCACGAGCAGTGCGCGCATGCCGTAGTAGGAGAAGCGCTCCCACATCTCGGTCATGAAGAGTGTGGCCAGGCCGCGGGGGTGGCCGAAGAAGGTCTTCTCGCCGGCGGCGGAAGGCTTCGTCAGGCTGGACGCCATGGTCGTTCCTTGTTCTGTCGGGACGCGCTTCATGAGCGTGACGCGCGCCCGGTGGGGGGTGGCCGGCACCGGGCACACCACAGCTCTCCCCACGCCCGGGGGTCTCGTTCCACAGGGATACGAAGAAGTGAGCGGTGCGCTCCGGGATCCACGCCCCGTGCGCTTCGTCGCGTCCGGGGCCCGGCCCATAGGTCAATCACTAACGCAAGGCTGACAGTGCAACCTTGCCCGCATAAGGGACTTTCGGCTGATACGCCAGGCCATTGGTCCCATCTGCGGTTATAGGCGTTCGGACACCATAAAGAGATGAAGGCCGCGTATGGAAGGATTTGAGAGCTGGATCACAAGCCCTGATGGAACCGAACCGGTAATTCGAAGGTAACTCATGGAAAAGTCCCGCAGACTCGCAGGGTGAGCCGGAGAATTTTCAGAGTGCCGCTCTTCAGTAGATTTCGGGTTACGTCCGCTATGTGAACCGGCGGCGGCCGCTGGGCCGGAAGCACCCCCTCCGCCGGCCTGTGGCCTGCGGGATGCCCGGCGGCCCACGGCCTTCGACGACTACCATCAGGGCCATGACCCGTGTACTGCTCGCCGAGGACGACGCGTCCATCTCGGAGCCGCTGGCCCGCGCACTGCGCAGGGAGGGTTACGAGGTCGAGGTCCGCGAGGACGGACCGACCGCACTCGACGCGGGGCTTCAGGGCGGTATCGACCTGGTGGTGCTCGACCTGGGCCTGCCCGGCATGGACGGCCTCGAGGTCGCCCGCCGGCTGCGCGCCGACGGACACGCCATCCCGATCCTCATCCTGACCGCCCGCGCCGACGAGGTGGACACGGTGGTCGGCCTGGACGCCGGCGCCGACGACTACGTCACCAAGCCCTTCCGCCTCGCCGAACTCCTCGCCCGCGTCCGCGCCCTGCTGCGGCGCGGCTCCGCCGAGGTCAAGGAGGCCCCCGCCACCCACGGCGTACGGATCGACGTCGAGTCGCACCGCGCGTGGATGGGCGAGGAGGAACTTCAGCTCACCGCCAAGGAGTTCGACCTCCTGCGGGTCCTGGTGCGCGACGCGGGCCGGGTCGTCACGCGCGACCAGCTGATGCGCGAGGTCTGGGACACCACGTGGTGGTCCTCGACCAAGACCCTCGACATGCACATCTCGTGGCTGCGCAAGAAGCTCGGCGACGACGCGGCCAACCCGCGCTACATCGCCACGGTGCGCGGGGTGGGCTTCCGCTTCGAGAAGAGCTGAGCTCTGTCGATCCGTCCGGGCCGGGCAGCCGCCCGTGCTTCGGCGGCGACGCGCACCGGGGTATCGGGGCGGAGCCCCGCAAGGGGGGCACGGGGGCGTCAGCCCCCGGAAACCCACCCGCCGCGGAGCGGCGGAGCACAGCACCCTGAACAGGGTGGGCGCCCCACACGCGTAAGGAAACAACGTTGCGTCGCCGCTTGATCAACTCCACGCTCGCCGTCGTGCTCGTGGTCATCGCCGTCTTCGGCGTCTCCCTCGTCATCGTGGAGACCCGGACGATCACCACCAGCGCCCAGGAGCGCGTGGAGTCCGAGGCGGTGCGGCTCACCTCCATCATCGACGCGCGGCTCATCGGCCAAGAGGAGATCACGCCCAAGGTCCTGCGCGACCAGGTCGACGGCGAGCGCTTCGCCCTGATCGAGATCCCCGGCCGCGCCCCCATCGAGATCGGCAAGCGCCCGGCCGGCGATGTGATCGAGGCGGAGCGGAAGGGCGAGCAGGGCGAGACCGTCACCGTCCAGGAGCCCCGCTCCTCGGTGACCAACGAGGTCTGGCGCACCCTCCTGATGATCCTCGCGGTGGCCACCCTCGCCGTGATCGCCGCGGTGCTGCTCGCCGTACGCCAGGCCAACCGTCTCGCGTCCCCGCTCACCGACCTCGCCGAGACCGCCGAGCGCCTCGGCTCCGGCGACCCGCGGCCGCGCCACAAGCGTTACGGCGTCCCCGAGCTCGACCGCGTCGCCGACGTCCTCGACGCCTCCGCCGAGCGCATCGCGCGCATGCTGACCGCCGAACGCCGCCTTGCCGCCGACGCCTCCCACCAGCTCCGCACGCCGCTGACCGCGCTCTCCATGCGGCTGGAGGAGATCACGCTCACCGACGACCCGGACACGGTGAAGGAGGAGGCCACCATCGCGCTCACGCAGGTGGAGCGGCTCACCGACGTGGTGGAGCGGCTGCTCACCAACTCCCGTGATCCGCGCACCGGTTCGGCCGTCTCCTTCGACCTCGACGAGGTGGTCAAACAGCAGCTGGAGGAGTGGCGCCCCGCCTACCGCAGCGCGGGCCGCGCCATCGTGCACTCCGGCAAGCAGAACCTCCAGGCGGTCGGCACCCCGGGCGCGGTGGCCCAGGTGCTCGCCGCGCTCATCGAGAACTCCCTGATGCACGGCGGCGGCACGGTCGCGCTGCGCACCCGCGTCGCCGGCAACCAGGTGGTCATCGAGGTCACGGACGAGGGCCCCGGCGTCCCCTCCGACCTCGGCCCCCGGATCTTCGAGCGGGCCATCAGCGGCCGCAACTCCACGGGCATCGGCCTCGCGGTGGCCCGCGACCTGGCGGAGGCCGACGGCGGCCGCCTCGAGCTGCTCCAGGCCCAGCCGCCGGTCTTCGGCCTGTTCCTGTCGAGCTCCCCGCGCGCGGCGGACAGGGATGAGGAGCACCGCACGGTCAGGTGAGCCCCGCCGCCGGGTGCCCGCCTGCGAGTCCCGGCACCGGGCGGCCGTCGTCTGCCGGGCCCGCCGCCAGGCAGCCGTCGCTTGCCGGCGCCGCCGCCGGGTGGTCTTCCCACGTCGGGCCCGCCGCCCGCGAGTTCCGCGGCCGGGTGCCCGCCGCCTGCCGGGCCCTGGCGTCGTCCCGTGCGACGGCGTTCGCCGCCCGTGCCTTCGTGCACCGCCCTATGATGCGATCCCGGCCCTCCTCCCGCTTGGAGAAGACGCATGACGGACGCCAGCTCGACGGACGCGGGCACGACGGAAGGCGGCGGCACGACGGAAGCCGGCGCGACAGCCCCCGGCAGCGGTGCGGCGGCCGGCGGCAAGGTGGTCGTGAACCGGGTGATGTCCCTGGACGGGTACATCGCCGGGCCCGGCGACTCGATGGACTGGATCTTCGAGCACATGACCTCGGCTACGTTCCCCGAGGTCATGGCCGCCACGGGCGCCATGCTCATCGGACGGGGCACGTACGAGGTCGGCAAGCGCATGGCCGCGGAGAACCCCGAGAACCCGGAGTACGACGGCGGGGCGCAGTTCGTCCTCACCCACCGCCCGCCCGCGGAGCCCGACCCCCACGTCACCTTCCTCACCTGCGGTATCGAGGAGGCCGTGGCCACGGCACGCCGCGCGGCGGGCGACCGGAACCTGGAGATCCTCGGCGCCGACGTGGCTGCCCAGTGCCTGGAGCACGGCCTCGTCGACGAGATCCTGGTGTACGTCCTGCCGGTGCTGCTCGGCGACGGCGTCCGCTTCACGCCGCCCGGACTCGACCGGATCGACCTGGAGCCCTTCGCCCATCTCCACTCGGGCGGGGTCACCCTGCTGCGCTTCCGGGTGCGCAAGTAGCCGCGCAGGACTCGGGTGCGAGCGCGCTAGCGCTCCGCCCGCTCGGGCCGCGGGTCGTCCAGGAACGATTCCGCGCTGGCCACGGCCTCGCGGGCGGGCAGGGTGCGGAACACCCACGTGCGGTAGGACCAGAACCGGAACATCGTCGCGATCCCGATGCCCACGAACTTGAAGATGTTGGACTGGAGCCTGCTGTCCCAGCCGAACCAGTACGTGGCCGCGTAGAGCACCCCGTTCTCGATCACGAGCCCGACGATCGAGAACAGCAGGAAGAGCGTCATCTCTTTGGTGCGGCTGCTCTTGTCGCGGTCACGGTACGTGAAGTACCGGAACCCGATGTAGTTGCAGCAGATCGCGACGGCCGTCGCGAGAATCGAGGCGCGCACGACCGGGATGTCGGTGGTGTGCCGCAGCAGGTTGAAGACGCCCAGGTTGACCAGCATCCCGACGCCGCCCACGGCACCGAACTTCGCGATCTCCCGCCAGAGCTGATCCAGTTGTGCGCGCAGTGCGCCACGCTCACTCATGGTGATCGCTCAGCCCCGTTCCGTGGTTTCCCCCGCCTGGTCGTTCAAGCCATGCTAACCAGACTGTGAGATGTGACGCAGGACTCGTAGGTCTTTACGTATCCGGGGGCCCCTTACCCTGGAGGATGTGACGTTCCCCGTAGTCGGCATGGTCGGCGGTGGGCAGCTCGCGCGCATGACGCACGAAGCAGGCATCCCGCTCGGCATCAGGTTCAAGCTCCTCAGTGACACCCCCACGGATTCCGCGGCGCAGGTGGTCGGCGATGTCGTCGTCGGCGACTACCGCGACCTGGAGACGCTGCGCGCGTTCGCCCGCGGCTGCGACGTGATCACCTTCGACCACGAGCACGTACCGCTCGAGCACCTGCGCGCCCTGGAGGCGGACGGCATCGCCGTACGTCCGGGCCCGGCGGCGCTCCGGTACGCGCAGGACAAGGGCGCGATGCGCGAGCGCCTCACCGCGCTCGGCGCGCCCTGCCCGCGCCACCGCATCGTGGCCGACGCGGCCGACGTGGTCGCCTTCGCCGAGGAGGGCGACGGCTTCCCCGTCATCCTCAAGACGGTGCGCGGCGGTTACGACGGCAAGGGCGTGTGGTTCGTACGCTCCGAGGCGGACGCCGCCGAGCCGTTCAAGGCCGGCGTCCCCGTGCTCGCCGAGGAGAAGGTGGACTTCGTACGGGAGCTCGCGGCCAACGTCGTGCGCTCGCCGCACGGGCAGGCCGTCGCCTACCCGGTCGTGGAGTCCCGCCAGGTCGACGGCGTCTGCGACACCGTGATCGCACCCGCGCCCGCCCTCGCGGAGGAACTGGCGGGCGAGGCCCAGGAGTTGGCGCTCCGTATCGCCGACGAACTCGGCGTGGTCGGCCACCTCGCCGTCGAGCTCTTCGAGACGCGCGACGGCCGGATCCTGGTCAACGAGCTGGCGATGCGCCCGCACAACTCCGGGCACTGGACGATGGACGGCGCGGTGACCTCGCAGTTCGCCAACCACGTCCGCGCCGTGCTCGACCTGCCCCTCGGCGACCCGCGCCCGCGTGCGACCTGGACCGTGATGGCCAACGTGCTCGGCGGGGACTACCCCGACATGTACTCCGCGTATCTGCACTGCATGGCACGCGACCCGCAGCTCAAGATCCACATGTACGGCAAGGACGTGAAGCCCGGCCGCAAGGTCGGTCATGTGAACACCTACGGCGACGACTTGGACGATGTGCTGGAGCGCGCATCGCACGCCGCCGGCTACCTGCGAGGAACAATCGTCGAGTGAGCAACGCGAACGGAACAAGCGGGATGAGCACGGCACCTGTCGTCGGCATCGTCATGGGCTCCGACTCCGACTGGCCCGTGATGGAGGCGGCCGCGCAGGCGCTCGCCGAGTTCGAGATCCCGTACGAGGTCGACGTCGTCTCCGCGCACCGGATGCCGCGCGAAATGATCGCGTACGGCGAGGAAGCCGCGGACCGCGGCCTCAAGGCGATCATCGCGGGCGCCGGGGGAGCGGCCCACCTGCCCGGCATGCTCGCGTCGGTGACGCCGCTGCCGGTGATCGGTGTGCCCGTACCGCTGAAGTACCTCGACGGCATGGACTCCCTGATGTCCATCGTGCAGATGCCGGCCGGCGTCCCCGTCGCCACGGTCTCCGTCGGCGGCGCGCGCAACGCCGGGCTGCTCGCGGCCCGCATCCTCGCCGCGCACGACGCCGAACTCCTCGGCCGCATGCGGGAGTTCCAGCAGGAGCTGAACGACCAGGCCACCGAGAAGGGCCGCCGGCTGCGCGCGAAGGCCGAGGGCAACAAGTCCTTCGGCTTCGCCAAGTAGCGATCCCCAGGTCAGGCTCATGGTGAGGGTCGTGCCCCCGGCGGTTACGTTGGGGGCATGACTTCCTCGCCGGACACCGACCTCGCGCCCTACCTCGCCGAAGCCCTCGACCTGCTCGCCGAGCACCCGGTCGTCGACGGGCACAACGACCTGCCGTGGGCGCTGCGCCAGCACGCGCGCTACGACCTCGCGCAGTTCGACATCGCGGGCGATCTGCGCGGCCGGCTGCACACCGACATCCCGCGGCTGCGGGCGGGCGGCGTGGGCGCGCAGTTCTGGTCGGTGTACGTGCGCAGCGACATGGCGGGCGAGGACGCGGTCAGCGCCACCCTCGAACAGATCGACTGCGTCGACCAGTTGCTGGCCGCGTACCCGAAGGACCTCGTCCGCGCGCTGACCGCCGACGACATGGAGAAGGCGCGCGGCGAGGGCCGTATCGCCTCGCTCAAGGGCGCCGAGGGCGGCCACTCCATCAACAACTCGCTGGCCACGCTGCGGGCGCTGCACGCGCTCGGCGTGCGCTACATGACGCTCACGCACAACGACAACATCGCGTGGGCGGACTCGGCCACGGACGAGCCGGGCGTGGGCGGGCTCTCGGCCTTCGGCCGCGAGGTGGTCCGCGAGATGAACCGCACCGGCATGCTCGTCGACCTCTCGCACGTCGCCGCCTCCACGATGCGCGACGCCCTGGACGAGTCGGCGGCCCCGGTGATCTTCTCCCACTCGTCCTCGCGCGCGGTCTGCGACCACCCGCGCAACATCCCGGACGACGTGCTCGCGCAGCTCCCCGCCAACGGCGGTGTGGCCATGGCCACCTTCGTCCCGAAGTTCATCCTGCCCGCGGCCGTCGCGTGGACCCAGGCCGCCGACGAGAACATGCGCGCCCACGGCCGCCACCACCTCGACACCACCCCCGAGGCGATGGAGATCCACCGCGCCTTCGAGGCCGCCAACCCGCGCCCCATTGCGACCGTCGCCACGGTCGCCGACCACCTCGACCACATGCGCGAGGTGGCGGGCATCGACCACATCGGCATCGGCGGCGACTACGACGGCACCGCGTTCACGCCCTCCGGCCTGGACGACGTGGCGGGCTACCCCAACTTGATCGCCGAGCTCCTGCGCCGCGGCTGGTCCACCGCCGACCTCGCCAAGCTCACCTGGTCGAACGCGGTACGGGCGCTGCGCGATGCGGAGGACGTGGCCCGGGACCTCCAGTCCCGGCGCGGCCCGTCGAACGCGACGATCGACCAGCTGGACGGTCCGGCCACTTCCTAGCGTGCGCCGGGGTCCGGGGGTGGGTGCGTGCGTGTGACGCCGTACCCCCGGACGCACCACTCACCAGGTCGCACGCGCGGGGCCGTGTCACGGTGGGCGATACGCGCAGCCCCCCGCACCCCACGTGACCGGAGCCCCCGATGGCGGATCTGCAGGAAGAGTCGCTGGCCCCAGGAGAAGTCGGCAAGCTGGACGAGCCCACGGCGCCGGTCCACGGCGGCGACGCCGTCCCACCGGAATACGACGAGCCGGCCGTCCCGCAGGACGACCCTGCGCCCACGGAAGCAGACGGCGACACCACCCGCGCCTGCGACCTCTCCCGCGCCCGCGACCTCCTGGCCCGCCACCCGGTGGCCGACGGTCACAGCGGGCTGCCCTGGGCGCTGCACCAACTCAGCTGGTACGACTTGGAGTTGGGTGAGAGTGCGCTGCGCACCGACATCCCGCGGCTGCGCGAGGGGGCGGTGGGCGCGCAGTTCTGGTCGCTCGCCCTGCCCGCCGAGGTGCGCGGCGAGCGGGCCGTCTCCGCCACGCTGGACCTCATCGACCTCGCGGGCCGGGTCATCGCCTCGCACCCCGAGGCGCTGCGGCTGACCCGTACGCCCTCGGACGCCGCCGACGCCCGCTCCCACGGCCGGATCGCCTGCCTGCTCGGCCCCGCCGAGGCCCGCGCGCTCGGCGACTCGCTCGGCGCCCTGCGCGCCCTGCACGCACTCGGCGTCCGCAGCCTCGCCCTGCACTCGACGAGTTGGGCCGCGGGGGCGGGCCTGACCCGCTTCGGCGAGGAGGTCGTACGGGAGTGCAACCGCCTCGGCGTCCTGCTCGACCTCAGCGGCAGCTCACCGCGCACCGTCGAGCGCACCCTGGCCGTCACGAAGGCCCCGGTGGTCTTCTCGCGCTCGGGTGCCGCCGCCCTCACCCCGCACCCGGCGAACGTGGACGACGGGGTGCTGGCCGCGCTGCGCGCGAACAAGGGCCTGTGCATGGTCCCGTGCGCCGCCGAGCGCACCGGCCCGACGCTGGCGCGGGTGGCGGACCACCTGGACCATGTCCGCGCGGTGGCCGGGGTCGAGTGCGTCGCCCTGTCCGGTACGTACGACACCGAGGACCGGCCGGCCCAGGGCGTCGAGGACACCTCCCGCTACCCGGAGCTGGTCGCGGAGCTGCTGCGCCGCGGCTGGACCGAGACCGACCTCGCGCAGCTGACGTGGGGCAACGTCCAACGGGTGCTCAGGGACACGGAGTTCACGGCCCGCGCGGCCCAGGAACGCAGGCCCCCGTCTACGGCCACTGCGGAGCGGTTGGACGGCTGAGCGGCCGGGCGGCTGAGCGTCCGGACGGCTGCGTCTGGACGGCTGGGCGCGCCGGCTGGGCGCGCCGGCTGGGCGCGCCGGGGGCGATGTCAGTGGGCGGCAGTAGCCTTGAAAAGGGCACGGCCCCCGGGCGGGAGGGGTTTGTCCGGCGAAGGGGTGGCCACCTTACGCCGCCGGACGCCCCATCGCCCGGTACGTCCAGCCCGCCTCGCGCCACAGGACCGGGTCGAGCGCGTTGCGGCCGTCGAGGATGACGCGCTCGGCCGCGACCGCGCCGAGCGCCGCCGGGTCCAGCTCGCGGAACTCGCGCCATTCGGTGAGGTGCAGCACGACATCGGCGCCGCGGACCGCGCCGAGCGCGGTGTCGGCGTAGCCCAGCGTCGGGAACAGTTTGCGGGCGTTGTCCATGCCCTTGGGGTCGTAGACCGTGACCTGGCCGCCCTGGAGGTGGATCTGCCCGGCGACATTGAGCGCCGGCGAGTCCCGTACGTCGTCCGAGTCCGGCTTGAAGGTCGCACCGAGCACGGCGACGCGCTTGCCCAGGAACGACCCGCCCCCGACCGCCTCGCGCGCCAGCTCCACCATGTGCCCGCGCCGCCGCATGTTGATCGAGTCGACCTCGCGCAGGAAGGTCAGCGCCTGGTCGGCGCCCAGCTCACCGGCGCGCGCCATGAACGCGCGGATGTCCTTGGGCAGACAGCCGCCGCCGAAGCCGATCCCGGCCCGCAGGAACTTCTTGCCGATCCGGTCGTCGTAGCCGATCGCCTCGGCGAGCTTCACCACGTCGCCGCCGGCGGCCTCGCAGACCTCCGCCATCGCGTTGATGAAGGAGATCTTCGTGGCGAGGAAGGAGTTCGCGGAGGTCTTCACCAGCTCCGCGGTGGGGAAGTCCGTGACCACGAAGGGCGAGCCCTCGGCGATCGGCGTCGCGTACACCTCGCGCAGGACCTTCTCCGCGCGCTCGCTCCGCACACCCGCCACGAGCCGGTCGGGGTGCAGGGTGTCCTGGACGGCGAAGCCCTCGCGCAGGAACTCCGGGTTCCACGCCAGCTCCACGCCCTCCGGCAGCAGCTCCGCGAGCCGCGCGGCCGAGCCGACCGGCACGGTCGACTTGCCGACGACCAGGGACCCCTCCCGTACGACAGGGGCGAGCGAACCGAACGCGGCGTCCACGTAGCTCATGTCGCACGCGTACTCACCGTGCTTCTGCGGCGTGTTGACGCACACGAAGTGGACGTCGCCGAACGCGCCGACCTCCTCCCAGGAGGTGGTGAACCGCAGCCGCCCGCTCGACCCGGGCAGCCCCGCCACGTGCCGGGCGAGCAGTTCCTCCAGACCCGGCTCGTACATCGGCACCTTGCCCGCCGAGAGCATCTCGATCTTCTCGGGCACGACGTCGAGCCCGAGCACCTCGAAGCCGAGCTCCGCCATGGCCGCGGCGTGGGTGGCGCCGAGGTATCCGGTGCCGATCACGGTGATCTTGAGGGACATGTGCGGTGCTCCTGTGGATACGGGTCAGGACTGCCGACCGAGCATAGTCGGGGATGCGGAGGGGAACGTTCGTCCGTGGCGCGCGGGCGCTCCGCGCTGTCACCAAGCTCACGTATCCCCCGGGGGGCCCACCCCCTAAAATCTGGGTTACTTAACGGTAGTTAGCACCAGTTGTTTGCACCGGCACGCACCGACCGCAGCAGCGGCACCTTGGGAGTGAGAGAACTTGGCGGGAAACGCTGAATTCGACCTGTACCGTCCGGCCGAGGAGCACGACATGCTCCGCGACGCGGTCCGTTCGCTCGCCGAGGCGAAGATCGCCCCGCACGCGGCCGCGGTCGACGAGGAGGCCCGCTTCCCGCAGGAGGCCCACGACGCGCTCGTGGCCAACGACCTGCACGCCGTGCACGTCCCCGAGGAGTACGGCGGCGCCGGCGCCGACGCGCTCGCCACGGTCATCGTGATCGAGGAGGTCGCCCGCGTGTGCGCCTCCTCCTCCCTCATCCCCGCCGTGAACAAGCTGGGCTCGCTCCCGGTCATCCTCTCCGGCTCCGAGGAGCTGAAGAAGAAGTACATGGGGCCGCTGGCCAAGGGCGAGGGCATGTTCTCGTACTGCCTCTCCGAGCCGGACGCCGGTTCGGACGCGGCGGGCATGAAGACCAAGGCCGTGCGCGACGGCGACTTCTGGGTGCTCAACGGTGTGAAGCGCTGGATCACCAATGCGGGCGAGTCGGAGTTCTACACGGTGATGGCCGTGACGGACCCCGAGAAGCGCTCGCGCGGCATCTCGGCCTTCGTCGTCGAAAAGGGCGACGAGGGCGTCTCCTTCGGCGCCCCGGAGAAGAAGCTCGGCATCAAGGGATCGCCGACCCGCGAGGTCTACCTCGACAACGTCCGCATCCCCGCCGACCGCATGATCGGCGAGGAGGGCACGGGCTTCGCGACCGCCATGAAGACCCTGGACCACACCCGCATCACCATCGCGGCCCAGGCCCTCGGCATCGCGCAGGGCGCCCTCGACTACGCCAAGGGCTACGTCCAGGAGCGCAAGCAGTTCGGCAAGCCGATCGCCGACTTCCAGGGCATCCAGTTCATGCTCGCCGACATGGCGATGAAGATCTCCGCGGCCCGCGCGCTCACGTACCAGGCCGCCGCCGCCTCCGAGCGCGGCGACGCCGACCTCACGTACCTGGGCGCGGCCGCCAAGTGCTTCGCCTCGGACATCGCGATGGAGGTCACCACGGACGCCGTCCAGCTCCTCGGCGGCTACGGCTACACCCGCGACTACCCGGTCGAGCGCATGATGCGCGACGCCAAGATCACGCAGATCTACGAGGGCACGAACCAGGTCCAGCGCATCGTGATGGCACGCAACCTGCCGTAACGACAGCCGCACACACCGACGGCGGGCGTCCCCTTGGGGGCGCCCGCCGTCTGCTCTGCCGAGACCCGCCGGGGTCGCGACGGTCACTCCGTGACGGTGACCTTCTCGTCGTTCTTCAGCTGCTGCACCAGCTGCTGCACCTTGGCCTTGTCCCAGACCAGGTTGCCGCCGCGGCTGCCCGAGATCGGCATGTTCATCGACTTGCCGTCGCCGCCCGTGATGCCCTTCATCGCCCAGAACATCTCGGCCAGGTCGAACAGGCTCATGTCCTTGTCGACGATCAGGGTGTCCAGGCCCGCGCCCATCGTCGGGTAGAGCTTGAAGGGGTTCAGGACCGTGGTCGGGGTGGCCGCCTCGTTGGCGAGGGCCGCGAGGAACTTCTGCTGGTTCTTCGTACGGTCCAGGTCGCCGCCGGCCAGGCCGTAGCGCTGGCGGACGAAGGCCAGGGCCTGCTCGCCGTTCATCTCGTGCGTGCCCGGCTCGAAGTCCGCGCCGGACTTCTTGTCCTTCATGGGCTTGTCGACCTTGATCTCCACACCGCCGACCGCGTCCACGATCTTCGCGAAGCCGCCGAAGCCGATCTCCGCGTAGTGGTCGATCTTCAGGCCGGTGTTGTGCTCGACCGTGCGCACGAGCAGCTCGGGGCCGTCCTCGGCGTACGCCGCGTTGAGCTTCACGCGGCGGCCGGTGTTCGGGAAGGTCTTGCCGGACTCCGAGCCCACGAAGGACGGGATCTCGACGTCCGAGTCACGGGGCAGCGAGATCATCGTGTTCCCGTTGTCCCCGACGTGCAGGATCATCATCGAGTCCGTGCGCTTGCCCTCGGCGGAGCCGGTGTGCAGGCGCTTCTTGTCCTCGGCGGACAGCCCCTCACGGCTGTCGGAGCCCACGATCAGATAGTTCGTGCCCTCGCCGCCGCCGGGCCGCTCGATCACCTTCGACAGGTCGACCTCGCGCTTGAGCTTGGAGTCGGCCCAGAAGTACGTGGCGACGGACCACACCAGCATGACCGCGACGAGCGTGATCAGACCGATCTTGATACGGCGCTTCCAGTCGGGCGCCGGCCGGCCCGCGGCGTAGTAGCCGTCGTCCCCGCCGCGTCCCGCACCGCCCCGGCCGCCGCGGGACGTGCCGCCGTACACCTGGCCGTCGCTGTAGCCGCTGTCGTAGCCGGCGCGTCCGTCGTCGTACCCGCCCTCGTAGCGGTCGTCGTGACCGCCGTACGCGGGCTGCGACGGGACACCGTACGACGGTGCGGCCTGAGGGGCCTGACCGCGCTGGACATGGCGCATCGTGCGCGCGCCCTCCGGCTGCGCACTGCTCGCGCCGCGTCCGTATCCACGGTTGCGGTCGTCACCACTCCACCCCTGGGGCCAGTCATTCATGCCCCCAGTGTGCAGGGTGGATAAAGGCGTACGACAAGGGATGCCGTGAAACCGGGCCAGTGCTGTTGCACACCTGACACAAAGCACCCACGACCAGGCCAGACATAGAGTGGAGGGCATGACAGACCAGGCCCCTCACCCGGAGGCGGAGATTCCGGGCAAGCCGACCGCGGCCTCCCGGACCACGCTCAGCCACATCATGACCCACAACGACACCAACCTTCTGGGCACGGTGCACGGCGGGGTGATCATGAAACTGGTGGACGACGCCGCGGGCGCGGTGGCGGGACGGCACTCCGGCGGACCCGCGGTGACGGCGTCCATGGACGAGATGGCGTTCCTGGAGCCGGTCAGGGTCGGCGACCTGGTCCATGTGAAGGCCCAGGTCAACTGGACCGGCCGGACCTCGATGGAGGTGGGCGTCCGGGTCCTCGCCGAGCGCTGGAACGAATCCACGCCCGCCCAGCAGGTCGGCTCCGCGTACCTCGTGTTCGCCGCCGTCGACGCCGACGGCAAGCCGCGCCGGGTCCCGCCGGTGGTCCCGGAGACGGAGCGCGACCGCCGCCGCTACCAGGAGGCCCAGATCCGCCGCACCCACCGCCTCGCCCGCCGCCGCGCGATCATGGAACTGCGCGAGAAGCGGGCGGCGGAGGGCCTGGACGACTGAGCGGAAGCGGATCGGCCGCTTCCCTGCGGACCGGTCGCTTCTGCGCCTGAACGGCCCTCTCCCCGCGGACCCGCGGACCGGCGGCCCGCCCAGCCGGCCTCTACTTCCCGCACACCACCTGGTCCCCGGTCACCACACCGAACTCGCCCTGGTTGATGTCCGTGGCCCGGACCGGCCGCACCTGCTCGTAGTCGGGCCCCGCCGTCACCTTCAGCGTCCCGCCCTGCCCCTTGACCGCCTTCAGCTCGCAGCCGGGCAGCGCGGTGGCCAGCGAGCGGGCCGAGCGGTCCCAGCGCGGGTCGTACTCGACGAGGGTCCGCTTGACCGGTGCGGCGTCGAGCGGGGCGCCCGTCGTACGGAAGCCCGTCTTGCGCAGGGCCTTGTCCACCCGGGCGCCGAGGCCGGAGACGTCCGTGCCGTTGGCGACCTGGACGCGGATCTGCTGCGGGGCCACATCCACCAGCGTCACCTTGCGCTTCTTGCGCAGCGGCGCGAGCGGCCGGTCCTCGCGCAGGGCCTCGAAGAGCTTCTCCGAGCGCTCCGGGTCCCACTTCAGGGTCGAGCCGATGCCCTTCACCATGTAGCCCATCTCGCCGATCGGCACGGAGGTGAACTCGGAGGACGCCGGGGTGAACCCGCGCATCGCCCGGCCGAGGTCCAGCATCTCGTCGGTGCCGAAGGACTGGTCGGCGCGCACCGAGCCGAGGATGGTCCGGGTCACGTCGCGGAACTTCACCGGGTTCAGGAGCACCCCGGACGAGGTGGCCTTCGCGATGACGGCCGCGAGGAAGCGCTGCTGGCGCTGCATCCGGCCGAGGTCGGCCGCGCCGTCGATATGGCGCGAGCGCACGTACTGAAGGGCCTCGCCGCCGCTGAGGTGGTGCCGGCCCGCGGCCAGGTCGAGCCCGGTGTACGAGTCCTTCATCGGGGTCGTGGTGCAGATCTCCACCCCGCCGAGCACGTCCACCGTCTTCATGAAGCTGGTGAAGTCGACCTCCAGATAGTGGTCGATCTTGACCTTGGTCATGTGTTCCACGGTGCGCACCGTCAGGTTCGGGCCGCCCTCCGCGTACGCCGCGTTCAGCTTGATCGGGTGCGCCTTGTGCTTCTCGCCGCTGTTGCGGTCGGTGTGCGCGGGCGCCTCCGCGTAGGAGTCGCGCGGCAGGCTCACGATGCTGGCCCGGTCACCGTCGGCGGAGATGTGCACGATCATGATCGTGTCGGTGCAGTGGCAGGGTGCACCGCCCAGGCGGTACTTGCGGCGCTCCTGCTCGGTGATCTTGTCGCGGCCGTCGGTGCCGACCAGGAGCACGTTCATGCCGTCGCCCCCGGAGGGACGGTTCTTCATGTCCTTGAAGGGGTCGACCCGGTCGATCCCGGTGTCCAGGCTGGTGACCACCGCATGCCCGACCCCCGCCGCGGCGAGCACCGCCACCGAGAACGTCGTCGCCATCCGCATGGCCCAGCGGGGCCGGGTCCTGGGACGTCTGCGCCGCCCCGCCGCCTGTCGTGTCGAGGTCCGTACGGGCTGCCGTGGCCCTTGCCGGGGAGGGCGGGCGGGGCTGGGCGGCACGGGCACAGGGGACACCTCCGCGAGCTGTACTTTTTTACGACGTGGGCGCAGGGACCGTGCAACCGTAGGCCCATACGAAATGCGGCCCGGGGAGGCCACCCGGGGGCCGCGCACCCGTGTCCCCCATTCGCGGTAACGTGACGGGTGATGAGCGAGAATCCCCAGACGAGTACAGCGCAGCCGACGGCCGTGTCCGTGATCATGCCGGTCCTCAACGAGGAGCGTCATCTGCGCGGCGCCGTCCACGCGATCCTCCAGCAGGAGTACGCGGGCGAGATGGAGGTGGTGATCGCGCTCGGGCCGTCCACGGACCGCACCGACGAGATCGCCGCGGAGCTGGTGGCCGAGGACCCCCGTGTCCACACCGTCCCCAACCCGACGGGCCGTACCCCCGCCGCGCTCAATGCGGCGATCAAGGCGTCCCGGCACCCGGTCGTGGTGCGCGTGGACGGCCACGGGATGCTCTCGCCGAACTACATCGCGACCGCCGTGCGCCTCCTGGAGCAGACCGGCGCGCAGAACGTCGGCGGCATCATGCACGCCGAGGGCGAGAACGACTGGGAGCGCGCCGTCGCCGCCGCGATGACCTCGAAGATCGGCGTGGGCAACGCTGCCTTCCACACCGGTGGCGAGGCCGGCCCGGCCGAGACGGTCTACCTCGGCGTCTTCCGGCGCGAGGCCCTGGAGCAGCAGGGCGGGTACAACGAGGAGTTCATCCGCGCCCAGGACTGGGAGCTGAACTTCCGGATCCGCGAGGCCGGCGGCCTCATCTGGTTCTCGCCCGAGCTCAAGGTCTCCTACCGGCCGCGCCCCTCCGTGAAGGCGCTGGCCAAGCAGTACAAGGACTACGGGCGCTGGCGCCACGTGGTCGCCCGCTACCACGAGGGCTCGATCAACCTGCGCTACCTGGCCCCGCCGACCGCCGTGTGCGCCATCGCGGCCGGCCTGTTCGTGGGCGCGGCGGTGCACCCGCTCGGCTTCGTGATCCCCGCCGGCTATCTCGCTGCGATCGCCGCGGGCTCGGTCCCGGCGGGCAAGGGCCTGCCGCTCAAGGCCCGCCTCCAGATCCCGGTGGCCCTCGCGACCATGCACATGTCGTGGGGCTACGGCTTCCTGACCAGCCCGAAGGCCCTGGCCAAGAAGGTCATCGCCTCGCGTCGCCCTGCGGTGCTGCGCGAGAACGTCTGAGTCGTTTCGTAAGGGATCCCGTACGAGATCGCGTACGAGATCCCGTATGAGATCGCGTACGAGAAGAGCCCCGGCCGGGAGATTCGGCCGGGGCTCTTCCTGACGGGACCTCCCCGTACGGACGGAAGTGGTCACTTCCAGGTGTAGTTCGGGTCCACCTTCATGCAGGCGCCCTTGTCGGCGCCGTTCGAGAGCTGCTCCTTGTCCACGGCCTTCGGGGCCGGCTTCGGCGGGACGTCGCCCTCGCGCCAGTCCGCACCGACGATCAGCGTGACGCCCGGGACGTCGGCTGATTCCTTGACCGAACTCATCGGCAGACCAAGGGACTTGGCGAGCACTTGGGCGTCGCCCTCGAGGTCCGCACGCGGGAAGCGGATCACCGTACGGTCCTGGGAGGTGTCGTCACCGGCCTGGGGCTGTACGGCGGCCGCGCCGGTGTAGCCCTTGCCCTTGAGCAGCTCGGCGACAGCGGTGGCGCGGCCCTGGAGCGGGGCGCGGGTCGCGTCGCCCGACGCGTTGAGGACGGCCACCTCGGTGTCGGCGGGGGAGGCCGCCGGGTCGTCGGAGAGCTCCTCCTTCTTCTTGGCGCCCTTGCCGTCGAGCGCGACGTCCTCGCGTACGAGCTCGAAGAGGTCCTCCGCCTCTCCGGGCTTCGGCTCGACCTTCACGCCCACGTAGTTGAAGGGCATCGTCGTCATGTTGATGCGGGAGGTCGGCACCTTTTGCAGCTCGCCGCCCAGACTGGCAAGCCTCTGCACCGAGTTGAGGCTCTCGTCGAACACGATGGCGTCGATGGCGGCCTCGGCGAGGTTCAGCATCTCGGTCGGATTCGTCAGCCGTGCGCTGGACTTGAGCTCGCGGACCATTGAGTTCATGTACATGTGCTGCGCTTTCGCGCGGGCGATGTCGCTGCCGTCCTCGAAGCCGTAGCGGGTGCGCAGCCATTGCAGGGCCTGCTCGCCCTTGATCTCGGTGGTGCCCTCCTCGAGTTTGAGGCCGGAGCCCTTGCCGTCCCGGGTGCGGGAGTGGATGTTGGCGTCGACGCAGACCGGGACGCCGCCGATGGCGTCGGCCATCGAGACCACACCCGTGAAGTCCACCATCATGAAGTGGTCGATACGGATGCCAGTGAGCTTCTCCCAGGTGAGCACGGTGCAGGCGGGGCCGCCGCGGCCGAGGCTCTCGTTGGTGGGATGGCGGGTCAGGGCCTGGAACTTCTCGCCGGTGTCCGGGTCCTCGCACGCCGGGATGTCGAGCAGCGTGTCGCGCGGCATGCTCACCACCGACATGTTGCTGCGGTCCGCGGACAGGTGGAGCAGCATCTGCACGTCGGCGAGCGGCTTCGCCCCGACGCTGTCCTTGTGGCCGCCGAGCCGCAGGTTCTCCTCGCTGTTCCGGTCGTCGGAGCCGATCAGGAGGATGTTCAGCGGGGTCTGCCCGGCCGCGTTCGGCGTCGCCTTCGGCGCGCGGTTCTTGTCCGGCAGCGGCTTGGTCTGAATGTTGTCGTTCAGGTGCTGGTAATAGAGATACCCGGCCCCGGCGGTGCCGAGTATCAGCACCGCGAACACCACGGCCGACCAGCGCAGCACCTTGCGCCTGCGGCTGCGGGGTCTGCGCGCCGCGCGCCGCCGGGCGCTGCGCGTGGAGGGCTCGCCGTCGCCGGGGCCGCGGGGCCCCGGCACACCGGAGCCCTCGCGCTCGCCCTCGTACAGGCTGTCGTCCCACCCGAGGTCACGTGCATGCGGTGCGCGAGATCGTCGCGCACCTCTGCCGTTTCCGCGCACGCTGTTCTGCGTCATGCCAGTCCCTCCCCAGCCTGGCGCACCATACGACCCCCACCTGTGAACCGTTTGACTCAGCAGACGGTCAAGATGCCCCCGGGGTTGTTCACTTGGCGCAGGTCTTCTTGTCGGCCTCGGTCTTGTCGATGTCCGTCGGCGCGGTCGGAGCCCCCACGGGCGTACCCGGCTCCGAGAAGTCCGCTCCGAGGATCAGGACCATCGCGGGCAGACCCTGATCATTGGTCTCGCTCTCGCCCGGCTTCAGAGCCGACCCCGGAAGTCCCATCACCTCGGCCAGTTTGCGTGCCTGATCGGCCTGGTCGGGGTAGTACTCGAGGGTGGTCTTCGCCTGCTTGGGCTCGTGGTTGCCGAGCTGGCTGGCCTTGTTCATGCCGTGCTCGGTCTGCAGGTACGTGAGCGTCTTGCTCGCCGCACCCTGCGTATCGCTGCCGTTGTAGATGTTCACGCGGACGTCTGCGGCCGCGGACTTGGACCCCTTGAGACGGGCCGCTTCCTTGTCCTTCTGCTTCTTCTTGGTGGCCGTCAGGGACACATCGCCCTTTATGGCGCCGAACAGCGGCTTCGCCTTGGGCTCATTGACCAGGACGGTGGCGCCGTCGGTGTTGTCGACCACCGGGACGGTGGTGAAGCTGATGTTCTTCAGATCCACCTTGCCCAGCTCCATGCCCAGGTCACGGAGCTTGAACACATCGCTGAGCGTGTCGTCGACGGTCAGCGCCTTCGTCGCCGCCTCCGCCAGGTCGAGCATCGTGCCGGGGCTGGTCATCTTCGACTTCATCTTGCGCATCAGCGAACTCAGGAACTGCTGCTGCAACTTGATGCGGTCCAGGTCCGAACCGAAGCCCACCGCATGCCGGGTGCGGACGAACGCGAGCGCGTCGTCGCCCTCGACCGTGCTGGTGCCCTTGGGCAGCTCCAGGTGCGACTTCGGGTCCTTGATGGGCTTCTCGACGCAGACCTCCACACCGCCGACCGCGCTGCTGAGGGTCTTGACCGCGTTGAAGTCCGCGACCATGAAGTTGTCGAGCTTGATGCCCGTCAGCTCGGTGACCGTGCGCATGGTGCAGCTCGGCGTGCGCCCTGACTGCCCGAGGCTCTCGTTGAAGCGCGCCTTCGGCGTGCCCGCGATGACCTTCTCGGAGCCGTCCTCCTGCTGGGTCGGGCAGTCCGGGATGTCCACGATCATGTCGCGCGGGATGCTCAACGCCGTTGCGTTGGAACGGTCCTTGGAGACGTGCAGCAGGATCGTGGTGTCCGCGTGCCCGGGGCTGCCGGCGTCGCCGTAGCCCTCGTTGCCCTTGCCGGTGCGCTTGTCGGTGCCGATGATCAGCACGTTGATCGCCCGGTCCTTGGCCCAGCCGCCGGTCCCCGCGCCGTCGGAGGACACCGAGGTCAGGTTGCCGTTCAGATGCTCTATGTAGAAGTACGCGGTGGCCGCGCCGGCGACCAGCACGAACGCAAGACCGCCGCCCGTCCACAACAGGGCCTTCTTGCCCTTGGACTTCTTCTGCTTGGGCCTGCGCCGGCCCGGGCCGAGCGGCTCCTCGGGCGTCCGCCGCCTGCGCTGCCCGGGGAGGTCACCGGGCGGCTGCTGCTGCGGCCGGCGTCCGGGCGGTGCCTGACGGGTGCCGTTCTGGGCGGTGCCGTTCCGAACAGTGCCGTTCCGGCTGCCGTTCTGACGGGTCTGCGTTGCGTGCGGCGATCTGCGGCGTGGCGAGGGGATGCCTGACTCCGGTGCGGAGGGGTGCAGTCGCAGTTCGTAGTCGCCGGTCTGCGGGTTCAGGACCCACTGGTCTGCGGGGTCGATGTTCTCCGCCCGCCCACGGCCTTGCGCGTCCACGGTTGCTTGAGTCCTCCGTCGGGGCCACGCGGCGCCTTCCCCCTCCAAGGCGTCCGGTCGATCGGTAGTGCAAGTGCGGGTCGCTGCTTCGTCGCAGGCAGGTGCACCGGATCGCTCACACTATCCGCCCGGATCGGCGCGCAGCGACGGCGGTGACAAATTCCACTGCGCTTACAACCGGTCATTACGCCCCAATTCAAGGTCAACGACCCCTTGCGTTTGGGAATCCCTTTACTAACGGCTGGTGCCGGCGGTCCTAGCAGGTCGCCCCGGCGGCCGTGCTGCCGCGGAACGTCGGTGCGGGGGAGGGGGTTTGGGTGGAGGGTTCGTCCGGTTTGTCGTCGGATGCCTCGCCCTCGTCGTCCGACTCGCCCTTTTCGGCCTTACGTTTGGCCGGATCCTCATCCGTCGACTTGCCCTCGACCCAGTACCCGTCGTCGACCCAGTAGCCGTCGTCGCTCCAGTAACCGGTGTCCACCCAGTAACCGCCCCCGCCGTCCTCGGCGCCGTCCCGCTCGCCCGCGGGCTCCTCGCCCTCCGTGCCCTCGTCCGAGGCCTGCTCCGCCTCGGGTGCCTTCTCGGCCACGTGGAGCGGGGCGTCGTTGCGCAGCCGGTCGAAGAGACGCCCGGCATCGGGCTGCACCAGTTCGTCCCTGTTTGCGTCGTATGCGTAGGACTGCCGCGGCACGGTCAGGAACTGCACCTTGTCCGCGGGGATGTTGCGCATGGAGCGGACCAGGTCGTAGAGGTCGGTGAGCTGGGCGATGGCCGGGTCCGTGGTCAGCGAGGAGGTGGCCGCGTCCAGGACCGGGTAGAGCTTGGTCGGGTTGAGCAGGACGCCGCTGCCGCTCACCTTGCTGACGAGCGCGCCGAGGAAGGCCTGCTGGCGGTCCATCCGCTCGGTGTCGCTGCCGTCGCCGAGCGTCTTGCGGGCGCGTACGTAGCCGAGAGCCTGCTCGCCGTTGAGCTTGTGCCGGCCCGCGGGCAGCTTGAGCTTGGAGTCCGGGTCGTCGATCGGGTCCGCGAGGCAGACCTCGACGCCGTCCACCGCGTCCACCATCTTCTTGAACCCCCGGAAGTCCACCACCATGTGGTGGTCGATCCGGATATCCGTGAGCTGCTCGACGGTACGGATGGTGCAGGCGGCGCCGCCCCACTCGAACGCCCAGTTGAACTGGGCGAACTGCTCCTTGGTCCGCGAGCCGTCGCGCTTGCGGCAGCTCGGGATGTCCACCATCACGTCACGCGGCAGCGAGACCGCGGTGGCGCTTTTCCGGTCGGCCGCCAGGTGCAGCAGGATCGTGGTGTCGGAGCGGCCGCCGTCGGTGCCCGAGTCCTTGCCGTAGGTGTCGTTGCCCTCGCCGGACCGGGTGTCGGAGCCGATCAGAAGGATGTTCTGGGCGTTGTGCGTGGAGGGCGCGGGCCGCTCCTTCTCGTAGCGCTCCAGCTCCTCGGCGGCGGTGAGGTCCTCGGTGATGTTGCCCTGCAACTGCTTGTAGATCCCCCAGCCGACCCCGGAGGCGACGAGCACGACCACGGCGAGACCGAGCGCGATCCAGCGGCCCCAGTGGGGGCCTCGGTGCGGCGTCCCGGTGTCCTCGGGGTTCTCAGGGTTCCCGGGGTTCCCAGGGTTCTCGGGGTTCCCGGGGTTCTCGGTCTGCTGCCCGGTTTCCGGCGGGACCGGCGTAGGCGCGTCGTCACCGGACTGCTCCGGAACGTCGGGCGTGCCCGCGGTGTCGGTCACGTCGGTGTCCACCCCTCACAGCGTCGGCATCACGGACGGCACCCTCATGGAGGGCGCTTTTCCGACCATGACCCGAGGGCACCGGCCTCCGCCTGCGGGCGGGGGCGCGAGCTGCGCCGGACGGGTGGACTTCCGGGTGCGCGCGGGTGCTCAGCTTTCCCGGCGTACGGTGACGCGCTCGCTCTCGACCCGCTTCTCCAGCTGCTCGGCGCCGAGCCGGTCCAGGTTGCGGCACAGGACCACCGAGGCGCCGCCGGCCAGCGGGGCGTACAGGCCCGCGGACAGCCCGTCCCACGTTCCGTACGAGAGTCCCGAGAGCATCCGGTCGCCGGGGCCGAGCCCGAGGCCGCGCGCGTCGGCGAGGGCGCGCTCGACGATCTCGGCGCCCGTCAGCGTCGTATCGCCGATGACCAGGGCGTCGTCCGAGGCGTCGACGGGCGCGAAGGGCGCGAACTGGTCGCCCTGGCCCGGCACCTCGACCGCGTAGTCCAGGAACCCGGCCGGCGGCTGCGGGAAGCGGCCGCCGAGCGGGCGCAGCGCGAGCGCGACCCGCTCGCCGGAGCAGGCCGACGCGGCGTCGAGCGTGTCGGGTCCCGAGACGACCAGGTCGGCCTCGGCCGGGTCGCCGCCGACGACGGCCGTCACGCCGGTGGACGAACAGGCGAGCAGCCACACCGCCGTCTGCCAGTGCGCGGGCAGCAGCAGCGCGAGCCGGTCGCCCGGCTCCGCGGAGAGCTCGCCCTGGAGCAGATTCGCGGTCTTGGCCACCCAATTGGCGAAGGTGGCGACGGACAATTCGACGCGCTCGCCGGTCGCGTCGTCGTAGAAGGTCACGAGCGGGCGGCCCGGGTCCGCGGCCAGCGCGGATCGCAGCAGGTCGGCAGGGGTGCGGTCGGTCGCGTTCACACCGGCAAGCCTACGCGCGCACCGCCGAGCGTTCCGCCGGGCGGGGACACGGGCATCCCGCGAACGGGCCGACGGACCGTCAATTCCCTTACGTCCACGACATGCACGGATGCCGGTTTCCTCCCACCATCGACGCATGCGTGGATATCTTGCTTCCTCGATCGGTGTGGCCTGCGCCGTAGCCCTGTCCCTGCCGCTCGCCCTGCCCGCGAGCGCGACCGAGTCACTGCACGAGTCGCTGTCCGAGCCGCTGCGCGAGGCGGCCGCGGACCCGTCGCTGCGCGAAACCGACCTGGCCGGATCGACCCAGTCGCTGCCCCTGAAGCCGCTCGCCTCCGACCGGGCGCTCGGCGCGGGCGCCGCGCAGGGCGTCGTACGCCAGGACGTCCTGCCCTTCGCCCTCGTGGGCGTCGTCTGGGACAACCCCGAGGCCGAGCTGCACGGCCGGGTCGAGGTGCGCACCCGTGCCGCCGAGACCCAGGAGTGGTCGGCCTGGCAGGAGCTCGACACGCACAACAACGAGCACGCCGCCGACCTCGACTCGGCCGAGCGCGCGGGCGGCCGGGTGCGCGGCTCCACCGCGCCGCTGTGGGTGGGCGACTCGGACGGCGTCGAGGTCCGCGTCCTGGCCGAGGCACCCGAGGCCGCCGAATCCGGCTCAGGCTCCGGCTCGGGTTCCGACTCCCACTCGCACTCCGACTCCGGCTCCGACCGCGCTGCCGTCCCGCCGCTGCCGAAGAACCTGCGCCTCGAACTCGTCGACCCCGGCGACGAGCCCACGCCGCCCCAGGGCCCGCCCGCCGACGGCCCGCGCAGCGTCCTGACCGCCGAGGCCGCCGCGAGCTGGGCGGTGAACGCGGAGATGGCGCCGCTCGGCGCGTCCGTCATCCCGGAGCTGACCAAGGAGCAGACCGAGGCCGAGCTGCTGGCCTCGCGCGGCGAGAGCGCCGGCAAGCCGTACATCGGGCCCCGGCCGCGCATCATCACGCGCAAGGGCTGGGGCGCGGACGAGAAGCTCCGCGAGAAGAACTTCGTCTACACGAAGGCGGTCCGTGCGGCCTTCGTGCACCACAGCGCGTCCGGCAACAACTACCGCTGTGCGCAGGCCCCCTCCGTACTGCGCAGTATCTACCGCTACCACGTCAAGAGCAGCGGCTGGCGGGACTTCGGCTACAACTTCGCCGTCGACAAGTGCGGAAACATCTACGAAGGCCGCGCGGGCGGTGTCGCCAAGCCTGTCTACGGCGCACACACGCTCGGTTTCAACACCAACAGCATGGGCATCGCCGTCCTCGGGACCTACACGAACTCCGCGCCCCCGAAGGCCGCGCTCAACGCGGTCGCCAAGCTCTCGGCGTGGAAGCTCGGCCTGTACGGAGCCAATCCGAAGGGCACCACGGTCCTGAAATCGGGCGGCAGCAACCTCTACAAGAAGGGGAAGAAGGTCCGGCTCCACGTGATCTCGGGCCACCGGGACGGCTTCGCCACCGAGTGCCCCGGCCGCCATCTGTACAACAAGCTCGGCACCGCCCGGAGCACGTCGGCCCACTACCAGGGCCGATGACACATCCGGTACGACACGTTCCGTAGCACCAACTGCATACACTGGCCGATCCGTGACCAGGGCCGTCCGGCCCCCGGCAGGAAGCGAAGACATCGGTGACTGAAGCGATCCTTCTGGTCGGCGGCAAGGGCACCAGGCTCCGCCCGCTCACGGTGAACACACCCAAGCCGATGGTCCCGGCGGCCGGTGTCCCCTTCCTCACGCACCAGCTGGCCCGCGCCCGCGCCGCCGGGGTCACCCACATCGTCCTCGCCACCTCCTACCTGGCCGAGGTCTTCGAGCCGCACTTCGGTGACGGCGCGGACCTCGGCCTGGAGCTGGAGTACGTCACGGAGGACGAGCCGCTCGGCACGGGCGGCGCCATCCGCAACGTCGCCCCGCGCCTGCGCTCAGGACCCGACGAGCCGGTCCTGATCTTCAACGGCGACATCCTGACGGGCCTCGACATCCGCGCCCTGGTCGCGACGCACGAGTCCACCGGCGCCGACGTCTCCCTGCACCTCACGCGTGTCCCCGACCCCCGCGCGTACGGCCTCGTCCCGACCGACGACACGGGCCGTGTGACGGCCTTCCTGGAGAAGCCCCAGACGCCCGAGGAGATCGTCACCGACCAGATCAACGCGGGCGCGTACGTCTTCCGGCGCTCGCTGATCGACACGATCCCGGCCGGGCGCCCGGTCTCCGTCGAACGCGAGACCTTCCCGGGCCTGCTCGCCGAGGGCGCCCATCTCCAGGGCATGGTCGACTCCACGTACTGGCTGGATCTCGGCACCCCGCAGGCGTTCGTACGGGGCTCCGCGGACCTGGTGCTCGGCCGCGCCCCGTCCCCGGCGGTCCCCGGCCGCTGCGGCGACCGTCTGGTGCTGCCCAGCGCCCGCGTCGCCCCCGACGCCAAGCTGACCGGCGGCACGGTGGTGGGCGAGGACGCGGTCGTCGGCTCCGGCGCGCGCATCTCGGGCAGCACGATCCTCGCGGGCGCGGTGGTCGAGCCGGGCGCCGTGGTCACGGACTCGCTGGTGGGCGCGGGCGCCCGCATCGGTGCCCGCACCACGCTGGACGGCGCGGTGATCGGCGACGGCGCACAGATCGGCACGGATAACGAGCTGCGAGCCGGCGTCAGAGTGTGGTGCGACGCCACACTCCCGGACGGCAGTGTGCGCTTCTCGTCGGACGCGTAGCAGAGCGTTCGGGCCCGTCCCCCTGACAGAACGGCCTACCCTCGTAGAGCACCTCATCCACGCACCTCACCTCACCCGCACCCCCAGGAACCCCGTGGCCGGCCGCTTCGAACCCCGCGCACAGCGCCTCAACCGCACCACCGTGCGCGCCGGCGACACGCGCCTGCCGCGCCCGGCGCGCGCGCCGCGGTCGGCCCGCGCCCACGCGGCCCCGGCCAGGACCCGCACCTGGACCCCCACCGCCCCCTTCGACCTGGGCCTGGTCGTCGGCCCTCTCAGGCGCGGCCCCGCCGACCCCACCTTCCGCGTCACGAACGGCACGGTCTGGCGGGCCACCCGCACCCCCGAGGGCCCGGCCACCCTCCGCCTCACCAGGAGCAGCACCGGCATCGAGGCCGCAGCGTGGGGCGAGGGCGCCGACTGGCTGCTCGACCGGCTGCCCCATCTCCTGGGCGACACGGATGACCCCGGCGCCTTCACCCCGCGCCACCGCCTCGTCGCCGACTCCCACCGCCGCCGCCCCGGCCTGCGCCTGCTGCGCACAGGACTCGTCATGGAGTCCCTGATCCCGTCGGTCTTGGAGCAGAAGGTCACCACCGACGAGGCCTACCGCGCCTGGCGGATCCTCGTGCGCAAATACGGCGAGCAGGCGCCCGGCCCGGACGGCATGCCCGACCTGTACGTGATGCCGGAGCCGGCGACCTGGCGCATGATCCCGTCCTGGGACTGGCACCGCGCCGGCGTGGACAACAAGCGCGCCCAGACGATCCTGCGCGCGGTCCGCGTGGCCCCGCGTCTGGAGGAGGCCGTCGCACTCGACCCGCAAGCCGCCCGCAAGCGGCTGGAGTTGGTGCCCGGCATCGGACCGTGGACCTCCGCCGAGACGGTGCAGCGCACGCACGGCGCACCGGACGAGGTCACCGTCGGCGACCTGCACCTGCCCGGCATCGTCGGCTACGCGCTCGCCGGCGAACGCGACGCCGACGACGCCCGCATGCTCGAACTCCTCGAGCCCTACCGGGGCCAGCGCCACCGGGCGGCCCGCTACATCCTGCTCACGGGCCGCACCCCGCCGCGCCGCACCCCCAAGATGCCGAAGACGGACATCGGCAAGCTCTGACCCCGGCCGGCCGCCCTGACCGTCCGCCGGACCAGCCGGAGCCTCTGCCGGACCTCCCGGCGCGCCTACCGCACCTCGATGAACTCCGAAGCCGCGCGCGACGGACGGGACTTGGGCGCCGCGGCCGCGTGCCCCACGGCCACCGCCCCCATCGGATCCCAGTCCGCGGGAAGCCGGAGCACCTCGCGCACGACATCACGGCAGAACATCGTCGAGGAGATCCACGCCGAGCCCAGCCGCTCACCGGCAAGCGCCACCAGGAAGTTCTGGATCCCGGCGCCGGTCGCGACCACGAACATCTCCCGCTCGGCGGCATCGCGTCGCGCGTGCCCGTACGTGTGCGCCCCGTCCATCACCAGGCAGGGCACCACCAGATACGGCGCCTTGCGCAGCACGTCCCCGCGCCGCACCCGCTTCGCGATCGACTCCTCGGACTTGCCGTCGCGCCGCAGGTCCTCGATCCACTTCTCCCGCATGGCGTCGAGCAGCCGCACCCGCGACGCCTCGGACTCCAGGAGCACGAACCGCCACGGCGTCGTGTGATGGGGCGCCGGTGCCGTCACGGCCGCCGCGACCGCACGTCGGACCGCGCCCGGATCGACCGGCTCGTCGGTGAACTCCCGTACCGTCCGCCGCTGCGTGACCGCTTCCCGTACGGCCTCGGACGTGCCGAGCCGGAACATGTCGTCGGCGGCGGAGCGCACCAACTCCCGCGCGCCGCCGTCCTCCTGGGCCACCGCACCCGACAGCCCGCGCACCACCGCGACCGGCAGCCCGGCCGCCTTGCCCTTCACCAGGTCGCCGGCCGCGGCCAGTTCGTCGGCGGTGGCCACCACGGTGGCGCTCAGCGGATTGCCGTACGCGTCCGTGCCGCCGCGCAGATCGTCCAGGACCCGCACGCCCGCCGCACCGATCGCCACATCCGTCAGCCCGTTGCGCCACGGCCGGCCGAAGGTGTCCGTGACGAGCACGCCGACCTCGACCCCGAGCGCGTCGCGCAGCCCGTCGCGGATCGCGCGCGCCGAGGCGTCGGGGTCCTCGGGCAGCAACAGCACGGTCCCGGCAGGGGTGTTGGAGGCGTCGACGCCGGCCGCGGCCATCACGAGCCCCTGCCGGTTCTCGACGATACGCAGCGTCCCGCGCCGCGCCACGACCCGGACCGTCTCCGCGTCGATGGCCTCCTCGCGGGAGTCCGCGGCCACGATCCGGCCCTCGGCCTTGGACACGATCTTCGAGGTGACGAGCACGACGTCACCGTCGGCGAGCCCCGGTTCGGCGGCGGCGATGAGCTTGGCGAGGTCGTCACCGCGCTGCACCTCGGGCAGCCCGGGCACGGCCCAGACGCGGAACTGCGGAACCTCGTTCACCCGCGTACCTCTTCGGCCATCGCGAGCGCGGCCCGCGCCATCTCGGCGGTCGCGTCCAGGTCGGTCATCATCAGCGGCACCGCCTTGCAGCGGATCCCGGCCGCCTCGACCCGCTCGACCGCGCCCTTGTCGACGGTGTCGACGAGCCACCCGTCGAGCAGCCCCGAACCGTAGTGCTCGGCGACCGCCGCCGCACTGGACTCCACACCGACCGCGGCGAGCACCTTGTCGGCCATGCCGCGCACCGGGGCGTCGCCGACGATCGGCGAGAGGCCCACGACCGGCACACCGGCGTCGGCGATGGCCTCGCGGATGCCGGGCACGGCGAGGATCGTGCCCACGCTCACGACCGGGTTGGACGGCGGGAAGAGCACGACGTCCGCCTCGGCGACGGCCTCGAGCACCCCGGGCGCCGGCTTGGCCTGCTCGGCCCCGACGGGCACCACGGCCAGCGCGTCCACGGAGGCGCGCAGCCGTACCCAGTACTCCTGGAAGTGGATGGCCTTGCGCTCGCCGTCCAGTTCGACCGCCACATGCGTCTCGACCCGGTCGTCGGACATCGGGATCAGCCGGACACCCGGCTGCCACCGGTCGCACAGCGCCTCGGTGACCGCGCTCAGGGGGTAGCCCGCGGCGAGCATCTGGCTGCGCACGATGTGCGTGGCGAAGTCGCGGTCGCCGAGCCCGAACCACTCGGGCCCGACCCCGTACGCGGCGAGCTCCTCCTTGACCTTGAAGGTCTCGTCCGTACGCCCCCAGCCCTGCTCCTCGTTGATGCCGCCGCCGAGCGTGTACATCACGGTGTCGAGGTCGGGACAGACCTTCAGGCCGAACAGATGGATGTCGTCACCGGTGTTCCCGATCACCGTGATGTCCGCTTCGGGCGCGGCCGCCTTGAGGCCACGCAGAAAACGGGCACCACCGATGCCGCCGGCCAGAACCACAATGCGCTGCATGCGGACAGTCTCGCAGGTGCCCGCACGGAGCCTCGGCCGCCTGTGGACAACTCCCGCCTACCTCAAGGAAGTACGAGGTCAGACCACCGCCGCGGCAGCCTGAGCGGGCTGCGCAGCCGTCTCGCGCACCTTGTCGTGCATCGGCATCTCGGTCAGGCCCGGGTAGTAGACGTGCAGGCTGACGGCCGGCTCCAGGCCGTCGTTGACGATCTCGTGCACCGAGCCGGGCGCGTACACCTGCTGGGCCCCGGCGCCGAGCGGCTTCGTGCCGGAGCGGGTGTGCTCGGTGAGCTCGCCGTCGAGGACGGTCAGCACACCGGAGGAGGGGCCGTGGTCGTGCAGCCCGGTGCCCTGGCCGGGCAGCCAGGTCAGGATCCAGACCTCGTAACCGGGCCCGGTGCGCAGCCGGTGGTAGTAGCGGCTGGTCGCGTCGTACTGCACGAGGTGCTCCCACTGGGAGCGGTCGGAGGCGATGGAGCGCGCGAGACCGACGAACTCGGCCAGGGTCGAGGGGTGCTCACGTGCGGGCTGCAGGAGGTGCGGGACCTCGAGGATGTCGCCGGCGATCTGCAGGTCGCTGTCGCTGTTCATAAGGTGCGGGGTTCCTCGGCGGGAGAAGTGCTGGCGTTGCGGTCTGCGCCCGGGTCGCGGGCGGGGTGCCATGAGGCGGTTGCCCTGAGGTGGGGGCGGTGGCTCGGATCATGCGGCCGGCGGGCCGGATCGGCGAGCGGAGAGATCAGCCGGAGCTCGTTGGGCTCAACAGCTGGGACAGCAACAGCAACAGCTCGCGAGGGCAGCACTGCGGAACCCACTGCTGTGGGTCCGGGTGAGCGCCAAGTTCGCAAGCATGCCCACCAGGAGACCGGTTCACACACGGACTGTCAACCCAATGTCCGTATTGCGAGATATGTTTCACCGTATCCGGTTGTCCTGTCTGCTGAAAGGTTTGTGCAGGGGATGCGAAGGACAGGTGGCGCAGTGTCCGGGTGCGCAAACCTCGTGGTCGTTCCGTGATCCGACTGTGATCCGTTTCGCTTCGGCGCTCACTCTGCAACGAGATCAAACTCCAACGCGTCCTTCTGTATGTCGGATGGATGTACGGGGTTGGCCAAAGGTAAGTGTCTGGGTTTATGGCGATTTGAACACTTTCCGCACAGCCTTGGTTCCGCAGAGTGAATAAGGGGCCCAATAGCAGATCTCGGCTTGACTGGCCCGGATCGGCACACTTGTAATTTCACTCGTGTCGTTCGGCCGAAATCGGTAACGGCACCATCACGGGGCTGCACCAAACAGACGAGGGGCGCACATGACCGAGTCGTTCCAGCAACTGCTGGTCGAGGACGCGGAAGAGGAACTCGGCTGGCAGGAGCGCGCGCTGTGCGCCCAGACCGATCCCGAGTCCTTCTTTCCTGAGAAGGGCGGCTCCACCCGCGAGGCCAAGAAGGTCTGCCTCGCCTGCGAAGTCCGCTCCGAGTGCCTCGAGTACGCGCTCGCCAACGACGAGCGCTTCGGCATCTGGGGCGGCCTGTCGGAGCGCGAGCGCCGGCGCCTCAAGAAGGCGGCGGTCTGAGCCGGTTCGCGGCCGCCGGCCGGGTGGCGCGCGATGGCCGGCCGGCCCGGCGCGCGGTGACCGGCTGATCGGAATCCCGCCGCGAGGGCGCCTATCCGATCAAACCGCACACAGTGATACGTAGAGAACGGTCCGTCGTCCGTGGGTTGTCCACAGGCGGCGGACCTCGTTGTCTGGTTGCCGTTAGTGTGGGGCCCCGTCCGAGACGCCCCGTGCCCCCCGTGGGGCACAGGCGTCCACCGCAGTCCATCGAACCGGGGCCCGTACCTCGATGTCCGTGCACAGCTCACCGGCAGGCGCCTACGGCGCCGCCGCAGTCGACCCGAACCGCCCGGCGCTGTCCGACCCCACGCGCGCGCCCGAACACCCGCGGCACGTGGTCACCGCCGTGCTGGTCTCGCACGACGGCGCCCGCTGGCTGCCCGAGGCCCTGTCCGGCCTGCTCGGCCAGGAGCGCCCGGTGCAGAACGTCATCGCGGCCGACACCGGCAGCGGCGACGACTCCGCGCGGCTGGTCACCGAAGCGCTCGGCGCGGACCGGGTGCTGCACCTCGCCCGCCGCTCCGGCTTCGGCGCGGCCGTGGACGAGGCGGCCCGCACGGCGGGGATCCTCACGCCCGAGGAGCTGCCGTACCTCAAGCGCCCCAGCGGCTGGGACCCGGTCAGCAGGACCTGGCGCGACGACGCCTACGACCTGCCCGAACTGCCGTACGGCGAACCGGTCCAGTGGCTCTGGCTGCTGCACGACGACAGCGCGCCCGAGCCCGACGCGCTCGCCGAGCTGCTCCGCGTGGTCGAGAACGAGAAGGAGCTCGGCCGCGACGTGGCCGTCGTGGGTCCCAAGCTCCGCGGCTGGTACGACCGCAGGCAGCTCCTCGAAGTGGGCGTCTCGATCGCCCACAGCGGCCGCCGCTGGACCGGCGTCGACCGCCGCGAGCAGGACCAGGGCCAGCACGACCAGGTGCGGCCCGTCCTGTCCGTGTCCACCGCGGGCATGCTCATCCGGCGCGATGTGTACGAGGAGCTGGGCGGCTTCGACCGCCGGCTGCCCCTGATGCGGGACGACGTGGACCTGTGCTGGCGTGCGCAGGCCGCCGGCCACCGCGTCCTGATCGCGCCCGACGCGGTCATGCGCCACGCGGAGGCGGCCTCGCGCGAGCGGCGCACCGTGGACTGCGTGGGCCGCACCAGCACGAGCCCGCACCGCGTCGACAAGGCCGGCGCCGTCTACACACTGCTCGCCAACACCCGCGCGGCCATGCTCCCGTGGGTGCTGGTGCGCCTGGTGCTCGGCACGCTGCTGCGCACGCTCGCTTATCTGGTGGGCAAGGTGCCCGGCCAGGCGGTCGACGAAGTCGCCGGACTTTTCGGTACGTTGCTGCGCCCCGGCCGGATCATCGGCGCGCGCCGCCGCAGGCGCGCTGTCGTGGAGGCGGCCGAACTGCGGCCGCTCTTCCCGCCGCCGGGCGCGACCGTGCGGCTCACCGTCGAGCAGGTCGCCTCCCAAGTGGTGGGCCGCAGCGACCCCGAGACCTCGGCCGGCCGCCATGGCGCGGTCGAGTCCGGTCCCGGTGGCGACGACGCCGACTTCCTGGAGATCGAGCAGTTCGCGCGGCTCAAGCGGATCGCGCGCAAGCCCGGCCCGATGCTCTTCGTGGTCCTGCTGTTCGTGTCGCTGATCGCCTGCCGCGCCCTGATCGGCGGCGGCGCGCTGGCCGGCGGCGCCATGCTGCCCGCGCCCGCGGACGCCGCGGGGCTCTGGTCGCGCTACCTGGACGGATGGCACGCGGTCGGTACCGGCGGCACCGAGGCGGCGCCCCCGTATCTCGCGCTGGTCTCCGCGCTGGCCACGGTGTTCTTCGGCTCGACCGGACTCGCCGTCACCGTGCTCCTGGTGTGCTCGGTCCCGCTGGCCGGATTCACCGCGTACTTCGCCTCGCGCTCGCTGGTCCAGTCGCGCCTGCTGCGCGCCTGGGCGGCCGTCGCGTACGCCTTCCTGCCCGCCGCCACCGGCGCCCTCGCGGGCGGCCGGATCGGCACCGCCGTGCTCGCCGTGCTGCTGCCGCTGATGGCCCGCGCGGGCATCGCCGCGAGCGGGCTGCGCACGGAGAGCCAAGGGCTGCGCGGCAGTTGGCGTGCGACCTGGGCGTACGCCCTGCTGCTCACGGTCACCACGGCCTTCACGCCGATCGTGTGGCCCCTCGCGCTGCTGCTCGGCATCGGGCTCCTCGTGCTGCGCCGCGCCGACCTCACGGCGTACGGGCTGCGCTTCCTCGCCCAGCTCGGTACGCCGCTCCTGGTTCTCGCGCCGTGGTCGCTCTCGCTGCTGCCCTTCGGGTTCTTCCGCGAGGCCGGTCTCGCCTTCGGCGCCGGTTCCGCCGGTGCGCTCGACCTGCTGGGTGCGAGCCCGGGCGGGCCCGGCACCGTCGGCGGGCTGCTGCTCATCGGTGTCGTGCTCGCGGCGCTCGGCGCGCTCCTGCGCAGTGAGCGCGTCCTGCCGATCCGTACGGCGTGGGCCGTGGCGCTGCTCGGCTTCTTCTTCGCCGCGTTCTCCAACGGCTCCACCTGGGCCGGGCCCGCCACCCTCGTGCAGGGCCTCGCGCTGATCGCGGCCGCGGTGCTCGGCGCCGACGGTGCGCGCTCCCGCGTGGCCGAGCAGAGCTTCGGCTGGCGCCAGCCCGTCGCGGCCCTGATCGCCCTCGCGGCTGCCGCCGCGCCGCTGCTGTCCGCCGCGGGCTGGATGATCCGCGGCGCGGACGGCCCGCTGCAGCGCACCGACCCGGCCCAGGTCCCGGCCTTCGTGGCCGAGGAGGCCAACACCCGCGACCAGGCCCGCACCCTGGTCCTGGACAGCGAGTCGGAGCACTCCGTCGCGTACACGCTCGTCCGAGGCGCCGGTGCGCGTCTCGGCGACGCGGAACTGGCGGCGCACGGCAAGGGCGGCGACCTGCTCGACGAGACCGTGGCCCGCCTGGTGGCCGGCTCCGGCGCCGACCAGGCCGACGAGCTCGGCGGGTTCGCGGTGCGCTACGTCATGGTGCAGGAGGGCGCCCCGCGCCAGATGATCCGCGTCCTCGACGCGACGCCGGGCCTGTCCCGGCTCAGCCAGCAGGACGGCACCTACCTGTGGCGGGTCGACCGCCAGGTCTCGCGCGCCGCGATCCTCTCCGGGGACGAGGCGCCCAGGCCCGTCGCCGCGGGTCCGGTCGAGGTGCACACCGACATCCCGGCGGCGCAGGCGGGCGAGAGCGGGCGCGTCCTGCGGCTCGCCGACTCGGCCGCCGGGGGCTGGACGGCCACGCTCGACGGCAAGCCGCTCACCAAGAAGACGGTGGACGGCTGGGCGCAGGGCTTCGAACTGCCGTCCGGCGGCGGCCGGTTGAGCGTGGTGTACGAGGACTCCGGCACCCACACCGGATGGCTCTGGGCCCAGGGCGCGCTGGCCCTCGTACTGGTCGTGCTCGCCCTGCCGGGCCGCCGCAGGACCGTGGACGACGATCTGCCGCAGGAGGCCGTCGAGCTGCCGGCCCAGGCCGCGGCGGGCGAGGGCCGCAGGGCACGCAGGCTGCGCGCCCAGGCGGAGCAGAGCGCCCAGGCCGCCGGCGGACAGGGCGAGCCGGCCGAGGTCCCCGCGCAGGGGTCCTACGGCGAGTGGGACGAGCCGCAGCGGGTGGCCGCCGGAGAGCAGTCCTACGAGGCGGGCGCCTACCAGCAGCCGTACCAGGCAGACCCGTACCAAGCCGACCCGTACCAGGCGGGACAGAACCCCGACGGCGGGGGCCAGTTCGACCCGTACGGCTACGACAGCCAGGGCTACGGGACGGGCGGCTACCCGACCGGATCGTTCCCGGCGCAGGGCACGGACCCGGGTGGGTACGGCGGGAACGCGTACGGCGGCGACGGCTCCGGCGAGAACGCGTACGGCCAGGACGGGTCCGGCGAGGGTGCGTACGGCCAGAACGTGCCCGGCGGGCAAGGCGGCTACGACGCCACGGCCTACGACCCCGCGTCCTACGGCGGAGGTTACGGCCCGTACGAGGGCCAGGACCCCGACCCGTACGGGCAGAACAGCCAGACCGACCAGGAGCGCCCCGACGGGAGCCGGCAGTGAACCGCACCACCCTGTCCCTGATCGCCGCGGGCGCCGCGCTCGCCACCGTCACCGGCTTCGCGGCGCTCACCGCGCCGGACGGCGGCGACACCCCGGGCAAGGCCGCCGAGCAGCGGCCGGTAGACCGGTCCTCGCTGCTGTGCCCGGCGCCCAGCGCGTCCGAGCTGGCCGACACGGTCTACACCTCGTTCACACCCGAGTCCGAGGGCGCCGCGGCGACCGACGGCAAGGGCGCGGCCCGACTCGAGCCCTCCGTGAGGGAGTTGAAGGACGAGGACGCGAAGGACGAGGAGCAGGGCGAGGAGGGCGGCAAGAGCGACAAGCAGGACAAGGGCGGCAAGGACGCGAAGCCCGCGCTCGAAGCCGAGGCCGTCGGCAAGCCCGTCACCGCGAAGGCGTCGGGGGCCGAGTCCCCGGCCCTGATCGGATCCGCCGACGGCGCGCTCGCCCCCGGCTGGACCGTGCAGCAGACCACCGAGATGCCGGCGGGCAGCGGCCGCGGTCTGCTCGGCCTGACCTGCGGGGCGCCGGACACGGACTTCTGGTTCCCGGGCGCGAGCACCGCCGAGGACCGCGCCGACTACGTGCACCTCACCAACCCGGACTCCACCGCCGCCGTCGCCGACATCGAGCTGTTCGGACCGGAGGGCAGCCTCATGCCCGACGGCGCCGAGGAGTACACCGTGGCCCCGCACTCCACCCGCGCGGTGCTGCTGTCCACGCTGACCGAGGACCCCCAGGCCGACGTCACCGCCCATGTCACCGCCCGTACGGGCCGGATCGGCGCCGCCGTGCAGGCCGCGGACCAGAAGCTGGGCGCGGACTGGCTGGCCGCCTCGGCCGACCCGAGCGGCAGCATCATCCTGCCGGGCATCCCGAAGGACGCCGAGTCGGTCCGCCTGGTGGCCTTCGCGCCCGGCGACGAGGACGCGGACCTGAAGATCTCCCTTGCGGGAGCGGCCGGTTCGATCACCCCGGCCGGGAACGAGTCCTTGCACGTCAAGAGCGGGATGACCGCCGTGGCGGACCTCGGCGACGTGACCAAGGGCGAGGCGGGTTCGCTCGTGCTCACCCCGACCGACCGCTCCGTACCGGTGGTGGCGGCCCTGCGCGTGACCCGCGGCAAGGGGGCCAAGCAGGACGTGGCGTTCATCCCGGCCACCGCCCCCGTGGGCGAGCGCGCCACCGCGGCGGACAACCGCGCCAAGGGCTCCACCCTCAGCCTCACCGCCCCGCGCGGCACCGCCAAGGTGCGGGTCACGTCCTCGGACGGCAGCGGCGGCGGTACGTCGGTGACGAAGACGTACACCGTGCGCGAGGGCACCACGATGGAGGTCGCGCCGGAGGTGCCGGGCGGTCTGAAGGGTGCGTACGCGCTGACGGTGGAGACGCTGTCCGGCACGGCGTACGCGGCCCGCACGCTCGAACTCCCCGAGGCGGGCGTGCCGATGTTCACCGTGCAGACGCTGCCGTACGACCGCGGCACGGTGTCCGTGCCGGAGGCGGAGTACGACGTGTCGGTGGTGCAGAAGTAGCGGCGGCCGAGGCCCTCGCGGAGACGTAGGGACGGCCGAGGCCCTGCTCCGGGGTGCCGGAGCAACTGGGGCGGGGGCTCGCGCCGGTGGCGCGGTGAAGAGCAACTGCGGCCGGTGCAGGAGCCGGTGGCCGTGCGGCCCCCGGGTGGGTCAGTCCTCGCCGTAGCGCGGATCCACCGACTCCGGTGACAGGCCGAGGAGTTCGGCGACCTGCTCGACGACCACCTCGTGCACCAGCGCCGCCCGCTCGTCGCGGCTCTTGGTGCGGATCTCCACCGGGCGCCGGTAGACGACGACGCGGGCGGGCTTGCCCTCCCGCGCCGGGATGATCCCGCCCAGCGGCACCGAGCCGCCGAAGTCCGGATCCGGCACCCCGTCCGCGGATTGCGTGCGCGGCACTTCGAGCACGAGGAACTCGACATCGGCCAGCTGCGGCAGCCGCCTCTCCAGGCGCTCCACGGAGTCCTGCACCAGGTCGGTGAACACCTCGGCCCGGCTCGCCGACAGGGGCACCTGCGGGGGAGCGACGGGTCCGCGCATGCCGCGGCCGTGTCGGTCGCGGCGGCGGGGCCTCGGCTCGGTGGGGCGGGGCGGTACGGGGCTGTCCATCACCGGTGAAGCCTAGTCCTCCGGGCCGACAGCCGCCGTTCCCGGCGCGGGGGCGTCCTTCCGCCGTGTCCTCGCACGCCCGCGGAGGGTGCGGCGTCCGGCGTAGGTGCTGTCGGTTCCTGACCGTTCCTATCGCTTCTGAGTGCGGTTCCGTACAGCTCACGGACCATCCGCCGCATGGCAAATGACGGCATTTGCACCGAGTGGTGACCGCATTCAACACCCTTCCCCACCGCGCCGGATGGGGCCGACGCAGGTCAGCGCGGAGACGATCGCGGGCGGTGTGTCCGGGTTCACAGCACGACACGGGGGAGTGACCTCGTGGAGAGTCGTCGCGGCCCGCTCAAGAGTGCGGTACCGTCCAACGTCGTGAGCCTCGTACGTCGCTGTTCGCGCACCGCCTGCGGCCGTCCCGCCGTCGCGACGCTGACGTACGTCTATGCGGACTCGACCGCCGTGCTCGGTCCGCTCGCCACGTACGCGGAGCCGCACTGCTACGACCTGTGTGCCGAGCACTCCGAGCGGTTGACCGCCCCGCGCGGCTGGGAGGTCGTCCGCCTCGCGGACGGTTCCGCCCCGCCCCGTCCCAGTGGTGACGATCTCGAAGCCCTCGCCAACGCCGTACGCGAAGCCGCACGCCCGCAGGAGCGCGCGGCCGAGGCCGGGGGCAACGGCGGGCGCTCCGGGGCCGATCCGATGGAAGTCGCGCGCCGGGGGCACCTGCGGGTGCTGCGGTCGCCCGAGTCCTGACGCCTGCCGAGTTCAACGGGCTTACGTGGGCGTCGAGTTCCCCAACTTCCCTGCTCGCGCAATGTCGTGAGGCCTGTCTACGCATCGAGCGCCTGATGCCTCCCCAACAGCCTGTGCCACATGGCGTGTTGCTGCTGCTCATCCACCTCATCGCCCTCTGCGGCGCATGATCACCTCCGCCTTCGTGGCGGTGTTGTGAAGCGGAGGTGAACCTTCTGCCGGGGAGCGGCCTGTGGAGTTATCCACAGGCCGGTACGGGGGCCGGTCCGCTCCCGGTACGTTTGGCGCATCGGAGCGGACATTTCCAGAGAGGCTTGGGCTGTGGTTGATCTGTCGCAGATCGTGAAGGCGTACGACGTGCGCGGCGTGGTTCCCGATCAGTGGGACGAGCGGCTGGCGGAGCTGTTCGGTGCTGCGTTCGTGCGGGTGACGGGCGCCGACGCGATCGTGGTCGGCCACGACATGCGTCCGTCCTCGCCGGGTCTGTCGCGGGCGTTCGCGCGGGGGGCGGCGGCGCTCGGGGTGGATGTCACGGAGATCGGCCTGTGCTCGACGGATCAGCTGTACTTCGCCTCGGGTGATCTGGATCTGCCGGGTGCGATGTTCACGGCCTCGCACAATCCCGCGCAGTACAACGGGATCAAGATGTGCCGGGCGGGTGCGGCCCCGATCGGTCAGGACACGGGACTGTCGGAGATCCGTGCGCTGGTGGAGGAGTGGGCCGAGACGGGTGCGCCTGAGCCGGCTGCCGCCGCGGGTGGGATCACGCAGCGCGAGACGCTCACGGACTATGCCGCTTACCTGCGCAATCTGGTGGACCTGACTTCGATCCGCCCGCTGAAGGTCGTGGTGGACGCGGGCAACGGGATGGGCGGGCACACCGTGCCGACCGTGTTCGAGGGTCTGCCGCTGGAGTTGGTGCCGATGTACTTCGAGCTGGACGGCACCTTCCCCAACCACGAGGCCAACCCGCTGGACCCGGCCAACATCGTGGATCTGCAGAAGCGGGTCCGCGAGGAGGGCGCCGACCTCGGCCTCGCGTTCGACGGGGATGCCGACCGCTGCTTCGTCGTGGACGAGCGGGGTGAGCCGGTCTCGCCGTCCGCGATCACGGCGCTGGTCGCGGCGCGTGAGCTGGCGAAGGCGGGCGGCAAGGGCACGATCATCCACAACCTGATCACGTCGTGGTCGGTTCCGGAGGTCGTGCGGGAGAACGGCGGGACGCCGGTGCGTACCCGGGTCGGCCACTCCTTCATCAAGCAGGAGATGGCCGCGACCGGTGCGATCTTCGGTGGTGAGCACTCGGCGCACTACTACTTCAAGGACTTCTGGAACGCCGACACGGGCATGCTCGCCGCCCTGCACGTGCTGGCCGCGCTGGGCGGTCAGGAGGGCTCGCTGTCGGATCTGGTCGCGCAGTACGACCGCTACACCGGCTCCGGCGAGATCAACTCGACCGTGGCCGACCAGGCCGGGCGCGCGGCCGCGGTGAAGGCCGCCTACGAGGGCCGCGAGGGTCTGGCCCTGGACGAGCTGGACGGTCTGACCGTCTCGGCCGAGGACTGGTGGTTCAACCTGCGCGCCTCGAACACCGAGCCGCTGCTGCGCCTGAACGTCGAGGCCCGCGACACCGCCACGATGGAACGCGTACGCGACGAGGTCCTCGCCCTCGTACGGGCCTAGCCTCGGCGCGTCGGTGGGGCGGACAGAAGGCGGACACACGCCCTCACCCGCCCCACCGCGGCTGCACCCCGAACTACCCGTCGCCGCCCCGCCCCGAACTACCCGGCGCCGACTCCGCACCGCAGAGCCTTGCCCTCTACCCCAAGACCAGCCACGTCCACTCACTCGGAGATACGCTGACGTGGTCAAACCAGACGTTCGAAGGGACGCCCCATGCCGCTCGAAGCCGGCCTTCTCGAGATCCTCGCCTGCCCGGCCTGCCACGCCCCTCTCGAGGAGGCGGACGCCGAGCTGATCTGCACCGGCACCGACTGCGGCCTGGCCTACCCCGTCCGCGACGGCATCCCCGTCCTGCTCGTCGACGAGGCCCGCCGCCCGGCCTGACCCGGCCGGAAAAGACTCCAGCGATCGGAGGCCCACCCCCGTGCTAGACGACGCGCTGCTGGACTCTCCCGAAGCACTCGCCCGTGCCGATCGCAGAGGTCTGCTCCGCGGTGCGGCGGAGGCGGGCGCCCGGGTGCGCACCGCCGTGCGGCACGCGGAGGAGGCCGGCGTGGGAAAGCTGCGCCCCGAGGGGCGCCCACGGGCGATCCTCATCGCGGGCCCCGGTGCCGCCTCTGTCTGCGTGGCCGACCTGATCGACAGCCTCGCCGGCGCCGCCTGCCCGGTCATCAGGCTGCAGCCCACGGGGGTCGCCCCGGCTGCCGGAGCCCTCCGCTGGACGCTGCCCGGCTGGGCGGGCCCGGTCGACCTGCTCCTGATCGCCACCCCGGACGGCACGGAACCGGGCCTCGAGCTCCTCGCCGATCAGGCGTACCGCCGGGGATGCTCGGTCACCTCCGTCGCCCCGGCCGCTTCCCCGCTGCACGAGACGGTCGGCGCCAAGCACGGACTGGCCGTCCCCATGGCGAAGAGCCTCTACGCGGAGTACGAGGAGGGCGCCGCCGCAGGACCCGATGCCCTGTGGGCGCTGCTCACGCCGCTGCTCGCCCTGCTCGACCGGGCCGGCCTGATCGAGGCCGCGCCGGACAGCCTGCAGAAGATCGCCGACCGCCTCGACAGCACCGCCGAGCGCTGCGGCCCGGCGATCGCCACGTACAGCAATCCGGCCAAGACCCTCGCCGCCGAGCTCGACGAGTCCCTGCCGCTGATCTGGACCGAGGGTCCGCCCGCGGGCCCGGTGGGGCGCCGGTTTGCCGCGATGCTCGCCGAGATCGCGGGGCGCGCCGCCCTCGCCGGCGAACTGCCCGAGGCGCTGCCCGCCCACGGCGCCCTGCTCACCGGCAACCTTGCGGCAGGCGGCGACCCGGACGACTTCTTCCGCGACCGCGTGGAGGAGCCGCAGGCCCTGCGGGCGCGCGCCGTCCTCCTGCGCGACCGCCCCACCGGCGGTCTGAGCGCCGCCCCCGCGGCCCGGGAGCTGGCGCTCGGCCACGACATCGCGATCAGCGAGCTCGAGCCCCAGGAGGGCAGCGACCTCGAGAGCCTGGCGGAGCTGATCGCCGTCACGGATTTCGCCGCCGTTTACCTGTCGCTCGCCTCGGGCGGCTCATCATGAGCGTCCCTCCGAGCCCCGGGCGCCCGACGCGCGGGCGCCCACGGCCCAGGAGCGCACCGCTGATGAGCGCACCGCTGATGAGCGCACCGCTCACCCCGCACCTGCCGGTGCCCGCGTCGGGCGCCTGATTCCCGTACGTACGACAGAAAGCCCCTCATGGACCGCCTCAGCAACACCATCCGCCCGTACGCCTGGGGTTCGACCACCGCGATCCCGCAGCTTCTCGGAGTGGCGCCGACCGGTGAGCCGCAGGCCGAGATGTGGATGGGCGCCCACCCCGGCGCCCCCTCGCGCCTGGAGCGCGGCACGCTCGACGAGGTCATCGACGCGGACCCCGAGGCCGAGCTGGGCGCGCGGGCCGTGGCGAAGTTCGGCCCCCGGCTGCCCTTCCTGCTCAAGCTGCTCGCCGCCGGCGCCCCGCTCTCGCTCCAGGTGCACCCGAATCTGGAGCAGGCCAAGGAAGGTTTCGCCGACGAGGAGCAGCGCGGCGTCCCGATCGACGCACCGCACCGCAACTACAAGGACGCCAACCACAAGCCCGAACTGATCTGCGCCCTCACCCCGTTCGACGGCCTGTGCGGCTTCCGCGCCCCGCAGGAGGCCGCCGATCTGCTCGCCGGCCTCGGGGTCGACTCCCTGAAGCCGTACGTCGACCTGCTGCACGCGCAACCCGAAGAGGCCGCCCTGCGCGAGGTCCTGACCGCGGTGCTCAGCGCGGACAAGGACGCCATGTCCGCCACCGTCACCGAGGCCGCGGCCGCCGCCGAGCGCCTGGGCGGCGCCTACGCCCCGTACGCGAGCATCGCCCGCCACTACCCCGGAGACCCGGGCGTGATCGCCGCGATGCTGCTCAACTACGTCCAACTGCAGCCCGGCGAGGCCCTGTTCCTCGGGGCGGGCGTGCCGCACGCGTATCTGAACGGCCTCGGCGTCGAGATCATGGCCAACTCGGACAATGTCCTGCGCTGCGGCCTCACCCCCAAGCACGTCGACGTCCCCGAACTCCTGCGCATCGTCCGCTTCGAGGCCACCGACCCGGGCGTCCTGCGCCCCGAGGCGGGGGCGGACGGCGAGGAGGTCTACGAGACGCCCATCGACGAGTTCCGGCTCTCGCGGTACGTCCTGGCGGAAGGCTCCGCCGCCCGCGACCTCACCGCTGCCACACCGCAGATCCTGCTGTGCACGGCGGGTGCGGTGCGCGCGGGCACGTTCGAACTCGCGCCGGGCCAGTCGGTCTTCGTCCCGGCCGGCGGAGCGGCGGAGATTTCCGGAAACGGCACCCTCTTCCGCGCCACCGTGGTGGCCTGACACCCCGTCGCCTGCCACTGCTGCAACAATGGCGCACCGCACGGCCCTCAGCGGCCGTGCGGTCCATTGGCGGTTCGAAGGGACATCGGGCTAGATGAGTGCGTCAGGCGGAACCAAAGCGATCGTGGCGGCACTCGCCGCCAACCTCGCCATCGCGGTAGCGAAGTTCGTGGCCTTCATCTTCAGTGGCTCCTCCTCGATGCTCGCGGAGAGCGTCCACTCGCTCGCCGACTCGGGCAACCAGGGTCTGCTGCTGCTCGGCGGCAAGAAGGCCCAGCGCGCGGCCACGCCGCAACACCCCTTCGGCTACGGCCGGGAGCGCTACATCTACGCGTTCCTCGTCTCGATCGTCCTCTTCTCGGTCGGCGGCATGTTCGCCATCTACGAGGGCTACGAGAAGATCAAGCACCCGCACGAGATCGACCACTGGTACTGGCCGGTCGGCGTCCTGGTGTTCGCGATCATCGCGGAGACCTTCTCCTTCCGTACGGCCATCAAGGAGTCGAACGCGATCCGCGGCAAGCAGTCGTGGAAGGAGTTCGTCCGCCGTGCCAAGGCGCCCGAGCTTCCCGTCGTCCTGCTCGAGGACCTCGGCGCGCTCGTCGGCCTGATCCTCGCCCTGGTCGGCGTCAGCCTCGCGCTCGCCACCGGAAACGGTGTGTGGGACGGCATCGGCACGCTGTGCATCGGTGTCCTGCTCATCCTGATCGCGATCGTCCTCGCCGCCGAGACCAAGTCGCTGCTGCTCGGTGAGTCCGCGGGCGCGGACGAGGTCGCCAAGATCGAGGCGGCGATGGTCGACGGCGAGACCGTCACGCGCATCATCCACATGCGCACGCTGCACCTCGGCCCGGAGGAGCTCCTCGTCGCGGCCAAGGTCGCCGTGCAGCACGACGACACGGCCGCCGAGGTGGCCGCCGCCATAAACGCCGCCGAGGACCGCATCCGCGCCGCCGTCCCGATCGCCCGCGTGATCTACCTCGAGCCGGACATCTACAGCGAGTCGGCCGCGGCGGCGGGGGAGAACCCGGCGAAGGCACCGGGCGGACCGACCGGGGACGCCGGTCACTGACTCCCTGCCCGACTCCCTGCGTCCACGGATACGGCGACGGGCCCCGCACCTCGATGGGTGCGGGGCCCGTCCGCGTACCGGCAGACCTCGGGACTACTGGATCTCGCGCAGCACGTCCAGAATCGCCGCCTCGTCCGGAGCCGCCTGCAGTCGCTCACGGAAGCCGGTGTCCATCAGCTTGCGCGACAGCAGCGCGAGGATGCGCAGGTGCTCGTCGCCCGCGGCGGCCTCCGGCACGGAGATCATGAAGATCAACTTGGCCTTCGTGCCGTCGAGCGAACCCCACTCGACCCCCTCGGCGGACCGCGCGAACCCGACCACCGGAGCGCTCACCGCATCCGTCTTGGCGTGCGGGATGGCGATCTCCTCGCCGAGCCCCGTGGTGCCCTGCGCCTCGCGCCGCAGCGCGGTCTGCACGAGCTCCTCGGTGTCGGTCACCTTGCCGGTGGTGGCCAGCATGTTGGCCATCTCGCGGATCGCCGCCTCCTTGTCGTCGGAGACGAGCTGGGTCTTGACGGTCTGCTCGGTGAGGTAGCCGGAGAGGACCTCGTCACCGGAACCCGTGTCCGAGCCGGAGCCGGCATTGACGCCGGCACCGGCGCCCGCAGCCGCACCGGATCCAGTGGATGCGGGCGGGACACCCGCTTCCTTCGCCCCGGCCGGAGTGGCGGCCGAGGCGGTGCCCGCGGCTGCCGCGGCGGCACCGGCGGACTTCACCCCCGCGCCGACCCCGGCGAGGGCAGGCTCGGGGGCGCCGAGCGCGGCGTCCTTGCCGGCCTCCTTGCGGGCCTTCATGCCGACCAGCGCGTTCGTGGTCAGGGCGGTCACGACCGTACCGGCCGCAATGGCGACGAAGAACATCGCTACGCCGGCGATGGCACCGAACAGCGAGACGATCGGACCACCGTGCGGTACGGAGTCCTCGACGCCGGCCACACCCGCGATCGCACCCGCGACCGCGCCACCGAGCATGTTCGCCGGGATGACCTGGGCGGGCCGCGCCGCCGCGAACGGGATCGCACCCTCGGAGATACCGAAGAAGCCCATGAACAAGGCCGCGAGGCCGGTCTCCTGCTCCTGCTGCGTGTACAGCTTCTTGCGCAGCAGCGTGGCCAGGCCCTGGCCGAGCGGCATGACCGGGATGGCGGCCGCGGCCATACCCATCACGGCGTTGTTGGTGCCGATGAGGGCGGTGGCGACGAGGAAGGCGGTCTTGTTGACCGGACCGCCCATGTCGAAGGCGATCATGAGACCGATGATGGCGCCGAGCAGGATCGCGCTCGTGCCGGTCATGCCGTTCAGCCAGTCGGTCAGGTGCGTGAAGACCCAGGAGATCGGCTGGCCGATCAGATAGATGTAGACCAGACCCACGATCAAGGTCGAGACGATCGGGATCACGATGATCGGCATGATCGGCGCGACGACCTTCGGGACCTTGACCTTGCGGATCCACAGCACCAGGTAGCCGGCGAAGAAACCGGTGACGATCGCGCCGAGGAAGCCGGCGTTGGCATCGGCACCGTAGATGTTCACGGCGTCGGCGGCCAGGAAGCCGCCGATCATGCCGGGCACGAGCGCGGGCCGGTCGCCCAAGGCGTACGCGATGTAGCCGGAGAAGATCGGCAGCATCAGCTTGAAGCCGGTCTCGCCCAGCTTGCTGACGTAGAACCAGAAGGTGCCCTCGGGGATCACGAGGCCCTTGCTCGTGGCGTCACCACCGAGGGAGAGCGAGATCGCCAGGAGCAGACCGCCGACGACGACGAACGGAATCATGTACGAGACACCGTTCATCAGCGCCTTGTACGCGAGGCTCCGCTCCTTGCCCCCGCCCGCACTCGCGGAGCCGCCCGACGCACCGCCGCCGGAACCGCCGCCCGCGTAGACCTTGGCGCTCTGCACCTCGGCGATCAGCTGCTCGGGACGGTGGATGCCGTCCGCGACCGGGACCGTCAGGAGCTTCTTGCCGGCGAAGCGGTCGAGCTCGACCTCCTTGTCGGCGGCGATGATGATGCCGTCCGCTTCTCTGACATCGTTGTCAGTGAGGACGTTCTCCGCGCCGATCGAGCCCTGCGTCTCCACCTTCATGTCGATGCCGAGGCCTTCGGCCGCCTGCTGGAGCTTCTCGGCCGCCATGTACGTGTGGGCGATACCGGTGGGGCAGGCAGTGACCGCGAGGAGCTTGAGCTTCCGCCCATCGGGCCCCGCGCCCGCGGGGGGTTGCGCCGGACTGGTCACGTAGATCTCCTCAAGCTCTGTGTCGTCTCCGGATGCGCCTGTCCTGCATCACGGAGTTCGGCCAACCGCATCCTGCTATGGGCAGGTCTACGGGCAAAAGTCTAAAAGGCCCGGATCCAACAGGCCTCTGGACCCGTATCCACCGGGCCCCGGGCCCTTTGCGGTCATCGACCCTACGTCCCAGGGGCGGACTACTGTCCGCTGGGCCGATCGGTGTAGATTCGTGACCTGACAGACGTCGCTGCTGATGGCGGTCGGGCGGTCCGCGATTGGGCCGTCCGAGGGAGAGAGGGCCTCCGACGGACTGCGCTGCGAGCTACCGGGTGCACCCCTGTGTACCCGCGCGGGCTGCCTGCACCGCCCGCGCGTCCGTGTGCCCGCGCCGCAGCCGCTCCATGCCCGAAAACCGCCTCCGATCTGGGAGCAGCTTCACATGACCCTTGTCAATGGACAGGACTTCAAGGTCGCCGATCTCTCGCTGGCCGAGTTCGGCCGCAAGGAGATCACCCTCGCCGAGCACGAGATGCCCGGCCTGATGTCGATCCGCAAGGAGTTCGCCGAGTCGCAGCCGCTGGCCGGCGCGCGGATCATGGGCTCCCTGCACATGACCGTGCAGACCGCCGTCCTCATCGAGACCCTGGTCGCCCTGGGCGCCGAGGTCCGCTGGGTCTCCTGCAACATCTTCTCCACCCAGGACCACGCCGCCGCCGCGATCGCCGTCGGCCCGAACGGCACGCCGGACAACCCCCAGGGCGTCCCGGTCTTCGCCTGGAAGGGCGAGACGCTCGAGGAGTACTGGTGGTGCACGGAGCAGGCGCTGACCTGGCCGAACACCCCCTCCGGCGGCCCGAACATGATCCTGGACGACGGTGGCGACGCCACCCTCCTCGTCCACAAGGGCGTCGAGTACGAGAAGGCCGGCAAGGTCCCCTCGGTCGACACCGCCGAGAACGACGAGCACCGCGTCATCCTGCAGCTCCTCAACCGCACCATCTCCGAGGGCTCGCAGAAGTGGACCAAGCTCGCCTCGGAGATCCGCGGCGTCACGGAGGAGACCACCACCGGTGTCCACCGCCTGTACGAGATGCACCGTGACGGCACGCTGCTGTTCCCGGCGATCAACGTCAACGACGCCGTGACCAAGTCGAAGTTCGACAACAAGTACGGCTGCCGCCACTCGCTGATCGACGGCATCAACCGCGCCACCGACGTCCTCATCGGCGGCAAGACCGCGGTCGTCTGCGGCTACGGCGACGTGGGCAAGGGCTGCGCGGAGTCGCTGCGCGGTCAGGGCGCCCGCGTCATCGTCACCGAGATCGACCCGATCTGCGCGCTGCAGGCGGCGATGGACGGCTACCAGGTGACCACGCTCGACGAGGTCATCGACAAGGCCGACATCTTCATCACGACGACCGGCAACAAGGACATCATCATGGCCTCGGACATGGCCAAGATGAAGCACCAGGCGATCGTCGGCAACATCGGCCACTTCGACAACGAGATCGACATGGCCGGCCTGGCCCAGATCCCGGGCATCGTGAAGGACGAGGTCAAGCCGCAGGTCCACACCTGGACGTTCCCGGACGGCAAGGTCCTCATCGTGCTGTCCGAGGGCCGCCTGCTGAACCTGGGCAACGCGACGGGCCACCCGTCCTTCGTGATGTCCAACTCGTTCGCGGACCAGACCCTGGCCCAGATCGAGCTGTTCACGAAGCCCGAGCAGTACCCGACCGACGTGTACGTGCTCCCCAAGCACCTCGACGAGAAGGTCGCCCGCCTCCACCTGGACGCGCTCGGCGTGAAGCTCACCGAACTGCGCCCGGAGCAGGCCGACTACATCGGCGTCAAGGTCGAGGGCCCGTACAAGCCGGACCACTACCGCTACTGATCCGACCGCGGCCGCCGCGTCACCGGTGGTCCGCACCGACCGGGTGACTGCCCGGCGTACGCCCTGCGAGCAGGACAAAGGCGTACGCCGACAGTAGCCCGGCAAGGTCTGCATCACCGCTGACACGCACCGCCGTTACCGCTGACACGCGGCAGCGGCATTGCCGACACGCAGCAGCGTCACCGCTGACCCCGGCAGCGCGTCACTGCTGACGCGCCTGAACGTCGCTGCTGACATGCATCGGCGTCGGCGGTGACCCGGTCCACCGCGATCGGTCGGCACCGACAGCCGTCACCGGCGGAGCACTTGGCGCCAGGCAGGCCCTCGCCCCTCAGGCGGGGGCCTGCCCGCGGGAAGGCCCCTGAAGACCCGAGCAGGACCCCGGCAGGCCCCACGCAGCACCCAGCAAGGACCCGACCTCATGCCCCGCGGCCGTTATTCGCTCCATGATCCGCACGATCACACCCCCCTCGGTGAAGAGCACTTCCATTGCGCCCCCGGCCCTTCCGGGTGGCGCTACGTCTCCCAACTGACCTCCCCCTCCGGAGACTTCACCGGATCCGTCGACCTGGCCGTCGACGAACTCGGCCGCCCCATCCGCGTAGAACTCCACGCCTCCGACTGGCAGGTGCGCGGCGCCGCACTCGACGGCGTGACCTGGGTGCGCACCGATCCCACCGGCGAGCACGCCACCGAAGGCAATGTGCAGGCCCATGCCTTCGCCGGCAGCTCACCGGGCTTTCTGATCGCCACAGCGCGACTGCTGCGACTGACCCCCGACTCCCCCTCGAAGCGCGTCCGCCTCGTCCGCTTCACCGACCCCGTACTCGCTCCGCGCACCCTCGACCAGTCCTGGTCGCTGCAGAAGATCGAAGCACACGCCACTGACAACGGCCCGCTGTCCGTGGCGGAATACCAGGTCAGCGACCTCGACACGGGCGAGCAGCACACGGTCCACATCGCAGGAGACGTGGTCCTCGCGGCCCCCGGCCTCGAACTCGAGGACTTGGAGACCCCGCCCTCGGCCTTCCCGTAACTCCGCACCCGCGTAAGGGATATACAGGACCCGATTCCCGTCGGCCCCTCAAGCAGGCGGCGCGAACCCGGTCTTGGGCGGCTCGCTCTCCCGCACAGGACGCTGCGGCGCGGGCTCGGGCTCGTATCCGGATTCGCCCCGAGGTGCGACCTCGGGGCTGGTCACAGGGGAGTGATGCGTGGGCTGAACCGGCTGATACACGGGCTGCGCAACCCTCGGCGCGACCCCAGCCCCCGGACCCGCCGGACCTGGCCCGTATCCCGCACCTGGCTCGTACCCCGGACCCGGCCCGTACCCCGGACCTTGCCCATACGCAGCCCCCGGCCCGTACCCGGGACCCACTCCATAAGCCGGCCCCAGCGCACCGCCGCCCCCGAACGCCTTCCGCGCATCCCGGGCCTGCCGCTCATGCACCACGGCGGCCAGGAACGCAGCCGGCGGCACGCCCTGCGGCGCGGCCGTCCCCGTACAGGCAGCGAGATCCGCTGCCAGCCGGCCCGCCATCGACCACCCCACCTGCGGATCCAGCTGCCCCATCCGCGTCAGGTACTGCCGGATCGCCAGCCAGAGGCCGTCGGGCACGCCGGACAGGTCCAGCTCGGCGAACCGCCCCACCAGCCAGGGCGGAGGCGGCGGTACGTAGGCGGTCTGGGCCACGGGGATCCGCTCCCGTACGACCAGAGTCCCCGCGAACACATCGCCGAGCCGCCGCCCACGCGCCGACACCAGAGAGGCGATACAGGCCACCACCCCGACCGTCCCGAGAATCTCGATGATCCCCATCGCCCCGCGCACGAGCGCATGCCGGAACCGGATGGGACCACCGTCGTCGCGTACGACACGGAGACCGCAGGCGAGCTTCCCCAGCGACCGCCCATGGCTCAGGGTCTCCACGGCGATCGGCCCACCGACGAGGATCAAAAGGAAGGTGGCCACGGAGATCGCCGCCTGCGCCGCCGCGTCCAGGGACCCGGCCGCAGCGAACAGAGCCACCGACACGGCGACGTACGCGGCGATCGCCACGGCCAGATCGATCATCACCGCCAAGGCCCGGCTGGGCAGCCGCGCGGCACGCAGCTCGAGCGCCACCGCCTCGCCGGTCACCAGCTCACTCACGCGTCCCGCCCTTCCCCGCACTGCCCCTTGACCCGACAGTCTGCCAAGCTGAGTGCACATCGCGCCGCAGCAAGGGGAGCAGCCGCCGGATGGACCTGGACGTCTTCGTCACCGCACACCGCGCCGAATGGGACCGCCTGGACGCACTCCTGCGCCGCCAGCGCCGCCTGTCCGGAGCCGAGGCGGACGAACTCGTCGTCCTGTACCAGCGCACCGCCACCCACCTCTCGCTGATCCAGTCCAGCGCGCCCGACCCCCAGCTCACCGGCCGCCTCAGCCAGCTCGTGGCGCGCGCACGCAGCGCGGTCACCGGCACGCGCCGGGCGTCCTGGCGCGACGTCACCCACTTCCTGGGCCACGGATTCCCCGCCGCGATGTACCGGACTCGCCACTGGTGGGTACCCGTCGCCCTGCTCTCCACCCTGGTCGCGGCCCTCATCGGCTGGTGGATCGGCACCCACCCCGAAGTCCAGTCCGCGATCGCCGCCCCCGAGGAGCTCCGCCAGCTCACACGCCCCGGCGGCGACTACGAGACGTACTACTCCAGCCACCCGGCAGCCTCCTTCGCCGCCCAGGTCTGGACGAACAACGCACAGGCCGCCGCGATGTGCCTGGTCCTCGGCGCGTTCCTGTGCTTCCCGGTGATCTGGATCCTGTTCCTCAACATGCTCAACCTGGGCGTCGGCATCGGCCTCATGTCCTCCGCGGGCCGTCTCGACACCTTCCTCGGCTTGGTCCTGCCGCACGGCCTCCTCGAACTGACCGCGGTCTTCGTGGCAGCCGGCACCGGCCTGCGCCTCGGCTGGACCCTCATCGACCCGGGCCCGCGCACCCGCCGCACCGCCCTCGCGGAAGAGGGACGGGCCGCGCTGGGCATGGCCATCGGCCTCGCCCTCGTCCTGTTCGTCTCGGGTGCGATCGAAGGCTTCGTCACCCCGTCCGGCCTGCCGACATGGGCGCGCATCGCCATCGGCGTCGCCGCGGAACTCGCCTTTCTCCTCTACGTGTACGGGGTGGGCGGCCGCGCAGTCCGCAGCGGTGAGCGGGGCGATGTAACCGAGGCAGAGCGAAGCGCCTCCGTGCCGATGGCCGCGTGATGTGCGTCCGACCCTCCTGACCTGCTACTGTCCTCTCCGCCCCAAGAAAGCCGTTGACACGGCAGGACAGGGGAGGTAGATTCGAACAGTTGCCTGGAGCCGGATCGGTTCGGCGGCAGCATTCACATCTACGTGCTTCGCAGGAAATTCATTCCTCACGAAGCCTCTTCCGATTCATCAGAATCCACGCCGGTCAGACCGGCCGAGAAACTCTGATAAAGTCGGTCTCGCCGGAAAGGGAAACCGCCGAAAAGCGGAAGCCCTGGAAAGCACCGAGGAAATCGGGCCCGAAAGAGTCTGATAGAGTCGGAAACACCGAAGGGAAGCCCGGAGGAAAGCCCGAGAGGGTGAGTACAAAGGAAGCGTCCGTTCCTTGAGAACTCAACAGCGTGCCAAAAGTCAACGCCAGATTGACAACCCCGTCTCTCTCATTCTCATTCGAGAGGACGCGGTTCCTTTGAAAAAGTCCATCCCACTGGGATGGCACATCAGCGAGGACGCTGAGAACAGTCGGCTTATTCCGCCGTACTGTTCCGCTCAACGCGGATGGGAACCCGATTACGGGTACACAT
>NZ_FNFF01000020.1:0-12642 GCF_900100315.1 Streptomyces indicus
CCAACTCCCCCACCCCACACCACACCACCCCGACGACGAAGCCCTGCTCGCCCGGATCGCCGCCGACTGCCCCGGCATGACCGCCGCCTTCGTGCTGCCCGAGGCCTGCGCCTCCTCCCCCGAGGCCGTGCTCGCGCTGCTGCGCGCCGCGCGCGCCCGCAGGAGGGCCCGGCTGCTGCTCGCGTTCCGCGATCCGCGGGCGCCGCTGCTGCGGCTGCTGCACGAGGAGCTGCTCGGTCCGGAGTGGCCGGCCGCCGTCGGGGACCGGATCGCGGAGCGTCTGACGGAACTGCACCGCGTCCAGCGGAGGTTGTCGGAGCGCGGCGGGGCGGCGCGTGCGGACGGGGCCGAGGAGCTGCTCGTACGCCTGGAACGGCTCAGGCGTACGGTGCGCGGCGATCCGCTGGGGGCCGCGCACGAGCTGTTCCTGCTCGAACTCGACGTGGAGAACCTGCTGTTGGCGGCACGCGCACGCGAGGCGCGGCTCGCGGCACCGCTGGAGATCAGCATCGAGGCGGCGGGTGACGGCCTCGAGGACCTGCCGTGGGTGCAGGTGCAGGGGCCCGAACTCACCGAGCCCGCACCGCAGGACGCCCCGCCCCGGCCGCCCGCAGCGGAGGGCGGCTCGCGGTTCGCGGAGGCCGAGCAGCAGTACCACGTGGTGGGGAAGCTGGCGAGCGGCAGCTACGGGCAGGTGTATCTCGCGCACGACCGCGCGCTGCTCAACCGGCTCGTCGCGCTGAAGCGGCACAACCCGCGCGACCCGGGCGCGGCCGAGCAGGCCGCCCGCGAGCGGCTGCGGCTCGTGGAGATCAACCACCCGTTCATCGTGAAGGTGCACAACGCGATCCTCGACAAGGACGGCGCCGGGCCGCTCCTGGTGATGGAGTTCGCCGACGGGCTCACCCTGGAGGAGATCCGGCAGCGGATCCTGCGCCGCGAGCCGCCGTTCGAGGGTGCGCGCGTCCTGGAGTTCATCGCCGTGTACGGGGTGCGGATCCTGGACGCGCTGCACTATCTGCACACGCGCAAGGAGCAGGAGCTCGTCTACGGGGACCTCTCGCTCAACAACGTGCTGCACTGCGGCGACACCATCAAGCTCATCGACGTGGCGGCGGTACGCGGTTTCGACGAGCCGGGGCCGACCACGGTCACGCCCCCGGAGGCCGGCCCCGACGGGCGGATGGGCCCGGCGGGAGATCTGTACTGCCTCGGGCACGTCCTCACCAGCCTGCTCGACGCCGCGCCGGCCGTCGGCACCCTGGGCGAGCGCTCCCTGCGCCTGACGCTCGCGCGCGCCACCCGGCCGGATCCGGCGGGCCGGTTCGCCACCGCCGAGGAGATGGCGGGCCAATTGCACGCAGTCTTACGGGAGTTGCGTTCACTGCGGCTCAACGAGGAGACCTTCGCGCCGTCCCTGCATTTCGGCCCGGTGGCCGACACCCTGGACGGCGGACTCGGGTCGGCCCCGCCCCTGGAGCAGTGGGCGGGCGGAGGCTCGTACAAGAGACTCCTCGGCCCTCAGCGGCCGCCCGCACCCGGCGACGCAGCCGCCGATCTGCCGCCACCGCACCCGGACCGCAAGGACCCCAACTGGAAGCGGCTGCAACGCACTTCGTACCACGACCCGAAGGGGCTGCTCGACCGGACCGCCAGCTGGGAGCACACGCCGGAGCTGCTGTTCCTGCGCTGCCGGCTGCACATCCAGGAGGCCAGGGCCGCGCGGCACGCCCTCACGCAGCCGCGTCCCGAACCGGTCGCCTTCGAGGGGGACGGGCCCGCCGAGCGGCCGCGCACCCCGCTGGACGAACTGGCCCGGCAGCTGGCGGCGGCCGGCGCGGCGGCGCGCAAGGCCGGCCAGCTCATCGGCGAGGAACGGGCCCGGCACGACTGGCGGGTGCCCTGGCACCAGGGCCTCATCGAACTCGCGCACCAGCGCGTCGAGCAGGCCCGCGCGGCGTTCACGCAGGTGTACGAGGACATCCCCGGCGAATACGCGCCGAAGCTCGCCCTCGGCTACTGCCACGAGCACCTGGGCGCGTCCGAGCAGGCCAAGGAGTTCTACCGGTCGGTGTGGTGCCGCAACCACGCGCAGGGCAGCGCGGCCTTCGGTCTGGCCCGGATGCATCTGGCCGAGGGGCTGCCGCAGGACGCGGTGGACGCGCTCGAAGGGGTGCCGCCCGACTCGCGGCACCGCACGGCGGCGCGCACGGCGCTCGTGCGGATCCGTGCGGGGCTGCACGAGGCGCGGCCCGAGCCCTCGCTCGCCCAGTTCACGCTTGCCTACCAGGCGCTGCTGCGCCTCGTGGAGCACGAGGGCCTCACGGATCCGGCGGCCGAGGAGCGGCTGCGCGCGGACCTGCTCGAACTCCAGGTGCTCGTGGTCGAGTCGGCCCGCCGTACGGGCATCGACCCCTGGTCGGAACTGGCGGACCGGCTGCCGGTGGACCTCGACCACGATCTGCCGGTACGGCTGCGGGTGCCGCGCACGGAGGAGCAGTTGCTGCTCCGGCTGTCCGACAGCTACCGGCGCCTGGCCCACCAGGTGCCGCGCTCGGGTCGCGCGAAGGACGACGCCCTGATCGAGGCCCTCCTGGACAACGCCCACCACATCCGCCCCACCCGCCTCCGTCACCGCCCGCCGGGCACGGCCCCGCGCCTGCCGCGGTGGTTGTCGGGCGGACGGGAGCCGGAGGGGTGAGGGGGCGGATGGGGTGGGGAGTCGGGGAGGTGGGCAGGCGGACGAGGGCGAGTGGCGGTCGCGGGGCTGTCAACCGGCGGGCAGAGGAGGCGTGTTGAGAGGCGGCTTGCTCGATCGTGTCCGGCGGGCCGGTGCCCGTGCACGGCACCGCGTCCGCGCGGGCGCGGTGCGCCTCGATCCGCGCCGCTCGCTGCCCGCGCTGTGGCGGTGGTCGTGCGGGGAGCCCTCCCGTACCGGACAGCAGCCGCTGACCTCGGAGCTGCTGCGCCGCCGGCGCCTGGTCCTGCCGGCCCTCGCGCTGCTCGCCTTCGCCCTGCTCGCGGCCGCCTACTTCGACGTGCACGGCCGCACCGACCATGTGCGCGGCCGTCTCGCGCCCGCCGTCACGGACCTCGCGACCGCCCGCGTCCAGCTGGAACGGGCGCAGAAGGAGGCGGTACGCCGCTTCGGGGAGCCGCGGCCGGACGGGAAGGCGGGCACCCACGACCCGCCCCAGGTCGACATCGGCGAGCGCTACGAACGCTTCCTCAGCGACAGCGTGCAGGCGCTGAACGGCGCCACCCGCTCCACCGCCTTCGACGCCGCGCAGGCGCAGGAGCTCGGCGTGGTCAACGGCCTGGTGGGCTCGTACCGCAGCGCCGTCTCCATGGCGAGCGAGAACCGCGAGGACCGCGCCCTGCGCAAGGCGGGCCTCAGCTACGGCGCCGACATCCTGTGCGAACGCCCCGACGCCGCCCTGCGATGCACCGGACCCGCGGACCCCGACAACACGTCCGCAGAGGAGACCGAGCGGCCGCCCACCTCCGTCCTGGGCCGGATCGCCGCCCTGGAACGGGAGTTGAGCCAGGAGGCCGAGCGCGGACCACGGGCCCCCGCACCCGTGCTGCTCGCCGTCCTGGCCCTGCTCGCGACGGCCCTGTTCGGCACGGTGCTCGCGGGCACCCTGCGGTTCTGCCGCCGCCGGCTGCGGCTGATCAGCACCCCGCTGTGGGCGCTCGCCATGGTCGCGGCGGCCGTCTGCGGGCTGCTCGCGGCGGGCGCGGTGGAGGAGCATCTGGCCCAGCGCGCGGTCCGCGCCGACCTGACCGCCTTGACCGAACGGCCCACGACCGCACCCCCGCCCACGGGCAGGACGGACCAGGCCGACCAGGACGCGGAAGCGGCACTCGCCCGGATCGAGCGCACCGCCGCCGAGGTGACCGCCCGCTTCGACGAGGCGGGACCCGTGGGCTGGGCGCAGACCGCCCGGATCGCCGTGGGCTTCGGCGTCGCCGCGGCGCTCGCGGCGGGACTCGCGCTGTACGGGTACGGACGTGAGTATCCGTCGGCGCGCGCGGCCGTCCTGCCCTCCGGACCCGGGGGGCGACGGGCCGGGGCGCGGCGACGGGGCCGGCGCGCGCTCGTCGTACGGACCCTGCTCGGCGCCGCCCTGTTCACGGTGGCCGCCCTGTCGGTGTACGCCTGCACGGGCGACGAGCCGCGCAAGGTCACGGTGCTCGGGCCGTGGACCGACGGCGAGGAGGACCCCTTCCTCGCCGCCCTGGACGCCACCGGCATCGACTACGCGTACACCGGCACCCGCTCCCTGCGCGACACCCTCCTCGCGCAGCTCCAGGCCGGCTCGCCGCCGGACGTGGCGATCCTCAACAGCCTGGGCGAGCTCTCCGAGTACGCCCGCGACGGCTCCGTACTGCCGCTGCCCGAGGGCCTGGACGACGCGGCCGTCGGACCGTGGGCGCCCGAGGTGACGGCGGCGGACGGGGACGGCGGGCCGGTGGCCTCCCGGGCGTACTGGGTGCCGGTGCGGGTCGATCTCAAGTCGATCGTGTGGCGCGACCCGGACGACGACTCGGAGCGGCGCCGCTGGTGCCTGGGCCTGAGTTCGGGGGCGACCTCGGGCTGGCCCGGCACCGACTGGGTCGAGGACCTGCTCCTTCGCCGCGAGGGTCCCGCGGTGTACGAGGCCTGGGCCACCGGCGACCTGGCGTGGACCTCGCCCGAGGTGCGGGGGGCCTGGCAGGAGTGGGGTGAGCTGCTGCCCGGCGGCGCGGCGGCGGACGCGGCGCTCGTACGGTCCTTCGAGCCCCGCGGCGGGCTCCTGGACGCCAGGCCGCAGTGCGAGCTGGAACACCAGGGCTCGTTCATCCGGCGCCATTACGATCCGTCGTACGTGCCCGCCCCCACCACCGACTTCCTGCCGCGGCTCGGCAAGGAGCACGCGGACAGCTTCGAGGTGTCCGGCGACATGGCCGCCGTCTTCGAGGACCGGCCCGAGGCCTGGGAGCTGCTGCGCCGGCTCACCTCGGCCGAGGCCCGTACGGAGTGGGCGGCCGCGGCGAGCACGGGCGCGCGGCCGTTCTTCCCCGGTGCGGTGGGGCTCGCGCCGGAGCCGGGCAGCGCCACGCAGAAGGTGCAACAGCTGATCAACGGCGCCGGGCAGATCTGCTTCGACGCCTCCGACGCGATGCCGCCCACGCTGCGCAACGCGTTCCAGCGCGCGGCGCTCGCGTTCGTCGGCGCCGGGAACCGCGGATCCGCACTCGGCCCGCTCCTGGAACGCCTCGAACGGGAACGGCAACTACAGGAGGAGGACAAGGCGTTCAGATTCGACGACCTGTGCGAGGCGCCTCCGGTCCCGTGACCACGGAGTCACGGGGTCACGCCCCGCCCGGGCTCAACCGACCGCTCGGCCGACCGCTCGGCCGACCGCTCAGGCGAAGACGACCGTCCGCCGCCCGTTGAGCAGGATCCGGTGCTCGGCATGCCACTTGACCGCCCGCGCGAGCGCCTGGCACTCCACGTCCCGGCCGATCGCGACCAGCTGCTCGGGCGTCACCTCGTGGCCGACGCGCTCGACCTCCTGCTCGATGATCGGGCCCTCGTCGAGGTCGGCGGTCACGTAGTGCGCGGTGGCGCCGATCAGCTTCACACCGCGCGCGTGCGCCTGGTGGTAGGGCTTCGCGCCCTTGAAGCTCGGCAGGAACGAGTGGTGGATGTTGATGATCCGGCCGCTCAGCTGCTTGCACAGGTCGTCGGAGAGCACCTGCATGTAGCGGGCGAGCACCACCAGCTCCACGCCCTCCTCGCGGACCAGCTCGAGGAGCTGCGCCTCGGCCTCGGCCTTCGTGTCCTTCGTGACCGGGATGTGGTGGAAGGGGAGGTCGTACGAGGCGACGAGCTCGGCGAAGTCCGTGTGGTTGGAGACCACCGCGGCGATGTCCACCGGCAGGGCGCCGATACGGGCGCGGAACAGCAGGTCGTTCAGGCAGTGCCCGAACTTCGACACCATCAGGATGATCCGCATCCGGTCCTCGGCGCGGTGCAGCTGCCAGTCCATCTGGAAGGAGTCGCCGACCGCCGCGAAGGAGGCGCGCAGCTTCTCCAGGGTGACCGGGGCCTCGGCGGAGAAGTGCACCCGCATGAAGAACAGCCCGGTGTCGCGGTCTCCGAACTGCTGGCTGTCCTCGATGTTGCATCCCGTCATGAAGAGGTACGACGAGACGGCGTGCACGATGCCCTGCTTGTCGGGGCACGACAGGGTGAGGACGTACTGGTCGGCGGAGGTGGGACGGGGCTGCTCGCTCATCCAGGCAGGATCGCATACGCGGGCCCGTGACCGGGGCCACGTACCGCCTCGCGGACGGTCCCGGTCAGGCCGAGCGCGTCATGATCCGCAGCACCTCGAGGGTGCGCGGCGGCACGTCCGGGTCCTCGCCGTCGCTCTGCGCCAGCCGTACGTGGGCGTCCCGCGCGGCGCGTACGGCCTCGGGCCAGCCGTGGTGCTCGAGGTAGGCCTGCACGGGGGCGTCCGGGCCGACCTGGTGCATGATCCGCAGCACCCGGAGCACCGCGGTGTCGACCAGCGCGGCCTCCTGCGGGTCGCGGAAGATCGTGCCGACGTACTTCTCGGCGGACCAGTTGTCCAGCCAGGTGTCCTCGACCAGGCGGTACACGGCGTCGGTGACGTCCCCGTACTCCTCACGCCCCGCCAGCCAGCACTCCTGCTGGAAGACCGGGTCGGAGAGCATGTGCAGCGCGGAGCGCACATTGGCGCGCCAGCGCCACCAAGGCATGTCGTTCACAGGCATGCCGCCCATGGTGGAGGAGCGGCGGCCGCGACGGGAAGACTTCTCCGAGCTTTGCACGGTTGCCGATCGTACGTTCTTCGTCCCGGTGACCCCCCGGGCCCCCCATGTTCACCTTCGCGTCACTTTCCGTTGAGGCAACTTCACTCAAAGATTCGGAACGTGACGCAAGGGTCCATGTCCATGACCCCTCGGCCTCCCCGCCTCCGCCTGCGCTCTTCGGCCGCCCGCAGCGCGGCCGCACTCGTCGCCGCCGCGTCGCTGACCGCAGGCTGCGGCGCGATACCGGGCCTGTCCTCCGACTCCGAGGAGCCGGTCACCGTGATGACCTGGGCCCCGGAGAACACCAAGAGCACCAATGCCCCCGGCGTCCCGGCGATGGCCCAGGCGTACGCGCGCTGGGTCAACGCCAACGGCGGTCTGAACGGCCGCGAGCTCAAGGTCATCACGTGCAACGAGCACAACAAGGTGTCCGGCGCCGCCGACTGCGCCCGGCGCGCGGTGGACGCCGAGGTGACGGCGGTGGTCGGCTCCTACAGCCAGTACGGGCGCTCGTTCCTGTCGGCCCTGGAGGCGGAGGGCATCCCGTTCATCGGCGGATTCGGCCTGACGGACGACGAGTTCACCAGCCCGCTGTCGTATCCCGTCAACGGCGGGCAGGTGGCGCTGATGGCCGGCAACGGGCGCCAGCTCGCCGAGCACTGCCAGCGGGTCTCCCTCGTCCGCCCGGACACCATCGCCGGCGACGACCTGCCCGAGCTGCTCGACTACTCGCTCAAGCAGGCCGGTCGCCCGGCGGCCGCGGACATCCGCGCGAAGGAGGACGCCAACGACTTCGCCGCGCAGGCCGCGAAGGCCCTGGAAGCGGCCGGCGCACCGGAGTCCCTCGCGACCACGCTCGGCGTCGAGGGCGCGCGCGAACAGGCCCGCAAGGGCTGTGTGACGGCGGCGCTCGGCGACCGCACGGCCACGTTCTTCGACTCGTTCCGGCGCGAGCGCGAGGACTTCCAGGAGGTGCGGGTCGGCTCCGTGGCCGGCTCCATCGACCAGACCGCGATCAACCGGGGCGGCGGCAAGTCCGGTGTGTACGAAGGCGCTTACTTCACCGGCTGGTACCCGGCGGCGGGCGACGCGCGCTGGGAGCCGATGCGCAAGGTCATCAGCGAGCACGCCTTCAACGACAACCGCATCGACCCGGCGGACGCCAGCGTGCAGAACACCTGGATCGCGTACACCGTCCTCAAGCAGGTCGTCGAGTCGCTCGGCGACGGCACCGTGGACGCCGACGCGGTCACCCAGGCGCTCAACGACGGCCTGCGCGTGAAGACCGGCGGTCTCACGCCCACGCTGAGCTGGCGCTTCGAGGACACGATCGCGGTCCGCGACTACCCGCGCATGGTCAACGCCCACGTCTGGTTCCAGCAGGTGCGCGGCGGCCAGCTCCAGGCCGTGGGGGGCACGTCGGTGGACATGTCGGAAACACTGGAGCAGACGATCTAGCGCGGTGCGCGCGGGAGTTGGGGGGCGGCGTACGGGGGGGCAGGAGGCCGGAGCGCGGCCTCCTGCCGGTCGGGGCGGGCTTGCGGGCCCGCCCCTTCGCACGTCCTAGAGCTGGGTCGGCGTCCGCTCCGGCAGGCCCCACTGCTTGGCGATCGCGTTCCACAGCGGCGCCGCCTCGCGCTTGGCGGTGGTCGCCTCGCCGCTCGCGCGGTTGCCGGCCTGGCTCTGGTTCGTCGACCGCGCCGTGCCCTTCGGGCAGCCCTTCTTGCCGGCCACCTGCCCGGCCCACGCGGCGTAGTGGTCGTCGGCCGAAGCGGACGCCTTCCAGGCCTTGTTGAGCGCATCGCGCAGCTTCTGCTGCTGCGGCAGCTTGTCGGTGTTCAGCTCGGCGAGCCGGGACACCAGCGAGTTGCGCTGGTCGGCCGCCTCGCGCAGGTCCTGCGCGGCCCGCCCGAGGTTCTTGCAGCTCTTGATCGCCTCGACCGAACGGATCACCGCGTCACGGCTGTTGTTGGAGTCGGCGAGCAGCTTGTCGAGCGCGACGGCCTGCGCCTTCGCAGGGTCGGGGGCGGCCGGCGCGGACGAGGACTCCTTCGCGGGCCCGGTCGCTGCGGCGGGCGCGGGGTCCTGCTCGCCCTCGTCGCCGTCCCCGCCGAGCAGCCCGATCAGACCGCCGGCGGCGATGCCGACGACGGCGATCCCCACCCCGACGACCGCGAGCACCCGCCCGCGGGTGGGCGCACCGCCACCGCGTCCGCCGCGCCCGTCGTCACCGCGGCGCGCAGCGGCCCGGCCGCCGTGCCCGCCCGGTCCGCCGTGGCTCCCGTGGGAGGCGCGCGGGGCGGGGCCCGGCTGCTCGATGCGCGGCATCTGCTGGGTCGAGTCGGTGCCACCGCCGGCCGGTTCGCTGCGGAAGAGGCTGTCGAACTCGGCGGGCGGCTGCCGGTCCCCGGGCGCCCCGGGCCGGATCCCGTACGGGGCCCCGGTGGGCGCAGGCGGCACGGAACCGGAGCCCACCGGACCGCTGCCCTGCGCGGGCGGCACGGGCGGGAGGTACTGGGTGGCCTGGGCGTCGGGGCTCACGGGCGGCTGTGCGCCCGGGCCGACGGTGTTCGGCTGGTTGCCGAGGAAGTACGTGGACTCGGCGGGCTCCTCCGGGGGCAGCGCACCCGGCGGCGTCTGCGGCGGAGTCATCTGCGCGGACTGCTGAGCGGGGGGCATCTGCGCGGGCTGCTGAGCGGGCGCGGTCTGCTGGGCGTACGGAGCGTGGGGCGCCTGCGGCGGGAGCGCGCCGGGCGGGCCCTGCGGGGGCAACTGCCGCCTCTGGGCACCCATTTCCGGCGTATCGCCCATAACGGGCGGAATCATCTGCGTCGCGGCCTCATCGGCGGCGGAGGCGCCGAACGCGGGCGGCATGCCCTGCCCCGGCACGGGCGCGATGTACTGCGTGGCCTCGGCATCGGGACCGGAGGCGGGCAGGGGCTGCGCGGCCCCCTGCGCGGGCGGAGGCTGCACCGGCGCGGGCGGCACGGCGCCCTGTGCGGGTGAGGGCTGCGCGGACGCCGACTCGGGCCCCCACGGCTGGCCCCAGGGCTGGCCGCCCACGGGGACCGCGGGGCCGGCAGGCTCCGCGTACCCTCCGGGCAGCAGCGGTGCGCCGCCGTCCGCGGGCAGCACGACGCCTTCCTGGGCGGGCCGCGCCGCGGGTATCTGCGGCTCCTCGCCCTGTCCGCTCTGCGTCACCGGGGACTCCTACCAATGGGGAACGCTGGAATCGCCGGACACGCTACCGGCTCCCCGCCCCACCCCAAACCCAGGCCACCCGCACCGACGGACCGACCACGGCCCGCACCACGTCACAGCACCGTCGGAGCACCACGTCACGGCACCCGTCAGAGCGCCACACACGCCCCCTCGTTCACGCAGCCTGGATGTCCAGCCTGGCCCCGAACTCCCGTACCACCGCCTCCTCGCGGAACGGTTCGAGCCGCCCCTGGAGATCCTCCAGATACTCCGCCCCGCGGTTGGACCGCAGCGACCCGAGCAGCTCCACGGCCCGCATCCCCGTATGGCAGGCCTCCTCCACCGCACGCCGCTGCACCTGGGCAGAGGCGAGCAGCACGAGCCCGATGGCGCGCCGGCGCACCCGCGACTCCGGCAGCCCGTCAAGCGCCTCGCGCGCCGCCCGCTCGGCCTCCTCGGCCTGCCCCAAGTCCCGGTAGCAGTGGGCGAGTTCGTCCGCGAGATAGGCCCGGTCGAAGTGCCGGATCCATACCGGGTCGTCCCCGGACTCGGAGCCGCCCCCGGTGCCCGCATCGGCCCGCTCCATGGCGCCCTCGGCCCGCGAGATCACCAGGTGGGTCGTCCGCGCGTCCCCGAGGAGTGCGTGCCCGCGCGCCTCGGCCGCGTGGAACATCGCCTCCGCGCGCGGCGTGACCCGCCCGCGCGCACCCTCCTGCGCCGCGCGCGCCAGCTGCGCGATCTCGCGCGGATTGCCGAGCTGCGCCGCCAAGTGGCTCATGGACGCGGCCAGTACGTATCCGCCGTAGCCGCGGTCACCGGCCGCCTGCGCCAGCCGCAGCGCCTGGATGTAGTAGCGCTGGGCGAGCCCGGGCTGCCCCGTGTCGATCGCCATGTAGCCGGCGAGTTCGGTCAACCGGGCCACGGCGGCGAAGAGTTCGCGCCCCACCGACTCCCGGTACGACCCGGCGAGCAGCCCGGACACCACGGAGTTGAGGTAGTGCACGACCACGGGACGCACGTGCCCGCTGCCGAATTGGTGGTCGAGCTGCTTGAGCGCCTCGGTCATGGCCCGTACGGCCTCGACGTCCGCCGTCCCCACCCGCGCCCCGGCCGACCGGGCCACCTGCTGATCCATCGCCGTGATCAGCCAGTCGCGGCTGGGCTCGACGAGCGCGGACGCGGCCACGGACGAACCGGACAGGAAGTCGCGCCGCCCGACATCGCTGCGCCACAGCTCGCAGACCTGCTCGATCGCGCCGAGCACGGTGGGCGAGAACTGCAGGCCCACCCCGGAGGCGAGGTTCTTGCCGTTGGCCATCCCGATCTCGTCGATGGTGACCGTGCGGCCGAGCTTGCGGCCGAGCGCCTCGGCGATGATCGCGGGCGCCCGCCCGCGCGGCTGCTGCCCGCGCAGCCAGCGGGCCACGGAGGTCTTGTCGTAGCGCAGATCGAGCCCGTGCTCGGCGCCGCACATGTTCACCCGGCGCGCGAGCCCGGCGTTGGAGCAGCCGGCTTCCTGGATGAGCGCCTGCAGCCGTTCGTTCGGCTGCCGCGCCACGAGCGGCCTTGCGGCCATGACGTACCCCCTGTGTGCGCCGCGGTGCTTTGCACCGGAATGATCACTTCTGACGATCAATGCCCAGGTACGGAAGGGAAGATGCAGGAATGTCGCTGACCAAACGGCGGAGGCGACGCACGGGAGCGCGCGGCCGGTGCGCACCTTCCGTGATCGGCCCCTCACAGGTGGCTACCCATCCCCCGCGGCCGATCCGACCGCGCGCCCCCGTCCATGCATCCATGCGCCCCGTATGCCGAATCGATGCACCTGCGTGGCGCGCCGCGCAGCCCGTAACCCGCAGTGACGGCCGGAGTTGAACACTCCGTGGAAGAGACCATCACCCCCGCTACGGCCGACCGGATCCCCCAGCAGCGCGGCGAGACGCTGCTCGACGCCGCCGTGCGGTACGCGGAGGAGCGGCACTGGGACGTGTTCCCGGGCACCTGGCTGGAGATCCGCGAGGACTCCGCCGGCACCGAGTCCTGCTCGTGCGGCGCCCCCGCCTGCGCCCTGCCCGGCGCCCACCCCGCCCGCGACGACTGGGCGACGCAGGCCACCGGCAGTGCCACGGTCGCGCGCCGGCTGTGGTCGAAGCAGCCGGCGTCCTCGATCCTGCTGCCGACGGGCCGCACCTTCGACGCGCTGGACGTGCCGGAGACGGCGGGCTTCCTCGCGCTGGCGCGCCTGGAGCGGATGGAGCTGACCTTGGGCCCGGTGACCCTGACGCCGAACCGCCGCATGCAGTTCTTCGTGCTGCCGGGCGCGACCGCCAAGATCCCCGATCTCGTACGGAAGTTGGGCTGGTCGCTCGGTTCGCTGGACCTCAGGGCGCTCGGCGAGGGCGAATGGGTGGCGGCTCCCCCGACCCGCTTCGGCGCGCACGGCGCGGTGCAGTGGGCCCGCCGCCCGACGCCCGCCAACCGCTGGCTGCCGGACGCGGAGGAGCTGATCAGCGCCCTGGCCTACGCCTGCGGGCGCGAGGCGCGGCGGTAGGGACCGCTGGTCGCGGGGCGCGGCGGCAGGGACCGCCGGTCGCGGGGCGCGGCGGCAGGGAC
>NZ_FNFF01000020.1:12687-125413 GCF_900100315.1 Streptomyces indicus
GGGGCGCGGCGGCAGGGACCGCCGGTCGCGGGGCGCGGCGGCAGGGACTGCTGGTGGCCGGGGCGCGGCGGTTGCGGCCGTCGGCCCTTGGGCTCGCGGCCGGGACCCCCGGCTCGGGTCCGGGTCCGGATCCGAGCCGGGCGCCTCTCACCTCACCCGGTCAGCACCCCGTCAAGGAACGGCTCCACCACGGCCCGCCAGCCCTCCGGCTGGTCGTAGTGCACCAGGTGGCCCGCGTCCGGGACCTCCGCGTACTCGCCGCGCGGCAGGACGCGCACCATCTCCTGGGCCTCGGCCCGGCCCAGCTCGCCGTCCAGGCCGCGCACCACCAGCGTCGGGCAGCGCACCTGGGCGAGCTCTTCCCAGTGGGCGTCATAGACCCAGGTCTCCCGGGTGCGGAGCATCTGCTCGCGGTCGAAGACGGGACGCCAGCCGTCCTCGGACTCGGTCATGACCTCGGCGTAGAAGGTGCCGCGCGCGGGGTTGGGGCGCTCGACCCAGGGGTCGTCCTCACCGAACCACTTGCGGACGTCGGCGAGGGTGGCGAAGGGGACGGGCCAGGCCTCGAACCAGTCGGACCACTCGCGCTGCGAGGCGGCGCCGAGCGCGGAGGCTCTCATGTCGCAGATGACGAGGCCGCTCACGAGGTCGGGGCGGCGGGCGGCGAGCTGCCAGGCGGTCAGGGCGCCCATGGAGTGGCCGATGAGCACGGCCGGTGCGAGGTCGAGCTGGACGAGGGCGGCCTCGGCGTCCTCGACGTAGGCCTCGCGGGTGAAGGGGCCGCCGTCGGGCTTCTCGCTCTGGCCGTGGCCCCGCTGATCGAGAGCTACCGCGCGGTGCCGCTCGGCGAGCCAGCGCGCGGTGCCGGCCCATTGCGAGGCGCGGCCCATTAAGCCGTGGAGTAACAGCACGCCGGGCTGCCGCCCGAGCTCAGCGCGCTTCTGATCGTCCTTCGGAGGGTCGGCGAACTCCCAGGCGGCAAGGCGCACTCCGCCTGCTCCGGTCACGTCGATGCGCCGCACCATACGCTTCCGCACCCCCCTCGCTCGGGCCTGCTGCCGTGCTGCTCCCCGTTGCGTGCCGCGGGTCCTGCCGTACGTCCCGGCGACGCACCGTCACGCTATCGAACTTCCATTCGAAGAGGCCGTCTCGCCGGGCAACACCCCTCGTTCGAGTGACCGCGCTCAAGGATTGACCGGCGCGGCCGAGGGGAGATCTTCTGCGGGAGGCGGACCGCTCGGGGAAACCGGTCCGACGGGGTTGACCTTGAGAGCTCGGGGCTCCAGGTCAGCGCAGGGGAGGACAGGCCCCGGCACCGCGAGGTGCCGGGGCCCTCTGCTGCGACGGGTCCGCGCGCGGCACCTGCGCCTGCCGCGCCGTGCCCGCTCGCCGCGCCGGTCGCGTCAGCCGCGCCGCGCGTGCGCCGGACTGCGGCGGGGCAGGCGTGCGCCGTCTCCGTACGGCGGGTTGTACGGCACATCCTCCCGCCCCTCCCTCACCGGTGCCCACGCGGTCAAGAGCCCTCAGGTCATATGCCCACCCGTCGCCCGACCGCCACCCCTCATCGAGGCGCTTCGCGCCGCACGTTCTTTTGGGACAGCCTCGCACTTAAATCGCCCGGGCGGGGCGGTTCCGGCCCTGAAACTTGGAAAGGGCCGGTTCAACTCCCGTGCCGCATGGGGCAGTTGAGGCCGTACGGGGTCGGTGCGACGGGGTCAGCGCTTCGCGACGAAGACGTGCGAGGCGACCTCGGCGTCCAGCTCCGCGGCCTCGCCGCTGCTGCCCACGAGTACTCCGCCGGCGGCCTGCGTCACGCTGACCACCGCGCCGGGCTGCACGCCCGCGCGCCGCAGCGTGTACATCAGCTGCGCGTCGGTCTGGATGGGCTCGCCGATCCGGCGCACGATGACCGTCTTGCCCTCGGTGCCCGGATCCAGGTCGGCCAGCGAGACCATGCCCTCGTCCAGGAAGGGGTCGGCCTCGGCCTTCTCGCCCAGCTCCTCCAGACCCGGGATCGGGTTCCCGTACGGGGACTCCGTGGGGTGGCGCAGGAGCTCCAGGACGCGGCGCTCCACGGCCTCGCTCATCACGTGCTCCCAGCGGCAGGCCTCCGCGTGCACCTGCTCCCACTCCAGGCCGATCACATCGACGAGCAGGCACTCCGCCAGGCGGTGCTTGCGCATCACGCGCGTGGCCAGCCTGCGGCCCTCGTCGGTCAGCTCCAGGTGCCGGTCCGCGGCGACGGAGACCAGGCCGTCGCGCTCCATGCGCGCGACCGTCTGGCTGACCGTCGGTCCGCTCTGGTCGAGCCGCTCGGCGATCCGGGCGCGCATGGGGACCACACCTTCCTCCTCGAGCTCGAGGATGGTGCGGAGATACATCTCCGTAGTGTCGATCAGTCCGGACATCCGTGCCCCTCGATGAAGTTTCGTCGCGTCGCGCTGGCCCTGACGTCAATTGTTACGCATTGCACTGACAACCGTGCCGCGCGGGAGATTCCCGGTCCGGCAAGACGCTCCCGTCGGTGCTGCCGGGGCGCTTTTCGCGGCCTTACGCTGCCTCCGTCCCGTATTGACTGCCGATTGACACGGGCCTGGTCCAGACCGCAACGTGATCCGCGGCACGTTGGCACCCACCCCCGGAAAGGGGCACCAGGCGATGAGCCCTACGCGCGAGAACAAGCTCGCCGACCAGTACTTCGACGCGGCCATCGGGCTGCTCGAGCGGGTGCGCGACGAGGAGGCCGACGCCATCGCCGCGGCCGGCGGCCTGATCGCCGACACCGTCGAGGCGGGCGGCCGGCTCTTCGCCTTCGGCGCGGGCCACTCCTCGCTGGCGGCCCAGGACCTGGTGTACCGGGCGGGCGGACTCGCCCTGATGAACCTGCTCGCCGTGCCCGGCGTGGTCGGCGTGGACGTGATGCCGGCGACGCTCGGCTCGGCCCTGGAGCGGGTGGACGGCCTCGCGGGCGCGGTCCTCGACTCCTCGCCCGCGCAACCCGGCGACGTCCTGGTGATCATCTCCCTGTCGGGCCGCAACGCCCTGCCGGTCGAGATGGCCATGAACGCCCAGGCGCTGGGGCTGCGCGTGATCGGCGTGACCTCGGTGGCGTACGCCTCGGAGACCCGCTCGCGCCACATCTCCGGTACGTACCTCAAGGACCACTGCGACGTCGTGCTCGACAGCAAGATCGCGGTCGGGGACGCGGAGCTGACGACGGAGGGCATCGAGGCCCCCTTCGCCCCGGCCTCGACCGTGGTCACCAGCGCACTCCTCCAGGCCACCCTGGCATCCGCCGCCGGCGAACTGGTCGCCCGCGGCATCGAGCCGCCGCTGCTGCGCTCGGGCAACGTGGACGGCGGCCACGAGTGGAACGGCCGCATCCTGACCGAGTACGGGGACCGGATCTTCTACCGGCACTGAGGCGGGGGCGTACGCGCATCCCGGGCCCGCCTCCGTGCCGGGCACGGGGCCGTCACTCGGATGTCAAGCCGCACGTACCGGGGCGCGGGGCGGGCCGCACTTGACCCCGCCCAACCCGTACCGCCTCACCCGCCCGACGCGCCGCCCGCGCTACCGCCTCACCCGCCCGCCGAACCGAGCCCCGCCAGATCCACCGCCGCCGCCACCCGCACCGCCACGCTCTCCGCGTACGCCGCGTCCGAGCGCTCGAACGCCGGCCGGCTGCCGCTGCGCAGGAAGCTCACCACGCCGAGCGTGCGGCCGCGGCTGCGCAGCACCGCGCACAGCGCGTGCACCGTCGTGTCCGGCCACTGGCGCGCCGTGGCCCAGCCCTTCGCGGCCTCCGCCGAAGCCGCCCCCGCCGAGGCCCGCACCGAACCGGTGCGCTGGACGCACTGCAACGCAGGGTGCCCCTCCGGGTAGCGCACGGGCAGACCGGCGGCCGCCACCGGCAGCACCGGACCCGGCGACCCGACCGGACTGGCCGCCGCCCGCACCAGGCGCGGCGGTTCGAGCGAGGAGGCCAGATCGATCAGCGCGTGGTCGGCGAAGCCCGCGAGCGCGAAGTCCAGATGGACCGTCGCCGCCTCCATCGGGTCCTCGCACTCCCCCGCCGCGCGCCCGGCACGGTGCAACTGATTGCTGCGGAAGCGCAGTTGGGCCGCCTCCTGCTCGATGACCTTCGCCTCGGTCACGTCCTGGAACAGCCAGCCCACCCCCAGCGGCACCGGCTCCTCGGCCAACGGCGAACCGAGCCGCAGGAAACCGCTGCGCCAGCACCGCCGCTCCCCCGCACCGGAGGACCCGCTGCCGCGCACCGACACCCACAGCTCCGCGGGAGCCGGGGGCGCCCCTTCGGCCAGCACATGCGTGAGCGCGCTCTCCAACTCCTCGACGCCCTGCGACAGAAGCTCACCGAGCGGCCGCCCGAGCACCGCCGTACGCCCCACGCCGAGCGCCCGCGCCGCATGCGCGTTCACCACGGCGGGCCGCAGGTCCGCGTCCACGAGCACGACACCCCACGACGCGTCGTCGAACAGCGCCTCGCTCAAAGCGATGGACCGCTCCAGATCGATCTGCGCGTGCACCTCGCTGAACGCGCAGTACAGACCGGCGGGCTTGCCGTCCGGACCGGGCACGGCCGCCGACTGCGTCCGCACGAGCACCCGCCCGCCGTCCTTCGTGACCAGCGCGAACTCGTGCACCTGCCGGCCCGGCGCGTGCATCGCCGCGAGCAGCCGGCCCTCGATCTCGTCCGCGTCCGCCGTCCGCACCGCCCAGCCCGCGAACCCGCGCCGCCCCACGGCGTCCTCGGCACTCCAGCCGAGAATGCGGGCCGCCTCACGGTTCCAGTGCGTGACCACACCGTCCGCATCGAAGGCGCACAGCGCCGCGTCCATCCCGTCGAGCAACGCCGCAAGCAGCTCCGCCGATCCGGGCCCGCTGCCGCCGGGCCCCTGGGAACCGCCCGAACCACCACCTGGCGTCCCGGAGTTGCCGCCCGAGCCCTCGTCCGGGTTCTCGGGGTCCATGGGCTGCGCAGTTCCGCTGCGCCGGGAAGCACTCACCTGACTACCCCCTGCAGGTCGAGTCCATCGGTCGGCTTGCACCGCACACAGATCATTCAACTCGAACGTGACGCAGCCCACACCAGGTTCGCCGAAATCGTTGCGCCCCGGAAACGTCCCGGCCACAACGCACGGAAGCGCACGGCCCGTTCACGAGCACACCCCACCCCTCCCGTGCCAGTCTGCCGCCATGACCATCGTCGTCCGCCCGGCCTCCGTCTTCGAGGACGTGGCCGCCGTCATCGGCCCCAAGTCGCCCACCGCGAACGTGTGCTTCTGCCTGAGCTACCGCATCCCCTCCAAGCTCAACAACGAGCTGCGCGGCCCGGCCCGCGCGGACTACGTCGCGGACCTGTGCCGCGAAGATCCACCCCCGGGTGTCCTCGCGTACGAGGACGAAACACCGGTCGGCTGGGCCGCCGTGGCCCCCCGCACGGCCACGACCTTCGCCCGCAACCGCAAGATCCCGCACGTGGACGACCTCCCGGTCTGGTCCCTGTGGTGCATCCGCGTCCGCCCCGGCCACCGCAAGCAGGGCATCTCCCACGCCCTGATCGAGGGAGCGGTGCACTTCGCCCGCACCCGGGGCGCCCCGGCGATCGAGGCGTACCCGCTGGACAACGGTGACGCCCGGGTCGATCTGACGATGGCGTACGCAGGCATCCGCAAGAACTTCGAGCGCGCCGGCTTCACATGGGCGGCGGACACGACGTCGGTGCTGGCGGGGCACCCGAGGATTCTGATGCGGCTTGACCTGCGGTGATGCCGCTTTTCCTGGCCCGTGGGCAAACTTGCGGAAAAACCGGTTGAAGCCGCACCGGAGCCTTCCTAGTGTGTGGGGCACACGAGAAGGGAGGTGGTTCGGCAGATGACAAAGAACCGGACGCGTGAGGTGACTGCGGGCTAGCGGCCCGCCGCCACACACAAGTGCGGTGCCGGACCAGCGCGGGAGCGATCCGCGCAGCCGGCCCAATCCCAGCAGTCACCCGACCCGCGGTCTCGCCGGTACGTCCGGCCGGCTCCCCCAGGGGATCCCGAGACCGCGGGTCGTCTGCGTATGCGCCAAGCACACCGTGTACGCCGTCCCGTACGCGTCCACGCATCCCTGCTCGTCCGCGTACGGAAACCCTCAGCCCTTGCTGACCGCCACCAGAATCTCCGGCAGCCGCGCCGCCGCGACCGGTGCCGAGAAGTGCAGGCCCAGGCGGGCGACTGCCCAGCCGTAGACCGTGCCAATCGGGAGCAGGAGCCAGGCGAGGGGGGCGTGGCCTGCGGCGTGGAGCCAGATCGTGAAGGCCAGGATCGGGGCGCACAGCAGGGTTGCGGCGAGCATGCCGCCGAAGATGGAGATCCAGGCGAGGCCGGCCTGGCCCGGGGCGACGTTCTTGTAGCCCTCCTGCGGGATCGAGTAGGGGAAGCGGGCCGAGCACCAGAAGCCGGTCGCGAGCATCGCGCCGAGCAGGGCGAAGGAGAGGCCGAGTGCCTCGGGCAGGGTGCGCCAGTCGCCGATGACCGCGGTGGTCAGGGTGGTGACGAGGACCGAGTACGGGATGGTGATCACGGCCAGGGCGAGGCCGCGGGCGCGGAGTTCGGTGTACGCGTCGCGCGGGGTGCTGATCGTCTGGGCGACCATCCAGAAGGCCGAGCTGTCCTGGCCGAACTGGTTGTACATGAGGATGCCGAGCATCCCGGCGGCGAAGCAGGCGAAGTAGACGGAGCCGGTGCCCTGGAGTGCGTTGAAGAGCGGGACGATCAGGCCGATGGCGAGTGAGGTGACCCAGGCGGCCTTGGTCTTGGGCTCGCGCCAGACGTAGCGCAGGGTGCGTTCCATGACGGTGCCGGTGCGGTCGGCGGGCAGGAAGCGGCTGAGGCCGTGGGCGCGGGCGCGGGCGCGGGTGGGTTCGGCGGCCTGGAGGGTGGAGCCGTCGGGCGTGGTCATGAGGCGGGTGAGGCTGCGCTGCCAGTACGCGATGAGGGCGGCCAGGAGTGCGGCGCACAGGGCGAGTTGGAGGAGGCCCGTGCCGTACGAGCCTTGCGAGACGGAGTCGACCGCGGCGAGGGCGGAGGCGGGTGGGATCCAGCGGACCACGGCCGCGACCGGGTCGAGGGCGTCGAGGCCGCCGGCGCGGCCGAGGCTCTGGGCGCCGAAGTTGACGACCTGGATGCCGACGGCGATCACGAGTCCGCTGAGCACGGCGAGGTCGCGGCCCTTGCGGCTGGAGAGCAGCCGCAGGTTGGCGGAGGCGACGGTACGGGCGAGGGCCACGCAGGTCAGGAGGGTGAGGGCGAGCGCGGCGAGGCCGGTGAGGACGGCGGCCGTGCCGTGTGCGAGGGCCACGACGGAGCCGGCGGCGAGGCAGAGCGTGAAGAGCGGTCCGATGCCGACGAGGGAGCTGACGAGCAGTGCGCGGACCAGGGGGCGCGGGCGCAGCGGGAGCATCACCAGGCGGGTGGCGTCGAGGGTTTCGTCGCCGCTGGGGAAGAACAGCGGCATGAAGGTCCAGCCGAGCGCGAGGACGGCGGCGAGCAGCACGACGAGGGTGGCGGCGTGTTCGTTGCCGCGCAGCACGATCAGGCCGAGCAGTTGGAGGGCGGCGAAGAGCAGGGTGAGGACGACGGAGGCGAGGTAGGCGGCGCGGCGTCCGGCGGACTGGCGCAGGCCGTTGCGCAGGAGGGAGAGCTTCAGGCGGACGAAGGTGGCGGTCAGGTGGGAGGGGCGTGCCGTTTGCCGCTCGTCCGCGGTCGGGGCCGTCATGTGGTGCCGCCGCCGCCCGAGCCGAGCCAGTCCAGGGTGTCGCCGCTCGCGCGGTCGCCCGCGCCGACGAGTTCGAGGAAGGCGCTCTGGAGGCTGGGGGCGTCGCCGCGTACGTCGGCGAGGGGGCCCTGGGCGCGGATGCGGCCCGCGGCCATCACCGCCACCCAGTCGCACAGGGACTCGACCAGCTCCATGACGTGGCTGGAGAAGACGACGGTGGCGCCGGAGGCGGTGTAGCGCTCCAGGACGCCGCGGATGGTCTGCGCGGAGACCGGGTCGACGCCCTCGAACGGCTCGTCCAGGAAGAGGACTTCGGGGTTGTGGAGCAGGGCGGCCGCGAGTCCGATCTTCTTGCGCATGCCGGTCGAGTAGTCGACGACGAGTTTGTGCTGGGCGGTGGTGAGGTCGAGGACGTCGAGGAGTTGGGCGGTGCGGGTCTCGACGTCCTCGGCGGGCAGGCCCCGCAGGCGTCCGGTGTACGTGAGGAGTTCGCGTCCGCTGAGCCGCTCGAAGAGCCTGAGTCCCTCGGGGAGTACGCCGATCCGTGCCTTGACCTCGGCGGGGTCGGCCCAGACGTCGTGGCCGGCGACGTGCACGGTGCCGAGGTCGGGGCGGAGCAGACCGGTGATCATGGAGAGGGTGGTGGTCTTGCCGGCGCCGTTGGGGCCCACGAGCCCGATGAACTTCCCTGCGGGGAGGGTGAGATCGATGCCGGCTACGGCGATCTGCTCGCCGAAGCGTTTCCAGAGGTTCTGTACGTGGACGGCTGCCGTGTCGGGCACGTGGGGCCTTTCGGGCTGGACGGGTGGGAGGGGGTGCGGGTGTGGGGTGGCTGGGGCGCCATTTTTCCCCTACCCGCCCCTTCCCGAAACTGGGGCTCCGCCCCAGACCCCGAATCCGAGCTCCGCTCGGATGTCCTCAATCGCCGGACGGGCTGAATCTTCAGCCCGTCCGGCGATTGAGGACGAGCGCGTTCAGCGCGAAAGGGGGTCCGGGGGACGGAACCCAAGCCCCCCGCCCCCTCACTCCGAAGCGAACCCCCGTACATCCTCCGGGCGGCGCGACGGCGGGCCCACGTAGCGGGCCGAGGGGCGGACCAGGCGGCCCGTGCGCTTCTGTTCCAGGATGTGGGCCGACCAGCCCGCCGTACGGGCGCAGGTGAACATCGACGTGAACATGTTCGCCGGGACCTCGGCGAAGTCGAGGACGATCGCCGCCCAGAACTCGACGTTCGTCGCGAGGACGCGGTCGGGGCGGCGGGCGTGCAGTTCGGCGAGGGCGGCCTTCTCCAGGGCCTCGGCGACCTCGAAGCGCGGGGCGCCCAGTTCGCGGGCGGTGCGGCGCAGCACTCGCGCGCGCGGGTCCTCGGCGCGGTAGACGCGGTGGCCGAAGCCCATGAGACGCTCGCCGCGGTCGAGCGCCTTGCGGACGTACGCCTCCGCGTCGCCCGTGCGCTCGATCTCCTCGATCATGCCGAGGACGCGGGAGGGGGCGCCGCCGTGCAGCGGTCCGGACATCGCGCCGACCGCGCCCGAGAGGGCGGCTGCCACGTCCGCGCCCGTCGAGGCGATGACGCGGGCCGTGAACGTGGAGGCGTTCATGCCGTGTTCGGCCGCCGAGGTCCAGTACGCGTCCACGGCCGCGACGTGCTTCGGGTCCGGCTCGCCGCGCCAGCGGATCATGAACCGCTCGACCACCGAGGACGCCTTGTCGATCTCGCGCTGCGGGACCATGGGCTGCCCCTGCCCGCGCGCCGACTGGGCCACGTACGACAGGGCCATGACGGCCGCGCGCGCGAGGTCGTCGCGGGCCTGGGAGGCGTCGATGTCGAGCAGCGGTTTGAGGCCCCAGACCGGTGCGAGCATCGCGAGCGCGGACTGCACGTCGACCCGGACGTCCCCGGAGTGGACGGGGATCGGAAACGGTTCTGCGGGCGGCAGGCCCGGGTTGAACGCCCCGTCGACGAGCAGACCCCACACGTTGCCGAACGACACCTTGCCGGCCAGGTCTTCGATGTCGACTCCGCGGTAGCGGAGCGCGCCCCCTTCCTTGTCCGGTTCGGCGATCTCCGTTTCGAACGCGATGATCCCTTCGAGCCCAGGGACGAAGTCGGACATCAGGCGGCTCCTCATGACGGCTGCGACGGTCGGTCGAGTGGTGGTGCGGGCTGGCGGTGACCAGGCTGACGGAAGGTCAGATGCGGGCTGCCCCGAGCCGGTTACGCGGTCTCTCGCGACTCGCGGTCCGTTCGTGGCCACCCCGGTGATGCCCCGTGGGGCAGGACGATATCCCTCGGTGCCACCGATGGGGAGGGTTCACGGCACTGAGTGCCGCGAACCACACTCGTGCGGGACGCCCGGGTGCGACAGGATGACGCCGTGAACGAGCACACCCACAGCGGCCGGGAGCTGGACCCCGCCGTGATGCGCGAGCAGTACCGCACGGCCGGACTCGACGGTTCCGGTCTCGAGGACGACCCCATGGACCAGTTCCACCGGTGGTTCGCCGACGCCGTCGCCGCGCAGCTGTACGAGCCCAACGCCATGGTCGTCTCGACCGCGGACGCGCAGGGCCGGCCGAGCTCACGGACCGTGCTGCTCAAGGGGTACGACGCGCGCGGGTTCGTCTTCTACACGAACTACACGTCCAGGAAGGCCCGCGAGATCGACGTCAACCCCCAGGTCTCGCTGCTCTTCCCCTGGCATCCGATGGCCCGCCAGGTGATCGTCACGGGCCGTGCCGAGCGGGTGTCGGCCGAGGAGACGGCGGAGTACTTCCGCTCGCGCCCGCACGGCTCGCGGCTCGGCGCCTGGGCCAGCGCGCAGTCCTCGGTGATCGGGACGCGCGAGGAACTGGAGCGTGCCTACGCGGAGTTGGCGGCACGCTACCCGGAGGGTGCGGAGGTGCCGGTGCCGCCGCACTGGGGCGGTTTCCTCGTGGTGCCGGAGGCGGTGGAGTTCTGGCAGGGGCGTCCCAACCGGCTGCACGACCGGCTGCGGTATGTCGGCGAGGACGGCGGCAAGTGGCGTGTGGAGCGGCTCGCTCCGTGAGCCCCCGCAGCCAAGGGCTGTCTTCCTAGCCCAGCGCTTCGTCGAGCAGCTCGCCCCACTGCCGTACGACCCGTTCGCGGCGGGCCGTGTCGTCGGTGAGGACGTTGGCGAGGCCCAGGCCGCGGGCCATGTCGAGGAGGCCCTGGACGGTTTCGCGGACGCCGGGGCGCGACTCGTCCGCGTCGAGGAGGCGGACGGCGATGCGGTGGGTCTCGCGGCCCACCCGCGCTTCGAGTTCGGCGACGCGGGCGTGCAGCTGCTCCTCGTGCGAGGCGGCCACCCACAGGTGGAGCGCGGCGCGGAACAGGGGCCCGGTGTAGAGGTCGACGAGGGCCGCGACCACCTCGGCCCGCGTCTTCGCCGACACCTCGCGCAGGGCGTGCGAGCGCTGTTCGGCCACGTACTCGACGGCGGCCGTGAACAGGTCCTCGCGGGTGGGGAAGTGGTGCTGTGCGGCGCCGCGCGAGACCCCGGCGCGCTCGGCGACGACGGAGACGGTGGAGCGCGCCCAGCCGAGCTCGGCGAGGCAGGCGACGGCGGCTTCGAGCAGCCGCTGCCGCGTGGCCCGGCTGCGGTCCTGCTTGGGTTCGCGGTCCTGCTTGGATTCGCGGTCCCCAGGCGTCGCGCGCTCCAGCCGCTCGGCCGGCGTCACAGCACCCATGAAGCATCCCGTCGCTCGAAGAAGGCGGTCATGCCTTCGCGTGCGGCGGCGGAGGCGAAGAGGGAGGCCGACCGCTGCACAAGGTCCTCCGCATCGCGCTCGAAGGCTTCCAGGACTCTAGCCGTGACCAGCCGTTTCGCCTCGGCCAGCCCCTGGGGCGCGGCCTTGCGGAAGGCCTCGGAGACTTCCCGTACCGCCGTGTCCAGGTCCTCGGCGGCCTCGGTGACCAGGCCGATACGGGCCGCCTCGGCCGCGTCGAAGCGTTCGCCGGTGAGGTAGTAGCGGGCTGCGGCCCTCGCGTCCATACGGGGCAGCAGGGTCAGCGAGATGATCGCGGGCGCCACTCCGATCCGTACCTCCGTGAACGCGAAGGTGGACGAGGCGGAGGCGAGCACCAGGTCGCAGGCGCCGAGCAACCCGAGCCCGCCGGCCCGCGCGGAACCGTCCACGCGGGCGACGACGGGCTTGGGCAGTTCGACGATGGCGCGCAGGAGGTCGACGAACGCATACGGATTGGCAGGCGACTTGAGATCGGCGCCCGCGCTGAACGTGGGCCCGCTGTGGTCGAGCACCACGGCCCGCACGTCCTGGTCCACGGAGCTGCGGCGCAGGGCGTTCGCGAGCTCCGCGACGAGATCCGCGGACAGGGCGTTGCGGTTGTCCGGGGAGTCCAGCGTGAGGGTGGTGATGCCGCGCTCGTGCGTCTGCCTGACGTGTTTCATGCATCCGTCCTTACGTACTTCGCTCATCGGTCCCTGTCGTGCTTCACGCGTCCGTCGCCCGGTTCAGGTCGCGCAGCTGCCTGCGCAGGATCTTCCCCGTGGCCGCCCGCGGCACCGTCTCCAGGAACTCCACGGCCCGCACCTTCTTGTGCGGGGCCACGTGCGCGGCGACGTGTTCCCGTACGTCCTCCTCCGTGAGGCCGGGGTCGGCGCGGACCACGTACGCCTTCGGGTACTCGTTCCCGTCCGCGTCATACACGCCGATCACCGCCGCGTCAGCGATGCGCGGGTCGGCGATGAGGACGGCTTCGAGTTCGGCGGGAGCGACCTGGAAGCCCTTGTACTTGATGAGTTCCTTGACGCGGTCGACGATGTACAGCCAGCCGTCCTCGTCGACGCGCCCCACGTCTCCGGTGTGCAGCCAGCCGTCCTCGTCGATCATCGCGGTGGTGGCCTCGGGGCGGCCGAGGTAGCCCTTCATCACCTGCGGGCCGCGGAAGACCACTTCGCCCTCCTCGCCCGGCCCGAGGTCCTTGCCCGGGTCGTCGAGCGAGACGATCCGCATCTCGGTGCCGGCGAGCAGCTTGCCGACGCTGCCGTGCGGGATGGGCCGGTCGATGGGGGTGACGTGGGTGGCCGGGGAGAGTTCGGTCATGCCGTAGCCCTGGCCGACGGGGACGCCGCCGAGCCGTGCGGAGCAGGCGGCGGCGAGTTCGCCGTCCAGGGGTGCGGCCGCGCTGATCACGTAGCGGACCGAGGAGAGGTCGAAGCGCTCCACGACGGGGTGCTTGGCGAGGGCGAGGGCGATCGGCGGGACCACGTACAGGCCCGTGATGCGGTGTTTCTCGACGGCGGTGAGGAAGTTCTCCAGGTCGAACTTGGGCAGCACGACCACGCTCGCGCCGTGCCCGAGCGGCGCGTTGAGCAGGGCGGTGAGTCCGTACGCGTGGAAGAAGGGCAGCACGGCGAGGATGCGGTCGCCGGGGCCCATGGGCATGGTCGGGTGCAGTTGCGCGAGGTTGGTGGCCACCGAGCGGTGGGTGAGCATGACGCCCTTGGGGACGCCGGTGGTGCCGGAGGAGTACGGGAGCACCGCGAGGTCCTCGGCCGGGTCGATGGTGATCTCCGGCTCGGGGAGGTCGGCGCCGACCATGGAGAGCAGCGAGCGGTGCCCCTCAGCCTCGTCACAGAGGATGATCTCCCGTATGCCGCCCGCGAGTTCGGCGGCGGCCTGCGCGACGGGGAGCAGCAGCGAGACCGTGACGATCCAGCTCGCCCCCGCGTCGCGCAGTTGCTGCGCGAACTCCTCGGGTGTGTACAGCGGGTGCACCGTGGTGACGGTGGCGCCGGCCCGGGTGGCCCCGTAGAAGGCGACCGGCCACAGGATGGTGTTGGGGCTGTGCAGGGCGACCACGTCGCCCTTGCGCACCCCGGCGTCCGCGAGCCCGGCGGCCACCTTGCGGTGGAAGGCGTCGAGCTGTGCGTACGTGAGCGTCCTGCCCTCCACGCCGTCGATCAGGGCGGGTGTCTCGCCGTAGTCGGCGGCGTGCCCCAACACGGCTTCGTGGATGGGCAGTTCTACGGGCGGCACTGCTGCGTACTCGCTCTGGAACACCATGGCGGGCCCTCCGAAGGGTGAAGTGGAGCCTGGGTGGTGCCTAGTACGACTTGGGCAGACCGAGGGTCTGGTGGGACACGTAGTTGAGGATCATCTCCCGGCTGACGGGAGCGATGCGGGCGACGCGGGACGCGGTGATGAGTGAGGCAAGACCGTACTCCCGTGTGAGGCCGTTGCCGCCCAGGGTGTGCACGGACTGGTCCACGGCCTGCACGCACGCCTCGGCGGCGGTGTACTTGGCCATGTTGGCCGCCTCACCGGCACCGACGTCGTCACCCCGGTCGTACAGATGGGCGGCCTTCTGCATCATCAACCGGGCCGATTCCAGGGCGATGTGCGCCTGCGCGAGGGGGTGCGCGATGGCCTGGTGCGCGCCGATCGGCTCCTTCCACACGCTGCGCTCCTTGGCGTACGCGACGGCCCGCGCGAGCGCGAAGCGGCCCATGCCGATCGCGAAGGCGGCGGTCATGATGCGCTCGGGGTTGAGCCCGGCGAAGAGCTGGAGCAGGCCCGCGTCCTCGTCGCCGACGAGCGCGTCGGCGGGCAGCCGCACGTCATCGAGGACGAGCTCGAACTGCTTCTCCGCCGCCTGGAGTTCCATGTCGACAGGGTTGCGCTGAAAGCCGGCGGCGTCACGCGGAACGATGAAGAGGCAGGGCTTGAGTTTGCCGGTGCGGGCGTCTTCGGTGCGGCCGACGATGAGGGTGGCGTCGGCGATGTCCACGCCGGAGACGAAGATCTTGCGGCCGGTGAGCACCCAGTCCTCGCCGTCGCGGCGGGCGGTGGTGGTGATGCGGTGGGAGTTGGAGCCCGCGTCGGGTTCGGTGATGCCGAAGGCCATGGTGCGGGTGCCGTCGGCGAGCCCGGGCAGCCAGGCACGCTTCTGCTCCTCGGTGCCGAAGCGGGAGATCACGGTGCCGCAGATGGCCGGGCTGACGACGAGCATGAGGAGCGGTGAGCCGACGGCCCCCAACTCCTCCAGGACTATGGAGAGTTCGGTGATGCCGCCTCCCCCGCCTCCGTACTCCTCGGGCAGGTTGACGCCGAGGTAGCCGAGCTTGCCGGCCTCCGCCCACAGCTCCTCGGGGTGGCCGCCTTCGCGCACGACGCGGGTCAGGTAGTCGCGGCCGTAACGGGAGCCGAGCGCGGCGACGGCGGCGCGCAGGTCCTTGTGCTCCTGGGTCTCGAGAACGGTCATGACGGTGGTTCCTCCTCGGGCACGGGCTGGACGACGGCGAGCAGGGCGCCGACCTCGACCTGGCGGCCGGGGGCGGCGTGCAGAGCGGTGAGCGTGCCGGAGACCGGGGCGGTGACCCGGTGCTCCATCTTCATGGCCTCCAGCCACAACAGGGGCTGTCCAGACTCGACTTGAGCACCCTCGGCCAGCCCTTCGGCGAGGCGCACGACGGTGCCGGGCATGGGGGCGAGCAGGCTGCCGGGGGCGGTGGCGGTCTCCGGTTCGGGGAACCTGGGGTGTTCGGTGAGGGACCAGGTGTGGGTGGGGGTGTCGATGTGGAGGGTGCCGTCTCCGTAGGTGGAGATGGTGAACTCCCGGCGGATGCCGCCGATTTCGAGCGCCACGCAGCCCGGTGCCGCCTCGATGACGCGGACGGCGGGCAGGTCGACGAGCTCGATCCCGGTGCGGGTCCGCAGGTAGCGGATGCGGTGGATGTCGCGTCCCTCGAACGTCCTGGATTGGGGTTGGGAGGGGAGGTTGCGCCAGGCTCCGGTGCGGCCCCAAAGGCTGCTTTCTCCCCGCCCCGCCCCTTCCCGGCCGTATCGACTTGCGGCTCCGCCGCGGGGGGGCTCCGCCCCAGACCCCGAATCCGGCCTCCGGTCGGATGGCCTCAAACGCCGGCCGGGCTGAAATGCCGCCGCCACCGCTGCGTACACCTCCCCCACCGGATCGTCCGCCACCACCAGCTCCTCCAGGTGGCGGTCGAAGAAGCCGGTGTCCACCGCGCCCGCCGTGAACTGCGGGTGGCGCAGGGTGCGTACGAGCAGGTCGCGGTTGGTGACCGGGCCGTGCAGGCGGGTCCGGGCGAGGGCGCCGGCGAGCTTGCGCAGGGCGGCGGCGCGGGTCGGGGCGTACGCGACCACCTTGGCGAGCATCGGGTCGTAGTGCACGCCGATCGTGTCGCCGCCGGTGAAGCCCGTGTCGACGCGGACGCCCGCCGGCACGTCGAAGCGGTGCAGCACCCCCGTCTGCGGAGCCCACGAGGCCGCCGGGTCCTCCGCGTACAGGCGGGCCTCGACGGCGTGCCCGGTGGGCTCGGGCGGGTTGCCGGAGAGCGCCTCGCCCTCGGCGATCCGGAGTTGCAGCTCCACGAGATCGACCCCGAACACGGCCTCCGTGACGGGGTGTTCGACCTGGAGGCGGGTGTTCATCTCCAGGAAGTGGGCCGTGTCGCCCGCGACCAGGAACTCCACGGTGCCGGCGCCGACGTACGACACGGCGCGCGCGGCCCGTTCCGCGAGCGCGTGCAGGCGGGCCCGCAGCGGTGCGGTGAGGCCGGGCGCGGGCGCCTCCTCGATGACCTTCTGGTGGCGGCGCTGGAGGGAGCAGTCGCGGGTGCCGAGAGCCCACACGGTGCCGTGGGTGTCGGCGAGGATCTGCACCTCGACGTGGCGGCCGCCTTCCACGTACGGCTCGACGAACACCTCGCCGTCACCGAACGCGCTCAGCGCCTCGGCCCGCGCGGCCGCCAACTCCGTGTCCAGAGCGCTGAGTTCGCGTATGACCCGCATGCCGCGCCCGCCGCCGCCCGCCGCGGCCTTCACGAGCACGGGCAGGTCGGCCTCGGTGACCTTCTCCAGGGGCGCGAGGCCCATGAGTTCCTTGGCGCGGGTCTTGGAGGCCATCGCCTCGATGGCCTCGGGCGGCGGCCCGATCCAGGTGAGGCCCGCGTCGGTGACGGCCCGCGCGAACTCGGCGTTCTCGGACAGGAACCCGTAGCCGGGGTGCACGGCGTCCGCGCCGGCCGCGAGCGCGGCCTTCACGATCAGGTCGCCGCGCAGGTAGGTGTCGGCGGGCGCGGCGCCCGGCAGGCGTACGGCCGCGTCCGCCTTGCGGACGTGCAGGGCGGAGGCGTCCGCGTCGGAGTACACGGCGACCGTCGCGATGCCGAGGTCGCGGCAGGTGCGGAAGATGCGGCAGGCGATCTCGCCGCGGTTGGCCACAAGGACGGAAGAAATCATCTGGAGCCTCACATCCGGAAGACGCCGAAGCCACCGCGCGCACCCTCGTAGGGCGCGTTGTGGATCACCGACAGGCACAGGCCGAGGACCGTCCGCGTATCGCGCGGGTCGATCACCCCGTCGTCGTAGAGCCGCCCGGACAGGAACATCGGCAGCGACTCGGACTCGATCTGCTGCTCGACCATGGCGCGCAGCGCGGCGTCGCCCTCGTCGTCGTACGGCTGCCCCTTCGCGGCGGCGGAGGCGCGGGCCACGATCGACAGGACGCCCGCGAGCTGCTGGGGGCCCATGACGGCGGACTTGGCGCTGGGCCAGGCGAAGAGGAAGCGCGGGTCGTACGCGCGGCCGCACATGCCGTAGTGCCCGGCCCCGTACGAGGCACCCATCAGGACCGACAGGTGCGGGACCTTCGAGTTCGAGACGGCGTTGATCATCTGGGCGCCGTGCTTGATGATGCCGCCCTGCTCATACTCCTTGCCGACCATGTAGCCGGTGGTGTTGTGCAGGAAGAGCAGCGGGATGTCGCGCTGGTTGGCGAGCTGGATGAACTGGGCGGCCTTCTGCGACTCCGCGCTGAACAGGACGCCCTGCGCGTTGGCGAGGATGCCCACCGGGTAGCCGTGCAGGCGTGCCCAGCCCGTGGCGAGCGAACTCCCGTACAGGGGCTTGAACTCGTCGAAGTCCGAGCCGTCGACGATCCGGGCGATGACCTCGCGCGGGTCGAAGGGGATCTTCAGGTCGCCGGGGACGATGCCGAGCAGCTCCTCCTCGTCGTACTTGGGCGGCTCGGCGGGGCCCGGGTCCTCGTACGCCTTGCGCCAGTTGAGCCGGGCGACGACTCGGCGCGCCTGCCGGAGCGCGTCCTGCTCGTCGGCCGCGAGGTAGTCGGCGAGTCCGGAGGTACGGGCGTGCATCTCGGCGCCGCCGAGTTCCTCGTCGCCCGATTCCTCCCCGGTGGCCATCTTGACCAGGGGCGGACCGCCGAGGAAGACCTTCGCGCGCTCCTTGACCATGATCACGTGGTCGCACATCCCGGGCACGTACGCGCCGCCCGCCGTGGAGTTGCCGAAGACGACGGCGACGGTCGGGATCCCGGCGGCGGAGGACTGGGTGAGGTGTTTGAAGAGGGCCCCGCCCGGGATGAAGATCTCCTTCTGGGACGGGAGGTCCGCGCCGCCCGACTCCACCAGGTGGATGGAGGGGAGGCGGTTGGCGTAGCCGATCTCGTGCGAGCGGAACGCCTTCTTCAGGGTCCAGGGGTTGGAGGCGCCGCCGCGTACGGTCGGGTCGTTGGCCGTGATCAGGCACTCCACGCCCTCGACCACGCCGATGCCGGTGACCATGGACGCGCCGACCGGGTAGTCGCTGCCCCAGGCCGCGAGCGGGGACAGTTCCAGGAACGGGGTGTCGGGGTCGAGCAGCAGCTCGATCCGCTCGCGGGCGAGCAGCTTGCCGCGCTTGCGGTGCCGTTCGGTGTACTTCTCGCCGCCGCCGGCGAGCGCTTTGGCGTGCTCGGCGGCGAGCTCGTCGAGCTTGGCGAGCATGGCCTCGCGGTGGGCAAGGTAGTCGGGGCTCGCGGGATCGAGCGCGGACGGCAGCACCGTCACAGCAGTACCTCCGGTATCTCCAGGTGGCGGGAGCGCAGCCACTCCCCCAGCCCTTTGGCCTGCGGATCGAAGCGGTGCCGGGACGTGACTCCCTCGCCGAGCAGCCCCTCGACCACGAAGTTCAGGGCGCGCAGCTCGGGCAGAAGGTGGCGCGTGAGGGGCAAGTCCTCCGTCTCCGGGAGCAGTTGGCGGAAGCGGTCCACCGTCAGCTCGTGCACCAGCCACCGCCAGGCCGCGTCCGTGCGCACCCACACCCCGACGTTGGCGTCCCCGCCCTTGTCCCCGCTGCGGGCGCCGGCGACGGTTCCGAGCGGCACCCTGCGCACGGCTCCGGACCCGCGGGGCAGCGGCGGAGGCAGGGACGGCGGCGGTACGGGTTCCAGTGCGCGCGTGACGGAGGGGGCGGGGATCTCCCGCCGCGTCCCGTCCGGCAGCACGGCGACGTGCGGGACCTCGTCCTGCGGTACGTACGCGGCCTCGAACACCCCGTACGGCGCCCCGCGTCCGGGCGGTTCGGTGAGCGTGAAGCCCGGGTAGCCGGACAGCCCCAGCTCCACGGCCGCCCCGCTCAGCCGCCGCCCCACGAGCTCGGGGTCGGCGTCCCGCACGACCAGCCGGAGCAGCGCGCTCGCCGTCTCCTGGGTCGCGGCGTCGGGGCGGTCGGTGCGCACCAGCTCCCAGCGCACTTCACGGGGGCGCTGCTTGCCCCGGGAGAGGGCGTCCTCCAACTGAGCCTGTACGTAAGCCGCTTTGGCCTCGATGTCGAGGCCGGTCAGGATGAACTCGACCTGGTTGCGGTGCCCGCCGATCCGGTTGAGCCCCACCTTGAGCGTGGGCGGCGGAGCCTCGCCCCGTACGCCCTCGATCCGCACCCGGTCGGGCCCGTCCTCGGTCAGCCGTACGGAGTCGAGCCGGGCGGTGACGTCGGGCCCGGCGTACCGCACCGGCCCTGTCTCGTACAGGAGTTGGGCCGTGACGGTCCCGAGGTCGACCACCCCGCCCGTGCCCGGATGCTTGGTGATGACGCTGCTGCCGTCCGCGTGGAGTTCGGCGAGCGGGAAGCCCGGGTGCAGCATCCGCCGCAGGTCGTGCTCGCCGAAGAAGGCGTAGTTGCCGCCGGTGGCCTGCGCGCCGCACTCCAGGACGTGCCCGGCGACGACGGCACCCGCCAGCTGATCGTAGGCGTCGGCGTCCCAGCCGAACCACCAATCCGCGGCCCCCGTGACCAGCGCCGCGTCCGTCACGCGCCCGGTGACGACCACGTCCGCGCCGGCCTCCAGGCAGGCGGTGATCCCGCGGCCGCCGAGGTAGGCGTTGGCGGTGAGGACACCTTCGCCCCAGCCTCCCCGCGCCCGCAGGTCGTCGCCCTCGACGTGGGCGACGCGTGTCTCCACGCCCAGCCGCGAGGCCAACTCCCGCACTTTCGCGGCCAGTCCGGCCGGATTCAGCCCGCCCGCGTTGACCACGATCCGCGTGCCCTGGTCCCGTGCGGTCCCGAGGCACTCCTCCAGCTGCCGCAGGAAGGACTTCGCGTACCCGGCCGCGGGGTCCTTCATCAGGTCCCGGCCGAGGATCAGCATGGTCAGCTCGGCGAGGTAGTCCCCGGTGACCACGTCCACCGGGCCGCCGGTGAGCATCTCGCGCAGGGCGTCGTGCCGGTCGCCGTAGAAGCCGGAGGCGTTGGCCATACGGAGGGGGCGGCCCGGCTCCGGTGCGGTGGGCGTCACGGCGCGCCACCGCCGTCCGGCGCCCCGCCGCCCGCCGGCGCCCGCCCCTTCCCCGGCGGCCCCGCGAAGGCCTGCGCGAGGTCCAGCCAGCGGTCCGCGTCCGGGCCCTCGGCCCGCACGTCGAGGTCCGCGCGGTGGGCGCGCTGGGTGACCAGGAGGCAGAAGGCGTACGCGTCCCCGGTGACCCGCTGCTCGGCGCCCTCGGGCCCGTACACCCACAACTCGCCGCCCGGCGAACGCAGTTCGATGCGGAAGGGGTCGGCCGGCGGGTCGATCCCGCGGACGAGGAACGAGAAGTCCCGCGCCCGCACACCGATCCGCACCACATGCCGCAGCCGCTCCGTGGGAGCCCGCGGCGCGCCCAGCGCGTCCGCCACGTCCTGGCCGTGCGCCCAGGTCTCCATCAGGCGGCCCGTCGCCATGGAGGCCACGCTCATCGGCGGCCCGAACCACGGGAACTTCACGCCCTCGGGAGCCGCCCGCAGCGCCTCCTGGAGGCGGTCGCGCCCCGCGCGCCACCCCGCGAGCAGCTCGGCGGGACCGAGCTGAGCGCCTTCGTCGGCGGCCTCGTCGACGAAGGAGTCCGGCGCAGCGAGCGCCTTCTCGACCTCGGTACCGAAGGCGTCGGGGTCGGTCACGGCGAGCAGCGCGGCGCGGTCCGTCCAGGCGAGGTGGGCGATCTGGTGGGCCACGGTCCAGCCTTCGGCGGGCGTGGCCCGCACCCAGTCCGCAGCCTCCAACTCACCGACCAGTACGTCGAGTTCACGGGATTCCTCGGCCAGATCGTCGAGCACCGCCCGTACGACTTCGGACACGGCACGCACTCCCCTCGTGAGCTGTGTGCGGTGAGCATGGCAGCGGACCGGAGGCAAAACAAGCACACGTGCTTGAAAATCTCGGCGCCCGTGACCGATGACTTTCGCGGGGGCCTCCGGTCAGAGAGGGTGTAACCAACGCAGCCGATCTTTGGAGAACCCGAGATGCGCACCCTGATCAGCACCGCTTTCGTTTCCCTCGACGGCGTCATGGAGGCCCCCGGCGGCGAGCCCGGCCACCGCAGCTCCGGCTGGACCTTCAAGGACCTGGAGTTCCTGCCCGAGGCGTACGAGATCAAGGGCCGCGAGCAGGAGGAGGCCGGCGCGATGCTCTTCGGCCGGGCCAGCTACCAGGCCTTCAGCCCGGTGTGGCCGGGGATGGAGGAGTTCGCCACGTACAAGCCGATGCCGAAGTACATCGTCTCCACCACCCTCAAGCAGGACGACCTGGTCGACGGCTGGGGCGAGCAGACCATCCTGCGCTCCCTGGACGAGGTGGCCGCCCTGAAGGAGACCGAGGGCGGGCCGATCATCATGCACGGCAGCACCGAGCTGGGCCGCAACCTCTCGGACGCCGGCCTGATCGACCGCTACCACCTGATGGTGTTCCCGCTGCTGCTCGGCGCCGGCAAGCGCCTGTTCAGCGACACGGACAAGGACAAGCAGATGCTGAAGCTGGTGGAGCAGGAGGCCTACGCCAACGGCATCCAGAAGATGGTCTTCGACGTCGTGCGCTGACCCTCCGCCGTGGGTCACCCTGGATGGCATGGACATCCAGGGCCGGGACAGCGGGGACAGCGCGAGGACGGACACCACGGGCTCCACGGACACCGAGGAGCTGCGGCAGGCGCTCGAACGGGCCGTCCGCGGGGAGGTCGCGTTCGGCGCCGGGCAGCGGGCGCTGTTCACCATGGACGCGTCCAACTACCGGCGGGTGCCGCTCGGTGCGGTGGCGCCGCGGGACGCGGAGGACGTGGCGGCGGTGCTCGCCGTGTGCCGCGAGCGGCGGGTGCCCGTGGTGGCGCGCGGCGCCGGCACCTCGATCGCCGGACAGGCCACGGGAGTCGGGGTGGTCCTCGACTTCACGCGGCACATGGACTCGATCATCGGGATCGATCCCGAGGCCCGTGAGGCCGTGGTCCAGCCGGGGGTGATCCTCGACCGGCTGCGCGCCGAGGCGGGCAGGCACGGCCTGACCTTCGGGCCCGATCCGTCCACGCACAGCCGCTGCACGCTCGGCGGGATGATCGGCAACAACTCCTGCGGCTCGCACTCCGTGGCCTGGGGCACGACCGCCGACAACACCCGCCGCCTGGAGGTCCTCTCGTACGGCGGCGAGGCCTTCTCGCTCGGACAGGGCTGGCAGGGCGCGCCCGCGGGGCTACGCCCCCTCGTCGACGCGCGGCTCGCCTTGCTGCGCACGGGTTTTCCCGAACTGCCCCGCCGTATCTCCGGTTACGCGCTCGACGCTCTGCTTCCGGAGCACGGCGTCGACCACGCCCGCGCCTTCTGCGGCAGCGAGGGCACCCTGGGGGTCCTCACCGAGGCCACCGTCAAGCTCGTCGAGGCGCCGGCCGCCCGCGCGCTGGTGATCCTCGGATACGCGGACGAGAGCGCCGCCGCCGAGGCCGCGCCCGGACTGCTGCCGCACGGCCCGCTCACCGTGGAGGGCATGGCCACCGATCTGGTGCCGGCGCGCCGTGCGCAGCAACTTCCAAAGGGCGGGGCCTGGTTGTTCGTCGAGACGGGCGGTGCGGACGCGGCCGAGGCGCGGGCGCACGGCGAGCGGATCGCGCGCGTGGCCGACGCACTGGACGCCACAGTCGTCACCGATCCGGCCGCCCAGCGGGCCCTGTGGCGGATCCGCGAGGACGCCTCCGGAACGGCCACCCGCATGCCGGACGGTTCGGAGGCCTGGCCCGGCTGGGAGGACTGCGCGGTCCCGCCGGCCCGACTCGGCGCGTATCTGCGGGAGTTCCGCGCCCTGCTCACCGAACACGGGCTGCGCGGTACGCCGTACGGGCACTTCGGCGACGGCTGCATCCACGTCCGCATCGACTTCGACCTGCTCACCACGGAGGGCATCGCGGGCTTCCGCCGCTTCTCCGAGGACCTCGCGCAACTCGTCGTCGCGCACGGCGGGTCGCTGTCCGGGGAGCACGGGGACGGGCAGGCGCGGGCCGAGCTGCTGCCGCAGATGTACGGGGAGGATCTTGTACGGCTCTTCGAGCAGGTCAAGGGCGTCTGGGACCCGACGGACGGGCTCAACCCCGGCATGCTGGTCCGCCCGCACCCCCTCGACAGCAACCTGCGCTTCGCCCCGCTGCCGCGCGAACCCGTCCCCGTCGCGTTCGGCTATCCGCACGACGGAGGTGACTTCTCCGCGGCCGTGCGCCGGTGCGTCGGCGTGGCCAAGTGCCGTAATACGACGGCCGGTTCGGGGACGGTCATGTGCCCGTCGTTCCGCGCCACCGGCGCCGAGGAGCACTCCACGCGCGGACGGGCCCGGCTGCTCCACGAGATGCTCGCCGGCGAGGTGATCACCGACGGGTGGCGCTCGGAGGAGGTACGGGACGCCCTCGACCTGTGCCTGTCCTGCAAGGGGTGCCGGTCCGACTGCCCGGTGGGCGTGGACATGGCCACGTACAAGAGCGAGTTCCTGCACCAGCACTACGCGGGCCGCCGGCGCCCCCGCGCCCACTACACGCTCGGCCGCCTCCCGCGCTGGCTGCGCCTGGCCGCGCCCTTCGCACGGCTCGTGAACGCGGCCGTGTCCGTACGGCCGCTCGCCGCCCTCGCGGGACGGATCGCCGGGATCGCCCCCGAGCGGGAGATCCCGCGCCTGGCGCCGCGCACCTTCCGCAGCCTTTTCCGCGGATACGAGCCCCCCGCGCCCCCCTCCGCCACGCTCGTCACCCTCTGGCCCGACACCTTCACCAACCACCTCTCCCCCTCCGTCGGCGAGGCGGCCGTGCGGGTGCTGGGCGATGCGGGCATCGGGGTCGCGCTGCCGCCCAAGGGGGTGTGCTGCGGGCTCACGTACATCTCCACCGGCCAGCTCGACCAGGCGCGCAAGGTGCTGCGCCGCACGCTCGACCGGGTGCCGCTCGACCGGCCCCTGGTCGTCCTGGAGCCGAGCTGCGCCGCCGCCCTCCGGTCCGACCTGCCGGAGCTGCTCGGCGACGATCCGCGGGCCCACCGCCTCGCCGCCTCGGTCCGCACCTTCGCCCAGGCCCTCACCGAACTCGCCCCCGACTGGACCCCGCCCCGCCTGGACCGCCCGGCCGTCGGCCAGATCCACTGCCACCAGCACGCGGTGCTCGGCGAGGAGGCCGAACGGGCGGTGCGCGAGCGGGCAGGGCTGAGCGGCGAGCTGAGCGGGGGCTGCTGCGGGCTCGCGGGCAACTTCGGCTTCGAGCCCGGCCACCACGAGGTGTCCGTGGCGTGCGCGGAGGACCAGCTGCTGCCTTCCGTACGCCAGGCCGCACCCGACGCGGTGCTGCTTGCCGACGGCTACTCGTGCCGGACCCAGCTGGAACAGCTGGCGGGGCGGCGGGGTTCGCATCTGGCGGAGGTGCTTGCGCAGGCGCTGGACGCGCGCCGCGCAGGGGAACAGGCGGCGGGCACCCCGCCCGCCACGAGCTGAGCACGCCACGAGGCGAGAACTCCACGAGGTGAGACCCCGGACCGGAGTCGTCCGCGTCACGTGCAAAATGGGGTTACAAGCCTGACTTGGTCCAGTACCTTGGACGCAGTAGTCCAGGATGTTGAACTGTCGCAGGGGAGCCACCGTGAACGCACAGCCCGGGACCGACCGCAGCACCGTGGTCGCCGCGGGGTCTGCCGTCACCGAACCCGAGGCGGTCGGCGCACTCGGCCGCCTCAAGCGCCGCGGCACCCAGGGCAATGTGGGCGCGATCGGACTCGTCCTCGCGGCCGGGCTCTCCGTGCAGTTCGGCGCCGGGCTCGCGGTCAGCCTGATGCCGCGCGCGGGCGCCGTGGGCGTGGTGACGCTGCGGCTCGTGGCCGCCGCGCTCGTCCTCCTCGTGATCTGCCGGCCCAAGCTGCGCGGGCACTCGCGCCGCGACTGGGGCACGGTGCTCGCGTTCGGCCTCTCGCTCGCCGCGATGAACGGGCTGTTCTACCAGGCCGTCGACCGCATCCCGCTCGGTCCGGCCGTCACGCTCGAAGTCCTCGGCCCGCTCGCCCTGTCCGTGTTCGCCACCCGGCGCCTGGTCAACCTGCTGTGGGCGGCGCTCGCCCTGCTCGGCGTGTTCCTGCTCGGCGGCGCGGGCGGGTTCGGGTCGCTCGACCTGGTGGGTGCGGCGTTCGCCCTCGGGGCGGGCGCGATGTGGGCGGCGTACATCGTCTTCAGCGCGAAGACCGGTCAGCGCTTCCCGTCGGCGGACGGCCTTGCGCTCGCGATGGCGGTCGCGGCAGTGGTGATGCTGCCGCTCGGGATCGCGGAGGCGGGCTCGAAGCTGCTCGTCCCGACGACGCTGCTGCTCGGCATCGGTGTTGCGGTCCTGTCCTCGGTCCTGCCGTACACCCTCGAACTCCTCGCCCTGCGCCGCCTCCCCGCCTCCACCTTCGCGATCATGATGAGCCTGGAGCCGGCGATGGCTGCGGCGGCGGGCTTCCTGCTGCTCGACCAGGGGCTGGCCGTGGCGCAGGTGATCGCGATCGGGCTGGTGATCGTGGCGAGCATGGGGGCGGTGCGGACGCAGGTGGGTCGGAATCGGGTGGGGGTGGGGTAAGGGCGGTCGGGTGCGGGTGCGCTTCGGCTGAGGCGGAGCGCGTTTTCCCCTACCCGCCCCTTCCCGAAACCGGGGCTGCGCCCCGGACCCCCTTATCGCGCTGAACGCGCTCGTCCTCAAACGCCGGACGAGCTGAGAGTCACCCACTTCCTGAGAGTGCCCCGCCCCGCGGGGGTGCAGGGGGCGGAGCCCCCGCCAAGGGGGCCGCGGGGCGTCAGCCCCGCTCTCCCCTCCCCCGCCGCGGAGCGGCGGAGCAACGTGGGGTGTGGGGCGTCAGCCCCACACCCAGAACCCGCCGCGGAGCGGCGGAGCAGCGCGCCCCGGGAGGGGGCATCTCGCGGGGTGGACCGACAGACACCGCACTCCGGCGAGCCGCTAGGCTCGCCCCGTGGCTGAGATCCAGATTCCCGCTGACATCAAGCCCGCCGACGGCCGATTCGGCGCGGGCCCCTCCAAGGTGCGTACGGAAGCGCTCGACGCTCTGGCCGCCACCGGCACCTCCCTGCTCGGCACCTCCCACCGCCAGGCCCCGGTCAAGAACCTGGTCGGGCGCGTACGCGAGGGCGTGAGCAGCCTTTTCCAGCTGCCCGAGGGCTACGAGGTGATCCTCGGCAACGGCGGCTCCACCGCGTTCTGGGACGTGGCGACCCACGGCCTGATCGAGAACAAGTCGCAGCACCTGAACTTCGGCGAGTTCTCCTCCAAGTTCGCCAAGGCCGCCAAGCTCGCGCCCTGGCTGGCCGAGCCCACCGTCATCGCGAGCGACCCGGGCACGCACCCGGACCCGCAGGCCGAGGCGGGCGTGGACGTGTACGCGTACACGCACAACGAGACCTCGACCGGTGTCGCCGCCCCCATCAAGCGCGTGCAGGGTGCCGACGAGGGTTCGCTCGTCCTCGTGGACGCCACGAGCGGCGCCGGCGGTCTGCCGGTCGACATCACCGAGACCGACGTCTACTACTTCGCCCCGCAGAAGTCCTTCGCCTCCGACGGCGGCCTGTGGATCGGCGTCTTCTCGCCCGCCGCGATCGAGCGCGCCGAGCGCATCCACGCGAGCGGCCGGCACGTCCCGGAGTTCTTCAGCCTGCCGACGGCGATCGACAACTCCCGCAAGAACCAGACGTACAACACCCCCGCCCTCGCCACGCTCTTCCTGCTCGCCGAGCAGCTGGACTGGATCAACGGGCAGGGCGGGCTCGCCTGGTCCACGGCGCGTACGAAGGACAGCTCGGACCGGCTGTACACCTGGGCCGAGGAGTCCAAGTTCGCCACGCCGTTCGTGACCGACGCCGCCAAGCGCTCGCAGGTCATCGGCACGATCGACTTCAACGACGACGTGGACGCGGCCGCGGTCGCCAAGGTGCTGCGCGCCAACGGCATCGTCGACACCGAGCCGTACCGCAAGCTCGGCCGCAACCAGCTGCGCATCGCGATGTTCCCGGCGATCGACCCGGCGGACGTCCAGGCCCTGACGGCCTGCATCGACTACGTGATCGAGAAGCTGTAGATCGAGAAGCGGTAGAGCGAGGAGCGGTAGAGCGAGAAGCTGCAGTCCGCACCACAGCGCATTTCCAAAAGGGCCGGCACGTCAAGTGCCGGCCCTTTTGTTGCGGTCGTGTTGCATTCATCAAGGAATCCCGACTGCGCTTATCCGCGACATATGAAAACGCCGGGACCTTGGTCCCTAATACCCGGGCAAAGCCCGGCCCAAGAGTTCGGGAAAGCCCGCAGTTGAGCGGGCGGACGGGCCGCGGGACCTTCGGCGAAGGGCCCTGGTCACGGGCGTGCGGAGCCGAAACCAGCGGCCCAGGATGAACCTCATGAACAGTGCACCGGGGAACAAATCCCCGGTCCTGCAAGGAGGTTCACTCATGCGCAAGGCACTCACCGTCTCGGCGATCACGCTGGCCGCTTCGATGGCGATCGCCGCCCCGGCGACTGCTTTCGCCGCGGACGCGTCCCCGTCGCCCTCCACCTCGGCGACCTCCGCGGCATCGGATGACGGCACGGCGAAGAAGTCGGACGACGGCGCCAAGCAGGACGCGTCCGACAAGGCCCAGGCCAAGGTCGCGATCACCTCGACGCCGAAGGACAAGACGGGTTACAAGGCGGGCGAGCTGGTCACCTTCACGGTCACCACGTCCGGCAAGGCCAAGGTCTCCGCGTCCTCCGACGCGCTCACCGGCGTCTCCGTCACGGCGCAGGGCGACACGTCGTACACCGGCACGGGCACCGTCAAGGAGGGCTACGGCATCGGCACCGGCAAGCTCACCGTCACGGTGAACTACCCGGACACCGGCGCCCAGTCCACCGCCACCTTCCCGGTCAACACCGGCACCGCCCCCAAGCCCGACCCGGCCAAGGCCTCGATGTCCCTGTCCACCGACGGCGGCAAGGTGGGCGACAAGGTCGGCATCACCATCAAGTCCGGTGACCTCAAGGGCGACGCGTACGTGCAGTCCGATGTCTTCGGCGGCAAGGTGAAGCTGGCCCGGGACAAGTCCGCCGAGGGCACCTGGCACGGCACCGCCACCGTCTCGCAGGACGCGAAGACCGGCTACTACGGCGTCAAGGGCTACGTCGGCTCCACCCTGGTCGACACCGCGAAGTTCGGTGTCCAGGGCAGCGACAAGCCCACCCCGCAGCCCACCCCGGGCAAGTCCACGCTCGCCGTGACCCCGGGCTCCGGCAAGGCCGGCGACAAGATCGCCCTCACCGTCGACGCCCCGTCGATCAACCCCAAGAGCAACGTCTCCGTCGACTCCTCCGCCTTCGGCGGCAAGGTCTCGCTGACCCTGGGCAAGGACGGCAAGTGGCACGGCTCGGCGACCGTCGCCCAGGTGAAGCCCGGCCGCTACGACGTGAACTCCAGCACCGGCGCCAAGACCGGCTTCACCGTGACGAAGAGCGGTGCCGTCAAGCCGCTCAAGCCCTCGGAGCACAAGACCCCGCACGGCTCCGTGAACACCGGCATGGCTCCGGCCTGGGTCGACGTCCGCCATGGCTGAGACACGTACCCGCCGCGCCACGGCGGCCGTGCTCGCGGTGACGGCGGCGCTGACCGTCGCCGTCACCGCGGGCTGCTCCTCCTCGAAGCCGGACGACTCGGCGGCGTCCGCGCGGCAGCAGGCCGCGCACGTCACGCCGGTCTCCGTCCTGGAGCCCTCGGTTCCCGACCACCTCACGATCCCCTCGATCAAGGTGGACGCGGACCTCGACACCGTCGGCCTGGACAGCAGCGGCGCGATGCAGACGCCGCCGTTCGACAAGCCGATGGAGGCCAGCTGGTACAAGGACGGTCCGACCCCGGGTGAGAAGGGTGCGGCGGCGATCGCCGGCCACATGGACACCCCGCAGGTCGAGAAGGCGGTGTTCTACAACCTCAAGGACCTGAAGAAGGACCAGGAGATCGACATCCGCCGCGAGGACGGCACGACCGCCGTCTTCAAGGTGGACGACGTGGAGACGTACAAGAAGGCCGACTTCCCGACCGACAAGGTCTACGGGAAGACGGACCGGGCGGAGCTCCGGCTGATCACCTGCGGCGGCGACCTCACGAAGGACCGCCACTGGGACTCGAACGTCGTGGTGTTCGCGCACCTCACGGGCGAAACCGGCTCCTCCGGAGCTTGAGGAGATCGGACGAAGTCCGGATGCGGTCGCGATGGGGGCTCCCTTCGAAGGAAGGGAGCCCCCATCCGCGTACGCGAAGAGAACTCAGCGGCTCAGCTTCTGGAAGCGGCGTACCGCGAGCGGCAGGAAGACGGCCGTGAGCACCACCGGCCAGACCACCGCCATCAGGACGGCGTTCTCCTGGATCCAGCTGCCGTCGCCCGCCACCGGGTACCCGAACAGTTCGCGCGCCGCGGCACCCGTGGAGGAGATCGGGTTCCAGGCCGCGGCCGTGCCGAGCCAGCCCGGCATGGACGAGGGCGCCACGAAGATGCTGGAGATCATCGTGACCGGGAAGATGAGGGCGTAGAGCCCGCCGGCCGCCTCGGGGTTGGGCACCAGGAGGCCCAGCCACACGCCCGCCCAGATCAGGCAGAACCGCAGCAGCAGGATCAGCCCGAAGGCGCCGGCCATCGCGAGCGGCTCGCCGTCCGGGCGCCAGCCGAGCGCGAGGGCGGTGAGCGCCAGGATGGTCAACTCGGCGCAGGCCACCAGGAGATCGGTCACCGCACGACCGCCGACCACCGCGGACGGGGCCATCGGCATGGAGCGGAAGCGGTCGATGACGCCCTTGGTCGCGTCGTGCACCACGCTGGTCGCCGTGTTCATCAGGCCGAAGGCCATCGTCATCACGAACATGCCGGGCATCAGGAAGTCCCGGTAGGTGGCGCCGTCCTCGGAGCCCGGCACCTCCATCGCGCCGCCGAACACATAGGCGTAGAGCAGCACCGAGATGATCGGGAAGCCCAACTGCCAGAGAATCATGACGGGTTGGCGCTGGTAGTGGGTGAGGGTGCGGCGCACCACGTTCCAGGAGTCGGCGACCGCCCAGTACAGGCGCCGCTGCTCCCCGCTCTCGACGTGCAGGTCGACCTGCGTCCCGCCCTGTGTTCCGCCCTGCGCTTCGACCGTTCCGGCGCTCATGCCGCCACCATCGCTTCCCCGGACACCGGCTCGGCCGCGTCCGTACGGTGTCCCGTCAGGCGCAGGAACACGTCGTCGAGGCTCGGCCTGCGCAGTCCGATGTCCTCCACCCGGATCCCCTCGTCCTGGAGCGTGCGGGCCACGTCGGTGAGCGCGGCCACGCGCTCGCGCACGGGGGCGTGCACCCGCAGTCCGGTCCGGTCGACGGCGGGTTCGCCCAGGCTGACGCGGGCCACCACCTCGGCGATCCGGGGCAGGTCGGCCGCCTCGGCGGCCACGACCTCGACGCGGTCGCCGCCGACGCAGTCCTTGAGGCCGTCGGGGGTGTCGTCGGCGATGGCACGGCCCTGGTCGATGACCGTGATCCGCGAGGCCAGCTTGTCGGCCTCCTCCAGGTACTGGGTGGTGAGCAGCACCGTGGTGCCGTCCGCCACCAACTCCCGTACCGCCTCCCAGACTTCACCGCGCCCGCGCGGGTCGAGCCCGGTGGTGGGCTCGTCGAGGAAGAGCACCTCGGGCGCGAGGATCATCGACGCGGCGAGGTCGAGGCGGCGGCGCATGCCCCCGCTGTAGTCCCCGGCGTTCTTGCCCGCCGCCTCCACCAGGTCGAAGCGCTCGAGGAGTTCGGCCGCCCGCAGCCGGGCCCGGCGCCCGCCCAGGTGGAAGAGCCGGCCGAACATCTCCAGGTTCTGCCGGCCGCTGAGCATCTCGTCCACGGCCGCGTACTGCCCGGCGAGTCCGATGCGGCGGCGCACCCCGCGCGGGTCCTTCGCCACGTCGGTGCCGGCGACCAGGGCGCGCCCGCCGTCGAACTTCAGGAGTGTGGCGAGGGCGCGCACCGCGGTGGTCTTGCCCGCGCCGTTCGGCCCGAGCAGGCCGTGCACGGTGCCCTTGCGGACGGTGAGGTCGAAGCCGTCCAGTGCGTGCTTCTCGCCGTACCTCTTCTGCAGGGCCTCTGCCTGCACGGCATACGTGTCCACGGGGTCCTCCCGGTACCTCGCCCATCAACTGGGTACAGCGTACCCTATTGCGCGTACACTGTACCCAGTTAAGTCGGGGCGCCTCGTCCCGCCCGGCCTTCGGGCCTGCGGCCCCCGTAGCTCCGCCGCTCCGCGGCGGGGATGTGTGGGGGGGCTGACGCCCCCCCACACCCCCCGGACCGGGCCGGGGGGCGGGCCCCGAGCGCCGGAGGCCGGCCCCGCCCCCCGGTGCGCAGCCCGGCCAACCCGACGTGACAGCCCGATTAAGGTGATCCGTATGAGCGGCAAGGACAGCCCCGTCACCAGCGGCAGCGGAGACATCCAGCGCACCCTCGATCTGCTCTGGGGCACCGGGGAGCGGGCCACGCGCGGGCCGAAGCCGGCGCTCACGCTCGACCGGATCGTGGCGGCCGCCGTCGAGCTCGCCGACCGCGAGGGGATCGCCGCCGTCTCGATGCGCCGGCTGTCCACGGAGCTCGGCACCGGCACGATGTCGCTCTACCGGTACGTGCCGGGCAAGGCCGAGCTGCTCGACCTGATGCTGGACCGGGTGCAGGGCGAGGCCGTGCCCGAGGGCGCCGCGATCCCGAAGGACTGGCGCGCGTGCGTCGAGGGCATGGCCCGCGGCCAACTCGCCCTGTTCCGCAGCCATCCGTGGCTGCTCAAGGTCAACCAGGCGCGCACCGTGCTCGGCCCCAGCGCGATCCGCAGCATGGAGGTGGTGGTCGCCCCGCTGCGCACGATGGGCCTGACCGACCCCGAGCTGCTCTCGGTGATCATCGCCGTGACGAACTGGGTGACGGGCCACGCGCGGACCGAGGCGGACACCGTCGAGGCGGTCAAAGAGACCGGTCTGAGCGACGAGGAGTTCTGGGGCAGCCAGCAGCCGTATCTCGAACGGGCCATGCTCAGCGGGGAGTTCCCGCAGATGGCCTCACTGTCCGAGGACACCTTCAGCTACGAGTTCGACCACTTCGAGTTCGGGCTTCGGCGGCTGATCGACGGCTTCGCGGTGCTCGTCGAGGAGCGGGCCGCGGAGCGCGAAGAGGGCCGCTAGCGCTCCTCGCGCTTGAACAGCCCCTTCAGACCGAGCGCCGCGAGCACGGCCGCACCCAGCGCGAGCGCGCCGGTCGGCAGCCCGCCGTCATCACCGTCCCCGCCGCCGGAGTTGCCGCCCGAACCCCCGCTCCCGCCGCCCGGACCGCCCTTGCCGGGCGACTCGGGCGCACCCGGCGCCGCTTCCGGTACGACGTCGCTGCCCTGCCCCTCGGAGCCGAACATCAGCGTCGTGCCGTCCGGCGAGTACGCCACCGACTCGCCCTGCCGCTGGATCGGCACGTCCACGCGCTCCCCGTCCTGCGGCCGGCCGTCCTTCCAGGTGTACGACCGGGCGCCGAAGTAGCTGCGCAGCACGAGGACTTGGCCGTCCGGCGAGAACGCGCCGTCGGTGGCCCACAGGTCGATGTCCGCGATCCGCTTGAAGACGTTGTTCCGGCCCGGCTTCAGCTCGGCCGGTGCCTCGTAGAGGCCGCCCGTGCCGTCGTCCTTCTTGTCGGCGATGTAGACCTTCCCGGTCTTCGGGTGCACCATCAGCGCCTCGGCGTCGCGTGCGCCGTCCGCGTACGTGACGTCGTACTGCGTGGCCTTGACCGTACGGTCGGTGAGCTTGTCCGGCTCGGGCAGCCGGTAGATCCACACGTGGTCCCACGTGCCGCCGAGGTTGTCGCCGATGTCGCCCACGTACAGATCGCCGTCCGGGCCGATCGAGACCGCCTCGACGTCGCGCGCCTGCCCGACGCCTGCCAGAGTGAGGCGCGCGAGGGTCTTCCCTGACCTGCCGTCCACGGCGTAGAGATACGAGCCGTCGTCGCTGTCGTTGTGCGTCCAGTACACGCCGGGGTGCTTCTTGCTGGCCACGAGCCCGCTCGACTCGGTGATCCGCGGATCCTCGATGGTGAACCCGTCGGCCGTGCCGTCCGCGAGGGCGGCGGGCGCGAGGGCGAGCAGCAGGGCGGCGGCCCCGGCGGGGGCCAGGAGCCCGGCGGTGGCGAGGAGCGAGCGGCGCATACGGCAAGGCTGCCACCTTCCCGGCGCGTTCGGGCGTGTGCGGTGTCACATCGCCAGGCCACGGCCGGTCCGCGATGATGAGCGGATGCTCAGGCTCCTTTTCGTCGGTGACTCCATGACCATCGGCAGCGCCGGCGAACACACCTGGCGCTACCGCATGTGGCAGCACCTGCGGACCGCGTACGACGGTCCGTTCCAGATCGTCGGGCCGCGCACCGCGCTGCACGACAAGGCGCTGGACGCCCCGGTGTCGTACGAGTACGCGGACCCCGCCTTCCCGCAGCAGCACCTCGCGGGCTGGGGCGAGGGCTGGCTGCACATGGCGCCGGTCATCGAGGAGACGGTGCGCGAGAGCCGGGCCGGCCTGCTCCTGATCTCGCTCGGCCTGATCGACCTCGGCTTCTACACCGACGCCGAACAGACCGCGCGGAACATGCGCACGTTCATCGGGAACGCCCGCGCCGCCAACCCCCGTGTCGCCGCCGCGATCCTGCCCGTGATCCCCAACGTGCGGGCGCGGCACGACCCCGACTTCGCCGCCGAGGTCGCCCGCTTCAACGAGCTGCTCGCCAAGGCCGTGGCCGACCTCGACTCGGACCGCTCCCCGCTGCTGCTCGTCTCGCCGCCGCCCTCGTACGACCTCGACCTGGACACGTACGACGGCACGCATCCGAACGCGAGCGGCGAGCACCGCCTGGCCGCGACCTTCGCGGACGCGCTGCACCAGGCGTGGGACCTGGGCGGGCCGTACGAGGCCGCGTACTGAGCGGACGTACGAGGCCGCGGAGGGTGTGAAGCCCCGTACCGCGTCCTAGGTGACCGTCAGCTTGCCGCGCTTGAGCTGGAGCACCTGGTCCGAGGCCTCCGCGACCTCCCGCGAGTGGGTCACGACGATCACGCACTTGCCCTCGTCGTGCGCGAGCTTGCGGAACACCTCGATGATCCCGGCCGCCGTCTCGTGGTCGAGCGCGCCGGTGGGCTCGTCGGCGAAGAGGATGTCCACCTCGCAGGCGAGCGCGCGGGCGATGGCCACGCGCTGCTGCTGGCCGCCGGAGAGCTGAAGGGTGCGCCGGTTCTGGTCCTCGCGCTCGACCCCGAGCAGGTCGAGCAGCTCGACGGCGCGCTGTTTCCTGCGGGAGCCGCGCATGCCCCGTACGCCCGTGATCTCCATCGCGGAGGTGATGTTCTGGACCGCCGTCATGTACGTGAGGAGGTTCAGGGACTGGAACACGGTGGCCGCGTGCCGGTTGCGGTAGCGGCCGAGGCCCAGCTCGGCGATGTCCCGGCCGCGGAAGCGGACCGTGCCGGTGGTGGGCGAGTCCAGGCCGCTCGCCAGGGACAGGAGCGTGGACTTGCCGCTGCCGGAGGGGCCGACCACCGCGTACATGCGGCCGGACTCGAAGGCGAAGTCGGCGTTCTTCAGGACGGTGCGGCGGCGGTTGCCTGACTCGTACGCCCTGGAGACGCCGGTCAGTTGAAGGATCGGAGCGGTCACGTCAGTCGCCCTTCGTGAGGATGTCGCGCGGGTTCAGGCGCAGCACCCGTGCGCCGGGGACGAGGGTGGCGAGGGCCGCGATGCCGAGGCCGGTGGCGCCGACTTTGGCGAGGTCGGCGGGGCCGATCCGCACGTCGAGGGAGTCGACGGGGTCGGCCTCGGGGGTGTCGTCGGCGGCGGCGCCGCCGCCGGCCGTGTTGCTGAGGCCGGGGCCCTGGTCACGGGAGTCCGCCTCGGCCGCCGCAGCCGACACGTTGCCCGCGAGGAGCCGGTCGCCGACCGCCTGCGACAGGAACTGGCTGCCCGCCGCCGCGCAGCCGATCGCGAGCAGCGCGCAGGCCGCGACCTCCACCAACTGCTGCCCGAGCAGCCGGGGTTTGCGCTCGCCGAGCGAGAGCAGGATGCCGAGCTCCTTGCGGCGCTCGCGCAGCGAGGAGGCGACGATCAGGGCGAGGATGACGGTGCCGGCCAGCGCGACCAGCCACACGGTGACGGTGGCGAAGTCGGCGGTCTTGGTGATGGGGCCGACGAGCTGCTTGAACTGCTTGTCGTTGACGGACATCGGGAACACCTTCAGGTCCGCGCCGGCCGCCTCGGCGTCCTTCTTCAGGCGGTCGAGGTCGGAGGGGTCGCGCAGGGTGAAGGTGGCCTGCGCGAGATCTCCGCCGTCCTTGCCGACCTCCTTGCCGTCGAGGCGGGTCGCGCCGTCGGGAGTGACGTAGATCTGGTTCGAGGGCGCCATCATCGACGGCACGTACGTGCGCGGGTCGGGCGTGCCGGAGCGGTAGACGCCGACGACGGTGAACTCGGTCTCCTTGGTGGTCAGGCGCCCGTCCGGGTGCTGCACGTTGGCGTTCAGGGTGACCCGGTCGCCGACCTTCAGCTTGTTGTCCTTCGCCACCCGCTCCTCGACGACGAGTGCGTCGTCCTTGCTGTCCGGGGTGATCCCGCGCCCGGCGACGATCTTCGCGTCACCGCTGCGGAAGTCCTTCACCTCGTCCAGGTCGAGGATGCCGTCGGCCTTGAAGAAGTCCGTGCCCCCGGTGTCCTGGCCGGCCGGCGCGGGGACGGGCACGTGCAGCCGGAACTCCTCGGAGGGGGCGGCCACGCCGTCCTTGCTGTAGTTGCACGAGGCCACGACGGAGGACGCGCAGATCCGGTCGACGAGGCCGCGCTTGAGGCGGCCCTCCTCGCCGATCGTGCGGGGCCGGCCGTCGCCGGACCCGCCGCCCGAGTCGATCAGCGCGTTGACGTCGAGCTGCATGGTGACCACCGCGCCGACGCTCCGCTTGGCGGACTCGGCGGCGCGCGCGGCGGCCGACCGGATCAGGAATCCCGACAGGACCAGGGTGCAGATGACGAAGAAGAGCCCCGTCATCAAGGCCGTCTTGCCCGGATGCGCGGTCAGCCGCCACCAGGCCCGCTTGAACGAATTCATGCGCTTCACGCTAGGAGCCGGCCGTTTTGAACCGCGTTTGTGAATACGGCCTCCTACGCGCGGCTCAAACACGGTTCAAATACCGGGTCTGATAGGTCTGGGACGACTTGTCAGACGTATCCGGGAAAAGGTGCGGGCGTGCGCGTGCTGGTGGTGGAGGACGAGCGGTACATGGCGCGCGTCCTGGAAATCGGGCTGCGCCGCGAGGCCATCGCCGTGGACGTGGTGCACGACGGGGCGCGCGCCCTGGAGCAGCTGACGGTGTACGACTACGACGCCGTGGTGCTCGACCGCGACCTGCCCGGGGTGCACGGGGACGAGGTGTGCCGCCGGATCGTGGAGCTCGACCTGGGCTGCCGGATCCTGATGCTGACGGCGGCGGGCCGGCTCGGCGACAAGGTGGAAGGGCTCGGACTCGGGGCGGACGACTATCTCGCGAAGCCCTTCGACTTTCCCGAACTGGTCGCCCGGCTTCGGGCGTTGTACCGCCGCAGCCCGATGACCCACTCCCCCGTCCTGACGTTCGCGGACCTGGAATTCGACACGCACCGCCGACGGGTCACGCGCGGCGGCGGGGAAGTGAAGCTGACGCCGAAGGAACTCGCGGTCCTGGAACTCCTGATGCGCGCGGAAGGCGGCGTACTGAGCGCCGAATACCTCCTCGACAAAGCGTGGGACGCGCAGACGGATCCCTTCACGAACGCGGTCCGGCTGGTTGTCCACACCCTGAGGAAAAAACTGGGGGAACCGCAGCTCGTGCACACCGCGATCAGCGCGGGCTATTACCTGGGGACATCGTGAAGCGCTCCCTGAGCATCCATGCGCGGCTGTTCCTCGGCTTCGCCTCGGCCCTCGCCGTCTGCGCCGCGCTGATGGTCGCGATCATCTACGGGGGGATGCGCTTCCTGCCCAGCTACGGCTTCTCGGACACCGTGATCGTCGACCCCTCCGACGTCACCGACGTCCTGCCGGGCAAGCGCCTGCCGGCGAGCGGCGGGCACGCCGACATCTCCAGCAAGGAGGACGTCTGGAACACGGTCCTGCTGATCTCCGTCGGCGGTGTCCTCGTCGTCGGCGCCCTCGGCCTGACCGCCGGCTGGTTCCTCTCCAAGCGCCTGCTCGCACCGCTGCACACCATCAACGAGGCGGCCCGCAAGGCCGCGGCCGGCAACCTCAGCGACCGTATCGGCGCCACCGGACCGCCCGACGAGCTGCATCAACTCGCCGACACCTTCGACGAGATGCTGGCCCGCCTGGAGGAGTCCTTCGCCGCCCACCAGCGCTTCGCGGCCAACGCCTCGCACGAGCTGCTCACGCCGCTGGCCACCACGCGCGCCGCCCTCCAGGTCGCCGGCGACTCACCCGCACCCGAGGAACTCGCCGAGCTCCTGCCCATGCTCCGCGAGACCAACGACCGCAACATCGCGGTCGTCCGCGCCCTGCTCGACCTCGCGAGCGCCGACCAGGCGCTCTTCGACACCGGCCCGGTGGACGTCTCGGCCCTGGCCCGCGGCGTCGCCGAGGAGTGCGGCCCGCGGGCGGCGGCCGCCGGACTCACCCTCGACAGCGACATCGAGCCCTCCTGCGCGAGCCCCGGAAACACCACGCTGCTGCGGCAGTTGCTGCTCAACCTCCTCGACAACGCGCTCACCCACAACGTGCCCGGCGGCTCGGCGCACCTGTCCGTCTCCGGCACCGAGCGCGTCACGGTCGAGGTCACCAATACGGGCCCGCACCTCGAACAGGCCCAGGTGGACCGCCTGTTCGAGCCGTTCTACCGGGCGGCGCCCCGTATCACCAGCGACCGCAGCGGCCACGGGCTCGGCCTCGCGCTGGTCCGCTCGATCACGCTGGCCCATCACGGCACCCTCACCGCCACCGCCCTGCCCACGGGCGGCCTGACCCTGCGCGTCGAACTCCCGCGCACCGCCCGGTGATCCGCCCGGCGATCCGCCCGCGCACCCTGCCGTGATTCATACGCCCTTGCCTTGAGCGCACTCCAAGGCGTTGGCTGAATCCCCATGAAGTACACACAGCTGGGACGCACAGGACTCAAGGTCAGCCGGCTCGTCCTCGGCACGATGAACTTCGGGCCGCACACGGACGAGAAGGACAGCCACGCAATCATGGATGCCGCGCTCGACGCCGGCATCAACTACTTCGACACCGCCAATGTCTACGGGTGGGGCGAGAACAAGGGCCGCACCGAGGAGATCATCGGCACCTGGTTCGCCGAGGGCGGCGGCCGCCGCGACAAGACGGTCCTCGCCACGAAGGTGTACGGGAACATGGCCGGCGACGGCGACGTGTGGCCCAACCACGACAAGCTCTCGGCGGTGAACATCCGCCGCGCCGTGGACGCCTCGCTCAAGCGGCTCCAGACCGACTACATCGACATCTACCAGTTCCACCACATCGACCGCGACACCCCGGTCGACGAGATCTGGCAGGCCATCGACGTCCTGATCAAGCAGGGCAAGATCCTCTACGCCGGCTCGTCCAACTTCCCCGGCTGGAAGATCGCCCAGGCCAACGAGCAGGCCGCGCGCCGCGGCATGGTCGGCCTGGTCAGCGAGCAGTGCCTGTACAACCTGGCGGAGCGGCGCGCGGAGATGGAGGTCATCCCGGCGGCGCAGGCGTACGGCCTCGGGGTCATCCCGTGGTCGCCGCTGCACGGCGGTCTGCTCGGCGGAGTCCTGAAGAAGGAGGCCACCGAGGGCCGCAGGGCCTCCGGCCGCGCGGCCGAGGTGCTCGCCGATCCCGCGGGCCGCGCGCAGATCCAGGCCTACGAGGACCTGCTCGACAAGCACGGCCTGGCGCCCGGCGAGACGGCCCTGGCCTGGCTGCTCACCCGGCCCGGCGTGACCGGCCCGATCGTGGGCCCGCGCACCGCGGACCAGCTCACCTCGGCGCTGCGCGCCGTGGACCTCGACCTGTCCGCGGAACTCCTGTCCGCCCTGGACGAGGTCTTCCCGGGCACGGGCCCGGCGCCGGAGGCCTTCGCCTGGTGATCTCCTGGCGGCGGCCGCCGCTCGGCGCTCAGCCGCCGAGGGCGGCCGCCACCGCGATCACGGCGAACATCAGCACGAGCACACCGGCCATGATCCGGTTACGAGTCTTCGGGTCCACGCTTCGAGGTTAGCCCTTCCCTTCGAGCGGCCAGTGCCCGACCTCCTCGTACCGCGGCCGCTCACCGGGGATTCCGCTCGTGGGCAGATGACTGCGGACCAGGCTCAGGCGGTCCGCGGTCCAGGGCTCGCCCGCGAATCCGTCCAGCTCGGCGGCATACGGGAGCAGGTCGACCAGCGGCGGGTGGGTCTGGTGCCGGCCCTCCCCGCTGCGGGCGAGCGTGAGATGCGGCACGAACCGGTGGGTGTCCTCCAGCGCGAGCCCCGCCTTGCTCCCGGCGGCATACGCCCGCTCGGCAAGACGCCTGAGCGTGGCGACCTCCCCGCGCACCCCGGCCCACAGCGCCCGCTGCCCGAACCGTCCGCTGCGGTAGAGCGCGAGCTCGAAGGGCGGGGTGCGGTGCGCGGCCCGGCGCAGCCGCTCCTCGAGCCTCGGACGGGCCTCGTCGCGCACATCACCGAGGAACGCGAGCGTGAAGTGCCACCCGGCCGGCTCGGTCCACCGCAGCTTGTCGGCTCCGGGGAGGTTCCTCAGCTCGTCGACGACCGTGCGCAGTTCGGCGACGGCAGCGGGCGGAGGCAGCACTGCTACGAAGAGTCTCACTATCAGCCCCTGCGGCGTTTGAGCAGATCCGAACGAAGTTCGGATGGGGGGTCCGGGGGCGAAGCCCCCGGTTTCGGGAAGGGGCGGGACAGGGGAAAAGCACCCCCACCCCACCGCACCCGCAGCAGACTACGCAGCCGCAGCCAACTGCTCCCTGGGAACGAACCGCACCTGCGGATGCCCGCGGTGCCACCCGAGCCGCACCCGGAGGTCTCCGGCCCGGGCCAGCATCAGGCCGACCCCGCCCGCCGCGAGCAGCGCGACGAGCCCGCCGAAGGCCATGCCCGTCCGGACGCCGTACGCGTCGGTGATCCAGCCGACCAGCGGCGCCCCCACGGGCGTACCGCCGGTGAAGACCATCATGAACAGGGCCATCACACGCCCCCGCATCACCGGGTCCGTGGCCATCTGGATGGAGGAGTTGGCGGTGACGTTCACCGTCAGGCCGAACATCCCGAGCGGCACGAGCAGCACGGCGAAGACCCAGAAGGAGGGCGCGAGGGAGGCCGTCACCAGGAGCCCGCCGAAGGCGATCGCCGCCCCGACGAGCACCCGCAGGCGCGTGGCCCCGCGCCGCGCGGCGAGCAGCGCACCGGCCAGCGAACCGGCCGCCATCAGCGTGTTGAGCATGCCGTAGGTACCGGCGCCGGCGTGGAACACGTCGTCGGAGAAGGCCGACAGCCAGATCGGGAAGTTGAACCCGAAGGTGCCGATGAACCCGACGAGCACGATCGGCCAGATCAGCTCGGGCCGCCCGGCCACGTACCGCAGCCCTTCCTTGAGCTGTCCCTTGGCGCGCGGCGAGGTCTCCACCGCGTGCAGCTCGGAGGTCCGCATCAGCGCGAGGGAGAGCAGCGGCGCGATGAACGAGAGCCCGTTGAACAGGAACGCGTAGCCGCTGCCGACCGCCGCGATCGAGACACCGGCGACGGCGGGCCCGATGAGGCGGGCCGACTGGAAGTTGGCGGAGTTGAGGCTCACCGCGTTGGCGAGCTGCTTCTTGCCGACCATCTCGGAGACGAAGGTCTGCCGCGCCGGGTTGTCGACGACGGTGACCAGGCCCATCACGAAGGCGGTCAGGTAAACGTGCCAGACCTCGACATGTCCGGTCAGGGTCAGGATCGCGAGCGCGAGGCCGGTGAGGCCCATCGCGGACTGCGTGAAGAAGAGCAGGGGCCGCTTCGGCAGCCGGTCCACGAGGACGCCGCCGTACAGGCCGAAGAGCAGCATGGGCAGGAACTGCAGGGCCGTGGTGATACCGACGGCCATGGCGGATCCGGTGAGGCTGAGCACCAGCCAGTCCTGGGCGATGCGCTGCATCCAGGTGCCGGTGTTCGAGACGACCTGTCCGGTGAAGAAGAGCCGGTAGTTGCGGATCTTCAGGGAGGAGAAGGTCGACGGCTTGGTGGGGGCGGTGGAGTCGTGGGTGGTCGGTGCGGGGGCGGAGTCTGCTCCGGATCCCGTACTCAAAAGGGCTCGCCTCCTCGGGCGTTCGGTGGTGCGCGAAGGCACGCGGTGCGGTCGGTGCGTGGCGCCTGCGGGACGTCACGGGCGGGCGGCTACAGGTGCGCGAGCTTCTCCAGGACCGGGGCGGCCGCGCGCAGCTTCGCCCACTCGTCCTCGTCGAGTTCGTCGGCGAGCGCGGCCAGCCAGGCGTTCCGCTTGCGGCGGCTCTGTTCGAGCATGGCCTCGGCCTGCTCGGTCTGGCTGACCACCTTCTGCCGGCGGTCCTCGGGGTGCGGCTCCAGCCTGACCAGGCCCTTGGCCTCGAGCAGTGCCACGATGCGCGTCATCGACGGCGGCTGGACGTGCTCCTTGCGGGCGAGCTCGCCGGGGGTGGCGGAGCCGCAGCGGGCGAGGGTGCCGAGCACCGACATCTCGGTGGGGCTCAGCGACTCGTCCACACGCTGGTGCTTGAGCCGGCGCCCGAGCCGCATCACGGCCGAGCGCAGGGAGTTCACGGCGGCAGCGTCGTCGCCATGGGTCAGGTCAGGCATGTAGTTAGAGTAACTCATTACCCTGACTAAGGAAACCGCATAAAGCCCCTCGCACCCCAAGGGTCGCCCAAGATTTCTAAGCCGCTGGGGGCACCTCCCACGCCCCTTAAGGGCTGTGGGGGACGGGGAAGATCACCCATATGGGTGAGGCGATCGCGGAAAGTGACACGGAAACGGAGGAGCCCCCGCGACTCTGGAGCGCATGGGGACCAGCGTGCTCAGCCTGCGTATAGACGGAGAGCTGCTCGACCGACTCCGTCACCATGCCGGCATAAGGGGAATGAACGTCCAGGACTATGTGATCCGCACCCTCGTGCGGACCGACTTCGACGAGCGCTTCAAGGCCGCCGTCGAGGAGACCCAGCGGTTCTACGGGGACGGGGACCAGGGGCCGTACGAGCAGTCGTACGGGCAGCCCGAACCGGAACAGCCCGGGCACTCCGCGAGGAGAAGCCCGGGCCGTCACGCCGCACCGGCGACTCAGGTCAGCCCGAGCGCCGGCATCAGGTAGTAGAAGGCGAACACGGCGGAGACCGCGTACATCGCGGCCGGCACCTCGCGGCCGCGGCCCGCGGCCAGGCGGAGCACGGTGAAGGTGATGAAGCCGATGCCGATGCCGTTCGTGATCGAGTAGGTGAACGGCATCATCACCATGGTCAGGAACGCCGGGATCGCGATCGTGTAGTCCTTCCAGTCGATCGCGGTGATCGAGCCGGACAGGATCAGGAAGCCCACCGCGAGCAGTGCGGGGGTCGCGGCCTGCGAGGGCACCATCAGGGCCAGCGGCGTCAGGAACAGCGAGGCGGTGAACAGGCCGCCGGTGACCACGTTCGCCAGACCGGTGCGCGCGCCCTCGCCGACACCGGCCGTGGACTCCACGAAGCAGGTGGTGGCCGAGGAGGAGCTGGCGCCGCCCGCCGCGACGGCGAGACCGTCGACGAGCAGCACCTTGTTGATGCCGGGCATCTGGCCGTCGGCGTCCACCAGCTTGGCCTCGTCGGCCACGCCCATGATCGTGCCCATCGCGTCGAAGAAGCACGACAGCAGCACGGTGAAGACGAACAGGACACCGGTGAGGATGCCGACCTTGGAGAAGCCGCCGAACAGGCTGACCTGACCGATCAAGCCGAAGTCCGGCGTGGCCACCGGGTTGCCCGGCCACTCCGGAGTGGTCAGACCCCAGCTCGGGATGTCCGCGAGCGCGTTGATCACCATCGCGACCACGGTCATCACGAGGATCGAGATCAGGATCGCGCCGGGCACCTTGCGCACGATCAGCGACAGCGTGAGCAGCACACCGAGCACGAACACCAGGACGGGCCAGCCGTTGAGGTGGCCGTCGGAGCCGAGCTGCAGCGGCACGGTGGTGTGGGCGGCGTCCGGGATACGGGAGACGAAGCCGGAGTCGACCAGGCCGATCAGCATGATGAACAGGCCGATACCGATCGCGATGCCCTTGCGCAGACCGAGCGGCACCGCGTTCATCACGCGCTCCCGCAGCCCGGTCGCGACGAGCAGCATCACCACGAAGCCGGCGAGCACCACCATGCCCATCGCATCCGGCCAGCTCATCCGGGGCGCGAGCTGGAGCGCGACCACCGTGTTGACGCCGAGTCCGGCGGCGAGCGCGATCGGCACGTTGCCGATGACACCCATGAGCAGCGTCGTGAACGCGGCGGTGAGCGCGGTCGCCGTGACCAGCTGGCCGTTGTCCAGCTGGTGGCCGTACATGTCCTTCGCGCTGCCGAGGATGATCGGGTTCAGCACGATGATGTAGGCCATCGCGAAGAAGGTCGCGAAGCCGCCGCGCACCTCGCGGGCGACGGTCGAGCCGCGCTCGGAGATCTTGAAGAAACGGTCCAGCCCGCTGCTCGGATACGGCGGGGGCTTCGGGGAGTCGACCGGGGCGGGGGCCGAGGAGGACATGCGTGACCTTCGACGGAGGGAGAGGGCTGCGGACGCTGTCGGCTGACCGATTCGTTTGCTCTTTGTGTCATCAAACGAAAGAAACTGGCCAGACTGAAGCTGTTTCAGTATGAATAAACAGGCCGTGAAAAGCCATCTACGCGCGTCACCGCAGACGTGGGGCGGGCGTGACAAGCGCGCGGGGCGTGCTCGGGCGGCGCGCGGGGGCGTGCTCAGGCGGCGCACGGGGCAGCGCATAAGCTGGTCGCATGGCGAAGTGGGAAGCGAAGCACGAGGCGCCGGAGCCCCTGGAGGGTCCCGTCGTCGCCACCATCACCGGCGGCACGATCCTGTGGTTCGTCCTCTTTCTCGTGCAGGTCCCCTTCTACGGCTGGTTCGACGACCGCGACCTGACCTGGTGGGTGTGGACCTGCCTGGCCGGCGCCGGGCTCGGGCTCATCGGCATCTGGTACGTCCGCAAGCGCGATGCGGCGATCAAGCGGCACGCGGCCGATCGGGCCGGTTCCGCCTCCGCCGAAGGTGCCGAAGGTACGAGCGCGTAGTACCCAGGTCGGATCTTCCGGCTCCGTATCCCTGATTCCCGCGCCCTCGACGCGAAAGAGCACCCCCGGCCCCGTACCGTCTGACTCATGACGCAGCGGGCACAGCTAGACACCGACGGACCCGACCCCGGAGGCAGGCCACCGGCGATCGACGCCGGCGCCGAACTCGATCCGGTGCACCCGGTCCCGCCCCCTGAAGCGGCCCCCGACCGGGCCCGCGGTCTGACCACCGCCGAGGTCGCCGAGCGGGTGGCGCGCGGGGAGATCAACGACGTCCCGGTGCGCAGCAGCCGGTCGATGACCGACATCGTGCGCGCCAACGTCTTCACGCGCTTCAACGCGATCATCGGCGTGCTCTGGTTCATCATGCTGTTCGTCGCGCCGATCCAGGACAGCCTCTTCGGCTTCGTGATCCTCGCGAACACCGGCATCGGCATCATCCAGGAGTGGCGCGCCAAGAAGACCCTGGACAGCCTCGCGGTGATCGGCGAGGCCAAGCCGACCGTGCGGCGCGACGGGGTCGCGGCCGAGGTGTCCACCTCCGAGATCGTGCTCGGGGACCTGATCGAGATCGGGCCCGGCGACAAGATCGTGGTCGACGGCGAGGTGATCGAGGCCGACGGTCTGGAGGTCGACGAGTCGCTGCTCACCGGCGAGGCCGATCCCGTCCTGAAGAAGCCCGGCGACCAGGTGATGTCCGGGTCGTTCGTGGTCGCGGGTGGCGGCGCGCACACGGCGACGAAGGTGGGACGCGAGGCGTACGCGGCCCAGCTGGCCGAGGAGGCCAGCCGCTTCACGCTCGTCCACTCCGAGCTGCGCTCCGGCATCTCCACGATCCTCAAGTACGTGACGTGGCTGATGATCCCGACCTCGATCGGTCTGGTCATCTCGCAACTGGTCGTCAAGGACGACGACTTGAAGCAGTCCATCGCGTACACGGTGGGCGGCATCGTCCCGATGATCCCCGAGGGCCTGGTCCTGCTGACCTCCGTGGCCTTCGCGATCGGCGTGATCCGCCTGGGCCGCAAGCAGTGCCTCGTGCAGGAACTCCCGGCCATCGAGGGCCTCGCGCGCGTGGACACGGTCTGCCTGGACAAGACGGGCACGCTGACCGAGGGCGGCATGGACGTCACGGACCTGCGCCTGCTGAACGGCGCGGACGAGACGTACGTACGCAAGGTGCTCGGTGCACTCGGCGAGTCCGACCCGCGCCCGAACGCCTCCCTCCAGGCCATCATCGACGCCTACCCGGACCACGAGGACTGGCGCTGCACCGAGTCGCTGCCGTTCTCCTCGGCCCGCAAGTACAGCGGCGCCAGCTTCAGCGAGGGCGACGGCGAGGACTCGACCTGGCTGCTCGGCGCCCCCGACGTACTGCTTCCCGCCGACGACCCGGCGCTCGCCGAGATCGAGGAGCTCAACAAGCAGGGCCTGCGCGTGCTCCTTCTCGCCCGCAGCGAGGCCTCCGAGCTGGACGATCCGCGGGTCGCCGAGGGCGCCCGCGCCACCGCCCTGGTGGTCCTGGAGCAGCGTCTGCGCCCGGACGCGGCCGACACCCTGCGCTACTTCGAGGAGCAGGACGTCGCCGCCAAGGTGATCTCCGGTGACAACGCGGTCTCGGTCGGCGCGGTGGCCGGCAAGCTGAGTCTGCCCGGCGCGGAGAACACGGTCGACGCCCGTACGCTGCCCAAGGACCAGGCCGAGATGGCCCAAGTGCTCGACGAGAACGCGGTGTTCGGCCGCGTCACCCCGCAGCAGAAGCGGGACATGGTCGGTGCGCTCCAGTCCAAGGGCCACACGGTCGCGATGACCGGCGACGGCGTCAACGACGTACTCGCGCTCAAGGACGCCGACATCGGCGTCTCGATGGGCTCGGGCTCGGAGGCGACGCGCGCGGTCGCGCAGATCGTGCTCCTCAACAACAGCTTCGCGACGCTGCCTTCGGTGGTGGCCGAGGGCCGCCGCGTCATCGGCAACATCACGCGGGTCGCGACCCTCTTCCTCGTGAAGACGGTCTACTCGGTGCTGCTCGCCCTCCTGGTGGTCTGCACGCAGGTCGAGTACCTCTTCCTGCCCCGCCACCTCACCCTGCTCTCCACCCTGACGATCGGCGTCCCGGCCTTCTTCCTCGCGCTCGCCCCCAACAAGGAGCGCGCGAAGCCGCACTTCGTGAAACGCGTCATGCGGTACGCGATCCCGGGCGGCGTGATCGCGGGCACGGCCACGTTCGTCACCTACGTCCTGGCCCGCCACCACTACACGGGCGCGGGCGCCCGCGAGGCGGAGACCAGCGCGGCCACGCTCTGCCTCTTCCTGGTGGCCATCTGGGTCCTGGCGATCATCGCCCGCCCCTACACCTGGTGGCGCCTGCTCCTGATCGGCGCGATGGGCTTCGGCTTCATGCTCGTCATGGTCGTCCCCTGGCTCCAGGACTTCTTCCAGCTGAAGCTCGCGGGCACGACGATGCCGTGGGCGGCGGTGGCGATCGCGGCGGTCGCGGCGGCGGGGATCGAGTTCGCGTTCCGGTGGGTGGACCGGAAGTTCCCGGCGTAGCTCTCTCCCGTACGCGAAGAGCCCGGTCCCTCGGGGTGAGGGGCCGGGCTCTTTACTTGTACATGTTTCCGGTACCATGGCGGTACGGGTTATCGGTACCAGTGGAAGGCTGCCGCCATGTCCATCAGCGCCAGTGAAGCCAGGGCGACGCTGTTCCCCTTGATAGAGCGCGTCAACACCGACCACGCCCCAGTGCGCATCACCTCCAAGAACGGTGACGCCGTTCTGATGTCCGCGGACGACTATGACGCCTGGCAGGAGACGGTGTACCTGCTGCGTTCACCGGCCAGCGCCAGGCGCCTGATGGAGGCTGTGGCTCGTGACCGGGAGGGATCGACCACGGTCGATCGGACGGTGGACGAGCTGAGGGAGCTCGCCGGAGGCGAGGAGTGAGGAGTGTCCACTTCGACCCCGCAGCCTGGGAGGACTTCCAGTTCTGGCTGGCGTCGGACCGGAAGACGGCCCGCCGGATCGTGCGGCTGATCGGCGAGATCCAGCGGGATCCGTTCACCGGTATCGGGAAGCCCGAGCCGCTCAAGGGCCACCTGTCGGGGTACTGGTCCCGCAGAATCGATGACGAGCACCGACTGGTCTATCGGGCGGACGACAAAGAAGTGAAGATCCTCCAGGCGCGCTACCACTACTGACCCGGCCGCCGACCGTCCGGCCGGGTCGGCAGGTCAGTCGAACCAGCGGTCCCGCGCCAGTTCCTCCGTGCGGGACGGGTCCTCGAGCAGCGCCGCCACCTCGAAGCGCCGCGGCCACTGGCCCGCCGCCCAGGCGAGGCCCGCCGCCACGCCCTCCAGGGTGGCCGCGTGGACCGTGCCGTCGCGGCCGCGGTGCCAGTCGACTTCGAGGCCGTCGACCAGGAGCTCCTCGTATTCGCGGTACGAGGACGGGGTCGAGGGGCCCAGCAGGGTGCGGACCGAGGGCGGGACCTCGTGTGTGGTGCCCTCGCCCGTGACCGCTCCCGTGACGACCGTGCTGAGGCGCCGTACCTGGAAAAGGTCCGCCAGGTCGGCGGCGCGCGCGGGCGCGACCGGGAGCAGCGGGCGGCCCTCGGCGAAGGGCAGCAGGTCCGGGGCGTCCGCGACCAGGGCGTCCGCAGCGTCCACGACCACCACCTCGCCGTCCACCACGGCCCGCAGCTCGTCGGGGAGCGTGACCTGCTCGGGGTCGAGCAGCGCCAACGCCCCGTACAGCCCGTGCAGTTGAGCCGCCGAGACCGGCAGGGACGGGTCGGCGAGGCGGTCGAGGAGCTCGGCCGCGCCGCCTGGCTCGTCAAGGAGTGAGGCCACCGAGGTGCGCACGCCGAGGGCGCGCAGGACCTGCTCGTCCTCGAAGCCGCTCGCGTCGGCCTCCTCGTAGAGGCCCGCGAGCAGCGGGTCGCCGCCGGCCGCGCGCAGACCGGCCGGGCGGCGCCCGTCGAGCACGGGGTGCCCGCGCAGCCACCAGGCCGTGTACGGGCGGGCGGTCTCGGTGGTGCCGTCGGGCAGCAGGATGCGGACCCGCTGGGTGAGGGCGTCCCTGAGCGGGGGCTGCGCGAGCAGGGCGAGGGCTTCGGGCCAGCGGTCGTCGTCGACGAGGTCGAGGTCGCGTACGGCGATGAGCTCGGTGGCGACCGGCGGCACCGGGGTGTCGGGCAGCGCGTCGAGGAGGTCCTCGCACCACACGTCCACCGCGTCGAGCAGTCCGGCGTCGTCGGGCTCGGCGAAGTCGCCCTCGCGCGGCTCGAGTTCGTCGGGGTCGAGGACGACGTCCGTGGCCCGTACGAGCGCGAAGTCGGCCAGCACGCCGCAGGCGGCGAGGGGCTGCTCGCCCCAGCGGCCGGCCAGCTCGGCGTCGACCTCGGCGAGTTCGCCGGGCCGGATCACCGAGGCGAAACGGCTGCCGGGCAGGACGAGTTCACCGGCCGGGGCGAGTTCGCCCTCGTCGTCGGGGAGCGCGAGCGCGCCGAGCCAGGGTTCGTCGCCGGGCGCGAGGGCAGCGTCACGAGCGAGCCCGAGGACCACCTCGGCCAACTCCTCGGCGTCCAGGGCGTCTTCGTCCCACACATCGCCGGTCGCTCCGTCGAGCGACGCCGCGACGGCGGTCCTGACCTGGGGCGTACGGAGCACGGCGCGCGGGGTGGCGGGCAGGGCGCCCAGCTTCTCCAGGAGCGCGTGGGCGGCGTCGGGATGGGCGACCTTGAGGCCCAGGCGCGCCAACCGGTCGGCGTCCGAAGGGGTTTCGGCGGTGGGCAGCAGCACCTGGCGCGGGCCGATGGTGGTCCGGCCGTCGGCGAGCGGCACCGGAAGGCCGGTCAGCCGGTCGGGGTCCACACCCGCCAGGGACTCGTAGAGCCTCCCCCACCAGCCGGCCGCGCGCTCCAGGCCCGCAAGCCGGTCGATGGCGTCCTGCAACGGGACGCGGGCGACGCCCAGCGTGCGCAGCTCGGCGCGGCGCTCCAGGCCGGCCGGGAGGAGCGTCGGCAGCACCTCGGCGAGCACCCGTACGGTCTCGGCGCCCGCGCCCTCGACCACCTCGGCCTCGAACGGGCGCAGGGCGACGGGGAGTTCGTCGGCGTCGGCCGGCGCACTCGTGTCGGGCTGCGCACCCGTGAGGGCGGGCGGCAGGAACGCGGTGCGCGGCAGCAGCTCCAGGACCGCCGCCCGCAGCGCACCGTCCAGCTCGCCCTTGCCGAGCGGGCCCGGCACGAGGTCGATCAGGCCGGTGGACACGGGCCGCCAGGCGCCGAGCAGTTCGGCGTACGCGGCGGCCGCGCGGCCCACGAGGAAGTCGGTGAGCGGGCCCGGCGCCACGTGCCGGCGGGTGGTGTCCAGCGGGAACGAGGCGATGAGCAGGGCCGGGACGCCGAGCGGTTCGTCGCTCGGGGTCGGGGCGTGCAGGACCGGCGCGGTGCGCGGGCGTTCGGGCGCGCCGTCGGCGCCGACGGGCACGGCCCAGGTGACGGACCAGTGCGGGCGCAGGCGCTCCTCGACCGGCCGGTCCGCCAGAAGCGCGGGGTCGGTCGGGCCGTGCTGCGTGACGGTGCGCCAGCGGGTGGTGCCGTCGCGGGTGTCCTCGATGCGGACGAGCCCGTCGTCCCCGGTGTGCCGGGTCAGGGTCCTGACCTCGTCGTCGGTCTCCACGACGACCTCGGCGAGGCCGGGCAGGGTGAGCAGCAGCGAGGCGTCCACGGCGGCGAGCAGCCGCTCCGCGAGGCCGGCCGCGGCGGCGTCGCGCAGCGGAAGCACCACGACGGTGTCGTACGAGGCGGGGGGCGCGCCCTCGGCGGCGAACGGCAGCCGAAGCAGCGGCACATGTCCCTCGCGGCGCCGCAACTCCTCGCCGAGCTCCGGGTGGTGGGCGGCCGTCTCCTGCGCGAGGGTGCGGGCCTCCCCGAGGGACCAGCGCACCCCGCCGGCCCGGCTCAGGACGGCCGGTTCGTCGGACACGGCGAGCACGGCCGCGAAGCCGACGCCGAAGCGGCCGACGGCGCCCTGCGTGTCCTCGCGCTTGGCGCTGGCGCGCAGGGTGCTGAGGGATTCGACGCCGCGGGCGTCGAGCGGGGCGCCGGTGTTGGCGGCGGCCAGGGTCCGGTTCCTGAGCGTCAGGCGCAGCCGGCCCGGGGCGCCGGTGCGGGCCGCGGCGTCGGCGGCGTTCTGCGCCAACTCCACGACGAGGCGGTCGCGGTAGCCGCCGAGTGCGAGGTCCTCCTCGGCGTTGGCGTCCTCACGGAACCGCGCCGCCGAGGCGGCCCAGGCGTCGAGCACACCTCTGCGCAGCCTCGCGGTGCCGAAGGGGTCCTGCCCTTCTTGTGCGGGGCGCACGGGCTTGCTCGTCACGGGGTGACCTTCCGGGTCGGGGGCTGCCTGGGTTCCGGCTGGAGTGACGGTACCGCCTGGGAACCCGGGGTCCCCGCCCGCACCTCAGCCCGGACTCGCCCGCACCCGGGAGCGCGCCCGCCCCCGGGAGCCCGTTACGAGTGCCCCAGATCCTCCGCGGCACCGGCGCCCACCGACACCGAACCCGAATCGGCGTCCGGGCGCAGCGGCAGCGGGTCCACGTGGAACTCGTCGATCACCGGCTGCGAGGGCGTCGGCGGCTTCGGCATGACGGCCGCCTCGGAGTGCCCGCCGCAGCCGTACGAGAGCGAGACCACGTGGCCGTCCGCCGGGCCGAACTCGTTGGCGCAGACGCCGAAGGCCTGCCGCAGGGAGCCGCTGAGCGGGACGAGGAAGCCGCAGGAGACGCAGGAGGCCGGAGCGGCCTGCGCCATCGGGGTCTTCGCGCCGAAGTTCTCGTCCCAGCGGTCGGCCGCCACGTGCAGCCCGTACCGCGAGAGGACCCGGGCCCGGCGCATGCCGAGCTCCTCGGCCACCGCGGAGATGGAGCCGCGCGAGGGCGCGGCGGGCAGCTCGGCGGGCGAGCCGTCGGTGACCTCGGCGTCCTCGGCCTCGACGAGCTCGGCCATCTCCTCGGAGACCACCGAGTTCGGCGGCGGCGCGTCCTCGCCGGTGAAGCCCGGCTCCAGGCGCAGGTCGTCCGCCTCGGTCGGGAGCAGGTCGCCGGGGCCCATGTCGCCGGGGCGCAGCCGCTCGCTCCACGGCACCCACTCGGGGGCGAGCAGGGCGTCGGGGCCGGGCAGCAGCACCGTTTCGTCCAGGGTGACGAACTTCGCGCGGGAGGCGCGGGCGACGGTCACCGCCCAGCGCCAGCCGCGGTAGCCCGGCTCCTTGCACTCGAAGAAGTGGGTGACGACCCGGTCCCCTTCGGCGATCGCGGAGACGTGCTCTCCGACGACGCCCGGGTAGGCGGCCTCCTCGGCGGCCTCCCTCGCAAGGTCGACCGCCTCGGCGCACAGGCGGTCGGGGGTGCGGCTTCGCGTTGTCGCTGCGCTCACAGGTATCGCTTCTCTCCTACGCCGTGTCTTCGGGTGCGCCGGCTTCCGGCGACGGGGGCGGACGGAGCGGACCAGGGGACCGCGTCGACGTCCGCGCCCGGTCACTCTCGGGCGCACCTACGCCATCCATTCTGCGGGATCGCGAAGAGGCGCGCGGCCAAGACCAACCGCCGCAGGCGCGCTACGCACGCTACCCCCTCCGAGGGCCGAGGCCCACACGGCCTCGTCGACCCGTTCCGCGAAGGGGTGCCGGACGCGGGGAAACGCGGCCGGGTCCGCGGCAGGGATCAGGCGTCCGGACGGGGTGAGCGCCGGGCGCGTTGGGGCACTATGTCGGGGTGACCATTTCGGGCTCACGTGCTTCGGGGAATGCGGTGCGCAAGGCGGGCCGGGCCGCAGGCCGCGTCCTGAGCGCGCCCTTTGCGAAAACGGGACGCGGGATCCGCAAGGTCACCAGCGCGCACGGCGCGGGCGAGTCCGGGCTCGGCAAGCTCATCGAGCTGCACGCGGTGAACAGCGCGGGCGACATGCTCGTCACCGTCGCCCTCGCCTCCACCGTCTTCTTCTCCGTGCCGACCGACGAGGCCCGCGGGCGCGTCGCGCTCTACCTCGCCATCACAATGGCCCCCTTCACGCTGCTCGCCCCGGTGATCGGCCCGCTGCTCGACCGCATCCCGCACGGCCGCCGCGCGGCGATGGCCGCGGCGATGCTGGCCCGCGCGCTGCTCGCGCTGATGCTGGCGGGCGCGGTGGTCGCCGGGACGCTCGAGCTGTATCCGGCGGCGCTCGGGGTGCTGGTCGCGTCGAAGGCGTACGGGGTGGTCAGAAGCGCCGTCGTGCCGCGGCTGCTTCCGCCGGCGTTCTCGCTGGTGAAGGCGAACTCGCGGGTGACGCTCGGCGGGCTGCTCGCGACCGGACTCGCGGCACCGGTCGGCGCGGGCCTGCACCAGCTCGGGCCGCGCTGGCCGCTGTACGCGGCGTTCTCGCTCTTCGTCGTCGGCACCTTCCTGTCCTTCACGCTGCCCCACAAGGTGGACTCGGCCAAGGGCGAGGACCGGGCGCTGCTCGCCGCCGACGAGGACCATCTGCATCTCGGGCAGCAGCGGGAGTACGGGAAGAAGCCGGGCCTCAGGACCGTCGGTCCGGCCGTCACGCACGCGCTCGCGGCGAACGCGGGGCTGCGCTGCCTGTCCGGGTTCCTGATCTTCTTCCTGGCGTTCCTGCTGCGCGAGCACCCCTTCGACGGGCAGAGCGCCGCCGTCTCGCTGGGCATGGTCGCGGTGGCGGCCGGGCTCGGGAACGCGCTGGGCACGGCGGTCGGCGCGGCGCTGCGGGGCCGGGCGCCCGAGCTGATCGTGGTGACGGTGGGCGCGGTGGCCACCGGTGTCGCGGTCACCGCGGCCGTGTTCTTCGGCGCCCCGCTGGTGGCCGCGCTCGGCGCGGTCACGGGCGCGGCCCAGGCCCTGGCGAAGCTGGCGCTCGACGCGCTGATCCAGCGCGATGTGCCGGAACTGGTCCGCAACTCCGCCTTCGCCCGCTCCGAGACCCTGCTCCAGATGGCGTGGGTGGTGGGCGGCGCGATCGGCATCGTGCTCCCGCTGCACGGGGTGCTCGGCTTCGCCGTGGCCGCCGCGCTGGTCGGCACGTCCTGGCTGCTGACCGTACGGGGACTGCTCGGCGCGGCCCGCCACGGGCCCGCCCGCCCGCGGGTGGCGTGAGGATCGCCACGCCGTACCCACCTGGCCGTCCGTCCCTGCCCTCCCGATAGCCTTCGGCCATGACCTCCCTGCGCTTCTCCGCCAAGGGCCGCCGCGTCGCGGCCACGCTTGGCGCCGTTTCGGCCGGCCTGCTCGTGCTCTCCGCGTGCGAGAAGCCGAGCCCCGTCGCGACCGTCACCTTCGGCAGCGACTCGGTGTCGACCGACGCGACCTGCTACGAGCACGACAAGAACCTCCCGATGGCCGAGGCCGCCAAGTGCGCCCTCAAGAAGTCCTCGAAGACCATCAAGGTCAGCCAGGGCGAGACGCTGCGCGTCGGGGTCGACCCGAAGGTCGCCGAGACCGGCTGGTCGCTGTGGATCAACGGCCAGCAGGCCACGAACCCGTACAAGAAGACGTACTACTCCTTCGAGGGCATCGATCTGTTCGCGCCCCAGCAGGGCCAGCCCGCCCCCAAGACCCTCTACGTGAGCGTCGTCGAGCAGAACGAGCGCGGCGACAAGGTCAAGGGCGTGTGGAACTTCAAGCTCGAGAACGCCGACGCGTAAGCAGCACGGCGTGCGCATCCTGGTCGTGACCGCGGTGCCGGCGGAGGCGGAGGCCGTCACCGCCGGCGCGCCGGGCCCGGACGTGATCGCCGCGGGCGTGGGCCCCGCGGCCGCCGCCGCGGCCACCGCCCGTGAGCTGACCGCCGCCGCACTCGGCGGCCGGCCCTACGGGCTCGTCGTCTCCGCCGGCATCGGCGGCGGGTTCGCCCCCGCCGCCCCGGTCGGCTCCCTCGCCGTCTCCGACGCGATCGTCGCCGCCGACCTGGGCGCCGAGACCCCCGAGGGCTTCGTGCCCGTCACGGACCTCGGCTTCGGCCTGGTCCGCCACGAGCCGCCCGCGTCCCTCGTACGGGCGCTCGCCGCCGCCACCGGGGCCCGCACCGGCCCCGTGCTCACCGTCTCCACGGTCACCGGGTCCGCTGCCCGCGCGCAGGAGTTGGCCGCGCGCCACCCCGGCGCGCTGATCGAGGCGATGGAGGGCTTCGGAGTCGCCGAAGCCGCCGCCGCGCAGGGCCTCGCGGCCGTCGAGATACGCGCCGTCTCCAACCCGGTCGGCCCGCGCGACCGTTCCGCCTGGCGGATCGGCGACGCGCTGAAGGCGCTCACGGACGGGTTCGGGAAGGCGGCGCCCGTACTGGAGAGTTGGAACCCGTATGACTGACATCGCCGCGCGGCCGCTGAAGATCGCCTACTCGCCCTGCCCCAACGACACCTTCGTGTTCCACGCCTGGGCGCACGGTCTGGTGCCGGGGGCGCCCGAGCTCGACGTGACCTTCGCGGACATCGACATCACCAACGGGATGGCCGAGCGCGGGGAGTTCGACCTCCTCAAGGTCTCCTACGCGGTGCTGCCCTACGTGCTCGACGAGTACGCGCTGCTGCCCTGCGGCGGTGCGCTGGGCCGGGGCTGCGGGCCGCTGGTGCTCACGCGCGAGCCGGACGTGGACCTCACGGGGAAGACGGTCGCGGTGCCGAGCGAGAAGTCCACGGCGTATCTGCTGTTCCGGCTGTGGGCGGCGGACACCCTGAAGGACGGCGGCGTGGGCGAGATCGTCGTGCTGCCCTTCCACGAGATCATGCCCGCCGTGCGCGACGGCCGCGTGGACGCCGGCCTCGTCATCCACGAGGCGCGCTTCACGTATCAGAATTACGGCCTGCACTGCCTGGCCGACATGGGCGTGCACTGGGAGCGGACCACCGGCCTGCCGATCCCGCTCGGCGCGATCATCGCGAAGCGCTCGCTCGGCGAGGAGACCCTGAAGTCACTTGCGGACGCGGCCCGTACGTCGGTGCGGATGGCCTGGGACGACCCCGAGGCCTCGCGCGCGTACGTCCTGGAGCACGCGCAGGAGATGGATCCGGCGGTGGCCGACCAGCACATCGGCCTGTACGTCAACGAGTTCACGGCCGACCTCGGCGAGGACGGGCACGCGGCGATCCGCGGACTGCTCACACGCGCCGCGGCCGAGGGGCTCGTCCCGCCCCTCGGCCGCGATGCGCTGGACTTGATCTAGCTAGACGTCGAGCTGGTCCGCCACCGCCCGCAGCATGCCGGCGATCTTCGCGCCGGAGGCCTTGTCGGGGTAGCGGCCGCGCTCCAGCTGCTGCGTCACGTTCTCCAGGAGTGTGGTCAGGTCCTGCACGATCGACGCCAGTTCGTCGGGCTTGCGGCGGGTGGCCGCGGCCACCGACGGCGTCGGGTCGAGCAGGGTCACGGAGAGGGCCTGGTCGCCGCGCTGGCCGGCGACCACGCCGAACTCCACGCGCTGGCCGGGCTTGAGCGAGTCGACGCCGGCGGGCAGCACGGATGAGTGCACGAAGACGTCGCCGCCGTCATCGCGGGAGAGGAAGCCGAAGCCCTTCTCGCTGTTGAACCACTTGACCTTGCCGGTAGGCACGTCTGTCCGTCCTCGTCGTCTGCTGTTCCGGGGCCGGCCGCGATACGCGGCGGCGGAAAAAACGGCTCTTGATAGCACTGCAGCGGGTCCGAAGAACCCGCCGACACCAAGACTATTGGCAACGGCGCGCCTGACAAGCCCGCTTTTCACGGTGCCCGCCGGCCCCTGTCCGCTGGGAACTACCCTGGTCGCGTGAGCAACACACCTTCAGGACCCGGCGACCGGCTCGTACGGGTCGGCGCGATCATCTTCCTCATCGGGACGGTGGCCACTTTGGCCACGGTCGCCCCTTTGTTCCTCGGCACGGAGCCTTTCCCGCCCGTGGCGTACGCCGTGTGCATGCTGATGGGCGTCGGCTTCGCGGTCGCCGGGGCGGGCGTCCTCAAGTCGATCGCAGTGCAGCGCCGTCAGGCGCGCGCAGCCGCCGAGTAGGACGCGAACCAGGCGGGGAACGCGACGAGGTCCGCCAGGACCACGTCCGCGCCCTCCGCGCGCAGCTCCTCCGCCGAGCAGGGGCCGGTCGGCACCGCCACCGACAGGGCGCCCGCGACACGTGCGCCCCGCACGTCGCCGAGGTGGTCGCCGACGTAGACCGAGGCGCCGTACTCCTTGAGCGCCTCGGCCTTGGCCTCCGCCCACAGCCAGCCGATCACGGCGTCCGGCTCGATGCCCAGGTGGTCGAGGTGGAGCTTGGCGCTCGGCTCGTGCTTCGCGGTGACGACGATCGCCCGGCCGCCGGCCGCGCGGACCGCGGCGACGGCCTCGCGGGCGCCGGGCATCGCCGGCGACGGCGTGATCGCGTATGTGGGGTACATCTCACGGTAGCGATCGGCGAGCGCGGGGATCTCCTCGGCAGGGAACCAGTGCGCCAGCTCGTGTTCGAGGGGCGGGCCGAGCCGGCTGACCACGAGGTCCGCGTCGATCGGGACGCCCGTCTCGGCGGCCAGCGCCTCCCAGCAGACCTTGATCCCCGGCCGTGAGTCGATCAAGGTCATGTCGAGGTCGAAGCCGACGGTGAGCGGGGGCTGCGGGCGCGCGTTCGAGGTCATGGGGCCATTGTCACCGGGTGGGTGCGGGTCCGGTCCGGGTGTCCGAGTTCTAGACTTAGGCCACCCTGAGCTCGAACGAACACGCGGCGTGACGCCCGTAACGCAGAAAAGGGCACGATGCCGACCGCCGCCGCCACCTCCCCCAAGGCGCACCGCCCGATCGCGGCCAGACGCCTCGCCCTGACCGGAGTGGCGCTCCTCGCGCTCCTCCTCGCCGTGCTGCTCTCGCTCGCCGTCGGCGCCCGCGCCATCGCGCCGTCGGCCGTCGTCGATGCGCTCCTGAACGGCGGGCACAGCGACGCGGCCGAGGTCGTACGGGAGCTGCGGGTGCCGCGCACGCTGATCGGTCTGATGGTGGGCGCCGCGCTCGCCCTCGCGGGCACCGCGTTGCAGGGCATCACGCGCAATCCGATCGCGGACCCCGGGATCCTCGGGATCAGCCAGGGCGCGTCCGTGGCGGTCGTGCTCGCCATCGCGTTCGCGGGGATCCACTCGCTCTCCGGATACGTGTGGTTCGCGTTCGCGGGCGCCGCCGTCGCCTCCGTCGCGGTGTACGCGATCGCCTCCAGCGGGCGCGGGGGCGCGACGCCCGTGAAGCTCGCGCTCGGCGGTGCGGCGATCAACGCGCTGCTCGTGTCCGTGACGATGGCGGTCCTGACGACGAAGGCGTCCGCGCTGGACGAGTTCCGGTTCTGGCAGGTCGGGTCGATCGCCGGACGCGGGTCCGACGTGGTCGGGCAGGTGTGGCCGTTCCTGCTCGTCGGGGTGGTCCTGGTGTTCTCGGTGGCGCGCGGGCTCGACGCGCTGGCGCTCGGCGAGGACGTGGCGAAGGGGCTCGGGCAGCGGGTCGCGACCGTGCGGATCGTGGGCGGGCTCGGGGCGACCGTGCTCACCGGGGTCGGGGTCGCGGCGGCCGGTCCGATCGCGTTCGTCGGGCTCGCGGTGCCGCATATCGCGCGGGCGGTCGTGGGCTCGGACCACCGCTGGGTGCTGCCGATGGCCGCGCTGATCGGGCCCGTGATGCTGCTCGTGTCGGATGTGGTCGGGCGGGTGGTCTTCCCGCCGTCGGAGGTGCCTGCGGGTGTGATGACCGCGCTGATCGGTGTGCCGTTCCTGGTGACGCTCGTACGGCGGAAGGCGGTGGCGGCATGAACCCGGCGGCCGTACGGCACGGGGCGGTGGCGGCATGAGCACCCTCGCCGACTCCTCCGCGAAGGGCAGCCGGGTGCGTCCCGCCGGCTACGGCGTGCTGCGCACGGGACCGGCCGCGTTCCTCGTGCACCGGCGGGCGGTGGGCATGGGCGCCGCGCTGCTCGTGCTGCTTGCCGCGGCCTCGGTGCTCTACCTGTGCGTGGGCGAGTCCTTCGTCTCTCCCGGCAACGTCCTGAAGGTCCTGCTCGGCGGCACCTCGCCCGACGAACTGGTCGTCGAGGAGCTGCGGTTGCCGCGTCTGGTCGTGGCCCTGCTCGTGGGCCTCGCCTTCGGTGTCGCGGGCGCCCTGGTCCAGACCGTCGCGCGCAATCCGCTCGCGAGCCCCGACGTCATCGGCATCAGCCAGGGTGCGAGCGCGCTCACGGTCGCCGCGATGACGCTGGGCGTCACCTCGTACAGCGTGCTGCCGTATCTGTCCGTGGCGGGCGGGATCCTCGCCGCCGCGCTGGTCTATCTCTTCGCGTGGCGCGGCGGGCTGCACGCCACGCGCTTCGTCCTGATCGGCATCGGCTTCGCGATCGCGCTGCGCTCGGTCACCACGCTGTTCATGACCAAGGGCGACTACCTCGTCGCCCAGCAGGCGCAGATCTGGATGACCGGGTCGCTCAACGGGCGCGGCTGGCCCGAGGCCGAGGTACTCGGACCGCTGCTCCTGGTGCTCGTGCCGGCGATCGCGTGGGCCGCGCGCGCCCAGCGCAACGTGTCCCTCGACGACGACACGGCGACCGCGCTCGGGGTGCGGCTCGGGCGCGTACGGCTCGGTCTGGTCGGACTCGGTGTGGTGCTCGCCTCGGTGGCCACCGCGGCCGCCGGGCCGGTGGACTTCGTGGCGCTGCTCGCGCCGCAGATCGCGCGCCGGATGACCCGGACCGCGCAGATCCCGCTGGTCTCCAGCGCGCTCATGGGCGCGCTGATCGTGGTGCTCGCAGACCTGCTCGCGCGTCGGCTCTTCTCGCCCACCGAACTGCCGGTGGGAGTCCTGACGGCCGCGGTGGGCGCGCCGTATCTGATCTGGTTGATCATCCGCAGCCGTACCGTCGGAGGAAGCTCGTGAGCCGGCTCACCACCCAGGCGCTGACCCTCGCCTACGAGGACCGCACGGTCGTCGAGGACCTGGACCTCGCGATCCCGGACGGCCGGGTCACCGTGATCGTCGGCCCCAACGCCTGCGGCAAGTCGACCACGCTGCGCGCCCTCGGCCGCCTCCTCAAGCCGAAGTCGGGCGCGGTCCTGCTCGACGGCAGCGAACTCGCCAAACTGCCCACCAAGCGCATCGCCCAGCAGATCGGCCTGCTCCCGCAGACCCCCGTCGCCCCCGAGGCGATCACGGTCGCGGACCTGGTCTCGCGCGGGCGCCAGCCGCACCAGCACTGGTGGCAGCAGTGGTCGGACGAGGACGAGCGCGCGGTGACGGAGGCGATGGCCCGCACCGACGTCACGGACCTGGCGGAGCGCTCCGTGGACGAGCTCTCCGGCGGCCAGCGCCAGCGCGTGTGGATCGCGATGGCCCTCGCGCAGGAGACGGACCTGCTCCTGCTCGACGAGCCGACCACGTACCTGGACATCTCGCACCAGGTGGAAGTCCTCGACCTGGTCCGCCAGTTGAACCACGACAAGGGCCGCACGGTGGTGGTCGTCCTGCACGACCTCAACCAGGCCGCCCGCTACGCCGACCACCTCGTCGCGATGAAGTCGGGCCGCGTGGTGGCCTCGGGCCCGCCCTCGGAGGTGGTCACGGCGGATCTCGTCCACGAGGTCTTCGGCCTGGACTGCGTGGTGGTCCCGGACCCGGTGACGGGGTCGCCGCTGGTGGTGCCGGGGGCGCCGTGGAAGGCGGCGTAGCCGCCACTCCCCCACCGGACCCACGGGTCACAGGGTTTACTTGGGGCGTCATCTGACGTTCAACAGGGTGGGGATTCTGCGATGACTTCAAGAAGGCTGTTCCTGGGTGCGTTCACGGCGGGGGCTGTGACCGTGGCTGCGGGGGCGAGTGAGGCGGCCGCAGCCGAGGCGGAGGGCGTCGTCGAAGGGGACACGACGTTCACCGGGGCGGTGAAGGCCACCTCGTTCCACACGGATTCGGCTGCGATGTCGTCGTTCGCCGGCACCGCGGCTACCGCGCACACGCACACGCTGACGGTGCGGCAGGCGGGGACCGTCGTCGACAGCGTGGCGCTGAACGTCACGTCGACGAACCCGAACGATTCCGCGATGTGGGTGTCCGGCAAGGAGAAGGCGCGCGGCACTCTCAAGGTCACGCACCAGGGTTACGCGGACGGGTCGGACTACGAAGCCGCGGCGATCTCCATCTGGTTGTCGACCGCGGACGGCGTGGAAGGAACGCGGGCCCAGGGCATCTTCATGCGGCCCGCGCCCGGGAACGGACCGACCAAGGGCAACCTCATCACCTTGCGCAACAACGAGGACAAGGTGGACGACTTCGTCGTGAAGGCCAACGGCCGAGTCGGCCTCGGTCTGCCGTACGGGATGAACCCCCGTGCTCGGATCGAGATCGCCCAGCGCCCGGGTGACACGATGGGCCTGATGCTGCAGGCCAACCCTGAGAGCACCGCCCACCTCGCCGACTTCCGCAACAGCCAGGACGTCTCGCAGACCCGAGTCCTCAACGACGGAACGCTTGCCTCGCGCAACGTGTACCTCGGTGGCAGCGGATCGCCGCAGTTCGGCGGAGGTGACGCGGTCGTCGGCATCCGCAACCGCGCGCTCAAGCCCACCACGAACCCCGCCAACGGCGGCGTCCTCTACGCGGAGAACGGGGCTCTCGTGTGGCACGGCTCCAACGGCACAGTCACCACCATCGCCCCGGCCTGACCGAACCCCGAGGAACCACCGTGGAACTGACCCCCGAACAACTCGTAGCCGAGTTCCAGGACGCCGTCATGGAGCTCTACTTCGCGCGCAAGCGCATCGCCGTGCTCGAGTCCGAGAACCAGGCGCTCCGGGCCGAACTCGCCCTCGCCGCGCAGCCGGCGGAGGCGGAGTCCTGAGCAGACGGGGGTGACCGGACGAGCCCCGGCCACCGCAGCTCACTCCTCCGCCAGCTCCGCCACCCCCGTGATCCGGTGCAGCGGATACGTGCGGACCTCGTCGGCCGTGTGGTCGTAGCCCGTGACGAAGCCGCCCTCCACGCGGACGGGGGCGATGACGCGCTGGCTCGCGGTGCCCTCCGCGTTGACGTAGCCGATCCACAGGGCGTCGCCTGTCATCACCGCCGCCTGCATCGTGGCCAGCGTCTCCGCGGCCGTGGTGCGCGGGAGATGGCCGTCCGTGGTCGTCGGGGTCTCCTTGCGCGGGGCGGTGGAGGCCAGGTCGCCCGCGCGGATCGCGCGGACCGCCGCGCCGAGCAGCGTGGCGTCGGGGACCGGGGGGCCGTCGGGGACCGGCTCCGGGGGTGTGCGCGGCGGGGTGCGGTGGGAGTGGGCGCGGGTGATCAGGACGTCGCCTTCGGCCGACTCGGCGGCCGGGGCGAAGCCCATCGTGCGCAGGCCTTCGAGGAGGGTGCCGGGGTCCGCCTGGGCGGCCAGGACCGTGGGGGCCAGGCGGCGCAGGCGCAGGCCCTGGGAGCGCTTGTCGGCGAGGATCTCGCCGAGGACGGCCTCGTCGTCGCAGCGCACGTACGCGGAGGCCGCGCCGATCCTCAAGTGGCCGTGTTTGCGGGCCACATCGTCGATCAGGTACGCCAGCGGCTGCGGCACGGGCGTACGGCTGTGGGCCGTCAGGAAGGCCTGGAGGTCGGAGGCGGACTTGCCGGCGTCGAGCGCGCGGCGGACCGAGGCGGCCGTGAACCGGTAGACCGTGGCACCGCCCTTGGACTCCACGTCCGCGAGGACGCCCAGCATGTCGGCGAGCGGGCGCTCCAGGGGGCCGGGCGCGACCGCGGTGAGGTCGGCCTGGAGCAGGACGTGGTCGAGCGGGTCCGGGATGAGGGGCGCGAGCACCCGTACGAGCAGCTCGTCGTCCTCGACGAGCAGCGCGCGGCCGTGCGAGGAGAGGGCGCCGCGGCCCGTCACGCCCAGCAACTCGGCTTCCGTGAGCGCCCATTGGGCCAGGCGCGAGCGCAGGTCGTCCTGGCCCGCGGCGCCGGAGCCGGCCGCGCCGCCGCGCAACGGGCGCTCCCAGCGCAGCCGTTCGAGAATCGACGCCGGGGCGGGCGCGCCGCCCTCCGGCAGCGCGGCGAGCAGGTCGAGGACGCGGCGGCGGACCTCGGGGGCGGCCGAACGGTCCAGGTGCGGGCCGAGCACCGACATCACGCGGTCCTTGGCGTCGCGCGAACCGGCCACGCCCGGCGCGCGGGTGGCCGCGAGCCACGCGGTCGCCAGCACCTGCCAGCGCTCGGCGGGCGACTGCTCCAGCCATGCGTCGTACGCGGGCGTCGCGGCGTACCGCTCGTCGGCCTCGCCGTCGGAGGCCACCAGGCCCGCCGCGTAGGCGAGTTCGATCCAGAAGGCCGCCACCGGCTCCGACACGTCGAGCGCGACGGCGGTACGCTTGAGGTCGCGCACGCTCAGGCCGCCGGCCCGCAGCACCGCGGGCCCGCCCTCGTCCCAGTCCTTCAGGAGCTCCTCGACGGTGGCGAGCGCGGTGTAGGCCTGCCCGGCCGCGGTGGCGTCGACCACGCGGCCGCTGTGCGTGGACGCGGCCTCGACCGGCGGCGGCAGCGGCCTGGGCTCGCGGTGCGCGCGCCCGCCGCGCAGGTGCAGCGCGGCCTCGCGCGGCAGCACCACGGTGCCGGGCGCGGTGGGCAGCAGCAGTCCGCGGTCGAGCAGCCAGCGGACGTGGGGCGCGGGCTGGGCGGTGACCTGCCCGTACGGCGGCCCCCACGTCAGCCGCCCGAGCACCTCCAAGGCGTCCACGGGGGCCTCGTCGAGCAGGGCGCTCATCCTCGTACGGTCGCGGAACAGGTCCGTGAGCGCGGTGACCGCCGACACCGCGTCGTGCGTGGGCGTGAGGCCCGCGCCCGCGAGCAGCTGCTGCACGCGGCCCGGCGACATCCCCGAGGTGGCCTCGGCGACGGTGGGTCCGAGGCCGGTCGGCGAGGGGTGGCCCGGGCTCGGCGCGAGCAGCTCGCGCGCCGTGCGCACCAGGCGCAGCCGGTCGTCCCCGCCCCACACGAGGGCCTGCTCGCGCAGGGTGGCGAGCGCCACGGGCAGGGCGGCCTCGATGTCCGCGTCCCGCTCGCCGTCGCCGGTGAGGAGGGCTTCCAGCTGCGCGTACGTGGCCGGGTCAGGGGCGACCGCGAGCGCCTCGGCGGTCTGGAGCGCGAAGGTGTCGAGGCGCTCCAGGGCGCGGACGACCGAGGCACGCGTGCCGGCCCGGGTGGCGAGCTGGGTCAGGTCGTTGGGCACCGGACTGAGCAGGTCGGCCCGCGCCCGCAGCAGGGCGGCGAGCGACGCGTCGTCGCGCTGCCGCAGCTCCTCGGCCAGCGTCCGCGGGGTGGCAGTGGCCGTGCTCTCGGTCCTCATCCGCACCACGGTAGTCCCTGGGACCGACAGGGCGGCGGTGTGCGCGGTACGGTCGGAGCGCCGGGATGACGTAAGAGGGCATACCCGGACGGGACTTGGCGGTGCGCGACGGTGCACGGCGGCCGTGGCGCCGCGGGTGGCTGCGGCGGCGCGGGCGGCGACGGTCGGGCGGCGGTCGGGTCGGGCGGTCTCCGGGCGCGGGCGGCGATGGCGGCTCGGGTGACGGCGGCGGTTCGGGTGCGGCGGCTCGCGCGGCGAGGGCGGCCCGCGTGGCGGCGGCTGTGCGGGCGCCGGTGGCTGTGCGTGCGCTGGTGGCTCGCGTGGCGGGCGAGTCCTGTGGACAACGGCAAGGCGGCAGGGGGTTCGGTCCGGTGGCGATCGAGAGCGATCAGCTGGTCTTCGACTATCTGAGCCGGGTCGGCGACCTGGCCCAGCAGCGGCAGCTGTCCTCCTCGGCGCGGATGCGCCTGGTCACCGAGGTGCGCGCGGAGATCGAGAAGCGGCGCGGCCGGGCGGTCGGCGGCGAGACCCCCGCGTCCGTCCGGCGGCTGCTCGCGCGGATCGGCCGGCCCGAGGAGCTCGTGGCGAAGGCGGCGGCGGGCCAGGAGCTCGATCTGCCGCCCGACGTGGAGGTGCCGGTCCAGCGCACCGGGACACGGCGGTTCGGGCGGGCGGCGAAGGAGTCGGACGGTGCAGGCGGGTCCGCCACGTCCGGCGGGTCGGCGGTGCCGGACGACTCGGACTCAGGACGCCGTTCCGGCCTGGCCGGGCTCTCCGGCCTGCGCCGCACCCTCCCTCGCCCCCGCCGTTCCGGGCCGGGCGATGAGCCCGAGCTGCCGCCGCGCCCCGTGGCCTCGCCGCCGCATCTCGCGGGCGAGGACGAGCTCGGGCCGAGCGGGTCGGAGCCGGACTGGTGGCGGGTGGACGCCACCCCGTTCGGGCCTTCGGACACCGTGCCCGGCTTCGTCGGCGGCATCGAGATCCCCGAAATACTGAAGCCGCCGCCCAAGGACGACGAGGAGGACGAGGGCGCCGGACAGGTGCCGGGCGCCCGGCGGTCCGCGCGGCTCGAGAAGGCCGCGGTCGTCGAGGAGGACGGGAGCGACGAGCTCGACGAGGCCGTGGAGACCGCCGGCCGCAGGCGGCTGCTGCCGCGGTTGCGGCGCGCCCCCGCCGAGCGCTCCCTGAGCTTCAGCAATCCGCTGCTGCTCATCGCCGCCGCGCTCCTGGTCGCGGGGGTCGTGATGGGCAACCCCCTTCCGCTGGCGGCCGGTTGGGGCATCGCGTACGCCTCGCGCCGCCTCACCCGCAACGAGGCGAAGCTCGCCGTCCTGTGGGTGCCGGGGCTGGCCGTGGCCTCCGGCCTCGTATGGCTGTGGGGCCGGGTCGAGGGCCGCTGGGGCGAGCCCGTCGCGGACGAGGCGATGGGCTCGGCCGTGTCCGAGACCTGGCCGTGGGTGGTACGCGGAGCCGCCCTCGCCTCGGCCCTGTTCCTGGTGTGGCGCTCGCAGCGGCGGTCCGGCGGGGAGTGAGCGGAGGCCCGGCAGCGTGGGTACGTACGGCGGCGGACCGGGCCGCGTGAATCCGTATCGCCACGGACCGGCCCCACGGATCCTGACTGCCACGGCCCCGACCACACGGACCCGCACCGCCACGCACCAGGCCGCGTGAATCCGTACCGCGACGGACCGGACCGCATGAATCCGCACCGCCACGGACCAGACCGCACGGACCCGCACCGCCACGGACCAGACCGCCACGGACCGGGCCGCCACGGACCGGGCTGCGCGGACCCGCACCACCGCAGCCCGCCCCGCACCGCAGCCCGCCCGACACCCCCCGGATTCAGCCCAGCGCCTCCGGCAGCGGCTCGCCGTGCACCACGATCAGGCCCGACACCGCACGCGTCAGCGCCACGTACAGGCGGCGCAGGCCCGTGCGTTCGTCCGGCTCGCCCGCCACGACCGCCGACGGTTCGTCGAGGACCACGTAGTCGTATTCGAGGCCCTTCGCGAGCGACGCCGGTACGAGTGTGAGGCGGGTGTCCGGGGTGGTCTCCTCGCCGGGGCCCAGGTAGCCGAGGCCGGCCCCCTCAAGTGCCTTGGCCAGGACGGGGATCCGCGCGTCCGCCGCGATCAGGCCGATGGAGCCCTCGTGCGCCAGGGACTCCATGCAGGCGGCCACCACGTCCTCGTCGGGCGCGGACGACTCCCGTACCGAGAGGGATCCCGGCGACTCGCGGACCGAGGACACCTCCGTCAGACCCGGCGCGATCGACGGGAGCAGACGCGAGGCGTACGCGATCACCTCGCGCGGCACACGGAAGCCCGCCGTCAGCTCCTCGATCACCGCGTCCTGCTTGCCGAGGTGGCCGAGCGCCTCGCCCCAACTCCGCGTCGCCCAGGGCGTGGTGCCCTGCGCGAGGTCGCCGAGCACGGTGGCCGAGCCGGTGGTGCAGCGGCGGCCCACCGCGCGGTACTGCATCGGCGAGAGGTCCTGCGCCTCGTCGAGGACCACATGGCCGAGCGAGTGCGTACGGGTCACCAGGTCGGCGGCCTCGTCGATCAGGACCGCGTCCGCCGCCGACCACTTGGCCGACTTCACCGAGCGCGCGGGCTTCGCCCAGAGGATGGTCCGCTGCTCCTCCTCGCTCAGCACCCCTTCGGCGTGCTCGGCGAGGAAGTCCGCGTCGGACAGCAGGCGCAGCACCAGCTTCGCGGGGTCGACCGGGGGCCAGATCGCCTTGACGGCCGCCTTCACGGCGGTGTTGCGGGCGACGGCGTCCTGCACGCGGTCGTCGGGCGCCTCACCGGCCTGCTCCATCCGGACGAGCACGGCGTGCGCGATCCGCTGCGGGAGCGCCTCGCGCGCGGCCCCGTACCGGATGTCGCGGTCCAGCAACTCCCGGACGATCTCCTCCAGTTCGTACGCGGGCACGCGCCAGCGCCGCGAGCCGCGGACCACCATCAGTGCCTCGGCCGGCATGCTCACATGCGAGCGGACCGCGCGCCGCAGCACCTCGGCCATCCGCGCGTCGCCCTTGACCAGGGCGGACGCGGCATCGTCCGTGCCGCGCACCTCCACGTGCGCGACGAGGTCGTCCACGGTGGCCTGCTGCACCTCCAACTCGCCGAGTGCGGGCAGCACTTGCTCGATGTAGTGCAGGAAGGACTTGTTGGGTCCGATGACGAGGGTGCCGGTGCGGGCGAGCCGCTCGCGGTGCGCGTAGAGCAGATACGCGACCCGGTGCAGGCCGACCGCCGTCTTGCCGGTCCCCGGCCCTCCCTGCACGCAGACCGTGCCGCCGAGCCCGCTGCGGACGATCTCGTCCTGCTCGGGCTGAATGGTGGCCACGATGTCGCGCATCGGGCCCACGCGCGGCCGCTCGATCTCCTGCTGGAGCAGCTTGCTGGTCTGCGCCGCCTCGGACGGGTCGGAGAGGTGTTCGTCCTCGTACGCGGTGATCTCGCCGCCCGTGTAGCCGAACCGGCGGCGCAGCGCGACGTCCATCGGCTTCTGCTTCGAGGCCTGGTAGAAGGGCTGCGAGACGGGCGCGCGCCAGTCGATGACCATGGGGTCGCCGTCGGCGTCGTGCACATGCCGGCGCCCGATGTAGAACTGGTCGCCCGCCGCGCCCTCCGCCTCCTCCGCGCCCACGGGGTGCAGGTAGGTGAGCCGCCCGAAGAACAGCGGGGTGTGGGCGAGGTCGGCGAGGGACTTGATGCGCTCGTCGATCTGGTGCTGGAGCACCGCCGCGTTCACCCAGTTCGCGGTGACGTCGCGGATGTCGAGCCCCTCCGCGTCCTCCCGCATCGCGCGCAGGGCGGCGCGGGACGCGGCGAGGTGGGCGCGTTCGCGGCCCAGGGGGCCGGCGTCGCGGGTGGGGTCTTCTTGCACGGGCACGGCAAAGCCTCCAACCAGGATCGTTCCAGGGCTGGCCCCCGGTTTCCGGCCGGGCGGCGGCACTCCGCTGGTGCTACGGAGGCGGGAAGCGGGACCCGTGGCGGTGCGGCCGCCGGGGTCCGGGCAGACGGAGAAGCTTAGATCACGCTCCGCGGGCCGTGCCAACGGTTTTCCGTCGAGCGGGTCCCTCTGCCCAAAGGCGGAGAGCGTCCCCTATGGGGATGAGGGTCGGGTTCAGCCCCCAGGTCGATGTCTGATATGGGGGTGCTCGCCCATCCTTGAACACATGAGCAGCGCAACCTTCACCCCAGGCCCTGTCCGCACCGGACCGCCGAGCGGCGCGACCGCCACCGGCACCGTCCGCCACACCCACCGCGTCGGCAACGCCCTGCGTGCCGTCAAGGTCTTCGCCCGCGCGGCGATGGACGTCGTCGTCCTCGGCGAGTACGCCCAGGACGCGGGCGTCGTCCGCCGCCGCCCGGCCCACCGCGACCACTGACCCCTCCGCCGACCCGTTCGCCGACCCGTTCCGTCAAGTAGCCGTCCGCACACACCCGGTGACCGTGCGCTAAGGTCTCGCGCGTGATCCGCCGGACTGTGACCAACCGAACGCCGACCGTGACCAGCCCGGGCGTCCTGCTCACGGTCTCCGCACTGGCGCTCGCCGCACTCTGCCTGGCCCGGCGCATCCCGATGGCCGACACGCTCGTGTACCGGGCCGAGGGCGCCGCCGTGATGCACGGTACGGACCTCTACGGCTTCACCGTCACCGAGTGGGCCCTGCCGGCGACCTATCCGCCGTTCGCCGCGATCCTCTTCGTGCCGACGGCCTGGCTGCCCCTGCCGGCCCTGAAGTTCGTGTTCGTGGCGGGCAACGCCCTGCTGCTTGCCCTGCTGATCCACCACTCGGCCCGCTTCGCCCGCCTCCCGCTCCCCTGCCCCCTGCTGTACACGACCGTGGCGGTGGGCCTCTGGCTCGAACCGGTCTTCCAGACCCTCCTGTTCGGCCAGATCAACCTGGCGCTGATCTGCCTGGTGCTGTGGGATCTGAACCGTCCGGCGACCGCGCTCGGCAAGGGCTTCGCGCTCGGGGTCGCGGCCGGCGTGAAGATCACCCCGGGCGTCTTCATCGTCCATCTGCTCCTGACGCGCCAACTGCGCGCCGCGGCCACGGCGTTGGCCTCCTTCACCGGTACGGTCCTGCTCGGCGCCCTCGTCCTGCCCTCCGCGAGCATCGCCTTCTGGACCCGCCATCTCTTCGAGACCGGCCGGGTGGGCAAGGCCTGGATCGTCGACAACCAGTCGCTTCAGGGCCTGATCGCCCGCGCGCTCGGCGACCCGGCACCGGGCCTCGCGTGGCTGGTGCCGGCCGCCCTGCTTGCCGCGGGCGGCCTCTGGCTCGCGGCCCGCGTCCACGCCCGCTCCCCCGCCTGGTCGCTCCTGGTCACCGCGTACACGGCGCTGCTCGTCTCGCCGATCAGCTGGTCCCACCACTGGGTGTGGTGCGTCCCGCTGCTCGCCCTGCTGCTCGCCGAGGGCCGTACGCGGCTCGCGCTCGCGGTGGCCGCGGTGTTCACGGCCCGCAGCTTCTGGGTGCTGCCCCACCAGGGCGATCTGGACCTGCACCTGCCCTGGTGGCAGCAGCCGTTGGCCGCCCCGTACGCCTTGCTCGCCCTGGCGCTGCTCGCCTGGGCCGCGCTGCGCTTCGGCCGCCCCGAGCACCCGTGCTCACGCCTGGTCGGGCAGCGCACCGGATCCCCGAGGACCTCGGTGCCGCTCGGCTGAGCGCAGGGCGGTCGGTCCTCGGCGAGGAGGATGTCCGCGTCGTCGAAGATGCGCAGCACCACGAGGAGACCGAACGGTCAGCCCGCCGCCAGCAGGTCGTCCGCGTCCATGATCCGGTACGCGTACCCCTGCTCGGCCAGGAACCGCTGGCGGTGGGCCGCGAAGTCCTGGTCGATGGTGTCGCGGGCGACCACCGAGTAGAAGTGCGCCTGGTGGCCGTCCGACTTGGGGCGGAGCACCCGGCCCAGGCGCTGCGCCTCCTCCTGCCGCGAGCCGAAGGTGCCGGACACCTGGATCGCGACGGTGGCCTCGGGCAGGTCGATGGAGAAGTTCGCCACCTTCGAGACGACCAGCACGCTGATCTCGCCCTCGCGGAAGGCGTCGAAGAGCTTCTCGCGCTGGGCGTTGGAGGTCTCGCCCTTGATGACGGGGGCGTCCAAGTGTGCGCCCAGCTCGTCGAGTTGGTCGATGTACTGGCCGATGACGAGGATCTGCTGGCCCGCGAACTTCTTCACGATCGCCTCCGTCACCTTGCGCTTGGTGGCGGTGGTGGCGCAGAAGCGGTACTTCTCCTCGGCCTCCGCGGTGGCGTAGGCGAGGCGCTCGGACTCGGTGAGGTTGACCCGGACCTCCACGCAGTCGGCGGGCGCGATGTAGCCCTGGGCCTCGATCTCCTTCCAGGGCGCGTCGAAGCGCTTGGGTCCGATGAGGCTGAACACGTCGGACTCGCGGCCGTCCTCGCGTACGAGCGTGGCCGTCAGACCGAGGCGGCGGCGCGCCTGGAGGTCGGCGGTGAACTTGAAGACGGGCGCGGGCAGCAGGTGCACCTCGTCGTAGACGATCAGGCCCCAGTCGCGGGAGTCGAAGAGCTCCAGGTGCGGGTAGACACCCTTCCGCTTCGTCGTCAGGACCTGGTACGTGGCGATGGTGACGGGACGGATCTCCTTCTTCGTCCCGCTGTACTCGCCGATCTCGTCCTCGGTCAGCGAGGTGCGCTTGACCAGCTCGTGCTTCCACTGGCGGGCCGAGACGGTGTTCGTGACGAGGATGAGCGTGGTGGCCTTGGCCTGGGCCATCGCGCCGGCGCCGACGAGCGTCTTGCCGGCGCCGCAGGGCAGCACCACGACGCCGGACCCGCCGTGCCAGAAGTTCTCCACGGCCTGCTTCTGGTACGGGCGCAGGGCCCAGCCCGACTCGTCGAGCTCGATCGGGTGCGCCTCGCCGTCCACGTAACCGGCGAGGTCCTCGGCGGGCCAGCCCAGCTTGAGCAGGGTCTGCTTGATCTGGCCGCGCTCGGAGGGGTGCACGGCGACGGTGTCCGCGTCGATCCGGGCGCCGACGAGCGGCGTGATCCGCTTGGACTTGAGTACCTCTTCGAGCACCGGCCGGTCGGTGGTCGTCAGGACGAGCCCGTGCGCCGGGTGCTTGCTGAGGGTGAGCCGCCCGTAGCGGTCCATCGTCTCGGCGATGTCGACGAGCAGGGCGTGCGGGACGGGGTAGCGGCTGTACGCGACGAGCGCGTCCACGACCTGCTCGGCGTCATGCCCGGCGGCCCGTGCGTTCCACAGCCCGAGCGGGGTCACGCGGTAGGTGTGGATGTGCTCGGGCGCCCGCTCCAGCTCGGCGAACGGAGCGATGGCCCGACGGCATGCGTCGGCCTGCTCGTGGTCCACCTCGAGGAGGAGGGTCTTGTCGGACTGGACGATGAGTGGGCCGTTCACACGCGTCACCCTTCTGCTGGCCAAACGTCCAGTGTGCCGCATGCGCCGGCGGTACGGGGGCGCCATCGGACGCCCCCGCCTGCTGCGCTGCGGCGGCCCGTACCGGCTACGCGTCGACCGCAGCCCGCCACTCGGCCACGGCCTCCGCCGACACCGGCGCATCCCACCCCTGCGGCCGGGCGGCCGACCCGATGTGGAACGCGTCGATGCCGGCGGCCTTGAGCTCCGGCAGGTGCTTGAGGCCGAGCCCCCCGCCGACCAGGATCTGCGGCTCGTACCCGGGCTCGCCCGAGCGCGCGCGCCCCGCCTCGGCCACCAGCGTGGCAAGTCCGTCGTCCACACCCGCCGCCGAGCCCGCCGTCAGGTAGGTGTCGAGGCCGGGCAGCTCCGCGAGCTGCTTGCGCAGGGCGTCGCGGTCGGCGGCCCGGTCGATCGCGCGGTGGAAGGTCCAGCGCGCGCCGCCCAGGGCCCCGACCAGCGTCTCGATCGCGGGCATGTCCGGCGCCCCGGTCTCGTCCAGGAAGCCGAGCACGAACTCGGTGGCGCCGGCCTCGCGCAGCTCACCGGCCGAGCGGACGAGCGCCTGCACGTCTCCGGCCGCGAACCCGTCGGCGGCGCGCAGCATCACGCGGAGGTCGATGTCGACCGCGGAGCGGATCGCCTTGAAGGTGGCCACGCTCGGAGTGAGCCCGTCGGCCGCCATGTCGGTGACCATTTCGAGCCGGTCCGCGCCGCCCGTCTGTGCGGCGACCGCGTCCTCGGGCCCGAGGGCGATCACCTCAAGGACTGCACGCTTCGTCATGGGCCCACTCCTCACGGATCACCGTTGATCGCGACATTCGCTGAGACTTCTCTGGTCTAGTCCAATCTCAGGGTACGCGGTCACGGCCCCGCTGGGGAGTCGATCAGTGCCCGTGCCCGCCCTCTTCACCAGAACCTTCACCGGAGCCGGTCCCGGAACCCGACCCCGGGCCGGAGTCCGGCACCGCCCCGTCCGCGTGCACCGTGAAGGCCGCCGTGCGGACCTTGCCCTCGTGCTGGAAGTCCAGGAAGAGCCGGTAGGAGCCCTTGCCGGTGGTCTCGGCCGTGAAGGAGATGTCCGGTCCGGCCGGGCCCTCGTTCGGGTGGACGTGCAGGTACTCGAGGTCGCCCTCGCGCAGCGCGACCAGGTGCCCGTACGCGCCGAGGTAGGGCTGGAGGTTCTTCACCGGCTTGCCGTCCTTGCTGACGCTCAGAACCAGTTCGCTCGCCTTGCCGGGCTTCAGTGCGCCGTTGAGCCGCACCTCGTAGCCGTCCACCTTCGCGACCGGGGACGCCTTCGGCAGCTCCTTCGGCTTGTACGGTCCGGCCACCGCGACCTCGGCCGCCTGCACGGTCCCCTCGGCCGCCCCCTTCGCCTTGAAGTCGGCGAAGATCCGGTAGCTGCCCGCCTCGGGGAGCTCCACCGGCGTGGACCAGACGCCCTGCGCGTCCCGCTCGGGGTGCAGATGCCGGTACACGGTGAGGTCGCGCGAGGCGACGATCAGGTGCAGCTCCTTGCCGTGCTCGCGCGTGTACGAGGTGAGCGGACGCCCCGCCTCGTCCTCGATCGCGAACCGGATCTCGCCACGCTGATCGGCGGTGAGCCGCGGAGTCTTCAGGCCGATGCGGTACGCGGCCCCGGAGGCGGCCGGCTGCTCGCCGTGCCCTTCGCCCTCCTTGCCACCCCCGCCCCCGCTGTCGTGGCCGCCGTCCGACGTGTGGGCCGCGGCCTCCTTGGCCTTCTTGTCGATCACCGGGTCGAGGCCACTGCCGACCGCGTACGCGGTGCCGAAGGTCGCGCCGAGCGCTGCGGCGAAGGCGGTGATCCGGAGTGCTGTCTTCATGGCGTGCTCCTCGATGGTCGGACTCGACACCTCCAATAGATACCCCCCTAGGGTATAAAGTCAAGCGCTGGGAACGCTTGCGTCAGATAGGGGTGGGGGGTATACCTGAGAACGCAAGCCGAGATACCCCCCTGGGGTACTGGACGACGAGCGAGGAGACCGCAGTCATGACCACCGAAATCGACACCGGCCCCGCACAGGCACAGGTCGAGCTGGCCATCGGCGGCATGACCTGCGCCTCCTGCGCGGCCCGTATCGAGAAGAAGCTCAACCGGATGGACGGGGTCGAGGCCACGGTCAACTACGCGACCGAGAAGGCCAAGGTCAGCTTCCGCGAGGACGTCTCGGTCCAGGACCTGATCGCCACGGTCGAGGCCACCGGCTACACGGCCCAGGAGCCCGAGCCGCCGCGCGCAGCCGAGGCCGGCGATGCGGGGCAGCAGGCCCCCGAGGCGGACGAGCTCCGGCCGCTGCGCCAGCGGCTCCTCACCGCCGTGCTGCTCTCCGTCCCGGTGATCGCGATGGCGATGATCCCGGCCCTCCAGTTCGAGTACTGGCAGTGGCTGTCGCTGACCCTGGCCGCGCCCGTGGTCACGTATGCCGCCTGGCCCTTCCACAAGGCGGCCTGGACCAACGCGCGGCACGGCGCCGCGACGATGGACACGCTGATCTCGGTGGGTACGTCGGCGGCGTTCCTGTGGTCGCTGTGGGCGCTGTTCTTCGGGACGGCCGGCATCCCCGGGATGACGCACCCCTTCGAGCTGACCATCGAGCGCAGCGACGGCGCCGGGAACATCTACCTGGAGGCGGCCGCGGGCGTCACGGCCTTCATCCTGGCCGGCCGCTACTTCGAGGCACGCTCGAAGAGGAAGGCGGGCGCGGCGCTCAAGGCGCTGCTCGAACTGGGCGCCAAGGACGTGACCGTGCTGCGCGAGGGCGGCAGCGAAGTCCGTATCCCCATCGGCGAGTTGAAGACCGGCGACCGCTTCCTGGTGCGGCCGGGCGAGAAGATCGCCACGGACGGTGTGGTGGTCGAGGGGTCCTCGGCCGTGGACGCCTCCATGCTCACCGGTGAGTCGGTGCCGGTGGAGGTCGCCGCCGGGGACGCGGTGACCGGGGCGACCCTGAACGCGGGCGGCCGTCTGGTCGTCGAGGCCACCCGGGTCGGCGCGGACACCCAACTGGCCCGGATGGCACGCCTGGTGGAGGACGCGCAGAACGGCAAGGCCGCGGCCCAGCGCCTGGCCGACCGTATCTCCGCGGTGTTCGTGCCGGTCGTGATCGCCCTGGCCTTCGCCACCCTCGCCTTCTGGCTGGGCAACGGGGCCGGCTGGAGCGCCGCCTTCACCGCGGCCGTCGCGGTCCTGATCATCGCCTGCCCCTGCGCCCTCGGTCTCGCCACCCCGACCGCGCTCATGGTCGGCACGGGCCGCGGCGCCCAGCTCGGCATCCTGATCAAGGGCCCCGAGGTCCTGGAGTCCACCCGCAAGGTCGACACGATCGTGCTCGACAAGACCGGCACCGTGACCACCGGCCGGATGACCCTGCTCGCCGCGCACACCGCCGAGGGAGTCTCGGAGTCCGAACTCCTGCGCCTTGCGGGTGCGTTGGAGAACTCCTCCGAGCACCCGATCGCCCAGGCCGTGGCGGCGGGCGCGCTCAAGGAGAACGACGGTCCGCTGCCCGTGCCCGAGGACTTCGCCAACGTCCCCGGACTCGGCGTCCAGGGCATCGTCGAGGGCCACGCGGTCCTGGTCGGCCGCACCGCACTGCTCGCCGAGTGGGCGATCCACCTGCCGGTGGACCTGGAGCGGGCGCTCGCCGAGGCCGAGGCGGCCGGCCGTACGGCCATCGCCGTGGCCTGGGACGGCGAGGCGCGCGGGGTCCTGGAGGTCGCGGACGCGGTCAAGGACACCAGCGCCGAGGCCATCCGCCGGCTGCGGGACCTGGGCCTGACCCCGATCCTGCTCACCGGCGACAACAAGGCGGTGGCGCAGGCCGTGGCCGCCGAGGTGGGCATCGCGCCCGAGGACGTCATCGCCGAGGTCCTGCCGCAGGACAAGGTCGACGTGGTCAAGAGGCTCCAGTCCGAGGGCCGTTCGGTCGCGATGGTCGGCGACGGCGTCAACGACGCGGCCGCGCTCGCCCAGGCCGACCTCGGCCTCGCGATGGGCACGGGCACGGACGCGGCCATCGAGGCGGGCGACCTCACGCTCGTCCGCGGAGACCTGCGCGCGGCGGCCGACGCGATCCGGCTGTCGCGCCGCACGCTCGGCACGATCCGCACGAACCTGTTCTGGGCCTTCGCCTACAACGTCGGCGCGCTGCCGCTGGCGGCCGCGGGACTGCTGAACCCGATGATCGCGGGTGCGGCGATGGCGTTCTCGTCGGTGTTCGTGGTGGGGAACTCGCTGCGGCTGCGGGGGTTCAAGGCGCTTTAGCCGTACGGGAGTCCGCGAGCGAGGACGGCGCCGGTCCCTTGGGGGGCCGGCGCCCCTCGCATGCTCCGGTTCAGTCGCCGAACAGGTTCAGCTCGGCCTCCGTGGTGCCCGCGAGTTCGTAGCGCGCGCCGGTCACCGGGCGGCCCGCGAGCAGCCGGACGAACACGGGCGCCGAGCCGATGAAGCGGGCCGGCGGGCCCGAGCCCTCGACGCCCAGGAGCACGGGCTCGTCGAGTTCGTCCAGGTCGGCGTGGACCGGCGGCGCGGACTTCTGGCGCGCGTAGTGCGCCGCGATGGCGAGCGCGGCCGGGACGCCCTCGCCCCCGTACGCGCCCTTGGCGCCCACGGCCTCCTTGATGTCGCCGGAGTGGATCCACTCCCCCAGGGCGACCGCGTCGAACAGGCCGCCCGACGCGGCGATCACGGGGCCCGCGTCGGACATCGCGCGCTCCAGCTCGTCCACGACCTTCTGGTCGGACCAGGAGGCGCGCTCGGCGATGTCCCGCTCGTTGCAGGCGGGCGAGAAGACGTCCTCGTCGAAGCGGCTCTCGATGAGCCGCATCAGGGCGGAGCCGCAGTGCGCCGCCACATGCCGGACGGTCCAGCCCGGGCAGCACGTGGCGCGGCGGAAGTCCTCGTCCTTCAGGCCCCGCAGGAGCGGGATCAGGACGTCGCGTTCGCCGCGCAGCAACTGGCCCGGCAGTTCGGGATCATGGGTGTCGGTCATGGCGCGGAGCGTAGGGCCGGCCGGGACAAGGCACCAGACATCCCCGTACGCTCGGGGCATGGCCGACTCCGACACCGCCTCCGCCGCCTCGCTCGACGCACTGCGAACGCGCTGGTCGGACGCACTGCGCGCGGCCCGGGGCACCGGAGCGGAGGGGCCCGACCCAGTTCCGTACGCGGACCACCTCCTCAAGCGCTGGGCCGAACCCCAGCGCCGCTACCACACGCTCGCCCACCTCACGGCGGTCCTCGACCACGTGGACACCCTGGCCGGGCACGCGGACGAACCCCACCTCGTGCGGCTTGCCGCCTGGTTCCACGACGCCGTGTACCTGCCCGAGCGCTCCGAGAACGAGGAGCGCTCGGCCCGGCTGGCCGAACGCGCCCTCGCCGAGGCCGGGTTGGCGCCCGCGGACGTGGCCGAGGTGGCCCGTCTGGTCCGCCTGACCGTGACGCACGCGCCCGGCCCCGAGGACCGCAACGGGCAGGTCCTGTGCGACGCGGACCTGGCGGTCCTGGCCTCGGCGCCCGAGGCGTACGCGGCGTACACGCGGGCCGTGCGCGAGGAGTACGCCTTCGTCCCCGAGGACGCCTTCCGCACCGGCCGCGCGCAGATCCTGGCCCAACTCCTCGCGCTGCCAAGGCTGTTCCACACCCCGCAGGGCGCGGACGAGTGGGAGCCGCGCGCCCGCGCCAACCTGCGCAAAGAGCTCGCGGAACTCGGCGCGGCCCCCGCATAATCACGCGGTGACCGATACGAGCAATGACGCGGGGACCGATACGAACCATCACGCGGTGAGCGATACGGGCGAGACCGGCGGCATGCCCCAGGACGCACCCTTCGCCCTCCGCACCCCGGACCTGACCCTGGTCGCGCTCGCCCCCTCGGCGGCGCTCGACCTGGCCTCGGGCGGCACCGGCGGCTTCACCTGGATCGAGGGCGGGCCCGAGGAGGGCACGCGGGTCGGTGCGGGCGTGATGGCGAAGGCCGCGGCGGAGGGCGCGCACCGCCCGGGCTGGGGCACGTATGTGCTGGTCAGGGAGTCGGACGGGCTCGCGGTCGGCGCGATGGGGTTCCACGGACCGCCGTCCGGCGGCCGCGTCGAGATCGGCTACGACGTGGTGGCCGCGGCCCGCCGCAACGGGTACGCGACCCAGGCCCTGCGCGCCCTGACGGCGTGGGCCCTGGAGTCGGTGGGCGCGGTGGTCGCGCGTACGGAGCCGACGAACCGGGGGTCCCGGCGGACGCTGGAGCGCGTCGGGTTCACGCGGGTGCCCTCGCCGGACGCGGCGTGGGTGGCGTACGAGCTCAGCGCTTGTGTCGGCTGAGCTCAGCGACGTACTGCGTCACACGCCGCCCGGCCCGTCACGCAGGCCGCCCCTTCGGGCGCCGCAGTCCGGAAGCCGTCAGGAGCCGCACGACCTCGCGCGAGGACACCTCCACCGCACCGGCCGCCACCGCGTCCGCGTACCGTGCGGCCGGGATGTCGTAGTGGTCGCGCTCGAAGGCGCGCGGCGGACAGCCGATCGACGCGGCGAACGCGTGCAGTTCCTCGTACGAGCTGTCGCTGATCAGGTGCGACCACATCCGCCCGTGCCCGGGCCAGGTCGGCGGGTCGATGTAGACCGTCACCGGGGCACCGCCCCGAGCGAGCCCACCGCGGCTACTACGACCGCGGCCTTCGCGCACACCCAGTGCGGGTCGGGGCCCAACTCCGGCTCCACCTCCAGGGCATGGGGGTCACCCGAGCCGCAGACGGGGCACAGCGGCCAGCGTCCGTAGCGCTCGAGAAGGGCATCCTGGACGTCCTGGGCCACGAGACCGGCGAGGTACTCGGCCCCCTCCGGCCACTGCTCCACCCACCACCGCCGGTGCACCACGGCGTCCTCGACCAGCGAGACGACATCCGCCTCGGCCACGTCACCGGCCACGAGGTCGGCGAGCACGAGGGCGCGTGCAGTGTGCAGGGCCTGTTCCAGGCGGGGCTTGTGTTCCGCGTCGTCCATACGTTCATTGTGCGCCCGGCCGGACGCCCCGTGCCGGGCCGTCCGCGCAGGCACCGTCCCCTTACGACCTGGCGCGGTCCGCAGCCGTGTCCTGGGCGCTCTTCTCCGAAGAGGCCGCCACGTTCCCGGTCTCCGCAGAGGCCGCCACGTTCCCGGCCACCCGACGCGACACCTCGCCCGCGCCCCGAGTCCGCTGCACCCGCAGCGCCGCGTACGCCACGCCCAGTGCCGTCACCGTCATCGCCGCGCCGGCCCACGCGGGCGAGCGGAAGCCGAAGTCCGCGTCGATCACCGCGCCGCCCAGCCACGGGCCGCCGGTGTTGCCGAGGTTGAAGGCCGCCGTCGTGGTCGCGCCCGCGAGGGTCGGGGCCGCACCGGCCACGTTGAACATCCGGGCATTGAGCGCCGGAGCCGTGTAGAACGCCGAGAAGCCGAGCAGGAACGCGAGCACGACCACCGCCACCGCGCTGCCCGCGAGCAGCGCGAACCCGACGAGGAACACGGTCGACGCGGCGATACCGCTGAACATCACGCCGAACAGGTGCGCGTCCGCGATCCGCCCGCCCACCGTCGTCCCGACGAGCGCGCCCATCCCGAACAGGCCGAGCACCCACGGCACCCAGGCCGAGTCCAGCCCGGCCACGTCCGTGAGCAGCGGGGCGAGGTAGCTGAACGCGCAGAACACACCGCCGGCCGCGAGCGCGATCAGCGCGATCTGGAGCCAGACGGCGCGGTCCTTGTAGATGGCCAACTCCCGCCGCAGGCGCGGCTTCTGCTCGGGAAGGGGGATGCGCGGGATCAGGGTCACGACACCGACGAGCGCGATCGCCGAGGAGAGGCCCACGGCCCAGAACGCCGAGCGCCAGCCCAGGTGTTCACCGAGGAAGGCGCCCGCGGGCACACCGAGGACGTTCGCCACGGAGAGGCCGCCGATCATCACGGCCATCGCGCGGGCCCGCTGCCCGAGGTCCACCATCGCGATGGCCACGGCCGCGCCGACCGCCCAGAAGCCCGCACAGGCAAGGGCGCTGACGACGCGTGAGGCGAAGAGGATCTCGTACGTGGGGGCGAGCGCGCCCGCCACCTGCCCGAGCCCGAAGACGGAGATCAGCGTGATGAGGGTGGTGCGGCGCGGCAGCCGCAGCGTGGCCACGGCGAGCAGCGGCGCGCCCACGACCATGCCGATCGCGAACGCCGAGATGAGCAGTCCGGCCTGCGGGATGGTGACGTCCATGTCGCGGGCGATCTCCGGGAGCAGTCCGGAGAGCATGAACTCGCTCGTCCCCAGCGCGAAGACGGCCGTGCCGAGCGTGTAGACGGCTATGGGCATACGGGAGCGTGTGGCGGGTGCGGGCATGTCAGGTGCGAACAAGCACGAGGCCCCTTTCATTCCGTACGCCCCTCCGTACGCCCCTCCGTACGCACCCGTACGCACCGCGGGCAGCCGCCTCGTTGTGACGGCGGCCACACGTCAAGGCGCCGTGATGAACCCGGGACCAAGGGCCTCTTGACGACATAAGAACGCCGAAAATATCTTTCAAATGTGAGCAACGATCTGAAGGAAAGTTTCCGCAGCGCCTCGGGCGGCCCCGGCACGACCACCGGCCCGGCCACCGGCGCACTGCCGGACACCCCGCCCGCGCCGGCCGCCCTCGCGGCCAAGGTGCGCACGCTCGCCCCGTCCATGACCCGCTCGATGCAGCGCGTGGCCGAGGCCGTCGCCGGCGATCCGGCCGGCTGCGCCGCCCTCACGGTGACCGGCCTCGCCGAGCGCACGGGCACCAGCGAGGCGACCGTGGTCCGCACGGCCCGTCTGCTCGGCTACCCCGGCTACCGCGACCTGCGCCTCGCGCTCGCGGGCCTGGCCGCCCAGCAGCAGTCCGGCCGCGCGCCCGCGGTCACCGCCGACATCGCGGTGGACGACCCGCTGGCCGACGTGGTCGCCAAGCTCGCCTACGACGAGCAGCAGACCCTCGCCGACACCGCCGCCGGCCTCGACATGGCCCAGCTCGGCGCCGCCGTCTCGGCCCTCGCCGCCGCCCGCCGCGTGGAGCTCTACGGCGTGGCCGCCTCGGGCCTGGTCGCGCAGGACCTCGCGCAGAAGCTGCTCCGTATCGGACACGTCGCGTTCGCCCACTCCGACCCGCACCTGGCCGTCACCAACGCGGTCACCCTGCGCTCCGGCGACGTGGCCATCGCGATCACCCACTCCGGATCGACCGGCGACATCATCGAGCCGCTGCGCGTGGCCTTCGAGCACGGCGCCACCACGATCGCGATCACGGGCCGCCCGGACAGCCCGGTGACGCAGTACGCGGACCACATACTCACCACCTCCACCGCGCGCGAGAGCGAGCTCAGGCCCGCCGCGATGTCCTCGCGCACCTCCCAACTGCTCGTCGTGGACTGCCTGTTCGTCGGCGTCGCCCAGCGCACCTACGAGACCGCGGCGCCCGCCCTTGCCGCGTCCTACGAGGCACTCGCGCACCGCCACAGCCCACGCAACACACGCTGAGGCCCCCGCTTCCGCAGCTCCTGCCGCCCTCCCCTTCACCCGCACATGGAAGAGCACCCCGTCATGACCTCCACCACGCCTGAAACCACCGCCGACGACGCCGGTGCCGACAGCACCTACGGGGAGCTGCGCGCCCAGCTGGCGACGCTGACGACCGAGGCGTTCCGGCCCGAACTCGCCGAGATCGACCGGCTCTCCACGCTGGAGATCGCGGCCACGATGAACGGCGAGGACGCCACCGTCCCGGCCGCCGTCGCCGCGCAGCTGCCGCAGATCGCGGCCGCGATCGACGGGGCGGCCGAGCGGATGGCGCGCGGCGGGCGGCTGGTCTACGCGGGCGCGGGCACGGCGGGCCGGCTCGGGGTGCTCGACGCCTCCGAGTGCCCGCCCACCTTCAACACCGACCCGTCCGAGGTCGTCGGCCTGATCGCGGGCGGCCCGGCCGCGATGGTCACGGCCGTCGAGGGCGCGGAGGACTCCAAGGAGCTGGCCCGCGAGGACCTGGACAACCTGAACCTGGGCCCGGACGACGTCGTCGTCGGCATCTCGGCCTCCGGCCGCACCCCGTACGCGATCGGCGCCGTCGAACACGCCCGGGCGAAGGGCGCGTTGACGATCGGCCTGTCCTGCAACGCGGACTCGGCCCTCGCGGCCGCCGCCGAGCACGGCATCGAGGTCGTGGTCGGACCCGAGCTGCTCACCGGCTCCACCCGCCTGAAGGCGGGCACGGCCCAGAAGCTCGTCCTCAACATGCTCTCCACCATCACGATGATCCGGCTCGGCAAGACCTACGGGAACCTGATGGTGGACGTCCGCGCCTCCAACGAGAAGCTGCGGGCCCGCTCCCGGCGCATCGTCGCGCTCGCCACCGACGCCTCCGACGAGGCCATCGAGGCGGCCCTGACCGGAGCGGACGGGGAGGTGAAGACCGCCATCCTCATGATCCTCGCGGACCTCGACGCCACCACCGCGAACCGGCTCCTGGACGACGCGCACGGCCACCTGCGCGCGGCCCTCCAGTCCGCCGCCGGCTGACCCCTCCCCGCACCACCTTCACAGCAAGGCACCACCGCACATGAGCACCGAAGACAAGAACCGCGCCACTGCCGCCGCGATCCTGCCCCTCGTCGGCGGCGCGGCCAACATCACCACCATCGCCCACTGCATGACCCGGCTCCGGCTCGGTCTGCGCGACCGCTCCCTCGTCCAGGACGAGGCCCTCAAGGCCGTGCCGGCCGTGATGGGTGTGGTCGAGGACGACACGTACCAGATCGTGCTCGGCCCGGGCACCGTCGCCCGGGTCACGCCCGAGTTCGAGAAGCTGGTCGAGGAGGAGCGCGCGGCCGCACCCGCGCAGCCGGTCTCGGCCGATGAACTCGCCGCTCAGGGCGCCGAGATGAAGGCGGCCCAGAAGGCGAGGAACCAGACCCCCTTCAAGCTCTTCCTGCGCCGCATCGCGAACATCTTCGTCCCGCTGATCCCGGCCCTGATCGGCTGCGGCATCATCGCCGGCCTCAACGGTCTGCTGATCAACCTGGGCTGGCTGCCCTCGGTCACCCCGGCGCTCGCCGCGATGGCCTCGGGCTTCATGGCGCTCATCGCCGTCTTCGTCGGCTTCAACACGGCCAAGGAGTTCGGCGGTACGCCGATCCTGGGCGGTGCGGTCGCGGCGATCATCGTCTTCCCGGGCGTGGCCAACATCGAGGCCTTCGGCCAGCAGCTCTCCCCCGGCCAGGGCGGCGTCCTCGGCGCGCTGGGCGCGGCGGTGCTCGCCACGTACATCGAGAAGTGGTGCCGCAGGTGGGTGCCCGAGGCGGTGGACGTGCTCGTGACCCCGACCCTCACGGTCCTCATCTCCGGTCTGGTCACCATCTTCGGCCTGATGTTCCTCGCGGGCGAGATCTCCACCGGCATCGGCACCGCGGCCAACTGGCTCCTCGACAACACGGGCGCCTTCGCGGGCCTGGTCCTCGGCGGGCTCTTCCTGCCCCTGGTCATGCTGGGCCTCCACCAGGCCCTGATCCCGATCCACACCACGCTCATCGAGCAGCAGGGCTACACCGTCCTGCTCCCCATCCTGGCGATGGCGGGCGCGGGCCAGGTCGGCTGCGCGATCGCGGTCTTCAAGCGCCTGCGCCACAACACCTCGATCCGCACGACCATCAAGTCCGCGCTCCCCGCAGGCTTCCTGGGCGTCGGCGAACCCCTCATCTACGGCGTCTCGCTCCCGCTGGGCCGCCCCTTCATCACCGCCTGCATCGGCGGTGCGGCGGGCGGCGCCTTCATCGGCACCTTCTCGATGCTCGGCGACAAGGTCGGCTCGACCGCCATCGGCCCCTCGGGCTGGGCCCTCTTCCCCCTCCTCGACGGCAACCACGGCCTGGGCATGACGATCGCGATCTACGCGGGCGGCCTCCTCGTCGGCTACCTGGTCGGCTTCATCGCCACGTACTTCTTCGGCTTCTCGAAGCAGATGCTGGTGGAGCTGAATGCTCCGCAGGAGGCGGTCGTGGCGTCGGGCACGGCGGCGACGGCCTCCGCGGCCCCGGAGGCACCTGAGCCGGCGAAGGTCTGAGCGGCTTCGCGGTCGTAGGTCTTACGGTCGCAGCTCGTGCGGCCGCGGGTCTTACGGCCGCAGGTCGTACGGCCAAGGGCGGTACCCCGTGTTCGGGGTACCGCCCTTGTTGTCCCAAGTGACCCGGCGCCCCGCACAACCTGGTACCCCCCACCCCACCCGGCTAAGATCACCCGGGCCTCACCTCGGGGCTCAACTGCCATGGAGGGGGCGGGAGTTGGGGACGCCACTGGGGCCGGACGATCCTGAGCGGATCGGGGACTACTGGCTGGCCGCGCGGCTCGGTGCGGGCGGCCAGGGGGTCGTGTACGAGGCGTACGACGCGCAGGGGGCGCGGGTCGCGCTCAAGGCGCTGCATCGCGGCTCGGCCGACTGGGTGCGGGAGCGGTTCGGGCGGGAGGCGGACGCGGCGCGGAAAGTGGCCTCGTTCTGTACCGCGCGGATCCTCGATGTGTCGCTCGGAGGGGACGGCGGCGAGGGCGCGGCTCCTGCGTTCATCGTCAGCGAGTACGTGCCCGGGCCGACCCTCGCCGACCAGGTCCGCAGCCGTGGCACGCTCGACCCCGACGCCCTCCTTCGCCTGGCCACCGGCGCCGCCACCGCGCTCGCCGCGATCCATCACGCCGGCGTCATCCACCGCGACCTGAAACCGGGCAACATCCTGCTCGGCCCGGACGGCCCGCGGATCATCGACTTCGGGATCGCGCGCGCCCCCGACATGTCCCTCACGGCGACCGGCGCGCTGCTCGGCACGCTCGGGTACATGGCACCGGAGGTCCTCGCGGGCGGCCGCGCGACGGCGGCGGCCGATGTCTTCGCCTGGGGCGCCGTGGTGCTGTACGCGGCGAGCGGCACCGAGCCGTTCCGCGGGGAGCACATCGGCGAGGTGGCCCGCCGCACGGCAGCTCTCGACCCCGACCTGTCCTCCATACCCCCGCGGATCCGCCCGCTCATCGCCTCGGCCCTCGCGAAGGACCCCGCTCTGCGGCCCGGCGCCGCGGAGCTGGTGCTCGGCCTCGTCGGCGATCTGCCGAAGGCGGCGGATCCGAGGCTGGCCCTCCTTGAGGCGGGGGCCGAGCGTGCCGGCGGCCCGGCGGACGACCGTACCGCTGACACCACGCCGGCGCTCGGCGAGCGCGCGGAGGCCGCCTTCACGGGTCTGCCGCCGGATGCCCAACTCGCGGCTCAGCAGCTGCTGTTACGGATGGTCGTGCCCGGCGACGCCCCGGACGGTTCGCAGGATTCCGTACGGACGGTGGACCGGGCGGAGTGGTACGACGGCCGGCCCGAGAGCGAGCAGCGCCCGGCGCGGCTCGCGGTGGACAGGCTCACGGAGGCGGGTGCGCTGACGGGCTCGGACGACGGATCCGTACGGCCCGCAAGCGCCGCCCTTCTCCCCGCCTGGCGTCGGCTGCACGACTGGGTCGCCGCCGACCGTACGGGACTTGCCCTGCACCGTTCGCTGGGCCGGGCGGCCCGCGCCTGGGCCGCGAACGGGGAACGCGCCGACGATCTGCTGCACGGCTCGGCCCTGCGGACCTGCCTGGACTGGCTGCCGACGGCCCCGTTCCAGCTGCGTCCGAACCCCCTGGAGGTCCGCTTCCTGGACGCCTCCCGGGCGGAGGCGACCCGCGCGGCCCGCCGTCGCCGTCAACTCCTGTCGGGTCTTGCCGTGTTGACGGTGCTGGCCCTGCTGGGCGGACTGTTCGGCGTCTTCCAGGCCCGCGAGAGCAGCCGCCAGCGGGAGACGGCGGAGCTGCGGCGGGCGCAGGCGACGGCGCGGTCGGTGGCGCAGGCGGCGGAGAGCCTGCGGAGCACGGAGCCGGACACGGCGCTGCTGCTGAGCCTGGCCTCGTGGCAGATCGCGGAAGTGCCGGAGGCCCGAGCGGCGTTGGGGGCCGGGGCCACGCAGCGGACGCTGAGCACGGTGGCACTGCCTCGGGTGACCGACGGGCCGGGAGCAGGCGAGGCCCTGCTGGGCGGCGCTGACTCCCTGCTCTCCTACCGGCCGGGCTCCGCAGAGATCTGGGATCTCACCAAGGGGGCGGCGGGCGCCCGCAAGCCGCGCGTCACGTTCCCGGGCGGGCTCAGGGAACCCCGCAACGACCGTCAGCCGCCGGCAAGTCCCGACGGTAAGCACCTCCTCGCCTGGCAGAAGGGGAACACATACCAGCTCGTCTCCTCGCGGGACGGCAAGCCCACCGGTGCCGTCTACACCGCACCGGAGAACACGGAACCCGAGAGCCTGAGCAACGACGGTCATGCCGTGTTCGTCGACAACGGCAGACACGCCGGCCCGAACCGGGCCGCGTTGCTGACGCCGGACGGCCGCAAGCTCGCCGAGTGGCCGACGGACCAGAGTCCGGTCCTGTCCCCCGACGGCTCCCTCGTCTCGGTCTGCGAACCGGACAGCGCCGTGCCGCTCACGGTGTGGAGCGTCGACGACACACGTGTCCGGCCCGCTTTCGCGCCGGTCGATGACGACGCCTCCGACGTGAGCGCGTGCGGCACTGTGGTCGGTTTCAGCGGCGACGGCCGCAGGATGGCCATGGCCGACGACCTCGGGGTCCAGGTCTGGGACACCGCAAACGGTAGGGCCATAGGCCACGTCACACTGACCGAGGACGGCAACAGGGACAGCTGGAATGCCCAGTTGACGGCCACGGGAGGCCATGTCTTCGGCTGGTCGCAAGATGGCGATATCAAGGTCCTGGACGTCGCCTCCGGTGAAGCCGTCCTCGACATCCCCGGAGTCAAGAGCGCGGGGAGCGACGGCTTCCTCATCGACGGCGCCGTCCTCGACGAACGCACCAAGTCCATCGCCTACCGCTCCACCCGCGGCAACGAGGTCGTACGGCTCGACGTCTCGGGCGTACTGTCCAGCAGCACCACAAATACGGAGTCCGCCCATGGCGTGGCTATCTCCCCCGACGGCACCACCGGATTGGTGAGGCTCGGCATCAGGTCCGAGGCCTACCAGCTGATCGACCTCACCACCGGCAAGCAGAAGGGCGCACGCGTCCCCGTACCCCTCCCGGATTTCGAGATCGGCATTCCGTCAGGTCCGCAGTCCCTGTCCTCGGACGGGCGCCTCCTCGCGCACCTGGACGTGAAGGACGGGGGCACCGGTCCGATGCAGGTCGTGACCATCCGGGACGCCAAGGAGAACCGCAAAGTGTGGGATGCCCCTGTCCCCGGGCCGCGCGATCTGGTCAACATCGGGCTCTCCCCCGACGGTCGCTACATCTCCGTGCTGCACGAGGGTGCGGGCCAGGCCTCCGGCGAGGGCGGCGACCTTGAGATCTGGGACATACAGGAGAAGAAGAAGCTGCACCGGTTCCGGAAGCTGTCCGGGCCGTCAGCCTTCAGCCCGGACAACCGCACCCTCGTCACCGGGCGCGGTGACGTACTCGACCTCGCCTCCAGGAAGACGCGCAAGGTGCCGGGCTTCGACCGCGAACCCACCGGCAGCCTGGCATTCTCGCCGGACGGCAGAAGCCTCGGCGTCCTCAAGGAGTCGGGCTGGCTGGAGCTCTGGGACGGACAGGTCCGCGAGCGCACCGCCCGTATGCCGGGCAGCACCGTGCAGGGCGGCACGCACTACGGGCAGCAGGCGCACAGCCTGGCGTTTTCACCCGAGGGCCGGTTTCTCGCGGCCGTGGTCGGCCAGAACGGAGGCGCGGTGCAGCTCTGGGACCTGGAGAGCCGCGCCGGCCTGGGCAAGCCCATCGACGTCACCGGCAACCGCATCGACTCCCTCGGCTTCCGCGACAGCACGCTCGTCACCCTCAGTGGCAGCCGCGCCCAGGCCCTGAGCCTCGACCCCGACGATCTCGCCGAGACCATCTGCAAGAAGGCGGGACGCGACATCACCGAGGAGGAATGGGAGTTGTACGTGCCGGACGCCCCGTACCGCAGCGTCTGCTGACCGCGAACCGTCGGCTCAGGAACGACGCGAGCGGCGCCCGGTCGCGTCGTCCCCCCGCAGCGCCGCATCCACAAGCCCCCGCACCTCGTCCTCCGACACCTCCCCACCCCCGGTCAGCCGGTCGAAGACCAGGCCGTCGACGCAGGCGAGCAGGGTGAGGGTGCGGGACTCGGGGTCCAGGGCGCCGTGCGCGGCGAGGAAGGTGCGGACGAGGTCGCGGCCCGCGTTCTCCCTCGGCCGGAGGATCTCGCGCAGCTCCGGCTGGTGGACGCTCTCGACCGTGCAGGCGTAGCGGGCGAGGGTCCGCCGGCGCCCTTCGCCGACGAGCCTGCCCTCGGTGAACTGGACGAGTGCGGCGGTGAGTTCGGCGGCGTCCCGCGGTACGGGGAGCGCCTCGCCGGCCGCCTGGAGCTCCGCCTGGTCCAGCTCGACGAGGCGGCGCACGAGCGCGGTGAGCAGGGCGCTGCGGGTGCGCAGATACGCCGAGGTCGTGCCCGTCGGCAGACCGGCCGCGCGGTCCACGGCGCGGTGGGTCAGGCCGCGCATCCCCTGCTCGGCGAGCACGGAGACGGCGGCGTCGGCGAGGGCGGTGCGGCGGTCGGGGGCGGTCGAGCTGTCGTTGGCCACACCCCTTTCTACAGCAGTAGAAGGGGAAGGCTACGCTCCTTCTACACCTGTAGAAGGAGGAGGCACATGAGCGCGGAGTCGACGTCCCCCAGGGGCACGGCGCTGGTGGTGGGTGCGGGGATCGGCGGGCTCGCCGCCGCGATCGGGCTGCGGCGTACCGGCTGGGACGTGACCGTGGTCGAGCGCGCCCAGGTGCTCGCCGACGCGGGCGCGGGCATCTCGCTCGCCGCCAACGGCATCCACGCCCTTGACGCACTCGGCGTGGACCTGCGCGAGGCCGCGCGCTTCCAGTACACGGGCGGCACCCGTACGCCCGACGGCCGCTGGCTGGCCCGGATGGACGGCCATGCCTTGGAGCGCGCCCTCGGCACGCCGATCGCGGGCATCCCGCGCGCGGAACTGCACCGGCTGCTGCGCGCCGCCCTGCCCCCGGACGCGTTGCGCGTGGGCACCACGGTGAGGGACCTCGACGTCTCCGCTCCCGGCCGCGTACGGGTGCGCACGGACGACGGCCCGTTCGAAGCGGATCTGCTCGTGGCCGCCGACGGGCTGCGCAGCCGGCTGCGCGCCCGGCTCTTCCCGGACCACCCCGGTCCGGTCTACAGCGGGTCGACCGTGCTGCGCGCGATCACCGCCCGACCCCTCGACCTGGCCGAGGACTTCGCGCTGACGTGGGGGCCCGGCGCCGAGTTCGGCCACATCGCCTTCACGGACGGCCGCGCGGAGTGGCACGCGGTCCTCAACTCCCCCGCGGGCCTGCGGCACGAGGACCCGCTCGCCGTCCTGCGCGCCCGCTTCGCCGACTGGCACCACCCGGTGCCGCAGCTCCTCGCGGCCACCGACCCCGCGGCCGTCCTGCACCACGACATCCACGAGCTGGCCACGCCCCTGCCCTCGTTCGTCGCGGGCCGGGTCGCGCTGCTCGGCGACGCGGCCCACGCGATGACGCCCAACCTGGGGCAGGGCGCCTGCCAGGCCCTGGAGGACGCGGTCACGCTGGCGGCGGCGCTGGCCGAGGGCCCGTCCGTGGAGTCCGCGCTGCTGCGGTACGACGCCGAACGCAGGCCGCGCGCCCAGGCCGTGGCCCGCGCCGCACGGCAGGCGGGGCGGATGGGCCAGCAGCTGACGAACCCGCTCGCGATCGCCCTGCGCAACCGCGCCCTGCGGCTCGCCCCGCCGCGTGCGACGATCCGCGCCATCCTGCGGCACGCGGCGTGGGTGCCGCCGCACCTGGAGCGGGAGGACGGCGGCGGCCGGGGACCGCGCACGGGCGCCGCCGCCTGACCCCGGCCGGCCTCGGCTCAGCTGAGCCCTGACTCAGCTCAGCTCAGCGTCTGCAGCGAAGCCGCGTCGTACGACCGCAGCTCGCCGGCCCGCCCGGACAGCACCTTCGCCGCCCACTGCGGGTCCTGGAGCAGCGCACGCCCCACCGCGATCAGGTCGAACTCGTCGTTCTCCAGGCGGTCGAGGAGGTCGTCGATGCCGCGCAGGGACGAACCCTCGCCCTGGAAGGCCTTGATGAACTCGCCGTCCAGGCCCACCGAGCCCACCGAGATGACGGGCCTGCCCGTGAGCTTCTTCGTCCAGCCCGCCAGGTTGAGGTCGGAGCCCTCGAACTCGGGGAGCCAGTAGCGGCGGGTCGAGGCGTGGAAGGCGTCGACGCCGGCGGCGGCGATCGGCGCCAGGATCGACTCCAGCTCCTCGGGGGTCTCGGCGAGGCGGGCCGTGTAGTCCTGCTGCTTCCACTGCGAGTAGCGGAAGAGGACGGGGAAGGAGGGCGAGACGGCCGCGCGGACCGCCGCGACGATCTCGGCCGCGAACTTCGTACGGGCCACCGCCGAGCCGCCGTACGCGTCCGTGCGGCGGTTGGTGCCCTCCCACAGGAACTGGTCGATCAAGTAGCCGTGCGCGCCGTGCAGTTCGACCCCGTCGAAGCCGAGCCGCTCGGCGTCGGCGGCGGCCTGCGCGAAGGCCGCGACCACCTCGTCGATGTCGGACTGCGTCATCGCCTCGCCGGTGGGCTCGATGCCCGGCTTGTAGAGGCCGGAGGGCCCCATCGGCGCGGCGTCCGCGAACGGCGGCTCACCCGCCCTGCGCACCATCCCGATGTGCCACAGCTGCGGCATGATCGTGCCGCTCGCGGCGTGCACCGCGTCCACGACCTTCTTCCAGCCCGCGAGCTGCTCCTCGCCGTGGAAGCGCGGCACGCTGTCGCTCTGTCCTGCCGAGTCGTGGCCGACGTAGGTGCCCTCGGTGATGATCAGGCCGACACCCGCGTCGGCCCGGCGCGCGTAGTACCCGACCACGTCGTCGGTGGGTATCCCGCCCGGCGAGAACATCCGGGTCATGGGCGCCATGGCGACACGGTTCGGCACGGTCAGGCCGTTCAGCCGCACCGGACGGGACAGGACCTGGGCGGCCCGGTCCGGGGTGCCGGCGGGCGGGGTGGCATCGGCGACGGTCACGTGGGGGCTCCTTGGGGAGGGCTCGGGAACGGGCGGCAGGGTTCGTACACACGTACCGACCGGTAAGTATGCACCGGCCGTCTCCTCTGCAACGGGCACACCCCGGCACCGCATTCCACTGCCACCGCACCTGCGCCTGTGATCCCGGCTACCCGGTCCCGATGAGCCGGCGGCCGGCTCAGTACCCCCACCCGCGCAATCCCACCCACAACGCCACCGTTGCCCCGGCCAGCGCGAGCGGTGTGGTGAGCAGACCGAGCACGGTGAACTCCCGCAGCCGTACGTCGTGGCCGTGCTGGAGCGCGATCCGCCGCCACAGGAGCGTGGCCAGCGAGCCCGTGTACGTGAGGTTCGGCCCGATGTTCACGCCGATCAGGACGGCGAGCACCGCGCCGGGGCCGGAGGGCGCGGCGAGCGGGAGCAGGGCGAGAACCGCGGGCAGGTTGTTGATCAGGTTCGCGAGGAGCGCGGCGAGCGCGGCCGTGCCGAGCAGTGCGGGCAGCGAGCTGCCGTCGGGCAGGACGCGGGCGAGGGCGTCGCCGAGCCCGTGGTCGACGACGGCCCGCACGATGATGCCGAGGCAGAGGACGAAGAGCAGGAACGGCCAGTGGGTGGCGCGGACGAGCGCTGCGGGTGTGGTGTGGCGCCTGCTCAGGGCCCGTACGGCCAGCACCGCCGCACCTGCCGCGGCCGCCCACGCGGGATCGATGCCGACCGCGGACGCGACGGCGAACCCGGCAAGCGTCAGGCACACGGTGACCAGGGCGAACAGCGGCAGCTCGGGCGGCTCCTCGGCAGCCACCGGCTCGGCGGGCGCGTCGAGATCGGCGGCGAAGTAGCGGCGGAACACCACGTACTCGACGGCGATGGCCACCAGCCACGGCAGCAGCATGAGGAGCGCGAAGCGCGTGAAGCTGAGACCGGCTGCGGTGAACGCGAGCAGGTTCGTCAGATTCGATACGGGGAGCAGCAGCGAGGCCGTGTTGGAGAGATGGGCGCTCGCGTAGACGTGGGGCGCGGGGCGCGCGCCCATCCTGGCGGCCGTGGCGAACACGACAGGGGTCAGCAGCACGACGGTGGCGTCCAGGCTGAGCGCCGCGGTGATCAGCGAGGCCAGCGTGAACACCGCGCCGAGCAGCCGGCGCGGACGCCGCCGGGCCCAGCGGGCCATCCAGGTCCCGCAGGCGTGGAAGAGCCCTTCGTCCGCGCAGAGCTGCGCGAGGACCAGGACCGCGGCGAGGAACCCGATCACCGGCCCGAGCCGGGCGGCCTCCTCCTCCACCTCCGCGAGCGGCAGCGCACCGGCAAGGATCACCACCCCCGCGGCAGGCACGGCGAACCACGCCTCGGCCCGCCCGAAAGGCCGCACGACGGCACACACGAGGGTCATGCCGAGGGCTGCCACGGCCAGGAACTCGATCAGCACGTATCTGATCATCACCCCTGCGGCGGCCGGCTCCCGCCGCGGGCCCACCGCAGAACGCCCGAGGGCGGCACCCCCAGAAGGGAGTGCCGCCCTCGGCGTACAGCAGGTACGGCTCGTATGGACCCGATCCGCGAGGATCAGAAGTCCATGTCACCGCCCGGCATGCCGCCCGGAGCGCCGGCAGCGGCCTTCTCCGGCTTGTCGGCGATGACGGCCTCGGTGGTGAGGAAGAGCGCGGCGATGGACGCGGCGTTCTGCAGCGCGGAACGCGTGACCTTCGCCGGGTCGATGATGCCCTGGGCGATCATGTCGACGTACTCACCGGTCGCGGCGTTGAGGCCGTGGCCGACGGGCAGGTTGCGCACCTTCTCCACGACGACGCCACCCTCGAGACCACCGTTGACGGCGATCTGCTTGAGCGGGGCCTCGAGCGCGAGCTTCACGGCGTTGGCGCCGGTGGCCTCGTCGCCGTCGAGCTCGAGCTTCTCGAAGACCGAGGAGGCCTGGAGCAGGGCCACGCCACCACCGGCGACGATGCCCTCCTCGACGGCCGCCTTGGCGTTGCGCACGGCGTCCTCGATGCGGTGCTTGCGCTCCTTGAGCTCGACCTCGGTCGCGGCACCGGCCTTGATGACCGCCACGCCGCCGGCGAGCTTCGCGAGGCGCTCCTGGAGCTTCTCGCGGTCGTAGTCGGAGTCCGACTGCTCGATCTCGGCGCGGATCTGGTTCACGCGGCCGTTGACGGCCTCGCTGTCACCGGCGCCGTCGACGATCGTGGTCTCGTCCTTGGTGATGACGACCTTGCGGGCGCGGCCGAGCAGGTCCACGGTCGCGTTCTCGAGCTTGAGACCGACCTCCTCGGAGATGACCTCGCCGCCCGTGAGGATGGCGATGTCGTTCAGCATCGCCTTGCGGCGGTCGCCGAAGCCCGGGGCCTTGACGGCCACGGAGCGGAAGGTGCCCTTGATCTTGTTGACGACCAGGGTGGACAGGGCCTCGCCCTCGACGTCCTCGGCGATGATCAGCAGCGGCTTGCCGGACTGCATGACCTTCTCCAGGAGCGGCAGCAGGTCCTTGACCGAGCCGATCTTGGAGTTGGCGATGAGGATGTACGGGTCCTCGAGGACGGCCTCCATGCGCTCCATGTCGGTCGCGAAGTACGCCGAGATGTAGCCCTTGTCGAAGCGCATGCCCTCGGTGAGCTCCAGCTCCAGACCGAAGGTCTGGGCCTCCTCGACCGTGATGACGCCTTCCTTGCCAACCTTGTCCATGGCCTCGGCGATGAGCTCGCCGATCTGGGTGTCGGCGGCGGAGATGGAGGCGGTCGAAGCGATCTGCTCCTTGGTCTCGACCTCCTTGGCCTGGTCGAGCAGCGCACCGGAGACGGCCTCGACGGCCTTCTCGATGCCGCGCTTGAGGGCCATCGGGTTGGCACCCGCGGCCACGTTGCGCAGACCCTCGCGGACGAGCGCCTGGGCGAGAACGGTGGCGGTGGTCGTACCGTCGCCGGCGACGTCGTCCGTCTTCTTGGCGACTTCCTTGACCAGCTCGGCGCCGATCTTCTCGTACGGGTCCTCGAGCTCGATCTCCTTGGCGATGGAGACACCATCGTTGGTGATCGTGGGGGCGCCCCACTTCTTCTCGAGGACGACGTTGCGGCCCTTGGGGCCAAGGGTGACCTTGACGGCGTCGGCGAGCTGGTTCATCCCGCGCTCGAGACCGCGCCGTGCCTCCTCGTCGAACGCGATGATCTTGGCCATGTGAAGTGGTCCTCCCGGACAGGGGTGGATTGCTCCGGATCGAGCGCGATGCCCGCGACGGACGGCCCCCGGTCCTGGCGGTTCCTTGCCCCACCCGGCCCGTGGACCTCATCGGTCCGATCCAAGTTTCTGTCACTCTCACTGGGAGAGTGCTAACGCCAATGATTAGCACTCGCCCCTATCGAGTGCAAGCGAGTCTCTGGTTTCGGCCGACTGCGCGGAGGCCTCCGGCCGGGTGCCGCTGTGCCCACCCTCCCCCAAGCTCTCAACTTCGTTCGAGCAGGGGGGACCCCCATCGCCCTGCGGCACGACTGCCCACAGCTGGGTGGGGCACAAAGAGAAGGGTCCGCACCCCTTGCGGGATGCGGACCCTCCATCACGTCGTTGCAGACTGCTCCGGCGCGATCAGGCAGTCACGCGGACCATGTCCGCCTGCGGCCCCTTCTGACCCTGCGAGATCTCGAACTCGACCCGCTGGCCCTCTTCAAGGGTGCGGTAGCCGTCCATCTGAATCGCGCTGTAGTGGACGAATACATCCGCACCACCGTCGACCGCGATGAAGCCGTAGCCCTTCTCCGCGTTGAACCACTTGACGGTGCCCTGAGCCATGCCTAACTCCCCTATTACTGGCCCTTGCACAGATCCACACTTCGCGGATCCGGGTCAGAACTCACCCCCCGACAGGTGGGGGTGTGCGCGCCGGAACGCGTCGACCGCCGCTGAATGTATCTGTCCAACTGCCGTCTGCAACAGGTCAATCGGACGAGAATTCTGGGCACGACCGATCGGGAATTTACGGAGAATTCGCTGGAGTTCAGGGCAAGTCGGGCCGGACAAAGGGCTCGAATCGTGCAAATGGCGCGAGCGTCGTTGCGAGTTCTTGGCGGTGTGCACGCGAGTTCTCATATGACCCCGGCACACTCTCTGCGCGCCTGCCTCGAAAGGCGAAACAGCATTCCCAACTGTACCGCGCTCAACCATGCAGAATTGCCCCCTCCGCTTCCCGTACGGAAGCTCGCACGGGAAGCGGAGAGGGCAATCGCGGAACGCGGGAAGCGGAACGCGGCGTGAAGCGGAAAGCTCAGCCTCCGGCGACGGCCGGGATGATCGAGACGCCGGCCCCGTCCGGGGTGGCCGTCTCCAGGCCCTGCTCGAAGCGCACGTCGTCGTCGTTCACGTACACGTTCACGAAGCGGCGCAGCTTGCCCTGGTCGTCCAGGACGCGGGCGGCGATCCCGGTGTGGTTCTTCTCCAGGTCGGCGATGACCTCGGCGAGGGTCGCACCCTCGGCCGGGACCTCCGCCTGGCCGCCGGTGTAGGTGCGCAGGATGGTGGGGATGCGGACGTTCACGCTCATGGGACTTCAGGCCTTTCGGGAGGGATACGAGGAGATCAGCCGGCCAGACCGGCGGCGCGGAACGCGTCCAGGTTCGGGCGGATGGTCGCGGTCGCGCCGGTGCCGGCGACCGCGTCGAGGGTCTTCAGGCCGTCGCCGGTGTTGAGCACCACGGTGGTCTTCGACGGGTCGAGGACGCCTTCCTTGATGAGCTTGCGCGTCACGCCCACCGTCACACCGCCCGCCGTCTCGGCGAAGATGCCCTCGGTCTGCGCGAGCAGCTTGATCGCGTCCACGACCTGCTCGTCGTTCACATCCTCCACCGCACCGCCGGTGCGGCGCGCGATGTCGAGCACGTAGGGGCCGTCGGCCGGGTTGCCGATCGCGAGCGACTTGGCGATGGTGTCCGGCTTCTGCGGGCGTACGACGTCGTGGCCGCCCTTGAAGGCCGTGGAGACCGGGGAGCAGCCCTCGGCCTGGGCGCCGAAGATCTTGTACGGCTTGTCCTCGACGAGACCGAGCTTGATCAGCTCCTGAAGACCCTTGTCGATCTTCGTGAGCTGCGAGCCGGAGGCGATCGGGATCACCAGCTGGTCGGGCAGCTGCCAGCCGAGCTGCTCGCAGATCTCGTACGCGAGGGTCTTGGAGCCCTCGGCGTAGTACGGGCGCAGGTTCACGTTCACGAAGCCCCAGCCCTCGCCCAGCGGGTCGCCGATGAGCTCGGAGCAGAAGCGGTTCACGTCGTCGTAGTTGCCCTCGATGGCCACGAGCTCGCCGCCGTAGACCGCGGCCATGACGACCTTGCCCTGCTCCAGGTCGTGCGGGATGAACACGCAGGATCGGAAGCCGGCGCGGGCCGCGGCGGCGCCGACGGCGCCCGCGAGGTTGCCCGTCGAGGAGCAGGAGAGGGTGGTGAAGCCGAAGGCGCGGGCGGCCTCGATGGCCTGGGCGACGACGCGGTCCTTGAAGGAGTGCGTGGGGTTGCCGGAGTCGTCCTTGATGAACAACTTGCCCTGGTCGACGCCGAGTTCACGGGCGAGGTTGTCGGCCTTGACGAGCTTGGTCCAGCCGGGGTTGAGGTTCGGCTTCTCGGCGACGTCGGCCGGGACGGGAAGCAGCGGGGCGTAGCGCCAGACGTTGGCGGGGCCCGCCTCGATGCGGCGGCGCAGCTCTTCGGTCTCGTAGGCGGAGAAGTCGTACGCGATCTCGAGCGGGCCGAAACACTCCTCGCAGGCGAAGACCGGGCCGAGCGGGACGCGGTGGCCGCACTCGCGGCAGCTCAGCGCGGTGGCGGGACCGAGATCCACAGAGGTGGTGGCGGTTTCAACAGTCTGTACAGCCATGGCAGGCGAGGCCCTTTCTCCTCATCTTCCTCATGACGCACTTCGCCATGAGACGGATTTGGCACCTTCCCTAGCCATGGACCTCGCGTCGCGCGGTGCGAGAACTGGCTGGAGGGTTGCCGGGGCTTCAACGGGCCGTATCCCTCTGCCCCTCTGGATGAGCGGTATGACCTGGTGTCCTCCAGGTGTTTGTGACGCGATGACCCCCGACATGCGGCCGTCATGCGCGTTGTTCAAGACTGTAACCGAAGGCCCCGGCCGTTGAGATAGTCGTCCGAACGGCGAGATGGATCACATGAGGAGTGGGCAGACGTGCTCGAAGAGGTGGAGCGCTGGCTTCGGGAGCGCTCCTGGTCGGCGAAGGACCGGCCGCTCGACGTCCTGCTCGCCGAGAAGGCGCGGCAGGGCACGACGGTCAGTGTCGTGCTGCCCGCCCTCGACGAGGAGGCCACGGTCGGGCAGATCGTGGCCGTGATCCGGCGCGAGCTGATGAGCCCCGCCTGCCCGCTCGTGGACGAGCTCGTGGTGATCGACTCCGGTTCGGGCGACCGTACGGCCGAAGTGGCCGCGGCGGCCGGCGCCCGCGTGGTGCACCGCGACGCGATACTCCCGCGGATCCCCGCCGTGCCCGGCAAGGGCGAGGTGCTGTGGCGCTCGCTGCTCGTGACGAGCGGCGAGATCGTGTGCTTCGTGGACGCGGATCTGCGCGAGTTCTCGCCGGACTTCGTGAGCGGCATCGTGGGCCCGCTGCTCACCGAGCCGGACGTGCAGTTCGTGAAGGCGATGTACGACCGGCCGCTCGGGGACGAGGCCGGGACGGGCGGGGGCGCCCGCAACGACCAGGGCGGACGCGTCACCGAGCTGGTCGCCCGCCCGCTGCTCAACCTGCACTGGCCCCAACTGGCGGGATTCGTCCAGCCGTTGGGCGGCGAGTACGCGGCCCGCCGCTCGCTGCTCGAACGGCTCCCCTTCCCCGTCGGATACGGCGTGGAGCTCGGCCTGCTCGTCGATGCGCTGCACACCGTCGGCCTCGACGCCCTCGCGCAGGTCGACGTCGGCGTGCGCAAGCACCGCCACCAGGACGGCAAGGCGCTCGGCCGGATGGCGGCGGCCATCTACCGGACCGCGCAGCTGCGGCTGGCCCGCGGCCATCTCGTGCGGCCACGGCTCACGCAGTTCGAGCGGGGCGCGGACGGGTTCGAGCCGCGGACGCACGACGTGGACACCGAGGAGCGGCCGCCGATGGCCTCGGTGGCGGAGTACAGGGCACGACGGGTGGCGTAGGCCCGCGCTTGCGTGGCGGAACCGGAGCCGATCATGGATATTGCCTAAATTTCCCATTTATGTGGGTTAGACAAGCAATGGGAAGGGCCCGGCGCCGGACGCTGGGTGCCCTGGTCGCCACCGCCACCGCCGCCACTTCGCTGATCGGTCTCGCCCCGGCCGCCGCCGTGGTCGTCGAGCCGTTCGCCAAGCGCTACGACGAGGCCCTGTACGGGGACTTCATCGAGCTCGGCAACGCCGTGCTCGACTGCCCGAGCGCGCCGCCGGACGAGGCCGCGAACTGCCGTGACGCGCAGTCGGGCGCGAACAACATGAACAACAACCAGTTCACGATGGAGTACACGGACACCGCGGGCCTGAGCGCCACTGTGATCAACTCCAGCACCGGCAAGGTCGAGATCCCGCCGGGCGCCGAGGTCGCCTACGCGCGCATGTACTGGGGCGGCAACACCGGTACGTACCGGCGGTTCGGCACCCAGCTGATCGACTACTGCGACACCGCTGGCCCGGCCACCAAGCCGGCCGGCGACCCGCTCACCAAGCAGCCGGTGCTCAAGGTGGGCAGCGGCGCCGAGACCCGGGTGACCGTGCAGAACGCGGTGGCCACGCCCTCCACCACGGGCGGCCCGCACTACTACACCGCCGAGGCCGACGTCACGCGCCAGTTCGCCGGCGTGCCGACCGGCTCCGAGGTCCCCGTCGCCGTCGGTGACGTCTGGGCGCCGACCGGCAAGGGCTGCGTCGGCGGCTGGTCGCTGTACGTCGTCTACAAGTACGACGCCCCCGAGCCGACGCACGCACCGGACCGCAAGCACGTGTACCTCTACGGCGGCCACGTGGTGCAGCGCTCCAGCGACCCGGACACCACGATCAAGGTGGACGGCTTCTACCGCTCCGGCGACGGCCCGCTGCGCGCCGGTGTCACGGCCTTCGAGGGCGACCGGAACGTCCTGCGGGACACCTTCCTGGTGAACGGGACCAACATCCCCAACGAGGAAGGCGTCACCAACAACTTCTTCGACAGCCACGCGATGGGCTGCGACCAGCCCTGCGACGACAACAACTTCAGCATCGACGCGAAGACGGTCGAGATCCCCGCGGCGACCATCCCGCAGGGCGCCACCACGGCGAACCTGACCTTCCGGACCCGTAACGACACCTACGTGCCCTCGGCACTCGCCTTCTCCGTGCCCGTGCCGGACGTCGAGATCACCAAGACCGCCTCGCCGAAGAACATCCAGCCCGGCGACAAGCTGACCTACACGGTGACGGCGAAGAACATCAGCCGGCTGCCGTACCCGGGCGCGAAGTTCACCGACGACCTGACCGACAACCTCGACGACGCGACGTACAACAACGACGCGAAGGCCGAGCCGTCGGGCAACGTGAGCTACGACGAACCGAAGATCTCCTTCGTCGGTGACATCCCGGCCGGCGAGACGGTGACCGTCACGTACTCCGTCACCGTCAACGACCCGCGCACCGGCGACGGCAAGATGCGCAACAACATCGACGTCGAGTCCCCGCGCTCCAACTGCGAGGCCGGCTCCACCGACCCGGCCTGCGGGACCACCCCGGTGATCGAGGAAGAGCCGGCGCCGGTCGTGCCGATCGGCATCGTCACCAAGCCGGTCACGCCCGTCGTGCCGCCGTGCACCGACACCACCAACACGATCACGCTCACCAACGCGACCACCACGGCACGCAAGGGCGCGAAGATCCACTGGCCGGTGGTGAAGGGCGGCACGCCGAAGGCGAGCAGCGGCACCGTGACCCGGAGCGGCAAGAACTGGGTGTGGACGGGCGACGTGCCCGCCAAGGGCAAGGTCGTCATCAAGCAGACGGTCACGTCCTCCTGCACCCCGGGCGGCGTCGTGGTGATCCCGGTGACCGGCGACGTGCCGAAGACCACCTGCACCCCGGCGAAGACGCGTGCGGGCGGCACGGACCCCTGTGTCTCCGTGATCGTCAGCAAGCGGACGCAGGCCCGTCCGGCCCCGCCGGACTCCGCGTCCTCGCCGGAGCTCGCCGAGACGGGCGGCACCTCGAACACGATGCTGTTCGGCGGGCTCGCGATCGTGATGTGCGGTCTGGGCGCGCTGGCTCTGGCGGCGTCCCGTTCCCGCCGTGACTGATCGCTGAACCGCGGGTCTCCACCGGTAGGCCGGGCTCCCCTCGGGGAGTCCGGCCTTCCGTCATGTGAGGCATCCGTACGTTTGAGCGTTTACGGCACGGGCTAGGTTCGCGTCATGGTCTCCGAGCACGGTGCGCAGGTCCTCGTCGCGTCCAATCGCGGCCCCGTTTCCTATGCCGTACGGGAGGACGGGACGCTCGACGCGAAGCGCGGCGGTGGCGGTCTCGTGTCCGGCCTGTCGGCGATCGGGGACGCGGGAGGCGAAGGCGCCACGCTGTGGGTGTGCTCGGCGGTGGGCGAGGGCGACCGCGAGGCGGTGCGGCGCGGGGTGGGCGAGCCCGGCGTGCGGATGCTCGACATCGACGCGGACGTGCACGCCGACGCGTACAACGGGATCGCCAACTCGGTCCTGTGGTTCGTGCACCACCTGCTGTACCAGACCCCGCTGGAGCCCTCCTTCGGACCGGAGTTCCGGCGCCAGTGGGAGGCGTACCGCACGTACAACCGGGCCTTCGCGGAGGCGCTCGCCGAGGAGGCGGCCCGTGGCGCGGTGGTCGTCGTGCAGGACTACCACCTGGCGCTCGTGCCCGGCATGCTCCGGGCCCTCCGTCCCGACCTGCGGATCGGCCACTTCTCGCACACGCCGTGGGCGCCGGCCGAGTACTTCCGGATGCTGCCGGACGACATCGCCGAGGAGCTGCTGCTCGGCATGCTCGGCGCCGACCGCCTCGGCTTCCTGACCACGCGCTGGCTGCAGGCCTTCCAGGGGTGCTGCGCCGCGGTGCTCGGGTCGTACGAGGTGATGACGTACGGACCCGAGGAGGCGACGCCCAGCGTCGGCTTCCGCACCCCCGACGGCCGCTTCCACCGCACCCTGCTCGGTGTGCACGGGCTCGGCGCGGACGGCGACTTCCTGCGGGCGCGCTCGCAGGAGGCGGACGTCGAGGAGCGGCTCGCGGACCTGCGCGAGCAGATCGGAACGGAGCCCGGGGGCGAGGCCCGCAAGGTGATCATGCGGGTGGACCGCACCGAGCTGTCGAAGAACATCGTGCGGGGGCTGCACGCGTACCGGCTGCTGCTCGAGGAGCACCCCGAGTGGCACGGACGGGTCGTGCACGTCGCCTTCGCCTACCCCTCGCGGCAGGACCTCGCGGTCTACCGGGACTACACGGCGGAGGTCTCGCTGGTCGCCGAGGAGATCAACTCGGCGTACGGGACGGCCGGTTGGACTCCGGTGATCCTGCATGTCAAGGACGACTTCGCGCGCTCGCTCGCGGCGTACCGGCTCGCGGACGTGGCGCTGGTGAACCCGATCCGCGACGGCATGAACCTCGTCGCGAAGGAGGTGCCGGTCGTCTCGGACGAGGGCTGCGTCCTGGTCCTCTCGCGCGAGGCGGGGGCGTGCGCCGAACTGGGCGAGGACGCGCTGGTCGTCAACCCGTATGACGTGGTGGGCACTTCGGCCGCGCTCCTGACCGCGCTGACGATGCCGGCGGAGGAGCGGGCCGAGCGCACCAAGCGCCTGGCCGCGGCGGGGACGGCGCTGCCGCCCGCGCAGTGGTTCCTGGACCAGGTGGCGGCGCTTCGGAGCTGACAGCCGGGGCGGCGGCGGGGCGGCGTGCCCGATCCGCGGGACAGGCGGCGGTGCGGCGCGCCCGCCCCGCGGGTCAGGCGCCGGTTGCCGCGGCCAGCGAGCGCAGCAGGGCGACCACGCCGGACGGGCCGTCCACCACCAGGTCGGCGCGGTCCGCGAGTTCCGCCACCTCCGTGCTGCCGCTGCACACCAGCAGGCCGTTGAGGCCCTCCGAACGGAGCTTCTCCACGGCCGAGAACGCGGGCAGGTCGCCCAGGTCGTCGCCGGCGTAGAGGACGGTGGTCGCACCGGCCTCGCGGACGTACGAGGCGAGCGCCACGCCCTTGTCCATGCCGGGCGGGCGCAGCTCCAGGACGAGGCGGCCCGGTTCGACGATCAGGCCGTGGCGGGCGGCGAGCCGGTCGAGCGGCTCGCGCAGGGCCTCGAAGGCCGCGGCCGGGTCGGCGGCGCGGCGGGTGTGGACGGCGACCGCGCGGCCCTTCTCCTCGATCCACGTGCCGCGCCACACGCCCAACGAGTCGAGGAATCCAGGGAGTTCGGCCCGTACGGCGGCCACTCCGGGGTGCGGCTCGGGGGCGTGCACCGTGCCGGAGACCGCGTCCCAGCGCTCGGCGCCGTAGTGGCCGAGCACGACCAGGTGCTCCAGGCCCGGCACCCCCGCGAAGCCGCCGTAGCGGACGGCGACACCCGCGGGCCGGCCGGTGACGACCGCGACGGAGGCCACCCGGGGCGCGAGGGCGGCGAGCGCGGGCACGGCTTCCGGGTGGGCGCGGGCCTGCTCGGGGTCCGGGACGATCTCCGCGAGCGTCCCGTCGAAGTCCAGGGCGATCACGGCCCGCCCGGGGTGCTCGACGAGCGCGGCGAGGCCGTCGCGCCCGGCCGGGGTGGACGGCGTCGGCAGGTCGGGGGTGCGGCCCGGTGTGCGGTCAGGCGTGCGGCCCGGTGTGCGGTCAGGCGCGTGGTCAGGCGTGTGGTCAGGCGTGCGATGCGGATGGCTGCCCATACGGCGACCCTATCCAGGCGGGGCGCATCTGGCCCATGCCGATCCCGTCATCGGCGGGAGGGGGCGGCTGGGGCGGGATGGTCGCGGTGGCCGGGGCGGGGTTGCCGGTGGTGGCCGGGCGGGATTGTCAGTGGTGGCCGATAGCCTTGAAAGGGCTCGGCCCCCGGGAGGGAGGGGTCTGGGTACTGGTCGGTGTTCGGCCGGCCCCGTCAGCAAAGGGCAGGAAGCACAGGCATGACCGATCAGCGGGAGCCGGCAGAGCTCGGGGCACGCGAACGGGCCGTGCTCGCGCTGGAGCGGCGGAACTGGCCTTCGCCCGGCGCCAAGGAGCGTGCGGTGCGCGAGGAGCTGGGGATGGCGCCCACGCGCTACCACCAGCTGCTCAATGCGCTGCTCGACGACGACCGCGCCCTCGCCCACGACCCCGTCACGGTCAACCGCCTGCGCCGGATACGCGAAGAGCGCCGCGCCCGACGGTGAGCCGGGCGGCGGCGCCCTGAAGAGGCGTGTCCCGAGGCAGTGGCGCCCTCGAGCCGCAGACGCGGATCTACTCCGCAGCCGCAGACCTACTCCGCGTCCTCCGCAGCCCGCGCCTTGTTCTGGATGTCGGTCAGGACCGCGGCCGGGTTGCCGCCCGGTGCGACCGCCTTGCCGATCTGCTTCTTGATGTCGGCGCTCACCTGGGCCCAGGACGTGTTGCCGACGGGCGGCAGCTGGGACGAGGGCAGCGCCTCCATGAACGGCTCGAGCTGCTTGTACTTGCCGTCCGCGGTCATCGCGTCCAGCGCCGAGTTGGTGACGGGCAGGATGTTGTATCGGTCGGAGAACGCGAGCACATTCTCCTTGCTGTACACGAAGTCGAGGAACGCGCCGATCTGGTCGCGGTGGCCGTTCTGCTTGAAGGCCATCATCCAGTCGGCCACGCCCATCGTGGACTTCGCGGCGCCGCCGCGGCCCGGCAGCGGGACCATGCCGAAGTCGATGCCCTTCTTCTTCGCCTGGGCGATGAGCGTCGGGTGCCCGTTGAGCATGCCGACCTCTCCCTTGGAGAAGGCGTCGAAGGCCGCCTGGCGGTTGAGCTCGGCCGGCGCGACCGGACCCACCAGGCCCTTGTCGACAAGGTTGTCCTTGAGCCAGTTGAACGTCTTGATGTTCGTCTCGGAGTCGAGCGTGTACGAGCCGACCTGGTCGGTGTAGCCGTCGCCGCCCGCGAGCAGCCACAGCATGGTCTCGGCCTGCGCCTCCTCCTTGCCGAGGGGCAGCGCGAAGGGGTACTTGACGCCGTCCTCCTTCAACAGGGCGGCGTCGGCGGCGAGTTCGTCCCAGGACGCCGGCGGCTTGCTGATGCCGGCGGCCTTGAAGAGGTCCTTGTTGTAGAACATCAGGCGCGTCGACGAGGCGAACGGCATGCCGTACTGGATCCGGTTGACCTCACCGGCCGAGGTCAGCGAGGACAGGAAGTCGCCCTGGGTCGGGATGGAGAGCAGCTCGTCCGCGGGGTAGAGCTTGTCCTGCGCGGCGTAGTCCGAGTACGCGCCGATCTGCGCCATGTCGGGCGCTTCGCCCGCCTTGACCATCTTCGCGACCTCGGCGTCGACGTCGCTCCAGGACAGGACGGTCACCTCGACATTGATGTCGGGGTTCTTCGCCTCGAACTTCTCGACGACCTCGGCCCAGTACTTCTCGGAACTGTCGTCCGCGGAGGCCCCGTAGTCGGCAGCGACCAGTTTGAGGGTCACCCCACCGCTGCCCGTGGCGCCGCAGCTCGCCAGCGTCATCGTGAGGCCCAGTGCGGCGCCTGCCGCGATCAGTACGTTTGTGCGCCGCTGCACAGCTGTTCCCACCCTCGTCGTGATCCAGTCGGTCCCCCGTGACGTCCTGTCCTTCACCAGGTCTACACCACTCAGATATCACTTGTGCAACAGAGCGTCACCGTTGTCGCATCCGTTGGCCAAGGGTGCGCGCGGGAAATGGACATGACGTATCCGTACGGGCGCGGCCACAATGGGACGCATGCCTGGTCCCTACGTCATCCGCGGCTCCGTCTCCCTTCCGGAGGCCGAGCTCATGTGGCGTTTCTCGCGGTCCTCGGGACCCGGCGGACAGCACGTCAACACCTCGGACTCACAGGTGGAGCTGCGCTTCGACGTGGCCAACACCAAGGCGCTGCCCGAGGTCTGGAAGGAGCGGGCGCTCGAGCGCCTCGCCTCGCGGCTCGTGGACGGCGTGCTCTCCGTACGCGCCTCGGAGCACCGCTCGCAGTGGCGCAACCGCGAGATGGCCGCCACGCGGATGGCCGCCCTCCTCGCCGAGGCCACCGCCCCGCCGCCGCGCCCGCGGCGACCCACCCGCATCCCGCGCGGGATCAACGAGCGGCGGCTGCGCGAGAAGAAGGCGCGTTCGGAGACGAAGAGGGGCCGGTCGGGGCGCGACTGGAGCTGAGCGTACGGTCGGCTCGAAAAGACGCGACGGCCGCAGGCGGCGTCAGCCCAACTGCCGGTACTTCCCCCGGAAATACATCAGCGGCCCACCGTCCGCGCTCGGCAGTGAGGCCGAGAGCACCCGGCCCACCACGAGCGTGTGATCGCCGGCCTGGACCCGCGACTCCGTCTCGCACTCCAGCGTCGCGAGGGCCCCGCCGACCAGCGGCGCGCCCGACAACTCCCCCCGTACGTAAGGGATGTCCTCGAAGAGGAGGCGGTCGCTGATCCGGCCCTTCATCGCGAACCGGCCCGCGATGTGGCGCTGGGACTCGGCGAGCACCGAGACGGCCCAGCGGGGCTGTTCGGCGAGCAGGTCGTCCATGCGGGAGCCCTCCCGCAGCGAGACGAGCACGAGCGGCGGATCGAGGGACACGGACAGGAAGGCCGTGGCCGTCATGCCGACGTCCTCGCCGGCCGGGCCGCCCTCGCCGAGCGGCTCCTCCTGGGCGGTCACCAGGACCACTCCGGCGGCAAGGCGCGACATGGCGGCACGGAACTCGTCGTTGCTCACCCCCACAGGATGCACGGCGGGCGCGGGCACCGCGGCAGGGGGCGTGGGCGCGGGGGACTTCACTGCTTGCGACACGGCTCGAACGTAATCCCGCGGCACACGTCCGCACATCGGGCATCGGGACTAGGTCCCCGGTCCGAGATTTGCGTTCAGGAAACAGATGCGGAGCGGGCCTGGCACCCCCTCAACCCTTCAGTACCTGCTGTGACTTGAGTCACAGGGTCCATATTTTGTTGACCCTGTGTACCGAGTGGGCAGCTCGCTGTGATTCAGTGGCTGAGGCAGGCGGCCATGATGGGATCACCGTCCGGTCGGGGGCACGTCGGAGAACATCGAGAAGCTGGGGAAGCTGCTAATCCTGGAGTTGCTGTCGAGGTCTCGGGGAGAGCGAGCATGGAGACCGAGTCGGAGCCCTACGTCCGTCTTGCGACCCTGCGGCAGCTGCATCAGGTGGTCGCCGAGCTGAACACGGCCCGCAGCCTGGCCGACACCCTCCAGGCCGTCGCGGACGGCGTGGTGAGCGGGCTCGGCTACGAGCTGGGGTGCGTGAACCTCGTACGGGCCGACGGCGACCTGGTCGTCGCCGCTTTCGCGGGCAATCCGGCCGCCGAGGCCCTCATCACCGGACGCGTGGGTTCCCGCGCCTCCTGGGAGCGCCGGCTCGCCATGGGCGAGGCCTGGGGCTCGCTGCGCTTCATCCCGCACACCGAGGGCTGGGTGCTCGTCGACGACGACGTGCCGCAGTGGCACACGGACGGTCCCGAGCCCCGCTTCGAGGACGAGTGGCACCCCAGCGACCGGCTCTACGCGCCGATGTACGCGACGGGGTCCTCCAGCGGCGAGCTGATCGGCGTCATCTCGGTCGACCGGCCGCGCAACGGACGCAAGCCGGGCCCGTGGGGCCAGGAAGCGCTGCAGATGTACGCATTCCAGGCCGCGATTGCAATCAGCAACGCACGACTTCGAGCAAACATGCAGCGGGCACTGGTCAGACTCGAACGGGAGCAGCAGGCGCTGCGGGCCAGCGAGGAGTCCTTCCGGCAGGCCTTCGAGTACGCGCCGAGCGGCATGGCCATCGCCGAGATGGGCGGGGACCAGCACGGCCGAATACTGCGCACCAACGACGCCCTGTGCCGGCTGCTCGGCCGCCCGGCCGCCGCGATGCGCCGCTACTCCTTCTCCGACCTGGTCCACCCCGAGGACATCGGCACCCTGCTGCGCACCTCCGCCGAGGGCGGGCGGGCCGAGCTCCGGCTCGGCCGCCGCGACGGCACGTACCTCTGGGTCTCGCTGCGCAACTCCGTGGTGGCCGACGCCACCGACGGCCCCCGCTTTCTGCTCACGCACGTCGAGGACATCGAGGAGCGCAAGCGCCGCGAGCTGCACCTCGCGCACCGCGCCTCGCACGACGCCCTGACCGGGCTGCCCAACAGCGCCGAGCTGCGCTCGCGCCTCGGCTCGCGGTTGTGCGGACGTCCGCAGTCCGCCCCGCAGGGCGCCGTCGAGTCGCTCGACGCGGCCTACGGGGCCGGGCCCCCGTACGAGGGGGCGGGGCTGTACGACGGGGTGCCGGCCTACGACGCCAACGCCTCCCCCTACGACCCCTCGCCGTACGACTCCAACGGCCATGGCTTCGACTTCGCGCGTGCGGCCGCCGACTCCGCATCGCTCGCATCGGGCTACGGCACCTACGACCACCACGTCCACGTGGTCGCCCCGCAGGGCGAGCACGACGACGGGACCAAGGGGCTCGCGGTGCTCTTCTGCGACCTCGACGGTTTCAAGTCGATCAACGACCGCTTCGGGCACCACACGGGCGACGCCGTCCTGATCGAGGTGGCGCGGCGGCTGACCAGCGGGGTGCGCGACGGGGACACGGTCGCGCGGCTCGGCGGAGACGAGTTCGTGGTGCTCGCCGACGGGCTCGGCCGCGCGGACGCGGCGGACCTGGCGGTGCGGCTGCGCAACGCGATCATCCCTCCGATCCGCGTGGACGGCCGCGCGGTGCGGGTGGGCGCGAGCTTCGGCATCGGCTGGGCGCACTGCGGCATGTCCGCGGACGAGGTCCTGCAATCGGCGGACCAGCGGATGTACATCGAGAAAAGGTCGCGTGCCAAACAGCACAGGCGTGCCGGATAACTCCAGGTCAGCGGTCTTTCCTCGGCAACTGGCCCAAAGGGGGTCACCCGAAGCGGGTACGCTCGGCCGGATACGTACCTGTGTTCCGCCCGATCGACCACCTGCCCGGTCGACCGACCTGCCTGAGGAGTGACCCGGGAATGACCACGCCTGGCGACAACGGCGCGCGCACGCCCGAGGAAGAGGACCCGTTCGGCTATCTCTACGCCGACGGTCAGGCAGCGGGCGCCACCCCGCCGCCCGGCGGCGGTGGCTACGGCTACCCGGGCCGCGCCTCGTACAACCAGGTCCGCACGGTCGGCGAGCGGCAGTACGGCCAGCAGACCCAGCAGCCCCCGCAGGGCTACGGGCAGCAGGGTCACGGCCAGCCGCAGGGCTACGACCAGGCCCACTACTCGGCGCCCGAGACCTTCCAGGGCGACGCCACCCGGCAGATCCCCCCGCAGCAGTCCTACGGCGGCGCGGGGAACGGGCACGGGGGCCACGGCGGGCACGGCGGCGGCGGGCGCGGCCGCGGTCCGAACACCAAGGGCCTGCTCATCGGCGCCATCGCCGTGGTCGCGGCCGTGGTGGTCGGCATCGGTGTCGCGATCCTCGGCGGTGACGACGGCGAGAAGGAACCGCAGGCCCAGGGCACCGGCGGCGGAGCCACGACGGGCGAGAGCGTCAAGCCCTCCGAGCCCTCCGAGGACAAGAAGGACGAGCCCGTCGACCTGCCGAAGACCGACGCGAAGGTCCTCAAGCTGACGCCGCCCGCGACCACGGCCTCCGACGTCAAGGGCGCGAAGGCCGGCACCTACGTGGCGGGCTTCAACCAGGTGGGCGCCTCGCTGACCTGGCAGATCGACGGCTTCGAGAAGGCCGGCTCGTACAGCCTGCGGGTCACCTACGCCGTTCCCGGCGAGGACACCACCGGCACCCTGACGGTGAACGGCGACCGGCAGACCCGGCCGCTCAACATGAAGAACTGGGCGAACGCCAAGCCCGGCGAGTGGGAGAAGGGCTGGACCACCACGTTCGCGGTGGTCGACCTCAAGCCCGGTACCAACACCATCACGCTCTCGTGCGAGCAGAGCGACAAGTGCAACTCCTACATCGACCAGATGTGGCTCGTGGAGGGCACGGGCGGCTGACGCCCCGCGGCGGGCGGACGCCGGCTCAGGCCGCGTCCGCGTGCCGGTGCACCGTCACCTTGTCCACGAAGGACGCGTACGCCGACGCGTCGAACTCCCCCGCCGCCGGGGCGAGTACGGTCGCCGCGGAAAGCGCCACCGCCGACGCGAGGCGTCGCGGCCAGGGCTCGCCCGTCACCAGGCCGGACAGCAGCGCGGCCACGGCCGAGTCCCCCGCCCCCGTCGGATTGCCCGCCACGCGCTCGGGCGGTGCGGCCTGCCAGCTGCCCTCGGGGGTGGCCGCGAGCAGGCCCTCGGGGCCCAGCGAGGCGACCACGGCGTGCGCGCCGCGGCGGCGGGCCGCGCGAGCGGCGGGCAACGGGTCCCAGGAGCCGGTGAGTTCGGCCAGTTCGTCGGCGTTGGGCTTGACGATGTCGGGGCGCGCGGCGATGCCGCGGCGCAGCGGTTCGCCGCTGGTGTCGAGCAGCACGGGGACGCCCGCGGCGCGTGCGACGCGCACGAGATGGGCGTACGCGCCCACCGGCACACCGGGCGGCAGGCTGCCGCAGAGCGCCACCGCCGAGGCGGAGCCGAGGAGTTGCTCGTACGAGGCCAGGAACGCGGACCACTCGGGCGGGGCGATCAGCGGTCCCGGTTCGTTGAGCTGGGTCGTGTCGCCGGAGGCCGAGTCGACCACGGCGACGGTGCGGCGGGTGGCCCCCGAGACCCCGAAGAGGGCGTCGCGGACGCCGCTGAGCCCTTCGCGCACGGCCTCGCCGGTCGCGCCCCCCACGAAGCCCGTGACGGTCACCTCGTGGCCGAGCGCGGTGAGCACGCGGGCCACGTTGAGGCCCTTGCCGCCGGGGCGTTCGGCGACGGTGGTGACCCGGTGCGAGGAGTGCGGGACGAGGCGCTCCACGCGGTACGTGAGGTCCAGGGCCGTGTTCAGCGTGACCGTGAGTATCACGGGTGCCACCCCCGGAGGTGCGTGATCGTGCGCGTGCGTGGGTCCGTCTGCGCGTGTTCGTGCGTATGCCGGGCCTGATCATGCCAAAGAGGAGGCGGTGAGCCCAGACCTCGGGCCCACCGCCTCCTCGACTGCCGGCGTCCAACCGGGGGTCAAATCACCCCAGTTGAGGATCCACCACCCATTCGCCCCGGCGCATCACGCCGACGACCGAGTAGCCGCCGTCGAGCACCACCAGGTCGGCCCACTTGCCGGGCTCCAGGGAGCCCACCTCGTCGTAGGCGCCGATCAGCTTGGCCGGGTTGGCCGAGATGGCCCGTACGACGTCCTCGATGGGGAAGCCGTCGACAGTGACCGCGCGCTTGAAGGCGCGGTCGAGGGTGAGCGTCGAGCCGGCGATCGAGCCCTCGGAGCCGTCCTCGGTGACCAGGCGTGCGACCGAGTCCTTCACCTCGACGGCGAGCGGGCCGAGCATGTACTCCCCGTCGCCGAAGCCCGCCGCGTCCATCGCGTCGGTGATGAAGGCGACGCGGCCGGCGCCCGCGCGGTGGAAGGCGAGCTCCAGGGACGCGGGGTGCAGGTGCGTGCCGTCGTTGATGAGCTCGACGGTGACCCGCTCGTCCTCCAGGAGCGCCACGATCGGCCCGGGCAGGCGGTGGCCGATGGCGGGCATCGCGTTGTAGAGGTGCGTGGCCACGGTGGCGCCCGCGTCGATGGCCTCCTTCGTCTGCTCGTACGTGGCGTCGGTGTGGCCGATCGCCGCGATCACGCCGTGCTCGGCGAGGAGGCGTACGGAGTCCACGCCGCCGGGGAGCTCGGTGGCGAGCGTGAACATCCTGGCCTGGCCGCGCGCCGCGTCCATCAGCTTGCGCACGTCCGCCGGGTCGGGGTCGCGCAGGAGCGTTTCGTCATGGGCGCCCTTGCGGCACGGGGAGATGAACGGGCCCTCGAAGTGGATGCCCGCGATCTCGCCCTGCTCGGCCAGCTCGGAGAGCAGTCCGGCGCGCTGGGCGAGGAAGTCCATGTCGCCGGTGACGGTGGAGGCCACGAGCGTGGTCGTGCCGTGCTCGCGGTGCGTCCGCACGCCCTTGAGCACGTCGTCCACGGTGCCGGACGTGAAGGACGCGCCGCCGCCGCCGTGGTTGTGGATGTCCACGAAACCGGGGACCACCCAGTGCCCGGACAGGTCGACGGCCGGGGCGTCCGGCTCGGCGGCGCCGGCGATCCGGCCCCGCTCGTCGACGATGACGCGGCCGTCAGTGACGGTTCCGGTGGGCAGCACCACCCGGGCGCCGGTGAGTACCTTGCGTGCGGCCATCAGGTGGTTACCTCCGGGGTGGGGTCGTCGTGGGGGGCGGTGGGCTGGTGGGGTACGGGGGCGGCGGACTCTCCGCCGCCGGGACGGACGCCGGCTCCGGCTGCGGTCGCGGCACTGGCGTCGGCACCGGCATCGATGTCGGCGTCCAGCAGGTCCCAGGCGAGCAGGCCCGCGCCCAGGCAGCCCGCGGTGTCGCCGAGGGCCGCCGGGACGATCGACGGCAGCGTCTGGAACGTGATCCGCCGCTCGACGGCCGCACGCAGCGGTGTGAACAAGGTTTCCCCGGCTTCGGCCAGTCCGCCACCGATGATCAGCGTGCGGGGGTCGAGCAGGGTGACGGCGGTGACCAGGCCGTCGGCGAGCGCGTCGACGGCGTGCTGCCAGACCTCGGCCGCCTTCGGGTCCCCGGATTCCACGGCCTTCGCGCAGTCGGCGGCGTCCGCGTCGGGGTCGCCGCTCGCCTCGGCCCAGGCCTTCGTCACGGCGGAGGCGCTGGCCAGGCGCTCCAGGCAGCCGCGCTGACCGCAGCCGCAGGGGGGTCCGTCCGGGCGTACGACGATGTGGCCGATCTCGCCCGCGCCGAAGTGCGCGCCCGCCTCGATGCGCCCGTCGATGCCGATGGCGCCCGCGATGCCGGTGCCCAGCGGCAGGAACAGGAAGCGGTCGGCGCCCTTGCCCGCCCCGATGCGCCCCTCCGCGAGGCCGCCGGTGCGCACGTCGTGGCCGAGCGCGACGGGGATGCCGAGCCGGTCCTGGAGGAGGTCCCTGAGCGGGACGTCCTTCCAGCCGAGGTTCGCGGCGAACAGGGCGATGCCGCGCTCGGAGTCGATGATCCCGGGGATCGCCACGCCTGCTGCCTCGGCGGGCCGGCCGAAGTGCTGCTCGCCGTGGGCGCGCAGCTCGGCCGCGAAGCCGAGGATCGACTCGATCACCGCGTCGGCGCCGCGCTCGCGTCCGGTGCGGCGGCGGGCCTCGTGCAGCAGGGTGCCGTCCGCCCCGACCAGGGCGGCCTTCATTCCGGTGCCGCCCACGTCCAGGGCGATGACATGTCTCACGGGGACAGTGTGGCGCGTACCCCTGCGAAAGGTCTAGTCCACTTCGGCCTGCTCGTTCACGGGCCGGAGCGGGACGGACACCGTCAAAAGGATGGGAAACCGGTGCCGCGGACTGGAACCAGGACCGGGACGGATGCGTTGGAGGGGATGAGGGTAGCTTCGGGACCACTCGCAGCACCCGCACACACATTTAGGGGAAAGGGACCTCCATGGCTGTAAGCCTGTCCAAGGGCGGCAATGTCTCGCTGACCAAGGAGGCACCGGGCCTGACCGCTGTCACCGTGGGCCTCGGCTGGGACGTCCGCACCACCACCGGTACGGACTTCGACCTGGACGCCTCGGCGATCGCGGTCAAGGCTGACGGCAAGGTCTTCTCGGACGGCCACTTCGTCTTCTTCAACAACAAGGCGACGCCGGACCAGACCATCGTCCACACCGGTGACAACCGCACGGGCGAGGGCGCCGGCGACGACGAGGCGATCAACGTCAACCTGGCCGGTCTGCCGGCCGAGGTCGACAAGATCGTCTTCCCGGTGTCGATCTACGACGCGGAGTCCCGCTCGCAGAACTTCGGCCAGGTGCGCAACGCCTACATCCGCATCATCAACCAGGCCGGCGGCACCGAGATCGCGCGCTATGACCTC
>NZ_FNFF01000040.1 GCF_900100315.1 Streptomyces indicus
GCCGGACGACTACGCCTCGACGCCGACGCAAGGCGACTGGACGGGCGGCGGCAACAGGCGCGGCGCATGGTTCTACGGCTCGAAGATCGCGCAGGCGTGCGCGGGCAAGACCGTCGCGAAGATGACCGTGCAGTTCACCCGCCGCCGCGGTTCCGGCGTCAACGCGAAGCGGCCGATGCACCTCTACCTGCACAACTACACCTCGGCGCCCGGCGGGCAGCTCAACCTCGGCGCCGGCCCCGAGGAACTCGTCTCGCTCAGCGTGGGCGCGAAGGGCACGGCCACCCTGCCCGCCTCGTGGCGCAATGCGCTTGCGTCGGGCTCGGCCCGCGGACTGGCGATCTACGCCAGCGGCCGCAACGACTATGCCGCGTTTACCGGCGGCACGATCACGATCACGTTCTCTGCATAAGGAGAGTGCCGGTGGCGACCATCGGATACGCCCAACTACCCGTGCCCGCAGGCGGCGACAGCCCGGCCGTGCCGGCCGATATCGCCGAGCTCGCCGAGGCCCTCGACCCGCACCTCGTGCAGCTCGTCGCCGACCAGGCCGACCGCGACAACACGCTGTCGGACGCCCCGGCGCAGACCCTCGCGATCGCGGCCAACGGGTCGACGTGGCTCAAGTCGTCCGCGACGGCGAACACATGGCGGACCCTGTGGGAGCCGCTGCCGGACTGGCGGCCGATCACGTTGAAGAGCGGGTTCACACAGGGCGACGTCGGGCTCGGCATCCGGCGCCGCGACGGCGTGCGGGTGTCCTTGAAGGGCCGCATCGCGCGCAGCGACGGCGCGCTGATCGACAACCCGAACGCGGTGAACCTCGGCAGCGTGCCGGACGACTGCAAGCCGAGCGGGCTGCGGACGTGGGCGGGCACGTGCTCGATGGGCGGCGCGACGACGCACGCCGCGGGCCGCCTCGAAGTTCTCGCGGACAACACCGCGTCGGCGTACGGACAGCCCGGCGACCTCCTGTGGTGGTACCAGGGCGAAGCCGGAACCGCGTGGGTGGACATTTCCGGCGATTACTGGATGGACTGAGAGGGACCGATGCCGCTCTACACCTACGGCGGGAACGCTGCCGCCGTCCTCACCGACGCCGCGGGGAACGTCATCCCTGATTACCCCCTGATCGTCCGGGTCGCCGGAACCGGGCAGCCGATCACCGCCCTGTACGAGGCGGACGGAACGACGCCCATCGGCGAACTGCGCAGCAACCCGGCCGGGTCCGACTCGCCGGGCGCGATCCGCCCCTTCAAGATCGACGGGATCACCGCGATCGAGTACGAGTACAACGGTCTGACCGGGCCGGTCCGCTGGTTCGAGTCGGGCCGCGAGGTACCCGCCGAGGCCCTCGAAGCCGCCCGCGGCGCACTGTCGCGCAGCGCGGGCGGGACCGTGAACGGCCCCGTCACCTTCGCGGGCGGGATCACCGTCCGGAACGGGTTCACGGTGCACGGCGAGGGGCACGTCGACACGCTCGACGTCGACTCGCTCACCGTCGACGGCAAGCCGGTCGGCGGCGGCTCGGGCGGCGGCGCGCTGCCGGGCATGTTCGCCCCGCAGACGTACGGCGCGAAGGCGGACGGCGTCGCCGACGACGCCCCCGCGGTGCAGGCCGCCCTCGACGCCGCGCACAACGCGGGCGGCGGCTGGGTCCTGGTGCCGCCCGGCAACTACCGGTGCGCCACGCTGCCGCTGCGCATCCGGCGCGGTACGCGGCTCACCCTCATGAAGGGCGCTACGTTCACCCGGGGCGCCCCGAACACGTTCCTGCTCAACGGCGACGCGAACCAGAACTTCGGCGGGTACGGCGGGCACGGCGACATCGTCGTCGAGGGCGGCGTGTGGGACATGCGCGCCCCCGACAACCCGACCGACCCCGACATGTGCATTTCGATCGGGCACGCTCGGAACGTCGTCATCCGTGATCTTGAGATCAGGGACGTCGGCGGGTATCACGCGATCGAGCTCAACAGCGCGAAGAACGGGCTCGTCGAGAACTGCCGGTTCCTGGGCTACCTCGACACCGGGGGCCGTGATTTCAGCGAGGCCGTGCAGCTCGACGGCGCGTTCCGCTCGTCGGTGTTCGGCGGGTTCGGACCGTACGACGGCACGCCGGTCGAGGACGTCGTCATGCGCGACTGCTACGTCGGCGCCTCGGGCACGCCGGGCACCGTGGCGTGGCCGGCCGGTGTCGGCTCGCACTCGGCGGCGTGGGGCATCTGGCACCGCCGCATCAAGATCACGGGTTGCACGTTCGAGGGCGGCGCGCAGTACGCGGTGAAGCCGTACATCTGGGATGACTCCGTGATCAGCGGCAACACGGTCGCGGGCATGGGCGCCGGCGTGTGGGCACGGACCCTCGACAGCTCGAAGGCCGCGGACCGCAAGGACATGTCGGGGGTCGACCACAACGCGTCGCAGATCAGTGCCGGGCTCGTCGTCGCCGACAACGTGTTCCGCAACATCGGCTCGTTCAACGACGCCGTGTTCGTCGAGGGTGAGGCGACCGGGAAGTACCGGAACGTCACGATCACCGGCAACACCGTCGCCACGGTCGGCGGTACCGAGAACGGCATCAGGGCCGTGCACGTCGAGCGGTTCACCGCGACGGGCAACACCTTCACGGATATCGGCGGCACGGCGCTGTCGACCGAGCAGTGCGCCGACGGCGTGCTGTCGGGCAACCACATCACGACCTGCGGCTCGTCGTTCTTCACGAGCAACGGCGGCGCGCGGCTCACGGTGGCCGACAACAACGCGAGCGACTGCAAGTCGCATGGGTTCTGGGCCTGGTCGAACACCGATCTCAAGATGACCGGCAACTACCTGCGGGGTGCCGGCCGCGGCGACTCGACCGCGCAGGGCATCCGGCTGTCGACCGGCGGCGACCGGATCACGATCACGAACAACACCTACCGGCGGTGGGGCTCGGGCACCGAGGCCGCGTCGGTCTACACGTGCACGAGCGCGCCGACCAACATCCGGCGGTGGGGGAACGACTGGCTCGGGCAGGGCACCGTCGTGAGCACCGCCGCGAACGAGAACCTGTCGCCGTACGACGCCGGCACCCCGTAGCGGCTGCTCGGCACCAGCTCACCCGCACGCCCCGCGCAGCACCGCGCCGGGCGTTTTTTCATGCCCGGAAAGGGGCTCACCATGGCAAAACCGCTGTCGTTCGAGGCGTTCCTCGACGCGATGCGCGACGAGGGCGTGACCGTCAAGGTCGTCGGCGACGCCAAGCACCACAACCGCGCCGGGCACGGCGCATGGGGGCCGGTGCACGGCGTGATGATCCACCACACCGTGACCGAGGGCACCGAACGCTCGGTCGCGCTGTGCCGTACCGGGCACATGACGCTGCCCGGCCCGCTGTGTCACGGCGTGATCGATAAGAAGGGCGTCGTGCACGTCGTCGGGTACGGCCGCGCGAATCACGCGGGGTCCGGCGACGACGACGTGCTGCGCGCCGTGATCGCCGAGGGCAAGCTGCCCCCGGACAACGAGGCGAACACGGACGGCAATTCGCGGTTCTACGGGTTCGAGTGCATCAACCTGGGCGACAACCGCGACCCGTGGCCCGAGGCGCAGGTCGAGGCGATCGTGCGCGCGTCTGCCGGCATCCTGCGCCGCCACGGGTGGGGCAAGGACGGCCCGACCAGCGTGATCGGTCATTCCGAGTGGCAGCCGGGCAAGATCGACCCGCGCGGCCCGATCGGTAAGAAGGGCGGCCCCGCGCTCACGATGGACGCGATCCGCAAGCGGGTCGCCGAGCGGCTCAAGCACCCCGCGAACTGGTCGCCGGGCGGCAGCACCGGGGGCGGCACGGGCGGCAGCACGTACACCGTGCGCAAGGGCGACACCCTGTGGTCGATCGCGCAGGCCAAGCTCGGCAGCGGCGCCCGGAACGCGGAGATCGCGAAGCTCAACGGGCTCAAGGACCCGTCCGCGATCAGCATCGGCCAGAAGCTCAAGATCCCTGCCAAGTAGGCCACTTCACGGGCGCCTGCCCACAACTCCGAAGGAGAGACAGACATGTTCACTGGCGCGTTCTGGAAATCCACCGCCGAGCGCATGATCCGCACCTTCGCGCAGGCCGTGCTCGGCGTGGCCGGCGGCGACGGGCTCGGGATCGTCGACGTCGATTGGGGCGGCGCGTTCTCGGTCGGCGGTCTCGCGGCCGTGCTCGCGCTGCTCACGGCCATCGTGACGAGCGGCGGGACCAACGGCCCCGGCATCACAGAGAAGGTCAACGAGCCGGACACACCGCGGCTCCCGTCGATCTGACGCCCCGACCGCTCATGCACTGATCAGAAGGGGCGCACGTGGACGTTGCGACGCTCGGCGCGGTCGGCACGATCCTCGTCGGGCTCGCGACGGCCGTCGGCGCGTTCGTCGGCAAGCGCGGTGAGAACCGGGCCGCGCAGTCGGGCGCCGTCCTCACCGGGTACGGCAGGCTCGTCGGCGATCTCCAAGAGGAACGCGAGCGGGCGCAGACCAAGCTCGCCGAGTGCGAGCAGCGGCTCGCCGAGGCGTACCGCGAGCTCGCCACCACTCGAACGGACAACGCGCAGAAACAGGCCGAGATCACGGTTCTACGGGCCGAGGTCGAGCGGCTGCGCGCACGGGTTGTGGAACTCGGAGGGTCCCCGACGTGACGAAACACGCTCACCCGCCGCTGCTCGCGCGGCGGTGGCGCGAGTTCATGCTCGCCGCCGTGCTGCTCGTGCTGTCCGGCGCGGTGCTGCTCGTGTGGCTGCGGATCGACGCCGAGGCGCAGCGGGCCGACCGGCTCGGCGCCGAGGCATCCCGCCGCGGCACGGCCGTGACGACGCTCGCCGAGGACGTGCGCGTACTGCGCGAGCAAGTCAAGGCCGAGGGGGCGACGCCTGCCGCGCCGGACCCGTCGCGCGCGGTCAAGGGCCTGCCCGACCGGGTCGAGTCCGTGCCCGGCGCCCCGGGCCGGCCGGGGGAGAGCGGGCAGCCGGGACGCCCCGGGAAGGACGGCCGCGACGGCGTCGACGGCCGCAAGGGTAAGGACGGCGCCGACGGGTCCGCGGGCGAGGACGGCGCCGACGGCACGGCGGGCGGGCCGGGGCCGCCCGGTCCGGCCGGCCCGCCCGGCGAGGACGGAAAGGACGGCAAGGACGGGGCCGACGGCCGCGACGGGCAGACGTGCCCCGACGGCTACTCGCTACAGGTGCCCGACTACGACCCCGACGCTCTCGTGTGCCGGAAGGATTCGGCACCGCCACCCGACGAGCCCGAACCGAGCCCGAGCGTCCTCGGGCTGCCCGTGGAACGCCGCCGATCATGAGTTCGCGCCCCTGTCTGGCCTCACGGCCGGGCAGGGGCGCTTTCGTCGTGTCTGCCCTGGTCACAGGCAAGGGAGCGGCCCCGCCGAGAACGAGTCGGCGAGGCCGTGAGTGCTCCCCAAGGGGAGTGAGACACCAGTATGACCGATACAGCCGACAACGTGCGGTCGTACGCTGGTCGTTGAGTGCTCTCACCCATCAAGGGGAATCCATGATCAATCCACAAGGCATGACCACCGGGGAGCGGATCAGGTACTACCGGCAGAAGACCGGGCGCACGCAGGCCGCGGTCGCCGGGCTCGTTTGCCGCTCCGACGACTGGCTCAGCAAGGTCGAGCGCAACGTGATCTCGATCGACTCGCTCGACATGCTCACCCGCCTCGCCCGCGAGTTCGGCCTCGACAACGTCGGCGAGCTCGTCGGCCCGTCCCTCGACCTCAGCCTCGTCGGCCCCGAACACCCGTCAGTTCCCGGCATCCGGCGCGCGCTCAACTGCCCGCCGTCGCTGCTCGGTATCGGGCTGCCCGGCGACGCGCTCACCGCGCAGCAGCTCGACGAGCGGGTCGTCGAGGCGTGGGGCATCTACGAGAACCAGACCGAGCGGTACGCGCCCGTCGGCGAGATGCTGCCCGGACTGCTCGCCGAGGCGTACGCGACACTGCGGCAGACCAGCGGCGAGGACGAGCTCACCGCAACCCGCGCACTCGTGTCGCTGCTGCACCTGCACCAAGTGTTCCTGCGACGCGTTGGCGAGCGGAAACTCTCCCTGCGTGCAGCCGACCGCGCGATGCAGATCGCAGACGAGACCGGCGACATGGCGCTGATCGCGGCCGCCGCGTGGAACGTCTGCGGCATCCTCACGTCGAGCGGTGAGGTCTCCGACTCGCTCGACCTCGCCCGCGCAACGATCGCGCACTGCCGTCCCGACGACAACGCAACGCCCGAGCACCTGTCGGCGTACGGCGCGCTGCACCTCGGCGCAGCCATCGCGGCCGTGCGGGACAGCAAGGCGCCGGCGGCGTGGGATCTGCTGCGCGGAGCGGACGCGGTCGCGCAGCGACTCGGCACTGACCGGAACGACTTTCACACCTCGTTCGGTGTCACCAACGTCGCCATGCACGGGGTGCACCTCGCCGCGGAAGAGGGCGATATCTCCGAGGCGCTGCGGCTCGCCGACGACGTCGAGGTACCGGCCCCGGGCGGCGTGCTGCCGCTTGAACGTACGACGCGGTACCTCGTCGAGGTGATGCACGCGAACCGGCTCAACGGCGACCAGTACGCCACGCTGCACATGCTGCGACAGATCATGGAAGCGTCACCGGAAGAGATCAAATACTTCCCGCTCGTGCGCGAGGCAGTGCAGACGCTCATGAAGCGGCCCCGCCCGCAGATGCGCACTGAGCTGCACAAAATCGCCGAACACGTGGGCGTGCTCGCCTAGTTGACGAGCCATCCGCAACCCGGAACCAGAGGCGACCCGGAAAATGTTTCCGGGTCGCCTCTGTAATTCCCCTCTACCGTCCGTGACATGACGACGACTCAGCGGCAGGCGGCCGCGAGGAAGACGGCGAACCCCCAACAGGGCGTCCGGATCGAGCGTCTGCCCGACCGCCCCTTACGGCGGACGGGAGCGGGGCGCGTCGCGCTTCCGCTGTGGGTCCTCAACGACGGCGTGCATATCGGCGACGGCGACCTCGTCCTGACCTTCGACGAAGCGACCGCCCTGCACGCCGAGCTCGGCCGGCTCCTGGTCGAGCAGTCCGACGACCAGACGAGAGGACGGGGGGACGAGTGATCATGACCTCCGAGGCGGCACTACCTCGACGCACCCCGGGCGACCGGGTCCGACGGGCTCAACTCAACGATGCGGCAAGCGGGTTCGACGGTTTCGCCCCGATCTCATGGATCAAGCGCAGCGGCGCAATCGCGAGCGAGGTTCTGCTCGCGTGGCAGGACGGCAAGTTGGCCGAGGTGCCTGCCGGGAACGCATGGGACGCCGTACGCCTGCCCCCGGGGACCGGCAGCGCAGCTTTTCAGCAGCTCCGCGCGTCGGGCTCCCCCCTCGGCCCGGTCCTGAAAACGCCCGACGCGTTCGTGTTCCTGGTCCCCGTCGGCGCCGCGTCCGACTGGAATCTGCCCGGCGTCTCGGTCCTCGGCCGCGGTGAGACCCTCCGCGTTCCGCACCCGGTCATGACCGGCCCCCACGAGCGCGACGGTTGCTCATGGCATCACGCGCTGCGCGATGATGACGCGCTCACCGACGCCGACGACCTGTACGGCGCGTACATCGGCGCGGCCTCGTTCATGGACGGGACGGGGGCCCTTGGATGACGACCGCCGCCCCGCTCACCCCCGCCGTTCCGACCCCGGGCCTGATCGCTTCCTTGTCGGCCTCGTCGTGGGTCGACCGCGTCGGCGATCAGGTGTTCGCTCCCATGCTGATCACGCACCCGCCGGCCCGCCGTGACGCCGACACCGCGGCTGTGATCGAGGCCCGCATGCTGAGCGTTGCGCACGCCCTCGGCGCGGCCCCCGGGAACGTCACGCTGCCCGACGTGGGCGTGCGGGTCGCCGTGCACAACGGCGTCGTCCTGGTCCGCCTCGATGGCACCCCGCACATGCTCACCACCCGCGCCGGGAACTGGGGGCGGGCGGTCACCGAGATCGGGCACGTGCTGCTCGCCGTCGGCCTCGACCCGCTGTCGCCCGCGGCGAACGCCGTCGAGACGAACGAGTACATCACTACGTCGGTCAAGGCTGACCGGGTGTACTTCGCGGCCGCGACCGTCGCCGACTCGCCCCGGCTCATACAGGCGCAGGCCGATCGCGCACTGCGCCCCTGAGACAGGGTCGCCCAGCGGTCGAGTCTCCCCCCGGGACTCCCGCCGGGCGGCCCGAATGCCCCGCCCGCCGGCTGAAAGAACGAGCGGCCGGCGGGCGGGGCCACCAACCCCGCCCCCCCCC
>NZ_FNFF01000011.1 GCF_900100315.1 Streptomyces indicus
CCGATTCGAGCTGCTCCACCGAGACCCGGTAGCCGGTGGTCTCGTCCGCCGTCACGAACACCGGGACACCGCCCGCGAGCTGGATCGACTCGGGGTACGTCGTCCAGTACGGGGTCGGCACGATGACCTCGTCGCCCGGGTCGAGGATCGTCGCGAAGGCCTCGTAGATGGCCTGCTTGCCACCGTTGGTGACCAGCACGTTGGCCGCCTCGACCTCGTAACCCGAGTCCCGCAGCGTCTTCGCGGCGATCGCGGCCTTGAGCTCGGGAAGCCCGCCGGCCGGGGTGTACCGGTGGTACTTCGGGTTCTTGCAGGCCTCGATGGCGGCTTCGACGATGTAGTCGGGCGTCGGGAAGTCCGGCTCACCCGCGCCGAAGCCGATCACCGGCCGGCCGGCGGCCTTGAGGGCCTTGGCCTTGGCGTCGACGGCGAGGGTCGCGGACTCGGAGATCGCTCCGATCCGGCGGGAGATACGACGTTCGGTGGGTGAGGTTGCAGCGCTCATGCGCCCCATCGTTCCAGACCCGCGGAGCGCCGGGCACATGAGTTCCGAAGAGCGGACGAAGAGCGGACAAGGCCCCGCGCACCGCCCTGCGACAGGTGTCCGAAGGGCTCTCAGCAGGTATCTGTTCGACGCCGGGGCCCGGACCACGTACACTCTTCCCTCGTTGGCCTTCACCGGCCGCTCCCACCTCGCACACCACGTGCTTCCGTGTGGATGCGGTACGTTGGGGGAACCCAAAGGGTCGTAGCTCAATTGGTAGAGCACCGGTCTCCAAAACCGGCGGTTGGGGGTTCAAGTCCCTCCGGCCCTGCTACACACTTCCATCGCCAGGACGTGTGACGCATGTACGTACTGCAAAGCACCGCCGTGCGGCTCCAACCGGGCGCGGCACGGCCACGACCCGGAACCAGGTGAGATTGAGTGACGGACGCCGTGGGCTCCATCGACACGCCTGATGCCCCGGACGAGGCGACCGAGTCCAAGAAGAAGGCCCGCAAGGGCGGCAAGCGAGGCAAGAAGGGCCCCCTGGGCCGGCTCGCTCTCTTCTACCGCCAGATCGTCGCGGAACTCCGCAAGGTTGTCTGGCCGACTCGCAGTCAGCTGACGACATACACCACAGTGGTGATTGTCTTCGTTGTCATCATGATCGCTTTGGTGACCGTGATTGACTATGGCTTCTCCGAAGCCGTCAAGTACATCTTCGGTTAGAAGCAGCAGCGACAAGGACGCCGTTACCCCGGCGTCCCTTTCGCGCGTTCCACCCCCATATGTAGCCAGGAAGAAGCAGCCACCGTGTCTGACCCGAACCTGAACGACGCCAGCGAGTCGATCGAGTCCGTAGAGGACCAGCTCGACATCGTCGAGGCGGCGGACTCCGTGGACCCGGACCAGGCCGAGGCTGCCGACGCCGCTGCCGGTGAGCCGGCCGAAGAAGCCGCGATGAACGTCGAGGACGAGGCCGAGGCCGTCGCCGAGACGGAGGCCGACGAGGCCGCCGCGGAAGAGGCCGAGGTCGAGGAGGCCGAGCCGGTCGACCCGATCGCCGCCCTGCGCGAGGAGCTCCGCACTCTGCCCGGCGAGTGGTACGTCATCCACACGTACGCCGGTTACGAGAACCGTGTGAAGACCAACCTCGAGCAGCGCGCCGTCTCGCTCAACGTCGAGGACTTCATCTTCCAGGCCGAGGTGCCGCAGGAAGAGGTCGCGCAGATCAAGAACGGCGAGCGCAAGACGATCAAGCAGAACAAGCTGCCTGGTTACGTGCTCGTCCGCATGGACCTGACGAACGAGTCCTGGGGCGTCGTCCGCAACACCCCGGGCGTCACCGGCTTCGTGGGCAACGCCTACGACCCGTACCCGCTGACCCTGGACGAGATCGTCAAGATGCTCGCCCCGGAGGCCGAGGAGAAGGCCGCCCGCGAGGCCGCCGAGGCCGAGGGCAAGCCGGCTCCCGCCCGCAAGGTCGAGGTCCAGGTCCTCGACTTCGAGGTCGGCGACTCGGTCACCGTCACCGACGGCCCGTTCGCGACGCTGCAGGCGACCATCAACGAGATCAACGCCGACTCGAAGAAGGTCAAGGGCCTCGTCGAGATCTTCGGCCGCGAGACCCCGGTCGAGCTGAGCTTCGACCAGATCCAGAAGAACTAGCTCTTCCTGAGCTTCCCGGGCGTCCCGGGGCTTTCTGGACAGCACGCTTCCGAACAGGTCAGACGGGCTCTCAAAGCCGGTCTGACCTGCTCGGTTTTTAGCCGCGCATGGATACCCGTTATCGTTGTGCGGTATGCCTCCATCCGGATGATCGGGTGAAGGCAGTTCACTCTCACTAGGACCCGGAGAGAGCAATGCCTCCCAAGAAGAAGAAGGTCACGGGGCTGATCAAGCTCCAGATCCAGGCCGGTGCCGCCAACCCGGCTCCGCCGGTCGGCCCCGCGCTGGGTCAGCACGGCGTCAACATCATGGAGTTCTGCAAGGCCTACAACGCCGCGACCGAGTCGCAGCGTGGCTGGGTGATCCCGGTGGAGATCACGGTCTACGAGGACCGTTCCTTCACCTTCATCACCAAGACTCCGCCGGCCGCGAAGATGATCCTCAAGGCCGCTGGTGTCGAGAAGGGCTCGGGCGAGCCGCACAAGACCAAGGTCGCCAAGATCACCCAGGCGCAGGTCCGCGAGATCGCCGAGACCAAGATGCCCGACCTGAACGCCAACGACCTGGACGCCGCGTCCAAGATCATCGCTGGCACCGCCCGTTCCATGGGCATCACGGTCGAGGGCTGAACCTCACCCTGCGTGGACGTCGTCACTGACGCCCCGTGACCTCAAGTGGTAGGGCCAGGCGCTGGTCCGCACCACGAACTCCAAACCTGAACCTCAGGAGTAGATGTGAAGCGCAGCAAGACTCTCCGCGCTGCGGACGCCAAGGTCGACCGGGACAAGCTGTACGCCCCGCTCGAGGCCGTCCGTCTCGCCAAGGAGACCTCCGCGACGAAGTTCGACGGCACCGTCGAGGTCGCCTTCCGCCTGGGTGTCGACCCGCGCAAGGCCGACCAGATGGTCCGCGGCACCGTGAACCTCCCGCACGGCACCGGTAAGACCGCCCGGGTCCTGGTCTTCGCGACCGGTGACCGTGCCGAGGCCGCGCGTGCCGCCGGCGCCGACATCGTCGGCTCCGACGAGCTCATCGACGAGATCTCGAAGGGCAACCGCCTCAACGAGTTCGACGCCGTCGTCGCCACCCCGGACCTCATGGGCAAGGTCGGCCGCCTCGGCCGCGTCCTCGGCCCGCGTGGTCTCATGCCCAACCCGAAGACCGGCACCGTGACGCCCGACGTCGCCAAGGCGGTCAACGAGATCAAGGGCGGCAAGATCGAGTTCCGCGTCGACAAGCACTCGAACCTGCACTTCATCATCGGCAAGGTGTCCTTCGACGACACCAAGCTGGTGGAGAACTACGGCGCGGCCCTGGAGGAGATCCTCCGTCTGAAGCCGTCCGCCGCGAAGGGTCGCTACATCAAGAAGGCCGCCATCACCACCACGATGGGCCCCGGCATTCCGGTCGACCCGAACCGCACCCGCAACCTCCTCGTCGAGGAGGACCCGGCCGCGGTCTGAGCCCCAGGCTCATAGCTGGTCATTGCCCGGCACCGGCAGCTCTTCGGAGCTGTTGGTGCCGGGTTTTTGCGTTTCTCGCTGTCGTACGCCTCGGCTACGTTGGCTGTCTACTCACAAGCACCACTGGGGGGTTGCACCGATGAACGCGTACAAGCGCATAGGCATGGCCGCCGTATCGGCCGCCGCACTGGTCGCCGTGGCCGGCTGTCAGGGCTCGGAGACGGACGGCAAGGCCGCCGACAAGGCACCGAAGCTCCAGTCCCGGGCGTCGGCCGTCGAGGCGCTGACGGTGGCGTACGAGAAGACGGCCGAGGCGAAGTCGGCCAGGGTCGAGATGACGATGTCGATCCCGGGCGCTCCCGGGGAGACGAAGATGTCGGGTGTCATGGGCTGGGACCCGACCGTGATGGACATGACGATGTCCGGCGCGGCATTCAGCGAGACGCCTGGTGCGCCTGAGCGCATACGCATGGTCTGGCGCGACAACGTGATGTACATGGACATGGGGGCAGAAGCGCCTGCCGAGATGGACGGAAAGCGCTGGATGAAGATGGACCTCGCTGCCATCGCGAAGAAGTCCGGCGCTCCGGGCCTGGAGCAGAAGCTCACCGGCGGCATCGACAACATGAACCAGGACCCGGCCAAGCAGATGGCCATGCTCCTGGAGTCGCCCAGCCTCAAGCACCTTGGCTCCGCGACGGTCTCCGGTGAGAAGACCCAGCACTACAAGGGCACGCTCACCGTCGCCGAGATGCTCAAGACGAACGAGTCCGCATACGACTTCCTCGACGAGAAGGACCGCAAGGAGCTCCTGAAGAACGCGGAGACGGCCGGCATCGAGGGCTACGACACCGAGGTGTGGGTCAACGAGGACGGCTACCCGGTCAAGCTGAACCTCGGCATCGACAGCCCTGAAGGCACCATCGAGATGACGCAGACGTACTCGGACTACGGCGCCAAGGCCCAGGTCGAGGTCCCGCCGGCGTCCCAGACCTTCGACCTGATGCAGATGCTGGAGGAGCTGGAGCAGGCGGGCGGCCTCGAAGGCTGACCGCCCGGCACCTCCCGCCACCTCCCAGTAGCGCGATCGGGCCGGGCGCATCCTAGGTGCTCCCGGCCCGATTTGCTCGGCAAGCATCCGTTCGCGTACTCTTCCTGAGAAGCCAAAGACCGCTGGTCGTTGCTGTGCGCCCGCAAGGGGGTGCGGCGGCCGAAGGATCCGCTTACCGCGGACGACCCGCGCAGGTGACTGTGGAATGTGCTCCTGGACGGTTCCGTCCGGTTGAGTTCACGCCCCGTGCGCCTGCGCCGGGGCGTTTCGTTTTGTACAGACCCGTTTGTGCAGAGCCCCTTCTCCACGTGCCTGATTCAGGCGGTCCGGCGACGTACGGCTGATCGCGAGGTCAGTCGAGGATTCATCACCCCGGAAGGAGGCCGAGGCACATGGCGACGACCGAGAAGGTCACAGCTGTCGAGGAGATCACGCGCGATCTGCGCAACTCCAACGCCGCTGTTGTCACCTCGTACACCGGACTCAGCGTGGCGCAGCTCAAGCAGCTGCGCCGTTCTCTCGGCGAGAACGCTCAGTACCGAGTGGTGAAGAACACGCTGACCAAGATCGCGGCCCAGGAGGCCGGGATCTCTGCGCTGGACGAGCACCTCAAGGGCTCGACGGCCGTTGCCTTCGTTACCGGTGACCCGGTCGAGGCGGCGAAGGGTCTTCGTGACTTCGCCAAGGACAACCCCGCTCTCGTCATCAAGGGCGGTGTCCTTGATGGCAAGGCGCTGTCCGCCGACGAGATCAAGAAGCTTGCGGACCTCGAGTCCCGCGAGGTTCTGCTCAGCAAGCTGGCCGGTGCCTTCAAGGGCAAGCAGTCCCAGGCTGCTTCGCTCTTCCAGGCGCTGCCGTCGAAGCTCGTCCGCACCGTGGACGCGCTGCGCGCCAAGCAGGCCGAGCAGGGCGGTGCCGAGTAATTCGGCTCGCGTCATGATCTGCGCCGCTTGAGGCGCGGGTCGCAGCGGGCCCGAAAGTACGCCCGCCACTCATAGAAACTCCGGCACCAGCCGAATTAGTGGAAGGACCGCCATCATGGCGAAGCTCAGCCAGGAAGACCTGCTCGCGCAGTTCGAGGAGATGACCCTCATCGAGCTCTCCGAGTTCGTGAAGGCCTTCGAGGAGAAGTTCGACGTCACCGCCGCCGCTGCCGCGCCGGTCATGGTTGCCGGTGGCGCTGCCGCCGGTGGCGACGCCGCTGCTGCCGAGGAGAAGGACGAGTTCGACGTCATCCTCACCGGCGCCGGCGACAAGAAGATCCAGGTCATCAAGGTCGTGCGTGAGCTGACCTCCCTGGGTCTGAAGGAGGCCAAGGACCTCGTCGACGGCACCCCGAAGCCGGTCCTCGAGAAGGTCGCCAAGGACGCCGCGGACAAGGCCAAGGAGGCCCTCGAGGGCGCCGGCGCCTCCGTCGAGGTCAAGTGACCTTGCGAGTCTGCTGACTCTTCTGCGTGAACCGGCCCTCGGGCTGTAACGCGCACACACTGAAGGGCGATCACCCATATGGGTGGTCGCCCTTTGGTCTTGTCGAGGGGTCCGTGCGGCGACTGCCTTGCGCTGACAGTGCGGTTGAGTATGGTGATCTTCGTTGTGCTCAGCCAGGCTCCCCAAGGCTCCCGGGTGACGATCTCCACGGGACAGGGGGCCTTGACGAACCGCACGCAGCGCGCAATTCTCAGGACGCGTCGTCACATCGATCCGGATCCGAGGCATGGATCGAAGACGAACTGGGCAGTGTGGATATGCGCCCACCGGCGAGGGGTCTGCCGGAGGCGCCACAACAGCAGCATGACGAGGTGTTCGTGGGTCGGTCGAAAACCCGCACTGGACATCAGTGGGCCTTGTGGCTACACTGACCCTTTGCGCTGCCTGTTAGCTGCCTCCTGCCCGTCACCAGGGGCATGCCCATGCTTGAGCTTCGTTGACCGACTTTCCCTGGCGCCTCTCTGACCAGGGCTTTTCTGTCGACGCGTTCAGTTTGGGACCGGTACGCGCGTAGTGAGTCCGAGCCCTCGGAAGGACCCCCTCTTGGCCGCCTCGCGCACTGCCTCGACCGCGATTACGAACAACGGCGCAAGCACCGCCCCGCTGCGCATCTCCTTTGCAAAGATCAAGGAGCCCCTCGAGGTTCCGAACCTGCTCGCGCTGCAGACCGAGAGCTTTGACTGGCTGCTCGGCAACACCGCTTGGCAGAGTCGGGTCGAGGAGGCTCTGGAGTCCGGTCAGGACGTCCCCACCAAGTCCGGTCTGGAGGAGATCTTCGAGGAGATCTCCCCGATCGAGGACTTCTCCGGGTCGATGTCGCTGACCTTCCGCGACCACCGTTTCGAGCCCCCGAAGAACTCGATCGACGAGTGCAAGGAGCGCGACTTCACGTACGCGGCCCCGCTCTTCGTCACCGCCGAGTTCACCAACAACGAGACCGGCGAGATCAAGTCCCAGACCGTCTTCATGGGCGACTTCCCGCTCATGACGAACAAGGGCACGTTCGTGATCAACGGCACCGAGCGTGTCGTGGTCTCGCAGCTGGTCCGTTCGCCGGGTGTCTACTTCGACTCCTCGATCGACAAGACGTCCGACAAGGACATCTTCTCCGCCAAGATCATCCCGTCCCGGGGTGCCTGGCTGGAGATGGAGATCGACAAGCGCGACATGGTCGGTGTCCGTATCGACCGCAAGCGCAAGCAGTCGGTGACCGTTCTGCTCAAGGCTCTCGGTTGGACGACCGAGCAGATCCTCGAGGAGTTCGGCGAGTACGAGTCGATGCGCGCCACCCTGGAGAAGGACCACACCCAGGGTCAGGACGACGCGCTCCTCGACATCTACCGCAAGCTGCGTCCGGGCGAGCCGCCCACGCGCGAGGCCGCTCAGACGCTGCTCGAGAACCTCTACTTCAACTCGAAGCGCTACGACCTGGCGAAGGTCGGCCGCTACAAGGTGAACAAGAAGCTCGGCGCGGACGAGCCGCTGGACGCCGGCGTGCTCACCACCGACGACATCATCGCCACCATCAAGTACCTGGTGAAGCTGCACGCCGGTGAGACCGAGACGGTCGGCGCCTCGGGCCGCGAGATCGTCGTCGAGACCGACGACATCGACCACTTCGGCAACCGCCGTATCCGTAACGTCGGCGAGCTCATCCAGAACCAGGTCCGTACGGGTCTCGCCCGTATGGAGCGCGTCGTGCGCGAGCGCATGACCACGCAGGACGTCGAGGCGATCACGCCGCAGACCCTGATCAACATCCGCCCCGTGGTGGCGTCGATCAAGGAGTTCTTCGGTACGTCGCAGCTGTCGCAGTTCATGGACCAGAACAACCCGCTGTCGGGGCTGACGCACAAGCGTCGTCTGAACGCCCTCGGCCCGGGTGGTCTGTCCCGTGAGCGGGCCGGCTTCGAGGTCCGTGACGTGCACCCCTCGCACTACGGCCGCATGTGCCCGATCGAGACGCCCGAAGGCCCGAACATCGGTCTGATCGGTTCGCTCGCCTCGTACGGCCGGATCAACCCGTTCGGTTTCATCGAGACGCCGTACCGCAAGGTCGTCGACGGTGTCGTCACCGACGAGGTCGACTACCTCACGGCTGACGAGGAAGACCGTTTCGTCATCGCGCAGGCCAACGCGACGCTGTCCGAGGACATGCGCTTCACCGAGGCCCGCGTCCTGGTCCGCCGCCGTGGCGGCGAGATCGACTACATCCCCGGTGACGACGTCGACTACATGGACGTCTCGCCGCGCCAGATGGTGTCGGTCGCGACCGCGATGATCCCGTTCCTCGAGCACGACGACGCCAACCGTGCCCTCATGGGCGCGAACATGATGCGCCAGGCCGTGCCGCTCATCAAGGCCGAGGCCCCGCTGGTCGGCACCGGCATGGAGTACCGCTGCGCGGTCGACGCCGGTGACGTCATCAAGGCCGAGAAGGACGGTGTCGTCCAGGAGGTCTCCGCCGACTACGTCACGGTGGCCAACGACGACGGCACGTACACCACGTACCGCGTCGCGAAGTTCTCGCGCTCGAACCAGGGCACCTCGGTCAACCAGAAGGTTGTCGTCGACGAGGGCGCCCGGATCATCGAGGGCCAGGTCCTCGCCGACGGTCCCGCCACCGAGAACGGCGAGATGGCGCTCGGCAAGAACCTGCTCGTGGCGTTCATGCCGTGGGAGGGTCACAACTACGAGGACGCGATCATCCTGTCGCAGCGCCTCGTGCAGGACGACGTCCTCTCCTCGATCCACATCGAGGAGCACGAGGTCGACGCCCGTGACACCAAGCTCGGCCCCGAGGAGATCACCCGGGACATCCCGAACGTTTCCGAGGAGGTCCTCGCCGACCTCGACGAGCGCGGCATCATCCGTATCGGTGCCGAGGTCGTCGCCGGCGACATCCTCGTCGGCAAGGTCACGCCCAAGGGTGAGACCGAGCTGACGCCGGAGGAGCGCCTGCTGCGCGCCATCTTCGGTGAGAAGGCCCGTGAGGTCCGTGACACCTCGCTGAAGGTGCCGCACGGCGAGACCGGCAAGGTCATCGGCGTCCGCGTCTTCGACCGCGAGGAGGGCGACGAGCTTCCCCCGGGCGTGAACCAGCTGGTTCGCGTGTACGTGGCGCAGAAGCGCAAGATCACCGACGGTGACAAGCTCGCCGGCCGCCACGGCAACAAGGGTGTTATCTCGAAGATCCTGCCCATCGAGGACATGCCGTTCCTCGAGGACGGAACTCCGGTCGACATCATCCTCAACCCGCTCGGTGTCCCGTCCCGAATGAACCCGGGCCAGGTCCTCGAGATCCACCTCGGCTGGCTCGCCAGCCAGGGCTGGGACGTCTCCGGTCTCGCCGACGAGTGGGCCCAGCGCCTGCAGACCATCGGCGCCGACGAGGTCCAGCCGCGGACCAACGTCGCGACCCCGGTCTTCGACGGTGCGCGTGAGGACGAGCTGGCCGGCCTGTTCGAGCACACCATCCCGAACCGCGACGGCGAGCGCATGGTGCTCCCGTCCGGCAAGGCGCGGCTGTTCGACGGTCGTTCCGGCGAGCCGTTCCCGGACCCGATCTCGGTCGGCTACATGTACATCCTGAAGCTGCACCACCTGGTCGACGACAAGCTGCACGCCCGTTCGACCGGTCCGTACTCGATGATCACCCAGCAGCCGCTGGGTGGTAAGGCGCAGTTCGGTGGTCAGCGCTTCGGTGAGATGGAGGTGTGGGCGCTGGAGGCATACGGCGCCGCGTACGCCCTCCAGGAGCTTCTGACGATCAAGTCCGACGACGTCACCGGCCGTGTGAAGGTCTACGAGGCCATCGTCAAGGGCGAGAACATCCCCGAGCCGGGCATTCCCGAGTCCTTCAAGGTGCTCATCAAGGAAATGCAGTCGCTCTGCCTCAACGTGGAGGTGCTGTCCTCGGACGGCATGTCCATCGAGATGCGTGACACCGACGAGGACGTCTTCCGCGCTGCGGAAGAGCTCGGTATCGACCTGTCCCGGCGCGAGCCGAGCAGCGTCGAAGAGGTCTGACGGGTTCCCCGCCACCCGGCCCAGCCGGCCGGGTGGCGGGACCCCGGACCCCGTACAGACCATTGATGAGACACAACCCTGAGAGGGATTGACGCATAGTGCTCGACGTCAACTTCTTCGACGAGCTCCGGATCGGCCTGGCCACCGCTGACGACATCCGTCAGTGGAGCCACGGCGAGGTCAAGAAGCCCGAGACCATCAACTACCGCACGCTCAAGCCCGAAAAGGACGGACTCTTCTGCGAGAAGATCTTCGGTCCGACCCGGGACTGGGAGTGCTACTGCGGCAAGTACAAGCGCGTCCGCTTCAAGGGCATCATCTGTGAGCGCTGTGGCGTCGAGGTCACGCGCGCCAAGGTGCGCCGTGAGCGGATGGGCCACATCGAGCTTGCCGCTCCCGTCACGCACATCTGGTACTTCAAGGGCGTCCCGTCGCGCCTGGGTTACCTGCTCGACCTCGCGCCGAAGGACCTCGAGAAGGTCATCTACTTCGCCGCGTACATGATCACGTTCGTGGACGAGGAGCGTCGTACCCGCGACCTGCCGTCCCTGGAGGCGCACGTCTCCGTCGAGCGTCAGCAGATCGAGCAGCGCCGTGACGCGGACCTCGAGGCCCGCGCCAAGAAGCTCGAGACCGACCTGGCCGAGCTCGAGGCCGAGGGTGCCAAGGCCGACGTGCGCCGCAAGGTGCGCGAGGGTGCCGAGCGTGAGATGAAGCAGCTGCGCGACCGCGCCCAGCGCGAGATCGACCGTCTCGACGAGGTGTGGAACCGCTTCAAGAACCTCAAGGTCCAGGACCTCGAGGGCGACGAGCTGCTCTACCGCGAGCTGCGTGACCGCTTCGGCACGTACTTCGACGGCTCCATGGGTGCCGCTGCTCTGCAGAAGCGCCTGGAGACCTTCGACCTCGAGGAGGAGGCCGAGCGCCTCCGCGAGATCATCCGTACCGGCAAGGGCCAGAAGAAGACCCGTGCGCTCAAGCGCCTCAAGGTCGTCTCCGCGTTCCTCACCACGAACAACAGCCCCAAGGGCATGGTCCTGGACTGCGTCCCGGTCATCCCGCCGGACCTGCGTCCGATGGTGCAGCTGGACGGTGGCCGCTTCGCGACCTCCGACCTGAACGACCTGTACCGCCGTGTGATCAACCGCAACAACCGTCTGAAGCGCCTGCTCGACCTGGGTGCTCCGGAGATCATCGTCAACAACGAGAAGCGCATGCTTCAGGAGGCTGTTGACGCCCTCTTCGACAACGGTCGTCGTGGTCGCCCGGTCACCGGTCCCGGCAACCGCCCGCTGAAGTCCCTCAGCGACATGCTGAAGGGTAAGCAGGGTCGCTTCCGTCAGAACCTTCTCGGTAAGCGTGTGGACTACTCCGCGCGTTCCGTGATCGTCGTCGGCCCGCAGCTGAAGCTGCACCAGTGCGGTCTGCCGAAGGCCATGGCGCTGGAGCTCTTCAAGCCGTTCGTGATGAAGCGCCTGGTCGACCTGAACCACGCGCAGAACATCAAGAGCGCCAAGCGCATGGTGGAGCGCGGCCGCACGGTCGTGTACGACGTCCTCGAAGAGGTCATCGCCGAGCACCCGGTTCTCCTGAACCGTGCTCCCACCCTGCACCGCCTCGGCATCCAGGCCTTCGAGCCGCAGCTGGTCGAGGGCAAGGCCATCCAGATCCACCCGCTCGTCTGCACCGCGTTCAACGCGGACTTCGACGGTGACCAGATGGCCGTGCACCTGCCGCTGTCCGCGGAGGCGCAGGCCGAGGCCCGCATCCTGATGCTGTCCTCGAACAACATCCTCAAGCCGGCCGACGGCCGCCCGGTGACGATGCCGACGCAGGACATGGTCCTGGGTCTGTTCTTCCTCACCACCGACGGCGAGATGCGCGACGTCAAGGGCGAGGGCCGGTCCTTCGCCTCCGTCGCCGAGGCCATCATGGCGTTCGACGCGGGCGAGCTCTCGCTCCAGTCGAAGGTCGACATCCGCTTCCCGGTGGGCACCATCCCGCCGCGTGGCTGGGTGCCGCCGGTCGCCGAGGAGGGCGAGCCGGAGTACCAGGCCGGCGACAGCTTCCGTCTGAAGACCACGCTCGGCCGTGCGCTCTTCAACGAGCTGCTGCCCGAGGACTACCCGTTCGTCGACTACGAGGTCGGCAAGAAGCAGCTCTCCGAGATCGTCAACGACCTCGCCGAGCGCTACCCCAAGGTCATCGTGGCGGCGACGCTCGACAACCTGAAGGCGGCCGGCTTCTACTGGGCGACCCGTTCCGGTGTCACCGTCGCCATCTCCGACGTCGTCGTGCCCGAGGCCAAGAAGGCCATCGTCGCGGGTTACGAGGCGCAGGACGAGAAGGTCCAGAAGCAGTACGAGCGCGGCCTGATCACCAAGCAGGAGCGCACTCAGGAGCTCATCACCATCTGGACCAAGGCGACCAACGAGGTCGCCGAGGCGATGAACGACAACTTCCCGAAGACCAACCCGATCTTCATGATGGTCAACTCGGGCGCGCGCGGAAACATGATGCAGATGCGTCAGATCGCCGGTATGCGTGGCCTGGTGTCCAACGCGAAGAACGAGACGATCCCGCGGCCTATTAAGGCATCGTTCCGCGAGGGTCTCTCCGTGCTGGAGTACTTCATCTCCACGCACGGTGCTCGTAAGGGTCTGGCGGACACCGCCCTGCGTACCGCCGACTCGGGTTACCTGACCCGTCGTCTGGTGGACGTCTCGCAGGACGTGATCATCCGCGAGGAGGACTGTGGCACCGACCGCGGTCTGAAGCTGCGGATCGCCGAGAAGGACGCCGCCGGCGTGCTGCGCAAGGCCGAGGACGTCGAGACCTCTGTCTACGCCCGCATGCTCGCCGAGGACGTCGTCATCGACGGCAAGGTCATCGCGCCGGCCAACGTCGACCTCGGTGACGTGCTCATCGACGCCCTGGTCGCCCACGGCGTCGAGGAGGTCAAGACCCGCTCGGTCCTGACCTGTGAGTCGGCGGTCGGCACCTGTGCCTTCTGCTACGGCCGTTCGCTCGCCACCGGCAAGCTGGTCGACATCGGTGAGGCGGTCGGCATCATCGCCGCCCAGTCCATCGGTGAGCCCGGTACCCAGCTGACGATGCGTACCTTCCACACCGGTGGTGTGGCCGGTGACGACATCACCCAGGGTCTGCCCCGTGTCGTCGAGCTCTTCGAGGCTCGTACGCCGAAGGGTGTCGCCCCGATCTCCGAGGCCGCGGGCCGTGTCCGCATCGAGGAGACCGAGAAGACCAAGAAGATCGTCGTCACCCCGGACGACGGCAGCGACGAGACGGCGTACCCGATCTCGAAGCGCGCCCGTCTCCTGGTGTCCGAGGGCGAGCACGTCGAGGTGGGCCAGAAGCTCACCGTGGGTGCCACCAACCCGCACGACGTCCTGCGCATCCTCGGCCAGCGCGCCGTGCAGGTGCACCTGGTCGGCGAGGTCCAGAAGGTCTACAACTCGCAGGGTGTGTCGATCCACGACAAGCACATCGAGATCATCATCCGGCAGATGCTGCGCCGCGTGACGATCATCGAGTCCGGCGACGCGGAGCTGCTGCCGGGCGAGCTCGTCGAGCGCTCGAAGTTCGAGACCGAGAACCGTCGTGTGGTCACCGAGGGCGGTCACCCCGCCTCCGGCCGTCCGCAGCTGATGGGTATCACCAAGGCCTCGCTGGCGACGGAGTCCTGGCTGTCGGCCGCCTCCTTCCAGGAGACGACCCGAGTCCTGACGGATGCGGCGATCAACGCCAAGTCCGACAGCCTCATCGGCCTCAAGGAGAACGTCATCATCGGTAAGCTCATCCCGGCCGGTACGGGCCTGTCCCGCTACCGCAACATCCGGGTCGAGCCGACCGAGGAGGCCAAGGCCGCGATGTACTCGGCCGTCGGCTACGACGACATCGACTACTCGCCGTTCGGCACCGGCTCCGGCCAGGCCGTTCCGCTGGAGGACTACGACTACGGTCCGTACAACCAGTAAGAGCGCCTAGGCGCCGGCAGTACGTCCACAGGGCGGTCACCCCTCGCGGGTGGCCGCCCTGTGTCGTATGGTGCCGAGCGGGTGTGCCTGTGCGCGTGCAGTTGTTTTGACCGGAGCCGATGCGATAGGTACGCTCAGACCTTGTGCCTGGGGTGTGCCCTGGCTCGTGCGCGTGCCTACGTCCGCGCGATGAGCCTCTCTAAGGGCCACGCCGCAATCTGTGCCCTCCTCGCCGTATGGCGGGAGCCTGCAGTGCGCGACACACCCGACCGCGTGGGTCGGAGAAGTTCCAGGTTAGCTTTATGACGGCACACAGAAACCGGAGAAGTAGTGCCTACGATCCAGCAGCTGGTCCGCAAGGGCCGGCAGGACAAGGTCGAGAAGAACAAGACGCCCGCACTCGAGGGTTCGCCCCAGCGTCGCGGCGTCTGCACGCGTGTCTTCACCACCACCCCCAAGAAGCCGAACTCGGCGCTGCGGAAGGTCGCGCGTGTTCGCCTGACCTCTGGCATCGAGGTCACCGCTTACATCCCGGGTGAGGGCCACAACCTGCAGGAGCACTCCATCGTGCTCGTGCGCGGTGGCCGTGTGAAGGACCTGCCGGGTGTTCGCTACAAGATCATCCGCGGTTCCCTGGACACGCAGGGCGTCAAGAACCGTAAGCAGGCTCGTTCCCGCTACGGCGCCAAGAAGGAGAAGTAAGAATGCCTCGTAAGGGCCCCGCCCCGAAGCGCCCGGTCATCATCGACCCGGTCTACGGTTCTCCTCTGGTGACCTCCCTCATCAACAAGGTTCTGCTGAACGGCAAGCGCTCCACCGCCGAGCGCATCGTCTACGGCGCCATGGAGGGTCTGCGTGAGAAGACGGGCAACGACCCGGTCATCACGCTGAAGCGCGCGCTCGAGAACATCAAGCCGACCCTCGAGGTCAAGTCCCGCCGTGTCGGTGGCGCGACCTACCAGGTGCCGATTGAGGTCAAGCCCGGCCGTGCCAACACCCTGGCGCTGCGCTGGCTGGTCGGTTACTCCCGCGCCCGTCGCGAGAAGACCATGACCGAGCGTCTCCTCAACGAGCTCCTCGACGCCTCCAACGGCCTCGGTGCCGCTGTGAAGAAGCGCGAGGACACGCACAAGATGGCCGAGTCCAACAAGGCCTTCGCGCACTACCGCTGGTAGTCGCAGCCCACATCGAGACCGAGAGAAGACTGAAGCCTTATGGCTACCACTTCGCTTGACCTGGCCAAGGTGCGCAACATCGGCATCATGGCCCACATCGACGCGGGTAAGACGACCACCACCGAGCGGATCCTGTTCTACACCGGCGTCTCTTACAAGATCGGTGAGGTCCACGACGGCGCTGCCACGATGGACTGGATGGAGCAGGAGCAGGAGCGTGGCATCACGATCACGTCTGCTGCCACCACCTGCCACTGGCCGCTCGAGAACGTCGACCACACGATCAACATCATCGACACCCCGGGTCACGTCGACTTCACCGTTGAGGTGGAGCGCTCCCTGCGTGTGCTCGACGGTGCTGTGACCGTGTTCGACGGCGTGGCCGGCGTCGAGCCCCAGTCCGAGACTGTCTGGCGTCAGGCGGACCGCTACGGCGTTCCGCGTATCTGCTTCGTCAACAAGCTGGACCGTACGGGCGCCGAGTTCCACCGCTGCGTCGACATGATCGTGGACCGCCTCGGCGCCACCCCGATCGTCATGCAGCTCCCCATCGGTGCCGAGGCCGACTTCCAGGGTGTCGTCGACCTCGTCACGATGAAGGCGTACGTCTGGTCGGCCGAGGCCGCCAAGGGCGAGGCCTACGACACCGTCGACATCCCGGCCACGCACACCGAGGCCGCCGACGAGTGGCGCGGCAAGCTCCTCGAGACGGTCGCCGAGAACGACGAAGAGATCATGGAGCTGTACCTCGAGGGCCAGGAGCCCTCGGTGGAGCAGCTGTACGCCGCGATCCGTCGTATCACCATCGCCTCGGGCAAGGGCGGCGAGACCACGGTCACCCCCGTGTTCTGCGGTACCGCGTTCAAGAACAAGGGTGTTCAGCCCCTGCTCGACGCGGTCGTGCGCTACCTGCCCTCCCCCCTGGACGTCGAGGCCATCGAGGGCCACGACGTCAAGGACGCCGAGGTCGTCGTGAAGCGCAAGCCGAGCGACGAGGAGCCGCTCGCGGCCCTCGCGTTCAAGATCGCTTCCGACCCGCACCTGGGCAAGCTCACCTTCATCCGGGTCTACTCGGGTCGCCTGGACGCCGGCACCTCGGTGCTGAACTCCGTCAAGGGCAAGAAGGAGCGCATCGGCAAGATCTACCGTATGCACGCGAACAAGCGTGAGGAGATCGACTCGGTGGGCGCCGGCGACATCGTCGCCGTCATGGGCCTGAAGCAGACCACCACCGGTGAGACGCTGTGCGACGAGAAGGCCCCGGTCATCCTGGAGTCCATGGACTTCCCGGCCCCGGTCATCCAGGTCGCCATCGAGCCCAAGTCCAAGGGTGACCAGGAGAAGCTGGGTGTCGCCATCCAGCGTCTCGCGGAGGAGGACCCCTCCTTCCAGGTGCACTCGGACGAGGAGACCGGCCAGACCATCATCGGTGGTATGGGCGAGCTCCACCTCGACGTCCTCGTCGACCGTATGCGTCGCGAGTTCAAGGTCGAGGCGAACGTCGGCAAGCCGCAGGTCGCGTACCGCGAGACGATCCGCAAGGCCGTCGAGCGCGTGGACTACACCCACAAGAAGCAGACCGGTGGTACCGGTCAGTTCGCCAAGGTGCAGATCGCGATCGAGCCCATCGAGGGCGGCGACAGCTACGAGTTCGTGAACAAGGTCACCGGTGGCCGCATCCCCCGGGAGTACATCCCGTCGGTGGACGCGGGTGCGCAGGAGGCCATGCAGTTCGGCATCCTGGCCGGCTACGAGATGACGGGCGTCCGCGTCATTCTTCTCGACGGTGCCTTCCACGAGGTCGACTCCTCCGAGCTCGCGTTCAAGATCGCCGGTTCGCAGGCCTTCAAGGAGGCCGCGCGCAAGGCCAGCCCTGTGCTGCTCGAGCCGATGATGGCCGTCGAGGTCGTCACGCCCGAGGACTACATGGGTGAAGTCATCGGTGACATCAACTCCCGCCGTGGCCAGATCCAGGCCATGGAGGAGCGCAGCGGCGCCCGCGTCGTGAAGGGCCTCGTGCCGCTTTCGGAGATGTTCGGCTACGTCGGAGACCTCCGCAGCAAGACCTCGGGTCGCGCAAGCTACTCGATGCAGTTCGACTCCTACGCCGAGGTTCCGCGGAACGTCGCCGAGGAGATCATCGCGAAGGCCAAGGGCGAATAAACCACTAGGTTTCACGCTTTAGGCTTGACACCATCCGCCGGGGGTTTCGACCCCGTCCAGGGGCGAACCCCGGCGGCTGGCATCCCAGCAAAGATCACCTGGCGCCGATGAGTAAGGCGTACCAGAACCACTCCACAGGAGGACCCAGTGGCGAAGGCGAAGTTCGAGCGGACTAAGCCGCACGTCAACATCGGCACCATCGGTCACATCGACCACGGTAAGACGACCCTCACGGCCGCCATTACCAAGGTGCTGCACGACGCGTACCCGGACCTGAACGAGGCCTCGGCCTTCGACCAGATCGACAAGGCTCCTGAGGAGCGCCAGCGCGGTATCACCATCTCCATCGCGCACGTCGAGTACCAGACGGAGACGCGTCACTACGCGCACGTCGACTGCCCGGGTCACGCCGACTACATCAAGAACATGATCACCGGTGCTGCCCAGATGGACGGCGCCATCCTCGTGGTCGCCGCCACCGACGGCCCGATGCCGCAGACCAAGGAGCACGTGCTCCTGGCCCGCCAGGTCGGCGTTCCGTACATCGTCGTCGCCCTGAACAAGGCCGACATGGTGGACGACGAGGAGATCCTGGAGCTCGTCGAGCTCGAGGTCCGTGAGCTCCTCTCCGAGTACGAGTTCCCGGGCGACGACGTCCCGGTCGTCAAGGTCTCGGCGCTCAAGGCGCTCGAGGGCGACGCCGAGTGGGGCAAGTCCGTCCTCGACCTGATGAAGGCCGTCGACGAGTCCATCCCGCAGCCCGAGCGTGACGTCGACAAGCCGTTCCTGATGCCGATCGAGGACGTCTTCACGATCACCGGTCGTGGCACCGTCGTCACCGGCCGTATCGAGCGCGGTGTCCTCAAGGTCAACGAGACCGTGGACATCATCGGTATCAAGCAGGAGAAGACCACCACCACGGTCACCGGCATCGAGATGTTCCGCAAGCTGCTCGACGAGGGCCAGGCCGGTGAGAACGTCGGTCTGCTCCTCCGTGGCATCAAGCGCGAGGACGTCGAGCGCGGCCAGGTCATCATCAAGCCCGGTTCGGTCACGCCGCACACCGAGTTCGAGGCCCAGGCCTACATCCTGTCGAAGGACGAGGGTGGCCGTCACACCCCGTTCTTCAACAACTACCGCCCGCAGTTCTACTTCCGTACGACGGACGTGACCGGCGTCGTGACCCTCCCCGAGGGCACCGAGATGGTCATGCCGGGTGACAACACCGAGATGAAGGTGGAGCTCATCCAGCCCGTCGCCATGGAAGAGGGCCTGAAGTTCGCCATCCGTGAGGGTGGCCGCACCGTGGGCGCCGGCCAGGTCACCAAGATCAACAAGTAATTGTCGATCGCGGTACCTGAGCTTCCAGCTCGAAACCGGAGCCCCCGTACACCTTCCGGGTGTACGGGGGCTCCGGCCTTTTCCGGCCCGGTTTCTCAGGGGCCGGGGGAGACCTTGGTCATACGGGAATCGTGATCCGGGTTTGACAAGCGGGCCCGCGGGGGTACGCTTCTCGGCCCGATTGGCGTCCGATGCAACCCGTATGGCACACTATCCAGGTTGCTCGGTTGAGTGCCGATGCTGCGCGCCTCCCGCCGGGAGGACCGGAAGCGAGTCCCACAGTACTCGTCGCCTTAACTGCCATCCGTGGCAGCGCTGGGGCGGACGTACGGGAATCTTCCGGGAAGTGCAGTGCTGTTGCTCGGCCAGGCGCCCGGTGGGTGTTCTTTCCCCGCCACTGCGGTCCTCGGCGGCCGTGACCCCCTAGCAGGGAAATCCTTCGGGAGATCTGTGTCAGTGCGGTTGCGACACGCCCGACCGCGTGGGTCGGAGAAAGAGTCCACAGAGCCCCCGGGTTCCAGAGCGTTTACTAGAGACAGGACTACTGAGTAGCCATGGCGGGACAGAAGATCCGCATCCGGCTCAAGGCCTACGACCACGAGGTCATCGACTCCTCGGCGAAGAAGATCGTCGAGACGGTGACCCGTACTGGTGCGTCGGTCGCGGGCCCGGTGCCGCTCCCCACCGAGAAGAACGTGTACTGCGTCATCAAGTCGCCGCACAAGTACAAGGACTCGCGCGAGCACTTCGAGATGCGCACGCACAAGCGCCTGATCGACATTCTCGACCCGACCCCCAAGACCGTTGACTCTCTGATGCGACTCGACCTCCCGGCCGGTGTCGACATCGAGATCAAGCTCTAAGGGCTGGTGATCTGAGAATGGCTAAGCAGATCAAGGGCATCCTGGGCGAGAAGCTCGGCATGACGCAGGTCTGGGACGAGAACAACCGCATCGTCCCCGTGACCGTCGTCAAGGCCGGCCCCTGCGTCGTGACCCAGGTCCGTACGAACGACAGCGACGGCTACGAGTCGGTCCAGATCGCCTTCGGCGAGATCGACCCGCGCAAGGTGAACAAGCCCCTCAAGGGCCACTTCGCCAAGGCCGACGTGACCCCCCGCCGCCACCTCGTCGAGATCCGTACCTCGGACGCTTCCGAGTACACCCTCGGCCAGGAGCTCACCGCTGAGACCTTCGAGTCCGGCGTCAAGGTCGACGTGACCGGTAAGAGCAAGGGCAAGGGCTTCGCCGGTGTCATGAAGCGCCACAACTTCAAGGGTGGCAAGGCTTCCCACGGTGCCAAGCGCATCCACCGCAAGCCCGGTTCCATCGGTGGCTGTGCCACCCCCGGCCGTGTCTTCAAGGGCATGCGCATGGCGGGCCGCATGGGCAACGAGCGGGTCACCACCCAGAACCTGACCGTCCACGCCGTTGACGCCGAGAAGGGTCTGCTGCTCATCAAGGGCGCCGTCCCCGGCCCCAACGGTGGCCTCGTCCTGGTCCGCACCGCGGCCAAGGGGGTTTGAGGAACCGATGAGCACCATTGACATCCTTTCGCCGGCAGGCGACAAGGCCGGGACCGTCGAGCTCCCTTCGGAGATCTTCGACGCGAAGGTCAGCGTTCCGCTGATCCACCAGGTCGTCGTCGCGCAGCTGGCCGCTGCCCGCCAGGGCACGCACAAGACCAAGACCCGCGGCGAAGTCCGTGGTGGCGGCAAGAAGCCGTACCGCCAGAAGGGCACCGGCCGCGCCCGTCAGGGTTCGACCCGTGCGCCGCAGTTCGCCGGTGGTGGCGTCGTCCACGGCCCCGTGCCGCGTGACTACTCGCAGCGGACCCCGAAGAAGATGAAGGCCGCCGCCCTGCGCGGTGCCCTCACCGACCGGGCCCGCCACAACCGCATCCACGTCGTGTCCGGCGTGGTTGAGGGCGACATCAGCACCAAGGCCGCCAAGACCCTCCTGGGCAAGGTCAGCGAGCGCAAGAACGTGCTCCTGGTCATCACCCGCGAGGACGAGGCCGCTCTGCTGTCCGCTCGCAACCTGCCCCAGGTCCACATCCTGGAGCCGGGCCAGCTGAACACGTACGACGTGCTCGTTTCGGACGACGTGGTCTTCACCAAGGCCGCCTTCGACTCCTTCGTCGCCGGCCCCAAGGCTGACACCGAAGGGAGCGAGGCCTGATGTCCGAGGCCACGATCACCAGCAAGACCTTCTCCGACCCGCGCGACATCCTCGTCAAGCCGGTCGTCTCGGAGAAGAGCTACGCGCTGCTCGACGAGAACAAGTACACGTTCATCGTCGCGCCCACCGCCAACAAGACCCAGATCAAGCAGGCCGTCGAGGCGGTCTTCTCGGTCAAGGTCACCGGCGTGAACACGATCAACCGCCAGGGCAAGCGCAAGCGCACCCGCACGGGTTTCGGCAAGCGTGCCAACACCAAGCGCGCGATCGTGACCCTCGCTGAGGGCGACCGTATCGACATCTTCGGCCAGGCCTCCTAACGGAGACCCTGGTCCGAATATCGGACGAGGACTGAGAAATGGGAATCCGCAAGTACAAGCCGACTACGCCGGGCCGTCGTGGCTCCAGCGTCGCCGACTTCGTCGAGATCACGCGGTCCACGCCGGAGAAGTCGCTGGTCCGCCCGCTGCACAGCAAGGGCGGCCGTAACAACACCGGTCGTGTGACCGTCCGCCACCAGGGTGGTGGCCACAAGCGCGCCTACCGCGTGATCGACTTCCGTCGTCACGACAAGGACGGCGTGCCGGCGAAGGTCGCGCACATCGAGTACGACCCCAACCGCACCGCGCGTATCGCGCTGCTGCACTACGCCGACGGCGAGAAGCGCTACATCATCGCGCCGCGCGGTCTGCAGCAGGGCGACCGGGTTGAGAACGGCCCGACGGCCGACATCAAGCCGGGCAACAACCTCGCGCTGCGCAACATCCCCGTGGGTACGACGATCCACGCCATCGAGCTCCGTCCCGGTGGCGGCGCCAAGTTCGCCCGCTCCGCGGGTGCCTCGGTGCAGCTCCTCGCGAAGGAGGGCACCATGGCCCACCTCCGCATGCCCTCCGGCGAGATCCGCCTGGTCGACGCGCGCTGCCGCGCGACGGTCGGCGAGGTCGGCAACGCCGAGCAGAGCAACATCAACTGGGGCAAGGCCGGCCGTATGCGCTGGAAGGGCGTCCGCCCGACCGTGCGCGGTGTCGTCATGAACCCGGTTGACCACCCCCACGGTGGTGGTGAAGGCAAGACCTCCGGTGGTCGCCACCCGGTCTCGCCCTGGGGTCAGAAGGAAGGCCGTACTCGTTCGCCCAAGAAGGCGTCGAACAAGTACATCGTCCGCCGCCGCAAGACGAACAAGAAGCGCTAAGGACGGGTTGAGATGCCTCGTAGCCTGAAGAAGGGGCCCTTCGTCGACGACCACCTGATGAAGAAGGTGGACGCCCAGAACGAAGCCGGCACCAAGAACGTCATCAAGACCTGGTCCCGTCGCTCCATGATCGTGCCGGCCATGCTCGGCCACACGCTTGCGGTGCACAACGGCAAGACCCACATCCCGGTGTTCGTCACCGAGTCGATGGTCGGCCACAAGCTCGGCGAGTTCTCGCCGACGCGTACCTTCCGGGGTCACGTCAAGGACGACCGGAAGTCGAAGCGCCGCTAGTAGCGGATCGCATTCAGACACGTAAGAAACTGAAGGGACAACCATGGAAGCCAGGGCCCAGGCGCGGTACATCCGCGTCACGCCCATGAAGGCCCGCCGCGTGGTGGACCTCATCCGTGGCATGGACGCCACGGAGGCCCAGGCCGTCCTGCGATTCGCTCCGCAGGCAGCCTCGGTTCCCGTTGGCAAGGTGCTCGACAGCGCCATCGCCAACGCCGCGCACAACTACGACCACTCCGACGCCTCTTCGCTGTACATCAGCGAGGCGTTTGTGGACGAGGGTCCGACCCTGAAGCGGTTCCGTCCGCGTGCTCAGGGCCGTGCCTACCGGATCCGCAAGCGGACCAGCCACATCACCGTGGTCGTCAGCAGCAAGGAAGGAACCCGGTAATGGGCCAGAAGGTAAACCCGCACGGGTTCCGGCTCGGTGTCACGACCGACTTCAAGTCGCGTTGGTACGCCGACAAGCTGTACAAGGACTACGTCAAGGAAGACGTCGCCATCCGTCGGATGATGACGTCCGGCATGGAGCGCGCCGGTATCTCGAAGGTTGAGATCGAGCGCACCCGTGACCGTGTCCGCGTGGACATCCACACCGCCCGCCCGGGCATCGTCATCGGCCGCCGTGGCGCCGAGGCCGACCGCATCCGCGGTGACCTCGAGAAGCTCACCGGCAAGCAGGTCCAGCTGAACATCCTCGAGGTCAAGAACCCCGAGACCGACGCTCAGCTGGTTGCCCAGGCCGTTGCCGAGCAGCTGTCCTCCCGCGTCTCCTTCCGTCGGGCCATGCGCAAGAGCATGCAGTCCGCCATGAAGGCCGGCGCCAAGGGCATCAAGATCCAGTGTGGTGGCCGTCTCGGCGGCGCCGAGATGAGCCGTTCGGAGTTCTACCGCGAGGGTCGTGTGCCGCTGCACACGCTGCGCGCGAACGTCGACTACGGCTTCTTCGAGGCCAAGACCACCTTCGGCCGTATCGGCGTGAAGGTCTGGATCTACAAGGGCGACGTCAAGAACATCGCTGAGGTTCGCGCCGAGAACGCTGCGGCCCGTGCGGGTAACCGCCCGGCCCGTGGTGCTGGCGACCGCCCCGCTGGCCGTGGTGGCCGCGGTGGCGAGCGCGGCGGCCGCGGCCGCAAGCCCGCACAGCAGACGGCTCCGGCCGCCGAAGCCCCCAAGGCTGACGCTGCCGCTGCTCCGGCTGCTGAGAGCACCGGAACGGAGGCCTGACCACCATGCTGATCCCCCGTCGGGTCAAGCACCGCAAGCAGCACCACCCCAAGCGCTCGGGCATGAGCAAGGGTGGCACGCAGGTTGCGTTCGGTGAGTACGGCATCCAGGCGCTCACGCCGGCGTACGTCACCAACCGTCAGATCGAGGCCGCGCGTATCGCGATGACCCGTCACATCAAGCGTGGCGGCAAGGTCTGGATCAACATCTACCCGGACCGCCCCCTCACCAAGAAGCCTGCCGAGACCCGCATGGGTTCCGGTAAGGGTTCGCCGGAGTGGTGGGTGGCCAACGTCAAGCCCGGACGCGTGATGTTCGAGCTGTCGTACCCCAACGAGAAGATCGCCCGTGAGGCCCTGACTCGCGCAGCCCACAAGCTGCCGATGAAGTGCCGGATCGTCAAGCGCGAGGCAGGTGAAGCGTGATGTCGGCCGGTACCAAGGCGTCCGAGCTGCGCGAGCTGGGCAACGAGGAGCTTGTCGCCAAGCTCCGCGAGGCCAAGGAAGAGCTGTTCAACCTCCGCTTCCAGGCGGCGACCGGGCAGCTTGAAAACCATGGCCGTCTGAAGGCGGTCCGCAAGGACATCGCGCGGATCTACACCCTGATGCGCGAGCGTGAGCTGGGCATCGAGACGGTGGAGAACGCCTGATGAGCGAGAAGAACGTGACTGAGAACGCTGAGGCCCGTGGCTTCCGCAAGACCCGTGAGGGTCTCGTCGTCAGCGACAAGATGGACAAGACCGTCGTCGTCGCCGTCGAGGACCGCGTGAAGCACGCGCTGTACGGCAAGGTCATCCGCCGTACGAACAAGCTCAAGGCACACGACGAGCAGAACGCCGCGGGTGTCGGCGACCGCGTCCTCCTCATGGAGACCCGGCCGCTGTCCGCGACGAAGCGCTGGCGCGTCGTCGAGATCCTCGAGAAGGCCAAGTAGGCAATTCCCGTAAGGGAATTCCGGCAAGTACTGCCTAGAGGGGTCTCCCTCTGGGTTCGTTCCGCCAGGCTCCCGGGGCAGTTCCGTGAACTGCCCCGGGGGAACCGGCAGACAAACAGGAGATAGACGTGATCCAGCAGGAGTCGCGACTCAAGGTCGCCGACAACACTGGTGCGAAGGAAATCCTTTGCATCCGTGTGCTCGGTGGCTCGGGTCGCCGCTACGCGGGCATCGGCGACGTCATCGTCGCCACCGTCAAGGACGCGATCCCCGGCGGCAATGTGAAGAAGGGTGACGTCGTCAAGGCGGTCATCGTTCGCACCGTCAAGGAGCGCCGCCGTCCGGACGGCTCGTACATCCGCTTCGACGAGAACGCCGCCGTCATTCTGAAGAACGACGGCGACCCTCGTGGCACCCGTATCTTCGGCCCGGTCGGCCGTGAGCTGCGCGAGAAGAAGTTCATGAAGATCATCTCGCTCGCGCCGGAGGTGCTGTAAGCATGAAGATCAAGAAGGGCGACCTGGTCCAGGTCATCACCGGTAAGGACAAGGGCAAGCAGGGCAAGGTCATTGCCGCTTACCCGCGCGAGGAGCGCGTCCTGGTCGAGGGTGTCAACCGGGTCAAGAAGCACACCAAGGCCGGTCCGACCGCCAGCGGTTCGCAGGCCGGCGGCATCATCACCACCGAGGCGCCGATCCACGTCTCCAACGTCCAGCTGGTCGTTGAGAAGGACGGCAGCAAGGTCGTGACCCGCGTCGGTTACCGCTTCGACGACGAGGGCAACAAGATCCGCGTTGCCAAGCGGACGGGTGAGGACATCTGATGACGACCACCACCACTCCGCGTCTCAAGACGAAGTACCGCGAGGAGATCAAGGGCAAGCTGCTTGAGGAGTTCTCGTACGAGAACGTCATGCAGGTTCCCGGCCTCGTCAAGATCGTGGTCAACATGGGTGTGGGCGACGCCGCCCGCGACTCCAAGCTGATCGAGGGCGCCATCCGCGACCTCACCACGATCACCGGTCAGAAGCCGGCCGTCACCAAGGCCCGCAAGTCCATCGCGCAGTTCAAGCTGCGTGAGGGTCAGCCGATCGGTGCCCACGTCACGCTCCGTGGCGACCGCATGTGGGAGTTCCTGGACCGCACCCTGTCGCTCGCGCTGCCGCGCATCCGCGACTTCCGTGGTCTGTCCCCCAAGCAGTTCGACGGCCGTGGCAACTACACCTTCGGTCTCACCGAGCAGGTCATGTTCCACGAGATCGACCAGGACAAGATCGACCGTACCCGGGGTATGGACATCACCGTGGTCACCACGGCGACCAACGACGACGAGGGCCGTGCCCTTCTGCGTCACCTCGGCTTCCCGTTCAAGGAGGCGTGAGCGAGATGGCGAAGAAGGCTCTGATTGCCAAGGCTGCTCGCAAGCCCAAGTTCGGTGTGCGTGCCTACACCCGCTGCCAGCGCTGTGGCCGCCCGCACTCCGTGTACCGCAAGTTCGGCCTCTGCCGCGTGTGCCTTCGTGAGATGGCTCACCGTGGCGAGCTGCCGGGCGTGACCAAGAGCTCCTGGTAATCCCCGAATTCTCGGGAATTCCAGGCGCTCTCGGTAAGCACTCTGGACGGCAGACCCCTCCTCCGCATGCCGTAGGCTTGTGGGGTTGGGCGTCTGCCGCCCTGAAACGACTTACTACGCCGTAGGTCCCCGCGCCGCACCCGTCCCGCCCCAGTGTGGGGAGAGGGATGGCGCATACAGGAAACCCCGGCGAGAGAGGCCGAAGGCCAATTCATGACCATGACTGATCCGATCGCAGACATGCTGACGCGTCTGCGGAACGCGAACTCGGCGTACCACGACTCGGTGTCGATGCCGCACAGCAAGATCAAGTCCCACATCGCGGAGATCCTCCAGCAGGAGGGCTACATCACCGGCTGGAAGACCGAGGACGCCGAGGTCGGCAAGAACCTCGTCCTCGAGCTGAAGTTCGGCCCGAACCGTGAGCGCTCCATCGCGGGCATCAAGCGGATCTCCAAGCCCGGTCTCCGGGTTTACGCGAAGTCCACCAACCTGCCCAAGGTCCTCGGTGGCCTCGGCGTGGCGATCATCTCCACGTCGCACGGTCTCCTGACCGACAAGCAGGCCGGCAAGAAGGGCGTAGGCGGAGAAGTCCTCGCCTACGTCTGGTAACGGAAGGGAACGGAGGAAACAGCTATGTCGCGTATTGGCAAGCTCCCCATCACGGTTCCCGCCGGCGTGGACGTCACCATCGACGGCCAGACGGTCACGGTGAAGGGTTCCAAGGGCACCCTGAGCCACACCGTCGCGGCTCCGATCGCGATCGCGAAGGGCGAGGAGGGCGTTCTGAACGTCACCCGTCCCAACGACGAGCGTCAGAACAAGGCCCTGCACGGCCTGTCCCGCACGCTGGTGGCGAACATGATCACCGGCGTGACCCAGGGTTACGTGAAGAAGCTCGAGATCAGCGGTGTCGGTTACCGCGTTGTCGCGAAGGGCTCCAACCTGGAGTTCTCGCTCGGCTACAGCCACCCGATCCTGATCGAGGCGCCCGAGGGCATCTCCTTCAAGGTCGAGTCGCCGACCAAGTTCTCGGTCGAGGGCATCGACAAGCAGAAGGTCGGCGAGGTTGCGGCCAACATCCGCAAGCTGCGCAAGCCCGACCCGTACAAGGCCAAGGGTGTCAAGTACGAGGGCGAAGTCATCCGCCGCAAGGTCGGAAAGGCGGGTAAGTAAGCCATGGCATACGGCACGAAGATCGCTAAGGGCGACGCTTACAAGCGTGCTGCCATCAAGCGCCGTCACATCCGTATCCGTAAGCACATCTCGGGTACGGCTGAGCGTCCGCGCCTGGTCGTGACGCGTTCGAACCGCCACATCGTGGCCCAGGTCATCGACGACATCAAGGGTCACACCCTGGCGTCGGCGTCGACCCTGGACACGACGATCCGCGGCGGCGAGGGCGACAAGTCCTCGCAGGCCAAGCAGGTCGGTGCCCTGGTCGCCGAGCGCGCCAAGGCCGCCGGTGTCGAGGCTGTCGTATTCGACCGTGGTGGTAACCAGTACGCCGGGCGCATCGCCGCCCTGGCGGACGCCGCCCGCGAAGCCGGACTCAAGTTCTGAGTCGGTTCCGTAGCTAGCGGAAACAGAGAGAGGTAATTCCAATGGCTGGACCCCAGCGCCGCAGTGGCGGTGCCGGTGGCGGCGAGCGGCGGGACCGGAAGGGTCGCGACGGTGGCGCTGCTGCCGCCGAGAAGACCGCGTACGTTGAGCGCGTTGTCGCGATCAACCGCGTCGCCAAGGTTGTGAAGGGTGGTCGTCGCTTCAGCTTCACCGCGCTGGTCGTGGTGGGCGACGGTGACGGCACCGTGGGTGTCGGTTACGGCAAGGCCAAGGAGGTGCCGGCCGCCATCGCCAAGGGTGTGGAGGAGGCCAAGAAGCACTTCTTCAAGGTCCCCCGTATCCAGGGCACCATCCCGCACCCGATCCAGGGTGAGAAGGCTGCCGGCGTCGTGCTGCTCAAGCCCGCGTCCCCGGGTACCGGTGTTATCGCCGGTGGTCCGGTGCGTGCCGTGCTCGAGTGCGCCGGTATCCACGACATCCTGTCGAAGTCGCTCGGCTCCGACAACGCGATCAACATCGTGCACGCCACGGTGGCGGCCCTCAAGGGCCTGCAGCGTCCCGAGGAGGTCGCGGCCCGCCGCGGTCTGCCGCTCGAGGACGTCGCTCCCGCCGCCCTGCTGCGTGCGCGTGCCGGGGCGGGTGCGTAATGGCTCGCCTCAAGATCACGCAGACGAAGTCGTACATCGGCAGCAAGCAGAACCACCGCGACACCCTGCGCTCCCTTGGTCTCAAGGGCATCAACACGCAGGTCGTCAAGGAGGACCGCCCCGAGTTCCGCGGCATGGTGCACACCGTCCGCCACCTCGTGACGGTCGAGGAGGTCGACTGATCATGGCGGAGAACAACCCGCTCAAGATCCACAACCTCCGTCCGGCCCCCGGCGCCAAGACCGCCAAGACCCGTGTCGGTCGTGGTGAGGCGTCGAAGGGTAAGACGGCCGGTCGTGGTACCAAGGGCACCAAGGCCCGTTACCAGGTTCCGGAGCGCTTCGAGGGTGGGCAGATGCCCCTCCACATGCGCCTCCCGAAGCTGAAGGGCTTCAAGAACCCGTTCAAGACCGAGTTCCAGGTCGTGAACCTGGACAAGCTGGCTTCGCTCTACCCCGAGGGTGGCGAGGTCACGGTCGAGGACCTGGTCGCCAAGGGTGCCGTGCGCAAGAACAGCCTCGTCAAGGTCCTGGGCCAGGGCGAGATCTCCGTGGCGCTGCAGGTGACGGTCGACGCCGTCTCCGGCTCCGCCAAGGAGAAGATCGCCGCCGCCGGCGGCACCGTCACCGAGCTCGTCTGATCCACTGGACGTCTCGTTGACTTGAACGATCCCACCGGGGATGCCCATAAAAGGGGCATCCCCGGTTGGTCGTTCCTAGGGGGGCATGGTCGCCGGTAAGGTGGCGTGCGTTAATGCTTCCGCGCGGTCTGCCACTGGGCTGGGAACCGTGCGGCTCTTGCCTCAGTTGTACTTTTCGTTATTCGTCGAACCTCAAGACCGTCACCTCTGACGCACGCGCGCGGGGGTCGCAGGAGGCACCGTGCTCACCGCGTTCGCCCGGGCGTTCAAGACGCCCGACCTGCGCAAGAAGCTGCTGTTCACGCTCGGCATCATCGTCATCTACCGGCTCGGTGCGCACATCCCGATCCCCGGTGTCTCGTACGAGAACGTGCAGATCTGTCTCGACCAGGGCAACAAGACCGGTGGCCTGTTCGGGCTGGTCAACATGTTCAGCGGTGGTGCGCTGCTGCAGATCACGATCTTCGCGCTGGGCATCATGCCGTACATCACGGCGAGCATCATCCTGCAGCTGCTGACCGTGGTCATCCCGCGGCTCGAGGCCCTCAAGAAGGAGGGCCAGTCGGGTACCGCGAAGATCACGCAGTACACGCGTTATCTGACGGTCGCGCTCGCAGTGCTCCAGGGCACCGGCCTCGTCGCCACCGCGCGCAGCGGTGCGCTGTTCAGCACCTGCCCCGTCGGCAGCGAGATCGTGCCCGACCAGTCCATCTTCACGACCGTGGTCATGGTCATCACCATGACCGCCGGTACGGCCGTCGTGATGTGGCTCGGCGAGCTCATCACGGACCGCGGCATCGGCAACGGCATGTCCATCCTGATGTTCATCTCCATCGCCGCCGGCTTCATCGGCGCGCTGTGGGCCATCAAGGAGCAGGGCAAGCTGGCCGACGGCTGGATCGAGTTCGCGATCGTCATCGCGGTGGGCCTGGCGATGGTCGGCCTCGTGGTCTTCGTCGAGCAGGCGCAGCGCCGGATCCCGGTGCAGTACGCGAAGCGCATGATCGGCCGCCGGTCCTACGGCGGCACGTCGACGTACATCCCGCTGAAGGTCAACCAGGCGGGCATCATCCCTGTGATCTTCGCCTCGTCGCTGCTCTACATTCCGGCCCTCATCGCGCAGTTCGCCGGCGGCGACTCGGGGTGGAAGCGGTGGATCGAAGCCCACTTCGTCAAGGGTGACCACCCGTATTACATCGCCACGTACTTCGTGCTGATCGTGTTCTTCGCCTTCTTCTACGTGGCCATCTCGTTCAACCCCGAAGAAGTCGCCGACAACATGAAGAAGTATGGTGGCTTCATCCCGGGCATCCGGGCAGGCCGTCCCACCGCCGAGTATCTGAGCTACGTGCTCAACCGCATCACTTGGCCGGGGTCGCTGTATCTGGGTCTGATCGCTCTTGTGCCGACGATGGCGTTGGCACCTCTCGGTGCAAACCAGAACTTCCCGTTCGGCGGGACGAGCATCCTCATCATCGTGGGTGTGGGTCTGGAGACCGTGAAGCAGATCGAGAGCCAGCTCCAGCAGCGTAATTACGAAGGGTTCCTCCGCTGATGCGTATCGTCCTCGTCGGACCGCCCGGTGCGGGCAAGGGAACGCAGGCTGCGTTCCTGGCCCAGAACCTCGCGATCCCGCACATCTCCACGGGCGACCTTTTCCGGGCCAACATCAGCCAGGGCACGGAGCTCGGCCTCAAGGCCAAGTCCTACATGGACGCGGGCAACCTGGTGCCGGACGAGGTCACCATCGGGATGGCCAAGGACCGCATGGCGCAGGCCGACGCGGCGAACGGCTTCCTGCTCGACGGCTTCCCGCGCAACGTGTCGCAGGCCGAGGCCCTCGACGACGCGCTGAAGCTGGACGGCCAGGAGCTGGACGCGGTGCTCGACCTGGAGGTCCCCGAGGACGAGGTCGTCAAGCGCATCGCGGGCCGCCGCATCTGCCGCAACGACTCGTCGCACGTGTTCCACGTCGCGTACAAGCAGCCGCAGACCGAGGGTGTCTGCGACATCTGCGGCGGCGAGCTGTACCAGCGCGGTGACGACACCGAGGAGACGGTCCGCCGGCGCCTGGAGGTCTACCACAGTGAGACCGAGCCGATCATCGACCACTACCGGGCCCAGGGCCTGGTCGTGACGATCTCGGCGCTCGGCAGCGTCTCCGAGGTGACGGAGCGCGCGATGGCGGCGCTGCGCAAGGACGACGCCGCCTGAGGTGTGTGAGCTGTAGTACGGCCGCGGTGCCCTGACGGGTGCCGCGGCCGTAGTGTTGTGTCTGTACCTGTTTTTACGTAGATACGGAGCGTCCCCGGCCATGGTGGAGATCAAGACCCCCGAGCAGCTCGCCAAGATGCGTGAGGCGGGCCTGGTCGTCGCCGCGATCCACAAGGCCACCCGTGAGGCGGCCGTGCCGGGCGCGACCACGAAGGACCTCGACGACGTCGCGCGCAAGGTGCTCGACGAGCACGGCGCGAAGTCGAACTTCCTCGGGTACGGCGGCTTCCCCGCGACGATCTGCACGTCCAAGAACGAGGTCGTGGTCCACGGCATCCCGTCCGAGGACGTGGTCCTCGAGGACGGCGACATCATCTCCATCGACTGCGGCGCGATCGTCGACGGCTGGCACGGCGACGCCGCGTACACCGCGTTCGTGGGCTCCGGTCACGCGCCCGAGCTGATCGAGCTCTCGCGGGTCACCGAGGAGTCGATGTGGGCCGGCATCGCGGCCATGAAGCAGGGCAACCGCCTGGTCGACGTCTCCAAGGCCATCGAGTCGTACATCCGCCGCCAGCCGCGTCCGGCCACGGGCAAGTACGGGATCATCGAGGATTACGGCGGCCACGGCATCGGCACCCAGATGCACATGGAGCCCCACCTCCTGAACTACGTGGAGCGCCGCCGCGGCCGCGGCCCGAAGCTGGTGCCCGGCTTCTGCCTCGCGATCGAGCCGATGGTCTCGCTGGGCACTCCGCGCACGGAGGTCCTGGAGGACGACTGGACGGTCATCACGACCGACGGCACGTGGTCCTCGCACTGGGAGCACTCGGTGGCGGTGACGGAGGCGGGGCCGCTGGTGCTGACGGCGCCGGACGGCGGCAAGGCGAAGCTGGCTGAGATGGGGATCACGGCGGCGCCGGATCCGTTGGGCTGATCGGTCTTTCCTCCGGGCGGTCATCAGGTCGGCGGACGGAGTCCGGCGCAGCCGCTCGAAGCTTGTGAGGCGCCCTCGGCGCCGAGCCCGCGAGAGGGGCGTCGAAAATAGGTCGACTGGACGGTCATCACGACCGACGGCACGTGGTCCTCGCACTGGGAGCACTCGGTGGCGGTGACGGAGGCGGGGCCGCTGGTGCTGACGGCGCCGGACGGCGGCAAGGCGACGCTGGCTGAGATGGGGATCACGGCGGCGCCGGATCCGTTGGGCTGAGGTCGTCTGGCGGGTGCCGGTGTGTGGGTGCCTGCGGTGGGCTTTTCTCCCCGCCCCGCCCCTTCCCGAAACCGGGGCTCCGCCCCGGGCCCCGCATCCGGCCTGCGGCCGGATCGCCTCACACGCCGGCGGGGCTGATTGCTTAACGATCTTCTACGCTGGGCAAACATTCCGGATTCGTCTTTCCGGGGGCTCTGACGTAGACTGACTCGTCGGCTCTCGTGCACCCGTATGCCTGCATTCCGCAGGAGGCGGCAGCGAGACCGATCAAGGTAGTCGATTCGAAGGGCGAAGCGTGGCCAAGAAGCAAGGTGCCATCGAGATCGAAGGCACTGTCGTCGAGTCTCTTCCGAACGCCATGTTCAAGGTGGAGCTCCAGAACGGCCACCAGGTCCTGGCACACATCAGCGGCAAGATGCGTATGCACTACATCCGCATCCTCCCTGACGACCGGGTCGTGGTGGAGCTGTCTCCGTACGACCTGACGCGTGGCCGGATCGTCTACCGGTACAAGTAGATCTTGCCCTCAGTCCCGCATTCCGCGGGCGGTGGCACTGACCCGGAGAACCTCATCACATGAAGGTCAAGCCGAGCGTCAAGAAGATCTGCGACAAGTGCAGGGTGATTCGCCGTCACGGCCGAGTCATGATCATCTGCGACAACCCGCGCCACAAGCAGCGCCAGGGCTGACGCAGGTCTGCACCCGCAGATCATCGCGCGACGCATAGCTGAACAGTAATTACGCAGGACCCGTCCCTCTTCAGCGATGGAGGGCGACACCCCCGGTTCGGAGGCCGGGGACCCAGCATGTACCTCATACGGCAGCTGGGAGTGGTCCTGCGGCAGACCTCCGAAGATCAACTGGAGCCATTCAATGGCACGCGTTTCCGGTGTTGACATCCCGCGCGACAAGCGCGTGGAGGTCGCTCTCACCTACGTGTTCGGCATCGGCCGGACCCTTTCGCAGAAGACGCTGGCCGAGACCGGCGTCAACCCGAACACCCGCGTTCGTGACCTCTCCGAGGAGGAGCTGGTCAAGATCCGCGAGTACGTGGACAACAACATCAAGACCGAGGGTGACCTCCGTCGTGAGGTTCAGGCCGACATCCGCCGCAAGGTCGAGATCGGTTGCTACCAGGGTCTGCGTCACCGTCGCGGCCTGCCCGTCCACGGTCAGCGCACGAGCACGAACGCCCGTACCCGCAAGGGCCCGCGTCGCGCCATCGCCGGCAAGAAGAAGCCGGGCAAGAAGTAGTCCGCAGCCAGCGGTCCCACCAGCTGCTGTAGGACCGACCACCTCCCCGTAGGAGTTATAGATGCCCCCCAAGGGTCGTCAGGGCGCTGCCAAGAAGGTGCGCCGCAAGGAAAAGAAGAACGTCGCTCACGGGCACGCCCACATCAAGAGCACGTTCAACAACACGATCGTGTCCATCACGGACCCGACCGGCAACGTGATCTCGTGGGCCTCCGCCGGCCACGTCGGCTTCAAGGGCTCGCGTAAGTCCACGCCGTTCGCCGCGCAGATGGCCGCCGAGTCGGCTGCCCGTCGCGCGCAGGAGCACGGCATGCGCAAGGTCGACGTCTTCGTGAAGGGCCCGGGCTCGGGTCGCGAGACCGCCATCCGTTCGCTGCAGGCGACCGGTCTTGAGGTCGGTTCGATCCAGGACGTCACGCCGACCCCGCACAACGGCTGCCGTCCGCCCAAGCGCCGCCGCGTCTGACGCACGGCTGCTTGGTCTGAGGTTTTCGGGCGGTACGGCTCTTCGGGGCCGTATCGCCCGTACCCTTGCAAGACCCCGTGTTTTACGGCACGGGTTTCCGTCGGACATCAAATAGTGGGTGTCCACGACTGAAGGATTCACTTCATGCTGATCGCTCAGCGTCCCTCGCTGACCGAAGAGGTCGTCGACGAGTTCCGCTCCCGGTTCGTGATCGAGCCGCTGGAGCCGGGCTTCGGCTACACCCTCGGCAACTCCCTGCGTCGTACGCTCCTCTCCTCGATCCCGGGTGCGGCGGTCACGTCCATCCGTATCGACGGTGTCCTGCACGAGTTCACCACCGTGCCGGGCGTCAAGGAGGACGTCACCGACCTCATCCTGAACATCAAGCAGCTGGTCGTCTCCTCGGAGCACGACGAGCCGGTCGTGATGTATCTGCGCAAGCAGGGTCCCGGCCTGGTCACCGCTGCTGACATCGCCCCGCCGGCCGGTGTCGAGGTGCACAACCCCGACCTGGTGCTCGCCACGCTGAACGGCAAGGGCAAGCTGGAGATGGAGCTGACCGTCGAGCGCGGTCGCGGCTACGTCTCCGCCGTGCAGAACAAGCAGGTGGGCCAGGAGATCGGCCGTATCCCGGTCGACTCCATCTACTCGCCGGTCCTCAAGGTCACCTACAAGGTCGAGGCGACCCGAGTCGAGCAGCGCACCGACTTCGACAAGCTCATCGTCGACGTCGAGACCAAGCAGGCCATGCGCCCGCGCGACGCCATGGCGTCCGCCGGCAAGACCCTGGTCGAGCTGTTCGGTCTGGCCCGCGAGCTCAACATCGACGCCGAGGGCATCGACATGGGCCCGTCCCCGACGGACGCCGCCCTCGCCGCCGACCTGGCGCTGCCGATCGAGGAGCTCGAGCTCACCGTTCGTTCGTACAACTGCCTCAAGCGTGAGGGCATCCACTCCGTGGGTGAGCTCGTGGCGCGCTCCGAGGCGGACCTCCTGGACATCCGCAACTTCGGTGCGAAGTCCATCGACGAGGTCAAGGCGAAGCTCGCGGGCATGGGTCTTGCGCTGAAGGACTCGCCCCCCGGGTTCGACCCGACCGCCGCCGCTGACGCCTTCGGCGCCGACGACGACGCGGATGCCGGGTTCGTCGAGACCGAGCAGTACTAAGAGCTCGGGACCGACGGGTTCGATTCTTGCTGCGGGCCCGCTGTGGCTGGTCGCGCAGTTCCCCGCGCCCCTTACGGGGCGCGGGTCTCCGACAGACATCCGTCTGCTCGGATACTGACTCCGGTACCTGACACGGCCGGGGCAGCACACAAGGAGAAACATCATGCCGAAGCCCGCCAAGGGTGCCCGTCTGGGCGGCAGCGCTGCGCACGAGCGGCACATGCTGGCGAACCTCGCCAAGTCGCTGTTCGAGCACGGCCGTATCACGACGACCGAGGCCAAGGCCCGCCGCCTGCGTCCGGTCGCCGAGCGCCTGATCACCAAGGCGAAGAAGGGCGACATCCACAACCGTCGCCAGGTGCTGCAGACGATCACCGACAAGGGCATCGTCCACACCCTCTTCACCGAGATCGCGCCGCGGTACGCCGAGCGTCCGGGTGGCTACACCCGTATCACCAAGATCGGTAACCGCCGTGGCGACAACGCGCCCATGGCCGTGATCGAGCTGGTCGAGGGCGAGATCGCCAAGAAGGCGACCGTCGCCGAGGCCGAGGCCGCCACCAAGCGTGCGGTCAAGGAAGACGCTCTCAAGAAGGACGCGCCCGCCGAGGACGCTCCGGCTGAGGCCGCTGAGGAGTCGAAGGACGCCTGAGCGTTCTGAGATTGCTCCCGGGTTCTTCGTGAACCTGGCGGACGGGCCCGCACCCTGCTGAGGGGTGCGGGCCCGTCCGTGTGCGTGGCTGGGTGGGGCGAGGGGCGACCGGGATGAGGGGCGACCGGGATGTGGCTCAGTCGGGGATGCGGCTCTTGCACTCGTCGAGCCAGGTCGCGTAGCGCTTGAAGGCGGCGGGGTTGTCGAGGTTCTCCCTCTTGCCCTTCTCCATCAGGAGCTCCATCCGCGCACCCGTCTTCGCACCGACGATCCCGTCCTTGGACAGCCCGTTGTTGTCCTGGAAGAGCTTCACGGCCTTCTCCGTGCCGGTGCCGAAGACACCGTCGGCGACGATCTGCGGCCGGTTGAAGGCGTTCACGGCTCGCTGGACGCACTTGACCTTGGTGCCGGTGTCGCCCTTGCGGATGGGCTTGGGCTGACCGGAACCGGCGGCCCCGCCGGAGGAACCGGAACCCGCCCCGGCCTTGTTGCTGAGACCCTTCTTGCCCGCTGAGGTCTTGCTCTTGTCCGCCGTTTTCGTCCCGGCGTCACCGCCGCCGCAGGCCGTGAGCCCCAGAGCGAGCATGCCGGTGGCGAGCAGGGTGGCGGCAGGCGTGGTCCACTTGGTCATCGTTCCCCCGATGTATGCGATCCCGTCGCGGACGTACGCGGCGGAAGACGCCGGCTCACGGCGTGGTAGTTGCGTGATGAACATCACCTGAGTTCAGCAGGGAGGCAGGTTTCGGTGGCCGACGAGGTGGAGCCCGGTTTCGTACGGGTGCGGCTTGATCTTTCGTACGACGGCAAGGAGTTCTCGGGCTGGGCCAAGCAGCTCCGCCAGGAGACCCGGACCGTGCAGGGGGAGATCGAGGACGCGCTGCGCACCGTGACGCGTTCGGGCGTGACCTTTCCGCTGACGGTCGCCGGGCGCACCGATGCCGGGGTGCACGCGCGCGGGCAGGTGGCGCATGTGGACCTGCCGGCCGAACTGTGGGCCGAGCACCGGGAGAAGCTGCTGCGCCGACTGGCCGGGCGGCTGCCGCACGACGTACGGGTGTGGAAGGCCGAGGAGGCGCCGAGCGGGTTCAACGCGCGGTTCTCGGCGATCTGGCGCCGGTACGCCTACCGCGTGACCGACAACCCCGGCGGGGTCGACCCGCTCCTTCGCGGTCATGTCCTGTGGCACGACTGGGAGTTGGACGTCGACGCGATGAACGAGGCCGCGGCCGGACTGGTCGGCGAGCACGACTTCGCCGCGTACTGCAAGAAGCGCGAGGGCGCCACGACCATCCGTACGCTCCAGGAGCTGAGCCTGGTGCGCGGGGACGACGGGATCATCACGGCGACCGTGCGCGCGGATGCCTTCTGCCACAACATGGTGCGCTCGCTGATCGGCGCGCTGCTGTTCGTGGGGGACGGGCACCGGGGGCCGGGGTGGCCGGCGAAGGTGCTCGCGGCCGGGGTGCGCGATTCGGCGGTGCATGTGGTGCGGCCGCACGGGCTGACGCTGGAGGAAGTGGGTTATCCGGCGGACGAGTTGCTTGCGGCGCGGAATCTGGAGGCTCGGAACAAGCGGACGCTGCCGGGTGCGGGGTGCTGCTGAAGCGAGGCCGGAGTTCGCAGTCGGGCGTGGTGCGGTCGGCACCGCCACGGCGAGTCCGTTCCCGGCTGCAGCGTACGGAGAGGGCAGGCACTCCGCTTCCCGCCTTCACGGAGTGCCGACTGCTTCCCTCCCGCCGCCTCAGGGATTCTGCACAGCCGCCGAAGCCTGAGCCTCGCCCCTGCGGTGGATCTGCTGGAAGGCCAGGCCGGCGATGTCGTCGCCGGCTGTGAAGACCTTGCGGTCCTTGGTCGTGACGTCCTTGCCGCTGGTGAAGCCGCCGACCGTGAAGTAGGCGTAGCGGCCGTAGGAGTTGGTGGTCGAGCGGCAGACCGTGGTGTTGCAGAAGGCCGCGACGCCCTTGCCCGACAGGGACTTGATCGTGCCCTTCTTGTAGGCGTCCTTGACCTTCTCGGCCTGCTTCTCCGTGTCGAAGACCGCGACGCCGACCGTGATCGCCACGCCGTCCTTCTCGTACGTGGCGCGCAGCACCCTGGTGCAGTCGTGGGATTCCAGGAGGGCGCCGAGCGGGCCGTTGGTGACCGAGCCGCAGTCCTTCGTCTCTGCGGTGGCGCCCTTCTTGTACGTGGTGCCGCCCTTCGTGTACTTCGTGCCGGGGAACAGGCCTGCCGCGCTCAGCGGTGCCTTGTCCTTGTCCGCGCTGGAGATGTAGTCCTTCGGGTCCGGCGGCGGGGGCGGCTTCGTCTCGGCGAAGGTGGGCTGCTGCGAGGCGGTGGAGCCGGGGATCGAGGCGGAGGGCGGGAGTTCGCCCGCGGGCTTGCCGTCGCTCCCGCTGTTGGCGTTCACCACGGCGACCGCGACGACCGCGGCCACCGCCACGGTGGCCAGCGCGCCGCCGCCCACCATCAGGAGCCTGCGCTTCCTGGCGCGCGACTCGGAGGCCTCGGCCAGCGCGGCCCAGTCGGGGGTCTGCGTCCCGGGTGCGCCGGCGCCCCAGTCCTGAGCCCCGGGCGCACCGGCCGGCGGCATGCCCGGCTGTCCGCCCCACTGCGGCTGCTGCTGGTACGGCTGCTGAGGCTGCTGCTGACCACCGGAACCCCACTGGGGTCCCCCCTGCCCAAAGCTCATGCGCCGCATCTTAGGCCGTCCCGGTGACGGCGGGTGCGGGCGTCGGCAGGGCGTTATCGGCGGGTGGGCAGCGCGTTATGCGGGGGTGACCCGGGGGCACCGGCCTAGGTTGAATTGCATGGATTCCGCACGATTCTCGGCAGTCGCCTGGTTACGGGAGCCCGCCTCGCGCACGCTCCGGTCCGTCCTCGCCGTGGTGCTCGCCGCCGGTGTCGTACGCGCCGGACTGCAGTCCGCCGACGGCGGGATGGACAACGCCATCGTCATCAAGGCCGCGCGGACCTGGCTCGACGGCGGCTCCCCGTACGACGACCCGCACTTCCTCTATCTGCCGAGCGCCGTGCTCGCCGCCGTCCCGCAGGCCCTGCTGCCGGACCGGCTGCTGCGCTTCGCCGCGCCCGCCTTCGTGACCGGCGCGCTGACGGTGGGCTGGCTCTGTGCGCTGCGGCTGTACGGGGTGGCGCTGCGCAGCCGGTACGCGGCGGCCGGACTGCTCGCGCTCGCGCTCGGCTTCGCGCCCTTCGGGCACCTGGTCGTGCTCGCCAACTGGACGGTGGTCGCGGCCGCCGTCCTGCCGGCCGCCCTGCTGCTCGCGCACCGGGGGCGCTGGACGGCGGCGGGTGCCCTGATCGGGGCGGCCGTCGCGTTCAAGCCGCTGCTCGTGCCCGTGCTCGTCCTCTTCGTCTTCGCGCGGCGGTGGCGGGCGCTGGCCGCGGCGGTCGTGGTGCCCGCCGGTGCGTCGGGGCTCGCCGCGCTCGCGATGCCCGACCCCGCGGGGTTCTTCACGCGCACGCTCCCGTTCCTGCTGAAGGGCGAGGACAGCTTCGTACGCCTCTACGAGGCTTCGCCCGCGGCCGTCCTTCCGCGGCTCGGGGTGCCGCAGGGCGCCGCCTCGCTGCTGGCCCTGTGCTGTGCCGCGGCCGGGCTGTGGTGTGCGTGGCGGCGCTGGGGGAGAGGGGACGCCGGCTTCACGGCGGGGGGCGACTTCACGGCGGGCTCCGCCCCCGTGGCGGGTGCCGGCTCCGTGGCGGGTGCCGGCTCCGCGGCGCGGCTCGGCGAGTGCGCCGCGATGGTGATGCTCGCCGCATTTCTCGTCTCGCGGCCCTCGTACGACCACTACCTGCTCGTCGTCCTGCCGCTGCTGCTCGCCGGGGCCCTGGAGCCGGGGGCGCCCGCGCGCACGGCCGGATTCTGGGTGGCCCTGGTGCCGCAGGTGCCCGGATTCGTATGGCCGTGGCTGGAGCCCGGGACGCGGCGGGCGTTCAAGGACGCCTTCACGCTGTGTGTGCTTGCGGTGACCGTGGGGCTGTGCTGCCTGCGACGGGGGCGGGTGCTGCTGCCGCGAGCCCGTACCCTGGAGGTGGCAGAGCCTGCGGGCGAGCGCGCGTTTTGACCCGAACGGGTAAGCGCGGGTATTCTGCCAGTTCGTTATGCGTATCGGCTTGGTCGTTCTCACGCGATGGGCCCATACGTAAGTTCCCTGGAGCAGTTACCAGTGGCTCGCATACCGGGCGTTCCGCCTGGGCCTTTGTGAGCCCCAGCTGCATGATCGCTTCAGCGGATCCGTGTGTCTGGAATCCCATCCACTGAAGAAGCGAAGGCTACCGAAGTGCGTACGTACAGCCCCAAGCCCGGCGATATCACGCGCCAGTGGCACGTGATCGACGCCCAGGACATCGTCCTCGGCCGTCTCGCCAGCACCGCCGCCACCCTGCTGCGCGGCAAGCACAAGCCGATCTACGCGCCGCACGTTGACGCTGGTGACTTCGTCATCATCATCAACGCCGACAAGGTGCACCTGTCCGGCAACAAGAAGACCCAGAAGATGGCCTACCGCCACTCCGGCTACCCGGGCGGTCTGCGCTCTGTCCGTTACGACGAGCTGCTGGACAAGAACCCCGAGAAGGCCATCGAGAAGGCCGTCAAGGGCATGCTCCCCAAGAACACCCTGGGCCGTCAGATGCTCTCGAAGCTGAAGGTCTACTCGGGCGAGAACCACCCGCACGCTGCGCAGCAGCCGGTTCCGTTCGAGATCACCCAGGTCGCGCAGTAAGTCCGGCCACCCCCTAAGACGAAAAGAATCTGAGGAGCATCGTGGCCGAGACCACCGCAGAGCAGCCGCTCGAGGACATCGAGACCCCCGAGCAGTACACGACCGAGTCCGAGGCGCCCATCGAGGGCGAGTACACCTCGGAGTCGAACGCCGCGCGCTTCGGCGACCCGCAGCCGGCCGCCGGCCTGGGTCGTCGCAAGAACGCCATCGCCCGCGTCCGGATCGTCCCCGGCACCGGCAAGTGGAAGGTCAACGGGCGCACGCTCGAGGACTACTTCCCGAACAAGGTCCACCAGCAGGAAGTCAACGAGCCCTTCAAGGTGCTCGAGCTGGAAGGCCGTTACGACGTCATCGCCCGCATCTCGGGTGGCGGCGTCTCGGGTCAGGCCGGCGCCCTGCGCCTCGGCGTGGCCCGCGCCCTGAACGAGGCCGACGTGGACAACAACCGCGGCGCGCTGAAGAAGGCCGGCTACCTCCGCCGCGACGACCGTGCGGTCGAGCGCAAGAAGGCCGGTCTCAAGAAGGCCCGCAAGGCTCCGCAGTACAGCAAGCGTTAATCTCGCTCGCTGCACTGCTTGGCAGACGCTTCTGCCACACGTTCGCCCCGGCGGCACGCTGAGTGCTGCCGGGGCGTTCGTTTTATTGAAGGCCTTAGGCGTATAACGACACTAACGACATAAAGCGCTCAGCAGTTGTCAGATCAGATCTTGGCTGCTTGGCATTTTTCGTTCGGAGGACATCTAGTGGGACGACTCTTCGGCACCGACGGCGTGCGCGGCGTCGCCAACGCGGACCTGACGGCCGAGCTCGCGCTCGGACTGTCCGTCGCGGCGGCCCATGTCCTGGGGGAGGCGGGCTCGTTCGAAGGGCACCGTCCGGTGGCGGTCGTCGGCCGTGATCCGCGCGCCTCGGGCGAGTTCCTCGAAGCGGCGGTCGTGGCCGGCCTCGCGAGCGCGGGCGTGGACGTCCTGCGCGTCGGTGTGCTGCCGACCCCCGCGGTCGCCTACCTCACCGGCGCCCTCGGCGCCGACCTCGGTGTGATGCTCTCCGCCAGCCACAACGCCATGCCGGACAACGGCATCAAGTTCTTCGCGCGCGGCGGCCACAAGCTCGCCGACGAGCTCGAGGACCGGATCGAGTCCGTCTACGAGGAGCACCGCACCGGCGACCCGTGGGACCGCCCGACCGGCGCGGGCGTCGGCCGCATCAAGTCGTACGACGAGGGCTTCGACCAGTACGTCGCGCACCTCATCGGTGTGCTGCCGAACCGGCTCGACGGACTGAAGATCGTCCTCGACGAGGCGCACGGCGCGGCCGCCCGGGTCTCGCCCGAGGCCTTCGCGCGCGCGGGTGCCGAGATCGTCACGATCGGCGCGGACCCCAACGGTCTGAACATCAACGAGGGCTGCGGCTCCACCCACCTCGAGCTCCTCAAGGCCGCCGTGGTCGAGCACGGCGCCGCGCTCGGCATCGCGCACGACGGCGACGCGGACCGCTGCCTCGCGGTGGACCACGAGGGCAACGAGGTCGACGGCGACCAGATCCTCGCCGTCCTCGCGCTCGCCCTGCGCGAGCGCGGGCAGCTGCGCGAGAACACCGTGGTCGCGACCGTGATGTCCAACCTCGGCTTCAAGCTGGCGATGGAGCGCGAGGGCGTCGAGCTGATCCAGACGGCGGTCGGCGACCGCTATGTCCTGGAGTCGATGAAGGAGCACGGATACGCCCTCGGCGGCGAGCAGTCCGGCCACGTCATCGTGCTCGACCACGCCACGACCGGCGACGGCACGCTCACCGGCCTGCTGCTCGCGGCGCGCGTCGCGCAGACCGGCAAGTCGCTCGCCGAGCTCGCGGGTGTGATGGAGCGGCTGCCGCAGATCCTGATCAATGTGCCGGACGTCGACAAGTCCCGCGTCTCCACCTCGGCCGAGCTGGCCGCGGCGGTTGCGGACGCCGAGCGTGAACTGGGCTCCACCGGACGGGTGTTGCTGCGTCCCTCGGGCACCGAGCCGCTCGTCCGCGTGATGGTCGAGGCCGCCGACATCGACCAGGCGCGGTCGGTGGCGGGCCGGCTCGCGGACGCGGTGAAGTCCGCGCTCGGCTAGGGCCTGTCGTCAATCTCCCGTCGTTCGCCCCGAAGGGGCGGCCGGGCGGCGTCTGGTGCGTGCGATCGCAAGGCGGAGGAGGGAGTCGACGCGGAGCGTCGGCGACCGACGACAACGCAGCGAGCGTGCGTGCCAGGCGTCGCCCGGCAGGCGGGAGATTGACGACAGGCCCTAGACCCGTCCGGAGCGCGCACCGATACGGTCACGCTGCCTGGCCCAGAAGAACTTCTGGGCCAGCAGCGTGAGGGTGCCCGCGACCGCGATGCCGAGCAGGTTGAGCAGCAGCTGCTCGGTGGACCCCTTCGCCTGGTTGTACTGCCCGTAGCTGAAGGCCACGGCCGCGTTGGCGGCGGCCGGCACCGTGGTCACCGAGATCGCCACCCCCACCAGGGCCCCCGACTTCGCCGAGGTCAGCGACAGGGTGCCGGCGGCGCCCGCGAGCAGCGCCACGATGAACGAGAACCAGTCCGGGGCGTAGATGAACCCGGTGTTCGGCCGGTCCTGCCGCAGCAGTTTGTCCGTGAACAGGCCGACGGCCTCCATGAAGTAGCTGAAGCCGAGCGTCACCACCATCGCCACCGCGAAGCCCATGAGCAGCGCCGTCAACGACCGCAGGGCGAGCCGCGGCTGACGGTGCACCAGCGCCGTGCAGAACCCGGCCAGCGGCCCGAACTCCGGGCCCACCGCCATCGCGCCCACGATCAGGATCGCGTTGTCGAGCACCACACCGCAGGCCGCGATCATCGTGGCCAGCGTGATGAAGGCGAGATACGTGACGGAGAGCGTCGACTCCTCGTGCGTCGCGTCCGCAAGCTGCTCCCACAGCACCGCGTCCGCGGCCTCGCCGGGCGCCTCCTTCTCGGCCTTGTCGGCGCGCTTGGACAGCGACAGGTCGATGTTCTCGACGGCGATCGAACCGCATTCGTCGATGCCCAACTGCCGCAGTCCGGCGAGCAGTTCGTCGCCCGCCTCGCGCGCCACGTCGCACAGGACCACGTCGCCGCGCGGATTGCGCGCGGCGCCGCCGAGCACCGCGAGATGCGTGGTGCCCACGGTCTTCTCGATCAGCTGGACCACTTCGTCCGTACGGTCGGACGGGGTGATCAGGCGCAGGTGCAGCATGTCGGCACCCTAACGCGGGAGGTGAGGGCTTGGTCAGAGCTTCCGCAGCCGCAGACGCTGCACCTTGTGGTCCGGGCCCTTGCGCAGGACCAGGGTCGCGCGGGCGCGGGTCGGGGCCACGTTCTGGGTGAGGTTGGGGAGGTTGATGGTCTGCCACATGCGGCGCGCGTACGCCATGGCCTCCTCCTCGGAGACCAGCGTGTGGCGGTGGAAGTACGAGTCGGGGTTCTGGAAGGCCGTCTCGCGCAGCTTGCGGAAGCGGCTCAGGTACCAGCTCTCGATGTCCTCGGGCTTGGCGTCCACGTACACACTGAAGTCGAAGTAGTCCGCGAGACCGACGCGGGTGCGGCCGTCCTTGCCGGGCAGGGCGGGCTGCAGGACGTTGAGGCCCTCGACGATGAGGATGTCGGGGCGGCGCACGGTGAGGCGCTCGCCCGGCACGATGTCGTACTTCAGGTGCGAGTAGACGGGCGCGGTGACCTCGTCCTTGCCCGCCTTGATGTCCGCGACGAAGCGCGTCAGGGCCCTGCGGTCGTACGACTCGGGGAAGCCCTTGCGCGCCATCAGGCCGCGGGCCTCCATCTCCTTCATCGGCCACAGGAAGCCGTCGGTGGTGACGAGTTCGACCCGCGGGTGCTCCGGCCAGCGCGCCAGCAGCGCCTGGAGGAGGCGCGCGACCGTGGACTTGCCGACGGCGACCGAGCCGGCGACTCCTATGACGAACGGGGTGCCGTGCTGCGTGCCGTGGCCGTCGCCCGTGTCCAGGAAGGTGTTGAGCGCGCCGCGCAGCCGGTCGGTGGCCTCGACGTACAGGTTGAGCAGCCGCGACAGCGGCAGATAGACGTCCCGCACCTCGTCCAGGTCGATCACGTCGCCGAGGCCGCGCAGCTTCTCGACCTCCGCGGCCGTCAGCGGCAGCGGGGTCTTGTCGCGCAGCGCGCTCCACTCCGACCTGGTGAGGTCCACGTACGGGGTGGGCTCCTGGCGGCGGGGCGTGCCCGGCAGCGGCGAGGTGATCACCCCGTCATTGTTGCGGCTTCATGAACGCGGTGTGGCGTGGGGTGTGTCACGTGGGTGGGCCCGGCGGTCCCGGTGCGCCGCTGCTTCGGTCCCGTCCACGACCTGTGCGCCGCCGCTTCGGTCCGGTGCACGCCCTGCGCGCCGCCGCTTCGTCCCCGGCCGCGACCTGTGCGCCCCTGCTCCGCCCCGTAGGCTGCCGCCATGCGCGCATCACAGCCGGGGCGGGCCGGATGATCATCGGAGTCGGGATCGACGTGGCCGAGATCGAGCGCTTCCGGGCCTCCCTGGAACGCACACCGTCGCTCGCCCGGAGGCTCTTCGTCGACAGCGAGCTGTATCTGCCGAGCGGTGAACGCCGCGGCCACGCCTCACTCGCCGCCCGGTTCGCCGCCAAGGAGGCGCTCGCCAAGGCGCTCGGGGCGCCGGCGGGGCTGCACTGGACGGACGCCGAGGTGTACGTGGAGGAGAGCGGGCAACCGCGCCTTCGCGTGACCGGCACCGTCGAAGCGCGCGCCGTCGCCCTCGGGGTGCGCGGCTGGCATGTGTCCCTGAGCCACGACGCGGGCATCGCGTCCGCCGTGGTGATCGCGGAGGGGTGAGGTCCGACGTGCGTACCGCTCACAGTGCCGAGACCGTGCGCGCCGCCGAGCGCGCGCTGATGGCCGAGCTGCCGGAGGGCGCGCTGATGCAGCGGGCCGCGGCCGGGCTCGCGGCCGCCTGCGCCGATCTGCTCGGCCGGGTCTACGGCTCGCGGATCGTGCTGCTCGTGGGCAGCGGCGACAACGGGGGCGACGCGCTGTACGCCGGCGCCCGGCTCGCTCGCCGCGGCGCCGGGGCCACGGCGGTGCTGCTCGCACCGGAACGCACCCACGAGGGCGGGCTCGCGGCGCTGCGCGGAGCGGGCGGCCAGGTCACCACACCGGCCGATGCCGGGCCCGCGCTCGCCCGCGCCGACCTCGTCCTGGACGGCATCGTGGGCATCGGAGGCAAGGGCGGCCTGCGCCCTGAGGCGGCCGAACTCGCTGCTGCCGTACGGGAGTCGGACGCCGTGGTCGTCGCCGTGGACCTGCCCAGCGGCATCGAGGCCGACACCGGGGAAGTGCTCGGGGAGGCCGTACGGGCCGACGCGACGGTGACCTTCGGGACGTACAAGCCGGGGCTGCTCATCGATCCGGCGCGCTCGTACGCGGGGGCCGTACGGCTCGTGGACATCGGACTCGACCTGCCCGCCGTGCCCGAGCTCGAGGCGTTGCAGTACGCGGACGTGGCGGCGCTGCTGCCCGAGCCGGGGGCGGAGAGCGACAAGTACCGGCGGGGTGTGGTCGGGATCGCGGCCGGCTCGGCCACGTATCCGGGAGCGGCGGTCCTCGCCGTCGCGGGCGCGCTGCGGGGCGGGGCCGGGGCGGTGCGCTACTCCGGGCCCGCCGGCGACGAGGTGCTCGCGCGCTTCCCCGAGACGCTGGTGCACGCCGGACCGCCCTCGGCCGCGGGCCGGGTGCAGGCGTGGGTGGTCGGTCCCGGCATCGGGGAGGACGCGGCGCGGGTCGCCGACGTCCTGGCCCAGGACGTGCCGGTGCTCGTGGACGCGGACGGGCTGCGGCTCGCGGACCCGCAGGTGCTGCGCTCCCGTACGGCGCCGACCGTCCTGACCCCGCACGCGGGGGAGGCGGCGGCGCTGCTCGGGGTCCCGCGCGAGGAGGTGGAGTCGGCCCGGCTCGCCTCCGTACGGCGCCTGGCGGCGGAGTTCTCCGCGACCGTCCTGCTCAAGGGGTCGACCACGCTGGTCGCGCCGGCGGACGGCGGGCCGGTGCGGGCCAACCCGACGGGCACCTCGTGGCTGGCCACGGCCGGGAGCGGGGATGTGCTCTCGGGCCTGTCCGGGGCGCTGCTCGCGGCGGGGCTCTCCGGCGTGGACGCGGCCTCGGTGGGCGCTTATCTGCACGGGCTCGCGGGGCGCCGGGCGGCTTCGGGGGCGCCGGCGTCGGCGCAGGACGTGGCGGCCGCGATCCCGGAGGTCTGGCGGGATGTACGGGGTGAGGCGCCGGCGTAGGGCCGGGTGCGGGTCGGTGTACGGGGGCGTGCGGGTCGGCGTACGGGTGCGTGCGGGTCGGCGTACGGGCGCGGCCCTGCGTCCCCGCGTCACTGCGTCCCCGTGTCCCCGTTTCGCGCTGAACGCGCTCCTCCCTGGCCGCCGTACGGGCTGACATGTGCCGCGCGCCTTCAGGGATTTGCCCCGGTTCACCCGTTTCCTGAAGGGATGATGCAGCGCTTCACACGCCTCACCCTCGCCGCGGCCCTCGCGCTCGCGACCCTCGCCACCCTGCCGCCCGCGGCCACCGCCGAGCCCGGCCCCCCGCCCGTCCCCGCACCCCAGCAGGAGCTGGTGCCGGGCGTGCCGCTCACCCCGTACCACCGCTGGCAGCTCGACACCCCCGACCAGGGCATGCCGCCGCTCGTGTACACGCCGAGCGCCGAGGAGGACGCGGTCGAGCCGATGGAGCCGCCCGCCGAGCTCGACGCGCTCATCGAGTACGTGCCGCCGGGCGAGGTCGTACGCGGCCTCGCGGCCCCGCGGTGCAGCAAGCGGACCGGTCCCCACCAGCGCCAGGTCGAGAAGTGGCTGCGGCTCAAGGCGGACGGCAGGCAGTCGGCGCGGGACTGCGCGGCGATCCGGAAGTTCCAGCGAGCGCAGGGGATCCGGCCGGCCATCGGGTTCGCCGGGCCGGTGACCTGGGCCCGGATGCGCCGGCTCACCGCCGTACGCGATCCGAAGGTGCTGAGGCAGTGCCCGCCGCGTCCGTACCGCATCGCCTGTGTGGACCTCGGTCGGCAGCTGATGTGGGTGCAGAAGGGCGGCAAGGCGATCTTCGGGCCGGTCCCCGTGCGCAGCGGCAAGCGGTCCACACCGACCCGGACGGGCTGGCACAAGGTCTACTGGAAGCACAAGAACCACTTCTCGACGCTCTTCCGCACGCCCATGCCGTACAGCCAGTTCTTCAGCGGCGGCCAGGCCTTCCACGCGATCTACGGCAGCGTGTACAACCCGCCGGGCTCCCCGGGCTGCGTGAACCTCTCCTACCGGGACGCCAAGCGGCTGTGGACCAAGCTCTACAAGGGCGACCGGGTGTACGTGTGGGGGCGCAGGCCGTGACGCTCCCGGCCTGCGCGGGTTCCGAGCCACGACGACGCCGACGCCGCGCACGGCTCTGAGACACTGGGGCGCGATGACTGAGACACCTGTGCGCGTCCGCGCCGAGATCGATCTGGCCGCCCTGCGGGCCAACGTGCGGGCGCTGCGTGCCCGCGCGCCGCGGTCCGCGTTCATGGCCGTGGTGAAGGCGGACGCGTACGGGCACGGGATGGTGCCCTGCGCCCGGGCCGCCCTCCAGGCCGGCGCCACCTGGCTCGGCACCGCGACGCCCGAGGAGGCGCTCGCCCTGCGCGCCGCCGGCATCGGCCCCGACGACGCCCGCGTCATGTGCTGGCTGTGGACCCCCGGCGGCCCCTGGCGCGCGGCGATCGAGGCGGACATCGACCTCGGCGTGAGCGGCATGTGGGCGCTGCGCGAGCTGACCGCGGCGGCCCGCGCGGCCGGCCGTACGGCCAAGGTGCAGCTGAAGATCGACACCGGTCTCGGGCGCAACGGCTGCATGCCCGCCGACTGGCCCGAGCTGGTCGAGGCCTGCCTGAAGGCCGAGGCCGAGGGCACCGTCAAGGTCACCGGCATCTGGTCGCACTACGCGTGCGCCGACGAGCCCGACCACCCGTCGATCGCGCTCCAGTCCGCCGAGTTCGCCGACGCGGTGCGCTTCGCCGAGCAGGCCGGCCTCACCCCCGAGGTCCGCCACATCGCCAACTCCCCGGGCACGCTCACGCTCCCCGAGTCGCACTACGACCTCGTGCGCCCCGGGATCGCGATGTACGGCCTGTCGCCCAGCCCCGAGCTCGGCACCCCCGCCGACTTCGGGCTGCGCCCGGTGATGACGCTCAGCGCCTCGCTCGCGCTGGTCAAGCGCGTCCCGGCGGGTCTCGGCGTCAGCTACGGGCACCACTACGTCACCCCGGAGCCCACCACCCTCGGCCTCGTCCCCGCCGGCTACGGCGACGGGCTGCCCCGGCACGCATCCGGCACCGGAAAGGTCCTGGTCGGCGGCCGCGTGCGGACGGTCGCGGGCCGGGTCGCCATGGACCAGTTCGTGGTCGACCTCGAAGGCGACGAGCCCGCGGTGGGCGACGAGGCGGTCCTCTTCGGCCCCGGCGACCGGGGCGAGCCCACCGCCGAGGACTGGGCGCAGGCGGCGGGCACCATCGGATACGAGATCGTCACCCGCATCGGATCGCGCGTTCCCCGCGTCTATGTGAACGAGTGACGTCGCCCGCGTATGTGAACGAGTGACGTTGCCCTCGCCCAGGGGAACGTGTGAGCGGGCGGAACGGGTAAGAGGTCAAACTGTGAACGAGTGCCCGGACCGGTGGACGTGACCGGACGGCCACCGTGCGGCAGACGCTGCCGGGCTGGTGACCTCGTAACGCAGGAGGCAGGAGCGGCACGTGAGTGACACAGGCACCCAGATCGCGCAGGCCGCCCAGGCCGCCGAGACCGCAGCGGGCGGCTGGCGCAGGGCGGGCCTCGCGGGCGCCGCGATAGGCGTGATCGCCGCGGGCGCGGCGGCCGGTGTCGCGGTCGAGCGGCTCACGGTCGGACGCGGCATGCGCAAGAAGGCCCGCCTCGCACTCGACTCCGCCGGACCTTACGGCTCGCTGCGCGGCCAGCCCGGCAAGGCCGTCGCGGAGGACGGCACGGCCCTCTATTACGAGGTGGACGAGCCCGAACCGGACAGCTCCCAGGCCCGCCGCAGGCGCCGCCTCTTCGGCCGCAAGGCCCCCGCGCCCGTCACCGTGGTCTTCTCGCACGGCTACTGCCTCGGCCAGGACTCCTGGCACTTCCAGCGTGCGGCCCTGCGCGGCGTGGTGCGCACCGTCTACTGGGACCAGCGCAGCCACGGCCGCTCGGAGCGGGGCAAGGCGCAGACGGAGCGCCAGGAGCCGGTCACCATCGACCAGTTGGGCCGCGACCTGAAGGCCGTCATCGACGCGGCCGCGCCCGAGGGCCCGGTCGTCCTCGTCGGCCACTCCATGGGCGGCATGACCGTCATGGCGCTGGCCGACCAGTTCCCCGAGCTCGTCCGCGAGCGCGTCGTGGGCGCCGCCTTCGTCGGCACATCCTCGGGCCGGCTCGGCGAGGTCAACTACGGGCTCCCGGTCGCGGGCATGAACGCCGTGCGCCGGGTCCTGCCCGGCGTCCTCAAGGCGCTCGGCTCGCGCGTCGAGCTGGTCGAGCGGGCCCGGGGCGCCACCGCCGACCTGTTCGCGGGCATCATCAAGCGCTACTCGTTCGCCTCCCGCGAGGTGGACCCCGCGGTCGCCCGCTTCGCCGAGCGGCTGATCGAGTCCACCCCGATCGACGTGGTCGCGGAGTTCTACCCGGCCTTCGGCGACCACGACAAGCAGGCGGCGCTGCGGCACTTCGCGGACGTACCCGTCCTCGTGCTCGCCGGCGACAAGGACCTGGTGACGCCCAGCGAGCACAGCGAGGCCATCGCGGACGAGCTGCCCGAGGCGGAGCTGGTGATCGTGCCCGACGCCGGCCACCTCGTGATGCTGGAGCACCCCGAGCTGGTCACCGACCGTCTCGCCGACCTTCTGGCGCGTGCGGGCGTGGCCGCGCCGGCCGCTACCGTGGTTGCCCATGGAAGCACCGCGCCCCACGTCGACTCCCGCAAGTAGCGTCCGGTTCACCGTCAGCTCGCCCGCCGAGATGGGTGAGCTGGGCCGCCGCCTGGCCAAGCTCCTGCGCGCCGGCGACCTCGTCATGCTCAACGGCGAGCTGGGGGCCGGCAAGACGACCCTGACCCGGGGCCTGGGCGAGGGTCTCGGCGTGCGTGGAGCCGTCACCTCGCCGACCTTCGTCATCGCCCGCGTCCATCCCTCGCTCGGCGACGGGCCGCCCCTGGTCCACGTGGACGCGTACCGCCTCGGCGGCGGGCTCGACGAGATGGAGGACCTCGACCTCGACGTCTCGCTGCCCGAGTCCGTGATCGTCGTGGAGTGGGGCGAGGGCAAGGTCGAAGAGCTCACCGACGACCGGCTGCACGTGGTGATCCACCGCGAAGAAGGCGACGCCGCCTCGGACGTACGGACGATCACGCTGACCGGGCTCGGGGAGCGCTGGGCGGGCGTGGACCTGGAGGCCCTGGCCGCCTGAGCCGGCCGCGGGCTCGCTCATGGTTTCCGACAACGTTCCGACAAGCCGTCGGCAAGATATTGCGCGGCCCCTGCCTGCCGTGTTCACATGGATACCGAGCCACGGTTAGGTCTGCCTAACCACGCCCGCCTCGGGAGCCTCGGGAGGCACCATGTCGGCCCCGGACCATGAGACGACCCGCCCGCCGCAGCCGTCGATGAGCGACCTGCTCGCGTCCTGCGCCGCGGCCACCGCGGTCTCCACGCCGCCGAGCCTCGCCGAGCGCGTACGGGGCGAGGACGGGCACAAGGAAGCGGCGCCGCACCGCGACGCCGCCTGACCACACTTCCGGCACCTCGTCCACGCGACGAGGTGCCGCGCCTGAACGAGGTGTCGCACCTACTCGCCTGAACCGCGGTGTCGCGCCTACTCGACGACGACGACCTTCGTCCCCACCGTTGCGAACTCCCACATCGCGCGCCCGTCCTCGCGCGTCTCGCGGATACCGCCGGTCTTGCGGGAGGTGTCCGGCTCGGGCGTCGAGCCGTCCTGCGCCGCGCTGAACCCGATCGTCACGCCCTCGTTCGAGGCGAAGCGCACGACGTGCTCGATCGGCACCCCGTCCGAGCCCGTGATCGCCCCCGAGCGGGTGGACACCGCGTACTCGCCGGGCAGCGGGTCCACCGTGCTCGGCATGACCTTGAAGGTGCGCTGGACCTTGTCGCCCTGGCCGACCAGCCACACGCGGTCGGTGCCCAGCTGGTACACGACCCGCTCGCCCTGGCCGGACAGCGCCGGCAGCGCACCGGGCTTGGTCTTGCCGCCGGGCTTCTTCGAGGCGCTCGACGAGGAGGGCGTCGTGGGCTTGCCGAGGGTCTCCGGCGCGGATCCTGAGGCCTGGACGGCGAGGAAGCCGACGACCGCGAGGGCCGCCGCGGTGAGCCCGGCCACGTATCCGGCGCTGCTGCGTGCCACCGAGCTACCTCCACACCCTTCGTACACACGACTGGGTCCGTCAAATACGTCCGGAGAGCGACGTTAGCAGCCGGGCCCTGTACGGCCGGGGCGCCGTGCCTTGCCCCTGCACGCCGTAGGCTGTTCGCGTGCTCTTGCTCGCTCTGGATACCGCCACCCCCGCCGTCACGGCCGCCCTGCACGACGGCCGGACCGTCCTGGCCGAGTCATCGAGCGTCGACGCGCGCAGACACGGTGAGCTGCTGCTCCCGGCCGTCGACCGGGTGCTCGCCGACGCGGGCGTGAAGCTGGACGCCGTCACCGCGATCGTGGTGGGCACCGGCCCCGGCCCGTACACCGGACTGCGCGTCGGCCTGATGACGGCCATGACCTTCGGCTCGGCCCTCGGCGTGCCCGTGCACGGCCTGTGCACGCTCGACGGACTCGCGTACGCCTCCGGCCTCGAAGGGGACTTCGTCGTCGCGACGGACGCCCGCCGCAAGGAGGTCTACTGGGCCCGCTACAGCGGCAGCCGTACGCGCGTCACCGACCCGGCCGTGGACCGCCCCGCCGAGATCGCCGAGCAGGTCGCGGGTCTGCCCGCGGTCGGCGCCGGCGCGGGTCTGTACCCGGAGACGTTCCCCGACGCGCACGGGCCCGAGCACGTCAGCGCCGGTGCGCTGGCCTCGCTCGCGGCCGAGAAGCTCGCGGCCGGCGAGGAGCTGACCGAGCCGCGGCCGCTGTACCTGCGCCGCCCGGACGCCCAGGTGCCCAAGAACTACAAGGTGGTCACCCCGAAGTGACCAGCGAGACCCCTGTCCTGCGCGAGATGCGCTGGTGGGACATCGAACCGGTGCTGGAGCTCGAGAAGGAGCTGTTCCCCGACGACGCCTGGTCGCGGGGGATGTTCTGGTCCGAGCTCGCGCACGCCCGTGGCCCCGGCGCGTCCCGCCGCTATGTGGCGGCGGTGGACGGCGAGCGGATCGTCGGCTACGCGGGCCTGGCGGCCGTCGGCGGGCTCGGCGACATCCAGACCATCGCCGTGGCGCGCGAGCAGTGGGGCACGGGCCTCGGCTCGGCCCTGCTCACCGACCTGCTGCGGCACGCCACCGCCTTCGAGTGCACCGAGGTGCTGCTCGAAGTGCGCGTGGACAACGAGCGGGCCCAGAAGCTCTACGAGCGCTTCGGCTTCGAGCCCATCGGCTTCCGGCGCGGCTACTACCAGCCGGGCAACGTGGACGCGCTGGTGATGCGCCTGACCGACCCCGCGTCGGCGCCCGCGACGCCCTCCGCCTCCGCCTCCGTAGAAGAAACCCCTGTACAAGGAACCGAGACCCATGGCTGACGAACCGCTCGTTCTGGGCATCGAGACCAGCTGCGACGAGACCGGAGTCGGCATCGTCCGCGGCACCACGTTGCTCGCCGACGCGGTGGCCTCCAGCGTCGACGAGCACGCCCGCTTCGGCGGCGTGGTGCCCGAGGTCGCCTCGCGCGCGCACCTGGAGGCGATGGTGCCGACCATCGAGCGCGCCCTGAAGGAGGCGGGCGTCAGCGCGAAGGACCTCGACGGCATCTCCGTGACGGCCGGGCCCGGTCTCGCGGGCGCGCTGCTCGTCGGCGTCTCGGCCGCGAAGGCGTACGCGTACGCGCTCGGCAAGCCGCTGTACGGCGTGAACCACCTCGCCTCGCACATCTGCGTGGACCAGCTGGAGCACGGCCCGCTGCCCGAGCCGACGATGGCGCTGCTCGTCTCCGGCGGCCACTCCTCGCTGCTGCTCTCGGCCGACATCACCTCGGACGTGCGCCCCCTCGGCGCCACCATCGACGACGCGGCCGGCGAGGCCTTCGACAAGATCGCGCGGGTGCTCAACCTCGGCTTCCCCGGCGGCCCGGTCATCGACCGGTACGCGAAGGAGGGCGACCCGAACGCGATCTCCTTCCCGCGTGGCCTGACCGGCCCGCGCGACCCCGCGTACGACTTCTCCTTCTCGGGCCTGAAGACCGCGGTCGCGCGCTGGATCGAGGCGAAGCGCAATGCGGGCGAGGACGTGCCCGTACGCGATGTCTCGGCCTCCTTCCAGGAGGCGGTGGTCGACGTCCTGACCCGCAAGGCCGTACGGGCCTGCAAGGACGAGGGCGTGGAGCACCTGATGATCGGCGGCGGCGTGGCGGCCAACTCCCGGCTGCGGGCGCTGGCCCAGGAGCGCTGCGACAAGGCGGGCATCCAACTGCGCGTCCCGCGCCCGAAGTTGTGCACGGACAACGGCGCGATGGTCGCGGCCCTCGGCGCCGAGATGGTGGCCCGGGGCCGGTCGGCCTCGGACTGGGACCTGTCGGCGGACTCCTCGCTGCCGGTGACGGAGCCGCATGTGCCGGGGCACGGGACCGGGCACGGACATGGGCACGGGCACTCCCACGACCACGTGCACGAGGTGGCGAAGGACAACCTGTACGGGTGAGGGGCCTTCCGGGGTACTCGGGCGGGCATGACGACTTCTCCGGAACTCTCCGTGCAGCAAGTGCAGTCGGCCCGCGGCAAGTTCGTCGACTTCACCGATGTCCTGTGGATGGACATCGTTCTGAACCTTGCCTGGATCATGATGCTCGTCGGCCTGTTCTCGTGGATCGGCTGGGGCTACCTGGAGCGGCGGCACGGCGTCCGCGGCGCCGTCCGCCGGCACGACGAGAAGAGCGGGAGCCTGCCGGGGCGCCGGCTGCGCGTCCGCAAGGTGCTCGTCGGGCTCTCGGTCGCGAGCGCCCTGGTGCTCGTCGGCTTCGGTCTCGGCCTGAACGGCCGGCCCGGCCAGGAGGGCGAGGACGCCGGACTGCTGCTCTGGACGGGCGTCGGCGCGCTCGTCGTATGGCTGCTCGGCGTCGTGTTCCTGCGCCCGCGCGCCTGGTCGGGACCGGAAGCCGACGACCCCCGGAAAAATTCTCCGGAAAAATCTGCGGAGCATGTCGATCCGGGCGGAGCCCGTTCGACGCATGGGTGAGAGGCAGGGAAACGGTCCCTCCTCCGCACCGACCAGAGGAGTCACCATGCCCCGCTACATCTCGCTGATCCGCATCGACGAGAACAACAACCCCGGCGGCCCGAGCGAGGAGCTCATGGAGCGCATGGGCAAGCTCATGGAGGAGATGACCAAGGCGGGCGTGCTGCTCGACACCGCCGGTCTGCACCCCACCTCCGAGGGCAAGCGCGTGCTCTACAGCGGCGGTGAACTGTCCGTCACCGACGGCCCGTTCACCGAGACCAAGGAGGTCATCGGCGGGTACGCGGTCTTCCAGACCAAGGACGAGGCCGAGGCCCTGGAGTGGACCAAGCGCTTCCTCAAGATCCACGAGGAGCAGTGGACCATCACCTGTGAGCTGCGTCAGCTCGCCGAGGGCTGATCGTCCGGCGCCGGTGCGGGGTGGCCGACGAGCATCGTCGGCGCCCCCGCCACCCGCGTCAGGAACACCGTCGCGGAGTTGCGCCCCTGGAGCTTCATCTTCTTGCGCAGCTCCTCCGGCTCGACCGCGGAGCCGCGCTTCTTGACGGTCAGGATCCCGACCTCGCGCTCCCGCAGTAGCGCCTTCAACTTCTTGATGTTGAACGGCAGTTGGTCGGTGATCTCGTACGCGGTGGCGTACGGCGTCGCGTGCCGCGCGTCCGAGGTCACGTACGCGATCATCGGGTCGATCAGAGCGCCGCCGACCTGCTGCGCCACCTCGGCCACGAGATGCGCGCGGATCACGGCGCCGTCGGGCTCGTAGAGGAAACGGCCCACCGGGCGCGGCTCGGGGTCGGGCAGCATCGTGGCGCGCGCGGAGCGCAGCGAGACGCCGGACGGGAGCAGGGTGGCGCCGAAGGTGCCGGGCCGGGTGCCGAACCAGAGCACGGCCTCCTTCACATCGCCGGAGTCCGAGATCCACTCCGCGTACGCGTCGTCGGGAACCGCCTCGTGCGGCACGCCCGGCGCGATCTTCAGGGCGGCGTGCGGGGCCTTGCGGGCCGCCTCGACGGCCCAGGACAGCGGCGGCGAGTAGGCCTCGGGGTCGAAGATGCGGCCGCGTCCGCCGCGCCGGGCCGGGTCGACGAACACCGCGTCATACGCGGACGTGTCGACCTCCGTGACATCCGCCTCGCGCACCTCGATCAGCTCCGCGAGCCCCAGCGCCTCCGCGTTGGCGCGGGCGACCTCGCAGGTCAGCGGGTCGCGGTCGACGGCGAGCACCGAGATGCCCGCGCGGGCCAGCGCGATCGCGTCCCCGCCGATGCCGCAGCACAGATCGGCCAGCGTGCGGACGCCGAGGGCCTTGAACTCCTGTGCGCGGTACGCCGCGACGCTCGTCCTGGTCGCCTGCTCGACGCCGTTCGGCGTGAAGAACATCCGTGCCGCGTCCGCCCCGAACTTGGCCGCCGCGCGCTGCCGCAGCCGGGCCTGGGCCAGGGCGGCGGAGACGAGGCCGGGCGCGTATGTACGGCGCAGGCGGGTCGCGAGGGCGAGCTCCTGGGCCGGGTCGTGGTCCTGCAGTTCGGCGAGCAGGTCGTGGCCCTCGGCGGAGAGCAGGGCGCGGAAAGCGGCGGGGTCGTTCACCTCGCCATTGTCGGCCACTCGGTGGATCGTGCGGGCCCCGGCGGCGTTGTCGCCCGGTCCGGAGGGGCAGCCGCTGACAGGATCCGACCCCATGCAACTAGTACGACAAAATCACAAAAACCGGGTGCGGCTGGCCGCCTCCGGAGTGGCCGTACTCACCGCCACCGCCCTCGTCGCCACCGCCTGCTCCGGCGGCGGTTCCGGCGAGGCCGTCAAGCCCGCCCCCGGCCAGCAGGCCGCCGACCTCGCCAAGCAGCGGGCCGCCGCACACGCCGCGAAGGTGGCGGCGGTCAAGCGCTGGGGCCTGGCCAAGATGCCGCTCACCGCGCCCGAGCCGCCGGCGAAGAAGACGGAGCCCGTGACCCGCAAGGGCTTCGAGGTGTCCGGCCAGAAGGACCTGCCGCACGTCTTCACCACGATCCCGACCAGGGACAAGGTCGTCTTCCTGACGATCGACGACGGGGCCGAGAAGGACCCGCAGTTCCTGAAGATGATGAGCGACCTGAAGATCCCGTACACCGCGTTCCTCAGCGACTACCTGGTCAAGGAGGACTACGGCTACTTCAAGAAGATGCAGGACCGCGGCGTGGTCCTGAACAACCACACGCTCAACCACCGCTACATGCCGGGCCTCAGCTTCGACCAGCAGAAGCGGGAGATCTGCGGCATGCAGGACGTGATCGAGAAGCGCTACGGCAAGCGCCCCGAGCTCTTCCGGCCGCCGTACGGCAACTACAACCGCGACACCCTCAAGGCCGCCAAGCAGTGCGGCATCAAGGCCGTGCCGCTGTGGAACGCCGAGGTCTTCGTGGACCGCATGGACTACCGCGAGTGGGACCGCGACATCCACCCCGGCGACATCATCCTCACGCACTTCCGCGGCAAGGGTGACTGGAAGGGCTCGATGCCCGACATGATCCGGAAGTTCATGAAGGTCGTCACCGACAAGGGGTACGCGGTGGCACGCCTGGAGGACTACCTGTGAGGGCCGCGCACCGGCTGCTGGCCGGCGTGCTCGCGGCCGGTGCGCTCGCTCTCGGGGCGAGCGGCTGCGCGCAGTCCGTGGACCCGATCGAACGGCTGGGGCGCAAGGCCGCGCAGAAGGTCGAGGAGCGCCGCGTCAGCCACGCCACGGCCCGCCGCTGGGGCCTGGACAAGCCGCTCGCGCCGGCACCGGAGCCGCCGCCGCGTACCGCGGTCAAGGGCGCGGGACCGGGGCTTCCGCCGGTGCTCGACCGCGTACCGACCAAGGACAAGGTCGTCTTCCTGACCTTCGACGACGGGGCCGAGCGCGACCCGCGCTTCGTGCGGATGGTGCGCGAACTGCGGCTGCCGGTCTCGATGTTCCTCACCGACAGCGTGGCCGGACCGGGCTACGCCCACTTCGGCGAGCTGGCCTCGGTGGGCGCCACCATCCAGAACCACACCCTCGACCACCCGTATCTGCCGGGGCTTCCGTACGCCGGGCAGCGCTGGGAGATCTGCGGCCAGCAGGACAAGCTCAAGGACCGCTTCGGCCAGCGCCCACGCCTCTTCCGTCCGCCGTACGGCGAGTACAACGCGGACACCCTGCGGGCCGCGGCGGACTGCGGGATCTCGGCGGTGGTGCTGTGGCGGGCGTCGATGCAGATCAACGATCTGCGGTACGCCGAGGGCGCGAAGCTGCGGCCCGGCGACATCGTGCTCGCCCACTTCCGCGGGCCCGACGAGCTGCACGGGGCGTCCCTGACGGAGATGACCACGCGGATGCTGCGGAAGATCCAGGAGCAGGGGTTCACGGTGGCGCGGTTGGAGGACTACATCTGACGGCCCCACCGGCACGCGGCGGGAGCGCGCAAGGTGCCTCCGCGGCTGCCGGGACTGTTCGGCGAGGCAGTCCCGGACGGGAAGCGTGATGTGCTCGAGGGGCGCATGCTCTGGCTCGCCCTGGAGGCGCTCAAGCTCGGCACCAACGTATGACCGAGGCCGAGATTCTGCACTGGCAGACGCACTTCGAGGTGCCCGAGCCGGCAGAGCTGAGCGGCAACGCAGCCAGCAGCCCACCCGCCGGCTGGACGGGTTGGCGGGTGGGCCGCCGACCGGTGGCCATCGTTCGACTGACGGCTTCCACCCACCCGCCGCGACAAGACTCCGCTCAAGGTCCACAGTCCGGGGCGATGAGAGAGCGCAAGATCCGCCGGACAGGGCCTAGGCCGACTCCGCCGCCCGATGCCGCCCCGCGTTGTCGCTGATCCGCAGCAGGATCGCGATCATCGCCCAGTTCGCCACGAGCGAGGAGCCGCCCTTCGCGAGGAAGGGCAGCGCCTTGCCGGTCAGCGGGATCAGCCCGGTGACCCCGCCCGCGACCACGAACACCTGGAGCATGAGCGCCGCCGACAGGCCGGCCGCGAGCAGCTTGCCGAAGGGGTCGCGGGCGAGCAGGGCGGTGCGCAGACCGCGCTGCACGAGCAGGGCGTACAGGAGCAGCACGGCGGTCAGGCCGGCCAGGCCCAGCTCCTCGCCCACCGTCGTGAGGATGAAGTCGCTGCGCCCGGCGAACGCGATCAGCTCGGGGTGGCCCTGCCCGAGCCCGGTGCCGGTCAGGCCCCCGCTGCCGAAACTGAACAGCGCCTGGGCGAGCTGGTCGGATCCGCCGCTGTCCTTCGCGTATACGGCGAACGGGTCGAGCCAGGCCTCGACGCGCCCGTGCACATGCGGTTCGAGCGAGCCGACGACGAAGGCGCCGAGCGCGGCCATCAGGAGACCGGTCACGATCCAGCTGGTGCGCTGCGTGGCCACGTACAGCATCACGACGAAGAGCCCGAAGAAGATCAGCGATGTTCCCAGGTCGCGCTCGAAGATGAGCACCAGCAGGCTGACCGCCCAGATCGCGAGGATGGGCCCGAACTGCCGTCCGGGCGGCAGCCGTACGCCGAGCATCTTGCGGCCGGTGAGGGCGAGGGCGTTGCGGTTGACCGTGAGATAGCCGGCGAAGAACACCGCGATCATGATCTTCACGAACTCGCCGGGCTGGAAGGAGAGCCCGCCGAGGTAGATCCAGCGCTTGGCGCCGTAGGTGTCGCCGGGGAAGAAGGCCGGGGCGAGCAGCAGCACGAGCGCGACGGCCATCGTCACGTAGATGTACCGCTGCAGGCGCCGGTGGTCGCGCAGCGCCACGAGCAGCCCGATGCAGCCGGCGACCCCGATCACGGACCACATGAGCTGCCCGCCGGCGGTGGGATCCGAGCCGAACCGCTCGGCGTACGCGGGGTCGAGCCGGTGCAGGAGTACGAGGCCGAGCCCGGTGATCAGCATCGCGAGCGGCAGGATCAGCGGATCGGCGTACGGCGCGAACCGGCGTACGGCGAGATGGGCCGCGAAGGACAGCAGCGCCATGCTGAGCGCGAACTGGGCGAGATTGCCCGGCAGTTGGCCGTGCACGGCGAGGCCCGCCGTGGCCTGGCCGAAGGTGGTGACGGCGACGGAGAGCAGCAGGAGCAGGGCCTCGGTGCGCCGGTGCGAGACGGCGAGTCCGCGCCCGGCGTCCTGCGTTTCGTGCGCCGCCCGGTCGTCACCGGCGGGCTGCGCGCCCTGCCCTGCGTAGGGAGCCTGTACGGCCATCCGTCCACCCACCCGTTCTGCCGGTCGTACTCGCTTTGCACCCTTTGTCTGGCTGCGTCAGGGGAGACGCGGTGGGGGGACCCGGGGTTCGCGCAGGTGAGACGCCTCACGTGGGGTGGGTGGTTCCGGGGCGTGTGCTCGGCCGGCCACCGGCGCCCAGTCCGTCGGGGGGCCCGGCCACGGGCTGCGACGGCTCACCGGGGAGCATCCGGGCCGTCCGCTCGCGGTCCATGGGGCGCGGTCATCCCCGTACGGTGCCGCCGGAACCCCCGCCTCCCCCCGTACGTTCGCCGATCGAGACCGACCGGTGCCCGAGGCGTGCCCGGCACGTGACGACCCGCGCGTGGTGCACCCCGTTCACCCCGGAGTCCGGGCGCCCCGGTCACCCGAGAGCGAAACCGCCCCCTGGATTGGCACTCCGCTTGACCGAGTGCTAATCGCGGTCATAGTCTCGGGCCTGGCACTCCCCACCGGAGAGTGCCAACACAGCGACGGGCAGGTCCGGCACCCGCGACGACGGATCCACCTGGTCGCCACCTCAGACAGTTCATCCCCGAGATCTCCGAAGGGGGAGGTCGGATCGTGACGACCGCCAGCTCCAAGGTTGCCATCAAGCCGCTCGAGGACCGCATCGTGGTCCAGCCGCTCGACGCCGAGCAGACCACGGCCTCTGGCCTGGTCATCCCGGACACCGCGAAGGAGAAGCCCCAGGAGGGCGTCGTCCTCGCCGTCGGTCCGGGCCGCTTCGAGAACGGCGAGCGTCTGCCGCTCGACGTGAAGACCGGCGACATCGTGCTGTACAGCAAGTACGGCGGCACCGAGGTGAAGTACAACGGCGAGGAGTACCTCGTCCTCTCGGCTCGCGACGTCCTCGCGATCGTCGAGAAGTAATTCACCGGAATCACCGGGTTCCCCGGATTTGCTTCCGACCGCGCCCCTGGCCCCCTGCGAAAGCCGGTCGGCCAGGGGCGCGGTTCATTTTTTGAGAGGACTTGAAAAGCTCCATGGCGAAGATCCTGAAGTTCGACGAGGACGCCCGTCGCGCCCTTGAGCGCGGCGTCAACAAGCTGGCCGACACGGTCAAGGTGACGATCGGCCCCAAGGGCCGCAACGTCGTCATCGACAAGAAGTTCGGCGCCCCCACCATCACCAACGACGGTGTGACCATCGCCCGCGAGGTCGAGGTCGAGGACCCGTACGAGAACCTCGGTGCCCAGCTGGTGAAGGAGGTGGCGACCAAGACCAACGACATCGCGGGTGACGGTACGACCACCGCCACCGTGCTCGCCCAGGCGCTCGTCCGCGAGGGCCTGCGCAACGTCGCCGCGGGTGCCTCCCCGGCCGCCCTGAAGAAGGGCATCGACGCCGCCGTCAAGGCCGTCTCCGAGGACCTGCTCGCCACCGCGCGTCCGATCGAGGAGAAGTCCGACATCGCCGCCGTGGCCGCGCTGTCCGCCCAGGACAAGCAGATCGGCGAGCTCATCGCCGAGGCCATGGACAAGGTCGGCAAGGACGGTGTCATCACCGTCGAGGAGTCCAACACCTTCGGTCTGGAGCTCGACTTCACCGAGGGCATGGCCTTCGACAAGGGCTACCTGTCCCCGTACTTCGTCACCGACCAGGAGCGTATGGAGGCCGTCCTCGACGACCCGTACATCCTGATCCACCAGGGCAAGATCTCCTCGATCCAGGACATGCTCCCGCTCCTGGAGAAGGTCATCCAGGCCGGCGGCTCCAAGCCGCTCCTGATCATCGCCGAGGACGTCGAGGGCGAGGCCCTGTCGACCCTGGTCGTGAACAAGATCCGCGGCACGTTCAACGCCGTGGCCGTCAAGGCCCCCGGCTTCGGCGACCGCCGCAAGGCGATGCTCCAGGACATGGCGATCCTCACCGGCGCCACTGTCATCGCCGAAGAGGTCGGCCTCAAGCTGGACCAGGCCGGTCTGGACGTGCTCGGCTCCGCCCGCCGCGTCACCATCACCAAGGACGACACCACGATCGTCGACGGTGGCGGCAACTCCGAGGACGTCACGGGCCGCGTCGCCCAGATCAAGGCCGAGATCGAGGCCACGGACTCCGACTGGGACCGCGAGAAGCTCCAGGAGCGCCTCGCGAAGCTGGCCGGCGGCGTCTGCGTGATCCGCGTGGGTGCGGCCACCGAGGTCGAGCTCAAGGAGAAGAAGCACCGTCTCGAGGACGCCATCTCCGCGACCCGCGCCGCGGTCGAGGAGGGCATCGTCTCCGGTGGTGGCTCCGCGCTCGTGCACGCCGTGAAGGTCCTCGAGGGCAACCTCGGCAAGGAGGGCGACGAGGCCACCGGTGTCGCCGTCGTCCGCCGCGCCGCCGTCGAGCCGCTGCGCTGGATCGCGGAGAACGCGGGCCTCGAGGGCTACGTCATCACCTCGAAGGTCGCCGAGCTGGAGAAGGGCAGCGGCTTCAACGCCGCGACCGGCGAGTACGGCGACCTGGTCAAGGCCGGCGTCATCGACCCGGTCAAGGTCACCCGCTCCGCCCTGGAGAACGCGGCCTCCATCGCCTCCCTGCTGCTCACGACCGAGACCCTGGTCGTCGAGAAGCCGGCCGAGGAGGAGGCCGAGGCGGGCCACGGCCACGGTCACGGCCACGCCCACTGAGGTCAGACCTCGTAGGTCCGGCCTGCGTGCAGGTCCGAACGCGTAGGCCCGACCTCGTAGGTCCGGCCTCCGGGTAGGTCCGAACTCGTAGGCCCGACCCTCTCGCAGGTCGTACGAAGGCCCGGCACCCCTCGGGGTGCCGGGCCTTCGGCTTGCGTGACGGAGTTGCGGGTCAGTGGTCGGAGTAGCTGAAGTCGCCCATCGTCCAGGCGCTCACGTCCTCGATCGCGACCCGGTACATCCCGCCCGTCTCGGGGATGCCCACCATGCCCTGGAGGATCCGCGCGACATGGAAGTGCAGGTGGGTGGGCGGGCCCTCCTTCGCCGCGGGCGCGTTGAACGCGGCGGCGAACGCGTGCAGACGGTCCGAGTCCGTCAGCACGTCCGACACCCGCTGCCGCCATACGGCTTCGGGCGCCAGCCGACCGGTGATGACAGCTCCACCGGCCACCACGGTCAGAGACATCTGGTTGCTCTGCTCGGATTCCACCAGCGCGGCGATGTTCACGAGCAGCTCGTCAGGCTTCGACATGGCCCCATCGTATGGACGGCCGGGCCCGCCGCTCCAGTGGTGCCCCCGGACACATCGCCCTGCCGCGGCCCGCGGTCCCGCTCACTGAGGCCCGTACTTCCGTCCCGTCTTCGAGGTGATCCCGCCGAGCAGCCCCCGCGGGACCAGCTTCGCCGCGCCCAATAGCGTCTTGTAGCGCGCGTCCGGGATCGACACCTGCTTGCCGCGGGCCAGGTCGGCGAGCGCCGCGGCGACCACCTTGTCCGCGTCGAGCCACATCCACGACGGGATGTTGTCGGTGCCCATGCCGGCCCGCTGGTGGAACTCCGTACGGACGAAGCCGGGGCACAGGGCCATCAGGCGTACGCCCGAGCCCGTCAGGTCCTTCGCGGCGCCCTGCGTGAACTGCACGACCCACGCCTTCGACGCGCCGTACGTGCCGCGCGGCAGGAAGGCCGCCACCGACGCCACGTTCACCACCCCGCCGCGGCCGCGCTCCCGCATCCCGGGGACCGCCGCCGACGTCAGGCGCAGCACCGCCTCGCAGTGCACCTTCAGCATGGTCAGCTCGTCGGCCATGGAGACCTCGAGGTAGCGGCCCTTGTTGCCGAAGCCCGCGTTGTTGACCAGCAGGTCCACCGGGTGGCGCGGGTCGGACAGGCGCTTCTCGACCGTCTCGATGCCGCCCTCGGTGGCGAGGTCGGCGGTCAGGACTTCGGCCTCGATGCCGTGCCGGTCGTGCAGCTCGGTCGCCTGCTCCCGCAGGCGCTTGGTGTCCCGGGCCACCAGGACCAGGTTGTGTCCGTCCGCCGCGAGGCGCCGCGCGAAGGCGGCGCCGATGCCGGCGGTCGCACCGGTGATGAGAGCCGTAGTCATGGGCCAAGGCTAGTGACTGTGCCCGCCCGCGTGCGCCGCGGGCTTCCCCGCCCGCTGCCCCTTCTCCACGACCACGAACTGCCCCATCATTCCGCCGTCTTCGTGGTACAGGAGATGGCAGTGGTACATGTACGGGGTGTCCGGGTCGGCCGGACCCTCGAACCGCATCGCCAGCTTCACCGTCGTACCGCCGGGCACGAACACCGTGTCCTTGGCGCCCCGCAGCTCCGGCGGCGGCCGCTCGCCGTTCACCTCCAGAACCCTGAACTGCACGTCGTGCACATGGAAGTTGTGCGGCATCCCGTCCTCGTTGCGCACCGTCCAGGTCTCCGCCGTGCCCCGCGTGACCACCTCGTCGATCCGGGCCATGTCCATCGGGCGGCCGTTGATGCCGGACATCCGCAGCCCGAAGAAGCGGGACCGGGCCGAGTCCGTGCCGTCGGGGACCTCGGGTTCGGCGAGGTGTCCGGGCAGCGCGGGGGAGGGGCGCAGCGAGGCCTTCGCGCGCAGCTCCAGGACGTCGAAGGAGTCGTCGCCCCCGCTGAACCGCGTCTGCCAGGCGTCCCCGTAGTTGTCCTGCGGGAAGCTGCGCAGCACGGTCCGCTCACCGGCCTTCATCCGTACGACGATCTCGGCGCGCTCACCGGGGGAGAGCTGCACCCGGTCCATGGCCGCGGGCTGCGCCAGGAGCCCGCCGTCCGTGCCGATCAGGGAGAAGCGGCGGTCGTCGGAGAAGCCGAAGTCGTAGACGCGGGCGGTGGAGGCGTTCAGGAGCCGCAGCCGTACGAGCTCGTCGCCGACTTCCCTGTACGGGTTCAGGGTGCCGTTGACCATCGTCCGGTCGCCCAGGAAGCCGGTGTTGCGCATCAGTTGATGCCCGTGGTCGAACTGCGCCCCGTCGAACCGCACGTCCTGCACGATGACGGGCAGGTCGTCCACCCCGTAGTCGTCGGGCAGCGGGAGCTTGCGCGCCTTGTCGTCGTCGAGCAGGAACATCCCGGCGAGCCCGCGCTGCACGTGCTTCTCCGTCGCGCCGTGCGGATGCGGGTGGTACCAGAGCGTGGCGGCCGGCTGGTCGACCGTCCACCGCGGGCTCCAGGTGCCGCCGGGCTCGACCATCTGGTGCGGGCCGCCGTCCATCCGGGCCGGCAGATGCATCCCGTGCCAGTGCACGGTGGACGCCTCGTCCAGGCCGTTGGAGATCCGCACCTTGACCTTCTCGCCGCGCCCGGCGCGCAGCGTGGGCCCGAGGTAGTCCCCGTTGAACCCCCAAGTGCGCGTCCGCTGACCGGACTTGAACTCCTTCTCGCCCGCCTGCATCCGCAGGTCGAAGACGCGCGTGCCGTCGGCCTCGACCCGCGACTTCGCGAGCGGGGGGATCGCGAGCCGGTTCTCGAACGGCTCCTTGCCGACGGTGTCCACATCGGCGCCCGTCCACAGCCACGCGAAGCCGCCGCCGACCGCCGCGGCAAGCACCCCCACGACCACCCCGAGCGTGATCAGGATCCGCCTGAGCCTGCCGCGCCCGCCACCCTTTGTCGTCATGCCTCAACGGTCGCGGCGGCGGCCGCCGCGCCCCATCGGGAAAGCCCCTGAACCGACCCCGGCCCGCCCCTTACGGGAGCGGGCCGGTCACCTCGTACCTCCGGGTGTCAGCTCTCGTACTTCGCCACGTACTCCCGCGCGTTCTTCAGCGCCTCGTAGTGCAGCGCCTCACCCGCGGTGAGCACCCGCGGCAGCAGCGAACGGTCCAGCGTGGCCGCACGGAACTGCACCGCGACCGTCACGTCGTGCTCCGGCCGGTGCACGATCTCGATCGGGTCCCCGGCCGAGATCTCGCCCGGCTCGATCACCCTGAGATACGCACCGGGGGCGCCCTCCTGCGTGAAGCGCCGCACCCAGCCCTTCTCACCGAGCTGCCCCTGGAAGGTCGCGCACGGGATCCGCCCGCAGGTGACCTCGACCAGCAGGTCGGACCCGATCCGCCAGCGCTCGCCGATCAGCGCCCCGGACACGTCGAGCCCGGAGGTCGTGAGGTTCTCGCCGAAGAAGCCGTTGCGCAGCGAACGGCCCAGACGCTGCTCCCACGCGTCCATGTCCTCGCGCGCGAAGGCGTAGACCGCCTGGTCGTCGCCGCCGTGGAAGCGCTGGTCGCACACCTCGTCCCCGGCCACCCCGCCCGGCCCCTTGCCCTTCACGCCCGGCGCGGCGACCCGGACCGGCCTGTCGACCGGCTGCTTGTCGATGCCCGACATCCCGCTCGGGTGGTCAGTGAACGGGACGGGGGTGGCCTTGCCGACATTGAGACTGAGTAGCTTCATGCCGCTCACGCTAGAGATCCTTCTCCAAGCCGTCGAGCGTATTTCTCCGGTCCCCCCAAGCCTCACTTATGCTTGAGTCATGATCGAGGCCCGTCATCTCCGCGTGCTCCGCGCCGTCGCCGCCACCGGCTCCTTCTCCGCCGCGGCCCGCGAGCTCGGCTGCACGCAGCCCGCGGTCAGCCAGCAGATGAAGGCACTCGAGCAGTCCACGGGCACCCCGCTGCTGATCCGCACGGGCCGTGAGATGCGCCTGACCCAGGCGGGAGAAGCACTGGTCAGGCATGCCGCGGGCATCCTCGCCGGGCTCACCGCCGCCGAGGAGGAGGTCGCCGCGATCGCCGGTCTGCGGGCCGGCCGCGTCCGCCTCGTCTCGTTCCCGAGCGGCAGCTCGACGCTGGTCCCCTCGGCCCTCGCCGCCCTGCGCGCGGCCCACCCCGGCACCCGGGTCTCGCTCGTCGAGGCCGAGCCGCCGCGCTCGGTGGAGATGCTCCGCGAGGGCGACTGCGATGTGGCGCTCGCCTTCCGGTACGAGGGTGCGCACATGGACGACGACTGGAGCGACCTGGTGGTGCGGCCTCTGCTCGCCGACCCGCTGATCGGCCTGGTGCCCGAGGGACACCGGCTCGCCGACGGCTACCAGAAGGTGCCCATCTCCGAGTTCGCCGACGAGTCGTGGATCGCCGGCTGCCCGCGCTGCCGCCGCCAACTGGTCGACGTCTGCGAGAGTGCGGGCTTCACGCCGCGCATCGACTTCGCGACCGACGACTACCCGGCGGTGGTCGGCCTGGTCGGCGCGGGCCTGGGGGTCGCGGTGCTGCCGAACCTCGCCCTGGAGTCGGTCATCCCGAGGGGCACCCGCACGGTCAGGGTGGAACCGGCCGTCGAGCGCGAGATCGTCGCCCTCACGCTGCCGGACCTCGCCCGGGTCCCGACGGTCGCGGCCACACTCGACGAACTGGCGGCGGCCGCCGACCGGATGGTGCCGCGCGTGGCCGGCTAGCCACCCGCTCCGGCCGGGCGCGCAACGCCACCGGCTGTACGGCAGCAAGCTCCCGCCGTACGAAGAAACGTTTCCTCGGTGAGGGACTCAGTGGGCCGACAGCGTGCCGGCCGCCGGCACCAGCCGGTTGCGCGCACGCCCCATGAGCTCCTCGCGCTCGTCCTCGGTCAGGCCGCCCCAGACGCCGTACGGCTCACGCACCGCGAGGGCGTGCGCCGCGCACTCGGCGCGGACGGGGCAGCGCATGCAGACCTCTTTGGCCGAGTTCTCGCGGGCGCTCCGGGCCGCGCCGCGTTCGCCCTCCGGGTGGAAGAAGAGCGAACTGTCGACCCCGCGGCAGGCCGCGAGCAGCTGCCAGTCCCACAGGTCGGCGTTCGGTCCGGGAAGGCGGGAGAAATCTGCCATTGCTTGTCCCCTTGCAACCGTTCAGAGGGCGGATCCGGAGCCCGGTCGGGCGGACGCAGCTGCCCGGGCCAGGGCTGGTCGGACGCCCATGCCGCACATCTACTGTCTGAGTAGATGTAAATATGACTGATTGCGAATCTAGTCACAGACACCACCAAAAGGGAAGAAAAGGCGCTAAATGGGGCATAGCTTCCTGTGAAACTTCTGTGCTGCACGAGTGCCCTGATCTCGGCGATTACTGCTTTGTGAGGGCCCCATCACGTAGAGTGCCGAAGGCGGCCGACCGACCCGTAACTCTTTCGAGTGACCGTCGTTGAGAGTGCGGAGGCGGTTGAAAAGGGAAGCGCTCGGGCAGGTGTCCGAGGGTGTCAACCGCTCAGGTGACGATTCATATTCAGCCTGGAGGCTCAAGGTGACGCGCATCAGCTGCAGGAGCCGCGGAGGACGACAGTCATGACTTCCGTCCTCGTCTGCGACGACTCCCCGCTTGCCCGCGAGGCGCTGCGCCGTGCGGTGGCGACCGTGCCCGGTGTAGAGCGAGTGACGACGGCGGCCAACGGCGAGGAAGTCCTCCGCCGCTGGGGCGCCGACCGCTCGGACCTGATTCTGATGGACGTGCGCATGCCGGGCCTCGGCGGCGTCGAGACCGTGCGCCGGCTGCTCTCCGCCGACCCGGGCGCCCGCATCATCATGCTGACCGTCGCGGAGGACCTCGACGGCGTGGCGCTCGCGGTCGCCGCCGGTGCGCGCGGCTATCTGCACAAGGACGCCTCGCGCGCCGAGCTGCGCGCGACCGTCACGCAGGCGCTCGCCGACCCGACGTGGCGGCTTGCCCCGCGCCGGCTGCGGTCCGCCGAGATGGGCGCGGCCCCGACGCTCACCGCGCGGGAGATCCAGGTGCTCGAGGGCATGAGCCATGGGCGGTCCAATGCGGAGATCGGCCGTGAGCTGTTCCTCTCCGAGGACACCGTCAAGACGCACGCCCGCCGGCTGTTCAAGAAGCTCGGCGCCTCCGACCGTGCGCACGCCGTGGCGCTCGGTTTCCGTTGGGGTCTGGTCCGCTGAGCCGGTGAGCCCCTGCGGCGATCCGTCCCTCGCGTGCTCCTCGGCCGTGCTCGTTCCCGGTCGCGCTCGGGAGCGGGCCGGGGGGATCCCACCGAGCAGTCCCGCCCGCACCGTTGCGGGCGGGCCGGTGGATGCGCGGACGGACCAGGTCGGGGAGCGGTTTGGCTTGTTTCCCCGGCGATGCCGCATCCTTGAGGTGTGGAGTTCCTCGGGGACGAGTCGGTCGAGCGGGAGGGGAGGGCGCAGGGGATGAGTTCCGGCGCACCTGCTCATAACGCTTCGGTGCACAACTACGGACGCGGTGCCGCGGATCGGGCGGCGTCAAGGCACCATGGTCCGATGCGCGAGGACGAGACCACCACTGTCGGTGCCCTCGTTCAGCGTGCCGTCGAAGGCGACAAGCAGGCCACGCACGATCTGCTCGCCCACGTGCACCCGCTCGCTCTGCGCTACTGCCGTACGCGTCTGTCCCGACTCCCGGGTGACGCACGGCACTTCGTCGAGGACCTCGCCCAGGAAGTCTGCGTGGCGGTGCTGCTCGCGCTGCCGCGCTACAAGGACACCGGCCGGCCCTTCGAGGCCTTCGTCTTCGCGATCGCCGGGCACAAGGTCGCCGATCTCCAGCGCGCCGCGATGCGGCACCCCGGATCGACCGCCGTGCCCAGCGACGAGATGCCCGAGCGGCCCGACGACTCGCTCGGTCCCGAGGAGCGCGCGCTCCTGAGCAGTGACGCCGAGTGGGCCAAGAAGCTGCTCGCCAATCTTCCGCAGACGCAGCGCGAGCTGCTGCTGCTGCGGATCGCCGTCGGTCTCACCGCGGAGGAGACCGGGCAGATGCTGGGGATGTCTCCGGGTGCGGTGCGGGTGGCGCAGCACCGGGCGCTGAGCCGGCTGCGGGCGCTGGCCGAGCAGTAGGCCGTACGGTCGCACGCTGCAGTAGCACACCCGCATCGGCCGAGTACGTAGAAACGTACAAAGAAAGCCGATGATCTTGTTCATGGAATGAGACACCCCCACAGGCCGTTAGCATGGACATCCGCACCGATCAAGGCCATTTGGGGAAGGTGTCATGACTGCAAACGGCGGTTCTTCGACGGGGGTACCCGAGAAATTCGCGACACTCGGGCTGACCTACGACGACGTGCTGCTGCTTCCGGGCGCGTCGGAGGTCCTCCCGAACGCGGTCGACACCTCGTCCCGCATCTCGCGCAACGTCCGCGTGAACATCCCGCTGCTCTCCGCCGCCATGGACAAGGTCACCGAGTCCCGGATGGCCATCGCGATGGCCCGGCAGGGCGGCGTCGGTGTGCTGCACCGCAACCTGTCCATCGAGGACCAGGTCAACCAGGTCGACCTCGTGAAGCGCTCCGAGTCCGGCATGGTCACCGACCCGATCACGGTGAACCCGGACGCGACGCTGGCCGAGGCGGACGCGCTGTGCGCGAAGTTCCGTATCTCCGGTGTCCCGGTGACGGACGGCAACGGCAAGCTGCTCGGCATCGTCACCAACCGCGACATGGCCTTCGAGACCGACCGCAGCCGTCAGGTCCGCGAGGTCATGACGCCGATGCCGCTCGTGACCGGCAAGGTCGGCATCTCCGGCGTGGACGCCATGGAGCTGCTCCGCCGCCACAAGATCGAGAAGCTGCCGCTGGTCGACGACGCCGGTGTGCTCAAGGGCCTCATCACGGTCAAGGACTTCGTGAAGGCCGAGCAGTACCCCAACGCCGCGAAGGACGCCGAGGGCCGCCTCCTCGTCGGTGCCGCGGTCGGCGCCAGCCCCGAGGCGCTCGAGCGCGCCCAGGCGCTGGCCGGCGCGGGCGTGGACTTCCTCGTCGTGGACACCTCCCACGGCCACAACAGCAACGCGCTGAGCTGGATGTCGAAGATCAAGTCCGCGGTGAACGTGGATGTGATCGGCGGCAATGTCGCGACGCGTGACGGCGCCCAGGCGCTGATCGACGCCGGTGTCGACGGCGTCAAGGTCGGGGTCGGCCCCGGCTCCATCTGCACCACCCGCGTGGTCGCCGGCATCGGCGTCCCGCAGGTCACCGCCATCTACGAGGCGGCGCTCGCGGCGAACGCGGCCGGTGTCCCGGTGATCGGCGACGGCGGCCTGCAGTACTCGGGCGACATCGGCAAGGCGCTCGCCGCCGGTGCCTCCACGGTGATGCTCGGCTCGCTGCTCGCGGGCTGCGAGGAGTCCCCGGGCGAGCTGCTGTTCATCAACGGCAAGCAGTTCAAGTCCTACCGCGGCATGGGCTCGCTCGGCGCCATGCAGTCGCGCGGCCAGGGCCGCTCGTACTCGAAGGACCGTTACTTCCAGGCCGAGGTCGCCTCCGACGACAAGCTCGTGCCCGAGGGCATCGAGGGCCAGGTGCCCTACCGCGGCCCGCTGGCCAACGTGCTTCACCAGCTCGTCGGCGGCCTGCGCCAGACGATGGGCTACGTGGGCGCCGCCACCATCGAGGAGATGGAGACGAAGGGCCGCTTCGTCCGGATCACCTCGGCGGGCCTCAAGGAGAGCCACCCGCACGACATCCAGATGACGGTCGAGGCACCGAACTACAGCCGGAAGTAAGCCGCCGGCCGTACGTGCGTCGCAGGTCAGGGGTGGTCCCGGATTCCCGGGGCCGCCCCTTGCCCATGCGTCAGGGATACTGGACGGGTATGCCCCAGAGGGACCCGTACCGGAAAGGCACCTCCCAAAGTGACTGAGATCGAGATCGGGCGCGGCAAGCGCGGCCGCCGCGCGTACGCGTTCGACGACATCGCCATCGTCCCGAGCCGTCGTACGCGGGACCCGAAGGAGGTCTCGATCGCCTGGCAGATCGACGCCTACCGCTTCGAGCTGCCGTTCCTCGCGGCCCCCATGGACTCGGTGGTCTCCCCGCAGACCGCGATCCGCATCGGCGAGATGGGCGGCCTCGGCGTGCTCAACCTCGAAGGTCTGTGGACCCGGTACGAGGACCCGCAGCCGCTGCTCGACGAGATCGCCGAGCTGGACTCCGAGGCCGCGACCCGCCGCCTCCAGGAGATCTACGCGGCCCCGATCAAGGAAGAGCTGATCGGCCAGCGCATCAAGGAGGTGCGCGACTCCGGTGTCGTCACCGCCGCCGCGCTCTCGCCGCAGCGCACCGCGCAGTTCTCCAAGGCCGTCGTCGACGCCGGCGTGGACATCTTCGTCATCCGCGGTACGACGGTCTCCGCCGAGCACGTCTCCGGCGCCGCCGAGCCGCTGAACCTCAAGCAGTTCATCTACGAGCTGGACGTCCCGGTGATCGTCGGCGGCTGCGCCACGTACACCGCGGCCCTGCACCTGATGCGCACCGGCGCCGCGGGTGTCCTCGTCGGCTTCGGCGGCGGCGCCGCGCACACCACCCGTAACGTCCTGGGCATCCAGGTCCCGATGGCCACCGCCGTCGCCGACGTCGCGGCCGCCCGCCGCGACTACATGGACGAGTCCGGCGGCCGCTACGTGCACGTGATCGCCGACGGCGGCGTGGGCTGGTCCGGCGACCTGCCCAAGGCCATCGCCTGCGGCGCCGACGCCGTGATGATGGGCTCCCCGCTGGCCCGCGCCACCGACGCCCCCGGCCGCGGCCACCACTGGGGCATGGAGGCTGTCCACGAGGACGTGCCGCGCGGCAAGAAGGTGGATCTGGGCACGGTGGGCACGACCGAGGAGATCCTCACCGGTCCCTCGCACACCCCCGACGGCTCGATGAACTTCTTCGGCGCCCTGCGCCGCTCGATGGCCACGACCGGCTACAGCGAGCTCAAGGAGTTCCAGCGGGTCGAGGTCACGGTGGCGAACGCGCAGCACCAGCGCTGAGGTTCGTTCTCCGTACGAACGCGAAAGGGCCCGCACCGACTCGGTGCGGGCCCTTTCGTATGTGCTGCCGAGGGTCAGCCGCCGATCTTCTTGGCGGAGGTGAAGCCGGTGATGCCGCCGATCGCGATGAACAGGTACGTCATGGCGTCGGCGTCTTCCTTCCAGCCCTCGAAGGCGCTGGTCTTCAGGATGTTGTCCGAGCCGAGGAAGTCGGTCCAGGACGAGGCCCCGCCGCCCAGCTGCTCGACCACGTGGCTGGCGATCAGCGACATACCGAAGATCTGGCCCGCGTAGACGGCCGCCAGGGCGAGCACCGCGCTGACGATGGGCAGCAGCGGGTTGCGGCCGCCGAGCTTGCCGGCCGCGAAGCCGATCAGGGCGCCGACACCGACGGCGATGTAGCCGATCTCGGTGTAGCTGCCGTCGTCGTCGGCGAAGGCGCGCATCAGACCGCCGTACGCGGCGGCCGCGGCTATCGCCGCGACGACGGCCACGGCGATGGCGACGCCGATGTTGCCGGTGCGCGCCGGCGGCGGAGTCGGCTGGAACGGTGCAGGCTGGCCGAACGGGTTCTGGCCGGCGGGCTGCTGCGGAGGCGGAAAGGCCTGGGACATACGGTGATCCCCCCATGGGAAGCGTGCGCACGTACATGCGAGAGCGGCGCACGAACGTGCGATGAATGACGCCGCAGGCTAGCAGTCCCCGGTGACACTCACGCATCCCGTTTCAAAGGCTTCACAGCCGGTGCGCGGCCCCCACCGGAGTCGCACCCCGCGTATCCAGGAGCAACTGGGCCTTCACCGCGAGGCCTTGGAGGTCGTACGTGCGGTGGGGCTGGAGGAGAAGGGTCAGGTCGGCGTCGGCCGCCGCTTCGTAGAGGGAGTCGGCGCGCGGGACCGGCTGGCCGAGGACGCGCCAGTGCGGGATGTGCGGGTCGTGGTAGCTGATCGAGGCGCCCATCTGCATCAGGCGGGTGGCGATCTCCTCGGCGGGGGCGCCCTGTTGGTCGGCGATGTCCGCCTTGTACGTGACGCCCAGGAGCAGGATGCGGGCGCCGCGGGCCGACTTGCCGTGCTCGTTGAGCAGGGTGGCGGCGCGCTGGATGACGTACTGCGGCATGCGCTGGTTGACCTCCTGGGCCAGGCCCACCAGGCGCAGCGGGTGGCCGGGGGTGCGGGCCGTGTGCGGCAGGTAGGCCGGGTCGAGGGCGACCGCGTGGCCGCCGACGCCGGGGCCGGGGCGGAAGGCCTGGAAGCCGAAGGGCTTGGTCTCGGCGCAGCGGATGACGTCCCACAGATCGACGTTCAAGTCGTGGCAGAGCACGGCCATTTCGTTGACCAGGGCGATGTTGACGTGCCGGAAGTTGGTTTCGAGGAGGTGGGTGGCCTCCGCCTCGCGCGGGCCCCGGGCGCGTACGACCTTGTCCGTGAGGCGGCTGTAGAAGGCCGCGGCCGACTCGGTGCAGGCCGGGGTCAGGCCGCCGATCACCTTGGGGGTGGTGGCGTAGGTGTGCGTCCGGCTGCCCGCGTCGAAGCGGCCCGGGGAGTGGGCGAGGTGGAAGTCGCGGCCCGCGGTCAGGCCCGAGCCCTCCTCCAGGAGCGGGCGCAGGAATTCCTCGGTCGTGCCCGGGTAGGCGGGGGATTCGAGGATCACCGTGGTGTGCGGGCGAAGGCGCGGTGCCAGGGCCCGTGCGGCCTCGGCGACCTCGGTGAGGTCCGGAGTGCGGTCGGCGCCGAGCGGAGTGGGGGCGCAGATGACGGCGGTGCGGACCCGGCCGAGCTCGGCCGGGTTGGTGGTGGGCCGGAAGCCCCCCGAGAGCATCCGGCGCAGATCGGCGGTGGTCAGGGCGCCCTCGCCGGCGGGCAGCCGGCCGGCGGCGAGCTCCGTGGTGTGACGCGGGTCGTAGGCGAGGGTCTCGATCCCGGCCGAGACGGCTGCCTGGGCGAGCGGGAGACCGAGATGGCCGAGTCCTACGACGGCGAGATCCGCGGGCATGGCGAACACCTTCCCAGTAACCGGAACGGTCAGGACGCGCAAGCCGGGTGGACAAAACGGCTGAGCGCACTGTCAGGTTAGGGGTAAATATGACCGATATGACGGATTAGGGGAGCCGCGTTTCGGAGTGTCGGCGGCGCTGCGTCCCTGGTGGCCGCGGTGGCGCGGCCTTGTGGGGCCTTGTCCCGGAAAGTCGCGGTCACGAGTGGTGGCCCAAGCCCGGCACTGCGGACAGAATCGACGATGTGAGCCCGACCACACGGGGGCGACGGGAGGCAGCAGTGAGGACAGCGACACTGGGACCGGCCGAGCGGGCCGAGGCCCTCGCGGCGATGGCCGAGCGGGAACTGGACGTGCTGGTGGTGGGGGCCGGCGTGGTCGGCGCGGGCACGGCGCTCGACGCCGTCACACGAGGGCTCTCGACGGGGATCGTGGAGGCGCGCGACTGGGCCTCGGGCACGTCGAGCCGCTCCAGCAAGTTGATCCACGGCGGCCTCCGCTATCTGGAGATGCTCGACTTCGCCCTGGTCAGGGAGGCGCTCAAGGAGCGCGGGCTGCTGCTCGAACGGCTGGCGCCGCACCTGGTGAAGCCGGTGCCGTTCCTGTATCCGCTGCAGGGCAAGGGCTGGGAGCGGCTGTATGCGGGGTCGGGTGTCGCGCTGTACGACGCGATGTCGATGGCGAAGGGGCACGGGCGCGGACTGCCGATGCACCGGCACCTGTCGCGGAGGCACGCGATGCGGGTCGCGCCCTGTCTGAAGAAGGACGCGCTGGTCGGTGCGCTCCAGTACTACGACGCGCAGATGGACGACGCGCGGTACGTGGCCACGCTCGTACGGACCGCCGCCTCGTACGGGGCGAAGGCGGCCAACCGGGCGCGCGTGACCGGGTTCCTGCGCGAGGGCGAGCGGGTCGTCGGGGCGCGGGTGCAGGACGTCGAGGGCGGCGGCGAGTACGAGATCCGGGCGCGGCAGATCGTGAACGCCACCGGGGTCTGGACCGATGACACGCAGGCGATGGTCGGGGAGCGCGGGCAGTTCCATGTGCGGGCGTCCAAGGGCATCCACCTGGTCGTGCCCAAGGACCGGATCAACTCGACGACGGGGCTCATCCTCCGTACGGAGAAGAGCGTTCTCTTCGTGATCCCGTGGGGGCGGCACTGGATCGTCGGGACCACCGACACCGACTGGGACCTCGACAAGGCGCATCCGGCGGCCTCCAGCGCCGACATCGACTACCTGCTCGAGCATGTGAACTCCGTGCTCGCGGTGCCGCTCACGCGCGACGACGTGCAGGGCGTGTACGCGGGCCTCAGGCCCCTGCTCGCCGGGGAGTCGGACGCCACCAGCAAGCTCTCGCGCGAGCACACGGTCGCGCATCCGGTGCCGGGGCTCGTGGTGGTCGCGGGCGGCAAGTACACGACGTACCGCGTGATGGCGAAGGACGCCGTGGACGAGGCCGTGCACGCGCTCGACCAGCGGGTGGCCGACTGCGTCACCGAGGACATCCCGCTGCTCGGCGCCGAGGGCTACAAGGCGCTGTGGAACGCGCGGGCGCGGATCGCGCAGCGCACCGGGCTCCATGTGGTGCGCGTGGAGCACCTGTTGAACCGGTACGGGGCCCTGACCGAAGAGGTCCTCGAACTGATCGCCGCCGACCCGTCGCTCGCGGATCCGCTGACGGGCGCCGAGGACTACCTGCGCGCCGAGGTGGTGTACGCGGCCTCGCACGAAGGGGCCCGACACCTCGACGACGTCCTGACGCGGCGCACCCGGATCTCCATCGAGACCTTCGACCGCGGCACGCGCTGTGCGCGCGAGAGCGCCGAGCTGATGGCCAAGGTGCTCGGCTGGGACAAGGACCAGATCGAGCGCGAGGTCGAGCACTACGAGAAGCGGGTCGAGGCGGAGCGCGAGTCGCAGTTGCAGCCGGACGATCTGACGGCGGACGCGGCGCGGCTCGGGGCGCCGGACATCGTGCCGTTGTAAGGCGGTCCGTCGTCCGGGACGGCGCGTTGCGGCAGTTCAGGCGGGTGGCCCGGAGCGGGCCGCCCGCCTTCTGCGGATACGGGGGTCACTGTGACGGATGGGACAGGAGGGGCGGGAGCGGGAACCGTCGGCGCGTGGAGCGCGTAGGAGAGAGTGGGGCCGGACCCGGGACTTCCGCGGGCCTCGGCATGAGAGACAATGGACGCTCTGCCAGGGCGGGTTGATTGCAGAGGGGACTCATGTCGGAGGCTGAGCGGCCGGAGCAGGCCCGTCGGGACGAGGAGCCCCGCAAGGGCGAGGACGTCCGTCCGGACGAGGAACCCCGCCGCGACCAGGAGGCACGTCTGATCGCCGGGCGCTACCGGCTCGGCGCCGTGCTCGGCCGGGGCGGCATGGGCACCGTATGGCGTGCGACCGACGAGACCCTCGGGCGCACCGTCGCCGTCAAGGAGCTGCGCTTCCCGTCCAGCATCGACGAGGACGAGAAGCGCCGGCTCATCACCCGGACCCTGCGCGAGGCCAAGGCGATCGCGCGGATCCGTGACCACGGCGCCGTCACCGTCTTCGACGTGGTCGACGAGGACGACCGGCCCTGGATCGTCATGGAGCTCATCGAGGGCAAGTCCCTCGCCGAGGTCATCCGCGAGGACGGCCGGCTCGCGCCCAAGCGCGCCGCCGAGGTGGCGCTCGCGGTCCTCGACGTGCTGCGCAGCGCGCACCGCGAGGGCATCCTGCACCGCGACGTGAAGCCGTCCAACGTGCTGATCGCCGACGACGGCCGCGTGGTGCTCACCGACTTCGGCATCGCGCAGGTCGAGGGCGACCCGTCCATCACCTCGACCGGCATGCTCGTCGGCGCTCCCTCGTACATCTCGCCCGAGCGCGCCCGCGGCCACAAGCCAGGACCGGCGGCCGACCTCTGGTCCCTCGGCGGTCTGCTGTACGCGGCGGTCGAAGGGACCCCGCCGTACGACAAGGGCTCGGCGATCGCGACGCTCACCGCGGTCATGACCGAGCCGCTGGAGCCGCCGCAGCACGCGGGGAACCTCGACAAGGTGCTCTACGGGCTCTTGGAGAAGGACCCGGAGAAGCGGCTCGACGACGCGGGGGCGCGGGCGCTGCTGCTCGACGTGATCCACGCGCCGGAGCCGGTGGCCGAGAAGCCGCTGCCGCCGGCCTCCGAGCAGACGAAGGTCGTTCCGCTCCCCGGGGAGCCGGAGCCGGCGGCCAAGGCGCCGGCGGCCGCCGTCCCGGCTGCGGCCGCCACGGCCGGTGGCGCGGCCGCGACGGGTGGGACGGCCGCGACCGTCAACTCCGCGGCGGCCGACGGTGGTTCGGCCGGTGGCGCGGCGCCCGCGCGGCGCGCCTCGCTCGGCGACCTCGTCCCGAAGCGTACGCAGCTGATCGTGGCCGTCCTCGTGGCGCTTGCGGTGCTCGGCACCGCGCTCGGCTTCGCGCTCAGCGGCGGGGACGAGAAGGGCGGCGGGCGCGACGAGTCCTCCGCGAGCGCGGGCACGGACGGCGGTTCGGGCAAGGACTCCTCGCAGGGCGGCGGCGGCAAGACCGACGAAGGCAAGACCGACGACGGCAAGGGCGAGAAGGACGGCCAGGGCGACAAGGGCAAGGATTCCGAGGGCGGTTCGGGGTCCGGGTCCGGTGAAGGCGACAGCGGCGGGCAGGGAACGGACGGGCTGCCCGCCGGATTCCGACAGGTGACGAACGGGCAGTTCAAGTTCTCCATGGCGATGCCCGAGAACTTCCGCCGCACCGGGACCGCCGGGCAGAACTCCGGCGCGATCTTCAGCGCCGACGGCGGATTCCCGCGGATCCAGGTGGACTTCAACTCCCGGCCGAGCGACGACGCCGTGGCCGCCTGGCGCTCGCTGCTCCCGGCGATACGGGGCGCCAGCACCAACTTCAAGCTGCTCGGCATCCACCAGGTCGACTACAAGGGGTATCCCACGGTCGCCGACTGGGAGTTCGAGCGCGATCAGAACGGCGAGCGGGTCCGCGTGCTCAACCGTGGCTTCAAGGTCGACGCCACCCACGGCTACGCCATCATGATCAGCTGCAAGAAGAGCGAGTGGGACGGCGAGGAGTGCCGGACCCTGCGCAAGACGGCGTTCGACACCTTCCAGCCGCGCGACTGACGGGGCGCGGCGGCGCGCGGGCGCGGTCCGGGGCCGGAAGCGGTCGGCACGGGTTGGTGAGACCTGCCGCGTACGTCGGCGTGGCCACGTATCGTGAGAGCTCGCGGACCGTACGCAGCCGCAATGTGCCGGGATTCGACCGGAGTTGACGGATTCGTACGGTGCGTGGCCCAGGGATACGGAGTGCGCGCGCTGTCGGGGAGGCGACGTGGACGACTACGCGGGGCGGGTGCTCGCGGACCGCTACCGCCTGCCGTTGCCGCCGTCGGACGAGTACGAGTTCGCGGAGACGCGCGCCTTCGACACGTACAGCGGGCAGGAAGTCCTGGTGCGGCAGGTGCCGTTGCCGGAGGTGGTCGACGCCGAGGTGCTCGACGAGCCGGCGCCGGGGCGGGGCGGTGCGCGCAGGCCCGCCGGGCAGCACCCGCGCAGCTCCCGCACCACGAGGTCGCCCGGTGATCCCGCCGTGCGCCGGGCCATCGAGGCAGCCGAGGCGGCGGCGCGCATACCCGACCACCCCAGGCTCGACCAGGTCTTCGACGTGTTCGCCGAGGGCGGCTCGCTGTGGATCGTCAGCGAGGTCGTGGCGGCCCGTCCGCTGGCCGCGCTGCTCGCCGAGCGGCCGCTGACGCCGTACCGCGCGGCGGAGGTGGCCTCCGACGTGCTCACCGCGCTGCGGGCGCTGCACGCGCACGGCTGGGTGCACCGCAACATCACGGTGCGCACCGTGCTCGTCTGCGACGACGGGCGCGTGATGCTCACCGGTCTCGCCGCGGGCGCCGCCGAGGAGGCGCTGTGCGGGTACGACCCGGTGCCGGACGCGGGCGGCGGGTTCGACGGGCGTGCTGCGGCCGCCACCGCGTCCGGTGCGGTGCCGGGGGAGGTGCCCGGCAGGGGCCGGGGCGCAGCCGCGGCCGTGGAGGGCGAGCGGGCCGCGCTGCCTGCCGCCTTCCGCAAGGGGCCCGGGGGCGCCGGGGACGGCGGGACCGAGGAGAGCGGCAGGACCGAGGAAGGCGGCAGGGCGGGCCAGGGCGGCCGGGTGCAGCAGGGCGGTCTTCCGGGTGCGGCCGAGAGCGGGCCCGGGGGTCCGGGGGCCGGTGGCATGGGGACGTCCGGTGGCGCGGGAGCCGGTGGTGCGGTCGCGTCCGGTGGTGCGGCCGCGCGTGGCGCGCTGCCCGCCGGGGACGTACGGGCCGCGCGGGCCGGTGCGATCGCCGCGTACCGGGCCGGTGTGCGCTCCGCGGCGGCGGCCCGTGCGCTGCCGCCGGGCGGCGGGGACGGCGCGGGCGTACGGCGTGACGGCGAGGCGCTCCAGGGCACCCCGCAGAGCCCGGGCGCACCGGCACCGCCCGGGCAGATAGCGGATCCTTACGGCGTGGCCGGCCGGCCTGCCGCGCGCCGGACCGAGGTCCGGCACCTGTCGGCGGGGCCCGCGGCACGGACCGGGGCGGCCGGGTCCGCGGCGCAGTCCGCGGTCGGCTGGCACGGTGCGGGTCGGCGTATCCCGGGCCAGCTGCCGGGTGCGGGGGCCGAGGGTTCGCAGGGTGAAGAGGCACGGGGCCCGGGCGACTTGAGCGGGAGTGCGGGGGCGAGCGGGCCGGCCGAGGGCGCGGGAGAGCCCGCCGAAGGCTCGTATCCCCGGCGGACTCCGGACGGGCTGCCGCAGTACAAGGACCAGATCCTCCCGGCCGGGCATGCCGCTCCGGCGCCCGCGGTCCGCGAGGAGCACGAAGCTTCCGCGCCCGCGCTCCGGGAGGAGTACGGCACGGCGGCCGCGGCCCCGTACGGCACGGAGGCCGCCCCCGACGAGCACGGAAAGCCCTCCCGCTGGGACGAGTTGGCGGGCGTGGGCCAGGCGGCCGCGCAGCGCAGCCCCGCCACCCCGCTCGAACTGGAGCGGGCCCGGCAGGCCCGGATGACCGTGGTCGGTGCCGTGACCGAGCGCTGGGCGCCGGAGCAGGCGGGGCCCGTGCACGAGAACTGGCAGCTGGCCGCGCCCGTCGGACCCGCCACCGACCTGTGGGCGCTCGGCGCGCTGCTGTTCCGCGCGGTGCAGGGCCATGCGCCCTACCCGGAGGACAGCACCTACGAGCTGGTCCAGCTGGTGTGCGCCGAGCCGCCCGCGTTCGCCGAGGAGTGCGGGCCGCTGCGGCCGGTGGTCGAGTCGCTGCTTCGCCAGGACCCCACCGAGCGGCCCGACTTCGAGGAGCTCCGCGGCTGGCTGCGCTCCCTGGTGCGCTCCGCGCCCGAGCCCGAGGCCGGCGCGAACGTCGTACCGGCGCCCGCGTACGACCGGACCCGGCTGCCCGTCGTACGGCGCAGGGGCGAGCTGGTCCGCAAGCGGCGCGGCGGGCGGGGGCAGCGCGACGAGAGCGGGCCGCCCGAGCACGGCCGGCACAAGAAGGGCCGCGCCGCCCGGCGCCGCCGCGCACCGGAGCAGCGGCGCGCCTTGGCGGCGGAGACCGCCCAGCTCACCGAGACCGCGCAGCTGCGCGCGCCCGAACGTCCGGGCCGCGAGCGGATGTCGGCCTCGGCGGAGAAGTGGGAGCGGCAGCAGCAGCGCCAGATGCGGCAGATGAGCCGCCGGCCGCAGGGCGGCGGCGGGCCGAAGCGGCTCGGGCGGCTGCTGCTCGTGCTGATCCTGCTCGGGGTCGCCGCGGCGGTGGCGTACGCGATGCTGTTCATGCCGAAGTCGGGCACCGACGACCAGGGTGCGGGGGACCGCAAGGGGCAGGCGGGATCGGCGAGTTCGGCGCCTGCCGGCCCGGGAGATGCGAGCCCGGACGGCGGCGGGGACGGCAAGGCGGACGACGGGAAGCCGGACAAGGAACCGGAGAAGAAGCCCAGCGAGGACGCGAGCAAGGAGCCGCCGCGGCAGACGGAGGCGCCTCCCGCGGGCGAGCTCCCGCAGGGCTTCGTACTGCGCAAGGACCTCGAAGGCTTCCAGGTCGCGGTGGCCTCCGGCTGGGACCGCAAGCCGGTCAACGGGCGCGGGCAAGTCGTGTACGGGCAGGGGGACTTCTCGCTCACGGTCGTCCCCGGCCGCGACTCGACCCGTGACTACGGCACCGATCCGCTGAAGTACCAGCGCGAGGACGAGCGCGAACTTCAGCCGTTCCGCGACTCGACCTGGGCGGGCTCCGGCGGGCTGCGGCAGGTGGAGGTCGGCGGCCAGGTGCGGGCCGAGGGCCAGTTCACCTGGGAGGAGAACGGCCGGAAGCTGTTCGTCCGCAATGCGGCGATCCTGCTCGACGGCGCCTACCACGTCGTCCTGGTCAAGGGCCCGGAGTCCGAACGGGACGAGGTGACCCGCCTCTTCGAGCAGGCCGTGGCGACGTACGAGAAGACGGGGTGACGGTCCGTACGGGAGCTGCACCGGCCGTCCGGGGAGCCGTGCCGACCGCCCCGGGGAGCTCCACCGGCCGTACGGAGAAGGCGTGTTGAGCGTACGGAGCAGGCGGGCCGACCGTGCGCAGAGGGCGGGCTGACCGTTCGCAGGAGGCGGGGCCGGTCCGCGGCTGCGTCATCGGGTGAATCACAAGGCGGTCTCCCCAGGTTCCGCAGCGCCCCCGCGGTCCCTACGCTGGCCCTGCGAAGGACGGGCGGGGGAACGTGGACCAGATCGAGGGCAGGGCGCAGAGCCGGTTGCTCATGGGCCGCTACCGGATCGAGGGAAGTCTCGGTCACGGCGGCATGGGCAAGGTGTGGCGCGCGCACGACGAAGTGCTGCACCGGGTGGTCGCCGTCAAGGAGTTGACGGCGGCCCGGTACGCGGGCGAGAGCGAGCGCGCGGTGCTGCTCGCCCGCACCCAGAAGGAGGCGCGCGCGGCCGCCCGGATCAACCACTCGGCCGTGGTCACCGTGCACGACGTCTTCGAGCACGACGACCGGCCGTGGATCGTGATGGAGCTGGTCGACGGGCGCTCGCTCGCCGACGCCGTACGCGACGACCACCGCGTCGTGCCCGCCGAGGCCGCGCGGATCGGGATGTGGGTGCTGCGCGCCCTGCGCGCCGCGCACCGGGCGGGCGTCCTGCACCGCGACGTCAAGCCCGCGAACGTGCTGCTCGCGCGCGACGGCCGGGTGCTGCTCACCGACTTCGGCATCGCCGCCATCGAGGGCGACTCGACCATCACGCGCACCGGCGAACTGGTCGGCTCCATCGACTACTTGGCGCCCGAGCGGGTGCGGGGCGAGGCGCCCGGACCCGCCTCGGACCTCTGGGCGCTCGGCGCGACGCTCTACGCGGCGGTCGAGGGGGAGTCGCCGTTCCGGCGCACCTCGCCCCTGTCGTCGATGCAGGCCGTCGTCGAGGAGGAGCCGCGGCCGTGTGTGCACGCGGGCCCGCTCGCGCCGGTGATCACCGCGCTGCTGCGCAAGGACCCGCTCCAGCGGCCGACCGCCGAGGCGGCCGAGCAGATGCTCGCCGAGGTGTGCGAGGGACGGGCACCCCAGGCCGCGCAGGCCTACGTGCCCACTCAGCGGGTCGCGCCCGACGACCTCACCGCGGTCCAGGGCGCGGACCGGCCGGCCCCGGTTCCGGCTCCTGCGGGCCCGGTTCCGGCGGGTCCGGCTTCCGCGGGTCCGGGCGGACGGCGGCTGCGGTCCGTCCTCGGCCTGGTCCTGGCCGCCGCCTTGGTGGGCGCGGCCGCGGCGTACGGCGTCCTGACCTACCTCGGGCCGGGCAAGGCCGATCCGGGGCAGACCGTGGGTGCCACGCCGAAGGGCTGGCAGCGGGTGCACGACGAGGCGGGCTTCAGCGTGCTCGTGCCGCCCGGCTGGCAGCGGCAGACCGAGGGCGACCAGATCGACTACACCCCCGACGACGGCCGCCATCTGCTGCGCATCGCCATCGACGAGGAGCCCGACTTCGAGGACGCCTACCAGCACGTCAAGGACATGGAGGCGCAGGGCATGGGCCGGCTGCCCACGTACCAGCGCATCAAGCTGCGCTCGAACTTCTTCCGCGACCGGCCGGGCGCCGTCTGGGAGTTCGCGTGGACGGAGACGAAGGGGGCGACCAAGGGCGAACGGCGGGCCATCGACCAGCTGTACGTCGACGAGGACGGCACCGAGTACGCGATCTACATGTCCGGTCCGGCGAAGGACTGGGCGAAGACGCGCGAGCAGTTCGACCACGTGCTCAAGAGCTGGCGGCCCACGGGCGGCGGGTAGCCGCCTGGTTGAAGTGCCGGTGCTGAGCGCCGGGATGGCCTCCGGGACGGCTTCCCCCTGCATGTCGGGGAGGCCGCCGTACCGCACACCAGGGAGCCCGCCGTACCGCGGAATCCCCTGTTCCGGGCGGCATTTCGCCCGTAATCGACGGCAATACGAGGACCGGCGCCCCGTGAAAAGACCCACGTCTCGTCACGGGTCGGTGACCGGGGTGGAATCCGGGGCGTCGTACGCGATAGGGATGAGTCATGAGTAACGACGGGGGAGCCCCCTACGGGACCGGCGAGCCGACCAGCTTCTCGCTGCGTCCGCCGGACCAGCCTCAGGGGCCGTACGCAGGACATCCCTACGGCACGCCGGGTACACCGCCCGCGCCGGGGACGCCCAACCCGTATGCCCAGGCGGAGACCCAGGCCGTGCCGAACGGCGGGCCGGCGACGCCGGGTGCGCCGCAGCCGCCCGCCGAGCCGCAGGGCCACGCCGTGCCCACCCAGGTCGTCTCCGAACCGGACCCGGGCGCGGGCCGTCTCATCGCGGGCCGCTACCGCCTCCTGTCCAAGCTCGGGCACGGCGGCATGGGCACCGTGTGGCGGGCCAAGGACGAGACCGTGGACCGCGAGGTCGCGGTCAAGGAGCCGCGCGTCCCCGACCACCTGCCCGAGCGCGAACGCGCCACCGCCTTCGAGCGGATGCGCCGCGAGGCGCGCGCCGCGGCCCGCCTGGACCACCCGGCCGTCGTGAACGTGCACGACGTGGCGGTCGAGGACGGCCAGCCGTGGATCGTCATGGAGTTCGTGCAGGGCCGCTCGCTCGGCGCCGCGCTCCAGGAGGGCACGCTCGGGGCGCGCGACGCCGCGCGGATCGGCCTCGAAGTGCTCGGCGCCCTGGAAGCCGCGCACAAGGCGGGCATCCTGCACCGCGACGTGAAGCCGGACAACGTGATGCTCGGGCAGTACGACCGTGTCGTGCTCACCGACTTCGGGATCGCCCAGATCGAGGGCGAGACCAACCTGACGGACACCGGCGGCTTCGTCGGCTCGCCCGAATTCATCGCGCCCGAGCGGGTGTTGGGTCAGCGCCCCGGACCGGCCTCGGACCTGTGGTCGCTCGGTGTGGTCCTGTACGCGGCCACGGAGGGCGTCTCGCCGTTCCGCCGCAGCAACACCCCGGCCACGCTCCAGTCCGTGCTCAACGCGACGCCCGCAGCGCCCGCTTCGGCGACAGGCCCGCTCGCGGAGGCGATCAACGGTCTGCTGCACAAGGACCCCTCGCACCGCCCGGACGCCGCGACGGTACGCCGCCTCCTGGAGCAGGCCGCCAAGCCGCCGGCGCCGCAGGTGCCGACGCAGGTGATGACCTCGGGCGGGGCGCCGTCCGGTGCCGGGGACGGGATCCGGGTCGGCAAGAAGGCGCTGATCGGGGTGGGGGCCGCGTTCGTGGCGCTCGCCCTGGCGCTCGGGCTGGTGATCGCGGATCCGTTTGCGGCGGGTCCGACCGACGGGTTCGTGACCAGGGATGTGAAGAACCTCGACGCCAGCATCTCGGTCCCCGGGCACTATCTGGACTCCAAGCCCGAAGAAGACAACATCGGCACCCCCGAGCACTGGATCCAGTACACCGATCCCAGCGGCAGCGTGTGGGTCTGGCTTCAGCTGTTCAAGGCCTCGGACGACAAGACCGGGGAGATCGCGAGCTCGGCCGACGCCGAGATGTACGACGACGAGAAGACGTACAAGGCCTCCGGCAGCACCGACCTCGGGATGCCCGCCAACCCGGAGAGCAAAACCGAGGCCAGCCTGGACTACGAGGGCAAGAAGGCCGCGAAGAACACGCTCACGTACAACTCCGCGGACGAGGGCGAGCAGGAGCGCCCGCGTGAGCTGAAGATCTTCTACTACCGGACCACCGACGGCGACATGTACAAGCTCGCCATCGGCTACCCCGGCGGCGAGAGCGACTTCGCCGAGCGCGGCCGCCAGGTCGCCGACGAGGTCATCAAGTCCTTGAAGGTCAAAAACTTGTGACCATCAGGGGGCTGCCCGCCCGGACAACCCCCTGATCAGGGCCTTTGCTGCCAGCGACCACTGGCACGGTGTGCGGACCCGGTGAAGCCCCGTTACCGACGGGTACACAAACACGTGGCGGAGCCGTACGCTCACGCTCATGACGGACGCCCAGGCCCCTGAGAAGAGCACCGCGAGCACCGCGAGGACCGGCACGAACCCCGTGGCACCCGCTCCTGCGGGTGCGCGGACCGCTGCCGATGTGGTGACGCCCGAGCTGGTCGCGCAGCTCACGCGCGGCGTCGTCGGCTCCGGCCGCACCGCCAACCACGCGCCGTTCACCGGCGAGAAGCTGGCCGACCTGCCCGAGTCCACGCCCGAGGACGTGGCGACGGCGTTCGAGCGGGCGCGCGCGGCGCAGGCCGTGTGGGCCAAGGAGCCCGTGCGCAAGCGGGCCGCGGTCCTGCTCCGCTTCCACGACCTGGTCCTGGAGCGGCAGGCCGAGGTGCTCGACCTGATCCAGCTGGAGACCGGCAAGGCCCGCCTGCACGCGCACGAGGAGGTGCAGGCCGTCGCCGTCGCCGCGCGGCACTACGGCCGCAAGGCCGCCTCGTATCTGCGCCCCAAGCGCCACACGGGCGCGGTGCCCACGCTCACCAAGGTCACGGAGATCCGTCACCCGCGCGGTGTGATCGGCCAGATCGCGCCCTGGAACTACCCGCTGGAGCTCTCCGTCGGCGACGCGCTGCCGGCCTTCGTCGCGGGCAACGCGGTCGTGATGAAGCCCGACACCGAGACCTGCCTGACCGCCCTGTGGGCCCGCGACCTGCTGATCGAGGCGGGGCTTCCGGCCGAGGTGTTCCAGGTCGTGCTCGGTGACGGGCCGGTCGTCGGACCCGAGGTGGTCAAGCACGCCGACTACGTCTCGTTCACCGGCTCCACCCGCACCGGCCGCGAGGTCGCGCAGGGCGCGGCGGCCCGTCTGGTCGGCGTCTCGCTGGAGCTCGGCGGCAAGAACGCGATGCTGGTCCTGAAGGACGCGGACATCGAGAAGGCGGCCGCGGGCGCGGTGCGCGCCTGCTTCTCCTCGGCCGGCCAACTCTGCATCTCCATCGAGCGGTTGTACGTGCACGAGTCGGTCGCCGACGAGTTCGTGCAGCGGTTCGCCGCCCGCACCAAGGCGATGCGGCTCGGCAACTCCCTCGCGTACGGGGCGGACATGGGCTCCCTGGTGGGCCCGCGCCAGCTGGAGACCGTGAGCCGCCATGTCGACGAGGCCGTGGCCAAGGGCGCGACGCTCGTGGCCGGCGGCGTCGCACGCCCGGACATCGGCCCGTACTTCTACGAGCCCACCATCCTGGACGGCGTCGAGGCGCCGATGGCGGTGTGCGAGGAGGAGACCTTCGGGCCGGTCGTCTCCCTCTACCGGTTCACGGACGAGGACGCGGTCATCGAGCAGGCCAACTCCACGGCGTACGGCCTCAATTCCTCGGTCTGGACGAAGGACGCGCGCCGCGGCCGCGAGGTGGCCGCACGCCTGCGCACCGGCACGGTCAACATCAACGAGGGCTACGCGCCCGCGTACGGCTCCGTCCAGTCGCCCATGGGCGGCATGAAGGACTCCGGGCTCGGGCGCCGGCACGGCTCCGAGGGCATCCTCAAGTACACCGAGGCGCAGACCGTGGCGCACCAACGGATCATGCCGATGGCGCCGTCGTTCGGGATGAGCGACGAGAAGTACGCGGCGTTCATGAGCCGCAGCCTGCGGGCGATGAAGGCGTTGAGGCTGCGATGAGCGAAGCGAACGGTGCGCAGGGCGCTTCGGGCGAACCGAGCGGTGCGCAGGGCGCGCAGGAGGCGTACGACTACGACGTCCTGGTCATAGGCTCCGGCTTCGGCGGCTCCGTATCGGCCCTGCGCCTGACGGAGAAGGGCTACAAGGTCGGCGTCCTGGAAGCGGGCCGCCGCTTCGGCCGGGACGAACTGCCCCGCAACTCCTGGGACTTGAAGAACTACCTGTGGGCCCCGGCCCTCGGGCTCTACGGCATCCAGCGCATCCACCTGCTCGGCAACGTGATGGTGCTCGCGGGCGCCGGCGTGGGCGGCGGCTCGCTGAACTACGCCAACACGCTCTACGTGCCGCCGAAGCCGTTCTTCGAGGACCCGCAGTGGTCCTCGATCACGGACTGGCAGGAGGAGCTGAAGCCGTACTACGACCAGGCGCAGCGCATGCTCGGCGTCCGCCTGAACCCGACGATGACGCCCTCGGACGTCCATCTGAAGGCGACGGCCGAGGCGATGGGCGTCGGCGACACCTTCCACATGGCGCCGGTCGGGGTCTTCTTCGGCGACGGCGAGGACGCGGACGGAACGTCAAAAGCCGCCCCTGGTACGGAAGTTCAGGACCCCTACTTCGGCGGCGTCGGGCCGGCCCGCAAGGCCTGCACCGAGTGCGGCGAGTGCATGACGGGCTGCCGGCACGGCGCGAAGAACACGCTCAACGAGAACTACCTGTACCTCGCCGAGCAGGCGGGCGCGGTCATCCACCCGATGACCTCCGTCGTCTCGCTCACGGAGGACGCGCGGGGCGGGTACGCGGTCGCCACGCTGCCCACCGACAAGAAGCGCAAGGGCGCGGGGCGGGTGTTCCGGGCGCCGCGCGTGGTGGTGGCGGCCGGTACGTACGGCACGCAGACGCTGCTGCACCGCATGAAGGACACGGGCCTGCTCCCACACCTCTCACCGCGGCTCGGCGACCTGACGCGCACCAACTCCGAGGCCCTGGTGGGCGCGCAGACGGACAACCGCCGCTATCGCAAGCGGCACGGCGCGAAGAAGGTGGACTTCACGCAGGGCGTGGCGATCACGTCCTCGATCCACCCGGACGCCAACACCCATATCGAGCCGGTGCGTTACGGCAAGGGCTCGAACTCGATGGGCGGCCTGACGATCCTCCAGGTCCCGTACTCCTCGCGGCGCGTCCTCGCCTGGCTGGGCAACACCGCACGCCATCCCGTACAGACCCTCCGCTCCCTCTCCAACCGCCGCTGGTCCGAACGCACCATCATCGGCCTGGTCATGCAGTCCCTGGACAACTCCCTGACCACGTACCGCAAGCCGGGCGGCATCGGGAAGGGCCTGCTGACCGCGCGCCAGGGGCACGGCGCCCCCAACCCGCAGCAGATCGAGGCGGCCACGCGCGCGGCCTCGCTGCTCGCCGAGGAGATCAACGGCTTCGCGGGCTCCAACATCGGCGAGCTGATGGGCACGCCGCTCACCGCGCACTTCCTGGGCGGCTGCCCGATCGGCGCGTCCGCGGACACGGGCGTGATCGACCCGTACCACCGGCTCTACGGCCACCCCGGCATCTCGGTCGTGGACGGCTCGGCGGTCTCCGCGAACCTCGGCGTGAACCCGTCCCTGACGATCACGGCCCAGGCGGAGCGGGCGATGTCTCTGTGGCCCAACAAGGGCGAGCCGGACACGCGCCCGGAGCAGGGCGCCGCGTACGAACGCCTGGCCCCGGTGCAGCCGGTCTCCCCGGCAGTCCCGCCGTCGGCCTTCGGCGCGCTGCGACTGCCGTTCCTGGGGATGCCGAAGGTGCGCCCTGCTGCCGCGGCCCCGGCCCCGGCGACGACCTCGGATCCGGCTCCGGCGACGGCTCCGGATCCCGCGTAGCCCGTACGCGACGCCCCGCACAGCATTGAGGACCTGCGCCCCCCTCCGAGCGCAGGTCCTCAACGGTCTGTGGTGCTACGGGACTTCGCACGAGCCCCGGTGGTGCGTCGAGCCCTGGATCAGGCCTCGACGCTCCGGCGACGCTTCACGGCGAACACGACACCGGCACCGGCGACGACGGTGATGCCGCCGATCAGGCCGATGACGGGGAGCTGGGAGCTGGAGCCGGTTTCGGCGAGGTTGCCGGTGACACCCTGGACCTCGGTCACCTTGTCTGCCTTGATCGGCGTGGTGCCGCCGGTCTGCGGCTTGGCGTCGTCCGGCTTCTCCGGAAGCTCGGAGCCCTCCTCGAGGATGTCGAAGAAGTAGACGTACTCGTTCGCGTCCGAGGAGATCCAGCAGCCGCCGTCCTCGGTGGAGTACTCGCCGGCACCGATGGTCACGCCGAGCGACTCGGGGACCTTGCCGTCCACCTTGAGTCGCATCTCGAAGGTGCGCTTCTCGCCGGCCTTCAGGTCGACCTGGGTGAAGTACCCGCCGGCGCCGACGATGTCGGTGACGACCGTCCAGGCGCCGGAGGCGTCCTTCACCTCAAGGGTGAAGCCATCGAAGATCGCGTCTTCGTCGCCCAGTGCGAACACGGCGACGAACGGTGCGACACCCTTGATGTCGGTCTTGCCGGAGTTGGCCATCTGGAGCTGGAAGTCGGTCCAGCCGCTGCCCGCGACGACCGTGTCGGGCAGGTTGGTGAGCGAGGTGGTCAGGGCGTCGCTGACGCCGATGATCTCCTCGTCGTTCTCGTCGACGGGGCACTCCCAGGGACGCTCACCGGGGCCGGGCTCCGAGCCCTCCTCCGCGTCCTCGTCCGTGCCCTCTTCGGTGTCCTCCGCCGTCTTGTCGTCGGCGCTCTCGGACGGAGAAGACTGGACCGGCGTCGGCTCCGCGCCGCCCGGCTGCGAGGTCTCCGACTCCGACGCGCTCGGCGTCTCGGCCGGGCCCGGCTCGGTGGTGCCCGGCGTCGCGGCCGGTTCCGTCGTCTCCGCGGCCGTCTCGCTCGGAGTGGCGGTCGGAGCCCCGTCCGTGGCGAACGCGGAGGGCGCGGCCAGGAACGCGGCAGGGGCTATGACGGCCGTGACGGCCGCGGCTGCCAGGGAGCGGCGAAGCTTCATCGAAGAACCTCGGTCGGTGTCCGGCGTAGCGCACACGAGGCGCGGTACGTAGGGCGGACGGCCGCTCGCATCCCACGACGCAAGTAGCCGTTGTTACGCATGATTGACCTGCGGTTCCTGTGAATGGTTGTGCCGAACTCACAGGATTCTTATGTGGGCTGGATCACAAGAGATCTTGATCGTCGCAGCTCGCTCCGGCCCGGGACCGCCTTCAAACCCCGTCCGAACCCGGATCGTTGTCCGAACGCGCTTGCGGCGGTGCCTGTGCAAAGGCTTTGATGGCGCGCCAGTTCGCATCCATCGCGGCTGTTCGCACACAAACAGGTGGGGATCCAAGTGAAGAAGTCCAAGCTGTCCCAGGTCGTCGTCGCGGCCGCCGCTGTCGCCGCGCTCGGCCTGACCGCCGCGTGCAGCGGTGACAGCGGCAGCGACGGCGGGGACAAGTCCGGCAAGGGCAAGTCCAGCGCCGGCCAGGAGGGCGGGGGCGCGGACAAGGCGGCGCCGGCGCTCACCGAGGCTCAGCTCAAGAAGGCGATCCTCGGGAACGACGAGGTCAAGGGCTACAAGCTCGAGGACGTCCCGGACGCGGAGATCCCAAAGGAGTCGGAGAAGGTGCCCGGCGAGTGCCAGGTGCTGTCCGACGTGCTGACCACGACCACGCAGCCGGCGCCCAAGGCGCGGGCCATCAAGGCCGGGATGGCCGGGCAGATGGAGTCGATGGCGTCCATCGCGCTCGCGGCCCACGAGCAGGCCGACGCGGAGAAGCTGGTCGCCGACGTGCGTGAGGCCGTCGACGCGTGCAAGGGCTTCAAGGACTCCGACGGCGCCCAGAGCACGGTGCAGGGTCAGCCCGACCCGAAGCTCGGTGACGAGTCCGTGGCCTATGTCCTCGTCTCCGGTGAGGGCGACGAGCAGTCGAAGATCGCGTTCAACGTCGTGCGCTCCGGCTCCACGCTCGCCACGTTCTACTCCATGAACATCTCGGCCGAGGGCGACTCGAAGGTCCCCGCCGAACTGGTGGACGCCCAGATCAAGAAGCTCGAGTCGGTCAAGTAACAGGCGGTTCGGCCGCCTTGGGCGCGGGCCGACAGGCTCGGCGCCCCTCGGCGCAGCGAAGGGCCCCCGCGGATCCGGTGTCCGCGGGGGCCCTTCGCTGTGCGGCGCCGACGTCAGGGCAGCGTCGGTGCCGGGAGCGGCGCCGGGGGGAGGGCGCCGCTGGTGTGCGGGCCGGTGCGCGACCCGGCGCGCGTGGGGCGCGCGCGTGGTGTGGACCTCTGGCAATGGGCTTGTCCGGTACGGCAGTTGGCGCTGCGTACCTCCAGGCATCGTGCGCGATGGCCGGGCGGCTGCGCAACCGTTTCGCCATGGGGGCGGGCAACCGTTTCGTCGCGTCGGGGGCCGGGACGCGTCGGGAACGGGCAGGGGTGGGGGGAGCGGCGGTGCAGGGGGCGGGGAGGGAACCGTCGGCCGGCTCCGGGCGTCCCCGGAGCCGGCCGATCTTCACTGTGACCGGGCTGCTGTCCCCTGCCGACCGGTCACGTACTGGAGCGAGGTCCCACGACGCAGGACGCGTAAGCAGTCCCTGCGTCTCATCGCTCCAGCGGAGCCACGCGTGGTTCTGACGGGCCCGCCCCTGGCTGGCACGGACACCGGGACCAACGAAGCGCGGTGGCAGGCGGTCACGGTGCCGTACGGGTGAGAAGTGCACCGAACGCAGATACGGCACCTCGCCCTGCGGCAGCGGCAGTCCCTCCGGCCTCCGGCAGTCCCTCCAGCCTTGGCAGTCCCTTCGGCCTTCGCAGCCCCGCCGACCTTCGGCAGCCCCTTCAGATCCTGCCCCGGCACAGCTCCAGCATCGTCATCGCGAGGGACGTGCCCGGCTTGCCCAGCGCGTCCCTGTAGTGGGCGAGCACCTCCATCTCGCGGGAGAGGTTCACGCGGCGGCCGCCCGAGGCGATCCGGGACTCCTGGATCACGGCCGAGACGGCCATGCGTTCCTGGATCAGGCCGATGATGCGGTCGTCGAGCGCGTCGATGCGTTCGCGGGCGCCGGTGATCAGCTCGGCGGCGTCCGCGTTCCGTGCGCCGGTCTTCTCCGTGGCGGTGGCGGAGGCAGCGGAAGCGGTCGCGGAAGCGGTGGTGGTGCTCATGGGTGGGGCTCCTCGTCGAGGTCGGGGTGCCCGGTGACGGTCACGGCCCCTGGAAACGACGAAGCGCCCGGGGCCTTGTCGGCCCGGGGCGCCTGGTAAGTCGCTTGTCAGGTGATCAAGCAGCACGACCATGGCAGCCGGTGGGCCGGATGCCATAGGTAAACGCGAAGCTCGCGAGGGTGTGCTTGGTCACGGGGACAGTATGGCCCCACGCCCGTCGGGCCCGTCAATCCGCCCCCGGCCCCGGCCCGCATGGTGAGCGTCACACGGTTCGGATGCTGAGACGAAAAGTCACCCCCGTACCCCCGTTAGAATCGACAAAAGAGCCCGGAGCCCTTCGGCTCATGAGCCGGCTCACCAGCCCCATGGGTTCCTCGCCTCGGCCCCATGGGTCCTCGCCCACTCCCGCCGGAAGGCCGACACACAGTGCCAGGTTCCCCCGCCGCCGCCCCCGACACCGTCCTCGTCGTCGACTTCGGCGCGCAGTACGCCCAGCTCATCGCCCGTCGCGTGCGTGAGGCGCGGGTCTACAGCGAGATCGTCCCGAGCACCATGCCGGTGGCCGAGATGCTCGCCAAGAACCCGGCCGCGATCATCCTGTCCGGCGGCCCCTCGTCCGTGTACGCGGAGGGCGCCCCGCGCCTGGACCGCGAGCTCTTCGAGGCCGGGGTCCCGGTCTTCGGCATGTGCTACGGCTTCCAGCTGATGGCCGCCACCCTCGGCGGCACCGTGGACAACAACGGTGCGCGCGAGTACGGCCGCACCGACCTGCACGTCACCAAGACGTCCTCGACCCTCTTCGAGGGCACCCCGGCCGAGCAGCCGGTGTGGATGTCGCACGGCGACGCGTGCAGCGCCGCCCCGGAGGGCTTCACCGTCACGGCGTCCACGGACCTGGTCCCGGTGGCCGCGTTCGAGAACGACGAGAAGAAGCTCTACGGCGTGCAGCACCACCCCGAGGTCATGCACTCCACGTACGGCCAGCAGGTGCTCGAGCACTTCCTGTACCGGGGCGCCGGCATCAAGCCCACCTGGACCACGGGCAATGTCATCGAGGAGCAGATCGCCGCGATCCGCGCCCAGGTCGGCGACAAGCGCGCCATCTGCGGCCTGTCCGGCGGTGTGGACTCGGCGGTGGCCGCGGCCCTCGTGCAGAAGGCCATCGGCGACCAGCTGACCTGCGTGTACGTGGACCACGGTCTGATGCGCAAGGGTGAGACCGAGCAGGTCGAGAAGGACTTCGTGGCCGCGACCGGGGCCAACCTCAAGGTCGTCGACGCCGAGGAGCGTTTCCTGAACGCGCTCGCGGGCGTCTCCGACCCCGAGGAGAAGCGGAAGATCATCGGGCGCGAGTTCATCCGCGTCTTCGAGCAGGCCCAGCTGGAGATCCTCCAAGAGGACGGCCCCGAGGTCGCCTTCCTGGTCCAGGGCACGCTCTACCCGGACGTGGTCGAGTCCGGCGGCGGCACCGGCACCGCCAACATCAAGTCGCACCACAATGTCGGCGGTCTGCCAGACGACATCGAGTTCGAGCTCGTCGAGCCGCTGCGCCAGCTGTTCAAGGACGAGGTCCGCATGGTCGGCCAGGAGCTCGGGCTGCCGGCCGAGATCGTCCAGCGCCAGCCGTTCCCGGGCCCCGGCCTCGGCATCCGTATCGTCGGCGAGGTCACCAAGGACCGCCTCGACCTGCTGCGCGAGGCCGACGCGATCGCCCGCGAGGAGCTCACCGCCGCCGGTCTCGACTCCGAGATCTGGCAGTGCCCGGTGGTCCTGCTCGCGGACGTCCGCTCCGTCGGCGTCCAGGGCGACGGTCGCACCTACGGCCACCCGATCGTGCTGCGCCCGGTCTCGTCCGAGGACGCCATGACGGCCGACTGGACGCGCATGCCGTACGAGGTGCTCGCGAAGATCTCCACCCGGATCACCAACGAGGTCGCCGACGTGAACCGCGTCGTGCTCGACGTGACCTCGAAGCCGCCGGGCACCATCGAGTGGGAGTGACCTCCCCGTAGCGACGCGGCGAGCCGCCACCCCGGCCGAAGGGTGGCGGCTCGCCGCGTTTCCGGCTCCGACGTGCTTCTCAGGTGCGGCTGGTCCGCCGCACCCCGGCGCCCGGCCGCCACACCTCGATCACCAGCCGGTCGTCCTCGATGGAGGTCCGTACGACCTCGGTGAGCTCCACCCGGAACAGGTGGAAGGCGTCCGGGTCCGGCGGCTGCACCTCCCCGACGTACAGCGCACGCTCCGCCGGGTCGGTCACCTCGACCGCGCGCCCGGAGATCCGGGTGTCCCCGTCCTCCATCTCCGCGCCCGCGCCCGGATTCGCCATGACGCTGCACCGCGGATCGCGCTGGAGATCCCGCGCCTTCATCGACCCCGGCATCATGCCGAGCCAGAACTCGCCGTTCAGGAACCGCACTTCGAGACCGGTCAGGCGCGGCGACCCGTCCTTGCGGAGCGTGGCGAGGACGTGGTGGGTGTGCAGGCCGAAGCGGTCCTCGACCTTCTTCGCGAAGGCGGGTTCCGCGGCGCCGAAGGATGCCCAGTTCTCAGTCATACGGTGAGTGTGCCGTGCAATCCGGACACCTTCTGTCGGCATTCCTGTGCGAGCCGCGACGGGTTTGCCGGGTTCCGTCGATCTCCGCGCTGATCGCTCTGTTCTCCTGCGGTCACCGACGGTACTTTCCGGCCCGTACGACTTGGTCCGCAGGGAACTGGAGGGAACATGACCGCCCCGACCCCGATACCCGCCCGGCGACTCCAGTTCGCGATGCCGCCCGTGCACGAGAGCGCCGAGGACGAGCGGCGCCACCGCAAGGAGCGGCTCGCCGGAGCGCTCCGGCTCTTCGGCCGCTTCGGATACGAGGACGGGGTCTCGGGCCATATCACCGCCAGGGACCCGGAGTTCACCGACTGCTACTGGGTCAATCCCTTCGGCATGTCCTTCCGCCACATCACCGTCGGCGACCTGATCCTCGTGAACGGCGAGGGCCAGGTGCTCGAAGGGCGCTATCACGTGAACCAGGCCGCGTTCACCGTGCACGCCGCCGTGCACGCGAAGCGCCCCGACGTGGTGGCGGTGGCGCACTGCCACTCGCTGCACGGGCGCGCCCTCGCGGCGCTCGGCGAGCACATCGACCCGATCACCCAGGAGAGCTGCGCCTTCTACGAGGACCACGCGCTCTACGACGAGTACACGGGCGTCTCCGTGGACGCCGCCGAAGGGCGCCGTATCGCCACCGCGCTCGGGCCCCACAAGGCCATGGTGCTGCGCAACCACGGGCTGCTCACCGTCGGCGACACGGTCGACGCGGCCGCCTGGTGGTTCGTCTCGATGGACCGGTGCAGCCAGGTGCAGCTGGCCGCGCGGGCCGCGGGCCGTACGCACCTGATCGACCACAAGCAGGCCGTCGCCACCCGCGAGCAGCTCGGCACGGACCTCGCCGCCTGGATCAACTACCAGCCGCTGTGGCAGGACATCAGCCGCAGCGAACCGGACCTGCTGAGCTGAGCCGCCCCCGTACGGCCCGTATGTGCGCCGGACGGCCCGTACGTCGACCCGGTCAGCCGGTCGCCCGCGCGACCCGTACGTCAACCCTCGCCCGCCCCTCTCACCCGCCCTGACCTCGGCAGTTGAGTACGTTTCCGCCTCATACGGCACAATTCCCAGTCATCACAAGGGAATTGACGGATCAAGGAGCCGCCGCCGGGTGGCCGGAAGATCCAACTGGCCGCGATCAGAACGGAGTTCGCGCGTGGCTGTGCAAGTGGCGCGACAGGAGACGCACGGGGGCGGGTGCACCTGCGGTGACTGTCCGCACGGTGCGCGCGAGGGGCACCGGCGGGCGGTGGCGGAGTTCTCCGCGAAGCGGGACGGGCTCGCGGCCGGACACGGGCTGCCCGCGGCGCTCGCCCACTCGGCGGGCGCGTCCCGGCAGTGGGTCTCGGACGAGCTGACCCAGTCCGCGGTGACGGTGGCCGAGCGCAGCCGGGCCGAGGGCGCGGCCTGGCTCCATCTCCTGTGGAAGCGCACCCTGTTCACCGTCTGGGCCCTCGTGGTGGCGCTGCTCCTGGCCCAGGCGCTCACGGCGATCGGCGCCGGCTGGACCTCGGCCCGTACGGCGGGCATGCTCACCGCGGTGATCGTGGGTGCGCTGCTCACCGGCGTGGCACACGTCCACCGCGGCCGGGGCGGCGTCCTCGCGCCGCTCGTCGGCGAGGACAACCGGCTCTCCACCTCCCGCAGCGTCGCCGGCGCCTGGGTGCTGCTCGGCGGGTACGCGGTGCTCTTCCTCGCCTGGGAGCTGGTCTTCGCGACCACCTCGCGCGAGCGCGACGCTCTGCTCGCCGGCCTCGAACTCCGGGGCGGCGGCGGCCTGTTGGCCGTGTTCGCCGTCGTCTGCCTGGTGGCCGTCGCCGTGCGCCGTACGGTCGCGGTCCGCGTCAGCGGGCAGGAGCTCCAGAAGGTGCCCGCCGACCGCCCACGCGCCGCCGACATCCTCACCGACGACGCCGGACGCGGCCACTTCGCCGACGCCCAGTACGCGGTGATCAACGCGGCCGCCCTGCTGTTCACCGCCGTCAGCCTCGCCCGCAACCCGGGCCGGCTGCCCGAGCTGCCCTGGGGCCTGGCCCTGCTCGTCCTGGTCTCGGCCGTCACGTATCTCGCCGGGAAGTACGCCGAGGGCGGCCGTCCGGTGATCCATTCGGTCGTACGGGCCCGGGAGGCCGGGGACCTCGACGCCCCGATCCGTACCGGCGACGACATCGAGATCAGGGGCGCCGGGTTCGTGCCGCCCGGGGCGCAGAGCCCCGACCGCCTCGCCCGGATGGTCGTGCGGATCGGCCCGGTGCACGTGCACGTTCCGCTGGTCCCGGTGGCCGGCGGCTTCACCAACCCCACCGACGCGGTGCTCACCGTGCCCGTGCCCGCGGACGTGGAGCCGGGGCGGGTGGAGGTGCAGGTGGTCACGGCGGCGGGCGCCGAGTCCAACCGCTGCGTCATCGAGGTGACGGACTGACCCGCGTCCCCGGGGTTCAGGTCTCGATCGGATTGCCAACTTGTCCTGCCCACTGGTGAGCCGGACGCGGCTGTCGTACGTATGGTCAGGTGACGACATTTCGTTGAGCCGTAAACCGAGACCGAGAGGCGGCGGGCACGATGGCGCACACCACGCGGACCGCGACGTACACCGACCCGGGCGGGGGCCGCGGGGACTGGCGCGACACCGCGGCGCGCTACGCCCTGCTGCCGCTGCGGATCTTCCTGGGCGTCACCTTCGTCTACGCGGGCCTCGACAAGCTCACGAGCTCCACCTTCCTGAAGGACTCGGGCGACCAGTCGATCGGCGACCAGATCCGCTTCCTCCAGGAGGGCGGGGACGTGGCGGTCCCCGCGATGCTCGACCTCGCGGCCAACTCGCCCGTCGCCTTCGGCTACGCCATCGCCCTCGGTGAACTGGCCGTGGGCATCGGCACGTTGATCGGCCTCTTCGCGCGGGTGGCCGCGCTCGGCGGCGCGCTGATCTCGCTCAGCCTGTGGTTCACGATGAGCTGGTCGGCCACGCCGTACTACATGGGCAACGACCTGCCGTATCTGATGGCCTGGCTGCCGCTGGTCCTCGCAGGCGCCTCGTACTGGTCGGTGGACGCCTGGCTGAAGGAGCGCCGGCGCAATTCGCTGGGCGGCTGACCGGAGGTCTGCCAGCATCTGCGGATGCGCATACTCGCCGACGAACTCGGCTCACTCGCCTACGACGTGACCGGCGACGGACCCCCGGTCGTCCTCCTCCACGCAGGGGTCGCCGACCACCGCATGTGGGACGGCCTCGTGCCCGCCCTCGCCGGGCGGCACACCGTCATCCGCTACGACCTCCGGGGCTTCGGCCGGTCCGCGCCGCCGAGCGGGCCCTTCCGCGAGAGCGACGACCTGCGCCGGCTCCTCGACCACCTCGGCCTGGAGCAGGTCCGGCTCGTCGGGGCGTCCTGGGGCGGGCGCGTGGCCCTGGACTTCGTGCTCGCCCATCCGGAGCGGGTCGCGTCGCTCGCGGTGTTCTCGCCGCCGTGGCGCGGTTATGGCTGGTCCGCCGAGATGATCGCGTACGACGAGGCCGAGACCGCGGCCCTGGAGGCGGGTGACCTGGACGCCGCCGTCGACGTGAACCTGGACATGTGGCTGCGCGGTCCGGCGCGCGGCTGGCAGGACGTGGCCGATGGCCTGCGGGAACGGCTCCGCGAGCCCGTACGCCTGTCACTCGTGCACATGGATCTGCGCGACGAGCACGGCCTGGAGCCGGTGCCCGGCGAGCTCGCTTCGATCACGGTGCCCACGCTGGTGGGCGTCGGCAAGCTCGACGTGGCCGACTTCCAGGACATCGCGCGCCGGTACGCGCGGGAGATCCCCGGGGCCGCCTTCGCCGAGTTCCCCTCCGCGGCGCATCTCGTGGCGCTGGACGCGCCGGACGAACTGGCCGATGTCCTGGGTGAGTTCCTCGACCACCCGTAGGCGTCCGGCAGCCGTGTGTTCCTCAGAGGCCGGTGGGTGCCCCCGGCCCGACCGTCGTGCGGTCGTCCGCGGGAGCGGTTCCGCGGGCGCCGCGGCGTCGGCGCACGCCGTAGGTGATGATCCCGGCGACCGACGCGAGGAACAGGCCCAGGACCACGATCGGGATGGCCGCGAACCAGGCCGTGTCCCACCAGCCGGCCGCGTCCCCGCCGTAGGCGAGCGCGACCCCGCCCATCGTCAGGCCCACGATCAGGCGCCCCGGCTGGAACGGGTGCAGCCAGCTCCGCGCCTCGTCACTTCGCTGCACGGGCCACCTCCGCCTGGCCGATCGCCACGTCGAGCGTGAGGTCGACGGTGCCGCCGTCCTTCGCGCCGGCGGGCGGGCGCAGCGTGATGCTGCGCTTCTGGTCGGGCGAGACGTCGATGTCGTTCCGCGCGTGCCCCTCCGGCAGCCGGATGTCGCCCACGCCCACCTTGACGTCCACCTTCACCGTCGCGTCGTGGGGGACGATCACCTTGATGCGGCCCGCGCCGATCCGCGAACTCGTCGTCACCGTCTGCCCCTTGTCCAGATCGAGCTTGCTCAGGTCGAGCGTGCCGTCGCCCGAGCCGATGTTGTACGCGGGCCGCACGTCGGCCGCCTCGGTGGGCCGCCACTGGGTGCGCACCCAGTTCGTGGTGATCTCCTTCGGGAGCGCCGAGGCGCCCGCGAGCAGTCCGGTGAGGATGAGCGCGAGCAGCAGCGACCCCGCTCCCGTACGCCCGAAGAAGGAACTGACCGCGATCCCCAGGGCGAGCACGGCCAGCGCGCAGGCCAGGCCCGCCGTCAGGCCGGTGCCGAGCGAGGGGTCGGGGCCCATCTCGTTGAGCGCGACCGCCGTGCCCGCGATGCCCGCGCCCAGGGTCAGCAGGAAGGTCCAGCCGCCGATCCAGCGCGGGCCGCGGCGCGGCGCGGACACGCTCCTGCGCGCCGCCTCCCGCGTCGGGATCTCGACACCGGACAGCTCGGGCGGACCCCACAGATATCCCGTACCGCCCTCGTGGGTCCCGTCCTTCACGATCGGGTCCCGCCACCAGGACGGGCCGCGCGAGACCGGCGGTGCCTGCGTCTCGGGCGGGGCCTCGGCGGCGGCCTGCGCGGCCACCGGATCGGGCGAGGGGGACTCCTTGCGGCGCTCCTTCGACCAGTAGCCGGCGCCCGCGAGGAGCACGGCGAGCACGGAGGCGAAGGTCAGCACGCCCGCGTTGTTCACCATCGACAGCATCACGCCGGAGCCGACGAGGGCGAAGAGCAGCGCGGTCAAGGCCGGGCCGTCGACGCGGCCGGTCAGCATCCGGCGCGCCTCGTTCTCGTCCTCGCCGTCGGCGGGCACGAGCAGCCAGGCGAAGCCGTAGAAGATCAGGCCGAGCCCGCCCACGGCGCCGAGCAGCGCGAGCACGATCCGGAAGATCACCGGGTCCATGTCGCAGTGCCGGCCGAGGCCCGCGCAGACGCCGCCGAGCATCTTGTGCTCCTGGTCGCGGCGCAGCCGGGCGGGCGGCGGCGCGCCCTCGGGCGCCCCGGCACCGGGCGGCGCGTCCACCGGCTCCGCGGTCCGGGTGTCGTACTGATCCGTCATGGGTCCCATGGTGGGGTCTCGGACCGGGCCACGGCAGGCGGGGCGACCCTGGTCGGACCCTGAGATTGTCCTTACGGGGGCGGTGGGCGGGCCCGTGCGGTGGACGGTCCGGGGCGGGGCTACGCCCGGCTCAGCGCCGCGCGGCCCACGTACCAGACGAGTTCGGCACCCCCGACGACCATCAGGACGAGGCCGGCCTTGTCCAGCTCCGTGAAGCCGAGGTCCGTGTCGCCGAACCCGAAGTAGCAGACGAGGCCGAGCACGATGATGACCAGGGCTTCCGTGACGCGGCGGGTCAGCGACTGCTGCTTCGGTGCCATGGGCGGTCCTTTCGGCGTGGGGTCCCCGGCACATGGTGAAGGGGGAACCCCGCATTCGGCAGGGGCCGGCACGCCAGGGCCCCGTACACCTGAAGCCCGCCGCAGATCAGGGACGTCTAGGGGCCGAACCCTGATGCCGAGGTCCCCGCGGGCGTGTGAGGATCGGTGACATGCCAGCCGCAGCCCCGCCCGCTCAGGAACCGCAGCCGCTGCGCAAGCTCTACCGGAGCGGTGAAGGCCGCTGGCTCGGGGGAGTGGCGCGCGGGCTCGCCGGTCATCTCGGGCTGCCCGTGATCTGGGTGCGGCTCGTCTTCGTGGGCCTGTTCACGGCCAACGGCCTGGGCGCGCTGCTGTACGCCGCCTTCTGGTTCTTCGTCCCCCTCGGCGTCGGCGGCGTCACCGCCGACCGGCAGCACACCGTGACCACCGAGGTCGGCCCCGACGGCCGCCGCAAACTGGTCGTGCGGAAGATCGACAAGGGCCAGTTCATCGCCTTCATCGCGATGCTCGTCATCGCGATGGTCTTCGTCGGCACCGTAGACGTCGGCGGCCCCACCCGCGCCTACCTCTGGCCGACCCTCCTGGTCGCGGCCGGTGTCGCCCTGGTGTGGCGGCAGGCGGACAACGCGCGGCGGGCCCGCTGGATGGCCGTCGGACGCAAGCGCCGCACCCTCAACATCGCCCGTACGCTCGCCGGGGTCGTCCTCGTCGGCACGGGGGTGGCCGCGATCTTCGTGCTTCAGAACTCGGCCCGCGAGCTCGGCTCGGTGCTCCAGGCCGCGCTCGCGGTGTTCGTCGGCATCGCGCTGCTCGCCGGCCCGTACCTGGTCCGCATGACCCAGGACCTGTCCCAGGAGCGGCTGATGCGCATCCGGGCCCAGGAGCGCGCCGAGGTCGCCGCCCACGTGCACGACTCGGTGCTGCACACCCTGACCCTGATCCAGCGCAACGCGGAGAACGTTTCGGAGGTACGCCGCCTCGCCCGCGCCCAGGAGCGGGACCTGCGCAACTGGCTCTACAAGCCCGAGGGCACCGGCAAGGACGAGGCCGAGGAGCCGGAGACGCTCGCCGAGGCCGTGAAGCAGGCGGCAGCCGAGGTCGAGGACAAGCACGGCGTCCCGCTGGAGGTCGTGGTCGTGGGCGACTGCCCGCTCGACGAGAAACTGACCGCACAGATGCAGGCCGCACGGGAAGCAATGGTGAACGCCGCCAAGTACGGTGGCGAGGGCGGCGCCGTCCAGGTCTACGCGGAGGTCGAGGGCCGCACGGTCTTCGTCTCGGTCCGCGACCGCGGTCCGGGGTTCGATCTGGACTCCGTGCCCGAGGACCGCATGGGCGTACGAGAATCGATCATCGGCCGGATGCAGCGCCACGGCGGCAGTGCGCGGCTGCGCGCGGTGCCGGACGGCGGCACCGAGGTCGAGCTGGAGATGGAGAGGGCGGAGACGACGCGATGAGCGGTACGAGCGACATGAACGAGCAGCCGGACACCCTGGGCGCGGACGAGACCAAGGGCGGCGATCGGCATGTCCGTGTCGTCCTCGTCGACGACCACCGCATGTTCCGCACCGGCGTGCAGGCCGAGATCGGCCGCACCGACGTGACGGGCGTCGAGGTGGTCGGTGAGGCCGCCGACGTGGACCAGGCGGTCACGGTCATCACGGCCACCCGCCCCGAGGTCGTCCTCCTCGACGTGCACCTGCCGGGCGGCGGCGGCGCCGAAGTCCTGCGCCGCTGCGCCTCGTTGATGTCCGCGGCCGAGAACCCGGTGCGCTTCCTCGCCCTCTCGGTCTCCGACGCCGCCGAGGACGTCATCGGCGTCATCCGCGGCGGCGCGCGCGGCTATGTCACGAAGACCATCACGGGCACGGACCTGGTCGACTCGATCTTCCGCGTCCAGGACGGCGACGCGGTCTTCTCGCCCCGCCTGGCCGGCTTCGTCCTCGACGCCTTCGCCTCCACGGACGCCCCGCCGGTGGACGAGGACCTGGACCGCCTCACGCAGCGCGAGCGCGAGGTGCTGCGCCTGATCGCGCGCGGCTACGCGTACAAGGAGATCGCGAAGCAGCTCTTCATCTCGGTGAAGACAGTGGAGTCCCATGTCTCGGCGGTCCTGCGCAAGTTGCAGCTGTCGAACCGGCACGAGCTGACGCGCTGGGCCACGGCCCGCCGGCTGGTCTGAGGCTGCCCGGGGCCGGTGCACACCGGCCCCGAACCTCGCTCAGCGCGCCACGCGCTACGTCACCGCGCCACGAACTGCGTGAGAATCGCCTGCACTTCGTAAATATTGACCCCCTTGGTGAAGGTCTTCTCGATCGGCGTCGCGCTGCCAGAGACCCAGATCTTCAGCTCGGCGTCCAGGTCGAAGTGTCCGGCCGTCTCCACCGCGAAGTGCGTGATGGAGCGGTACGGCAGCGAGTGGTACTCGACCTTCTTGCCCGTGAGCCCCTGCTTGTCGATCAGGATCATGCGCCGGTCGGTCAGCAGGATGGCGTCCCGTATCAGCTGATAGGCACCGTAGATCTGCTCGCCCTGGCCGAGCAGCCGTGCGTACTCCTGGGCGGCCTTGCCCGGGTCGATGGTGTGCGCGTTGCCGAACAGTGCCACTGAAGTCCCCGTCTGTCGTCTTCCGCGGCCTCCGTGGACCGCTTGCCTGGTTGTTCAGTGAACGGGGGAGTTCGTACGGGAGTTCCCCAGCTCGTGCGTCACCCACTGGTAGTGGCCGAAGGCCCGCGCCAGGCCGAACAGCCCGGTGAGCCAGACCAGGGTCCCGGTCCCGAGCGTGAGCACCGCCTCGTACGCCGAGCGGGCCGCGTACGCTCCCGCGAACGCCGTGTACAGGCCGAGGGCGCACGGCACGAAGGACACGAGAAGCCAGATCAGACTGGCCCCGGGCGCCCGGACCTCTCGGTCCGTGACGGGCTCGGGGGCCAACTCGGTCCACTGCCGGGCCAGTTCCCCTGCCCTTCGGTCCTTGCGCAGGGCGAACACCAGGATCAGCACGGCCCCCGCGAGGGCGGCGAGCCCGAGCACCCCGCAGACGGGCCCCATGACGATCACCATGGCGTCCTCGTCCGCGATCATCTTCAGCGGCAGCGTCACCAGCCCCCACCCCAGCACCGCGAGCGCCCCGACCCCCCACAGCCCGGCCAGCCGCCCACCCCCGAGCCTGCCCCTGCGCACCGCGCGCAGCGCCCGCACCCGGTCCTCGAGGAGCGCCTCGTGGGTGGGCCAGGTGGATATGTGGGTGGGTGGGGGTGGGGGTGGGAGAGGCATGGTCGCGTCCGTCGGGGTCGGTTGGCCGTTTCGGTCCCGTCGACCGTATCGGCCGCAGGCCGACGGACCGAACCCGGTGATCGATTCCACACCGTCCGCACCCCTGGCGGCCGCCGTCGCTGTCGTATGCCGTTGCTAGTGTGACGCAAGTGGACTGCGGGGGACCGTAGTTGACGGCCACGACATGGGGGACGTGATGAGCGGCGAAGGGGCACAGCCACGCCTGCGGGCGTCCGGCGACCGGCTCACCAAGCTCGCCGAGGACCTCGACGACATGCAGAGCTACCTCGACAAGCAGGTCAGACGCATGGACGAGATCGTCGACAGCATCGAGGCGGGCTGGCGCGGTCCGGCCGCGAAGGCCTACCGGGACCTGCACCGTGGCGCGGCCGAGGACGCCGTACGCATCCGCATGGTGATCCAACGCCTGGAACAGGCGGTACGCCTCAGCCGTGACGGCTTCTCGGAACAGGACCTCGACGTCATGGAACGGCTGCGGCAGGTCCAGTCCGAGACGGACGTGAAGGCGGAGGCCGCAGAGCTGTCGACGCCGAACACCGAGCCGCCGGCCCAGCCGCGCAGCCGGATCGCCGATTTCTGAGGACGGGGGAGACGGATATGGCGGACGACGAGCACATAACAGTCGACTTCGCGACGCTTCAGAGGCTGTCCGGCGACCTGGAGGACATCCTCAAGAAGCTGAACGAGCAGCTCGACCTGCTGTACGGCCGGGCCGAGAAGGTCGTACTGACCTGGGAGGGCGAGGCGCGCGAGGTCTTCATCGACGAGCTCGACAAGTGGGACCACTCGGCGCAGGACCTGAAGGCGACACAGCGGTGGCTTCAGGAGGTCGTCATCAACGGGCACATCAATTACGCGGCGGCACACCAGGCCGTGCTGCGGGGCTGGGGCGCCGCCTGATGGCCACCCCGCCGCCCTCCCCGTCGGCGAACGGGGGCTTCGACGTGCAGCCGGTGCACGTCCATCACGCGTCGGACCTGGTGAAGGACGCGCAGTTCAACCATTCGGACCGGGCGTTCGCCCTCATCGACGTACTGAACAAGTACAACCAGTCCGCAGGGACCGGCCGAGGCGCGGATGCCTTCGCCGACGCCTACCAGGATGTGGTGGCGAAGTTCCTGGAAGCGTGGGCCCGCAGCGTGGTGAGCGCCGGCGGAGCAGCCGTGGGTCTGAACCACACGGCCAATCACTACGTTCTCGCCGAGTGGCAGGCGGGCGGAGGCAAGGGCGCGCAGCCGCGGTCCAAGCCGGAACCGGTGGTCATCACCAAGGCCCGCTACGGGCCCGTCAACCCCGTCAAATGGTCGGGCACCGGCGAGGACGTGGACTCCTGGTGGATCTCGGGCGTCATAGGCGAGTTCCCCGACTTCCTCGCGGACGTCATCCGGCCTGCCATCGAGGAGGGCCTGCGTCTCGGAAAGGTCCACGAGATCACCCCGGGCATCAAGGAGGACGAGGTCCGGGACATGGCCAAGGCGTGGCGCAAGAGCGCGTCCGACGCGGCGAAGGTCTCGGACGAGTTCAACGCCGCCATCGCCGGCATCACCGACCCGAAGGACCGAGGCGAATGGCAGGCCGCCATGCGCGCCTTCGGGCAGACCATCTGGGGCACCACGGCGTGGGGCCGCCAGCTGGATGCGGCAGGCCAGCGCAGCCAGACGGGACGCCAGTGGCGGACCAGCAAGGACGTGACGCCGGACAAACGGCGGCCGATCATCGAGGTGCTGAAGAAGTCGGCGGAGGAGATCGCGGACATCCTCGAGCATCTGTGCAATGTCGGGGACAAGACCACCGCGTTCACGAGCCAGGCAGGCATCAACGCGGCGAAGGCCACTGCCTCGGAGCTCACCGAACTGAGCTTCTCGAACCTGACCAAGCTCGCGGTCGGCGGGATCATCGGCCGGATCGTGCTCTCCTTCCGGTCCCACATGGACAAGGAAGGCGTCGACAGGGTCGTCGAGGAGTACCACAGGGAGTTCACCGAGGCCGCGACCAAGATCAAGGCTCTGCTCCCCGAACTCGAGATCGCGATCACGAGCGCCCCGACGTACCGGGCCGAGATCGCCCGCGCCCACGCCTTCGGTGCCCGCTCGCTCAACGAGTTCAAGAAGGAGCACCGATGGCAGATCGGAGACGAGAGTCCTTTCCCGTATGTGTACTCGCTCGACTTGGCGTCGAGTGAAGGGATCAGCGGCGGCCACACCATCGACAAGCATGTGGGCAAGACGGACGAGCAGCTGCTGCAGAGAATCAGGGATGAGCAGAAGGCAAGCGGGAAGTTCGGTGTTCTCACCTCTTCGTCCTTCTACGATCTCGAATCGGCGCAGAAATACACTCAGTACAACATCCGGGAGAACACGCCGGACATCCAGGAATGGCTCAAGAATCCACCGCCTGCCGAGAAGTACCTCGTCATCGACGTCCCTTCGGTGCCGAACGAGGGGCCGCTCGCCGGTTCGGCCGTCACCGGACGTACGGTCATTGCGGACAAGGACAACGGCACGGTGAGCCCCGCCGCGGATGCGCACGGTGTGACGACGCGGCTCAAGTACGACGAGGATCTCGACCCGCCCTTCGCGGTCTACACCTCGGCACCGGAATAGGAATGTGGCATGGCGGAAGACCAGCTGGACGGGCAGGCCTGGTCCGAGGCGCTCAAGCTCTACGAGTGGATCTCCACGTTCGTCGGCGTCGCTCCGCGCGCGCACGAAGAATGGTGGCTGGATGTCGGGGCGATCATGCGCCTCGAGACCCGGGACCCGCGCGGATGGGAGTCCATCGATCCTTTCGAGGGAGAGGAAGAGCGTCTGGACGATCCGCTCTATCCCTGGCTGGCCACGCCGGCTGCGGCCGAGGATGCGGAGCACTACCAGGCGCGGGTGAAGGAGCTTCCCCGCTCCTCGGTGAGGTCGCTGCTCGTCCTGCTCGGGGTGGGCCGCAGCCTCACCGATCTCTCCAGGCTGCCGGGCTGGGAGCAGCGCAGGCCGGCAGAGGAACGCCGAGCCGGCGTCATCCTGTCGCGTTTCCCTGAGGGCACCCGCTTCTACACGAACCTCGGATGGACGGGCGACCAGCCGGATTTCTACCAACAGCCCACCCGGGCCCACAACTCCTTCAGTCAATGCGACTGGGATCCGGGGCTCATTGCCGTGAACGATGACGAAGTCGCCGTCATCTGGACCTTGATGAACGAATGAAGCCCTCCTAGCCAGGACAGCGCATGCTCACCAGATCCGCCACCTACCCCGACCGCGAAACCGCCCAGTGGGCCACCCAGCAGGTCGTGACCCGCAACGAACAGCGCATCCACCGCTGGCTCGCCCAGGACGCCCGCCCCCGCCTCACCATCGAGGCCGCGTGGCCCTCCCGCGAGGAGCCCGTGGGCCGCGTGCTGCTCCAGGCGATGATGCTGGCCGGCCGCGACCCCGTGGACGTTCGCGCCGCCCGCGTCGTGCTCCGGCGCGAACCGGACAGCCCGCACGGCTTCGTCGTGCTCACCACCGTCCCGATCTACCTCTAGGAATACGCGCCGTGCCGATGAAGCCCCTCGAATTCGACCGCCGCTACGGCGAGTTGGACCAGGTGATCAGCGCGTACCTCGGCATGCCCGCCGACGACGAGCCCGACAAGCCGAGCGAGGCCTTGCAGGCCTACCTCCGCCACACCTGGCTCACCCGCCCCTGGGCCCTGGCCACGGCGGAGACCCAGCTGCGCGAGTACGCCCGCAACCCTCCGGGCCGCCTGCGCCTCGGCCTCGGCGAGTTCTACCCGGTCCCGGACGTAGGCCTGCCCGAATCCGCCATCCAGGACTGGCTGTTCGTGCTCGCCGACCACATCAAGGCGAGCATCGAGTCGGGCACGGTCCCGCCCGCGTCCATGCCCCGCACCCACTGGGAGTGGCACGCCCGCTTCCCCGAACTCGGCCAGTTCCTGGGCGGCTGGTTCTCGCAGGACATGCCGGACGAGTTCGAGGACCACGAGGCGGCCGTACGCGACTACGCCTCCACGACCGACCCGCACCTGACCGCCCGCCTCACCGGCGAGATCCACGAACTCCTCGCCCTGCGCCTGGAGGAGTCGGATTACGCGCTCGCGGTGGCGGAGCTGGGGATGGAGGTGGATCCGCCGGGGCCGGACGGCTCGAGTGGGTGGCTGGCGGCGGTTGCGCAGCAACTGGCCGAGCCCCGGGCCGACTACGGTCCGCCTCCGCAGGGCGACTGAGACGTGCCGGGACAGGACCGGGGCCCGTCCCAGGCCCGGTGGGAGAGTGCCGTGCGCACGGTTCTCGGCGCCTGCGATTTCGCGTCCGTGGGACCCCGGCGGCACAAGGACTGGGCGCAGGACGTGACCGCGGTCATGGCCAGGAGCGTCGAAGACCCCCGTTCCTGGCGAGGGCACGACCTCTGGCCGGCCGCAGCCCGGCCCGGCGGGGCCGGGCCCTCGTACCCCTTCGTCCCGTACGAGGCCGGCGAACTCCGCCAGTATCTGTATCCCTTGCGGCCCGAGCCCGCCGCATGGCGGCTCATCTCCCTGCTCGACGCTGGGTTCGACGCGACCCGTATCCCCGACATCGAGGGGCGCAGGTACGAGTTGCTGGGCGAGGCCCGGTGCGTGCTCGGCCGCTTCGGCCCGCACGCCGACTTCTACACGAACTTCGACGACTTCTTCGAGGAAGCGGACAGCAATCCCATGAGGCCGCAGGGCTCCTTCGAGTGCATCGGTGAGCTCGATCTGGACTGCGGCCTGGTGGCGGTGTCCGACGACGAGGTCGGCGTCTTCTGGTCCTTCGCCGAGCTGTGAGCGTGCCGCGCCGTACACCCTCAGGCCGGCCTCGACACCGTGTCACAACCAGCCCCCCTCCCTCGTCCCGAAGATGACCCCCCTTCGTGGACCAAGGAGTGAAGAACGATGCACGTCACCCTCTGGATCATCACCGCCCTCCTCGCCGCCGCCTACTTCTTCGGCGGGGCCGGGAAGCTCGTGCTCGCCAAGGAGCGGATCGCCGCCTTCGGGCCCAGTGCCGAGTGGGTCCATGACTTCAGTGCCGCGGGCGTCAAGGGCATCGGGGCCGTCGAGGTGCTGGCCGCGGTCGGACTGATCCTGCCCGCCGTCACAGGTATCGCGCCCGTGCTCGTGCCGACGGCCGCCGTCGGGCTCGTGCTCCTGATGGCCGGGGCGGCCGTCGTGCGGTTCCGGCGCGGGGAGATGAAGCTCGTGGCCGTCGATCTCGTGTATCTGGTGCTCGCGGCCTTCGTGGCCTGGGGGCGGTTCGGGCCCGAGGCGTTCACCGCGTGAGGCGGGGCCCTCCGGTCGGTTCGGCGCCGACCGGATCGGCCGGTACACCTCACACCACCCGCGTAGCCCCCGCGAACGGCATCGAGTCCACCGGCGCCAGCCGCACCGGCGCGGACGGGTTCGGGGCGTGGATCATCTGGCCGCCGCCCACGTAGATGCCGACGTGGCTGATGCCCGAGTAGAAGAACACCAGGTCGCCCGGGGCGAGTTCGCCGCGGGACACCCGCTGGCCCGCGTTGATCTGCGTGTACGTCGTCCGCGGGAGCGAGACGCCCGCCGAGCGGTACGCCGCCTGTGTCAGGCCCGAGCAGTCGAAGGCGTTCGGGCCCGCGGCGCCCCATACGTACGGGCTGCCGAGGGCGCTGTAGGCGAAGGAGACGGCCTGCGCGGCGCGGGCGTTCGGGGCCTTCAGGGAGCCGCGCGGCATCTCGCGCGAGGCGCGTGCGCCGGACGTGTCGGATGTACCGGGTGCGCCGGGCTCGCCCGCCGCGTACGAGGCCTGCTGCTCGGGGGAGAGGGAAGCGAGCAGTTCCCGTGCCTTGTCGAGCTTCTTGGTGATCTGCGTCTTGTGGCGCTTCAACTCCGCCTGGTGGTCCTGGAGTTCGTCGAAGCGGTCCGCCGCGGCCGAGCGCAGCTGCTCGAGTTCGCGGAGCTGTTCGCGTACACCCTTGATCTCGTTGGCGTGCCGGCCCGCAGTCTGCTCGCCGCGCGAGACGCGGTCGAGGAACTCCTCGGGGTCGTCGGCCAGGGCCAGCTGCACCGTGGGGTCGATGCTGCCGGAACGGTACTGCTCCGTCGCCGCACGGCCGAGCGCCGTACGCGCCTCGTCCAGTTTCGCCGTCTTGCGGGCGGCCTCGTCCTGCAGCTCGTTGATCGCGCCCCGGGCCTTCCTGGCCTTCTCGCGCGCTCCGTTGTACTGCTCGGTGGCGACCTCCGCCTCGTGGTAGAGCTTGTCGACCTTCGCCTTCACCTGGGCCGGCGTGAGCCGGGGGTCCGCCTGGACCGAGCCCTCGAACAGGGTCGTGGACGCGGCGCCGGCGAGCGCCAGGGTCAGTGCGGTACGTGCGGTGTTGCCGGTGAGCGAGCCGGTGAACGAGCCGGTGAGCGAACGCGGTTTGGGCTTGCGATGCGCGGCCAACCTCAGACACATCCTTACGCGTCCGGCGGCGACCCGCACAGGGGGAGCGGGCCGCCGCCGGACCTCTCGGCGGTAGTGACCGACTGTCGTCCGGATGGGGCTCGGACGGCGGTGGGGAGCCGGTCACCGGTCAAGGACGCTAAACCTCTCCGTCACGGCCTGGTGACGGAAAGTGCGGAAGTGGTCTTTCGGGTGAGGGTGTTGACCGGTTCCGGTGCGGCGGGATGTGCCATGTGGTCGCGGGATGCGGTGAGTTGACCGTTGCGTCTGAAGTGTCGGGGCGCGGGTGGGTTTTGTGGTATGGGCGGCAGGGAGGGGTTGGAGGCGGAGAGCCCCGGACCGGAAAAGGTGAGCAACTGTCTTGTTTTCAGTATTCCCATGGCGCCTACCCGCCAGTAAATACCTCGGGTAACACCTCACTCGGGGAGACGCCATGCAGCGCATCAGACCCAGCACCCGCCGTACCGCCCTGGCCGTCGCCGCGGCCACCGCCCTGCTCGGCCTCGCCGTCCCCGCGGCGGGCGCGGCCCCGGACGCAACAGCCGGGACCGCCGCGGAGGCCGGCGCCGCCGCCCCGGCCGCAGCCGCCCCCGCCGCGGAGACCGGAGCCGCCGCGAGCACCCCCCTCCCGCCCGAACTCGAGAAGATCCGCGCCGCCGAGGCCGTGAAGCTCTACGGCGACCCCGCCGAACGCCCCCTCGACCAGCGCAAGTCCGCGCTCATCTCGCTCGGCGACAGCGAGATCAGCGGTGAGGGCGTCGGCACGTACGAGCCGCCGACCAACGGCCCGGACAACTGGTGCCACCGCTCGCCCGACGCGGCCGTCCACCGCACCGGCATCGCCGCCGACGTCACGTACAACGTCTCCTGCTCGGGCGCCTACAGCGGCAACATCCGGATCGGCGGCAGCAAGCAGTACGCCGACGAGCTCGTGCAGAGCGACAGCCTCGCCATCAAGGCCCGCAACACGAAGATCAAGATGGTGCTGCTCGTCGCGGGCGCCAACGACGACCTCCAGTTCGGGCCCGTCATGACGGACTGCGTCACGCGCTTCATCCTGCTCCAGGGGCCCTGCGCACCCAAGTACGCGGGCGGCTGGCAGGCCCGCGTGGACGCCCTCGTGCCCAAGGTCGAGCAGACCGTGCGCGACCTGCGCACCACGATGCGCGGCGCCGGCTACGCCGACGGCGACTACAAGCTGGTCGTCATGGGCTACCCGAGCCCCATCGGGCCCGACTTCCGTGACAACCCGGCCTTCCCCGGCAAGCTCGCCTGCGGCGGCATGGGCTACGACTCCGACACCGTCTGGGGCCGCAACACCGCCGTCCCCGCCTTCGAACGCGGCATGCGCAAGGTCGCGCAGAGCACCGGAGCCACGTATCTCGACAACTCGCGGCTCTTCCACGGCCACGAGGTCTGCATGGAGGACCCCTGGGCCCGCGGTCTGTACGTGGACCTCAGCAAGCCGGGCCTGCCGGACTCGAACTCCGTGCGCCAGTCCTTCCACCCCAACGCCCGCGGGCACGCGGCCTTCGCCTCCTGCCTCACCCAGCTCTACAACTCGGGTCTGAAGGAAGCGAGTTGTGCGGACGTCAACTCGAGCGGCAGGCCAGTCCTGTTCCCGCTCGCCTGGGACGACGTCTACCAGCCGCTCAGGAACGCCGGCACCGGCAACTGCCTCGACGTGGACGGCTCCACCAGCGCCAACGGCACCCGCGTCCTCGGCTGGGACTGCGCGGGGACCCGCAACCAGACCTGGTGGTACGACTCCGCACGCCAGACCGTCATGACGGGCCTCACCCAGGACCGCTGCCTGGACACCTCCGACGCCACCTACCAGGCGGGCGCGGGCCTGGTGATCTGGAACTGCCACGGCGGCACGCACCAGAAGTTCGTCCGCGACGGCGCCACCCTGCGGCCCGCGGCGGCCACCGGGATGTGCCTGACGCAGGCGGCGGCGAAGAGCCAGATCCGGTTGCAGAAGTGCGACGGGTCGGCGGCCCAGAGGTTCACGGGCTAGCCCGTCCGGCCAGGGCAGCGTCCAGGGCCGGGGCCACCTCCGGGTGCTGCTCAGGCACCCTCTAGGCTCCGGCCCATGGACGTACTCATCAACGTGTTCGTCGCGCTGCACATCATCGGCATCGCCTCGCTCCTCGGCGGATTCCTCACGCAGATGAAGGCGATCGGCGAGGGCACCGCGCGCTTCACCCCGGCGATGCTGCACGGCGCGCTCACCATGCTCGTCACGGGCATCGCGCTGGTCGGCCTCAACCAGGCCGACGACCAGACGGTCAACAACATCAAGATCGGCGTGAAGCTCGCGATCCTGATCGTGATCCTCGGCCTCGTCTACGTGAAGCGGGACGAGGAGAAGGTCGACAAGGGGATGTTCGCGGCGGTCGGCGCTCTGACCACCGCGAACATTTTCATCGCGACGTTGTGGACGTGAGCGCGCCGTCAGCGCACCGTGCTCCGCCGCTCCGCGGCGGGGAGAGGTTGGGGGGGCTGACGCCCCCCGGACCCCGGCCCCGGCTCTCCGCGTATCACGCCGGGCGTACGACGCTGTGGATCGGCATGTAGTAGATCGACTCGGTCCGCACGTTGGCGCCCGGCTTCGGTGCGTGGATCATCTCGCCGTTGCCGATGTAGATGCCCACGTGGCTGATGTCGTCGTAGAAGAAGACCAGGTCACCGGGCTTGGCGTTCTCGACCGTGACGGTCGTGCCCACCTTCACCTGGTCCCAGGTGGTGCGCGGCAGTGAGATCCCGGCCTGCGCCCAGGCCTTCTGCGTCAGACCGGAGCAGTCGTACGAGTCGGGGCCGGCCGCGCCCCACACGTACGGCTTGCCGATCTGGGTCTCCGCCCAGGCGATGACCTTCTCGGCCTTCGCCGCGTAGGAGTCGCCCGCGTCAGCGCCGCCGTCACCGGAGGCCGGCGGCTCGGCCGGTTCCTCGGCGGCCTCCTCCTTCGCGGCCTCTTCCTTCGCTGCCTCCTCGGCCGCCCGCCGCTTCGCCTCCTCCTCGGCGGCCTGCTTGCGGGCCAGCTCCTCGGCCTTGCGCTTGGCCTCTGCCTCGCGCTGCCGCTCCAGCTCGGCCAGCCGCTTCTTCTCCTCCTCCGTCAGCTTCGACAGGAGCTCACGCGCCTCGCCCAGCTTCTGCTGCACGTCCTGCTTGCTGGTCTTGAGCTCGCTCTCCGTGTCGGTGAGCTGCGCGAGGGAGTCCGTGGCCTCGTCCCGCTTGTCGTTCGCCTGCGTCTGGAGCGTCTTGAAGTCCTCGACGGCCTTGTGCTGCCGGCCGGAGAGCTGCCCCATGAGCTGGCGCTGGGCGAAGTAGTCGTCGGGGTTGTCCGAGAGCAGCAGGACGGCGGCGTCGGAGGCGCTGCCGTTGCGGTACTGCGCGGCGGCGATCTGCCCGAGCTCGCGCCGGGCGTCGTTCACCTTCTCGGTGCGCTCGGCGACCTCGTCCTGGAGATCGTTCAGCTTCTCGCGCTGCTGCCCGGAGCGCTCCTTGGCGAGGTTGTACTTCTGCGTGGCGGTGCCGGCCTCGCGGTACAGCTCGTCGACCTTCTTCTGCACCTCCTCGAGGGAGGGCTTGTCCGGCTCGGCGGGCGCGGCGTTCGCGGTCTGCGCGAGCAGGGCGACCGAGGTGAGGGCGGCCGAGGTGATCCCGACGGCGTGCGAGGTACGTATTCGACTGGTCCGCGGCTTGCGGTGCGACGCCAAGGCAGGCGCTCCTTCCGACTGACGCCTACCGGGTTAGCTGTCGGGTTCGGACGCGGAAAGGTCTGCCCTACGGAACGGGTGGGGGCCGTCCCGATTCACCCCAAGGTCTGGTGGGTCCCCGGCTCCGGATTGCTGTGCTCGGCGCTCCGGACTCGGCGCAGGCCGCGGGTTCCCGGCGACGGTCGCCGGTGGGGGTACGCGCGGCCCGCGGAGCACGCTAGCCAACTCGTGTGGCAGCTGTGAAGGTTGATGTTCGATATGCCCGATACATTTTCGTGACCTTGGCGCATCCCGTCGTCCAGCCGCCTCCCGTACCGTCCCGAAACGGTCAGCCTGGGCGAACCCGGAACCCGCTGTCACACCGGACGCCTAGACTCGGTAGGCGATGAGCAGCCTCTTTGACGACAGTTTTCTGGCGGAGCTCCAGTCCAAGGACGGGGCCAGGGACCACAGCGCCCCGCCGCCCCCCGAGGACGAGGGCCCGGAGGAGATCCCGGCGGACTTGTTCGCCGGGAAGTTCGACGCGCCCGTGCAGCGCGACGCGTACTACCGCGACGGTGCCCCGCGCCCGGTCCTGGACGGCGCGGCCCTCCTGGACGGGCTGAACGAGAACCAGCGCGCGGCCGTCACGCACAGTGGCTCCCCGCTGCTCATCGTGGCCGGCGCGGGCTCCGGCAAGACCCGCGTCCTGACCCACCGCATCGCGTACCTGCTCGCCGAGCGGAATGTGCACCCGGGCCAGATCCTCGCGATCACCTTCACGAACAAGGCCGCGGGCGAGATGAAGGAGCGCGTCGAGGAGCTCGTCGGTCCGCGGGCGGGCGCGATGTGGGTGATGACCTTCCACAGCGCGTGCGTACGGATCCTGCGCCGCGAGTCGAAGAAGCTGGGCTTCACCTCCTCGTTCTCGATCTACGACGCCGCCGACTCGAAGCGCCTCATGGCGCTCGTCTGCCGCGACCTGGACCTGGACCCGAAGCGCTTCCCGCCCAAGGCCTTCAGCGCGAAGATCTCCAACCTCAAGAATGAGCTCATCGACGAGGAGGACTTCGCGAGCCAGGCCGCCGACGGCTTCGAGAAGACCCTCGCCCAGGCCTACGCGATGTACCAGGCGCGCCTGCGCGAGGCCAATGCCCTCGACTTCGACGACCTGATCATGACGACGGTCAACCTGCTGCGCGCGTTCCCGGACGTGGCCGAGCACTACCGCCGCCGCTTCCGGCACGTGATGGTCGACGAGTACCAGGACACCAACCACGCGCAGTACGCCCTGGTGCGCGAGCTGGTCGGCACCGGCGCCCACCCGGAGGACGTACCGCCGAGCGAGCACGACCTGCCGCCCGCCGAGCTCTGCGTGGTGGGTGACGCCGACCAGTCGATCTACGCCTTCCGCGGCGCCACGATCCGCAACATCCTCGACTTCGAGGAGGACTACCCGGACGCGACCACGATCCTGCTGGAGCAGAACTACCGCTCCACGCAGACGATCCTCTCCGCGGCCAACGCGGTCATCGAGCGCAACGAGTCGCGCCGCCCGAAGAACCTGTGGACGAACGCGGGCAACGGTGCGCAGATCACCGGCTATGTCGCCGACACCGAGCACGACGAGGCCCAGTTCGTCGCCGACGAGATCGACCGGCTCACGGACGCGGGCGACGCGAAGGCCGGAGACGTGGCGGTCTTCTACCGTACGAACGCGCAGTCCCGTGTCTTCGAAGAGGTCTTCATCCGCGTCGGCCTGCCCTACAAGGTCGTCGGCGGCGTCCGCTTCTACGAGCGCAAGGAAGTCCGGGACGTCCTCGCGTATCTCCGCGTCCTCGCCAACCCCGAGGACAGCGTCCCGCTGCGCCGCATCCTCAATGTGCCCAAGCGCGGCATCGGCGAGCGCGCCGAAGCCATGATCGACGCCCTCTCCCTGCGCGAGAAGATCACCTTCCCGCAGGCACTGGTCCGCGTGGACGAGGCGTACGGCATGGCGGCCCGCTCCACCAACGCCGTGAAGCGCTTCAACACGCTGATGGAGGAGCTCCGTACGATCGTGGAATCCGGCGCGGGCCCGGCCACCGTCCTGGAAGCCGTGCTCGAACGGACGGGATATCTGGCCGAGTTGCAGGCCTCCACCGACCCGCAGGACGAGACCCGCATCGAGAACCTTCAGGAACTCGCCGCCGTGGCCCTGGAGTTCGAGCAGGAGGCGGAAGACGGCGAGACAGGGACGCTGGCCGACTTCCTGGAGCGCGTCGCCCTCGTCGCCGACTCCGACCAGATCCCCGACGAGGACGAGGACGGCTCGGGCGTCATCACGCTGATGACCCTGCACACCGCCAAGGGCCTCGAATTCCCCGTCGTCTTCCTGACGGGCATGGAGGACGGCGTCTTCCCGCACATGCGCGCCCTCGGCCAAACCAAGGAACTGGAGGAGGAGCGCCGCCTCGCGTACGTGGGCATCACGCGCGCCCGCGAGCGCCTCTACCTCACCCGCTCCACTCTGCGCAGCGCCTGGGGCCAGCCCTCGTACAACCCGCCCTCGCGCTTCCTGGAGGAGATCCCCGCCCAGCACCTGGAGTGGAAGCGCACCGGCGCCAAGCTCGGCGCCCCGGTGGGCAAGGGCCCGGCCGCCTCGGTGGCCACCTCGCTCTCCTCGTCGATGAACGCACGCGCCTCCCGCGGCGGCCCCTCCGGCTTCGCCACGGGCCGCGCCGGCGACAAGCCGGTGGTCTCGCTCGCGGTCGGTGACCGGGTCACGCACGACCAGTTCGGGCTCGGCACGGTCGTCGGCGTCGAGGGCGCGGGCGACAAGGCGCGCGCCACGATCGACTTCGGCGACGCCAAGCCGAAGGTGCTGCTGCTGCGGTACGCGCCGGTGGAGAAGCTGTAGCGAAGGCACCGCGGGTGCCGCGGATACGGGAATGGGGTGGCCTCCTGGTGGAGGTCACCCCGTTCGCTTGATATCGGGCCCGGTCAGGCCGGGTTGAGTCCGTGGTTGCGCAGCCACGGCAGCGGGTCGATCGCCGAGCCGCCCGCCGGGCGCACCTCGAAGTGCAGGTGCGGGCCGGTGGAGTTGCCGGAGTTCCCGGAGTACGCGATCACATCGCCGGCCTTGACCGAACCGCTGCGGATCTTCGTGCTCGACAGGTGGCAGTACCAGGTCTCGGTGCCGTCGGGCGCCGTCACTATGGCCATGTTCCCGTACGCGCCGTTCCACTGCGTACGCACGGTGCCGTCCGTCGCCGCGAGCACCTCGGTGCCGTACGCGACGGGGAAGTCGATGCCCGAGTGCACGGACATCCAGTTCACGCCGGCCTGCCCGTAGTACGCGCTGAGCCCGTGCTGCTTGACCGGCAGCGAGAACTTGGGGCGCAGCGCCTCCTTGCGGGCGGCCTCCTCGGCCTTGCGCTTGCGCTCGGCCTCCTGGCGTTCCTTGAGGTCGATGCGCTCCTGCGTGCGGCTGGCGCGGTCGGCGAACTCGTTGGCGTCCGCGGAGAGTTCGGTGAGCTGGGTGTCCAGCTTGTTGTTCGCGGCTGCGGTCTCGACCGAGCTGGGGTCGGGCGCGGCCTGCGTCTTCGGCTCCTCGGTGCCGCCCATCGAACCGACGACGGAGGCGGCGGCGATCCCGGTCACGCCCAGCGCACACACCGAGGGCACGGCCACGGTCAGCAGCGCGGAACGCTTGGCGGGGGTGCGGCGCCGGCCGCGCGAGCCGCCGGAGCGCGGCGGGCGGGGGCTGTGCGCCACGCGTACCGGCTCGGGCTCGGGCTCGGACTCGTCGAAAGAGTCGTCGTGGCCGTGGCCGTGGCCGTGGCCGTGGTCGTGGTCGGCGGTCACCGGGCCGTCGAGGAGTTCGGTCTCGCCGTAGACCCCGTCGAAGTCATCGCCTTCGCGGGTTTCGTACGGGGTGTTGACGGCGGGGGTCTCGTACGAGGCGGGCTCGAAGGAGCCGGTTTCGTAGGAGGTGCTGTCGTACGAGGCGGCCTCGAAGGAAGTGGTCTCGAAGGAGGCGGTCTCGAAGGAGGCGGTCTCGAAGGTGGTGGCCTCGGTGCCGGTCTCGTACGCGGTGTCCGTACCCGCGGAGTTCCAGGCGGTGGCGTCGTACGTGCCGGTGTCCGCGTAGCCGTACGCGCCGGTCGTCTGCCAGTGGCCGGTGGTGTCCCACTGCTCGGCGCTCTGCGGGCCGGGCTGCGCAGGGATGTCCCCGAGCGCCTGGTATCCGGCACTCGCCCACATGGCGGTCGTGTCGTAGCCGCCGGTGTCGTAACTGCCGTCGCTGTAACCGCCGGTGTGCTGGGCGGCGTACGGGTCCTGGGCGGACGCGCCGTCCGTGCCGTAGGCGGGGGTCTGCACCGCGGTCCACTGGGAGCTGTCCCACTGGCCGCTCCGGCCCGCGTCATACGCGCCGGGCAGGGCCCCGAAAAGGGGGTCGGAGTCGAAAGTGGTGGTGTCGAAGGCACCCGTCGCGTAGCCGCCGTGACCGGTGGCGTGGCCGTGCTGTTCGTTCACCAACTTCTCTTTCGCCTCGACAACAAGGGGGCGGAGCAGTGCGGCGACTGTACCCGGCTGTGTGCGACGCCGACAATCTTCGGCTGGTTTCGTTGGCGAGAGAAACGGGCATTCGGCCGCCTTTCGGCGGACTGCGGGCACAGCTTTGGCCTTGTGTTCGAAGAATGTTCGAGCTTTTGTTGCTCTGCGTGGGGTGCTCGGGGCGTCGGTGAGGTCCTGTGGCGGGCTCAGTTGCCGGCGGTCCGGAGATCGGTTCGACCGTCGGGATCGGTGTCGGCGTCGGCGTCGGCGTCGGCGTCGGCGTCGGCGTCGGCTTCGGCGTGGCGGTCGGCGTGGCGGTCGGCGAGGATCTCGTCGATCACATGGCGCGCCGTGGTCGCCATCCGAGGGTTGCTCTCGCGGTAGTACGACAGCTCGAGCAGCGCGATCGACAGGGCGAGCCCCCGGCCCCGTACCCAACTCGCCTCATCCGCACCGACGGCGGCGCGGAAGTCCGCACGGACCTCGGCGGGCAGCGCGTACCAGGCGGTGAGCAGGTCCACCGTCGGGTCGCCGACGCCGACCATGCCGAAGTCGATGACCGCGGCGAGCCGGCCCTCGCGCACCAGCAGGTTGCCGGGCTGCAGATCGCCGTGCATCCAGCGGTCGGGTCCGTCGTAGGGCGGCGCGTCGAGCGCCTCCTGCCAGACCGCGGCGGCGGCCGCGGTGTCGATCACGTCGGTGAGCTGCGCGAGCGCCGCGCGGGTCGCCTCGTCGCGCGGGCGCAGCGGGCCGCCCCGGGAGCAGCGCGGTGCGCCGGCGGTGTCGATCCGGCGCAGGGCCGTGATGAACCCGGCCAGATCCGCGGCCAGTTCGCGCGGCTGCGCGATCCGGCCGGGAGCGGGCGTGTCGCCGTCGAGCCAGCGGTACACCGACCACTGCCACCCGTACCCCTCGGCGGGTGCGCCCTTGGCGAGCGGTACGGGAACCGGGCAGGGCAGCTGCCGCGCGAGCTCGGGCAGCCAGCGGAACTCGCTCTCGATCTCCTCGTCCGATCCGGCGCACAGCGGCAGCCGTACGACCATGTCCGCGCCGAGCCGGTAGAGCGCGTTGACCGTCCCCGGCGAGTCCACATACGTGAGGGGCAGCCCGGACCACTGCGGGAACTGCCCGTCGACCAGCCGGCGCACGAGCGCCTCGTCGATGTCGGCCTGGTCGGCGTGCATCCTGCGCGGCTTGGACGGGGACGGGGACGGGGACGGGGACGGGGAAGGGGACGTTTCGGGCGTCGAGGCGGTCACGCGGGCATCGAAGCCGGGGGTGCGCCGGGTGGTCAACTGATTTGTACGGGGCCGGAAGTGGTGCGGGGCGTCGTCGTCCGGGCCGGTGCCCCGCTCAGGCCACCGACACCGCGCCCGAGGTGCCCGCGAGGGCGGTCTCGTCGTCGATGGCCTGGCGGATGCCCGTGGCGACGGCGGGGTGGACGGGCAGGGCGAGGTGGCCGATGCCGGTCACCCGCACGTTGTGCGCGAGCAGGTCGGGGTGGTCGACACAGGCGGTCTCGAGCGGTGCCATCAGCTGGTCCAGATCGCTCCAGAAGCTGACGAAACGGGTGCGGCAGCCGGGCGCGGGCGCCGCGAGTTCGGCGATCAGCTCGGAGCCGGGGCGCATCTGGCGCACGATCGGATGGGCGTTCATCGCCGGCACGACACGGGTGCCGCCGTGCGGGGTGCCGAGGGTGACCAGGGTGCGCACGCGGGCGTCGCCGCCCTGGCACTGCACGTAGTAGCGCGCGATCAGGCCGCCGAGGCTGTGCCCGACGATGTCGACCTCCTGCTGCCCGGTGCGCTCGCACAGCTCCTCGACATGGGCGCCGAGCAGCCGGGCCGCCTCGCGGATGTCGCAGGTCAGCGGCGAGTAGTTGAGGGAGGCGAGATGGCGGCGGCCGTGCTTGGCGAGGGTGCGGCGCAGCAGCACGAACACAGAGCGGTTGTCGATGAAGCCGTGGAGCAGGACGACCGGGCGGTCGTGCCGTCCCGCGGGGAGACGTGGGGTGTCCTCGTCGGCCCCGTCGTCCTCGGCGGGAGGCAGGGTGAAACGTTCCTGGACGATCCCCGAGGGATAGAGCAGGACATGGCCCGTGAGGATGGCGAGCTCGAGTGCGGTGGCCTTGAGCAGCGCGGACGAGGACAGCAGCGGCAGCCACGGGTGCGGTGGCCACAGGCGCTGGGTCCAGGCGGGCAGGAGCAGGGGCAGTGCCTTCAGGATCTTGAGAATCCGCGCGGCCTCCATGAGCCGACCTCCCAAACGGCACACGGAGAACAGCTCTGTCCCCCGTGGGCCCACATGGGGCGCCGCGCGGCTGCGGCCCTCGCACCCTCGTGCCGCCGCGCCGTCCTCATGGAACGGCACCGCACCACCGCGCCGTGCGGCTGCCGGCGCGGTGGTGCGGCGACCTCCTGCGGCTCCCCTGTGCGCGGACCCCGGCGGCGGCCTCAGAGTCGGCTCGGGCGCTGTCGGCGGGAGCCGCACATGGCGAACGTTGTCCCACGTGTGATTTCCCCCTCGCTCCTGACCGCGAAACTGCCGGGCCTGCGATCCTGGCGATAACGTTCGTTCACTTCTTCGGGACCTCGACCGTGAGGTTCCGGGCACTTCCCGGGCACACTCCAGGGGAGTCCCGCACGACTTGCTCGACATGGAGGCAGTGATGGGTGCGACAACCGGTCCGATCCGCGTGGTGGTCGCCAAGCCCGGTCTCGACGGCCACGACCGCGGGGCGAAGGTGATCGCGCGGGCGCTGCGCGACGCCGGCATGGAGGTCATCTACACGGGCCTGCACCAGACGCCCGAGCAGATCGTCGACACGGCCATCCAGGAGGACGCCGACGCCATCGGCCTGTCGATCCTCTCCGGCGCCCACATGACGCTCTTCGCGAAGGTCATCGAGCTCCTCAAGGAGCGCGACGCCGAGGACATCAAGGTGTTCGGCGGCGGCATCATCCCGGAGGAGGACATCCCCCCGCTGAAGTCCCTCGGCGTCGCGGAGATCTTCACGCCGGGCGCGACGACCGGGGCGATCGTGGAGTGGGTACGGGGGAACGTGGCGGCGTCCGCCTGAAGGTGGTGGCGTCTGCCTGAAGGTGGTGGCGTCCGCCTGAACGTGGTGGCGTCCGCCGGAACCGTGGCCTCGCTGGCGTGAGGCGGGGCCTCGGCAGTTCCTCGCCCTGCCGTGAGGTGCGGATCCCTGCCCGCCGCGAAGTGGGCGAGGCCCTCCTGTCGCCGCGACAGGGCAGGGACCCTTCACACGGCCCCCGCCAACTCCTCCCGCATGACGGCCCGCAGCCTCAGCGTCCCCACCAGGCGCTGGAACGCCTCCGCCCAGTAGCCGCCCGCGCCGGGTGCTCCGTCCTCCGTCTCGTCCGGTGTGGCGGTGAGCGCCTCCAGGCGGGAGGCCGCCGCCGGGTCGAGGCACCGCTCGGCCAGCCCCATCACCCCGCTGAACGACCAGGGATAACTCCCCGCGTCCCGCGCGATGTTGAGCGCGTCCACCACCGCACCGCCGAGCGGCTCGGCCCACGGCACCGCGCACACCCCGAGCAGCTGGAACGCCTCGGACAGCCCGTGCGCCGCGATGAATCCGGCCACCCATTCTGCACGCTCCTGCTCCGGCAATGTCCCGAGCAGCTTGGCCCGCTCCGCCAGCGACACCGCCCCGGGGCCGGCCGCCCCCGGCGAGGACGCCGCGCCCAGCAGGGCCCGCGACCACTCCGCGTCCTGCTGCCGCACGGCCGCCCGGCACCACGCCGCGTGCAGCTCGCCCTGCCAGTCGTCGGCCACGGGCAGCGCCACGATCTCGGCCGGTGACCGCCCGCCGAGCCGCTGCGGCCAGGTCGCGAGCGGCGCGGCCTCCACCAACTGGCCGAGCCACCAGGCCCGTTGACCGCGGCCGGGCGGCGGCGAGGCCACCACGCCGTCGCGCTCCATCCCCGGATCGCACTCGTGCGGCGCCTCGACCGTGATCCCGGTGCGCAGCGCGTCCAGGGCCACGCAGGTCGCGGCCCGCCGCGCCATCCGCCCGGCGAGGGCCGAGCCGGGCAGCGCGGACAGCAGCTCGGCCGCCGTCGTACGGACATTGCGGCTGCGGTCCGACAACGCCCGCTCCAGGAACGCCTCGTCACCGTCGGCGAGCCCGGTCCGCAGCGAGTCCAGGAACATCAGCCGGTCCTCGGCCCGCTCGGTGGACCAGGTGCTCTCCACGAGCGCCCGCGCGGCTCCGGGATCATGCGCCCGTACGGCACCGAGCAGCGCGACCCGCTCGGCGAACAGGCCCTCCTCCCACAGCCGTCCGACCGCCTCCGAGTCCTCGGGCGAGGGCAGGGCGCTGCCGCCGGGTGTGGTGCGCAGCGCGAACTTCCACTCCGGGTTGAGCCGCGCCAGCCACAAAGCGCGGGGACCGGCGAAGGCCAGCGCGGGCGGACGCAGGTCGGTCCTGCCGCGCGCCGCGTCGAGCAGGGCGGGCAGCAGCTCGGCCGGCGCGGCGTACCCGTGGTCGTTGGCCGCGGCCAGCCACTGCGGGAGCAGCTCCGTGAGGTCCGGTGTGCTGCCACGCCGGCCCGAACTCCCCGTCCCCGGACGGTCGGAGAGCAGCAGCGCGAGACGCCGGCGCGCGGCGGCCGGCAGTGCGGGGCGCGGATCGTCCTGCGCCCGCTCGGGGCGCGGGGCCGCGGAGCCCGGCCGCAGCCCGGCCCGGCGCCGCACGGTGTGCAGCGCCGCCTCGTCGAGCAGCGCGGTGGCCGCGTCCTTGCGGCCGCGGACCGCCGCCCGGCCGATGCCGCGCCGGTCCGTGCCGAGCAGCGCCGTGGTGACGAGCTCCTCCCAGCTCGCCGCCCCGGCCTGTGCGGTCTCCTGCCCGGTCATCCGGCACCTCCCTCCGTGACGTACGAACATCGTTGTGTGGCAAGCGGGTCGGGGCCGCGGCGCGGCCGGTGCGTCCTCAGCACAGCGGCACCGCACCCCCTCCGTCTCCCGCCCACACGGTGAGCGGTGTGAACCCGCGGTGCCCGCACTCGCCGAACACCGTCACACCGCCGCCGCCCGAGACGGCCGCGAGCCGCCACAGACCGGGCCGCGACACGGGCACCACCGGCAGCGCCCCCGCCCCGTCCGCGTCGGCCAGCTGCATGCCGTCGCCGACCGGTGTCGGTATGACGTCGTGCAGCGTCACCGGCCAGGACTCCAGCCACGGGTCCTCGCGCAGCGCCCTGCCGTACGCGGCCGCCGCCGCATGGGTGTCCACCCCCTGCGGGCGCAGGTCGGCGGGCACGGCCGGCGCGTGACGCTCGCCCAGCGCGTGCCGGTGCCCGCCGCCCGGGTACGCGGACAGCTCGGCGTCGAGCGACAGGCCGACGGGCAGGGCGAGTTCGGGTGCGCGGCCGGCCGCTCCGTAGGAGAGGAGCAGCGCCGTGCGCCCCGACTCCTGGCCCCGCAGCCAGATCCGGCGGGTGGTGAGCCGCGCGTCTGCCGTGTCGTACTGCGCGAGCACCAGCCACCGGTCGCGTATCGCGGGCCCTTCGGCGGAGGAGGACAGCCCGATCCGTGCCCGCACCGTCGCCGCCAGGGCGTCCGGCAGCCGCTCCCTGCGCAGCCAGGCCTGGTCGAGCAGGTGCAGCAGCGCGCACTCCTCCAGGAGCCGCACCGGCCAGCCCGCCCCCGACGCCGGTATCACCCCCAACTCCTGGACGCGCGCGGCCAGTCCGGGCGCCTGCGCGTCCACCATCCGGCGCGCGGTCTCCTCACCTAGCCCGTGCCCCGTCTGCTCCGCCGACGCGAGGCCGCCGCGCACCAGGTCGGCGAGGCGCTGCTCCAGCTCGGTCACCCCCGCGGTGACCCGCTCGGCCCGCCGCGCCGCGCGGCGCCGCGCGGCCTCCTCGTCAGCCGGCTTGCTCTCCCCTTTGTCCGGCGCCTCCTGCTGCTCCGCGCGTCTGCGCCGCCCCGCGAGCCACTGCTCCGCCCATTCCGGCGCCTCGGCGTCCGGGATCGCCTGCCCCGCCCCCTCGTCGCCCGCCCAGAGCAGCAGCAGCCCCAGCGCGTGCTTGCACGGGAACTTCCGGCTCGGGCAGCTGCACTTGTACGCGGGCCCCGCCGTGTCGACCACCGTCTGGTACGGCTTGCTGCCGCTGCCCTTGCACAGCCCCCATACGGCCCCCTCCTTCGAACTGCCCGCCTCGGACCACGGACCCGCCGCCCCGAGCTTGCTTCCGGCTTTGCGCGACGCGGCGTCAGGCGCCAGTGCCAGCACCTGGTCGGCCGTCCAGCGCACCCCCTGCTGAGTCATGTCTGCGAAGGTAGATCCCCCCACTGACAATCGCCGCTGACCTGCGTATACGCGCGTGATGAAGCGGAGTTGGGGGCGGGCTGCGCGGTGGCCGGGAGACGTGTGCGAGGCGTGCGCGCGGCCGATTGTCAGTGGCGTGGTGCACCGTGGATGCCACGCCGGAGATCGGCCCGGGACGAGGCGTCCCGGGAGAGCTGGAGGGGGATCCATGACCGTGCTCGACAACGGGGCGCAGCAGGCGTCCGCGGACACCGCCGAGGTGCTGCGGCCGCACGCGGAGGACGCGTTCGCGGACGAGCTCGCCGCGCTCGCCGCCGCCGACGACCGTCCGCGCCCCGCGCGCTGGCGCCTGTCGCCGTGGGCGGTGGCCACGTATCTGCTGGGCGGCACGCTGCCCGACGGCACCGTGATCACACCGAAGTACGTGGGGCCGCGCCGCATCGTCGAGGTGGCCGTGACCACCTTGGCCACCGACCGGGCGCTGCTCCTGCTCGGGGTGCCGGGCACCGCGAAGACCTGGGTGTCCGAGCATCTCGCGGCGGCCGTCAGCGGGGACTCGACGCTGCTCGTGCAGGGCACGGCGGGCACACCGGAGGAGGCCATCCGCTACGGGTGGAACTATGCGCAGCTGCTCGCCCACGGCCCGAGCCGCGACGCCCTCGTGCCCAGCCCCGTGATGCGCGCGATGTCCGAGGGCATGACCGCCCGCGTCGAGGAGCTCACGCGCATCCCCGCGGACGTGCAGGACACGCTCATCACGATCCTGTCGGAGAAGACCCTGCCCATACCGGAGTTGGGCCAGGAGGTGCAGGCGGTCCGCGGGTTCAACCTGATCGCGACGGCCAATGACCGCGACCGCGGGGTCAATGACCTGTCCAGCGCCCTGCGCCGCCGCTTCAACACGGTGGTGCTCCCGCTGCCCGAGAGCGTCGACGCCGAGGTGGACATCGTGGCGCGGCGCGTGGACCAGCTGGGCCGCTCGCTCGACCTGCCGCAGGGACTCGACGGGATCGCCGAGATCCGCCGGGTCGTCACCGTCTTCCGCGAGCTGCGCGACGGCATCACCGCCGACGGCCGTACGAAGGTGAAGTCCCCGAGCGGCACGCTCTCCACGGCCGAGGCGATCTCCGTCGTCACCAACGGACTCGCCCTTGCCACGCACTTCGGCGACGGCGTGCTGCGCCCCGGAGACGTGGCGGCGGGCATCCTCGGCGCGGTCGTCCGCGACCCGGCCTCGGACCGTGTGATCTGGAAGGAGTACCTGGAGGCCGTGGTGCGCGAGCGCGACGGCTGGAAGGACTTCTACCGGGCCTGCCGCGAGGTGAGCGGGTGAGGCGCCGGCCCGGCGCGGGGCGGGCCGCGGGTGCGGACATCACGTAGGGGAGAGGGGGAGGCTTGATGAACGGGGAGCCGGTGAACTCCGGTGCCGTGGAAGGGCCCTGGCTGCTCGGGGTGCGTCACCACGGGCCCGGGTCGGCGCGCGCGGTGCGGGCGGCGCTCGACGAGCGGCGGCCGCGGGCCGTCCTGATCGAAGGGCCGCCGGAGGCGGACGGCCTGGTGGGGCTGGCCGCCGACGAGGGGATGCGGCCGCCCGTCGCGCTGCTCGCGCACGTCGTGGACGATCCGGGGTGCTCGGCGTTCTGGCCGTTCGCGGAGTTCTCGCCGGAGTGGGTGGCGATCACGTGGGCGCTGGAGCACGGGGTCCCGGTGCGGTTCATCGACCTGCCGGCGGCGCATGCGCTGGCGATGCGGGCGGGGGAGAAGGAGGCGGCGACAGAAGGGCCGGAGGCCGAGCGAGGTGAGCCCGAGGCCGGTGCACTTGAGGGCGGTGCCCGCGAGTCCGGCGCACCCGTGTCGGACGAGCCCGAGTCCGGCGGACCCGGGGCCGTCGACGGGCTGCGGCTCGACCCGATCGCCGTGCTCGCCGAGACCGCCGGATACGACGATCCCGAGCGCTGGTGGGAGGACGTCGTCGAGTACCGGGGGCAGCCCGCGGCGGGCGGTGACGCGCTGGCCCCGTTCGCCGCGCTCGCCGAGGCGATGGGCGCGCTGCGCGAGGTGTACGGCACGGGCGGCCACGACCGCGACCTCGTCCGCGAGGCGTACATGCGGCTCCAAATGCGCGCCGCGGCCAAGGAGTTCGGTCCGGATGTCGCCGTCGTGTGCGGCGCGTGGCACGTCCCCGCGCTGCGGGAGCGGACCACCCTCACCGCCGACCGCGCCCTGCTCAAGGGCCTGCCCAAGGCCAAGGTCGACATGACCTGGGTGCCCTGGACCCACCGCCGCCTGGCACGGGCGAGCGGTTACGGCGCGGGCATCGACTCACCGGGCTGGTACGCGCATCTCTTCGCCGCCCCGGACCGCCCGGTGGAGCGCTGGCTGACCAAGGTCGCGGGCCTGCTGCGCGACGAGGACCGCTTCGTGTCCTCGGCCCACGTCATCGAGGCCGTACGGCTCGCCGAGTCCCTCGCCGTCATGCGCGGCCGCCCGCTGCCCGGCCTCTCCGAGACCACGGACGCGGTCCGCGCCGTGCTCTGCGACGGCTCCGACGTGCCGCTCGCGCTCATCCACGACCGCCTCATCGTCGGCGACGTGCTCGGCGAGGTCCCCGAGGCCGCCCCCGCCGTCCCGCTCCAGCGCGACCTCACCCGGACCCAGAAGTCGCTGCGGCTCAAACCGGAAGCCCTGGAGCGGGAGTTGGAGCTCGACCTGCGCGGGGCCAACGACGCCGCGCGCAGCCGCCTGCTGCACCGCCTGCGGCTGCTCGGCATCGGCTGGGGCGAGCCCGCGGCCGCGACGCGCGGCAGCACGGGCACGTTCAGGGAGAGCTGGCGGCTGCGCTGGGAGCCCGAACTGGCGGTGCGGGTGGCCGAGGCCGGCATCTGGGGCACGACGGTGCTCGGCGCCGCCACCGCGAAGGCCGAGGCGAACGCCGTGGGCGCGGCGGCACTCGCCGACATCACGGCACTCGCCGAGCGCTGCCTGCTCGCCGGACTCTCCGACGCCCTGCCGGTCGTGATGCGCGTCCTCGCCGACCGCGCGGCCCTCGACGCCGACGTCGGCCATCTCGCCCAGGCACTGCCCGCGTTGGTGCGCTCGCTCCGCTACGGGGACGTGCGCGGCACCGACACCGCCGCGCTCGCCGAGGTGGCGGCCGGTCTCGCCGAGCGGGTCTTCGTCGGCCTCGCCCCGGCCTGCGCGGGCCTCGACGCGGACGGCGCGGCGGAGATGCGCACCCACGTGGACGCGGTGCACGGCGCGGTCGGCCTGCTCGACGACGCGGAGGCCCGTACCTCCGAGGGCATACGTCCCCGGTGGTTCACCGTGCTGCACGCCCTCGGCACCCGCGACACGGTGCCCGGGGTGATCCGCGGCCGGGCGGTGCGACTGCTGCTCGACGAAGGTGAGTTGAGCCAGGAGGAGGCAGGCCGGCTCATGGGGCTCGCGCTCTCGGCCGGAACCCCTCCGGCCGACGCGGCCGCGTGGATCGACGGGTTCGTCGGCGGCGGGTCCGGCGGCATGCTCCTCGTCCACGACGAGCGGCTGCTCGGCCTCGTGGACGCCTGGCTCGTCTCGGTGCCCGACGCGGCGTTCACCGATGTGCTGCCGCTGCTGCGGCGCACGTTCTCGGCGTACGAACCGGGCGTACGCCGCACCCTCGGCGAACTGGTCCGGCGCGGTCCCGCCGCAGAGTCGGCCGCGAAGGTGACGGCCGGCGTGCCCGGCTTCGCGGACGACCTGGACGAGGAGCGCGCGAGGGCCGCTCTGCCGGTGGTGCGCCTGCTCCTCGGCCTGGACGCGCCCCCGGCCACCACCCCCGACAGCACCAACGACCTTGCGGAGGTTGCCGGATGACCACCCACACCCCGCCGGCATCGGCCGGCGCCGAGCGTCTGCGCCGCTGGCGCATGGTGCTCGGCGGCCAGGAGGCCGACGGCACCGAGTACCGGCTCGGCGGACGCGACGCCGCGATGGACTCCGCGCTCGAATCGCTCTACGGCAAGCGGGGCGGGAACGGCGGCGCGGGCAGGGACCGTTCCGCCGGGCTCGGCGCCTCCGCGCCGGCCGTGGCGCGCTGGCTCGGCGACATCCGTACGTACTTCCCGTCCTCCGTGGTCCAGGTGATGCAGCGCGACGCCATCGACCGCCTCGGCCTGTCCGCGCTCCTGCTCGAACCGGAGATGCTCGAGGCCATCGAGCCGGACGTGCATCTGGTCGGCACGCTGCTCTCGCTCAACAAGGCGATGCCCGAGACCACCAAGGAGACCGCACGGGCCGTGGTGCGCAAGGTCGTCGAGGACCTGGAGAAGCGGCTGGCCACGCGCACCCGTGCCACCCTCACCGGCGCCCTCGACCGCAGCGCGCGGATCAGCCGGCCCCGCCACCATGACATCGACTGGAACCGCACGATCGCGGCCAACCTCAAGCACTACCTGCCCGAGCACCGGACGGTCGTGCCCGAGCGGCTGATCGGCTACGGACGGGCCGCGCAGTCCGTGAAGAAGGACGTCGTGCTCTGCATCGACCAGTCCGGGTCGATGGCGGCCTCCGTCGTCTACGCCTCGGTGTTCGGCGCGGTCCTCGCCTCGATGCGCTCGATCAGCACCCGTCTCGTCGTCTTCGACACGGCCGTGGTCGACCTCACCGACCAGCTCGACGACCCGGTGGACGTGCTGTTCGGCACGCAGCTCGGCGGCGGCACGGACATCAACCGCGCCCTCGCCTACTGCCAGTCGCAGATCACCCGCCCCGCGGACACCGTCGTCGTGCTCATCTCGGACCTCTACGAGGGCGGCATCCGCAACGAGATGCTGAAGCGGGTCGCGGCGATGAAGGCCTCCGGAGTGCAGTTCGTGACGCTGCTCGCGCTCTCCGACGAGGGCGCGCCGGCGTACGACCGCGAGCATGCGGCGGCCCTCGCGAACCTGGGCGCGCCGGCCTTCGCCTGCACGCCCGACCTGTTCCCCGAAGTGATGGCCGCCGCGATCGAGAAGCGGCCACTGCCCATACCGGACAAGGAGACCCATCAGTAACAGGGGGCTTGCGCGACCCCAGTTGTCGCGTGCGAGGATCGGCGGGCGCGCCGGACTGAGCGATTCCGCCCCCACGAGCCTCACCCGGCAGGCGCACCGGCCCACCCGGCCGGTGCCGCACGCGGGTGCCCCACAGAACCCCACGCCATGGAGCCCTGTTGACCTTCGCAGCCACGCTGCCCCTCGCCGTCCGGCGCGCCCTGCGCCCGACGGCGGTGCGGCGCGCGCTGCAACTGGCGCTGCTGCTCGGCGCGTTCCTCGTGCTCGGCCTGCTGTGCGGCGAGCGGGCGCAGGCGGCCGAGGACCCCACGGCACCGGTACGGGACCAGCTCACGGCCCCTGTACGTGAGGCGACCCAGCCGGGCGGCCAAGCCGTTCAGCCTGTACGGGAAGCGGTCGAGCCGGTCCGCGAGGCCGCCGAGTCTGTCCGCGAGGCCACCGAGCCGGTCGGCCAAGCAGCCGAACCGGTCCGCCAAGCTGCCGAGCCCATACGCGAAGCAGCCGAACCTGTCCGCGAGGCCGCTGAGCCCGTCCGCCAAGCCACCGCGCCCGCCCGCCAAGCCGTCGAACCGGTAAGGGGCGTCACGGCGCCCGTTCGCCAGGGTGTCGCGGCGTCCGCCCGGGATGCCGCAATGCCCGTTCAGGAAGCCGCAGCGCCCGCCCGGGATGCCGCAGCACCCGCCCGGGATGCCGCAGCACCCGTCCGCAAAGCCACCGCACCCGTCCTCAAGACCGTCACCCCCGTCCACGAGTCCCTCGGCCCAGTCCGCGAAGCCGTCGACTCCCTCCGGGAGCCGATAGAGCGGTCCGTGCGGCAGGTGACGCAGCCCCTGCGGGCGACCACGGCCGCGGCGGTCGAGACCGTCACCGGGCTGCTCCGGCCCGTCCCGCTGCCGCAACCGGCGCTGCCGTACGTGCCCTTGCCCGTGGGGGACCGCGGCGCCGACCCGGCGGCGCAGCAGCCGTCGCCCGGTTCCGGCGCGGATTCCGCGCTGCCCGGCGATCCCCGTACGGACTCCGCAGAACACACGCACGCCACCGTCCCGGCAGCGGCATGGCAGTCAGCCGTCTCCGCACCGGAGGCGCACCCCACCGCCCAACTCCCGCACCCCACCGCCCCGTCGGGCCCCGCGCACCTCCCCGTGCCCGGCGGCCCGCAGGGACTCGGGGCGCACAGCACCGCCGAGTCCGGCTCGCAGCGCCACGGCGATCTGCAGGGCGCGACGCTCACCGACGGTTACGCCGCCGCGCCGCTGTCCGGCGGCCCGAGCGCCTCCACCTCGTACGACGGAGTCCGCGAGCGCCACCGCGACGTCCTCGAATTCCCCGGCTAGGGCAGGCCCTTCCCCCCGCCTGACGACCTGCCGCGCGGGGGCGGGACAGGTCTGCCCGCCGCGAAGGGAGCCGTGAACGGCCCCTTCGTACCCTCGAATTCGAAGGATCCGAAGCAGTAATGAGCAAGCACAAGAAGCAGAGCACGCCGTCCGTGAGCGGACGGAACATCCGGCGCAACATCGTCATAACCGCCGCCGGCGCCACCGGCATGATCGGTCTGGGTGCCGCCAACGCCGGCGCCGCCGAGCTGCCGGTCTCCGCGCCCGTCAGCACGCCGGACGTGGACGTCGCCACCGACGCGCTCGACCAGGTCCGCGACCAGGTGCGCGACAAGGCCTCCGGCGTCGGTGCCGAGGAGGCGCTGGGCAAGGCGAAGGGTTCCGCGGCCGGTGCCAAGGCGAAGGCCGAGTCGGCCGTGCGCGGCGCCGAGGGCCTCGGCGACCTCCAGGGTCTCCAGGGCGCCGCCGACCAGGCCAAGGGCCAGGCCGACCGGCTCCCGGCGGGCCAGCTCCCGACCGCGGAGCTGCCGGCCGCAGACCTCCCGGCCGCGGACCTCCCCGCCAACGGCCTCCCGGACGCCCAGCTGCCCACCGGCCTCCCCGCGGCCGAGCTGCCCTCCGGCCTCGCGAACGCGCAGCTCCCGGCCTCCCTGCCGGACGGTCTGCCCGCCGCCCAACTCCCCGCCCCCGAGGGCGAGATCGACTACCTCTTCGGCCCGCTCTCCGCCTTCGCCCCGGCCGTCGTCGAGCAGGCCCCCGGCGTGCTCGAGCAGGCCCCGGCCCACGCGCAGGGCGCCCTGGCCGCCGCGAACCCGGTCGTCGCCGAGACCACCGCGGCCGTGCTGCCGCCGGTCGCCGCGACCGCCGTCGAGTCGGTGCTCCCCGTCGTCGGCCAGGCGCTCGCCGACGCGGGCACGCTGGTGCAGGGCGTGGGCGGGGACGTCACGCCGTTCGCGCAGGGGGTCACCGACGAGGTGCGGCCCTTCGCGGGCGGCGTCGTCGAGGACGTGAAGCCGGTGGCCGACGTGGTGGTCTCCGAGGTGCAGCCCCTGGTCCAGGACGTCGGCACGGCCGCGACCGGCCTCGCCACCGGCGTCGGCGGCGAGGCGGACGGTCTGGTGCGCGGTGTCACCGCCGAGGTCGGCCCGTTCGCCGAGGACCTCACGGGCACGGTCCGCGCGGACGCGGGCCCGCTCGTGCAGAACGCCGCTTCCGGCGTGCAGGCCACGGCCTCCGCGGTGACCCCCGGGTTCGCGGCCGGCATCTGACACGGACCGGCGGCGCGGCTGACACGGACCGGCCGCGCGGCCGGATCCGACGCACGGGTGGCCGGCCCGCCAGGCCGGCACCTGCGTGGCCGCGGGCCGGACAGCCGTTCCTCCGGCGCTCGGTGGGGACCCCGCGCCGGAGGGACCCCGGCCCGCGGCCTGCGCTCGCACACCCCCGTATCCCCGTTACCCCCGTACGCCCGATGCCGCGCACCCCGGCACGCCCGCGGCACCACGGTCTGTGACCGTTATCACCGCCGGAGTGTGATCTGCGATTTAGGGACCAACGTCCCACGGCGATAACCTGCGAGACGGACATGCCGCGTCCACGGCCACCGTGTACGCCTCCCTCAGTGACAGCGCCGTCACGTTGCCCTTCGCGGCACGCCCATGCAGACGCAGACATGCAGACGCAGCCCGCAGACAACGAACGCGACAGACGCGATCGCGATGAAACGCGACCGACGCGACACGGAAAAGGGACGGACGCGCGTGGACCTGTTCGAGTACCAGGCGAGGGACCTCTTCGCCAAGCACGGTGTACCGGTGCTGGCCGGTGAAGTCATCGACACGCCTGAGGCGGCGCGCGCGGTGACCGAGCGTCTCGGCGGCAAGTCCGTCGTCAAGGCGCAGGTGAAGGTCGGCGGCCGCGGCAAGGCCGGCGGCGTGAAGCTGGCCGACAGCGGCGACGACGCGGTCGAGAAGGCCGGCCAGATCCTCGGCATGGACATCAAGGGCCACACGGTCCACAAGGTGATGATCGCCGAGCTGGCCCCCGAGATCGCGGAGGAGTACTACGTCTCCTACCTCCTCGACCGCACCAACCGCACCTTCCTGTGCATCGCCTCCGTCGAGGGCGGCATGGACATCGAGGAAGTCGCGGCCAACCGCCCCGAGGCCGTCGCCAAGATCGCGGTCGACGCCAACGCCGGTGTGACCCCGGAGAAGGCCCGCGAGATCGTCGAGGCCGCGAAGTTCCCGGCCGACGTCGCCGACAAGATCGCCGACGTGCTCCAGACGCTGTGGAAGACCTTCGTCGCCGAGGACGCCCTCCTCGTCGAGGTCAACCCGCTCGCCAAGGTCGCCTCCGGCGACATCCTGGCCCTGGACGGCAAGGTCTCCCTGGACGCCAACGCCGACTTCCGCCAGCCCGAGCACGAGGCGCTCGAGGACAAGGACGCAGCCAACCCGCTCGAGGCTGCGGCCAAGGCCAAGGGCCTCAACTACGTCAAGCTCGACGGCGAGGTCGGCATCATCGGCAACGGCGCGGGTCTCGTCATGAGCACCCTCGACGTCGTCGCGTACGCCGGTGAGAACCACGGCGGCGTCAAGCCGGCCAACTTCCTCGACATCGGCGGCGGCGCGTCCGCCGAGGTGATGGCCAACGGCCTCGAGATCATCCTCGGCGACCCGGACGTCAAGTCCGTCTTCGTCAACGTCTTCGGTGGCATCACCGCCTGTGACGAGGTCGCCAACGGCATCGTCCAGGCCCTGGAGCTGCTCTCGTCGAAGGGCGAAGAGGTCACCAAGCCGCTCGTCGTGCGTCTCGACGGCAACAACGCGGAGCTGGGTCGCAAGATCCTCAGCGACGCCAACCACCCGCTGGTGCAGCGCGTGGACACGATGGACGGCGCGGCCGACAAGGCCGCCGAGCTCGCGGCCGCGAAGTAAGGGACGAGGTCAGACACCACCATGGCTATCTTCCTCAACAAGGACAGCAAGGTCATCGTCCAGGGCATGACCGGTGCCACGGGCATGAAGCACACCAAGCTGATGCTCGGTGACGGCACGAACATCGTCGGCGGCGTGAACCCGCGCAAGGCCGGCACGTCCGTCGACATCGACGGCACCGAGATCCCGGTCTTCGGCACCGTCGCCGAGGCGATGGAGAAGACGGGCGCCAACGTCTCCGTCCTCTTCGTCCCGCCGGCCTTCGCCAAGGCCGCCGTGGTCGAGGCGATCGACGCCGAGATCCCGCTCGCGGTCGTCATCACCGAGGGCATCGCCGTGCACGACTCCGCCGCGTTCTACGCGTACTCGCTGGAGAAGGGCGGCAAGACCCGCATCATCGGCCCGAACTGCCCCGGTCTCATCACCCCGGGCCAGTCCAACGCCGGCATCATCCCGGGCGACATCACGAAGCCGGGCCGCATCGGCCTGGTCTCGAAGTCCGGCACGCTGACGTACCAGATGATGTACGAGCTCCGCGACATCGGCTTCAGCTCGGCCGTGGGCATCGGCGGTGACCCGGTCATCGGCACGACGCACATCGACGCCCTGGCGGCCTTCGAGGCCGACCCCGACACCGACCTGATCGTCATGATCGGCGAGATCGGCGGCGACGCCGAGGAGCGTGCGGCCGACTTCATCAAGGCCAACGTGACCAAGCCGGTCGTCGGCTACGTCGCCGGCTTCACCGCGCCCGAGGGCAAGACCATGGGCCACGCCGGCGCCATCGTCTCCGGCTCCTCCGGCACGGCCGCCGCGAAGAAGGAGGCCCTCGAGGCCGCGGGCGTCAAGGTCGGCAAGACCCCGACCGAGACGGCCAAGCTCGCCCGCGCGATCCTCGCCGGCTGAGCGCTTTAGCCGCTACGAAGGCCCGTACCCCTCCTGCCAGGGGTACGGGCCTTCGGCGTGTGCGGGGGCGTGTGCGTGTGCGGGGGCGGGAGCGGGGGTGGATCGGGGCACCCGGGCACCCGGGCCCCGGGGTGTTCTCGCAGGTCAACCCCGTTGTCAGTGGCGGCCGATAGTCTTGCGGGGCTGGCGCGGCCCCCGGGCGGGAGGGGACTGTCCGGGTAACCGGGCTCTACTCCGCCAGCGGACGCACCCGCTCGGGTCCGGACCCCGGGCCCTTGCGCAGCTTCTCGCGCAGCTCCTTCTCCTGCGGGTCGAGGACCTGTGGGCCGGGCCGCGGCGGTACGCCGGTGACCTTCTGGCCCGGGGACACCGGCGGCTCGTAGTCCTTCGCCGAGGTGATCCACGTGATCGCCGACGCCCCGATGATCAGCGCCGTGAACGCGATGGCCGCCCGCGTCCAGAACCGCACGCGCCGCTCGCCCTCACCCCGCACCGCGGGCGCCTTGCCCGTGCCGAGTTTCTCGGCGCACGCCAACTCGTCCAGTCTGCGCTGCAGTTCGGCCGGGTCGGCGAGCTCGGGCAGTCGCTCGGCGATGGCCTCGCGGGCGTGCACGAGCCGGTTCGCGGCGGCCGGGGTGCTGGCCTCCGTCTCGGCCGCAGTCTCGGGCAGGTCGAGCCCCACGCCGTCGTAGAGGACGAGCGTGCGCCGGTACGAGGGCGGCAGGCTGAGCAGCGTGTCGAGCAGCTTGCGGTCCTCCGGCTCCGCGGGCGGGGCGTCCGGGTGGCGGTGGCTGCGGCGCAGGCGGTGCCACGGCGACAGCGCGTACTCGTACGCGGCCGCCCGCACCCAGCCCACCGGGTCACGGTCCTTGGCGACCTCGGGCCACTGCTCCCACGCCTTGTGGAAGGCCCGCTCCACGGACTCCTTCGCAAGGGCCCGCCGTCCGGTCAGCAGATACGTCTGCCGTACGAGGCCGGGGGCCGTGAACGCGTAGAGCGCGTCGAAGGCCTGAGCGGGCGTCAGCCCCGCAGGCCCCTGCGTCCCTTCGCCCTCGCCCTCGCCCGGGCCGAGCGGTCCGTCTCCGGCGAGCCCGCCGTCGGGCCCGTCGGGTCCTTCGCCGACCAGCGCGGTGGCCCGAGCGGACGCCGGCCGTGCGTCCGGTCCGCCGCCGGCCGGGGCGTGGCGCTGCGGCGCCGGCGTCCAGGAACCGCCGTGCTCGGCATGGTGATCGCGCGGCACACCGCTGTGCTCGTCGCGCGCGGGCCCGGTGCCGGCCGGCTTGGCGGCGCGCTTGGCCGCGGCCTTCGGGCGGGTCCGGGACCCCTTGCGGCCCTTGCGCTTCTCGCGCCCGTGCTCGGCACCGGCCTGCGGTTCGGCCTTGACGAGCTCGACTCGGCCGGCGGCCTGGGGGAGTGCGGCGGCCTCGGCGGACCCCGCGGACGGACTGACCTCGCCGCGCGCGGCGGGCTCGACGGGCTTCACAGGCATGAGGTGCTCGACAGCCTTCTCGTGTTCGGAGGACGCGATGGACTCGGGCTCGACGGGGGTGGCCGGAGAGCGTTCGGGCTCGGTGGACTTGGGGGCGGGGGGCTTGAGTTCGGCCTGCTCGGCGGAGGCCGACGTGGGCCGGGTGCGCTCCGGCTCCGCGGGTTCGGGCGCGGGCTCGACGCCCTTGGCCTTCGGCCGGACCGCCTGCGCCTGCGCCTCCGTCCTCACCTCGGCCTCCGTCTTCGCAGCCGCTGTCTCGGTACGCGCAACGTCAGGACGCGAGTCCGTACGGGCAACGGCAGACCGCGAGCTCGCGTCAGCCGTGACGGCGGGAGCAGGAGCAGGAGCAGGAGCAGGAGCAGGAGCGGGCGTGGGGGCTGGGCGCGACGTGGCTGCCGGCTCCGGGCGCGAACTCCGCGCGGCGTTCGGCTCCGGCATCGGCGGCGGAGGCTTCGGCGCCGGAGTCGGAGTCGGTGTGGGAGCAGGGGGCGGGGCCGGTTTCGGGCGCGGGCTCGGCGTCGGCTCCGAGGGCGTGACCGCCACCGTCGGCATCGGCTCCGTGGGTGCGGATGCCACCGGCCCCGGCTGCTCCGCCCCAGCGGCAACCCCGCCACGCCGCTTCGCGAACTTCGCGAGCAGCGCGGGCGTGGGCCGAGCCGCCCGGTCAACTGCGCCTCCGCGCTGCTCCCCCTTCGTACGGCTGTCCGCCGCCGCCTCCGTCGCGGAAGCTCGCCCCGGCCCGGAAGCCTTCAACACCCCAGCCGCACCCGCCGTACCCGCGCCCTTCGCCGCTCCGGTGTGCGACACCCCGGCCCCCGCCGCTCCGGTGTCCGCCGACACAGCCCCCGCCGCCCCGGCGGCCCCCTCCGACCCCACCCCCGCCGACGCACGCGCCCCCGCAGCAGACCGCCCGTCACTCCCCAGATCCACCACCTCGCCCAACCGGCGTCCCCGAGGCGCCGCCCGTCCGCCCGCGCTCCACCCCGCCACCAGTTCCGCGTAGGCCTCGCGTGTACGGCCCCGAGGGTTGGTGCGGCCCGTCTCCCAGGAGCGGACGGTCTCGCGTGTGACGCCGACGAGATCGGCGACCTGGGCCTGGGTCAGACCGTTCGCCTCCCGCAGCCGACGGCGCTCCTCGGGGCCGGGCAGCGAGGCGGCGGCACTCTGCGTCATGTCGGACTCTCCACACCGTGGACCGTGGGTCGGGGCGCATGGCAGACCAGTGCCCCGATAAGTACATAAACGTATATTGAGCGACACTTCGGGCATTCGCCTGTTACGCGAAGAGCGCGCGTGTCGTTGGGACCATGGCGGGCGTGACGCACACGACCGACCGCAGCGCGCCGTCAGAGGGGCCGGCGGTGACTCCGCAGGCCCTGCTCAACGCCCTTGCCACGCGCCGCAGATCTTCGGCCCTCGTGCCCTGTCTCCTGGGCGGGGCCGTCGCCGCGGGCCTGGGGCTCGGCGCGCTCGCCGTCCTGGTCATGGCGTTCTGGATCTCCTCGCCCTACCCGGACAGCGGTCCCGGACAGGCGCTGCACGTGGCCGCCGGCCTGTGGCTGCTCGCCCACGGCGCGGACGTCATCCGGCCCGATACCCTCACCGGCACCCCGGCCCCGGTCGGTGTGACCCCGCTGCTCCTGCTCGGACTGCCCGCGCTGCTCGTGCACCGCGCGGCCCGCGACGCCGCCGACACGGCGCCGGACGTGCGGACCGCGCTGGGCGGGGTGGCCGGCGGTTATCTCCTGGTCGGGGCCGCCGCGATGTTCTACGCGCAGGGCGGGCCGCTGTACGCGGATCCGGTCAGCGCCCTCGTCCATCTGCCGCTGCTCGCCGCCGTGGCCGCGGCCGCCGGGGTGTGGACGGCCTACGGCCGCCCGCGCGGTCCGCTGCCCGCGTACGTCCTCCGCCTCCAGGACACCGCTCCCGTACGGGCGCTCCTGGACCGCAGGGACCAGCTCGCCGCGGCCGGGCGCGCGGCGGCTGCGGGTGCGGCGGTCCTGGTCGGCGGCGGTGCGCTGGCCGTGGCGGTCTCGCTGGCCCTGCATCTGGAGGCGGCGCAGGCTTCGTTCCTTCAGCTGACCGGTGCGTGGTCGGGGCGGGCCGCGGTGCTGCTGCTTGCCGTGGCGCTGGTGCCGAACGCGGCGGTCTGGGGCGCCGCCTACGCGCTCGGCCCCGGTGTCCTGCTCGGCGCCGGCCAGGTCGCCTGGCCGCTGGGCGCTCCCGACGGCGGTCCGTTGCTGCCGTCCTTCCCACTGCTCGCCGCCGTGCCGTCGCCCGGCCCCGGCACCCCGCTGAACTGGGCCTGCGCCGGCGTCGCGGTGCTCGCCGGGCTGACGGCCGGCTGGTTCGTGCTGCGGGCCGCGGCGCCCGCGGGCGGCGGGCGCGAGGAGGTGTGGGGGCGGGGCGAGACGGCGTTGACGGTCGGCCTCGCCGCGCTGTTCACCGGCGCGGCGCTCGCGCTGCCGGCAGCGCTGGCCGGCGGGCCGCTCGGCGTCGGGACGCTGGCCTCGTTCGGGCCGGTGTGGTGGCAGGTGGGCGGTGCGGCCTGCGGCTGGGTGCTGGTGGTCGGGATGCCACAGGTGTTGGGCGTACGGGGGTGGCGGGGGCGGATCCCGAAGGGCGCCGTGGACCAGGAGGCCGCCCCCGCCTCGGAGTTCACGCCGGCTGGCGAAGCCGTGGATGCCGCCGATGCCTTCGGGTCGGTCGGGCCGCGCGCCCGGCGGATGCCACGGTGGTGGCCGCGGCGGCGCGCGGAGGGCGAGGCCGAGAGCGGGAGCGCGGTGGCATCCGGGGGGCCGTCGTCCGGTGGCCTGTCCGCGCGGCCGGGCTTCGAGCCGTACGACTTCCTCGACTCCGGGGCGTCCGGCCGGTCTTCGTCCTGGCATGACACCGGGGCCCGGATGGTGCGATGGGCGATGCTGGGGAAGGTGTCGGAGCGGGAGTCGCGGGCGGATGAGCAGGTGTCCGCGTCCGGTTCCGAGCCCGCGACTCGGCCCGAGCCCGCGTCCGAGTCCGTACCCATGCCCGGGTCCGCGCCCCTGCCCGAGTCCGCGCCCATGTCCGACTCCGCGCCCGCGACTCGGCCTGCGCCGACGCCCGCAGAAGCGGCGCCGCACACGGCAGACGCGCCTCAGGCCGACGGGTCACCGAAGGCCGGACCGGCCGGACCCGAACTCGCCGGACCCGCCGGACCCGCCGACAAGGCAAGCGATGCCGAAGGCGGCGGCAGTACGTAGGCCGCGTCCCCACCCATGCGAAGGGGCCCGGAAGCCGAAGCGCTTCCGGGCCCCTTTCCCACACCGGTCAGTGGAAGAAGTGACGCGTCCCCGTGAAGTACATCGTCACGCCCGCCGCCTTCGCCGCCTCGACCACCTGCTCGTCGCGGACCGAGCCGCCCGGCTGGACCACGGCCTTCACGCCGGCCGCGGTCAGGATCTCCAGGCCGTCGGGGAACGGGAAGAACGCGTCCGAGGCCGCGTACGCACCGCGCGCCCGCTCCTCGCCGGCGCGCTCCACCGCGAGCTTCGCCGAGTCGACGCGGTTGACCTGGCCCATGCCCACGCCGACCGAGGCGCCGTCCTTGGCGAGCAGGATCGCGTTGGACTTGACCGCGCGGCAGGCCTTCCAGGCGAACGAGAGCTCCGCGAGCTCCGGCTCCGACAGCGCCTCGCCCGTCGCCAGCGTCCAGTTGGCCGGGTCGTCGCCGTCGGCCTGGAGCCGGTCGGTGACCTGGAGCAGCGCGCCGCCGTCGATCGGCTTGACCTCGACGGCGGAGGCGGGGGCCTCGGGGCAGCGCAGGACGCGGATGTTCTTCTTGCGGGCCAGGACCTCGACCGCGCCGTCCTCGTAGTCCGGGGCCACGATGACCTCGGTGAAGATCTCGGCGACCTGCTCGGCCATCGCCACCGACACCGGACGGTTGACGGCGATCACACCGCCGAAGGCCGACAGCGGGTCGCAGGCGTGCGCCTTGCGGTGGGCCTCGGCCACGTCGTCGCCGATCGCGATGCCGCACGGGTTGGCGTGCTTGATGATCGCGACGCAGGGCTCGGCGTGGTCGTACGCGGCACGGCGCGCGGCGTCCGTGTCCGTGTAGTTGTTGTACGACATCTCCTTGCCGTGCAGCTGCTCGGCGGCGGCCAGACCGCCCGTGCCGTCCACGTACAGAGCGGCCGGCTGGTGCGGGTTCTCGCCGTAGCGCAGGACGTTGGAGCGCTCATACGCCGAGCCCAGGAAGTCCGGCAGACCCGAGTCGTCCGCCGCCGCGTAATCCGCCGCGAACCAGGAGGCCACCGCCACGTCGTACGACGCCGTGTGCTGGAACGCTTCGGCGGCGAGGCGCTTGCGGGCCGTCAGGTCGAAGCCGCCCTCACGTACGGCCGACAGCACATCGGCGTACCGCGCGGGGCTGGTGACGACCGCGACCGACGGGTGGTTCTTGGCGGCGGCGCGGACCATCGACGGGCCGCCGATGTCGATCTGCTCCACGCACTCGTCGGGGGAGGCGCCGGAGGCGACGGTCTGCTGGAAGGGGTAGAGGTTCACGACCACCAGGTCGAAGGGCTCCACGCCCAGCTCCGCGAGCTGCTCGCGGTGCGCGTCCAGGCGCAGGTCGGCGAGGATCCCGGCGTGCACGCGCGGGTGCAGCGTCTTGACCCGGCCGTCCAGGCACTCGGGGAAGCCGGTCAGCTCCTCGACCTTGGTGACGGGCACGCCCGCCGCCGCGATCTTCGAGGCCGTCGAGCCGGTGGAGACGAGCCGGACGCCGGCCTCGTGCAGGCCCTGCGCCAGCTCCTCGAGCCCGGTCTTGTCGTAGACGCTGATCAGGGCCCTGCGGATGGGGCGCTGTCCGGAAGATGCGGCGGTCACGGGATGGATACCTTTCGTCCCTCAATGCGATGGCCGTGCCGGGCGAGCCGCCCCACGACCTCGACGAGCAGCCTTCGCTCGACTTCCTTGATGCGCTCGTGGAGCGCGGATTCGTCGTCCTCGTCCAGGACCTCGACCACGCCCTGCGCGATGATCGGCCCCGTGTCGACGCCGTCGTCGACGAAGTGGACGGTGCAGCCGGTGACCTTCGCGCCGTACGCGAGCGCGTCGCGCACACCGTGGGCACCGGGGAAAGACGGCAGCAGCGCCGGGTGCGTGTTGACCGTGCAGCCGCCGAAGCGGGCCAGGAACTCCTTGCCCAGGATCTTCATGAAGCCCGCCGACACCACCAGGTCCGGGGCGTGCGCGGCGGTCGCCTCCGTCAGTTCGCGGTCCCAGTCGGACCGGCTGTCGAAGTCCTTGACGCGGCACACGAAGGTCGGCAGACCGGCCTTCCGCGCGCGCTCCAGACCGACGATGTTGTCCCGGTCGGCGCCCACCGCGACGACCTCGGCACCGAACGCGGGGTCGGCCGCGGCGTCGAGCAGCGCCTGAAGATTGGTGCCGGAACCGGACACCAGAACGACAAGCCGCTTCGGCGGTACCGGCGAAGTTGCGGGGGTGGCCACGGCGGGGCCCTTTCGAATCGTCAGCGCATCAGTGTTTTGTACGGTCGTACGAATGCTTCGGTGTCCCCGATACGGGGAACTCTACGAAGCGCCCGACCGTCAGCAACGATACCGGCACACACGAGAGCCCCCACGGGACGGTGGCGTGACCGGCAGGTAGCGTCTGGGGAGCAAGGCGCTACAACGACTACGGGGAAAGACGCACACCTGATGCCGGATCGCATGCCCTCGCCCTCGTCCTCGTCGCCGCAGGGCTCCTCACCGCAGGGCTCCTCGCAGGACGCGAACAAGGACCCTGAGGGAAGCGACAACCCCTTCGCGCCCCCGCCCGAGGGCGCCCCCGAGCAGCCCTGGCGCCCGCGGCACCCCGAGGGCGGCGACGGCGACGGCAGGGGCGACGGCGGCGGTCAGGGCGGCGGTCCGGGCTGGAGCCCGCGGCAGCCCGGCCGTTCCTCCGGCGGCTTCGGCCAGCGGCCAGGACCCGAGGGCGGGCAGAACGGGCCGGGTGGCCCGATGCGCTGGGACCCGACCGACCCCGCGCAGCGCCGTGCGCGCTATGCGCTGCTCGGCGGCATGTGGGCGTTCTTCTTCGGGCTGTTCGGCTGGCCTTACGTGGCCCTGCTGCTCGGTGCGCTCGCCGTCTACTGGGGTGTGACCTCGCTGCGGGCCAAGCCCAAGACCCCGGACCCGACGCAGCCCGCCCCCGCACCCGGCGCGGGCAAGCCGCAGACGACGGCCGCGGTGAGCGGTCTGGTCACGGGCGGACTGGCGCTGGCCATGGTCGCCCTGACGTTCAGCGCCCAGCTCGTCTATCGCGACTACTACGTCTGCGAGCGCGACGCGAACACGCATGCCGCGCAGAAGCAGTGCGAGGAGCTGCTGCCGAAGCCGTTGCGCACGCTGCTCGGCGAGCAGGACTGATCCGGCGCACTTACGCACTTACGCACTTACGCCCCTTCGCCCGGCGCATCGGCTCCGGTCACCGGCCGGTGGACCGACTGCCCGTGCCGGGCAGCCCGTTGAGCTTGCGCGCCTCGTCGAGTGCGGCGAGGCGCATCCGGGTGCGCAGGCGCAGTTCGGCCTGGTACGGGGCGAGCGTCACGTCCCACGCGTAGCGCAGCGCCTCGGCCCGCGCGCTCGCCGTCCGTGCGTCGGGCGGAGCGGTGGGCGCCGGCAGAGCGTCCAGGAGCGCGTTGACGCGCGTCCAGGTCGCGGCGTCCCCGTACAGCCGCTCCTGCGCGCGCGTCCGGCACTCGGTGGCGGCCCCGGCGGTGGACCGCTTGCGTCCGTCCCCGGTGGTGGACCGTTCGCGGCAGGCCACCGTCAGTGCGTCCTCGGCCCGTTTCAGCTCGGCCAGTTCGGCGCGGGACAGGATGCGGCCGCCCTGGCAGGCGGCGCGGGCGTTGTCGTAGCGGATCAGGGACTCCCGTGAGAGTGCCGTGCGGTACCCGGGCGGTGCGGGGTCCGGATGGCCGTAACGCTCAAGGCACGTACGGGTGTTGACCAGTCGGCCCGGCCGCTCGGCGTCGGCGGCGCCCTGTGCGGTGGTGCAGCCGGTCGCGGCGGTGCCCAGGACCGCCGCGACCACGCACACCGAAACGAAACCTCGTCCCATGGCGGTGTGTCCCCCCAGCTGCGCCGCCCCCCGTGGTGGCGCGGTCGACCACGCTAGGCAGCGGCGGCGGGCCCGGGTACCTCGGAGGTCAGAGGTTGCTCTCGGTCACGGTCGGGCGCGGGAAGGCCTGGTCCTCGTCGCAGCCCGGCAGCCAGCTGTGGGAGCGGATCTTGTAGTCGCCCTTGAGGTTGCCCTGCTGGTTGACGTCGGTGCAGCCGGCGCGGTCCGTCCGGCGCTTCAACTCGGTTGCGTCCGGGACGAAGCGGGGGCCGCGCCAATAGGCGATGGCGATCTCCTCGGTCCGTTCCTGGTTGTTGTTGAACACCGACTTCACCGGCTGCTCCGCGGACCACGGGCAGCGGGTCCTGCCGGTCAGCCAGTCCTCGTCGTCCCCGGCCCAATGGCACATCTCCCCGTTGCCGTTGAACTCGGAGAAGAAGCACACCTCGCCCGCCGGGCAGCGGTGGTAGCCGTACGTGACGCCGGGGTCGGGCCACAGCGCGTACACCGTCGCCGCCGCGGCGAACACCGCGGCCGCCGCGAGCGAGGACCACACGGTGCGCCGGGACGGCCCGCGGCGCACGCGGGCACGCCGGCCGGGCCGCCCGGTGTCCGCGATCGCGCGGACCCGTACGGCCAGGCCCGCCGCGTCGAATGCCGCGCGCTCCCGGTGCCCGGCGCTCAGGCAGTCCGTCACCAACTGCGCCCATTCCGGCGGCAGATGAGGGGACAGGCGCAGCTCCTCCTCGCCGAGCGCGTAGCGCACCGCCGCGTCACGGCGCACCGCTGGGGTGCCTCCGGGCAGGGGGTAGGTGCCGGTGAGCACCACGTGCGCGAGCACCCCGAACGCCCAGATGTCCGCGCTCGGCCGGACCTGGAGGCCCCGCTCGCCGACCTCCGGCCACAGCAGCTCGGGCGGGGTGTAGTCCGGGGTGGAGAAGGCGGGCGCGTAGGCGTGGGTGCCCTCCAGTTCGGCCGCCATGGTGAAGTCCGCGAGGCGCACCGAGCGGTCCGCCATCAACAGCACGTTCGCCGGCTTCAGGTCGCCGTGCAACCAGCCCGCGCCGTGCAGTTGGGCCAGGCCCTCGCAGATCCCGGCGAGCAGCGCCGGGCCGTCCGGCGGCGGCCCTTCGTCGAGCAGTGCGTCGAGGGAGGTCGCGGCCTCCTCCAGGACGAGGACCGCGGCGCCGTCGAGGTCGGGGCGCCCGGCGTCGTCCACGGTCAGGGTCTCGTACATCCTGATCAGGCGGGGCGCGCGCAGCCGGCTCAGCAACTCGACCTCGCGCGCGGCCAGTTCGCGCAGATACGCCGCTCTGCGCGGGGTGCCCGTCCCGGTGGACAGGAACTTCAGCGCGGCCCGCCGGGGCAGCGCGGCCTCCTCGGGCCCCACGTGCCGCGCCGCGTACACACTGCCGAACGAGCCCGTCCCGAGCGGCCCGAGGACCTCCCAGTCCCCGACGCGGTAGCCCTCGGGCACGGTGACGGCGAAGGGCGCCCCACCGCCGGACCCGCCACCCCCGCCCGCGGACCCGCCGGTCACCGCCGCACCTGCGCCGTCGGCGGCAGTACGGCGAGATCGTCCTCCCGTACGAGATCGAACCGCAGGGCCAGGGAGACCAGCGCCTCCTTCTTGCCGTGCAGGCGCGGACCGCCCTCCGCCGCATCGGCCGACGCCTTCAGGCGCAGCTTCACCGCGAGGTAGTCGATGTTCCACTGCACCGTGGCCCGGCTCGCCGCGGGCCAGCGCGGTGCGAGCCGCCGCGCGACCTGCTCCACCGTGGGCACGGGGGCGTGCGGGGCGCCGCGCAGCCGCGGCTCGCACAGCGCCGCCAGGACGGCGAAGTAGCGCTTGGTCACGTCCAGCGAGAACGCCGGCACCGTCTCCGTACCGCCCAACCCGTCGGTGTGGCGCGGCAGATGCTCATGGCGCGGCGCCCACACCTCGAACGCGAGCAGGTCGCCCGCGGCCGGCAGCACCACCCGGGAGAACTCGAAGGGCACCGGAGCGTCCAGGCGCCCCGGCGCCACCTTGATGTGCTCGCCGGCGCCCTCCGGGTTCTCCACCACGTACGTCTGTGAGCGGCTGAGGTTGCTCAGGATCCAGAAGGCGCCCTGGGCGGCGATCTCGCCCGCCTGCCGCGAGACGCCCTCGTGGTCGAGCGTCAGGTCGCGGGCCGCACGCCCGAAGGTGAGCTTCTCGCCGGGCCGGAGCCGGAGTTGGTGCCCCGGATCCGGGCAGTGCGGCGGCACCACGATGATGCTGTCCGGACTGTGCACGTCGTCCCCCCATGCAGCCGTACCTCGTCGCAGCAGTGGCAGCGCAAAGGGCCGCGCCCCTTCGTACGACGACGGGGTGCGGCCCTTTCGTTGCGGTGACTCGCGTCGTGCGGTGACTCGCGTCGTCGCGGTGGCCCGCGCCGGGCGCATGCCGCTCAGTAGCGCGGGCGGGCGAACCAGGCGGTGCCGGCGGGGGTCACCGGGGCGGCGGTGATGATGCCGCCGAAGACCACCCACAGGAGCGGGAAGATGGTCGCGGTGGCGGTGCCCGTGTCGAGGCCGATGAACAGCGAGATGAGGCCGAAGATCGCACCGAGCGCGCCGTAGACGCAGGCCGTGATGCGGATGCCCTGGCCGCCGTTGCCGAACTTCACGCCGAGCGTGATGGACAGCGCGGCGAGACCGGCCGCGATCAGCGCGAACACGAAGAACAGCCCGGTCGCCGCGTCCGCGTCGCTGGAGGAACCGAGACCGAGGTCGTCGTAGGCGTCGCCGATGTCGTTGGCGAAGGCCGCGAGGTAGACGAAGGCGAGCGCCCCGATGATCTGCACCGCGGAGATGATGAACAGGAACACGCGGGCCGTCACGAGGAGGCCCGGCATCGACTGCTGCATCGCATTGCCGCCGGGGTATCCCGGGTAGCCGGGGTAACCGGGCTGCTGCGGATAGCCGTAGCCCTGCTGCGGCGGCACGGAGGGCGGGGCCTGCTGGGGGTAGCCGTAGCCGGGAGCGGCCGGTGGCTGCTGGGGCGGCTGCCCATACGGGTTGTTCGGGTCGCCGTAACTCATGGCGCTTGACTCCTCCGTGGGTAGTGCGGGGACGACGCGGATCGCACAAAGGAGGAAGGTCGTACGGTTCAGCGGCCGTCCCCCCGTCACACCCGCGGCACTGTGCCCGACATGGTTCTAGGACAGGCGCATAGTTGTCCACCCGCATTCCATATGTGTTGTGCAAGTGCAATCTCGTCGATCTTGGGCGCGGGGCGGGGATGCGGCCGTGCGGGACGGATCCGGCCGGCCCGGCCGGATCCGCCGGGAACTCATCGGCGGCCGATTGGAGACCGGGGACCCGGATCGGCGAGTATGTGTCCCATGACCGCCCAGATTCTCGATGGCAAGGCCACCGCGGCCGCGATCAAGGCCGAGCTCGCCGTCCGCGTGGAAGCGCTCAAGGCCCGGGGCATCACCCCCGGACTCGGCACCGTGCTCGTCGGTGAGGACCCCGGCAGCCAGAAGTACGTCGCGGGCAAGCACCGCGACTGCGCCCAGGTCGGTATCGCCTCGATCCAGCGCGAGCTGCCCGCGACGGCCTCGCAGGAGGAGATCGAGGCGGTCGTCCGCGAGCTCAACGAGGACCCGGCCTGCACCGGCTACATCGTCCAGCTCCCGCTCCCCAAGGGCATCGACGAGAACCGCATCCTCGAGCTGATGGACCCGGACAAGGACGCCGATGGCCTGCACCCGATGAACCTCGGGCGCCTCGTCCTGAACGAGCCGGCGCCGCTGCCCTGCACGCCCAACGGCGTGATCACGCTGCTCCGCCAGTACGGCGTGGAGATCAACGGCGCCGAGGTGGTGGTCGTCGGCCGCGGCGTGACCATCGGGCGCCCGATGCCGCTGCTCCTGACCCGCCGCTCCGAGAACGCGACCGTGACCCAGTGCCACACCGGCACCCGCGACCTGGCCGCCCACCTCAAGCGCGCCGACATCATCGTGGCCGCCGCGGGTGTGCCGCACCTGATCAAGCCCGAGGACGTGAAGCCCGGCGTCGCGGTCCTGGACGTCGGTGTCTCGCGGGACGAGAGCGGGAAGATCGTCGGCGATGTGCACCCGGGTGTCGCCGAGGTCGCGTCCTGGATCTCGCCCAACCCGGGCGGCGTCGGCCCGATGACCCGCGCCCAGCTCCTGGTCAACGTCGTCGAGGCCGCCGAGCGCGCGGCAGGTGGTCACGGTGCCGGCTGAGCACCCGGCCCTCCCGCCGGACGGCGAGGGCCGCGAGGCCGTGACCGGGAGGCCCGGGGAGCCCGGGGAGCCTGGGGCGTCCCGGCAGGAGCCCGCGGCCGGGCCCCCGGAGGTGTCGGAGCGGGAGTCCGGGACCGGGCCCCCGGAGGCGTCGGAGCAGGAGCCCGTGGTGGGCGAGTCGGCCGTGTCCGGAGGCGAGCCCCCGGCCCGCAAGACCCGCCGCTTCCCGCTCTTCACCAAGGACACCGCCCGCCCCGAGGGCGGCGGCCGCGCGGCTCCGGGTGACGCGCCCGCGCCGGCCCGGCAGTGGCCGATGCTCACGGTGCTCGCCGTGGCCGGACTCGGTCTGCTCCTCACGGCGGTCGACGTGTGGCGCGCCGGCACGCTGCTCGTCGGGGTCGCGCTGCTCATCGGCGCGGTGCTGCGCCGCGTGCTGCCCTCGGTGGGCATGCTCGCGGTGCGCTCCCGCTTCACGGACATGGTCACGTACGGGCTGCTCGGTGTGGCGATCGTGCTCCTCGCGCTGATGGCCCAGCCGAAGCCGATCCTGGAGATCCCGTTCCTGGACGAGACCCTGCACTTCACGATCAGCAGCTGAGCCGGGAACCGAACCCCCCACTCCGTCCGTCAGTCGGACATACCGGCGAACGGCCGGCGGGGGGTGAACGGTGGGATTGTGGCAGCCGCTGCCGGAGGAGCTTCCGGCTGAAGTGGCGCATTTCGTGGAGCAGTTGCGCCTGCTGAAGGACCGTACGGGGCTGAGCCTGGTCGCACTCGGCAAGCGCACCTCGTACAGCAAGTCCTCCTGGCAGCGCTATCTGAACGGGCAGCAGCCGCCGCCCCGCAAGGCGGTGCTCGCGCTCTGCAAGGTGGCGAACCTGGACGCCGCGGAGGCGGCGCGCTGCGGGGCGCGCTGGGAGCTGGCCGTACGGGCGTGGCCGAAGCCGGAGACCGGAGAGAACGCCGGGGGCGAGCCCCCCGCGGAGGGCGCGACGGGCACCGCTCCCGGCTGGTCGGACCTCGACCCGGGCGAGGACGAGGACACCCTGCCCTGGTGGGTGCCGCAGGAGGAGCCGGAGGCCCGGCCGTCGCAGCCGCATGCCGCCCCGCCCTGGCGCCTGTTCGCGTACACCGCCGTCACCGTGATCGCGCTGCTGCTCGCCGGGCTGTTGTTCGTCGTGGCGAAGGGCGCCTGAACGGGCTCCCCGCCGGCCGGCGTGCACACCGGCCGGCGGGGAGCCCGCCCCGCTGTCGCAGGCTCAGCTGCGCCAGTTGTACGAGGCCTTCTTCCAGTGGCCGTCCACCTTCACGTGGTACAGCCCGCCGGAGCGCTTGAAGACGACGTTGCGCTCGTAACCGGAGTACTCCATCTTGCCGTTGCCGACCGGCGACAAGTAGTCGTCGGCGTAGCCGAAGGTCTGCTTGCCGACCACGCCGTCGACCGCGAGGCCCTCACGCTTCTGCCAGTACTTCGTGGCCGAGTGGGTGCGCGGGCCGAAGTGCCCGTCGATCTGGTCCTTGGTGAACCAGTGCCACTTGCCGTCCGAGCCCTTGTACTTGGCGCCGTCCGCCCAGAGGATCGTCTGCCACAGCCGCGTCGCGTTGCTGTGCGCGTACGAGTGCTTGGACAGGTTCCCCTCGTCGTGCCAGTCGTTCGTCGGGTCGCCCTTGCCGTCGATCACGTACTGGCCGCCCGGCGAGCCGGGCGAGGCCACGGCCGGAGCCACGCCGGTGAACAGGAGTCCGGCGCCGGCGGCGACCGACGCGGCCGCGATACCGAACCTGCGCTGCTTGCTGAGGTGCATCTGTGCTCCCCCCGTAGTGGTGCGCTGACGACAAGGAGCCTGTCCGGTGGGAAGGTTCGCCGAAAAGCAATCCGGGGGCGGTCGGGATCGCCCGGGACGTCCCTTACGCTGACCTGGGGTTCCCACGCGCGCCGTGGGACGCGGATGGGACACTGCACAGGACCGAACGGGGCGTGCACCGGGGCACGCCCTGACCCGAAATGCTCCCGTGCGCCGACGTGGGGGAACTGACACCCTTGCTTCTGGCATCCCTGTGGGTAGCCATGGGGGCGCTTCCGCCCGTCCTGCCACAGGCAGGCGGACCGGCGGAGGCGAGGGCATGCAGGGCTGCGCACGAGGGTACGTCTGGGCACGACACGGGGGGACAAGGGGGAAGCAATGCCTCGTTGGAGGGCGCTACCGGAGGAACTCGACCCGCAGGTGCGCGAGTTCGCGAGTCAGCTGCGGCGGCTCGTGGACCGCAGCGGGCTGAGCATCGCCGCGGTGGCGGACCGTACGGGCTACAGCAAGACGTCGTGGGAGCGTTATCTCAACGGCCGGCTGCTCGCGCCCAAGGGCGCGATCGTGGCCCTGGCCGAGGTCACCGGCACCAACCCGATGCACCTGACCACCATGTGGGAGCTCGCGGAGCGCGCCTGGAGCCGTTCCGAGATGCGGCACGACATGACCATGGAGGCGATCCGGATCTCCCAGGCGCGCGCCGCGCTGGGGGAGTTCGGGCCGAATCCGCCGGGGGGCAGGAACGGCAAGTCGCGCGGCGCCGCACCGGCGGCCGCGCACCCGCCGACCCAGCCCGCGTCCACCTACAGCCAGCGGCCCGCCGCGGGCTCGGGCGCCGGTGCGCACAGCCGGCCGCCGTCGGGCCCGCGCGGCCCGCAGCGGCCGGCGCCCTCGCGCGGCGGCTCGCCCGACGGGCAGCGCAGGAAGCGCAAGCTGACGATGTTCCTCGCGGGCGTCGTCGGCGCGCTCGTGGTGATCGCCGCGGCCGTGTTCCTCACGGACTTCGGCAAGGACGACGGCGGCAACCAGGGCACCGACAAGCCGCCCGCGACCCCCACCACCAGCGACTCGAAGCTGCCGGACGGCGTGGAGTGCAGCGGGGAGTCCTGCGCGGGCAAGGACCCGGAGGAGATGGGCTGCGGCGGCACGCTCGCCACCTCGCCGCCGGTCGACGTCGCGGTCGGCGCGGCCAAGGTCGAGGTCCGCTACAGCAAGACGTGCGGTGCGGCCTGGGGCCGGATCACCTCGGCGGGTCCCGGTGACACCGTGGAGATCCGGGTCAAGGGCCAGGAGACGCAGACCGCGAAGGTGAACGGCGACTTCGACGCGTACACACCGATGATCCCGGTGAAGAACGTCGAGGACGCGAAGGCCTGCGCGACGCTGACGGACGGCCAGGAGGGCTGCACGAAGTAGGCCGGGTCCCGGGCGCCGTGAACTGGGTGCCCGGCAGTCCGGAACGAATCCGCGCCCGGCGCGCATGACCGCCGCGCGACGGGGCACCCGCTCAGTACCCCCACGGGATGTGCAGGACACACCCGCAGAACAGCCGCCGCACTCACCTCTCCCGGAGCGGCGGCTGTTCTCTGTGCACGGCGGCTCCCCTCGGTGGACGCAGCCTGCTTTCTCGTACGCGGATACGGACCCGCACTCCGCGTACGACCGTGTGTGCGGGGCCACACGAGGCCGGGGTCAAAGGCGGCGCGAGGCGCGATAGCCTGACCGGTGGATCTCCCTTGACGTCAAGAGATCGATCACTTGGTCGAAGACCCGGTGGCCGGCCGGGCGCAAGGAGAGCGCCACAGGACTCGGGGCAGGGACGCCCCACCGCCAGCTGTCTTAACGGAGATCGCCATGACCCGCACTCCCGTGAATGTCACCGTCACCGGCGCGGCCGGCCAGATCGGTTACGCGCTGCTCTTCCGTATCGCCTCGGGCCACCTCCTCGGCCCGGACGTGCCGGTCAAGCTGCGTCTCCTCGAGATCACCCCCGCGCTCGGCGCCGCCGAGGGCACCGCGATGGAGCTCGACGACTGCGCGTTCCCGCTGCTTCAGGGCATCGACATCACCGACGACCCGAACGTGGCCTTCGACGGTGCCAACGTCGGTCTGCTCGTCGGCGCCCGCCCCCGCACCAAGGGCATGGAGCGCGGTGACCTGCTCGAGGCCAACGGCGGCATCTTCAAGCCGCAGGGCAAGGCCATCAACGACCACGCCGCGGACGACGTCAAGGTCCTGGTCGTCGGCAACCCGGCGAACACCAACGCCCTGATCGCCCAGGCCGCCGCCCCGGACGTACCGGCCGAGCGCTTCACCGCGATGACCCGCCTCGACCACAACCGCGCGCTCTCGCAGCTCTCGAAGAAGACCGGCGTCCCGGTCTCCGAGATCAAGAAGCTCACGATCTGGGGCAACCACTCCGCCACCCAGTACCCGGACATCTTCCACGCCACGGTCGGAGGCAAGAACGCCGCCGAGGTCGTCAACGACGAGAAGTGGCTCGCCGACGAGTTCATCCCGACCGTCGCCAAGCGCGGTGCCGCGATCATCGAGGCCCGTGGCGCCTCCTCGGCCGCCTCCGCCGCCAACGCCGCCATCGACCACGTGTACTCGTGGGTCAACGGCACCCCGGAGGGCGACTGGGTCTCCATGGGTATCCCGTCCGACGGTTCGTACGGCGTCCCGGAGGGCCTGATCTCCTCCTTCCCGGTCACCACCAAGGACGGCAAGTACGAGATCGTCCAGGGCCTGGACATCAACGAGTTCTCGCGCGCCCGCATCGACGCCTCCGTCAAGGAGCTCGAGGAGGAGCGCGAGGCGGTCCGCGCCCTCGGCCTGATCTGAGCCCTCTGCCGGCCCCGTAGGCACGAGCAGTACAGGCAGTACAGGCAGTACAGGCAGTACAGGCAGCACGAGCAGTACGACGCGAAGTCCCGGTCCCCTTATGGGGGCCGGGACTTCGGCGTATGAGGGCGCGCCCCGCGCAGGGTCCGGGTCCGCTACGGCTGCTGCTTCTGCAGCTCCTTGATGTCCACGGTCTCGCCGGCCGGCGGGGTCTCACTGGTCACCGGCTCGTCGAAGTCGGAGAGCAGGACCGTCTCCTTCTTGCCGTTCTCGTCGCTGACGATCTTCAGCGGGTACGGTTCACCCTTCGTGGCGACGTCGACCGTGCTCTTGTCGTCCTTCTCGGTGGACTCGATCGTGATGGTCTCCTGGCCATCGACGCTCGACTTGCCGCCCTTCTTCAGGTCGTCCGAGCTGTCGTCCTCCTTCATCTCCTTCTGGAGCTCCTTGAGGTTGCAGGAGGAGGAAAGGTCGCTCATCTGGGGGTCGTTGGCGTCGCCCACGAGGTACTTGTCGCCGAGCAGCTTCGCCACGGCCCCGCCCTGCGGGCCGCCCATCGCCTTCCAGAAGTCCTGGTCGGCCTTGATCCACACCTTGTCGCCGCGCTTGAGGATGTCGAAGCTGCCCTTGCCGGAGCCCATCTCGAAGCTGCCGGAGCAGTTGCCGTCCTGGTCCACGTGCAGGTCGAAGGACTCGGGGCCGTCCGTCCCGGTGCCGCCGCTCATCGCCATCCGCAGCGACTTGGCGTCGAGCAGCGCCTGCTGGGCCGCGTCGCTGATCTCCTTGGCGCTCTTGTCGGCGATGCCGCCGGACCCGCCGGAATCGTCACCGCACGCGGCGAGCGTGCCCATGAGCAGCCCCGCACACAGCGTGACTCCGGCGGCGCTCAACGTCCCTCGACGTGACCTGGACATCGCTTCTCCTTGCTGGGGAACAGACCGCCCACACGGGCAGGTTCGGGACGAAGAATCCTAGCGCCGAGTGACCCAGACCACTTTCTGTAAACCGATGCGCATGCTTTCGGCCTCCGGGGGCAGGGGCTTCCGATCACGCGTGACTACGCGGGGTGAAGTTTTCGGGAACGGAAGGCAAGACGCGACGTGTCGGCACAACAGACCATCCACGTGGACGGAGAGTGGCGAAACGCCCTCGACGGATCCACGCGCGAGATCCTCGACCCCGCCGAGGCCCGCCCGTTCACCGTCGTCGCCGAGGGCGGCGCGGCCGACGCCGATGCGGCGATCGCCGCGGCGCGCCGCGCCTTCGACGAAGGCCCCTGGCCCACCACGCCCGTTGCGGAACGGGCCGCGCTGCTGCGGCGCGTGGCCGATCTCCTCGTACGCGACCGTGAAGCGCTCGGGCTCCTGGAGAGCCGGGACGCGGGCAAGACCGTCGAGGAGGGCCGGGTCGACGTGGACTGCGTGGCCGACGCCTTCCGCTACTTCGCCGACCTCGTGGTCGCCGAGGGCCCGGGGCGGATCGTCGACGCGGGCAGCGACACCGTGCACAGCACCGTCGTGCACGAGCCGGTCGGCGTCTGCGCGATGATCACGCCCTGGAACTACCCGCTCCTCCAGGCGAGTTGGAAGATCGCCCCGGCGCTCGCGGCGGGCAACACCTTCGTCGTCAAGCCGAGTGAGATCACCCCGCTGACGACGGTGGAGCTGATCCGCCTGCTCGAAGAGGCCGGTCTGCCGGCCGGTGTCGCGAACATCGTGACCGGCCCCGGCCACACCGTCGGCGCGCGCTTCGCCGAGCATCCCGACGTGGACCTCATCTCGTTCACCGGCGGACTCGTCAGCGGTACGAAGGTGGCCGAGGCGGCCGCGCGGACCGTCAAGAAGGTCGCGCTCGAACTCGGCGGAAAGAACCCGAACGTGGTCTTCGCCGACGCCTGCGCGACGGACGAAGCCTTCGACACAGCCGTGGACCAGGCCCTCAACGCCGCGTTCATCCACAGCGGTCAGGTCTGCTCGGCCGGCGGACGCCTCATCGTCGAGGAGCCGGTGCGCGAGCGCTTCGTCGCCGAACTCGCCCGCCGCGCCGGGCAGATCAGGCTCGGCCGCGGCACCGGCGAGGGCGTCGAGTGCGGACCCCTCGTATCGCGGCAGCAGTTGGAGAAGACCGAGGCGTACGTGGCCTCCGCCCTGGCGGAGGGAGCGGTCCTGCGCTCCGGCGGCAAGCGTCCCGCGCCGAGCGAACTCCGGCCCGCCGAGGGGTACTTCTACGAGCCCACCGTCCTCGACAGGTGCCACCGGGGCATGCGGGTCGTGCGCGAGGAGGTCTTCGGACCCGTCCTCACCGTCGAGACCTTCACCACGGAGGCCGAGGCCCTGGAGCTCGCCAACGACACCGAGTACGGACTCGCGGGCGCCGTATGGACCAGCGACACCGCCAAGGCCCGGCGCATGGCCCGCCGGATGCGGCACGGCACCGTCTGGATCAACGACTTCCACCCGTATCTGCCGCAGGCGGAGTGGGGCGGCTTCGGCAAGTCCGGCGTCGGGCGCGAGCTCGGCCCGTCGGGTCTGGCCGAGTACCGCGAGACCAAGCACATCTACCAGAACCTGGACCCGCGGCCGGTCCGCTGGTTCGCGGGCTGACCACCCGCGAGGCCGCACGGGAGCACCGCCTCCCGCGCGGCACCGGGCGCCACCTCCCGTGCGAACAGCGCCACTTCCGTGCGGGGGAGCACCACCTCCCATTACGCGACGCACTTTTGCACCACCACGAAGGGGAACAAGCACATGCCTCAGTACGACTATGTAGTCGTCGGGGGCGGCACCGCAGGCTCGGTGATCGCCTCCCGGCTGACGGAGGACCCCTCGGTCACGGTCGCCGTGATCGAGGGCGGCCCGAGCGACGTGGGGCGTGACGATGTCCTCACCCTGCGCCGCTGGATGGGCCTGCTCGGCGGCGAACTCGACTACGACTACCCGACGACCGAGCAGCCGCGCGGCAACTCGCACATCCGGCACAGCCGCGCGCGCGTGCTCGGCGGCTGCTCCAGTCACAACACCCTGATCGCGTTCAAGCCGCTGCCCTCCGACTGGGACGAGTGGGCGGAGCGCGGGGCCGAGGGCTGGGACGCGGCGTCCATGGAGCCGTACTTCGGCAAGCTCCTCAACAACATCGTGGCGGTGGACGAGAAGGACCGGAACGCCATCGCCCGCGACTTCGTGGACGCCGCGCAGGCGGCCCTCGGGGTGCCGCGCGTCGAGGGCTTCAACAAGCGGCCCTTCGACGAGGGCGTGGGCTTCTTCGACCTCGCCTACCACCCGGAGGACAACAAGCGCTCCAGCGCCTCGGTCGCGTATCTGCACCCGGTGATGGACGAGCGCCCCAACCTCACGCTGCTGCTGGAGACTTGGGCGTACCGCCTGGAGCTGGACGGCTCCCGGGCGCGCGGCGTGCACGTCCGCACGAAGGACGGCGAGGAGGTGTACGTCGAGGCCGCGCGCGAGGTGATCGTGTGCGCCGGCGCCGTGGACACCCCGCGGCTGCTGCTGCACTCCGGGATAGGCCCGCGCGAGCAGCTCGAAGCGCTCGGCATACCCGTGGTGCACGACCTGCCGGGCGTCGGCGAGAACCTGCTCGACCACCCCGAGTCCGTGATCGTCTGGGAGACGCACGGACCGATCCCCGAGAACTCGGCGATGGACTCGGACGCGGGCCTCTTCGTGCGCAGGGACCCGGAGTTCGAGGGCCCGGACCTGATGTTCCACTTCTACCAGATACCGTTCACGGACAACCCGGAGCGGATCGGCTACGAGCGGCCCCCGCACGGCGTCTCCATGACGCCCAACATCCCCAAGCCCAAGAGCCGCGGCCGGCTGTACCTGACCAGCAAGGACCCCGAGGTCAAGCCGGCCCTCGACTTCCGGTACTTCACCGACGAGGACGACTACGACGGGCGCACCCTCGTCGACGGCATCAAGCTCGCCCGCGAGATCGCCCGGACCGAACCGCTCGCCTCCTGGCTCAAGCGCGAGGTCGCCCCGGGCCCCGAGGTCACCGGCGACGAGGAGCTGAGCGCGTACGCACGCCAGGTCGCCCACACCGTGTACCACCCCGCGGGTACCTGCCGAATGGGTGCCTCCGCTGATGAACTTGCCGTAGTGTCCCCGGACTTGACGGTCCGCGGCCTCACCGGCATCCGGATCGCCGACGCGTCCGTCTTCCCGACGATGCCCGCGGTCAACCCGATGATCGGGGTCCTGATGGTGGGCGAGAAATGCGCCGAGCTGCTGACCGGGAGTGATGCCTGATGACCGCCGTCACCGAGAGCGCGAAGACCGGCCCCGCACCGTCCGGCCCCGTCTTCGCCGTACGCGACCTGTGGAAGGTGTTCGGACCGCGCGCCGCCCGCGTCCCGGGCAACCCCGAGTACGCGGGCCTGAGCGCCGCCGAACTGCGGGAGAGGACCGGCTGCACCGCCGCCGTGCGCGACGTCAGCTTCGACGTGCAGCGCGGCGAGGTGTTCGTCGTGATGGGCCTGTCCGGATCCGGCAAGTCCACCCTCGTACGGACGTTGACCCGCCTGATCGAGCCGACCTCCGGCTCCATCGCCATCGACGGTGAGGACGTCCTCGCCATGGACAAGAACCGGCTGCGCGCCCTGCGCCGCCACCGCGCCGCGATGGTCTTCCAGAACTTCGGCCTCCTGCCGCACCGCACCGTCCTCGACAACGTCGCCTACGGCCTGGAGATCCAGGGCGTCGGCAAGGCGGAGCGCCGCGCCAAGGCGCAGACGGTGGTCGAGAAGGTCGGCCTCGCCGGCCTGGAGCAGCGCCGCCCCGGCCAGCTCTCCGGCGGCCAGCAGCAGCGCGTCGGGCTCGCCCGCGCGCTCGCCGTCGACCCCGAAGTCCTGCTCTTCGACGAGCCGTTCAGCGCCCTCGACCCGCTGATCCGCCGCGACATGCAGGAGGAGGTCATCCGCCTGCACCGCGAAGAGGGCCGCACCATGGTCTTCATCACGCACGACCTCAGCGAGGCGCTGCGGCTCGGCGACCGCATCATGCTGATGCGTGACGGCGGCATCGTGCAGCTGGGCACGCCCGAGGAGATCGTGGCCAACCCCGCCGACGACTACGTACGGGACTTCGTCCGCGACGTGGCCCGCGAACAGGTCATCTCCGTGCGCCGGGCCATGCGCCCCGCCGACGGCGAGGAGGCCACCTCGGGACCGGCCATCACCCCCGACACCCTCGTCGTCGACGCCATCGAGGCCGTCGCCCGCAGCGGCGAGCACTGCCGCGTCGTCGAGGAGGGCCGCACCCTCGGCGTCGTCGACGAGTCGCAACTACTCGCCGTGGTCGCCGGGTTGGACGGCGACGCGGGGGAGCAGCAGGGCAAGGCGGTGGCCGCCGTATGAGCCGCCCTGCCAGTACGGGGAGGGCGGCCGCATGACCGCACCGACCCTCGACCGCCCCCTGAAGACCGAGACCCCGGGCGCCCCGCAGCCGCCCGGCGCCCTGGCCCGCGCCGCGGCCCACCCCAAGGCCGTCCTCCTGGTCCTCGCCCTGCTCGTCGCGGTGGTCTCCGCTGCCGTGGCCGGCAGCGGCGCCTGGCCCGCCGACCTGACCGTCGACATCCGCACCCCGTTGCAGGACTTCAACGAGTGGCTGGTCGACAACCGCACCACCCACCCGCTGTTCCTGTACTTCCTGCTGCACATCTCCAACACCGCCGAATCCGCCGTCGACGGGGTCGCGAGCGCCCTCGAAGCGCTCGGCTTCATCGGAGTGACGGTGACCGCCGTGCTCCTGGCCTGGTACGCGGGCGGGGCCGGGCTGCGCCGGCGCGCCCTGGTCACCGGCGCCACGGCCTTCGGCACCTTCGCCGTCATCGGTGTGCTCGGCATGTGGGAGTACGCGATGGAGACGCTCGCCCTGATGGTGGTGTGCGTGGCCGTCGCCGCCGTCATCGGCGCGCTGCTCGGCCTGCTCGCCGGGCTCTCGGACCGCGCCGAACGCATGCTGCGGCCGGTGTTCGACACCATGCAGGTGCTGCCGGCGTTCTCGTATCTGCTGCCGTTCGTGCTGATCTTCGGCATCGCCGTGCCCTCGGCCTTCGTGGCCACGGTCATCTACGCCGTACCGCCCATGGCCCGGCTCACCGCACTGGGTCTGCGCGGCGCCGACCCGGCCGCGCTCGAGGCCTCCGCCTCGCTCGGCGCGAACGCCTGGCAGCGGCTGTGGACGGCCCGGCTGCCGCTGGCCCGCAAGCAGATGCTGCTCGGCCTCAACCAGACGATCATGATGAGCCTGTCGATGGTCGTGCTGGCCACGCTCGTCGGCACCGCAGGCCTCGGCGAGCCCATCTACAAGGCCCTGCAGATCATCGACGTCGGCCAGGCGCTGCCGCCCGGCATCGCGATCGTCCTGATCGCCATCTGGCTCGACCGCACCACGGCCGCCGCCGGTGAGCGCCTCGACGACCCCGACGAGGGGGTGCGTCCGGCGCCTGCGGCCTGGCTGCTGCGGGCCGTGGTCGTGGCGGGCGTGGCCGCGGCCGCCGTCGCCGGCTCGGCGCTCGGACGCAAGGAGTGGCCCGACACCTGGGTGGTGTCCATCGCCGACCCCGTCAACGACGTGGCGAACTGGATCGAACGCGAGCTGTCCTCCGGCATCCCCGTCCTCGGCGGCACGCAGACCTGGGCCGACGGCTTCTCGGAGTTCGTGCTCAACCCGCTGCGCAGCGCCCTGGTCGGCACCCCCTGGTGGGCGCTCGTCCTGGTCGCCGGCGTCCTCGCGTACACCGTGGGCCGGCTGCGCGCGACCGTCACGGTGGTCCTGGCGCTCGGCGTCATCGGCGCCCTCGGCCTGTGGACCCGCTCCATGGACACCCTGTCCCAGGTGATCGCGGCCCTCGCGCTGACCCTGCTCATCGGCTTCGCGATCGGTGTGCTCGCCGCCCGTGTGGCCTGGGTGGAGCGGCTGATCAGGCCCGTCCTCGACACGCTGCAGACCATGCCGCAGTTCGTCTATCTGATCCCGATGATCGCGCTGTTCACCGGCGGCCGGTTCGCCGGCGTGGTGGCCTCGGTGCTCTACGCGCTGCCGGCCGTCATCCGCATCACCGCCCAGGGCATCCGCCAGATCGACCCCTCCGCCCTCGAAGCGGCCCGCTCGCTCGGCGCCTCCACGGGCCAGCAACTGCGTCAGGTCCAGCTCCCGTTGGCCCGGCCCGCGCTGCTGCTCGCCGTGAACCAGGGCGTCGTCCTGGTCCTGTCGATGGTGGTCATCGCCGGGATGATCGGCGGCGGCGCGCTCGGTGTCGACGTGGTCAAGGGCCTCACCAAGGGCGATCTGCCGCTCGGCCTCACGGCCGGCATCGCGATCGTCTGCCTCGGTGTGCTGCTCGACCGCATCACCCAGCCGCAGGCCGTACGCCGCCGCCGCACCGCGCGCTGACCCGCGCCCGCGCCCCCTTTCCTTCTCAACTCCCTGCCTAGCAAAGGAACTCTTCCCTCATGAAGCCCAGCAGTACGAAGCGGATCCGCCTCTCCCTCGTCGCCGGTGCCGGCGCCCTCGGCATGCTCGCCCTCAGCGCCTGCGGCGCCGCCGAGACCGGCAAGAGCGGCGGCTCGGACGAGGTCACGATCACCGTCCCGTCGTGGGTCGGCGCCCAGGCCAACGCCGAGGTCGCCAAGGTGATCCTCGAAGAGGAGCTGGACGTCAAGAAGGTCAACCTCAAGACGATGGACGAGCCCATCGCCTGGGACGCCCTCAACTCCGGTGAGGCGGACGCGATCCTGGAGGACTGGGACGGCCAGCCCGAGAAGCAGAAGCTCTACATCGACCAGAAGAAGTCCGTGGTCAAGGGCGGCGACCTGGGCGTGACCGGCCACATCGGCTGGTTCGTGCCGAAGTACTACGCGGACGCGCACCCCGAGGTGCTCGACTACAAGACGATCAACAAGGTCGCGAAGGACTTCAAGTCCTCGGAGTCCGAGGGCAAGGGCGAGTTCCTCGGCGCGGCGCCCTCGTACACCACGTACGACGAATGGCTGATCAAGAACCACAAGCTGGACTTCAAGATCAAGGAGACGGGCGCCGAGGCGGCCCAGATCAAGGAGATCCAGCAGAAGTACAAGAACAAGGAGCCGTTCATCACCTACTGGTGGGAACCGCAGTGGCTCAACGCCGACATCGAGCTGGTCGAGGTCAAGCTGCCGGAGTTCACCGAGGGCTGCAACGAGCCCAAGGAGAAGACCGAGTGCGGTTACGCCAACACCCCGCTGCAGAAGTACTTCAACGCCGACTTCGCGAAGAAGGGCGGCGACGCGGTCGAGTTCCTGAAGAACTTCAAGTGGACCAACGAGCAGCAGAACGAGGTCTCGAAGTGGATCGCCAAGGACAAGATGTCCGGCGAGGAGGCCGCGAAGAAGTGGGTGAAGGAGAACAAGGAGACGTGGGAGGCGTGGCTGCCGAAGAAGTAGCCGGCCGCCTGTGACGTGACGGGGTGGGGCACCTCTGGTGCCCCACCCCGCGTCCCCTCCCCATGGACGCGGCGCGTCGTCAGTCGGTCTTCGGCCGGTGCGCCGTCGACCCCGGCGTGTAGTGCCCCGCCACCATGCGCGTCGAGACCGCGATCCGGTTCCACGCGTTGATCACCGTGATCACCGCGAGCAGCGAGGACAGCTCCGCCTCGTCGAAGTGCTTGGCGGCCTTCTCCCAGACCTCGTCCGGCACGAAACCGTCCGTCAGGACCGTGACGGCCTCCGCCAGCTCCAGCGCGGCCGCCTCCTTCTCGGTGTAGAAGTGCCGCGACTCCTCCCAGGCGCTCAGCTGGATGATCCGCTCGGGGGTCTCGCCGGCGGCCAGCGCGTCCTTGCTGTGCATGTCGATGCAGAAGGCGCAGTGGTTCAGCTGCGAGGCGCGGATCTTCACCAGCTCCGCGATCACCGGGTCGAGGCCCTGCCGCGAGGCGCCGTCGACCTTGATCATCGCCTTGTAGAACTCCGGCAGGTGCTGCCCGAGGTTGAGGCGGGGCGTGTGCTCAGGTGCGTATTCAGTGCTCATGGCGACCACGCTACGGCGCACTGGCCCGGCCGGTATGGTCCATTTCCATGGTGAATTCCTGGGCCAATCTGGGTGTGGACCTGCACCTCGACGTGGGCCGCTCCGGCGTCCGCAAGGGACTCACGGACGCCCTGCGCGACGCCGTCCGCACCGGCCGGCTCACCCCCGGCACCCGCCTGCCGTCCTCGCGCTCCCTCGCCGCCGACCTGGGCATCGCCCGCAACACCGTCGCCGACGCCTACGCCGACCTCGTCGCCGAGGGCTGGCTCACCGCGCGCCAGGGCTCCGGCACCCGCGTCGCACCGCGCACCGTACCGGCGCCACAGACCCCGCGCCCCGCCCCGCGCCGCGCCCCCAAGGTCAGATACGGCCTGCACCCCGGCTCCCCGGACGTCAGCGCCTTTCCCCGTACGGAATGGGCCAAAGCCGCCCGCCGCGCCCTGCTCGACGCGCCCAACGACGCCTTCGACTATGGCGACCCGCGCGGCCGCCTCGAACTGCGCACCGCGCTCGCCGACTACCTTGCGCGGGCCCGCGGCGTCCACGCCGAACCCGACCGCATCCTCGTCACCGCCGGCTTCGTCGGCGCACTCCCGCTCCTGGCCCGCGCCCTGCGCGCCCGCGGCGCCACCACGGTCGCGGTCGAGTCCTACGGACTGGCCCACCACTGGTCCCGCTTCACCGACGAGGGCCTCGCCCTCGCGCCCCTGCCCGTGGACGAACGCGGCACGGTCACCGACGGCCTGGGCTCCGCGGGCGCGCTCCTGGTCACCCCGGCCCACCAGTTCCCGCTCGGCAACCCGCTCGCCTCCGAGCGCCGCGCCCAGGCCGTCGACTGGGCCCGCCGCACCGGCGGGGTGATCCTGGAGGACGACTACGACGGCGAGTTCCGCTACGACCGCCAGGCCGTCGGCGCCCTCCAGGGCCTCGACCCCGACCGCGTCGTCTACTGCGGCACGGTCAGCAAATCCCTCGCCCCCGCACTCCGGCTCGGCTGGCTGGTGCTGCCCGCCGATCTCGCCGCCCTGGCCGCGCGCACCAAGGGCGTCTCGGAGTGGCAGTGCAGCGCCGTCGACCAGCTCACGCTCGCGCAGTTCCTCACCTCGGGCGCGTACGACCACCACGTACGGGCCATGCGTCTGAAGTACCGCCGCCGGCGCGACGAACTCGTCACGGCCCTCGCCGCGCACGCCCCGCACGTCAAGGTCAGCGGCATCGCGGCCGGACTGCACGCGGTGCTCGAACTCCCGCCGGGCACCGAGCAGTCGGCGCTGCGCACGGCCGCGTACCACGGCATCCGCGTCCAGGGCCTGCACTTCTTCCGCCACCCGGACGCCACGACCCCGCCCCGCGACGGCTTGGTCGTCGGCTACGGCACCCCGCCGGACCACGCGTGGGCGGGGGCGCTGGCGGCGTTGTGCGAGGTGCTGTCGGCGTTGTGAGGTGTCCGGCGCGGTTCTGGCGCGGTCGTCAAATTCCGTTGCGGGCGCGCCAATTGACTCCCGGCGGCAACAGATAAGATCACGTGCTTCCGCCCATCCCCCCAACGCCTGGAGCGTCCCATGCCCCCCACACCCCCCTTCTCGCGCCGCAGCCTGATACGCACCGGAGCGGGCGCCTCGCTCGCCGCGCTCGGGCTCGGACTCGGCGCGCAGAGCGCCGCGGCCGACGTCCCCGTCACCCAGCGCTTCGACCTCACGCAGCCCTCGTACGACCTGTTCCGCTCGGCGGACCTGCACGGCCCCCGGGTCCAGCAGAGCTTCGCCTTCGACTGGGTGAACAAGTTCCTGTACGTCGCCACCAAGCGCGACGGCAGTCCCGAGTCCGCGGGCGACCTGTGCATCAACAAGCTCGACTTCCACGGCAATTACCTCGCCTACATGCACCTCAACGGCTTCGGCCACGGGGTCGCCTTCGCCGCACTGCCGGACGGCTCCGGCACCGAGCTGTGGGTCGAGTGCGCCGCGAACAGCAACGGGTACGGCACCGCGCTCGCCCCGATCCGCTTCACCGCGGGCCAGACCCTCGGCTCGCCCGCCGCCTCCGCCGCGTACCGGCCCATCTCCGGCGCCAGTGAGTACACCTGCTCCGTGGACCCGGTGTACCGGCGCATGATCGTGCGCTACCACACGAGCTCCGGCAAGCGCATCCGCGTCTACCCGCTCTCCGCCTTCGAGAACCGGAGTTGGGGCACCCCGCTCGCCGACTTCGCCCAGCCGTCGATCTCCGGCACGGCCCAGGGCTACGCCCTCTACGGCTCGTACATGTACTTCCAGACCGGCAATGCCTACCCGGGCGACGGCACCCCCACCGGCGACGGCAACACGTACCTCACCAGCATCGACATCAACACCGGCACCGTGAAGCAGGGCCCCGTCCTCACCAAGGCCGGCTCCACGCTGCACTTCCGCGAGCCGGAGGGCCTCGCGGTCTACCGCACCGACGCGGGCGAGGCCCGGCTCTTCATCGGCTTCGCGACCGGGGTGGAGGGGGACCGGCGGTCGAGCATCTTCTACAAGAACGCGTTGATCTGAGGCATCGAGGGCGCCCGAGTCGTAGGGAGAAGTCCCCGGCGGGCTGTGGCAGTTCAGGCCGGACAGCTCAGCCGTGGCAGTTCAGGCCGAGCGGTTCAGGCCAGACAGCTCAGGCCGCCGGGGCCTCTCCGGCCGAGCTCTCCGCCACCGGCGCCTCCCCGAACCGTGCCAGCGCGAGTGCACCCGCCACGGCCACCGCGAAGCCGAGGAGGGCCAGCCAGCCCAGGCCCTCGCGGGTCTCGTCGCCCAGCCAGAGGACGCCGACCAGCGCGGGGGCGATCGTCTCGCCGAGGACGAGGCCCGCGGTCGCCGTCGGGACCGAGCCGCGTTGCAGCGCCGAGGTCAGGAGCAGGAAGGCGCCGCCGCCGCCGATCAGGAGGGCGTACGTGGCGGGGTTGGTGAGCAGGTCCGTCAGGGCGTACTCGTCGATCAGGCGCACCGCCACCTGGACCACGCCGAAGCCGAGCCCCGCGCCGAGTCCCAGCACGAGCGCGCGGGGCTTGTCGGGGAGGCGTCCGCCCGCCGCGCCCACGAGGAGGAGGGCGACGGAGGCGGCGAGCAGCACCCACTTCAGCGCGTCCGAACCGGACTCGTGGCCCTCCGCGCCGGCCGCAAGCCCCACCATCGCAAGTCCCGCGCACACCACGGCGATCGCCGTCCACTCCGCCCGGCTCAGGCGGATGTGCAGCAGGCGCGTGGCGATCACCGCGGTCACGGCGAGCGAGCCGGCGAGGGCTGCCCCCACGGCGTAGATCGGAATGTGCTTGAGCGCCACGATCTGCAGCAGGAACCCGAGCCCGTCCAGCGCGAGCCCCGCCAGATAGCGCCACTGCTTCAGGACCCGCATCAGCAGCCCCGGATCCACGCCGGACCCGGTGCCGGGCGCGATGGCCCGGGTGGCGACGGCCTGGAGCACGGAGGCCGCACCGAAACAGACCGCGGACGCGAGGGCGCAAATCATCCCAATGAGCACGAAACGACTCTAGGGGGCCGGTGGCCGCCCGGGGGTGTTCCGGTGGCGGCGCGCGCGGCTGACTAAGCTGCCTGCGTTCCACACGGTCGACAGGGGGAGTGGACACATGGCAGCGGGTGCAGGGCCGCGGCGGATGCGGTCGAGCACGGTGATCCTCGGCGGCATGGGCGTCCTCGCCACCGCCCTCGCGGCCTGCGGCAGCGATCCGGACAAGCGCTGCGTGGACCGCGACGACTACACCTTCGACGGCTACAAGATCGTCGACTCCAAGTACTGCGGCAGCTCCTCCTCGGCCAAGGGCAAGAAGCGCGGGAGCGGCAGCAAGAGCCGCGTCGACGGCGCCTGGTACTACGACGCCGAGACCGACCGCGGCCGCGCCGACTACGGCACCTTCAGCCGCTCCGAGGCCGTCGACCGCGGCGGCTTCGGCTGCGACGACTCGGGCTCCGGCGGCGGCTGAGCCCGTGGAACGCCGCACCACCGAACCCCGCCCCGGCTGGCAGGAGACAGTCGAGGAACAGGGCCTGATCTACCCGCTCACCCGCTACCCCGACGGCTCCCTGCGCCCCTACTGGGACGAGAGCGCCTACTACGTCTTCTCGCTCCCCGAGGTCGAGGCGCTCGAAGAGGTCGTCGAGGAACTGCACACCATGTGCCTGCGGGCCGCAGCCCACATCGTCGAGCAGGACCGTTTCGCCGACCTCGGCATCACCGACGAACGGGTGGCCGCGCGCGTCGCCGAGTCCTGGCACCGCCGCGCCGAACTCCCTTCCCTCTACGGCCGGTTCGACCTGCGCTACGACGGCACGGGCCCGGCCAAGCTCCTCGAATACAACGCGGACACCCCCACCTCCCTGGTGGAGGCCGCCAGCCCGCAGTGGTTCTGGATGGAGGAGCGCTTCCCCGGCGCCGACCAGTGGAACTCCCTGCACGAACGCCTCGTCGACGCCTGGAAGCGCCAGGCCCCGCTGCTGCCGCCCGGACCCGTCCACTTCGCGCACTCCGCGAGCGACCAGCTCGGCGAGGACCTCATGACGGTGGCGTATCTGCGCGAGACCGCCGAACAGGCAGGACTCGCCACCGAGGCGCTCAGCGTCGAACGGATCGGCTGGGACCGCCTTTCGGGCCGCTTCGTCGACGAACGCCTGAAGTTCATCCGCTCCTGCTTCAAGCTCTACCCGTGGGAGTGGCTGACCACCGACCGCTTCGCCCCGCACGTCCTCACCACGCTCGACAACGGCGGCGGCACCGGCACCACCCTGTGGATCGAACCCGCCTGGAAGATGCTCCTCTCCAACAAGGCGCTCCTCGCGGTCCTCTGGGAACTCTTCCCCGGCCACCCCAACCTGCTCCCCGCCTACCTCGACGGCCCCCGCGAACTGGCCGAAGGACCCGGCTACGTGGCCAAGCCGCTGCTCGGCCGCGAGGGCGCCGGAGTCACGGTCCACCGGCCAGGCGAACCCGCCGCCGTACACGAAGACGCCTGCTGCTACCAGGAGTTGGCCCCGCTGCCCGCCTTCGACGGCAACCACGTCGTGCTCGGTGCGTGGGTGGTCGAGAACGAGGCAGCAGGGCTCGGCATCCGCGAATCCTCCGGCCTGGTCACGGACGAATACGCGCGCTTCCTGCCGCACGTGATCCTCTGACGTCTCCTGTACGGAGATACGAGGGCTATGCCTCCGTACCCAGCACGGCCCGCAGCTGATCGAGCCCCCAGTCCAGGTCCTCCTTCGAGATCACCAGCGGCGGCGCGATCCGGATCGTCGACCCGTGCGTGTCCTTGACCAGCACGCCCCGCTCCATCAGCTTCTCGGAGATCTCCCGGCCCGTCCCGTACGACGGATCGATGTCGACCCCGGCCCACAGCCCGCGCCCGCGCACCTCGCGCACGGCCCCGCCCCCGACAAGCAGCCCCAGCTCACGGTGCAGATGCTCACCGAGCTCCGTCGCCTTCTCCTGGTACTCACCGGTCTCCAGCATCGCGATGACCTCGAGCGCCACCGCGCACGCCAGCGGATTCCCGCCGAACGTCGACCCGTGCTCGCCCGGCCGGTACACCCCGAGCACCTCACGCGACGCCACCACGGCGGACACCGGTACGACCCCGCCGCCCAGCGCCTTGCCGAGCACGTACATGTCCGGCACGACGTCCTCGTGCTCACACGCGAAGGTCTTGCCGGTCCGCCCGAGCCCCGACTGGATCTCATCCGCGATGAACAGAACATTCCGCTCACGCGTCAGCTCCCGCACCCCCGCCAGATAATCGGCCGGCGGCACGAGCACCCCCGCCTCGCCCTGGATCGGCTCGATCAGCACGGCCACCGTCTCGTCCGTGACGGCCTCGCGCAGCGCGTCGAGATCCCCGTACGGAACGATCTCGAACCCCGGCGTGTACGGCCCGAAGTCCGCCCGCGCTTCGGGGTCCGTGGAGAAGCTCACGATGGTGGTGGTCCGGCCGTGGAAGTTGTCGGCCGCGACCACGATCTTCGCCTGCCCGTCCGGCACGCCCTTGACCCGGTACCCCCACTTCCGGGCGGTCTTCACGGCGGTCTCGACGGCCTCCGCGCCCGTGTTCATCGGCAGCACCATGTCCTTGCCGCACAGCGCGGCAAGACGCGTACAGAACTCGGCGAACCGGTCGTGGTGGAACGCGCGCGACGTCAGCGTCACCCGCTCCAGCTGCGCCTTCGCCGCGTCGATGAGACGCCGGTTGCCGTGCCCGAAGTTCAGCGCCGAGTACCCGGCCAGCATGTCCAGATAGCGCCGCCCCTCCACGTCCGTCATCCACGCCCCTTCGGCCGTGGCGACCACGACGGGCAGCGGATGGTAGTTGTGCGCGCTGTGCGCGTCGGCGGAGGCGATCAAAGCTTGCGTGCGGGATTCCGTCATCGACACGGGGTCTCCGTTCATCGTGCGGCCGGGGCTGGGTGGTGTCGCCCACGTTCCTATCTTGACGATTTCTCGCCCCCTCTATGCGTGAGGGCGATTCCCTTCAGCTCGCGTGGGCGGGCTTTCGGGCTTCACGCATCCGCCTCCGGCCGGTGGCCGGGACTCGCGTCCGGGGGACGCTGCGCGTGCTGTTGGTGACCGTGCCGCCCGTCCGGCGGGCACGGGCCTCGATCTCCACCGAGGCGTTGTGGTCGGCGTCGTCCTCGTGTCCGCAGTGGACGCAGGCGAACAACCGGCCGCATCCCTGACGGGATGCGGGGTCGACCTTTCCGCAGGCGGCGCAGGTCTGGGAGGTGTGGAACGGCGGGACCGCGACCAGCGCGGAGCCGTACAGGCGGGTCTTGTACTCCAGCTGACGGCGTCGCTCCCCGGGGATGTTGTCGAGGATGGACCGGTTGAGCCCCGCCTTCTGGCGGACCCTTTTGCCCGGGTGCTCGACCGTGCCTCTGGCGGACTTCGTCATGTTCTTCACGCGCAGGTCCTCGATACCGACCATGCCGTGGCTTTTGGCGAGGCCGGTGGTGAGTTTGTGCGTGTGATCCAGGCGGCGGTTCGCCTGCCGGGTCCTGAGCTTGGCGATCTGGGAGATGGTGCGGCGCAGACGCGCCCCGTACTTGCCTCCGTTGTGCTTTTTCGCGTATGTGACCTGGCGGGCCTTCTTCTGCTCCAGGTGCTTGAGCCGCGACTTCTCAGTCTCGGTCAGGCTGGGTGGCATGAGGCGGGGTGAGGCCTCGGTGGAGACGTACGCTGAGGCGGCGACACCGAAATCCACACCACACGAGGGCATCTCGTTCGGCGGCTCGGGCTTGATTCCGGTGTGGACGCCGAAGGAGACGTGCCAGCCGTTGCCGTCCCGGGAAACGGTGGCGTTGCGGATGGTCCCGCCGATCGCACGCGACAGACGAAACCGCATCCACCCCAGCTTGGGCAGCCGGACCTCGGCCCAGTGTCGGTTGAGTTTGCGGACCTCGACGCGCTGTCCCTTGAACGGGATGGACAGCCGGTGACCGCGCCTCTTCCGGGCAGGGAAGGCGGCCGGATGGTCCGGGTTCCAGAAGTTGTCGTACGCCCGGTCAAGGTGACTGAGGACCATCTGCCCGCACTCGGACGGCAGGTCGGCCAGCCAATCGATCTCGCCCCGGCCGATGGCCAGTTGCTTGCACTGCTCCGCGGAACGCAGCGTGTATCGACGCTGCTCATACAGGTAGACCCGCTGTTCCAAAGCCACGTTCCACAGGGCACGCACGGTGTGTCCCCACCCGGTCAGGATCTTGTCCTGCTCCTCGGTGGGGTACGCACGGTACTTGCGCCCCATGTCCGCCTTCATACCCCAACCGTAACGACTGGTTACAACCGACATGAGCGAAATCGGTATAACCGCGCACCGCGCCTTCGCGATACCCGTGCTCGCTCCCCGCCTCCTGCTCGGCCGATTACCGTGCACCGGGACATCCCGCCTGAATTCCGGGCCCGGGTCGAACTCCTCCCTGCGTATACGACTTCAAGGTGGCTCGCCGGGAGCCGGGGGCGGTCAGGTGATGACGAGCCGCTGTTTTCCGTCGATGAGCTCCCGGACAGCGTCGAGGTGCCCGGCGTGGGTCGCGGTCTCGGTGATGACGTGCAGGACGACTTCACGGAGGTTGTCGTAGCGCCAGCCGTCGAAGAAGTGTGGCCACCAGCGCAGGGGTGCGTCCGGGGCGGTGCCGGCGAGTATCGCATCGGAGAGCCCGCTCTCCTTGCGGTACAGGGCGAAAATCTCCTGCGCCGACTTCTCCGGCGCAGGATCCCAAGCGTCGTCCTCGGAGCTCAGGATCTCTTCGATGGCGGCCCGTTCGCCCGCCGCGACGGCGCGGAACCAGAACTTCTCGTCGTCCAGGGCGAGATGGTGCACGAGGCCCAGGCAGGTCCAGCCGGACGGTAGCACCGGGCGCCGAAGCGCTTCGTCATCGAGACCCTCGAGAGTGTCCAGGACATGCTTGCGCTTGTCGTTCAGGACGCCCAGCAGCGTCATCATCTCGGTGTCGGACACTACTTAGCGACCTCCCAGACGTGGCCCGACGGGTCGGCGAAGGTGGCGGTCCGGATGCCCCAGGGCCGGTCCTGGGGGCCGTTGAGGAGCCTCACCCCGCATTCCGCGAGTTTCTCGCAGACTGCGTCCACATCCTCCACCTCGATCGTGATCTGGAAGCGCGCTCCGGCCTCGGGCCCCGCGACCTTCGAGGGCTCGACCAACTCACCGGCCTGGGAGGACTTCAGCAGGTTCACGAAGGCGTTGCCGAAGTCGAAAACGACCGAGTCCGCGTCCTCGAAGACCGCCTTCAGGCCGAAGACGTCCTCGTAGAACTTCTTCGTCTCCACCAGATCTTCGATGAACAACGTGACGGGTCCGATGCCCTTGAACCAGGGCTCCATCGCTGCGCCTCTCCCTTGAACGAGATTTCGAAAGATATGGACGCCCACACCGTATGCGGCAGCGGTGACAACCAGGGTCCGCTGCGGAGGCAGCCCCTTTCCTTCCCTGCCGATCACCGCGAACTCGGACAGCCCGCCTGAGTGCCGGGCCCTGGGTATCAGGGCGGCTGAGACGCGTGCCCCCGACCTGGAGCAAGATCATCGGTTGCTCGCATCGCGGACGAGGAAACCTCGCCCGGACACCTGCCGGTAAGGTGACGAGTGGGCCGTGACTGGCGCGCTGAGATGGGATCAACCATCGGGGAGCGGCTCATGAACTGTGTGCCGTGCGCCTGGGCCGAACCGAGTACGACGAACCTGTACGCATCGTCTTCGTCCGGAGGTCCACCACCATGACCGAGCCGTCCGCCGCCTCCACCGCCGCGGCCTCCTCCGCCTTCAACAGCGCCCTCGACGTGATCCGCGCCGTCGAGCCGCGCGTGGCCGACGCCATCGGGCAGGAGCTCACCGACCAGCGCGAGATGCTCAAGCTGATCGCCTCCGAGAACTACGCGTCCCCGGCCACGCTGCTCGCCATGGGCAACTGGTTCAGCGACAAGTACGCCGAGGGCACCGTCGGCCGCCGCTTCTACGCCGGCTGCCGCAACGTCGACACCGTCGAATCCCTCGCCGCCGAGCACGCCCGCGAACTCTTCGGCGCCCAGCACGCCTACGCCCAGCCGCACTCGGGGATCGACGCCAACCTGGTCGCCTTCTGGTCCGTGCTCGCCGACCGCGTGGAGGCCCCCGCGCTGGAGCGTGCGGGTGCCCGCCAGGTCAACGACCTCACGGACGCCGACTGGGCCGAGCTGCGCCAGGCCTTCGGCAACCAGCGCATGCTCGGCATGTCCCTGGACGCGGGCGGCCACCTGACGCACGGCTTCCGGCCGAACATCTCAGGAAAGATGTTCGATCAGCGTTCGTACGGCACCGACCCCGCCACCGGCCTCCTCGACTACGAGGCCCTGCGCAAGACGGCCCGTGACTTCAAGCCGCTGATCATCGTCGCCGGGTACTCCGCCTACCCCCGTCTCGTGAACTTCCGCATCATGCGCGAGATCGCCGACGAGGTCGGTGCCACGCTCATGGTCGACATGGCGCACTTCGCCGGGCTCGTCGCCGGCAAGGTGCTCACGGGTGACTTCGACCCGGTGCCGCACGCGCAGATCGTCACGACCACCACGCACAAGTCGCTGCGTGGCCCGCGCGGCGGCATGGTGCTGTGCGACGACTCGCTCAAGGACCAGGTGGACCGCGGGTGCCCGATGGTGCTGGGCGGCCCGCTGCCGCATGTGATGGCGGCCAAGGCGGTCGCGCTCGCCGAGGCCCGGCAGCCCTCCTTCCGTGACTACGCGCAGCGTGTGGTCGACAACTCCCGTGCCCTTGCCGAGGGGTTGATGCGCCGCGGTGCCACGCTGGTGACGGGCGGCACGGACAACCACCTCAACCTGATCGACGTCGCTTCGTCGTACGGCCTCACCGGCCGGCAGGCCGAGTCGGCGCTGCTGGACTCCGGTGTGGTCACGAACCGCAACGCGATCCCGGCCGACCCGAACGGCGCCTGGTACACCTCCGGCATCCGCATCGGCACCCCCGCCCTGACCACGCGCGGTCTGGGCACGGCCGAGATGGACGAGATCGCGGGCCTGATCGACACGGTGCTGAAGGCCGCCGAGCCGGGCACGACGAAGTCGGGTGCCGCGTCGAAGGCCCAGCACGTCCTTGACGAGAAGGTCTCGGACGAGGTGGCCCGCCGCGCCACGGATCTGCTGTCCGGCTTCCCGCTCTACCCGGGGATCGACCTCACCTGAGCCGGTGTGCCGCGGGGGTGCTCTTCCTTCGGGCGGGGCACCTCCGCGTCACCGGTCGATCAGCTCCCCGCGCGGCCCTTCCTCGCGGGCGAGTGCCCTGGCCTCCTTGGCCTCCCTCAACCTCGCGGGCAGGGCGGGCAGTCGGCGGGCCATCGGGCGGATGCCGAGGACCAGGGCGGCGCCGGCGGCTATGCCCGGCAGGGCCCACCACCAGCCGGTGGTGGCCGTGGGGGAGGCGGTGGTGGTGGGCCGGGCGTCCGGGGTGGCGGCCGGTCCCGCGCCTGCGGGCTCGGTCTCGCCGGGCGCCGGGGTGAGGGGTTCCGTGGCCTCGCCCGCCGCGGACGACGCGTCGAAGAGGCCGAGCCGGTCGAGGAGTGCGTTCAGTTCGCCGGGCTGCTTCGCCAGGTGCCAGACGCCCTTGCTGAGGTCGGGAGCCATGCCCTCGTGGTCGACGACCGTGTGGATCCAGACCTTGTAGTCGCTGGTGCCGGGCAGCATCGCGTAGACCCGGTCCACGCGCCACGGCTGCGTGTCGTGGATCATCCACGTGACATTGACCATCTGGCCGTCCATCAGCGTCTCCATGGGCGGGGCTTTGTCCCCGGCGATGTCGCGGCCGACCAGCAGCAGCTGCTCCAGCTCCCGGTAGGTCTCTTCCTGGCCGTAGAGCGCCGCGGCCCGCGCGTTCGTCGGTGAGGCGAGCAGCACGCTCGTGGGGCCGCCCGCCGTGGCGCCCGGCGCTCCCAGCAGGACCAGGGCGAGTCCGGCCACGAGTGCGCCGAGCGCGGTCGCCAACTTCCGTACCGTACGCATGCGTTCCCCCAGAGCGTCCCGAGCGCGGCCTGTCCGCGCCGATTCACTTCTGGTACACCGCCCGCCACCGCCGGGTTCCCCTTTTCCGCGGGCGATTTTCCGTACGGCGGCGGGGCGGTGGCGGGACGGCGGTGCGCGGCTGGTCACCGCGGGCAGGCGCCTACCTGTTCCGCGCGGCTGCCCACCGACGCACGCGAGGTCATTCCACCGACGCGCGTGAGGTCATTCCACCGAGGCCGCGACCTCCAGCGCCCGGTCCCGCAGATCGATCCCCTCGAGCCGCAGGGTCAAAGGGGTGCCGGTGTCCGTCTTCTCCCACAGGAGGGTCGGGCCGGCCGAGCGCACGGTCGTCGAGTACGGATTCCGGGCCGCGTCGAGCAGGTCGATCCGCAGCTTGTGCGGCTCGTCGAACCAGAGCCCTTCGCCGGAGCCGCGCACCGTCACCGGCTCGTACGGGACGCGCGTGGTCTTCCAGAAGACCGGGTCGATCGTCGCCTTGAACTGGTCGAGCCGTATCACCGAACCGTCCGAGGCGCGCCAGCACAGCGAGAGCACCCGGCGGTCACCGGACACCGCGGCCGTGGGCCGCCCGCTCAACTGCCGTGGCAGCACGGCCTCGAAGCCCGCCTCGCGCTCCGCCTCCTCGACGGAAAGCCCCTGGCCGCAGCCCGGTACGGGGGAGGGCGGCGGGAGGGAGGCGGAGGGGTCGTGGCGGACCTCGACCCCGCCGAAGTCGAACCAGTCCGCGACGGCCGCGCGCACCGGAGGGGTCAGGACCGCGACGATCAGGAGACCGGTCAGCGCCGCCGCGGTCCGCGCGCGCCGCACACGGAGCCAGCCGCGCAGCCGCTCGCGGCGGCTGGGCGGCTGGGCGACCGGGGTCGGCACCTGCTCGGCGACGATCTGTGCCAGCACCCGCTCGGCCATCGTCCGTCCGTCGACCCCGGGCAGGGTCATCCGGCCCTGGAGCAGCCGCAGCTCCTCCTCGACGCGCCTTCGCCTGGCCTCCTGGTCCTCACCCACTCCTCTCACCTCCCTCCGGGCGTATGGCGGGGACATCGTCCGCGGGCAGCAGCCTGCCCAGTTTCTTCAGGGCGCGGTTCAGCCGGGACTTCACGGTGCCACGCGGCCAGCCCAGCGTCTCGGCCGTCTCCGCCTCGTCCATCTCCAGCAGATAGCGGCAGGTGACGACGGCACGCTGGTCGTGGCTCAGCCGGCCGAGCGCGGTGTGCAGGGCGGTCCGCTGCTCCTGGGCGAGAGCCGCGAAGGCCGGGTCGGCCGCGTCCGGTATCCGCGGCTCGGCTCCGAGCAGCGCCGCCTCGCGTCCGACGAGCGCTCTGAGCCGGCCGGCCGAGCGCACTGTGTTCCTCGTCTCATTCACCACGATCTGAAGGAGCCAGGGCTTGAAGGCGGAGCCGTCCCGGAAGCGGCCGAGGGACTGGTAGGCCTTGAAGAAGGCCGCCTGTACGACGTCCTCGGCGTCGGCGCCCGCGCCGAAGGCGACCGCGGCGCGCAGTGCGACCGGGGTGTGGGCGCGCACCAGCTCCGCGTACGCCTCCGCCTCGCCGGCGCGCACCCGGGCGATCACCGAGCCCTCGTCGACGACGATGCGAGCCCCCTCCCGCGTTCTCACACCTTTGATACACCGGAAGCCCGAGATCGGTTCCGGTCGGGAGGCGATCAGTTTCACCGGCCCGCGCAGCCATGCGGCGCGGGTCCACACGGCCATGCGGCGCGGGCCCGCCCGGCCATGCGGCACGGCTCCGCACGAGCAGCAGCACGGGTCTGCGCAAGCACTTTCACGAGCCTGAGAGAATGGTCCGCATGGCCACTGACCGACCCCGCGTGCTCTCCGGAATCCAGCCCACGGCAGGCTCGTTCCACCTCGGCAACTACCTCGGCGCCGTGCGCCAGTGGGTTGCGCTGCAGGAGTCCCACGACGCCTTCTACATGGTCGTCGACCTGCATGCGATCACCGTGCCGCAGGACCCGAAGGAGCTGCGCGCCAACACCCGGCTCGCCGCGGCCCAGCTGCTCGCGGCCGGTCTCGACCCCGAGCGCTGCACCCTGTTCGTGCAGAGCCACGTGCCCGAGCACGCCCAGCTCGGCTGGGTCATGAACTGCCTCACGGGCTTCGGCGAGGCCTCCCGTATGACGCAGTTCAAGGACAAGTCGGCGAAGCAGGGCTCGGACCGCGCCACGGTCGGCCTGTTCACGTATCCGATCCTCCAGGTCGCGGACATCCTGCTGTACCAGGCCAACGAGGTGCCGGTCGGCGAGGACCAGCGGCAGCACATCGAGCTCACGCGCGACCTCGCGGAGCGGTTCAACGGCCGGTACGGGCAGACGTACACGGTGCCGAAGCCGTACATCCTCAAGGAGACGGCGAAGATCTTCGATCTCCAGGACCCGACGGCCAAGATGAGCAAGTCCACGGCCAACCCCAAGGGCCTGATCAATCTGCTCGACGACCCGAAGGCGACCGTCAAAAAGGTCAAGAGCGCGGTCACCGACACCGAGATGGAGATCCGCTTCGACCCGGAGGCCAAGCCCGGCGTCAGCAACCTCCTCACCATCTACTCCACCCTCACCGGCACCGGTATCGCGGAACTGGAGCAGAAGTACGCGGGCAAGGGCTACGGTGCGCTCAAGACGGATCTCGCCGAGGTCATGGCCGAGTTCGTGACCCCGTTCCGTACGCGTACGCAGGAGTACCTGGACGACCCGGAGACCCTGGACTCGATCCTCGCCAAGGGCGCGGAGAAGGCCCGTGCGGTCGCCGCGGAGACCCTCGCCACCACGTACGAGCGGATCGGGTTCCTGCCCGCCAAGCACTGAGCCGGGACCGCCCGACCCGCACACCGCCGGCGCCGCCCCGTGCCGCGCCGGCACCGATCGCAGGCCCCTGGCCAGGGACGGACCAAGGACCCTGGCCAGAAGCCCGGTGTGCGCGACACACTGGCAGCGCCTGCAGCACTGCCTCTGCAGAGCCGATCAAGGACCGAAGAAGGAGCACGACGTGGGGACCGTAACGCTCGGCGTTTCGATCGCGGTCCCGGAGCCCCATGGCAGCCTGCTCCAGGAGCGGCGCGCGGGCTTCGGCGACCCCGCGGCGCACGGTATCCCGACGCATGTCACGCTCCTGCCGCCGACCGAGGTCGACGCGGCGGACCTGCCGGCGATCGAGGCGCACCTCGCGGAGGTGGCCGCGGGCGGCCGGCCTTTCCCGATGCGTCTGTCCGGTACCGGAACGTTCCGCCCGCTCTCGCCCGTCGTCTTCGTCCAGGTGGTCGAGGGCGCCGAGGCCTGCACCTGGCTGCAGAAGCAGGTCCGTGACGCCTCGGGTCCGGTGGCGCGCGAGCTGCAGTTCCCGTACCACCCGCATGTGACCGTCGCACACGCCATCGACGAGGCGGCCATGGACCGCGCCTACGAGGAGCTGTCCTCCTACGAGGCGGAGTGGTCCTGCACCGGCTTCGCGCTCTACGAGCAGGGCGCGGACGGGGTCTGGCGCAAGCTGCGCGAGTTCCCCTTCGCAGGCCCCGCGGTGCCGCCGCAGGCCGCGGCGCCCGCCGACCACGGCACGCTGCCGGCCCGCTGAGCGGGATCGTGCGCAGACACGCCGGGGCCGTGGTCGCGCTGACCGGGCTGCTCGCCCTCGCAGGGTGCGGCGCCGGCGGCGGTACGCCGGACCCGAAAGCCAAGACCCCCGACAAAGCCCCCCTCACCTGGACGTTCGACCACATCGCCGAGGGCAGCGGGCGGATCACGGACCTCGCCGCGCTCGCACCGGACGACATCTGGGCAGTCGCCGCCGGGAACGCCGCGAGCGCGCCCGCCCGTCTGCTGCACTACGACGGCGGGCGCTGGCGGAGCGATCCCCTGCCCGAGGCCCTCGCCCGGACCCAGTACCCGCCCCGCCTCGAGCAGCTCGGCGAGGACACGGTGTGGCTGCGCACCGAGGCCGTGGAGACGAACCCCACCGGGAACGCCTGGCTGACCTGGGACGGCACCCGCTGGTCACCGGTCGCGAACCCGCCGACCGGCCTGGTCGGCGACATCGAGGCCACGGGGCCGGAGGACATCTGGGCGGTGGGCGCCGACCGCCGCAGCGTCCGGCACTGGGACGGCACCCGCTGGAGCAGCCACCGCGTCCCGCACACCGTCGAGGACCTGGCCGTGGCGGGACCGGACGACGTGTGGACGGCCGGCTACCGCACGACCGGCCCGGGCACCGAAGCCGTACACGGCGAGCCGTACGACCAGCCCGCCACCGCGCACTGGGACGGCGCCGCCTTCACCTCCGTCGAGACGCCGCAGTACCGCTTCCCCGACCCCGTACCACCGGAGCCGGGCGCGGGCCTGCAGATGCTCTTCGTGCGCGGCGACGGCGAGGTGCGCGCCTTCGGGACGCACAGCTACAACCACGGAGAGGTCGAGAACGAGCCGGGCGACGAGTCCGTGCGGCTGCGCTGGGACGGCACCCGCTGGAGGGACCTGCCGCCCGAGCAGGGCGGCTGCGCGGACCGCCCGCCGGTGCTCGACGAGGGCAAGGGCCTTGTCCTGGACGGCAATTGGTACGTCACCGACGCGGGCACCTGCGTGAAGATCAAGCGTGAGCGGCTGCCCGGATCGACCGGCGCGCGCGCCGGCTCGAAGCAGTCGCTGTGGCTGGAGTCGGTCCTGCGGGTGCCCGGCACCGACACGGTGATCGGCGCCGGACACGTGCAGGTCAACCAGTCGGGCGCCCCGTTCTCGGCGCCCGTGGTCGTACGGCTTGAGGGCAAGGCGTAAGAAGCCCGCCCCCGTCGCTCACACCGGCAGCCGCCCGCCCCCGTCGCTCACACCGGCAGCCGCCCGCCCCCGCTGCTCACACCGGCAACTTCCGGAACACCGGTCGCGGCACATGCCGCAGCGCCGACATCACCACGCGCAGCGCCCCCGGCACCCACACCGTCTCCGAACGTCGCCGCAGCCCCGCCTCGATCGCCTCGGCCACCGCCTCGGGGGTCGTGGCCAGCGGCGCCTCCTTCATACCGGCCGTCATCTTCGAGCGGACGAAGCCGGGCCGCACCACCATCACATGCACCCCGGTGCCGTGCAGCGCGTCCCCGAGCCCCTGCGCGAAGGCGTCGAGGCCGGCCTTCGAGGAGCCGTAGATGAAGTTGGCGCGGCGGGCCCGCTCGCCGGCCACCGAGGACAGCACGACCAGCGAGCCGTGCCCCTGCCGCTTCAGCGCGTTGGCGCAGATCAGCCCCGAGGAGACGGCGCCCGTGTAGTTGGTCTGCGCGACCCGTACCGCCGACAACGGCTCGTCCTCGTCGCGTTCCTGGTCGCCGAGCACCCCGAACGCCAGCAGCACCATGTCGATGTCGCCCTCGGTGAAGACCTTCCCGAGCACCTCCTCGTGCGACTCGGTGTCGAGCGCGTCGAACGCGACCGTGCGCGCGTCGGCGCCCAGGTCCCGCAGCTGCGCGGCCGCCGCTTCCAGCGCGGGCGAGGGCCGCCCCGCCAGCCACACGGTGCGGGTGCGGCGCGCGACCAGCCGGCGCGCGGTGGCCAGCGCGATCTCGGAGGTGCCGCCGAGCACCAGCAGGGACTGGGGGGTGCCGAACGCGTCCTTCATCGAAACTCCATCAGCAGTCGTACGAGGCCCAAGAGGCCAGCGGGATCAGAGGGAAAGCCGCCGCGACAGATCCGAGGTGAACACCCCGCGCGGATCGAGCTCTTCGCGCAGCGCGCGGAACTGGCCGAGCCGCGGGTACATCGACGCGAGCAGCTCCGGCCGCAGCCGTGAGTCCTTCGCGAGGTAGATCCGCCCGTCGGCCGCAGCGACCTCCTCGTCGAGCTCGTCGAGGAAGGAGCCGAGGCCGGGCAGGTTGGCCGGGATGTCCAGGGCGAGGGTCCAGCCGGGCATCGGGAAGGACAGCCAGCCGGGGTCGCCCTCGCCGAACCGCTTGAGCACGGCGAGGAAGGAGGGGCAGCCGCGCGTGGAGATCCGCTCGACGATCCGGCGCAGCGCCTCCTCCTTGCCGTATCCGAGGACGAACTGGTACTGCACGAAGCCGCTGCGGCCGTAGATCCGGTTCCAGTGCGGCACCCCGTCGAGCGGGTGGAAGAACGTGGAGATCTTCTGCAGTTCACCGCGGCGCGAGCGGGGCGCCTTGCGGTACCAGAGCTCGTTGAAGAGCCCCACGGTCGCCTTGCCGAGCAGCCCTTCGGGCACGAACGCGGGCGCCGCCGGGAGCTGTCCGGGCCGGAAGGCGAGGGGCGTGCGCCGGGCCCGTACCGGCAGTTGGTCGAGCGGCGCGTGGTCGCCGCGGGTCAGGACCGAGCGGCCCATCGCGGCGCCGCGCGCGAGCAGGTCGATCCACGCGACCGAGTAGCGGTAGTGGTGGTCGGTGGCGGTGAGGCGGGCCATCAAGTCGTCGAGGTCGGTGGCCCGTTCGGTGTCCACGGACATCAACGAGGTCTGTACGGGCAGCAGTTCGACCGTCGCCGAGAGGATCACGCCGGTCAGGCCCATGCCGCCCGCGGTGGCGTCGAAGAGCGGCTCGCCGCGCCGCACCGTACGGACCGAACCGTCGGCCGTGAGCAGGTCGAGGGCGGCGACATGGCGCGAGAACGACCCCGAGACATGGTGGTTCTTGCCGTGGATGTCGGCGCCGATCGCACCGCCCACCGTCACATAGCGGGTCCCGGGCGTCACCGGTACGAACCAGCCGAGCGGCAGCAGGACCTCCATCAGGCGGTGCAGGCTCACGCCCGCGTCGCACACCACCACGCCCGCCTCGGCGTCGATCGCGCGGATCCGGTCGAGCGCGGTCATGTCGAGGACGGCGCCCCCCGCGTTCTGCGCCGCGTCCCCGTACGCGCGACCGAGGCCGCGCGCGATGCCCCCGCGCGCGCCGCAGGAGCGGACGGCGTCCGCGGCCTCCTCGTACGAACGGGGGCGCACCACGCGGGCGGTGGTCGGGGCGGTGCGGCCCCAACCCGTGACGGAGACGGTCTCGGCCTCGGCTTCCTCGGCAAACATGGACGCGACGCTATCGCCCGTTGAGGGCAGGTTTGCCAAACCTGTCGGACCCCTCACCGAAACGGGTGATTGAGGGGGTGTCGCCCAACATTGCCGTAATTCTTGGCCCGTTGGCTAGAAGAGTCGTTTGCGGCATACGGCCGCTCGGGTGGATCGGCGGTCCGAAACCCACGGCGAACCCCTCGGCCGACCCCACGGCCGAACCGACGGCAACGAAGAGGCTCCATGCACGAGATGGATCACCGGCTGCTCGCAGCCCTGCGCGACACCGGACAGCACCCGCAGATCGCGGCCGCCGCCCGCGCGCTGTCCTTCTGCGGCGAGCACGGGGCGCTGTGGCTGGCCGCGGGCCTGGCCGGCGCCGCGCTCGACAAGGAGCGGCGCGGCGCCTGGCTGCGCGGCACTGCCCTGACCGCGGGCGCACACCTGGCCAGCATGGGCGTCAAGCGCCTGGTGCGCAGGCCGCGTCCGGACGCCGAGCCGCTGGTGCGCACCGCGGGCAAGCACTCGTTCCCCAGTTCGCACGCCACCTCCGCGGCCGCCGCCGCGGTCGCCTACGGGGCGCTGCGGCCCGCGGGCGCCCGTCTCGTACCGCCGCTCGCCGCCGCCATGTGCGTCTCGCGGATGGTCGTCGGCGTGCACTACCCGAGCGACATCGCGGCCGGCGCCGCGCTCGGCGCCGCCACCGCGCGGCTCGGCAGCCGCTGGATGCTCAAGGAGGCCGCCAAGTGACCGTCGCCCTGCTCCTCATGGAGGCCGCCAAGTGACCGTCGCCCTGATCCTCGCGGAGGCCGCCAAGTGACCCTTCTCGACCGGCAGTCGCCCCCCACCTCGCCCCCGCAGCGCCCCGGCCCGATCAGCCTCCCGCTCGGCCTGCTCAAGACCGCGCGCCCGCGCCAGTGGATCAAGAACGTCCTGGTCGTCGCCGCCCCGGCCGCCGCCGGCGAGCTCTTCACGCGCGGCACCGCGGCCCAACTGGCGATCGTGTTCTGCCTGTTCACGGCCGCCGCGTCCGCCGTCTACCTGATCAACGACGCCCGTGACGCCGAGGCCGACCGCGCCCACCCCGAGAAGTGCCGCCGCCCGGTCGCCGCCGGACAGGTCCCCGTGCCGGTCGCGTACGCGGCGGGCGGGCTGCTCGCCGTCCTCGCCCCGGCCGCCGCCGCCCTGCTCTGCACGCCCATGACCTCCGCGCTGCTCACGGCGTACGTGGGCATGCAACTCGCGTACTGCATCAGCCTCAAGCACGTCCTGGTCGTCGACCTCGTGGTCGTCACCACCGGGTTCCTGATGCGCGCGATGATCGGCGGTGTCGCCCTCGGCATCCCGCTCTCGCGCTGGTTCCTCATCACCACCGGGTTCGGCGCGCTCTTCATGGTCTCCGCCAAGCGCTACTCGGAGGCGGTGAAGTCGGACCCCGGCAAGCTCGGCGCCACGCGCGCGCTGCTCACCGAGTACACCACCGGCTATCTGCGCTTCGTGTGGCAGCTCGCGGCCGGCGTGGCCGTCCTCGCGTACTGCCTGTGGGCCATGGAGGAGGGCGGCACCGGCCTGCTGCCCTGGCGCCAGCTCTCGATGGTCGCCTTCATCCTCGCGATCCTGCGCTACGCCGTCTTCGCCGACCGCGGCACCGCCGGCGCCCCCGAGGACGTGGTCCTGCGCGACAAGCCGCTCGCGCTCATCGCCCTGGTGTGGGTGGGGATGTACGGGCTCGCGGTGGCCGACCTGTGAGCACCTCGGCGCCCCCGCGGGCCCGTACGGACGGACCCGCCGAACGGCCCGGACTCCTCGCCCGCCTGCGCGCGAAGAGCTCCGGGCTCGCGGCCCGGCTGCGCGCCATGGGCCCCGAGCTGCTCGGCTTCGCCGCCGCCGGGATCTGCGCCTACGCCGCCGACCTCGGCCTGTTCATCTGGCTGCGCGGCCCGCTGGGCTGGGACCCGCTGACCGCCAAGGCCCTCTCCTTCGTGGCCGGCTGCTCGGTGGCGTACGCGGGCAACGCGCTCGGCACGTACCGCGGCCGCACCCCGGGCGTCTCCCGGATGCGGCAGTACGCGGTGTTCTTCGCGGTGAACATCGCGGGCGCCCTCGTCCAGCTCCTCTGCCTCGCGGTCTCGCACTACGGCCTCGGCTACACCTCCCCGCGCGCCGACACGATCTCCGGCGCCGGCGTGGGCATGGCGCTCGCCACGGTCCTGCGGTTCTGGGGTACTCGGAGCTTGGTGTTCCGTACGGCCGGGAAGGCGGCCTGACATGGAACGACGCGAGAGGCCCGGCAGGGAACGACGGGAGTGGGCGTGACATGGACTGGCTGAAGAAACTCCCCGGCATCGGGCCGCTCGTGGCGCGCCTGATGACCACCCACGCCTACCGCTCCTACGAGACCCTCGACCGGGCGCACTGGGCGCGGCTCGCCGGCGCGATGACCTTCGTCAGCTTCCTGGCGCTCTTCCCGCTGCTCACGGTGGCCGCCGCGATCGCCGCCGCCACCCTCTCCAAGGAGAAGCAGCTCGAACTGCAGGACAAGATCAGCGAGCAGATCCCGGGAATCTCCGACCAGTTGGACATCGGCGGCCTCGTCGAGAACGCCGGCACGGTCGGTGTGATCGCCGGCGCCCTGCTCCTGTTCACCGGCGTGAGCTGGGTCGGCACCATAAGGGAGTGCCTGCGCGCGGTCTGGGGCAAGGACGACGAGGAGCAGAACCCCGTCCTCGCCAAGGTCAAGGACGCCGGCATCCTCATCGGTCTCGGCCTGACGGGACTGCTCTCCCTCGTCGCCTCCACCGTCGGCACCACGGCGGCCGTCTGGCTGACCCGGGCCGTGGGCCTGGACGACCAGAGCTGGGTGGGCTGGCTGCTTCTGGTCGTGGTCTTCGCGCTCGCCGTCCTCGCGGACTTCCTGATCCTGCTCTACCTGCTCACGCTGCTGCCCGGGGTGCACCCGCCGCGCCGCCGGCTCTTCGTGGCCGCGCTGGTCGGCGCGATCGGCTTCGAACTGCTCAAGGCGCTGCTCGGCGGCTACATGAAGGGCGTGGCCGCCAAGTCCATGTACGGGGCCTTCGGCGTCCCCGTCGCGCTGCTCCTGTGGATCAACTTCACCGCGAAACTGCTCCTGTTCTGCGCCGCCTGGACGGCGACGCAGAGCAAGCAGGCACCCGAGGGCACGCTCAGCGGCGCGCCCGCCGCACCAGGTCCGGCAGCGGCCAGCGGCGGTTGACCACGAACACCCCGGCGCCGATGAGCGCGAGCACACCGCCGGTGACCGCGAGCGCGATCCCGACCCCGCTCGACCCCTCGTCGGCCGCGGCGGTCGCGGTGCTCGACAGCGATCCCTGCGCGCTGTCGGAGTCGTCCTTCTCGGGGGCGGCCGCACCCTCGGTGCCGCTCTCCACGCTGCGCGGCGCCACCAGTTCGCCGACCGGCTTCACCTTGCCCGCGGCCTTGAAGCCCCAGTCGAAGAGGCGGGCGGTCTCCTGGTAGACGGCGTTCTGCTCGTCGGAGTCCGGGTTCATCACCGTCACGAGCAGCACCTTGCCGTTCCGCTCGGCGACCCCGGTGAAGGTGGCGCCCGCGTGCGTGGTGTTGCCGTTCTTGACGCCCGCGATGCCCTTGTACGGGTTGAGCCCGTAGTCGCCGGTCATCAGGCGGTTGGTGTTCTGGATCTCGAAGTGGTCCCGCTTCTTGCCCTGGCCCTCGCCGGGGAACTGGGCGCGCGCGGTGGCCGCGTACTCGCGGAAGTCCGCCTCCTGCAGGCCCGAGCGCGCGATCAGAGTCAGGTCGTACGCGGAGGACACCTGGCCCTCGGCGTCGTACCCGTCCGGGCTGACCACGTGCGTGTCGAGGGCCTGGAGCTCCTCGGCGTGGGCCTGCATCTCCGAGACGGTCTGCCGGACTCCGCCGTTCATGTGCGAGAGCACGTGCACCGCGTCGTTGCCCGACCGCAGGAACACCCCGAGCCACAGGTCGTGGACCGTGTAGGTGTGGTCCTCCTTGACGCCGACCAGGCTCGACCCCTCGCCGACGTCCGCGAGGTCCGCGTCCTTGACCTTGTAGACCTTGTCCTTGGGCAGGGTGCCCTTCCGGATCAGGGTGTCCGCGAAGAGCATCTTCAGCGTGGAGGCGGGCGGCAGCCGCCAGTGCGCGTTGTGCGCGGCGAGCACCTCGCCGGACTCGGCGTCCGCGACGATCCATGAACGGCCCGACAGCTTCTTCGGCAGCACCGGCGCGCCGGCCCCGAGATTGACCTGCGTGCCCGCCTTGCCGAGCTGGACACCGCCGACCTTCGACATGCTCGCCGGCGGCTTCGCCGTGTCGTCCTTCTTCCCCGGCTTGTCGTCGGCGACAGCGGGCGCGACGGCAGACATGGTCATCAGGCTGGCGCATACGACCGTTAGTACGGTCTTCTTCATGGCAGGCACGGTCGAGAACGTACAGGTCTTACCCGTACGAGTGTGTGCCGGGTCACCCTGTGTCTGCCGGGGATCACTCGCACCACCCCTCCGCGAGGACTCCGTCCAGGGGATACCCCGGGACGGTGGCCGCAGGGGCGACGGCGATACTGGGCGTATGAAGCTCAGCCGACCCGTCTCCTGGTTCCTGCTCGCCTTCGGGGTGTGGTCGTGGATCATCTGGATCACTTTCGTCAAGAACCTGGTCAAGGACGGAAGCGGTCTCGCGTTCGACGACGCCGGTGACCCGACCGGATACTTCTGGGTCCATCTGCTGCTCGCCGTGGTGTCCTTTGTCTTGGGGACGGTCGTCGGCGTCATCGGGTTGCGTGGCGTGCGGGCACTGCGCCGTACGTCATAGCCGTTCGGCGTGGCGGACTTTGCGCCGTATGTCATGACGGACTTCGCGCCGTACGTGAGCGGGGCGCCTCAGTGGCCGGCCGGCCAGCGGTAAACGACAGGAAGCAGCAGCGGTGATCGTCCTCTTCGTCCTCGCGGGTCTCGCCGCCTTCTCCGCCCTGCTCGGGCTGCACTACTACCTGTGGCGCCGGCTCGTACGCGACACGACCACGCCGCGGTCGGCGGGACGCAAGGCCGGGACGGCCGTGATCGTCACGGCGCTGGTGCTGATGGTGGGCGCGTTCGCGGGGGCGCGGGCCGGGCTGCCGTTCGGACTCCAGCAGGTGCTCGCCTGGCCCGGCTACCTGTGGATGGCGCTGTTCCTCTACCTGACGCTGTGGCTGCTGGCCGGCGAGGTGGTGCGGCCGCTGCTGCTGCGGTGGCTGCGGAAGCGGGATGCGGCGGCTGCGGGGGAGGGGGTGCCGTCGGTCGGGGAGCCGGCTGCGGTGGATCCTGCGCCGGCCGCGGTGGCCGCAGGCGGTTCCGGGGCTCAGGACGCAGGCGGCCAAGCGGCCCAGGAGGCACGCGGCCAAGCGGCCCAGGACGCAGGCGGCCAGGGGCCGTTGTCAGTGGGCGGCGATAGGGTTGAAGAGGGCTCGGCCCCCGGGAGGGAGGGGTCCGTCCGGGGTACCCCTGAGCGCCCCCACCCCTCCCGCCGCCTCTTCGTCTCCCGCATCGTCGGCGGAGCCGCGGCCGCCGCCGCGGTCGGGACCGTCGGGTTCGGTACGTACAACGTGCTGCGCGGACCGAAGCTCAAGCACATCACCGTGCCGCTCGCGAAGCTGCCGCGCGCCGCGCACGGCTTCCGTATCGCCGTCGTCAGCGACATCCACCTCGGACCGATCCTGGGCCGCGCGCACACGCAGCGCATCGTCGACACCATCAACTCCACGCAGGCCGACCTGGTCGCCGTCGTCGGCGACCTCGTCGACGGCAGCGTCGAGGACCTCGGCCCCGCCGCCGAACCGCTCGCGCAGCTCCGCTCGCGCCACGGCTCGTACTTCGTCACCGGCAACCACGAGTACTTCTCGGGCGCCGCGCAGTGGGTGGACCACGTACGCGAACTCGGCCTGCACCCGCTGGAGAACGCCCGCGTCGAGATCGACGGCTTCGACCTTGCGGGCGTGAATGACGTGGCCGGCGAGAGCGAGGGCCAGGGCCCCGACTTCGTGAAGGCGCTCGGCGACCGCGACCGCTCGCGCGCCTCGGTCCTCCTCGCGCACCAGCCCGTGGTCATCCACGACGCGGTCGAACACGGAGTGGACCTCCAGCTTTCCGGCCACACCCACGGTGGCCAGATGTGGCCGGGCAATCTCATCGCCGACCTCGCCAACCCCACCCTCGCCGGCCTGGAACGCTACGGCGACACGCAGCTGTTCGTGTCGCGCGGCGCCGGGGCGTGGGGGCCGCCGGTGCGGGTCGGGGCCCCGTCGGACATCACCGTGGTGACGCTCGCCTCCCGGCAGGCGTGAGACGGGAGCCCTCGGGCACGGGCTGCCGAGGGTGGGTTTTCGGCCGGGTCGGGGCGCGCCGATGCGCCGCGCTTGGCCGGAACCGTACGACTTGAGCGGGCGACTTGGGCGGCTTCTGCCGCTCTGCCCGCACCCAGTGGCATAGGCCCCATGGCCGAAAGGGGCCGCCGCCTCCGCGGACCGGTGACAACTGCCGCTCCGGCAGCGCAGCATCTTGTGCGAATCCCGTGCGTGCGGGGTGTCCGGAGGTGAAGAACGTGTTGCGGCGCCATGCGTTCCGCTTGCCCCGGCACCCCGCGTCCGTGGGCCTCGCACGGCTGCGCGTCCGTGAACACCTCGCGGCCTGGGGGCACACCGGCGAGACCGGCGCGGTGGCCGACACGGTGCTCCTCGTGTCGGAACTCGCGACGAACGCGGTCCGCCACGGGCCGGTCCTTGAGCGGGAGTTCGAGGTTGCGGTGACAGTGCTCGCGGACGGCTGCTGCCTGATCGAGGTCTCGGACGAGTCCTCTGCGGAACCGATCCTGCGCCATGACCCGGGCCCCTTCGCCGAACACGGCCGCGGCATCCGCCTGGTGGACGCGGTGGCCGAGACCTGGGGCGTGTGGCAGCGCGGGCGGTACGGGAAGACGGTGTGGGCGCTGGTGGGCACGGAGCGAAGACAGCCCGGTGAGAACACAGCCAGTTAGAACACAGCCCGGCGAGGCGGTTGTTCGGGCGCCTGGGCAGACCTTCGGGCGGCCGGGAGCTCCACCCGTACCGAAAGCCCTTCCCCCGGCGCCGTGTCCACCGTGACCTCTCCGCCGTGTGCCGCCACCACGCCCTGGACGATCGCCATCCCGAGCCCGCTCCCCGCGCCGCCGCCCGCGCGGAAGAAGCGGTCGAAGATACGGGCGGCGTCCTCCGCGGGCAGGCCGGGGCCCTCGTCCGTGACCGTGAGCAGGACGCGGTCTCCGGTGCGGGTCACCGAGATGTGCACCGCCGCCGAACCGGGCGTGTGGATACGGACGTTCGCCAGCAGATTGCCCGCCACCTGCCGCAGCCCCGACTCGTCGGCGCGGACCAGGAGCGGGCCGTCGGCCGACACGCGGACCGGGCGGTCCGGCTCCTGCACCCGCAGGTCTTCGGCCGCCTCGCGGGCGAGCCGGCTCAGGTCGACCTCCTGGAAGACCAGTTCGGCCTGCTGGTCGAGACGGGCCAGGGTGAGGAGTTCGTCGACGAGGCGGGCCATGCGGTCCGTCTCCGCGCGCACCCGCTGTCCCGCGCGGTCCCGGTCGGCCTGTTCGCGCAGCATCCCCTTGTCGTAGAGCTGGAGGTAGCCGCGGATCGCCGCGAGCGGGGTGCGCAGTTCGTGGGAGGCGTCGGCGACGAAGCGGCGCAGCTGGGCCGCGCTGCGCTCACGGGTCTCGAAGGCGGATTCGACCTGGTGGAGCATGGAGTTGAGGGCCAGGCGGAGCTGTTCGATCTCGAGTACGGGGTCCTTGCGGGCCGGGACGCGCTGCGTGAGGTCGCCCTCCGCGATGGCCGACGCGGTCTCCACCATGTCCTCCAGGGGGCGCAGGCGGTGGCGCGCCCCCATGAGGGTGAGGACCCCGAGGAGCACCAACAGGCCTGCCCCCACGCCCAGATCGACCTTCAGGCTCTTGGCCATGCCGTCCCGTACCGCCTCGACGGACGTGGCCATCACCACCACCGTGCCGTCGCCGAGGCGCGCGCCCACGGCCCGGAAGGTGTCGCCGCCGAAGTGCACGTCCGTGATCGCGTCGGTGGCCGCGAGGGCGCGCGGATCGTCCACTTCCGCGGCCAGCTCGCGCTGCCGTGCGGTGGGCGGGATGCCCGCGAAGGTCACGGGCCGCCCCTCGCCGTCCACCGCGACGAACACCGTCTCCGGGCGCGGCAGCGTGCCGGCCGCGTCCGCGAGCAGCAGGTCGTCGCGGAGTGAGCCGATCGCGCTGAGCGCGTCGATCTGCGCGCGTGTGAAGCCGGTGTTCTCCAGGGCGGTGCGCGAGGAGACGAGTTCGGAGTCGATGCGGTCGAGGAGGTAGTGCCGCATCGAGGTGATGGTCACCGCCGTCGCGACCACGATGCCGAGGGCGAGGATGACGACGTTCATCACGGTGAGTTTGGCGCGCAGGGTCGCGAGCCCGTGGTGACGCCTACGGTGCGGCCGGTCCCGACCCGGCCACCGGCCCCGCCCCGGCAACCGGCCCCGCCCGTGCGGCCGGACGCCCAGGAACAGCCCCCGCAGCTCGCGCCTCACGCGGCCGCCAGGCCGTAGCCGACGCCTCGCCGCGTGGTGATCAGCGACGGGCCGAGCGGGGCGAGCTTGCGCCGCAGGTAGCTGATGTAGGTCTCGACGACGGTGGACTCGGCCTGGTGCTCGTACTGCCATACGTGGCGCAGGAGTTGCTCCTTGGGCACGATCCGGCCGCCGTTGCGGACCAGGAAGCGCAGCAGCGCGTACTCGGTCGGGGTCAGCTGCACCTCGACGCGCGGGCCGTCGGGGCGGTCCGCGCGGCGCACGGTGTACGTGGTCTCGTCCAGCTCCAGATTCCCGTACGTGAGCGGCGGGCGGGCCGGCAGCACGTCGGCCGGCCGGGTGCGGCGCAGCACCGCGGTGATCCGGGCCACCACCTCGTCGATGTGGAACGGCTTGGTGATGTAGTCGTCACCGAAGCCGAGCGCCCCGACGATCTCGGCGGGGGCGTCGCGCGCGGTCACGAACACCACGGCCGTCTCCGGGTGCCCGTCACGCAGCTCCCGCCCGAAGGCCCGCCCGTCCCCGTCCGGCAGCATCACGTCGAGCAGCACCGCGTCGAACCGCCGCTCGGCGACCCGGGCGCGGGCCTGCAGCAGACAGCTCGCCCACACCACCTCGAACCCGTGGTAGCGCAGGGCGATCGCGAGCACGTCCGCTATGGAGGGTTCGTCCTCGACCACGAGTACGACCGCTCCCTTGCCCACTTCCTCCCCGGCGTTCATGACCTGAGTATCGCCCGGCTCGTTGAACGGGGGACCGGGCGGAGCCTTGGAGTTCCTTGAGAGTCATGGCCGCGACACACCACGTACGCGCGCCGGACGGGATTCTGAAGTCCACGCTCAGGGGGACGACCAGCATCCGATACGGACCGGTTCGGGCCGTACCGACCGATGAAGGGGCAGGAATCGTGGCTGCATTGGCACGGTGGTGCTATCGGCACCGCCTGGTCGTCCTCGTGCTGTGGGTGGGGGCGTTGCTCGGCGTCGGCGCCGCGGGAGCGCGGGCCGGCACGGACTACGCGAACGTCTTCAGCCTGCCGGACACCGACTCCAAGCGCGCGTACGACCTGATGACCGAGGCCTTCCCGAAGAGCGCGGGCGACACCGACACCGTGGTGTGGAAGGTCGACGAGGGCTCCGTGCGCGACGACGGCGTACGGCAGCGGCTCGAGCCCGCGCTGCAGGCGATCGGCGCGATGGAGGGCGTGGGCGAGGTCTCCTCTCCCTATACGGAGCAGGGCGGCGCGCAGATCAGCCGCGACGGGCGCACCGCCTACGCCCAGGTGACCTTCACCGAGCAGGCCAACGCGGTCCCGAAGGCGCTCGTCGAGGACGTCGTCGACACCGCGCAGGACGCCGCACGAGACGGCCTCCAGGTGGAGCTCGGCGGCCAGGCCATCACCCGCATCCAGGAGCCGCCGACCGGGCTCGCCGAGATGGTGGGCATCGCGGCCGCCGCGATCGTGCTGTTCCTCGCCTTCGGCTCGCTCTTCGCGATGCTGCTTCCCATCCTCACGGCCGTCTTCGGCGTGGGCCTCGGGATGATGGGCACCTCGCTGCTCAGCCACGTCACCGACGTGCCCGAAGTCGCCCCGCTGCTCGGCTCGTTGATCGGGCTCGGCGTCGGCATCGACTACGCGCTGTTCATCGTGACCCGGCACCGCCGCGGCATCCAGCGCGGCCTCGACCCCGAGGAGTCGGCGGTCCTCGCGCTCAACACCTCGGGCCGCGCGGTCCTGTTCGCGGGCGGCACGGTGTGCATCGCGCTCGCCGGGATGCTCGTGATGAACATGCGCTTCCTCGACGGCGTGGTCCTCGGCACCTCCCTGACCGTGGTGCTCAGCGTGCTCGCCGCGATCACGCTGCTGCCCGCGATGCTCGGTGTGCTCGGCCCGCGCGTGCTCAGCCGGCGCCAGCGCCGCAAGCTGGCCGCGGAGGGCCCGGACTCGGACGAGGCGACCGGGGCGGCCGCCCGCTGGTCCGGGTTCGTGCAGAAGCGCCCGCGCTCGATCGCGTTCCTCGCCGTCGTGGTCATGGCGGCGCTCGCGATCCCGGTCCTGTCGCTGCGTCTGGGCGCCACCGACCAGGGCAACCACCAGGAGTCGACGACGACCCGGCAGGCGTACGACCTGCTGGCGGAAGGTTTCGGCCCGGGGTTCAACGGGCCGCTGCAGCTGGTCAGTCAGGGCGGCGACGAGGGGCTGCTCGCCCGCGTGCAGTCGGCGGAGGGCGTCGCGGCCGCGGTGCAGATGCCCGTGCCGCCCGGCTCCGACGTCTCCGTCATCCAGGTCGTCCCCACCGCCTCACCGCAGTCCGTCGAGACCGACGAGCTGATCGACCGGCTGCGCGACGAGGTGATCCCGGCGGCCGGGACACAGACCCATGTGGGCGGTGTGACCGCGGTCTTCAAGGACTTCGCGGCGGTCACCGGCGAACGCCTCCCGCTCTTCGTGGGCGCGATCATCGGCCTCGGCTTCCTGCTCCTGCTGATCGCCTTCCGCTCGCTCGTGGTGCCGCTCACCGCGGCGGTGATGAACCTCGTCGCGGCCGCGGCCTCCTTCGGCGTACTCGTCGCGATCTTCCAGTGGGGCTGGGGCGCGGAGGCGCTCGGCCTCGGCAAGGAGGGCCCGATCACGGCCTTCCTGCCGGTCATCATGCTGTCCCTGCTCTTCGGCCTGTCCATGGACTACCAGGTGTTCCTGGTCAGTCGGATGCACGAGGAATGGGTGCATACGAAGGACAACGCGCGGGCGGTGCGGGTCGGCCTCGCCGAGACGAGCCGGGTCATCAACTCCGCGGCCCTGATCATGATCTGCGTGTTCTCGGCGTTCGTCCTCAGCGGCGACATGGAGGGCGCGATGGCGGGCATCGGGCGCGCGGCGGCGGTCGCGCTCGACGCGTTCATCCTGCGCACGGCGCTCGTCCCGGCCGCGATGCATCTGCTCGGGCGGTCCAACTGGTGGCTGCCGGCCTGGCTGGAGAAGCGGCTGCCGCACTTGGCGGTGGAGCCGAAGGAGGATCTGCCGGCCGCCGCCGTGGCCAAGGCGCCGGCCTACGCCGCAGCCGGTGACCCGGCCTCCGCGCAGTCCCCCGAGGCCGATGTGCCGGCCCAGCGCACCGAGGCGGCCGGGCACGGCGGCGCCTCCGCCGTCCACGGCTTCCTGCGCACCCCCGGTGGCGAGCCCGTCGCGGACGCCGTGCTCACGCTCGTCTCGCGCGGCGGCCGCCAGCTGGACCGCGTGGGCTCGCTGGCCGACGGCTCGTACATCCTGGCCGCACCGGGCCCCGGCTCCTACCTCCTCGCGGTCTCGGCGGCCGGGTTCGCCCCGCGGGCGCGGCACGTGATGATCGGTGCGGAACCTCTGGTGTACGACGTGGAGTTGGCCTCGGAGGAAGAGGTGGACGCGTTCAAGTGACCGGTTCGGCCACCGGTGCGCGCTCCGGCGTACGGGCACGGAAATCCCGTACGCCGGGCACCAGCGCCGTCCCCGCACACGCCACCGCCACCACACCCGCCGCGATCCACAGCGGCGCGTCGGCGCCCCACAGGCCCGCGGCGAGCGGGGCGAGGGCGTAGCCGAGGGGCATCGCGCCGAGCGAGAGCAGCCAGTCGTACGAGACCACGCGGGCCAGCGCGTGCGGTGGGATCGCCTGCTGCACGGCCGTCTCCCAGACCGGCGAGAGGAACCCGAGCCCGGCCTGCGCGATCCCGTACGCGCCGATGACCAGCGGTGCGGGAGCGCCGGCCGCGAACAGGCCGAGCGGCAGGGCATACGTGGCCAGGCCCAGGTTGGCCGTGAGGATCGGCCGCCGGGGCCTGGCCCGCGCGGCCAGCAGCGAGCCGAGCAGCAGGCCCGCGGCACCGACTTGGAGCAGCACCACCCAGGCCGTCTCGCCGCCGAACTCCCGTACCGCGAGGGCGGGTCCGATGGTCATGAGCACCGCCGCGGCCCCGTTCCACGCGGAGTGCCCGACGAGGCTCACCCAGTACCAGTCGCGGCTGCGCACCTCACGCCAGCCGGCGACGAGGTCGGCGCGCAGCGCACGGCGCTCCACCGGGACTTTCCGTACGCGCGTGCAGGCCAGGAGCAGCGCGCTGACGGCGAAGGAGACGCCGTCGAGCAGGAAGGCGAGCCCGGGGCCCGCGAGGTACACGAGGAGCCCGGCCAGTGCGGGGCCGCCGAACCGCGCCGAGCTGTGCACGATGCCCAACGCGGCGTTGGCCCGGTGCAGTTGGTCCGGCTCGACCGTGCCTGTGGTCAGGGGCGCCACGGTCGGCAGCGCGAACGCGGACGCAGCGCCGCCGATCGCCTCGGCCACGGCGATCTGCCACAACTGCGGGTCCCCGGCGAGCAGTTCGACCGCGACGAACAGCTGGCTCGCGGCCCGCACGCCGTCGGTGGTCAGCGCGACGGTCCGGGCGTGGAACCAGTCGCCCGCCACGCCGCCGAACGGCAGCAGCACCAGCTTGGGCACCATGGCGCAGGCCAGCACGAGCGCCATCGCGGAGGGGGAGCTGCTGATCTCCAGGACGGCGAGGGCCAGGGCGGCGGGGATGACCGCGTCTCCGATCAGGGAGAGGGAGCGGCCGACGAAGAACAGACGGAAGTTGAGGGTGCGCAGAGGATGCGGCATGCACCGCAATGTATTTCGGTAACGAAGTATTCGTCAACGAAATATTTGGTACCGAACGGTGAGGGCGTACGCTGTGCGCCATGGAGCAGGAGCGGGAACGGGAGCAGGCCCGGAAGCGGGAGCAGGGGCAAGGCGAGGCGGGCCAGAGCCCCGAGCAGGACTGGACCGATGCGCACGTGGCGCGCTGGCTGCCCGTGCTGCCCGGCCTCGACCCGGACGTCGAGGGCGCCGTGACCCGGATGAAGAAGCTCTCCGTGCACCTGATGCGGGTGCGCGAGCAGTCCCTGGCCGACTTCGCCCTGGACCGCCAGGAGTTCGACACCCTGCACAAGCTCGCCGGCCGCTCGGGCCGCGCGACGCCCTCCGAGCTCGCGGCCGACCTCGACCTGCGCCCCGCCTCGGTCACGGGCCGCCTCGACGGCCTGGAGAAGCGCGGCTTCGTCCGCCGTACGCAGTCGAGGGCCGACCGCCGCCGCGTCGACGTCGAACTCACCGAGGACGGCCGCGCCACGTGGCTGGGCGCGATGGACGTCCTGGGCGACGAGGAGTACCGGCTGCTCGGAGTGCTCTCCGCGAAGGAACGCGCCCAACTGTCCGACATGCTGCGGCGGATCATGGTGGCGGCGGAACGGGACGGCGGGGCCGCCTGGACGGCCTGAGGGGACAACTTGCCCGGTGGGTGGGGCGGGTTGTCAGTGCCGCCCTCTACGCTCCGTGGCCATGGGGAGACTGACGTTCGTGGATGAGACGACCATGGGGGAGCGCGCCGAGGCCTGGGGCCTCGAGATCGCGGAGGAGCGGCTGACGCTGCGCGAGGTGATCCGCCGGCGCGTGTTCCAGGAGGTCGCGGAATACCACGCCGCGTCGCCGGGGGTGTTCCGCGGCCTGGTCCAGCCCACCGACACCGAACGCACGCTGAACGGTTACGCGCTGAAGCAGCCCCGACGCCTCGACCCCGAGCGGCAGTTCGCGCACGCGGTGGAGGCCTTCGGGCGGAACGGGTTCCTGGTGCTGATCGGGGACCGCCAGGTGGAGGAGCTGGGCGAGGAGATCGATCTGCGGATCGGTACGGAGGTCACGTTCCTGAAGCTCGTGCCGCTGGTCGGAGGGTGAGTCAGCTCTGAGCCACGCTCACGAGGGCCACCGCACCGCCGGCGATCAGGGTGAGCGGCAGGCCGATGGTGAGGGCGGCCAGGCGCCAGCCTGCGGTCGCCCCGCTTCTCTCGCCCGTCGTGCAACTCAGGATGATCATGACGATGAAGTAGCCGAGGAGCGCCAGCGCGCAGAGGCAGAGGAAGCCCAGCACCAGCAGTGCGAAGACGACGAACAGGATCACAGGGAGCACCCTTCGGTCGGGCCGGCGGCCGGCCCTCCGACAGGGTCAGCTCGCGGTGGAACCGGACTTGCCGCCGGCGTCGGACTCGTCCGTCATGCCGGGCAGGAAGTCCACGAACAGTTCATGGACCTCGCGTACGAGCGGGCGCAGCACCCGGAAGCGGGCCAGCGCCACGCCGCGCGTGGTGAGCTTCGCGCCCCGGTCCGCGAGCCGGTAGCAGCGCTCGCGGCCGGGGGAGCGGTCGAACACCCAGTACAGGACCAGGCCCATCTGGGAGAGCCAGAGCATCTCCGGGAGGATGTCCTCGAGTTCCGCCGGGATCTTCGCCTTCGATCCGGCGAGCACCTCGCGGTACACGTCGATCGCCGCCTCCCGCGCATGCGCCGAGTCGGTGGAGAAGGGGCTGAGCGGGGAGTCCGGGTCGGCGGCGTTCTTGAAGAACTGCGCCGCGAACTCGTGGTACGGCTCCGCGATGTCCAGCCACGCCCGGTGCACCCCGGAGATCCGCTTCTCCAGATCCGTCTCGCGGTCGAGTACCGGCCGTACGGCGGCCTGGTGTTCGGCGCCGATCCGGTCGTAGAAGCCCTGGATCAGGTGCTCCTTGCCGGCGAAGTAGTAGTACGCGTTGCCGACGGAGACCCCCGCCTCCTTGGCGATGGCCCGCATGGTCGTCTTGTCGTAACCGCGCTCCTGGAAGAGCCGCATCGCGGTCTCCAGGATCAGCGTCCGCGTCTGCTCGCTCTTGGGTGCGGGCGCGCCCTTGGTCTCCGGCGACACGTTCACGCTCTCTTTCCCTGCTGGCACGGTCCCCGAGCCTAACGACTCGTGCGGCACCCCGGGTCACATGCCTCGGCGCCGCCGTACGACCAGCCGTGCTGCGGGTGGTAGACCCATCCGTCGGCCCGCCGGTACACGCCCCCGCTCCAGCCCTCGCTCCGCTGCCACCGCGCCCCGCGGTACTTGGCGGCGGCGAGCAGCGCTCCTCGTGCGAACAGCGCCCCCGAGTGCGAGGCCAGCCGGTGTGCGAGCGGGCGGTGCTCGGCCAGCGCCCACAGGCACACCACCCAGGCCGCGGGCCCCCGGTACACCTGCCCGCCGTCCCCCACCACGGTGATCTCGTCCAGGGTCCGCCCGTGCTCGAGGCCCGGGAAGCGCCGCTGTGCCTCGGCCGAGCCGGCCGGCACGAGATCGAGCGGCACCAACTGCCGCTGCCGTACGAGCCAGTTCCGCAGGTGCGTGCAGAGCGGGCACTCCGCGTCGTACAGGACGGTCAGCCGGCGGACCGGGGCGTACGCCGCGCCCCGGCCCCCCTGCTCCGGGGCGGCAACACCCCGGCCCCCCTGCTCCGGGGCGGCAACACCCCGGCCCCCCTGCTCCGGAGCATCGCCCCGGCCCCCGTACTCCTGAGCGCTCCCCATCGCTCAGGCCCCCGTCGGTGTGGCCCACGCCCGCTGTTCGCCGCTGAACCCCTGCGGCGGTACGGGCGGCATCTGCTCGCGCTCCATGACGCCCCGGCGCCGGATCTTGTTGAGGACCCAGACGTTGCCGAGGTGCATCACCCCCAGGACGAGCAGCACCACACCGAGCTTCACCGACAGCGCCTCGAAGACCCCCCGCGCGTCGGTGATCAGGTCGTCCGCGTTCAGATACAGCGCCACGAACCCGAGGTTGACCAGATAGAAGCCGACGACGAGCAGGTGGTTCACCGCGTTGGCGAGCGCCTCGTTCCCCCGCAGCACATCGCTGAGGAAGACCCGCCCGTTGCGGCTGAGCGTGCGCGCGACCCACACCGTCAGACCGATGCTGACGACCAGGTAGATGACGTACGCGACGACCGTGAGGTCCATGTCCAGCGCCCCCTTGAACGCGTTCAAAACCTTGTGGGCATGACTGTAGCGCTGTTTTTGAACGCGTTCAAGCTCTGGTTGGCGCCGCTCCGGCCTCGCTAACCTGATCTGCGACCGGGGGAGGCGGGCGGGCGATGTCGATGGGTCTGACGGAAGGTCAGTTACTCGACCAGGGGCGCTATGTCGTCGAGGAGCGCATCGGTGCGGGCGGCATGGCGGCCGTCTACCGCGCGCGGGACACCGAGTTGGAGCGCACGGTCGCGGTGAAGACCATGAGCGCCGCGCTCGCCGCCGAGGAGAGCGGCCGCGAGCGCTTCCGGCGCGAGGCCAGGGCCGTGGCGCGGCTCAGCCATCCCCATGTGGTCGCCGTCTACGACGTACGGGAGGAGGCGCTGCCCGCCGGGCCGCTGCCGTATCTCGTCATGGAGTACGTCGACGGGGAGACCCTCGCCGCGAGCATGCCGGCCGAGCCCGGCGCGGCCAACCTCGACCGGTCGCTGCGGATCACCGGCGAGATACTCGACGCCCTGGCCGCGAGCCATGAGCACGGCATGGTCCACCGGGACATCAAGCCGGCCAACGTGATGGTGTGCCGGGACGGTTCGGTCAAGGTCATGGACTTCGGCATCGCGCACGCCCTGGAGGCGCCGGGCACCGCCCTGACCCGGACGGGCACGGCGATCGGTACACCGCACTACATGTCGCCCGAGCAGTTCGAGGGCCGGGCTGTGGACGGCCGCTCGGACCTCTACTCGCTGGGCGTGGTGCTCTTCGAACTGCTCACAGGGGCCGTCCCGTTCGACGCCGACTCCGGGTTCCAGGTCGGCTACCAGCACGTGACCAAGCCGCCGCCGACCCTGGGCGAGCGCGGGGCGGAGGTCCCGGCCGCGGTGGAGGCGCTGGTCGCGCGGGCCCTGGCCAAGGACCCGGCCGACCGGTTCGCGGACGCGGACGCCATGCGGGCGGAGGTCCGGCGGCTGCGCGAAGGCGGCGTGGGACCGGCTGCCGACCCGCACGCCGCGACGGGACCCGTGCCCGCGCCGGGCCCGACGAGGATCTACGCACAGACGCCGACACCGACGCCACCGTTCGGCCCGTCGGGCCCGCCGACTCCGGCCGGTCCGCCGACTCCGGCCGCCGCGGCCACTCCGGCCACCCCCGTCGCCGCGCCCTACCCGGCCCCCGCGCAGACTCCGCCCCCGTACGGCGGCGCTACAGGCCAACAGCCCCCGCTCCAGTGGACCGGGCCGGCCGCCGCTCCCCTCTACCGGCCGCCCGCGGACGCGCCCGCCGGGACACGGCTCGGCCGCTGGGCCCGACGGCTCGTCCGCGCGTACGTGCTGTTCCTGGTGGGCGGGTTGTGTGCCGTGGTCTACCTCAACAGGTCGGAGCTGGAGGGCCTCACCATCCCGGCGCTGGGTGCGCTCGGCTGTGCCGCCGCGGGGATCTGGGTGGCGGCCGGGGTGCTGGCCCGTGCGAGACGGCTGCAACGCCTGGCGGGGCTGCTCGCGCTGCTCGGGAACAGCTATGTGCTGCTGACCGTGCTGAACGAGATGGCCGCGCGCAGCCGTTGACGCGGCGGGCCGGAGCCGAGCGCTAGCGTGCGGTCGGCTCGCGCTCCCGGTCCGGCTCGTGCTCCCCGGCGGTCGCCGTGGCGCGTGCCAGGGACGGACGCTTCAGGTAGTCCGTGAACCCGAGGATGTTCCCCCAGGGGTCGGCCAGTTCGACGGTCCAGCCCGTCGACACGGAGAACGGCGCACCCGGCACGACACCGGCCGAGGTCAGCTCCACGGCGGCCTTGCGGGCGTCCGGCACCTCGATCCACAGACGCGGCGACCACTCGCCGGCCGGGCGGTGCGGCAGACCGTCCTCCTGGCGCAGCAGCACGCCCGGGGTCTCCGTGCCCACCTTCAGGCCTGCGATGCCGGCCTCGTCGAGCCGGAAGGCGAGCGGGAACCCGGCCCGCTCGTAGAAGTCCACGGCCTCGGCGAGGTCTCCGACGGGGAGCAGTACGTTGTCGAGGCCGAGCAGTTCCAGTGACATGGCGTCAGATTAGGTCCGGGCCGCCGCAACGGACCGAGGACGCGCGAGGGCCCCGTCTCCCGAACGGGAAACGGGGCCCTCGCCCACGTACGCGGAGGAAGCTCACCCACGTACGCGGAAGAAGCTCAGAAGCGACGCGTGATCAGCGCGCGCTTCACTTCCTGGATCGCCTTGGTGACCTCGATGCCGCGGGGGCAGGCGTCCGTGCAGTTGAAGGTGGTGCGGCAACGCCACACACCGTCACGGTCGTTGAGGATCTCCAGGCGCTGCTCGCCGGCCTCGTCGCGCGAGTCGAAGATGAAGCGGTGCGCGTTGACGATCGCCGCCGGGCCGAAGTACTGCCCGTCGTTCCAGAACACCGGGCACGACGAGGTGCACGCGGCGCACAGGATGCACTTGGTGGTGTCGTCGAAGCGCTCGCGGTCCTCGGGGGACTGCAGGCGCTCGCGCGTCGGCTCGTTGCCGGACGTGATGAGGAAGGGCATCACGTCGCGGTACGCCTGGAAGAACGGCTCCATGTCGACCACGAGGTCCTTGAGCACGGTCAGGCCCTTGATGGGCTCGACCGTGATCGGCTTCTCGGGGTTGATGTCCTTGATCAGAGTCTTGCAGGCCAGACGGTTCTTGCCGTTGATCCGCATGGCGTCCGAGCCGCAGATGCCGTGCGCGCAGGAGCGGCGGAAGGTCAGCGAGCCGTCCAGGTCCCACTTGATCTTGTGCAGACCGTCGAGCACACGCTCCTTCGGATCGATCTCGATCCGGAAGTCCTCCCACACCGCGTCCTCGGAGAGCTCCGGGTTGAAGCGGCGGATGCGGAAGGTGACCGTGATGTAGGGCGAGGCGGTGGCGCCGGCCTCGGCCTTGTCCAGTACGGGAGTTGCCATCAGTACTTACGCTCCATCGGCTGGTAGCGGGTCGTGACGACCGGCTTGTAGTCGAGGCGGACGGAATCGGAGCCGTCGTCGCCGACCTCGCGGTACGCCATGGTGTGGCGCATGAAGTTGACGTCGTCGCGGTTCGGGTAGTCCTCGCGGTAGTGACCGCCGCGGGACTCCTTGCGCGCGAGCGCGGAGACCGCCATGACCTCGGCCAGGTCGAGCAGGTTGCCCAGCTCGATGGCCTCCAGGAGGTCGGTGTTGAACCGCTTGCCCTTGTCCTGGATGGACACGTTCTTGTAGCGGGCGCGCAGCTCGCCGATCTTCTCGACGGCCGACTTGATGGTCTGCTCCGTACGGAACACCATCACGTTGGCGTCCATCGTCTCCTGCAGCTCCTTGCGGATGTCCGCCACGCGCTCGTTGCCCGTGGAGTTCCGCAGCCGCTCGACCTGCTCCTGGACCAGCTCGGCCGGGTTCTCCGGGAGCTCCACGTAGTCGCTCTTCGCCGAGTACTCGGCGGCGGCGATACCGGCGCGGCGGCCGAAGACGTTGATGTCGAGCAGCGAGTTGGTGCCCAGGCGGTTGGCGCCGTGCACCGACACGCAGGCGACCTCTCCGGCGGCGTACAGACCCGGGACGACGGTGGTGTTGTCCGCCAGGACCTCACCCTCGACGTTCGTCGGGATGCCGCCCATCGCGTAGTGCGCGGTCGGCTGGATCGGGATCGGGTCCGTGTAGGGCTCGATACCGAGGTACGTACGCGCGAACTCGGTGATGTCCGGGAGCTTCGCGTCCAGCTGCTCCGGCGGCAGGTGGGTCAGGTCGAGGAAGACGTGGTCGCCCTCGGGACCGCAGCCGCGGCCCTCGCGGATCTCGGTGTAGATCGCGCGCGAGACGACGTCACGCGAGGCGAGGTCCTTCATGACGGGCGCGTACTTCTCCATGAAGCGCTCGCCGTCCTTGTTGCGGAGGATGCCGCCCTCGCCACGCGCACCCTCGGTGAGGAGGATGCCCATGCGCCAGATGCCGGTCGGGTGGAACTGGAAGAACTCCATGTCCTCCAGCGGCAGTCCGCGCCGGTAGCAGGCCGCCTGGCCGTCACCGGTGAGGGTGTGCGCGTTGGAGGTCACCTTGAAGAACTTGCCGGTGCCGCCGGACGCGTAGATCACGGCCTTCGCCTGGAAGACGTGGATCTCGCCGGTGGCCAGCTCGTACGCCACGACGCCGGCCGACGTCTTGACGCCGTCGACCTCGGTGATGAGCTGGTCGAGGACGTAGAACTCGTTGAAGAACTCCACGCCCTCCTTGATGCAGTTCTGGTAGAGCGTCTGGAGGATCATGTGGCCGGTGCGGTCGCCCGAGTAGCAGGCGCGGCGGACCGGGGCCTCACCGTGGTTGCGGGAGTGCCCGCCGAAGCGGCGCTGGTCGATCTTCCCGTCCTGGGTGCGGCCGAACGGCAGGCCCATCTTCTCCAGGTCGAGGACCGCGTCGATGGCCTCCTTCGCCAGGATCTCGGCGGCGTCCTGGTCGACCAGGTAGTCGCCGCCCTTGATCGTGTCGAAGGTGTGCCACTCCCAGTTGTCCTCCTCCACGTTGGCGAGCGCGGCGGCCATGCCGCCCTGCGCGGCGCCCGTGTGGGACCGGGTGGGGTAGAGCTTGGTCAGCACGGCGGTGCGGCTGCGCTTCGTCGCCTCGATGGCGGCGCGCATGCCGGCGCCGCCGGCGCCGACGATGACGGTGTCGTACTTGTGGATCTGCATGAGTCGTTACCCCGGGCCTAGCGGATGTTCGGGTCGAAGGTGAAGATCACCAGCGTGCCCAGAAGGACGGTGAACACCGTGGCGGTGTAGAGCAGCATCTTCAGCCAGAAGCGCGTGTTGTCGCGCTCGGCGTAGTCGTTGATGATCGTGCGCAGGCCGTTGGCGCCGTGGAGCATGGCGAGCCAGAGCATGATCAGGTCCCACGCCTGCCAGAACGGCGATGCCCAGCGGCCGGCCACGAAGGCGAAGCCGATCTTGGAGACGCCGCCGTCGAGCACCAGCTGGATCAGCAGGTGGCCGAGGACCAGGACGACCAGGACGATGCCGGACAGGCGCATGAACAGCCAGCCGTACATCTCGAAGTTGCCGCGGGTGGCCTTCGGGGTCTTCTTGGTGCGCTTGCGCGGGGGTTCGATGACGGGGGCGGGGTTGTCCACGTCATAGAGCGAGACGTTCTCGACCTCGCCGATGCCCTTGGTGGTGGTTTCGGACATCTGCCTCAGCTCCCGAACAGTTCACGGGCGGCGTGGCCGAGCACCGGGTAAATGGCGCCCACCATCAGCACGACCCAGATGCCGACGACGGTCCAGAGCATCTGCTTCTGGTAGCGCGGGCCCTTCGACCAGAAGTCGACGGCGACGATGCGCAGGCCGTTGAGCGCGTGGAACAGGATGGCGGCCACGAGGCCGTACTCCAGGCACGCGACGAGCGGCGTCTTGTAGGTGGCCACGACATCGTCGTACGCCTCGGGGGAGACGCGGACGAGAGCGGTGTCGAGGACGTGTACGAACAGGAAGAAGAAGATGAGGACGCCGGTGACTCGATGAGCCACCCAGGACCACATTCCTTCCCGGCCGCGGTACAGCGTTCCAGCCGGCACGGAAGAACCCTCCGGGAGCGGGGCTTAGGGGCCGGCCGGCTTCTCTGTCGGTCAGACCCGGCCGGGTACGGTCCACCGGCCGCTCGTCATCGTATCGACCAGATGTCGGCATGCTCGCGCCGGGTCGACAGGTGTGATCAAACAGGCACGGACGGGCTATCAGCCCGGTGGGTTTCGGCACATCGGGCGATACGGCGGGGCGAATCTACGGATACGTCAGGACGTAGAGCGCGTCCGTGATCCGCTCGCGCACCAGGCGCCTCAGCTGTTCCGCCGCGACGATGCGCTCCTCGTCCGGGTCGTGGGACAGCCGGGCGCGCAGGCCGGCGAGCACCTGGTCGAGGTGTTCGTCGGGGCGGTAGGAGTCGAGGCTGATCACGAAGGCGTGGCCGAAACGCGCCTCGTACGCGGCGTGCGCGGCGCGCAGCGCGGTGAGCGCGGCGGGCGGGGTGTCGCCGGCGGCGGGGTACGCGCCTTCCTCGGCGGCGAGCGCCCGGTCCAGCTCCTCCGGGGCCAGGTCGTACCCCGCCTCGTCGGCCGCGGCGAGCAGCGCGTCCAGGTCGGGGTACGGGCGGTGCTCGACCAGGCGGCGGGCCCAGCGCTCGTCGGCGCAGCAGTCGAGCAGCAGCGCGCGGGCGTCCGCGGCCGGTGCGGTGTTGAAGTGGTGGAGCCCCGGGTGCGCGGTGTCGGTGGCGTCCGTCTGCGTTTGGCGCGGTACGGCAAGGGCAGCCGCAGTGCGGGACGGGCTGGACGAAGGCAGCGTGTGCTCCTCGGGAGCGGCCGTGCGGTCAGGACGGCCGTGGTCGGACATCGGCAGGGGGGAGGGGGGTGCGCTCACGCTATCGAGAGGTGTCGGGAGCTGTCCGACGGATGCGCGAATTTCACCCGGACGGGAGAGTTTGGGAACGAGTGGTGGACGGTCGGGGCGTAATCGGAGCGAATGGTTCAGCATGCATGGGAAGTTTCTGACGTGATGTCGACCCTTTCGCGATCTTTGTCCCGTGTGCGTCGCCCGGCTGTCTCCCCGGCACTCTTCCCGGCCGTCTCCCCGGCCGTCTCCCCGGCGGTCTCGTCGGCCGTCTCGGCCGCCCTTCTCCCGGCTGCCGGTCCGGCTTCCCCTTCGTTCCCGGTGGTGGGGCGGTGAGCCGGCGTCCCCTGATGCTGGCCGCCGGGCTCACGGCCGGGGCCGCCGCCGTCCTGACCGTGACCCTGTGGCCCGGCGGGTCCGCCGACCGCGGCGGCTCGCCGTCCGTCGGCGACACCACCGACGACCGCTCGCCCGCCTCCTCCGCGCCGGCCTTCCCCGTCTCCAAGCCGCCGCTCACCATCCCCGCCGTCCGCGAGCACAAGGCGGCCCGCGGCCCCGGCTGGCACCCCGACCGCGGCGCGCAGGTGGTCGTCTCCGAGGAGGCGGCAGGGAAGCTGGCCGACGAGGGCCGGCTGCTCGCGGACGAACTCGGCCTGGAGTACGCCGAGGGCGCCGACCCCGGCAAGGGCGACGTGGAACTGGCCCTGGTCGCCGGGGACGCGAACCCCGAGGCGTACACGCTGAGCGTCAGCGACGAACGGGTCCGGATCTCCGCGACCGGCGAGCCGGGCGTCTTCTACGGCACCCGCACCCTCAAGCAGACCGTCCGCCAGGGCGGCACCGCACCCGAGGGCGTGATCCGCGACGCCCCCGCGAAGCCGCAGCGCGGCTTCATGCTCGACATCGCCCGCAAGCACTTCACGGCCGGCTGGATCGAGGACCGGATCCGCGAGCTCGCCGACCTCAAGTACAACCAGCTGGGCCTGCACTTCTCGGACGACCAGGCCTTCCGTATCGAGTCCTCCTCGCACCCCGAGGTGGTCTCGGCCGTGCATCTGAAGAAGTCCGAGGTGAAGCGGCTCGTCGCGCTGGCGCGCAGCCTGCACATCGAGGTCATCCCGGAGATCGACTCGCCGGGCCACCTCGGCGCGGTGATGGCGGCGCACCCGCAGCTCCAGCTGCGCAACGCGCAGGGCGTCCCCTCGCGCGGCGCGATCGACGTCTCCAAGCCGGAGTCCGCGAAGATCGTCGACGATCTGCTGCGCGAGTACGCGGACCTGTTCCCCGGCACGTACTGGCACCTGGGCGCCGACGAGTACCGGCCCCTGACCACCGCCGATCCCGAGGCCTCGTATCCCCAACTGGCCGCGGCCGCACGGAAGAAGTACGGGCCGGACGCCAAGGTGCAGGACCTCGCGACCGGCTGGCTCAACGACCGCGCGAAGGTGATCCGGGCCGAGGGCAGGAAGCCGAAGGCGTGGAACGACGGGCTGTTCCGCGGCGGCGTGGTCCAGGCCGACAAGGACCTGGAGGTCGAGTACTGGACGGGCAAGGAGCTGCGGGCCCGCGAGCCGGTCGAGTACCTGAAGGCCGGCCGCAAGCTGGTGAACCTCAACGACGAGTACCTCTACTACGTGCTCGGTGAGCCGAACGACTTCACGTACCCGACGGGCGAGCGGATCTACAAGGAGTGGAACCCGCGCGTGATCCGCGGCTCCCGGCCCGTCCCGGCCGCCTACGACAAACAGATCCTGGGCGCGCGCTTCGCCGTCTGGTGCGACTTCTCCAGCGCCCAGAACCCCGAGCAGGTCGCGGCGGGCATCCGGCTGCCGCTGCGGGCGCTGGCGCAGCGGGTGTGGGACGCGCGGCAACCGGCGTTGTCCTGGGACCAGTTCAGAGCGCTGGCGGAGCAGGTGGGCTGACCTGCGCTTTTCACGGTGGACAGGTGGCCGGTCGGCCGCATAGGTTCCGCGTGCCGCGGATGCCCCCGGGGGAGGGGGACCGCGGCACGCGTTCTGTTCCTCGTGACCCGTGGGGGGTTCCGCATGTCCGGCATGCCCGTTTATCCGCAGTCGCCTGTCCCGGTGCCCGTGCACCCGGGGGCGTATCTGAAGTCGCCGGTCGGCCTCGCCAAGGCCCTGACCGTCCTGTTCGGCGTGGTGATCGCCGCCGACCTCCTCTCGCTGTGGGCGGGGACCGGGGTGTACTCCGCAGCCGGGGATCTGGCCGCCGCCGAGTCCGTCGACGAACTGCTCGGCGCGGCCGACAGCGCGGACCTCCTGTACGGCCTCACCGGACTCGCCCAGTTCGGCGCGCGGATCGCCGTGACCGTGGTCTTCCTGGTCTGGTTCTATCGCGTACGGGTCAATGCCGAGGTGTTCGAGCCCGGCACGCAGTCCAAGGGCCGTACGTGGGCGATGTGGTCGTGGTTCGTGCCGTTCGCGAACCTCGTCGTGCCGCGCCGGGCCGCCTCGGACATCTGGGGCGCGAGCGAGCCCACGGACCGGCGGAGTTCACAGGGGCTGCTCAACTCCTGGTGGGTCTTCTTCGTGCTCACGATGTTCTTCGAGCGGTACGCGTCCCGTGCGTACTCCAAGGCCGAGACGCTGGACGAGATCAGGAGCTCGGTGAAGCTCCTGATGGCCTCCGACGTGCTCGACATCGCCGCCGCCGTCCTCGCCGTCCTCTTCGTACGGCGGCTCACCGCCCTGCAGACCGAGAAGGCATTGCGCGGACCCGCAGCGTAAACGTTTGCTCCGGACGTGCCCTCATCTCCGCTTTCCGGTGGCGAACTCCCGTGCAGATGTGTTGGATTCACGTCAAAGCTGTCGTCAGCGTCGTGGGCGGGGAGTAAGGCATGGGGTTCTGGGGGTACTACGTCGTCGGCCGCGCGCAGCGGCCTCTTTCCGAATGCGCCGCGTTCGAGGACGTGGCGGACGGGCTCGCGCTGCACGAGCAGCGGCCCGACGGCTGGCAGGTGTGGGAGGCGTCCGTCCCCGAGCTCGGCTCGATGGCGGAGCTCGCGCGTGAGACCGGGGCGCCGGCGCTGTTCGGCTTCGTGATGGACAGTTCCTGCGTCGCGGTCGAGGCGGCCGGTCCCGAGAGCGGGGCCTGGAACGCCTGCCTGGCGCGCGAGGCCATGGCCGGATTCCTCGCGGCGGACGGCAAGGAGCCCGACGACCTGTTCCTGCCCGCGCAGGACGCGGCGGAGCGGGCGGCGGCCTGGGCCGCGGAGGCGGGGTATACGGTGCGGGCGGCCGATGTCGCGGCCGTCCTGAACGCCCCTGCCGACCCGTCCGCCGAGCTGCTGTTCTTCCGGTTCCTGGAGCGGCTCGGCATTCCCGAGAGCTGAGGTACCCCGGTGTCCGAGCCGTCGCCGCTTGCACGGATACGTCGATTCGCCACGTGGGAGCCGCTGTTGCGGCTCCTGTGGGAGGCCAACGAGGAGCAGCTCGCGCGGCCCGGCGGACAGGTGACGGGACAGGTCGGCACCTGGGGGTACAGCGTCCCCCTGGGGGGAGCCGGGTCGGACCTCATGCGGGACCTGGGCCGGATGCTGGCGCAGGCCGGTCTCGAGGAGATCGCCTTCGTGGCGGAGACCTCGGCCGAGGGCCGTGCGGTCCTGCGGCTCATGGACCCCAACTCCGCGGTGTCGCCCGGGATCGGCAGCGTCCACCCCGGCTCGCTGATCCTGGTCGAGGGCGCGCTGCCCGAGCCGTGGCGCCGCCGGCCCGACCCCTCGCCCGGCGCGGCGCCGGACGCCTCCGCCGATCCCGTACGCCTGGAGCGGGTGCTGCGGGAGCGGCTGCCGGGTGCCGAGGGGGCGGGCGAGGAGGAGCTCGCCGCCGCCGAGGAGCGGCTCGGGCTCGAACTGCCCGCCGAGCTCAAGGCGTTGTACCGGGTCGTGTCCGGGCGGTGGACGGGGCCCGAGGGCGACCACGAGGAGATGTACCGGCAGGAGATGGCCGTGGGGTGCGAGCTGTTCCCGCCGGACCGGATCCACCGGGCCGATCCGTCCACCCGCCCGGCACCGTGGGAGCACGGCGCCATGGTCGCGGTCGGGACCGCCGCGGACGACGCCGTGCAGGATCTCGTCGGTTCGCCGGGCTGGCTCGTCTTCGGCGACACCGGGGGCGGCGACCGTATCGCCGTCGACCTCACCCCCGGGCCGCGCGGCCACCTGGGGCAGATCATCGTGATCGGCCACGAGTTCCACCACGGCGCCGGTCTTGTCGCCCCGTCGCTCACCGCCATGGTGTGCGAGGAGCCGTCGCGCGGCGGCGGCGCGGGCACCCCGGGCCCGTCCGCGGTGGCGTACGTCAACCACCGGGGCGTGCAGAGCATCGAGGAGGCGGCCCATCCGGGCCTGGAGGTCCTGAGCATCGGCGTCTGGGGCGGCGAGCCCTTCCGCCTCGGCCCCGTCCTCGGCCTGCCCCGGCTGCGGACCCTGAGCGCGTTCCCCGGCACCCTCGCCGACCCTTTGGAGATCGGGCAGTTGGCGCACCTGGAGTTCCTGGAGCTGTCCCCGGAGGACTGGCGGATCCTGCTCGACGCCAAGGCCGTGCCGCCGAGCCTCAAGGCCTGCTCCGTGGCGACCCGGATGCACCACCGCCCGCTGGAGATCGCGGAGCTGTCCAGCGAGATCCTCGCGCTGTGGGGGCGGGACCCGATCACGTGGACCGTCCTGGAGGGCGATCTGGTGCGGTGAGGTCCGGGAGCGGTCGCGGTGACGTTTCCGGGCCGGGCGGCGCTGTAAGGGGAAGTGCCGCGTCCGGAACGGAGAGCCGTCATGAGCTTGGTGGAGCTGATCGCGCAGAGCGATGAGCGGGGGCTTGCCGTCAGCGGCCTCGCCTGTCTCGACCGGTGTCTGCCCGTCCTTGGTGCCCCGGATGACGTGCTGCGCCCGCTGTGGGCGAGCCTCGCGGAGGACACACCCTGGGGCCCGCTGATCGGACCCGTACGGGAATCGGTGCCGCGCGGGGACGACGGCGCGGCGGCCCGTCTCGCCCTGCGGATGCTGGACGCCGTGCCGGCCGAGCGCTCCGGCCCCGGCCTGCGCGCCTGGGCCGACGCCTGCTCGGTGGCCGCCCTGCAGATCCACCGTACCCTCGACCCGGCGGCCGACGGCCCGCTCGCGTCCGGCGAACTGCGCCGCCAGACCGCCGTGTTGGAGCTCCTGGCCCGGGGCGAGGCCGGCGGGGTGCGCCGCGCGCTCGACCTGTCGACGGAGGGGCGGCGGGTGCTGCGGGCGGTGGTGTCGCGGCGGGAGCGCGGGAGGGTGTGAACGCTGCGTGGGGCGCTCCGACGCTGAGCGGGAGGGTCTGACGACGCGCGAAGGGCCGTACGGCCCGCGGAAGGGCCTGGCAACGCGACGCCCGCCGCGCCCCCTCACCAGGGAGCACGGCGGGCGTCGTCCGTCGTACCGACCGTCCTACGGCGCCATGTTGTCGCCGATGTGGGCCGTGGCCGACGCGCCCAGCTGCGAGCTGCCGGTGTAGAGCCCGCCCGTGACCGACGTGAGCGTGGACCGGCCGGGGGCGAAGGTGAACTGGCCCGCGCCCGCGTCCTCGCCGTCGCCGCCGACCACGACGTCCGCCTTGCCGTCACCGGTGAAGTCGGCGGCCGAGACGGCGGATCCGAAGCGGTCGTTGGTCTCCGTGGCGCCCGGCATCCCGGAGGTGTCCTGGCTGAGGGAGACCGTGCCCGCGCCGTTGATGCCCGTCGACGTGCCCTTGAAGAACAGCGTCGTGCCCGCGTCCGCCCGGTTGCCGTCCCGCGTCATGTCCTCGCGCGGCGCACCGGCCAGGAGGTCGATCCAGCCGTCGCCGTTGTAGTCGCCGGCCGAGACCGACCAGCCGAGCGCGTCGCCCGACTCGGCGGAGCCCGGGACGCCGGAGGTGTTCTGGTGCAGGGTGCGGATGCCGGAGAACCCGGTGGACGTGCCGTACACCATCGTCACCTGGCCGCCCGCGTAGGCGCCCGACTCGGCGGTGTAGGGCTGGCCGATGACGATGTCGTCGTAGCCGTTGTTGTTGAAGTCGGCGGCGACGACGGAGCGTCCGCCCGCGATGTTCAGCTTGCCGACGGCCGTGAGACCCGAGGCGCCGCCCTTGAACCAGCGGACCTCGGCCTTGCCCGTGTCGGTGCGCACGTAGGTGGCCGCGACGTCCGCGTAGCCGTCGCCGTTGAAGTCGCCGGACGTGGCGTCGGTGTACTTGACCGGCACGGTGGCGACGGTGCCGGAGACCTGGCCCTTGCCGGTGTGCGAGGCCCACCACATGCCGTCCGTACTGGACTTGCCCTCGCCGAGCGCGAACAGGTCGGCCCTGCCGTCGGCGTCGAAGTCGCCGGCGGCGACGGCGGAGCCGAGGCGGGCGCCGGTCACGGTGCGGCCGGAGATCGTGCCGTGCCACGCGCCGGAGGTCAGGCCAGGACCGTACAGGACCGTGAGCGCGCCGCTGTCGGCGTAGCCGGCGCTGCCGTCCTCGCCCGGGGCGCCGACGACCAGGTCGCCCCAGCCGTCGCCGTTCACATCGCCCACGGCCGTGGACTGACCCCACTGGTCACCGGATTCGGTGGCGCCGGGGACGCCGCTGCTGTTCTGCGTCAGCGTCAGCCGCCCCGAGGCCGTGACACCCGTCGTACGGCCGGGGGCCACGATCACCGAACCGCCGCTGGACGCGCGCGGGGCGCCGACCACGAGCTCGGCGAGACCGTCGCGGAGGGTGCCGGCGGCCGGGCGGATGTCGGTGGTGGGCAGGGCGTGCGAGATGCCGGGGCGGGCGGCGAAGGCGCGGATCTGGCCCAGCTTCGCGTACAGGCCCTTGCCCGGGCAGAGCGTGGAGTTGGTGTCACGGTGTCCGAAGACCCGCGGCAGGGTGATCGACGTGCCCTTGGCGATCTTGTTGCCCTGGGTGAGGTCGCCTGCGGAGGTCAGGGTCACATTGCTGTTCGGGCTCACGTTGTACTGGCCCAGACGCCAGGCCGCGATCCGCGCGATGGAGTCGAGCGCGGCCCGGGTGGGCGGAGCGGTCTCCGTGTTGCCCAGGAAGGCGATGCCGAGCGTGTCGGTGTTGAACCCGTAGTCGTGGGCGCCCTTCACCGGCAGGTCCACACCGCCGCTGCGGCCCTCGAAGATCTGGCCGCACTTGTCGACGAGGAAGTTGTAGCCGATGTCGAAGTAGCCCTTGGCGATGTGGGCTTCCTGGTGCGCGCGGATCTGCGCCGCGGAGTCCTTGCAGGACGTGCTGTTGTCCACGTCCACACCGGTGTGGTGGACGACGACGGCCTTGATCTCCGCGTTGTACTCGGGCGTCCCGTTGTGCTCGACCTCCGGGTCGGCCCACTGGCTCTGCGGGATGATCGGCGGCCGCGCCACCTTGGACGGCAGCGGCGCCGGGACCGTCGGCGACGGGGACGCGGTGGGCGACTGCGACGGGCTGACGCTCGCCGACGCGGAGGGGGCCGGACTCTGGGTGGCCGGCGCCGACGGCTCCGTACTCGCGGACGGATCCGCGCTCGCCGACGGTTCTCCGCTCGCCGACGGGGTGCCCGCGGGCGGGGTTGTCTCCTCGGCGGGCAGCGCGAACGCGGCCGGTTCCAGCTGCGTCTTGGCGGCGGCCGCCTCCCTGGGCGTCACACCCGGGTCGATCAGCTTGAGGTCGATGCCCTTGGGCAGACCGGCCGTGGTCGAGCCGTCGGCTGCGGTGACCCGTACCTCGACGGCGTCCGAACCGCCCGTCCACAGCGGCTCGGTGCCGCCGCGCACACCCTTGGCCTCGCTGCCGTCCGCGGAGTTCTCCACCTCCAGGACCTGCCAGGCGGACCAGTCACCCGTCTCGACCGAACGGACCCGGACCTCCGCCTTGCCGTCCAGCTTCGCCTTGGCGCTGTCCCAGGTGAGCATCAGGCTGCTGAACTGACGCGTGTCCTGCCGGTCCACCCCCTTGCGCCCGGCACCCTGCGCCTCCAGCGCCATGGTGCGCACGGACGCGTCACGCGCCCGCAGCGCCTCGCCGCCCGGCTTGTCGTCCGTCTGGCCGGCCACCGCGTACGTGGCGATCCCCGCCCCGCTCGCCACCACCGCGGCCAGCGTCAGCCAGGCCCGCCGCTTCATGCTCAGCGGCTTGTACGCATGACTGGCCGGCTCGGGCCGCGCATGTCTCGAACGTTCCGTGTTCCGCGGGCTCAATGCCCCACCCCTCGCAGATTTCCTTCGGACTGCTCCCGGCACGCGGCGCTCGCGACGTTCGTCCGCTCGCGCCGTCCGGGAGGCTCTCGGCCTTCGACGGATCGGAGATGCGTCGGAGGGCTTCATGCTGTCCAGCGTGCGGAGGCGCGCATTCGTCACAGGTGTCACGGGAGGCACAGCTGTTTGGGCGGGAAACGGCTGTCGACGGGGGTCTGCGGGGCTTGTCCGGTAGGTCCGCGGGGCTCGTCCGGTGGCTCCGTGGGCCCGACTGCGACCGGGGGTACCGCCGTACCTCGTGAAGTGCCGTGTTCCGGACGGGTGTTGCCCCCTCCGGACGGCCCGTACGGGTGGGGATGCTGTGACGTTTCCTTGCGGGGCGGCGCTGTATGCCCAGGAGTGCGGGTGCGGTGCACAGGGGCGTCGCGGCGGAGCGGAACCGGGACGGGGGTACGGGACGATGGGACCGGTTGTGACGGTGCGGAAGGTGCTCGGGCTGTGCCTGGTGGCGGGGCTGCTCGTGTCGTGTGCGGGTGCGCCCGGGCGTGACCGTGCCGAGGAGGGCGGGCGGGACCGGGCCGGGGTGAAGGCCGGCAAGGTGGCCGGGCAGGGGCGAGGGGGCGCGCGTGGCGAAGAGTTGGCCGCCGAGGCGTTCCGGCTGTTCAGGGAGGCCGACTCCGTACGGATGACGCGTACGGACGCAGGCCGCAAGGCCTCCCTGCTCATGGACCGGGAGGGCAACTGCACCGGTACGTACGACGGTGGGCCCATGAGGCGGGCCGAGGTCGTCGTCGTTGCGGGGCGGCAGGGCGCCGGGGCCGTGTACATCCGGTATACGGAGCGGGCGTTGGCCGAGATCCTCGAAGAGGCCGAGCGGCGCGGGCCCGCCACCGAGGCGGAGGTGGGGCCCAAGGTCGAGCTGATCCGCGGCAAGTTCCTGAAGATGCCGGATCCGCAGGGGAAGTTCGGCACGCAGTGCAGTCTCGAGACGGGAGCGCGGACGCTGCCGCGCGAGACCGAGGGCGTGCAGGCCGGGGAGCCGACGGTTCGGGGCGGGGTGAAGGTCGTGCCGCTGACGGATGCGGCCGACGACGAGACCACCCTGTACGTCGCCGCCGAGGGGCCCGCGTACCTACGGTTCGTGGTGCTGGGGACCGGCGGCGAGATCCGCTTCTCCGATTACGGCGCACGCGTGTCCGCGAAGGCCCCGCCCGCCCACCTCGTCGTCGAGGCCGACGACATGGCCGGCGGGTTGCTCGACGCGTAGGCCGGTCCGCGGCGTGCAGTGTTGTCCGCCCGACCGGTCGGCTCGGCGCTCACCCCTGACGGAGAGCCGCAAGCGAACAGCCGGAGGCCGCCACCCCCCACAGGAGAGGCCTCCGGCTGCCGCCGTGTGCGGGCGGTCCTTGGGGGGAGACGCCCGCATTCTGTTCTGCGTCGGGGGTGCGGTTTGTGTCACACCCCGCTCGGTGACCCTGTAGTTGCACGTTGTACAAACATGGACGTGACACCCGTTCACGCCGTAGCGTGCTGGATCGCACGGGGCTGCTACATGGGCAGGATTGAGGCATTGCTGGGGGACGACGCGGAGCTGACCGCCGCGGTACTCGCGGCACAGGGTGGGGACGAGACCGCGTTCCGCACCGTGTACCGCGCGGTGCATCCGCGGCTGCTCGGCTATGTCCGCACCCTGGTCGGGGACCTCGACGCCGAGGACATCACCTCCGAGGCCTGGCTCCAGATCGCGCGCGACCTCGACCGCTTCGAGGGGGACGCCGACCGCTTCCGCGGCTGGACGGCGCGGATCGCCCGCAACCGTGCGCTCGATCACATACGGATGCGGGGGCGCCGCCCCGTGATCGGCGGCGACGAAACCGAACTCACCGGCAAACCGGGCGAGTCGGACACCGCCGGTGAGGCCATGGAGGCCCTCGCGACCGGCGACACCCTCGCGCTCATCGCGCAGCTCCCGCAGGACCAGGCCGAGGCCGTGGTGCTCCGCGTGGTCGTCGGCCTCGACGCCAAGAGCGCGGCCCGCACCCTCGGCAAACGCCCCGGCGCCGTCCGTACCGCCGCGCACCGCGGTCTGAAGCGCCTCGCCGAACTCCTCGGCGCCGACGGGCAGTCGGCGGACGGCGGCCTCGACGGCGTACCCGGACAGCGCGCCGGACACCACCACCCGGGCCCGCGCGGGCGGCACGGGGTCACGCACGAACGTCCCGACGATGCGGAGCACGGCCGGGCCGGCGGTGTGACGCATTCACGGATGCGGACGCAGAAGGACATGTGATGGCGGACGAGTACGACCGGTGGTTGACGAAGGACGCCGCGGAGCGATTGCTGCGCGGCGAGCCTCTCGGTGCCATCGGTGACGGCCGCCACGACGGCGACGGCCGCCACGACGGTGACGCGGCGGCGCGGGCCGAGCGGCTCGCGCGGGCCCTGGACGCGGCCCGCCCGGAGCCCGGCCCCGCGCCCGGGGAACTTCCCGGTGAATCGGCCGCGTTGGCGGCCTTCCGCACGGTCGGGCCCGGGCGGCAGGCCGCCGCTGCTTCCTCAGTCGCCGCCTCGGCCGTGTCCTCGTCCGTCACGTCCTCGTCCGCGGCGGTACGGATCGGCAGGGGGAGCCATGCCGCCCCAGGCCGCACCCTGTGGGGCAGGCCCCTGCGGTTCGGTCTGGCCGCCGCGCTCGCCGCCTGCACGATCGGCGGGGTGGCCGTGGCCGCCGGCACCGGAGTGCTGCCGACCCCTTTCGGGGGCGACGAGCCGGCCCCCGCCGCCTCCGTGTCCGTGGGCGTCAGCGAGTCGCCGGCCACGCCGCTGCCCGATGTCACCTCGCCCGACGCCACCGGGGATGAGCCCGCCACGGACGCGGAATCGGACCCCACCACGACCCAGCCCGACAGCGCGGGCCGCTCGTCCGAGGGTCCGGGCGGGAGCTCCGACGAGAGCAGCAGGGACCGCAGCGGCTCCGGCGAGCGTGGCGAGTGGTCCAAGGACGACTGGTACACCCGCGTCGTGCAGGCCTGCCGGGACTACACCTCGGGCAAGCCGCTCGACGGCGACCGCCGCAAGCGCCTCGAGGAGGCGGCGAAGGATCCCGGCGAGATCCGGCGCTACTGCGACAAGGTCCTCGACGGAGGCAACGACCGCGGCGGCGACGGCAACGGCCAGGGCGGCGGCGACGACGGCGGAGCGGAAGGCGGCGCGCCGGGCGGCGGCCCGGGCGACGGCGAGGGCGGCGAAGGCGGAGAGGGCGGCTCCGGTGAGGGCGGCGAGGGAGACATAGGCGGCCCGGGCGCATCGAGCGCACCCGCGGCCCCGGCCCCCCGGCCGAACCCCACGGACGCGGCCGCCGCCGGAGCGACCTCCGTCCCCGACCCGTCGCCGGAGCCCTCGACCCCGGCGTCCTGACCGCCCGACGACCTCCGGCTCGGGCGTCCCGGCCACCTCTGACGCTTTCGGCCCGGCCACCCTGGGCGCCTATCCGTCCGGCAGCCTGACCGTGTCGGCAGTCCGGTCGCCCGGTCGCCTCGCCCGACGTCTTGACCGCCCGGTCACCCTCAACCTGGCGGACTGATCGACCCCGGCACCCTGACCGTCCGGCGACTCCCAGCCCGGCACCCCGACCGTCCCGGCAGTCCCGTCGCCCTGGACACCTCGGCCCGACGGCCTGACCACCCGGTCACCCTCAACCCGGCGGACCGATCGACCCCGCCGGACCGATCGACCCCGCCGGACCGGCCGACCCCGGCCGACCGACCGTCCCCGGCGGACCAGCCGGCCGCAGCAGACAAGCCGTCCCCCTCGTCTGCTGACCGAGCGCTCCCCGCCCCGCCCACAACCCCTCCATCACCCCTCTGACCTGCACTGACGCAGCAGCCCCGAAAAGTTCTCCCCAGGGTGTGACACTTTTCGGAGGTCCGGCGCAGTTAGAAGTGAGCCGACTGGTCATCGGCGTGCACGAGCCGGGGTTCCCCCCGTACCCCAGGGCTCTGTGCAGTTGGCGTGGGCGGGACACGTTCCCCCGGTCCCGCCCGCGCCCTTCACTTCTCCCGAGCCGCCCCTCACCGGCGCGCCCAGCAGCACCTCACCAGTACACGACGACCTTGTCCCCGGCCTTCACCTGCTCGAAGAGCGAGGCGATCTTCGCCTCGTCCCGCACGTTCACGCAGCCGTGCGAAGCCCCCGTGTAGCCGCGGGCCTTGAAGTCCGAGGAGTAGTGGACCGCCTGGCCCTGGCTGAAGAACATCGCGTACGGCATCGGGGTGTCGTAGAGCGTCGAGTGGTGGTGGCGCGACTTGAAGTCCACCTTGAACTGGCCCTCGCGCGTGGGCGTCAGCTCCGAGCCGAAGCGGACGTCGACGGTGAGCTGCGCCTTGCCGTCGATCATCCACACCAGGGTGCGGCTGGTCTTGCTGATGCACAGCACCCGGCCCGTCATGCACCGCGGATCCGGCTTCGCGGCCGGCTGGTCCCCGCCCGCGTACAGCTCGAAGTAGCCCGGCTTCGCGGTCATCCCGAGCAGCTTCTCCCACGTCACCGGGTCGACCTCGCCGGTCTTCGGCAGCCCGCGCTTGCCCTGGAACCCCTTGACCGCCTTGACGGTCGAGTCCCCGTACGAGCCGTCGGGGTACTCGAAGAGCCAGGCCACCTGCCGCAGCCGCGCCTGGAGTTCGCGCACCTTCTTGCCCTTGTCGCCCGGGCTCAGGACGGCGCTCTGCGCCTCGGGCCCGTCGGGCTCACCGGTCCCGGACGGCTTCGCCGGCGGCTTGGCGTCCGCGGACTTCGAGGGCTTCGCGGCCGGCTCGGAAGGAGCGGAGCCCGCCGAGCCCGACACCGTGCACCCCGCGGCCGCGGCCACCACCACGGCTGCGGCGAGAACTCTCCGTATGACGGCGTTCCGCATCATTTCTGTCCCCCCAAGGTCAGACCACGCAAGACCACTCCAGGCCCCGTACCTGTCGCGTGCCCGTACAGATGATTCCCGCGCATGATTGGTTGCGAACGCCCTACGGGATCTCCGATGCGTTACCGAAGGGAGACACGGCCATGGCGAGCGAGTCGCACAAGGGCCCGCGCGAGTCGGAGTCCGGACTGTCCATCGAGCCGGTGTACGGGCCCGACGCACTGGCCGGCTGGGACCCGGCCGAGCGGCTCGGGGAGCCGGGCCGCTATCCGTACACCAGGGGCGTCTACCCCTCGATGTACACGGACCGGCCCTGGACGATGCGCCAGTACGCGGGCTTCGGTACGGCCGCCGAGTCCAACGCCCGCTACCGGCAGTTGATCGCGAGCGGGACGACGGGGCTGTCGGTGGCGTTCGATCTGCCCACGCAGATGGGCCACGACAGCGATGCCCCGCTCGCGCAGGGCGAGGTGGGCAAGGTCGGGGTCGCGATCGACTCGCTGGACGACATGCGGGTCCTGTTCGACGGGATCCCGCTCGGCGAGGTCTCCACCTCGATGACCATCAACGCGCCCGCCGCCGTGCTGCTGCTCCTGCACCAGCTGGTCGCCGAGGAACAGGGCGTCCCCGCCGCCGAGTTGACGGGCACGATCCAGAACGACGTGCTCAAGGAGTACATCGCCCGCGGCACCTACATCTTCCCGCCGGAGCCCTCGCTGCGCCTGGTCGCCGACACCTTCCGCTACTGCCGCGCCGAACTTCCGCGCTGGAACACCATCTCCATCTCCGGCTACCACATGGCCGAGGCCGGGGCCTCGCCCGCGCAGGAGATCGCCTTCACGCTCGCGAACGGCATCGCGTACGTACGGACCGCGCTCGCCGCAGGAATGGACGTGGACGAGTTCGCGCCGCGTCTGTCGTTCTTCTTCGTGGCGCGTACGACGCTCCTTGAGGAGGTGGCCAAGTTCCGTGCGGCGCGCAGGATCTGGGCGCGGGTGATGAAGGACGAGTTCGGCGCGGAGAATCCCAAGTCGCTGATGCTGCGGTTCCACACGCAGACCGCCGGGGTGCAGCTGACCGCCCAGCAGCCCGAGGTGAATCTCGTACGGGTGGCCGTGCAGGGACTCGCGGCGGTGCTCGGCGGCACGCAGTCGCTGCACACCAACTCCTTCGACGAGGCCATCGCGCTGCCCACGGAGAAGTCGGCCCGCCTCGCCCTGCGCACCCAGCAGGTGCTCGCGTACGAGACGGATGTCACGGCCACCGTGGATCCGTTCGCGGGCTCGTACGCCGTCGAGAGGATGACGGACGACATGGAGGCGGCCGTGCGCGAACTGATGTTGCGGATCGAGGACTTGGGCGGTGCGGTCGCGGCGATCGAGCAGGGCTTCCAGAAGGCGGAGATCGAGCGGCACGCGTACCGCATCGCGCAGGAGACGGAGTCGGGGGAGCGCGTGGTGGTGGGCGTGAACCGCTACCGGCTCGACGAGGAGGAGCCGTACCGGCCGCTGCGCGTGGACCCGGAGATCGAGGCGCGGCAGCGGGCGGCACTGGAGCGGCTGCGGGCCGCGCGCGACGGCGCGGCGGTGCGGCGGGCGCTCACGGCCCTGCGCGAGGCGGCCGGCTCGGACGCGAACGTCCTGTACCCGATGAAGGAGGCGCTGGCCGCCGGGGCCACGGTGGGGGAGGTGTGCGGGGCGCTGCGTGAGGTGTGGGGGACGCATGTGCCCACGGACGCGTCCTGAGTGCCGTCGGCCGCGGATGAAGGGCGAGCTCCCGTGCCCACGGACACACAATGCGCCCCGAGTGAGCGGAGGGGCGTATTCCGTCATCCGAAACGGCGGTGAACGCAATCCCCCTTTCGTGCGACACTCCGCCCATGCTGGGTGTCATAGATCTGCCGACCTACCTCGCGGGACTCATCGTCATCGTCCTGCTCCCGGGTCCGAACTCGCTCTACGTCCTGTCGGTCGCCGCCCGTCGCGGCGTACGCGCCGGGTACACCGCCGCCGCCGGGGTCTGGGCGGGCGACACGGTCCTCATGACGCTCTCCGCGGCGGGCGTGGCCACCCTGCTCCAGGCCAACGAGCTGCTGTTCTCCATCGTCAAGTTCGCCGGCGCCGGCTATCTGACCTGGCTCGCGATCGGCATGCTGCGCGCGGCCTGGTCCATGTGGCGCACGCGCCGCGAGCGCCTGGAGCGGGCCGCGGACGAGGCCCCGGCCGAGCAGAAGGGCGAGCGGCCCTTCCGCCGGGCCTTCGTGGTGAGCCTGCTCAACCCGAAGGCGATCCTGTTCTTCATCGCCTTCTTCGTGCAGTTCGTGGACCCCTCGTACGCCTACCCGGCCCTGTCCTTCGTGGTACTCGGCGCCTTCGCCCAGCTCGCGAGCGCGCTCTACCTGTCGCTGCTGATCTTCAGCGGTACGAGGCTGGCCGCCGCCTTCCACCGGCGCCGCGCCCTGTCGGCGGGCGCGACCTCGGCGGCGGGCGCGCTGTTCATCGGCTTCGCGGTGAAGCTGTCGCTCAGCAGCGTGTGAGCTGAGGCTTCCAGGTACGTGTGACCTGAGGCCTGCGGTCAGACGCGGGTGAGGTACTCCGCCAGGCCGGCAGCGGTCTGACCCGCCCACCCCACGTACCCGTCCGGCCGGACGAGGAACAGCCCGTCGCCGTACGCCTCGTACGAGCTGATCCGGGCCGTGCGCAGGAGCCCGTCCGCGCCCTCGACGGGCGGCAGGTCCGTGCCGACCGCGAGCAGCGTGGCGTGCGGGCCGCGGAACAGGTCGAACAGGCGCAGGCCGTCGACCAGGCCGTCCGGGGCGCGGTCGCCGGCCCGCAGCGCGCCCGCCGCGCCCACCGACAGCGAGGAGTCCCGGTAGCCGAGGCCCAGTTGCTGGGTGGCGCGGCCGCGGGACTGCTCGCCGCGGTGGATGCGCGTCGAGAGGCCGAGCATCGCGGCGGCCAGCGGGCGGCGCTCCTCCTCGTACGTGTCGAGCAGGGCCGCGGGCGCCCGGCCGCTCAGCACCCGGCCGAGCTTCCAGCCCAGGTTGTACGCGTCCTGGACGCTGGTGTTGAGGCCCTGGCCGCCGGCCGGCGAGTGGACGTGGGCGGCGTCCCCGGCGAGGAACACGCGCCCGGCGCGGAAGCGGTCGGCGAGGGCGGCGCGCGGGCGGAACTCCGAGCACCAGGTGACCTCGTTGACGTCCTCGGCCGCGAGGTGGGTGCGGGCCGCGATCAGCTTGCGCACGCCGTCCGCGGAGGTGTCGGGACTCTCGCCGGAGCCCAGGCTGCCCTCCTTGAACTGGGCCATCAGCTGGAAGTCCGCCGTGCCCGGCAGCGGGCACAGGGTCAGCATCCCGTCCGGGGACGCAGGGAAGAAGTGCCAGTTGTCCCGGTCCAGGGCGGCCGGCGCGATCCGTACGTCGGCGACGAGCGCGGGGGCGGGGTCGACCTCCTCGCCCGTCATGCCGGTGCCGAGCAGCCGGCGGACCGTGGAGCGCCCGCCGTCCGCGGCGACCACGTACCGCGCGCGGACCGCCGTCCCGTCACCGAACGCGGCGGCCACCCCGTCCGCGTCCTGCGCGAGACCGGTCACGGCCCGCCCGAACTCCACGTCCCCGCCCAGCGACCGCAGCCGCGCGAGGAGGATCTCCTGGGTGCGCCACTGCGGGATCATGCAGGGCCGCCCGGCGTACGGCTCCGCGGGCGTGGATGCGATGGTCTCGCCCGCGAACAGGTCGTGCTCGCCCTGCCGCACGCCCTCGGCCCACACCATGCCCACCGGCGCGGGCCCGCCCGCCGCGAGCACCTCGTCGAGCACGCCGAGGTCGTGGAAGACCTCCAGCGTGCGCGGCTGCATCCCCTTGCCGCGCGACCCGGGGAAGAGGCCGCGCTCCTTCTCCACGACACGGGCGCGGACCCCGCGCCGGGCCAGGTCGACGGCGAGCGTCAGCCCGGTGGGCCCGGCGCCCACGATCAGTACGTCCAGCAGTTCGTCCCGTACGGTCGCCATCCCCTGCTCCTTAACGCCGTTAAGTTCCCTCGGTCCGAGCATGCACTTAACGGCGTTAAGGAGTCAACCCTTAACGACGTTAGAGAGGAGAGGGCAGGAGAGGGGAGGGCAGGAGAGGGGGAGCGGGGCGGGGCACAATGAGCCCGTGCCTCCCGCGAAGATCGACCGTCAGCGCGTCGCCGACACCGCACTGCGCCTGCTCAACGACGTCGGACTCGACGGCCTGTCCCTGCGCGCCATCGCCAAGGAGCTGGACGTCAAGGCGCCCGCGCTCTACTGGCACTTCAAGGACAAGCAGGCGCTCCTCGACGAGATGGCCACCGAGATGTTGCGCCGGATGACGGCCGACATGACGGCCGCGGCGACCTCGGGTGACTGGCGCGAGACCCTCACGGGAGCGATGCGCGGACTCCGCGCCCACCTGCTGCGCTACCGCGACGGCGCCAAGGTCTACAGCGGGACCCGCTTCACCGACACCTCCTACGCCGAGCCGATGGAGCGCATGCTGGCCGCGCTCGTCGCCGGGGGCTTCACCCCGCGCACGGCCGCCCGCGCCTGGCTCACCGCGTACAGCTACACGATCGGTTACGTGATCGAGGAGCAGGCCATGGGCCCGGACCCGGCGGGCGGTGGCGAGGGCTACGACCTGGAGGCGCGCGCCGAGCGCCTGGCCGCCTTCCCGCATGCGTCGGCGGCCGGCGACGCGATGTTCCGCGAGCACGACACCGGGTTCGAGGAGGGCCTCGCCGCGGTGGTGGCCGGGATCGGGGTCACCCTCGAGCGGAAGGGCTGAACGGCCGCCCCAGCTTCTCCCGCAGCAGCGGCGTGGCCCACCGCTCCACGAACCGGTACAGGAGCCACGCGAGCACCAGCATCCCGCCCACCGTGAGGGCGAACGTGGCCCAGGACGGCACCCCGAAGCCCCGGTGCAGGAAGCGCACCGCCACCCAGCCCAGGTGCTCGTGCACCAGGTAGAAGGGGTACGTGAGCGCGCCCGCCGTGGTCAGCCAGCGCCAGTCCACCCGGCCCAGCCACCCCAGCGCGATGGCCGCGACCGCCGCGAAGCCCAGCGTGACGACGCCGATGATCGCGAGGGAGGGCCGGTACGCGAAGATCTCGTCCGAGGGCGCCTGGTACAACTCCCGTACCGCGTAGTGCTGTCCGGTCAGCCAGCTCACCGCGACGATGCCCCAGGCCGTCAGGTCCCTGCGGTCGCGGTACACCAGGTACAGGCCCATGCCGCCGATGAAGAAGGGCGCGTACTCGGGCATCAGGACCAGGTCGAGCAGCGCGGAGTCCGCCGCGTCCGCGATCGCCGCGGCCAAGGTCCACACGGCGCAGAACAGCACTACACGCTGCCGCGTCGCCCCCGGCAGCACGATGCAGAGCGCGAACAGCGCGTAGAAGCGGATCTCCGCCCACAGCGTCCAGCACACCCCGAGCACCCGGTCCGCGCCCAGCGGCATCTGAAGCATCGACAGATTCACCAGGAAGTCGCTGGGCGACACCGCCTTGTAGACCACGGGCGGCAGCGCGAAGACGGCCGTGACCAGGACGACCGCCGCCCAGTAGGAGGGCAGCAGACGCGAGGCGCGCGAGGCGAAGAAGGAGCGCAGCGTGCGGCCCCAGCCGCTCATGCAGATCACGAACCCGCTGATCACGAAGAAGATCTGCACACCGAGGCAGCCCAGCGCGAACCACTCGTGCGCGGTGGGGAATTGCACCTTCGCCGAACTGCCCCAGGCGTCCGTGATCTCCCCGCCGCGTCCGCCGTAGTGGTACGCGGCCACCATCAGGGCGGCGAGCAGCCGCAGGCCGTCGAGGGCACGCAGCCGCGCGCCGCGCCGTGCGGGACGCGCCGGCCGGGCGCCCTCGACGGCCTGCGGGTCGGTCTCGGGCGGCGCCGGTCGGACGGCGAGGCTGGTCACGTGATTCCCCTTGGCGGCAGTGCAGTTCGCTGCGCGGCGCACTCTCTCGTACGCGCGTTCCAGCACGGTAGAGGTGTTTCAGGAGGTGAGCGGGCCCACGGGGCAACGGTTCACGCATTGTCCGGCGCCGGTTCACCGGGGCGCCGCCTCCGCTCCCGGGACCCGCGCCCGGGTGCGGCCCGTCCCGCGGCCCGCGGAATTCCGGGCGCGGCCCGTCCCGGGGCCGGCGGGAACCCGGGTGCGGCCCGGCGGTCGCACCCGGCGCCTCCCGTCCACCGGCCCCGGGCCTGCCTACCCGGTGCGCTGCTTGAGCATCGCCCTGCGCAGCGCCCGCGCCTGGCGCACCACCCGCCGGGCGGCGGGATTGCGCACGAGCGGGCCCAGGCGCGCGGGCACCCCGCCCGGCAGCCCGAGCGCGGTCAGGCGCTTGCGCTTGAAGTAGGTGCGGATCGTTTCGTCGCCTCGGCCGGCCAGGAACACTTCGGCGGCCGGCCGCAGCTCCGGGTAGATCTGCGGCTGCATCGCGAACCCGATCGCCGTGAGCAGCCCGGTCAGGTCCGCGTCCGCCGCGACCGGCTTCGGCGCCCCAGTGCCCCGGGTGTCGTCCTGCCGCGCCTGCTCCTCCTGTGCCTCGACGCCCGCCGCGTCGGTCACGTCCGGGAGCAGGGCGTGCACGATCGACAGCGGGATGCGGTTGCTGTTCTGGTACGGCGCGAGCCGGTCGAGCAGCCGCTCCGTGCCGACCCGTGCGACCGGGATCCCGTACAGGGCCTGCGCCGTGAGCAGCGCGGTCGAGAAGCAGCCGACGACCAGGGCGGGCCGCATCCGCTGGTAGACGACCTCGGCGAGCACGGGGGTGTCCAGGACGGTCAGCTCGGCGCCGAGCCGTTCCGCCTCCGCCTCGATCAACTGCACCTGGCGCTCGGGCGCGGACGGGTGCGGCTTGAACACGATCTGCCGGTGGCCGCGCTCGTACGCCCCCTTGACCATCTGGACGTGCAGCTTCTCCTCCTCCTCCGGCGTGAGGATGTTCAGCGCCGAGAGGTACTGGCCGAGCAGCAGCGCCGGGTTGCCGCCGGGCAGCTCCAACTCGCCCTGCGCAGCGCTGAGTTCGGCGAGCACCTTCACGAAGGGCTCGGCGGGGATGATCTCCGGCTCGACCTCGAACTCGCTGAGCAGCAACGGCTTGAGCCCGGCCACCAGATCGAGGTGGAGCAGCCGCCGCACGCGGGTGCCGGTCAGCGGGTCCAGCTTGTTGCGCGTGGGCCCGTAACTCATCAGGCCGTCCGCGTACACATGGACCGGCGCGCCGTGGAAGATCTGGCAGAACGCTAGGGCCGGGTTGACCTGGATCGACTCGACCGCGAGCTCCACGCGGTCCTCACCCAGGTCCCACAGCATTCGGAAGTACCGCTCCCACAGCGGCACATCGTCCGCGCGCGGGGCCCAGTCGCCCGGGTGGAAGGGGCTGATCGCCTCGTTGTACGAGACCACCTCGTCGAAGCGCGGACGCAGCAGCTCGAAGCCCGGCATCGCGTCCAGCGGGGTCGAAGTCTCCGGCGTCATCGTGTTGTTGAAGACCACGAGCACCCGCCGGCCGGCCGGTGCGAAGCAGTCCGCGTCGAGCGCGGCGGCCAGCGTGGCGGCCCCGTACAGCGTGGAGGCGCAGAAGAGCTGGGTGGTTCCGGCCGTGCGCACGGCGGGCGCGGGCGGTGTGGTGACGGCCATCAGGCTGCTGCCTCCCCGGCGGGCACCGGCCGCCTGCGCAGCCGGCGGAGTTGGGTGGACCGTTCGTGGTCCATGGAGTCGAGTACGTCGGCGAGCAGGTCCTGCGGCATGCGCTTGAGCGCCGCGGCCGCGAGCGTACGGAGCCGCTTGGCCACCTGGGGCTCGAACTTGTCGATGGTGCCGAGGTGGTGGGCGATGATCGCGCAGTACGTGCGCACGGCCTTCGGCAGGAACCGGCCGGCCTCGGGGTCCTCGGCGGTGTCGGCGAGCACCCGGTCGAAGGCCCGGATGAAGTCGAGCTGGCGCACATCGCCGATCTGCGTCAGCGAGGTGGCCACCCCGCGCCGGTAGAACACCCCGAGTTCACCGGTGACCGCGAAGGACTCGGCCTCGCGGTGCAGCTTCCAGATCCACGGCCGGTCCTCGGCGGTGCGCAGCCCGTCCATGAAGTGCAGCACGCCCTTGTCGAGCAGCCGGCGGTGGTAGATCCCCGCCCACGCGAACGCGTAGTCCACGGAGGTGGAGCGGTGGGCCGGCAGGATCACCTCGCGCGGCGGCATCACCACGTCGCGCAGCCCGTGCGGGACCCGGTGGATGGTGCGGCCGCGGCCGGTGAACTGGACATGGTCGGTGCGCACGAAGTCGCAGCCGAGCTGCTCCATCGCCGCGACGAGCCGGCTGTAGTAGCCGGGGGCCACCCAGTCGTCGCCGTCGAGGAAGGTCAGGTACTCACCGCGCGCCGCGTCGAGTCCGGTGTTGCGGGCGGTGGCCAGGCCCCCGTTCTGCTCATGGCGGAGGTGCACGGCGCCCGGGAGCTGCTCGGCCGCGCGTTCCAGTAGTGCGGGTGTCCCATCCCTGGAGCAGTCGTCCACGAGAAGGAATTCAAAATCGGAACGCGCGTTCGCCATAAGGCTTCTGAGGGTCTCGGGCGCGTATTGCTGGACGTTGTAGAACGGCACGATGACGGAGAGCTTAACCACGCGGTGGACATTAGGTGTCCGGCCCTCATGAGGACTTGACCGCGCGGAAATGGGGGATGAACGAAGCGTGGCAATCATGTGAACCGGCCCGGGACCTGGGCCGATTCGCCATTCGTCGGCGCGCTGTTAACCCGCTGTTGTTTTTTGATTCGGCCCGAGTCCCGAATCGCTTTCTAGCGTCTGCGACGTGCCAAGCAAGAAGCAGACGCAGCGAGTTGCCGTACTCGCCGATTCCGACACCCGCTGGAAATGGGGTGCACTCACCGCTCAGCGCATCGTAGCGGCGGAGGGTGCCCGGGATTTCGCAGGCGCGGAGGAAACGGACATCCGGCTGGACGGCTTCCTCCTGCGCGGCCGTGCCACCCCCACCGCACGCCAGCTCCGCGAAGTGGGCGTGCGCGTGGACGACCTCCGCGAGGTCACCGGCGTGGAGTTCCTGCGCGCCATGGAACTCGGCCCGTCGGACGAGGAGTTCGAGGGGTACGACGTGGTCGTCCTCGCGCTCGTCGGCGGTGCGGTGCAGGCGATGCTGCACGGGCTCGCCCGCGTGTGGCAGGGCCGCGCCCGGCGCCCCGTGGTCGTCACCGGCTATGTCGGAGTCGTCTACGAGAAGCTCGCCGACGGACTGCTCCTGCGGCACGGCGCCGACGTGGTGCTCGCCAACTCCCGCCAGGACGCGGAGCGTTTCCGTGCCGTGTACGAGGGGGTGGGCGCGGACGCCGGCGCGGTCACGGAGTGCGCGCTGCCGTTCCTCGGGGGAGCGCCGTACGCGGCCGGCAGCGCGCCGTACACCGTCTGCTTCGCCGCCCAGCCCTCCGTACCGGAGAGCCGCGCCGACCGCACGTACCTCCTGAAGCGGATGATCCGGCACGCCGAGCTGCACCCGGAGCGCGAGGTGCTGATCAAGCTGCGCTCCAAGCCGGGCGAGCACACCACGCACATCGAGGAGCACCCGTACCAGAAGCTCGCGCAGCGCCACGAGCTGCCGCCCAACTGCCGTCTGGTGTACGGGCACATGGGCGAGGTGCTCGACCGGACCGACCTGCTCGTCACCGTCAGCTCCACGGCCGCGCTCGAAGCCCTGCACCGCCGCATCCCCACCGCGGTCCTCACCGACCTCGGGGTGCGCGAGGCGCTCGGCAACCACCACTTCACCGGCTCCGGCTGCCTCGCCTCCTGGACCCAGCTCGACGAGGGCTTCGTGCCCGAGCCGGACGAGGAGTGGCTGGCGCGGCAGGGCGTCGCGGCCGACGGCTCGTACGCGACGGCCTTCGACCGGGCCCGTACGCGCATCGCGGACCTGCTCGCGAAGCCTCAACTGCCGCCGCTCGCCCCGTACTACACGCTCACCACCGCACCCGGCTATCTGCCCGGCATCCTCGCCCGCCACCACCTCGCCCCCGACGGCAGCCCGCTGCCCGGTGCGCCCGCCGCCGCGAAGGAGCCGGGCCCGGTGCGCCAGATCGTGCGGCAGGCCGCACGCGGCGCCTACCGGCACGGCGTCCAGCGCGTGGCGCCCGTGATCCGGCGGATGGGGGAGCTGTGAGCGGAGCCGAGCGTGCAGCCGTGAGCGGGCCCCCGAGCGACCCGACCTCTCACCTCCAGTCCACAGGAGACCTCTCCATGACGAACTCTTCGGCGCTGCGCAGGGTGCTCGCCGTGATCCCCGCACGCGGCGGATCCAAGGGCGTGCCCGCCAAGAACCTCGCGACCGTCGGCGGTGTGCCGCTCGTGGCCCGCGCCGTGCGCGAATGCCTGGCCTCGCGCCACGTGACGGACGTGGTCGTGTCCACCGACGACGACGCCATCGCGACCGTGGCCCGCAGCGCGGGCGCGGAGGTGGTGCGCCGCCCCGCCGAGATCTCCGGCGACCTGGCGAGCTCCGAGGCCGCCGTGCTGCACGCGCTCGACGCCCACGAGGCGCTGCACGGCTCACCCATGGACGTGGTCCTGCTCGTGCAGTGCACCAGCCCCTTCCTCACCCGCGAGGACGTGGACCAGGTGGCCGCCGCTGTGGTCGACGGCGGCGCGGACACCGCGCACACGGTCGCCCCGTTCCACGGCTTCGTATGGCGGGACGGGACGGACGGCGCGGAGGGCGCGGACGGCGGCAGCCACGGCGTCAACCACGACAAGTCCTTCCGGCCGCGCCGCCAGGACCGCCCCCAGGACCTCCTGGAGACCGGCGCGGTCTACGCGATGACCGTGCCCGGATTCCGTGAGCACCAGCACCGCTTCTTCGGCCGTACGGACCTCGTCCGCACCGACCCCGCCCGGGTCCTGGAGATCGACGACCCGCACGACCTCGCCCGCGCCCGCGCGCTCGCCCCGCTGCTGGACGCCGGCCGCACCGGCGCCCTGCCCGGACGCGAGGACGTGGACGCGGTCGTCCTCGACTTCGACGGCACCCAGACCGACGACCGGGTGCTGATCGACTCCGAAGGAAAGGAGTTCGTCACCGTGCACCGAGGCGACGGACTCGGCATCGCGGCCCTGCGCAAGACGGGTCTGAAGATGCTGATCCTCTCCACGGAGCAGAACCCTGTGGTCGCCGCGCGCGCCCGGAAGCTCAAGCTCCCGGTCCTGCACGGCATCGACCGCAAGGACCTCGCACTCAAGCAGTGGTGCGAGGAACAGGGCATCGCGCCCGAGCGCGTGCTCTACGTCGGCAACGACGTCAACGACCTGCCCTGCTTCAGCCTCGTCGGCTGGCCCGTGGCGGTCGCGAGCGCCCACGACGTCGTACGCGGCGCCGCACGCGCCATCACCACCCAGGACGGTGGCGACGGCGCGATCCGGGAGATCGCCGGCTGGATCCTCGGCCCCTCCCTCTGAACTCCCATTACCTGTAACCCAGTTAGGAACCACCTGCCATGACCAGCACCTCCCGCCTCCGCACCCTCGGCAAGAAGACCGCGGGTCCCGGCCGCCCCGTCTACGTCACCGGCGAGATCGGCATCAACCACAACGGCGACCTCGAGAACGCCTTCGCCCTGATCGACGCGGCCGCCGACGCCGGCTGCGACGCGGTGAAGTTCCAGAAGCGCACCCCGGAGATCTGCACCCCGCGCGACCAGTGGGACATCGAGCGCGACACCCCCTGGGGCCGCATGACCTACATCGACTACCGCCACCGCGTGGAGTTCGGCGAGGACGAGTACCGCGCCATCGACGAGCACTGCAAGAAGCGCGGCATCGACTGGTTCGCCTCGCCGTGGGACACCGAGGCCGTCGCGTTCCTGGAGAAGTTCGACCTGCCGGCCCACAAGGTCGCCTCCGCGTCCCTGACGGACGACGAGCTGCTGCGCGCCCTGCGCGCCACCGGCCGCACGATCATCCTCTCCACGGGCATGTCCACCCCGAAGCAGATCCGCCACGCGGTCGAGGTGCTCGGCTCGGACAACATCCTGCTCTGCCACGCCACGTCCACGTACCCGGCGAAGGCCGAGGAGCTCAACCTGCGCGTGATCAACACGCTCCAGCAGGAGTACCCGAACGTCCCGATCGGTTACTCCGGCCACGAGACCGGCCTCCAGACCACGCTCGCCGCGGTCGCGCTCGGCGCCACCTTCGTCGAGCGCCACATCACCCTCGACCGCGCCATGTGGGGCTCCGACCAGGCCGCCTCCGTGGAGCCGCAGGGCCTGACCCGCCTCGTGCGCGACATCCGCACCATCGAGGCCTCGCTCGGCGACGGCGTCAAGAAGGTCTACGAGTCCGAGCTCGGCCCGATGAAGAAGCTGCGCCGCGTCACCGGTGTCGTCGCCGAGGCCGGCGACCGCGAGCCGGTCGCCGTCTGACCGGCCACGGACCCCCACCCCCCACGGTGACGTCATGACGTCCACGCACGGCCCCGCCGCGTCCGCTGCCCCGGCAGCGGGTGCGGCGGGCCCGGCCGCCTCTGCCTCGAAAGCCGCCTCGGCCACCGAGGCCTCGCAGACCTCCCCGGTCACTGAGGCCTTCCCGGTCACCGAGGCCTCGCGGGCCACTTTGCCGACCCTCGCCTTCGTCGAGAGCCCGGTGCAGGTCCTGAACGTTCTGGAATGGGCGCACGCGCACGGCTGCCGGGCCGCGGACCTCACCCTCGTCGTCCTGTCCCCGACGGACCCGATGACCCGCGGCCAGCTGCGGCGCATGGCCGAACTGGCCCGCGACGAGGGCCACGGGGTCCGCTGGGAGGAGGCGCGCGGCGGCAGCACGGCGCCGCTGCGGACGATCACCAGGCTCGCCCCGCTGCTGCGCGGCACCCCCCGCCTCGTCATCGGCGACCCCTTCTCCCGCTACGTGCAGCTCCTGCTGACCCTCACCCGCGCCCGCGACCTCGTGATCGTGGACGACGGCACCGCGACGATGGAGTTCATCGCCCAACTCGCCCGCGGGGAACGCCTGGTGCGCTGGCACCGCAAGGGCGGTCGGCCCGGCCCCCGCGACCTGGTCTTCGCGCCGTTCGCGGCCTCGGCCCGCCGCCGCCTGACCCCGTCGGCCCACCGTACGGTCGAGGTCTTCTCCTCGATGCCGGTGGAGGCACCGCCCGGCGTCACGGTCGTCCCGAACACCTTCCTCTTCACCCGCACCCGCTTCGGCCCGCCCCGGATCACCAAGGGCGCGGACCTGGTCGGTACCTCCCTCGTCGAGACCGGCGTCGTGGACGGCGCCCGCTACCTGGAGGCGGTCCGCGCCCTGGCCGCGGCGCACGGCGCGACCCGCTACTTCGCCCACCGCCGCGAATCGGCCGAGAAACTGCACGAGTTGGCGTCCGTCACGGGTCTGGAGATCGTCCGCCCGGACCTTCCCCTGGAGCTCATCGCGCGCCGGGGCCCCATCGGCCACCGCATCCTCAGCTTCCCGTCCACGGTGGTGCACACCCTGCCGCTGGCCCTCGCGGGCACCGGTGTGGAGGTCGCGGTCTGCGACATCGACCCGGCTTGGCTGACCGAGGGCGCCTCGCCCCGGGCCCAGGGCTTCCTGTCGGGGGTCACGGGCACGGCCCGCGACGTGCACCGGTTGCAGTCGGTGCGCACGGCGTGACCAGGCGTACGCAAGGGGCGTACCGGTAGCCTTGGAGCGGGTGCGTCGCCGCAAGGGCCGCCCCGGGCAAACCAGAAGTCATACCCGCCCGCACAACCCACCATGCGCACCCTGACCGAGTTTCTTACGTCAATCTGGCTGAACTTTTGTTGATCGAGGCTCAGTTGGCCCTTGCACCGCCTTACGCTTGCGAGGGTGAACCAATTGATGTCCCGCACGACCGACACCCCAGAGGGTGAGTCCGCAGTCGCGGCAGCTCTGCCCGGCACGCTGCCCGAGCGGCTGCGTGCCGAGCTCGTCGCCTTCCGGCGCGATATGCACATGCACCCTGAGCTGGGCAATCAGGAGTTCCGCACCACCGCCGCGCTCAAGAAGCGGCTCGAGCAGGCCGGTCTTGCGCCCCGCGTGCTCGACACCGGCACCGGACTCGTATGCGACATCGGCACCTGGGACGGCGTGCGCCCCATGCTCGCCCTGCGCGCGGACATCGACGCCCTGCCCATTCCGGACACCAAGACCGAGGCCCCGTACCGGTCGACGGTGCCGGACCGGGCGCACGCCTGCGGTCACGACGTGCACACCACGGTGGTGCTCGGCGCGGGCCTCGTGCTCGCCGAGCTCGACAAGGCAGGTCAACTGCCGCGCCCCGTACGGCTGCTCTTCCAGCCGGCCGAGGAGGTGCTGCCCGGGGGAGCGGCGGACGCGATCGCCTCGGGCGCGCTCGACGGCGTCGGGAAGATCATCGCCGTGCACTGCGACCCGAAGGTCGACGCGGGCCGGATCGGTCTGCGCCACGGCGCCATCACCTCGGCCTGCGACCGCCTCGAAGTCGCCCTCGACGGCGCCGGCGGCCACACCGCGCGCCCGCACCTGACCACCGACCTCGTGACGGCCGCGGCCCGCGTCGCCACCGACGTCCCCGCCATCGTCGCCCGCCGGGTCGATGCCCGCGCCGGGCTCGCCGTCACCTGGGGCCGCATCGAGGCGGGCCACGCGCCCAACGTGATCCCGCAGCACGCCGAACTCTCCGGCACCGTACGGTGCCTGGACCTCGACGCGTGGCGCTCGGCGCCCGACGTGGTGCACGCGGCGATCCAGGAAGTCGCCGACCTGCACCGCGCGAAATCGGCCATCAACTACATCCGCGGCGTCCCCCCGGTGGTCAACGACCTGGCGGTCACCGACCTGCTCCGCGACGCCATGACCGCCCGCCGTGGCCACCTCTCCGTCGAGGACACCGAACAGAGCCTGGGCGGCGAGGACTTCTCCTGGTACCTGGAGCACGTCCCGGGCGCGATGGCCCGCCTCGGCGTCCGCACCCCGGGCGACCGCACCGCCTGCGACCTGCACCAGGGCGACTTCGATGCGGACGAGTCGGCGATCACGGTAGGAGTCGAACTCTTCACGGCAGCAGCGCTGTTGGACGCGTCTTTGCCGGCCTGACCCTGACGCTCACCGCCCCTCGCAGACATCGTCCCGGAACGCCGCAAAGCCCGCGGTCCGGTGGCCGTCCTCGCCGACCGCGGGCTCGGGGAGGTCGACACCCGCAGCCGCGCGGGGCGGCACGCACAACCCTGCCAGGGCCCCGCCCCACAGTGCCCTATCCCCACCCTGCCCCCAACTCCCCACCGTGGACCGGAGGTTGGGCCTATCCGGGCCGGGCGGTGCTGGGCGGGCCTGGCCGCCCGGTGAGTCGGCCCCCGTACGCCCCACCGCCCGCCGCGGAACGTTTCGGTAACGGCCGCGTGAAACCCCGTTCCCCCGCATTTCTACGCGCGTTACTGTGCGCCGAAACCGGTGCGCACGCGCATCGAATGGGGCGCCGTCAGCGGCGCGTTGGGGATTGAAGGGGTGCTTCCAGTGCGGCAGAAGCGGCGGATATCGCGGATATCGGGGATCTCCAGAGTGGCCGTGGCGGTCAGCGCCCTGGCTCTCGCGGCGAGCGCCTGTGGCAAGACCAGCACAGAGGCCAACACGCCTGAGGACAACGGCGGGGACAAGGGCGCCTCGACCTCGTACAAGGGCAAGGGCATCGGCCTCGCGTACGACATCGGCGGCCAGGGCGACCAGTCGTTCAACGACGCGGCGTACTCCGGATACGAGAAGGCCCGCGCCGAGTTCAAGATCGGCGGCGTCGACGTCGAGCCCTCCGACGGCGAGTCGGACGCCGACAAGGTGCAGCGTCTGACCTCGCTGGCCAAGCAGGGCTACAACCCGGTGATCGGCGTCGGCTTCGTCTACGCGAAGGCCGTCGGCGAGGTCAGCAAGAAGTTCCCGAACACCACCTTCGGGATCATCGACGACTCCACCGTCAAGGAGAAGAACGTCGCGGACCTCGTGTTCAGCGAGGAGCAGGGCTCCTACCTCGCGGGTGTGGCCGCCGCCAAGGCGACCAAGACCAAGACGGTGGGCTTCATCGGCGGTGTCGAGACCCCGCTGATCAAGAAGTTCGAGGCCGGGTTCGTGCAGGGCGTCCAGGACACCGACAAGTCGGTGAAGATCAAGCGCCAGTACCTGACGCAGCCGCCGAACTTCGACGGCTTCTCCAAGCCGGACCTCGGCAAGGAGGCCGCCAAGGGCATGCTCGACGCCGACGCGGACGTGATCTACCACGCCGCCGGTCTGGCCGGCCAGGGCGCGATCGAGGCCGCCGCCGACGCCAAGAAGTGGGCGATCGGCGTGGACTCCGACCAGTACAACCAGAAGGCTTTGGACAAGCAGAAGGCGTACATCCTCACGTCGATGACCAAGGACGTCGGCGGCGCGGTCTACGCCCTCACCAAGTCCGTCGTCGAGGGCAAGCCCCTCAGCGGCGAGCAGCGCTTCGACCTGAAGGCCGGCGGGGTGGGCCTGTCCGACTCCAACCCGGCGTACAAGGAGATGACCGACGTGGTCGCGGCCGTCGACAAGGCCAAGAAGGCGATCGAGGACGGCACGATCACCGTCAAGTCCACGCCGTAACGAAGGACGCGGGGACGGCCCGGAACGAAGGGCGCGGGGACGGCCCGGACCTGGCCGTCCCGGCCCGCGCCTCGGACCCGTGGCGGACCGCGCATTGGGCCGTCACGGGCCCGGTTCGTGTCGCGCGCGACGCCCGCCGGGCCCGTCACCCCTCGTCACCGCGGCATGACCCACTGCGCCGGACCGGCTGTTTCCGCTGGTCCGGCGCATTGCTTTGGCAGATGGGACAAAAGGTGCAAGGTGTGAGTCCTGGCACAGAGCGATAACGGGTGTTCCCCAGCGGTTTTAAGTTTTGTCTACGCGCGTTACGCTGCGGCGAACCATGCGTCATGTAGGCGCTGCACAAAGGAGAACCTCCCCATGCACCGGGTGTCCCGATTCGCGGTTGCAGGCGCTGCTGCCACCGCGCTCGCTGTCTCCCTTGCCGCCTGTGGCGGCAAGTCCACCGACTCCGGCTCTTCGTCCACGGACGACTCCAAGGGCAAGGGCGTCGCCATCGCCTACGACATCGGCGGCAAGGGCGACCAGTCCTTCAACGACGCTGCTTACGCGGGCATGGAGCGCGCGATGAAGGAGCTGAACATCGGCGGCGAGGACGTCGAGCCCTCGGACGGCGAGTCGGACGCCGACAAGATCCAGCGCCTCACCTCGCTGGCCAAGCAGGGTTACAACCCCGTCATCGGTGTCGGCTTCGCCTACGCGCCGGCCGTCAAGGAGGTCGCGGCGAAGTTCCCGAAGACCACCTTCGGCATCGTCGACGACGAGACGGTCAAGGCGAACAACGTCGCGGACCTCGTCTTCTCCGAGGAGCAGGGTTCCTACCTCGCGGGTGTGGCCGCCGCCAAGGCGACCAAGTCGAAGACCGTCGGCTTCGTCGGCGGTGTCGAGACCCCGCTGATCAAGAAGTTCCAGGCCGGCTTCGAGCAGGGCGTCAAGGACACCGACTCCTCGGTCAAGGTCCGCTCGC
>NZ_FNFF01000045.1 GCF_900100315.1 Streptomyces indicus
AAACGGTGTCTCGATTGGCGTGAGCTGCCTAAAGTTCGCGCCACTCGCCCAGTTCGGCGGGCCGTCCTGTCCTGATGAAGTGGTGCACGGTGATCCATGCGCGATCGACGTCCAGGGCCAAGTCGCCACTGAACACGACCAGATCGTCCATGATCGGCACGTGGACCGAGGCGTCCGATGCGGCGGTGCCATCGCCGATGAGGAGGGACGACCGCTCGGCGTCGCCGAAGACATGGATCACTGCGTGATTATCCTGGAAGCCCAGAGTCAGCAGGGGAAACTCACTGCCTGGCCGTCGCACTTCAACGTAACCCCGTCCCCGCGAGCGCAATGCGGTGAAATGATCCGCCAGTTCCTCGATACCGGAGTGCCGCTCGATCGCCGAGGACCGTCCGGACTCCAGGTCCGTTGCCGACCAGAGCACGTCCACCTCACACCTCCTGCTGCACCATCGCTCCTCTTGGCGACCTAAGGATGCCTTGATCGGATGTGGCGCCGGTAGCAGATCAGGGCACTGGCCAATCCGACGAAGGCGAGGAAGTGCTCGGCCTTGCGCTCATAGCGGCGGTGCAAGCGACGGCACCCGTTGAGCCAGGACATCGTCCGCTCGACCACCCAGCGGTGCCGGCCCAGACGGCCGGAACTCTCCACCCCGCGGCGGGCGATGCGCGGCACGATCTGTCGACGGCGCAGCCAGCCTCGCAGGTGGTCAAAGTCGTAGCCTTTGTCCGCATGCAGCTTGGCTGGGCGACGGCGCCGAGGCCCATAGCGGGAGCGGATCGGCGGGATGCCGCCCATCAGCGGGATCAGGGCCTGACTGTCGTGCAGGTTAGCGCCGGAAATCCCCACGGAGATCGGCAACCCGTTGCGGTCGCAGATGACGTGAATCTTTGATCCGAGCTTGCCGCGATCGGTCGGATTCGGTCCCGTCAAGGGCCCCCTTTGACTGCCCGGACACTGACCGAGTCGATCGCGCAGCGCGACCAGTCCAACTCGCCGTTCGCGCCAAGCCGATCAAGAACGACGCGGTGCAGCTTGGCCCATACCCGCGCCCGCGACCAGTCCGTGAAACGCCGATGCACCGTCTGCCAGGAGGCGCCGAAGACCGGTGGCAGCTGCCGCCAGGCGCAACCCGAGGTCGCGACGAACACGATCGCGGCCAGCACCGCCCGGTCATCGCATCGCCGGCGGCCTCCGCCCTGGACGCGTACCGGCGGCTCCGGCGCCACGTCCTCGAAGATCTCCCACAGTCCGTCCGGCACGAGCCGCTCAACTATGTCCATGCCCGAAGCAACGACCTACCGCCAATCGAGACACCGTCT
>NZ_FNFF01000017.1 GCF_900100315.1 Streptomyces indicus
CGTCCTCGAGATCGTCGGTCTCACCGACGCCGGGCGGCGCCGCGTGGACGGCTACTCGCTCGGCATGCGCCAGCGCCTCGCGCTCGCCGCAGCGCTGCTCGGCGACCCGCAGGTGTTGATCCTGGACGAGCCGGCCAACGGCCTCGATCCGGAAGGGATCGCCTGGCTGCGCCAGTTCCTGCGCCGTCTGGCCGCCGAGGGGCGCACTGTGCTGGTGTCCAGCCACATCCTGTCCGAGATGCAGCAGTTGGTGGACCGCGTCGTCATCATCCACCGCGGTCGCCCGGTGCACGAAGGACCGCTCACGGACCTGCCCTCCGCCCCGGCCCAGGTCTCCGTACGCAGCCCGCAAGCCACCGAACTCCGCCTCGCCCTGGAGCAAGCGACCACCAACGCAACCAGCGTCCGCCAGCTGGGCCCCGAGACCCTCACAGTGGCCGGCCTCGCGAGCGCCGATATCGGCCGCCTCGCCCACCGCGAACGCATCGAGCTGCACGAACTCGCCGCCCACCAAGGAGATTTGGAGCGCCTCTTCTTCGCCCTCACCAAAGGCGCGGACCACGGCGCCGGGAGGGAATGACCATGCGTCGACTGATCGCCGGCGAATTCCACAAACTGCTCACCACCCGCCTCTGGCTGTGGCTGCTGCTCACCGCCGTGGCCCTGACCGCGCTGTACGCGAGCCTCCTCATCGCCTTCGCCGACGGCGACGAGACCTGGACTCCATCCCTGGACACGGCCGCCGGGCAGCAGACCCTGTTCGCGGTGGCCGTCGGCGGCGCGAGCACCCTGGCCGCCGTCCTCGGCGCCATCGGCATCAGCGGGGAATTCCGGCACAAGACCGCCACCGCGACCTTCCTGGCCACCCCGCACCGCGGCCGGGTCGTCACCGCCAAACTCTTCACCTACGGCCTGGCCGGCGCCGCCTACGCCGTCGCCTGCCTGAGTATCGTCACCGCGATCGCCCTGCCCTGGCTCACAGCCAAGGGCATCCATCTGCCGCTGACCGGCAACGGCATCCCCGCCACCGCCCTGGGAACCGTGGCCGCCGTCACCGTGTTCGCCCTCATCGGAGTCGGCCTCGGCGCACTCCTGCGCGACCAAGTCGCCACCGTGGTCGCCCTGCTGGTCTACCGCTTCGTCGCCGAACCCATCGTCACCGGCGTCCCCGCCCTGGAGGGCATTTCCCGGTACCTGCCCGGCCCCGCCTCCTCCGCCCTCACCCAGATCACCCTCACTACCCAGGACTTCCTCACCCCCTGGGCCGGCGGCCTCGCACTCGCCGCCTACGGACTCGCGTTCGCCGTCCTGGGCACGATCTGGTCGATGCGACGGGATATCTCCTGATACCGACACCGTCTACGCAGCGCCATGACCGATGGCCGAACGGAACGACGAGACATCTAAGCTGCGACTCGGGACACGCGAACGGAAGGCCGAGGACCGTGGCGGACGAGCAGGAACTGGCAGAGACCCAGCGGCAGCACTGGCAGAACACCTACACCGCCCACCCCGGCATGTACGGCGAGCAGCCCTCCGCCCCCGCCCTTCACGCAGCCGACGCCTTCCGCGCAGCCGGAGCGCGTGAGGTACTCGAACTCGGTGCCGGACACGGCCGCGATGCCCTGCACTTCGCGCGCCAGGGATTCAGCGTGCTGGCCACCGACTTCAGCCCCACCGGCCTGGACCAACTGCGCGACGCAGCCGCGACCTTGGAGGTCAGCGGGCAGGTCATCACCGCAGTACACGACGTGCGCACACCGCTGCCCCTGCCCGACGCTTCGGTGGACGCCGTCTTCGCCCACATGCTGCTGTGCATGGCGCTGTCGACTCAGGAAATCCACGCCCTGGTCGACGAGGTCCGCCGCGTGCTGCGGCCGGGCGGCACGTTCGTCTACACCGTCCGCCACACCGGCGACGCGCACTACGGCGCAGGCGTCTCCCACGGCGACGACATCTACGAACACGGCGGCTTCGCGGTGCACTTCTTCCCGCGCGAACTGGTCGACTCCCTCGCCGAGAACTGGACACTCACCGAAGTCCATCCCTTCGAGGAAGGCGAACTGCCCCGGCGTCTGTGGCGCATCACCCAGCGCGTACCCGCCTGACTTGATGACGTGGACTTCCAGCTGGCTTGAACCTCGCTGCCCCTCGGGGGCGTACCGGTTCGAGTCCGGTTCCGGGCACCTTTTCTGTCTGCGGGGACGGCCGGCGGACCGTCTGCGGAGCTCAGGGTGGAGCGCGCGGGAAGGGCCGCGTCCCCTTCCGGACGCGGCCCTTCGCTTGCCACTCGTGCCGTGACTGCTAACCGGCGTACGTCTCGAATTCGGCGATCCGGGGTGTTCCCGTCGAGCCGGTGATCTCGAAGGTGATCTTGCTCAAGGTGGTCGCGGGGATCGGGATGACGCCCGCGCCGGTGCCCGAGGCCAGGACGGCTCCGGTGTCGGCGTTCAGGACCCGCCAGGAGCCGATGCGGCCGGCTGCGGACGCCTCCTCGCGGATGTGGAGCTTCGAGACCGTCGTCGGGGCGCCCCACTTGATCGAGATCGATCCCGTGGTGCCGGACGGCGACCAGTAGGTGCTCATGTTGCCGTCGCGCACGTTGCCGTAGCTGGTCCCGTCGGCCTTGCTCGAACCGTCCGAACCGGCGCCGATGCTGAGGTTGGTGCCGGCCGGCGGGGTGGTCGGGGCCGGGGTGGTCGGTGCGGGCGTGGTCGGTGCAGGGGTGGTCGGGTCCGGGGTCGGGGACGGGGTCGTCGGGGTGCAGTTGCCGTCCGAGACCTGCAGGCCCTTGCCGGCGCCCGCGGTGCGGCTGACGACGTCCGGGACGCAGTTCGCGGCGTCGAGGCTGTAGGCGTACGGGACGCTGATGGTCGTGTTGGAGGTCGGGTTCGGGCCGGCCGGCTTGTAGTCGGAACTCGCGGGCGACCATGTCACGTTGTCGAAGACGTTCCCGCTGACCTGCCAGTACCCGGTCGTGGTCGTGTAGAAGGTGCCGAGGACGTCCTTGGAGTCCTCGAAGTAGTTGTTGTCCACCTTCGCCTTGCCGCCGGCCCGGGAGTTGATGCCCGAGTCGTTCACGCTCACGTAGTGGTTGTTGTAGAGGTGGGCAGTGCCGCCGCGGAGCAGGGGGACGCGCGAGTCCAGGTTCTCGTACCGGTTGTGGTGGTGCGTGATGTAGCTGTTGGAGACCTCGGTCTCGCTGGAGCCGATGAGGCCGCCGCGGCCCGAGTTGCGCAGGATGCTGTACGACAGGGTCACGTACTGGGTGTTGTCCTTCATGTCGAACAGCCCGTCGTAGCCCTCGGATTCACCGCCCGAGGCCTCGAGCGTGACGTGGTCGACCCACACGTTCCGTACGTCGGTCTCCATCCCGATCGCGTCGCCGCCGTTCGACGTGGGCGAGCCGGACTTCTTGACGTTCTTCACCGTCACGTTCTGGATGATGATGTTGCTGGACTCACGGATGTGAATGCCCAGTTGGTCGAAGACGGCTCCGCTGCCCACCCCGACGAGCGTGACGTTGCTGATCTGCTTGAGCTCGATCACGCCGTCGGCGGTGTTGCAGCTCGTGCCCGACACCTTGGCGGTGTTGGCGTGGTTGATCGTGCCCTCGACCTGGATGGTGATCGGCGTGCTGCTGCTGGCGCGGTCGCACAGCGCCTGGTGGATCTGGGTGCCGGTCGTGGCGCGTACGGTCGCGCCGCCCGCGCCGCCCGTCGTGCCGCCGTTCTGGGTCGCGTAGCCGGTGACGCCGCCGGTGGCGGCGGAGGCCTGCGGCATCACGACCAGCGTCGCGGCGCCGACGGCCGCGGCCGTCACCGCTCCCCAGACGGCCCTCCTGCCGCGCGATCGCGCCCGGCCCCGCGTCCGTGTCTGTGCCCGCGTCTGCGTTTGCGTCTGTGTGTGCGTCTGTGCGCGTGCTGGTCTCATGTCGCTCCCCAAGTCGCCGTTGGATTACGGGTGTTGCGGTCCTGTCTGCGGGATCCGCGCAGCAGGGGAAAGCGCTTGCCATCCGGGAAGCTAAGGGGTCGTCAGGGGCACGTCAAGAACCCGTGCGTGAATGACGTACATGTATATGAACCCCAGTCGGGGCTGGATCGCAGGTGACGTCGGGATGTGGCGACGTGGGGATGCGGGGTGGGTCAGGTGGGGCGGACCCGGGCCTTCAGCAGGTCGGCGCGGATCGCGGTGACCGTGTCGGCCGGGGTCTGCGCCGAGGTGTCCAGCCACAGGCCGATGCGCGGGGTGTCCTCGCGCAGCGCGCGGTCGAGGGCGTCCACTGTCCAGCCGGCGCCGTAGCCGGTCTTCGGGCGCTCGGCTTCCCTGTGGCGTACGGCTGCCGCGGAGGGGGCCAGGACGACGACGTAGAGGCGCTCGGTGCGGACCCGGGCGACGTACCGGCTCAGGTCCTCGCCCAGGACGATGTCCTGCACGACGGCGGTCCAGCCCGCGCGCGCGTACTCGTCGGCCACCATCGCGGACAGCCGCTGCCGCAGCTCCAGTTGGGCGCGGGCCTCGGCGGTCGCCTCGGGCAGCAGTTCCTCGCGGCCGGACACGACCATCCGCCGGAAGACGTCGCCGCGCACATGGGCCGCGCGGGGCAGCCGCCCGGCCAGGAGCTCGGCCACGGTGGACTTGCCCGAGGCCATCACGCCGGTGATCAGGACGACCGCGGAGTCCAGGTCGTCGGTGTACGGGGTGGGGTCCGTAGCGGCAGTGTCCGGAGCAGCGCTCGGGTCTGGGGTCGTGACGGGGTCCACCGAGACCTCTCGTGTGCGGGAGCGGGGGTACGGACGCGGGGCGCGGAGAGTGCAGAGGGTTCCGAGGTGCGCCGGGACGCACGGTTTCACGGGACGGGGCGCGTCGCCAGCCGCATTACGGGGGTTGCCCCGGTCGGGCCCCTCCCGAGGGCGGCTCCTAGGGTGAGCCGCATGACGACACAAGGGAACGGGATGGCGCAGGGGGTGTGCCCCGGCTGCGGGAGCACCGAGGTGTACGCGGGCGAGGCGTACTACGGGCAGGCCAACCCCAACGTACGGCTGAAGTTCGGCGCGCTCCGCGGCACGACCGTGCCGGTGTCCGCGCTGGTCTGCGCGGACTGCGGGCGGCTCGAGTGGCGCCTGGCCCTCGACGGGGACGACCGCGAGGGCATCCGCAAGCACTTCAGCCGGGTGCCCACCCGATAGGCCAGGCAGCCACCCGCCAGCCGCGAAACGGCCGCTGGAGAACACCGGCACCGGCACCGGCGGACCACGCCGACCCCCGGTGCCGACGGCCAAGGTCGAAACCGGCACCGCCGGACCACACCGACAAGCCTGCGCCGACGCAGAACGCCGAAGGGGCCGCCCGCACCACGGATGGCGGGCGGCCCCTTCGGGCGTGAGCTGGAGCTGTTTAAGGCGTCAGGAGGCCTTGGCCTTCTCCTGCGACTGCGACTGCGAGGCGGCCGCAGGGGCCTTCTCCGCGGCCGGCGGGGCCACCGGGGCGGGACGGGCCGCCTCGAAGAACTCCTCGCGCGGCGCCTCGAGGGCACCGAGGGAGACGACCTCGCGCTTGAGGAACATCGCCAGGGTCCAGTCGGCGAAGACGCGGATCTTGCGGTTCCACGTCGGCATCGCCATGCCGTGGTACGCGCGGTGCATGTACCAGGCGAGACGGCCCTTGAGCTTGATCTTCATCTTGCCCATGACGATCATCGCGACGCCCTTGTGGAGGCCGAGGCCCGCCACAGCACCCTTGTTGGCGTGCTTGTACTCCTTCTGCGGGAAGCCCCGCATACCGGAGATCACGTTGTCGCCGAGGACCTTGGCCTGGCGCAGCGCGTGCTGGGCGTTCGGCGGGCACCAGGCGCCCTCGCCGACGGCGAGGTCCGGCACCTGGGCGTTGTCGCCCGCGGCCCAGATGTAGTCGCTGCCCTGGACCTGGAGGGTCGTCTGGGTGTCGACGTGGCCGCGCGGGCCGAGCGGCAGACCGAAGCGCTGGAGCGCCGGGTTGGGCTTGACGCCCGCGGTCCACACGATGGTGTTGGAGTCGACCTCGAGGCCGTTCTTGAGGACCACGTGGCCGTCCACGCAGGAGTCCATCGACGTCGAGAGGTAGACCTCGATGCCGCGGCCTTCCAGGTGCTCCTTGCCGTACTGGCCGAGCTTCGGGCCGACCTCGGGAAGGATCTTGTCCGCCGCGTCGACGAGGACGAACCGCATGTCCTCGCGCTTGACGTTGTTGTAGTACTTGGCGGCGTCGCGGGCCATGTCCTCGACCTCGCCGATCGTCTCGGCGCCGGCGAAGCCGCCACCGACGAACACGAAGGTCAGCGCCTTGCGGCGGACCTCCTCGTCCTTGGTGGAGTCGGCCTTGTCGAGCTGCTCGAGGACGTGGTTGCGCAGGCCGATGGCCTCCTCGATGCCCTTCATGCCGATGCCCTGCTCGGCGAGGCCGGGGATCGGGAAGGTACGGGAGATGGCGCCGAGCGCGATCACCAGGTAGTCGAAGGGCAGCTCGTACGCCTCGCCGACCAGCGGGGCGATCGAGGCGACCTTGCGGTCCTGGTCGATGGTGGTGACACGGCCGGTGAGGACCTCGGCCTTGGGCAGCACGCGTCGCAGCGGGACGACGACGTGCCGAGGCGAGATGCTGCCGGCGGCGGCTTCGGGGAGGAAGGGCTGGTACGTCATGTACGACCGCGGGTCGACGACCGTGACGGTCGCCTCGCCGTAGCGCATCTTCTTGAGAATGCGCCGGGCTGCGTACAGGCCTACGTACCCGCCACCTACTACGAGGATCCTGGGACGCTCCGTGGTGCTCATGCCATCGAGTATCCACCCGGGTGGCGGGGGTCGCTCGTGCGCCCCTTCACAAGGTTGACTATGCCCTCTGCTACACTGCGCGGCTCGCGTGACGCAGCTCATGGTCGCGCAGGGGAACCATGGTGTACGGGAGAACGTTGTTCACCCCTATTGAGCTGGGTTTCCGGGCTCTCGGGGCACTGGACCACAGCCCTTGTTCATCACGCTGTCACGTACGGGGAACGCACCGGAATCAAGCCGTGCACCATGATCATGTCCCCGATTCGGACTCCGGAGGCCTCTCCTTCACCCAAGGGGCGCCATTTCCTTGTGAAGAACTTCACGAAGTTCCTGTGGACGGCGGGCCGGAAGACCCGCTTCCGGCCCGCCGCCATGGATTCAAAGGCCTTATCGGGCCTGCTCGGGCACCGTGCTCAGTGACAGTGCGAAACGGCCTTCCGAATCCGTCCACCAGTGGGTCGGCTCCAGGCCGGCGGCCCGTGTCTCGGCCCGTACGCCGGCCTGCCGGAACTTCGCGGACACTTCGGTGCGCAGCTCCTCACCCGCCGCGAAGTCCACGGCGAGGTCGAGGGCCGGCACCTTCACGGTCTGCGCCACGGCCGAGCGCAGCCGCATCTCGATCCACTCGTTCTCCTCGTCCCAGACGGCGACGTGCGCGAAGGTGTCCGGGTCGAAGTCCGCGCCGAGTTCGCGGTTGAGCACGGCGAGGACGTTCTTGTTGAACCGGGCCGTGACGCCCGCCGCGTCGTCGTACGCCGGCACGAGCACCGACGCGTCCTTGACCAGGTCCGTGCCGAGCAGGAAGAAGTCGCCCGGCGCGAGCATCGCCCGGACCGCGGCGAGGAACTCCGCCCGCTCCCCCGGCAGCAGATTGCCGATCGTGCCGCCGAGGAACGCCACGAGCCGCGGCCCCGGCACCGGCGGCAGCGCGAGCGGGGCGGTGAAATCGGCGATCAGGGCGTGCACGGCGAGGCCGGGGTGGGTGCGGTGCAGCGCCTGGGCGGCGCCGCGCAGGGCGCTCTCGCTCACGTCCACGGGGACATAGAGGTCGAGGCCGGTGAGCGCGTCCAGGAGGTGGCGGGTCTTGTCGGAGGAGCCGGAGCCCAGCTCGATCAGGGTCCGCGCCCCCGTCGCCGCCGCGATCTCGGCCGCGCGGCCGAGGAGGATCTCCCGCTCGGCGCGGGTGGGGTAGTACTCCGGCAACTCGGTGATCTCTTCGAAGAGTTCGCTGCCGTGCGCGTCGTAGAACCACTTGGGCGGCAGCGTCTTGGGCATCCGGGTCAGACCGTGCAGGACGTCGGTGCGCAGCGCCTCCTGGCCGGCGTCCTCGGGCAGCGTGCGGGTCAGGGCGAACGAGGTCACGTGGTGGGCTCCTTGAGCGGGGGCGGCGGGCTGGTGAGGGCGGCCGCGCGGCCGCCGGTGAGGGTGGTGCCGGTGCGCTCGTCGGCGGGCGGCGGATCCGTGCGGCCGGGTGCGAGCGGCGTGAGCCGGACGGCGTCGCGGTCCGCGGTGAGCAGCGTGCGGTCGGGGACCTCGGTCCAGCGCGGATCGTCGTCGTACGGCTCGGAGGCGACGACGGTCCGGCGCGCCGCCGGGTCCGCGAGGTACCAGAGCGTGTCGCCCCAGGCGGTAGCGGTGATCGTCCGGCCGTCCGTGAGCAGGAAGTTGAGCCGCGCGCCCGGCGACGCGTCGGCCGCGGCGCGGACGGTCTCGGCGACCGCGTGTGCCGCGTCCTCGCCCGTACGCAGCCCGTGCAGCACGAGCGCCCACAGGAACGCGGAGTCGCAGCGGGCCTCCAGGGACAGCAGCGCCTCCGCGGGCAGGGTCCGTACCAGCGGCGCCAGCGAGCCCGGCCAGCCCGGCACCGCGCCGTTGTGGCTGAACAGCCACCGCCCGGCGGCGAACGGGGCCGCCGCGGCCTGTCCGTCGGCCCCGGCGAGCGTCGCGTCCCGTACGGCCGCGAGCAGCGCGCCCGAGCGCACCACCCGGGCCAGGTCGGCGTACGCCTCGTCGCCCCAGACCGGTACGGCGCGGCGGTAGCGGGCGGGCACCGGGTCCCCGTCCGCGTACCAGCCGACCCCGAAGCCGTCGGCGTTGACGGTGCCGTGCCGCTGCCTGCGCGGCGCCCAGGACTGGCGGAACAGGCTGTGCGGCGGCGCGTCCAGGACCTCGCCGAACGGCACCGGCGGTCCCAGATAGGCCAGATGCCGGCACATCAGGCACCACCCGCGCTTCCCGGACCCGCGTCACGCGCACCCGCATGCCGCGCGCCCGGGCCCCGAGAGTCGGCACGCCGCGAGTCCGCATCCCGCGAGTCGGCATCCCGCGCCGTACGGAATCCGGAGAAGATCTGCCGCCGCACCGGATAGTCCCAGTTGCGGAAGGTGCCCCGGCACGCCACCGCGTCCACGGCGAACGAGCCGCCGCGCAGCACCTTGTGGTCGGGGCCGAAGAACACCTCCGAGTACTCGCGGTACGGATACGCCACGAACCCCGGGTAGGGCAGGAAGTCGCTCGCCGTCCACTCCCATACGTCGCCGATCAACTGCCTTACACCGAGGGGAGATTGGCCGAGCGGGTAGCTGCCCGCCGCGGCCGGGCGCAGATGCCGCTGCCCCAGGTTCGCCCGCTCGGGCGTGGGGTCGGCGTCGCCCCACGGGTAGCGCAGGGAGCGGCCCGTCGCCGGGTCGTGCCGTGCCGCCTTCTCCCACTCCTCCTCGGTCGGCAGCCGCCGCCCACGCCAGCGGGCGTAGGCGTCGGCCTCGTACCAACTGACGTGCAGCACGGGCTCGTCGGGCGGCACCACCTCGGTGACGCCGAACCGCCGGCGCAGCCACTGCCCCGCCTCGCGCCGCCAGAACAGCGGTGCGCGCAGGCCGTGTTCGCGGACCATGGTCCAGCCGGCCGGCTGCCACCAGCGCGGGTCGTCGTAGCCGCCGTCGGCGATGAACTCCTGGTACGCGGCGTTCGTCACGGGGGTCGTGTCGATGTGGAACGCCGGGACCTCGCGTACGTGCGCCGGGCGCTCGTTGTCCAGGGCCCAGGGCTCCGCGGTGGTGCCCATGATGAACGGGCCTGCGGAGACGAGGACTTCGGCCGGCCCGTCGAAAGGAGCCGCCGACGGCTCGGGGTCGGGCGCCGTGAGGGCGGGTGCGCCCTTGCGGAGCTGGTGGGTGATGAGCATCGTCTCGTCGTGCTGCTGCTCGTGCTGCGCGATCATGCCGAAGGCGAAGCCCGAGCGGGTCAGCCGCGGCGCGCCCCCGTCCGCCTCGAACGGGGCCTGCTCCAGGACGTCGAGGGCGCGGCCGCGCACCTCGGCCGCATAGCGCCGCGCCTCGTCGGGCGCGAGCAGCGGCAGCCGCGGCCGCTCGGCCCGCGGATGCTCGAAGGCGTCGTACAGCGAGTCGATCTCCGGCCGCATCGCCTCCCGGCCCGCGACCGCCCGGAGCAGCCACTGCTCCTCCTGGTTGCCGATGTGCGCCAGGTCCCAGACGAGCGGGGACATCAACGGCGAGTGCTGAGCGGTCAGTTCGGGTCCTTCGACACAGCTGGTCAGCAGGGTTGTACGGTGCCGTGCGCGCTCCAGGGCGCCGAGCGCGCGGGCGCGCAGCGCCTCCGGGTGGGCCTGCGGGTTCTCCTCGGCGGTCATGAGCGGACGTTCCTCTCATACGAAGGCGAAGGCTGCGGCAGTGCCTGCGACTGCGGGTGCGGCAGTGCGCGGTGCTCCCCCGGCAGCGCCTCGAAGGCTTCGAGCGCGTCGTCGGCCGGACAGCGGCCCCGTGCGACATAGCGGTCCGTGAAATCCGCGACCGCCCGCCGTACGGCGTCATCGGCGCCGATCCGCTCCAGGGCGTCCTGGGCGGCGGCGAAGCAGACGGTCGCCGCCTCGCGCAACTCCGGGTCGGTGAGCCCGAGTCGGGACGCGTCCCGCCACAGCGGGTTGTGCGGCGCGGGCCGCTCACCCGCGCGCTCGGCGAGCCCTTTCACGGCCCGGTACGCGGTCTCGGCGGCCGCCGGGTCGTCGAACAGGGCGGTCGTCACGGCCAGTGGGACGATCCAGCCGTCCTCGCCGGGTTGTGCGTCGATCATGCGGAGTTCGAGATGGCCGCGCGGCCGGACCGGCGGGAAGAGCGTGGTCAGGTGGTAGTCGAGGTCGGCGCGGGTGGGCGGGCGCGGCAGTCCGCCGCGGACCCACTCGCGGAAACCGAGCCCGTCCGGCACCAGCCAGGGCCCCTCCTCGGCGCGTACGCACATCACGGGCGCGTCGAGCACATGCCGCGCCCAGGCCGTACGCGGCTCCGCGTCGAGCGGCGGCGCACCCGAGCGGCCCGCGTCGATCCGCTCCCACAGCCACTGCCGCGAGGAGCGCCGGCCGGTCGAACGGCCGGACAGGACGGGCGAGTTGGCGAAGGCGGCGACGAGGACGGCCCCGAGCAGGTGCGCGAGCACCCAGCGTCTGCGGTGGCCGAGGGGCCCCGGCTCCTCGTATCCGGCGTCGAGGCAGACCTGCACGGACGCGGAGGAGCACATCATGGAGCGCCCGGCCGGTCCGCCGCGGTCGAGTGCGGCTTCGAGGGCTTCGTAACGGCGTTGGTCGAGGAGGCGTCTCGGGGGCCGCCACGGATCGGTGCCGTGGCCGGCGAGGGCGAGTCCGTGGGCGCGGAGCGCGGCGCGGACCGCGGCGAGATCGGCCCGCATGGCCGAGACGCAGTCGGAGAGGGTGGGGGCGGGTGGCGAGCTGAGCTCCAGCTGTCCGCCGGGTTCCAGGGTGAGCGCCGAGCGCAGGGGCAGGGCGCGCAGTGCGGCGCAGGCCGCGTCGAGTAAGTCGGGGGGTGTCGGGGTCCGGGGGCGGTGCGGATCGTGGACGATCCACTCCAGCTCCACGCCCACCGTGCGCGGTGGGCCCGTCTTGAAGCAGATGCCCCTCACCAGGGCCTCCACCTCCGCCTCGGTGATCCCACCGGGCGTCGTACAGTCCGGCTCGCTCATGCCGGAAGCCTCCTGGTCCGTTCGGCCCGGTCCCTTCCGGGCACCCGCACCACCCAAGACAATCCGGGCGCTTCGCACAAGAGGGCGTCGGTTGAACAGCCGATGGCGAAGGGGCCTGTACCTGTCCACCGACAGGTACAGGCCCCTTGAACCGTCAAGTCCCTTCGACCGTCAGGCCCCTTCGACAGAAACAGACCCTTCGGCCGGTCAGGCCGCGGAGAGAGCGATGCCGTCCAGGATGTCGTGCTCCGACACGAGCAGCTCCTCGGCGCCGGTGCGCTCCATGATCGCGAGCACGATCAGGGCGCCCGCGCAGATCACGTCCACGCGGCCCGGGTGCATGACCGGGATCGCGGCCCGCTCGTCGTGCGTCGCGCCGATCAGACGGTGGGTGACGGTCTTGACCTGCTGGTACGGGAGCACGGAGCGGTGGATGGCCGCCGAATCGTACTCCGGCAGGTCGAGCGCGATCCCCGCGAGGGTCGTGACCGTGCCCGCCAGGCCGATGTACACGTCCGCCTCGGTGAGCGGCACGGCCCCGGCCGCCTGGTCGAGCGCCTTGTCGATGTCGGCGCGGACGGCGGCGATCTGCTCGTCGGTCAGCGGACCCCCGGTGAGCCCGTGCCGCTCGGTGAGCCGGACGCAGCCGATGTCCACGGAACGGGCGGCGTCCACGGTGGCCTGCTCGGCGGTCTGCGTACCGAGCACGAACTCGGTGGAGCCGCCGCCGACGTCGAAGACCAGGGTGCGCAGCGCCTGCGCGTCCCCGCGCCCGGACTGCGCGCTCGCCGCGCCCGCGAAGGAGAGCTGCGCCTCCTCGTCGCCGGTGATCACCTCCGGCTCGACGCCGAGGATGTCCAGGACGCCGCGGACGAAGTCGTCGCGGTTGGAGGCGTCGCGCGAGGCCGAGGTCGCGACGAAGCGGACCTTCTCCGCGCCCAACTCCTTGATGACCGCGGCGTATTCACGGCAGGCGGCGAAGGTGCGCTCCAGGGCCTCGGGCGCGAGCCTGCCCGTGCGGTCCACGCCCTGGCCGAGCCGGACGATGGTCATCCGCCGGTCCAGGTCGGTGAGTTCACCGGTTTCCGGGTCCACGTCCGCCACCAGCAGGCGGATCGAGTTCGTACCGCAGTCGACGGCGGCGACGCGGGTCACTTCCCGTCCTCCGCGTCCACCGTGTCCCCCGCGTCCACCGCAGGCGTCACGCACGCGCCCTTGCGCCACCACTCCGGCAGCATCGCGAGCGCCTCGTCGCCGAGCGGGTTCACGCCGGGGCCGGCCGCCAGCGAGTGGCCGACGAGGACGTGCAGGCACTTCACGCGGTCCGGCATGCCGCCCGCCGACGGGAAGCCCTGGAGCACCTCGATCTCGTCGCGGCGCCTGATGTAGTCCTCGTGCGCGGCGCGGTAGGCGGCGGCGAGCTCCGGGTCCGTCTTGAGGCGCTCGGTCATCTCCTTCATCACGCCGTTCGCCTCCAGCGTGCCGATGGCCGAGGAGGCCTTGGGGCACGTCAGGTAGTACAGCGTCGGGAAGGGCGTGCCGTCGGGCAGCCGCGGCGCGGTCTCGACCACGTCGGGCTGGCCGCAGGGGCAGCGGTGCGCGATGGCGCGCAGCCCGCGCGGCGGCCGGCCGAGCTGCTGCTTGAAGGCCTCGACGTCTGCCTCGGTGGGCTCGGTGCGCGGGGTGGAGGGCGGCGGGGTTTCCATGCCTGGTCTGCCTGGTCTTTCCATGAAGGGGGTGGAGAAGCGGTTCTCGGTCGTGCTCAGTCGTCGGCCTGGCCGGCCCGGTCCATCGTGTCCACGCCGTCGAAGAGGTTCACGTACCAGGCGCGGTCGGCCGTGGGCCTTGATTCCTTACGGCGTTCGCGCGCGGCGGAGGGGTCCACGACCGTGTAACCGGTCTCGCCGGGGCGCACCATGTGCAGGCGCTCGCGGGCCTGGCGCTCGACGTACGCGGGGTCCTGCCACCGGGCCTTCTCGTCGCGCAGGCGCTCGGTCTCGGCCCGCTCCTCGTCGAGGATCCGCTGCTGCTCCGCGATGTCCGCGCGCTGGGCCACGTACTGCCTCATGGGATAGGCGAGCGCCACGATCAGCGAGCAGACGACGAGCGCGAGCAGCGCCGCGCGGCCGGTGAGCCGGGAGCGGCGGGCCTGGCGGCGGGTCTGCGAGCGGTAGACACGGGCGGCGGTCTGCTCGCCCAGCAGCCGGATGCGGGTGGTCGTCGAGAACCGGTCCCGGTCCTTCGTCGCTCCCATGCTCTCGCCTCCCCGTACACGCCGACGTCCCCGCACACGGTACGGGACCGAGTGCGGGGACGTCGTACGACTGGCTGCACAGCCTTGGCGATCAGCCCGTCAAGGCCGGCTGCCCGGCGCGGTGCCGGGCCGACTGCTCAGCCCTGCTGATCAGCCCTTGAAGCGCGGGAAGGCGCTGCGGCCGGCGTACACCGCGGCGTCGTCGAGGATCTCCTCGATGCGGAGCAGCTGGTTGTACTTGGCGACGCGCTCGGAGCGGGCCGGGGCACCGGTCTTGATCTGGCCGCAGTTGGTGGCGACGGCCAGGTCGGCGATGGTGACGTCCTCGGTCTCGCCGGAGCGGTGGGACATCATGCACTTGTAGCCGTTGGACTGCGCGAGCGAGACGGCCTCGAGGGTCTCGGTGAGCGAACCGATCTGGTTCACCTTGACCAGGAGGGCGTTCGCGGAGCCCTCCTCGATGCCGCGGGCCAGGCGCTCCGGGTTGGTGACGAAGAAGTCGTCGCCGACGATCTGGACCTTCTCGCCCAGCTTGTCGGTGAGGACCTTCCAGCCCGCCCAGTCGTCCTCGAACAGCGGGTCCTCGATGGACACGAGCGGGTACGCGGAGACGAGCTCCTCGTAGTACTCGGTCATCTCGGCGGCGGACAGCTCCTTGCCCTCGAAGAGGTACTTGCCGTCCTTGTAGAACTCGGAGGCGGCGACGTCCAGCGCGAGCGCGATCTGCTGGCCCGGGACGTAACCGGCCTGCTTGATGGCCTCGACGATCAGGTCGAGGGCCTCGCGGTTGGAGTCCAGGTTCGGGGCGAAGCCGCCCTCGTCGCCGAGGCCGGTGGCCAGGCCCTTGCTCTTCAGCACGGACTTCAGCGTGTGGTAGACCTCGGTGCCCCAGCGCAGGGCCTCGGAGAAGGACTCCGCACCGATCGGGGCGATCATGAACTCCTGGATGTCCACGTTGGAGTCGGCGTGCGACCCACCGTTGAGGATGTTCATCATCGGGACGGGCAGCAGGTGCGCGTTCGGGCCGCCCAGGTAGCGGAAGAGCGGCAGGTCGCTGGCCTCGGAGGCGGCGTGCGCCACGGCGAGCGAGACGCCGAGGATGGCGTTGGCGCCGAGGGAGCCCTTGTTGTCGGTGGCGTCCAGGTCGATCATGGCCTGGTCGATCAGGCGCTGCTCGGTGGCGTCGTAGCCGACGAGCTCCGGGCCGAGCTGCTCGATGACGGCCAGGACGGCCTTCTCGACGCCCTTGCCCTGGTAGCGGTTGGCGTCTCCGTCGCGGAGCTCAACAGCCTCGAACGCACCGGTGGAGGCACCGGACGGAACTGCAGCACGACCCGTGCTGCCGTCGTCGAGGCCGACCTCGACCTCGACCGTGGGGTTACCTCGGGAGTCCAGGATTTCCCGGGCTACGACGACGTCGATGGACGGCACGAGCATCTCCTTCTGGGATGTGACGCTAGATGTGACGCAAGCAGTGCAGGGTCTCTTTGGCCTTGCGACAAGAGCCTAACCGCCTCTGAGGCATCGGCCAGCCGACCGCCCGTCCCCTGGGACGAAAAGAGGCCCGAAGGCCCGTATTACGGGGCAGAAGGGCCTGGATTCCGTCGCCCTTATTACCGGCCGGTACGGGGTGGGGCGGACAAAAGGGACTCCCGTACGGGCGGGGCGCCCCCTGCACAAAGGGCCCGCCCCGGCACGCACGGGGGACGCGCGCCGGGGCGGGAGCTCTGTGGGGGGTGTGGGGGGAACCGCCCGGGACCTGTCGGCCCCCGAGGGGGCCCGACGGGTCAGCTCAGGTGGAGCTGCTGGCCCGGGTAGATGAAGTCGGCGTCGTCGACGATGTCGTCGTTCAGCTTGAAGAGCTTCTCCCAGCCGCCCTTGACGTCGTGCGCCTCGGCAATCTTCGACAGGGTGTCGCCGGACTTCACCTTGTACTCGCCGTCGCCCTTCTCGACCTTCTTGCCGGTCGGGGTCTCGACGGTGCGCTCGGAGCGGTCGGCCTTCGGAGCGGACTCGCGCTGCGGCGCGGACTCCTGCTTCGGGGCCTCCTGCTTCGGGGCCTGCTGCTGCGGGGCCTCCTGCGCGCCGCCACCGTCGTACGAGGCGTTGGAGAGGCCGACGCCGCAGGACGGCCAGGCGCCCTTGCCCTGGCCCGCGAGGACCTTCTCGGCGATGGCTATCTGCTGCTCCTTGGTGGCCTGGTCGGCGGTGGGCGCGTACGCCGTGCCGCCGTAGCCGGACCAGGTGGAGGCCGAGAACTGAAGGCCGCCGTAGTAGCCGTTGCCGGTGTTGATCGACCAGTTGCCGCCCGACTCGCACTGGGCGACCTGGTCCCACTCGGAGGCGGTGGCGGCGGAGGCGGTGCCCGCGCCCATCAGCGGAGCGGCGACCGCGGCGCCGGCGACACCGGCGAGCGTGACGGCGCGGACGGCCTTCTCGCCCTTGGTCAGACGACGGTGCTTACCGGTGCCCTTGCCAGAAAACAGCATGGAGTTTCCCCTCACCGACGCCTGCGAGGTGAGCTGTCGGGTTCGGGTGCAGTGAGTACCCGGTGTCCGCGATCCGCGTACCGCCGTACGTAGATATCGGACACTTCACCCCAAGCCGGGCCGGTGGTCTCTCAACCTCCGCCCGCGGCACAAACCTTGGGTCCCCCGCTCCTGCCTGCGGCGCATGATGCGACGACTGTTCCCGTACGGCCGCCGGCAGGATTCGGCGTGCGGTCGACGGGGCCCGCCAGTGGCGAGCGGTCACGACCGTAAACAGGCAAACGCCCGAAAGACAAAGAGAATCGGGGGCTATGAGACCCATCTCTCACTTCCCCCGAAGCTCCTTTATTACGGACATTCGCGGCCTAACTGGCCTGGATCCGCACGCCTGTTAGCGCGTCAGTTCTGCCCCAGGTCCAGGTCCTGACCAGGCAGGATCAGGTTCGGGTCGTCGCCGATGACCAGGCGGTTGCCGCCGTAAAGCGCGGACCAGCCGCCCTCGACCTGCTGCTCGTCCGCGATGCCCCAGAGGCTGTCGCCGGGACGGACGGTGTACGCGTCGTCCGCGCCCGCCTCACCCGAAGCCCCGGCGTCGCGCGAGGCGTCGTCACGCGAGGCGTGCCGCCCCGAGGAGCCGCGGTCGGCTTCGGCGCTGTCGTCGGCGGCGCGGTCGCCGCGGTGGCGTCCGGTGGACTCGTCGGGCGAAGTGGGAGATGTCTCACCGGAGTTGCCGGCCTCGTCGCCGCTGCCCTCACCCGTGATGCCCGGAGTGGGCAGTTCGTCCGGAAGGTCCAGGCCTTCGGAGGGGGAGTCGGCGGAGCCGCCGAGGTTCCAGTCACTCTCGCCGCCGTACGACGGGAAGAGGGGCAGGTCGAGACCGGGGGTGGCCGAGGCGGACGGCCCGGAGGAACCGGACGGGTCGGATGAGTCCGATGAGTTGGACGAGTCGGGCGCATCGCTCGACTTGTCACTCTCGTCCGTCTTGCCCGACTTGCCCGTCTTGCCGGACTCTTCGGAGGTCTTCGCGTCCCCGCCCGAGCGGCCCGACGTGTCGCGATCGTCGTCGGGCGTGGCCGTCGCCTTCTGCTGGAGACCGGCGATCGGCGCGCAGGTGGCCCAGGCCTGGGCGCCCTGCGCCGCGTAGACCTTCTCGGCCACGGCTATCTGCTCGGAGCGGCTGGCCAGGTCGGCGGTCGGCGCATAGTCGAGCCCGCCGAACTCCTCCCAGGTCGTCTGGTCGAACTGGAGCCCGCCGTAATAGCCGTTGCCGAAGTTCGCGCTCCACACGCCGCCGCTCTCGCAGTCGGCGAGACGGTCCCAGTTGGTGCCGTCGGCCGCGCTCGCGCCCGTCGCGGCGAACAGCGGCAGGGCGAGTGCGGAGCCGGTCACTCCAGCTGCGACGACCAGGCCCGGGGCCTGGCGGGGCCGACGGTGACGACCGTTCCCGGAGAGCATGTGAACGCCTTTCGCGTGACTGCACTGCTGAGGGACCACCGCGGACTCGGGACCCGGATGTGAAGGCCCTGTGTCCACAGGGGTAGCTGAGCTAAGCGGTGAACGTAGCCGCAATCGAACGTCAGTCACAAGTCGATGCAGCGGAGATCACGTCAAAGTCACAGTCTTGACGGCTCGTCAGTTACGAAGGCCTGATGCCGCATTCCCGCAGCGGCACCGTCGCGCGCACGGCCCCACCCGCCGGCGCCGGATACCGTCGAGGCATGCCAGCCCCGCACGACATGCCCCCCGCCCCCGAGCTCTTCACCTGGGAGTTCGCCAGCAACCCCTATCCCGCGTACGCCTGGCTGCGCGAGCACGCACCGGTGCACAAGACCGTGCTGCCCAACGGGGTGGAGGCGTGGCTCGTCACCCGGTACGCCGATGCGCGGCAGGCGCTGGCCGATCAGCGGCTCAGCAAGAACCCGGACCACCACGACGAGAACGCGGCCGGACGGAACAAGACGGGAATTCCCGGCGAACGCAGCGCCAACCTCATGACGCATCTGCTCAACATCGACCCGCCGGACCACACCAGGCTGCGGCGCCTCGTGTCGAAGGCCTTCACCCCACGTCGTATCGCGGCATTCGAGCCGCGCGTGCAGGAGCTCACCGACCGGCTGATCGACGAGTTCGCCGCCACCGGGCAGGCGGATCTCATCCACGAGTTCGCCTTCCCGCTGCCCATCTACGCGATCTGCGATCTGCTCGGCGTGCCGGCGGAGGACCAGGACGACCTCCGGGACTGGGCGGGCATGATGATCCGCCACGGGAAAGGGCCGCGGGGCGGGGTCGCGCGCGCGGTCAAGCTGATCAAGAACTACCTGGCCGACCTCATCCACAGGAAGCGCGAGGACCTGGGCGAGGATCTGATCTCCGGGCTGATCCGCGCCAGCGACCACGGCGAACACCTCACGGAGGACGAGGCCGCCGCGATGTGCTTCGTGCTGTTGTTCGCGGGGTTCGAGACGACCATCAACCTCGTGGGCAACGGCATGCACGCGCTGCTCCAGCACCCCGAGCAGCGTGCACGGCTCCAACAGGCGCTGGGCGCCGGGGACACCGCTCTGCTCGACACGGCCGTGGAGGAACTCCTGCGCTACGACGGCCCGGTGGAGATGGCGACCTGGCGCTACGCCACGCGTCCGCTCCAGATCGGCGGCCAGGAGATCGCCCAGGGCGACCCCGTGCTCGTCGTCCTGGCCGCCGCCGACCGCGATCCCGAGCGGTTCGCCGAGCCGGACACCCTGGATCTGACCCGCCGTGACAACCAGCACCTGGGATACGGCCACGGCATCCACTACTGCCTGGGCGCTCCCCTGGCCCGGATGGAGGGACAGATCGCCCTGGCCACGCTGCTGCGCAGGCTGCCGGACCTCAGGCTGAGCGTGGACCCGTCCGAGCTGCGGTGGCGCGGCGGCCTGATCATGCGCGGACTGCGCACGCTGCCGGTCACGTTCACGAAGGAGCAGTGAGCAGCGCGGTCGCCCGGCCCCGGCGGAAGCGGGCACCCGGCCCGGCGGAAGCGGCGCCCGGACCCGGCGGAAGCGGCCGACGCTCAGCGCTCGTCGAATGCCGCTTGGAGTGCTTCCCCCGTGGGCGCGATGACGACCGCACCCCCGCGGAGCTCCGCGGGAAGATGGCGCCGCTCGTCCTCATGGAAGATCAGCACGCCCCCGTCCTGGGGCACGATCGCGGCACCGAGGTCCGCCGCCAGCCGGGCCAGCACGCCGGTCATCGCACCGCGGGCGAAGCGGCTCGCCGCCACGCACCTCAACTCCCCGTCCTGGGTAGCGTGGTACAGGTCCGCCTCGCCGCCGTCCGCCACGCGCAGCTGGGAGAACTCGTCCCCCTGCTCGCGCCCCAGGGCGTACGGCCCGGTGACCTGCCGGAAGCGTTCGGCGTCCAGCGGAGCGACGTCGCCGTCCACGTACCGGAGCAGGAACACGCCGTAACTCACGGCCTCAGTCCCTCTCCCGCTGCCCCTGCTGCCTTTTCTCCCCGGTCTCCCCGGTCTCCACCGCGAGGATCGCATCCCGGTACGCCCGTCCCGCCGCCCGCAGCGCCGCCTCCGGGTCGATGCCCTCCGCCTCCGCGCGGACGGCGAGGGCGAGCAGGTCGTAGCCGAGGCCCCGGCCCTGCGGGAGCGGCACGTCGAGGCCGGCCGTGCGGACGCGCGAGGCGAGCTTGGCCGCGAGGGCGAGGCCCGGCTGGCCGAGCGGGACGCCTTCGGTGACCGAGTCGCGCCGCTTCTCCTCGGCCTTGGTGCGCAGCCAGTGCGCCTTGACCTCCTCGGGGGTCTGCGCGGTGTCCTCGCCGAAGACGTGCGGGTGGCGGTGGATGAGTTTGGCGACGATCGTGCCCGCCACGTCGTCGATGTCGAAGGGCTCGCCGGTGTCGTCGGGGTCCTCGGCGGCGATACGGGCGTGGAAGACGACCTGGAGCAGGACGTCGCCGAGCTCCTCGCGCAGCTCGGTGCGGTCGCCGTCCTCGATGGCCTCGACGAGTTCGTACGCCTCCTCGATCCCGTACTTGGCCAGGCCCTTGTGGGTCTGCTGGGAGGACCAGGGGCACTCGCGGCGGATGCGGTCCATGACCTGGACGAGGTCGAGGAGGCGGGCGCCGGGCAGGTCGTAGGAGGCGGGGAGGAGTTCGAGGTCGGGCATCTGCACGCGGCCCGAGCCCGCGAGGCGGGCGAGGCCGTCCGTGAGCGCCGGGTCGCCCTCGCCGCTCGCCACCACCACGACGGTGCGGCCGCCCGCGCAGGCGTCCACCAGCTCCTGGGCGGTGGGCGCCGCCGCCTCCACGGTGACGCCCGCCTCGCGCAGATACGGGAGTTGGGGGTGGGCCGGGTCGGTGCACAGGACCTGGTCGGCCTCGTGCAGGACCTGCCAGGCCGGCCAGGAGAGCAGGCCGGGGGCCACCCGGTGGGTGGTGGTGAGCAGGACGATGCGGCCGGGGGCGGCGGGGCCGGTGGAGGCGTCGGGAGCGTTCACGTCGGCCAAGTTACCCCGGAGCCGCCCTCGGCCGCGGTGGCCAGGTCAGCGGTAGCGGACGGTGACCTGCTCGAAGCCGAGCGAGGTGAGCAGGCCCTCCAGCATCGCGGTGGTGTTGCGTTCGGCGCGTGCCGTCAGGCCGCTGTCCTTCGCGGCTTCGCCGATGTGCTTCACCGCGAGTTTGTTCACGGCCTGTTCGCCGGCCGGGTTGTCGGAGAAGAGGTCGCCGAGCCGGTCGAGGAGGCCGCGCTGCTTGGAGACGGTGTAGGAGCGGTCGGGGTCGAGGGTCGGCTTCGCGAGCTCGGCCTTCGGCAGGACGAGGGTGGCGGTGGTGCGGTCCTCGTTCACCTGCACGTTGTCCTGCTTCAGGTCGCCGAGGTCCACGTACGCGCTGGCCGTGCCGGAGCCGACGAACAGGGTGCGGGTGCCGCGGATCGCGTCGGGCAGGAACTTGGCGTCCTTCTCCAGGTCGACCACGACCTGGTAGGAGCCGGCGGCACCCTCGTAACGGCTCATGTCCCGCAGGGACTTGAGGACGGCGGGTCCGGAGCGGTCCTTGGTCTCGGAGCCGAAGACGTCGTCGAGGCCGGGAAGCAGCCGCAGTTGGCCGGCGAGCAGCACGAGCACGGCGAGCACGGCCACGGCGGCGGGCAGCTTGATCCACCAGGGGAGCCTGCGTGCCGTACGCACCGGGCCGGCCGAACGCCCAGGCTTGGTCTCGGTGGTTGTCATGCCGTCCGAGTTCCCGCGGCGGGCGTGCGCACACCGCGGGTGACCCGGTACACACCGCGCGTGAGGTCGGGCAAACGTCCCGGGGTGTGCCCGACCTCGGAGAGCTACGCCTCCTTGGCGCCCGAGACCTGCCTCAGCCACGGGGTGGCCGCGTCCGCGCGGCGGCTCTTGGTCATGTCCCAGGTGCCGTAACGGGGGTTGAGGTCCACGTCCAGCGCGCGCGAGGCGTCCGAGAGCGCCTTCCAGAACGCCTGCTGCCCGGCCTCGGTCTGCGGGTCGGCGCCCAGGGACTCGTACAGCTTCTGGGCCTCGATCTCCGTGCGCAGCGACTCGTCGATGCGCGACGGCGGGATGTTGTACTGCTGGAGCCAGCCCGCCTCCAGGGCCTCCTGGCTGCCGGCCTGCCCGACGAGCTCGCCGCGCAGGTCCTGGATCTCCTTGCGGGTGACGGTGACGCCGGCGTCCTCGGCGGCCCGGTGCAGGACGCGGTCGAGGACCATCGCCTGGAGGGTGTCGCGGGTGAGGCCGCCGGTCTTCTCCACCGCCTGCTCATAGGTGCCGGACTGCGCCGTGGCCTTCTGCTGTGCGGTGCGCACCTCGCCCACCCGGGCCTGGAGCTGCGCCACGGAGATGCGCTCCTCACCGACGACGGCGGCGGCCCCGGGATGGGCCTCGCCGGAGCAGGCGGCCAGGAGGGGCGCCGCCACGAGGAGCGCGGCGGAGACGGTGAGCGCGGTGCGACGGCGGCGGTGCAAGTGGGCCTCCCGGCGGCTACGGCGAGATTGTGCGTCAGTGCACAAGCCTTGCGGTGATCGATGTTAGGCAGTGGGCGTGGGTTCGGCCACTGGTTCGACCAACGATTCACGGGCAGTTCGGGATGCGCCCGGTCGGCTGAGCCGGGGTTCAGCCGCGGACCTGCCCCAGCCAGTGAAGCGTCCGCCGGATCTCGCCGGGGAAGGCGTGGTTCGGCCCGTGCAGCCGCTCCGCGTCGTACAGGAGCGCGCGCAGCATGTCGTGGGCGGCGGCGCGGTCGCCGAGCGCGAGCAGCAAGTGGCCGATGCGGCGGCGGACTTCGAGGGCGAGCTCGCGGTCGGTGGTGGCGTACTGGTTCTCGTAGTACGGGAGCAGCGCGCGGTATTCGGCGAGTGCGGCGGCGGGTTCGCCGAGCTGCTCCAGGCACTGGGCGGCGTCGTAGCGGAACTGGAGCGCGGCCGGGTCGGCCATGCCCGCCTCGGCGGCCCGCTCGTCGGCGAGCCGGCGCAGCTCGGGCAGGGCGCGGCGGTACTGGCCGTCGTCCATGAGCGTGGCCGCGTACTGCTTGCGCAGGGTGCGCACGACCGGCGAGTGCTCGCCGTGCTGGGCGGCGGCCGCGGGCAGGATCGCGCCGAGGATGTCCACGGCCTGGGTGATGCGGCCTTCGCCGAGGAGGCGCTTGACGTCGTCGACGGCCTGGGCGACATCGGGCTTGCGCTGGTCCACGGGTGCGGCGGCGGGCACGGCCTGAGCGGCGGGGGTGCGGGCGCGGTCGGGCCAGGGGGCGGCGGGGCGCAGAAACGGGCGGGTCGGGTCGAGGGGGCCGAGCGGGGTGCCGTGCGCGGGCAGGAACGGGACCAGCGCCTCGTACACCTCCTGGGTGGAGGCGGGCCTGTGCTGCGGGTCCTTGGCGAGCATCCGCAGGACCAGGGCTTCGAGGGCGTCGGGGACCTCGGGGCGCAACTGGCGCACGGGCAGCGGCGGTTCGTAGAGGTGGCGGTGCAGGACGCCGAGCGCGGTGGTGCCGGCGAAGGGCACATTGCCGCTGAGGAGTTCGTGGAGCAGCACGCCGAGGGCGTAGATGTCGGTGTACGGGCCGACGGCGCCGCCCATCGCCTGCTCGGGTGCCATGTAGGCGGGGCTGCCGATGGGCGAGCCGGTGTGGGTGAGGCGGGTGGTGTCGGAGTCGATGACGGAGGCGACGCCGAGGTCGAGGACGGTGAGGGTGCCGTCGGGCTTCACCATCACATTGCGCGGCTTGAGGTCGCGGTGCACGATCGGCACCGCGTGCACCGCGGAGAGCACCCCGCACAGCTGGGTGGCGACGGCCACGGCCCACGGCCAGGGGTACGGGTCGTGTTCGGCGAGGTGGTCGGCGAGGTCGGAGCCGTCCACGTACTGCATCACGAGGTACAGGTCGTCGTCGGCGCTGCCCGCGTCGTGCACGGTGACCAGGCCGGGGTGGTCGACCTGGGCGGTGACGCGGCACTCGCGCACGAAGCGGCGGCGCAGCTCGTCGGCCTCCTGGCCCGCGACCTTGTCGGGGCGGAGCAGCTTCACGGCGACGCGGCGGTCGAGGCGCTGGTCGTAGGCCGTCCAGACCTGGCCCATGCCGCCTTGGCCGATGAGCGTGGACAGTTCGTAGCGGCCGGCGATGACGCGTCCGGGCGCACTCACCTGTTGTCCTCCGGGCGGCGGCCGGCCGGCGGGAAGTCATGCCCGTTGGAAGTCTCGTCGGTGCCGCGCAGGAAGCTGCTCAACTCGTCGAGCTCGGCACGCACTTGGTCGATCCGGGCGGGCGCGGGGCGCTGCGGGTTCGCCGGCCGGTCGAGCGGCGGCGGGGTGGGCAGCGGCTGCTGCGGCGCGGGGACGGGCTGTTGCGGCAGGGGCGGTCCGGCCATCGGCTGCTGCGGTGCGCCCAGGGGCTGCTGCGGGTGCAGCGGGGCGGTGACGCCCTGGTGCGGCAGGGCCTGTCCGTAGGCGGTGGGTGCGGTGGGCGGGTAGCCGTAGGCCTGCTTCTGCGGGGCCGGGTAGGCGGCGGTGGCGGGGCCGGTCCAGCCGTGGAAGTGCTTGATGTCCGCGTACAGGAAGTACGTGATGACGCCGATCCAGGTGAGGATCACGCCGAACAGGCCGATCCACTCCTGGGTGGTGTCCAGGTCGTCGCTGGGCTCGGCGCCGATCAGGGCGAGCGAGCCGACGCTGACCACGATCGTCACCACGAACAGGACCCAGTCCACGGTCTTCTTGGTGACGATCGCGAGCCGCAGCATCGGCGCGAAGGCGAGCAGCCCGCACGAGCCGACGGTGAGCACGGCGAAGACCACGCGCAGGGTCACCAGCGCCGCGTTGGAGGGGCGGCGGCTTGGCGGTGGTGCGTAGCCGTGGCCGTGCATGGGGCTGCTCCTGAGACCGAATCCTGAACCGGACGGGATGCCGAGGAACCCGAACGGGATGCCGAGAGAAAGCGTGCAGAGTCGAGCGTATAAGGCGACGAAGACAACCGGCCCGGGGTTGTACGTGAACGGGGAAATCGATCCGGTCACGGACTGCCGGGCTCCGTTTGGGGAGGCCCACGGAAAGCCGACGGAAGGCCGGAGTCCGCTCAGCCCGGCGCGATCGTGCCGTCCGTGAGGCCGTCGTACGTGCCCTGGACCAGCTGTTCGCCGAGCCGTGAGGCCCGGCGCAGGGTGTCCTCGAAGGCCGCGAGCGCGCGGAAGCGCTCCCCGTAGGCGCGCTGCTGCTCGAGCGGCAGACGCGGCAGCTGAAGGCGGCGCACGTCGAGGCGGGTGGCGGTCGAGGCATAGCTGCTGGCCTGGCGGTTGTTGGCGGTGCCGCGCAGGAAGCCGGCCAGGAACCACGGGTCGAGGGCCGCCGGGTCGGGTCTGAGCAGGCAGAGGTTGCGGCCGAGCGCGGCGCCCGCGGTGGCGGCGTCGATCACGCGGGTCACGCTGCCGCCGCCGAGCACGGGAACCACGACGTCCCCTTCGGCCACCGGCTCGGGCTCGTCGTGGTCCTCGGGCAGGGTGCCGGAGGGCGCGGCGGCCGTGAACACGTCGTGGTCGGTGAGGACGGGGACGGTGCCGCCCAGTGCCACGGAGGCGTTGCCGATCCGGAGCGTGAGGGCGCCGGCGCGGGCGAGTTCGCCGACGGTGGTGAGCGGCCAGCGCGCGGCGGCGGCCGGTTCGGCGGCGGCCGGTGTCAGGCGCGCGGTGAGCTTCAGGGTGTCGGTGAGCTGCGCGCGTACGGCGGTGAGCTGCTCGATGCCGCCGGCCGCCGCGGGCGGGGGCAGGTGGCGGGCGGGTGCGAGATCGACGTCGTCGTCGAGGAGTTCGATCACGGGGACGGCGCGCGAGAGCCCCGGCCGGTCCTGGCTCCCGTCGTCCTCGGCTTCACGTTCGGGCGTCCGCTCGTACGTCTTCTCGTACGTCTCCCAGGCGTCCAAGACCGCCGACTGCACGGCGGACCAAGGGAGTTCGGGCTGCCCTTCCGGTACGAGGGAGGCGGTCTCCATGAGCAGCAGCTCGCCCGGCGGCCGCACGGCGAGGCCGGGGCGGCGCAGGATCCACAGGTGCAGCGGGATGTTGTGCGGGGGCGCGGCGCCCGCGGGCAGCGCGATCACCGCGCGCAGGGCGCCGCGGCGCAGGAGGTCGGCGCGGATGCGGCGGCCGGAGCGGCGGGAGGCGGCGGCGGGCGGCATCAGGACCACCGCGATGCCGCCGTCGGCGAGGTGGGCGAGGGCGTGCTGCACCCAGGCGAGCTCGGACTCGGTGCGGGCCGGGAAGCCGTACTCCCAGCGCGGGTCGTAGGCGAGTTCGTCGTGGCCCCAGTTGCGCTCGTTGAACGGCGGGTGGCACAGCACCGCGTCCGCCTTGAGCTGCGGGAAGGCGTCCGCGCGCAGGGTGTCGCCGGCGCGGGTGCGGATGCGTGCGGTGCCGGCGAGGGCCAGGCGCAGGGCGGTGAGCGCGGCCGGTTCGGGGGCGCTGTCCTGGCCGTGCAGCTCCAGGCCGGGGCGCGGGGTGACGGCGCGGAGCAGGGCGCCGGTGCCGCAGGCCGGGTCGAGGACGCTGCGGACGGGTCCGGCGAGGCGGGCCATGAGGGCGGCGGGTCCGGCCGGGGTGGGCGTGTACTGACGCGAGCCCGCGTCCAGATGGCGGCCGAGCAGGAACTCGAAGGTCTGCCGGGTGCCGAGTTCGGCGGCCAGTTCGGCGGCGGCGCGCAGGAGCGGGACCGAGGCGTGCAGGGCTTCGGTGGCCGGGACCTGTGCGGCCCGGTGAGGGCCTGCGCCGAAGCGGTCGGTGAGCACCTTGTCGCAGGCCTCGGGGAGCAGTTCGGCCAGGCGCCGGTCGGAGACCGCGGACAGCTCCAGCCAGTCGGTGGGGCGCTCGTGCACGAGCAGCAGGGTGCAGCCGATGTGCTGGAGCGCGGTGCCCGGACCCGCGGGGTGGCCGGCCAGCTGCTGCCAGACGCGCTCGCGCAGCGGGACCTCGGCGAGCTTGCCCTGGCGGCGCAGCCACGCCTCGACCTCGGCGAGCGCGAAGGACGGGCTGGTCTCGGTGCCGCCCACGGGCTTGGGGAAGTCGGCATGGCGCCGGCGCCAGTTGCTCACGGCGGCCCGGCCCACCCCGGCGAGCCGGGCGATTCCGGCCGAGGTCACCTCTGTCGCGTTCTCCGGCACTCGGCTGGCTCCCCTCGTGAACAGGCATGACCTGGCTGGACCTGCGGGCTGTGTGCGCTGAAGCCTACAGCTCACACCCGTGAACGGACTAGATCCTGTGAACCGTGTTGACTCGGTTCACAGCGTCTGCTCTTATTGACCCAGCGGTTCACGGCCCACCGAGTTCACGGGCTCACAACGCGACTTCGTTCAGCTCTGCCCGCGCATTTCTCCCGTTCTGTCCTCCGCTCCGTGCACGAAAGGTGCTCCCTGATGTCTCAGCAGCCTCAGCAGTACGGCCAGTCCCCCTACGGTCAGCAGCAGTACGGCGGTCAGCCGCCCTACGGCCAAGAGCCCTACGGCCGGCCGCAGCCGCAGCCCGAGCCGCCCAGACGCGGCTGGTTCGCCCGGCACAAGGTGCTCACGGCCATCGGTGCCGTCGTGGTCGTAGTCGCGATAGGCGGCGCGCTCGGGGCCGGCGGCTCGGACGGTTCGGACAGCTCGAAGGACTCGGCCTCCGCCTCGGCCGGCGCCGGGTCGGACGGCAAGGGCGGCAAGGACAAGGCCGCCGACGACGCGAAGAAGGCCGAGGAGCCCGAGGTCGCCATCGAGGGCGACGGTGACTTCGAGGTCGGCTCCGACGTCAAGCCCGGCACGTACAGGACGACCGGCAACGACGACGGCATGTGCTACTGGGAGCGCCTCAAGGACTCCAAGGGCGAGCTGGAGTCGATCCTGGCGAACGACAACGTGACCGGCACCTCGTATGTGACGGTCAAGGCCGGCGACAAGCTGTTCAAGTCCTCCGGCTGCAACGGCTGGACGGCCTTCGACGAGAGCGCCAAGGGCTCGCCGAAGGGCGGGGATATCAAGGGCGACGGCGGCATGTTCAAGGTCGGCGTCGACATCGCGCCCGGCACGTACAAGTCCACGGGCAACACGGACGACATGTGCTACTGGGAGCGTGCCAAGGACGCCGAGCACGGCATCGACTCCATCGCCGCGAACGACAACGTCAAGGGCACCGGGATCGTGACGATCACCGCCAAGGACGCCTACTTCAAGACGAGCGGCTGCCAGGACTGGAAGAAGACGGGCTGACCGCTCGCCGGCTGATCAGCTTCCCGTCCGCACCCGCCCCCACTTTCCACACCCACCCTCACACCCTTCTCCGGGGGGAGAACCACCATGCGCCGCACCGTCCTCACCACCGCCGCCCTCGCCCTGAGCGCCGCTCTCGCGCTCACGGCCTGCGGGAACCAGAACGCCTCCTCAAGCGACGGCAAGAGCTCCGACAAGTCCGCCGCCCAGGCCGGCGACAAGAAGGCCGACGACAAGAAGAAGGAGCCGTTCGCCGACGCGACGGGCCCCGAGATCGCCGACAAGGCCGTGGAGGCCACCACCTCCGCCACGTCCCTGCGGGTCAAGGGCACCGTGCCCGACCCGGACCTGGGGGTGCTCACCCTCGACATGGCGATGGACACCAAGGGCGTGTGCGCGGGCTCCCTGTCCGTGAAGGGGCAGGGCAAGGCCGAGATCATCAACGACGGCAGGACCGTGCACATGAAGTACGACGAGGCCTTCCTGCGGGCCCAGAGCAAGGGCGAACCCCAGGCGGAGGTGGACGCGGCCGTGGGCATGCTGGGCGACCGCTGGGTCAAGACCTCCGCGACCGGCGAGGGCGCCGAGGACTTGGACGCCTTCTGCGATCTCGACCAGCTGCTCGCCGAGTTCAAGGGCGGCGAATCGGCGGCCCGCAAGGGCGGGTTGACGACGGTGGACGGCCAGGAGGCCATCACGCTCACCGAGAACGACGGCGGCGAGCGCTACACGATCCACGTGGCGACGCAGGGCGAGCCCTACCTCCTGAGGATCGCCTCCGACGGCGGGAAGGAGCCGGTGGACCTGGGCTTCAGCGACTACGACAAGCCCGTGGACGCCAAGGCGCCCGAGGGGGACGTGCTGGACCTGGACAAGCTGTAGCCATACCGCCGGCTCGGCAGCATCCGTACATGCCGCATCCGCACATACGACGGCGGGGCGCCCTCTACACAGAGGGCGCCCCGCCGTCGTCCGCTCAAAGTGCGTGCCGCACCCAGACGTTGGGCTCCACGTACACCGCGTAGTCGCGGGCCGGTACGCAGTGCACGGGCACCAGCGCGCCGGGGATCTCGACCTCGCCGTCCCGGTCGAAGGGCTCACCGGTCCACGAACGCCACTGCGCGAGCGTGCCGTTGACACACATCGAGACCGGCGCGACCTTCTCGATCGCGCCGCCGGCCCGCACGTGCACCCGCAGCCACGGGTCGGCGGGCAGCCCGTCCTCCTCGCGCACCCGGAACGCGTACTCCTCGATCGGCGTCCGCGGCTCCAGATGCTTGGCGTTGGGGCGTACGGGGGCGACCACTTCGGAGAAGCCGCGGGCGCGCGCATTGTCCCGCATCGCGCCGAGCATCGTGTACGACAGTCCCCTGCCCTGCTGCCCGTCGGCCACGCTGATCTCGATGGCGCTCACGGTGTCGGGCTTGCGCCCGTACTTCAGGTCGGAGAAGGCCCATTGAAGGACCTTGGCCCAGCCGCCGTCCGGCAGCTCCCCGCGGCCCGGGACGTCCAAGGCGAACGGCACGCTCATCGCCTTCGCCACCACGGCGCCGTCGCCGTCGGTCGCGACCAGGGTGAACTCCGGCAGCTCGTCGGCGATCCGCGGGTAGTGCGACCAGCCGACGAGGTCGTGCCGCACGAATTCGTGCCAGGTTTCCGGCATCTCGTCCATGGCGCCCTTGAGGTGGGGGCGCTCGGCGAGGGTGGTGACCGTGATGTCGCTCATGCGGGCACGGTAACGGGGGCGGCGGAGCGCGCCAAGGGAGTTTCCCGCGGCCCGGGTTCACGCAGGAGCCGCCCGGTCCGGGCAGTTCAGTCCGGGCCACTCAGTCCGGGCCACTCAGTCCGCGTGGAAGCGGTCCGGTGCCGTGGTGGGTGCGTCCCCCACGGGGAGCGGCTGCTCGGGGCAGCCGCCGAGCACCCGGCGCATCGCGTCCCGCTCGGCCGCGGTCACCCACAGCCCGTACTTGCGCTTCACCGCGACCTGTCCCGCCACGTACACACAGCGGAAGGGCTTCGAGGGCGGCAGCCAGGTCGCGGTGTCCCCGTCACCCTTGGACCGGTTCGCGCTCGCGCCGACCGCGCGCAGGTTGAGCGGATCGTTGGCGAAGGCGATGCGCTTGCCGGGCTTCCACTGCTGCGCACCCTTCTGCCAGGCGTCCGAGAGCGCGACCACGTGGTCCACGTCGATCTTGCTGCGCCCGCGCGCGAAGGGGATGTCCTTGCCGGTGTACGGATCCGGCGCGAGCAGCCCCGAGACGACCTTGCAGCCGCCTTCGGTGCGCACCTGCTCCAGGTCGCGGGCGAGGATGTCGTCGCGGGTGCCGCAGTCGTTGGAGTCGACGTCGGCCCAGGGGCTGCCGAAGCGGTCGCGGTCGTAGCCCGTCTTGGGCGCGCGGCCCTTCACCGTCAGCTCCTCGACCGCGGCGAGCGCGGACCCGGGCTTGGCGTCGGCCGGCTCCTCCTCCGGCGGGGCGCAGCCCACCGCCACAACCCCGAGCAGGACGAACCCCACCGTCGTACGACCCCGCCCCACTGCGACCCCTCCGACCCCTTATGTCCTGCAACCGGCCCAGACCCTATCCGGATACCCGGACCCGGCATGACCAGGCATGGCCGGGGCCCGTCCTGCGCCGGGCCGTGGGCGGCCCGGGCGGCGGCGCGGGACACCGGTGGGCATTCCTCACAAGCCGGGCGTATGGTCGAAAGCAATGGGGCGAAATGCGGCATATATGCCTCCTTCCTTCCCCTTCGCCCCCAGCCTCCGAAGGGAGCCCACGGATGGGTCTCGGCGACAAGATCAACGAAATGAAGGAAAAGTTCGGCGGCCAGGCCGAGGACAAGGCCAACGAGGTCGTGAAGAACGTCGGCGACGAGATCGACGAGAAGACCGGCGGCAAGTACGCCGACAAGGTGGACCAGGCTCAGCAGGCCGCGACCGAGCAGATCGACAAGCTCGACGGCAAGCAGGGCTGACGCTGAGGCCCGCGGGGCCGGTCAGCCGGCCCCGGAGAACCACTGCGGGAAACACGGAACCGTCCGCGGCAGGCACCGCCGCGGACGGTTCTGCACGTCTCCGTCCCTGAACGGTCGGGGGCGCCGGACCTCGGCTCACACCTTGCCGATGCCGAGCGGATACCGGCTCACACCTTGCCGATGCCGAGCGGATACCGGCTCACACCTTGCCGATGCCGAGCGTGGTCTCCCCCGGCAGCAGCCCCGACCCGATCACCGCCACCCAGAACTCGCCGAGCAGCTCGGCGAGTTCGTCCACGCGCGCGGCGCCCAGCGCCCGCCACGGGGCCGCGGCGGCCTCGTCGGTGCGGCGCTCGACCTCGGCGCGCAGCGCCCGGCCCGCCTCCGTCGCCACGCCTTCGGTGTCCACCAGGCCGCGCGCCGCGAGCCGTCCGCGCGCGGCCGCCCACTCCACCGCGCTCCAGCCCCGGCTCTCGAAGCGCTCGACGGACGCCGCTCCGACGGCCGCGAACGACACCAGCGCCTCCACGCCGTCGAGTCCGGCCACGGTGAGCGCGGCGAGATGCCCGTCACCGCGGTGCTCGCGCAGGATCGTGACTGCCTGCCACAGCACGAGGTGCGGCTCGTCGGGCCAGGGCAGTGCGGCATTGACGGCGGCGAGCGGCCGGCCCGCGAGCGGTGCGGACTCGGCGGCGCTGCGGGCGAGTTCGGCGGCCCGGGCGAGTTCGGGGCTGTCGGTGCGGTCGCCGAACAGGGAACGGTAGGCGCGGTCGACGGCCCGGGTGCGGGCCGCGAGCACGGCTTCGGGGGAAGCGGTGCGCCACGCCCCGGACACGTGTTCCGCGACCATGCGCGGGCTGAAGCTGTAGAACGTCGCCGTCACCAGCTCCGCGCCGGCCGCCCCGAGCGGGGCCGCGCGCCAGGGGAAGTAACTCGGCCACCGCTCCTCGGTCTTGTAGCCGAGCCCGGCCGCCTCATCGAAGGCCTCGGGCGCGTAGTAGAGGACGGCGTGCAGCGGCTCGGTGAGGTGCCAGAGCTGCCGTACGCGGCTGAGCGCGATCTCTTCGGACACGGTTCCCCCTCGGGTGCGGGCGGAGACGGCGCCGCCCACCGGTGCCGCCTCCCCGGGCTGCGGCGGCCCGCCCTCCTACCCGACGGCCGCGTCACGACCCCAGGATCGTCGTCAGGAATTCCCCTGTCCACGCCAGCAACTCCCGTCCCAGCAACGGCTTTCCGCCGACCTTCGCGGTCTTCGGGCGCGGCACGAGGATCTGGTGCGCGGCCGGCTTCATGACGGTGCCCGGGTACAGGCGCTTGAGGCGCAGCTCCTGGGACTCGCGCAGCTCCACCGGCGCGAACCGGATGTTGTTGCCCTGGAGCACGATCTCGCCGACGCCGCAGGCGCGGGCCAGCATCCGCAGCCCGGCGACCAGAAGCAGGTTCTCCACCGGCTCGGGCAGCTTGCCGTAGCGGTCGGTGAGTTCCTCCCGTACCGCCTTGATGTCCTCCTCCGAGTTGGCGGAGGCGATGGCGCGGTAGGCCTGGAGCCGGAGCCGCTCGCCGGGCGCATAGTCGTGCGGGACGTGCGCGTCCACCGGCAGCTCGATCTTGACCTCGAGCGGCGGCTCCTCCTCGATCTCGCCGCTCTCCAGCTGGCGCCGGTAGTCCGCGACCGCCTCGCCCACCATCCGTACGTAGAGGTCGAAGCCGACGCCCGCGATGTGGCCGGACTGCTCGCCGCCGAGCAGGTTGCCCGCACCGCGGATTTCGAGGTCCTTCATGGCCACGTACATGCCCGCGCCCATCTCCGTGTGCTGGGCGATGGTGGCGAGGCGCTCGTGGGCGGTCTCGGTGAGCGGCTTCTCCGGCGGGTACAGGAAGTACGCGTACCCGCGCTCGCGGCCTCGACCGACGCGGCCGCGCAGCTGGTGCAGCTGCGACAGACCGAAGTTGTCGCCGCGCTCGACGATCAGGGTGTTGGCGTTGGAGATGTCGATACCGGACTCGACGATCGTGGTCGACACGAGCACGTCGAACTTCTTCTCCCAGAAGTCCACGACCACTTGCTCCAGGGCCGACTCGGACATCTGGCCGTGCGCGGTGGCGATCCGGGCCTCGGGCACGATGTCGCGCAGGCGGGCCGCCGCCCGGTCGATGGACTCGACCCGGTTGTGGATGTAGAAGACCTGGCCCTCGCGCAGGAGTTCACGGCGGATGGCCGCGCCGATCTGCTTCTCCTCGTACGGCCCGACGAAGGTCAGGACCGGGTGGCGCTCCTCGGGCGGGGTGGTGATGGTGGACATCTCGCGGATGCCGGTGACGGCCATTTCGAGCGTACGGGGAATGGGCGTCGCGGACATCGTGAGCACGTCGACGTTGGCGCGGAGCTTCTTCAGCTGCTCCTTGTGCTCGACGCCGAACCGCTGCTCCTCGTCGACGATGACCAGGCCGAGATCCTTGAACTTGGTCTCGGAGGAGAAGAGCCGGTGCGTGCCGATTACCACGTCCACCGAGCCGTCGCGCAGGCCTTCGAGGGTGGCCTTGGCCTCGGTGTCGGTCTGGAAGCGGCTCAACGCCCTCACCTTGACCGGGAATTGGGAGTAGCGCTCGGAGAACGTGCCGAAGTGCTGCTGCACGAGCAGGGTCGTGGGTACGAGGACGGCGACCTGCTTGCCGTCCTGCACGGCCTTGAAGGCGGCCCGTACCGCGATCTCCGTCTTGCCGTAGCCCACATCGCCGCAGATCAGGCGGTCCATCGGGACCGACTTCTCCATGTCCTCCTTGACCTCGGCGATCGTGGTCAGCTGGTCGGGCGTCTCCGCGTACGGGAACGCGTCCTCCAGCTCGCGCTGCCAGGGGGTGTCCGGGCCGAAGGTGTGGCCGGGCGCGGCCATGCGGGCGCTGTAGAGCTTGATGAGGTCGGCGGCGATCTCCTTGACCGCCTTCTTCGCGCGCGCCTTGGTCTTCGTCCAGTCCGCGCCGCCGAGCCGGTGCAGCGTCGGGGCCTCGCCGCCCACGTACTTGGTGATCTGCTCCAGCTGGTCGGTGGGGATGTAGAGCCGGTCGCCGGGTTGGCCGCGCTTGGCCGGGGCGTACTCCACGACCAGGTACTCGCGGGTCGCGCCCTGGACCGTGCGCTGCACCATCTCGATGTAGCGGCCGACGCCGTGCTGCTCGTGGACGATGTAGTCGCCCGGCTCCAGAGTGAGCGGGTCGATGGCCTTGCGGCGGCGGGCCGGCATCCGGGCGCCGTCCTTGCCGGCCGCCTTCTGTCCGGTCAGGTCGGTCTCGGTGAGGACCGCGAGCTTCAGCTTCGGGTCGATGAAGCCGTAGTCGATCGAACCGCAGGACACATGCACGACGGAGGGCGCGAGGTCGCCCTTCGCGGCGAGGTCCTTGTCGAGGCGGGCCGCGATGCCCTCGTTCGACAGGACCTCGACGGTGCGGGTGGCGGGGCCGTGGGCCTCGGTGACGAAGACCGTGCGCCAGCCGTCGGCGTTCCACTGCTTGACGTCGGCGAGGGCGCGGGCGGTGTCGCCGCGGTAGGTCTCCGGGGCGTGCATGCCCAGCTTGAGGGTGTCCGAGCCCCCCGGCGCGTCAGCGCCATCTGTGAACGTTTCATCGGCGGCGAACGGCGAGACCGACCACCACATCATGTCCAGCTCGCGGGCCCGGTCGCGGACGTCCGCGATCCCCCACAGGGAGGCGGCGCCCACGTCGATCGGGGCCTCGCCGCCGCCCGCGGTGGCGGCCCAGCTGGCCTGGAGGAACTCCTGGCTCGTGGCCACGAGGTCGCCGGCCCGGGTGCGGACGCGCTCGGGGTCGCAGACCACGGCCATCGAGCCCTTGGGCAGGACGTCGAGCAGCAGCTCCATGTCGTCCACGAGGACGGGGGCGAGGGACTCCATGCCCTCGACCGCGATGCCCTCGGCGATCTTGCCGAGCAGCTCGCCGAGCTCGGGGTGCTGCTCGGCGAGGGCGGCGGCCTTCTCCCGTACGTCCTCGGTGAGCAGCAGCTCGCGGCAGGGCGGGGCCCACAGGCCGTGCTCGGCGATCTCGAGCGAGCGCTGGTCGGCGACCTTGAAGTAACGGATCTCCTCGACGTCGTCGCCCCAGAACTCGATCCGTAGCGGGTGCTCCTCGGTCGGCGGGAAGACGTCGAGGATGCCGCCGCGCACGGCGAACTCGCCGCGCTTCTCGACCAGTTCGACCCGCGCGTACGCGGCGGCCGCGAGCGCTTCGACGATCTCGTTCAGGTCGGCGGTCTGGCCCTGCTTGAGGCTGACGGGCTCCAGGTCGCCCAGGCCCTTGACCTGCGGCTGGAGCACGGAGCGGATGGGCGCGACGATCACGCTGACCGGGCCGGTCTCGGGGTCGCCGTCGGGGGTGGGGTGGGCGAGCCTTCTGAGCACCGCGAGACGGCGGCCGACGGTGTCGCTGCGGGGGCTGAGGCGCTCGTGCGGGAGGGTCTCCCAGGACGGGTACTCGGCGATCCCGGCCTCGGGCAGCAGGGAGCGCAGGGCCGCGGCCAGGTCCTCGGCCTCGCGTCCGGTGGCGGTCACGGCGAGCACGGTGCGGCCGGTCTCGCGGGCCAGCGCGGCGATCGCGAAGGGGCGGGCGGCGGGCGGGCCGACCAGGTCGACGTGCATCCGGTGGGCGTCCCGCGCGGCCTGCACGGCTTCCACGAGGGCGGTGTCTTCGGCTACGGCGTCGAGCAGACCGTGCAGGCTCATGAAGTCTTTCCCGTCCGGGTGGTCGGTGTCGGTTCGTCGCTTCCTGGGCAACGCGAACGCCCGGCTTCGCGGATTCTGCGGCGGGCCGGGGATGGCTCCAGGGTACGCCTGCGGAAGTGGACGCGCTCTTGAGTTGCGGGTGGGTCGGGGCGGGTGCGGCGGACCCGTGCCGCGCCTGTCGCGAGCGTCCCGGCGGGCCGTGTTCGAATTGGCGGGAACACAGCCCGCTCTCCACGGGCCCGCACCCCGCTCCTGAAAGGCCCCCGTATGCGCGCCGCCGTCGACCCGTCCGCCGAGGACGAGCACGAGGCACGGTCGTCGTCCTCCGGCGCACACGGCCGGACGGACCGGTCCTCCGGGCCGGCCGGGCTCGGCGGGCCGGCCGGGCTGGGCGGGCCGGACGGGCTCGTGCGGCGGACGCTGCGAGGCCGCGACCCGGCGCCGTGGGGGCTCGCGGCCGTGTTCTTCGCCGCGTACGCCACGGTGTCCGTGCTGCGCTGGGAGAAGTTCGGCACGCGGTCCTGGGATCTCGGGATCTTCGAGCAGGCCATCCGCGGCTACGCCCATCTTCAGGCGCCGATCGCCGACCTCAAGGGGCCCGGCTCGCACATCCTCGGTGACCACTTCAGCCCGGTCACGGCGCTGCTCGCTCCTCTCTACCGGCTGTTCCCGGGGCCGGTGACCCTGCTGCTCGCGCAGGCCGCGCTGCTCGCCCTGTCGGTCGTGCCGGTGACGCGGGCGTCCGGCCGGCTGCTCGGCCGCGGCGCAGGGCTCTGCCTCGGAGTCGCCTACGGGCTGTCCTTCGGTCTGCAACGCGCCGTCGACTTCGACTTCCACGAGATCGCCTTCGCCGTTCCTCTCCTCGCCTTCTCCCTGGAGGCCCTGCTCGCCGAACGCTGGCGGGCCGCCCTGTGCTGGGCCCTGCCGCTGGTCCTGGTGAAGGAGGACATGGGCCTGACCCTGACGGCCCTGGCTTCGGTCGTGGCCTGGCGCGCCCACCGGGCGGGACGCAAGACCGCCCCCGGACCGTCCCCGTCAGGAACCGCCGACCCTGCCGGGCCCGCCGGGCCTGCCGATCCCCCGGTGCCCGCCGAATCCGCCAAGCCCGCGGAGCCCACCCCCACCCCAGCCACAGCCACAGCCACAGCCACAGCCGCGCGTGCCCGGCGCGCCGTCCCGTACGCCTGTGCCGTCGCCGCCTTCGGGATCGTCGCCGCCCTGGTGACCTTCGTCTGGATCATCCCGGCCTTCAACACCGCCGGCAGCTACGAGTACTGGAACCGCATGGAGGGCGGTGTCCCGAACCCGTTCGCCGGTGCCGACGTCAAGCTGCGCACCCTGGCCTGGCTGCTGCTGCCGACCGGCCTGTTCGCCCTGCGCTCTCCCCTCGTCCTGATCGCGCTGCCCACCCTGGGCTGGCGCTTCCTGTCCTCCGACGACTCCTACTGGGGCACCGACTGGCACTACAGCGCTGTGCTCATGCCGGTGGTGGTCCTCGCCGCCGCCGACGGCCTCGCCCGGGTACGCTCGTGCACCCGCCGCCCCCGGCTGCGGAACCTGGCCGCGCAGACGCCGCTCGCCGCCGCGGCGGTGGCGCTCGCCCTCACCGTCTCGCTGCCGCTCGGCACCCTCACCGACCCGGCCGTGTACCGCGTGCCCGCCTCCGCCCGCCAGGCGGACGCGCTGCTCGACCGCATCCCCGACGGAGCCACCGTCGAGGCCAACATCGGCCCCATCAGCCGGCTCGCCGGGCGGTGCAGGGTGCTGTGGATCGGCAACTCCCGGGGAGTGACGCCCGATTACGTCGCCCTCGACAACCGCTCCGGCCGCTACCGGGACCCGGCGGCCAGCGCGGTCCGGCTGCACCCGGACGCCCGCTTCGAGGAGTGGGGCTCGGCGGGCGGCTTCGTGGTCCTGCGCCGCGTGACCTGAGCCCGCCCCCTCCCGAAGCCTCCGGCCCGAAGCCCCCGTCCAGCCTCGAAGTCCCCGGCCCGCCCGGAACAGACCGGCCCCGGTGCACATGGAGGATGTGCACCGGGGCCGGACCCTTACCGTAGCCGCCCTGCGAGAGCCCGCAGGGCTAGTCGGTGGCGATGGCGTTGAGCACGTTCATCCGGCCGGCGCGGAACGCCGGTATCAGCGCCGCGAGCAGGCCCACGAAGGCCGAGGCGATGAACACTCCGATGATCGTCGGCCACGGGATCTCCAGGACCTCGAGGCCTTCCAGGGCGAGCAGCCGCTGCGCCGTCGCGCCCCAGCCCATGCCCAGCCCGAGCCCGAGCAGGGCGCCGAACAGGGCGATCACCACGGACTCCAGGCGGATCATCCGCCGCAGCTGGCGCCGCGACATCCCGATCGCCCGCATGAGACCGATCTCGCGGGTGCGCTCCACCACCGACAGCGCCAGGGTGTTCACCACACCGAGGACCGCGACGATGATCGCGAGGGCGAGCAGCCCGTAGACCATGTTGAGCAACTGGCCGATCTGGCTGCGCAGTTCCTCCTTGAAGTCCGTCTGGTCGCGGACCTCGTACTGCGGGTACTGCTTCAGCGTGTCCTTGAGCGCCGCGTACGCGGCCTCCGCCTTGCCGTCCGCCGCCTTGGCGAACATGATCATGTTCGGCGGGATCCGGTCGGCCGGCAGGTACTTCTCCAGCGTCGCGATGGACATGTAGCGCGCGCCCTGGTCGATCGTCACGTCATCGTTCGTGATCGCGCCGACCTTGATCTTCGCCGTCTCGCCGCCCTTGAAGGCGACGGTCAGGGTGTCACCGACCTTGATCCCGTTGTCCTTCGCGTACTCCGTGCCGATGGACATGGAGTCCGCCGCGTAGGCGTCCTCGAGCTCGCCCGCGGTGGTCTCGCGCCGCAGATCGGTGGCGTACGTGGGGTCGGCGGCGGTGACCTGGCTCTTCTCCGACTTGCCGTTGGGGGCGGTCAGCGTCGCGTCGGCCACCTTGTAGCGGGTGACGTGTTCCAGGTCGGGGCTGTTCTGGATGGCCTTCTCGGCCTGGGGCACGATGCGCTGCTGGCCCTGGATGATGAAGTCCGCGCCCACCGACTTGTCGAGCTCGTCGGTGGCGGAGGCCACCATCGAGGAGCCCACCACCGAGAGGCACGCGACCAGGGCGAGGCCGATCATCAGGGCCGCTCCGGTGGCTCCGGTGCGGCGCGGGTTGCGCAGCGCATTGCGCTCCGCCATCCGTCCGACCGGTCCGAACAGGCGCAGCACGAGCGCGCTGATCACCCGGACCACGGCGCCCGCGAGCACCGGACCGACGATCACGAAGCCGATGAGGGTGAGCACCACACCGCCGCCGAGCCACATCGAGCCGTCGCCGGCCTTGTCGGCGGTGGCCGCGGTGTACAGGGCGAAGACGCCCGCGCCGGTGAGCACCAGGCCGATCAGCGCGCGGAGCAGACCCGCCTTGCCGTCCGCGGGAGTTCCGGCGTCGCGCAGCGCGGCCATCGGCGAGACCTTGCCCGCGCGGCGGGCCGGCAGGTACGCGGCGAGGACGGTCACGACGATGCCGAGCAGCAGCCCGATCGCGGGGGTCGTCCACTTCACGGTGAGGTCGTCCGTGGAGAGGTTCATGCCCATGTTCGACATGAGCTCCATGAGGCCGATCGCGAGGCCGACGCCCGCGCCGACGCCGAGGATCGAGCCGATCACGCCGAGCAGCGTGGCCTCGACGAGCACGGAACGGTTGACCTGCTTGCGCGAGGAGCCGATGGCCCGCATCAGGCCGATCTCGCGGGTGCGCTGGGCGACCAGCATCGAGAACGTGTTGATGATCAGGAAGATGCCGACCAGGAATGCGATTCCGGCGAAGCCGAGCATCGCGTACTTGATGATGTCCATGAACTCGCCGACGTCCTTGCGGTTCTGGTCGGCGGTCTCCTGCTGGGTCTGGAGCTTGTACGTGCCGGCGCCGAGCTCGGAGGCCACGTTCTGCTTCAGCTGCGCGTGGCTGACACCCGCGTCGGCGGCCACGGCGATCTGGCTGAACTTACCTGTCTCGCCCAGCAGTTGCTTCTGTGCGGTGGGGGTGTCGAAGTAGACGACGGCGGCACCGGGGTTGGTCACCTTGAACGAGGCGATGCCGGTGATCTTCGCGGTGAAGTCACCGTTGACACTGATGGTGCGCAGTTCGTCGCCGAGCTTCAGGCCGTGCTTGTCGGCGGTGTCGGCGTCGACCATCACCTCGGTGGGGCCGCGCGGCGAGTGGCCCTCGGTGATCTCCATCGTCCGGGCGTCGTTCTGCGTCCAGTTGCCCGCGATGGTGGGGGCTCCGCTGGTGGAGCCCATGTTCTCGTTCTCGGAGTCCACCACCGTCACGTTCATCGAACTGACCGCGCCCTCGGCGGACTTGACGCCATCGGCCCGCTTCACCTGCTCGACCACGGAGGCCGGCAGGGACTCGGGCTTCCCGCCCTGCGGGTCCTCCTCGGGGCCCTCGGCCGACTTGGGACTGACCGTGACGTCGGGCGAGGTGGCCGCGAAGAGCTTGTCGAAGGTCGTGTTCATCGTGTCGGTGAACACGAGGGTGCCGCACACGAAGGCGACGGAGAGCAGGACGGCGATCGCGGAGAGCGCCATCCGGCCCTTGTGCGCGAAGAAGTTGCGCATCGAGGTCTTGAGCACAGTCACGACGTACGCCCCCGCGCGTCGAAGTCCTTCATGCGGTCGAGGACCTGGTCGGCCGTCGGGTGGTACATCTCGTCGACGATCCGGCCGTCCGCGAGGTACAGCACGCGGTCCGCGTACGAGGCCGCGACCGGGTCGTGCGTGACCATCACGATGGTCTGGCCGAGCTCGTCCACCGAGCGGCGCAGGAAGCCGAGGACCTCGGCGCCGGCGCGCGAGTCGAGGTTGCCGGTCGGCTCGTCACCGAAGATGATCTCGGGCCGCGCGGCCAGGGCGCGGGCCACCGCCACGCGCTGCTGCTGGCCGCCCGAGAGCTGGTTCGGCCGGTGCTTGAGGCGCTCGGCGAGGCCGACGGTCTCCACCACGCGCTGGAGCCACTGGCGGTCCGGCTTGCGGCCCGCGATGTCCATCGGCAGCGTGATGTTCTCTATCGCATTGAGCGTCGGCAGCAGGTTGAACGCCTGGAAGATGAAGCCGATCCGGTCCCGGCGCAGCTGCGTGAGCTTCTTGTCCTTGAGGCCGGTGATCTCGGTGTCGTCGATGTGGATCTGTCCGCTCGTCACCGTGTCGAGCCCGGCCAGGCAGTGCATCAGCGTGGACTTGCCGGAACCCGAAGGCCCCATGATCGCGGTGAACTGCCCGCGGGCGATGTCCACATCGACATGGTCAAGCGCCACGACCCGGGTCTCCCCGCTGCCGTACGCCTTCACGACCTGCCGCGCGCGGGCGGCCACAGCGGTACGCCCTCCGGTCACCCCGGGGCCCGGGGTGGTCACAGCCGTTGTCACGTGAAGTCTCCTCGGTAGAAAGCAGTGGGTACGCAGGGGAAAGAAGGGGGGCCCGGCGGTCGTCCTGCCATCGCCGGCGATGCGCTCAAGTCTCGTGCGCCGAGGGCCCCGAGCGCGCTGAGGTACAGCGCAGTCTTCTGCTGAGGAAAACCCCACCCCCGGGCTTGCGGTGTACCTCAGCACCGGCCTGTGACCAGGCTAGGAGCGCCGCCGCGACGCCTCGTCCTTCACGAGGACGAGCCCTCCCCGACCCGGAGTGAGGACCCACCCCTAGGGGCTCTCCACCCGTCGGTGGAGCGGTTCTCGGGGGCGCTGCATCCTTCGCCGCGCGCCGTCTCGCCCACTCGACACCCTCCCCCTGCGTGAGGAGCAAGTGAGAAGGTGTCCCCGGCGGAAATAGATGCAGGGGGAAAGGATCTTCGTGGGCGGCAGCCGGGACGACATAGCGGGCCGGACGGACGGCCCCGGAGACGGCCGGACGGACGGCCCCGGAGACGGCCGGACGGACGGCCCCGGAGACGATCGGACGGACAGCGCCGGAGACGATCGCGCGAACGGCCGCGGAGACGACCCGACCCGAGGCCGCGGAGCCGACCGCCCCGCCGCCGGCCGCCGGCGCGGAGCCGTCGTCGCCGCCCTCATGCTCTCCATGGCGCTGGCCGCCCTGGAGTCCACGATCATCGCGACGGCCGTGCCGCAGATCGTCGCCGACCTCGGCGGCTTCTCGTACTTCTCCTGGCTGTTCTCCGGCTATCTGCTCGCGGTCACCGTCACGCTGCCCGTCTACGGCAAGCTCTCCGACACCTTCGGCCGCAAGCCGGTCCTGCTCGCCGGCATGGTGCTGTTCCTCATCGGCTCGCTGCTGTGCGCGACAGCCTGGAACATGGCCGCCCTGATCGCCTTCCGCATCCTCCAGGGCCTGGGCGGCGGCGCCATCCAGGGCACCGTCCAGACCCTGGCCGCCGACCTCTACCCGCTCAAGCAACGCCCCAAGATCCAGGCCAAGTTGTCCACGGTCTGGGCGCTCTCCTCCATCGCGGGCCCGGCGATCGGCGGCCTCCTCGTCGCGTACGCGCACTGGCGCTGGATCTTCCTGGTGAACCTGCCGGTGGGCCTGGTCGCGCTCTGGCTGGTCGCCCGTCATCTGCACGAGCCCGTACGGGAGAAGGGCCCTCGGCGCCGTATCGACTGGGCGGGAGCACTCGCCGTGTTCGCCTCCGGCGGCGTGCTGCTCACCGCGCTCGTGCAGGGCGGGGTCGCCTGGCCCTGGCTGTCCGCGCCCTCGCTCGCGCTGTTCGCCACGGCCGCCGTGCTGCTCGCCACGACCGTGCTCGTCGAACGCCGCGCCGCCGAGCCGATCATCCCCGGCTGGGTGTGGAAGCGCCGCACGATCGCCGCGGTCAACCTCGGCCTGGGCGCGCTCGGCCTGGTGATGGTCGCGCCGACGGTCTTCATCCCCACGTACGCGCAGTCGGTGCTGCAACTGACGCCCACCGAGGGCGGGTTCGTCCTGTCGGCGATGATCCTGAGCTGGCCGGTGTCGGCGGCCCTCAGCCAGCACCTCTACACGCGGATCGGATTCCGCAACACCGCGCTGATCGGCGTGACGGGCGCGGCCCTCGTCCTCGGCGCGTTCCCGCTCCTGCCCTATCCGGGCTCGCCCTGGCAGCCGGCGCTTCTGATGCTGCTGCTCGGCGCCGCGCTCGGCCAGGTCCAACTGCCCCTGATCGTGGGCGTGCAGTCCACGGTCGGCTGGGCGGAGCGCGGCACCACCACCGCCTCCGTCCTCTTCTGCCGCCAGATCGGCCAGACGGTGGGTGCGGCGGTCTTCGGGGCGATCGCGAACGGGGTGATCGCCGCCCGCCTGGGCGCGGACACCGACCTGGACACGGTCGCCCGCGCCCCCGGCGACGAATCGGTCCGCCGCTCGATCGACGCAGCCGTCGAGTGGGTCCACATCGGCGCGGCCGCGGCAGCCGTGATCACCCTGCTGCTCCTGCTGTTCCTCGCCCCGCGCCGCTTCCCCGTGCTGCCGCAGGACCCGGCGCCGGAGGACTCCGTACCGCCGCAGCCCCCGGCGCAGGCGGCCGCGCAGACCGCCTTCCAGACCACCGTCCCGGCTGTCCCTCTCGCAGTCCCGGATGAGGCAGGAGTGCGTCAGGAGACGGGAGTGCGCGAGGAGACGGGCGTACGGGAGCCCAGTACGGCCAGTTCACCGGAAACCCCACCTCAGGCGGATACCAGCCGGTAACGTTCCGGGTTCTCCCTGCGGGCCCTCCCCGGGCCCGAGCCGCGCAAGGAGCAGCCCATGCACGAGCCGCCGCCCTGGGCACGCCCGCCCGGAGACCCGCACGACGCGCACGAATCCCAGGACCCACAAGCCCCGCACGACGCGCACGACCCGCACGACCCGTACGAATCTCCGACCCCACAAGCCCCGTACGACCCGCACAACCCCCACCTCACCTACCCCTGGCAGCCCCCGCCCGCTCCCCCGCCGCCGCGCCGCCGCCCGGCCCCGCGGCTGGGTCAGCACGGGGATCTGCGCAAGGTGCGGCGCGCGTACAAGCGGCTGCGGCGGGTGGCCGCGCTGACCGCGCTCGGGTCCTTCACGCTGTTCCTGATGCTGTCCGCGTACGCGCCCTCGCTCACCGGCCGCCAAATCTCCGGCGGTCTGAACCTGGGCCTGCTGCTCCTGCTCGCCCAGCTCCCGGTCACGTATCTCGCGATCGCGCTCTACGCGCGCCACGCAGCCCGCCGGGTGGACCCGCTGGCCGAACGCCTGCGCCGCGCGGCCGAGTTGGAGGGCCGCCTGTGAACCCTGGTGCGGCCCCGCATGCCCCCGTCCATCATGCGCTCGGCTCCTCCGCCGAGGGCATGACCTTGATCGCGTTCACCGCGGTCGCCACCGTGACCCTGCTCCTGTGCGTGATGACGGGCCCCGACCGCGACGATCTCGACGAGTTCTACACCGCGTCGGGCAGCCTCTCGCCGGTGCGCAACGGCCTCGCCATCGCCGGGGACTACATCTCCGCCGCGAGCGTCCTCGGCGGCATCGGTGTCATCGCCCTGACGGGATACGACGGTGTCGTGCTGCTCCTGGCCACCGCGCTCTCGCTGGTCCTGCTGATGTTCCTGCTGGCCGAACCGCTGCGCAACGCGGGCCGGTTCACGATGGGCGACGCGCTCACGCGCCGGCTGTCCGGCCCCTCGGCGCGCCCGGCCCGTATCGCCACCGCCGTCGCCACGCTCACCGCGCTGATGCCGCTGATGCTGGTCCAACTCGCGGGCGCGGGCGACCTGTTGGCGTTCGTCCTCGGTTTCGACAGCGAGGGCGCGAAGACGGGGTCGATGGTGCTGCTCGGAGCGCTGATGATCTCGTACGCGGCGATCGGCGGCATGCGCGGGACGGCCCTGATCCAGATCGTGAAGACGGTGATCCTGCTCGCCTCGGCGGCCGTCGTCTCCGTCCTCGTCCTGCGCCGCTTCGACGGCGACTTCGGCGCGCTCGCCGCACAGGCCGCGCGGGGCAGCGGGCTGGGCGAGGCGTTTCTCGGGACGGGCCCGCTGTTCGCCGGGAGCGCCGCCCCACGGATCGACATGGTGGTCTCGCAGCTCACGGTCGTCCTGGGAGCCGCCTGTCTGCCGCATGTCACGATGCGCGTCTACACGGCGCGCAATGCGCCCGAGGTGCGCCGCTCGATGGCGTGGGCGGTCTCGGCGGCCACGGTCTTCGCGTTGTTCGCGCTGGTCATCGGGTTCGGGGCGGCGGCGCTCGTGGGCCGGCAGGCCGTCACGGCGGCCGATCCGCAGGGCAACACCTCGATCCTCCTGACGGCCAGGGCCCTGTTCGGCGCGGAGGCCTCCGGCGTCGGGACGCTCGTGTTCACCTCGGTGGCCACGGCGGTCTTCCTGACGCTGCTCGCCTCGGTCGGCGGCATGATCCTGGCCTGCGCCAACTCCCTGGCCCACGACGTGTTCGCGCCCCGCCGCCGGCTCGGTCCGCACGCGGAGATGACCACGGCGCGGCTCGCGGCGCTCGCGGTCGGCGTGGTCACGATCGCCCTCGCCGCGACGGTGCAGCACCGCAACCTCCAGCCGCTGGTGACGCTGTCGTTCTGCCTGGGCGCCTCGGCGCTCGCGCCGGCCCTGGTCTACAGCCTGTTCTGGCGGCGCTTCACACGTACGGGGCTGCTGTGCACCCTGCTCGGCGGCTCGGCGGGCGCGCTCGCCCTGATGACGGGCACGAATCTGGTGTCGGGCAGCCCCAACTCGGCTTTCCCGGCACATGACTTCAACTGGTTCCCGTTCACCACCCCGGGCATCGCCTCGATCCCGCTCGGCTTCGCCCTCGGCTGGCTGGGCACCGTCGTCAGCTCCCGTGCCGCACAGCGCGAGCAGCGCCGCAGTTACGAGGCGGTGGAGGCGGAGATCCTCGCGGGGCCGGTACGGAACGGCGGATGACCTGCGGCAGGCAGGCGGGCAGGCGGACGGGCCGGGGCGAGGAGATCCCCGCCCCGGCCTGCCGCAGGGGCGGGGAGATCCCCCGCCCCTGCCACCGCACGGCGGCTACAGGTTGTCGCCCCAGTCGCCCTGGATCATCGTCTGGAACGCCCACGCGCCGTCCCGCTTCAGCAGGATGTCGGCGTACCGCAGCTGCTGCGACTGGCCGTCCATGGTCATCGTCGAGTCGGTGAACACCACGGCCATCGACGGGGAGAGGAACACCGGGGTCCGCGTGGACTCGAAGGTGATGTCCTGGCTCCCGTCGCCCATCACATGGGTCATGGTGGCGACGAACTGCTCCCGGTCCCACTGCGCCGACCGGCCGTTGCCCGCAGAGTCGTCGCTGACGAGGTTCAGCGGGAACACCGCCATGTCCGCCATGCGCTCGATCTCCCGCTTGCCGCTGGCCTCGTCGTACCGGGCGAACCAGGCGTCCAGGCTTTCGCGGTCCTCGGTGGTGGGGGTGTATCCGGTGTCGGGCAGGTAGGTCATGCACTCTCCTTCGGCTACGGGCAGGGGGCTTCGGAGCGACCTTACTAGTCAAGTTTGACGAGCGGGCCACGCAAGAGAAGGTATACCGCCGTACGCAGCTAGTCAAACTTGATTAATTACTTTCCGGCGTGATCTGGACCACAGCACCCGAGGGGTGGGGGTACTCAGGAATCCGCCCCCGACGCCGGCCCCGGAACCGTTCCCCCGCCGGAGCCCTCTCCCATGCCGGGCTCGCGCCCCGCGACGCCCAGCGAGGCGAGGCTGCTGCGGACGTGCTCCATGTGGGCGCGCAGCTCCTCGGCCCGGTCCGCGTGCTCGCGCTGCAACCGCTCGGTCTCGCGCTCGATCCGCTCGGCCCGCATCTGCGCCTCGGCCACGAGCTCGGCGGCGGTGGCCCGCGCGTCCTCCTCGCCGTGCCGCGCGGCCTCCTCGGCCTCCGCGAACTCCCGCTTCGCCGCCGACACATCGGCCTCGGCCCGCGCGATGAGCTCGGCGTGCCGCGCGTCGAGCGCGTCGGCCTGGCGTACGTGCGCCTCCTCGACCGCGTCCCACCGGTCGGCCTGCTCCTTGGCCTGGTCGGAGAGCATCGCCTCGGTGCGGACGCGCATGTCGCGCAGTGCGGCCAGCGCCTCGCCGCGCTGCTCCTTCACGGCGCGGCGGGCGGCGATCCGCTCGTCGTCGGCCTCGCTCTGCGCGGCCAGCAACACCTGGCGGGCGCGCTCCTCGGCGGCGCCGCGCACCTCGTCCGCGCGGGCGCGGGCCTCGTCCCGCAGCGTGCGCTCGTACGCGGCGGCCTCGTCGGCCAGGCGCTGCGCCTCGGCCCGCGCGCTCTCGCGCACGGCCGCGGCCTCCTCCTCGACGGTCGCGAGGAGCAGCTGGGCGCGCTCGCCGAGCTCCTCGTACGTCTGCGGTTCGAGCCGGGCCACGACCTCGCGCAGCCGTTCCGCCTCGGCCTCCATCTCCTTGGCCAGGACGGTCAGGCGCGCGGCCCGCTCCCAGGCGTCGTCGCGGTCGCGCGACAGGCGCGTGACGGCGCCGTCCACCTGCTCGGGACGGTAGCCGCGGCCGCGCACGGTGCTGAACTCATGAGTCGACGAAGCCGTACCGCTCATCTCTGATGCCCCTCTCGCCCTGCCGCTGACAACCGATCCGGCGCACATCTTTGTGGATCACGACGAATCGCTCATACCGCGACACTCCGCGCATCGCCTCGATCAAGGATGGGCAATCAGGCACAGAAAAGCGAAATCCGATCAACAGCAGGCAAGCCGGGCCACCCTCCGAAGGCAGTCCCGAAGGCACACGAAAGGGCCGCCCCCGTCCACGTACGACGGAAGCGGCCCTTCGACAGACGCCTGTGCCTACAGCAGGCCGTCCCACATCTGCTCGAGCAGCACGGACCACCATGTCTCCGGCGACGACAGGGCCGCCGGGTCGAGGGCCGCGAGCTGGGCCTGGAAGTCCACGGTCCAGCGGCCCGCCTGCTCCTGGTTGAGCCCGTAGCGCAGCCGCCACATGCGGCCGAGCATCGCGAGGCAGCGGGCGAACTCGGGCAGCGAGGAGTTCACGAACTGCGGCGGCACGGGCGCTCCGCCCGGACCCGCCTCGACCGGGACGGCGACGATGTGCGCCGTGCCGTACTGCACACAGATCGCGCGCCCGAAGTCGCTGCCCATGACCAGGTACGAGCCCGCGTCCGAAGCCGGCTGCACCCCGCGCTCCTGCGCCAGTTCGGCCAGCGTCGGCACCGGGCGGCCGGGCTGGGCCTGGGCCCAGAAGAACGGGTTGAAGTCCACCGGCAGTCCGGCCCACACCAAGGTCTGCGCCACGATGTCGGGCACGCCCTGGCGCGAGACCGCGCGCTGGTCGAAACGGAAGACGCCCTGCGGTCCGAAGGCCGCGGCCAGCTCCTGCGCGATGACGTCCGGGCCGATCGGCGGCGCGGGCTGCACCGGCTGCAACGGCACACGCACCGGCGCCGGACGCGCAGGACCGTCGGCCACCTGGTGCAACTCGCCCTGGTGCGCGAGCAGTTGCTGCATGCCCTGCTGACGCGAGGCGTGGTCCTTGCCGTACGGGGCGACCGTGGTGATCCGCGCCTGCGGCCACTGCTCCTTGATCATGCGCGCGCAGTACGCGCCGGGCAGGTCGCAGGACTCCAGCTCGGTGTGGATCTCCAGGACCTGGTCCGGCGGCACGTTCATACCGCGCAGCTCGTGGAAGATCTGCCACTCCGGGTGCGGGGTGCCGGGCGCCGAGCGGCGGATCAGCTGCTGCTGACTGCCGTCGGGCGCGCGGTAGCTGAGCACCACCTGGTAGCCGGGGCCGACCACCGGCTGGCCGGCGGGCGGCTGCGGATAGCCGTACGCCGGCTGCTGGGTGCCGGGCGGCGGGCCGGGCGGTCCCGGGGGCGCGGGCGCGCTCGGGCCGCCGGGCGCGAGCATCGTCGCGGCGTGGTGCGCACCACCGGGCGGCGGGGTGCCGGGCGCGCCCGGAGCGCCGGGCGGGCCGGGCGGCTGGGGCGCCGCGGGACCGCTCGGGTCGGGACCGGCCAGCATCGTGGCCGCGTGGTGCACGCCGCCGGGCGGGGTGCCCGGGGCACCGGGCGGGCCGGGCGGCTGCGGGGCGCCGGCTCCCGGGGCACCGGGCGGACCCGGCGGCAGGGGCGCGGCGGGACCGCTCGGGTCGGGACCGGCCAGCATCGTCGCGGCATGGTGCACACCGCCGCCCAGGCTGCCGCCGGCGGGCGGCGGCGCGGGCGGTCCGGGCGGCTGCGGCCCGTCGGGACCGAGCGAGGACACCATCTGCGTAGGCACGTAGGCGTTGCCCGCTCCCGGGGTGCCGGGGGCACCGGGCGGCGGCGGGGTGGTGCCGGGGCGTGCGCCCGGCGTGCCCGGAGCGCCGGGCGGCGCGGGCGTGGAGGCGCCGCTGCCGCGCGCGGCGCGCGGCGGGGCGGCCTTGCTGGTCGCGGCGTTGGCGATGTCGTCGGCACCGGCGCCGGGGGCGGCGGGCGGCTGCGGAGCCCCCGCGGCGGACGGCGGCTGCGGGGCTCCGGGAGCGGACGGCTGAGGCGCACCGGACGCCCCCGCACCGGAAGCCGGCGGCTGGGGCGCACCCGGCGCCGGAGGCTGCGGCTGCGCGGCGGCGGGCGGCTGGGGCGCCGGACGGTTCGGGTGGACGTACGACGGGGGCGCGGGGGCGGCCGGAGCCGGAGTCCCGGGTGCAGCCGGAGCCGGGGCCCCCGGTGTGGCGCCCGGCGCCGCGGGCTGCTGCGGGTAGCCGTACGAGGGCTCGTCTATGGCGGGCGCGACCGCGGTCGGCGGCAGCTGGCTGCCGCCCGACATCAGCGCGGTCTTGGCCTCCGGCGTGACCGCGGGCGGCGTGGAGTCGGTGTCGTCGTCCGAGCCGGACAGCGGCGGCGCGAACATCGTCGCCGGCTGGTCGGCGCCGTTGGTGTCCGTACCGGCCCACGGGGTCGCGCTCTCGGGCGCGCCCGGCGCCGCACCACCGGCGCTCGGCCAGGCGGTGCCGCCGTCCGCGGCGCCCGGACTGCCGCTCTGCGCACGGCTGTCGGCGGCGGGGGCCGCAGGAGCCGGCGCGGGAGCCGGGGCCGGGATGGGCGACGGCGGCTGTACGTGGGCGCCGGACCCCGATCCCGTATCGAAGGAGGAGCCGGACCCCGACGAGTCGTCGGAGGAAGAGGAAGCAGACGAGGCGGAAGCGGACGGCGCGGAAGCCGACGGCGCAGCTGCGGGCGTGGCCGGAGCCCCCGCGTCCCGCCGGTCCGGGATCCCCATCCGGTCCGCCGCCTCCTGCAGCCACTCCGGCGGAGTCAGCAGGAACGACGTCTGGTTGAGGTCCACGCGCTCCGGCTTGGCCGGCTCGGCCGCGGCGGGAGGCGCGTCCACGACGCCGTACTCCTCCTCGTACCGCCGGATCACCTCGCCCACCGGCAGCGCGGGCCACAGCGTCGCCTCGCCGCTGTCGCGCGCGATGACGAGCCGCTGCCGTCCGCCGTCCGAGCTCGGACCGTTCTCCCGGTCCTCCGCCCACACCACGAAACCGAGGTCGAACTCCCGCACCCGCACCTCACGGTGCTGGTACGCGGGCACATCGCCGTTGATCCACTCTTCCGCGCGCTCCTGCGCCTGCGCGAAGGTCACCATCGGAAGGTCACTCCCCCACCGGGACGGCGCGCGCGAAGCCGCCGTCCACCATCAGGTTGGCCACGGTCTCCAACTCGGGCGGATTACCCGCCAGCCGGGCCAGAAACGCGTCGAAATCCTCACCGCACGGCAGCAGCAGCCGCTGCACCCGCTCGGCCACCGACCAGCCGGCCGTGTCGCCGTTGTCCCGCGCGTCGTCGTAGGCGCAGAACCACACCGAACCGGTCCGCTCGCCCTTCACCTTCACCGCGAGGATGCCGCCCTGCACGAACGCCACCCCGAGGTAGTCCTTGGTGAGGTGGTCGCGCAGACACTTGTTGATGTACACAAGGTCGTTGACCGCGGCCTCGTCGCGGACCGTGAAGAACGGCTGGTCGATCAGGAGCCCCAACTCGGCGTCCAGGGCCGCGCCCACGGGCGCACAGCCGCCGGCCGCCTTCAGGAAGGAGCGGTACGCACCCGGCAGGCGGTACCCCAAGTCCTCCTCCACACCCAGCAGTTGCTGCTCGGTCACCGCCACCGACGCCTTCGGCAGACCGAAGTGCGTGGGCCGGGTCTCCTGCAACGGACGCGTGCCGCGCTTGTCCTGGTCCACGTCCGCCGTGGCAAGACCGCCGTGGTGGCGGAGCAGCGCCTTCACCTCGGCCGGGACCAGCTCCAGGCGGCGCGTGCCCGGCACGTGGTGCCAGGTCCAGCCGTGCGGGGTCGCCACCGCCGGGATCGTGTCCCACAGGTCATGGCCCTGCGCGGCCATCGCCGCGTTCGCCGACACGTAGTCCGTCAGCCGCAGCTCGTCGACGCCGAAGCCCTCCGGCGGCTCCGCGATCTCCGTGGCCGCACGCGCATACGCGGAGAAGTCCGGGTAGCCGCGGTCGTCGATCCGCACCCCCCTCGGATGCCGGCTCGCCCGCACCGGGTCCGGGAAGTGCACGGTCTGACCGGCATAGGCCGCGTTCGGCGGCGCGGCCTGCGCCCGGCCCGATGCACTGGGCGGCGCGCCCTCCCCGAGCCGACCTGTCGTCATGGCGGTTGCCCCCTGCGGCACTGTTCGTACGGCCCCTGCGAAGGGCCTCTGCGTATGGCTTGTCGCGCCCCAGCCTATGCGCTGACGCAACACCGGTCACCGGGCCTCCGACTGCATGACCAGCTGTCACCCAGCCGTGACAGTCAGCGTGGCCGGGGTCCTCCCCCGCCGTCACGGAAAAGGCATTTGCCCCGGTCGCGGGAACGGCAGCGCCCCTGTCACGGAAGGGACATTTGATCCCGCCTTCCCCATCAGCCGCCCCATTTGGCAGGCTGTTCACCTGCACTCGGGGGAGTGCGCACAGCACGGGGGAGCGGTCACGAGCCGCGCGCACGGGGAGGGATGCATCACCAATGCACACCACGCAAACACCATCATCGAGACCCGCACCGGGCGACCCGCGCCTGAGCTGGTCCACCGACGAGGAGCCCGCGCCGCCCGCCCTGCACCAGCGCCGCGACGGCATCCTGCCCACCGTCGCCGCCGCCCTGTCCGTACGCGGCGAGACCCTCACCGGGACCGCGGGACGCGGCGACCAGCCGCCCGCCCTGCACCCCCTCGTCCAGGACTTCCTCGACACCCTCACCAGCGGCCAGCGCGAGCGCTTCACCGGACGCTGCCCCGAAGTCACCCTCATCTCCCGGCACTTGACCTCCTACGAGGCCACGCGCTCCAAACGCGCCCAGCGCAAGCCGCTCACCGCGGGCGAGGCCCGCAAGGCGCTCAAGCACGCGAAGCTCACCACCCGCCGCATCCGCGAGGACGGCGACCCGCTGCACGGCAGCTTCGCCCCGCCCTGCCGCTCCTGCGCCGCCCTCATCGCCCACTTCGGCGTCCGCGTCGTCGAACCCGAACTGCCCGACACCCACCCGGGGAACGCCCGCTGATGCCCACCGACCGCACCTCCACCACCCGCTTCCCCATCACGGTGGACGCCGCCCTGCGCGAAGCCGGCTGGCAGCCGGGACGCTGGGACATCAAGCGCGCCGAGTACTGGGCCGACGCACTGCGCTCGCACGTGTCACCCGCCGGACACCGGCACTCCGTCTTCCCGGCGGCCGTGGAGGCCTGGGCCGAATTCGGCGGACTCCACCTCGACCCCACAGGGCCCGGACGCCAAGTCGCGCCCGCCACCGTCCACTTCGACCCGCTGCACGGCCTGCACATGGCCCGCACCCTCGGCGACCTCGGCCGCGCACTCGACACCGAGGTCAGCCCGCTCGGCTCGGACACCGCGGGCCAGGGCCTGCTCGCCATCGACGCCCAGGGCCGCGTCTACAGCCTCGACCACTCCGGCGACTGGTACCTCGGCCACGACGTGGACACGGCCCTGACGACGCTGGTGTCGGGGGCGATACCGGCACGGCTCACATCCCCCTGAGCCACAGCACCCGGACAGTCCCCTCCCGCCCGGGGGCCGCACCAGCCCCTCGACCCTATCGACGGCCACTGACATCAGGACCGACCCACCGCCGCCCCGAGCCCCGCTCAGGCAGGTCAGGCAGCCGACGTCCCACCCGGAATCACCGCCGACACCCGGAACCCCCCACTGTCCGTCGGACCCGCCACGAACACTCCCCCGAGGGCCGTCACCCGCTCCCGCATCCCCACCAGACCGTTCCCCCCGCTCGGCAGCCGCGCCTCGTCGTCCGCGCCCTCCGGCGAAGGACCGTTCTCCACCTGCATCGCCACCTCGCCCGGACGGTGCGCGAGCCGCACCCGGGTCTTCGCACCCGGCGCGTGCTTGTGGACGTTCGTCAGGCCCTCCTGGATCACGCGGTACGCCGTCTGCTCGACCTCAGGCCCGTACGGCACGGACTCCCCGTCCACCGACAGATCCACCGCCATCCCGGCCGCCCGCGACTGCTCCACCAGCGCGTCCACCTCGGCCAGACACGGCCCCTGCTCCACCTCGGCCCGCGAAGCCGCCGCCGCAGCGGCCGCACCCACCGCCGCCAGCGGCTCACCCGAGGACTCGGCCGGCAGCTCGCCCGACGGCTGCTTCGCCGGCTCGTGCGACCGCAGCACCCCGAGCATCTCCCGCAGCTCCGTCAGCGCCTGCCGCCCCATGTCCCCGACCAGAGCGGCGTTCTTCACCGCCTTCTCCGGATCCTTTCGCGCCACCGCCTGCAACGCCGCCGCATGCACCACCATCAGACTCACCCGGTGCGCGACCACGTCGTGCATCTCCCGCGCGATACGGGTCCGCTCCTCGCCCCGCGCCCACTCGGCCCGCTCCTCGGCCCGCTCGGCCAGCAGCTGAAGCTCACGCTCGAGACTGTCCGCACGCTCCCGCAGCGACTCCATCAGCCGCCGCCGCGCCCCCACGTACAGACCGAGCAGCACCGACGGGCCCGTCAGACCCAGCGACATCGTGACCGCCATGAACGGCACGAACCAGCCGCCGAACTCCAGCCGGTCCTGGTCCTGCACCATCCGCACCCAGACCACGATCAGCGTGCCGAGCAGCGACATCCCCGCCAGACAGCCCGTGATCCGGCGCGGCACCTCGGAGGCCGCCAGCGAATACAGACCGATCACCGTCAGCAGGAAGCCCATGCTCGCCGGCGACACCGCGATCGACACCAGGACCACCGCGATCGGCCACCGCCGCCGCAACACCAGCGTCGAGCCGACCACCAGACCGATCAGCACCCCGAGCCACACCGGCAACCCGCCCCGCTGCGCGTAGGCGACCCCCTCCGCCGCACACTCGACCGCCGACACCACCGCAAGCCCGATGTCGAGCACGGCCCCGCGCCGTCTCTCCCACCACCACGGCCCCCCGGCCGCCTCGTGGCGTACTTCCCCCGTCGTGGTCATGCTGTCCAGCCTACGGGCGCGAGGCGCTCACTTTCCGGTGAGTTTCGGGTGCGCCACAGGGACCGCGCGTCTCCACCGCACTAGGTACGCGTTTCCCAGAACGCAGCCCATTCGCCCGGATTCCTTCGAACTACTGAACCGCTCAGACTTTCGACCCATCCCGTCCGCATTCCGGACGACGCTCTCCGTATGGCAGAGATCACGCGCAAGTACGCGGACTTCGAAGGTCTACGAGAACAGGCCCTGGCACTCCGAAGGGCCGGACTCAGCCGCCGCCAGATCCGCGACCGCCTCCACGTCGACAACAACGACCTGCTCAACCGCCTCCTGGAAGGCGAGCCCGCGCCGGAATGGACCAAGCGCCCGAACGCGAAGGACGACCTGCGGGCGAAGGCTCGGGAGTTGCGGCTCCAGGGCATGACGTACGACCAGATCCAGGTGGAGCTGGGGGTGTCGAAGGGCTCCATTTCGCTCTGGGTTCGAGATTTACCGAAACCCGAACGACGCCGGCCTTCCGAGCAGGCGCGGCTTGCGGGGCGCAAGCGCTGGGAGCACGAGTCGGCAGTGCGGGACCAGCAGCGTCGGAAGGTGAAGGAGGACGCCAGGAAGGCGGTCGGTCAGCTCTCCGCTCGCGAACTCTTCCTGGTGGGCGTCGGCTTGTACTGGGCCGAGGGCACCAAGGACAAGCCGTACGACCGGCGCGAAGTCGTGGCCTTCGTCAACAGCGACCCGAACATGATCGCGGTCTACATGGCCTGGCTCGAACTCCTCGGTGTCGACCGAGAGCGCCTCCGCTTCACTGTGATGATCCACGAGAACGCCGACGTCGCAGGCGCCGAGCAGTACTGGGCCGACCTGGTGGACGCCGACCGCTCCGCATTCACCAAGACAATCCTCAAGCGACACAACCCCAGGACGGTCCGCAAGAACACCGGCGACTCCTATCGCGGATGCCTGGTGATCAAAGTCCTGAAGGGGGCGGACTTGTACCGTCGCATCGAAGGCTCTTGGTACGGCATAGTGTTGTCGGCACGCGATACCGATCAGCGAAACCGGACATAGCGTGCAAACCATCCCGGGTCGTCTAATGGCAGGACAAATGGTTTTGGTCCATTGAATGAGGGTTCGATTCCTTCCCCGGGAGCGGCACCCGACGGCCCCGACCATCAGGTCGGGGCCGTCGGCGTTTCCGCCCGAGTACGCCCCGGTATCCTGCGGATGTCCCCCCGCACAACATCCGAAGCCGAAGGGCATTTCCGTGAGCGCCACAAGCCCGGCAGCCGTCGTCGTCCTCGCAGCGGGTGAGGGCACCCGCATGAAGTCGCGCACCCCCAAGGTGCTGCACGAGATCTGTGGCCGGACCCTCGTCGGGCATGTGGTCACCGCAGCCCGTGAGCTCGGTCCGCAGGAGCTGGTCGTGGTCGTCGGGCACGGGCGTGAGCAGGTCGCCGCGCACCTCGCCGAGATCGATCCGGCCGCGCGCACCGCGGTGCAGGAGGAGCAGAACGGCACCGGGCACGCGGTGCGGATGGGTCTGGAGCCGCTGGGCGGTGCGGTGGACGGCACGGTGATCGTGGTCTGCGGTGACACCCCGCTGCTGACCGGGGCGACGCTGAAGGAGCTGGCCGGGACGCACGTCGCCGACGGAAATGCGGTGACGGTGCTGACGGCCGAGATGCCGGACGCCACCGGGTACGGGCGGATCGTGCGGGACGGGGTGTCCGGTGCGGTGACGGCGATCGTCGAGCACAAGGACGCGACGGAGTCGCAGCGGGCGATCCGGGAGATCAACTCGGGTGTGTTCGCGTTCGACGGCCGGCTGCTCGCGGATGCGCTGGGCAAGGTGCGGACGGACAACAGCCAGGGCGAGGAGTACCTGACGGATGTGCTCGGGATCCTGCGGGAGGCCGGGCACCGGGTGGGGGCGAGTGTGGCCGCCGACCACCGGGAGATCGCCGGGATCAACAACCGTGTGCAGCTGTCGGAGGCGCGCCGGATCCTGAACGACCGGCTGCTGACCGAGGCGATGCTCGCGGGCGTCACGATCGTCGATCCGGCGTCGACGTTCATCGACGCGACGGTGACGTTCGAGCCGGACGCGCTGATCCACCCCGGTACGCAGCTGCACGGTGCGACGCATCTCGCGGCGGGCGCCGAGGTCGGCCCCAACTGCCGGCTGACGGACACGAAGGTGGGCGCGGACGCCCGGGTGGACAACGCGGTGGCGTACAGCTCGGAGATCGGTGCGGGTGCGAGCGTGGGCCCGTACGCGTATCTGCGGCCGGGTACGAAGCTGGGTGTGAAGGCCAAGCTGGGCACGTACGTCGAGACGAAGAACGCGACGATCGGCGAGGGCACGAAGGTGCCGCACCTGTCGTACGTGGGCGATGCGACGATCGGCGAATACACGAACATCGGTGCCGCGAGCGTCTTCGTGAACTACGACGGTGAGGCGAAGCACCACACCACGATCGGTTCGCACTGCAAGACGGGTTCGGACAACATGTTTGTGGCTCCCGTCACGGTCGGGGACGGTGCGTACACCGCCGCGGGCTCAGTGATCACGAAGGATGTGCCGGCCGGTTCGCTGGCCGTCGCCCGTGGCCAGCAGCGGAATATCGAGGGCTGGGTGGCCCGTAAGCGTCCGGGCAGCGCCGCCGCGAAGGCTGCGGAGGCGGCGTCCGGGAAGTCCGAAGGCGAGAGCTGACGGAAAACAGGTGGGCCGAAGGCGGCGTACCGTGATAGGCGCACACATTTTGTCGGCTTGCTCGAGCATGACGGCGTACGTGGTGTACGCGGGTTCCGGGCGGCGATCGATCACCTCTGAGGAGACTGTGCTGTGAGCGGGTTCAAGACGACCGGCGAGAAGAAGCTGATGCTCTTTTCCGGCCGCGCCCACCCCGAGCTGGCGGAGGAGGTCGCGCACCACCTGGGGGCCGGACTGGTCCCGACCAAGGCCTTCGACTTCGCGAACGGTGAGATCTATGTCCGTTACGAGGAGTCGGCGCGTGGTGCGGACTGCTTCCTGATCCAGAGCCACACGGCTCCGATCAACAAGTGGATCATGGAGCAGCTGATCATGATCGACGCACTGAAGCGTGCGTCGGCCCGCTCCATCACGGTGATCGTGCCGTTCTACGGTTACGCCCGTCAGGACAAGAAGCACAAGGGCCGTGAGCCGATTTCGGCCAAGCTGGTCGCCGATCTGATGAAGACGGCGGGCGCGGACCGCATCGTCACGGTCGACCTGCACACCGACCAGATCGTGGGCTTCTTCGACGGCCCGGTGGACCACCTGTTCGCGCTGCCGCTGCTCGCGGACTACGTGGGTCACAAGGTGGACCGTTCGAAGCTGACCGTGGTCTCCCCCGACGCCGGCCGTGTGCGCGTGGCCGACCGCTGGTGCGACCGGCTCGGCGCCCCGCTGGCGATCGTGCACAAGCGCCGGGACAAGGACGTCGCGAACCAGGTGACCGTGCACGAGGTCGTCGGTGACGTGAAGGGCCGTGTCTGTGTCCTGGTCGACGACATGATCGACACGGGTGGCACGATCTGCGCCGCCGCGGACGCTCTGTTCGCGCACGGTGCCGAGGACGTCATCGTGACGGCCACGCACGGTGTGCTCTCGGGCCCGGCGGCGGACCGTCTGAAGAACTCGAAGGTGAGCGAGTTCGTGTTCACGAACACGCTGCCGACGCCGAGCGAGCTGGAGCTCGACAAGATCACCGTCCTGTCGATCGCCCCGACCATCGCGGACGCGGTCAAGGAGATCTTCGAGGACGGCTCGGTGACCAGCCTCTTCGAAGAGCAGCAGTAAGCACAGCCGTAAGCATGGTCACAGCCCCTTAGGGCTTGATCGTTTTGGGGCGCGGCCTCCCCGCCGGGTAGACTGTCGAAGTTGCTCGGCGAGGGAGGCCGTTTCCGTTTGATCGGATGCGGCGGTCCGTTATCGACGCGCTCTTCGTAGCAGGCCTGTTGCAGGCCAAGTCGTTGTGGCCGGGTGACCGCCACAACTTTTTTGTTTGTCCGTCTTCCCAAAGACTTTCGCTACGAGGAGTGCGCATGTCCGAGGTCAAGCTTTCCGCCGAGATCCGCAAGGAGTTCGGCAAGGGTGCCGCCCGCCGTATCCGCCGTGACAACAAGGTTCCCGGTGTCCTTTACGGTCACGGCTCGGACCCGGTCCACCTGACCCTGCCGGGCCACGAGCTGCTGCTCGCCGTCCGTACCCCCAACGTGCTGCTCGCCCTGGACATCGAGGGCAAGACCGAGCTGGCCATCCCGAAGTCGGTCTCCCGTGACCCGCTGAAGGGCTTCCTGGAGCACGTCGACCTGCTCCTGGTGAAGCGCGGCGAGAAGGTCAACGTCGAGATCCCGGTCCACACCGAGGGCGAGCTGGCCGCCGGCGGCAACCTGCTGGAGCACGTGCTCAACGCGCTTCCGGTCGAGGCCGAGGCCACCCACATCCCCGAGTCCGTCTCGGTGTCGGTCGAGGGTCTTGAGGCCGGTGCCTCCATCCTCGCCAAGGACATCAAGCTCCCCTCCGGCGTGACCCTGGCGATCGACGAGGACGCCGTCGTGCTCCAGGTCCTGGCCGCGCAGGCCGAGGAGCCGGCCGCCGAGGGTGCCGAGGGCGAGGGCGACGAGGCCGCCGAGGCCTGAGCCTTGCGCTGACTCTGCTTGACTGACGGGGTGGTGGGCCTTCCGGGTCCGCCACCCCGTTTTCGTATGCCGACCGCTTTCGTGTTCCGTATGCCGACCGCATTCGTGTCCGTACGCCGACCGGATTCGTGTCCGTATGCCGACCGCTTTCTTGTACGAGGAGACCGTGACCCGATGACGACCGACGCCACCGCCCCCTGGCTCATCGTGGGCCTGGGCAATCCTGGTCCCGGCTACGCGGCCAACCGTCACAACGTGGGCTTCATGGTGGTCGATCTGCTCGCGGACCGGATCGGCGGGACGTTCAAGCGGCACGGCAAGGCGCAGGCGCAGGTGCTTGAGGGGCGGATCGGGCCGATGGGCCCGGGCTCGCGACGTGTGGTCCTCGCCAAGCCGATGTCGTACATGAATCTCTCCGGCGGCCCGGTCACCGCCCTGCGCGACTTCTACAAGCTGCCGACGGCGAACATCGTGGCGATCCACGACGAGCTGGACATCGACTACGGGACGCTGCGCCTGAAGCTGGGCGGCGGCGACAACGGGCACAACGGTCTGAAGTCGATGACGAAGGCGATGGGTCCGGACTACCACCGCGTGCGGTTCGGGATCGGGCGTCCGCCGGGCCGGATGCAGGTGGCCGACTTCGTCCTGAAGGACTTCTCCCCCGCCGAGCGCAAGGAGCTGGACTACTTCGTTGACCGGGCGGCCGACTCGGTGGAGGCGCTGGTCACGGAGGGCCTGGAGCGGGCTCAGTCCACGTACAACTCGTAGCCGGCCTCCTGGAGACGTCGGTAGTCGGCCTCGCAGCGGCGTCAGCCGAGGACGAACGCGGCGAACAGCAGCAGCGTGCCCGCGCAGGCGACGCCCCAGGCCACGCGCGTGAGGCGGAGTCCGCCGCCGACGACCACGGCGGCCATGAGCAGCGCGCCGCCGAGCGGCAGCCAGGCGTGGAAGAAGCCGGCGCCCGCGCCGCGGACGACCTGGCTGGAGCCCGGCTTCACCACCACGGGGAGCTTCGCGCCCTTCTCCGTACCGATGGACTCCTCGATGGTGACCTTCGCGCGGGCCCGCGCACCGGGCGAGAGGGGTTCGAAGCGGCCTTCGCAGCGGTTGTCCTCGCAGCGGGTGACGGTGAGCGTGCCGCGTTCGCGGCCCTTGGTGAACAGCACGTGCTGGGCGTCGGCCCAGGAGGTCCAGACGCCCACGACGACGAGCAGCACGGCGAGGGCGGCCATGGCGGTGGTGCGGGCGGCGCCCATGAAGGCCTGGGCACGGGCGGAGGCTGCGGCAGGCATGGCGGCGATCCTTGGCCATGGCACCACGCCTGGTCAACTCCGGCCGCCCAACCCGGACATACGGCCTCAGCTGCACGAATGCCCCGCGCCGGAAGAAGCGGTGCGGGGCATTCGTAGCGTAAGCAGCAGAACTAGCGGAGGAAATCAGCCGGTGTTGCGCAGGCCCGCCGCCACACCGTTGACCGTCAGGAGCAGGGCGCGCGAGAGCAGCGCGTCCGGTTCCTCGCCCGCAGCCTTCGCGTCCCGCTGCCGCTTGAGCAGGGTGACCTGGAGGTAGGAGATCGGGTCGAGGTAGGCGTCGCGGATGGCGAACGTCTGCTTCAACACGGGCTGCGCGTCGAGGAGTTCGTCCTCGCCGGTGATGCGCAGGACCTCGGCCACGGTGAGCGCGTGCTCGGCCTCGATGTCGTCGAAGATGTGCTTGAGCTCGTCGGGCACGAGGGTGTCGACGTAGTGGCGTGCGATGCGCAGGTCGGTCTTCGCGAGCGTCATCTCGACGTTGGAGATGAAGTTGCGGAAGAAGTGCCAGCGCTCGTACATCTCGTCGAGGACGGTGTCGAGGCCGGCCTCGCGCAGCGCCTTGAGGCCGGAGCCGACGCCGAACCAGCCGGGCACGATCTGCCGGGACTGGGTCCAGCCGAACACCCACGGGATGGCCCGCAGGCCGTCGAGGGAGACGCCCGAGCCGGGGCGGCGGGCGGGCCGCGAGCCCAGGTGCAGGTCGGCGAGCTGGTCGACGGGGGTGGAGGCGAGGAAGTACGTGGGCAGGTCCGGGTCCTCGACCAGCTTGCGGTACGCGGCGTGCGCGGCCTCGGAGACGGTGTCCATCGCGGCGTCCCAGCGGGCGAGGGCCTCGTCGGACTGGCGGGGCGCGGTGTGCAGGGCGGAGGCCTGCAGCGTGGCGGCGACGGTCAGTTCGAGGTTCTCGCGGGCCAGCGACGGCACGAGGTACTTGTCGGAGATGACCTCGCCCTGCTCGGTCACCTTGATCTCGCCCTCCAGGGTGCCCCAGGGCTGGGCGAGGATCGCGTCGTGCGAGGGGCCGCCGCCGCGGCCGACGGTGCCGCCGCGGCCGTGGAAGAGACGGAGCCGGACGCCGTAGCGGTGGGCGACGTCGCGCAGGCGGCGCTGGGCGCGGTGGATCTCCCACTGCGAGGTGGTGATGCCGCCGAACTTGGAGGAGTCCGAGTAGCCGAGCATGACCTCCTGCACGTCGCCGCGGAGCGAGACGAGGCGGCGGTACGAGGGGTCGGCGAGCATCTCGTCGAGGATGACGTCGGCGGCGCGCAGCTCGTCGGTGGTCTCCAGGAGCGGCACGATGCCGATCTTCGCCCAGCCGGCGTGCAGGTCGATGAGACCGGCCTCGCGGGCGAGCACGGCGGCGGCGAAGACGTCGTCGGCGCCCTGGCACATCGAGATGATGTACGACTCGACGACCTCGGGGCCGAAGACCTCCAGGGCCTTCTTGACCGTGTGGAAGACGCCCAGGGTCTTCTCGCCGGCCGCGTCCAGCGGGGCCGGGGTCGGGGCGAGCGGGCGCCGGGAGCGGAGCTCCTTGGCGAGCAGCTTCTGGCGGTACTCGCGCGGCATGTCCGCGTACCGCCAGGACTCCTCGCCGAGCCGGTCGAAGAGCTGGCCGAGCGCGTGGTGGTGGGCGTCCGCGTGCTCGCGTACGTCCATGGTCGCGAGCTGGAGGCCGAAGGCGGCGAGCGTGCGGATCGTGCGGTCCATGCGGCCGTCGGCGAACAGGCCGCCGCGGTGCTCGCGCAGCGAGGTCTGGATCAGGGTGAGGTCGTGCACCAGCTCGGCGGTGCCGAGGTAGTCGCGGCCCGGCTCGTGCGGGGTGCCCTTGGCCAGGCGCTCGCGGGTGTTGACCAGCTTCTGCCGTACGCAGGTGGCCTTGAGGCGGTACGGCTCCTCGGCGTTGAGCCGCTTGTAGCGCGGGCTGATCTCCGGCAGCCGCTCCAGGTCGGCCTGGAGCGAGGTGAGCAGCTCCTCGGTGGCGCCGGTGTAGCGGATGGAGTTGGAGAGCAGGCTGCGCAGGTGGTCGACGAGTTCGAGGGCGTCGGTGATGCCGTGCTCGTGCTGGAGGATCAGCACGTCCCAGGTGACCTGCGGGGTGACATTCGGGTTGCCGTCGCGGTCGCCGCCGATCCAGGTTCCGAACGTGAGCGGACGGGTACCCGCAGGCAGGTCGACGCCGATGCGCTCCAGCTCGGCGGTGAGGTCCTCCAGGACGTCGCCGACGGCGCCGGCGTGCAGCTCGTCCAGGTAGTAGATCGCGTTGCGCGCCTCGTCCGCGGGCTCGGGGCGCACCACGCGGAGTTCGTCGGTCTGCCAGACCAGGTCGATGTTCTCGGCGAGCCGCAGATCGAGGCGGCGGCGGTCGGCCGCGGACACGGAGGTCTCGAGGAGTTCGGCGATACGGCGCAGCTTGGTCAGGACGGAGCGGCGGGCCGCCTCGGTGGGGTGGGCCGTGAACACGGGCCGCACATTGAGGTGCTCGACGGTCTGGCGCAGGTGCTCGGCGTCGGCGTCCTTGAGCAGGTCGGCGGTGCGGGCGAGCGTGGAGCCCTCGGCGTCGCGCCGGGCACGCAGTTCGCGGCCGCGGTGCACCTGCTCGGTGACGTTCGCGAGGTGGAAGTACGTGGAGAAGGCGCGCACCAGCTTGGCCGCGGTCTCGAGTTCGGTCTCGCCGAGCAGCTGCGCTGCGGCTTCGCCGTCGCTGCGGGTCAGCGCCCGCACGCGCTCGACGAGGTCGAGCAGCTCGGTGCCCTCCTGGCGTACCAGGGTCTCGCCGAGGAGGTCTCCGAGGCGGCGGATGTCGGCGCGCAGTTCGGCGCCGGTCTGGTCGGCAGGACGCGCGCCGGCGGTCTGGTGGTCGGCACTGCTCACAGGTGCGGCTCCTTGCAGTGAGGGGAAGACTCATTGCGGACCACGCTGTCCGACGCACCCAAGGATATGCGTCCCTGGTGGATGCCTATTCGAGACCGGGCCTTCACCGCCGCGCTCTTGTCGGTCCGGATACCGCTGCCATACTTACGTCGCCGTAGGTTACGGACCCGTAGGTCCGGGACACACGGCCGATCACCTGCCAAAAGTCCCCGACTCCCCAGGGAAACGCCCATGACAACGAGCTCCGACCTGCTCGACGAAGCCCCGGATACGAAGAACGGTGAGCCGCTCCCCTCGGCCACCCTCGGTGGTGAGCAGAAGCGCTCGCTCGAACAGATCACACTGCTGCTCTTCATCACGGTCCCGTTTCTCGCCCTGATCGCCGCCGTGCCGCTGGCCTGGGGCTGGGGGGTGAGCTGGCTGGACCTCGGCCTGCTCGTCTTCATGTACTACCTGGGCTGCCACGGCATCACGATCGGCTTCCACCGCTACTTCACGCACGGCTCCTTCAAGGCCAAGCGCCCGCTGCGGATCGCGCTCGCCATCGCCGGCTCCATGGCGGTGGAGGGTCCGCTGGTGCGCTGGGTGGCCGACCACCGCAAGCACCACAAGTTCTCCGACGCCGAGGGAGATCCCCACTCCCCGTGGCGGTTCGGCGAGACGGTGCCGGCCCTGATGAAGGGCCTGTGGTGGGCGCACATCGGCTGGATGTTCGACGAGGAGCAGACCCCGCAGGACAAGTACGCCCCGGACCTGATCAAGGACCCGGCGATCCGCCGCATCTCGCGGGACTTCATCTTCTGGACGATGCTGTCGCTCGCGATCCCGCCGATCGTGGGCGGTCTGGTGACGATGTCGTGGTGGGGCGCGTTCACTGCGTTCTTCTGGGGCTCCCTGGTCCGTGTCGCGCTGCTGCACCACGTGACCTGGTCCATCAACTCCATCTGCCACGCGGTCGGCAAGCGCCCCTTCAAGTCCCGCGACCGCTCGGGCAACGTGTGGTGGCTGGCCGTCCTGTCCTGCGGCGAGTCCTGGCACAACCTGCACCACGCCGACCCGACCTCCGCACGTCACGGCGTGATGCGCGGACAGGTGGACTCCTCGGCGCGGCTGATCCGCTGGTTCGAACAGTTGGGCTGGGCGTACGACGTGCGCTGGCCTTCCGCGCAGCGCATCGCGTCCCGGCGTAAGCCGGAGGCCGCCGACGCGGCATGATGGGAGCCGTGGGCAACGACGCGGCTTCCTCAGGTTCATCTGTTCCTTCGAGCGAAGGGAAGCCCCGGCGCGCCCGCAGAACGCGCATGACCGGGGCGGAACGCCGTCAGCAACTGCTCGACATCGGCCGCACGCTCTTCGCCGCGAAGGGGTTCGAGGGCACCTCGGTGGAGGAGATCGCCGCGAAGGCGGGCGTCTCCAAGCCGGTGGTGTACGAGCACTTCGGCGGCAAGGAGGGCCTGTACGCGGTGGTCGTGGACCGCGAGATGCGCCAGCTGCTCGACATGGTCACGGGCGCGCTGACCGCGGGACACCCGCGCGAGCTGCTCGAACAGGCCGCGTTCGCGCTGCTCGACTACATCGAGACGTACACCGACGGCTTCCGCATCCTCGTGCGCGACTCCCCCGTGGCGCAGTCCACGGGCACCTTCGCCTCGCTGATCTCGGACATCGCCACGCAGGTCGAGGACATCCTCGGCATGGAGTTCAAGGCCCGCGGCTTCGACCCGAAGCTGGCGCCGCTCTACGCGCAGGCGCTGGTCGGCATGGTGGCGCTGACCGGCCAGTGGTGGCTGGACGCGCGCAAGCCGAAGAAGGCGGAGGTCGCGGCGCATCTGGTGAATCTGGCGTGGCACGGCCTGGACGGGCTGGAGCAGAAGCCGCGGTTGATAGGGCATCGCAAGAGCTGAGCGGCCGCCGTGTCGGCTGGTGAAAGGCCGGTCGGGCAGGCCGTGCCGGCTGGTGAGAGGCCGGTCGGGCAGGAGCCCGGCCGGTCTTTCGCGTTTCCGGGACCTGACATCCCGACCCCGGGTTGAGTCGCAGCTTGTCAACTTTCTTCTCGCGAGCTATATACATACGCGTACGGGCATCGCACCCATAACCCACGGAAGGAGTGACTGTGATGCTCATGCGTACCGACCCGTTCCGGGAGTTCGACCGGCTCGCCCAGCAGGTCTTCGGCACCACCACCCGCCCCGTCGCGATGCCGATGGACGCGTACCGCGCGGGTGACGACTTCGTGATCCACTTCGATCTGCCGGGCATCGACCCCGAGACCATCGATCTGAACGTCGAGCGCAACGTGCTGAGCGTGCACGCCGAGCGCCGCTCCCCCGCCCCCGAGGGCGCGGAGCTGATCGCCTCCGAGCGCTCCACCGGCACCTTCTCGCGCCAGCTGTTCCTGGGCGACACCCTCGACACCGAGCGCATCGACGCCTCGTACGACTCCGGTGTCCTGACGCTGCGCATCCCCGTCGCCGAGCAGGCCAAGCCGCGGAAGATCCAGATCGCGGGCGGCCGGGACCGCAAGCAGATCGGCACCTGAATCCCCCCACCGGGCCCGGGCGGCCCCGCACCGGGCCCGGTCCACCTCTTTGACGACCAGCTCTACGGATCGGAGGACGACCTCGCCATGCACTGGAGCCGACTGATCGACGCGGTACGCGAGGCAGGCCAGTACACGACGGCCGCGGAAGCCGAACGCGTCACCCGGATCGTGCTCTCCGCCCTCGGCGGGCAGCTGGTGGGCGACGAACGCGTCGACCTGGCACGGCAGTTGCCCGAGCCGGCCGCGCGGGTGTTCGCCGCGGCCGTGCCCGCGACGCGGCAGCTGAACGCCGCCGAGTTCGTGGCGGATGTCGCCGCGCGCATCGAGGGCGCGACCCCGGCCACCGCGCGCTGGGACGTCAGCTCGGTCCTGAGCGTGGTCGGCGAGGCGGCGGGCGACGCGCTCGCCACCCGCATCCTCGCCCAACTCCCGCCCGGATACGCCCTGTTGTTCGGCCGCGCGGAGCTGATGCAGGCGGCCTGAGGGGCACCCCGGGCAGCGGGGCCGGCGGACCTCCCCCTCCGGTCCGCCGGCCCCGTCACCGGTCAGAGCGGTTCGAGGAACTCCAGTCGGTTGCCCACCGGGTCGTCCGCGTAGAAGCGCCGGTGGCCCGGCAGCGTGTCGTCCCAGGTGACGCGCACCCCGTGGCCGGCGAGGCGGGCCCCGTACGCCTCGATGTCGCGCACCCGCAGCCCGGGATGGGCCTTGCGGGCCGGCACGAAGCCCTCCTCGATCCCGAGATGCAGCTGTACGCCGCCGGCCTCGAACCAGCAGCCGCCCCGCGCGGCGAGCACCGGCGGCTTGGGGATCTCGCGCATGCCGAGCACCCCCGCGTAGAACCGGCGCAGCGCCTCCTCGCTGCCGGGCGGGGCGGCGAGCTGGACGTGGTCGACGGCGATCAGCATCCGGCCCCCTCAGTCCAGGGGCTTGCGGGCCACCGCGAAGATGCGGCGGAACGGGAACACCGTGCCGTGCGGGCCCTGCGGGTAGGCCTTGCGCAGCAAGTCCCGGTATTCCGCGAGGAATTCACGGGTCGCCTCGGGGTCGTCGGCGAGCGCGGTGAGGACCGGGCGCAGGGCGGTGCCCTTGACCCAGTCGAGCACCGGGTCGTCGCCGGCGAGGAGTTGGGAGTACGTGGTCTCCCAGACATCCACCGCGCAGCCGAGGTCGGTGAGACGGTTCAGGTACTCCGCCGGGTCCAGGACGTGGATGAAGCGGCGGCCGTGGTCGCCGAGGCGCTCGCGCCACTGCGGTGCGTCGCAGAGTTCGCCGAGCAGGGCGTGGCTGGGCGAGGTGAAGTTGCCGGGGACCTGGAAGGCGAGGGTGCCGCCCGGGCGCAGGTGCTCGATCCAGACGGGGAAGGACTCGGGGTGGTTGGGCACCCACTGCAGTGCCGCGTTGGAGACGATCAGGTCGTAGACCCCGTCGGGCGTCCAGTGCGCGGCGTCGCCCGGCTGGAAGTCCAGGGTGCCGCCGCCGCTGGTGGTGCCGGCGTACTTCTGCGCCTTGGCCAGCATCTCCGGGGAGTTGTCGAAGCCGGTGATACGGGCGCTCGGCCAGCGCTCGGCGAGCAGGGCCGTCACATTGCCCGGGCCGCAGCCGAGGTCGGCGATGCGTATCGGTATCCCGCCGGTGGCGGCGGGGTCGGGGAGTTCCGGGATCCGCGCGAGCAGATCATGGAAGGGGCGGGTCCGGTGGCCGGAATGACGCAGGTACTGCTGGGGATCCCATGTGGGTGCGGAGTGCATGGTCGAGCTCCCTGGCTGCTACGCGAGGACGATCCTGATGTCGTCTGTTTCGCGACCTTGCCCAAAGGCAAGCCGAAATATCTCTTGACGTCAAGAGACTTCACATCGAGGGACCCCTTACACTGATCGCCATGGAGGACGAGGTCGACAGGCTGGTCGCGGCATGGCGCCGAGAGCGCCCTGACCTCGACGTGGAACCGCTCGAGGTGCTGAGCCGGGTGAGCAGGCTCGCGCGGCATCTCGACCGCGCACGCCGCCTCGCGTTCTCCGAGCACCACCTCGAACCGTGGGAGTTCGACGTGCTCACCTCACTGCGCCGCGCCGGCGCCCCGTACCAGCTTTCGCCGGGCCAGCTCCTCCAGCAGACCCTCGTCACCTCGGGCACGATGACCAACCGCATCGACCGGCTGGCCAAGAAAGGCCTGGTCGAGCGCCTTCCCGACCCCAGCGACCGGCGCGGTGTGCTCGTCCGGCTGACCCCCGAGGGGCGCGACCGCGCGGACCAGGCGCTCGCCGGTCTGCTCGACCAGGAGCGCGCGATCCTCGCGGAGCTCTCGCGCGCACAGCGGGGTGAACTGGCGGCGCTGCTACGCCAGTTGACCGCCCCGTTCGACAACATCCCCGGCTAGGTCCACCGGTCCGACACCCGCCCGGCGCGCGAGCGCGACGGCCGCGAGGGTGGAGTGCACCCCCAGCTTCCCCAGCACGTTCTGCATATGGGTCCGAACGGTGTGCGGGGACAGGAAGAGGCGCTCGGCGACGGCTTTGCGCCCCAGGCCCGCGACCATGCACCGCAGCACCTCGCGCTCGCGCGGCGTCAGCGACTCGACGAGGCGCTCGCTCTCGGTGCGGTGCTTGCGCGCCGCGGTCAGCTCCCGCAGTACGCCGGTGAGCAGCGCGGGCGGCAGATGCGTCTCGTCCCGCAGGACGCCCCGTATCACCGTCAGCAGCCGCGACAGCGAGCAGTCCTTCGCGACCCAGCCGGACGCGCCGGCCTGGAGGGCGAGCGCCGCGCGCCGCGGGTCGTCCTTCTCGGCGAGTACGACGGTGCGCACGGCGGGCTGGCTCGAACGGACGCCGGTGACAAGGGAGATCCCGTCGACGAAACCGTCGGGGCCGGGCTCCGCGCCGTCGTGCACGGGAAGCCGCGCGCCGGGCACGACGGATCCCAGGTCGGCGTCCACGAGCAGTACGTCGAACCGGCGTCCCTCGCTCGCCGCTCGCTCCAGACTGCGCAGGGCGGCAGGGCCGCTGCCGGCGGCGGCGACCTCGACATCGGGCTCGGCGGCGAGGGCCGCGGCGAGCGATTCGGCGAAGATGCGGTGGTCGTCGACGACCAGGACCCGGATTCGAACCACGTGAAACCCCCAGGTTCCATCTTCCGGGGAGATGGCGAGGCGGCTGTCACCGCGGATCCCCGGACCCCCTCAGGGGCATTCGGCGCAGGTACGGCGTCCGGAACGCACCGCCACCGTGGTCCCACGGCCGCCGCCGTGTGGTGACTGCTACCCCGCTCCGAGCGCCGTACCCGACTGTCTCGCCCCCTGATCGGCACCGGCCCCCACCGGTGCTGAGCATCAGAGTACGGGCGGGCGCGGGCCGCGGAAGGGTAATTGCAGAACTGATTCGCCTGGGCTGGTTACCGTGATCCGCCTGTTCTGTTTGTGACAGAAGTCGACAAACTGCGGCCGGGTCGCCTTCTCCGGCTTGCGCTCGGGTCGTCTTCTCCTGCTCACGGCGGGATCGCCTTCTCCCGCTTACGGGAAAACCCGCGCCACGGCTTCAACCTTTTCGGTCCGGCAGCACTTGAGTACGGGTGACAGGTGACAGGCACCGCGGCACCGGAGGGGAACCGTATGACGGCCGAGGACGACGATGACGACGGGTTCGCGGCGTTCGCACAAGCCGTCCAGCGGCGGCTGTACCGGACGGCCTACCTGCTGTGCGGGGACGCCGACGCGGCCCGCGACCTGACCCAGACGGCGCTGGCCAAGGTGTTCCAGCACTGGCGGCGGGTACGGGCCGCCGACCACCCGGAGGCGTATGCGCGGACGGTGCTCACCCGCACCTTCCTCGCCGAACGGCGGCGCCGGCTGCGGGACCTCCTGGCCCATGCGTACGCGGGCCCCGAGCCCGTACCCGACCAGGCCGATCTGCGCGTGACGCTCCTTGCCGCGCTGGCCGAACTGCCGCCCCGCGCACGGGCGATGGTCGTCCTGCGCTACTGGGAGGACCTCAGCGTGGAGCGGGTCGCGGAGCTGCTGCGGTGCAGCGAGTCCACGGTCAAGAGCCAGTGCTCACGGTCGCTCGCGCGGCTGCGCGAACGGCTCGGCGATGCCCATGTGTACACGACCGGAGCGTGAGGAGAAGGCGATGGAGCGGTTCGACAGGGACGGGGCGGATGCGGCGGACGGCGGGTCCGCGCTGGTCCGGGCGGTGATGGAGCGTACGGCCGAGGAGCTGCCCGTACTGCCCGATCTCTCGGGCGCGGCCCGGGCCGAGGGCCGCAGGCGCCGCAACCGGGCGCGGGCAGGGGCGGTGGCGGGTGTGCTCGCGGTCGCCGTGACGGGGTTGTTCGGTGCGAACGCGCTGGCGGGCGGGGGATCTTCGGCGGCGAAGGTGCCCGTGGCGTCGGCGCCGGACGCCGGCTCGGAGGCCGAGCGCCAGATCGCGGCGGCACTGCAACGCCTGCTGCCCGCGGACGCCGGGGAGGTGCGGCTCGTACCGAACGAGAAGGCGTACCCCCTGAATTTCAAGGCGCGGCTCGGCGAGACGCCCTTCGAGCCGTGCGGCGGACCGGCGAAGGGGAAGATCACGTGCAATGAGATCACGCTGCCCGACGGCCGGACGTCCGCGCCGATTCTGGGCATGCCGCCCGGCCCCAAGCAGGACGGAGTCACCGTGCTCCACCGGTTCCGGGGCGACGAGGTCGAGTTCCGCATCTATCCGCGCTGCCGCTTCGACGGCTCCGAGCCGCTCAACCTCACGGAAGCCGTCTGCCAGGGCGAGTCCCCGACGGTCACCGACATCATCGAGTACGTCGGGGAGTCGCGCCCGGACAAGAAGCAGTAGCCCGCAAGTACCGTGCCCCCATGGTGCATCTGGTGACAGAAGTAGACATGGACCGGCGCGAGGAGCTCGGAGAGCGCCTGGGCGCGACGAACACCGCGGCCTCCCCCGCCCTCGCGGCCCTGCGTCCCACGGGTGTCCTCGGCGAGGAGCCGCTGCACATCTGGGCGTTGGACGGGACGGGCGCCCTCGCGGGCGGCGTGGTCGCCCACACCTCCCACGGCTGGCTGGAGCTCGACCTGCTGTGGGTGGACGCCGGGCAGCGGGGCGCGGGCCTCGGCGGCCGGATCGTGGCGGAGGCCGAGCGGATCGCGGTGGAGCGGGGGTGCGCCTGGTCGAAGGTGTGGACCTGGGATTTCCAGGCGCCCGGGTTCTACATCAAGCAGGGGTACGCGGTGCAGTGCGTCCTGGAGGACCATCCGCCCGGGATCCGGGACTTCTTCCTGACGAAGCGGTTGGGGCAGACGAAGCGGTTGGGGCAGGGCGAGCAGAGGGCTCGCGGGGTCACAGGCCCCGCGAGCCCCACCGCCTAACGCAGGCGGCGCGCGCCCGCCCCCGGCACCGCCGTGAACACCCGCGGTTCTCTGAGGCCTCGGGACGCGAACGCCTCCAAAACCGCCTTCTCCACCTGGCCGGCCGCGGCCTCCTCCACCAGCACGATCGCCGAGCCGCCGAAGCCGCCGCCCGTCATCCGGGCGCCCAGCGCCCCGGCCGCGACGGCCGAGTCGACGACCAGGTCGAGCTCCGGGCAGGAGACGCGGAAGTCGTCGCGCAGGGAGGCGTGGCCCTCGACGAGGACCGGGCCGATCCCGCGGACGTCTCCCGCGTCGAGCAGCGAGATGACCCGCTCCACGCGGTGGTTCTCCGTGACGATGTGGCGGACCAGGCCGCGGATCTCCGCGGAGGACAACCGGTCGAGCGCCGCGGGGAGTTCCGTGAAGGGGACGTCGCGCAGGGCCGTCACGCCCAGCTCCGCCGCGCCCGCCTCGCAGCCCGCGCGGCGCTTGCCGTACTCGCCCTCGCTGTGCGCGTGCTTGACCTGCGTGTCCACGACGAGCAGGCGCAGGCCCACCGCGGCCAGGTCGAAGGGGACCTGGCGCCGGGTGAGGTCGCGGGTGTCGAGGAACAGGGCGTGGCCCGCGGTGCAGCAGGCGGAGGCCGTCTGGTCCATGATCCCGGTGGGCGCGCCCACGTAGACGTTCTCCGCGCGCTGGCAGAGCGTGGCCAACTCCTGGCGTTCCAGGCCGAGTCCGAAGAGGTCGTTCAGGGCGAGCGCGACCACGACCTCAAGTGCCGCGGAGGAGGACAGGCCCGCGCCGGTCGGCACGGTGGAGGCCAGGTGCACGTCCACGCCGCCGACCTCGTGCCCGGCCTCGCGCAGCGCCCACACCACGCTCGCCACGTAGTCGGCCCAGCCCGCGGAGGTGCCCGGCGCGGGCTCGGCGACCACGACCGGCTCGCCCGGCAGATCGGCCGAGTGGGCCCGTACCGCCGTGTCCGTACGCCGGCCGAACGCCGCCACCGCGGTGTGCGGCAGCGCGAAGGGCATGACGAAGCCGTCGTTGTAGTCGGTGTGCTCACCGATCAGGTTGACGCGCCCCGGCGCCTCCCAGACGCCCTCGGGCGCGTACCCGTAGAGCCGGCCGAACTCCTCAGCCACATCTGCCATGTGCGCTTCACCCCTCCCTGGAGTGCGACTGCGCCTGCGCCTGCGCGAAGGCCCACGCGTCCGCGACGATCCCCGCGAGGTCCGCGCGGGACGGATTCCAGCCGAGCCGCTCACGGGCGGCCTCGGCGGAGGCGACGAGGACGGCGGGGTCGCCGCCGCGGCGCGGGGCCACGACCTCGGGGATCGGGTGGCCCGTGACCTGGCGGACGGTGTCGATGACCTCCCGGACCGAGAAGCCGTTGCCGTTGCCCAGGTTGCAGATCAGGTGCTCGCCGGCCGCGGGGGCGTCCAGGGCGAGCAGGTGCGCCTCGGCGAGGTCGGCGACGTGGATGTAGTCGCGGACGCAGGTGCCGTCCGGCGTCGGGTAGTCGTCGCCGAAGACCGAGATCGCCTCGCGCCTGCCCTGCGCGACCTGGAGCACCAGCGGGATGAGGTGCGACTCGGGGTCGTGCCGCTCGCCGCAGCTGCCGTACGCGCCCGCGACGTTGAAGTAGCGCAGCGAGACGGCCGCGAGCCCGTGGGCCGCGCACTCGCCGGTGATCATGTGGTCCACGGCGAGCTTCGAGGCACCGTACGGGTTGGTCGGAGAGGTCGGCGCGGTCTCCACGATCGGCACCGACTCCGGCTCGCCGTACGTGGCCGCCGTGGAGGAGAAGACCAGCTTGCGCACGCCGGCCGTGCGCATCGCGGCGATCAGCGCCATGGTGCCGCCGACGTTGTTGTCCCAGTACTTCTCGGGCTTCACGACCGACTCGCCGACCTGCGAGAACGCGGCGAAGTGCAGCACGCCGCCGAAGGAGGAGTCCAGCCACTTCGCGGCGTCGCGGATGTCGCCCTCGATGAACTCGGCGCCCGCGGGCACCCCCTCGCGGAAGCCGGTGGAGAGGTTGTCGAGCACGACCACGCGGTGCCCGGCCTCCAGAAGGTGCTGGGCCACCACACTGCCGACATAGCCCGCGCCGCCGGTGACCAGGTACTTGCCGCTCATCTGCTCGCTACCTCTCGAAGTCGTGCCGCTGCGGCCTCCGGCGGCACGTCGTTGATGAACGCGCTCATGCCGGACTCGGAGCCCGCGAGGAACTTCAGCTTGCCGGACGTGCGGCGGATCGTGAAAAGCTCCAGATGCAGAGCGAAGTCCGCGCGCTCCACGCCGAAGCTGTCGAGCGGGGCGAACGGCGCCTGGTGCCAGGCCGAGATGTACGGGGTGGGCGGCTCGTCCGGGCCGAAGATCCGGTCGAAACGGCGCAGAAGCTCCAGGTAGACCTCCGGGAACTCGGCGCGGGCCGCCTCGTCGAGGGCGAGCAGGTCCGGCACCCGCTGCTTCGGATAGAGATGGATCTCATACGGCCAGTGCGCGGCGTACGGGACGAACGCCACCCAGTGCTCGCCGTCGAGGACGATGCGCCGGCCGTCCTCGGTCTCGTCGGCGACGATCTCGTCGAAGAGGTTGCGGCCCGTCCCGGCCTTGTGCGCGCCGAGCGAGCGCAGCATCAGCTGCGTCCGCGGGGTGACGTCCGGGTATCCGTAGATCTGTCCGTGCGGGTGGCCGAGGGTCACGCCGATCTCGGCGCCGCGGTTCTCGAAGCAGAAGACCTGCGCCACGGACGGCAGGTGCGACAGCTCGGCGGTCCGGTCGGTCCAGGCGTCGAGGACGAGGCGGGCCTGCTCGGGGGTGAGGTCGGCGAAGGACGCGTCGTGGTCGGAGGTGAAGCAGACCACCTCGCAGCGGCCGGAACCGCCGGCGAGCGAGGGGAAGCGGTTCTCGAAGACGACCACGTCGTAGGAGGAGTCGGGGATCTCGCTGAGCCGCTCGCCCTGGGACGGGCACAGCGGGCACTGGTCGGCCGGCGGGTGGTAGGTGCGGGCGTTGCGGTGCGAGGCGATGGCGACGAAGTCGCCGAGCAGGCGGTCCTCGCGGATCTCCGAGGCGGTGGCGACCGGCTCGAGGGGGCGCCGGTCCACGGCGTCGCGTACGACGTCGTCGCGCAGGTCGTAATGGATGAGCTCACGACCGTCGGCGAGCCGCGTCGAGGTCTTCTTCACCAGGGCTGCTCCCATCGCACCCACACCACACCCACATCCATCAAACAGAACCGAACACAACAAACCACAAGCCAACAGTACGGTCAACGGGCCGGACCGGACTCCCCGCGGTGGATCTTGGGGGATCCCGCCCCTTACGTCCTGCGGCTTCGATCACGAACAAACAAAGAACACCAAAACCCTATTCAGTTTCTGAACGCGGACGCGTAGGTTCCGGTCCGATACGTTCGCGCAACGAAGCGAGATCCCCATGCAATACCTCGCCGAAGGGCTTCGGCTCCCCACCAACGGCCTTGACTACGCGATCCTGGCGATCTACTTCGCCGTCGTGCTCGGCATCGGGTTCGCCGCCCGGCGCAGTGTGAAGACCAGCCTCGACTTCTTCCTGTCAGGACGCTCCCTGCCCGCCTGGGTCACGGGCCTCGCCTTCGTGGCGGCCAACCTCGGCGCCACCGAGATCCTCGGCATGGCGGCCACCGGTGCGCAGTACGGCGTGGCCGTCGTGCACTGGTACTGGATCGGCGCCATCCCGGCCATGGTGTTCCTCGGCCTCGTGATGATGCCGTTCTACTACGGCTCCAAGGTCCGAAGCGTGCCGGAGTTCCTGCTCCAGCGCTTCGACAAGAGCGCACACCTGCTCAGCTCGGTCCTGTTCGCCTTCGCGTCCATCCTCATCGCGGGCGTCAACCTGTACGCCCTGTCGATCGTGGTCGAGGCGCTGCTCGGCTGGCCGCAGTGGGTGTCCATCGTCGTCGCGGGCTTCTTCGTCCTCGCGTACATCACGATCGGCGGTCTGTCCTCGGCGATCTACAACGAGGTGCTTCAGTTCTTCGTGATCCTCGCGGCCCTCATACCCCTGACCCTGCTGGGCCTGAAGCGGGTCGGCGGCTGGGACGGCCTGACCGACTCGCTGACCGAGCAGCACGGCGACAACTTCCTCTCCGCATGGGGCGGTACGGGCATCGGCGACGCCAACCCGCTCGGCGCGAACTGGCTGACGATCGTGCTCGGTCTCGGCTTCGTGCTCTCCTTCGGCTACTGGACCACCAACTTCGCCGAGGTGCAGCGCGCCCTGTCCGCGAAGAACCTGTCGGCCGCCAAGCGCACCCCGCTGATCGCCGCGTTCCCGAAGATCTTCATCGTCTTCATCGTGATGATCCCGGGCCTGGTCGCGGCCGTGCTCGTGCCGAAGATCGGCACGGCCGGCTCCGACCTGACGTACAACGACGCGATCCCGCTCCTCATGCAGGAGCTGCTGCCCAACGGCGTGCTCGGCATCGCCGTGACCGGTCTGCTCGCCGCCTTCATGGCGGGCATGGCGGCCAACGTCTCCTCCTTCAACACCGTGTTCACCGCGGACATCTGGGCCAAGTACGTGGTCAAGGGCCGCGAGGACGACTACTACCTGAAGTTCGGCCGCCTCATCACCGCGATCGGTGTCGTCGCCTCCATCGGCACGGCCTTCCTGGCCTCGTCGTTCTCGAACATCATGGGGTACCTCCAGACCCTGTTCTCGTTCTTCAACGTGCCGATGTTCGTGGTCTTCATCATCGGCATGTTCTGGAAGCGCGCCTCGATGAAGTCCGGTGTGTGGGGCCTGGTGGCCGGTACGACGGCCGCGATGGTGAACTACTTCGTCATCTACAAGCAGGGCGTCATCGACATCCCCTCCGACCAGGGCGCCAACTTCGTCTCGGCGATCGTCGGTTTCGTGGCCGGCGCGCTGGTCATGGTCCTGGTGACGCTGTTCACCGCGCCCAAGCCCGAGGCCGAACTCGCGGGCCTGGTCTACGGCACGCGGTCCCCCGGCATGGAGGAGCTGCCCGAGGAGGGCGACGACGCCTGGTACCGCAAGCCGGCCCTGCTCGGCTGGGGCGCGATCGTGCTCGCCGCCGCCTGCTACCTGCCGTACTCCTTCTAGAACCGATCGGAGGCCCTGAGAACCATGTCCGACCTGCAGCGTGAAGTCTCCGAGCTGGAGAGCAAGTCCGCCACCGCCGCCCGGCTCTTCGACATCCGGCGCATCATCGGCGGCCTGTTCGTGGTGTACGGAGTGATCGTCACGATCGCCGGCATCAGCCCGTCCGACGCCGACCTGGAGAAGGCCGAAGGCGTCAACATCAACCTGTGGACCGGCCTGGGCATGCTCGCCCTCGGCCTGTTCTTCCTGGTCTGGCTGAAGCTGCGCCCGACGGCGCCGCCGACGCCGGACGAGCTCAAGGAGTAGCCGAACTGCCTTACAAGGGGCCGGAGTTCACCTGGGACTCCGGCCCCGTCGCCGTACCGGCCACCGGACCCGCCCGGTCCAGCAGCCCCGTCCGCGCGGCGAGCGCGGCCGCCTCCAGACGCGAGCCGACGCCCAGCTTCATCAGGACCCGCTGCACATGCGTACGGGCCGTGCTGGGGGCGATCCCCATGCCGGCCGCGATCAGCCGGGTGTCCTCGCCGTCCGCGACCCGCACCAGGACCTCGACCTCGCGCGGCGTGAGCATCTGGAGCAGCCGCTGGCCCTCGTCGTCGGGCTGCGCGGCCGGGTTGAGCAGCTCCGAGAAGGCGCCCTGGAGCAGCTGCGGCGCCACCGCGGCCTCGCCCGAGCGCGCCTTCATGATGGCCCGCTCGACGCCCTCGATCCGCTCGTCGTGCCGTACGTAGCCCGAGGCTCCGGCGGCGAACGCGGCCGCGATCCCGCGCGGCGAGGGCACCGGCCCGAGCACCACCACGGCCACCTGCGGACGCTCCCGCTTGATCTTCACGACCGGGTCGAAGATGCCGGGCTCGGCCGGCGTCGACGTGCCGAGCAGACAGACCTCGGGCGCGCGCTGCACCACCAGCTCCGCCGCGCCCGCGGCCGGTGCGGCGGCGGCGAGCACGCGGTGCCCGCGCAGTTTCAGGGCCGAGGCGAGCGCCTCGGCCAGCAGTCGGTGATCGTCGACCACCATGAGCCGCACACCCATCGGGCCTCCCCCATTTCCCCCACGCACCCATGTAACGGAGCCCCCCAGCCCCTCATCTCCCGGAAGCTACACGGTTGTTCGACATTACGCGCCCCCTACCGGCCAGAAGCACCTCGGAATACCGAAATACCTGCCATTCAGGACGGTACCCGGATACGGAATACGAAATACAGAACGGCCCCGCCCCCGAAGGGACAGGGCCGTTTCCGCACAACGCTCCTGCTGCGCCCGCTACTTCGCGCCGAACGCGACGATCAGGTAGTTCTTGTCGTCGGCCGACAGCGGCTTGCCGGCGAAGACGTCCGAGATGAACAGCCGTCCGTTCGCGTACCGGTACTCCGCGTGCGAGGTGGAGAAACTCGTCTCCGCGTCCCGCACCGCCTCATCGCCCGGCATCTCGAGGAACACCGTCTGCTCGAAGGTCTTTCCGTCGATGCTGACGATCTGGCCGCCCTTGTCGTACGGCGGCACCTTGTAGGCGATGATGTTGCCGCCGTCCATGCGCAGCGGGAACATCGAGTACCGGTCGCCGGCGTCGGCCTTCTGGCCGCCTTCCTTACCGGTCGCCAGGTTGTACGAGATGATCTCGTTCGTCATGCCGTACTCGCCGCCGCCCTCGTGCTCCTGGGTCGCGAGGTAGAGGTGGTCGTTGCCGACGGCCATGTGGCTGCAGGGCTCCACGTTCGTGGCGTCGCAGTCGCTCTCGATCTTCTCCGGGTCCACCGCGATCTTGCTGCGCAGCTTGCCCGTCTTGGCGTCGATCGCGAAGTAGTCCGTCGGGCCCTTGGACTCGCCGGTCGAGTCGACGGCCACGACCAGCGGGTCGGTGGACGGGATGTGCGCCCACTGGATGCCCTTGGGCAGCGTGTACGAGGAGAGCGGCTTGCCCGAGTCGTCGAGGGGCTGCACCTTGCGCGGCGCGTTGTCGAAGTCGCTGCCGCAGCGGCTGATCGCGACGAGCACCTTGCCGCCGCCGTAGCCCTGGTCCACGCACTTGTCGCCCGCACGCGGCTCCCACTTGATGCCGCCGGACTTCAGGTCCCAGGCCGCCCCGCCGCTGGTGCCGCCCGCGGCGACCAGGTTGCCGCCGACCGTGACCTGGCTGAACTGCATCTCCTGGTCGGCGTTCTTGGCGCCTTCCTGCCAGAGCTTCTTTCCGTTGTCGAGGTCGATCGCGGCGACCTCGGTGCAGCCCGGGTACTTGTCCTTCGCGGACGGCTTGGCGTTGTGGAAGAGCACGGCCGTGATGCCGTCCTCGCTGACGTGCTCGGAGGCGGCGCAGATCTCACCGTCGAGCGGGATCGTCCAGACCTTCTCGCCGCTGTCGGGCGCATAGCCGACGATCTCGTACGCGCCGACCTTGGCGTACGTCTTGTCGGTGAGCCAGGAGCCCTTGACGGTGATGGAGTCGTCGCCCTTCACCTCGGGCGCCGGCACGTTGAACAGGGCCTGGCCCTGGGTGCTGGCCGGCTTCTTCTCCTTGCCGGTGCCCCCGCCCTTGCCCTCTTCGCCGCCGCCCTTGCCGCCCTCGGTCTGGCCCTGCTTGGACTCGTCCTTCTTGCCGCCCTCGTCGTCGCCGGAGGCCAGGAAGACGCCGGCTCCGATGATCAGGGCGACGGCCACGACGGCCGCGATGATGATCATCATCTGCGTGTTGAGCTTCTTGCCGCCGCCTCCTGGCGTGCCCATCGGCGCCGTGGGCGGCTGCTGGTAGCCGCCGTAGGGCTGCTGCTGGGTGCCGTACGGGGGCTGGCCACCGTACGGCGGCTGCTGCGGGCCGGTCGGGTAGCCGTAGCCCTGCTGCTGGCCGGGGGCCGGGGCGCCGTAGCCGATCTGCTGGCCGGGGGCCGGCGTCGGGTAGACCTGGCCGGGCGGCGGGGTCTGCGGCGGCCCCTGCGGGTAGCCGTAACCGGGCTGGCCGGGCGGCGGCGTCTGCGGCGGTCCGGCCGGGGGCGGCGGGGTCGCGGGCCCGCCGGCCGGAGGCGGCGGGGCGGCCGGCTGGCCGGGCGGCGGGGTCTGCGGGTAGCCGTATCCGGGCTCCTGCGGGGCACCGAAGCCGCCGGGGGGCGGGTCCTGGGGTGCGCCGAAACCTTCGTTGGGCGGCTGGGGCGGCTGTGACATGGGGATCTCTACCTCAAGCGATACGGGGCGTCGGGGACTGGGCGGGGCCCGGCAGCGGTGAACTGCCGGGCCCGGAGCGTCACTTGCCGAACGACAGCATGCGGGCCTCTTCCTCGTCGTCCTTGCCCATCAGGCGCGAGGACGTCATGTAGAACCGGCCGTCGGCGTAGTGCAGCGGTCCGCTGAACATGGAGCTCTCGACGTTCACCGCGCCGCTGGAGTGCTTCTGCAGCACGGTCGGCTTGCCGCCGCCGGGGCCGAACTTCACGATCTGGCCGCCGGTGTCGAAGGTGGCGTCGACATACGCGACGAGGTCGGAGCCGACCACGGCGAGCGGCAGCACCTGGCGGTCGTCCACCTTGGAGCGCCACTTGGCCTTGCCGGTGTCCAGGTTGAACGCGACGACCTCGTTGACCCGGTTGTAGTCGCCGGACTTCTTCGCCTCGGTGGCCATGTAGAAGGTGTCGCCGCCGGCGACCATCCCGTAGCAGCTCTGGGAGTTCTCACGGCCGATGCCGAGCCCCAGGCACTGCTGGCGGAAGCTGTCCTTGCCGCCGTCGATCTGCGAGCGCAGCTTGCCGCTGTCGGTGAAGGCGGCGATGGCCCAGGTCTTCTCGTCGCGGTTCGTCAGCGAGACGACGATCGGCGACTCGGAGTAGACCCGGTTGATCTCCCAGCCCTTCTTGACCGCGTAGCGCCACTTCACCTTGCCGGTGGCGGGGTCGTACTCCTTGAGCTGCTCGTGCTCGGTGGGCTTGCCCGCGCCGCAGTGGTCCATGCCGAGGAGGCGCTTGCCGCCGGCGTACGCGGACGGGAAGCAGGTGCCCGTGTCCTCCTTCTTCGCGTCCCACAGCTTCTTGCCGTCGCTGACGCGGTAGGCCTCACCGGACAGGGAGCGTCCGGCGAGCAGGGTGTCCCCGGAGATGACCAGGTCGAGCGTGATGGCGCTGTCGAACGGGCCGCCCTCGCCGATCTCCTTCGTCCAGCCCTTCTTGCCGGTCGCGAGGTCGATCATCATCAGTTGCGAGCACTTGGCGCGGTCACCGTCGCCGGACTTGTGGGCGATGACGACCTTGCCGTCGTCGCTCGTGTGCTTCGGGGTGTCGCACACGTCGAACGGCACGTCGACGGACCACTGCTCCTTGCCGTCCTTGACGGAGAACGCGCTGACCTTGCGGTAGGCGGCCTGGACGACGACGTCACCCTGGGTCCAGATGTCGAACAGCTCGGCACCGTTGCCCGGCACGTCCTGGTCGTTCATCGCGAGCCAGGCCGGCACCTCGCCGTCCTTGATGCCGTCGTTGATCGACGCGTCCTGCTTGCCGGTGCCGCTGCCGTCCCCCTCGTCCACGGAGGCGGAGGGCTTCGGGTCGCTCTTGCCGTCCTTGCTGGGTCCCGCGACCGGCTCCTTGGGCTTGTCCTCGCCGCGCGTCGCGAAGAACACCCCGCCGCCGATGACGAGCAGCCCGGCCACGGCCGCCGCCACGATCATGCCGGGCTTGCCCTTGAAGAACCGCCCGAAGCCGCCGCCCTGTCCGGACGGACCGCCGAGGCCGCCCGGACCGCCGGGCGCGGGCGCGCCGGGGTACTGGGGCTGCTGCGGGTAGCCGTAGCCGGGCTGCGGCTGCTGCTGGTAGGGGCCGGCGGGCTGGGCGTAGGGGCCGGGCTGCTGCTGGTACGGGCCGGCGGGCTGCGCGTACGGGCCCGGCTGGGCGCCCTGGCCGGGCTGGCCGTACGGGTTGTCGGCGGGCGGGCCCTGTGGATAGCCGTAACCCGGCTGCGGGGCGCCCGGCTGCTGGGCCGGAGGCGGCGGCGGAGTGCCGGGCTGCTGCGGCTGCTGCGGTCCCCCGAATCCCCCCGGGGGCTGCGACGGTGGTCCTGGCGGCTGGGGCGGCTGGCTCATCGGTCGGACTACCTCATCACGCGGGACCGCTGCCCGACCGGTCTCCCCCGCAATTCCGTAGGCTTTCTCAAATCCCCCCGGAAAGGAGCGAATCGGGCATGGTTCCCGCAACTCTGCTTCACTGCGGCGGGAGTTCTTTCTATCACTCGGCCCCGGTATGCCAAGGGCCGGTCGCTCCCCTGTTCCCAAGGGAGGACCGGCCCGTGATACGGCTGTTACTGCCCGAGCGGGCGCCCCGCAGCCGCGGCGGCCGGGCCCCGCAGGCGTCCGGACTACGCGTCCTCGGCGAGCTCCAGCCAGCGCATCTCCAACTCCTCGCGCTCGCCCGCGAGTTCCCTCAGCTGCGCGTCGAGCTCGGCGACCTTGCCGAAGTCCGTGGCGTTCTCCGCGATCTGCGCGTGCAGCTTCGTCTCCTTCTCGGAGATCTTGTCCAACTGGCGCTCGATCTTCTGAAGTTCCTTCTTGGCCGCACGCTGGTCGGCCGCGGACTTCCCGGCGGGCGCGGGAGCGGCGGGGGCCGCGGGAGCGGCCGCGGCGGCCGCCGCGTCGATCACGCGCTGCCTGCGCTCCAGGTACTCGTCGAGCCCGCGCGGCAGCATCCGCAGAGTGGCGTCGCCGAGCAGCGCGTACACCTTGTCGGTGGTGCGCTCGATGAAGAACCGGTCGTGGGAGATCACGATCATCGAGCCCGGCCAGCCGTCGAGCAGGTCCTCGAGCTGGGTCAGGGTCTCGATGTCGAGGTCGTTCGTCGGCTCGTCGAGGAAGAGGACGTTGGGCTCGTCCATGAGCAGCCGCAGGATCTGAAGCCTGCGCCGCTCACCGCCGGACAGGTCGCCGACCGGCGTCCACTGCTTCTCCTTGCCGAACCCGAACTGCTCGCAGAGCTGGCCCGCGGTCATCTCGCGGCCCTTGCCGAGGTCCACGCGGTCGCGCACCTGCTGCACGGCCTGAAGCACCCGGGTGTTCGGGTCGAGTTCGCCGACCTCCTGCGAGAGGTACGCGAGGCGGACCGTCTTGCCGACATTGATCCGCCCGGCCGCGGGCTGCTGCTCGCCCTGGGTGCGGGCCGCCTCGGCGAGGGCGCGGAGCAGCGAGGTCTTGCCCGCGCCGTTGACGCCGACCAGGCCGATGCGGTCGCCGGGGCCGAGCTGCCAGGTGATGTGCTTGAGCAGCATCTTGTCCCCGGCGGTCACCGTGACGTCCTCGAGGTCGAAGACCGTCTTGCCGAGCCGGGCGCTGGCGAACTTCATCAGCTCGCTGGTGTCGCGCGGCGGCGGCACATCGGCGATCAGCTCGTTGGCCGCCTCGATGCGGTAGCGCGGCTTGGAGGTGCGGGCCGGGGCGCCGCGGCGCAGCCAGGCCAGCTCCTTGCGCATCAGGTTCTGCCGCTTGGCCTCCTCGGTCGCGGCGATCCGCTCCCGCTCGGCCCGCGCGAACACGTAGTCGCTGTAGCCGCCCTCGTACTCGTAGACATCGCCCTTCTGCACATCCCACATGCGGGTGCAGACCTGGTCGAGGAACCAGCGGTCGTGGGTCACGCAGACGAGCGCGGAGCGGCGCTCCTGGAGGTGCTTGGCCAGCCAGGAGATGCCCTCGACGTCGAGGTGGTTGGTGGGCTCGTCGAGGACGATCAGGTCCTGCTCCTCGATGAGCAGCTTGGCCAGGGCGATACGGCGGCGCTCACCACCGGAGAGCGGGCCGATGACGGTGTCCAGGCCCTGCGGGAAGCCGGGCAGGTCGAGCCCGCCGAAGAGCCCCTGGAGCACGTCGCGGATCTTGGCGCTGCCGGCCCACTCGTGGTCGGCGAGGTCGCCGATCACCTCGTGCCGTACGGTCGCCTCCGGGTCGAGGGAGTCGTGCTGCGTCAGCACGCCGAGCCGCAGGCCGCCGCTGTGCGTGACGCGGCCTGAGTCGGCCTCCTCCAGCTTGGCGAGCATGCGGATCAGGGTGGTCTTGCCGTCGCCGTTGCGCCCCACGACACCGATCCGGTCGCCCTCGGAGACGCCGAGCGAGACTCCGTCGAGCAGGGCACGGGTGCCGTACACCTTGCTCACGGACTCGACATTGACGAGGTTGACGGCCATTTCACTCCTGTACGCGGGTTCGCGGCCGACGTCTCGACCGGCCTACCAGGGTAGTCGGCCCACGGGCCGGGGTATCGTGCCGCGATCTCCCGGAGGGGGCGGGAGCGTGGACTCGAGGGTGGGGAGCAGCAATATGCGCAGTTCGGTGGTACGGGCAGTCCTGGCGGCGGCGCTGGTGGGCGGGCTGGTCGCGGGGTGCTCGTCGGAGTCCTCGTCCGGGGAGGGCGCGGAGTCCTCGTCCGGGGAGGGCGCGAAGTCTCCGTCCGCCTCCGCGAAGCCGACGTCGGCCGCACCCACGGAAGGCGCGGGCGGGGCGAAGGGCGAGGCGGCCGAGCAGGCGGGCACGGTGGGCGACGCGTCCTCGCCGTGCAAGCTGCCGGTGACGTTCGGGACGGCGGCGAAGTGGCAGCCCGAGGCGATCGACATCGCGCGCGACGACGAGTTCGCCGACCTCGCCGTCCAGGGCCCGGTGATCGCCCGCTGCGAGATCGACGCGAAGCCGGCCGGGAGCATCGGGTTCCTCCGCGTGTACGTCGAGGACCCGGCCGGCAAGGACTCGGAACCGCTCGACATCCTGCGCGCGTACGTGGCCGCGGACGAGGAGCCCGCCGACGCCATGTACCGGGCGTTCACCTCGGGCGGGGTGAAGGGGCACCAGGTCGAGTACGAGACGACCAGCAAGCTCCTGGAGGAGACGAGGACGGTACGGGCGTTCGCGGTGCCGACCCCGGACGGTGTGGTCGTCGTGTCCCTCGGCGGACTGGACGCGGAGGAGCACGCGTCGATGATCCCCGCGTACGAGCTCGCCAAGCAGTCCGTACGCGTCAACGACTGACCCGGCGGGCGAGGGCCGCCCCGCACGGAGCGGCCCTCACCCGCGCGCGGCTCAGGCCCGCGCCCTGCCCGCCCGCTCCACCAGGAACCAGCCCACGAGCGCCATCGCCACCGCCGCGGGAGCCGTGATCCGGAAGGCGATCAGCATCGCCGAGCGGCCCTCCAGGAGGTCGCCGTAGCCGACCATCGACAGGCCCAGGACACCGAAGAGGCAGAGCGTGATGCCGAGGGCGGCCAGCGGGCCCGAGCCGCCGGCGCCCCGGGGCTCGACGGCGGGCCGTGCGGCCGCAGGACGCTCGAAGCCCCGGAACGCCGCCACGAGCAAAGCCGTCAGCACCGCCGCCAGCGCGATCCGCACCGGCACCTGCGCCCACCAGGCGGCACTCGCCGGCGCGGGCAGCGCGACGTCGAGGCCGAGGAACACCCCGTACACCCCGAGCATCGCCGTCAGGTGCCACAGGAACGCGGTCATCGAGATCCCGTTCGCGGCGACGACCGTCCGCCAGACCTTCGGCCGCTCCAGCCACCGGGCCGCGGCCTTGCGCACCAGCTCCACCGCGCCGACCAGCCACAGGCCGTGGCAGAGCAGGGCGAAGGTGGGCGGGGCCATGTTCGAGATCTTCTCGCCGGGCATCCCGACCATGCTCAGCGGATACGGGCCGAAGGCGACGAGCAGCGAGGCGCCCGCGACGCCCGCGGCCGCGAGCAGCGCGGGCCGGTGCAGCCGGCCGTCGGCGCGCAGGAAGCCGAGCTGGTGGACGGCGAGCCAGACGAAGGCGAAGTTCAGGAACTCCAGGTACGGCACCCCGGCGGCGAACCGCAACAGGTCGACCGCGGCGGCCGCGGCCACGAGCCCGCCGAACGCGCCCCAGCCGTACCGCTCGTGCAGCCGGAGCAGCGGCGGCGTGAAGGCCACCATCGCGAGGTAGATCCCGATGAACCACAGCGGCTGGGGCACAAGCCGCAGCGTGATGTCGGCCAAGTGCGGGCTGCCGCCGATGAGTTGGAGGACCAGCGCGGCAGCGCCCCACACCAGGATGAACACCATGGTGGGCCGGAGCAGCCGCTGGAGCCTGGCCCGCAGGAAGGCGGCGTACACCGGGGTCGAGTCCCCGGCCTTGCGCTGGAGCGAGCGGTAGGACAGCGCGTGCGAGAACCCGCCGACGAAGAAGAACACCGGCATGACCTGGAGCGCCCAGGTGAGCAGCTGGAGCGCGGGCAGCTCGGCGAGCAGGTTGCCGAGCTGGATCTGCCCCGCGTCGTCGGTGCTCACGGCGGCCATCAGCCAGTGCCCGAGGACGACGGTCCCGAGCGAGGCCACCCGGAGCAGGTCCATGTACCGGTCGCGGGTGGCCGGTGTCTTGTCTGCGAGGTCGCGCACGGTGGATGCCATGCGGTTACGGTCGCTTCCGGGCGGGGGTGCCGGTCAGCGCTCAGGTACTCAACTCGGCCTGAGTACCTGGGTACCCCCGCGGGCTCGGGCGAGAGCGTGGCGCGGCGGATCAGACCGCCGGCGCCACCACGGTCGCCCCCGGCGCCGGGCCCGAGGTCACCCGCACCGCGCGGCACGTGCCCGAGGCGAGCAGCGCCGAGGCGACCTCCTCGGCGGACTCCGCGGACTTCGCCAGGAACGCCGTGGTCGGGCCCGAGCCGGAGACCAGCGAGGCGAGCGCGCCCGCCGCGGAGCCGACGGCCAGGGTGCGCGCGAGCGCGGGGAAGAGCGAAAGGGCCGCGGGCTGGAGGTCGTTGACCACGCTCGCCGCGAGGGCCGTCGCGTCACCGGCCCGCAGCGCGGCCAGCAGCTCGGGCTTGGCGGCCGGCGCGGGCACGTCCGTGCCGGCGGTCAGCCGGTCGAACTCCCCGTACACGGCGGGCGTGGAGAGCCCGCCGTCCGCGAGCGCGAACACCCAGTGGAAGGAGCCGCCCACCGGCAGCGGTTCGAGCAGCTCGCCGCGCCCGGTGCCGAGCGCGGCACCGCCGAGCAGCGAGAACGGCACGTCGCTGCCCAACTCGGCGCAGATCTCCAGGAGTTCGGTGCGCGAGGCGCCGGTGCCCCAGAGCGTGTCGCAGGCGAGCAGCGCGCCCGCGCCGTCCGCCGAGCCGCCCGCCATGCCGCCGGCGACCGGGATGTCCTTGGCGATGTGGATGTGGACGTCGGGCGCGAGCCCGTGCCGCGCGGCCAGTGCGATCGCCGCCCGAGCCGCCAAGTTCGAGGCGTCCAGGGGGACTTGATGGGCGTCGGGGCCCGAGCAGGTGATCTTCAGCTCGGCCGCGGGGGTGACGGTGACCTCGTCGTACAGGCCGACGGCCAGGAAGACGTTCGCCAGGTCGTGGAAGCCGTCCGGGCGCGCGGCGCCGACGGCGAGCTGCACGTTGACCTTGGCGGGCACGCGTACGGTGACACTCACGCGCCGGCCTCCCCGGCCTGCTTGTGCTCGGCGATCCGCGCGAACTCCTCGACGGTGAGCGCCTCGCCGCGCGCCTGCGGCGAGATCCCGGCCGCGACGAGCGCCTGCTCGGCGGCCGCGGCGGACCCGGCCCACCCGGCGAGGGCGGCCCGCAGGGTCTTGCGGCGCTGCGCGAACGCGGCGTCCACGACGGCGAACACCTCCGCGCGGGAGGCGGTCGTCTTGACGGGCTCGGTCCGCCGCACCAGCGAGACCAGACCGCTGTCGACGTTGGGCGCGGGCCAGAAGACATTGCGGCCGATCGCTCCGGCGCGCTTGACCTCCGCGTACCAGTTGGCCTTCACGGAGGGCACGCCGTACACCTTGTTGCCGGGCTGCGCGGCCAGCCGGTCGGCGACCTCGGACTGCACCATGACGAGGGTGCGCTCGATGCTCGGGAACGTGGCCAGCATGTGCAGCAGCACCGGCACGGCGACGTTGTACGGCAGGTTCGCGACCAGCGCGGTCGGGGCCGGGCCCGGCAGTTCCCGTACGAGCATCGCGTCGGAGTGGACCAGCGCGAACCGGTCGGCGCGCTCCGGCATCCGGGCCTCGATGGTGGCGGGCAGCGCGGCGGCGAGCGTGTCGTCGATCTCGACGGCCACGAGCCGGTCGGCCGCCTCCAGGAGGGCGAGCGTCAGCGAACCGAGCCCGGGGCCGATCTCGACGACCACGTCGTCGGGGCGCACCCCGGCGGTGCGCACGATGCGGCGGACGGTGTTGGCGTCGATGACGAAGTTCTGCCCGCGCTGCTTGGTGGGCCGCACGCCGAGGGCTGCGGCCAGCTCGCGGATGTCGGCCGGCCCGAGCAGGGCGCCGTGGTCGTCGGACTCAGTGGTGCTCACCGGACCAGGTTACGCAACCAGCCCCTGCGGCGTTTGAGCAGATCCGGCCGGAGGTCGGATGCGGGCGCGGGGGGCGCCCGCCCAGGGCCTCACCCGTACAACCGCCGCCCGCAGTGCGGCCAGGGCGAGGCACCCCGCTGCACATACAGCTTCTTCGCGCGATACGTCTGCTCCGCCGCCGGAGCGTCCTGCGGGCGCCCGCTCCCGCCGAGCCCCTGCCACGTCCGCGTATCGAACTGGTAGAGGCCCCCGTACGTGCCGGACGGGTCCGTGACGTGCGGGCGGCCGCCCGACTCGCAGGCCGCGAGGCCCGACCAGTTGAGGCCGTCGGCGCCGCTGACCGAGGAGGGCAGCGGCTTGGTGCCGACCTTGACGATCTGCGTCTCGGGCTCGCGCACCACCTCGGTCTTCAGGCGCTTCGGCTTCTGCTTCACGCCGTTCACGGTGCGCAGCGCGTACGTGACCCGGCGGGCGCCCTGCCGGCCCGGCTGCACCACGACCTCCGTACCCGCGAACAGCGAGGCGTCCTGGGTGCGCTGCACGTCGAAGGCGATGGGCTCCTCGCGCACCTCCTTGCTGCCGGTGACCCGCATGACCGTCACGGTCTGGCCGTCGCGCGGGAAGCTGCCGGGCGGCACGGAGGTGGTGTCCTGGCCGCGCAGCGAGATCCCGGCCTCCTCGACGGCCTCGCGCACGGTGGCCGCGTTCGTGCGGATGGTGCGCTCCCGGCCGTCGGCCATGATCGTGACGGTGCGCTCGGTGCGGACGTCGAGCCGGAGCCCTTCGCGCGCGATCCGCTTCGAGCGCGAGGCCGACAGGTACGCGCCCTCCGCGCGCACGCCGAGCTGGCGCAGCGCCCCGTCGACGGTGTGCTCGGTCGTCCAGACCTTGCGGCGCTGCCCGTCGAGGGTGAGGTGGACGGGCCGGCCGTAGCGGACCACGACCTCGTCGCCGCTGGCCAGTTCGGTGCCGGGGGCGGGCGCGACGACATCGTGCGCGCCCACGTCAAGACCTTCGTCGGCGACGAGTTCGGCCACGTCGTCGGCGAAGGTGTGCAGGGTGCGCTCCTTGCCGTCGACCGAGAGCTTCACGGCCTTGTCCTCGGCGACGAACGCGGAGGTGCCGCCCGCGAGGAAGGCCACGACGAGCGCCTGCGGCACGAGCCGGCGCAGGCTCTCGGGCCGTTCGGAGGTCTTCTTGCGCCGCGCGGCCCGCCGCGCCTCGGCCCGCCCGCCCGCACGGGGCTCGGCTGCGCTCTCCGTACGGGGCTCGGACGCGCTGTCCGTACCCGGCCCGTCGGGCGGGGACACCGCCGGCGCGGGCGTCTGGACGGGGGCCTGCCGGGGGAACTCGCCCTGCGCCCGCTCCCGCCGCGCGGCCCGCGTCTCATAGGCCGGCCGGTACGTGTCCTGGGGCGCGCCCGCGACGTCCGCGTACGGCCGCCCGTACGGCTCCTCGTACCGCTGCGGCTCCCCGTACGGCTGGGGCTCCTCGTACCGCTGCGGCTCCCTGTACTGCTGCTCGCCCACCCCGTAGGGGTCGTACGAAGTCCCATGGCTCACGACGTCGCTCCAGGCTCCAAGGGGTCCCGATCAAGGGCTCCGGATCAAGCAAGGGGTCCGGATCAAGCGGAGCGAACCTAGCGGAGCTTGTGTCACTCTCCCAAGCAGCGCGACTACGCAGTGTCGCGGCGCTGCCCCGGGATGCGGCCGCGGGAGCGTTATCGCTCAGTAATCAAAGGCGCGGGCCGTGTTCGCGGAAACCGCCGCTGCCAGCACGTCCTCGGTCACCCCCGCCACGAGCGCCATGGCGCGCAATGTGACCGGAATGAGATACGGGGCGTTAGGCCGTCCGCGGTAGGGCGCGGGGGTCAGGAAGGGCGCGTCGGTCTCGACGAGGACCAGTTCGAGCGGGGCGGCCTGCAGCGCGTCCCGCAGGTGCTGCGCGTTCTTGAAGGTCACGTTGCCCGCGAACGACATGAAGTAGCCGTTCTGCGCGCAGACTTGGGCCATCTCGGCATCACCGGAGTAGCAGTGGAAGACAGTGCGCTCGGGGGCGCCCTCCTCCTTGAGGATGCGCAGCACATCGGCGTGCGCCTCGCGATCGTGGATCACCAGGGCCTTGCCGTGCCGCTTGGCGATCTCGATGTGCGCGCGGAAGGACTTCTCCTGTGCGGCCTTGCCCTCGGGCCCGGTGCGGAAGTAGTCGAGCCCGGTCTCGCCGACGCCCTTGACCTGCGGGAGCGCGGCGAGCCGGTCGATCTCGGCGAGCGCCTCGTCCAGACCCGCGTCGCCGAGCGGCTCGCGGGCGCCCTGGCGCGACCAGCCGTCGGGGTCGCCGTGCACGATCCGCGGCGCCTCGTTGGGATGCAGCGCGACGGTCGCATGCACGCTCTCGTACGCCGCCGCCGTATCGGCCGCCCACTGCGAACCCTTGAGGTCGCAGCCGACCTGCACCACCGTGGTCACGCCCACGGACGCGGCCTTCGCGAGCCCTTCCTCGACGGTGCCGTCCTGCATGTCGAGGTGCGTGTGCGAGTCCGCGACGGGGATGCGCAGGGGCTCGGGCAGCGGCGGGGGTGCGTCCTTGGGGCTCATGCCTCGATCCTACGAACCGGGGCGACGGCTCCGAGGACGCACCCGGGCGCGCCCGGCCCCTGGGCTCAGGGCTGCTGCCTGCCCTTGAACGGATGCAGCAGATCCGACAGGTGCCAGTGGTGCCCGGCTCCTTCCGGGACGGGTCCCGCGGCCGGCACCTCCGGCTTCCCGCCGTGCTTCTTCGGCCGGTGCTTGTGGTCCTTGCTGTGGGCCAGCAGGTCGAGGATCGAGGAGACCTGCCCGGCCTGCATGATGCGGACGACGTGCCCGCCGCAGTTGAGGCAGGTGGGCCGGGTCAGCGGCGAGGGGACGCGCTGCCCGCCCGCCATGTAGAGCACGAATTCATTGCCCTTGCCGTCGACGAAGTGCTCGATGTCGTAGGACTGCTCCCAGCCGTGCCCGCAGCGCATACAGGCGAAGGCGTACGACTCGTGAACGGTGGCTATCGGATGGGTCGGCAGGCTGGTCGGGTCCGCAGGGGATTGTGCTGCGGCGTCGACGTCTGCGGCGCGGCCGGTGATCTCACTCATGCCAGCTCCTCTTGTCCCTCGGACAAGTACGTCCGGGGTCATCCACGTGCGAAGGAACCGATCTCGATTCCCTCATCCAGTGGACTCCTCGTCCGGCCGGAACGCATCAGACCTGTCGACTATTGGAGCGGTTTTGGGTGCCTCATGTGGAAAGAGCCCGATGCCCGGCTTAGCCTTTGCTTTTCACGATAGTCCTTTGCCGTCTTTTGGCGACCGTCCCGCCGCATTCTTTGCCGCGACCACAGCATCGAATACCTCGCGCTTGGGCAGCCCCGCCTCGGCCGCGACCGCCGCGATGGCCTCCTTGCGGCGCTCCCCCGCCTCCTCGCGCACCTGCACCCGGCGCACCAGCTCGTCCGCGTCAAGGTCGGCCACCGTCTCGGGGGCGCCCTCGACGACCACGGTGATCTCCCCGCGCACCCCTTCGGCGGCCCAGGCGGCCAGCTCGCCGAGGCCGCCGCGCTTGACCTCCTCGTAGGTCTTGGTGAGCTCGCGGCACACGGCGGCGCGGCGGTCGGCACCGAAGGCCTCGGCCATCGCAGCGAGGGTGTCGTCGAGGCGGTGCGGGGCCTCGAAGTAGACCAAGGTGCGCCGCTCCCCGGCCACTTCGCGCAGCCGCGACATGCGCTCGCCGGCCTTGCGCGGCAGGAAGCCCTCGAAGCAGAAGCGGTCCACGGGCAGCCCGGACAGGGCGAGTGCGGTGAGCACGGCGGACGGGCCCGGCACCGCGGTGACCTTGATGTCCTTCTCCACGGCGGCCGCGACGAGCCGGTAGCCGGGGTCGGACACGGAGGGCATCCCGGCGTCCGTCACCAGGAGCACTCGGGCGCCGTCGACGAGGGCCTGCACCAGCTCCGGCGTACGGGCGGACTCGTTGCCCTCGAAGTACGAGACGACGCGTCCGGTGGTCTGCACCCCGAGCGCCTGGGTGAGCCGGCGAAGCCGCCGGGTGTCCTCGGCGGCGACGACGTCGGCCGTCTCGAGCTCGGCGGCGAGCCGGGGCGGCGCGTCGGCGGTGTCGCCGATGGGCGTGCCGGCCAGGACGAGGGTTCCTTGCGTTCCTGTCACGGCTCCATCCTCGCAGGAGGCGCGCGCCGATCCGGCCGCCGGACCGGACCGGTCCGCTTTCCCCGGCGGGCCGCACCTGGGACGCGCACAGGCCCGTTCCCTACGATGGCGCGGTGACCAGTGCTCCGTCCCCACCCACAAGGGACTCCACCGCCCGGCCGCCCGGCGATGCCCCCGAAGCGCAACAGCCGCAGAACTGGCTGCGGCGCCTGCGCAGATTCGGGTACACCGCACCGGCGGGCGATGACGTCGGACGGCGCCTCGATCCCCCGTACGCCGAGCCGGGACCGCGCCTGTGGGCGCTGCTCGGGGTGCGCCCCGAGTCCCGCGCCGGTCTGACCCGGGCGCTCGGCTGGGGCGGGCCGCTGCTCGTCGCGCTGTTCGCGGGCGTGCTGCGCTTCTGGCAGCTGGGCAAGCCGAATGCGGTGATATTCGACGAGACGTACTACGCGAAGGACGCGTGGGCCCTGCTCAAGCGGGGTTACGAGGTCAACTGGCCCAAGGACTACAACGACACCGTCCTCGATCTCGGCTCGAAGGTCCCGCTCGGCCACGACCCCTCCTATGTCGTGCATCCGCCGATGGGCAAGTGGGTCATCGCGGCCGGCGAGTGGATGTTCGGTCTGAATCCGTTCGGCTGGCGCTTCATGGTGGCGCTGCTCGGCACGCTGTCGGTCTTGATGGTGTGCCGGATCGGGCGGCGGATGTTCCGCTCGACCTTCCTCGGCTGCCTTGCCGGTCTGCTGCTCGCGGTGGACGGGCTGCACTTCGTGATGAGCCGCACCGCGCTGCTCGATCTGCCGCTGATGTTCTTCGTGCTCACGGCGTTCGGCGCGCTCGTGATCGACCGCGACAAGGCGCGGGCCCGGCTGGCGGCTGCTCTCCCGAGGGACGGCGAAGGGGTCGTACGGCCCGACGCGGCGATCGCGGAAACGCTCCGGCTCGGCTGGCGGCCCTGGCGGATCGTGGCCGGCGTCGCACTCGGGCTCGCCTTCGCCACGAAGTGGAACGGCGGGATCTTCCTCGCCGCGTTCGGCCTGATGACGGTCCTGTGGGACGTGGGCGCGCGCCGGACCGCGGGGGCCCGACGCCCGTATGTCTCGGTCCTGAAGCGGGATGTGCTGCCCGCGTTCGTCTCCACGGTCCCGGTCCTGTTCGTCACCTATCTGGCGACCTGGACCGGCTGGCTGATGCACACCGACAAGGGCGACCGCGGCTATCTGCGCGAGTGGGGCGCGGAGCATCCCTCCAGCGGGCTCGGCGGCCTGTTCCCGGACTGGTGGCGCAGCCTGTGGCACTACTCGCACCAGGTGTGGGAGTTCCACGTCGGCCTGACCTCGCCGCACGACTACGAGTCGAACCCGTGGAGCTGGCTGGTCCTCGGCCGCCCGGTCTCGTACTACTACGAGTCCCCGGCGCCCGGCACCGGCGGCTGCCCGGCGGGCACCCGCGAGAAGTGCGCCAGCGAGGTCCTGGCGCTCGGCACCCCCCTGCTGTGGTGGGCCGCGTGCTTCGCGATCCTGTACGTCCTGTGGCGCTGGTTCTTCCGCCGCGACTGGCGGGCGGGCGCGATCGCCTGCGCGTTCCTGGCGGGCTTCCTGCCCTGGCTCAACTACCAGGAACGGACGATCTTCCTCTTCTACGCGGTCGTCTTCGTGCCGTACCTGTGCCTGGCCCTGGCGATGATGATCGGCGCGATCATCGGGCCCCCGGGCTCGGCGGAACGGCGGCGGGTCGTCGGTGTGGTGGGCGCAGGCGTTCTCGTCCTCCTGATCGTCTGGAACTTCATTTATTTCTGGCCTCTTTACACCTCGCACCCCATTCCGGTGGATTCCTGGCGGTCGCGGATGTGGTTCGACACGTGGGTGTGACGCTCGGGCATTGCGAGGGATAGCGATTCGAGACCTTGCCTGACCCCGACTGTCACGGAAAGCGCTTAAGCTGCTCCCCATAACTTCCTGAACACGTTCAACGCACAAAACGGGGAGGCGTGTTCAGGACTCCTGGGGAGGGGAGCGCAGTCATGCGCAATGGAGTCAAGACGGCCTTGGTCGGCGGGGTATTCACCGCGATGGTGGGGGTCGCCGGGTACGGGGCGTTCAATTTGTACAACGGGGTGACGGGGGGATCGTCCGCGAGTGCGGATTCCGGGCCGACGACCGGCCCGCCCACCGGCGCCGAGGTGGAGAAGGCGGCCGCGTCCTTCTTCAAGCGCTGGGAGAACGGGGACGCGGACGCGGCGGCCGATTTCACCAACGACCCGGTCGCGGCCGGCCGGGTGCTGCACTCCTTCACGGGCGCGGACATCACCAAGGTGAAGATCGAACAGGGCGAGGCGAGCGGCGCGAACGTGCCCTTCACGGTTTCCGCCACGGTGGCGTACGGAGGCAAGTCCGAGCCCCTTTCGTACAAGAGCCAGTTGAAGGTCGTACGCGGCGAGAGCACCGGCCGGGCGCTGGTCGACTGGCAGCCGACAGTGATCCACCCCGAGCTGAAGAGGGACGACACCCTCGAGGTCGGCGAGGCGGACAACCCGCAGATCGAGGCCGTCGACCGGGACGGCAAGGTGCTGAGCCGCGAGAAGTACCCGTCCCTCGGCCCGGTCCTCGACCAGCTGCGCGAGCGCTTCGAGGACAAGGCCGGCGGCAAGCCGGGCATCGAGCTGTGGATCGAGCGCGCCGACCAGACCGCGTACAACACCACGCTGGTGACCCTGCAGAAGGGCGAGCCGGGGAAGATCAAGACGACGCTGAGCGCACGGGTGCAGGCGGCCGCGGAGAAGGCCGTGCGGAGCAAGGCCAAGTCCTCCGTCGTGGCGATCCAGCCCAGCACCGGACAGGTACTCGCCGTGGCCAATCAGGAACCCGGCAACAATGTCGCTTTCCTGGGCAGGCTGGCGCCCGGCTCCACCATGAAGATCGTGACGGCGGCGACGTTCATCGACAACGGCGTGGCGGTTCCGAGCACCAGGATTCCTTGCGAGCACGACATCGTGTACCGCAGCCAGACCTTCCACAACCTGCCCGGCCTGCAGGCGAACTTGAACGCCACCCTGGCCGACAACTTCGCCCGCTCGTGCAACACCGGCTTCATCAAGGGCATCGCCCACGACAACCTCAAGGACGACTCCCTGACACGCGAAGCTGCCAAGTTCGGCATCGGCGCCAACTGGCAGACGGGGATCTCCTCGTACGACGGCTCGGTGCCCGCCGCCGCGAACTCCGACCGCGGGGCGAACGCCATCGGGCAGGGTGTGGTGCAGATGAGCCCGCTGAACATGGCCTCGATCGTGGCCACCGTGCAGGGTGGCGGCACCTTCCGCCAGCCGGTGATCGTCGACTCCTCGTACGGGCTCGACCGGGCCACCGCGAACGGCATCAGCACGACCACGGCGAGCCAGCTGGCCCAGATGATGCGCACCACCGCACACTCCGGCTCGGCCGCGGACGCCATGCGCGGCCTCGGCGCGGGTGTCGGCGCCAAGACCGGTTCGGCCGAGGTCGCCGGGCAGGAGAAGCCGAACAGCTGGTTCGCCGGTTTCCGCGGAGACATCGCCGTGGCCGCCGTCGTGATCGAAGGCGGACGCGGCGGCGAGGCGGCAGGACCGATCGTGGCGCAGGTGCTGGCCGCCAACTGATCCCCCAGGGGGGGTGGGGCCCGCACACCCGGGCCCCACCCGTCAACCCGGACAACCCCATTCCCGGAAGCCCTATAGGGTGCCCGGACAGCCAGACACCGCAGGGCAAGGCGGAGGAACCGGTGGGCAAGCGAGGGCGCTCGGGCGAGCAGAACGCCATGAGCAAGGAGACCAAGGTCGCGCTGATCGCGGTCGCGGCCGGCGCCGTGGTCGCGGGGGTGGGCGTCACGGCCTACGCCCTGGTCGGCGGCGGTTCCGACGGGTCCGGTGACGAGCCGCTGTCGCCCAAGGAGCTGCAGGCCAGGCCGCTGTCCGCCGCGGAGGTCGCGCAGACCTCGGAGCGGTTCCTCGCCGCGTGGGCGAAGGGCGACGCGGCGGGCGCGGCCGCGCTGACCGACGACGCCGCCGCCGCGAAGGCCGCGCTCACCTCGTACGCGAAGGACGCCCACCTGACCGGTGCGAAGTTCACGCCGGGCAAGGGTGCGGGCGCCAAGGTGCCGTTCAAGGTGGCCGCGACGGTCTCGTACGAGGGAAAGTCCAAGCCGTACGCGTACGACAGCGAGCTGACCGTGGTGCGTGACGCCGCGGGCAAGCCGGTGGTGGACTGGCGCCCCGACGTGGTGCACCCGGGCCTCAAGGCGGGCGACGTCCTGCGCGCCGGCGAGGCGGGCACACCGCCGATCAAGGCCGTGGACCGCAACGGCGGGGAGATCACCGCCGAGAAGTACCCCTCGCTCGGCAGCGTGCTCGACGGGCTGCGCGAGAAGTTCGGCGAGAAGGCGGGCGGCAGCGCGGGCATCGAGCTGCAGATCGTGCGCGCCGATCCCGCGAAGGACAAGGGCAAGGACAAGAGCGACACCGCCAAGAGCAAGGACGACGGCAAGGCGCTGCCCGACAAGACCCTGCTCACGCTCTCCGAGGGCACCCCCGGGACGGTGAAGACCACGATCAGCCCGACCGCGCAGGCCGTGGCCGAGCGCGAGGTGGCCTCGCGGCACCGGGCCGCGATCGTGGTGCTCAAGCCGAGCACGGGCGAGATCCTCGCGGCGGCGAACTCCAACCCGCAGGGGATGAACGTGGCGCTTCAGGGCTCCCTCGCCCCCGGCTCCACGATGAAGATCGTGACGGCCTCGATGCTGCTCGAGAAGGGCCTCGCGGGCATCGACAAGCCGCACCCGTGCCCCAAGTACTTCACCTCCGGCGGCTGGAAGTTCCAGAACGTGGAGGAGTTCGAGATCAAGGGCGGCACCTTCCGCGCCAGCTTCGCGGCCTCCTGCAACACGGCCTTCATCTCGCAGGCCGGCAAGCTCGGCGACGGCGATCTGACCAAGCAGGCGCAGGAGGTCTTCGGCCTCGGGCGCGGCAACTGGCAGATCGGTGTGCCGAGTTTCGACGGCGCGGTGCCGGTGCAGTCGGCCGCGCAGAAGGCCGCCTCGCTGATCGGCCAGGGCGGGGTGCGGATGAACCCGCTGAACGTGGCCTCGATCATCGCCACCGCCAAGACGGGTGTCTTCAAGCAGCCCTACCTGGTCTCGCCCGAGGTGGACGGCCGTCAACTGGCCACCGCCTCGCGCACGTTGGCCCCGAAGGCCGCAGCCCAACTGCGCGAACTGCTCGCGTACACCGCGACGAACGGCTCCGCGGCCGAGGCGATGGCCTCGCTCGGCGGGGACATCGGCGGCAAGACCGGGTCGGCTGAGGTCGACGGCCAGAAGAAGCCGAACGGCTGGTTCACCGCCTGGCGCGGCGACACGGCCGCGGCCGCGGTGATGCAGGAGGGCGGCCGCGGCGGCAAGTCCTCGGGTCCGCTGGTCGCGTCGGTGCTGCGGCAGATCGGCTGACCTACCGGGTCTTTCGGGATACGAAACGGGGTCGCGTGGCCGGTACACGGACCGCTAGCGTGCGGCCATGAGTTCATCGCAGCCCGCCGCGCACCCCCGTTTCGCCGAGGCTCTGACCGAGCTCGGTCTCGCCTCCGTACTCACCGAGGTACGCGCCTTCCCGGAGGCCACGCGTACCGCCGCCCAGGCCGCCGAGGCCATCGGCTGCGAGCTGAGCGAGATCGTGAAGTCGCTGATCTTCGCGGCGGACGGGGTGCCGGTCCTGGTGCTGATGGACGGGTCCTCGCGGGTGGACATGGAGCTCGTACGGCGGGAGTTGGGCGCCGAGAAGGTCACGCGGCCCAATGCGGACGTCGTACGCGAGACCACCGGGTACGCGATCGGCGGCGTGCCGCCCTTCGGTCACCGTACGAAGACCCGGGTCCTGGCCGACCGCGGCCTGCTCGACCACGCGGCGGTCTGGGCGGCGGCCGGCACGCCGCACACGGTGTTCCCCATGGACCCGAAGGCGCTGATCGCGCATGCGGGCGGGGCGTTGGTGGACGTGCGCGAACAGCCCGCCCTGTGACGCCACTTGTCGCGGCCGCGGTCGTCCTCGCGGCCGTCACGCACGCGTCGTGGAACGCGCTGGCCCACCACATCAAGGACCAGCTCCTCGCGTTCACGCTGATCTCCGGCGGCGGCGCGCTGCTCGGCGGTCTGCTCGCCCTGTTCACCCCGGTGCCCGCTGCCGGCGCCTGGCCCTGGCTGGTCGCCTCGGCACTGCTGCACGTCGCCTACCAGGCGCTCCTGATGCGCTCGTTCTCGCTCGGCGACTTCGGCCAGATGTACCCGATCGCCCGCGGCACGGCTCCTCTGCTCGTCACGGCGGCGGCCGCGCTCTTCCTCGACGAGCACATCGGCGGGCTGCAACTGGCCGGGGTCGCGGTGGCCTGCGCGGGTCTGCTCGGGCTCGCGCTGTGGGGCATCCGGGGGTCGGGTCAGCGCCCGAAGTGGCCGGCGCTGTTCGCGGCGTTGGCCACCGGCGTGTCCATCGCCTCGTACACGGTGGTGGACGGTGTGGGTGTGCGCGCCTCCGGAACGCCGCTCGGGTACATCGCCTGGCTGATGATCCTCGAAGGCATCGCGATCCCCGTCTACGCCTGGTACCGCTACCGCTCCCAACTGGTGCCGCTGCTCCGCCCGTTCGCGGTCCGCGGACTGGTCGGCGCCGCGCTGTCGATCGTGGCCTACGGCCTGGTCCTCTGGGCCCAGACACAGGCCCCCCTCGCCCCGGTCGCAGCCCTGCGCGAGTCCTCGATCATCGTCGGCGCCGCGATCGGCGCCGTCCTGTTCAAGGAGCGGTTCGGGGCGCCGCGCGTGCTTGCGGCGGGTGTGCTCGCGGTGGGCATCGGCCTGATGCTCACGGCCGGTTGAGACCGGGCCTCGTCAGGGAAGGGGCCCTCGTCAGGGAAGCGGCGCCGACAGCGGAGGGGTCAGCGCGGCCGGTCCGGGTTGGTCGCGTTGACGAAGCCCTCGTGCACGGCGAGCAGCCCGCCGTCCACGCGGAGCACGGTGCCGGTCACCCAGGCCGCGTCGGCCGAGGCGAGGTAGGCGACGGCGGCCGCGATGTCCTCGGGCCGCCCGACCCTGCCCATCGGGTACATCGTGCTGATCTCGGCGAGCTGCTCCTCGCGCCCCGCCCACGCACCCGTGGCGACGGTGCCCGGGGCGACGAGGTTCACGCGCACGCCGCGCGGGGCCGCGTGCTGGGCCAGGGTGCGGGTCAGGCTCTCCAGGCCCGCCTTCGCCGCGCTGTAGGCGTGGTTGGAGAAGGCCACGGATCCGTTGACCGATCCGATGTTCACGATCGAGCCCCGCCCGGAGGCGGCGAGGTGCGGCAGGGCGGCGCGGGCGCAGCGGAAGGCGCCGGAGAGCGTGACGTCGAGGTCGCGGGCCCAGGTCTCGTCGGGCTCGTCCTCGAAGAGGGGGGCGTCGGGATGGCAGGAGTAGGCGTTGTTGACGAGCACGTCGAGCCGTCCGAAACGGTCCAGGGCCGAGGCCACCGCGGCCTCCACCTCCGCGCGGTCGGTGACGTCGCACCGGGCCGCATGCGCCGAACTCCCCAGCTCGGCCGCGGTCTTGGCGGCCTCGTCCGCGTCGGCGTCGGTGACGAGGACCCCGGCCCCTTCGGTCACCAGCCGCCGTGCGGTCTCCTTGCCTATCCCGCGCGCGGCACCGGTGATCAGGACTGCGGAACCCTCGAATCGCCTCATGCCCGCCACCGTAGCGGCCGGCCCCCGGCTCAGCCCTGTCCCTGCACGGCCGTCCGCACCGCCCGCACCAGAGCCTGCGCCCGCGGATCCGCCGTGACGCCCTTCTGCAGACCGTTCGTGGTGTACCCGAACGCGATGCCCGACTCCGGGTCCGCGAAGCCGAGCGGGCCGCCGCGGCCGGGGTGGCCGAAGGACGTGGGGCCGAGGAGGGGGGAGGCGGGGCCGTGCAGCATGTAGCCCGGTCCGAAGCGGGTGTTGACCACGAGCGTGCGGTCCGGGCCGGCCGACTCCTCCGTGCGTGCGAGCGCCACCGTCGCCGGGACGAACAGCGGGCGGTGGCCGTCGACCGGGCCGATCAGGGAGGCGTAGAAGCGGGCCAGGGCGCGGGCGTTCGCCATGCCGTTCGTCGCCGGGAGTTCGGCGGCCCGGTACGCGGGGGCGTTCTCGTCCGTGGGCGCGAGGGCCGCGAAGGCGCGGCGGGTCAGGGACGAAGGGTCCGCGTACGCGTCGGCCACCGCCTTCTTGGGCCGCAGCCGCAGCCCGCCTCCCACCGCCGGCGGCTCCACGCGCAGGATGCGGCCCGCGCGGTGCTGCTCGGCCTCGGGCAGGCCGATCCACAGGTCGATGCCGCGCGGCCCGGTGATCTGCTCGCGCAGCCAGGTGCCGAGCGTCCGCCCGGTGACCCGCCGCACCAGCTCGCCGACCGTCCAGCCGTACGTGTGCGGGTGGTAGCCGTGGTCCGTGCCCGGCGCCCAGACGGGTGCCTGGGCGGCGACGGCGCGGGGCCCGGCCTCCGGGTCCTCGAAGGGGACAGGTGTGTCGAGTACGGGGACGCCCGCGCGGTGCGCGAGCAGGTGGCGTACGCGCGTGTGCTCCTTGCCCGCCGCCTTGTACTCGGGCCAGTACGTGCCCACCGGGGCGTCCAGGTCGAGCTGGCCGCGCTGGTGCAGGAGCAGCGGGACCGCGGCGGCCACGCCCTTGGTGGCCGAGCGGATCAGGTGCAGGCTGTCGCGCTCCCAGGGCCCGGTGGAGTCCACGTCGCGCGTGCCGCCCCACAGGTCGACCACGGGCCGCCCGTCGCGGTACACGGCCACGGAGGCGCCGCGCTCACCGCGCTCGGCGAAGTTCCGTACGAAGGCCTCGCGCACGCCCTCCCAGCCGGGCTCGACCGTGCCCCGGACCTCGACGGCCCCGGACTCGGCCGCACCGTTCACGGCAGCCGCCGCGCCCCGCGCCTCGTCCACGCCCTGGGCCTCGACCCCGTCCCTGCCCTGGACCCCGTCCACGTCGCCGCTCCATTCCGTACCGTCCGGACCTTCCTGGACCGGACGGTCACCATGGTGCAACGTGCACGCGCCGTTGCCGATTCCGGGGCCCCGGGGCCTCAGCCCTGGGCGCCCGTCCGCACCGAGCGCGGGTCGAAGCCGAAGGGCAGCTCCAGGCGGTTCGCGCGCATCAGCTCCTCGTCCGCGAGCAGCTCCCCCGTCGGACCGTCCGCCGCGATCACTCCGTCGCTGAGGACGAGGGAGCGCGGGCAGAGTTCGAGGGCGTACGGCAGGTCGTGCGTGACCATCAGGACCGTCACGTCCAACGACCGCAGGATGTCCGCGAGTTCGCGGCGCGAGGCCGGGTCGAGGTTGGAGGAGGGCTCGTCCAGGACGAGGATCTCGGGCTCCATCGCGAGCACCGTCGCGACGGCGACCCGGCGCCGCTGCCCGAAGGACAGGTGGTGCGGCGGCCGGTCGGCGAACTCCTCCATGCCCACCAGGGACAGCGCCTTGCGCACGCAGGCTTCCAGCTCCGGCCCGCGCAGACCCGCCGCGGCAGGACCGAAGGCGACGTCCTCGCGGACGGTCGGCATGAACAGCTGGTCGTCGGGGTCCTGGAAGACGATCCCGACGCGGCGCCGCACCTCGGCGAAGTTCGCCTTCACCACCGGGGTCCCGGCCACGTGCACCGTGCCCGCTCCCCCGGTCAGGATCCCGTTGAGGTGCAGTACGAGGGTGGTCTTGCCCGCGCCGTTCGGCCCGAGCAGCGCCACCCGCTCGCCCCGCCCGATGCTGAAGTCCACGCCGAACAGGGCCTGGTGGCCGTCGGGATAGGCGTACGCGAGGCCACGGACCTCGAGGGAAGGGGCGGTCGTCACAGGAACCATCCAAGCAGGCAGACGAGCAGGGCGGCGGCGGGCAGCGCGAGGGCGTACGACCACTGGGCGCGCGAGGCGGTCACCTCGTCGATCACGGGCATCGAGCCCGCGTACCCGCGGCTGACCATGGCCAGATGGACCCGCTCGCCCCTCTCGTACGAGCGGATGAAGAGCGCGCCCGCGGTCTTGGCGAGCACGCCCCAGTGGCGTACCCCGCGCGCCTCGAAGCCGCGGGACTCACGCGCGATCCGCATCCGGCGCAGCTCGTCGGAGATGACATCCCCGTACCGGATCATGAAGGAGGCGATCTGCACGAGCAGCGGCGGCAGCTTCAACCGCTGGAGTCCGAGCAGGAGTTGCCGCAGTTCGGTGGTGGCGGCGAGCAGCACGGAGGCGGCCACGCCGAGGGTGCCCTTGGCGAGGATGTTCCACGCGCCCCACAGCCCGTTGACGCTGAGGGACAGGCCGAGCACCTCGGTGCGCTCGCCCTGTGCCACGAACGGCAGCAGGACCGCGAAGGCCACGAAGGGCACCTCGAACAGCAGCCGCTTCAGGAGGAATCCGGCCGGGATGCGGGCCAGCGCCGCGACCGCGCCGATGAGCACCGCGTACAGCCCGAACGCCCAGACCGCCTCGCGCGGGGTGGAGACGACCACCACCACGAAGCAGAGGACGGCGGCGAGCTTGCAGTGCGGCGGCAGCGCGTGCACGGGCGAACTCCCGCGCACGTACAGCTTGTGGGCGTGTCCCGCTCCCATGTCAGACCGCTTCCCGTTCCGTCGTGCCCGCGCTCAGACCGCACTCATGTCAGACGGATTCCGGGGTACGCGCACCTTCGGAGGCCACGGTTCCGGAAGCCTCGGAGCCGCGCCGCCTGCGGACGACGACGAAGACGCCCGTGCCGACCAGGACGGTGGCGCCGACGCCGATGACGCCGGCGAGGCCGCCGGACAGCCGCGCGTTGTCCACGTCCTTGACGCCGTAGTCGGCGAGCGGGGAGTCGGCGCTCGCATGCTCGCGGTTCTCGGCGCCCTTGTCGAAGCCCTTGTCCGCGGCGACCTTCTCCAGGCCGTCGGGGCTGGCGGAGGCGTAGAAGGAGACGAAGCCCGCGAGGACGAGGGAGGCGACGAGACCGGCGATCCAGACCTTGCGCGGGGAGCGCACCGGGCCCTCGATGACGGCGGGCTCGGCGTCCACGAGTTCACCGCCGACGCGCAGCTTGAGCGGGGTGGTCAGACCGCGGGCGCCGTGCACCAGGTCGGGCCGCACCGCGATCACGGCGCCGACGGTGGCCGCGGTGATGGCGGCCTCGCCGATGCCGATCAGCGTGTGCACGCCGACCATGGCCGTGAACACGGTGCCGAGCGGCACCTCGGTGGTCCCGCCGAGCGCGTAGACGAGCACGAACGCGGCCGCCGAGGCCGGTACCGAGACGAGCGCGGCGACGAAGGAGGCGACGGTCACCGAGCGGCGCTTCCTCGGGAGCACCTTGAGCAGTCCGCGGAAGAGCGCGTAGGCGACGAGGGCGGTGACCACGCCCATGACCGTGATGTTCACGCCGAGGGCGGTCAGGCCGCCGTCGGCGAAGAGCACACCTTGGAGCAGGAGGACGACGGCTATGCACAGCACGCCCGTATAGGGCCCGACGAGGATCGCCGCGAGCGCCCCGCCCAGGAGGTGCCCGCTGGTGCCGGCGGCGACCGGGAAGTTCAGCATCTGCACGGCGAAGATGAACGCCGCGACCAGGCCGGCGAGCGGCGCGGTCCGCTCGTCGAGCTCCCGGCGCGCACCGCGCAGGGACACGGCGACGGCGCCGGCGGCGACGACTCCGGCGGCCGCGGAAACGGGTGCGTCGATGAATCCGTCGGGCACATGCATGGCAGGGCTCCGCTCTGCGGGGAGGCCGGGTGGTGAACCGTTCGATGATACGGGCTTCTTGCGAAGGGCTTGCAAGAGCGGACAGGTCACAAATGGGGCGCATCCGCAGGGGCGTGAGCAGGGTCACTTCACGCCGCGCTTAAAAGCCTCATAAGGGGGCATATCTACATAGTTGCTATGTGAAACTTCCGGTGCGGGCCCGACGGAGGCGCGCGGTCGGTGACGGTACGAGGGTGAGGAGCGTCGATGGACCAGGAGCACACCCCCGGTGTGGAGGTCTGCACCCGCGCCCATCTCGTCACGGCCGCCGACAGCGGCGACACGCACCGCGCGGTCCGCATCTCGCTGCGGGACGCCGGCGGCCGGGTGGACATCGCCGTGCTCGGCGAAGGCAGCGCCGGCTGGTCGCTGCCCCGCGAGGTTCTCGAACAGGGCATGACCGCCCCCGCCGCCAGCGGCGCCGCCCGGGTCTGGCCCTGCGGGCGGGTGACGACCGTCGTGGAGTTCCACACCGGACAGGGCGACGCCGTGCTCCAGCTCGACAACACGTTCCTGACCCGGTTCCTGAGCCGGACCGGCAGCACGCCCGCGCCGGCCGGTTCCTGAGCCGGACCCGCGGCGCACCCGCACCGGCCGGCCACGGAACCCGCGCGGTCGGCCACGGAACCCGCGCCGTCGGTGCACCGATCCGAGTTGCCGGGCCCCTCGCACCGGAAAAGCATGGGTAGGTGAGCGACTCCGCTGTGTTTTCTCCGAACTCGTATCTCCGCTTCCCGCACCTCCACGGCAGCCTCGTCTGCTTCGCCGCCGAGGACGATCTCTGGCTGAGTCCGATCACGCCGGAGGGTGCGGTCCCCGAGCGGGCCTGGCGGCTGACGGTGGACCGGACCCGGGTCAGCCACCCGCGCTTCTCGCCGGACGGCACGCAGATCGCGTACACGACCTGGCGCAGCCTCGATCCCGAGATCCACGTCGTCCCGGTCGCGGGCGGACCCGCGCGCCGGCTCACGTACTGGGGCAACACCGACACCCGTGTGTGCGGCTGGTCCCCGGACGGGGACATCCTCGCGGTGGCCAGCCACGGCCAGCCCTTCTCTCACTTCTCCTGGGCCTACACCGTGCCGACCGACGGCTCCCCCGGCGGCAAGATGCCCTGGGGCCCGGTCAGCGACATCGCGGTGGCCGACCTCGACGGCGAACGGCAGACGCTGCTGCTCACCGGCAAGCCGCCGCACGAGCCGGCGGCCTGGAAGCGGTACCGGGGCGGGGCGATGGGCCGGCTCTGGCTGCACGGCAAGCGGCTGCTCGAGGACCTCGGCGGGCATATCGCCTCGCCGATGTTCGTCCGCGGCCGGATCGCCTTCCTGTCCGACCACGAGGGCATCGGCAACCTCTACTCCTGCGCGCCCGACGGCACCGACCTCAGGCGCCACACCGACCACGACGAGTTCTACGCACGGCACGCCTCCAGCGACGGCGAGCGGGTGGTCTACCAGTGCGCCGGCGACGTATGGCTCGTGGACGACCTGTCCGCGGACGTGCAGCCGCGCCGCCTGGACGTGCGGCTCGGCGGTCCGCGGGTGGGGCGGCGCTCCTACCAGGTGCCGGCCGCGAACCACGTCGACGGGATCTCCGTGGACACCACGGGACGGGCCAGCGCGGTCTGCGTGCGCGGCTCGCTGTACTGGCTGACCCACCGCGACGGCCCGGCCCGCACCATCGTGGACACCCCCGGGGTGCGGGTGCGGCTGCCGGAGATGCTGGGCACGGGCGGGCAGGTCGCGTACGTGACCGACGCCGACGGCGAGGACGCGATCGAGATCTCGTATCTGCCGCGCGCGAGCGGCGAGCGCTCACCGCGCCGGTTCGCCTCCGGCGAGCTGGGGCGGGTGCAGGAACTGGTCGCCGACCCCGACGGCGAGCGGATCGCCATCGCATCGAACGACGGACGGCTGCTGCTCATCGACGTCACGGAGGACTCCAACGGCGAGGTCACCGAGCTGATCCGGTCGGTCAACGGGCCGGTGCGCGACCTCGCCTTCTCGCCGGACGGCGCCTGGCTGACCTGGTCCCACCCCGGGATCGGGCGCTCGCTGCGGCAGATCAAGATGGCGCGGATCGCGGGGCCCGGAGCCCGTACGGTCATCGACGTCACCAACGGCCGCTTCGAGGACGAGAACCCGGTCTTCACCAGCGACGGGCGCTTCCTCGCCTTCCTGTCCTGGCGCGGCTTCGACCCGGTGTACGACGTGCACACCGGCGACCTGTCCTTCCCGCTCGGCTGCCGCCCCTACCTGCTGCCCCTGTCCTCGGCCACCCCCTCGCCCTTCGCGCTCTCGCCCGACGGGCGGCCGGCGGCGGGCGGGCTCGATCCGGTCGAGGGCGACAGCAGCGACGGCACGGTGACGGTGGAGATCGAGGGGCTCGCGGACCGCGTGACCCCGTTCCCCGTGGCGGCCTCCAAGTACTCCTCTCTCGCGGCCGTCAGCGGCGGCGGCCTGGTGTGGCTGCGCTGGCCCATCTCGGGCGCGCTCGGCGAGACCTTCGCCAACCCGGCCGACACCTCGGGCCGCCCCACCCTCGAATACTTCAACATCACCAAGGCCAAGAAGACCGAACTCGTCGACGACCTCGACTGGTTCGCGCTCAGCGGCGACCTCAGCCGGCTCGTCGTGATGGACGAGGGCGATCTGCGGGCGGTGCCCTCCACCGAGACAGGCGACTCCGACTCCACGGTCTGGATCGACCTGCGCCGCATCGTGCACGAGGTCGACCCGCCGCACGAGTGGCGCCAGGCCTACGACGAGGCGGGCCGCATCATCAAGCACCTGTTCTGGGAGCCGGACATGTGCGGGATCGACTGGCGGGGCGTGCTCGACCAGTACCGGCCGCTGGTCGAACGGGTCGCGTCCCCCGACGAGTTCGCGGATCTGCTGCGCGAGGTGCTCGGCGAGCTCGGCACCTCGCACGCGTACGTCACCCCCGCCCGCCGCAACGAGGGCCCGCCGCACTACCAGCGCGCCCAGGGCCTGCTCGGCGCCGACCTCGTGTGCCGCGACGGCCAGTGGGTGATCAAGCGGATCCTGCCCGGCGACAACTCCGACTCCAAGGCCCGCTCCCCGCTCGCCGGCCTCGGTCTGCGCGAGGGCGCGGTGCTCACGCATGTGAACGGCCGCCCGGTCGATCCGGTCGCGGGCCCCTACCCGCTGCTCGCGGGCACGGGCGCCACCACCGTGGAGCTGACCTTCACGCCGGCCGAGGGCGAGGGCCGCGCGCGCCGCGTCGCGATCGTCCCGCTGATCGACGAGCGGCCGCTGCGCTACCAGGACTGGGTGGCCAAACGGCGTGAAGTGGTACGGGAGTTGAGCCACGGCAAGTGCGGCTATCTGCACATCCCCGACATGGGCGGCTCGGGCTGGGCCCAGTTCGTGCGCGACCTGCGCATGGAGGTCGCGCGGCCCGCGCTCATCGTGGACGTGCGCGGCAACGCGGGCGGGCACGTAAGCGAGCTGGTCATCGAGAAGCTCACGCGCAAGATCCTCGGCTGGGACCTGACCCGCGACGCCCAGCCCGTCTCGTACGCCTCCGCGGCGCCCCGCGGCCCGATCGTGGCGCTCGCCGACGAGGCCACCTCCTCCGACGGCGACATGATCACGGCCGCGTTCAAGCTGCTCGGGCTCGGCCCGGTGGTGGGCCAGCGCACCTGGGGCGGCGTGGTCGGCATGACCGGGCGGCACCGGCTCGGGGACGGCACGGTGATCACGGTGCCGATGAACGCGGCCTGGTTCGACGAGTACGGCTGGTCGGTCGAGAACCACGGTGTGGAGCCGGACGTGGCCGTTCTGCGCACCCCTCTGGACTGGGCGGAGGGCCGCTTCGCGCAGCTCGACGACGCGGTCTGCGTCGCGGTCGAGCTGCTGCACAGTGATGCGGCGGCGGTCCCGCCGGACTACTCCGCGGTACCGGACCGCAGGCGCCCCAAGTTGCCGCCGCGCATCTGATGTGCCGCGGCTGTACAGCCCTTGGGGCGAGGGGCTCCAGCCCTTGGGGCGCCTGGCCTGACGCAGCGTGACGGAGATCGAAATGCGAGGTTTGTCCGGCCGTGCCAGGCTGGGTCGTGGCCCAATCCCCTCACCCACCTCAGGAGTGAATCAGCATGGGCATTCAGGACCAGTTCAAGGACAAGGCGCAGGAGCTCGCGGACCGCGCGAAGGGCATGCAGGACCAGGCGTCCGAGAAGGCCTCGCAGCAGTCGGACCGCGCCTCGCAGCAGGCGGACCGGGCCCAGGACGAGGCCTCGGAGCGCGGCGCGCAGGCGCAGGACTCCGCGAAGAGCGCGTACCAGAACGCCTTCGACGACTCCAAGGACTACGACTCCTGACGCGTCGTACCTGAACCGCGCACTGCACACTGCGCACCGAGGGCGCACCCGGAGGCACCGGGTGCGCCCTCCCCTGTTGCGCGACGTCAGCCTCTGTCACGCGACGTCGGTCCCTGCTTGTGAATCCACCTCAAACCCTGTTGCGCGCCTGCTCGTCCGCCGCGCCGCCCGCGCCCACGAGCCCCTTCGGGCCGCTGCCGAGCCGGCCGTCGAAGCGCCGCATTTCCCGCGCCCCGACGGTGCCGATGATCGACGGCAGATAGCCGCGCATCGACTGCATCCCGCGCAGCCACCACTGCCCGTACACATGCGCCGAGCGCCGCTCGATCCCGGCCACGATCCGGTCCACGGCCGGGCCCAGCGGATACGTCTTGTTGGAAGGCCACGGCAGCCGCGAGCGCAGCTCCCGCATCACGTCGTCCTCGTCGGCGCCGCGCACCATGTCCGTGTCGGTCCACGACAGATAGCCGACCCCGACCCGTACGCCCTTGTAGCCGACCTCGGCCCGCAGGCTGTGCGCGAAGGCCTCGACGCCGGACTTCGAGGCGCAGTACGCCGACATCATCGGCGCGGGCGTGATCGCGGCGAGCGAGGCGATCTGGAGGAAGTAGCCGCGGCTCTCCATGAGCACGGGCAGAAACGCGCGGCCGGTCACGGCCGACCCGATGAGGTTCACCTCGATCACGCGCCGCCAGGCGTCGGGGTCGGAGTCGACGAACGGACCGCCCGCCGCCACTCCGGCGTTGGCGACCACGATGTCCACCTTGCCGAAGCGCTCCTTGACCTCCTGGGCCACCTGCGCCATCGCCGTGTGGTCGGTGATGTCCGCGTGCCAGTGGTCGGACTCCGTGTGCAGCTTGGCGGAGACCTCCTTGAGCAGCTCCGGCTCCAGGCCGACCAGGGCGATCTTCGCCCCGCGCGCGGAGAGCTTGCGCGCGAGCAGCTCACCGACGCCGCGCGCGGCCCCGGTGACGACGGCGACCTGTCCTTCGAGGGCGACCTTGCTCATGCCCGCTCCTTCACTTCGGTACGGGTCACCGCGACGTGGGCGGCGACAAGTTGGCGTATCTGCGCGGTGACCAGGTCGGGGGCCTCGACCGGGGTCATATGGCCGATCCCGGGCAGCTCCGTGAAGCCCTCGCAGTGCGGAAGCGCGGCCACGATGGCGCGGGCGGCGTCCGGCGGGGTCATGCGGTCCTCGGTGCCGGCGATCACGGCGGTGGGGACGGTGAGGTGCTTCAGGTTCGCCTCGATGTCGAGGGCGGCGAGCACCCGGCCCCAGCCCTGGCGCACCACGCGCGGGCAGGCGTGCACGATGCGCGTGCACGCGTCGACCTTCTCGCGGGAGGAACCCGGGCCCATGGTCGCGTACTTGAGGATCCGCCGGGCGAGCGGCGTGACGGGTCCGAGCGGCGCCCTGGAGTGCAGCAGGCCGCGCGTCAGACGCGTGCGCAGCTTGCCCTCCTTGAGCGGGATCACCTTGGAGAGCGCGGCGAGCCGCACGGTGCCGGTGCTGCACAGGAGCACCGCGGCCGCGTGCTCGGAGACCTTGGGCCGCCCGGCCGCCGCCATCAGCGTCATGCCGCCCATGGAGTGCCCGACGAGCACCGCGCGTTCGCCCGGTTCGAGGGCGGTGGCGAGCACCGCTTCGAGGTCGTCGACGAGCGCGCCGACGCTGTACCCGGCCGGGCCCACGGGTGCGGGCGAGCGTCCGTGGCCGCGCTGGTCGTAGGCGACGACGCGGTGGTCGCGCGCCAACTCCCGTATCTGCGCGGCCCAGAAGGCCGTGGAGCAGGTCCAGCCGTGCGCGAGCACCACGGCGGGGGCGCCCTCGGGGCCGTGCACCTCGACATGCAGCCGTGAGCCGTCGCTGGAGATCGCGGACAGTTCACGGGCGGCGACCGGCGGGGCGTAGGGCCCCGAGGTCACGTGCATCAGTCGGCTCACGCGTTCACCTTTTCTGTACGGGACTTCTGCGTACGGGACTTCGCCGCGGCGCCGGGGCCGCCCACGTTCTTCGGCGGCCGGACGACCTCGTACTCCGCGAGGTCCACGCGCCGGGTCGCGGACCGGAACTCGGTGGTCGTGCCGGGCCAGATGGTGGTGTTGACGCCATTGGCGTCCAGGTACCAGCTGGTGCAGCCGCCGGTGTTCCAGACGGTGCGCTTCATGCGGTCCTGCACCCGCCGGTTCCAGGCGTTCACGGCGGACGGCCGGGCGGCGAGGGCGACCCGGCCGCCGAGCGTGTTCAACTGCCGTATGTAGTCGGCGAGATAGTTCAGCTGGGACTCGATCATGAGGATCATCGAGGAGTTCCCGAGCCCGGTGTTGGGCCCGATGATCGTCATCCAGTTGGGGAAGCCGGCCGCGGTCGCGCCGCGCAGCGACTTCATGCCGTCCTTCCAGCTCTCGGCGAGCGTGCGCCCGTCGGCGCCGACGACGCGGTCCGCGATCGGCATGTCGGTGACGTGGAAGCCGGTGCCGAACACGATCACGTCGGCCTCGGCCTCGGTGCCGTCCGCGGCCACGACCGTGTTGCCCCGTATCTCCGCGAGACCGCTGGCGACCACGTCGACGTTGGGCTGGGCGAGCGCCGGATAGTAGGTGTTGGAGAGCAGGATCCGCTTGCAGCCGATGCGGTACGTGGGCGTCAGCTTTTCGCGCAGCAGCGGGTCCTTGACCGCCCGGTACATGTTGCGCTTGGCGAGGGACTCGATCAGGCCGAGCTCATCGGGGCGCTTGGTGAAGGCCTGGACCTGCAACTCCCGTATGCCCCACAGGATTCCGCGCCGGGCCTTCGCGGTGAACGGCAGCTGGCGGTGCAGCCAGCGCTCGGCCCCGCTGATGGGCCGGTCGGCGCGCGGCAGCACCCACGGCGGGGTGCGCTGGAACAGGGTGAGCCGCCCGGCCTGCTTCTGGATCTCGGGCACGATCTGTATCGCGGAGGCCCCGGTGCCGATCATCGCGACGCGCTTGCCGCGCAGGTCGTAGTCGTGGTCCCACTGCGCGGAGTGGAAGACCTTGCCCTCGAAGGTGTCCAGGCCCGGGATGTCCGGCAGCTTGGGGTCGGAGAGCGGTCCGGTCGCGGAGACGACCACCTCGGCGGTCAGGGTCCCGCGCGCCGTCTCCACCTCCCAGTGCAACTGCTCGGCGTCCCAGCGCATCCGCTTCACCTCGGAGTCGAGGCGCAGGTGCGGTCGCAGCCCGAAGGTGTCGGTGACGTGCTCCAGATACGCCCGGATGTGCTCCTGGCCCGAGAAGGTGCGCGGCCACTCGGGGTTGGGCGCGAAGGAGAAGGAGTACAGGTGGCTGGGCACGTCGCAGGCGCAGCCCGGATAGCTGTTGTCCCGCCAGGTGCCGCCCACGGAGCCGGCCCGCTCCAGGATCACGAAGTCCGTGATGCCCTCGCGGCGCAGCCGCACCGCGGCCCCGAGCCCGCCGAAGCCGGATCCGATCACCGCCACCCGTACATGCTCGTGCTCACGCTCGCCCTGGTGCCCGGCCATGCAGCCCGCCTCCCGAAGTCCACGGTGTACGCAGGATTGCGCCAGTAACCACTGGCATAGTGGGGAGAGTAGAGCAGTGCCGTACTGATGGGTAGGGGTTCTGCGCGACAAGTTACCGGCGGTACAACATAGGGTGCTGGACGTGGCGGAGAAGGCTGAGGGACCGAAGGCACGGGGCGGGCCGCAGGCGCAGAGCGGACGGAAAGAGCAGAGCGGACCGCAGGCTCACAGCGGACCGACAGGGCAGAGCGGACCGCAGGCGCAGAGCGGGCCGGCGGCGGTCCGCGAGTACCGGATGACCGAGCTCGCCGAGGCGGCCGGCATCACCGTGCGCACCCTGCGCTTCTACCGCGAGCGCGGCCTCATCCCGCCCCCGCGCCGCGAGGGCCGGATCGCCTGGTACGACGAGCACCACCTGGCCCGGCTGCACACCATCGCCGCGATGCTGGAGCGCGGCCACACCCTGTCCGTCATCGGGGAGTTGAACGAGGCCCTGGAGTCGGGGCGCGACGTGGGCGAGGCGCTCGGCCTGCACCCCACCGAGGAGACCCCGGTCCGCCTCAGCCCCGAGGAGCTGGCCGACGCCTTCGCGGGCGAGGTCACCCCCGAGAACCTGGCCGCGGCCCTCGACCTCGGCTATCTCGCCCCCGACGGCGACGAGATCGTGCACATCAGCCGACGCCTCCTGGACGCGTCAACCGCCTTGGTCCGCGCGGGCGTTCCGCTGGCCGAGGTAATGCAGGCGGGCGCCCGGGTCCGCGAACACGCGGACGCCCTGGCCGAGTTGTTCCTCGCCACCGTGCGCGCCCACGCTCCGCACGAGAGCATCGACAAGCTCCGCCCGCTGGCCAAGGCGGTGGTGGAGGCGGAGCTGTCGCTGGCGCTCGACCGGCGGCTGGCGGCCGAGGAGAACACCTGACGGGCCCGGACCGCGGCCAGCGCCACCGTCACGGTCACCGCCACCGCCACCGTCACTGCGGAACGCCCGGGACCCTCCCCTCGCCGCCCGGCCCGCCCGACGCCGCACGTACCCGCCGCAGCCCTTCCGCCCGCCAGTGCTCCCGGTCGGGCATCTGGTCCTCGCGGCGCCACCGCCAGGCCGAGAACAGCGCCCAGTTGAGGGCACGGCAGTCCTGGAGCACGCCCGGGTCGGCCCCCGGGTAGTGCGCGGCCACCTCGTCAGGCGCGTGCGCGAGGTCGAACTCGACCGGCCCGCGGCAGCACGTGGCGAGATCCACGAAGAGCGGGCCCTCGGCCGTGTCGAGCACATTGCCGGGATGCGGCTCACCGTGCAGCAGCTGCTCACCGGTGCGGGCCGCGGCGAGACGGGCGGTCAGCCCGCGCAGCGTCCCGGCGAGGAACTCCCTTTCCGAGGCAGGCAGTTCGGGCGAGGTCTCCAGGTCCTCCACGACCGCGAGCGCCCTGGCGGCCCGCTCGCCGAAGTGCGGCACGTCCAGACCGGCCGGGTCCACCCGGCGCAGCGCCGCGTGGTGCCGCAGCAGCGCGTCGGCGTAGGCGGCCGCGGCGATCCCGGGCCCGGCGGGCGCGTAGTACCTCCAGTACGAGAGGACGAAGCCGTCCCGCACCTGGACCTGTGCGCCGGCCCGCGCGTCCAGCTCGCCCACCGGCGCCCCGGCCCCGGCGAGCCGGCGCGCCACCTCCGTCTCGAACGCGGCCTCTTCGGCCTGACGCCCGGGCGCGACCCTGACGAGCAGGTCACACGGGTCGAGGCGCACGGCGACCCGGTCCGAGTCGTGCAGCACGACCGCGTCGTCCACCCGCAGGCCGAACCCGGCCGCGCCCGCCCTGGCCGCCGCGACGGCCCGCCGCAGCTCCACCGGCTCCAAGGATCAGCTCCCCCGTCTCACCTCACCGGTCCAATACCGGCACCCACCCGCCTCACAGGCCCAGGACCGGCGCCGTCACCGGTCGAAGACCACCGTTACGGGCGCATGGTCCGACCACCGCTCCTCGTGCGTCGCGGCCCGCTCGACGAACCCCTTGACCGCCTTCTCGGCGAGCCCGGGCGTCGCGACCGCGAGATCGATCCGCCAGCCCGCGTCGTTGTCGAAGGCCCGCCCGCGGTACGACCACCACGAGTACGGCCCCTCGACCCCCGGGTGCAGCGCGCGCACCACGTCCACGTACTCCTCGTAGACCCGGCCGAGCCACTCGCGCTCCTCCGGCAGGAAGCCGGCCTTCTTGCGGTTGGTCCGCCAGTTCTTGAGGTCCGCCTCCTGGTGGCAGATGTTCCAGTCGCCGCAGACCAGGACCTCGCGCCCGTCGGCGGCGGCACGCGTCTTGAGCTCCTTCAGATACGGCAGGAACTCGCCCATGAAGCGGTACTTCTCCTCCTGCTTCTCGGTCTCGGCCTCACCCGAGGGCAGGTACAGGCTCGCGACCGTGACGCCGGGCAGGTCGATCTCCACGTAGCGCCCGCTCGTGTCGAACTCCGTGGACCCGAAGCCGATCTGGACACGCTCGGGGGCGCGGCGCGAGTAGACGGCGACGCCCGCGCGGCCCTTGGCCACGGAGGGGGCGAGCACCACGTGCCAGCCCTCGGGTGCGCGCACCTCGTCGGGGATCTGCTCGGCCTCGGCGCGCACCTCCTGGAGACAGACGACATCGGCGTCCGTCTGCGCGAGCCACTCGGTGAAGCCCTTCTTGGCGGCGGCGCGGATGCCATTCACGTTCACGGAAGTCACAGTCAGCACCCCGGCACGATACCGGCAGACTGGGTACCCCCTGTCCCGGCAGAATGCATAGAACTACGATGACTCGCATGAACATTCGCCCCGTGCGCTACGACCACCCGGACGCCGTCAAGCTCAACGACCAGGTGCAGCTGGAGTACGTCGAGCGCTACGGAGACGGCGAGGGCGACGCCACACCGCTGGACGCCGGCATGTTCGTACCGCCGCTCGGCCTCTACCTGATCGCCTACGACGACCAGGACCGTCCGGTCGCGACCGGCGGCTGGCGCACCCAGGACGCCAACGACGAGGGGTACGCGGACGGGGACGCCGAGCTCAAGCGCATGTACGTGGTCCCCGAGGCGCGCGGCCTCGGCCTGGCGCGGCGGATCCTCGCCCTGCTCGAGGAGGACGCGCGCGGCCGCGGACGCACCCGCATGGTCCTGGAGACGGGCACGGAGCAGCCCGAGGCGATCGCCCTGTACGAGTCCAGCGGCTACGAGCCGTGCGCGAAGTTCGGCCACTACCGCTGCTACGACAACAGCCGCTGCTACGCCAAGCCCTTGTTCTGACCTTCACCTGAGCCCTCGACCACGGCCGGCCGCAGATCCAGGACGGCGAGCGCCCCGCCCCCGTCCGGGTTCGCGAACCGCAGCCGTGCGCCGAGCACATGGGCCTGGCCGGTCGCGATGGTGAGCCCGAGCCCGAGGCCCGCCTCCTGGGCTCCGGTGCTGAAGCGCTGCGGCCCGGACCGCAGGATGTGTTCGGGGAACCCGGGCCCGCTGTCGTACACCCGGAGCACCCCGCCCTCGGCCTCGACCCGCACGGGCGCGGCGCCGTGCCGCAGCGCGTTGGTGACGAGGTTGGCGACGATCCGCTCGAAGCGCCGCGGATCGGTCTCGACCTCGGCCTCGGCGAGGACCACGACCTCCACCCCGTCCGCGGGTCCCGCGACCGACCGCACGGCCCGGCGCACCAGCTCCCCGAAGTCCAGCGGCTCGGTCTCCGCCGTCTCGCCGGCCACGTCGAGCCGCGCCACCTCGATGACGTCGTCCACGAGTTCCCGCAGCCGCTGCGCGCTGTCCTGGACGAGCTCGGCGGGCCGCCCGGGCGGCAGCAGTCCGGCGGAGGTGACCATCCCGGCCACGGGGGTGCGCAGTTCGTGCGCGATGTTCGCGGTCACCTCGCGCTCGGCCTGGATCCGCCGGGCGAGCGCGTCGGCCATGGTGTTCACCGCGGCGGTCAGCTTGGCGACCTCGTCCTTGCCGCGCGGTTCGAGCCGCGCCGTGAGGTCGCCGTCGGCGATGCGCTGGGCGGTGTCGGCGGAGGCGGTCAGCCGCCGCCCGAGCCACGAGGCGACGGCGAACCCGGCCACGGCGCCGAGCCCGACCCCGATCCCGCCGGAGATCCACAGCACCCGGTCGAGGTCCCGCAGCGCGCGTACCTCTTTCACATACGGCCGCCGCAGCGCCACGACCGCGTCCCCCTGCTTGCTCGCGGCCCACAGCATGGGCGGCCCGTCGGCGTCCCGGTCGAGGTAGACCGCCCACTTGCCCTGCCGCACGGCCTCATCGAGCGGCTTCGGCAGATCGGGCGGGTCGATCATCGAGTTGCCGCCGTCGACGCCGGCCGCATGGTCCTGCACGGCCGTCCGCAGCCGGTCCCCGATCTGCTGCACGGCCGCGTCGAACTGGGCCTCCACGGTCTGGTGGTGCACCAGCATCCCGATGACCACGGCCACCAGGGCGGCGGTGCCGGCGATCGCGGCACCGATCTTCGTCCGAAGTCCCATGCTCAGTACACCGGGACATTCAGCCGGATCGCCTGGAGCTGGACCTTGACAGCCTCGGCGGGCAGCGCGGCGGGGTCGTCGGGTACGACGGTGGCGCGCCGGTAGTAGGCGACGCGCTCCTGCTGCTGCAGCCCGCTGAGCGTGACGGTCACGTCGTACGGCTTCTCCGCGCACCCCGGCAGGCACCAGGGCCCGCTCAGCTTCCCGCTCGCCTCGGCGGCGGGCCCGCCCCAACTGTGCCACTTGAGCCCGCTGACGGTCACCAGCTCACTGAGCCCGACCGAGGTCGGCCGGCGCAGCGGCTGCCCCATGGAGTCGGCGACGTACACGGGTCCCTTCTGCGGCGAAGGCGAGATCGCGGGCCCCTGCACATGCAGCCCCTCCGGCCGGCCACAGGCCCCGAGCAGCACCAGGCCCGCGGCGGCGGCCGCGGCACGGAGCACCCAGCGGGATCGGACAAGAGTGGACATACGGATCAAGTATCCACGTCATCCGACCACGCCGGAACGGATCACCGTCGCAGCGGCTTCTGCTCGGCTGCCCGCTGCGCGGGAGCGAAGGCGTCGAACTGCCCGCCGACCGGCCGCGCACCGTCGCCGAACGGCCCCGAGCCGGCGAGGCGGTCGCGGTCCACGAGCGAGGGGACGTCGACCTCCAGACGCTGGGGCGCGGCGCCCCGGCCGCTCTCCCCCATGATCATCATGGGGTCGAACATCACGACGGCGCCGGCGACCACCAGGAAGGCCAGCGGGCCGATGAGCATCGGGACGAGCATGCCGAAGGGCGAGGTGCCGGTGGTGCCGGAGCCGACGGCGCCGTGCAGATGGACGTGCACGGCGGCCATGCCGGTGTAGTGCATGCCCGTGACCGCGACACCCATGATGAGGCTGGCACCGAGGCTCCACAGCAACCCTCTGACCTGGACCGCGCACCACAGCGCGGCGGTGGCGGCGACGATGGCGATCACGAGGGAGACGGCGACGGTGCCCGCGTCGTAGCCCAGCGACCCGCCGCGCACGGTCATCGCGGCCATGCCCATGTAGTGCATGCCCGCCACCCCGAGCCCGGTGATGACGCCGCCCGTGAGCAGCGCGGGCACGGTCGCCCCCAGGTACCCGACGATGAACACCCCGACACTGACGACCACGATCGCGACGGCCAGGCTGCCGTAGGTCAGCGGCCAGTCGTACGCGACCCGCGCCTCCCGCACCGTGAAGCCGATCATGGCGATGAAGTGCATCGTCCAGATCCCGCAGCCGATGGCCCCGGCCCCGAGCAGCAGCCAGCCGGGCCGCCAGGTCCGCGCGTCGAAGAGGGAGCGCGTCGTGCAGCGCAGCCCGAGCGCGCTGCCGAAGCAAGCCATCACGTACCCGACGACGGGTGTGACCCACCCATAGCTGAAGCCGTCGATGGTCCCGTCCATGAGCGCAGCAACCTTCCGTGCCACGGCGCGAACAGCTGATCCACAAATGCGTGGCGCCGGTGAGGAATCCGTGGAGGCCGAGTGGCCGCGATGAGTATGCCAGCCCCGCGCCTACCGGTCGGTCACAAGACGGTCAAGGCAGAGCGGGACCGCGATGACGTGCGCCACACCTCGGCGCGAACCCTCACATGACGAAGCACCCCCGCACATGCCAAAGCACCTGCACACAACGAAGAACCCCCGCCGGATTTCTCCGACGGGGGTTCTTCCAATTGCGGTGGACCTGAGGGGATTTGAACCCCTGGCCCCCTCGATGCGAACGAGGTGCGCTACCGGACTGCGCCACAGGCCCTTGCAACGAGTGAAACCTTAGCACCCCGATCGGGGTGCTTGGAAATCCGTTCCGCCCTGGTCAGCCGGACGGCCCGGATCCGGACTCATTCGTTGGCCGCGCGCGGACGCTCGGGGTCCGCGTACTGGTCGAACAGCGGGGTGCGGCCGCGCTCGCGCGAGCGCCGCCCGGACGCGGCACGACGGGCGGCGGCGGCCTGCGCGTCCGAGGACTTGGCCGGACGCGCCTCGGGTGCCCCCGCCTCGCCGTCCGCTTCCTCGGCGGCAGCCGAAGCGGCGGCCGAAGCCCCGGACCCGGCGCCCGCCGACGAGCGGGCCGAGCTCCAGATGTCCGGGGCGCCCAGGTCGATCTCGCCGTGCGCACGCGGGGCGACCGGCGCGGTCACATAGGTCGGCAGCGGGACCGGCACCGGCTCCCAGCTGTCCCCGCGCGCGGCGCCGCGCTCCCGCTCACGCTGCTGGTCCACCCACTCCGCGTGGTCGGTCTGCTCGACGAGCGCGCGCCGGTCGGCGGCGAGGTCGGGTCCCGCGGGGGCCTGTTCGCGCGCGGCCGCCTCACGGCGCTGCGCCGCGCTGCGCTCACGCACCCGGCGGGCGGCGGCCTCGGCACGGCGGCGGTCCATCACGTAGGCGAAGCGCCGGCGTTCCTGGGCCCGCAGATGCAGGATGTACGCGCTCAGCAGGACGGCCGGCACGCCGGGCGCCCACAGGAACGCGAGTCCGCCCACCGCGGCGACGACCGCGCCGAGCGTGAAGGCGAGGAAGAGCAGCATCGTGGTGCGCCGGCGGCGGGCGAGCACCTTCGAACGGCGGGCCCGCGCGGCGGCCTGCGGATCGGGGCGGCGGGCGGCGCGCGGCCTGTCCTGCGCCTGCGCCGGGGCGTCGACCGGCTCACGGGCCGCGGGCTCCTCGGCCGGCTCGGCGACCTCGTCGGGCTCAGGAGCGGTGGGCGCGGCGAAGGACCGGACGTCGACGGATCCCGTCAGGGGGTCCGCGCCGGCCGGTTCCGACCCGGGCTCGTCGCCCACGCCCCGGTCCTTGAGGCCCTTGGCGTAGCGGCGCTCCATCCCCGCCCGTCCGGACAGCAGACGGATGGCGGTGCTGAAGCGTTCCGTCGGACGGGCTTCGTTGAGCTCGTCCTGCCTACGGAGCCACATCGGCACCAAGTAGGCGGCCCAGGCCCCGACGATGACTGCGTAGATGAGGCCGCTGCTGCTCACGCCTCACACGGTAGAGGGGTTTCGGTGAGGCCATCTGCCAATTGGCCCGGTGTGTCGCACGATCTGGCTGATATCTCGAACTTTTTTTGTGACTGATGCGATCAGCTGGCTTCGATTACCGGCATATTCACGGTCGCCCGGCGCTCATTTTCGAACACTTATTTTATTTACGGGCGGCCGATCAGGGCGTGCCGTTGGTCCCCCGCGGACCCTCCTGGACCTGGTCACGGTCCTGGAGTGCGGCGATCCTGCGGCTCGCGCGCCAGCGTGCGAGCAGTCCTTCGGGGACCTCTTCGGCGGTGAGGGCGAAGACGAGATGGTCGCGCCAGCCTCCATCAATGTGGAGATAGCGTGGACGAAGTCCCTCGGAGCGGAATCCGAGTTTCTCGACGACTCTGCGGCTCGGCTGGTTCTCGGGGCGAATACAGACTTCGATGCGGTGCAGACCGACCGTGCGAAAACAGTGGTCGACCGCGAGCGCCACCGAGGTGGGCATGACGCCGCGGCCCGCGACCGCCTGGTCCACCCAGTAGCCGACATGGCCCGAGCACATCGAGCCCCAGGTGATCCCGGCGACCGTGAGCTGGCCGACGAGGCGGCCCTGGTACTCGATGACGAACGGCAGCATCCGCCCCGCGTTCGCCTCCGCGCGCAGGTGGCGGACCATCTGCCGGTACGTGGGGCGGTGGGCGGGCGGTGCGCCGGGGGCGGGCGGCGGGATGGTCGCCTCCCAGGGGCGCAGCCAGTCCCGGTTGCGGCGGTTGACCTCGCGCCAGGCGCGCTGGTCGCGCATCTTTATGGGCCGGAGGACGACATCGCCGTCCACCAGCTCCACCGGCCAGGAAGGGCTGTTCAGCTCGGGCTCCCCGTGGATCCGTCGGCGGGTCTCGGGTGGTCCCCGCCGTGCAGCTGCTCGACCGCGTGCACGAGGACGGACTCCAGGACGGCGAGACCGTCGCGCACTCCCCCGGTCGAACCCGGCAGGTTGACGATCAGGGTGCGGCCCGCGACACCGGCCAGGCCCCGCGACAGGGCGGCGGCCGGCACCTTGTCCCTGCTGAACGCCCGTACGGCCTCCGGGATTCCGGGCACCTCGTAGTCGATGACGCGGCGCGTGGCGTCGGGGGTGGCGTCCGTGGGCGAGATGCCGGTGCCGCCGGTCGTGACGATCACGTCGTACGCGGCTTCGACGCCCGCCCGCAGCGCGGCCTCGACCGGGTCGCCGTCGGGCACGACCTGCGGACCGTCCACCGCGAAGCCGAGGCCGCGCAGGCCTTCGACGAGGATCGGGCCGCCCTTGTCGGGGTAGACGCCGGCGGCGGCGCGGTTGGAGGCGGTGACGACGAGTGCGCGGTACGGGGGCGAGGTGCTCATGCCCGGCTCCAGTCGCCGGACTTGCCGCCGGACTTGGCCTCGACCCGTACGTCCGTGATGACTGCGCCCTTGTCCACGGCCTTGATCATGTCGACCACCGTGAGGCCCGCGACCGAGACGGCGGTCAGGGCCTCCATCTCGACGCCCGTGCGGCCCGTGGTCTTCACCGTCGCGGTGATCTCCACCGCGTCGTCCGCGACCGCGAGGTCGAGTTTGACGCCGGAGATGTCCAGCGGGTGGCAGAGCGGGATCAGGTCGGAGCACTTCTTGGCGCCCATGATCCCGGCGATCCGCGCGGTGGCGAGGGCGTCGCCCTTCGGCATGCCCTCGCCGCGCAGCAACGCGATCACCTGCGGCGAGACCAGCACGCGGCCCGAGGCGCGGGCGATGCGCTCGGTCACGTCCTTCCCGGACACGTCGACCATGCGGGCGGCGCCCGCCTCGTCGATATGGGTCAGTCGCTCCTGCGTGCTCATGTGCTGCTGCGCTCCCGGTCGGGCCTTCGGCGGCCGCGCGGGCCCTGTGCGGAGGGCGGGGTGCGGGCCGTGTGTGGGCGACACGGTACCGGTACCCGGGCCTGGCGGTCTCTCGGGAGCGGTCTGGCAGAGGCGGCTCGGGGCGGGGCGGGGCATACGCGGGCCAGGGGCCTATGGGGGCCGGGGGCCTGCGGGGGCCGGGGGGCCGCGGGGGCCGGGGGCCTACGAGGGCGGGGGGCCGGGGGGCTTACGGGGGCCGGGTCCGGGCCCTCGAAAGGCGCCCGATGCGGGGCTCCGCCCCGATACCCCGGAGCACCCTCGGGGGCCAGGGGGCGGAGCCCACGACAGCTCGACCGACACGGGGCCCCACCCCAATACCCCAGGGCACCCTCGGGGGCCAGGGAGCGGAGCCCACGACAGCTCGACCAACACGGGGCTTCGCCCCGATGCCCCGGAGCTCCCCCTCAGGGGAGTCCCCTCAGCCCAGCAGGATCACTTCCAGCTCGGTGCCGGGCGCGACCTCGGTCGTGTCCTCGGGGACCACGATCAGGCAGTCGGCCTGCGCGAGCGCCGCGATCAGGTGCGAGCCGGACCCGCCCACCGGCCGTACGGCCCCGGCCTCGGCGTCGTACGCACCGCGCAGGAACTGCCGCTTGCCCTTCGGGGACGACAGCGGCTCCTCGCAGCGCAGTTCGGCGCGGACGCTCGGGCGGTGGACGTCGGCGAGGCCCATGAGGGTGCGGATGGCGGGCCGGACGAACAACTCGAAGGAGACGTACGACGACACCGGGTTGCCCGGCAGGGCGAGCAGCGGGGTGTGGTCGGGGCCGATCGAGCCGAAGCCCTGCGGCTTGCCCGGCTGCATGGCGAGCTTGCGGAACTCGATCCCGGCGCCCGCCTCGTCCTCGTCGCCCACGCTCTCCAGGGCTTCCTTGACCACGTCGTACGCGCCGACGCTGACCCCGCCCGTGGTGACCAGGAGGTCCGCACGGATCAGCTGGTCCTCGATGGTGGAGCGCAGGGTCTCCGCGTCGTCCGCGACCGCGCCCACGCGGTAGGCGATGGCGCCCGCGTCGCGGGCCGCGGCGGTCAGGGCGAAGGAGTTGGAGTCGTAGATCTGCCCGTGGGCCAGTCCCTCGCCGGGCTGGGTCAGTTCGCTGCCCGTGGACATGACGACCACGCGCGGGCGGGGCCGTACGCGCACGGTGGCGCGGCCGATCGCGGCGAGCAGGGCGATCTGCGAGGGGCCGAGGACGGTGCCCGCGGCGAGCGCCCGCTCGCCGGCCTGGACGTCGCTGCCCTGGGCGCGGACGTGGGCCCGGGCGGCGGCGGGCCGGTGCACCCGTACTTCACCGCTCGCGCCTTCGGGCGAGGCGCTGTGCGGGGTCATGCCGCCGACGGGGCCCGCGCCGAGGCCGCCGTCGGTCCACTCCACCGGGACCACCGCTTCCGCGCCGGGCGGCAGCGGTGCGCCGGTCATGATGCGCGCGGCCTGGCCGGCGCCCACGGTCAGGTCGCCCGCGCTGCCCGCCGCCACGTCCCCGATCACTTCGAGGACGGCGGGGAACTCCTCGCTCGCGCCCTCGACATCGGCGACCCGGACGGCATAGCCGTCCATGGAGCTGTTGTCGAAGGGCGGCAGCGAGAGCGGGACGGTGACGTCGTCGACGAGGACACAGCCCTGGGCGTCGAGCAGCTGGAGCTCGATCGGCTCCAGCGGCTGCACGGTCGCCAGGATGTCCTCGAGGTGCTCGGTCACCGACCACACGGGGGCGGCCTGATCCGTGGTGCTGGTCAAGACTGCTGCATCTCCTCGGTGACGTAACTGCGAAGCCAGGTCCGGAAGTCCGGGCCCAGGTCTTCACGTTCGCACGCGAGCCGGACGATGGCGCGAAGGTAGTCGCCGCGGTCACCGGTGTCGTAGCGACGGCCCTTGAAGACCACACCGTGCACCGGACCGCCCTCGTCCGAGGTCGCGAGCTTCTGCAGCGCGTCGGTGAGCTGGATCTCCCCGCCGCGGCCGGGCTCGGTCTCCCGCAGTATGGCGAAGATCTCCGGGGCCAGTACATAGCGGCCGATGATCGCCAGATTGCTCGGCGCCTCCGCCGCGTCCGGCTTCTCGATCAGGCCGGTGATCTGCACGACGTCCTCGTCACCGGTCGGCTTGACCGCCGCACAGCCGTAGAGGTGGATCTGCGACGGGTCGACCTCCATCAGCGCGATGACACTGCCGCCCTCGCGCGCCTGGATCTCCACCATGCGCTGGAGCAGCGGGTCACGGGCATCGATCAGGTCATCGCCCAGGAGCACCGCGAAGGGCTCGTCGCCCACGTGCGGGGCCGCGCACAGCACCGCGTGGCCCAGGCCCTTGGGGTCGCCCTGGCGCACGTAGTGCATGGTCGCGAGGTCGCTGGACTCCTGGACCTTCGCCAGCCGGCCGGCGTCGCCCTTCTTCTCCAGGGCCGATTCCAGCTCGTAGTTGCGGTCGAAGTGGTCCTCCAGCGGACGCTTGTTGCGGCCGGTCACCATCAGAACGTCGGACAGACCGGCCGCGACGGCCTCTTCCACCACGTACTGGATGGCCGGCTTGTCGACCACCGGGAGCATTTCCTTCGGGGTCGCCTTGGTCGCCGGAAGAAAGCGGGTACCGAGGCCGGCCGCCGGGATGACAGCCTTGGTGATCGTGGGTCGCTGCTCAGTCATGCCCTGCACCCTATCTTCTGGGAATGGGCGGAAGATTGGGCTCCGGTTAGTTCGTTCCCCTTGCACAGGATTGGGCCAGATTTGTGTGAACAAGCTGTGACCGGCGAGACCGTCGGCGAGGCGGACAAGGCTGCCAAGGCCGAGTTGCGCAAGGAACTCCTCGCGGCGAGGAGAGGGTTGACGCCGGATGACGTACGGGTGGCGGCGGAGGCGCTGGCCGGGCAGGCGCTGCGGCTCGACGTCCTGAGCACCCCCGACGCCGTGGTCGCCGCGTATGTGTCGGTGGGGCGCGAGCCCGGCACCCATGCGCTGCTCGACGCCCTCCGGGCCCGCGGCGCCCGGGTGCTGCTGCCCGTCCTGCTGCCGGACAACGATCTGGACTGGGCTCCGTACGAAGGGCCCGGCCGGCTGTCACCGGCCTCCCGCGGCCTGCTCGAACCCGACGGCGACCGCCTCGGCTCCGAGGCGGTCACCCGCGCGCACGCCGTCCTGCTGCCGGGGCTCGCGGTGGACGCGCGCGGCATGCGGCTCGGCCGCGGCGGAGGCTCGTACGACCGCGTGCTCGCGCGCCTCGAACGGGCGGGCGCGCACCCGGATCTCGTCGTGCTGCTCTACGACAACGAGGTGGTCGCGCGGGTTCCGGCGGAACCGCACGACCACCCCGTGCACGCGGTGGTCACCCCGTCCGGGGTGCGTACCTTTCAGACCTCCTAGGCGCCAGGCCTACGGCTTGAGCACCAGGTGGTTCTCTGTGGCCTCCTCGACGGCCTTGTCGCCGTAGGCCCAGTCGTAGAGCTCGCCCTTGACCCACTTGTCGGTCTGGTCGGTGTAGTGGGGGCTGTACGCGTGCCCCGACGCACCGGTCAGGTTGATCCACTTCGACTTGTCGAAGTCCTGGAGGTTGACCACCATCCGCATCGACGGCACCCAGATCACGGAGTAGCCGCCGGCCGCGTTCCAGCCGGTCGCATTGACCGCGGCCTCGCCGCCGCCGAGGTTCCAGGGGCCGCGGTTGAGCAGCCACTGCATGAAGCCCGGGCCCTCGGTGCCGATGGTCTGGTTCTTCAGCTCCAGGGTGTGCAGCCGACCCCAGCTCCAGGTGTCCATGTCCTTGCCGAGCTTGGCGGTCAGCTCCCAGCGCGCGTCCTCCATGGCCCGCGCGAACAGCTGGTCGCGGGTCTTGGTCTCGGCGTCGGTGCGGGTGCCGGGCGTGTGCCACCACTCGCTGTCCTGGTCCTTGACGAGCCGTCGTACGACCTCGAACCAGCGGTCGCCGCCGTCCGGCTGGGCCGCGTCCGGGTCACGCTCGCCGCACTCGCGCACCCGCGCGTCCGGGTCGTCGACCGGGCCCGTCTTGTCGGCGGGCGGGACGCTGATGCAGGAGCCCTTGACGCGCAGCTCCTTGGGCAGCTTGTTGCCGAAGCCGAGCTTGAGGATGTTGCGCCAGACGGCGTTGAAGTACGCGGCGGCCGCCGAGTCCGCGTCCTGCGTGTAGTCCCAGCCCTCCAGGAGCTTCTGGGCGTCGCGCACGTCCGGGTCGGAGATGTCGAGCTTGAGCAGCATGGGCGTCAGCAGCTTGGCGATCTCGCTGCTGGAGTCCGTCTGCATGGTCCGCATGTCCTCGGTGGAGATCTTCCCGCCGTCCTTGATCTTCGACGCGATCAGGTCGTTGATCCGCTGGCTGCGGGCGCCGTATCCCCAGTCCTTGGTCATCTCGTACGGGTAGTCCTTGCCGACCACGGCCTGGTTGGCGGTCACGATGTAGCCGCGCTCGGGGTTGTACTCGTACGGCAGGGCCTTCTGCGGGATGTACCCGGTCCAGTCGTACGAGGAGTCCCAGCCGGGAGCGGGCAGCGTGCCGTCGTGCTTCTCGGCGCGCGTGGGGATCTTGCCGGGCGCCTGGTAGCCGATGTTGCCCTCGCGGTCGGCGTAGATCAGGTTCTGCGAAGGCACTTCGAAGTCCGCGGCGGCGGCCTGGAACTCCTTGAAGTCCGTGGCCCTGTTGAGCTTGAAGACGGCGTCCATCGAGTTGCCCGGGTCGAGCGCCGTCCAGCGCAGCGCCACCGCGTAACCGTCCGAGCGGTCCGGTGCCGAGGTGTCGACCGGGGCCTCCTCGCCGACCTTGCCCAGCTCGTCGCTGCGGTCGGACAGGAGCGGGCCGTTGTTCGTCTCGCGCACCGTGATGGTGCGGGGGTCACCGCCGGCGACCTTGATGGTCTCCTTGCGGGTCTTGAACGGCTGCACCTTGCCGTCGTACAGGTATCCGTCGCCCTGGATCTTCTCCAGGTAGAGGTCGGTGACGTCGGCGCCGAGGTTGGTCATGCCCCAGGCGATCTCCTGGTTGTGGCCGATGATCACGCCGGGCATGCCGGAGAAGGTGTAGCCCGAGACGTCGTACCGGCACTTCTCCGAGACGTTCCGGCAGTGCAGGCCCATCTGGTACCAGAGCGAGGGCAGCTGGGGCGCCAGGTGCGGGTCGTTGGCGAGCAGCGGCTTGCCGGTGGTCGTGTGCTTGCCGGAGACCACCCAGGAGTTGGAGCCGATGCCGTTGCCGTTGGGGCCGACCGCGTCGGGCAGGTTCTCCAGGATCTTCGACAGGCCGGAGAGCTGGGTGTTGAGGGCGCCGCCGGCCGCGCCGCCCTGGAGCCCGTTCGCACTGCCCGACTGGCCCTGGCCCTGCGTGGCGCTCCCCTGCGGGTCGTACGTCTGCGAGGCGGTGTCGACCGCGCCTTCCTGCACGATCGGCTTGTGCGTGTCGTACGGGTACTCGGGGTAGAGCTCGCCGATCTCCTTCGGGCCGAGCCGGCTGTACATCAGCGAACGGTCGATCTCGTCCTGCATGTTGCCGCGCAGGTCCCAGGCCATCGCCTTGAGCCAGGCCACCGAGTCGACGGGGGTCCACTTCTCGATCGAGTAGTCGGTGGTGAAGCCGAGGGCCGCGTACTCGACCGAGACCTCCTTGCCCGACTTGCCCTCGAGGTACTGGTTGACCCCGTCGGCGTACGCCTGGAGGTACTTCTTCGTGTCGGGCGCCAGCTTGGTGTCGTATTCCTTCTGCGCGGTCTCGTGCCAGCCAAGGGTGCGCAGGAACGCGTCGGTCTCGACCTGCCCCTCGCCGAACATCTCCGACAGCCGACCCGAGGTCATATGACGGCGTACGTCCATCTCCCAGAACCGGTCCTGCGCCTGGACGTAGCCCTGCGCGCGGAACAGGTCCTCGGCGGAGTCCGCGTACAGCTGCGGGATGCCCTGGGCGTCCCTGCGGACGTCCACGGGCGCGGAGAGCCCGTCGAGCGTGAGCGAACCCTTCGTCTGCGGAAGGGAGGCACGCACCGTGCTGATGGACCACCAGGCGCCGAATCCGATGCCCGCCACGAGGGCCACCACGAGCACGAGCACAAACAGACGGAGGCGGCGCCCCTTCTTCCGGCCGGCCTTGCGGCCTGCCGAAGGGGCGGTGGTGTTCGCGGGCATCGCTGTCCTTGTGGTCCTTGCCGGCCTTCGTGTGCCGTGGGGCGGCCGGTGCCGTGGTCGGCCGGCGCCATGGGCGGTACTCGAGCGGCGGAGCGGTCCTTGAGTGCAGGAGCAACCTTAGGCGTAGCCGCCTGGGCGGCTGGACGCGGAGTCGGCTCCCGCCGTGCGGACCGTAGCCGAACAGAGATCTTGCCCGTCAAGAAAGCGTTAACGATTAGGTAAGGTAACGAAGTACCGGCGACGCGTCGCCCGGCGCACCCCCTCCCCGGATCCGGTCCCGTCCCGCTTCCCGGAGTCCACCGCGCGCGAAAGGAACGGCCACTGACTGTCCATCAGCTCAACGAGCTCCTCCTGATCAGCTCGCTCGTCCTGCTCATCGCCGTGGCCGCGGTGCGCATCTCCTCGCGCAGCGGGCTGCCGAGTCTGCTCCTGTACCTGGGTATCGGCATCGCGATAGGCCAGGACGGGATCTTCAACGTCACCTTCAACAATGCCGAGTTGACCCAGGTCATCGGTTATGCCGCACTTGTGGTGATCCTGGCCGAAGGCGGACTCGGCACCAAGTGGAAGGAAATCAGGCCCGCGTTGCCGGCCGCGGTCGTCCTGTCCACCGTGGGTGTCGCGGTGAGCGTGGGCGTCACGGCCGCGGGTGCGCACTATCTCGTCGGGCTCGAATGGCGCCAGGCGCTGATCATCGGCGCGGTCGTCTCCTCGACCGATGCCGCGGCGGTGTTCTCGGTGCTGCGCAAGGTGCCGCTGCCCTCGCGCGTGACGGGTGTGCTCGAAGCGGAGTCGGGGTTCAACGACGCCCCGGTCGTGATCCTGGTGGTCGCCTTCTCCTCGGTGGATCCGGTGCACGCGTGGTACGTCCTGGTCGGCGAGATCGCCCTGGAGCTCGCGATCGGCGCGGCCATCGGCCTCGCGGTGGGCTTCCTCGGCGCATGGGGCCTGCGCCATGTCGCGCTGCCCGCCTCCGGCCTGTACCCGATCGCCGTGATGGCCATCGCGGTGACGGCCTACGCGGCCGGCGCCCTCGCGCACGGCTCGGGCTTCCTCGCCGTCTACCTGGCCGCGATGGTGCTCGGCAACGCCAAGCTGCCGCACTGGCCGGCCACCCGCGGGTTCGCGGACGGCCTCGGCTGGATCGCGCAGATCGGCATGTTCGTCCTGCTCGGCCTGCTCGTCACGCCGCACAACCTGCTCGACGACTTCTGGCCGGCCGTGGTCATCGGCCTGATCCTGACGATGGTGGCGCGCCCGCTGGAAGTGGTGCTCAGCCTGTTTCCGTTCCGTATCCCCTGGCGCGAGCAGGCCCTGATGAGCTGGGCCGGACTGCGCGGAGCGGTGCCCATCATTCTGGCCACCATCCCGATGGTGGCCGGGATCGAGGGCAATGAGCGGATCTTCAACATCGTCTTCGTGCTCGTCGTGGTCTACACGCTCGTCCAGGGTCCTACGCTGCCGTGGCTCGCCAGGGCCCTGAAGCTCGGCGACTCGGGCGAGGCCGCCGACCTGGGCATCGAGTCCGCGCCCCTGGAGCGGCTGCGCGGGCACCTCCTGTCGGTGGCGATCCCGGAGGAGTCCAAGATGCACGGGGTCGAGGTCGCGGAGCTGCGGCTGCCGGCGGGCTCCGCGGTCACGCTGGTGGTCCGCGACGACAAGTCCTTCGTACCCTCGCCGACGACCGTCCTGCGGCGCGGCGACGAGCTGCTCGTGGTGGCCACGGATCCGGTACGGGACGCGGCCGAGAAGCGGCTCAGGGATGTCGGGCAGGGCGGCAAGCTGGCGGGGTGGCTCGGGACGGGCACGTAGGGCGAGCGGCGAGTTTCGGCCGCCTTGGCCGGTTTCACCCCTGGTCAGCCCGTTCCTCCCCGCCCGGCAGGCGAACATTGGCTTAATCGCAGGTGTGGAGTTGCTCTCGATCCTCATTTACGAGGCGCGAGGCGGCGGAACCCCGTACAATAAAGGTGAACCCAAAACGAATCACCTCTGCCTGATGCAGAGCTGGCGCGTTCGCACGGCGGCCGACGATCCCCGCAGGGACCGGCATCACCGACGATCCCTGCGCACGATGGACAGCTCTCGGCGAAGCCACACGGGCCCGCTACCAGGCAGCAGAAAGGCAAGGACCGTGGCGTCCACGGTCAAGAACCGCCCTGGTTACGGGCAGCTCCTGCGCACCCCCGGTGCCCTTTCGTTCGTCCTGCCCGGCTTCGCCGCGCGGCAGCCCTTCGCGATGCTCACCATGTCGATCGTGCTGCTCGTGCAGCACACGACCGGGTCCTTCGGCAGCGCGGGCGCCGTCGCCGCCGTGACCGGCATCTCCATGGCCCTGTTCGCGCCGCAGAGCGGCAAGCTCGCGGACCGCTTCGGACAGTCGGCCGTCCTGATCCCCGGCGTTCTGATCAACGCCGTCTCGGTGATCCTGCTCGCCTCGCTGGCCCTCGCGGACGCGCCGCTGTGGGCGCTGTTCCTCGCGGCCGTGCCCGCCGGCGCCTCGGTGCCGCAGGTCGGCCCGATGGTGCGGGCCCGCTGGGCCGCCGTGCTCGACCGGCCCGACCGCCGGCACCTGCTGCCGACCGCGGCGGCCTTCGAGTCCGTCACGGACGAGCTCACCTTCGTCGTCGGCCCCGTCCTCGCCACGATGCTGTGCACGGTCGTGCACCCGGGCGCGGGCCTCGCCGCCCAGGCGGTCCTCACCCTCGCCGGCGGCCTGCTCTTCGCCGCACAGCGCGGCACCCAGCCGGCCCGCCACCTCGCGGGCGAAGAGCACGCGGAGCGCACCTCCGCGCTGGCGATCCCCGGCGTGCGCGCCCTGATCGTCGCGATGCTCGGCATCGGCGCCGTCTTCGGCGGCATGCAGGTCTCGCTGACGGCCTTCGCCGAGGAGATCGGCCAGGCAGGCGTCAACGGCCTCCTGTACGGCATCTTCGCTGCGGGCAACATGGTCGCGGGCATCGCCTGCGGCGCCGTCGCCTGGAAGATCGGCCCCCGCCGCCGGCTCCTGCTCGGCTACACCGCGCTGACCGCGGTGGCCGCCACGCTGTGGACGCTGGACTCGGTCGCGCTGTTCGCGATCGTCGGCCTGCTGGTCGGCATGTCCATCGCACCGGCCCTGATCACCGCGTTCACGCTGGTCGAGCAGCTGGTGCCGGCCTCGGCGCGGACCGAGGCGTTCACCTGGCTGACGGGTGCGGTCGCCTTCGGGCAGGCCGCGGCCGTGACGGTGGCCGGCCGCCTGGCCGACGCCCATGGCGCGAGCTTCGGCTTCCTGGTCCCCGCGGTCGCCACCGCACTGGCGCTGCTGACCCTGTTCGCGCTGCGCGGCAGGCTCGCTCCCGCGTCCAAGGGACGAACCGTGGCGCGTGGGGTCGGGCAGCGGGCGCTTGCGACGGTGGAGTGATCGCTGCGCGCTCGTCGCGGTCCATTGATTGCGACGTGGTGTCGGTCACCGCGTGCTCGTCGCGGTGGACTGATCCCGAGGAATACGTCACTATGGATCGTCGTTAGCACTCATCGAGTGAGAGTGCCAGGAGGAAGCAAGTGCCGACGTATCAGTACCAGTGCACCGAGTGCGGCGAAGGCCTCGAGGCGGTGCAGAAGTTCACCGATGACGCTCTGACCGAGTGCCCGGCCTGCAACGGACGCCTGAAGAAGGTGTTCTCGGCCGTCGGCATCGTGTTCAAGGGCTCGGGCTTCTACCGCAACGACAGCCGCGGCTCCTCGTCGAGCAGCACCCCGGCGTCGTCCTCCTCCTCGAAGTCGTCCTCGTCGACGTCTTCGTCCTCCTCTTCGTCCTCGTCCTCGACGAGCTCGTCGTCTTCGTCGTCCTCCTCGTCCTCGTCGACGTCGGCCGCCTGACGCGTACGTACGCTCCGGAACCCCGCTGCCCCTCGGGCGGCGGGGTTCTCGCATGATGCCGCGGCGTCAGGTGCGTGCCTCGCATGGCTACGCTGATCGCATGGCGAACGCAGAGATCGGCGTGATCGGTGGGTCCGGGTTCTACTCCTTCCTGGAGGACGTCACCGAGGTGACGGTGGACACCCCGTACGGAGCGCCCAGCGACTCCCTCTTCCTCGGCGAGCTCGCCGGCCGGACCGTGGCCTTCCTGCCCCGGCACGGCCGCGGCCACAGCCTGCCGCCGCACCGCATCAACTACCGCGCGAACCTGTGGGCGCTGCGCTCGATGGGCGTGCGCCAGGTGCTCGGCCCGTGCGCGGTCGGCGGTCTCAGGCCCGAGTACGGTCCCGGGACGCTGCTCGTGCCGGACCAGGTCGTGGACCGTACGAAGACGCGCGCGCAGACCTTCTTCGACGGCCACCCGCTGCCGGACGGCACGGTGCCGAACGTCGTCCACACGACCTTCGCCGACCCGTACTGCCCGGTGGGCCGACAGGCCGCACTCGCGGCCGCGCGCGGGCGGGACTGGGAGCCGGTGGACGGCGGCACGATGGTCGTGATCGAGGGGCCGCGCTTCTCGACGCGTGCGGAGTCGCAGTGGCATGCCGCGATGGGCTGGTCGGTGGTCGGCATGACCGGACACCCCGAGGCCGTGCTCGCCCGTGAACTCGGGCTCTGCTACACGTCGTTGTCGCTGGTGACGGACCTGGACGCCGGTGCGGAGACGGGCGAAGGGGTCTCGCACACGGAGGTTCTGAAGGTGTTCGGGGAGAACGTCGGACGGCTGCGCGAGGTGCTCTTCGACGTGGTGGCGGCACTGCCGGAGACCTCGGAGCGGGACTGCCTCTGCACGCACGCACACGACGGGTGGGATTTGGGGATCGAGCTGCCTTGAGGGGTGGGGTGGGCGGTCGGTCTCTGGGGGTGGGGCAGACGGTCGCGCCCTTGGGGGGTGGTGAGGGGCGGAGCAAACAGTCCCCTCCCGCCCGGGGGCCGAAGCCCTTTCCAGGCTATCGGCGCCCACTGACAACGGCGCGCTGCCGGCCGTGAGCGGAGCCTGAATTCCTCATTCCGGTGAGGGAGTTGTCCACAACCGGCCGGTAGTCCACAGGGATCAGCGGGCTCGCGGCGGGGCGGGGATCGTGAGGGGCGTTCGGCGACGTCCCCTTCCGACTGGCGGTGATCCCCCGTGTCCAGCACGCGTTCCTCCACACCCGCGCATGCGCCCCTGTCCCTGTCTCTGCCCGACCTCCCGGGTTCGTTGTCGGCCGCGCTGCCGCCCGCGCCCGCCGTTCCACCGCCGTCGTGCGAGGTCCCGCACTTCTCCCCCCTTCATGTACGCGGCGGGAGTGCGCGGCTGCGCAGGGCGCTGCGGCGGCGCAGACGTTCCCTCGCGGCCGGGCTGGCGGTGGCGGCGGTCACGCTGGCGCTCGGCACGCGGGACGGGGCCGGTGGCGGCGCCGGTCCGGAGCCGGCCGCGGTGCCCGCCTCCGCCGCACGTCCTGCGGAGCTGGTGTCCGCTCCGGTACGGATCGCCGATGCCGCAGCGGTGCGCCTGCTCGAGCCCGGCGACCGCGTTGACGTGGTGGCCGCGGGCGGGGGCAGCGGCGGCAACCGGGCGCGCGTCCTGGCCTCGGGTGCGCGGGTGGCACAGGTGCCCGGGGGCGGCGGGGAGGGCTTCGGGGCGGACACAGGTGAGGGCGCAGGAGGGACCGGCGAAGTGAGCTTCGGCGGGGCCGAAATGGGCCCTGGTGGGGGCGCCTTGGTGGTGCTCGAAGTGACGCGTCCGGTCGCGACCGCGTTGGTGGGCGCGGGCGCGGACACCCCGCTCGCGGTGACGTTGCGATGACAACGGACCGGTGCGCGTGCGGCAGTTCGTCAACTCACCTGTTCGTGTGCATGGATTGGACGTTTCTTCGGCTTGCCGGGCCTAATGGCAGCTTCGACTTCCGTATCGGATTCCCTTGCACATGCGACGAAAGGCTCAGCCGTGACCGAGGAGAAGAAGCCCAGCCTGTGGGAAGGCTTCAAGGCGTTCCTGATGCGCGGGAACGTGGTGGATCTGGCGGTCGCGGTCGTCATCGGCGCCGCCTTCACCAACATCGTGAACTCCGTGGTGAAGGGCGTGATCAACCCGCTGGTCGGGGCGTTCGGCACGAAGGACCTCGACAAGTACAGCTCGTGCTTGAAGGCTCCGTGCGAGTTCAAGAACGGCGAGGTCGTCTCCGGCATCCCGATCATGTGGGGCACGGTGCTGAGCGCCGTCCTGAGCTTCCTGATCACCGCCGCGGTCGTCTACTTCCTCATGGTGCTGCCCATGGCCAAGTACCTGGCCAAGGTGGAGCAGCGGCGCAAGGCCAAGGAAGGCGTGCAGGAGACGATGGAGATCACCGAGCTGGAGGTGCTCAAGGAGATCCGCGACGCGCTGGTCGCGCAGCGGGGTCAGGGCCACAGCCAGGGCTAGCGAAGGAGCAGGCCGCCACGAGTCCGCCGGCGCACCGTGCGGGCTCGCGGGGGCGGAGCGGCTTGCGGACCGCTCAGATGTGGTGGGGCGGCTTCTCGTCGAGGAAGCGCGCGAGATCGGCGGCGCTGTCGCCGCTCGGCGTGGGCCGCTCGCCCCAGCCGTGGTCCGTGTCGTCCGGCGACTGCTGGTCGAGCGGGTCGTCGAAGACGAGCGCGGGCCGGGGCTTCTGCTGCTCGGGCCGCTCGTCCTCGCGGGGGCTCGGGGTGGTGCTCATGCGTCCAGGGTACGTCCGGGGCGCGCGCGGCCGGGACGCGTACCTCCTGGACCCTTGCGCCCGCAACGCATGCGTCCGGGAGGCCGGTGCCCGGGCCGCGTACCGCCGTGGTGCTTGCGCCCGCAACGACCGCGTCCGGGGCGCTCAGCCCTCAGACGGCCTTCAGCCCGTGCGACTCGAAGATCCGCTTCACGACGGCCACCTGCTCGGGCGTGGGCGAGGGGGTGTCGGCCAGGGTGAACGGCATGTCCAGGGCCTCCCACTTGGACTGGCCCAGCTTGTGGAAGGGCAGCACGTCCACGCGCGAGACGTTGCCGAGGGAGCCCGCGAACGCGGCGACGCCCTCGACGTTGGCGGGGTCGTCGGTCAGGCCGGGCACGAGCACGAAGCGGACGTGCACCTCCTTGCCCTGATCGGCGAGGCGGTGGGCGAAGTCGAGGGTGGGCTGCAGCTCGCGCGCGGTGACCTTCTTGTAGGTGTCGCGGTCCCAGGACTTGATGTCGAGCAGCACCAGATCGATGTCGCGCAGCATCGCGTCGGTGGCGCGGGCGCCGAGGAAGCCCGAGGTGTCGAGCGCGGTGTGCAGACCGAGTTCGTGCTTGAGGCGGTGGAAGAGCTCGCCGGCGAAGACCGGCTGGAGCAGGGGCTCACCGCCGGAGATGGTGGCGCCGCCGCCCGAGGCCTTGATGAAGGTCGTGTACTTCGACGCCTCGGCGATCACGTCGTCGGCGGAGGTGCGCTTGCCGTTGCGCATCTTCATCGTGTCGGGGTTGTGGCAGTACAGGCAGGCCAGCGGGCAGCCGGCCAGGAAGGTCACGAAGCGTGTGCCGGGGCCGTCCACGCCCGTCGACAGGTCCCAGGAGTGCACCGAGCCCTCGGTGGGGCGCTGCGTGGCGGCGGCCGCCGGTGTGGTGGGCAGGCTCGCCGGGCTGTGCAGGCCGATGCGTTCGTCGGCGGTCGGCGCACCGACGGGTATGTCCTTGCCGAGCAGCACTGTCATGGCACAACTCCCGGAGAGCAGAAGCGGTTCGGTGATCGCGGCCCCTGGGCCCGGGGTGAGGGCCCGGACCCGGGGCCGCGAGTCGGGGTGGGCCCGCGCGGTCGGCGAGCCGGCGGCCCGGCGCGCGGTGCGCGCCGGGCCGGGGGCTCAGAGCGAGCCGTGGAAGGTGCGGTTGAGCACGTCGAGCTGCTGCTCGCGGGTCAGACGGACGAAGTTGACCGCGTAACCCGAGACCCGGATGGTCAGCTGCGGGTAGTTCTCCGGGTGCTCCATGGCGTCCTCGAGAACGGCCCGGTTGAGGACGTTCACGTTCATGTGGAAGCCGTCGCTGGCCATGTAGCCGTCGAGCACGCCCGCCAGGTTCTTGATCCGCTCCTCGGGAGTGCGGCCCAGGCCGTCGGGGGTGACGGTGTTGGTCAGCGAGATGCCGTCCTCTGCGTCCTCGTACGGGAGCTTCGCCACCGACATCGCCGAGGCGATGTAGCCGTGGGTGTCACGGCCGTTCATCGGGTTGGCGCCCGGCGAGAACGGCTCGCCGGCGCGGCGGCCGTCGGGGGTGTTACCGGTCTTCTTGCCGTAGACCACGTTCGAGGTGATGGTCAGCACGGACTGGGTGTGCTCGGCGTTCCGGTACGTCGGGTGCTTGCGCACCTTCTTCATGAACTCCTCGACCAGCCACACGGCGATCGAGTCGACGTCGTCATTGTTGTTGCCGTACGCCGGGTAGTCGCCCTCGATGGTGTAGTCGGTGGCGAGACCGGTCTCGTCGCGGTGGACGGTGACCTTGGCGTTCTTGATCGCCGACAGGGAGTCCGCGGCGACCGACAGGCCGGCGATGCCGCAGGCCATGGTGCGGCGCACGTCGCGGTCGTGCAGCGCCATCTCGATGCGCTCGTACGCGTACTTGTCGTGCATGTAGTGGATGACGTTCAGCGCGTGCACGTAGACGTTCGCGAGCCACTCCATCTGCTCGTCGAACTTCTCCATGACCTCGTCGTAGTCGAGGACCTCGGAGGTGATCGCGCCGGTCGCGGGGCCGACCTGGGCGCCGGACTTCTCGTCCCGGCCGCCGTTGATCGCGTAGAGCAGGGTCTTGGCGAGGTTCACGCGGGCGCCGAAGAACTGCATCTGCTTGCCGACCGGCATCGCCGAGACGCAGCAGGCGATGGCGGTGTCGTCGCCGAAGCGCGGGCGCATCAGCTCGTCGGACTCGTACTGCACCGAGGAGGTGTCGATCGAGACCTTGGCGCAGAACTCCTTGAAGCCCTGCGGCAGTTGCGGCGACCAGAAGACCGTCATGTTCGGCTCGGGGGCCGGGCCGAGGTTGTAGAGGGTCTGGAGGTAGCGGAAGGAGGTCTTGGTGACCAGCGGGCGGCCGTCCTCGCCCATGCCGGCGATCGACTCGGTGACCCAGGTCGGGTCGCCGGAGAACAGCTCGTCGTACTCGGGGGTGCGCAGGAAGCGCACGATGCGGAGCTTGATGATGAAGTCGTCGACCAGCTCCTGCGCCTGCTCCTCGGTGATGAGGCCCTGGGCGAGGTCGCGCTGGAGGTAGACGTCCACGAAGGTGGAGGTGCGGCCCAGCGACATCGCGGCGCCGTTCTGCTCCTTCACGGCGGCGAGGTAGGCGAAGTACAGCCACTGGATGGCCTCGCGGCCGGTCTTCGCCGGGCCGGAGATGTCGTAGCCGTAGGACTGCGCCATCTGCTTGAGCTCGCCCAGCGCGCGGATCTGCTCCGAGAGCTCCTCGCGCAGCCGGATGGTCTCCTCGAGCGAACGGTCGCCCGCCGGCATGGCGTTGAGCTCGTCCTTCTCGGTCTTCTTGAACGCGATGAGCCGGTCGACGCCGTAGAGGGCGACGCGGCGGTAGTCGCCGATGATGCGGCCGCGGCCGTAGGCGTCCGGGAGACCAGTGACGATGCCGGCCTTGCGGGCGGCGCGGATCTCGGGGGTGTACGCGTCGAAGACACCGGCGTTGTGCGTCTTGCGGTACTCGGTGAAGACCTTCTCCAGGTCCTCGGAGACCGGGTAGCCGTAGGTCTCCAGGGCGCCGGCCACCATGCGCCAGCCGCCGTACGGCATGATCGCGCGCTTGAGCGGGGCGTCCGTCTGCAGACCGACGATCAGGTCCTTGTCGCGGTCGATGTAGCCGGGGGCGTGCGCGGTGATCGTCGAGGGGATGTCGTGCGCGACGTCGTAGACGCCCTTCTCGCGCTCCTCCGGGAACTTGTCCGTGATCGCCTTCCACACGGCGGTGGTGCGCTCGGTGGGGCCGGCGAGGAACGAGTCGTCGCCCTCGTACGGCGTGTAGTTCTGCTGGATGAAGTCACGGACGTCGATGGCGTCGCGCCACAGGCCGCCCTTGAAGCCGTCCCAGGCCTCGCCGTTCACCGTTGCCTCCGCAGGAGCTGCAGTCATGGCCGCACCTTCCGAATCGCCGCGTCATTGCTTACTCACCATTGGACTGCGGTTGATCGATCATTTGTGCCCGCGATGGTCCCGGATTCGGTACCAATGGTCCCCCGCAAGGAGGTGCCTCGCATGTCGACAGGGCTCCGACCTGCGGTTTCTCGGAGGACGAAAGTCCCTTGTCCGCTTGTGAAAACTTTCACAAGTTTTTCGTCGAGGCTGCTCCGGGAGCTGTCGAGACTGCTCCGCGGGCTACGGAAAAGCCCTCGGACACCGACGTGCGGTATCCGAGGGCGTGCTCGACCGAAGGCCGGGCGAGGTGCCGTTCCGGGTGGGTCAGGAGGGGGACTCGGCGCCCTTGCGGGCGTAGAACCACCACGTGACCACGACGCAGCTGGCGTAGAAGGCCACGAAGCCCCACATCGCGCTGGTGACGGCGAAGTTGGCGAACAGCGCCGGGATGAAGAAGAAGCCGTACGCGGCGATCGCGGCGGTGAAGCCGGTGACGGCGCCCGCCTCCATCTCCGTCTGCTTCAGCGCCTTCGCGTACTCGGGCGTGCCCTCGGTCAGGCCCTTCAGGTGCTGGTTGCGGAAGATGACCGGGATCTGGCGGAAGGTCGAGCCGTTGCCGATGCCCGAGAAGAAGAACGCGGCGAGGAAGCAGGCGAAGAAGCCCGCGAAGTTGCCGCCGTCGCCGCCCGAGGGCAGGAAGTTGATCACCCCGATGATCGACGCGGCCATGCCCACGAAGGACAGGATCGTGACGCGGGCGCCGCCCAGCTTGTCGGCGATCCAGCCGCCGGCCCAGCGGGCCAGGGCGCCGAGCGCGGGGCCCATCCAGGCGTAGGTGGCCACCGAGTACGCGGGGAACGTGGTCTTGATCAGCATCGGCAGGGCCGCGGCGAAGCCGATGAAGGAGCCGAAGGTGCCGACGTAGAGCCAGGTCATCAGCCAGTTGTGCTTGCGCTTGAAGATGATCTTCTGCTGGCTGAAGGAGGTGGAGGCGGTCTTGAGGTCGTTCTGGCCGAACCAGGCGATGGCGGCGAGCACGATCAGGACGGGCACCCACAGGAAGGCCGCGTTCTGCAGGTAGACGGTGTTGCCGGTCTTGGCGTTGTGCTGGCCGGAGCCGATGGCGATGACCGAGCTGGTGATGACGATCGGGGTGAGCAGCTGGACCACGGAGACACCGAGGTTGCCGAGGCCGCCGTTGATGCCGGTCGCGTTGCCCTTCTCGCGCTTGGGGAAGAAGAAGCCGATGTTGGCGAGCGAGGAGGAGAAGTTGGCGCCGCCGATGCCGCACAGCGCGGCGATCATCGCCATCGTGGTGAACGAGGTCGACGTGTCCTGGATCGCGAAGCCCAGCCACAGCAGCGGCACGATCAGGACGACCGTGGAGAGCGCGGTGAAGGTGCGCTGGCCGATCTTCGGGCCGAGGAAGGTGTAGAAGATGCGGGCCGTGCCGCCGGTCAGGCCGGGGATCGCGGTCAGCCAGAAGAGCTGCGACGTGGTGAACGAGAAGCCGACGTCCGCGAGGTTCGTCGCGGTGACGGACCAGACCTGCCACACCACGAAGGCGACGAGCAGGGCGGGGACGGCGATCCACAGGTTGCGCTGGGCGACGCGCTTGCCGGTGGACTTCCAGAAGAGTTCGTTCTCGGGCTCCCAGTCGGTGATGGGGCGGCCCGGACGGTACTGCGCGGGGTCGTACGACCGCGGTGCGACCTCGACTGTTTCCTTGACGGCAGGCATGCGCTGTTCCTGGGGGTGAAGGAGTGGATCTTCCGTACCTATCCAGGTTCCGTCCGCTTTCTCTGCGGCAGGAGAGGCGTAAGTCGGCTTGTCCGCAGGCCAAGGGCCTGTGTTGAGGCGGACATTGGGACCGCCGCCGGCGGACCGTCCGGCCCGGGGTGCGCTCGGGGGCGGCGGGCGACGCGAGCTGTGCGCGGCGGGTGGGCGACGCGAGCTGTGCGCGGCAGGTGGGCGACGCGTGACGGACGGGAGGTGCGCGGATGCCGAGCGGGCCGGTCCCGTGGGAGGACCGGCCCGGGGTGCGGCTGCTTCCGGCTACGGCAGCTCGGGGACGCCGAGGGTGACCTCGGGGTCGTCCAGGCTGACGCCGGTGCGCAGGTCGAACTCCTGCTTGTGCATGGGCGAGGCGATGGTCGGTACGCCGTCGCGGCTGCCCATGATGCCGTTCGCCATGACGGCGGCGCCCGAGTACGGGTCGTGGTTGCCCACCGCGTACACCGCGCCGGAGCCGTCCTTGAACAGGGCCGCCTCGGTGCCGTCGGGAAGGACGGCCACGCGTCCGCGGCCCGGCTCCAGCTCGCCCGCGAGCTCCTCGCGGAAGGAGACACCGTCCTCGGGGGCCGTGGTGAACGGCTTGAAGCGCTTCAGCTTCTCCGGGTCGGCGAGCACGGCGGCCCACTCGTCCTGGTAGGCGGCCACATGCCGGTCCATCTGGGCCTCGAGCTCGGCGCAGATGCCGAGGGAGTCCTCGATGAGCACGGACTTGAGGTGGCCGAGCCCGCCGTCGATGCGCTCCAGCCACGCGGAGGTGCGCTCCAGGCGCTCGGCCGTGCGGACGTAGTACATGAGGAAGCGGTCGATCAGGCGGAAGAGTTCCGCCGCGTCCAGGTCCGCGGCGAGCAGGTCCGCGTGGCGCGGGGTGGTGCCGCCGTTGCCGCAGACGTACAGGTTCCAGCCGTTGGCCGTGGCGATGACGCCGATGTCCTTGCCGCGGGCCTCGGCGCACTCGCGCAGACAGCCCGAGACCCCACCCTTGATCTTGTGCGGGGCGCGCAGCCCTCGATAGCGCAGCTCCAGGTCGATGGCGAGCTGCACGGAGTCGCCCTGCCCGAAGCGGCAGAACTTCGAACCGATGCAGGACTTCACCGTACGAAGCGACTTGCCGTAGGCGTGGCCGGACTCCATGCCGGCGTCGACCATCCGCCGCCAGATGTCCGGGAGTTGCTCGGCGCGGGCGCCGAACAAGTCAATGCGCTGGCCACCGGTGATCTTCGTGTAGAGGCCGTAGTCGCGGGCGATCTCACCGATCACGATGAGCGCCTCGGGGGTGATCTCGCCACCGGGGACGCGCGGGACGACGGAGTACGTGCCGTCCTTCTGGAGGTTGGCGAGGAACAGGTCGTTGGAGTCCTGAAGGGTGGCCTGTTCGCCGTCGAGGATGTGGGTGAGGCCGAGTTCGGGGCCGAGCGTGCCGAGCACGTTGCCGACGACCGGCTTGCAGACCGTGCAGCCCTCGCCCTTGCCGTACTTCTCCATGAGTTCGGTGAAGGACCGGATGTGCTCCGTGCGCACCTTCTCGTAGATCTCCGGGCGGGTCAGCTCGAAGTGCTCGCACAGGCCCTTGGCCTTCTCGATGCCGGCGGCGGCGAGTTCGGCGTCCAGGACGGCCTGGAGGGTGTTCACACAACCGCCGCAGCCGGTCCCGGCCTTGGTGCACTTCTTGATGCCGCCGAGGTCGGTGATGCCTTCGGCGGCGATGGCCGAAGTGACCTGCGCCTTGGTGACGTTGTGGCAGGAGCAGAGCACCGCGTCGTCCGGCAGGGCGTCGGCGCCCGGGAGTTCGGCGTCGGTCGCGGGGCCGACGTAGGCCTCTGCGGGGGCGGGCAGCTGCTTGCCGGTGTGCGGCTTCAGCGAGCTGTACGCCTCGGCGTCACCGACGAGGATGCCGCCGAGCAGCGCACCGTCGGGGCCGAGCAGCAGCTTCTTGTAGACGCCGTCGCGCGAGTCGGAGAAGACCACCGAGACCGCGCCGTCCTTGCCCTCCTGGGCGAAGGGGTCGCCGAAGGAGGCGACGTCGGCGCCCATCAGCTTGAGCTTGGTGGAGGTGTCGGCGCCGGTGAAGACCTTGGTGCCCTCGCCCGCGAGCGCGTCGGCGGCGGTCTCGGCCATCTGGTAGCCGGGCGCGACCAGGCCGTACACGCGGCCGTCGGCGGTCTGGGCGCACTCGCCGATCGCGTAGACATACGGGTCGGTGGTGCGGCAGTGCTCGTCCACGACCACACCGCCGCGGTCGCCGACGGCGATGCCGGCCTCACGGGCGAGACGGTCGCGCGGGCGCACACCCGCGGAGAAGACCACCAGGTCGGCGTTGAGGGTCTCGCCGTTGGACAGGCGCAGCGCGCGGGTGCGGCCGTCGCCGTCGGTCTCCACGGCGCTCGCGCCCACCCCGGTGTGCACGGCCACGCCCATGCCCTCGATGGTCGCGCGCAGGGCGGCGGCGCCGCCGTCGTCGACCTGCAACGGCATCAGGCGCGGGGCGAACTCGACCACGTGGGTCTGCAGTCCGAGGGTGCGCAGCGCGCCGGCCGCCTCCAGACCGAGCAGTCCGCCGCCGATGACCACGCCGGTGCGGGCGCTCTTCGCGTACGCGGTGAGGGTCTCGACGTCGTACAGGGTGCGGTAGGTGAAGCAGCCGGGGGCGTCGGCGCCGTCGATCGGCGGCACGAAGGGGTACGAGCCGGTGGCCAGGACCAGGGCGTCGTAGGCGACCACCGAACCGGAGAGGGTGGTGACCTCGCGGGTGGCGGTGTCGATGTGTTCGGCCGGGTCGCCCAGGCGCAGATCGATGCCGTGCCGGGTCATGAACGCGGCGTCGGAGAGGGCGAGTTCGTCGGGGTGGGTGCCGGTGAATGCGGAGGAGAGGTGCACGCGGTCGTAGGCGGGACGGTCCTCCTCGGCGAGGACGACGACGTTCCAGCCGGGGCCCTGCCCGGTGGCCGGGTCGACGAGGGCGCCACGCTCGGCGAGCACCTCGAGGAAGTGCTGGCCCACCATGCCGTGGCCGATGAGTACCAGGGTCTGGGTCATGGGGGTTCACACTCCGGCGTGTGTAGGGGAAGCCTGGCAGGCGTTGTGAGCCTCGCCTTCGACGGTAGGCCGCGAGGGGCCCGCCCTCCGCCCGTGAAGGACCTGTTTGCACAGGTCGTGGGGCCCTTGGGTGGGGGTCTTCCGGCAGGGGTGGGGGGCTTCGGGCAGGGGTGGGGGGCTTCGGGCAGGGCGGGCTCTTCGGGCAGGGGCCGGGGCGGCGGGGAGGTGTGTGGCGGGGGAGGTGTGCGGGGTGGCTCGCGGGTCGGCGAGGGTGGGCGGGGTGGTCGTGGGCTGGCCGGGGGCGGCCGGTGACGCTCGTGGGCCGGGCGTTGGCGGGCGTGGGCCGCGTGCCGGCGTGCGGTGGTGCTCTTGGGCGCGCGGGCCGGTGGAGGCGGTGCGGTGGTGCTCGTGCGCGCTCGTCGGCCGGACGGTGCTACGCGTGGGCGCGCATCGGTTGCCGGAGGCGAGCGGTCGCGGAGGCCGCCGTGGTGGCCGGTCGCGATCGGGCGGCATCGGCTGAAGGGCCCAGACCTGCGGCCCGGGATTCCGGGTCTTCCGGCCGATCCCCGGGCGCCTCGGGATCCGTAGCGTCGTGGGTATGACCGCTGCTCCTGCCCTCCGCGATGTCTCCCGCGCCACCGCGGGCACGAACCACCAGGCCGTCACCCGGTTCGCGGGTCCGCACCGCGACGTCCCCACGGGCAGCCACTCCGCCGGGGGCAACCCCGCCGGGGGCAACCCCGCCGGGGGCAACCCCGCCGGGGGCGACCCCGCCCCGGGCGACCAGACCCCCGCGCTCGTCCTCGCCGTGCACGGCAGTGCCGTGGCCGAGGCCGGGGAGACAGTGCGGCGGTTGTGCGACGCGGTCGAGGCGCACGGCGGGATACGGCCCCTCGTCGGGCACATGGACCACCAGGCACCCTCGCTCACCGAGGTGCTCGACGAGCTGGACGCGGCAGGGCGGAAGCGGGCCGTCGTCGTGCCGCTGCTGCTCGGGGACGGGTTCCACCGGACCGTGGACATCCCGCAGATCCTGGCCGCGCCGCGCACGCTCGACACCGCCCTCACCGAAGGGCTCAGCGGGGAGTCGGACGTGGCGCTCGCGCTGTACGGACGGCTGCGCGAGGCCGAGTGCCGGGCCGGCGAGCGCGCCGACGCCGTGGTCGTGGCCGCGGCGGGTTCGTCGCGCGCGGGCGGCAACGACGGGGCCCGCACCGCCGTCGGTCAGCTGAGCGTGCTCCTGGACGCCGAGCGCGGTCCCGTGCCGGTGCTGCCCGCGTACTGCTCCTCGTCCGAGCCGACGGTCCCGGAGGCCGTGGCGCTGCTGCGGGCCGCCGGTTACCGGCGGATCGCCGTCGCCACCCACCTGCTTGCCCCCGGCCGTTTCACCCACGCCCTGGCCGAGGCCGGTGCCTGGACCGTGGCCGAGCCCCTGGCCGACCACCCCCGTATCGCCCGGCTCGTCCTGCGCCGGTACGCGGCGGCCCTGCGCCCGGCCCGCCGCGTGCGCGCGGCGGCGTAGCCCCGCGGCGGGGGCTGCACACCCGTCCCCCATGCGAGCGGCCCCGCACCGCCGACCGGCTCGTACCGCTGCCGTGCCGGTGCCCGCGCTGTCACCCTGGCGGCATGACGACGCATCCGGAACTCCCGCGTCCCACCGGCCCCCTGCTCCCGATGACGGCGCGCAGCCGCGACGAGGGCCATCGGGCGGCGACTCCGCTCGAGCTGTTCTTCGACCTGTGTTTCGTCGTGGCGGTGGCGCAGGCCGGGGTGCAGCTGGTGCACGCGGTAGCCGAGGGCCACGCGGGCGAGGGCGTCCTGAACTACGCGATGATCTTCTTCGCGGTGTGGTGGGCGTGGATGAACTTCACGTGGTTCGCCTCCGCGTACGACAACGACGACGCCCTCTATCGCGTCGTGACCCTCGTGCAGATCGCCGGTGTGCTGATCCTGGCCGCGGGTGTCTCGAAGGCCTTCCAGGACCACGACTTCTTCGTGGTCTGGCTGGGCTATCTGGTGATGCGGGTCGGCCTCGCCACGCAGTGGCTGCGGGCCGCGCGGAACACGGCCGGAGCCGAGCGGCGCACGGCGCTGCGGTACGCGGCGGGCGTGCTCGTCTGCCAGCTCGGCTGGACGGGACTGCTGTTCGCGCCGGAAGGCGCCCGGCCGTGGGTGTTCCTCGTGATGGTGGTCGCGGAGCTGTCCGTGCCGGTGATCGCCGAGCGCGATTTCGCCACCTCGTGGCATCCGCACCACATCGCCGAGCGGTACGGCCTGTTCACGATCATCGTGCTCGGCGAGACGATCGCCGCCGCGACGGTGGCGGTGAAGTCGGGCGTGGAGGAGAACCACGCGCTGGACGAGCTGCTGCCGGTGGCCGCGGGCGGGCTCCTGATCGTGTTCGCCGCGTGGTGGATCTACTTCGTGGTGCCGATCCACGGCCATCTGCGCTCCAACCGGCAGGCGTTCCTGTGGGGTTACGGCCACTACGTGATCCTCGCCTCGGCCGCCGCGATCGGCGCGGGCCTCGAGGTCGCGGTCGAGTCGGCCCTGCACAAGGCGCACATCTCGTCCTTCGCGGCCTCCGCGGCGGTGACCGTGCCGACGGCGCTGTACCTGATCACCGTGTGGTGGCTGCATTCGCGCCACTTCAAGGTGGGCCTGGCCCAGCAACTGGTGCTTCCGTGCAGCGCGTTGGCCGTCCTGGCCTGCACGTTCGCCGGGCACTGGGCGGTGCTCGCGGCCGGCCTCGTGCTGGCCGCGACCATCGCGACGGGCACGGCGCTGACCGCCCGGACGGCGCGGCACCGGGCCCGGGCCGCGTGATCCGGAGCCAACTCCCGTACGGCAGACGCGTGGTACGTATGGACCATGGACGAGGGCGCTGAGCAGGCACGGCGGGGTGCGGTCACCGGCACGACCGCCGACGCGACCGCCGACGCGATGACGGATGCGATCACCGACGTACGGGGCGTACGCGTCGGCCACGCGACCCGCGCCGCGGACGGCCGGCTGACCGGGACCACCGTCGTGCTCGCCCCCGAGGGCGGCGCGGTGGCCGCCGTGGACGTGCGCGGCGGCGGCCCCGGCACCCGCGAGACGGACGCGCTCGATCCGCGGAACCTGGTGCAGCGCGTGGACGCGATCGTGCTGACCGGCGGCAGCGCGTACGGCCTCGACTCCGCTTCCGGTGTGATGGCCTGGCTCGAGGAGCAGGGCCGGGGCTTCCCGGTGGGCGGGCCAGGGCAGGTCGTCCCGGTGGTGCCCGCCGCCTGCGTCTACGACCTGGGCCGGGGCGGCAGTTGGCGGGCCCGGCCCGACGCGGCCTGCGGGCGCGAGGCGGCCGAAGCGGCCGCGGCGGGTTCGGGCGAGGTGGCCCAGGGGGCCGTCGGCGCGGGGACGGGCGCCGTGGCCGGCGGGCTCAAGGGAGGCGTCGGCACGGCGAGCGTGCGCCTCGCGTCGGGGCACACGCTCGGCGCGCTCGTCGTGGTCAACGCGGTCGGCGACGTGGTGGATCCGCGCACCGGGGTGCTCTACGGCAGCTACTTCACCGACTCGCAGGACCCGGGCGCCCGCCCCTCCCCCGAGGTGCACCGGCGGGCGCAGGAACGCCTGGCCGCCGCGAAGTCCCGTACCGCCTCCTTGCAGGCAGCCGCGGGGACGGGCGCTCCCCTCAACACCACCCTCGCCGTCGTCGCCACCGACGCGCAGCTCTCCCGCGCCCAGGCGCAGAAGCTCGCGGGGACGGCGCACGACGGTCTCGCGCGCGCCGTACGTCCCGTGCACCTCCTGCACGACGGGGACACGGTGTTCGCCCTCGCGACCCACGAGAACCCGCTGCCCGAGGGGGCGTCGGAGTCGCTGCTCCTCGTGAACGAGCTGCTCGCCGCCGCCGCGGACACGGTGACGCGCGCGATCGTGAAGGCGGTGCGGGCCGCGGAGGGGGTCAGCGGCCCGGGCGGCGAGTTCCCTTCGTATACGGAGCTCTACGAGGGCGACGAGCGGTAGACGAGCGGTAACCGAGGCCGCCCCGCGCGCCCTCCCGGCGTGAGCCCAACTCCCTTTCGGGGTACGCCACCTGGGAACCCCCGAGAAGTCTCGTACGTTTTCCCGAACGACGGACATGATGTCCGAGCGAGGCACTACGGTGAGCGGCCAAGAGGTCACAAGCAGCAACACGCGCAGGACCGCCGGTCGGTGACGACCGCACCCCAGCACAGCAACGCCGGGAGACACCTTGAGCGTTCCGAACCAGACCCCCCAGGAGCAGGCCGACCGGCTCCTCGGACGCGCCCTCAACTCCTTCGAGCTGCCCGACGAGTTGTTCCCCCTGCTCGAGACGGCGCTCGCGCACGACGCCGCGCTGCACTCCGCCCAGCACAGCGCGGGGCTGCACCGCGAGATCCACCGCCACACCTGGCTGCTCGCCGACGGCAGCGCCCTCGTCCTGTGGGAGCTGGTGCACAATGCGACGGCGCGCCGCGAGGAGCAGCACGAGCTGTACACCGAGGCGGAAGAGGTGCACACGGCCGCGGCCCGGCTGCCCTTCCCCGCCGACCCCCAGCCGCGCCGCGAGGCCACCGAGGCGGTGGACCTGACACACGCGGACGAGCCGCTGCTCCTGGAGACGGTCCTGATGATCGCGCCGACACCGCGCCGGGCCTACGGGCACTTCGCGCAGGAGGACGCCGCCGACCACGCCCGCCGGCTGCTGCGCCGCGCGGAGAACGCGGACCGGCCCGACGAGCGGACGGCCCGCCTGCTGCGGACGGCGGTGGCGCACCAGATCACCCAGGCGTTCGGGCGGCCGGGGCGTACGGAGGCGGGGTTCACGCTGTACGAGCACGCGTTCCTGCTCGCCGACGGGCAGGAGCTCAGCCTGTGGGAGGTGGAGCACACCGACTCACCGGACGGGCGCCACGTGTGCGAGGTGTACGAGGAGGAGGGTCGGGCCCGCGCGGTCATGGAGGGCCGGGGCGCGGCGCTCTGAGCAGGGCCGGGCACGGCGCCCTTCAGCGACCGCGCCCCCGCACCGCTCGCTAGCGCTTGTCCGACAGCCGCCGCACCAGACCCGCGAACGCCGCGTGCTCCTCCTCCGTGAGGTCCACGCGCTCGATCGGATGCGGCACCGACTGCCGCGGGATGCCGTCGAGGTGGGCCGGGAGCGCGCCGGCGCGCTGTGCCTCGCGCCAGATCGCGATCTCGAAGCGGTCGCGGCGGAGCAGGCGCACCAGGCCGACGACCCATGCGACGGTCGCGACGAGGAGCACCGCAAGGCCGATCTGCTGGATGGCCGAGATCTGATCGAACATGCGGGCCAGTGAACCTCACGGACGGGGCTTAGGACAGGGCCGGAAAGGGACTTTGGTCCCGAAGTGACGTATCTCGCAGAGCGGTGCCCACAGGGAGCAGGGCGGGATACATCGGGACATACGAAAGGGCCCCGGCCTTCCTCGTAGGGAAGTCCGGGGCCCTGTGGGGAGGTTCGGGCGCTCCGCCGGCTCCTCAGGCGGTGACCGTCTCCTTCACGGCGGCCGGTGCGGTCTCCGCCTGCGGCGCCGTTCCCTGTGCGGGTACGGCCGCAGGCTCCTGCTTCCGCATCCCCTTGAGCAGGACCACGAGCCCGGCCGACACACACGTACCGGCGATGACCGCCACCAGGTAGAGCAGCGGCTGGCCGATCAGCGGCACCACGAAGATGCCGCCGTGCGGGGCCTGAAGCGTCGCGCCGAAGGCCATCGACAGACCGCCGGTCACCGCGCCGCCCGCCATCGAGGCGGGGATGACGCGCAGCGGGTCGGCCGCCGCGAACGGGATCGCGCCCTCGGTGATGAAGGAGGCGCCGAGCACCCAGGCGGCCTTGCCGTTCTCGCGCTCGGTCTTGGTGAAGAGCTTGCCGCGCACCGTCGTGGCCAGCGCCATCGCGAGCGGCGGGACCATGCCGGCGCCCATGACGGCGGCCATGACCTTGAGGTTGCCGTCGGTGGCGTTCGCACCGAGGCCGCCGATCGCGAAGGCGTACGCGACCTTGTTGAGCGGGCCGCCGAGGTCGAAGCACATCATCAGGCCGAGGATGACGCCGAGGATGATCGCGTTGGAGCCGTCGAGGGACTTGAGCCAGTCGGTCAGGGCGCCCTGGAGCGAGGCGATCGGCTCGCCGACCACCAGGAACATCAGGAAGCCGACCACCGCCGAGGAGATCAGCGGGATCACGACCACCGGCATGATGCCGCGCAGGACAGCCGGGATCCTGGCCTTCTGGATCGCCATCACCGTGGCGCCCGCGATCAGACCGGCCGCGAGTCCGCCGAGGAAGCCGGCGTTGATGGTGACGGCCACCGCGCCGCCGACGAATCCGGGCACGAGACCGGGCCGGTCCGCCATGCCGTACGCGATGTAACCGGCGAGCACCGGCACGAGGAATCCGAAGGCGAGCCCGCCGACCTGGAAGAACAGCGCGGCCCAGCTGGCCGCCTCGGTCCACACGAAGTGCTCGACGACCGACTTGGCATCGCTGATCTCGTAGCCGCCGATCGCGAAGCCGAGGGCGATCAGCAGACCGCCGGCCGCGACGAACGGCACCATGTAACTCACGCCGGACATCAGCCACTTGCGCAGCTTGGTGCCGTAGCCGTCGCCCGCGTCGCCGGCCGCTTCCACGGGCGTCGGCGCCCCGGAGGAGACCTCGCCGCGGGCGGCCTTCTCGCGGACCTCGGCGATGAGTTCGGCGGGACGGTTGATGCCCGCCTTCACCCCCACGTCGACGGTGGGCTTTCCGGCGAAGCGGTCCTTGTCGCGTACGGGGACGTCGTGCGCGAAGATCACCGCGTCCGCGCCCGCGATCACGGTCGGGTCGAGCCGTGTGAAGCCCGCGGAGCCCTGCGTCTCGACGACGAGCTCGACGCCCGCCGCACGGCCGGCGTTCTCCAGGGACTCGGCGGCCATGTAGGTGTGCGCGATGCCGGTGGGGCAGGAGGTGACGGCGACGATCCTGAAGGGCGCCTCGGCGGCGGGAGCTTCAGGTGCGGCGGCGGGGGCCTTGTGCTGCTGCGGCTCGGGGGCCGCTTCCGGTGCGGGAAGGTGTGCCGTATCCGATACGGGAGAGTCCGCCGTATCCGATACGGGCGCCTCTCCCCGTATCAGCGCAGCGGCCTGACCCGCGTCCTGGACCGCCCGCAGCGCGCCCGTGAACTCCGTGTCCATCAGCTGGCGTGCGAGCGAGGAGAGGATCGTGAGGTGGTCCTCGTCGGCGCCCGCGGGCGCGGCGATCAGGAAGATCAGGTCGGCGGGGCCGTCGGGCGCGCCGAAGTCGATGCCCTGCCGGGACCGGCCGAACGCCAACGTGGGCTCGGTGACATGGGCGCTGCGGCAGTGCGGGATGCCGATGCCGCCGTCGAGGCCGGTGGGCATCTGCGCCTCGCGTGCGGCGACATCGGCGAGGAACCCGTCGAGGTCGGTGACGCGCCCGAGCGCCACCATCCGCTCGGCGAGCGACCGCGCGGCGGCTTCCTTGGTCTCGGCGGACAGGTCGAGGTCGACCAGTTCCGCGGTGATCATCTCGCTCATCGCGGGCTCCTTTGCTCGCATATGGGGGACAGCTGTGGGGAGTTGAGGGGGACGGCGCGGTGGGGGCGGCGCGGTAAGGGGCGTTCGCGGGGGATGTCAGTGGGGGTCGATAGGCTTCTTTCAAGGGCTCGGCCCCCGGGTGGGCGGGGTACGTTCAGTTGGGCGCGCGGCCCCCTCACCCGGGCGATACAGCCCACCCCCCTCATGCCGCAGGCTCCGTCAGTGCGCGGTCCAGCGGCACCTCCGCGACCACCCGCACCGCCGCCGGGTCCAGGTCTCCGGGCGTCGGCATCACGCTGCCCGGCAGCTGGACGGCCGCCGCTCCATGGGCGACGGCGGAGGCGAGGGCTTCGGGGCCCGTGCCGCCCGCGATCAGGAAGCCGGAGAGCGAGGCGTCGCCCGCGCCGACGTTGCTGCGCACCGTCTCGACGGGCGCGCTCGCGAAGTACGCGCCGCTGTCGTCCACGAGCAGCTGCCCGTCGGCGCCGAGCGAGGCGAGCACGGCCCGCGCGCCCAGCGCGCGCAGTTCCTCGGCGGCCTTCACCGCGTCGCCGACCGTGTGCAGGGGTCGGCCGACGGCCTCGGCGAGCTCCTCGACGTTCGGCTTGACGACGTCCGGCTGCTCGCGCAGCGCGGCGAGCAGCGACGGGCCTGAGGTGTCCAGGGCGATCCGTGCGCCGGCCGCGTGGGCGGTGGCCACCAACTCGGCGTACCACGACGGCTGAAGGCCGCGCGGCAGGCTGCCGCAGCAGGCGATCCAGTCCGCGCCCGCGGACTGGATGCGCACCTCGGTGAGCAGCGACGCGGCCTCGTCGGCGGAGAGTTCGGGACCGGCCGCGTTGATCTTCGTGAGGGTGCCGTCGGGTTCGGCGAGCGCGATGTTGGACCGGGTCGCGCCGGCGACCTCCACCGGCGCCACCTCGATGCCCTGCTCGCCGAGCAGCTCGGCGACCAGCGCGCCGGGGGCCCCGCCGAGCGGGAGCACGGCGACGGTGTGGCGGCCGGCGGCGGCCACGGCACGCGAGACGTTGACGCCCTTGCCGCCCGGGTCCATCCGGTCGCCGGAGGCCCGGTTGACCTCGCCGCGCTCCAGGGCGGGCACTTCGTAGGTGCGGTCGAGGGAGGGGTTGGGGGTGACGGTGAGGATCATGCGGACCGCTTCCAGGTGGTACGTGGGGGATTCGGGTGGGGGCGGCTCAAGGACGGGGCGCCCTGTCGGGTCAGACGCGCCGGACTTCGACTCCGGCCTTCTCCATGGCCTGGGCGTCCGCGTCGGAGAGCCCGGTGTCGGTGATCAGCAGGTCGATGTCGCTCAGCGAGCCGAAACGCGCGAAGTGCTCCTCGCCGCACTTGGCCGAGTCCGCCAGCAGCACCACGCGGCGGGCCGCGGCGACGGCGGCGCGCTTCACGGCGGCCTCGGCGAGGTCGGGGGTGGTCAGGCCGTGGTCGGCGGAGAAGCCGTTGGCGGCGAGGAAGACGACGTCGGCACGGACCTCGCCGTAGGCCCGCAGCGCCCAGGCGTCCACGGCCGCGCGCGTACGGTGCCGGACCCGGCCGCCGATGAGGTGGAGCTGGATGCCGGGGTGGTCGGCGAGGCGGGCCGCGGTGGGCAGCGAGTGGGTGACGACGGTGAGCGAGGACTCGAGCGGCAGTCCGGCGGCGAGCCGGGCCACGGTGGAACCGGCGTCGAGGATCACGCTGCCGTCGGCGGGCAGTTCGGCGAGGGCGGCCCGCGCGATGCGGTCCTTCTCGTCGGCGGCGGTGGACTCGCGCTCGGCGAGGTCGGGCTCGAAGTCGAGGCGTCCGGCCGGTATCGCTCCCCCGTGGACGCGGCGGACGAGGCCGGCGCGGTCGAGTGCCTTGAGGTCGCGCCGTACGGTCTCGGCGGTGACCTGGAACTCCTCGGCGAGCGAGAGCACGTCGACGCGGCCGCTCTCGCGGGCGATCCGCAGGATCTCCTGCTGGCGCTCCGGTGCGTACATGTGGGTTCAGCTCCGCTTCGTGCCCGAGTGTGTGGGTTCTTTGTCAGCGTACGGGTGCCACGCCCCGTAAGTAAACAGGTTCGGGCACCGTTCGGGCACAAACAGACTTTGGTCCTGCTGGGTGGGCGCCTGCGGCGGGCCTTTCTCCCCGCCCCGCCCCTTCCCGAAACCGGGGCTCCGCCCCGGACCCCGCATCCGACCTGCGGCCGGATCGCCTCAAACGCCGGCGGGGCTGAATACACACCGACGCCCCCGCACCAACAGGTACGGGGGCGTCGAGGCGGGAGCGCGGAGGTCAGTGCACCAGCACCGGCTCCTCGTCGTCGTCCGCCGCCTTGCCCTCGGCCGGGGCGGCGTCGGACGGGGGCTCGTCCGCCCCGCCCTCCAGGTGCTGCTTCGGACGCTTCGGCAGCGCGAACATCACCAGGAAGATCGCGCCGAGCACCGCGGCCACGTACTTCAGGGCGTGCTGGAACGCGGCCACGATCTCCGGGGCCAGCTGCTGCGGGGTCGCGTGGTCGGAGAGCTGGCCGAAGAAGACCACCGAGACCAGACCGAGGCCCAGCGCATTGCCCATCTGCATCGTCGTGTTGATCAGGCCCGAGGCCGAACCGGCGTGCTCACGCGGCACCTCGGACAGGACGGCGTCGGTCAGCGGGGCCACGATCAGGCCCATGCCCACGCCCATCACGACCAGCGGGAGCGCCATCTGCCAGGCGGTGATGGTCATGCCGTAGCGGTCGGCCTCCCAGATGTAGAGGAGCACACCGACGACCATCGTGAGCGCGCCCGCCTGGAGGACCTTGCGGCCGAAGACCGGGACCAGCTTCTGCACCGAGATGCCGGCCGCGAAGGAGACGGCGATGGAGAACGGGATGCCGGTCAGGCCCGCCTTCAGGACGCTCCAGCCGAGGCCGGTCTGCATGTAGAGGGTCCACACCAGGAAGAAGATGCCCATGACCAGGCCGAAGGTCAGCTGCACCGCGATACCGGCCGCGAAGCTCTTCACCTTGAACAGCGGCAGCTCGATCAGCGGCGAGCCGTCCTTCTTCGCCTTGTAGCGCTCGTACGCGACGAGGAGCCCGAAGACCGGGAGCGAGCCGGCCATCATGAGGTGGCCCCACAGCGGCCAGTCCAGCTCGTGGCCGCGGGTCAGCGGGTAGATCAGCATCAGCAGGGCGGCGACGACGATGACCACGCCGACGAGGTCCAGCTTGAGCGCCTTGGGGGCCTTGGACTCGCTGATGAACTTGCGGCCGAGGATCAGGGCCGCGATGCCCACCGGCAGGTTGATCAGGAAGATCGGGCGCCACTCCAGACCGAACAGGTTCCACTCGGTGAGCAGCGCGCCGAGCAGCGGGCCGGTCACCGCGCCGAGTCCGACGATTGCGCCGAAGAGGCCGAAGACCTTGCCTCGCTCGTGCGCCGGGAAGGTGGCGTGCACGATCGAGAGCACCTGCGGCACCATCAGCGCGGCCGTGGCGCCCTGGAGGATGCGCGAGGCGACCAGCATGTCGGGGTTGACCGCGAATCCGCACAGCGCCGAGGCCAGGGTGAAGCCCGCGATGCCGATGAGGAAGAGCCGCTTGCGGCCGTAGATGTCACCGAGGCGTCCGCCGGTGATGAGGCCGGCCGCGAAGGCCAGCGCGTATCCCGCGGTGATCCACTGGATGTGGCTGGGGCTCGCGCCCTCGTCCCGCGTGATGGTGGGGATCGCGACGTTCACGATCGTCACGTCCACCAGGTCCATGAACGACGCGGTCATCACGATCGCCAGGGCGATCCACCGCCGCCGGTCGGCCCCGTCCTGGCCTTCCCGGCCTTGGGCTATGCCCTGCGCGCTGCTGCTTGTCTTCTTCATGGGAAGTACGTTAGACGTCATGTAGGACAGGTCACGACCTAATTGAGGAGCATCCTCAAATCCATGACGACCGACACTCCCGCACGACTGCTGCAGCTTCTGTCGCTCCTGCAGACGCCACGCGAGTGGCCAGGCAGTGAGCTCGCCGAGCGCCTCCAGGTCTCCGGGCGGACCATCCGCCGCGACGTGGACCGGCTGCGCGACCTCGGCTACCCGGTGCAGGCGACGATGGGGGCCGAGGGAGGCTATCGCCTCGTCGCCGGCAAGGCGCTGCCGCCCCTCGTCCTGGACGACGAGGAGGCCGTGGCCATCGCGGTCGGCCTGCGCGCGGGCGCGGGCCACGCGGTCGAGGGCATCGAGGAGGCCTCCGTACGCGCCCTCGCCAAGCTCGAACAGGTCCTGCCCTCGCGCCTGCGCCACCGCGTCAAGTCGCTTCAGTCCGCGACGAGTTCACTCGTGTACGACCGGGGCGGCGACGGAGCGGTGATCGCACCGGAGACCCTGACGGTCCTCGCCTCGGCCACGTCCGGGCACGAGCGGCTGCGTTTCTCGTACGAGGCGGGGGACGGCGCCCGGACCCGGCGCCTGACGGAGCCGTACCGGCTCGTCTCGGCAGGCCGGCGCTGGTATCTGATCGCGTACGACATCGACCGGGACGACTGGCGGACCTTCCGGGTGGACCGGGTCAGCGATCCGTTCGCGACGGGGGCGCGGTTCGCGCCGCGCGAGGTGCCGACGGGGGACGCGGCGGAGTTCATGCGGGCGACGGTGTGGCGGGGTGCGCCCACCTTCGAGGTCGACGTGACCTTCCGGGCCCCTGCCGCGGAGGTCGCCCGCCGGCTGCCCCCGTCCTTCGGCGCCCCGGAGGCGACCGGGGCGGACAGCTGCCGGCTGCGCGCCACCGTGCAGGACTCCCTGGAGTGGGTGGCGATGCGGCTCGCGCTCCTGGGGCCGGACTTCACGGTGCACGGCCCCTCCGAACTGGCCGAGCACGTGGCCCGGTTGGGCAGCAGGCTGACGCGGGCGGCGGCCGGATAGGGCGGAGAGCAGGGACGGGGCCGGGAGGGTCGGGGCGCTCGGCGGACACAACGAGCCCCCGGCGCCAGGGGGGGGTGGGCGCCGGGGGCTCGGTCTCGGGGGCGGTCGGGGTGACCGCCGTGGGTCACGCCGCCGCGTCGAAGCCCGTGTCGCGGGCCAGCCGCTTGAGCTCCAGCAGGGCGTGCTTCTCGATCTGGCGGATCCGCTCGCGGGTCAGACCGTGCTCCTTGCCGACCTCGGTCAGCGTGCGCTCGCGGCCGTCCTCGATGCCGTACCGCATCTTGATGATGGAGGCCGTGCGCTGGTCGAGCCGGCCGATGAGGCCGTCGAGCTCCTCGCTGCGAAGCAGCGTGAGCACGGACTGCTCGGGCGAGATCGCCGAGGTGTCCTCGAGGAGGTCGCCGAACTGGGTGTCGCCCTCGTCGTCCACCGACATGTTCAGCGAGACCGGGTCGCGCGCCCAGTCGAGCACGTCGCCGACGCGCTCCGGCGTGGAGCCGAGCTCGGCGGCGATCTCCGCGTGCTCGGGGTCGCGCCCGTTCTCCCGGTTGAACTCCCGCTGCACACGGCGGATCCGGCCCAGCTCCTCGACCAGGTGGACGGGGAGGCGGATGGTGCGCGACTGGTCGGCGATCGAGCGCGTGATGGCCTGACGGATCCACCAGGTCGCGTACGTCGAGAACTTGAAGCCCTTGCGGTAGTCGAACTTCTCGACGGCGCGCACCAGGCCCGCATTGCCCTCCTGGATCAGGTCGAGCAGCGGCAGGCCCGAGCGCGGGTAGCGGCGGGCGACCGCGACGACCAGGCGCAGGTTGGAGCGGATGAAGATGTCCTTGGCCCGCTCGCTGTCGGCGATGAGGGCTTCGAGCTCTTCGCGGCTCGCGCCCTTGCCGACCTCGCTGTCCTCGTCGAGCTCGCCGTCGAGGATCTGCTGCGCGTACACACCCGCTTCGATGATCTGCGACAGCTCGACCTCCTTGGCGGCGTCGAGCAGCGGCGTGCGGGCTATCTCGTCCAGGTACATGCCGACCAGGTCGCGGTCGGCGATTTCGCCACCCGTGGATACGGGGCCGCGGACGCTGCTTGCCGCGTCGGTCTCGCCCTTGGCGGACTTACGACGGGCGACGGCACGGGTTGCCATGCGTGCTCCCTTGCGATGAGTGGGGCCGGCTGGTGGTCTTCGGGACTCCAGGGACGGCAGTCCAGATAACGTCTGGTTACCGCTTCCGAAGGAAACAACGACTGGAATCCGGACAGAATTCCCAAGCTGCCCAACATTTTTCGTGATCTTGCAGTACCCTGTGCCGCCACACCGCGGACCGACAGTCTGTCGGTGCCACAGAGGTGCAGGTCAGACCCGGTGCGCCCAGCCGTCCCGTACCCCTCGGGCGGCCTCTTCGACGCCGGGGAAGTGAGACGACGGTCACACGTTTTGCCTGCTCCACCCCCTGCGGCGGCCCGCTCCCCCGCTGGAGAAGACGGCACGGACCGCGTCCTGGTTGCCCGGCAGCCCTTCGAGTTCCCTCGATCCCGGATACGCAACACAGCCGCAGACGGTTCAATCCCCCAACGGCCCGAACGCGCCAACAGTTCCCGCCCGCCTCCCCGAGCACCCCCTTCCCGCAGGCCCCCTCCTCCGGACCTAGGCCGCACGCCGCCCTCCGCCTAGGTCTCCGGCCCGTTCCGGCCGCCTCGCCCGCCGCCGTAGCGTCGCCTCATCGCATCGACGAGCACCGACGCGCACCGACGCGCACCGACAAGCACGGACGAGCACAGGGGGAGCCATGGCCGACACGACGGGAATCCTGGACGAGGCGCTGGAGCGGCTGCACGCGAGCGGGCCGGAGCGCCTGGGCCGCCTGTCGAACCACGGCCCGATGGCCGTCGAGTCCCTCGTGCACCGCGGCCACGCGCACTCCGTGCACCGCTGGCTCGACCACTACGAGGACAAGCTGGAGGACATGCCGGCCGCCAACGGCCGTGTCACCCGCGCGAATTGGCGCGAGGCCATGGGGGACGCGCGCCGGATCGCCGACTGGTGCGCGTTCTTCACGCGCGAGGTGGGCGAGCACCCGTGGCGCGAGGTGCTGGCCGAGTGGTGGCCGCGGCTGCTGCCCGAGATCGCGGCCGGTGCCACGCATCCGGTGATCCGCGTGGGCCACGCCGTACGGGCCCTCCTGGACGGCGGCGAGACGGCGCCGCGGCTGGCCGAGCTGGCCCACGGCCTGGGCTACTGGGCGGCGCGCAGCGAGCCGCTGCCCGAGATCACCGTGTCCGGCCCGGCGCAGGACGCGGCCGGTGCCCTGGACGCCGTGCCGCGCGTGCCCGTGCAGCGGGGCGGCATCCTCGACCGGTTCGCGCAGCTGACCACGTTCCCCGCCTGGCCCGCCACGAGGACGGCCGACCCGGAGGCCGCCCGCGCGGCCCTGTCCGAGCTGGTCACGGCCGCGGTCCACCGTTACGCCACGCACGGTCACGGCGAGCCGGTGATGCTGGTGCACGCGGCCACGGCGCCCAACGCGGTCCTGCGCGCCCTGCCGGCGCTCCCCCGCGAGCTCTGGCCGGTCTCCCTGAGCGCGGCCTGGACGGCGAGCGCCGCGGTCACGGCGGCCTACTCGCCGGCCGACCCGGCCCCGTACGACCTCGGCGGCGTCCCGGGCGCGGAGGACCTGGCCGAGCAGGCGGCCCGGCACGGCGACGACCACGCCATCAAGTTCACGGACACCGCGCTCGACATCGGCGACCCGGTCGCCCTGGCGGCGGCGGCCCGCTCGATCGAGCTCAACGAGCCCGCGCTGTAAGGGGGTTCGGGCCGGACCGGCCCGAACCGGACTCGGACCTCACCCGAACTGCACCGACCGCTTCGCGAGCCCCATCCAGAACCCGTCGATCACCGACCGCTGCGACCCCAGCTCGCCCGCCGCGTCGGCCGCCCCCATCGTCACGAACAGCGGGGCGAAGTGCTCGGTGCGCGGGTGGGCCAGGGCGCCGGACGGGGACTTCTCCAGGAAGTCGAGCAGTCCGTCCACGTCACCGGACTCCAGCGCCTCGTGCCCCCACGCGTCGAACTCCGTGGACCAGGACGGGATCCCGCCCTGGCGCAGCGCCGCCAGGTTGTGCGTGAAGAAGCCGCTGCCGACGATCAGGACGCCCTCGTCGCGCAGCGGCGCGAGCTTGCGCCCGATGTCCATCAGGCGGCGCGGGTCCAGGGTGGGCATGGAGATCTGAAGGACCGGGAGGTCGGCCTCCGGGAACATCTCGACGAGCGGCACGTACGCGCCGTGGTCGAGGCCGCGGTCCGGGATGTCCTGCACGGGCGTGCCGGGTGCGCGCAGCAACTTGCGTACGGACTCGGCCAGTTCAGGAGCGCCCGGAGCCGCGTACCGCACCCGGTAGTAGTGCTCGGGGAAGCCCCAGAAGTCGTAGACCAGCGGCACCGTGGTGGTCGCGCCGAGGGCGAGCGGCGCCTCCTCCCAGTGCGCGGAGACCATCAGGACCGCCTTCGGCCGCGGCAGGTCCGCGGACCAGGCGGCGAGCTGACCGGGCCAGACGGGGTCGTCGGCCAGCGGCGGGGCGCCGTGCGAGAGGTAGAGCGCGGGCATCCGCTCGGTCGTGGTGGCGTTCATGGCGACTCCTCGCTCTTCCCTGCACTCGTACTTGAAACTTCAAGCAATGCTTCGAAGGTACTCCTCCGCGGAGTTTCCTTCAACCTTCAAGCAAGCCCTCCGTACAGTGGACGCATGGCGACGAAGCACGAAGGCGCACCCGGACCGAGCGAGGAGCCCCGCTGGCTCAGTGACGAGGAACAGCAGATCTGGCGCGCGTATCTGCACGCCACCATGCTTCTCGACGACCATCTCGACCGCCAGTTGCAGCGCGACGCCAAGCTGCCGCACCTCTACTACGCGCTGCTCGTCCAGCTCGCCGAGGCCCCGCGCCGCCGGATGCGGATGACCGAGCTCGCCAAGCAGGCCAAGATCACCCGCTCCCGGCTCTCGCACGCCGTGGCGCGCCTGGAGAAGAACGGCTGGGTGCGGCGCGAGGACTGCCGCTCCGACAAGCGCGGCCAGAACGCGATCCTCACGGACGAGGGCGCCGAGGTCCTCGCCCAGGCGGCGCCCGGCCATGTCACCGCCGTACGCCAGGCGCTCTTCGACCGGCTCACCCCCGAACAGCAGAAGTCCCTCGGCGAGATCATGAAGATCGTCGCCGAGGGACTTCAGCCGTGCGAGGCGGGTGCGGATCTGCCCTGGTTGCGCTGAGCCCTCAGGGCGGATCCGGCTGGTGCTGCGATACGGGGGTCAGTGCGCCATGACCGGGACCTGGATCTCCTCCTCGGCGCCCTTCTCCCCGCCACCGGAGGCGACCGGCGTGGAGCCCTGCGCCTTGGTGGTGATGAAGGTGAAGGCGATCGCCGCGGACAGCGCCAGGATGCCGACGGCCCACCAGATCGCCGAGGTGTAACCCTCGACCATGGCCTGCGACTGGAGCAGCTGCTGGTTGCTCGCGCCGGCCGCGTGGTCCGCGATGTAGGCGGTGGTGGCCGAGGCGGCGATGGTGTTCAGGAGCGCGGTGCCGATGGCGCCGCCGACCTGCTGCGAGGTGTTGACCATCGCGGAGGCCACACCGGCGTCCCGCGGCTCGACCCCGATGGTGGCCAGCGACATGGCCGGCATGAACGCCGTACCCATGCCCAGACCCAGCAGCAGCTGCGCCGGCAGGATCAGGAGCGGGTACGAGGAGTCGATCTCCATCTGGGTCAGGAGCAGCATGCCCAGACCGGCGACCAGGAAGCCCGGGCCCATCAGCAGGCGCGGAGCGACGCGGGTCATCAGACGGGCACCGATCTGGGTCGAGCCCGTGATCATGCCGACGATCATCGGCAGGAACGCGAAGCCCGTCATGACCGGGCTGTAGCCCTTGACGATCTGCAGGTAGTACGTGAGGAAGAGGAACAGGCCGAACATCGCGATGACCGCGAGGCCGAGCGAGAGGTAGACACCGCCGCGGTTGCGGTCGGTGATGACGCGCAGCGGCAGCAGCGGGTGCTTGACCTTGGCCTCGACGGCCACGAACGCGGCGAGCAGCACGACGGAAGCGACGAACATGCCGATGGTCACGGAGTCGGACCAGCCGTCGGACTCGGCGCGCGTGAAGCCGTAGACGAGCGCGACCAGACCGAGGGTCGACAGGAGCACACCCGGGATGTCGAGCGGCGAGCGGTTGCGGCCGCCGGCCGGCTCACGGATCACGAAGTACGCGCCCAGGGCGGCCACGATCGCGAACGGGATGTTGACGAAGAAGGTCCAGCGCCAGTTCAGGTACTCGGTGAGCACACCGCCGAGGATCAGACCCACGGCGCCACCGCCACCGGCGATCGCACCGTAGATGCCGAAGGCCTTGGCGCGCTCCTTGGCGTCGGTGAACATCACGGCGAGCAGCGACAGGGCGGCCGGTGCGAGCAGCGCACCGAAGACACCCTGGGCGGCGCGCGCGATCAGCATCATGGCCTCGCCGTTGGCGGCGCCGCCGAGGGCGGACGCGACGGCGAATCCGATCAGGCCGGTCACGAAGGTGCGCTTGCGGCCCCACAGGTCGGCGATGCGGCCGCCGAAGAGCAGCAGTCCGCCGAAGGCCAGGGCGTAGGCCGTGATGACCCACTGGCGGTTGCCGTCCGAGATCCCCAGGTCCTGCTGGGCGGTCGGCAGCGCGATGTTCACGATCGTCGCGTCGAGCACGACCATCAGCTGGGCGAGCGCGATGAAGACCAGGGCCTTCCAGCGCTTCGGGTCGAGCCCGGTGTCGGGCTTGAGGGCTGTTTCAGACATGGGGGTACCCACCTCGGTATTTCGTGAAATTTCGCGTGCGCACGACAGCACGCGATGAAGGAAAGGTCGTTCAGGCGTTGCTACGGAAGCTTGTAGGGGTGACTCACGGGGGCGTCAGAACTCATCGCGACGGATCGCGGGCCTGCCGCCGTTCGGTCAGGCCTTGCAGGCCTTCTGGCGAAGATCCTCCAAAGTGGCCGCCGTTCCCGGGAGTTCGGATCGGGCCGGGGCCTGCAGACCGTCAAGGAACAGTTGCAGGTGGCGGTGGACGAACTGGTCGAAGTTCACACACCCCGACCCCGGCAGAGGTCGGGTGAGCTGGGACAGCGCGACCATCAGGTCACCGACAGCGACATCGGTGCGCAGCTGACCTGCGGTACGCGCCCGGGCCATGAGCTGTTCGACAAGTCCCTCGAGACGGTCCCGGGCCTCGTCGAGGTCCGGGTGCTCCTTGTCGAAGTCGCCGGAGAGCATCGGGCACAGGGCACCGATCCGCTCCTCGGCCGCGGCGTGGACGAACCGGCGCAGCGCTCCGAACGCGTCGCCCTCTTCGGCGAGGGCGAGCTCGGCCTGCTCCGAGGTGCGGTCCATCACGGAGCAGACGACCTCGCGGATGAGCTCCGCGCGGTCGGCGAAGTGCCGGTACAGGGTGGCGTTGCCGACGCCGGCCCTGCGGGCGATCTCGTCGAACGGGACCTCGGGTCCGAACTCGACGAACATCTCCCGGGCCGCCGCGACGATCCGCTCGCGGTTGCGCAGGGCGTCGGCGCGCGGGCGCACGACGCGGCGCGACCGTTCAGCGGGTGCTGCTGCGGTGGCCATGAACCATCCTGCCTCTCGTACCGGACACTTGTCCACTTCTAATTTCCGGTGGTCGGCTCCCGCGTCTCAGCGGTCACTTCTCCACCTCACTCCACCCGATGCGGGGACTGGCTCCCCGTTTCGCGCGAACACAGGTCTAAACGGGGACGCCCTCCCCGGTTATTTCCCGGGCCGGTTGTGACCTGCCTCACACCTCATCGCGGCGAGAAACCCACGATCGGCGCACCCAGCGCGCGCGTGTCGCGCACCCGGCAGAAGGTGATCGTCAAGGACGCGGCTCCCGCCGGAGTCCTGGTGCGGACCGCTCCATGCGGCCGGCCCTCGGGGTGATGACTAGGTGCGGCCGCCGTACGCGGGTGCCGTACCGCCGGCGTGGCAGCCGTTCGCGGCCGCCCGCGCCACCGGACCGGAAGGGCCCTCGTATGCAGCTGTCCCGCCGCTGGATATCCCGGCCGCGCCGCAGCAGCCTGCTGGCAGCAGCCGCGGCGCTGGTCATCTCCGCCACCGCGACGGCCAGCACAGGACAGCTCCTCGCCCGTACGGGCAGCGCGGCAGGACCGGTGTCCGCCGCCCGCTCCACCGCCCTCGGTCCGTGCATGATCACCGGCTCGATGGGCGTCCAGATGTCCGAGGGCATGCCCACCGCACCCGGCTACTCCCGCTCGACCGGCGAGGTCCGCGCGCTCAACCTGATGGTCGACTTCCCCGACGCCCGCGGTGAGGGCTCGGCGATGGACCGCTACGGCGAGTTCTTCCCGCAGACCCAGAAGTGGTTCGAGACCAGCTCCTACGGGCGGCTCGCCTACCGGGCCGACGCGCCGGTCAAGGACTGGCTGACGATGCCGCGGAAGTTCTCCGCGTACGGGATAGAGCGCGGCGCCCCGTTCGACCCCGGCTACCGGACGTTGGTCGAGGACATCGTGCGGGCCGCCGACCCCGATGTGGACTTCGCGGCGTACGACCTCGTGAACATCCTCGTCACCCCCAACGCGGGCCCCTCCGCGCTCGACACCGTCCTGTCCGTGACCTTCGCCGGCAACCACGAGGCGCCGATGGCCGACGGCGTCCCGGTCTCCAACGCGTCCTTCGTCTACAGCCGCCAGGACGACGGCTCCGGCTCCTACGCGGAGACCGGCTACCGCGTCCTGCCGCACGAGAACGGCCATGTCTTCGGCCTGCCCGACCTCTACACCGCCGACGGGGGCGGCGCCGTCGGGCACTGGGACATCATGAGCGAGGACTGGGGGGCCAACAACGACCTGCTGGGCTGGCACAAGTGGAAGCTCGGCTGGCTGGACGACAACCAGGTGCGCTGCGCCGCGACCCCCGGCGTCTCGGAGCACCTGCTGAGCCCGCTGGCGTCGAGGAGCGACGGCACGAAGCTGACGTTCGTGCCGCTCAACGAGCAGATGGGATACGCCCTGGAGGTCCGTACGCGCGCGGGCAACGACGAGGCGGTCTGCAAGCCCGGCGTGCTCGTCTACCGCGTCGACGCCGATGTGGACACGGGCCAGGGCCCGGTCACGGTGGCCGACTCGGCCCGCGACTCCGGCGGCTGCACCCGCCGCCCCAACGTGCACGCCGAGCTGTCCGACGCCCCGTACGGACCGGGCGAGACCTTCGTGGACCGCGACCACGGGGTGCGCATCACGGTGCTTGCGCAGGAGGAGGACGGGCGGTTCAGGGTGCAGGTGCGGCGGGGCTGAGCGGTTCAGGGTGCAGGTGCGGCGGGGCTGAGCGCGGGGTCCGGACCGGTGCGCGCGGGCGCGGGTGGCACCCTGGCGAGGTGACCGTCTCCGCATCCGCCGCGCCCGCCCCGTTCCTCGACGCCCTGCGCGCGCACAGCACGCTCAACCTCGCGTACGTGGACGACGCGGGCCGTCCGCAGGCCTGCGCCGTCTTCTACGCCGTGTCGGACGCGGGCACCCTGCTCTTCCTCACCTCCCCCTCCACCGCCCACGGGACCTTCCTGGCCCGCAGCTCCCCTGCCGCACACGTGGCGTTCACCGTGCAGGCCGACCACCAGACGTGGACGACGATCAACGGGGTGCAGGGCAGGGGCACGGCCCGGCGCGTCCCGGACGCGGCCGAGCCCGCCGCCCGCGCCGCCTACCTGGGCGCTTTCCCGTACGTGGCCGAGGACGCCCGGCTCGCGGGCGCCGTGGGCTCGGCGGCGCTGTGGGAGGTGGTGCCCGGATGGCTGCGGCTCATCGACAACGCGCAGGGGTTCGGGCACAAGGAGGAGTGGCGGGTGGCTGGGCGCTGAGGGGGCGAGCGGCGGCCGGGCGCCGAGGCGGCGTCGGCCGGGCGCCGACCCGGCAGCCCACCACCGGCACGGCCCGCTCAGGCGGGCAGCCGCTCCAGGATCGCGCCGAAGTCCGCCCCCGCAGCCAGCGTGCCGAACGCGAAGCCGCCGTCGCCCGCGAGCCGTGCCCCGCAGAACGCGTCGGCCACGGCGGCCGGCGCATGCCGTACGAGCAGCGAGCCCTGGAGCACGAGCGCCGCACGCTCGACCACCCGCCGCGCCCGTATCTGAGCGTCCTCACTCAGGACGAGCTCGCCCTGCAACTCCCGCCAGGCCGCGTCAAGGCGCGCGTCGCCGCCGGCCGCCGCCTCCGCCTCGGCGCGGAAGGCCTCCAGGGACTCGGGCTCGCGCGCCAACGCCCGCAGCAGATCGAGGGCGTTGACGTTCCCGGAGCCCTCCCAGATCCCGTTGAGCGGCGCCTCCCGGTACAGGCGCGGCATCCCTGACGCCTCGTCATAACCATTGCCCCCGAGGCATTCCAGGGCCTCGGCGACGAACGCGGGCTGCCGCTTGCACACCCAGTACTTGCCCACCGCCGTGGCCAGGCGCAGGAACGCCTTCTCGGACGCGTCCCCGCGCTGCGCCCGGTCCGCGGCGCCCGCGAGCCGCAGCCCGAGGGTGGTCGCGGCCTCCGACTCCAGGGCCAGGTCCGCCAGCACATTGCGCATCAGCGGCTGGTCGATCAGCTTGGCGCCGAAGACGGAGCGGTGCCGAGTGTGGTGCGCGGCCTGCGCCAGGGCCTCGCGGATGTGGCCCGCGGAGCCGAGCACGCAGTCGAGCCGGGTCATGGTGACCATGTCGATGATGGTCCGTACGCCCCGGCCCTCGTCGCCCACGAGCCAGGCCACGGTGTCGTCGAACTCGGGCTCGCTGGAGGCGTTGGAGCGGTTGCCCAGCTTGTCCTTGAGGCGCTGGATGCGGAAGGTGTTGCGGCTGCCGTCGGGCAGCACGCGCGGCACGAGGAAGCAGGAAAGCCCGCCGGGCGCCTGCGCGAGCACCAGGAACAGATCGTTCATCGGGGCGCTCGTGAACCACTTGTGCCCCCTCAACCGCCAGGTCCCGTCGGCCTGTTCGGCCGCCGTGGTCGTGTTGGCGCGCACATCGGTACCGCCCTGCTTCTCCGTCATGCCCATCCCGGCGAGCAGTCCGCGCTTCTCCGTCGGGGTGCGCAGACCCGGGTCGTACGTGCGGCTGGTGAGCAACGGCTCGTAGACCTTGGCGAGTTCGGGGGCGCGGCGCAGGGCCGGGATGACGGCGTACGTCATCGAGACCGGGCACATGTGCCCCTGCTCCATCATCGTGGCGAGCATGAACGTGCCCGCGCGGGCCACATGCGCACCCTCGCGCCCGTCGGCCCAGGCGGACCCCGCGGCGCCGGCACCGACCGTCGCGGTCATGAGGGAGTGGTACGCGGGGTGGAAATCCACCTCGTCGACACGGTGGCCGTAGCGGTCGTGGGTGCGCAGCTCGGGCTCGAAGCGGTTGGCCTGCTCGGCCCAGACGCGGGCCTCCTTGCTGCCGACGAGCTGCCCGAAGCGGTGCAGCGCGTCGAGGTGCCAGGCCGCGCCCTCCCTGCGTATGCCCTCGGTGAGCACGGCGTCCTCGGCCGGGTTGTGACCGGTCAACGGCGGTGCCTGGTTGGTGACTTCATGGGTGACGCCGGCCGGGACCGAGCGGACGGCGGGTGTGGTGCCGGGCATGGGGCCTCCCTGGGCCTGGGTGTCAGTCGGTGGGTGCGCCCGCGCAGCGCAGGGCGGCGGCGACGAGGTCGGCGAGGAGCGCCTGGGGTGGAGCCTGGGATGCGGCGGCCTGGGGTGCGGCCTCGCCGGGGTGTCCGAGCGGGTCGACGAGCACCTCGCCGACCGCGCCGGTGAGGGCGGCCGCGGTGATCTCGGCGTTCTGCGGCGGCAGTTGCCCGGCCGCCACGCCTTCCCGTACGACCTCGGCGAACAGCGCGCGGTAGCGGCGCCGGAACTCCAGCCGCTCGGCGCCGACGGCCGGTTCGGCGGGGGCGGCGAGCAGCGCATAGGCCAGGCCGCGGTTCTCCAGGGCGCGGCGGGCGAACACCTCGACCCCGCGGCCGAGCCGCTCGACCGGGTCGCCCTCGCCCGCAAGCACCTCGCCGAGCACCTCCACCTCGCGCCCGGCCGCGCGCCGGAACACCTCGACGGCGAGCTCCGCCTTCGAGGAGAAGTGCTGGTAGACCGAGCCGGCCGCGATCCCGGCCGCGTCGGCGACGGCGGCCACGGACGCCTGCGCCCAGCCGACGTCGGCGACGACTTCGGTGGCGCAGGCGATCAGGCGCTCGCGTGCGGCGTCGAGGCGACTGATTTCGGCGGGGGTCTTGCGGTAGGCCATGAAAGAAGTGAACCATCATTCAGACCTTCCCGCCAGGGTCGGTCCCGAGTCCGGCCCGGCGCCGGATTCCGACTGTCCGCACCCCCGGCCCGGCGGCCCGGCTCGTCAGGAGAACGTGATGCACCTCAGTGCCCTGCTGGACAGCACGGCCCGGTCGGCCGGCGACAAGGAGGCGGTGGTCTACCGCGAACAGCGCTGGAATCACCGGGAGTTCGCCGATGCGGCCCGGCGCGCGGCCACGGTCCTGGCGGAGGCCGGGCTGCGGCCCGGCGACCGGCTCGCGGTGATGACGTACAACACCCCGGCCTTCCTCTTCGCGGCCTTCGGCGCCTGGTACGCGGGCGCGACGCTGGTGCCGGTGAACCACAAGCTGCAGACCGCCGAGGTGGAGCGCCAGCTGCGGCACTGCGGCGCACGGCTCGCGGTAGTGGACGCGGAGATCGGCGGGCGCGCCACCGCGGCCGACGCGGACGTGACCTGGCTGGTTAGCCACCCCGACGCGCATGTGCCGCCCGCCGGTTCCTTCGAGTCCCTGATCGAGACCGCCGCACCGTGGTCCGGCGAGCGCGGCCCGGACAGCGACATCGCGCAGATCCTCTACACCTCCGGCACCTCGGGCACCCCGAAGGGCTGCGTGCACACCCACCGCGGGGTCGCCCTGGCGGCCACGTACAGCGCCGCGACCGTCCCGCTCCACCGCGACGAGCGCTTCCTGATCTGCATGCCGATCTGGCACGCCTCGCCGCTCAACAACTGGACGCTCAGCACCCTGCTGCTCGGCGGCACGGTGGTGCTCCAGCGCGAGTACGAGCCGCGCGGCATGCTGGAGCTGATCCGGCGCGAACGGGTCACCGCGCTCTTCGCCGCCCCGATCGCCCTGATCGCCCCGACGCAGTCGGTCGCCGACTTCGCGGACTTCGACCTCACGTCCGTGCGCGCCTGGATCTACGGTGCCGGGCCGCTCGACGCCGACACCGCGCGCCGCCTGATGAAGGCGTACGGCTCAAAGAACTTCCACCAGGTGTACGGGATGAGCGAGATGGGGCCGGTCGGCTCCTCGCTCTCCCCCGCCGAGCAGGTGGTGAAGGCCGGGTCGATCGGGCGCGGCGGCATGCCGGGCGTGGACCTCAGGGTCGTACGTCCCGACGGCGGCGACGCGGCGGCCGGCGAGACCGGCGAGATCTGGCTGTCCGCGGACACCCGCATGGTCGGCTACCTGGACGACGAGGCCGCCACCGCCGAGGTGTTCGCGGGCGACTGGTACCGCAGCGGGGACCTCGGCCGGGTGGACGAGGACGGGTTCGTGACGGTGGTCGACCGGATCAAGGACGTGATCATCACCGGCGGCGAGAACGTCGCCTCACAGGAGGTGGAGGGCGCCCTGCGCGGCCACCCGGACGTGCTCGACGTGGCGGTGGTGGGCCGGCCGCATCCGCAGTGGGGCGAGACGGTGGTGGCCGTGGTCGTGCCGCGGGACGGGTCCGGGCTCGCGCTGGACGAGCTGCGGTCGTGGCTCGGTCCGCGGCTGGCCAAGTACAAGATCCCGCGCGAGCTGGTCCTGCGCGAGACCCTGCCGCGTACGCCCTCGGGGAAGGTGACGAAGCATGTGCTGCGGGCCGAGCTCGCGGAAGGAACGGGACGCGGCGCGGCTGCCGAACCGGCTGCGGGTGAGCAGCCGTTGAGCGCCTGAGGGGACGTGGCGGTGGACGGCCGCGGTGAGGTGCGGCGGGGGTCGGCGGTGAAGGGCGGCGGGCGCCGGCGGCGAGGTGCGGCGGGTGCCGACTGCGAGGCGCCGGTGGCCCGTCACCCCAGGTGCCGCCGGCCCACCGCCCCACCCCACCACGCGCCGCCACGTATCGTCGCCGTATGGCCGATGAGCAGGGACAGCGGGTACGCAGGGGGCCGGGGCGGCCGCGGCAGGAGCACATGAACCGTGCGGTGCTCGACGCCGTGGTCGACCTGGTCGCGGAATCCGGGATGGGCGCGCTCACCATGGACGCCGTGGCGGCCCGTGCGGGCGTGAGCAAGCCGGCCGTGTACCGGCGCTGGCCCACCAAACAGGATCTGATCATCGCCGCCGCGGAGTCCCGGATCGGCCCGCTCGTCGTGCCCGATCTCGGGGATTTCCGGGCCGAGTTGCGGGTTGTCCTGACGACCCGCATGGCGGCGTACCGGCAGCCGGGCGTGGGCCGGCTGCTCGCCGGGGTGATCGGCGCGGCGGCGGAGGCGGACGCCGAACCTGCCGCCTACCGCGCGTACACCGCACGCGTGACCAGCGAGACCCGGCATGTACTCGACCGCGGGGTGGCCCGCGGCGACGTACGCCCCGACGCCGACCTCGCGGCCGTCACGACGCTGGTGGCCTCCTCCCTCCTGTTCCGCCTGGTGGGCGAACAGCAGAAGCCGGACGAGGCGCTGGTCGACGCGGTGGTGGAGCTGATCGGCAGAGCCGTCGCCATCCAGCCCGGGCCCGTATCCGACGCTTAGTCAATTCCCCCGCGCGTCAAGCGAGTAGCGCTCGCCGACGCGCGCTCCGGCATGCCCGCACCCGCGCGGCAGCCGTCGCGGAACCCGCACGAAATCCATGCCGCCCACCCCCTTGCCCCGCCGTGCCGCAATATCGATACTGCCGGTTACGTAATCAGCTGTGCAGTGCCCCATGCGCTGCTCGCCGATCGACTGCGCCATCACCGCTCGCTGTCCGGGAGGACCCATGCAGGACGTCGCGACGGCCCCCGTGGCCGACCCCAAGCCCGTACTGGACAAGCCCTTGATGCACTACGGGCGCCGCACCCTCGACCGGCTCGCCCCCGGCGCCGAGCAGCCGGCGTACCGCCTGTTCGACGTCAGCCCGCTGACCCCGCACTTCGGCGCCGTGCTCAACGGCGTCGACCTCACCGCGCCGATCACCGCGGAGCTCGCCGAGGAGCTGCGGCAGGCGCTCCTCGAATGGAAGGTGATCTTCTTCCGCGGGCAGACCGGTTTCACCGCCGAGCACCAGGTCGCGCTCTCCGCGGTCTGGGGCTCCCCGGAGCCCAACCCGTTTTTCGCGCAGACCGGCACCCCCGGCATCTCGCGGCTGGCCAAGGACGCCAAGGCCGCGGGCAACAAGAACATCTGGCACAGCGACCACTCGTTCATGGCCAACCCGTCGCTGGGCGCGGTACTGCGCGCCGTCGAGGTGCCCGCCGCGGGCGGCGACACGATGTGGGCCGACATGGCGGCCGCGTACGACAACCTGCCCGAGGACCTGAAGCAGCGCATCGAGGGCCTGACCGCCGTGCACGACTGGGAGGCCAGCTGGGGCGCCCTCATGAACGAGGAGCAGAAGGCGGCCTTCCGCGCGAACTGGCCGCAGGTCGAGCACCCGGTCGTGGTGCGCCACCCGCGCAGCGGCCGCAGGACGCTCTACGTCAACGAGCCCTTCACGCGCCGCATCAAGGGCCTGTCCGAGGCGGAGAACCGCGAACTGCTCGACATCCTGGTGCTCCAGGCGCGCATCCCCGAGTTCCAGATCCGCTTCCACTGGGAGCCGGACTCGATCGCGGTTTGGGACAACATCGCCACCCAGCACTACGCCGTCAACGACTACTTCCCGCAGCGCCGGGTGATGGAGCGCATCGCCATCGCCGGGGTCCCGCTGTCATGACGGCCGCCCCGCCCTTGCCGCACACGGAGGTGGACACCGTCACCGAGACCAGGCGCGCGTGGACCGTGACCGCGCTGCTCGTGGTCTTCATGATGGTCAACTTCGCGGACAAATCCGTGCTCGGGCTCGCCGCCGATGAGATACGGGCCGATCTCGGCCTGAACGCAACGGAGTTCGGGCTGGCCAACAGCGCGTTCTTCCTGCTGTTCTCGGTGGCCGCAGTCGTGGTGGGCCTCGCCGCCGACCGCGTCTCGCCGCGGCTGCTGCTCCTGCTGATGGCGCTGCTGTGGTCGGTGGCCCAGGTGCCGGCCGCGATCGGCGGCGGCCTCGCCGTCCTGATCGCCTCGCGGGTCTTCCTGGGCGCGGCGGAAGGGCCCGCGTTCCCCGTGGCCCAACAGGCCACCCTGGCCTGGTTCCCCGACCACAGGCGCAACCTGCCCGGCGCGCTCATCACGCTGGGGGTCACCCTCGGTGTGATCGCCTCGGCGCCGGGTCTGTCCTGGGTGATCCAGCACCACGGCTGGCGTGCGGCCCTGTGGGTGCTCGTGGCGGCCGGGGTCGTGTGGGCGGCGGCGTGGCGGATGTGGGGGGCGGACGGGCCGTACGGCGGGAAGGAGCGGGGCGGGGTGGGCGGGCGTGGGGCTGCCGGCGGGGTACGCCTGCCGAGCACCCCGACGGGCAGCCCGCCGAACAGCCCGCCGGCCGTCCCGTACCGCCGGATCTTCGCCACCCGCACCTGGATCGGCGCGACCCTCGCGTACTTCACGAGCTACTGGATCGTGGCGCTGATGCTGGTCTGGATGCCCTCGTACCTGCGCAACGCGCTCGGCTACTCCGCGCACACCGCGGGCCTGATCATCACCGCGCCCTGGCTGCTCGGCGCCCTGGTGCTGCTCGGGCAGGCCGGACTCACCGGACTGCTGCTGCGGCGCGGGGCGAGCAGCCGGCTGGCCCGCGGCCACGTGGGCGGCGGGCTGCTCGCGGCCGGCGCCGCGGCCTGTCTCGCGGTACCGCTGACGGACGGCACGCTCGCGAAGACGGTCCTCGTCACGCTCGGGTGCGGGTTCGGCGGCGCGTACGCCACCGTCGCCGTCACCACCGTCGCCGAACTCGCCCCGGCCGCGCGCGGCGGTGGCGCCCTGGGCGTCATGAACGCGGTGGTCACGGCCTCCGGTCTCGCCGCACCCGCCGTGGTCGGCGCCCTCGTGGACGCACAGGGGACGGCCGGCTACCAGCACGCCGTCCTGCTGTCCGGGCTGCTGCTCGCCGCCGGCGCCGCCGCGTCCTTCCTGCTCGTCGACCCCGCGCGGGACACCGCCCGCCTGAAGGCCTGATCTCTCCCTGTACGCACGGGAGTTACCGGTCTCCCGCCGCACTCACTGGAGTTGCCCTTGAGCACCACACCCGCTCCCACACCCGCACCCGCCCTCGACACGGCACCGCTCGACCGCGCCGTGGCCGCGTTGCAGAGCCGCGCCGCCGCCTGGACCGCCACCCCGCTCGCCGAACGCATCGCCCTTCTGGAGCGGATGCTCCCGCGGATCGCGGCGGGCGCGCCCGCCATGGTCGAGGCCGCGGCCACCGCGAAGGGGTACGGGGCCGACTCGCCCTGGGCCGCGGAGGACTGGACCACGGCGCCCTGGGCGCTCACCCAGACCGTCACCGCGTATCTCCACGTCCTGCGCCGCATCCGGTCCGGGCGGACGCCCGTACCGGCCGAGGCGGTACGCACCCGCGGCGGGCGCACCGTGGTCGGCGTCTTCCCGGCCACCGGCACCGACCGGCTCCTGCTCAACGGATTCACCGCCGAGGTGTGGACCCGGCCCGGGACCACACCCGAGCAGGTCATGGCCCGTGCGGCGGGCGAGTACCGGGGGCGGCCCGGTGAACCGGCGGTCGCGCTGGTCCTCGGCGCGGGCAACGTCCCGGCGATCACCCCGCTCGACATCCTGCACAAGTTGTACGCCGAGGGCCAGGTCGTCCTCGCGAAGATGAACCCGGTCAACGCGTATCTGCGGCCGCATTTCGAGGCGGTGTTCAGCGAGTACGTGGAGCGGGGCTGGGTGCGGTTCGTGGACGGAGGCGCGGCGCAGGGCGCGTATCTGACCGCCCATGACGGCGTGGACACCCTCCACATCACGGGCAGCGGGCGCACCCACGACGCGATCGTGTGGGGCACGGACGCGGCCGCCGAGGAGCGCAGGCAGGCGGACACCCCGCTCAACGGCAAGCCGTTCACCAGTGAGTTGGGCGGGGTGAGCCCGTGCATCGTGACGCCGGGGCCGTGGAGCGCGGCCGACTTCCGCTTCCAGGCCGAGCACATCGTCACCAGCAAGCTCAACAACTCGGGTCACAACTGCGTCGCCACCCAGATCCTCGTCGTGCCCCGCGACTGGGACGGCACGGACCGGCTCCTCGCCGAGATCCGCCGGCTGCTGCGGTCGCTGCCGCCGCGCGCGGACTACTACCCGGGGGCGGCGGACCGGATCGCGGCGGCGACCGGCACGGCTCGCGGCGCGGAGACGTACGACGCGTGCGGGGACGCGGGCCCCTGCCGCGTCCTCGTCCCCGACGTGGCCGCCGACTCGGACGATCCGATGCTCGATCTCGAGGTCTTCGCCAGCGCGCTCGGTGTGGTGCGGCTGCCGGGCGGGGCGACTGATCCGGCCGATCCTGTCCAGCCTGTCGATCCGGCCGGATTCCTCACGGCCGCCGTGGAGTTCGTGAACGAACGACTGCCCGGCACCCTCGGCGCCACCCTGCTCGTGCACCCCCGCACCGAGCGCAGCCACCGGGCTGCCGTGGACGCGGCGGTCGAGGACTTGCGTTACGGGACACTCGGGGTCAACTGCTGGTCCGCCTTCGGCTTCCTGCTCGGCTACACGCCGTGGGGCGCCTTCCCCGGCCACACCCGCCAGGACATCGGCAGCGGTGTCGGCTTCGTACACAACGCGTTCCTGCTGGAAGACGTGGAGAAGACAGTGCTGCGCGCACCCTTCGCACCGGCGCCGCGCGGCCTGTTCACCGGCTCGCCCTCCCTGTCGCCGCGGCCGCCGTACTACGTGACCAACAGGACGGGCCGCACGACGATGCGCCGCCTGACCGCGTACACGGCGGACCGCAAGGCGTGGCGGCTGCCGGGGATGTTCGTTTCGGCGTTGCGGGGGTGAGGGGGTCTTCTTGAGGTGTACGGGGACGGCCGGCTCGTACAGGTGTGGGCCGGCTCGTACGGGGGCGGGCCGTCTCGTACAGGTGTGGGCCGCCCCGGCCCGCAACGACGCGAGCCGAGGCGGCCTCCATGTGCCGCAGGGGCCTCAGGAGTTGAGGACCCTGGCCTTCTCGGCGGCGAACTCCTCGTCCGTGAGCAGGCCTTGGGCCTTGAGGTCGGCGAGGGCGGTGAGCTGGGCGACCCGGTCGACGGGGGCGGCGGGGGCGGCCGCGGGTGCCGGCGCGGGCGCAGGGGGCGCGGGCTGAGGCGGCTGGGCGGCCCACTGCTGGGCCTGTGCCTGGGCGGCCGCCTCCTGCGCGTACGCCTGCTGCTCGGCCTGGCGGCGCAGGTCGCGTTCGGCCATGCCGCGGTTGACCCGGTTGGAGACGGCGGACGCGGTGCCGGAGATCACCGCGGTACGGGCGATCGTGCCGAGGAGTCCTGGCCGTCCGAAGCGCTGGGGCATACCGATCTCTTCCTCTCCTTGGGGGCGGCGGCCCGCGTCACGCGGTGGCGTCGAGTGCGGCGACCGCCGCGGCCACCGTGTCCCGGTCGATCCGTTCGAGCAGCCGCAGCCGGCCCTGCGAACCCCTGATCGCCGTCGCCAGGCGCGCGGCCCAGGTGTTCTCCCAGGCCACGACGAGCGCCGAGGACTGCTCGGGCAGCCCGTCCGCGATGGCCTGCAGGTCCTCGTCGCTGAACAGGTCGAACTGCGCCTCGGTCAACTGCGCGAAGGCCTCGGCCACTTCCGCGTCGCCGATCTCGACGATGTCCACGGAGCCGTCGGCGCCCTTGCGCACGAAGGCCAGGTCGAGCACCCGCACGGTGCCGTTCTGCTGCAGTTCGCGCAGCGCGGGCGCGACGTCGCCGTTGAACCGGTTCCCGTCGAAGGCGATCACGGCGACGTCGACCGGTCCGACGGTGTCGGCGTGCAGACCATCGGGCATGGGCGGGCCGCCTTTCTCGCGGTGCACCAGGTGCGTGAGGCAACACGTGGCGCATGAGGTGCACGGGGTGTGCAGGATGCACGAGGTGTGCGGGATGCACGGGGTGCACGGGGTGCATGAACGACTAAACCGACCATAAGGTGGCATCTACGGCCTTTGCGACTCGGGGATTCGGCGCGCGGAGGGCACGCCCATGGAGGAAAGCCCCGAACGGCCCGAACGGTCCGGTGGATCCGGCGGGCGGCACCGAGCCGTGGGTGCGGTCTTCGAACCGACCCGGCCCGTCACCCGCAACCGCCTCGTCCTCATGTTCCTGCTCGGTGCCCTGGTCTGGCTGGCGGCGGGCGTGCTCGCGGTCGTCCTGCTCGGCCACAGCGCGATCCTGCTCACCCTCCTGACCGCCGTGGTGCTCTCCTGGCTGGTGTTCGGCCTCGCCCTGCTCGGCGCGATCGCCGTGCGGCGGCGCGACGAGCGCGGCGCGCCGCCGGCTCCCCCGGAAGGCGGGGCCCGGTGACTCCCCTCTCCCTCCTCCTGGCCTTCCTCGCCTTCTACCCGGTGGTGACCGGCGCGGCCTGGATGGTCGGCGGCGTCCTCTTCCGCGTCCTGGAGGGCAGACCCGACCCTGCCACTCCGCCCGGCGGCTGGCCGGGCGTGACGGTCCTCGTCCCCGCGTACAACGAGGAACAGGTCATCGCGCGCTGCGTCACGGCGCTGCGCGCCCTCGCGTACGGCGGCGACCTGGAGATCCTGATCCTCAACGACGGCTCGGCGGACGGCACCGTCGCCGTGGCCCGCGCCGCGGCGGGCGACGACCCCCGCGTCACCGTCCTCGACGACGGCGTGAACCTGGGCAAGGCCGACCGACTCAACGACGGCATGCGCCGCGCCCGCCACGACCTCGTCCTGGTCACGGACGCGGACACCCACCTGCACCCCGACGCCGTACGCCACCTCACCACCCGCATCCTGCGCTCACCGCGGTACGCGGCCGTCGCCGGCAGTCCCCGTGTCACCAACCGCGGCGGCGTCATCCCGACCCTTCAGATGCTGGAGGCGGCCTCCCTCATCGGCCTGATGCGCCGCACCCACGCCCTCGCGGGCCGGGTCGGCACGGTCGCCGGCGTGCTCGGCCTCTTCCGCCGCGACGCGGTGCTCGCAGTCGGCGGCTACGACCCGCGGATGGCCACCGAGGACATCGAACTGACCTGGCGCCTCCTGGAGGCCGGCCACCTCACCGGCTTCGCCCCGCACGCGCTGGTCGGCATGCAGGTCCCGGGCACCCTGCGCAGCATCTGGGCCCAGCGCACCCGCTGGGCCCGCGGCCAGGGCGAGGTGCTGCGCACGCACGCCCGCACGGTGGTCCGCCCCCGCCACTGGGCGCTGTGGCCCATCGCCCTGGAGGCTCTTCTCTCCTACGTCTGGGTCCTGACGATGCTCGTCGCCACGACGTGGGGCGTGCTCCACTGGATCACCCACCCCGGCGACACCAGGTTCCGCTGGATGCTCGCCTGGGGCGTCGGCATCGCGGTGGTCGCGGTCCTCCAGATCGCCCTCGCGATCGTGGTGGAACGCCGCCTGGACCCCCGCCTCCCGTACGCCTGCTTCCTGCTCCCCCTCTACCCCCTGGCGTACTGGTCCCTGAACGCCCTGGCCGCCCTCACCTCCCAGACCCGCGGCCTCCTCCGGGGCCCGCGCAAGAAACGCGTCACGTGGGACCTCCCCCGCACCCCGTCCTGACCCACCTCCCCCTTGCCCCGCCCCACGCACGACCCCGACCCGATCGGCTAGTCTGTCGAGGTCTGCCCACACGGCAGACCGACTCGCCTTCGTAGCTCAGGGGATAGAGCACCGCTCTCCTAAAGCGGGTGTCGCAGGTTCGAATCCTGCCGGGGGCACTGACTGCATAGCAGGTCAGAGCACGTGTGAGGCCCCTCGTTCATTCGAACGGGGGGCCTCGCTGCTGCCCAGAGTCCACATAGAGTCCACATCCCCCAGTGATCATGAAAAGTACCGTCACCTGATCGGACGGTATGAGCGTGCACCAGGCCGTTTTATGGTGCACGTGACGGGGGCTGGCGTGGCTCCCACACACGCGCCAGACGCGCGCCCGTCGGCTGCCTGCGGCCCCGAGCGGGGAGGCTCGGCCCGCGGGGCGGCGGCCCCTGCCGGTCTCCTCG
>NZ_FNFF01000041.1 GCF_900100315.1 Streptomyces indicus
TCTCCTAAAGCGGGTGTCGCAGGTTCGAATCCTGCCGGGGGCACTGACTGCATAGCAGGTCAGAGCACGTGTGAGGCCCCTCGTTCATTCGAACGGGGGGCCTCGCTGCTGCCCAGAGTCCACATAGAGTCCACATCCCCCAGTGATCATGAAAAGTACCGTCACCTGATCGGACGGTATGAGCGTGCACCAGGCCGTTTTATGGTGCACGTGACGGGGGCTGGCGTGGCTCCCACACACGCGCCAGACGCGCGCCCGTCGGCTGCCTGCGGCCCCGAGCGGGGAGGCTCGGCCCGCGGGGCGGCGGCCCCTGCCGGTCTCCTCGGCGGGGGACGCCGCGACAAACGTAACCGCCCCGTCCTCGTGTTGGGGGCGGGGCGGCTCGCTCTGTCTCAGAGCGATCGGCGCCTCGGCCCGGACGGACGCGCGTACGCCCGGCAGGCACCTTCATAGCTCTCACACGAGGCGAGGGCGGCCTGCGGTTCCGTCATGGGGCGGCGGTCGGCGGGCGTCAACGGGGCCCGCGAGCGGCGTTTTCAAGCCAAATTCTCTGACGGTCCGGCTCGACGCTCACCTCGAACTCGCTCGGGGAGCCTCGGCGGGTCTTCCTGCTGCGTACACACGGCAGCGCCCCGACCGTACAGTCGGGGCGCTGCCGGGATTCACCAGCCGTGTTCGTTGGGTGTGGTACCGGCGAGGTAGCCGTGCAGGATCGGCGGGCTCGGCTGGTGACCGCTCAAGGGGCCAGACGGCCCGCAGGTCGCTCGTCACGCGGGCGAGCGGCCTCGCCCGCGTACAGCCGTGCAAGGCGCGCTGCCTCGTCCTCTCGGAAGGATGCGACCTCGCCGCACCTCTGGCTCATGACGAACTCGCCGAGCGGTAGGCACAGGTCCATGCGTTGGATGCACACGCCGACCATGAACGGGCCGTCGGTGGCGCGGTACATGCGGACGCCGTAGTACCCCTCTTGGCAGTCATCGGGGTTGTTGAACCGGCAGTCGGCGCAGGTCTCCGGGAGGCGTACGGGCCGGATGCTCTTTGCGTAGAGCGTGCGCCCGTCGGGCAGGCGGTAGCGAACCCGTTGGTCGGATGCGCCGGCCGTGATGATTCGGCGCATGGGGGTGGCGCCGAGGTGGTCGACAACTTCCTGCATGGCGGCGAGCGAGGCGCCGTCGTCCTCCAGAGAGACGAGCATGCGCACCACGACGGACCGGCCGTGTTGCTCGATGATGCGCAGCACCCGCTCGACGTGATCACTGTCGGGGATCACGATGTTCGCCGAGACCTTGATGCCGTGTTCGCGAGCAGCCTCGATCGTCTTCGCGAGCGCGTCGAGCTTCCGGGCCGCGAGCTTCGGTGAGGCGAGGCGCGGGGCTTGTACGGCGGCGAGCTCGTCGGGGGTTGTGCCGAACACTGAGAGGTTGATGCGGTCGAGGCCGGCGGCGGCGGCCTCGGGCAGGACGGCCGCGCCGTTCTCGCCGTTCGAGGTGAGTCCGACGGTCAGCCCGAGGCGGCGGGCGATCCTGATCAGGCCGGGCAGTTCGGGGTGAAGGGTTGGTTCGCCGCCCGTGAAGTGCACTTCGTTGGTGGGCAGGCTGCCGCGGACTGCGGCGAGGGCGAGGGCGAAATCGGAGTCGGCCGCGATTCTGGCAGGCAGGAAGTTCGCTCCGTTGGTCTTGAGGTAGATCGACACGCGCCCGGTACGGCCCGGCGTGCCGACGAACTCACCAGCGGAACGGCCGGTGTTGTCGGCGGTGACGGGCGTTCCTTCGTTGTGGCAGAACTCGCAGGCGAGGCCGCATGCGTCGATGATCTTGACGCGTAGGGTGCGGTCGGGCCTGACCTCGACGGGGAGGTTTTCGAGGTCGTGCATGGTGCCCCCTTCTCCGTGCCGGCCGGGGCACGGTGCCCCGGCCGGGAGTAGCGGACGCTGACCTACTCGAACCGCAGGTCGGCGATTGAGTCGAGATCGATGCCGTACAGGGCATAGACCTTGGTCGTGTTGATCGACGTCAGGCTGTCGCGGTCGATCCCGAGGGCGGCGGCGGTGTCCCAGACCTGTGTTTCGTCGTCGGCCTCGATCTCCAGATACGGCGGGATGCGGGGCCATTCGTCGAGCTCCAGCCGCACCCCGCCGAGGGTGTACGAGGTGCGCCGGTTCTCCTGGTAGCTGCGCGGTGTGAGACCGACCAGGCCGAGCAGCGCGCTCGCTTCCTCGAACGAGTCGACGGTGACCTCGGTCTCGTGGGTGCCGTCCACGTCATCCGTGGCGATCTGCTTGACGCACAGGGTCGTTCCGGCGCCGGTATCGCGCAGCCGCACCCACCGGCCCGGGACGGCCGGGATCGTGTCGTACACGTACCGGCGCATGAGCCGGGGCTCGGCTTGCTGGACTCCGCCCGCCTCGACGATGAGCCGCGCGATCTTCGCGGGGTCGACGTCGAGGGCCTTCGCCTCGTATTCGATGCCTGCCATGGGTCTCCGATCGATGGGGGTCGCTTCTGTGTGAACGATCGTCTGCCACACGCGGGTGACGTGGTCGAGAAATAGCGATGTGCTCGCGGCTGCCGGCACGTCGAGGGGCGGGCGGATTACGGGTTGGAATAGGCGACGGCCGCGGCTTGCACGCCTGCGGCGTACGCGTCGGTCTTGAACTCGGACCACACCGTTTTGCCGATGCGCGGGTGCGGGTCGACGCCCCACCCGTCGGACAGTTCCTTGACCAGGAGTAGCCCGCGGCCGTGCTCGACGGAGTGATGCGCCTCGCAGAGACGGCAGACGCGCGGCCGGCCCTTGCCGAAGTCGTACACCTCGATACGGACGCTCGCGGGGTCAACGATCAGCCGGACACGGAACGAGTGATCGCGGGAACCGTGCTGTACGGCGTTCGTCGACAGCTCGGAGGTACAGACGAGCATGTCGTCGAGCCGGTCATGCGTCGATCCGAGCTGCGTCAACTGTCCGTTGATGAAAGCTCGCGCGGCGCCGGGGGCCTCGGGGGTGGGAGCGTGCAGGAACTCGGCGGTGTGCGGCTCAACCATGGCTCCCCCTCATAACGCCTACGGCAAGGACGAATGCGAGGGCGGCAAGACACGTGAGATACGTGATCTGACGCCGCAGGTCCCGGCGCATCAACTCACCTCGCAAAGATCGAGCAGCAGTCGGCCCGGCTTCCGGTGTCGGCCGACGCCCGCGTACGGGCGAGCGCGAGCGCTCCGTGCGGGTGGCGGGGTCGGCGAGGGCCTGCGGACCGGAAGCGGGTAGACGCACAGCGCGTACCGCGCGTCGTAGTCGGTGGCCGTGATCGCGTAGGCGCGACCGGCGGCGAGGGTGTGTAGGGCGTGCTCGTACTGCTCGGCGCTGTCGGCCCACGCGTGCAGTGCGGCGTCGGGGCGGGGGCCGTCCGGCTCGGCCTCGACCAGGGGCGCCGAGCGGAGGTAGGGCGCGGTCGGTGCCGGAGCGAGCAGACAGGCGTACCGGCGCGCTGCTTGTCGGGCCCATCGGGCGGCGAGGCGGGGAGTTGCGGCGCGGTAGGTGTCGAGGATGACCTCGCGGTTACCGGTGAGGTCGTGCGCGACCGCTTCGCACCGGTAGGTATGGGTCGTGGGCACCGTGGCACCTCCGCGGCGGGGCCTGGTTCGTGGGGGGGGG
>NZ_FNFF01000031.1 GCF_900100315.1 Streptomyces indicus
CTGACCTACGGGGGATTGGGAATCATGGCTGCGAACGCTGACCGCCGTTCCTACGACATGGCCGCGTCCTCCGACGCGCAGGGCAACATCCAGGGCGTCATCGCCCGCCTGGAACAGGTGATCACGGACCGGGACCGCCAGGTGAAGGCCGCGATGGCCGACTTCCAGGCCGACGGCGTCTCCGACTCGTACCACGACAAGGAACTGCGCTGGAACAACGCCTCCAACGAGGTACGCAACATCATCCAGCTCCTGAAGACCACGCTGGAGAAGAACGACGGCACCGCACAGCAGACCCTGTCGCGCGCCAAGGCCGCCGTCGACAACATCGGCTGAGCACCGTCCCAGGAACGGTTGATCAAGGTCGCTCTTCGTTACAGGGGTTGAGGTATGACGGGCTGGGATATCCGTCCGCAGGGTGTGCAAGGCCAGCTGGGGAAGACCGCCACCCAGGCCGGCGAGCTGGAGAAGGCGCTCACCTCGCTGCTGACGCATCTGCAGGAGGCGGCGCAGGCGGCCGGCACAGCGGTGCCCGGCTCACAGGCCATGTCGACAGTGCCCGGCAGCAGGGGTCCGGACAACTCGCCGCTCACACAGAAGGCATTGGGGCCGGTTGCGGCCGGTATCGGCGCGTTCGTCGACGGCAAGAAGAAGGACCTGACCTCGATGGCCGAGAACGTCGAGGCGTCGATGACCGGTGCAGCTCTGGCCACCCGCGAATACGTCGAAGGCGACCTCGAGACCGCCAAGCAGGCCCAGGACGCCGCCCGCACAATGAACCTGGATGTGCTGCGCGACCTGCGTGGAGACGCCAAGTGAGCGACAACAGCATCCCGGTCGATCCCGCTGAAGTCCCTGTCTTCACTGGCGACTTGGAGATCCTCGACGAAAAGGTGAAGGCGCTGCGCACGGACGGCGAGAAGCTGTCCGACGCCGCCAGCGACGTGCATGTCACCTTCGGCGGCCTGTCCGCGTTCTACGAGGCGCCGGAGGCGGAGAAGCTGTTCGCCTCCACGTTGCCGATGGTCGGCAAGGCCGACGACATGCACCTCGACGTCTCCGACGTCGCCTCCGCCCTGGGCACCTACTCCGAGACCGTCCGCCCGCTGAAGAACCGCCTGGAGCAGCTCAAGACGGAGGCGGAGAACTTCCGCGCCATGACCATCGAGGATCCGGACTGGCGCGAGGACGGCGACAAGGTCGAGGAGAACAACAACCGGCACAGCGAGATCGGCAGGGTCTGGGGCCAGTTCCAGGAAGCCGAGGTCGCCTGCCACAACGCGATCGTCGCCCTGGTCGGCGGTGATGCGCTGAAGATGAACGGCAAGCCCGGCCAGAAGGGCTACTACGGCTACACCGGCGACGTCCTGTCCCAGGCAGCAGAAATGCCCTGGGGCAAGCCGGTCGAGGAGTCGGTGCCCTGGTACCAGTCGTACGAGTACGTGGGCGACTTCGCCGTCGGCATCTTCGTGGACGGAGTATGGGGCACCATCAAGGGCCTGGGCACCCTCGTCGGCGTGGACGGCTGGGACGCCGCCGGCCAAGCCTGGACCGGACTCGGCAAACTCCTCACCGGCCTCGTCGTCATGGCCGTACCCGGCGCCGCAACCGCCACTGCGCTGCTGCCCGACGGCAAGGTCAAGGACTGGCTCAACGACTCGCAGAAGGCGGTCATCGAGACCGGCAAGGCGCTGATCGCCTACGACCAGTGGGACACCCAGCCCGGCCGCGCCGCCGGCGCCACCACCTTCAACGTCGTCACCACCGTCCTGACCGGCGGCGCCACCGGGGCCGCCGCCACCGCGGGCAAGGCCGGCGCGATCGCCAAGGGCTTGTCCCTCGTCGGCAAGGCCGGCCGGGTCATCGACCCGATGACATACATCGGCAAGGGTGTTGGCCTGAGCATCAGCAAGATAGGCAGCGCCCTCGCCGTGATCCGTGGCGTCGGCCAGGTCCAGATCCCGCCGCTGCCCGACAATGCCGTCCTGCTACCCGATGGGGCACGCCTGTTGGATGACGGCAGCATCTACCTCCCCGACGGCACGCCCGTTCCGCGTGGGGCGACGGAACTGCCTGATGGCCGGATCACCGCCCCCGATGACGTGCCCGTGGTGCCCGAGGACGCCATCCCCGTCACGGTCAAGGACAAGACGACGGGAGCCGAGTCCGAGGCGTTCCTCCTCAACGACGGCCGGATCGTCGACGGCCGCATGAACACCATCCAGCACGCCGATGAGGCACCCACCGACATCGTCGACCAGCCGGCGACCCGCGCCGAAACCCCAGCACAGCAGCCCGTCCTCGTCGGCGCCGGCACCCGCGCAGACGATGCCGCGCTCGGCGCCCGCATGGGTGTCGATGCCGGTGGTGGCGATCTCGGCACCGGAGCGAGGGGAGCCGCCGACGCCGCGGGTGGGGGGTCCCGTGACCTGGGCCCTGGACATGCGGACGACCTCGGGCGCGGTACGACAGGGGATCAACCTCCGACTTCGGGCCGAGGCAGTGGCCACAATGGCGACCGGCTCAATGACCTTCATCGCGCAGGCGGCCACGGGGGCAGTGGTGGGCTGGACGACCTGGGGCGCAGCGGCGACGACGCAGCCGAAGGCGGGGCTCGGACAGGCGAAGACGGTCAGAACCTGCATTCCGAGGGCCACGCCGACGATGGCGGTACACCTCATCAGCCTGCAGACGACAACATTCCTCCTGATGAACGGGATGTTCGCCAGACCAGGGGCTCGGTTGCGGAAGATGTGGCTCGTCGTGCTGCGGACGCCGTCCGCGTAGGTGACCAGCCGATGCCACCTCCAGGTCCTGGGCCGAAGCTTCTCGGACAGATCCCGGAGAGCCGACTCGCTCGCAACGCCGATGGACTGATCACCCGAGTCGATGGACGAAACGTCGAGCACTTCCTGAAGGACCTGTCGTTCCAACGGGGAGCGGCATACCGCGAGGCACGGGATCTGGGCACCTGGCCCAGGAAGCAAACGGGTGCGTGCGTCGGTGCTGTGATGGATCTGCGCACAGGACGAGTCTTTGAGGGAATCAACGGCAAGGCTGACGACTTCATCGACCCCGATCTTGTCCACCCCACACTGGCTGATCGACTGGATTCACTTGGAGACCCGCCGCCGGGGCCGGACCATCCACTGGGACATGCTGAGGTAAAGGCCCTGAACGAACTGCTCTGGGAGCGCCAGAAGATGGGGCTTCCGGACGGCCCTGAGGCGCTGGCCGATTTTCAGGCAGCTGTTGAATCGCCTTACGGCAAGCACCTGCGAACCGAGCTGCCTGGACGCCCTGCACCCTTCTGCGTGAACTGTCGCCATATGATGCACGGAGTGGACAGTCTGCATGGAAAGTTCACCGGCCCGGCGCAAGACGAGTATTGGATTCCCTGATGGCTGAGGTAACACGAATTGACGTCGACGATCCGGACGTCGACACAGATCAAGGCCAGCGCCTTCTGTATCACGGCGAACTGTTCTCGGGCGAAGTTGAAGAGCGGAGCCCCAACGGAGCGCTCATCAGTCTGGACGCATATAGCAATGGCGTCCAGGACGGTCCTTCACGCGAGTGGTACCCAGATGGCAGCCGGAGAGGCGAGGGAACAATGCGCCAAGGCCGACCGGTCGGGACCTTTCGCGAGTGGCATCCGAACGGAGTTCTTGCTTCCGAGCGCGTCATTGCCGACGACGGATTGACGCTTCTCTCTAGTCGCAAGTGGGATGAAACCGGTCAAATCATTAGGGACTGGGTGCGCCAGGAGAACTCCTAGTGGAGGTGCAGGGAACGCAGCCGGACGTGGAGCGCTGAATTCGGGAGGGCGCATCGCCATCGTGGATATTGGTCGAGCGATCGGAGGTTCCTCCCGACCGTTCGATGAACCCGAAGTTTGCGTGAATATCGGGGGTTTCTACCAGGAGTTCTGGTCGTCTGCCTTCGGTGTGCTGACAGGAGCAGTGACGGACTTTGTTGCCAAGGCGCCGTACGAGGACTCAGAGAAGATCATGGCGTACCTCCGCTCCGGGTACGAGATGATCAGCACGATGGGCATGACACGCGACGTACTCGGCTCGGACCAACAGTTCGCCGGCGGCGACTCCCTCATCTCCGATGGCGAATGGCTGTGCCGCGGCGACACCTGGCACTACGTGCGCCTCCACAACATGCAGCTCCCGGAGGAGTTTCTCGCTCACGTTAGGGAAGTCGGCTACATCATGCCGGCGGTGGAACGACCCAGGCTTCTTGATGTCTCCACCTACATTCAGGAGCGGTGGTAGCAAAACCACATGAGCGACCTCTACGAACTCCAGCTTTCCCTGGACTTTCCCAGCGATCTCAGCGACGACGAACTCGGCTCGCTGTGCTGGCATCTGGGCGCCGAGGACCATAAGCCTCTCGCCGATCCGGATGATCCGGACAACTGGCCGCTGCTCTGCTACCGCGGCCCCGCTACACGCATCGGCGGCCTCGTGACCGGTGATTTGCAGCGCGGAAGGCGCGGCTGGTCCCTTACCGTCCGCCAGGAAGTCCACCCCGACGGGTTCTCGCTGCTGGAATCCCTGCTGATCTGGCTCGGCGCCAGGACGACAACCATCGGAACCGTGGGCTCACTCCGATTCCTTGAAGACCACGTCCCGGACCTCTTCATCGCCGAAGCGGGATCGATCACACGCGTCATGCTGAAGCAGCAACAGGCCGAGGCCACCCTGCTGCCCTCTGAATAGGCGCCCGTAGGTCCAGGGGCGGCTGCGTAGACCTTTCTGGGACACCTCTGCTGAGTCGACGTCCTCGATGGTCAGACGATACCGAAGTGACGGCTTACCTCGTCGATCGTGAAACAAGCACGGAGCTTGCAAGCCGAGTTCTGGTTGGCGAAGAAGCCCGTGCGCCACAGCGCCTCCGCGCGTGGCACGGATGCCTCCCACGTGACAGGCACGATCCACTCGCATCGGTCCTCTCCGCCGACGCTCAGGACCGCCTCTTCAAAGGGCCGGGGCTCGCCCGACACCGTGCCGACGCCCACGTATCCCGCCTTTGGGATGTGGGTGAACACCCGCGCCCCTACGGGCAGTGAGCGCAGTGTGCGAGAGAACCACTCACCCCCGCCGACCGAGACGAAGCCGTACTGAGGTGCGTCATCCCAACTGCGACTCCCGGCTTCCTCGCCGAACGAGACGTACCAGTCCGTGCCGTTCCAGAGCTCTTGCTTCCCACGGGCCTTGGCGTTAGGGCGCGCGGCGTCCTGTCTGCGGCAGAGCGGCGCTCGTTCGGTGAACCCGTGGTGGATCTGTGACCAATGAGTCAGGAATCGCAGGTGAGGTCTGTGAGTTCATGTGGCAGTCTCAGTGATCGATCGACCGCGGCACCGGATCGGGTGCCGCGAGCAAGCATCCCGTGGGGGGATACTCAGTGACCTTCTTCCACCGTGCCCGTGTGCTCAAGGCCGCTGTGGCCACCGCTGCCGTTGCGGCCGCCACTGCGACCCTGGCCGGTACGGCATTCGCCGCCGGCGACCCGGCCGGCCCCGCAGCGGCCCGCGAGAAGGCGGCCGCCGCGCACCAGAGCCAGGACCAAGGCGTGCGCGCCCGCGCCGCCGTGACGACGACGCCCACCTATCCGATGATGGGCGTCCACAAGAGCTCGTCCGAGCTCTACATGTACTTCTCGGACCGGCAGGGCGGGTTCGAGCCGCGCGAGCACATCGCGCTCGACTACTCCTCGTTCGCCGACATCATCGACACGAACCACGACTACGACGCCGACGGCTACGGCGATGGCACTTGGTTCCTGTACAAGAACGGCCGCATGGACTTCAGCTGGTTCGACGCGAGCGGCGAGCTGCGGGACAAGCAGGTGGGCAAGGGCTGGAACATCTACAACACGGTCCTGTCCCCCGGTGACCTCGGCGGCGCGACGGAGACCGACGTCATCGGCCGCGACAAGGACGGCGTGCTGTGGAGCTACCTCTCCTACCCGGATGGCACGCTGACGAAGCGCGCACGGGTCGGCGGCGGCTGGAACGCGTACACGCAGATCGCCGGCCAAGGCGACCTGAGCGGTGACGGGAAGACCGACATCGTCGCGCGCGACAAGTCGGGCGCCCTGTGGCTGTACAAGGGCACCGGCAACTACAAGGCGCCCTTCGCTTCCCGTACGCGGATCGGCGGCGGCTGGAACACGTACGACCGCGTGCTGTCGGTCGGTGACCTCGACAGCGACGGCAAGGCGGACCTGATCGCCCGTAAGCCGAACGGTGACCTCTTCCGGTACTCCGGCACGGGTAGCGCGCAGGCACCGTTCGCCAAGCCGGTGAAGATCGGGCACGGCTTCCAGATCTACAACCTGCTGTAAGCACACTGGCACGTGCCGGCCCGCCTTCCGACCGCGGGCCGGGCCGGGCCGCAGGCACCGCGACGGTGCACATGAGGGCTGCTTCTCCGACGGGAGGCAGCCCTCACGCGCGCCTCGCTGCGACCGGCCTCGGACACGAGCCCCTCTTCACCCGGGGCCGGAAGTCCCTGCGGACCGGGCGCGGACGGCCCGCATCCGGACGACGATGGAGGGCGAACGGGCCACGCACCCGGTGGCCGTGGCCGATCGCCCGAGGAGACCAGCGCCGATGACGATGAACCGGAACAGCGAAGTCGACGCGTTCATGGAGACGGTCGGGCATCCGCAGAAGGAAGCGGTCGAGTATCTGCGGGCGGTGATTCTCGAGGCGGAGCCGGAGCTCACCGAGCAGGTGAAGTGGAACGCGCCGAGCTTCTGTCGCGACGGTACCGACCGGATCACGTTCCAGCTGAAGTCACGGGACGTCCAGCTGATCTTCCACCGCGGGGTGGCGGTGAAGGACGATGCCGCGACGTTCTCCTTCGAGGACCCGAGCGGGTTGCTGAAGTGGCGCACCGCCGACCGGGGCCTCGTCACCTTCAAGGATCTCGACGACATCAAGGCCCACGAGGAGGCGTTCGTCGGGTTGGTCGGGCGGTGGGTCAGGGCCTAGCCGCGGCTGCGGCTGCGGTGGCTGGTGTCGCACCACGGGTAGCGCCGGCTGCGGCGGCACATGCACAGGGCCACGCGGAAGCGGTCCGAGGTGGTCGTGGTGCCGTCCTGCAGTTCCACCTCCACCGGGCCGTCCATCAGGAGCGGGCCCTCGCGGGGCATGGAGACGTGGCAGCGTGGGGCGGCTGCGGCTTCAGTGGGGTCGTTCGGCACGGATGATCACCAGCTCCTCTTTGTCCGCTGCGTTGCGCAGGAGACCGGTCGCGCGCAGCCAGGTCTGCCGGGCGCGCAGGACCGGTCCGAAGGGGATGTAGCGGTGCTCGGTCACCGCGGCCCGCAGACCGGCGGTCCGCAGTTGGGTCAGGGTGGCTTCGGGGTCGCTGAGCGCCGAGTGGACGAGCAGGAGGCGTCCGCCGGGGGCGAGCAGCGCGGGTGCCCTGCGGCAGATGCGGTCGAGCACGAGGCGGCCGTCGGATCCCGCGTCCCACGCTCGGGCGGCGCCTCGCCGCGGTGGCCGGGCGGACGGGGCGGGTACGTAGGGCGGGTTGCTGAGGATCAGGTCGAAGGTCTGTCCCGCGACCGGGTCGAGCAGGTCGCCGTGCAGCACCCGGACGGGCAGCCGGGCCCGGCGGGCGTTGAGCCGCGCCGTGAGCACCGCGGGCCAGGAGACGTCCACGGCGGTGACCTGGGCCCCGCGCCGGGCCGCCGCGAGCGCCAGCGCTCCCGTACCGGTCCCGAGGTCCAGGGCCCGGGCGCCGGGGCACAGGGGTTCGCGCGCGAGTGCCTCGGCCAGCAGGACGGTGTCCGCCTGGGGCGCGTAGACCCCCGGGAGGGACAGTGGGCTCACGGGCACCTCGCGTCCGGGCTCGGCAGACCGACGGGCGGACCCCCGGCCCAGGGCGTGCGTCCTGTGCGTCCGTCTCTCACAAGGATGTACGCAGGGAGCCCGCGCCGCTCTTCCAGGCGTCGAGCAGCCGCCGCTCGAAGCGGCCCTCGACGAAGGTCGTGGCGCGGATCCCGAAGACCACGTCGGCGGCCAGGTGCGGCTCGGCTTCGAGGAGCCCGTCCACGACCTCCCGCCGTACGACCTGCTCGTGGACGGCGTCGGCGACGACGTGCTCGGTGTAGAAGAACTCGGCCGCCGCGCCGGCGCCCGTGCGCTTCATCGCGTGCGCGAGGCGCCGCGAAGCGGGCGAGGAGGTGATCTCGACGGAGGCGAAATGGCCCACCAGGGCCCCGCGCAGGCGCCGGTGCAGGCCGAAGAGGGACATCAGGTTGACCGTGGCCAGGACTTCCGCGTTCGCCGCGTCGAGATAGCGGCCGTAGGCGGGGTCCAGGCCGAGGTCCTTCATCAGGTCCGCGAAGAGTTCGGCGTGCACCTGCTCGGCTCGGCCGCCGCCGAACTCGTCGAACTCCACGGCCGCCATGCCCGCCTTGGCCTTGCCCCACAGGCGGGGCAGCACCCAGGCGTGCGGGTCCGCCTCCTTGCGGTGGTAGAGCGAGCGCTGGGCCGCGTACTCGCGCACCTGCCACAGCTCGCCCTCCTGCTCCAGGAAGTGGGAGAGGCCGTTGCCGTGCACCGGCTCCACGAGGAGTTCGCCGATCGCCTCTTCGACCGCGTTCCGGTCGGAGGCCGCGTCCCCGTCGGAGGCTGTATCCCCGTCGGCCGCCGGTACGTCCGCACGCAGTGCAGTCAGGAAGCGCTCCTCGAGGAGGGCGCGCAGCGCGAGCAGGTCCGGGTGCCACTCCAGGGCGGCCGCGACGCCGCGGAAGCCCCGGTAGTGCAGCTCGTAGCAGAGGTACAGGGCCAGCTGGAGGTCTTCGCCGTAGGCGTCGGCCGCCCGGACCTGGTCCGCGGTGGGCAGCGCGGGCCGCTCGCCGCGGGGGTCCGCACCGCTCGTCAGCCAGGTCAGGACCGCCGAGGAGAGCTCTCCACGGGCCTCGGGCAGCGCCGGGCCGGTTCCGTCGATGTCCATGGAGCCGTCGGCCTTCACTGAACCGTCGATCCCCATCGAGCCGTCGTTGTCCATTGAGCCTGTGTACCCCGTGATCACCGGCTCATCGCTTCTGCCACCCCGATGCCGCGGACCGCGTCGCCCCAGCCCAACGGCCCCCCTGAAGTGGCGGGCGCCCGCCGCCGGGGATACCCAGGGACCAGACCCTCAGGACAGCCAGAAGAACCACGACAGCCACGACAGCCAGGACAGCCAGGACAGCCAGGACAGCGAGCACGGTCGTACGGCGGAGGACGGGTGAGCATGGCACGCGCGGCGTTGTTCGACGTGGACGGCACCCTCACGGACACCAACCACCTGCACGTCGTCTCCTGGTGGGAGGCCTTCCGGCAGGCAGGTCACTCGGTGCCGATGCGCGCCGTGCACCGGGCCATCGGCAAGCCCTCGGACGAGCTGATCGAGGAGCTGCTCGGCGAGGACCGCGACACCGGTGAGGACGAGGAGCTGAGCGCCGCGCACTCCGTGCTCTACGGCCAGTACTTCGACCGGCTCGGCGCGCTGCCGGGCGCCGGCGATCTGCTGCGCGCGCTGGCGGCGCAGGACTGGCGGGTCGTTCTGGTCACCTCGGCCGGCGGCAGCGAGCTGTCCGCCCTGCGCCGGGCCATCGGCGCCGACGAAGCGATCCACGCGACGGCCAGTGCGGACGACGTGTCCGAGGGCAAGCCCGCGCCCGAGCAGGTCGAGCACGCACTCGACCTGGCGGGCGGCGTCCCGCCGGAACGGGCCGTCTTCGTCGGGGACAGCGTGTGGGACATGAAGGCCGCGGTACGGGCCGGTGTCCGGGCCGTCGCCCTGCTGTCCGGCGGTATCCCCCGCGCCGACCTGATCGAGGCGGGGGCGGGCGCCGTGTACGAGGACCCCGCCGATCTGCTCGCGCACCTGGGCGGCAGCCCGTTCGCCGACGGATCCGACCGTACCGGGGAGAGGTCGTGAGGCCGGTGCGCAGAAGCGCCGTGACGGCGGCCGTCCTGGTCGCGACGGGCGCCACGGCCTTCACGGCCACCGGGTGCGGCGCGGTCGACGGGCGGCGCGACGCCGCGCGGGCGGCCGCGGTGCGCTTCGAAGAGGCCGTACGGGCGCGGGACGCGAGCGCCTTGTGCGCGGCCCTGGCACCGGGCACCCGGCAGGAACTGGAGCACTCCGCCGAGGCGGCCTGCGCGGCCTCCGTACTCGAAGAAGACCTCCCGTACGGGGGCTTCGACCGGCGCGTCGATGTGCACGGCCGCCAGGCGCGGGTCGTCCTGGAGAAGGACACGCTGTTCCTCTCGCAGTTCCCCGACGGCTGGAAGGTCGTGGCCGCGGGGTGTGTGCCGCAGGGCGGGGAGCCGTACCAGTGCACTGTGAAGGGGAGTTGAGACCGTGCGGACCATGTTCGTCCTCTGCCTGGGCACGGTGGTGCTGGGTCTCGCGTACTTCACCCTGGTGGGAGCGATGCAGCGATGACCTCCGAGAACGGGAAGGAACACGAGCAGGAGAAGCGGAGTTTTCTGCTGGACAACGGGCTGTCGCTCGCGTTCGGCACCGCCTTCCTGCTCGCCCTCGCCGGCCAGGCCTTCGCCGGGCACGCCGAGTTCAACAGCGATCTGCGGACGGACGGACTCGCGCCCATCGGGCTCGGCGACTACCTCGCCTCCTCGCATTTCGCGGTCGACGTCACCGAGAACTGGCAGTCCGAGTACCTGCAGTTCTTCCTCTTCGTCTTCGGGACCGTATGGCTGCTCCAGCGCGGTTCGCCGGAGTCGAAGGAGATGCACAAGGCGGGCCCCGAGTCCGACAAGGAGCAGCGCGTGGGGCGGTACGCCCGCGCGGACTCGCCCCGCTGGGCCGCCACCGGCGGCTGGCGGCAGGCGCTCTACTCGCGCTCGCTCGGTCTGCTCATGGCCGCCCTGTTCCTGCTGTCCTGGTTCGCGCAGGCGGTGTCCGGGGCCGCGGCGTACAACGAGCAGATGCTGCGGCAGCTCCAGGCGCCGGTCGGCTGGGGCGAGTACGTCATGGGCGCGGACTTCTGGAGCCGCAGCCTCCAGAACTGGCAGTCCGAGCTGCTCGCCGTGGCCTCGATGGCCATCTTCTCGGTCCATCTGCGCCAGCGCGGCTCCCCCGAGTCCAAGCCGGTCGGGGCGGCGCACACGTCCACCGGCGTGGAGGGCTGAGCGGCCACCGGCCCGATCGCTTCCGAAGCCGGGCCGGGGGCACGGGTCTCACCCCGGGAGCCCGGTCTCACCCCGGAGCCCGGTCTCACCCCGGGAGCCGGTCCAGGAACCCCGCGATCAGCGGGGCGATCTCCGGCAGGTGGTCCTCCAGGGCGAAGTGGCCCGTGGCGAAGAGGTGGAGTTCGGCGTCCGGCAGGTCGCGCAGGTAGGCGTGGGCGCCCGGGGCCGGGAAGAACGGGTCGTTCGTGCCCCAGGTGATCAGCGTCGGGGGACGGTGCTCGCGCAGCCAGGCCTGCCAGGCGGGATACGCGGCGAGGTTGCTCTTGTAGTCGTACGCGAGGGCCAGCTGGGCCTGCTTGCGTCCGGGCTGGTCCAGGAAGTGCTGGTCGAGCAACCAGCCCTCGGGGGCGACGAGTTCGGGCTCGGCGGTGCCGCCCTCGTACTGGGCGCGGGTGGCGTCGAGCGTGAACAGGTCGAGGACGGTCCGCTCGGCGCCGGGGGTCTGCGGGGTGAGGGCGGTGAAGTCGCGGGCGGCCGGGGAGAGTCCTTCCTCGTATGCGTTGCCGTTCTGCACGACCAGGCCTGTGATCCGCTCCGGGTGCCGCAGGGCGTGCCGGAAGCCGACGGGTGCGCCGAAGTCGAAGAGGTAGAGCGCATACCGGGTCAGGCCGAGCCGGTCGGTGAAGCCGTCGACGATCTCGGCGAGACGGTCGAAGGTGTACGGGAAGTCCGCGGGGGCGCGGGTGTGCCCGAAGCCCGGGTAGTCCGGGGCGATCAGGCGGTAGTGGCGGCCCAGGACGTCGATGAGGCGGCGGAACTGGTGCGATGCGGACGGGAAGCCGTGCAGGAGCAGCAGCACGGGTGCGTCGGCGCGCTCGGGAAGGGACTCCCGGTAGAAGACCTCGACGCCGTCGACGACGGTGCGGCGGTGCGCGGTGCGGGCGGGCAGAGCGAGGGCGGGCGCGGTGGCGACTGGCCCTGCGGTGGCGGCAGGGGCGGCGGTGGCGGCAGGGGCGGCGGCAGGTAGCGGTGTCGGCGTCGTCGTCATGTCACATGGCTCCTTGGCTCGAAGACCCATTAGGCAGGTCGTGAGGACAGGTGTACCCCGGTCGTGACTAATGCGTCAACGTGTTTAGGTAGCATTAGGGCATGCAAGAGAAGCGAGCCGACGGTGAGATGACGGGTGACGGGCCTCTGATCGGCGAGGCGCTGCCGCTCGACCTGGTCAACACGCGGCCCGCCGGCCGTACGGGGCGTACGGACCTGATCGGCACCGCGGCGCAGCTCACCGCCTGGCTGGCGGCGCAGGCCGAGCGGCTGCCCGCCGAGGTGCGGGGGCTCGCACCGGGCCCGGCGGACCTCGCGGCGGTGCATGCCGTACGCGCGGACACCGAGGCCGTGGCGCAGGCGCTCCTGGCCGGGCGGCGGCCTCCGCGGTCGGCCCTGCAAGGGCTCACCGCGGCGCAGGGCGGGGCACCCGCGATCCGCGAACTGGACTGGGAAGACGGCGAGTTGACGGTGACGCCGCGCCGTTCAGGGACGCCGGGGGCGGTGCTCGCCGCGGTGTTCGCGGAGGCCGCGGTCGCGCTGCTGTCCGGGCCGGACGTCCGCAAGGTGAAGGAGTGCGAGGCGGAGGACTGCGTGATGCTGTTCCTGCCCGCGCACCCGCGCCGCCGCTGGTGCTCGCCCGCCCGGTGCGGCAACCGGGCCCGGGTGGCCCGCTACTACCAGCGGCACAAGTCGGCGCACCGCACACCGGACGGGCCGGGCCACGCCGACGGACCGGACCGCGCCGACGGTCAGGACCGCACCCACGGGCCGGGCCACGGGGAGCTGCCGGACTGAGCAGCCGCGCCCCTCACCGCACCGTCTTCTCCAGGAAGGCGAGCAGCGCCGCGGCCGTCTCCTGGGGGACCTCCGCCTGCGGGTAGTGACCCGCGCCGGCCAGCATCACGATCTCCGAGGGGCCGCCGAGGGTCGACGCGAAGCTCTCGGCCTCCGCGCGCGGGTCCTTGAAGTCGGGGTCCTTCGAGCCCATGAGGACCAGGACCGGCTGGTGCACGCGGGGGCGGTCGGCCGCGGAGTCCTTCGCGCCGGGGGCGCCCACCGCGACGAAGGCCTCGGTGCGGCCCGGCTCGCGCAGCCGGGACTTCAGGGTGGCCACGTGGGCCTTGAAGTCGGCGGGCTTCCCCGCCTTGTGGAGCGAGGAGTAGAAGAGGCCCCACAGGAACGGCGAGCGCAGGACGCGTCCGGTCAGCCACTCCATGAAGGCGCCTGCCTGCGGAGCGGCCGCCCACGGCGAGATGGCCACGACTCCCGTGATCTCGTCGGGGAGTTCGGCCGCCGCCGTGACCGCCGAGTCCGGGCTGAGGGACTGGCCGACGACGGTGGCCGGGCCGCCGAGGTGCCGGATCAGCGCCACATAGTCCGAGCCGATGGCCGAGGTGGTGTGCCGGTCCCAGCCCGTGCTGCTCTCGCCGTGTCCGCGCAGGTCCATGGTGGCCACGCGGTAGCCGGCGGCGACGAGCTGCGGGACGACGAAGCGGTAGACGGCGCGCACGTCGCCCATGCCCGGGGCCATGACGACGAGGTGGCCGTCCTCGGGGCCCGACAGGCTGTACGCGATACGGCCTTCCGGCACGTCCAGGTACTGGGTGGCCGTCTGCGCGTCCGTGGTGTTCATCTCGTCCATCCCCCTCAAGAGTGGCTAACGCCGTTAACCGCAAGCTAACGGCGTTAGCCGAGGGGCGTCAAGCCCTGGATGCCGGGGACTTCGCCACAGGCGGCACCCGCACGCACCCGGCCGGAACGGACGGCTGGACGGCTGGACGGCTTCACCGTCGGCGCACCACCACCCCCGTCAGCAGCGCCGCTCCGGCGAACGCCATGATCGTCACCGCCATTCCCCAGGCGGAGCCTGTGCCCCCGAGCCCGACCAGCGGGGCCGCCACACCGCCCATCCCGTACTGGAGCACTCCGAGGACGGCCGACGCCGTGCCGCCCGCCTCCGGGTGCACGGACATGGCGAGTGCTGTGCTGTTGGGGCTGATGAGGCCGATGCTCGCGACGACCAGGACGAGGGAGGGGAGGACGCCGGGGAGGCCCAGGCCGGTGGCGACGGAGAACAGCAGCAGTGCCGCGCCCGCGCACTGGACCAGCAGTCCCGCGCGCATCAGGGCGGCGCTCGAGCACCGGTTGAGCAGGCGCGCGCCCAGCTGGCCCGCGGCGACCAGCGCCACGGCGTTCCCGGCGAACGCCAGACTGAAGGCCTGGGCGCTCATGCCGTAGACGTTCTGGAGCACGAAGGTCGACCCGGAGATGTACGCGAAGAGCGCGGCCATCGCGAGCCCGCCGCCGAGCGCGTACGCCATGAACTCGCCGCTGCACAGCAGAAGTCGGGCCGTGCGCAGCGTCCGGACCAGGCCGCCGGTGCGGCGGCGCCCGGCGGCCAGCGTCTCGGGCAGGCCCCACGCGGCGGCCGCGAGCAGGCCCGCACCGATCACCGCGAGGACGCCGAAGATGCCCCGCCAGTCGGTGACGGCGAGCAACTGGCCGCCGATCAGCGGCGCGAGGATCGGCGCGAGTCCGTTGACCAGCATCAGGAGGGCGAAGAAGCGCGCGGCCGCCTTGCCCTCGTACAGGTCGCTGACCATCGCGCGCGCGACCACGAGACCCGCGGCCCCCGCGAGGCCCTGGACCAGGCGCAGGCCGGTGAGCGCCTCGGCGTTCGGCGCGAAGGCGCAGAGCACGGAGGCTAGCGCGTAGCCCGCGAGCCCGAAGAGCAGCGGCTTCCTGCGGCCGTACGTGTCACTCAGCGGGCCCGCGACCAGCTGGCCGAGGGCGAGGCCGACCAGGCAGCTGGTGAGGGTGAGCTGGACCGTGGCGTCCGGCACCCGGAACTCACCGGCGAGTTCGGGCAGCGCGGGCAGATACATGTCGAGCGAGAGCGGCCCGAAGGCGGAGAGGCCGCCGAGGATGAGGATCAGCCGGAGGCGACGGCCGGCCACGGGCAGGGCTGCGGCGGGCGGCTTCGAGCCGGCCGTATCGAGGGCTGCGGCTGCGTCCGCTTCGGGGGCGGTGCTGGTCATGGAGGGCTCCGGCGGTGAGGTCGACAGCCCAATATAGCTGCGTAAGCAATATCTGCATACGCAGAGAAATGGTCGGGCAGAGGCGGGCGCGACAACGAACAGACCACCCGGCTCAGGGAGAGTGGAGCTCGTCCAGGCGGCCGAGGACCTTCGCGAGCACCTTGCGCTCCTGCGCCGACAGCGGTTCGAGGAAGTAGCCGTGCAGACGGGGCGCGTGCACCACGAGCGCACGGTCGAGCAGGTCCGCGCCATGCTGCGTCATCGTCGCGCGCACCGCGCGCCGGTCGGCGGGGTCGGGGGCGCGGGCGACCAGGCCCTCCTTCTCCATGCGGTCGACCAGCCGCGTGAACCCGCCCGAGCTGAACGACATCTCGTCCGCGAGCACCGTCATCCGCGCCGAGGCGCCAGGGTGCCGCGCGAGCCGCAGCAGCACCTCGAAGTGCTCGCCGGGCAGCCCGGAGGCACCGTCGATGTCGGCCCGCGCCTTGGCGCGGATGAGGTTCGTGACGCGCAGCATCCGGCCCCAGAGCACGACGGCCTCGTCGTCGACGAGGTCGGGTGCCGGAATGTTCGCGGGAGCCCGGTGCACAGGCGCGCTGTCCTTGTCGGCCATGGGGCCATCGTCCCAGGCCCGCACGGCGGTCACGGCAGGGACGCCGGGCGATCGAGGTGTACGAGGCGCCGCGCGATCAAGGTTTACGGGGCGGGGCGGGGCCAACTAGCGTCTGCCGTACGCAGACCCGAGGAGGACACGGTGGAGAATCCGCCTGCCAGAAGCGCCGAGGAACGGAAGCGGCACACGCTGCGCCGGCTCGAGGAGGACGTCGATCTGTGGGTGGCGAGCGCGGAGGCCGGGACGGGCGCCCCGTACCTGGTGCCGCTCTCCTTCGCCTGGGACGGCACGTCGCTGCTCTTCGCCACCACGGCCACCAGCATCACCGGCCGCAACCTCCTCGCCTCCGGGCAGGCCCGTATCGGACTCGGGCCGACGCGGGACGTGGTGATGGTCGACGGGCCCGTACAGGCGCACACCGCCGAGGAGTTGAGCGAGGAGACGCACGCCTGGTTCGCGGAGTCGAGCGGCTGGGACCCGCGGCGGCAGTCCAACGCGGAGGCGTACCGCTGGTTCCGCCTCACGCCGCGGCGCATCCAGGCCTGGCGCGAGGCGAACGAGATCCAGGGGCGCGATCTGATGCGGGACGGGAAGTGGCTGGTCTGAGCGCTCGGGCCGACGGGGCCTGAACTTCCGGCGCCCGTGCGTCAGTTGATCTTCCGGCCCTCGGCCAGCGCCGCCACGAACCGCTCCAGGCGGGCCAGCCGCGTCTTCGGCGTACGGGCGGTGACCAGGCGGAAGTACAGGGCGTACTGCTCGGACTTGCCGAGGGTCTCGTAGGACGCCCGCGCCGCCGGGTTCGCTTCGAGGGCCGCGACGAGGTCCGACGGCGGGGCGGCGTTCTTCTGCGAGGCGTACGCCGCCTCCCAGCGGCCGTCCCCGCGCGCCGCCTCGACCTCGGCCAGACCGCGCGGCCGCATCCGGCCGGCCGCGATCAGCGCCTCCGCCTTGTCCACGTTCACCTGCGACCAGGGGGAGCGGGGACGGCGCGGGGTGGTGCGCTGGAGGAAGTACGTGTCGTCGAACCCGCGGCGCAGTCCGTCGATCCAGCCGAAGCACAGCACCGTGTCGACCATCTCGTCCCAGGTGAGCGAGGGGATTCCGGTGTGCTTCTTCGCGATCTTCACCCACAGCGCGGTGCGGTCCGCGTGATGCTCGTCGAGCCATGCCTCGAGCTCGGCCGCGCTCGCGGGGACCAGGATCTCGACGCCGTCCTCGTTTGTCTCCATGACTGGAGGCTAGAAGCCATATAGGTCGGATCCGGTCCTATATGGGGACCGGATCCGACCTATATGGAACTCAGCATCGTGCGCCTCACGCAGCCAGCTTCTGCGCCAGCTTCGCCAGCCGCTCACCCTGGTAGCGGGCCGCCTCCAGGGTCGAGTCCGCGACCTCGCCGCTGCTGCCCACGTGCACCGTGCCGTAGGGGTTGCCGCCGGCCGCGTACACCGAGCCGTCCGTGAAGCCGGGCGAGACGATCAGCGAGCCCCAGTGGTGGGCGGTGTTGTAGAGGGCGAGCAGCGTGGACTCGTTGCCGCCGTGGGCGTTGTGCGCGGAGGCGAAGCCGGTGAAGGGCTTGTCGTGGAAGGTGCCCTGCTGCCACAGGCCGCCGGTGGAGTCGATGAACTGCTTCAGCTGGCTCGCGATGTTGCCGTAGCGCGTGGGCGAACCGAAGGCGTAGGCGTCCGCCCAGCTCAGGTCGTCGAGCGTGGCGACCGGCACCTCGTCGGCGATGGCGTCGACGTGGGCGCGCCAGGCCGGGTTGGAGTCGATGGCCGCGTCGGGGGCCAGCTCGGGCACCCGTCGCAGGCGCACCTCGGCGCCGGCCTTCTCGGCTCCTTCGGCGAGGGCCTTGGCGAGCTGGTGCACGTTGCCGGTGGCCGAGTAGTAGACGACGGCGATCTTGGGAGCGGTGGTGGACATGGCGGACATCCCCTTCCAGGGCACGTAAAGGAGCGGATCGCGCAGCGATCGGTGAATCGGATTCGTATCCGCTTCGAGCGATGACCTCAGTTAAGCGGATGGAAATCCGGATGGCAAGGGGTATCCGGATAGCTTTCCGTTTTCTTCGTGGTCCCGTAATCTGCAGGCATGAACGAGCCGCTGCGCACCCCCCACGAACCGCTGGGCTCCTCCCTGCTGCCCCTGGCCGGACAGGCGCCGCCCGAGCGCGCCGACGCCGCCCGCAACCGGCGCCGGATCCTCGACGCGGCCCGCCGGATCGTCGACGAGCAGGGTGCGCAGGCGCTCACGATGAACGGGGTCGCGCACGCCAGCGGCATCGGTGTGGGCACGGTCTACCGGCGCTTCGGCGATGTCTCGGCGCTGCTGCTCGCGCTGCTCGACGAGGGGGAGCAGCGCTTTCAGGCCTCGTTCATGAGCGGCCCTCCCCCGCTCGGCCCGGGGGCGCCGGCCGGTGAGCGGCTGCGGGCCTTCCTGCACGCGTACGCCGCCTACATGCTGGAGGCCGAGGAGCTGATGCTCGCCGCCGAGAGCGCCTCGGCGGCGGCCCGCTACCAGAGCGGGCCGTACCGCATCGTCCACACGCACGTGCAGCTGCTGATCCGCGAGGCACGCCCCGAGCTCGACGCCCCGGTCCTGGCCCATCTGCTGCTCGGCGCCTTCCAGCCCAGCCTGCTCTGTCTGCTGCGCAGCGAGCTGGGCGTCACCGTGGAGCGCCTGGAGTCCTCACTGGACCAGCTGCTCGGCCCGCTCACCTGACGCGTCCGGCCCGTCCGGACCTGACCCGGCCCCCTCGTCCGCGGCGTCCGGCCGGGTCCGCGCGGCCCAGCGCGACACCGGGCCCAGGGCGTACGCGGCGGCCAGGATCAGGCCGCCGAGGAGCAGCCAGCCCGCCGGGCCCCACTCCACGAGCAGCAGGGTCAGGAGCAGCGGGCCCAGGGTGCGCGCCACGGTGACGCCGGTGCCGAAGAAGCCCTGGTACTCGCCGATCCGCCCGGCCGGCGCGAGGTCGAAGCCGAGCTGCCAGGAGCCGGCCGACTGCCGCATCTCGGCGATGACGAGGAGCACCGAGCCGGCGGTCAGGACGAGCGTCGCGGTCCAGGCCGGGACTCCGGCGGAGAGCGCGAACACCCCGCAGGTGAGCAGCATCAGCAGCCCCGAGCCGCGGATCGCGCGGGCGGCGGTGGCAAGTCCCGTGACCGAGCGGGCCGTTCGGACCTGGAAGAGCATCACCGCGCCGGTGTTCAGGATGAAGAGGGCGGACACCAGCCACTCGGGGGCCTCGGTCCGCTCGGTGATCCACAGCGGGATGCCCAGGCTGAGCAGCGGCATCCGCAGCAGCAGCACGGTGTTGAGCAGGGTGACGACGGCGTACGGGCGGTCGCGCAGGACCTCCAGCTTCGCGCCCTCGCCGGTGGCCGGGACGGGCGCGACGGCGGGCAGCCGGGTGAGGACGTACGCGCAGAGCAGGAAGCTGAGGGCGTCGAGCGCGAACACGGTGAGATACGCGGTGTCGGTGCCCAGCGAGAGCGCGACCCCGCCGAGTCCGGCACCGACCGCGAGCCCGGCGTTGAGCGTGGACTGGAGGTGCGCGAGGGCTCCGGTGCGCTCCCGCGGCGGTACGAGGCCGGCGAGCAGGGCCTGCCGGGCGGCGGCGAGACCGGACTGGGCGCTCGCGTAGAGGCAGGCGGCCGCAAGGAACGGCACGAAGTCCCGTACGACCAGGAAGGACGCCACCGCGACCGCCGTCGCGAGGGCGAGCAGCACCGCCGTGCCGCGCGGGCCGCGGCGGTCGGCGAGCCGGCCGAGCGGCACCCCGACCACCGAGCCGACGGCCCAGGCGACGGTGAGACCGAGGCCGATGCGGGCCGGGGACAGGCCCACGACGTGCGTGAAGTAGAGGGCGGAGGTGACGTAGTACGCGCCGTCGCCGACGGAGTTGCTCAACTGGGCCAGGGCGAGGGTGCGTTGGGCGCCTCGGGGCGGGAGCAGATGCGTCGTCATGGGAACGACGGTAGGGAGCCGGTGGCTCCCTACCGTAGGACAATCCCTGCCCGTTCTCTTGGGCCACTTGGGACCGTCGGGCACCTTGCGGCTACTCCTTGAGCGCGATCCGCTCGTGCACCCGGCGCAGCCGCCGCGGCGCCCACCAGGCCCGGCCGCCGAGCAGCGTCATCGTCGCCGGGACGAGCAGCATCCGGACGACCGTCGCGTCGATGAGGACCGCGAGGGTCAGACCGAGGCCGATCTGGAGGATGGGCGAGAAGCTGCCGGTCATGAAGGCGCCGAAGACGATTGCGAGCAGCAGCGCCGCGCAGGTGACCACGCGGCCCGACTGCCGCAGGCCGGTGACGACGGCGGCGCGGTGGTCGCCGGAGCGCAGCCACTCCTCGCGCATCCGGGCGAGGATGAACAGCTCGTAGTCCATGGCGAGTCCGAAAGCGATCGCGATGATCAGCGGCGGCGCGGTGAGGCTCAGCGCGCCCAGGCCTTCGGTGCCGAACAGGCCCGCGAGATGCCCGTCCTGGAAGACCCAGGTGACCACGCCGAGTGCGGCGCCCAGGCTGAGCAGGGTCGTCAGGATGGTGCGGACGGGGATGAGCAGCGAGCCCGTGAAGGCGAAGAGCAGCGCGAAGATCCCGGCGAGGACGATGAGCACCGCCCAGGGTGCGCGCTCGGCGAGCATGGCGCGGAAGTCGACCATGTGGGCGGCGTTCCCGGCGACATGGACGGGCTCGTCGCCGCGCAGCTCGCGGATCCGCTCCACCAGGGCGGTGGCCTGCGCTCCGTCGACGGTGCCCTTCGGGGTGAGGTCGAGCAGGATCGTGCCGTCGCCCGTCTTCACGGATTCGGCGCGGGCGATGCCCGGCAGGGCGCGGATCTTCCGCTCGCAGTCGGGCTCGGCGCCCGGCATGATCACGACGCTGACGGGGTCGACGGTGGTGCCCTCGGGGTAGTGGGCGCGCACGGAGTCGTACAACTCCCTTGCCTCAGTGCCCTGTTTGAGCTGCCGCGCGTCCCCCAGGTTCATCGTCATCTGGGTGGCGGGCAGCGCGAGCAGGACGAGTCCGGCGACGACGGAGACCGTCACGGCGACCGGGCGGCGGGCCGAGAAGCGGGCGAGGCGGGCGAAGACATGGCCCGGTTCGCGCTCGGAGGTCCGGCCGAAGAGCCGCCTGCGGGGCTCGACCGGCGCGATCTTCCCGCCGAACTTCGTGAGCAGCGCGGGCAGCAGCGTGACGGCGGCCAGCATGTCGACCACGACCACCGCGGCGGCCGCGAGGCCCATGCTGCGCAGGAACAGGTTCGGGAACACCATCAGGCCGGTCAGGCAGACCGCGACGGTGAGCCCGGAGAACAGCACGGTCCGGCCGGCCCGCGCGACCGTGCGCTCCACGGCCTCCGCCACGGTCGGCGCGAAGGCGCGCTCCTCGCGGAAGCGGACCACCATCAACAGGGCGTAGTCCACGGCCAGTCCGAGCCCCAGCATGGTGGTGACCTGGACCGCGTACACCGAGACATCGGTGACCAGCGAGAACCCGTACAGCGCGAGGAAGGCCCCGGCGACCCCGCTGATGGTGACGACCAGCGGCAGGGCGGCCGCGCGCAGCCCGCCGAAGATCAGGAGCAGTACGAGCAGGACCACGGGCAGCGAGATGATCTCGGCGCTCGCGACATCCTCCTGGGCCTGTCCGCCGAGCTGGACGCCGAGCAGCGGACCGCCGCTGACGTGCACGTCCACGCCCTCGGTCCCGTCGCCGATCTCGTGCAGCCGGCCGGCGACCTCCTCGGCGAGCTCCTCCTCGTCGTCGTCCGCCAGGCCGTGCGCGAACTCCACGGGGATCAGCAGCGCCCGCCCGTCCTCGGCAGGGATGCCCTCGGGCACGTCCGCGACGCCCTTCAACTCCCGTACGTCGGCGACGGCTTCGCGGATCGCGGGCCGCAGCGCCGCCAGGTCGGCGGCCTCGACGACGGCCTCCACGGACGCGCCCTCGGCCGACAGGCGGTCGAGCAGCTCCTCGGTGCGCTGGGCCTCGCTGCCCTCGACGACCTCGACGGAGCCTTCGAGATCCCCGAAGACCCGCGTGCCGAGGCCGAACCCGGCCAGAAGCAGCAGTACCCAGATCAGGATCACGGTGAGCGGGCGACGGGTGGCCACCCTGGCGAGTGCGGAAAGCACGGTCCCTCCCAAGTGCCGTTCCCCGCGCCCTCGGCGGGGTCACGTCACTCAGGCTCCAGCGGAAGGGAGTCCGGCACATCGCCGGTCGGAGCGGTGTCGGCGGCTCACCCGCGGGGGTGAGGAGTCGGTCGTACGAGGGGGGCCGTCCGCCTCAGGAGGAAGTGGCTCAACTCCCGGGCACCACAAGCCCGCTCTCGTACGCGCAGATCACCGCCTGCACCCGGTCGCGCAGCCCCAGCTTGCTCAGCACATTGCTGACGTGGGTCTTCACGGTGTGCTCGCTCACCACGAACGCCTCCGCGATCTCCGCGTTGGTGAGCCCGCGCGCGAGCAGACGCAGCGTCTCCTCCTCACGGGCGGTGAGGACGGCGAGGCGCGTCGGCGAGGGTTCGGCGGCGGATTCGGTACGGCGTCTGCGGACGACATCGGCGACCAGGCGGCGGGTCACGGAGGGCGCGAGCAGCGAGTCGCCGGAAGCAACGACCCGCACGGCATGCACCAGGTCGTCCCTGCGCACGTCCTTGAGGAGGAAGCCGCTCGCCCCCGCGTACAGCGCCTCATACACGTACTCGTCGAGGTCGAAGGTGGTGAGCATGACCACCTTGCAGGTGGACTCCGCGCACACCACGCGCGCCGCCTCCAGGCCGTCCATGCCGGGCATGCGGATGTCGAGCAGCAGCACGTCGGGGGCGTGCCGGCGCACCGCCTCCACCGCCTCGCCGCCGTCGCCCGCCTCGGCGACCACCTCGATGTCCGGCTGCGCGTCCAGGATCATCGAGAAGCCGCTGCGCACCAGCTCCTGGTCGTCGGCGACGACCACGCGCACGCTCATCCGACCCGCTGCGCCGACTCGACGGGCAGCGTCACGATCACCCAGAACCCGCCGTCCGGCCCCGGCCCCGTCGCCGCCGTGCCCCCGCAGGCGGCCGCGCGCTCCCGTATCCCGATCAGCCCCTGCCCCGCGCCCCGCACCCGAGCCTCTCTCCGGCTCCGCCCGTCATCACGCACCGTGACCCGCAACTCGCGCTCCCCCCAGTCGAGTTGAACGGCGGCCCGGGTGGCCCCCGCATGCTTCACGGTATTCGTCAGCGCCTCCTGTACAACCCGGTACGCGGCCACCTCCACGTCCGCGGGCAGCCCGGCCGGCTCCCCGGTGCGCAGCAGCTCCACCTTCAGACCGGCCGCCCGCACCTGCTCGACGAGGCGGGCGATCCCGGCGATGCTCGGCTGCGGACTGCGCTCGGGCCCGTCCGGCTCCCCTTCCCTCTCCTCCCTCAACACCCCGAGCAGACGTCGCAGTTGGGACATGGCATCGCGCCCCGCGCCCGCGATGGCGTCGAAGGCGGCCTCGGCGCGCGCGGGATCGCTGCGCACCACCACCGGGCCCGCCTCCGCCTGCACCACCATCAGACTCACTGCGTGGGCGAGGATGTCGTGCATGTCGCGGGCGATCCGGGCGCGTTCGCGGGCCACGGCCCGAGCCGCCTCCATCTCGCTCTCGTACGCGAGCCTGCGGGCCCGCTCCTCCACGGCCGCGGTGTAGGCGCGCTGGATCCGCGCGAGCCGCCCGAGCCCGTACGCGCCGAGCAGGCTCGTGAGGTGGAAGGCGTACTCGAAGGGCTCGGCGTTCTCCTTGAGCGACATCGAGAGCACCGCACCCGTCAGCCACACCAGGAGCATCAGCCGGCGCGGCCAACGCCGCCCGATCGCGGCGACGGTGTAGAGCACGACGAACCCGCCGTAGACGACATCCGGCGGCGGGGAGTGGTGCAGGGTCATCGCCGTGGTCGCGAAGCCGACCGCGCACCCGGACAGATACGGGTGGCGGCGCCGCCACACGAGCGGCACGGCGGTCGCGGCGCCGAAGAGGAACCCCAGCAGGGTCAGGGCGTCGTCGTTCTCCCGCTCGGGCAGCAGGAACTGCAACGAGACACCGAGCAGGACGAGCCCGGCCAGGGCGACGTCCACGACCTGGGGACGGCGGACGGCACGCAGCCAGGACGGTTCGGGACGGTCGGACATACGGCAACTCCTGGGTGGGGAGGGCCGGTTCGGGTGCGTTCAGTATCGGGTCGGGGCGGGGGCGGGGAATCGCCGGTGCGAGGGATTTCGCGCGCTGCTCGGCCTCGACTCAGCCCCTGCCGCGTTTGAGCAGATCCGACCGGAGGTCGGATGCGGGGTCCGGGGCGGAGCCCCGGTTTCGGGAAGGGGCGGGGCGGGGGAAAGAACCCTCCGTGATCGCCGCAGCCGGAGAAGCCCTGATCGACCTGGTCCCCCAGCAGGGCACGGACCAGAAACTCCCCGCACTCGAACCGAAGCTCGGCGGCGGCCCCTTCAACACCGCCCGCGCCCTGTCCCGCCTGGGCACCGACACCGCCTTCTGCTCCCGCATCTCCCGCGACCACTTCGGCGAGGCACTTCTCGCCGCCCTGCACGCCGACGGCGTGGACACCTCCCTCGTGCAGCGGGGCCCGGAGCCCACCACGCTCGCGGTGGCCCACATCGAGCCCGGCAGCGGTTCGGCCTCGTACTCCTTCTATACGGAGGGGACCGCCGACCGCCTCTTCGAACTCCCCGCCCCCGTCCCGGACTTGAGGGCGGTCTGCTTCGGCACCTGCTCCCTCGTCCTGGAGCCCGGCGCCACGGCGTACGAGGAACTCCTGCGCACCGCCGACGAGCGCGGCGTGTTCACCGCGCTCGACCCCAACATCCGCGCCGGCCTGATCGAGGACCCGGCAGCGTACCGCACCCGCTTCCTCGGCTGGCTCCCCCACGTACGCCTCCTGAAGCTCTCCGAGGAGGACGCGGCCTGGCTCGCGGACGGTGCGCCGGTGCGCGGTGCGCTCAAGGAGTGGCTGGCCGCGGGCCCGCAGGCGGTGGTCCTGACCCGCGGCGGCGAGGGCCTGACCGCGTACACGGCCGACGGGTCCGAGCACCACGCGCCCGGTGTGCCCGTGGACGTGGTGGACACGATCGGCGCGGGCGACACGGTCAACGCGGCCCTGCTGCACCGCCTCGACCGGCTCGGCGCCCTGACCCGCACCCCGACCGCGGACGAGTGGCGCGACGTGCTCGCCTTCGCGGCCCGCGCGGCGGCGGTCACCTGCTCGCGGGCGGGGGCGGAGCCTCCGTACGCGCACGAGCTGGCCTGAACCGCGGGCAGGCTTGAGCCGCGAACCGGACCGACGCCAATGCCGACGCGGCTCAGGCCCGCACGAAGACCCCGGCCTTCCCCGCCGCCACCGCCGCCTCGGCCGCACGGTCGGCGGCCGCCTCGTCGAGCGGGTCGCCGCTGGCGAGGAACCGGTAGTAGAGGGGCGCGGAGACGGCCCGTACGACCTCGCGCGCATCCGTACCGTCCGGCAACTCGCCTCGCCCGACGGCCAGTTCGACGCAAGGCGCCCACTCCTCGATCCGTACCGCATAGAAGCGGTGCAGGGCCGCCGCGGCCGCGTCGTCGCAGCTCGCCGCCGCGATCACCGCGCGGAACAGCCTGCTCTGGCGCGGGTCGGCCAGGGTGCGGCGCACCAGGTGGGCGTTGGCGCGCAGGTCCTCGACGAGCGTCCCGTGGTCGCTGCGCGGCTCGGACTGCTCGGCCATGTCGGCGAGCAGATCGGCGACGAGCGCGGTGGCGCTGCCCCAGCGCCGGTACACGGTCGTCTTGCCGACGCCCGCGCGCTGCGCGACCTCGGCGAGGTCGAGCTGCGCGAAGCCGTGCTCGGCGAGGGCGTCACCGGCCGCGTCGAGTACGGCGGCACGGACGCGGGCGGTGCGGCCACCGGGGCGCACGGTGCCAGGGGCGTTCTCCATGAAGCCAGCTTAACGGGAATCGATTCCCCTTATATGCGGCCCCGGGAAGAGCCTCAGAGCCCCAGCACCACCCGCGCGATCATGAAGTAGATGATCAAGCCGGTGGCATCCACGAACGTCGTCACCAGCGGAGCCGAGATCACCGCCGGGTCGATCCCCAGCTTCCTGGCGAGCAGCGGCATGCCGCCCCCGATCACCGCCGCCCACGCGCACACCGCGACCAGGGTCAGGCCCACGACCAGGGCGATGTCCGCGTTCTTCGCGATCACCCACGCGAAGACGAGACCAACCACGCCAAGCATCACACCGAGCAGGAACCCGACCCGGCACTCGCGCCAGGCCACCTTGAGCACGTCCCCGGGCCGCACCTCGCCGACGGCGATGGCGCGCACGGCACCCGTCGCGGCCTGGGCGCCGACGTTTCCGCCGGTGCCGACGAGCAGCGGGATGAACAGCGCGAGCGCAGTGACCTTCGCGATGTCCGCCTCGAACGCCTCCAGCACCTTCGCCGTCAGTGTGGCCGCCACGATCAGGAGCAGCAGCCAGACGACGCGGGAGCGCGCGAGCCGCAGCACGCTGGCCGTCAGATAGTGCCCCTCGATCGGGCTGGCGGCGGCCTGCCGGGCGATGTCCTCGGTGTCGGCGGCCTCGATGACCTCCAGGGCGTCGTCGATGGTGAGGAGGCCGACGAGCCGGTCCTCGCTGTCGACCACCGGCAGGTCGAGCAGGTTGCCCTCCTGCATGAGACGGGCCGCGGACTCGGCGGTGTCGCCGGCGTGCGCCCGCAGGTGCGCGGTGTCGATGAGCCCGTTCAGGGCGTCGGCGGGATCGGCCAGGACCAGGTCCTTCAGGCCGACGACCCCGATGAGCCGCCGCCCGGCGTCGGTCACCGGCAGCGTGTACACGGTCTCGGCCTCGGGCCCTTCCCGCCGTACGCGCTCCAGGGCCTCACCGACCGTGATGTGCTCCTTGAGCCGGACGACCTCGGGGGTCATGAACCGGCCCACCGACCCCGGCTCGTATCCGAGCAGCGTGGCCGTCAGCTCCCGCTCGCGCGGGCTGAGCCCGGCCAGGACCCGCTGCGTGAAGTTGGCGGGCGCCTCGCCGAGGAGCCGGGCGCGGTCGTCCGGGTCCATGCCTTCGACGATGTCGCGGAAGGACTGGTCGCGTACGGCGCTGAGGATCTTCTGCTGCTCGACCCCGTCGAGCTCCCCGAACACCTCCGAGGCCCGGTCCTTGTCGAGCAGCCGGAACAGCACCCCAGCCGTCACCTGGTCGGCGCGGGTGATCTCCTCGGCGATCTCGTGGTCCGGGCGCTCGGCCAGCCACTGCTGCAGATGCCCGACGTCGTGCGCGGCGACCAGGTCGGAGAGCTTCGCTTCGGCGGTGCGCTCGGTCATGGGTTCAGCTTCGGGCCACCGCACCCGTGTCGCACCCCGCCGGGACCGACGGGATCATGGCCGTATGACCGCGAAGAAGACCGCGAAGAACTCAGCCGTCGAGATCCACCTCGCCCAGAACCCCGAGGCCGACGAGCTCCTCGGCCGCAGCCCGCTCGCCGCCCTGGTCGGCATGCTGCTCGACCAGCAGGTGCCGATGGAGTGGGCGTTCACGGGCCCGTACACGATCGCCGAGCGGCTCGGCCGGGACGACCTGGACGCGCACGAGATCGCGGCGTACGACCCCGAGGCCTTCACCGAGCTGTTCAAGACGAAGCCGGCCGTGCACCGCTACCCCGGCTCGATGGCCCAGCGCGTGCAGCAGCTGTGCCGCTACCTGGTCGACGAGTACGACGGCGACGCCACCGCCCTGTGGTCGGACGTGAAGGACGGCAAGGAGCTGCTCGCCCGGCTCAAGGCGCTGCCCGGGTACGGGGAGCAGAAGGCGAAGATCTTCGTGGCGGTGCTCGGCAAGCGCTACGGCGTCACGCCCGAGGGCTGGCGCGAGGCGGCCGGTTCGTACGGGGACAAGGACTCCTACCGCTCGGCGGCCGACATCACCGGGCCCGAGTCGCTCGCGAAGGTGCGGGCGTTCAAGCAGGAGATGAAGGCGGCGGCGAAGGCGGCCAAGTCCGCGAAGGCCTGACGCCCGCGGACGCCACCGGAAGCCGACGCCCGACCCACCGCGAGCCGACCCGCCGCACCCCCATCCGGGCGGATCTGTCCGCTCCCCCGTCGTGCCCCGTGCCGAGCCGGGGACATGACGTGGTGTGAGCGTTCCCCACCGGGCCCGAGGCCCCCTGCACCGCGCCGCCGCGCTGCGCACGGTGCTGCTCGCCCTGGTCGCGCTCGCCCTCGCCCTCGCGGGGCCCGCGGCCGCCGCGACCGCCCCCGCCGTCCCGCCGGCCGTGACGGCCGAGGCGGAGACCGCCGAATGCGCCGGGGACGGCGGGACACGCCCCGCCTCCCGGCGCGAACTGCCCGCACCGCTCACCCCGCGCGACCGCGAGCCCCCGGTCCCGCGGGTCCTGCCGCCCGCCCCGTACGCGGCGGACGTCCACGTGCCGGCCGCCTCCCCGTCCCGTACCACCGTCCTGCGCTGCTGATCCGGCCGAGCACCAGATGCGAAGCCCACGAACCAGCGAGACAGCGCAAGGACACCCCCATGCCCAAGGACCCCTACGCGGTACTGCACGCCCTGCTCCGCGCCGAATCCGTACGCGAGCGCCGCAGCCTGCGCGCCGACGACCGGACCGCCGGGAACGGCGACCGGGAGCAGCGCCCCGAGCAGCAGGACGGGAAGCAGCAGCATCTGAAGCAGCACCGGGACTGAGCCCCGCCCGGTACCGGACCTCAGGCCGGCCCCGCATGTCAGGCACATGCGGGGCCAATCCGGCGAAACCGAACACGAGTTGCACAGGACCCCTATCCGGGGATCCCGCCGGTCGCTACCGTCCCTCCCACCTCGTTCGCACTGCCTTTGGGGAAGGACCTCTGTGAACGCAAGAACTCGCTCGCGCAGCACGATCGCCGCCATCGCCGCCGTCGCGCTCGCCACGCCCCTGCTGCTCGCCTCCGCGGGAACGGCCACCGCCGACCGCGGCCGCGGGCACGGCAACCCGGCCAAGGACGCCGCCAAGCTCGCCCGCGAGCTGGTCGAGGAGTCGTCCGCGAAGGGCGCGTACCGCCACCTGCAGAAGTTCCAGGCGATAGCGGACGCCCACGACGGCCACCGCGCCGCCGGGTCGCCCGGCCACGACGCCTCCGCGAAGTACGTCTACGAGTACCTGAAGAAGGCGGGCTACAAGGTCAGTTACGACGCCTTCGAGTTCGTCTACACCGAGACGCTCGCCGAGCGCCTCGCGGTCGTGACGCCCACGCCGCGGACCATCGACATCCAGGCGATGACGTACACGAAGTCCACACCGGTGGGCGGCATCAAGGCCGCCGTCGCCGCCGTGCCCGTGGACACCACCACGGGCTGCGAACCGGAGGACTACGCGTCCGGCACCTTCACCGGCAAGATCGCCCTGATCAAGCGCGGCGGCTGCCCCTTCGCGCAGAAGCAGGCCGCGGCCGCCGACGCGGGCGCCTCCGGCGCGATCATCTACAACAACACCGAAGGGGTGCTCTCCGGCACCATCGGCGACCCGGCCGCGGGCCGCATCCCGACCGGCGGCATCACGCTGGCCGAGGGCGAGGCGCTGGCCGCCGAGGTCGCGAAGGGCGAGGTCACGGTCGACTTCGAGATCCGCGAGTTCCAGGAGACCCGGACGACGAACAACGTCATCGCGGAGACCCGCGGCGGCAACGCCGACAACACGGTGATGCTCGGCGCCCACCTCGACTCGGTCACCGCGGGCCCCGGCATCAACGACAACGCCTCGGGCTCCGCGGGCCTCCTCGAGGTCGCCAAGCAGCTCGCGGACGAGACCCGGCACGGCAAGCAGCCGCGCAACAAGGTCAAGTTCGCGTTCTGGTCGGCCGAGGAGAACGGTCTGATCGGCTCCGAGAAGTACGTCGAGAAGCTCACCGAGGAGCAGCGGAAGGACATCCGCCTCTACCTCAACTTCGACATGATCGCCTCGCCGAACTACGGCCTGTTCGTCTACGACGGCGACGACTCCGACAAGGAGGGCGAGGGCCCGGGGCCCGAGGGCAGCGCCCAACTGGAGCGCGACATCAACGAGTTCCTCGACCGCCGGGGCGCCCCGCACGAGGGCACGGACTTCACCGGCCGCTCGGACTACGGCCCGTTCATCGCGGTCGGCATCCCGTCGGGCGGCACGTTCACCGGCGCCGAGGGCATCAAGACCCCGGAGCAGGCGGCGAAGTTCGGCGGCGAGGCGGGGGTCGCGTACGACCCGTGCTACCACGCGGCCTGCGACGACCTCAGCAACATCAGCATGAAGGCCCTGGGCATCAACATCGACGTGATCGCCAACGCGGTCGGCACGTACGCCCACGACCTGAGCTCCCTCACCAAGCCGGTGACCTCCGTGCCCACCGAGGGCGACGCGGGCAGCGGCGGCGGTCTGCACGAGGACCACGACCGCGTGAGCGAGTGACCTGAACCGCTCGATCGAGAGATACGGCTCGGACAGCCCGTTCGTACGGGAGGTCCGAGCCGTTCTCCTGTGCGGGGTGGGCGTCGCCCGCCGGCCGGTCCGGGGTCAGCGCCGCCGCGTACCGAAAATCGACCGCGAGATCTCGCGCCCGATCTGCGTACCGAGCGAGCGCGCAAGGGACTTGAAGATGCCGCTGCCGACCACCTGGTCGACCATCGAGGCGTCCTGCGGAGCAGCCTTGGCCGCCGCCCGCGCCTGCTTCTCGGCCTCCTTGGCGGCCTTCTCCGCCTCCTTCGCCTCCAGCTCGGCCTGCTTCCGGGCCTCCACCTCGGCCTGCTGCGCGGTGATCTTCTCGTACGCGGACTCCGGGTCGACCTCCTCCGCGTAACGGGAGTACAGGAGCGAGGACTTGACCGCCGCGTCCAGGACGGAGGCGTCGATCGGGCCCATCAGCGACTCGGGGGCGCGCAGCCGGGTCGCGGCCACCGGGGTCGGCGCGCCCTTCTCGCTCAGGACCGTGACCACGGCCTCACCGGTGCCGAGCTGCGTCAGCAACTCCTCCAGGTCGTACGAGGAGTTGGGGAAGGTCTTCACGGTCGCCTTGAGCGCCTTCTGGTCCTCCGGCGTGAACGCCCGCAGCGCGTGCTGCACGCGGTTGCCGAGCTGGGCGAGCACATCGGCCGGCACGTCCTTGGGCGTCTGCGTCACGAAGAACACACCGACACCCTTGGACCGGATGAGCCGCACGGTCTGCGTGATGGCTTCGAGGAAGGCCTTCGAGGCGCCGTTGAACAAGAGGTGCGCCTCGTCGAAGAAGAACACCAGCTTCGGCTTCTCCAGGTCGCCGACCTCGGGGAGGTTGTTGAAGAGGTCGGCCAGCATCCACATCAGAAACGTCGAGAACAGGTGCGGCTTGTCCTGCACGGCGGGCAGTTCGAGCACCGAGACCTGGCCGCGCCCGTCGGAGGCGGTGCGCAGGAACTCGCTCACGTCGAACTCGGGGTTGCCGAAGAACGGCGCCATGCCCTGCGCCTCGAAGGCGGTGAGCGCGCGCAGGATCACGCCGGCGGTCACGCTCGACAGGCCGCCTATGCCCTTGAGCTCGGGCTTGCCCTCGTCCGAGGTGAGGAAGGTGACCACGGCCCGCAGATCCTTGAGGTCGTGCAGCTCCAGACCCTTCGTATCGGCGTAGTGGAAGATCAGGCCGAGCGACTGCTCCTGCGTCTGGTTGAGCTGGAGCACCTTCGAGAGCAGCACGGGCCCGAAGCTGGTGACGGTCGCGCGTACGGGAATGCCGGGCCCGATCCCGCCGAGCGCGTAGAACTCCGTGGGGAACCCCTTCGCCTCCCAGGTCTGCCCCACGTCACGGGCCCGCTCCTGCACCTTGTCGTTCGCCTCGCCGGGCGCGGAGATGCCGGAGACGTCGCCCTTGATGTCGGCGAGGAACACCGGGACGCCCTGCCCGGCCAGCTGCTCGGCGATGAGCTGGAGCGTCTTGGTCTTGCCGGTGCCGGTGGCGCCGGCGACCAGGCCGTGCCGGTTGAGCATGGACAGCGGGATACGGATCTGCGCCCCGGACAGGCACTGGCCGCCCCACAGCAGCGCCCCCAGATCGAGCGCCTCGCCGGTGAACGCGTACCCGGTGGCGATCTCGGCCGCCTCGGCGGGCAGCGCCTCACCGGGAGTGGGCGCGGGCCCGGGCGGCGCGGGCTCGGGAGCGGGCGCGCTCGCCGGCTCCGGAGGCGCGGGAGTGGGGTGGGCGCCTTCGGCGGGGGTGGGCGCGGGGCCGGGGGGTGCGGGGGCAGGGGC
>NZ_FNFF01000001.1 GCF_900100315.1 Streptomyces indicus
CGCCGATGCCCGGGCACTCAACGCGGCGGCAGCCGCCGGACATGCGAAGCCTGCGCTGGGAGACGAACGCGCCGAATGGTGCCTGACCAAGGCCGCACCTGTCCGGGACGCGCTGGGCGTACTGGCCACCGATGCGATCCGGGTCCTTGGGGGTCCCGACCGCGGACGGGTCAAGAAGTGCGAAGGCCCGGGGTGTGCAGGGTTGTTCCTGGACAGCAGCCGCGCGAACAACCGCCGCTGGTGCTCCATGAACACCTGCGGCAACAAGGTCAAGAAGGCACGCATCGCCACGAGTTAACCCGGGCCAGGACAGAGTGTCGGTCAACCGGCGGTATCAGCCCCATCCCTCCAGGCCACAGCTGCTCATCGGCAGGGCGAGGTCCATAGACGAAAGTCAGGTGGTCATCGACAGGTGGCCGATGCCCGCGCGTCGGGGCGGTCCGTAGCGTCCTGAGCATGAACGCCGGAACACATTCAAAGACTGGTGGGCAGCAGCTCGACACGGCTCGCCGCGGCGAGCACCGGTCAGGAGAGGCAGCGGTACGCGCGGTGCGGCTGCGCCACCGGCTGCTGCCGGTGGCCGGTGTGCTGGTCCTGTCCCCGCTGGCTGCGGAGTTCCTGATCGGGTACGACGCGGGGAGCGGCCATCAGGCGGGGATGCTGTCCGTACTGCCGCTGATCGCCTGCCTGTACGGCACGGTCGCCGTGCTGATCCGCGAGGCCGCCCGTCGAACGGGGCGCGGCTGGCCGACCATCCTGCTGCTCGGTACGGCGTTCGGTCTCATCCAGGCCGGGCTGATCGACCAGGGCCTGTTCAACCCCGCGTACATCGACGATCCCTCCTGGACGCAGGAGCGGCAGGCCACCCTCGTCCCGTTCCTCGGGCTGAGCGCCGCCCAGCTGCTCAACTTCGTCGGCGGGCACGTGATCTGGAGCTTCGCCGCGCCCATCGCCGTGATCGAGGCCTGCGCACCGCGGCAGGCCGGCCGGCCGTGGCTGGGGCGCACCGGGATCGCCGTGCTGGTGCTGCTGTATCTGGCGGCCGCGGCGGTTTTCCACTTCAACCCCGGCAGTGCCACGCCGTTCACGGCGGCTCCTGGGCAGTTGATCGGCACCGCAGTGGTCGTCGTCGGTCTCACCGTGGCGGCCTTCGCGCTGCCGCGCCGCGGTGTCGTCGTGGCGGGCCGTGTCCCGCCCCCGTGGCTCGTCGCAGGCGCCGCCTTGACGGTGCTCCTCCTTCACACGCTGCTGCCGGCGACGTGGCTCGGTGTGACGGTGGATCTGGTGCTTCTGTCCCTGCTCGGCGGGCTGCTGCTGCGCTGGTCCGGACGCCGGGCGTGGCATCGCGTGCACGTGCTGACGGTGGGCGGCGCCGCGTTGCTCGCCCGGGCCGTCCTGGCCTTCACGGTCGAGCCGTGGGGCGAGGCCGACTACGCCGTGAAGTACATGTCCAACGCTCTCGTGCTGACCATCGTCGTCGCGCTGCTCGCGTGGGCGTGGCGCCGTACGGCGCGCACCGAAAGGACTTCGGCGGACGGCGCGACTCGCCGGACCGCGCGTTCGGATGCCGCCGCGGGCCGTACGCCGCGCAGCCGCTGATCGCGAGAAGGCCGAGCTTCTTCATGGTCCTGTCCGCCCGTGTCCGGCCATCCGGCCGCCGGCAGCGCGCCGCTCACATCTGCCAGTACTGACCGGTGAAGTGGCCGCATGGCCTAAGGACCAGGTCGACGTAGACGGCCGGAGGGCCGTTCGTGTCCAGGCAGAGTCCGCTCTCGGTGTTGACGAACCGGCCGTTCTCGCTGTCGTGGCGCCAGAGTTGGCCGCTGTAGTGGCCACAGGGGTTGAGGACGGCCCGGACACCGGCGGCGGGCTTGCCGTCCGTGTCGAGACACAGGTCGCTGGGGGTGTTGGTGAAGTGCTGGCCCGTGCCGTCGTAGCTCCATTGCTGGCCGCTGAAGTTGCCGCAGGAGCGGAGTTGCAGGTTGAGTCCGGGACGCTGCGGACCGTTGGTGTCCACGCACAGTCCGCTGTGGCTGTTCCTGAGCGCGCCCGTGGACGAGAAAGGCGTGGGCTGCGCTTGAGCCGGGGTCGTGCTGGAGGGGGTCGCGTCCTGCGTGGTCGGCTGTGCCGAGGTCTCCGGGGGTGACGAAGGCGGCGTCGCGGGCGACTCAGGTGCAGACGTAGCGGTGGCTGTGGGAGCAGACCCGGACGCGGTGCCGCCGGATTCCGAGGAGTGGCCGCGATCGGGCAGGACGGCCCACAGGAGCCCCACCATCGCCGCGAGGAGCACCGCGAGAGAAGTCCACGCCGCAATCCAGGGGCGACGCGGCCTCGGCAGCGGGGGCGGGGAAGGGGAAGGGGAAGGGGAAGGTTCGGGCATCTGCCACGCCGTGGCCAGCACGGTACTGACCTCGTCGGCGTCGACGCGCGTCCCGCCGCCACCGCTGCCGGCGAGTGCGGCGAGGAGTTCCTCCGCGCTGGGCCGCTGCTCGGGCGACGGTGACAGCGCCGAGGTCAGAAGCGCTCGGAGATGCGCCGGAACTCCGTCGAGATCGGGTTCCTCGTGCTCTATCCGGTGCAGCAGCGCCGCGACCGGTCCCGTCCCGAAGGGCGGACGTCCGGTGGTGGCGAAGGCAACCGTCAGCGCCCACGCGAACACGTCGGCAGGCGGGCCTGCCTGGCCGCTGAGCTGCTCAGGTGCCATGTAGCCGACGGTGCCGACCGCCACGCCGGTACGGGTCAGCGCGGTCGCGTCGGCTGCCTGCGCGATACCGAAGTCGATGACCTTCGGGCCCTGGTCCGAGAGCAGTACGTTGCCGGGCTTGAGGTCCCGATGCACCACGCCGGCGCCGTGGATCGCCGCGAGTGCCTCCGCGAGGCCGAGGGCGAAGCCGTGCGCCATGTCGCCGCGCAGCGGCCCGTACTCGGCGACATGCTCCGCGAGGGTGGGGCCGGGGACGTACTCCATGACGGCGAACGGCCTGCTGGCGTCGACGTCGACGGCCAGCACGCGGGCCGTGCAGGCGCCCTGGACGCGCAGCAGCGCCGCTGCCTCACGCCGGAACCGCGCCCGGAACTCGGCGTCGTCGGCCAGGTCCTCCCGTAGTCGCTTGAGGGCGACCGGCGCGCCGTCGGCGGCGTGCGCCAGGTAGACGACGCCCATGCCGCCCGCGCCCAGCCGGCCCACCAGCGTCCACCCGCCGATGCGCCGCGGGTCCCCCGCGCGCAGCCCGCTCCAGCTCACTCGGCTCCTCCTGACACGGTCGGGTCCGGACCTCAACTCGGCTGTGCACACGCCTCGTTGATACTGCCATCGATGGCCGACCCCCATGGTTCGGAGGCTTCATCACGTCGATGCTCGGGAGCACCGCGCCGCTCCGGCCGGGACCGATGCCGGTGTACGTAGGTCGCCTCGTCACGCAGAGGCTGGTCCTGGTGTCCGCCGGGTGGTCGTGCCGCTCCCGGTTGATTGCCTTCACCGCGCATCGAGCTCGTTTCTGAGTGACGCTGGAACGTACGCGGACGAGGTGAACCGGCCAGGCGCAGGCGCAGCGGACCGGAGGAGACCAGCGGAGACCGGAAGGGACCCGGAGGTGACGATGGAGCCCGTCGAGGCGCTGGAGCGGATCGCGTTTCTGCTGGAGCGGGGGCGGGCGCCCACGTACCGGGTGCGGGCGTTTCGTACGGCGGCCTCTGTCGTGCGCGGGCTCGGCGAGGGTGAGGTCGAGCGGCGTGCCGCCGATGGGTCGCTGGAGTCGCTGAAAGGCATCGGGCCCAAGACCGCCGCGGTGATCCGGGAGGCGCTGGGCGGCCAGGTGCCCCGCTATCTCGAGCGGCTGGAGGGCGAAGCCGGTGCGCCGATCGCCGAGGGCGGCAGCGAGCTGCGGGCGCTGCTGCGCGGTGACTGTCATCTGCACTCCGACTGGTCGGACGGGGGCAGCAGCATCGAGGAGATGGGCCGGGCCGCGCGGGAGATCGGGCACGAGTGGGCCGTGCTCACCGACCACTCGCCGCGGTTGACCATCGCGCGCGGCCTGTCGCCGCAGCGGCTGCGTGAGCAGTTGGACGTGGTCGCGCAGCTGAACGAAGGCTGGGCGCCGTTCCGGCTGCTGACCGGGATCGAATGCGACATCCTCGAGGACGGTTCGCTGGATCAGGAGCCCGAGCTGCTCGACCGGCTCGATGTGGTGGTCGTGTCGGTCCATTCGAAGCTGCGGATGGACGCGGCCGCGATGACCCGGCGGATGGTCCGCGCGGTCGGCGATCCGCGGGCGGACGTCCTCGGGCACTGTACGGGGCGGCTCGTCACGGGGCGCGGCCGGCCGGAGTCGCAGTTCGACGCGGATGCGGTGTTCGCCGCGTGCGCGGAAGCGGGGACGGCGGTGGAGATCAACAGCAGGCCCGAGCGGCTCGACCCGCCGCGGCGGCTGCTGCGCCAGGCGGTCGATGCCGGGGTGCTGTTCGCCGTGGACACCGACGCCCATGCGCCCGGCCAGCTGGACTGGCAGATCATCGGCTGTGCCCGCGCGGAGGAGTGCGGGGTTCCCGCCGAGCGTGTCGTGAACACCTGGGCGATGGACGATCTGCTCGCGTGGACGCGTGCAAGCCGGGCACGCTCCGGATCCTGACGCGTCCGGGGTGCTGTTTTCGGCTCCTCCGGTAGCGCGCGGCTGTCGCGAGGGCTACTTGGGGGCGTCGTCAGCGCGCTCCGCCTCGGGGGTGCGGCGCAGCTGCCACGCGCCGAAGGCGGTGCCGAGTGCGCCACCCGCGAAAGCTGCCGCAGCCGTCCAGCCGCCGCTGCCCGTCAGCCCCACCGCAAACAGCGCGCTCGCGAACGCGCCGATGAATGTGTACATCACGAGAACGAAGCCCGCTGCCAGGTGGCGGTCCCGCAGCGGCGGGATGCCTCCGTTCACCGCTCCGCACCCATACAGGCGCCCAGGCCTCCGAACAGGCCCATGGCGATGTGGCTCGCGGCGGGGTGTACGCGCGTGACCTGCGCATGGTTGCGGCGAGGGTGCATGAGGTCCTCCCGGTCGCGTCGGTGACTGTTCTCCCGTCACTTTCGCTTGTCCCGGGACGGCCGCATCAATCCTGAGCGGTCAAGGGCGCGGGTTGCCCTGCTCCGGGTCGTCGTCCGGGGTCTGCCATCCCTCGCCGCGCTGTGCCTGGCGGTCGGTGGAGCCGGGGCTGCGGCCGGATGTGGTACCCGGCTGGCTGCGCCTGCGCCGGGCTGCGCGGCGCTGCCCCATGAGGAACATGCCGAGCAGCATCAGGACCAGGATGACGCCCACGATGATCAACCAGAGCGAGGCCGTGCTGGAGGCGGCGAGGACGGTGAGGTCGGTGAGGTCGGTGTGAGTCTGCATGATCGACATGTACCCCCTCAGCGCCTGCCCAGCACGATTTGTTCGCCCGGCTCATTCAGCGCGGTCGCTGCGGTCGCGTCAGCGAAGCGCACGGCTGCGACCGTACGGCTCGGCGGCTCGGGCGGGCTCAGTCGGTCGACAGGGCCTCGATCAGGCGGCCTGACGTCGGGGCGTCCAGGGCACGGGCGACGTCCGCGAGCGCGACCATGCCCACCAGGTCCGTGCCGTCGATCACCGGAAGGCGCCGGACCTTGTGCCGGGTCATGGTGGAGAAGATCTCGTCCGCGCCGTCGTCCGCGCCGATGGTCACGGCTTCGCCCTGGGCCAGGGTGCCCATCTCCACTTCCGCCGGGTCGAGGCCCTTGCCGAGGACGCTCACGACGATGTCACGGTCGGTCACCACTCCGACCAGCCGGTTGTTCACCCCGCAGATCGGCAGGGCGCCCACACCCAGGTCCGTCATCTTGCGGGCAGCGTCCAGGGCGTTGTCGTGGGCCTGCACGCATTCGGCGCCTGCGGTCATGATGTCCCGGGCCTTCGTGGCGGGCATGCGGATCACCGTTCCTCTCTGAGGGTGGGACAAGGGCGGCAGCCCCGGAGCCGGGGCTGCGAGTCGGGTGACCATCTGCATGACCTGCGAAACAGGGAGGGGCCGGATTCCTCGGGAGCCTTGGAGTCCGGTCGCCCACGACAACAGGAGGGGAAGGCGCATGACCTCCCCAGGTGCATCCGCCTTCCCCTCCCTCGCCTCGGCGCCTACCCGGACGCAGCAGGAGCATGTCCGTGCGAGGCCCCGGTTGTTGCCGGATTCGGCCCCAGCAAGCGCCCGCGACGGGGCTGTCCTTCCGCTCCCCCGGGGCGGAAGGACAGCCCCGCCAGGCCCCCGTTCACTGCGGTCGTGGGCCGGCCGTCGGTCAGTCGGTCAGTCGGTCAGTCGGTCAGTCGGTCAGTCGGTCAGTCGGTCAGTACAGCTTGTTCACGGCCGCCGTCGTGGTCTTCCTGAAGGCGGCCACGGGCGCGTCGGCGAAGTCGCCCATCTGTCCCCACTGCACGACGGTCACGGTCCTGCCGTCCCGCCCGACCGAGTAGAGGGAGATGTCGATGGCGCCCCAGGAGGTCTCGGTGTGCACGCCTCGTACGCGTGCCCCTTCCTCGACGGCCAGCTTCCCGTAGTCGCGGCCCTGGGCCTGCACCTCGGGCGAGCCTTGCTCGATGCGGCCGGGGCAGGTGCGGATCAGGTCGTCGTAGTGCTTGGCCAGGGCCGCGGCGTGTGCGGACGTGTCCGCGACGACGGTCAGCTGCACGGCGCCTGTGTCGAGGTCGGTACGGAACTCCCGGTGCCGGTAGGCGTAGGAGGGCACGCCCTCGGTGCTCACGCAGGTGCCGAGCTGCTCCGGAAATCCTTCGGTGACCGGCCCGGCGGTCCAGGTCGAGGACGGGTGCGGCGGGAGCTGGGACGGAGACAGGAACGCGGGCGAAGCGGCCTTCGTGACGGCGGCCTTCGTGACGGCGGCCTTCGCAGCGGCCGCCTTCGCCGCTGCCTCCTTCGGCGTGGCGCCGGCAGCGGGTGCGGCGAGGGTCGCGCCGGCCGTGAGGGCGGCGACGGCGAGTGCGGCGTAGGCGCCGGTGCGGATGCGCTTGGACATGGGTGTTCCCCCGTGGAGACGTGCATGGATGTGAAGTGCGCAGCGAGGCCGGCTGGTCGGCCGGCGCCTGTTCGGTGCGACACCAAGAGCATCAGCGGTCACAGCGGCCAGCCGCAACAGCCGACAGCCGATCGGGCAAGGTGGAACCATCCCAGGCCCTTTGACGTGCAGGTATGTGGGTGCCTGGGATGCCGTCCCGGGCCCGGGACGCGGTGGCGTCGTACGAGGAACGGGGAATCTGTGTCCGCACAGGGCGGTGGCAGCGGTGCAGGCCGCGACGACGGGACCGAGGCGGCGACGGACGATGTGGCCCGGTTCGCGGCGCTGCTCGAGGCGTTGAAGGAGGGCACGGACCGCAGCTACGGCTCGTTGGCCCGGCGTCTGGGCATGAACACCTCTACGTTGCACCGCTATTGCGCGGGCGAGACGGTGCCGGTCGACTTCGCCCCCGTGGAGCGGTTCGCGTCCTTGTGCGGTGCGAGTGCGGAGCAACGCCTGGAGCTGCACCGTCTGTGGCTCCTGGCCGTGGAAGCCCGCCAACGTCCGCGTCCGGCGAAGGCAGTTGGGAGCGCTGCTTCCGTGCCCGCGGCACCTGTCGCCCCGAGGGAAGCGGAAGCGGAAACCCGAGTGGACGGTCCCGCCGCCGACGCGCCGGTGGCGTCTGCCGCACCCCTCGTCTCGCCCGCTCCCGACCGTCGCCCCTGGTACCGCCGTGGACGTCTCATGGCGGGGCTCGTCTCCGCCGGTGCGGTGCTCGCGACGCTCGGGGCGTTCTCCGCGTTTCCGGATCGGGGGCAGCCCTCGGGCAGCGGTCCCGATCGGGTCTCCGGTACGGCGCAGAGCCGCGTACCCGGGAATCAAGGCCCCTCGCCGAGTCCGAGCGACGCCAGTCCCGTTCCCCCGTCGGCTTCCGGCTCCAGCACCCCCACTCAGCAGCCGGACGACGCCTCCAGCCCGTCCGGGCCGAAGTCCGGGTCGAAGTCCGAGCCGCCTCGCGGTCAGGGGAACAGCGCCCTGCCGATCTCTTGGGCCGTCAACTCCCATGCCTGGAAGTTCGGTTGTGGTCACGACTATGTGATCGCCAAGCCGCCGGGCGAGGTGCCCCCTCCCCCGGTGCCGCAGGACGCCGGGTCCTGGGCGGCGTCGCAGAGTGCGTTGCACGGCGGCGAGACGCTGCTGCGCCTTACGGTCCAGGGGCGGGACACCACGGCCGTCGTCCTCGAGGCGCTGCGCGTCCGCGTCATCGGCCGTGCTGCGCCCGCCCAGGGGCACGCGTACGCCATGGATGCGGGCTGCGGCGGTGCGCTCACTCCGCGGTCGTTCGCCGTCGATCTGGACAAGGACAGGCCGATCGTCCGTCCGGTCGCCGGGAACGACTCCGGCACGCCGATCCCCGCCGCGCGCCTGCCCTACCGCGTCTCAGCGAAGGACCCCGAGGTGCTCCTGGTCTCGGCCGCGACCGGCTCGTGCGACTGCAGGTGGTACCTCGAGCTCGAGTGGTCGTCCCAGGGCCGCACGGGCACCGTCCGCATCGACGACCACGGCCGCCCCTTCCGTACCACTGCGATCAGCGGTCTTCCCCGCTACACCTACAACACCCTCGACCGCCGCTGGGAGGACCTCACGTAGGCAGGATTCCCCGGCCGCGTCCGACGCGTGGCGCGCGGCGCAGCAGTGCGGGCCACGGAGACCGGATGCCTCCGTGGCCCGCACGCGTGGTTCGTGCCGCCCTTCATGCCATCTGCCTACGGCAGGGTCCATTTCTGGTTGGGGCCGGTGTGGCAGGTCCACAGATGGACCACCGTGCTGTCGTTCCACGTACCGCCCGACGCATCAAGGCACTTCGCGGACTGCGGATTGCGGACCGTGCCGTCCGCCTGCGGAGCCCACTTCTGCGCACCCGAGCCGTTGCACGTCCACAACTGGATCTTCGTACCGTCCGCGCTCGCACCACCGGACACATCCAGGCACTTGCCCAACGCCCGCAGGGTCTGGTCCACGGCCACGGTCCACTGCTGCGCCGCCGAGGTGTTGCAGGTGTAGATCTGCACCTGCGTCCCGTCCGCACTCGCCGCGCCCCGCACATCGAGGCACTTGCCGTTCACGCCCTTGACCGGTCCCGTGCGGGGTGTCGGATCGGGGGTGCCCGTCTGTTTGATGCGGACGTTGCGGAAGGAAACCTCGTCTCCGCTGCCATGGTTCTGGAGTCCGATGTGGCCCTGTTTCAGGCTGCGTGCGGGGTCCGTGTTGGTGAAGTCGTTGATCTTCCGGCCGTTGAGGAAGATCTCCAGGCGTTCACCGGTGACGCGGAGTTCGTACGTGTTCCACTCCCCCGGCGGGTTCAGGGCCGCGTCGCGGGCGGCGAGGTCGGCCGACTTGAAGCCGTACACCGAACCCGTGGTGCGGTCGGCGGTGTCCGTCGCGTCGATCTGGATCTCGTAGCCGTTGTTCACCGCCGACCAGGGGTCGTCGGAGGCCGGGAAGCCCAGGAACACACCGGAGTTGTCGTCGCCGGCCATCCGCCAGTCGAGCTTGAGCGAGTAGTCCCCGGTGAACTCCTTCGCCTGGTACCACAGCATGCCGAGGCCGTCGTACGAGGTGAGCGTCCCGTCGGCAAGGGTGAAGCCGCCGGGGCCCGCCTGCTTCCAGCCGGTGGTGGAGGAGCCGTTGAACAGGGAGGCGTAGCCGGTCTCCGGACGGCAGTCCGCCTCCGTCATCCCGGCCGCCCAGCGGATGCCGCCGAGCAGGTGCCGGGTGAACGCCGTTTCCGTGTACGACCCTTCGGTGTGGCCGCCTCCGGTGTAGAAGGCGCGTCCGCCCTGGTAGTCCTTGCACCAGGCGATCGGATGGTCGCCCGCCATGGAGCCGCCGGAGTAGCTGGACTCGTCGAGCGCCGCCAGGACATGGGCCGAACTGCGGGGGTTGGAGCGGTAGTTGTACCACTCGTCGGTGCGCTGCCAGGTCGCCGGCAGATGGGCGGTGGCGTCGTGCGCGCGGTCCTCGACCTTGACCGTGGCCGACTGGATCGCGGGATGGGACTGGAACAGCGCCCCGGCCAGACCGTTGTAGAAGGGCCAGTCGTACTCGGTGTCGGCGGCCGCGTGGATGCCCACGTACCCGCCCCCGGCCTTGATGTAGCCCTCGAACGCGGTCTGTTGAGCGCCGTCCAGAACGTCGCCGGTCGTCGACAGGAAGACGACCGCCTTGTACTGGGCGAGGTTGCCCGAGGTGAAGGCCGCGGCGTTCTCGGTCGCGTCCACGGTGAAGTTGTTCGCCGCGCCGAGGGTGCGCAGGGCCGTGAGTCCCTCGTCGATGGAGGAGTGCCGGAAGCCCGCCGTCTTGGAGAAGACGAGGATCTTGTACGCAGGGTCGGCGGCGATGCGGGTCTGCTGCGCGGTGGGCGGGGCCTTCGGTGCGGTGGGCTGCGCCATGGCCTGCGGGCTCAGCAGCAGGGCCGCGCCCGCGCACAGGCCGAGCAGGGCTCTGGCGCGTGAGCGTGTGAAGCGTCTCGTTCGCATGATGCGGTGCACCTCCTTCCGTTACGGCAGGGTCCATTTCTGGTTGGGGCCGGTGTGGCAGGTCCACAGATGGACCACCGTGCTGTCGCTCCACGTACCGCCCGACGCATCAAGGCACTTCGCGGACTGCGGATTGCGGACCGTGCCGTCCGCCTGCGGAGCCCACTTCTGCGCACCCGAGCCGTTGCACGTCCACAACTGGATCTTCGTACCGTCCGCGCTCGCACCACCGGACACATCCAGGCACTTGCCCAACGCCCGCAGGGTCTGGTCCACGGCCACGGTCCACTGCTGCGCCGCCGAGGTGTTGCAGGTGTAGATCTGCACCTGCGTCCCATCCGCGGTCGCGGCGCCTCGCACATCGAGGCACTTGCTGTTCACGCCTTTCACGAGGCCGGTGCGGGCGGTGGGTGTGCCGGTGGTGAAGGAGAACTCGTCCACGTCGAAGAGCGAGCCGGTGCCGCCCTTGAAGACGAGGTAGAGCGTGGTCGAACCGGCAGGCTGGTTGCTCAGGTTGGCGGTGACGTCCTGGAAGGTCTCCCAGCCGCCGGTCACCGGCACGGTCGCGGTACCGAGCAGGGTGCCCGTGGCCGAGCCCGCGCGGACCTCGATGGTGCCGCCGGCGCCGCCGGACGAGACCCGTGCCGTGAACTTCGTGGCGTTGGTCAGGGCGTACGGCGTGAAGGAGATCCAGTCGCCGTTGTCGATGTAGCCGACGGTCTTCCCGCCGTGCGCCGGGGTGTGGCTGACGACCTGCACGCCCGAGGACGACCCGTAGTGCTCGCCCTGGCGGTGGCTGGGCTGGACCACGTGCTGGTCATGGGTGGTCAGCGCGGGCTGGCCGTTCGCTCCCTTGTCGGTGTACTCGGCGTCGATGACCCCGAATATGTTCGCGTTCGGGTCGTGCTCGCCGTCCGCCAAGGTCTGAAGGGTGCCCGAGCAGCCGGTGGCCAAGGTCTGCGGATGGCCGTGGCTGTCGTGGCCGACGATGAAGGTGACCTTGACCTTCGAGCAGTCGATCGTCCCGTCCTCGGGGTCGGTCACCGTCACCTTGAACGGGATCGCCGCGCCGAAGTCGTAGATCGCCCCGTCCAGGGGGAGGTCGACGCGGACGGAGGGCGCGGTGTTGCCCACGGTGATCTGCACGGACGCGGTCGCCGACTTGCCGGTCGAGTCCGTCACCTTGAGCGTCGCCGTGTACTGGCCGTTCGCGGTGTACGTGTGGGAGGGGTTGGCGGCCGTGGAGGTTCCGCCGTCGCCGAAGGTCCACGCGTACGTCAGCGCGTCGCCGTCGGCATCGGACGTACCGGCCGAGGAGAAGGCCACCGCGAGCGGCGCCTTGCCCGAGGTCACGTTCGCCTTGGCCTGCGCGACCGGGGCGTGACCGCCGGTGACGTGCTCGATGCGGTACAGGGCCGAGTTGGCGTCGCCGTTGAAGTAGCCGGTGCCGTAGTCGAGGACGTACAGCGCGCCGTCCGGCCCGAAGGCCATGTCCATCACCTGGGTGCCGGTCCAGGGGAAGGCGTTGATGGACTGCACCGTCCCGTCGGCCGCCTGCTCGACGCGCTTGATCCAGCGCCGGCCGAACTCACCGGCGAAGAAGTCCCCGTCGTAGGACTCGGGGAACTTCACGTCCGAGGTCGAGGCGGCGTCGTAGCGGTAGACGGGTCCGCCCATCGGCGATTCCGAGCCGGAGCCGAACTCCGGTACCGAGCCTCCGTCGTACGGGATCCAGGCTGCCTGCGCGGGCGGCAGATCGGTGAGGCCGGTGTTGCGCGGGGAGTTGTTCTTCGGTGCGGCGCAGTCGAACTTCGCGCCGGAGGTGCCGGTGGCGAAGTTGTAGTCCACATAGGCGTCGTTCTTGCCGGTGCAGTACGGCCAGCCGTAGTTGCCGGCCTTCGTGACGCGCGCGAACTCCACCTGTCCCGCGGGGCCCCGGGTGGCGCTGGCGGTGCCGGCGTCGGGGCCGTAGTCGCCCACGTAGACGATGCCGGTGGTCTTGTCGACGCTCATGCGGAACGGGTTGCGGAAGCCCATCGCGTAGATCTCAGGGCGGGTCTTCGCGGTGCCCGGCGCGAACAGGTTGCCGGTCGGTGTGGAGTAGGTGCCGTCCGCGTTGACCTTGATGCGCAGGATCTTGCCGCGCAGGTCGTTGGTGTTGCCGGAGCTGCGCTGGGCGTCGTAGGCGGGGTTGCGGTTGGCGCGCTCGTCGATCGGGGTGTAGCCGTCGGAGGCGAACGGGTTGGTGTCGTCGCCCGTCGACAGGTAGAGGTTGCCGGCCTTGTCGAAGTCGATGTCGCCTCCGACGTGGCAGCAGATGCCGCGCGAGGCGGGCACGTCGAGGATCTTCTTCTCGCTGGCCAGGTCGAGGGTGCCGTCCTGCTTGAGGACGAAGCGCGACAGCCGGTTCACGCCGTCGAACGGTGCGAAGTCGGCGGCGGCACCCTCGGCCGGGGCATCGCCCGCGGGGGTGGTCAACTTCGGTGCGTAGTACAGGAATACGTACCGGTTCGACGCGAATCCCGGGTCGACACCGACGCCTTGCAGCCCTTCTTCGTCGTGGCTATACACGTCGAGCTTGCCGGCGACCTTGGTGGTGCCTGCCGCGTCGGTCAGCCGCAGCGTGCCGTCGCGCGAGGTGTGCAGGACCGAGCGGTCCGGCAGCACGGCCATGGTCATGGGCTCGCCGGTTTCGGCGACTCCCTTGGCCAGGGTGACCTGCTGGAACTCCTCCGCGGCGGCGGCCAGTTCGTCCTCGGCGGCCGCCGCCACCGGGCTGAGGGCGCCGGCCGCGAGCAGTGCGGGGACGAGCAGCGCCAGCAAGCGGCGGAGTCGGGCGGGTCTCGGTGCTCTCGTGGATCTGGACGTGCGTGTGCGCACGGGTGCCTCCCGTTGGGGGGTGAAATGCCTGAACAGGACGGGCAAGGGAGAGCTGGGCGCGCGCCGTCGCGCCTCGACGGACCGGCACCCACCGACGGGTTGACCGGTCCATTTCAGGAAGCTAGCGGCCTTGGTCCGATCCGGGAAGCCCTTCCGCATGCGTGCTCGCTACTTTTCCCACGGCCAGGACAAAGGGATGAGATCCATTGGGAGTTCCCGCGCGGGCCGGTCGCCTGCCGTCGGGACGACCGGCCGTGTGCGGGTGCAATGACCGGCGGCGGTCCACCGGCCGCGGAGGGGCCTCAGGCTGCCGCCGGGCCACGGAGGGCCTCAGGATGCCGGGGCGGTTCCGGGGGAAGGCAGGCAGCGTCCCCGCCGACCGGCGTTCACGGTGGCTGCCGGTGCGCAAGCCGGCGAACGGAGCTGTCGGTCGGTCTCCGCGGCTTCGGCTCCGGCCCGGGAGGATTCTCGGCCCGTGCGAATTCAGGCACCGGGCCGCGCAGCCGGACCGGCCGCGCCCGAAGCGTGCGTACGCAGGTGTTCCAGCGCCCGGACGACGACCGTACGCCCGTACCAAGCCCGCCATCTGCCCAGATCCGAGGCCAGCGTCTCCAAGGCGTCACGCTGCGTCCTGACGGGCCAGGCGACAGACCGGCGCCGGTGCACGGTGATGACGCCGACGCACACCCCGCCCTCGTCGCGGACGGGTACCGCGAGCATGGCGCGGGTTCCCGCGAGGCGTGCCAGTTTCCCCTGGGACGTCCGGGCGAACGTCGGGTCCTCGGCGATGTCGGGAAGGAGCACCGGCCCGTTGCGCAACCGGACCAGACCGCAGAGCGCCGGCGGTCCGCTCACCTGGGCCACGCAGTCGCGGTACGTGGCGTCCAGACCCGACTGCCCTTCGAGGAAAAGGGAGTTGGAGCGGGCCTGATCGGCAAGGTGGATCTCCACCGCGTCGGCTCCGGACAGAGTGAGCGCCTCGCTCGCGACGGCGCGCAGCAGCGCACTGTGATTCGCCAGGTCCAGCGCCGGTCCGTCCAGCAGCTCCAGTTCCGGCTGCGCGGCAGGCGCCCGATCGGCGTCCCACGTGCCCGTTCCGGTCGGCTCCGGCTCGGTGACGACGGCCGATGCCAGCACGCGCAGCGGAACATTGCAGTGCTGGGACGACGCCTTCAGGAGTTTGAAGGCGTCGGCGGGTGCGGCAAGGCCGTAGCGCTCGACGAGGATGCCCTGGGCGACGCCGATCAGTGCCGCGGAGCGCGATCTCGCCCGCAGTCCGAACACCTCGGTGCGCAGGTCCCGTCTTTCGGAGGGAACGAGGCCGTCGGGTCTGCGGTGCACCGCGGGCGAGCCGGGCAGCGCCGCCGTATCCATGCCGGCCAGCGCGGCAGCGAGCGTGGGGAACACGGTGAGCCCCGGAGGCGGGGGAGCCTCAAGGAGCCGCCGTACGTGGGACTGCGGGATGACCGCATGCACCGGACCGCCCAGGAGGCGGGCGAGCAGCGCCACGGCCCGCGTACCGGCGGCGCTGACCAGCTGCAGATCCGACAGGTCGAGCACCAATCCGCGCTTGGCCCCGCCCGCGGCGGCGACCGCGTCCATGAGCTTGTCGGCCAAAGACGTGGCCGCGGCGGCATCGAGCAGGCCGGACAGGCACACCATGTGAACCGACATGGACGAATGAGCCGCATCTGAAGAGACGTCAGACACGGTGTGCAGGCGCAGAAACTGCGTGGTGAGATCGGTGGGCATGCGAACGCTCCCCTTCGTCGGGTGGCGGCCGCTTCTTGACCTCGAAGTGAATCTTGCACGTCGAAGACCTGCGCAGCAAACCCTTGCCGTCGCAGCGCATGGCCGCGGCGCCTCAACTCGCGTGGCGCGGGCCCGTACACGGAACCGGTGAGAGCCTGGATGTGCGGCCTCACCGCACACGCGACGGGCCGGGGCCGCGCGCACGGAGGGGCACGGTCCGCTGAATTTCTTTGTGTGAGCAGGCGGGTCCGGGGCAAATGTGGCGGCAGTTCCGTCCGTCACACAGCGAGGAGCCCGCCGTGCTCATGCCCGACCCCAAGTTCGTCCGCACCCTCCTGAGCCGTTACGCCGATCTGCAGATGCGCGCCGCGGAGAAGCCGGACCCGGAGGTGCAAGGCCAACTGGACGACGTGGTCTACACGTTGTGCATCAGCACCGGGACCCAGACGATCCGGGAAGCCTTGGCCGCGGCCGACCTCGTCCTGGAGCAGGCGGCGGCCAAGACCGCGAGTCGCCCCGCACAGGCGGCCTGATCCGTGCGGCAGCCCTGGCACGGCGTCCCCTCGCGCCTGATCTCCGTCATCCGCGTGGCACCGATGCCGCAGCGCCGCGGGCTGCCAGGCTGATCAAGGCTGTCTGTACAGCCCGACAGAACCGACAGAACCGAGGGGACCGCGTGGCCACCGACAAGCAGAGCGTCGTAGAACTGATCCTCGACGATCACCGGCGGATGGAAGAGCTGTTCCACCGCATGCGCAACGTCGAGGAGGACCGCGGCAAGGCGCTGCGGGAATTCGCCGATCTGCTGATCGCGCACGGTGAAGCGGAGGAGGCCGAGGTCTATCCCGCGCTCAAGCGCTTCCGTGACATCGACAACGAAGAAGTGCAGCACGGGGTGAAGGAGCACGCCGAGGGCAACGAAGCACTTCTGGCCCTGCTCGAGGTGCCCGTGGTCGGCTCGGAGGACTGGGACGAGAAGCTGGAGAAGCTCTCCGAGGCGATCACGCACCACCTCGACGAGGAGGAGCGGACGATTCTCAACGGAGCCCGGGAGAACGTCCCGGGCGAGCGGCTCGCGGAGCTCGGCGCTGCCTTCGTCGAGGCCCGCGCGCGGCATCTGGACGCGGGGTGCGGCGAGATCGAGAACGTGCGGCGCGTCGTGGCCGACGGCCCCGACACCTGATGCGTGCCGAACCGTTCGCGGTTCGGAATTGAGGCCGACGTCTGCCCAGGGGCGGTGGTGCGACAGGACCACCGGCGCGCAAAAGCGGCATATCGGTGTCTTACGGTGGCTTCATGGCAGGCAGCACAGACAGCACACCGTCCCCGCTCCCCCACGCGCACGGAGCCCACGGCCGGGCTCCCTCCCCCGCCGAACGGTGGCGGCGCTTCAAAGAGGGTCCGTTCCTGCCCGCCACCGTGCTGCTGTTCATCCTCGCCACGGCCGCCGGTCTGTTCGCGGGCAGCTACACGTACTCCATGGCCAACCCCACGCCGCGGCACATCCCCACCGCGGTCGTCGGCTCCTGGGACTCCGGCCGGAGCGCGCAGTTCGTCGCCGGCATGGAGCAGGCGCTGAACGCGTCGCTGGAGCTCAAGTCCTACGCCGACGAGGGTGCGGCCCGGGCTGCCGTGGACGAGCAGCGGGTGTTCGCCGTCCTGCAGCACGCGGACCAGGGCCGCGTGACGCTCGACGTCGCCGGCGCTTCCGGCGCGTCGGTGGCCCAACTGCTGCAGCAGGCCGCACCCGCCGTCGGCGAACAGGTCGGCGTCCCTGTCACTGTCCAGGACATCAAGCCGATGCAGCCCGGGGATCCGCGCGGCCTGGCGATCTTCTACATCTCGCTCGCGGCAGTGATCATCGGCTTCGTCGGAGCGATCCAGCTCAGCGTCCACGCTCGCGACCTCAACCCCACCGAACGCATCGCTTTCACCGCCGGCTACGCCCTCCTGGGCGGATTCGCCATCGCGGCCGTCGTGGACTGGCTCCTTGACGCGGTGGACCTGCCGTTTGTGCACTCGTGGCTGATCCTCGCCCTGACGATGTTCGCGTCGGGCATGGTCTTCACGATGTTCAACACCCTCTTCGGCCGGTGGGCGATGCTGCCGACCTGGGGCCTCATGGTGCTGCTCGGCAACCCCTCGTCGGGCGGCGCGGTCTCCTGGCCGCTGCTGCCCTCGCCCCTGGGGATCCTCGGCCAGTGGCTGCCGCCGGGCGCCTCGGTCAACGCGCAGCACACAGCCGTGTACTTCGGCGGCCACCAGCACGTGTTCCCCTATCTCGTCCTCGCCGCCTGGGCGCTGGTCTCCAGCGCGGTGTTCTGGACCTGGCGCCACCGCCATCCCGGAGGCAGAGCGACGACCGCCGCGCACGCGGCAGCGCCTGCAGGCTGAAGATCGGGCGCTACGCGGGCTTGAACGCCGGATGCTGCGTGGGCTCGACTTCGGGCGCTACGTGGTGGACATCAGCCCGGCGCGGAGCCTGGCGAGGATGCGGGCGATCAGCCGCGAGACATGCATCTGGGACACACCGAGGTCGTCGGCGATCTCCTGCTGGGTGCGCTCCTCGACGAAGCGGAGATGGATGATCCTGCGGTCCCGGGCTTCGAGACCGGAGATCAGCGGGGCCAACGACCGGTAGTTGTCGATGAGTTCGTACGCGGTCTCCTCCACGCCGAGGAAGTCGGCGAGGTGGGCATCCGCCTCGTCGGCGCGGCCCGTCACCGGTGCGTCGAGCGACGAGGTGCTGTACCCGTTGGCGGCCTTCTGGGCCTCGGCGACCTCCGCCGGCTCGAGCTGCATCAGCGCGGCGAGTTCGGCCGTCGTGGGCGGCCGGCCCAGGCGGGACTGCAGTTCCTCGGTGGCCTTGGACAGCTCGGCGCGGGCCTCCTGAAGGCGGCGCGGGACGTGCACGGCCCACGTGGTGTCGCGGAAGAAGCGCTTGATCTCGCCGACGATGTACGGGACGGCGAAGGTGCTGAACTCCACCTCGCGGGAGAGCTCGAACCGGTCGATGGCCTTGATGAGGCCGATGGTGCCGACCTGGACGATGTCCTCCATCTCGTCCTGGCCGCGGTGCTTGAAGCGCGAGGCGGCGTAGCGGACGAGGGAGAGGTTGATCTCGATCAGCACATTGCGCACGTACTGGTACTCGTGGGTGCCTTCGTCGAGGCGGGTGAGCCGGTCGAACAGGACCCTGCCCACGTCCCGCGCGTCGCGAGGAGCGACGGAGGCGGGGTCCGCACAGGCACGCGCGAGCAGCTGGTCCCGGACCGGCCGTACGGCAGGACCGGTGCGCTCGGGCGTCGTCACGTCGTTCATGAGGATCCCCCTGTGAGGTGGGCCTTGCCGCCGCGTGTCGCACCGGACCTGTCCGGTCCGGGCCCACGCCGGCGCGTACCCCCAGCTTGATACGAACTTGGAATCACGTCAATGAATACCAGAAATTCATTTCGTGTTTCACGCCGGAGTGCGGGTTCTAAGATGGGGCCCATGGAGGAGCAGACCGCGTCCCACACCGGCTGGACGTTCTTGACCAACCACGCCCGTGTCCTGGCGGCCGTCGCCGAGAACCGGCAGATCCGCATGCGTGATCTCGCCGCACACTGCCGCCTGACCGAGCGCGCCGTGCAGCGCATCATCACGGACCTGGAAGACGCCGGTTACCTCTCGCACACCCGGCAGGGGCGCAGCAATGTCTACGCGGTCGATCCCTCGAAGATCCTGCGGCACCCGGCCGAAGCGGACGTGAGCGTGGCCTCGCTCCTCGCGGTGCTCGCGCGGGACGATGCCGGCCGCACGACTCCGGCCCTGCCGGTTGCCTGACTCCACCCTCCGCCGTCCGCCCTCCTGCGCGCGCTCCCCGACTGCTCCGTCGGCGGCTGCGGCGCGGACGGGCGCACGCTCGCTGCGGCCGGGCGCCTCTGCGCAGGGTGTGCGCCCCCTCCAAGGGGTTCAGGCCGCTCCCGCCCGGGATAAGACTCAAGCGCGCGAATCCGTGCCTTCGAGCGGAGCGTCGCAGAACCAGGCTCTTCAGATCCGGGCTCTTACGTGAAGGAGTCATGCCATGGCGTCTTTCGACACCGGGCGGCTGTGCGCGATCGTCAAGATCCTCGACCAGGCGGGGGCCCATCTGCGGCTCGCCGCGGGGGAACAGGCGCACCGGGCCGACAGCACCGACACGTCGGCGATCACCTCGCTGCTCGCGCTCGCCGAACGGGCCGCGAGCGGTGTGCGCCGCGCGATCGCGCATCTGCACGCGGGCGAGACCGGCCAGGCGCAGCTCGCCCTCCAGGTCGCGGGGAGCGGGGTGGGCCTCGACGTCCCGTCCGTTCCGGGCCCGCTGCCCGGCCGGGTGACCACGGCCCTGCAGCTGATGCGGGGCATCTCCGGCTTCTTCACGCCGGACACGGAGGAGTTCCTGGTGCGGCAGTTGAGGCCGGCGGGAGGGCGTGTGGTGGCCGGGGCGCACTAGCCTCGGCGCCCTTCGGCACGTGGGCGAGGTCCTGGTACAGCGCGGTCCTGGTCCGGCGCGGGCCCGTGTTTGGCCCAGAGGGTCTCGGGCAGTCGGGACACAGTCCGCTCACCAGGCAACGAAGGGACTGCACATGAGTGCCGGAGAAAAGGCCAAGGCGAAGGCGGAGCAGATCGCGGGCAAGCTCGTGAAGAAGGGCGCCCACGCCCTCGGCGACGACAAGACCGCGGCCAAGGGCGCCGCCCTGGAGACCCGGGGCAAGGCCCGCGCGGGCAAGGAGAAGGGCAAGGACACCTTCAAGCGCTGAGCCCGAGAACTGCCGGACATGCGGGGAACGCCTGCCCCACCGCCATGGGGAGCGACTGCCCCGCCGACATGCAGCGTGGTGCCCCGGCCTGCGGATTCGCGGGCCGGGGCGCCGCCGTACCGCCCCCACCGGGGCTCGGGGAGAGCGATGTCCGAACAGGAGATCACGCGGCGGGAGGCGCTCCAGCTGAGCGTCGACTTGGGCGAGCAGGCCGAGCGCGAGCGGCGCACACCGTACGCGCTGTATGTGGTGTTCGAGCTCCGCTCCCACGCCGCCGCTGAGGCCTTCGACCAGCTCGTCGCGGAGGCCCTCATCGGCATCGGGGACGAGACGGGCACGCTCGTCTACACCGTGCACACGCCCGAGGAGCAGCCGCTGACCCGCGTCTTCTACGAGTTGTACGCGGATCGGGACGCCTTCGTGGAACACGAACGGCAGCCGCATACGCGGCGCATGCTGAGGGAGCGCGAGCAGTACCTGGCCGCTCCGCCGAAGGTCGTGTTCCTCCACCAGCACATGGGGAAGCTGCCGCACGGTCCGCTGTAGCTGCTGCCGCGGGTGGCGGCCGTTTCGACGCGTACCGCGGCGGCCTCCCTCGCTCACGGTTCGAACCAGGGAAGCCTGGACGGGGCAGCCCCCCGGGGTGCGGCTGCACTCGGCCTGCCCATTGGGTCCCCCACTGACCAGCCCTTACACCTCTGCTGGGCGGAGGACCCTCAGCCGGCTCCCAGGCCGCCGAGGTCGTCGGCGAGTGTGATCGAGGTGGTGATGCGCTTGCCGACGGGTTCGCGGTGGATCGCGAAGCTCTGGCTGACCGACATGACGATCTCCAGACCGTGCTGACCGATACGGGTCGGGTCCGGTCCGAAGATCTCCGGTGGGGTCGGGTTGCTGTCCCACACGCTCACCTCGACCGCACCACCGTCCAGCTCCAGCGTGAGCAGGCAGGGTCCGGGGGCGTATTTCCGCGCATTGGTGACCAGTTCACTGACCACCAGCTGCACGGTGCCCATCGCCCGCGACGACACCGGCAGGCCGTGCACCGCCTGCACATCCATCAGGAAGGTGCGCGCGAGGTCCCGGGCCACCGCGATGCCTTCGCTGCTCTCGAAGGCACCGGACACCGAGACGCCGGCGTCCTGCGACACGTGCTCCACCTCTTCGGGTACGTACCTCTTCATACCGCTCCTGCCCGCGCTCCAAGGTGCTGCGGTCCACTTACCCCGGGACCTCCGCCTCAGTCACACCATTGTGCGCCTCATGCCTTCGGGAGCTTGGTGACGGTGTCGAGGTAGAACGCGTCGATGCTCTGGACCGCCGCTTCGAAGTCCTCGAGATTCACCGGCTTGGTGACGTACGCGTTCGCGTGCTTCTGATAGGCGTCCGTGACGTCGTCCGGAGCGGAGGACGTGGTCAGGATCACCACGGGAACGGCCCGCAGGTCGGGGTCGTCCTTGAGGATGCTCAGCAGCTCCCGGCCGTTCATCCGGGGCATGTTGAGGTCCAGGACGATCAGGTCGGGCTTCGGGTTCGCCGGGTCGCGGAGGTACTCGAGCGCCGCGACGCCGTCCTCGACCTGGGTGAGATTGCGGGTGCCGCGCTCGGCCAGGGTGTCCTGGATGAGCATGGCGTCGGCCGCGTCGTCCTCGACGAGCAGGACGTCGTACGCGCGGGGGGTGGTGATCATGATTCGTTGCTCCGTGGGGCGAGAAGGGGGTGCGGGCGGGCGGGTCCGGTGGGCAGGCCGGGCCATCGGCGGCGAGCGCCCTGACGGCTGAGCTGCGCCGCCGCGCCGATCTGCGGGTAACCGGCCCCTGCCGTGGCCGCGTCGCGGGCGGCCCCGTACTGGAGCTCCTTCACGGCCTTCTGCAGGTGGGAGAGGATCCGCAGGCGACGCAGCGCCTGTGGGTGCACCTCTGTGTGGCAGTCCCGGTCCGGAGAATACGTCAGCCTTGCCGCCAGCTCGTCCGCCAGGACGTCGAGGGCTTCGACCGCGAGACGGGCGAGTTCCTCGTCGCTCGGACGGTGCTCGTGCGCAGGCGGCGGCATGCGGTCACCGTAGGGCACCTGCCGCGGTGACAACAACTGTTGTCCGGTGCCGTACAGTGTCGACGCCGCGCGCCCCCAGCGTCCGGATCAGCGTGAAGGAGCCCAGGTCGTATGCCAATTGGCGCCGCGCCGGATACGAGGTCCGGCATATCCCGGTGGACCACGCGGCGCTGGCTGCGGGTCGGCGTCACGATCACGTCGGTGGTCCTGCTGCTGCTCGGGGGCGCGGGCCTGTGGGCTCTGCAGCGCTCCGGCGACCTGACGGACGAAGTGGTGGAGGTGCGCTCCCCCGCCCTGTTCAACGCCGTCCGCCTGGAGGCCGCGCTCGTCAACCAGGAGACGGGGGTACGCGGTTACGGGCTCTCGGGTGAGCGGGAGTTCCTGCTCCCCTACACCCAAGGACTCGACGAGGAGCGGACCGCCCTGCGGACGCTGGACGGTCTGACCCGCGAGTCCGGCACGGCACAGCGGGATCTCGCCGTCGTACGCGAGCGGATCGAGGCCTGGCAGCAGAAGGTGGCCCGGCCGGTCGCCGACGCCGATCCGGCCGCCGCGGTCGCCACGGCGGCCGAGCGGGCCGCGGACGGCAAAGTCCTGTTCGACGCCGTACGGAAGGCGCTCGACGACCAGCAGGAGCACCTGATCGCCGCCCGCGCGAGGGCGGGCGAGCAGCTCGATTCCGCGCAGACGCTGCGCACTTGGGTGTTCGCCGCCATCACGGCGGTCATCGTGGCCGTGGCCTTCATCGTCTTCGCCGCGCTGCGCCGCGGTGTCACCGACCCGCTCGGCGGGATCGCGCAGGCCGCGCGGGACGTGAGCCGCGGCCGTTTCGACCGCGCCGTGCCCGCGAGCGGTCCCGCGGACCTGCAACAGCTGGCCCGGGACGTGGACGCCATGCGTCGGCGTCTGGTGGAGGAGCTCGAACGGAGCGAGCAGGACCGGCAGTTGCTGGATCAGCAGGCGGCGGACCTGCGGCGGTCCAACGCCGAGCTGGAGCAGTTCGCGTACGTGGCCTCGCACGACCTCCAGGAGCCGCTGCGCAAGATCTCCAGCTTCACGCAGCTCCTGCAACGACGGTACGGGGACAAGCTCGACGAACGCGCGGACCAGTACATCGCGTTCGCCGTGGACGGCGCCAACCGGATGCAGATCCTCATCAACGACCTGCTGGCCTTCTCGCGCGTGGGCCGCGTGGACAGCGACCTGTCCGAGGTGGATCTGGAGGAGTCCTTCAAGGGGGCGCTGGACTCACTCAGTGTCGCCCTGGAGGAGACCGGTGCGCGGGTGGAGCACGACCCGCTGCCGACCATCACCGGCAGTCCGCACCAACTCGGTCTGCTCTGGCAGAACCTGCTGTCGAACGCGCTGAAGTTCCGCGCGCCCGACCGGCCGCCGCACATCAAGGTGACGGTCGCCCAGGAGGGCGAGCAGTGGCGTTTCACGGTGCGCGACAACGGCATCGGGATCGCACCGGAGTTCCGCGAGAAGGTGTTCATCATCTTCCAGCGGCTGCACACCCGTGACGCCTATCCCGGTACCGGGATAGGTCTGGCCATGTGCAAGAAGGCCGTCGAGTTCCACGGGGGCACCATTCACGTCGACCCGGTCGAGGGGGACGGCGCCGCCATCAGTTTCACCCTCCCTGATCAAGGCCCCGTACGCGCGGATGAGATCGGAGCACCGACATCGCCATGACCGTGATCCCTGTGCCCGGATCGTCGAAGTGCCGGATCCTGCTCGTCGAGGACGACGACGGTGATGCCCTTCTCGTCGAGGAGCTGCTGCTCGACACCGACCTCGACCACAGCCTCGTGCACCGCCGGACCCTCGCCGACGCACGCGCCGAACTCGCCGAGCAGGGCGCGGACTGCGTCCTGCTCGATCTGCACCTGCCGGACGCCTCAGGGCTCAACGCCGTCGAGGCCGTACTGAAGTCGTCGGCGGACGCGGCGGTGATCGTCCTGACCGGGCTGGCCGAATCCCAGGCCGGCGTCGAGGCGCTCGCCGCGGGGGCCCAGGACTATCTGGTCAAGGGCAAGGTGGAGCCCGAGCTGCTGCAGCGCGCGGTCCGCTACGCCGTCCAGCGCAAGCAGGCCGAACGCGCCAACTCCGACCTCCGGGCCGGCCGCCTGCGCGCCGCGGAGAACGCGCGGCTCGAGCGCGGCCTGCTGCCGGATCCGATGCTCCGCTCCCCCGGCGTCACCGCGACCAGCCGCTACCTGCCCGGGCGCGAACAGGCCCTGCTCGGCGGCGACTTCCTCGACGTGGTCGAGACCGAAGACGGCCGGGTGCACGCGATCATCGGCGACGTCAGCGGGCACGGTGCGGACGCCGCCGCGCTGGGGGTGTGCCTGCGCATCGCCTGGCGCTCCCTCACGCTGGGCGGCCACCGCGGTGTGGAACTCCTCGCTCTGATGGAACGCATGCACGTGGCGGAGCGCAGTACGGAGGACCTCTTCACGACCATCACCCTGCTCACCCTCGACCGCGCCACGGCCACCGCCACGCTGCATCTCGCGGGCCACCACGGCCCGTTGCTGACCGAGCACGGGCGCACCCGGGAGGTGCCCGCCCGGCTCGGTCTGGCGCTCGGCGTCAGACCCGGCCAGCGGCGGTGGTACGCCACCGAGATCCCTCTGCCGGCCGCGGGCGCGCTGACTCTGTACACGGACGGACTCGTCGAGGGGTACGACGGGGACGAGGGGCAGCGGCTCGGCCTCGAAGGCCTGCTGCCCCTCATGGACGGGTCGCCGGACACCGACCCGGCGGCGCATCTCGACCGGATCATCGCCGAGGCCCGGCGGCGCAACGACGGGCGCCATACGGACGATCTGGCGGTCCTGCGCCTGGACTGGACCGGTCTGCCGTCGGTGCCGCGTCAGGCGTCCGCGCTCCACGTGCCGGCCTGAGACCGGGCCCTTCCGGCCACCGGTCCGTCTGCCCGGATGCCGGGCGTGCGGACGCTACTCCTCGTCGTGTGCGGGCACCACGACGAGGAAGGCGTCCGACTCGAGGTCCATGACCACCGACGCGGGCTCGCCCGCGGCACGGTGGGCCGCCGCGCACTCCTCCGCCGGCCACGATCCACGCGGAGCCCCCGCCGGAAATCGCTCCAGGACCTTCGCACCCATGGTGGCAACACCTCCGCTGATCCGCGGGCGGACCGGGAAGTCCTCGCCGCGGACATCGACCTCGAACGTCAACTCCCTTATGAGGCGCCTTCCCCCGGACTTCACGGGCATGTACGGCTGCTTCGCGACAAGTCCGCCGACATCGGCCCGTCCCGCCTCCTCGCGACGGCTTGCGGCCATCGACCGTCGACGCGGCACGCATATGCCCTGCGGACCGGGGCACATGGGTGGAGCGTCACACCGGCCGGACGCCGTCAGCGCTGGGCGAAGAAGTGACCGGCCGTGGACGCGGTCACGCGCGTGCCACACCACAGACTCGGAAGATCGGATACGTGATGATTGTTCTCGGACTCATTCTGCTGCTCATCGGCATGCTGGTGGGCGTGTCCCTGCTGACGACCGTCGGCGGCATCCTCATCGTGGTCGGCGCGATCCTGTGGGTCCTCGGTGCGACGGGCCGCGCGGTCGGCGGACGCAAGCACTACTTCTGACCCGTACCCGTACATCGATCACCGGCAGGTCACCGGCCACCGGCACGCCATGCACCGGACGGGCTGCGCGGAGGCTCCCTCCGCGCAGCCCCGGTTCAGACGGCCATGCCATAGACGATCGTGAACACCGTGCCGAGCGAACCGATGATGAACACGCCCGTCAGGCCGGCCACGATCAGTCCCTTGCCCTGCTCGGCGCTGAAGGTGTCCCGCAGGGCGGTGGCGCCGATCCGTTGCTTGGCCGCGCCCCAGATGGCGATGGCCAGGCAGATCAGGATGGCGGTCGCCATCACGATCTGCACCATCGTGCGGGCCTCGGCGCCGAGGCTGCCGAACGGGCCCCAGTCCGGGGCGATTCCACCGATGATGGTGGTGATGTCGCCCTCTTCCGCTGCGATCCGCATGCCGCACCCCTTCACTGTCGCGCTGTCACGCAGCCGGCAGGGAAGCAGCCCGCCGGGTGCGCTCCGGGCCTCCTGCGATTTCCTCAGGTGGTCATGGGCCGGGTCAAGAGGGTGTCCACCGCTCGTCGCGGCGGGACCCCGCCCGGCGGCGCCGGCGCGACGCGTGTCCGGCCGGGGATCGCGGGTATTCGGGCGGGCGACGCACCGACGAGACCTTGGAGGCCAGATGCCCGGCATCCTCAACCGCATCAAGCGGTACAGCCGCACCCCGCAGGGGCGGCGCACCATCGCCTCGGCGCAGCGCGCGGCCCGCGACCCGCGCAAGCGCGCCCAGGCGCGCTCGCTCCTCGGCCGGTTGCGCCGCCGCTGAGAGCGGACCGCTTACCCCGGCCGCGGCGTGGCTCGATGAACGTCCGCGGCCCGGGAGTCGAGACCGGAGAGTGCGGTCGACGCGTCGGCAGGATCGCCACGCGCCGGCCGCACTCCGCGTCTCAGCCGATGGGAACGGTCAGCTGTGACTGGTTGCCGATGCCCACCGTGCTCGGCCCGTTGCCTATCGCGTTCCACACCTCGACGCGCACGGTGCCGTTGGTCATCGTGCCGTGCGTGCCGGTGGCGGAGCGGAGACCGCGTGTGTGCGTGTAGTGCTCGTAGCCCGGCACCGGGTCGGTGGCGAAGTAGTGGTACGTCTCCGCGCGTTCCCAGCTGCCGTCGCCCGTCCGGTCGTAACTCACCCTTATCTGCTGCCCGTTGGCGACGGTCGTACCGGCGTCGACGAAGAGGTCGAACTGCGTCGAGCCGCCCGTGTACGCGCCGCTGACGCCTGTCGCCGTGAAGACCTGCGGGTTGTGCGGGGTGCCGTCACGGTTCACGCCGCCCGCCGAGGCGAGCGTGACGGTCGAGGCGGACGGCTGGGCGGCGCCGAGCGTGCCGCCGCTGCGCAGGTGGAGTGCGGTCGGGTCACCGGGATCGGGGCCGGGGTCCGTGCCGCCGCCCCGGGTCCACACCGCCACGTAGTCCACCAGCATCGGGCGGCCCGACACGGTCTCCGCGACCGGGGTGGCGTGGCCCGCGACACCGTCGGGGAAGGCGCCGCCCATCGCCACGTTGAGCAGGATGAAGTAGCCGGCGTGGCTGGTCATGTTCTGCCACGCCTCGGCGCCGACCCGGTTCTCGTCGACGCTCTGGTACAGCTGCCCGTCGACGTACCAGCGCAACACGTTGGGGCTGACGCTGCGGTCCCATTCGAAGCGGTACGTGTGGAAGGCGGACTGGCAGCTCGCGCCCGGGCAGGCCCGGCTCGCTCCGATGCCCTGGGTCTCGTTGCAGGGGCCGCCCGGGTTCACGCCGCAATGCAGCACGCCCCAGACGGAGTTGATCCCGTTGACGTTCTCCATGATGTCGAACTCGCCGATGGCCGGCCAGTTCCAGTAGTTGCCGCGGTACGGTGCGCCGAGCGCCCAGAAGGCCGGCCAGTAGCCGAGGGCCTGCCTGCCGGTGACGTTCGGCATCTGAATGCGGCCCTCGATGGCGAGCGTGCCGCCCGCGGGTGCCTTGAAGTCGGCGCGGCGGGTCTCGATGCGGCCCGAAGTCCAGTTGCCCGCGCTGTCCTTGAGTGGGGTGATCCGGAGGTTGCCCGCGCCGTCGAGGCTGAGGTTGGACGGGTTCGCGGTGTAGTTCTGGATCTCGCCCGTGCCCCAGTTCGCGGGTCCGCCGGGGTAGTTGTGGCCGGTGTCGATCTGCCAGTTCGCGGACGAGGGCAGCGTGTTGCCCGGCCCGGTGAAGTCGTCGCTCCACTGCAAGGTCCAGCCGGGCGGGGGCGGCGGCACGTCTCCGCGCGCGTCGGCGGGCAGCATCACGGTGACGACCCCGACCGCCGCGAGGGCCGCGATCAGCGCGGCTCTCCAGCGGCTCAGGGCCCGGGGATGGGCGGCGGACGTCGTACGGCTCGTTCTCATGGCGCCTCCGTGGGGCGTGGGCCGGTGGGGGGTGAGAGCGCTCCCACGGTTCTTGTATTCAAGGAATCCGGTGCCGTCTATGGCATGACTCGGCCAAGTTTTGAAGGCGACGAGGTCGTCAGGGGGCGGGTGTGGCGTGGGCGTGCGCCGCGCGTTCGCGGTCTGTTCAGGGAGTTACGGAGCGGCGGGGACCAGGTGCCCCGGTGTCGCCCGAAGTGTGAGCCCACCCATATGACCCGGCGCACACCCTAAGGACGCTAGTAGAGCCGCCGGCCCTGGGCAGAGGGGCGAGGGCGCCGAGGGGGCGGATTTCGCGACGCCGTCTGCTGCCCGGGGTAGTACGTGCCGCCTTTGCGTCGGTCCGCTCGCCGGCGTTAGGGCTGGCTGATGTTCCCCGTACAGCCGGGAGCACCGGCCGGAGGAGAAAGGTCAGCACATGGCGCAGAAGCACCGCCCTCACCGTCACGCGGCGCAGCCGGACGGCGCTGCACCAGGCTCGCGTGACAGACCTTCGCTGCCCGGCACCGGCCGCAAGACGCACGGCCGATCGCGGCACAAATCCCGCGGCAGGAAGCTGCGTTACGTGGCCTGGGGCGCCTTGGGCCTCGTGCTCGCCACCGGCGGAGGCCTCGCCTACGCATGGCAGCACCTCGACGGCAACATCGCGTCCACGGACCTCGACGCCGCACTCGGCGGGGACCGGCCTGCCGCGCAGCGCGGCGGGGCGCAGAACATCCTGCTGCTCGGCTCCGACTCCCGTGCGGGCACGCACGGCGCGTACGGATCCGGCGTGGCCGGAGCGCGCGCCGACACGGCGATGGTCCTGCACGTCGACAAGAGCCACCGGAAGGCCTCCGTGGTCAGCATCCCGCGCGACACCCTGGTCGAGCGGCCCGCGTGTCCGAAGTCCGGCGGGGGCAGCGCTCCCGGCGCACGGCAGGCGATGTTCAACTCCTCGTACGCGGTCGGCGGCCCTGCCTGCACCGTGAAGACGGTCGAGCAGATGTCCGGCCTGCGCATGGACCACTACCTCGAGGTGGACTTCAAGGGGTTCCGGAAGCTCGTCGACGAGCTCGGCGGCGTCGACCTCACCACCCGCACGGCCATCAAGGACCACAACAGCGGCCTGTCCCTCACCGCGGGCAAGCACCGGCTCGACGGTGAGCAGTCCCTCGCGCTCGTCCGCACCCGGCACGGCGTGGGCGACGGCAGCGATCTCGGCCGGATCCAGCTCCAGCAGGCGTTCGTCAAGGCACTGATCCACCGGGCGCACGCCGTCGACCCGCTGGGCGACCCGGCGCAGTCCTACGCGCTCGCCGACACCGCGACCAAGAGCATCCGCACGGACTCCGAGCTGGCGTCGGCAGGCAAGCTGCTCGGTCTGGCGAAGGACCTCGACGGCATCAGCCCCGAGCGCACCCGGATGCTCACCCTGCCCGTCACGTACGACGCGCGGGACGCAGGGCGGGTCCTGCCCCTGGACAAGGCGTCGGACCAGGTGTGGACGGCCCTGCGGCACGACCGGCCCGTCCCGGCGGATGCCACGTCGTCGTCCGTCGGCGACCAGGGGAAGACGCCCCTGTCCTCGGGCGGACGCGCGTGACGGCAGGGCGGGACTATCGCAAGCCGGCCGGCCGTACGAGAGGTGAGGCAGCCGACGGCCGTACGGTGCCGGTCCACCGGTAGAGGACCAAGGAGCAGACCGCGGCCCACGCGCACCACGTCGAGATGAATTCCATCCGCCACACCACCGCACACAGTGCCGCCCCGATTCCGGCCAGGAGCCCGAGCAGGACGAGGCCCTTGTCTCCGGACATCAGCAGCGCCCCGACGGTCGACAGGAGGTAGGCGCCCAGCAGCAGGGGCGCGTACGGAAGGCCGATGGCGTAGCCCATCGTGTGGCCGCGGATCTCGGCCACGACCGGTGTCGTGGCCAGGGTGTGGGCGAGGGCGGTCGAGGTGAGGACCCCGGCCGCCACGGGGAGCAGCAGACGGCGGCGCGCCCGGTCCGGAGCGGCGCACAGCACGCCGAGAGAAACCCACAGGGGCAGCAGGGGCAGGGCGATCACCGCCCAGGCGGTGGTGGCGGGGCCGCTGCCGCCCCCGGCGTTCCAGATGACCGCCTCGATCACTTGGTGCGCCCCGAGGAGCAGCGGGAGCGCGGCCAGTGGCACCGCGCGGCGGCGCCGGCGGGCCGCCCGGATCACGCAGGCCGCGCCGACGGTCGTGATGATCCCGCCCGCGACGAGATCGGCCGAGGCGCTCCAGCACATACGCGCCACGCTACGTCCTGGGCTCGGGGCGCGCGCCGCGGGCGCGGCCGCACAGGGATCGTGCCGGGACCTGTCCGGCCGTGCCCAGGCCTGGCCCGCCTGGCCGTGCCTAGCCTTGGCCCGGATCCCGCGGAGTGTGCTGATCCGTGTAATGCGCCCTGAGCAGGTCGATGCCCCAGTCGTGGCGCAGGTGCCGCCACACCGAGTGGGCGTGGTTGCCGTCGTCCTGGGTGTTGTCGTACTCGATGAGGAACTCGGGTGTCCGTACGCAGTAGTAGTGCCGGTCACCGGGATCCGTTCCTCCGGCCCAGGCGAAGGAGATCCCGTCCAGGCCGCGTCGGCGGAGTTCGGACCAGCAGGCCTGTGCGTAGGCGGCGGGGGCGCGGTCGAGGTAGCGGTGCACGAGGCGTTCGACGAGCTGCTGCTGCGGGGTGGTCATGGCGTCGTAGGTGAGGCCGGGAGGAAGGACGCCGGGGTCGGCGAACGGGTCGTCGCGGGTGAGGATGTCGTCCGGCGGTTCGGTGGCGAAGATCGCCGAGGTGCGTCGCGTGCGGTCCAGGCCGGTGACCAGTTCGCGGGCCAAGTCCTCTTCCGGGCCGAGCAGTCGGCGACCCGCGTGCGGGCCTTCGGCGATCCGGGCCGGCTCCGCGCCGATGAAGTGGGGCGTGACCCGTACGTCTTCGCCGGCCACCACGACGTGGACGGCGAGGTGGTGGCCGTTCATCCGCCAGCCCCAGGGACCGTCCGTGTCCGGATCTCCAAGGAGCCGCAGCCAGTACCGGTCCGGGCCCGGTGCGCCGACGAGTTCACGGCGGTGCCGCTCCACTTCGATGGCGCCCAGGGCGAGTTCCGCGCCGAGGGTGCCGTGCGCGGCGGCCAGGACCCCGTCGACCGCCGCACGCTGTTCGCCGTCCAGCGCTTCGGTGGACAACCCGGGCCGCGAGCCCGGCAGATACGTCCACTCCCGCAGCTCGGGCGCGTCGAGGCGGCTCGGCGCCGTCCGCAGTTCCCGCACCTGCTCCGGGTCAAGCACCTTCAGCAACGCGTGTACAGCCGCCCGTAGTTCGGCCGCTGTCGACTCCGCTCCGGTCCCGCCCATCGTTCCTCCTCGCCGCCGTGCACCCCGAGGGCTGTGCTGCTTCCCCTGGGCTCCCGGGATCTGTCATGCGTCCTCGTCGGGAAGGCTACTTCGCCGTCCGGCGTCAGAACCGGTCGCCGTCGCGTTCCGTGCGCTGTCCGTCCACCGAGACCGAGGCGGCCTCGTAGACGACGGTGGAGCTCATGGAGATTCCCTTGCAGGTCAGTTGGCGCGCCGGCGTCCGACGGGAGCGCACCTCCACGTCGTAGACGCTCGCCCGCGGGGTGCGCTCGCGCAGGCGGACGTGCCAGTGGTCGCCGTCGCGCGAGGTGTGCTCGACCGCGTAGTGGTGCCGTCCCGCCGGACCGAAGCGGGCGAGCAGCGCGATGACCGCGGTCTGCTGCGGCGGGAAGAGGTTCGTGTAGCCCCGCAGATGCTCGGCGTGCACGCGGTCGGCCAGATGCTCCTCGACGACCGCGACGGCGGAGGCGGCGTCGAGGTTGCCGTAGTACACGCCGTCGGGTGCGACGACGACGTTGGCGGCGAACCTGTCGCCCCCGATGTGCGTGCATTCCCAGACCAGTTCGGGCCAGCGCTCGCTCAACGCCCGGGCCACCGGCCGTCCCCGCACGGCACAGCACACGTCGTGCAGGCCGTGGGCGCAGACGAGGACGACGGGCGGAGCGGCGCTGTCACCGGGTGCGGCGAGGGCGTCGACGATGCCGCCGAGGTCCCGGTCGTGCGTCCAGGTGCCCCAACTCTGGCGGTGGGCGCCCTCGTTGTCGTGGTGCAGCACGGCCCACCGCCGGGGTCCTTCGGGGGTGTGCCGGCCGTGGCGGCGGATCAGGAGGATGCGGGCCCGCAGCGCCTGGGCGGCGGAGAACACGCGTTGCCGGGTGCCGGGTTCGAGCGGAAGGCCGTCGAAGCCGTTGGGCGGCCAGCCTCCCCGGTACTCGATGAGGATCCAGGTCGTGCCGTATGGTGCCGTGCCCGCGAGCGGATCCTTCCGCTGCCTCGCGGCTTCGGCGCAGAAGAACCCGGGGGACTTGGTCATCGCCCCCACGTCACGATCCGTCGGGCACCGCTACGCCCGCGCGCAGCAGCCGTTCGGCGAGGCCGAGGCCGAGCTCGTACGCGGCGTGCGGGCGGCCGTCCAGCAGGACGGTCACCGCCGGCAGCTCATCCTCGGGGAAGTCGAGCCACCCCGCCCGGGTGCGCAGACGCCGCCCGTCCAGGCGTGCCTCCAGGGCCTCGCGGAGCCGGACCTGCGTATCGGGGGTGAGGCCTTTGAGGGCCGCGAGCTGGGCCAGTGGTCCCAGCGGGGCGGGGCGGGCCTGGGCGCGCCGGGCGCGGTGGAACAGCGGTGCGGGATCGGTCTCGGTCAGGGCGGCGACGAGGCGTCGGCGGACGAGGTCGAGGTCCGCGCCGGGGCCCTCGGCACCGAGTGGCAGGGAGGCGCGCATCTCGGGGTCCTCGCGCAGCAACGCCAGGGCGGACTGGGCGAGTTGTTCGGCCAGCGCGTGGCGCGTCCAGGTGTGGACGCCGAGTGTCAGGTGGATCGACACGGCGCCCTGCGCCTGGGCCGCGTGCAGCCAGCCGCGCGGCAGGTAGAGGACGTCGCCCGGTTCGAGCACCGTGTCCAGGTACGGATCGTCCTTGGCCGCCTGCGCGACCGCCGCGCGGTGGTCGGTCCAGGGCTGGTCGCGCAGCGGGTCGGGGTGGACGGGCTCGTGGATCATCCAGCGCTTGGTGCCCGCGATCTGGAGGACGAAGACGTCGTGGACGTCGTAGTGGTCGTCGAACCCGCGGTTCTGCGGCGGTGTGATGTAGGCGTTGGCCTGCACGGGGTGTCCGAGTTCGGTGCCGAGGCGGGCGGCGAGGTCCGCCACCGGCTCCCAGGTGCGGTGCAGGGCTTGCAGGACGAGGGTGGCGCCGTCCGCGAAGCTGCGCCACAGGGCGGTGTCGTCGAGCTGGTCGCCGATCGATGCCCCGACACCCGCCGGGGACGTGAACGAGGCTTCCGGAAGCGTGGCTCCGTCCTTGGCCACGCGGAGGAACGGGGTCCGCAGACCGCGGCGGGCGATGAGCTCGTCGACGGCGTCGGCGGAGAACAGGTCGCCGAAGTCGTCGGCGGCGCGGGTGAGCAGCGGCGCGCGCGACCAGTGGTCGCGGGCGAACTCCTCGCGGGTCAGGCGCGTCAGGCGTCCGAGCGGGACGCCGCCGCCCGGCTGGGCGTCGGCGTCCCGCTGTTCACGGGGAGGCGTGCTCCGCTGTTCACGGGGAGGCGTGCTCCGCTGTTCACGGGGAGGCGTGCTCAAACGCGGCGTCCTTACTGGTCCGCCGCACCGTCGGCACCGCCGTCGTGGACGCCCGGTGTACCCGCGGCGCCACCGTCGGCCGGTCCCTCCGCGCCGCCGTCGGCTCCCCCGTCGTGGACACCCGGCGTGCCTGCGGCACCACCGTCGGCCGGGCCTTCCGCCCCGCCGTCGGCGCCGCCGTCGTGGACGCCCGGAGTCCCTGCGGCGCCACCGTCCGCGGGCCCCTCCGCTCCGCCGTCGGCTCCCCCGTCATGGACGCCTGGCGTGCCCGCGGCACCGCCGTCGGCGGGGCCTTCGGTCCCCATCGGGTCCTGCTCGGGGTTCGTCATGTCTCCTCCTGGAAGTCGACGGTCGGGAAGGGACGGGAGCGTCGAGTACCCGTGCGCCCCCGTTTCATCACCTTCCTCACCAAACTCACCCACTCGGCTCCGGGCAGCAACCGGAGCACCGTGGCTTCGGCGGCCTTCCCCTCGCGCTTCCGGGCAAGATTTTTGCCCCGTATTCGGCGATTAACGGCCGTATTGCCGGTTACTGGGTCCGTACGGCCGGCAAACGGCCCGACACCGACGAACAGGAGGCAGAACCATGGCTGCGGAAGCTCTCGGCGACCGGCGCGTCCTGGTCATCACGACCAATTACGGCGTCGAACAGGACGAGCTCGTGGCACCGGTCGAGCACCTGCGCGACAAGGGCGTACGGGTGGACATCGCGGCAACCGAGAAGGACAGCATCGTCACGCTGGTCGGCGACCGCGACCCCGGCAAGCACGTGCCCGCGACGCACGCCCTGGCCGATGTCCGCGCCGACGACTACGACCTGCTCCTGATCCCCGGCGGCACCATCAACGCGGACACCCTGCGCCTCCAGGACGCGGCCCTCGACGCGCTGAAGGCCTTCGTCTCCTCCGGACGCCCGGTGGCCGCGATCTGCCACGGTCCGTGGGTGGCTGTCGAGGCGGATGTCGTACGGGGCAAGACGCTCACCTCGTACCCGTCCACGGCCACGGACGTGCGCAACGCCGGAGGCACGTGGGTGGACAAGGAGGTGCAGGTCTGCGAGGCGAACGGCTGGAGGCTGATCACCTCGCGCAAGCCCGACGACCTGCCCGCGTTCCTCGACGCGGTCGACGAGGCGCTCCAGACCGGCTGACGTCAGGTCTTGAGGCCCCGCAGCGCCGCGCGAGCCGGTTCGAGCGAGCGTCCCTGGCGGGCCAGATCGCCCCAGGGCTCGGTGCGGGCCTGGTCGAGGGCGTCGGCGATGGTCCAGCGCCGCGCCGTGAGCCCGGGGTCGTCGAGCTGGTCCCAGGCGATCGGCGTGGCCACGGGGGCGCCGGGCTTGGCGCGCACCGTGTAGGGCGTGACGGCTGTCTGTGCGTAGGCGTTGCGCTGCACGTCGAGGTACAGGCGGTCACCCCGGTCCGCCTTGCGCGGGGCGGTGGTGAGTTGGTCGGGGTGGGCGGTGGCGAGGGCGTCGGCGGCCTCCTTGGCGAAGTCGTGCACCTCGTCGAAGGTGTGGCTGCCTTTGAGGACGGCCACGACGTGCAGGCCGCGCGAACCTGTGGTCATCGCCCCGGACGCGAGCCCGATCCGTTCAAGGAGTTCGTGGACCTGACGGGCCGCCGTGCGGACCGCCTCGAAGTCGCCCTCGCCGGAGGGGTCGAGGTCGAACACCACCCGGTCCGGGCAGCGGAAATCCGGGACCCTGGACTGCCAGCGGTGCAGCGTGACGGCCGCCTGGTCGACCAGGTAGATCAGCGTCGCCGTGTCGTCGCACACCGGGTGCACGACGCTGCCGCCCTCCTTGGGCACCTCGACCCGCTGGATCCAGTCGGGGAAGTGCTTGGAGACGTTCTTCTGCATGATGCGGGAGCCGTCGAGGCCGTCGGGAAGGCGTTCGAGCATCAGCGGTCGACCGCGCAGGTGCGGCAGCATGAACGGCGCGATCTCCCGGTGGTACGCGACGAGATCGCCTTTGGTGACCGGCTCACCGGTGTCCCCCGCGGGCAGCAGGGTCTTGTCCTGGCGGTGCAGCGTCAGCGTGTGTCGGCCGACCCTGAGGGACTGCGTCTCCGGCATCGGAGAGCACCTCCAACGTTCCGATCGCTAATCTCGTCGTGCGCAGCGCGCAGCCCGGGTACCCATGGCGATCGCCTGCGACACGCGGCCATCACGCTCCCGCCCGACGCAGCGGTCGGCGGGCCCGGGTGAGTGATGCATGTCCCTGCGAAAGCTGGGAATCCGGAGTTTCGCTCGATCCGCCGTCGACCGAACATCAAGAGGAACGGGGGCTGCCCATGCTGATGCCCGACCCGGGATTCGTCAGATCGCTGCTGAGCCGTTATGCGGAGTTGCAGATGCGCTGCTCGGAGCGGCCGGACCTGAAGTTGCGGTGGCAACTCGACGACGTGACCTACACGTTGTGCGTGGCCACCGGCACCCGGGACATCCGCGAGGCGCTCGCGGTGGCCGACCGCGTCCTGGAGCGCTCGGCGCAGGGCACCGCGGCGGGCGACCGTTCCGGGGGTCCGGCCGCCGACGCGGCCACCCCCTGAGGACGCCCGAGGTTCACCGGTCCTTCCCCCGGCAGGTGCCGGGCAGCGCGCGGCGGTCTGTCGTTCACAGGAAACGCCGGATGGGCAGCATCGCGGCCTCCGCTGCGCGCTGAAGGACCGGCCGCCGTCGCCAGCGGCCGTCCTCGATCAGGACGCTGGACTCCAGATCGCGCGCGAAGTCGGCGTCCAGCTCGGCCGTGAACGCGCTGTCGAGCACGGCGAGCATGATCTCTTCGTCGTGGTCGAGCGAGCGCCGGTTGAAGTTGGTCGAGCCGATCAAGGCGGCGGTCCGGTCGACGGTGACGACCTTCGCGTGCATCATCGTCGGCTGGTACTGGTGGATGCGGACACCACAGGCGAGCAACTCCTCGTAGTGGTGCTGGCCCGAAAGGCGGCACACCCCCTTGTCGGTGTACGGGCCCGGCAGCAGGATCTCCACCTCGACCCCGCGGCGGGCGGTCGCACAGAGCAGGTCGACGAAGTACTGGTCCGGTGCGAAGTAGGCCGTGGCCAGGCGGACGCGCTCCTCGGCGGATTCCAGCACCACTCGGAGCAGGGTCTGCATGTCCTGCCAGCCGAAGCCGGCCGAGCCGCGGACCACCTGGACGACCGCGTCTCCCTGCGCCTCGTGGTGGATGAACCGGTCGTGTCCGTCGAAGAGTTCGTCGTGGCACTCGGCCCACGTCTGCGCGAAGGCCGCCGCGATGCCGTCGACGGCCGGGCCACGTACGGCGACGTGCGTGTCACGCCACTCGCGCTCGTTGCGGGCGTCGCCGCACCACTCCTCGGCGATCCCCACTCCCCCGGTGAAGGCCACCGTCTCGTCGATCACCAGCACCTTCCGGTGGCAGCGGTGGTTCTGCTTGAGCGGCGACAGGTACAAGGGCCTGCGGAACCAGGCGACGTGCACGCCGGCCCGGTCCATCTCCTCCAGCAGGTGCTTCTCGATGAGCCGGCTGCCGAACCCGTCCAGGAGCAGCCGCACGCGAAGACCCGCCCGAGCCCGCTCGGAGAGCGCCTGCGCGAACTGCCGGGCGATGTCGCCCTTCCAGTACACGAACGTCATCATGTCGACGGTGTGCTCGGCGCCCCGGATCCGCTCCAGCATCGCGGGGAAGATCTCGTCGCCGTTGCGCAGCGGGACGAGCGCGTTCCCCTCGGTCGCGGCGATACCGAGCAGGCGCTCCAGGCGTCGCCGTATACGTGCGGCCCGCTCCTCGAACAGCGCGGGATCGATCCGGCTGTCGCGCAGACCGGCAGCGTTCTCACCGGTGTCGTGGACCGTCGACATGTCCCCACCTGGTCCTGGTCCGAGCCCCTGCCGCCCCGGCCGTACGGGTCGGGGTTCGCAGCGGACCCGTGCGGCCGTTCCCGCACGTACCCCGTCCCCGTACGGGCATTCGAAACCCGCCCGGTGCGCGGGGTGGGTGCTGTCCGTCAGGCGCGCGCCCGCAGCGCCGCCAGGGCGCGGTCGGCGTGCACGCCCATGCGGATCTCGCTGCGGACGACCTCGAGCACGGTGCGGTCGACGTCGATGACGAAGGTGACGCGCTTGGTCGGCAGGACCGAGAAGCCGCGCGCGACACCGAGCTTCGTCCGTACCTTCCCGTCGGGGTCGGACAGCAGGGGCATCCCGAGCGAGTGCCGCTCGGCGAACTCCTGCTGGCGTTCCACCGGGTCCGAGCTGACGCCCACCGGCCGGGCGCCGACCGCCGCGAACTCGGCGGCCAGATCACGGAAATGGCAGGCCTCGGCGGTGCAGCCCGGGGTGAGCGCGGCGGGGTAGAAGAACAGCACCACGGGCCCGTCCGCGAGCAGCTCGCCCAGCGTGCGGGGCGTGCCCGTCTCGTCGTCGAGGGTGAAGTCCTCGATCTTGTCGCCGACTTCGACGCGCGTGCTCATGAGCGGCCCTCCGGGTTCTTCGCCACGTGGAGCGCCCAGCGGATCAGCGGGACCTGCGCCGGGAGGCGCAGCAGCGCGGCTGTTTTCAGTGCTGTGGATCGGTGCTGCCAGTCGACGGCCATCTGCACGTTCGCCGGCAGGACCGCGACGAAGAACCCCGCCGTGGCCAGGGCAGCCGTGCGGCGGGTGCGCGGTGCGAGGAGACCGGCCGCGAGGGCGAGTTCGACCGCGGCGCTGCCGTAGGTCCAGGTGCGCGGCGAGCCGGGAAGGGCCCGCGGCACGATCGCGTCGAACTGCCGTGGGGCGACGCCGTGCGCCACCGCCGCCCCCGCGAGCAACCCGGCCAGGTACAGCGGGGATCGTGATGACCGTGCCATGCCCCTCCTCCGACGATCCCGTCACCTTACTGGAAGGTAAGTTCAGCGGGCGAGAGGGAGATCGACGGGATCGACGTCACGTGCGACGCGATCGATGTCACTTGCGACGCGATCGCTGTCACTTGCGGCGCGATCGACGTCACTTGCCCGGTCCGCGAAGCCGGCCGAACGCCTTGGTGAGGGCGCTGAAGGGCGAAGCGTCAGGCTTGGCGGGCAGGAGCGAGGGGGCGAGGGGCTGCCCGTCGCCGTCGGTCGCCTCGGCCAGGGCCGCCTTGAGCGCTTCGGTGGCCTCGCGGTAACGGTCACGCGACTGCGTCATGGCCTCCAGCGCCTCGGCGTAGTGATGGACCATCCGCCGGGCGTGAGCGAGCTCCTCGTCGGGGGTGTACAGGTGCCGGCCCCGGCGCAGACGGGTCAGCGCGGCTTCGCCTTCCGGGGCCATGGGGCGCGGCAGACCGGCGAGCTCGACGATCCTGGCGATGAGGTCGGCCGGCGCGGAGCCGTCCAGGAACACCGTGTGGAGCGTGAAGCGCTCGCCGTCGTACGCGTCACCGGGCTCACCGGCCGGCAGCACCACGGCGCCGCCGCGCGGCAGGTGCACACCCCGCTCCTTGCGCAGGGCGAAGTCGGCTATCTGCGCCTGCTGGGGTGTGGCGCGGTGCTCGATCACCTGGTGGCGCAGGCTCGGCGGCAGGAACGACAGGAGCGGCTCGCGACCGCGTACGTCCGGGGTCATCGCCTCGTGCACCACGAGATGGAGGCACCAGCTCCGTCTCGCGCACTCCCTGAGCCGCTCGCGCAGCTCGTCGTCGTCCTCCGGCAGGTAATTGGTGGTGCCGAGGCGCAGGCCCGGCACCATGTCGTGGTCCCAGTCCACGTGGGTGCCGTCCGGCCAGAACATCGTGGCGGGCGAAGGCCAGTCCGTATCCCAGCGCCCTTCCGCCTCCGCCGCCAGGATCCAGGTGACGGCGCCCTGCTGGTGCCGGCGCCCCTCTTCGTCGTACGTGGTCAGCTGGGCCCGCACCGCGACACCGTCCGCCACCCGCCAGCGCGCCTCGAACACGCGCCGGGCGGAGGAGCCGGGATCGGCGGCGGAGTCCCGCGGATACAGCACGGTGGAACGCGCCGCCTCCTCGGGCTCGAGCTCGACGAAGTCCTCCAGGACTCCGGCGGCCTTGAGCGCGATCAAGTTGCGCCGGGCGTCCAGCTCGGGATCCGGGCCAAGATGACGGCCGCGCGCCAGCCATGCCGTATCGGGGACGAAGGTCGGGGAAGTCGTCTGCTTGGCCATGAAGTCGATCTCTGCGGGGGCAGGGGCTCGCTCCAGTATGAGCGGGGCCGGGCGGAGACCGAGAGGTGGGTGGTGATCTCCGGGCGCGGGGCGGTCGGGTACGGTGCCGCCTTCCCGGGGCCTCGGCCCGCCACCAGGCCGGATCAGTCGGCCACGGACCGAACCGGCCACCGGCCTCTGCACCGGCACCGGCACCGGCACCGGCACCGGCACCGAAGGAGAACCCCCACCACCGGTTCACCGCGCCAGAGCATCCAGTGCCGCGCGGGCCCCCTCGCGGTACTCCGCCACCCGCGCCATCTTGATGTGCTCGTATCCGCGGATGGTCTGCGGCAGCTCGGCCAGCCGCAGGACCTCCTCGGCGTTGTCCGCCGTCAGCCGGTCCAGGGCCTCGCGGATCAGCCGCTGGTACTCCGTGACGAGCGCCCTTTCGGTGCGCCGCACCTCGGTGTGCGCGAAGGGGTCGAGCGGGGTGCCGCGCAGGCGGCGGCCCGCTCGCAGCAGCCGGAAGGCCGGGTCGGCGGTGCGCTTCAGCCGGAGCTTGCGGTCGATGCCGAGGGCGCGGAGCACCGGCGGGTGCAGCAGCACCGACACCCGGGCTTCAGGTCCGAACTCGGCGCGGATACGGTCCTGTTCGGAGGGGTCGAGGTGCAGGCGGGCCACTTCGTACTCGTCCTTGTACGCCATCAGCTGGTGCAGGGACACCGCGAACGCCCGGGCGATGCGCCGTCCGGACCGCTCCCCCGCGCGTGCGGTCGCGAGGGCGGTGACGGCCTCGACCGCGTGGCGGTAGCGGCGGGCGTAGGCGCTGTTCTGATACGCGGTGAGGTCCTCGGTCCGTACGGCGACGGTCTCCTCCAGCGTGCTGCTCACGGAAGGTGCGGTGGGCTGCGCGGGGGCGGTGGCCCGGCGTACCGCCTCGGGGTCGTGCACGGCCGCGCGGCCCCAGCGGAAGGCGGCCAGGTTCTTGGCCACGGAGGCGCCGTTGAGTTCGACCGCGCGTTCCACGGCCTGTGCGCTGACCGGCAGGCAGCCGTGCTGGTAGGCGGCGCCGAGCAGCAGCATGTTGGCCGGCATGTGGTCGCCGAGGAGCTGCTCGGCCAGGCCTTGGGCGTCCAGCGCCCACGGTGTTTCCCCGCCGGTCGCGGAGGCGATCCGTACGAGCGCGTCCTGCGGGCTGCCGGGGACGGCCACCTGCCGGGTGATCATGGCGGCGGTGGGGACGACCGCCGTGTTGACGACGGCGAGGGTCCGCTCGGGCCGGCACACCGCCAGGGTTGCCTCGGCGGCCGCGCCGAGCAGGTCGAAGCCGAGCAGGACGTCGATGCCGCCGCCGGAGGCCCGTACGGATCCCGTGACCGGGTCCTTGCCGATGCGGACGTCACTGACGACGGGCCCGCCCTTCTGCGCCAGGCCGGTCTGGTCGAGTCCGGCCGCGTGCAGTCCGTCCAGATGCGCGGCCATCTGAAGGATCTGGGAGACGGTGACGACGCCGGTGCCGCCGATGCCGGGCATGCGCACCACCGTCTCGCGTCCGCCGAAGCGGTCGGGGGGTTCCGGCAGGCCGCCGGGGGGCTCGGGGATGTCCCGGGCGGAGGACGGCGCGGCCGCGGGGCCGGGCTCCACGAGCAGGAAGGAGGGGCAGTCGCCCTTGAGGCAGCTCAGGTCGGAGTTGCAGGAGGGCTGGTGGATCCGGGTCTTGCTGCCGAACTCGGTCGTGACGGGCTGCACGGACAGGCACGTCGACTGCTCGGCGCAGTCGCCGCACCCTTCGCAGACCCGTTCGTTGACGACCACTTTGGCGGCCGGTGCGGGCAGCAGTCCGCGCTTGCGCATCCGGCGTTCCTCGGCGGCGCAGCGGTCGTCATGGATCAGCACCGTCACGCCATCGACCGCAGCCAAGTCGGCCTCCACCGCGGCGAGTTCGTCGCGGTGGCGCACGCTCGCGCACGGATCGAGCCGCACCCCGCGGTAGCTCTTCGGCTCGTCCGTGGTGATCACGATGCGCCGTACGCCTTCGAGCGCGAGGAGCCGGGTGAGCGCGGGCAGGGAGAGGGCGCCTTCGACGTCCTGTCCGCCGGTCATCGCGACGGCCTGGTTGTACAGGAGCTTGTACGTCATCGTCACGCCGGCCGCGACGGCGGCGCGCACCGCGAGGGAGCCGGAGTGGTGGAAGGTGCCGTCACCGAGGTTCTGCACGAAGTGCCGGTCGTCGGTGAACGGGGCGAGGCCGAACCACTGCGCCCCCTCGCCGCCCATCTGCGTCAGGCCGACGAGGTTACCGCGCGCGCCGCTGTCGTCCAGGGCGACCATGGCGTGGCAGCCGATGCCCACGCCGACGAGGGTGTCCTGGGCCGTGCGGGTGGAGCGGTTGTGCGGACAGCCGGAACAGAAGAACGGGGTGCGGTCGGCGACCACCGGCAGCAGACGGGGCGCGGACGGCCGCGGCTTCGTCGCCGCGGTGGCCGCGGGACGCGGCAGGTGCTCGGCTCCGACGAGTGCGGTGAGCGCTCGGGCGACGTCCTGCGCCTTGAGCGTGCCGCGCACCGGCAGCAGGGTGCGCCCCTGCGCGTCGCGGCGCCCGAGAACCTGCGGGGCTCCGGCCCGTCCGTACAGGGCTTGTTTGACGTGTCCTTCGAGGAAGTCGGTCTTGTCCTCCACGACCAGGACGCGGTCGAGTCCTTCGGTGAGTTCGGCGATGTGCGCGGCGTCGAGCGGGTAGGGCATGCCGAGCGCGATGAGCCGCAGGCCGAGCCGTTCCGTCTCCGCCTCGTCGAGGCCGAGATCGCTCAGGGCGCGCCGTACGACGGGAAAGGAGGTGCCCGCGGCGATGACGCCGAGCCGTGCGTGCCGGGCGGAGGAGACGATCCGGTTGATGCCGTGCTCGCGGGCGTAGGCACGGGCGATGGCCAGCCGACGGGTCAGCAGGTCCTCCTCGGCGTCCAGTGCGGCGGGGCCGACGAGCACAGGTGCCGCCCCCAGGGGCCTGCGCTGCGGTACGGGGATGTCGCGGTGCAGCTCGGCGAGATCGACGGTGGCCGAGGAGTCCGCGACGTCGGCGATGATCCTGAGGCCGGTCCACAGTCCCCCGGCCCTGGACAGGGCGACGGCGTGCAGCCCGTACTCGACCACCTCGCGCACCGTGCCGGGCGCGAACAGCGGCAGGGCGAGGCTCTGGCACATGGCCTCGCAACTGCTGGGCAGCGTGGAGGACTTGCAGTCCGGGTCGTCGCCGATCCAGGCGACGGCGCCGCCCAGCGGCTCGGTGCCCGCGGTGGTGGCGTGCCGGATGGCGTCGGCGGCACGGTCCAGACCCGGGTTCTTGCCGTACCAGAACCCGGTGACCCCCTCGTGCCGTCCGCCCGGCAGCCGCCCGAGATGCTGTGTGCCGCCCACCGCGGTGGCCGCAAGCTCCTCGTTCAGTCCGGCCCGGAAGACCACTCCCTCCTCGTCGAGATACCGGGAGGCCCGGCCCATCTCCAGGTCCACGCCGCCCAGCGGCGAGCCCTGGTAGCCGGAGACGAACACCCGGGTGTCCAGGCCCCGTCGGCGGTCCAAGCGGCGCTGTTCGAGCGTGAGGCGCACCAGGGCCTGCACCCCGGACATCAAGGCGCGGCCTTCGGAGGCCGTGTACTTGTCGTCGAGCGACGGGGTGCGGCCGAGAACACTCACGGATTCCTCCACGGCGAGGGAAGGGCGGGGAGCGCGGACACTCCCAGCACACAACTCGCCCGCGTGGCACGCAAGACCTGGCCGTACTGTCGCGGGCAAGACGCAAACAACCCGTGGAAATCACGGCTGTTGCTTGATTTCATTGCGCGGAAGAGGAAGGCCCGCAGGGTTGCGGCAGCCCCGCGCGACCACCTCCCTGCCCTGATCGGGACGCGCGAGAACGAGAAGCCGGGACGCGAGACGGAGGCCGCTGATGGCGAGTCACGAACTGGACGACACCGACCACCAGTTGCTGCGCCTCCTCCAGGCCGACGGCCGACGCACCTTCTCGGAGATGGCCCCCGAGGTCGGCCTCTCCGTGGCCGCGGTCAAGCGCCGCGTCGACCGCATGCGCGAGTCGGGGGTCATCAAGGGCTTCACGGTGCAGGTCGACCACGCGAAACTCGGCCGGGGCATCGAGGCGTTCACCGAACTGCGCTTCGCCGGGACGACCAGCGTCGGGGACATCCTGGCGAGCGCCTCGCGGGCCCCCGAGGTCCAGGCGGTGTTCACCATCGCGGGCGACCTGGACGCCCTCGTGCACATGCGGGTGCGGGACATCGCGCATCTGCAGGAGGTCATCGACCGGTTGCGCGGTTCCGGCAAGGTCATCGGCACGAGGACGCTGATGGTGCTCGGCTCGTGGACCCGGGACGACTGAACACACGATGCCACCCGCTCCCAATCCCCCGCCACTGCCGCGCACTTGGACCGGATCGCGACGGACTGTGCTCCGACGGCTCCACACCGTTGCATCATTGGTGTAGACCATTCTATGTTCGTGCCGTCCGCTTTCCGCAGTCGTGGAGGTGCCCGTTGACGCCCGATCCCGCACCGACCTACCGCCGTATCGCCGATGACCTGGCAGCGGAGATCACCTCCGGCCGCCTCCCGGACAGCAGCCGGCTGCCGCCGGAGCGTGAACTCTCCGAGCACTTCGGCGTGGCACGCCAGACCATCCGCGCGGCCCTCGAACTCCTGCGCAGCCAGGGCTTCGTGACCACCGGCCGCCGGGGCACCTACGTCAGCGCGGACCGGCCGCAGGCCCCGGCCGCGCCGCGCGAAGCGGACGACACCGCCCTGTCGCCCTTCCTGCCCGCGCAGGAACACACCCTCGTACGCGGCACCTTGTTCACCGCCACCGTGGATCCCTCGCTGGCCGCCGCGCTCGGAACCGCGCCGGGCACCTCCGTTCTGCAGTACCGGCACAGCACCACCTCACCCCTGGGCGCCGACGCGAGCCAGACCCGGAGTGCCATCACCTACTTCACACCCGCGGCGGTGCGGAAGATCCCGGAGCTCCACCGGTACCTGCGTCGCGTGCCCGTCGGCAATCCGGATCTGAGCGCCCTGCCCCTGTGGTTCAGGCGCCAGGGCATCCAGCCGGTCCTGCGCGAGTCCGTGACCGTCAGGCGGCCCGCACCGGGGAACAGAACCGCACCCACCGGCCTCAGCGTCCGCCGCTGGTGCCACACCCAGCACCAACTCCTGCTGGCGCTCACGGACTTCACCGTCCCCGTGGCCTGGAGCGAGATCACACTCGAGTACACCGCTCCCGCCCACAGCGCGCATCGCTACGCGACCCCGACGCGATGAAGCCGGAAACCAACGCTTCGATTGAGGACGTCTTCCGAGGTCATCCACGCACCTGCGGCGGGTACACCTGACCGGAAGAGTGGTGCTCCGCTTCCTGCACAGGCGTTTCCGTGCAACTATCACCCCATGACAACTTTTGCCGGGTGGAAAGGCAGGCGTGCTGCCGCCACTTGGCGCATCGAGGCAGGCACCGCGGTGGTCACGCTCCACGGCGAACTCGACATCGACGCCGTACCGGCGGTACGGGACACGCTCAGAACGGCCGCGGCGGCCGCACCCGATCTCGTCCTCGATCTGTCGCAGGTGGGATTCGCCGACTCCAGCGTCCTCAACCTGGTGTTATGGGCGCGTATCACGCTCGGCCCGCGTCTTGCCGGACCGCTGCCCGCGCAACTGGCCCGCCTGTTCGACATCGCCGGCACCGATGTCGTCCGCTCGTCCTTCCCCGACGTGACGGCCGCCCTCGCGGCAGGCCGTTCGCAGGTCCCTGACGCACAGCCCCTGCCGGACGGCTGAGACAGACCCGGCGCTCAGGCCGAATGCTCCGCGTCCGCGTCCGAAGCCCCGTCCGCGGGCGGGTGCGCGGCGTCGCGGAAGGCCGCAAGGCCGAGCCCCATGGCCTCCAACGCGGCGGGATGCATGGCGGCCAGCGTCCGCTGCAGGTTCTCCTCGCGTCGCGCCCGCAGATCCCGCAGGTAGCCGCTGCCGCGCTTGGACAGGCTCAGACACACCTCGCGACGGCTCGACCGACTCGGCACCCGCTCGAGATAGCCGAGCGCATGCAGCCGGTCGCACAGCCGACTGACCGACGAGGGCGCGGCGCCCAGCTCATCGCTCAGGGTGCGCAGGTTGATGCCCTCGTCACGGTCCAAGATGTACATCACCCGCAGTTGGGAGCTGGACACCGGCGCCGTGGGGGCGGCGTCACGGCCCGCCTCCCACAACACCTCAAGGAGTTCGATGACTTCTCGTGCCGCACGGGCGACGTGCGGGCCCGCGGCGGGTGTTCCGGCTGCGGTGCCGTCGTCCGTGACACCGTGCAGCAGCCTTCCTTGACGCTGTTGCATGAAACCCACCTCCCTCGCTTCGTCATCGTCACTTCACCAGCAAGGCGGATTCGATCAATGGACCGGTTCACCGTCGTGGAGCGCGCCCTGCGCGCGGCCGCGCCCCACGCTCTGCTCGATGCGCTCCGCAGCGCTCTGCAGGAGTGCTACGCGGCACAGTCGGTCGACCTGCTGATGGCCGATTACGCCATGACCATACTTCAACCGGTCACCCGGCTCCCCTACACGGATGAGCCTCTTTCGGTGTTCAACTCGCCTGCGGGGCGCGCGTTCGGCGCCCAGGAGGTGATCCCCGTGGACGGCCCGGACGCCGGCCAGGTGACGGCCCACTTGCCGGTGACGGTACGCGGCGACCGTATCGGCGTGCTGTCCGTCGTGCTCGCGCGCGCCGCCGCCGATGCGTCCGTCGTGACCGAACTGCGGGAACTGGCCGAGGTCCTCGGCCGGGAAATCGTGGTGGCCGACCGCGACACCGATCTGTATCTCCAGGCGCGAAGAGCCAGTCGGCTGACCCTCGCCGCCGAGATCCAGTGGCAACTGCTGCCCGGCCGCTCCTGCGCGCGGCCCGAGTACGAGCTCGGGGCCCAGCTGGAGCCCGCGTACGCCATCCACGGCGACAACTTCGACTGGTCGACCTCGGCCGATCATCTGACGCTGACCCTGGCCAACGGCATGGGTGAGGGCATCGAGGCCGCCCTGCTCACCAACCTCACGGTCAACGCCCTGCGCAACGCCCGCCGGGCCGGCCTCGACCTCGCGGGTCAAGCGGCCCTGGCGGACCAGGCCGTCTTCGGCGCGTACCAGGGCCGCGCGCATATCGCCGCCTTGATGCTCCGCTTCGACCTGGCGACCGGCCACATCGAAGCGCTCGACGCCGGTTCGCCGAAGATCTGGCGGCTGCGGCAGGGCGAGGTGGAACCCCTCCTCCTGGAGGCCCAGTTGCCCCTGGGCATGTTCGAGGAGACCGTCTACACCCCGCAGTCGCTGCCCCCGGTGCTGCCCGGGGACCGGCTGCTCTTCGTCAGCGACGGCGTGTACGACGCCCTCTCGCCGCTGGGCGAGCGCTACAGCCGCCGTGCCCTGCAGCGCGCCCTGCTCAACACCCGCCTGCTGCCGCCCACCCAGGTACCTCGATCCGTACTGGAGCAGGTCGTCAGCTACCGGGACTCCGTCGAGCCCGACGACGACGCCATGGTGGTCTGCATGGACTGGCACGGCCGCCCGGACGCGACCTGAGGCCACCGGTCGAGGCCATCACTGCCGGGGAGCGCCATGCCGCGCATAGCGGGACATATCCGGGGCACCCGAGGCCCGTGGGCGTCCTCCCGCCTCGCCTGCCCGACCCCTGGTCACGGCCGGCGATGCGGAACGCCCGGAGTTGGGGTGACACCGTCCCCGGGGCGTTCAACGCCTCGGGGACGATCCTTGTCCGGTCCCTCCTGCGTCGAGTCGAACCGTTCCCGGCTCACCCCACCGCACCCTGGCCCCAGGCAGGGACCAGGCGCGGAAAAGGCCGGTGGGCGGCCCCTGTCCGGGGCCGCCCACCGGCCTGGTGCGGTCCGCGCCGCTCAGCGCTTGCCCACGTCCTTGATCTTCTCCTTGGCCTCGCGGGCGTGCCCCGTCTTCTTCTCGGCGGCGCCCTCGGCCTCCAGCCGCTCGTTGCCCGTCGCGCGGCCGGCCGCTTCCTTCACCGCGCCCTTGGCCTGCTCCGTCTTGGCCTTGGCCTTCTGGTCACCAGACATTCCCGCTCACGGCTCCGTCAGGTTCGAGGATCATGTGCACACCGTCCGACTGACCGCTCAAGGAGTGCGTAAACCCGCCCCTCACACCACAACTGCCACAGAAGCCTCAGGACGCACTGCCTGCTCGACGGTTCCCGGGGTACACGGTGCCGGGTGACGACTTCCGCTGACCGGGCCGGCACGGATCGGCCCGCACCACCGCTCAAGAAGGCGCTGACCACGCCGCTGCTCTATTTCTTCATCCTCGGCGACGTACTCGGCGCCGGGGTCTACGTGCTGGTCGGGCAGGTGGCGGCCGACTCCGGCGGTGCCGTGTGGGCGCCGCTGGTGGCCGCCCTGTGTCTGGCCCTGCTGACCGCCGCGGCCTACGCCGAGCTGGCCACCAAGTATCCGCGCGCCGGCGGCTCCTCCCACTACGCGACGGTGGCCTTCGGCCCGTTCACCGGATTCCTCACAGGCTTCTGCATGCTCGCCGCCGGCATCGTCTCGGTGGCCGCGCTGGCGCGGGGATTCGGCGGGGACTACCTGACCGAGTTCGTCAGCTTGCCGATCGTGCTGGTCCTCGTCGTCTTCCTGGTGGCTCTGGCGGCCCTCAACGCCCGCGGCATCAGCGAGTCCACCCGGGCCAATGTGGTCGCCACACTCGTCGAAGTCGGCGGGCTGCTGCTTGTCATCGGCCTGGGCGCCTGGATCGTGCTGCGCGGCGACGGCGACCTCGGCCGGCTCACCGACCTCGGGACCGAGCAGGCGGGACCCGCGTCCGCCCTGTTCGCCGGGGCGGTGCTCGCCTACTACTCCTTCGTCGGCTTCGAGACCTCCGTCAACGTCGCCGAGGAGACGCTCGACCCGCATCGCTCGTACCCCAGGGCGCTCTTCGGCGCCCTGCTCACGGCGGGGGCGGTGTACGCGCTGGTCGGGGCGGCGGCAGCGGCGGCGGTGCCGACAGCGAAGCTGGCCGAGTCCTCCGGCCCGCTCCTGGAGGTCGTGAAGGAAGCGGGCGGGGTGCCCACGGAACTCTTCAGCGCCATCGCGCTGGTGGCCGTGGCCAACGGCGCGCTGCTCACGGGCATCATGTCGTCCCGTCTGGCCTACGGCATGGCACGGGACGGACTTCTGCCGGGCTTCCTCACCAAGGTCCTGCCCGGCAGACGCACGCCCTGGGCGGCCATCGCCTCCACGACCACCCTCTCGCTGCTCCTGGCCCTGACCGGCGAGGTGGACACGCTCGCGGCCACGCTGGTGCTGCTCCTGCTGGTGGTCTTCTTCCTCGTCAACGTCTCGCTCCTCGTCCTGCGCCGCGACCCCGTCGCGCAGCCCCACTTCCGGGCGCCGACCGCCGTCCCGGTCCTGGGCGCCGCCTCCTGCGTCCTGCTCGCCACGCAGATCGAGAAGGACGTCTGGATCCGCGGGCTCCTCATCGTGGCCGTCGGCGCGGTGCTGGGCGCGGTCGCCGCCGTACGTGCGCGGCGCAGCCGTTGACGGCCCGCTCGAGTGACGCGCAGGGCCCGTTCCTTCCGGCCGAAGGAACGGGCCCTGCCTGGCGACGCAGCACTGCGTCAGCGCGAGCGTCCGGTGACCACGCGGTACAGGAGCAGCACGATCACCGATCCGACGACCGCGGCGATCCAGGTCGAGAGGTGGAAGAAGCCGTTGATCGACTCGACGCCGAAGACCGCCTTGCCCAGCCAGCCGCCCAGCAGACCGCCGACGATGCCGATGAGCATCGTCACGAGGCAGCCACCGGGATCCTTGCCGGGGGTGAGAGCCTTGGCGATGGCTCCGGCGATCAGGCCGATCAGAACCCAGGCGATGATGCCCACGAGATGTCCTTGTCCGTTGTCCGTACGGCAGCCCGGTCGGGTGCCCGAACATCCGCTGCCCGCCGCCGGCGCACCGCTCACCTGCCGAAAGTCCCGAGGATCAGGGACTTCCGCCCCGTGTGGATCACCCCGCACCGACGGGCTTCGTCCGCACCGGCGTCAGGCGCGTACGAACCCGGCCAACTCCTGCGCGATATGCGGCAGTTCATCGAGCAGGTCCCGCGTCGCGAACTCGTGGTCCGCGTAGTCGAATCCCGGCGTGACCACCTCGGCCACGAGCCCGTGCGTCGCCCCGCCGGTCAGCCGTGACGCCTTCCACCACATTCCGGGCACCAGGAGGAAGCGTTCCGCCTCCGCGCCCAGCACCGTGCGGTGGAGTTCGCCGTCCGGGTCGACCGTGACGTACTCCAGAGGCCCGCCGTCGATGAGGAAGTGGAGGATGTCGCTGCGGTTGCGGTGCAGGTGGCCGCTCGGTTGTTTCTCGTCGAGCAGGTAGTGGATCGAGGTGGCCGAGGGGCGGGGACCGTGCTCGGTCTGCATGCTGTGCGGCGAGGTGTAGATGCGCCGGAAGTAGCCGCCCTCGCCGTGCGGTTCCAGGCCGAGTGCGGCCGTCCAGTCCTTCACGGTGACCTCCGGGTGCGGTGGGCGTCCTGGGCCGACCAGGGTACGGAGCTGCGCGGGTCCACCGGCCCGCGGTCGCGGATAAATCGTTCGTGCCGCCCCACTCCTTCGGCCATGATCGGCTCGTGGACACGTATCTCGAGACCGAACGCCTGGCCCTGCGCCCGTTCACCGCCGACGACGCCGGCCTGCTGATCGAGCTGGACAGCGACCCCGCGGTGATGCGGTTCCTGTCCGGTGGCCGGCCGACCGCGCCGGAGACCGTGCGCGAGCAGCACCTGCCCCGGATCCGTGCCGGTTACGAGAAGTGGGCCGGCCGGTTCGGCGTGTTCGCCGCGTACGAGAAGGAGGGCGGTGCGTTCATCGGCTGGTTCCTGCTGCGCCCGGAGCCCGACGGGCCGCTCGACGAAGCCGAACTCGGCTACCGGCTGCGGCAGTCGGCCTGGGGCAGGGGCTACGGGACCGAGGGCTCGCGCGGCCTGCTCGACAAGGCGTTCGGCGAGCTGGGCCTGCGCCGGGTGTGGGCCGAGACGATGGCGTTGAACCACCGCTCCCGCAGCATCATGGAGAAGCTCGGCATGACGTTCGCGCGCGCACTGCCCACGCCCGAGGACATGCTGATGGTCGAGGGCGCCGACCAGGGCGGTGTGCGGTACGAGATCACCGCGGAGCAGTGGCGGGCGGGGTGACCGGTGGCGGGGCTGCCTGGGTGACCGGAGTCGGGGCCGCCGGGCGGTAAGTCCAACATCGGCCCCGCCTTTGTCCATGGGCCCGCCCGCCGCGTACGCACCATCGTGACGGCCACTGGTTCCGTCCCGAGAAGGGGTGCGCAGTGCAGCCGTCGCAGAACATCCAGGGCCCGAGCCGCCGAGCGGTCGTCGTCACGGGGGCCGCCGCCGGGGCCGCTCTCACGCTGGGCCTGCCGGGATCCGCCGGAGCGGAACCGCACGCCGCGGCGGAGGCGACGCTCCGGTCCGCCGAGCTCGAGGTGCAGGTCGACACCGGATTCCCGCGCATCATCCGCTACACCGACCGCACCTCCGGAGCCGTCCTGCACGGCCAGACCGACCCGGTCACCACCCTGCTCGTCGACGGCAACACCCATACTCCCGAGGTGAGTTCACAGCACGCGGACGACCGCATCACGTACACCCTCGTCCTCGACGGAGGCACGCGGATCCGCGCCGAGATCGCCGTCGAGGGGCGCCGGGTGCACTGGCGCATCACCGAGATCGCCGACACCGCCGCGCTGCGCGTGGGGACGCTCCAGATCCCCTCCCTCGCGTTCCTGTCCGTACGCAGCGACCAGCCGGGCGCCGCACTGCTCGCCGCCCGGATCCAGCTGGACAAGGCCAAGAGCGGGGACACCCTGGTCGCGGTCACCCCGCAGACCCCCGCCGAGGCCGCGACCGGCTGCGCCTATGCCGTCGTCGCCCACGACGGGCTCGCCGGCGCGATCGAGACCAACACCGTGTACGACAAGCCCGATTCGGCCGCGGGCACGACGTGGGAGAACGGCCGGCTGTGGCGTACGACGGTGAAGACCCCGGCGGGCGTGGAGGCGCGCCTGGCGGCCGGGCAGTGGACCCACCGGGCCGCGACCTCGCCCGTCGACGCCACCGAGCCGCTCCCCCGGGCCACGGTCATCATCACCGGCGACCGCAACGGCGACGGCAAGGTGGACTGGCAGGACGCCGCCATCGCCTACCGCGACCTCATGGACGTGCCGATCGGCGCCCGCGAGCAGCACCTGAGAGTCGTCCCGCACATCCCGTTCAACTTCGCCTCGCAGGCCACCAATCCCTTCCTGCTCACCCTCGACCACGTCAAGCGGATCTCGCTCGCCACGGACGGGCTGCGCCAGTACACGCTGCTCAAGGGCTACCAGTCGGAGGGCCACGACTCGGCCCACCCCGACTACGCGGGCAACCACAACATGCGCGCGGGCGGCCTCCGCGACCTCAACACCCTGGTACGCGAGGGCAGGAAGTGGGGCAGCGACTTCGGTGTGCATGTGAACGCCACCGAGTCCTACCCGGTCGCCAACGCCTTCTCGGAGACCCTCGTCGACAAGACGAACGAGCAGTGGGACTGGCTCGACCAGAGCTACCGCATCGACTCCCGCCGCGACCTCGTGTCCGGGGACATCATCAAGCGCTTCGCGGACCTGCGCGCCGAGACGGATCCGGCCCTCAACACCCTCTACATCGACGTGTTCCGCGAGTCCGGCTGGAACTCCGACCGGCTCCAGCGCGCCCTGCGCGAGCAGGGCTGGATCGTGACGACCGAGTGGGGCCACGGCCTGGAGCGGTCCGCCGTCTGGGCGCACTGGGCCACCGAGACCGACTACGGCCCCGACACCTCACGCGGCATCAACTCGCAGCTCATCCGGTTCATCCACAACCACCACAAGGACGTTTTCGCCGACAAGTGGCCCACCCTGCTGGGCATTCCGCGCACCGGGAACTTCGAGGGGTGGGTCGGCAAGACGGACTGGAACACCTTCTACGAGCTCATCTGGACTGAATCCCTGCCGGCGAAGTACCTCCAGGCATATCCGATCAAGTCCTGGTCCGCGCACGAGATCGGCTTCTTCGGCCCGACCGGCACCACCGTCTCGGACGCGACGGGCCGGCGGGTGATCACCACGGACGGACGGATCGTCTACGACGACGGGAACTATCTGCTGCCGTGGGAGCCCCGTGAGGCCACGGACCCGCGGAAGCTGTACCACTACGCGCCCAAGGGCGGCACCAGCACCTGGCAGCTGCCGCGCGGCTGGGCGGGCGCCAGGTCGGTGGCCGTCTACGAACTCACCGACCAGGGCCGGGTGCATGTCTCCGACGTCGCCGTGCGCGGCGGGAAGGTGACGCTCAAGGCCACCGCCGGCCGCCCCTACGTGGTCTACCGCAGCCGAGTACCGGCAGCGGGCGACCCCGACTGGGGGCAGCACACGCCGCTGCACGATCCGGGCTTCAACTCCGGTTCCCTGAAGGGCTGGACGGTGTCCGGGCCCGCTTCGGTGGAGCTGAGCGAGCTGGGCGACTACGAGCTGGTGATCGGCCCGGGAGGCGCCGCCGCAGTCGGCCAGCGCGTCTCCCGGCTGGCACCCGGCACGTACGCGGCGTCCGTGCAGGTCGAGGTCGGCGCGAAGGCCGGCGAGACGCGCAAGGCATCGCTGGAGGTGCGGACCGGCGACGGGGTGGTCGCGGCGAACTGGACGGCCACCTCCACCGCAGGCAACTACGTGGCGGCCGACCGCAAGCACGGCACCCGCTTCCAGCGCATGTTCACCTACTTCACCGTGCCCGAGGGCGGTGGTCCGGTCGACCTGACGCTGCGGGCCGCGGCGGGACGGGCGCGGGTCCGTTTCGACAACGTCCGGATCGTCTCCGCCCGGCGCTCCGCGAAGTCCGGGACGCTCGTGTACGAGGACTTCGAGTCGGTGCCGCAGGGCTGGGGCCCGTTCGTCAAGGGCGACGCGGGGGGCGCGAACGACCCGCGCACCCATATCGCGCAGCGGCACGCCCCGTACACGCAGCGCGGCTGGAACGGGAAGGCGATCGACGACGTCATCGACGGTTCGGAGTCCCTGAAGTCCCGTGGCGAGAACGGCGGGTTGGTGTACCGCACGGTCCAGCACACCGTGCGATTCACGCCCGGCCGGAGCTACCGGGTGTCGTTCCGGTACGAGAACGAGAAGGCCGGGCAGTACGCCTGGATCACGGGCGTCGACTCCCCCGAGTCCCGCGAGCTGTCCCGTCAGCCGCTGCCGGTCGCCGTCGAACCCACCGTTCTGGCCTACGAGTTCACGGCACCGGACGCCGGTGAGGCGTGGGTGGGGCTGCGGAAGGTCGGGGAGGACGGGGTGGCGGAGTTCGTGCTGGACTCGTTCGAGGTGCGGGAGGTGTAGCTCCGATCCGGAGGAGGGGTGCCGGGCGTACGGGCCTGCTCGCCCGCCCCTCTCCTCCGAGCGGCCCGCTCCCGCCGGAGGCGACCGGTTACAGTGCCCGCGACGGCATCGAGCCCGGCCTGTGGAATGGGGAAGCGTGACCGAGACCAGCGACACCCGCGCCGCCGGCAGCGCGGCGGACCCGCCCCGGCCCGGCGGCCTGCACCGGCTGATGCGCTACCTCCCCCTGATCGCGCCGGTGCTCCTGTGGGCCGTGCCGTGCTGGCTGCTCCTGCACGCGGGACAGCACTGGCCGCTCCCCGTCACGCTGACCGGCACCTTCCTGTTCGCGCTCGGCCTGGTCGGCATGCCGTTCGCGATGGTGCGCGGGCACGGCCGCCGGCAGCAGGACGCGGCGGCGATCGTGGGTGACTCGCTGCTGGGCGGGATCTGGGTTCTGTTCACCTGGTCGGTGCTGCTCGGGGTGCTGCTGCGGCTCGCCTTGACCGTGGCCGGCGTCGCCGACGGCGAAGGCCGGGCCCGGATCGTCACCTGGGCGGTCCTCGGGGTCACCGCCGCACTGCTGGCCTGGGGGTACGCCGAGGCGCGCCGGGTGCCGCGGGTGCGCCGCGTCGAGGTGCAACTCCCCCGTCTCGGCGCCGGGTTGGACGGCACCCGGGTCGCCCTGATCACCGACACGCACTACGGACCGCTCGACCGCGCCCGCTGGTCGGCGCGCGTCTGCGACACGGTGAACACGCTGGAGGCGGATCTGGTCTGCCACACCGGCGACATCGCGGACGGCACGGCCGAGCGCCGCCGCGCCCAGGCCGCGCCCCTCGGCACGGTGCGCGCCACGCACGGACGGGTCTACGTCACCGGCAACCACGAGTACTACAGCGAGGCCCAGGGCTGGGTCGACCTCATGGACGAGCTGGGCTGGGAGCCGCTGCGCAACCGCCATGTGCTCGTCGAACGGGGCGGCGACACCCTCGTGGTGGCCGGCGTGGACGATGTCACCGCCGAATCCTCCGGCCTGCCCGGCCATCGGGCATCGCTCCAGCGGGCGCTCGACGGGGCCGACCCCGCCCACCCGGTGCTGCTCCTGGCCCACCAGCCGAAGTTCATCGACCGGGCGGCGGCCGCCGGTGTCGATCTCCAGCTGTCCGGCCATACACACGGCGGCCAGATCTGGCCCTTCCACTACCTGGTCCGGCTCGACCAGCCCGCAGTGGCGGGTCTCAGCCGGCACGGCGACCGCACGCTGCTCTACACCAGCCGCGGGACCGGCTTCTGGGGGCCGCCGTTCCGCGTCTTCGCGCCCAGCGAGATCACGCTGCTGGTCCTGCGGGCGCCAGCGGCCGGCACGCCGTAACCGCCGGGCGGGCCCGGCGGTCGGCGGTACGGGAATCTTCGTCCGGGAACTCCGGTCAGCCGATCTCGGCGACCCAGCCGTACGGCAGTTCCTCGCCGTCGACCGTGATCGCCTCGACCGTCCGGGTCTGCGGATCGATGTCCGCCTCGATGCCCTCGCCGACGTAGCGGGGGAATCCGCTCGCCCCGGTCTTGCCGGTGGCTTCGACGGTGGCCGAGCGGAGCACTCCGCCGTGGTCGACGTGGTCATGGCTGTCGGTCAGTTGGGGCTTGAGGAGGACCGTGAAACGGGGGGTGGGGGCTGTCTGCATGCAGGGAGGCCTACCCCGCCCGGCCTGTGGTCCCGGCGCCCCGCCTCCCGCCGTCACCCGGCCGGCGCAGCCTCGGCCGGCGTGCGGCTCACCGGCGACGGCGACGGCTGGACCAGGTGGTGCCAAGTCCCGCGACGTGCAAGGCCAGGAGGGTCAGGCCGAGCAGCATGAGGTTCGTGGAGCTGAAGACGTCGTTCGTGTCGACCTCCGCGGCGTTGAAGATGAACGCGAGGAAGAAGAACGCTGCCGCAGCGAATCCGAGCATGGACGGGCCTTCCGGTCGTCGGGCCCGCCGGGGCGGCGGGCCGCTCTGTCGGAGACCGAGTTCCCTGGTCGGGGCGAGACACGCTCGTTGTGTGCCCATGGCGGGACGGAGGCCGGCGCACGGCCACCGGCCTCCGCCCGACCTCACACCAGGAAGCCGCCCACCCTCACGCCAGCAGATCGCCCAGCAGCTCCGCGAACTCGTCCGGCGTGACAAGCCGCACGCCCAGGTCCTCCGCCTTGGTCCGCTTGGAGCCCGCGCCCTCGCCGGCCACCACCATCGAGGTGCGCTTGGAGACGCTGGAGGAGGACTTGCCGCCCGCCCGCTCCACCAGTTCGTTCATCTGGTTGCGGCTGAGGTCCGCCAGCGCTCCGGTCATCGCGCCGGTGACGACCACGGTCATGCCGTCCAGGGGCCCGGCGGGCCGCTCGTCCGCCTCCTCCGCCTCCCCCTTCGGGGCCGGGCCGGTGGCGCCGGGCTCCGTCATGTTCACCCCGGCCGCCGCCAACTTGTCGATCACAGGCGCGAGTTCGGCCAGCTCGGCCACGATCACCGGGGACTTCTCCGGGCCGATGCCCTCCACCTCCTGGACGGCCTCCGCGTCGGCCGCGCGGATCGCGTCCATGGTGGCGAAGTGCCGGGCGATCCGGCGGGACATGGAGCGTCCGGTGCCGCGCACGCCGAGCGCGCACAGGACGCGCGAGAGCGGCTGGGCCTTGGCCCGCTCGATCGCGGCCAGCAGGTTGTCCGTGCTCGTCGGGCCCATCCGGTCGAGGGCGAGCAGCTGCTCGCGGGTGAGGGTGAACAGGTCGGCGAGGTCCGCGACGAGGCCCGCGTCGACGAGCTGGACGACGCGCGAGGCGCCGAGGCCCTCGATGTCGAGCTGGTCGCGTCCCGCGGCATAGCTGAGGGAGGCGACGAGGTGGCAGTTGCGGCCGCGCTCGCAGCGCCAGCGCTGCTCGCTGGTGTCGATCCCTGAGCCGCACTGCGGACACACCTCGGGGAATACGATCGGCTGCTCGTCACCCGTGCGCAGATGCGCGACGGGTGCCTCGATGCGCGGGATGATGTCGCCCGCCTTGTAGACCATCACCTGGTCGCCGATCCGCAGGTCGCGGCGGGCGATGTCGGCGGGATTGTGCAGCGTGGCGTACGTGACGGTGGAACCGTCGATCTCCACCGGCTCGAGCTCGGCGCGCGGGGCGATGACGCCGGTCCGCCCCACGTTCCACTCCACCCCCACCAGCTTGGTGATCTTCTCCACGGCGGGCAGCTTGTAGGCGATGGCCCAGCGCGGGGCGCGGGTGCCGAAGCCCGCGTCCTGCTGGTCCGTGGCGAGGTCCGCCTTGACGACGATGCCGTCGATGCCGAAGGGCAGCTCGGCGCGGAGCGCCCCGATCTCCGCGATGCGCTCCTGCACCTCGTCGATGGTGGCCACCACCCGGTTCGGGACCTCGGTGGCGTCCGCGGTGTGCACACCGAGCGCGCCGACCAGCGTCATCAGCTCGCCGTGCGGCCGGGTGCGCAGCCGCTCCGCGAGCTCCTCCGCCGTGTGCTCGGCGGGGATCGCGCCGTATCCGAAGAACAGCATGCGCACCTTGTACGCGCGGTCCTTGGCGCGCAGGCTGCCGGCGGCGGCACTGCGCGCGTTGGCGAACGGCTCCCCGCCGTGGGCGGTGCGCGCTTCGTTGGCCGCCTCGAACTGCCGCGTGGTCATGAGGACTTCGCCGCGGATCTCCAGCGTGTACGGTTCGGCGAGCTCGGCGGGCAGGCCTTCGATGCTGTCGATGCCGTGCGAGACGTCCTCGCCGGCCGTGCCGTCGCCGCGGGTGATGATGCGGGTGAGCCGGCCCTTGACGTAACGGGCGGCGATCGCCAGGCCGTCCAGCTTCGGCTCGACGCTCCATGCCGTGATCTCGCGGCCGATCCGCCGCTCCACCCCGGCGGCCCAGGCGGCGAACTGCTCGGCCGAGAAGACGTTGTCCAGCGAGAGCATCGGCACGGAGTGCGGCACGTCGCCCACCGCGGCGCCGCCCGCGACCTTGCCGGTGGGCGAGTCGGCGAGGACCTCGTCCGGGTGCTCCTTCTCGTACGCCTCGATGGCGCGCACCAACCGGTCGTAGCTGTCGTCGTCCAGAGCACTGTCGCCACCGGCGTAGTAGGCGGCGGCCGCCTTGGTGGCGGTCGCGACCGCGTCGGCGTAGGCGGAGGCGTCGGCGAGTACGGCAGAAGTCGTCGTCATGGGCACCATCCTGCCGCTGACCACTGACAATCCGGAGCGCACGGCTCCGCCTGACGCACGGCCCCGACCGGGACCCGGACCGCATCAAGCCCTCAGGAGTGACCTCACCCGCACCCAGGCGGAAATGAGTATCCGCACTCAAGTCACGGCACCGTCCGGCGCGGACGATGGAGATCGTTCGCCGCCGACCACAGGAGTGCCCGTTGCTCAGCCGCCTCGCCCGGACCCTCGTCCCCGCCGTCGGACACCTCAGGGTGACCGCGGACCCCGGCGCCTCGCTCGCCCCGGGCAGCCTGCTCGTCGCGAACCACACGTCGATGGCCGACCCCGCGATCGTGCTGGCCGCACTGGAACGCCTCGGCGTCCGGCCGGTGGTGATGGCCACCGCGGGCCTGTGGCGCATCCCGCTCCTCGGCGGACTCCTCACCCGCGGAGGGCACATTCCCGTACACCGCGGAGACCGGCGCGCGGCCGAGGCACTCGACCTCGCCGCCGCCGCACTCGACGCCGGCCGGCTCGTCCTCGTCTACGGCGAAGGCCGCCTGCCCACGCGCCGTGACGCCGCCGAACAGGCGCCCGAGGCCTTCCGCAGCGGCGTGGCCCGCCTCGTCGAGCGCACCGGCGCCCCGATCGTCCCGGTCGGACAGGCGGGGGCGCGCCGGGTCACGTCGGGGAGCGTGGCCAAGCAACTGGCAGGTCTGGCCACCGCCCCGCTGCGGCGTCCGGAGCTGCACGTCCACGTGGGGGCGCCACTCGCCGCGGGTGGGTCCGGTCACCGTGCCGTCCGCACACAGCGGGCGCACGCCGCGGTGACGGCTGCGTGGCGCAGGGCGGCGGGCCACCTCGGCGAGGAGGCCGCACTCGCGGCCTGACGGCAGGCCGTGGCCGCGCACACACGCACCCTCTGTCAGCGGTTGAAGGACCTCGCACCACAGGCCTGTTCACCTCCTGACCCGCATCGACGGCCGCCCCGTACGGCGCAGTGCAGCGCGCCCGCCGGACCCGGGCTGTCTTGACTGGTGCCGTGGACACTGATCAGCGGACCCCCGCCGCCGCGTACCGGAACCTGGTCATGGCGACCGTCGGGTTCACGCTCACCTTCTGGGCCTGGGACCTGATCGCGCCCCTGGCGTCGGGGTACCGGGACCGGCTCGGCCTGAGTTCCTTCCAGCAGTCGCTGCTGGTCGCGATCCCAGTACTCGTCGGATCGGTCGGGCGGATCCCCGCGGGCGCGCTGACCGACCGGTACGGGGCCCGGCTGATGTTCCCGCTGGTCTCCGCGCTCACCATCGTTCCCGTCCTGTTGCTCATCCCCGTCAAGGACAGCTACGGCCTGCTGCTTGTGACCGCGCTGCTGCTTGGGCTCGGCGGCACGACGTTCGCCATCGGCGTGCCCCTGGTCAACTCCTGGTTTCCGCCCGGGCGCCGGGGGTTCGCCCTCGGCGTGTTCGGGATGGGCACCGGCGGCGTGGCGCTGTCGGGGTATTTCACGCCGCGGATCGCCGCGCACGGCGAGAACCTGCCGTTCCTCGTCGTCGCCGGCGCGCTGGCGGCGTTCGCCGTCCTCGGCGCACTGCTGATCACCGACCATCCCGACCGGAAGGTCCCCGCCGCCTCGCTCGGCTCCCGGCTGCGCCAGGCGGGCGGGCTGCGGGTCACCTGGGAGCTGTCGGCGCTCTACGCCATCGGCTTCGGCGGGGTCGTCGCCTTCGGCGTCTACCTCCCCACCTACCTCAAGACCTGGTACGACCTCTCCCCCACCGACGCGGGGACCAAGGCCGCGGGCTTCGCGCTGGTGACCGTGATCTTCCGGCCGATCGGCGGGCGCCTGTCGGACCGCTTCCACCCCGCCGTCGTAACCGCGGGAGCCCTGGCCGTGGTCGCCCTGTTCGCCGTGGTGCAGGCCTTCGACCCGCCGCTCGCGCCGTTCGCGACCATCGCGCTCCTGGTGATGGCCGCGGGTCTCGGCGCCGCCGGCGGCAGCGTCTTCGCCCTGGTCGCCCAGGTCACCCCGCAGCCCCAGGTGGGCAGCGTGACCGGCATCGTGGGCGCGATGGGCGGCCTGGGCGGCTTCGTGCCACCACTCCTGATGGGCGCCATCTACAGCGCCAAGGACTCGTACTCCATCGGCTTCATGCTCCTGTCGGACCTGGCGCTGGCGGGCTGTGTGTACGCGTATCTCCGCATGCGCACGCCGAGCGCCCCGAGCACCGCGGCGCCGGCGCTTGGCCTCGACCGGTAGGCGCACGGATCCTCAGGGAGTCGCCTCCGAGTCCGCGGCATGCCGGCTGCGCGCCGCCGCGAGGGCGGCGTCGAAGTCCCGCTGCGTGTCGTCGCACCAGTGCAGGAGATCGGTCAGCACCCGGCGCAGGGACTCGCTCGGGCTGTGCCGCCAGCCGTCGGCGGAGAGGGTGTACGTCTCCAGTGCGGCGTTGGCGCGCCGCACCGCCGCGTCGTGCTCGTCCGTCGCTGCCATGCGCAGGCTCCTGACCTTGAGGTTCGGTGGTGTGGCCGAAGGAGGCCACCCATGAACTTTAAGGCATTGCAATTTTGGCCTCACTCCAAGTCCAGTAAGGCTCTCGGTCGCGGACCGAGCGAGGCAACCGTTCCCGTCCCGGCGGCAACCGAGGAGTGGCAGGCTCTCCCCGCACGGGAGTCCCCCTCACCTCGAAGGACCCATCAGTGACCCCTCGTTCGCATCGCGGCCCGTCCCGCAGACGGCGCGCGCAGCGCAGGAGACGGACGTCCTCCATACGACGCCCCGCCCTGCGGCCCGCTCTTCTCGGCGTCGCCACCGTCTGCGCCGTGGCCGTCCTCGCGGCCGTCGTCATGGCGCTCGGCCCCGGGCGGGACACCTCCTCCGCCGGCTCTGCGGCAGCCACCGGGCCCGCGAGCCCACCCGCCGTCACCTCTCGCGCCACTGAATCGCCCACCCCGTCGCCCAAGGTCACAGCGGGCAGCAGGACTCCGACGCCGACCGCGAGCCGCACCTCGAAGCGCCCCTCCGCCACGACACCTGCGGCCGGGAAGCCCGCCGCGGGAAGCGCAGCCGCCCTCGCCGGGCGGATCAGGCCGGGGGTCGCCTACCAGGGATCCGCCACGTTCTACGACGCCGGGGACGGCGACGGCGCCTGCTCGTTCGGGCCCGCGGGCGAGGTGCTGACCGCGGCCATGAACAGCACCGACTACGAGACGGCCAAGGCGTGCGGCGCCCACGTCCGGGTCCGCGCCGCGAACGGCGCGACCGTCACGGTCAGGATCACCAACGAGTGCCCGACCTGCCGCACGGGCCAACTCGACCTCAGCGCCGCGGCGTTCGCGCGGCTCGCCGCACCCGTCAAGGGGCAGATCCCGGTCACCTGGCAGCTGGTGAGCCCCGGCGCGGCCCAGCCGCTGTCGCTCCGGTACAAGACGGGTTCGAGCCGGTACTGGTGCGGGATCCAGGCACTCGGCCACCGCAACCCGGTGGCCCGCCTCGAAGTCCGCACCGGCGGCGTGTGGCGCGCGCTGCCCCGTACGGACTACAACTACTTCCTCGCCGAGGACGGCCGCGGCTGCGGGGGCGACATCCGGCTCACCGACATCTACGGCGAGCGGCTGGTGTTCACCGGGATCGCGATCCGGCCGAACACCGTCCAGGCGACCCGCGCCCAGTTCGCCGCCCGCTGACGCCGAGGGCCCTGGCCCCTCCCCGGGCCGGAAAGCTGCCGGAAATCCGCAGGTCGGGCGTACAGTTCCGCGCACAAGATCCTGAGGCGATACGGGGAGGGTGCATGGCAGTCCACGGCACGGTGGCCGCCGGTTTCGAGGGCGTATGCGAGGAGTTCGCGTCGTTCCTGGAGCGCGAGGAGCACGACCCCGGGGCACAGCTGGTGGTGTACCGGGGTGGCGAGCGGGTCGTGGATCTGTGGTCGGCAGGCGTCACGGCCGAGTCGCTGCTGGCTGTGTTCTCCTCCACGAAGGGCGCGATGGCCCTGGTGGCCGCGCTCCTCGTGCAGGACGGCGTGCTCGACCTGGACCGCACGGTGGCCTCGTACTGGCCGGAGTTCGCCGGCCGCGGCAAGGACGGCATCACCCTGCGCGAGGTGCTCGCGCACCGGGCCGGGCTGGTCGGCATCGACCGCGGGTTCACCCGCGAGGAGCTGGCCGACGACCGGCGGATCGCCGAACTGCTCGCGGATCAGCGCCCGTTCTGGCAGCCGGGGCAGTTCTTCGGCTACCACGGCTATGTGATCGGCGCGCTGGTCGGCGAGGTGATCGTCCGCGCGACGGGGCGCACCCTTCAGGAGTGGTACGAGGAGCGGATCCGCGCCCCGTACGGGCTCGACCTGTGGCTGGGGCTGCCGGAGTCGGAGGAGCCGCGGTTCCTCAGCACGCTGCCGATGCTGACCACGCCCGAGCAGCAGGCCGAGCTGGACGCCGCCCCGTACAGCAGGTTCAGCCTCGGCGGGATCGCGTTCAACGAGCACGCGCCCGACGCCGTCGAACTGGAGGAGTTCGTGAACGCGCGTCCGGTGCGGGCGAAGGGCCAGGCGTCGTGCGGCGGCATCGGGTCCGCGCGCGGCCTGGCCGGGATGTACGCGGCGGCAGCGTTCGGACTGGACGGGCGCGCCCCGCTCCTGGAGCCCAACACCGCCGCCGAGTTCGCCCGGATCCACTCGGCCGGTACGGATCTGGTGAGCGACTCGGTGAAGCAGTTCGGTCTCGGCTTCAACACCATCGCCGGCAGTTTCGCCTCCGTCGCCGCCGGTTCCTTCGGGCACAGCGGCGCCGCGGGCTCGCTCGCCTTCGCCGATCCGCGGCAGGGCTTCGCGTACGCGTACACCCGTCGCCGCTACGCCTACCCCGGTGGCGCAGCCCCGGAGAACGCGGGGCTGCTGTGGTCGGTGGCGCGGGCGCTGCGCTGACGCGCGCGCTGCCCGTATGGCGCGACCGCGGGATGGCCGGGAGAGCCGCAACCGCGCCGGACCGTCAACGCGTCCTCGTCCCGGGGGACTTGAGAGCGGGGGCCGCGGATGGAGACCAAGCGCGTCGAGACCGAGCCGTGTCCGCAGTGCGGCGCCGGGATGCCGGTGCACGCCGGCCATGTGGTGTGGTGCCGCGCCTGCGACTGGAACGTGGCGCCGGAACTGTTCGTGTTCGGCCTCGACCGCACCGCCGAGCGGCGCGCCGAGGTCGCCGGGCAGCGGGCCGAGCAGGTGTACCAGGAGCTGGTCAGGACCGGGGACTTCGGCCGCCGCTCGCGCTGGACGGCCGCGCGGATCGCCGCGTACGCCCTGTCCTGCGGTGTCACCGGCGCGGCCGTGGCGGTCGCGGCCGGTGCGGTGGCGCTGCTCGTCACCGGCTGGTGGAATCCGCTGAGTCTCGCGCTCGGGCTCGCCCTGCTGCTCTTCTCGGCGGTGCTGCGTCCTTGGGTGCCGCCTCTGCCGCGTCAACTGCCGCGTCTGGACCGGAAGTCCGCGCCCCGTCTGTTCGCGCTCGTCGACAAGGTGGCACGGGAGGTCGGCACGCGCGGCGTGGACCTGGTCGTCCTGGTGCCTGGCTTCAACGCGTACGTCACCTCGCGCCGCCCCCGGCAGCGGGTGCTGACCCTCGGGCTCACGCTCTGGGAGACCCTCACCCCGCAGCAGCGGGTCGCCCTGCTCGGCCATGAGCTCGGCCACTTCACCAACGGCGACACCCGGCACGGTCTGGTCGTGGGCAACGCGCTGACCACGCTGGCCTGTTGGCGGGACGTGCTCGACCCGGGGCGGTGGCGCGGCGGCCGGCTGCGGTACTGGTTCGGGCACGGTGTGCTGCGCTGGCCGTGGTACGCGGCCGACGGCCTGCTGCGGCTGATCGACCGGCTGAGCCTGCGCGACGCGACCCGCGCGGAGTTCCTCGCCGACGAGCTGGCCGCCCGCGTCGCCTCCAGCGAAGCCGCGTACGGCCTGGCCGAACGCCTGCTGCACGCCGACCGCGCGGTCGAGGCCCTCGACGCGCTCCTCGCGGACGGCGTGCTCGACTGGCGCCGGGCACCGTGGAAGGACGCCGCCCGCGCGGCACTCGACCTTCCCGACCACGAGCGTGAACGCCTGCTGCGGCTCAGCCAGTTGAGGTGGCACTACGAGGACGACACGCATCCGCCGACCCATCTGCGCCTCGCGCTCGCCCGGCAGCGCGCGTACGACGAAGCCCGGGTGACCTGCGGGCCGCAGCAGGCCGAGGCCGTCGACCGCGAGCTCGCGCGCGCCGTCTCGGCGGTCGCGGCCCACGGACGGATGCGGGTCCGGCGGAACTGAACCCCCGGGCTTTCTCTCCGAACCCCCCGCCGGGACTCCCCTCGCGGCACTACCGTCACCCGGACACAGCGCCCATCACCGCAGGAGGAGCCCCATGCTGACCCGGGTCGCAGAAGGTGTGCAGGTCCACCGCAGTCCGTTGCTCCGGAACAACTCCGTGGTGGTGCAGGGCGCGAGCGGCGTGCTGCTCGTCGACGCGGGGATCACCGGTGCGGAGATGGCCTGTCTCGCGGAGGACCTGCGCGCGGCGGGGCAGCGCGTCGTGGCGGGGTTCTCGACGCATCCGGACTGGGACCACGTGCTCTGGCACCCGGCGTTCGGCCAGGTGCCGCGCTACGGCACCGCAGGTTGCGCCGCCTTCCTCGACACATTCCTGTCGCAGGCGGACTGGCAGGACCGCGTGGCGGAAGGGCTGCCGCCGGAGATCGCCGGGGAGACACCGCTCGACGGGTACGGACAGATCACCGGCCTGCCCGAAGGGGCCACGCACGTTCCCTGGGACGGGCCACGGGTGCGGGTGGTCGAGCACCCGGCGCACTCCCCCGGGCATGCCGCCCTGGTGGTGGAGGACAGCGCCGTGCTCATCGCCGGCGACATGCTCTCCGACCTCTTCGTCCCGATGCTGGACGACAGCGACGATCCCGTCGAGGAGTACCTGGCGGGGCTGCGGCTCGTGGAGGAGGCGGCGCACGGCACGACCGTCGTCGTCCCCGGGCACGGAAGTGTGGCCGAAGGCACCGACCGGATCCGTACCCGCATCGCCCAGGACCGGGCGTATCTGCACGCGCTGCGCGACGGCCGCGAGCCCGAGGGCGACCCGCGGCTCGGGGCGTCGGTCGAGCCGGGCTGGGAGTGGGTGAACTCCATCCACGAAGGACAGGTCGAGACCCTGGCCCGGAAGAACAAGTAGCCGGTCCGGCACGGATCACGCCCCGCGTCGCGCCGGTCCGGTGTGCGACGGCGGGAGAGGCCAGAACTGGGCCAGGTACCGTTCGACGCCCTCGGGGACGCCTTGTTCGGCGAGGGGCCGTACCGCCGCGCGCCCCGCGCAGTACAGCCGCACCGCCCAGCGCCCGGGACCGTCGGCGAGCCGGATCCGGTCGGGCATGGGCCCTGCGGCCGTCGCCCACACCGCCACTTCGCCGCTCGTGCAGGACAGTTCGGCCTCGGCCCGTTCCTCCCACGCGGCGCGGTCCTCCGCCGGCGGGGCGGGCCCGTCCCACACCTCCACGTCCAGGAGGGCGGTGTGGGTGTGTCCGGCGCTCTCCACGTCGATCCGCCCTTCGCGCTGCGACACGAAACCGCGGCCGCTGCGGCCTTCGGGATACGGCAGCGGGACCGCGGTGTCGTCCGCGTCCTGCAAGGAGAATCCGAAGAAGTCGACCTCGACGTCCCCCTGCTGCTGTGCGACCCACTCCGGCACGCGCACTCCCGCATCCGCCATGGGCCCGCACGGAAGGGGCCGCTCCGCCCCCATGGTGCCGCCGGGCCACCGCAGCCGTGCGCGGCTTCCGCCATTGGTGTGGCCGGGGGTGGCCATACCGGTGGTGGCCTCGGAGGCGCGCCGGTGGTACGCGCCCCGGGCGGGCGGGTGTGGTGACGATGCACCTCGATCTGTTCCCTTTCCAGGACCGGTCGGTGCGAGTCACAGGGTGCCGGGGCCTGGTGACTTCGTGAGGTCAGGCACATGGGTAAGAACTCCCGGCGCGTACGGCGCCTCCTGGCGTGCGGACTGCTGTCGTCCGCCGCCTGCGTGATGGCGGCCGTCCCCGCCCTCGCCACCGTTCCCGGCGACGGGGACCCCCAGCCCGAATGGGACCCGCACGCCCAGCACGGCGCGGGCCCCACCGTGAAGGTACGCCCGCACGGCAAGGCCGGGTCCGACGTGTTCAGCGTGCAGGTCCGTGCGGTCGGCGAGGGGCAGCGGTCGGCGGGCGACGGTGCGGCCGAGCGCGTCTCGTACGAGATCGTCGTGCGCAACAGGACCGCTCAGGACTTCCCGCAGGCCGAGATCGTGCAGATGCTGGCGGGCGGCGCGAAGGTGCTGTCCTCCGCGCCGGAAGGATTCGTCGACCAGGAGTGGCTGGTCTGGCAGTTGGGGCTCGACGCCAAGGAGAGCAGGACGCTGCGCTCGACGGTCATGGTCCCGCAGTCCGACGACGCCGATGCGCCGCGCTCGCGCAGCGCCGTGTGCGTGCGGGTGGAGACCGCGGCCGGTTTCAGCGGCTGCGGTGCGGACGAGCGCCCGCTGAAGAAGCACTCCGGGCAGCCGCATGCCGCGCACGGTGCGCCCGGAGCGGCCGGAGCACCGGCGGCGGGTGACCACGGCAGCGACGGCAAGCACGCCGCCGTGGAGTCCGCGCCGCGGGCCGCCGCGGTCGAGGACGAACCCTTCGCGTACAAGAGGCTGTTGATCGCCTCCGCGGTGGCGGCCGGCACCGGCCTCCTCGCGGTCGGGATCCTGCGGATGGCACGCAGGCGGGCCGCGCGCCGCTGAGGCGAGCGGTACCGCGAGCGCTGCGGGGGGCCTCGGCCCGGAGCGCTGACGCGAGCGGGGCCGGACGGCGGCAGGCGTGCGCGGGGCGGCGGGCCGAGTCCGATGCCCCAGGGTGCGCCCGCCCGCCGCGCCGCTGGGCGCAGCCCGCGCCGGTCGCGTCCTCAGGAAGCGTTGATGCTCGGTGAGGACGCGTCGCGGGCGACGCGCACCGGGGTGCCGGTGCCGTCGGCCGGCACGGACCAGATGTCCGAGGTGCCGCGGCCCCGGCCCGGCAGGGCGTAGGCCAGCGTGGCCCCGTCCAGCCAGGCCGCCTGGTCGTCCACGCTGCGGGTCTCGGCGAGCGGGGTGTCCTGCATGGTCTTCAGGTCGAGGACGTGCAGGCGCCACGGGTCCGAACTCCCCTGGCGGACACGCTTCTTGTACGCGAGTCGGGTGCCGTCCGGGGACAGCGAGGGGCACTCGACGTTCTCGCGCAGGGTGCGGGCCGTCCAGGCGTTGAGGTCGCCCTCGACCAGGTAGGTCTTGCCGCGCGTGGAGACCGTGGCGTAGAAGCGGTTGTCGTCGCGGGCGAAGGTGATGCCCCAGTAGTTCACGTCGGAGGCGCTGTAGCGGCGGCCGCCGAGGGTGAGCTGGAGGGTCTCCACGTTCTTGATCAGGTATCCGGTCTTCGTGTCGAGGATGCCGCTGCGGGTGGAGAAGGCGTTGCCCGCGTACGAGTCGCCGCTGACGAACACCGTCCAGGAGACCATCCGGCCCGACGGGGAGACCCGGGCCCGGTTGGGGGTGCCGCCGAAGGTCACGGTGCGGCGCGGGCGCAGGTCGCGGTCGAGGACGATCGCCTCGGAGCGGGGCGGGATGCCGGGCCGGGTGGTGAGACAGACCGCGGAGGTGCCCGCGGCGTAGAAGCGGCGGCAGGTCAGGCCGGTGTCCTTCCGCCGGTCTCCGTGGACGGCCGCGACGGTTCCCTCGGCCGTACGGGCGTACAGACCGGGTGTGTTGGCGAGGGTGACGCCCGACGCGGCGGCGCCCGGCTGTGCGCGGTCGGTGGCCCGGACCGTGTACACGACGGCGAGGGCGGCGAGGACGGCCGCCGCGAGGGCGACGGCGCCGATACGGGTGCGCAGGGACAGGGTGGGGGTCATCGGGGCTCCGTCGGGCGGGCGGGCAGCAGGCGGCAGGCGGTGAGCAGGGCGAGGGTCAGCGCGGCGGCGGCGAGGGCCAGGGCGGTGTGCATGCTCCAGAGCGTCCATGCGGCGCCGAACAGGACGGAGGCGAGCAGCCGCCCGACCGCCTGGCCGGACTGGAGCAGGGCGAGACCGGCCGCGCGCCGGTCCGCGGGCACCACCGGGCCGCCGAGGGCCATGAGGACCCCGTCGGTCGCGGCGTAGAACGCGCCGAGCAGGAGCAGCACCCCGATGGTCAGCGGCCAGCCGGTGGCCGGGGAGCACAGGGCGAGGTAGGCGCCGAGCAGGGCCGCGTGCCCGAGGAGGTAGGGGACGCGGCGGCCAGTGCGGTCGGCGATACGGCCCACGGGCACGGCGAGCAGGAGGTAGACGGCCGCGCTGCCGAGCGGCAGCAGCGGGAAGTACGCGGTGTCCAGGTCGAGGCGCTGTTGCAGGACGAGGTAGAGGAAGCCGTCGCCGACGGAGACCAGGCCGAGCAGGGTCGCGGTGACCAGGATCCGGCGGAAGGCGCGGTCGGCGGGCAGCCGGAAGACCGATCGCAGCTTCGGTGCGCGGGAGTTGGACGGTGCTCCCGGAGTACGGCCCGGCACGAAGGCGTAGAGGAGCAGGACGGCGAAGAGGGCGAGGCAGAAGCTGACGACGAACACCGCGTCGTAGGCGTCGGCGGTGAGCCAGAGCAGGGCGAAGGCCGCGAGCGGGCCGAGCAGCGCGCCGGTGGTGTCCATGGCCCGGTGCACGCCGAAGGCCCGGCCGAGGTCGCGTTCGGCGCAGGAGAGCGTGATCAGCGCGTCGCGTGGCGCGGTGCGCACGCCCTTGCCGATCCGGTCGGCGGCGAGTGCGGCCGTCAGGGCGGCGGTGGAGCCGCCCGCGGCGAGCAGGCCCAACTTGCACACGGCGGACAGTGCATAGCCGCAGCCGGCCACCAGCTTGTGGCGGCCGCGGCGGTCGGCGAGGTGCCCGCCGGCGAGACGGACGAAGGCGGTGACCCCGTTGTAGAGGCCGTCGAGGAAGCCGAACTGGAGGGGGTTGAGGCCCAGTCCGAGGACCAGGTAGAGGGGCAGGACGGCGGTGACCATCTCCGAGGAGATGTCGGTCACGAGGCTGACCGCGCCGAGGGCGACCACGGTCGAGCCGACGCGGGTGCGGGCCTGGCGCGCGGGAGCGGAGGGGGCGGGAGCGGGTGCCGGGCCGCCCCTGCCGGCGGCGAGATACATGGGGACTCCTGGAGGGCGTCCCGGCCCCGCCTTCGCACGCACCGCGAAGGCGGGGCCGGGACACCGGTGGGGGGCGGTCAGTGGCAGGAGTAGGTGGGGCTGGTGTCGAGGACGGTGCCGTTCGTCTCGACGAACTGCGAACGGAAGCCGGTGTCGGTGAAGTCGAGCTTCACGACGCCGAACTTGTCCCAGATCCGCTTGGCGGAGTTGGGCTGGACCGTGTCGCCCTGCCCGTACAGGTCCTTGCCGCCTGCGCCGCCGATGATCTCGACGATGCCGTTCGGGTCGGCCTGCGCGTCGCGGGTCTGCGGGGCGAACCGCTCGTAGTGGTGGTCGTGGCCGTTGAGCACGAGCTCCACGTCGGCGCCTTCGAGGAGCTCCCAGACGGGCCTGCTGACCGGCACGTTGCCGTGGTCGCCGGAGGAGAAGAGGGGTTCGTGCCAGTACGCGGCCACGCACTTCTTGGTGTTCGCGGCGAGGTCGGCCGCGAGCCAGTCCATCTGCTCGTCCTCGTCGAACCGGTTGGAGTTGAGGGCGATGAAGTGCCAGTTGCCGCGGTCGTACGAGTACCACATCTTGCCCTGCGGGGTGGCGCGGGAGCCGAAGTACTCGCGGTAGGCCTTCTCGTCCCGGTTCTCGTAGTCGTCGTACGACTCGTGGTTGCCGGGCACGGGATACGTCTTGGCCTTGAAGCGGCCCCAGGACTTGTCGTAGTAGTTCTCGAAGTCCTCGATGTGGGCGTCGTCGTACTGGTTGTCGCCCATGGTGATGTAGAAGGCGGGATTGATCGCCTCGGCCCGCGCGGCCGTCTTGAAGTGCTGGCAGTTGGCGTCGCTCTGGGTGCACTGGTCGGCGATGTCACCCGCGCCCACGACGGTGAACGCTCCGGTGGGCGGGTCGGTCGGGCCCGGGCCCGAGCCGCTGCTGCCGTACACCTCGACCTCGAACAGCGAGTAGCCGTAAGGGGTGCCGCGCACCGTGCCGTACACGCGCAGATAGCGGCCCTTGCCGTTCAGGTTCGTCCAGTCGTCCGTGCCGCCGTTGCCGGCGGTCTCGGTGGCCAGGCGGGTCCACGTCGTACGGTCGGCGGAGATCTCCACGCGGTAGGTCTTCGCGTACGCGGCCTCCCAGAGCAGCTTCACACGGTTCACCGTGGAGCCCTCACCGAGGTCGATACGGATCCACTGGCGGTCGACGCCCTCCTGGCTGGCCCAGCGGGTGGACGTGTTCCCGTCGACCGCCTTGTCCGGGGTCAGGGTCGCGTCCTCACTGGAGGAGGCCGCCACGGGCTTGCCCCGCGAGATCAGCTGCGGGCCTCCCGGTTCGCTCGGCGAGGGGCCCGGATCCGACGGGACGGGGTCCTTCGTGATCTCGAACGGGTCGCCGTAGACGTGCCAGGACAACGGGGTGTTCAGGCGCAGGTTGCCCTTGTTCAGGAAAACGCGCTGCGCGGTGTCGACGCGGCTGGTGTCCTCGTGCGCGGCCTCCTTCTTCATCTCCTCGACGCGGGCGTCGAGGAACGCGTGCAGATACTCGGTCTCGTTGCCGCCCTCGGCAGGTGTGTCCGCGTTCGAGCGCGCGTCGGCGCGGATGGACTCGAAGCCCGACTCGCCGTGCATGACGATGGCGTCGTAGTAGATGAACTGGCCGAGCTCCTGGAGCTTGTCGCTCTTGGCCTGCGCGACGGACGGGTTGAAGTAGACGCGGTCGCGCTCGTGGTGCTGCGCCTCCTTGAACGCGGTGGTCTGCGCGGCCTCGCGCCACGCGTCGGTGAAGCCGGGATCGAGGCCTTCGTGCGAGTCGGAGCCGTCCACCTCGCGCAGCGCCGGAAGGTACTTCGCGAGCGGATTGTTCGGCACCTGGGAGGTGTAGTACTCGACGAGCTCGAGCATGTCGTGGGTGCCGGAGCAGAAGCCGACGATGCCGGCCGTGTAGCCGCGGCCGTCTCCGATGTCCTCGATGTAGTCGTACTGGTCCTTCCAGTCGAGCGAGGAGTTCTCGGCGCTGGAGACCAGCTGCATCGCGATCTCCTTCTTCACCGGGTCGTCGAGCCCGGTGGGAGCCGCCGCCTGACTGGTGTTCAGGAGGATCACCGCGGGGACGGCGGCGAGGACCATGGCGAGCGCGATCCGGATGCCGGACCTGCGGCGCCTTCGGTGTTCTGTGGTGCGGTGCCGCGATCCGGACGGCGCGGATCGCCGTCGCGGAGTGGGGAGTGGCATGTGCTTCTCCGGTTTCTCGTCTGGCCGGGCAGCCCAAATGCCGTGCCCGGCAGGGAAGTTCGGCGCTACATGACGTGCGGAACCGTGGGTGGAGAGGTGCGGAACCCCGGTCGTCCCTACCCCCATTGATTGATAGGAACCTTTCCTTTCTATTGGCAGCGGTGGCTGCTCCGCAAGAGGTGTGACAGCAGAGGAAGTTCGGAGCGTGTGCGCCGCCGTAACGAAGCCGCCCGTACCGCAGCCAGCCGCCCGTACGACAGCCGCCCGCCCTGCGACGCGCGCCGGGCGGGCGGAGTTCGGGTGGGAGGTCAGGTGTCCGGGTCGCGGGGGCTCAGGCGGCCAGGTCGTTGGCCGCGATGTAGCCGAAGGTCATGGCCGGGCCGATCGTAGAGCCGGCACCGGCGTAGCTGCGCCCCATGACGGCGGAGCTCGCGTTGCCTGCCGCGTACAGACCGGGGATCACCGAGCCGTCGGGGCGCAGCACCCGCGCGCGGGCGTCCGTGAGCAGCCCGCCCTTGGTGCCGAGGTCGCCGGGCACGATCTTGAAGGCGTAGAACGGGGCGAGCCACAGCGGTGCCAGGCAGGAGTTCGGGGTCACGCCGGGGTCGGTGTAGTAGTGGTCGTACGCGCTGTCGCCGCGGTGGAAGTCGGGGTCCTTGCCGTCCCTGGCAAGGGAGTTGAAGCGGTGCACGGTGGACTTGAGGGCCGCCCCGGGCACCCCGATGTCGCGCGCCAGCTGGTCGAGGGTCCAGGCCTTGTGCACCGCGCCGGACTCGTACCAGGAGTCGGGGAAGACGAAGGTGGGCGCGATGTCCTTGAACAGGTAGCGGTTGCGGTAGTTCTGGTCGACGATCAGCCAGGCCGGGATGTCGGGTGCGGTGGGGTTCTTCTCGTACATGACGTGCACGACGTCGCTGTACGGTGCGGCCTCGTTGACGAAGCGCGCGCCGGCCTGGTTGATCAACAGGCCGCCGGGCAGGGTCCGTTCGGCCAGGCAGAAGTACGGCTCGTTCGGCAGCGGGATCGCCGGACCCCACCAGGCGTCGTCCATCAGGCCGAGCGCGGCGCCGGCCCGTGCGCCGGCGCGGATGCCGTCGCCGGTGTTCTCCTTGGCGCCGACCGTCCAGTCGGTGCCGATGGGCTGCTGCTGGTACTGGGCGCGCATCGCCGCGTTGTGCTCGAAGCCGCCGGAGCCGACGATGACCCCGCGCCGGGCCCTGACCAGGGCGGGAGCGCCGTTTCTTGTGACGATGACGCCGCGTACGGCGCCGTTCTCGAGGTGCAGGTCGGTGAGTGGGCAGTTGAGCCAGACCGGTACGTTCGCCCGCAGGAGCCCGGCCCGCAGACCGCCGGCGAGCGCTTGGCCCATGGTCAGCGGCTTGACGCCGTGCAGGGCCGCGTTCGTGGCGCGGGCCAGGCATTCGTTGGCGACGGCGAAGCCCTTGGCGTTCACCAGGGACAGGGTGAGCCACTTGTAGTCGGCGCTGAAGACGACCATGCCGTCGGGGACCGGCATGTAGGCGCCGTTGAGGCGGTCGAGTTCGGCGCCGAGCACGCGGCCGTCGAGCAGGTCGGGCTCGATGGACCGGCCGCCGGGCAGGCCGCCGGGGAGCTCTGGATAGTAGTCGCTGTAGCCCTCCATGTAGCGGAACTTCAGCGGGCTGCGGGCCATCACGAAGTCGAGCATCGCGGGACCGTGGTCGAGGAAGGCCTGCTGCCGGGAGCGCGGCACCTCGTCCCCGACGACGGCGGCGAGGTAGGTGGCGGCCTTCTGCGGGGTGTCCGGGACGCCCGCCGCGCGGATCACCGAGTTGTTCGGGATCCAGATGCCGGCTCCGGAGCGGGCCGCGGAGCCGCCGTAGGTGCCCGCCTTCTCCACCACCACGCAGCTCAGGCCGCGCGCGGCCGCGGTCATCGCGGCGGTCATGCCGGCCGCGCCGGCGCCGACGACGACCACGTCGAACTCCCCCGCCACCGGCGGCGCGGCCGCCTGCGCCGTGGCGGGCAGTCCGGTGGCGACGGCGACGGACGCGGCGGCCGAGGCACCTAAAAAGGTGCGGCGGGAGGGTCTGACGGGCGGCTCGGCCGAGGTGTTTTCGGGCATGGCGTATCGCTCCCTGCGGGGTGTGGGGTACGGGGACGAGCGGTGCGCGGTGCAAGTACGGGCGGTGCGCGTGCGGAGCAACTGGCCGGAGGCTCACGGGGTGTGAGCAAGTGCCCGGTGAGGTTGGCGCGAGGGTCTTGTGAAGTCAAGACACACCCCGGTGCGGACGACGACGGGGATGCCGATCCGGTCTCCGCGGCATTCGGCGTATCGGGCCGACCGGTCCGGGCTGTTGCGGCGCGCGTCACGCGTCGATCGCGCTACCGGCGGGTAGCCGGACCACATGGCCACCGAAGACACAGCTTCCCCGACCGGATACGTGCAGCCCACCGTCGACGTCGAGGCGCTCGCCGCTCTCCTCGACGGCGAGTACGCCCCGGTCCGCGATCTGGTCCGCACGAACCTCACGGCGTACGCGGACATCCTCGAGGACGCCGAGCGGCTCGGCATGGACGCGTTCCGCGAACGCGTGCGGGACGTCGTGGTCGAGCTGGCCGCGACCGGGCAGACCGGCATGGGTTTCCCGAAGGCGTACGGCGGTGGCGGTGACGTCGGCGCGTCGATCGCCGCGTTCGAGACGCTGGCCTTCGGCGATCTGTCGGTCCTCGTGAAGACCGGTGTGCAGTTCGGACTGTTCGGCGGGGCGATCCTGCACCTGGGCACCGAGCGCCACCACGAGGTCTACCTCCCCCGTCTCGTCACCGGCGAGCTGATGGGCTGCTTCGCGATGACGGAGACGGGGCACGGCTCCGACGTGCAGTCGATCGGGACCGTGGCCCGCTACGACGCAGAAAGCCAGTCGTTCGTCCTCACCACGCCGGACGACCAGGCGCGCAAGGACTACATCGGCAACGCGGCCCGGCACGCCGAACTGGCCGTGGTGTTCGCGCAGCTGGAGGTGGGCGGGGAGCAGCAGGGCGTGCACGCCTTCGTGGTGCCGGTGCGCAGCGGCGGGCAGCCGGCGCCCGGGGTCCGCATCGAGGACGACGGGCGCAAGATGGGGCTCAACGGCGTGGACAACGGCCGCCTGTGGTTCGACGGCGTACGGGTGCCGCGCGAGGCGCTGCTCGACCGCTTCGCCGAGGTCACCCCGGACGGCGTGTACCGCAGCCCGATCGAGAACCCGGGGCGGCGCTTCTTCACGATGCTCGGCACGCTCGTGCAGGGGCGGGTCAGCGTGGCCGGCGCGGCGGTGAGCACGAGCAAGGTGGCCCTGGCGATCGCCGTCAAGTACGCGGACCGGCGGCGGCAGTTCACGGCGGCCTCGGACACCGAGGAGCAGCTGCTCCTCGACTACGGGGTGCACCAGCGCCGGCTGCTGCCGCTCCTGGCACGGACGTATGCGCTGCACTTCGCCCAGGACGCGGTGCGCACGCGGCTGCACGAGGTGTTCTCCGGAGGTGCGGAGGACGAACTCGCCCGGCGGGAGCTGGAGTCACGGGCTGCGGGCCTCAAGGCGCTCGCCACCTGGCACGCCACCCGCACGATCCAGGAGTGCCGCGAGGCCTGCGGGGGCGCCGGGTATCTCGGGGTGAACCGGTTCGCCGCGCTCAAGGCCGACAGTGACGTGTTCACGACGTTCGAGGGCGACAACCACGTTCTGCTGCAACTGGTGGCGAAGGGTCTTCTCACCCACTACGCGAGTGAGTTCGAGGACCTCGACCAGCGGGGCATGGTCCGTTACGTCACGGGGCTGGCGATCGAGACGCTCCTGGAGCGGACCTCGGCGCACAAGCTCCTGGAGCGCGTGCGCGATCTGCTGCCGGGCGAGGACAAGTGGGACCAGGAAGCCGGTCTGCTCGACTCGGAGTACCAGCTGGCGATGCTGCGCTTCCGCGAGGAGCACATGCTGGCGGGTGTGGCGCGCCGCCTCAAGCGCGGCGTGGACCAAGGCGCGCACCCGGGCAACGTGTTTTCGCAGGTGCAGGACCACGTGATCGCGGTGGCGGGCGCGCACGTGGAGCGGCTGGTCCTGGAGGCCTTCGTCGAGCGCGTGCGGCAACTTCCCGACGGGGACGAGAAGGTGGCGCTCGGCCTGCTCCTCGACCTCTTCGCGCTGAGCACGATCGAGAACGACCGCGCCTGGTTCATGGAACACGGCCGCCTGTCGGGCCAGCGCTCGAAGGCGATCCGGCGCGAGGTGAACGACCTGTGCCGCAAGGTCCGTCCCCTCGCGTCCGGCCTCGTCGACGCGTGGAACATCCCGCCGGAGATGCTGCGTTCGCCCGATCTGCTGGGGTGAGTCCCGCGCAGGGTGCGGTCCCGCCGGCGTCAGCGGGACCGCACCCACCGCTCACCCGGTAACCCGACCCGAAGGTCAGGCCTTCTCCTGCATGCTCGTGCGCGCCGGGTTGGCCTGCTCCGCCGCCTTGGGGTCCTTCTCGTCCGCCTTGGCGCGTACGCCCGCGGCGATCCGCTCGCCGATCGTCTTGTCGATGTTCGACCAGTACGCGAAGGCACGTTCGAGGACCGGTTCGCTGACCCCGTTGAGCAGATGGCCGACCACGTTGTCCACGAGCCGGTCGCGCGCGGCGTCGTCGAGGACCTCACGCACCAGTGTTCCGGGCTGCCCCCAGTCGTCGTCCTCGGGGTGGTCCACGTACGCGGCCCGGGTGATGTGGCCGTCGGCGTACCAGCTCGGCGGCGTCCCGTACCGCGTCGTGTCGGCGGCCGGGCCGCCCTTCGAGTTCGGCGCGTAGACCGGGTCGGTGGTCTTCCGGTACGCCATCGCCCCGTCCTTTGAGTACGTGTGGACGGGCACCACCGGCGCGTTGACCGGCAGCTGCTGGTAGTTGGCGCCGATCCGGTACCGGTGGGCGTCCGCGTACGAGAACAGGCGCGCCAGCAGCATCCGGTCCGGGCTGGGGCCGATGCCGGGCACGAAGTTGTTCGGCTGGAAGGCCGCCTGCTCGATCTCGGCGTGGTTGTCGGTGGGGTTGCGGTCGAGGGTCATCCGGCCGACCTCGATGAGCGGGTAGTCGCCGTGCGGCCAGACCTTCGTCAGGTCGAAGGGGTTGAAGCGGTAGCCGGCCGCTTCCTCGTACGGCATGACCTGCACGTACAGCGTCCAGCTCGGGAAGTCGCCGTCCCGGATGTGCTCGAAGAGATCACGGGTGTGGTAGTCCGTGTCGGCGGCGGCCATCTGGTCGGCCTCGTGCTGCGTGAAGAACTCGACGCCCTGGTCGGTCTTGAAGTGGTACTTCACCCAGAAGCGCTCGCCCTGCTCGTTGATCCACATGTAGGTGTGGGAGGTGTAGCCGTTCATGTGGCGCCAGGTGCGCGGGATGCCCCGGTCCCCCATCAGCCAGGTGACCTGGTGCGCGGACTCGGGTGAGAGGGTCCAGAAGTCCCACTGCATGTCGTGGTCGCGCAGGTTGTTGTCGGCGCGGCGCTTCTGCGAGCGGATGAAGTGCTGGAACTTCATCGGGTCCTTCACGAAGAAGACCGGCGTGTTGTTCCCCACCATGTCGTAGTTGCCTTCGGAGGTGTAGAACTTCACCGCGAAGCCGCGCGGGTCACGCCAGGTGTCCGGGCTGCCGCGCTCCCCCGCGACGGTGGAGAACCGGATGAGCAGATCGGTCCGTGTGCCGGGCTGGAACAGGGCGGCCTTGGTGTACCGGCTGACGTCGGCGGTGACCTCGAAGTGCCCGAAGGCGCCGCTGCCCTTGGCGTGCGGCTGACGCTCGGGGATCCGTTCCCGGTTGAACTGCGCCATCTGCTCGATGAGATACGAGTCCTGCAACAGGATCGGTCCCCCGCGGCCCAGGGTCAGCGAGTGTTCGTCGCTCTCGGCCGGGGCGCCCGAGTCGGTGGTCGTCGCCTGGGTGATGGGCTCGTCCACGAGAAAGTTCCTTCCGTGTGCCTGGCGTCTGTCCCGGGCCGCGTCGGGGCCCTCGACCACTCCCGCGTGACCGGTCCGGCGGCGCTCAAACAGACGGGATCCGCTTCGGGAGCGACGGCGCCGGTTCTCTTCGATCATCGGACGGAACGCCACGGGGTGCGACCCGTCCCCGCTCGGCGCATAGCCGGGTCCGGGTCAGTCGGCTGGATGGCCTGGGGAAATGTCCCCGGCGTCGCTGAGACGGAGTGTGCTGTGCGGTGCGTCCGGCCGCGTTCCGCTGTCGACGGGGCAGAGCAGGCATCCGACGTGGTCGCCGCCGTCGAGGTGCTGCTCGACCCGGCCGACGAACCAGGCCGACGCCTCCGTGAGGACGGGCACCCCGGCGTGGCCCGCGGCCCAGGCGGTGCGGGCGAACTTGTCGACCTCGTCGCCGGTACGGCCGCCGAAGAGCTCGGCCAGTTCTTTCTGCTCCGGCGCGAGCAGGTGCACGCCCAGGTGGTCGGCCGTGCGTGCGACCCGCCAGGTCCGGTTGGCCTTGGACAGCCAGACCATGAAGCGCACAGGCTCGATGGAGCACTGGGAGGCGAAGCCCACCAGGCAGCCCGCGCGCTCGCCGTCCGCGGACGCCGTGACCACGTACAGGGGGTAGTCGAGCCGGTCGATGAACGCGTCCACGGTTCCGCCCTCTCCTCGCTGCGGCGGCGGAGGTGATCGGTTGCCATGCCGCCGGAGGGATGGGTACCCGGATCGGCATGAATCCTCAGGAGCGCCGAGAGACAGATCCGGGCCTCGGCCCGATGGAACGCGGCACATCCCAGCGGCTCGCCGCACGTCAGCACATGTGGGTGCAGGCCTGGACGGCACTCGCGGTCCTGGCCGCCGTGTGGTCGCTGGCCTGGGCCGTCGGGTGGATCAGCGGAGCGGTGGACGGATTGGCCTACGCACTGGCGGGCCTGCTGCTCCTCGGCGCCGCGCTGTGGGCCCGGCGCTCGGCCCTACGGAACGCGCCGCCGCGCCACCTGTGACGGTCCGCTGCGGGGCCAACCGTTCGAGGCGCCCCTTCACCAGCTCAGCGGGTACCGCACAGGGTGCCGTCCGATCCGTCCCGGGAGCATCCCCAGCGCCACGATGAGGCCCGCACCGAGGGTCAGCAGGGCCAGGAAGGGCGCCGGGTCGGGGGTCTGGAGCACCACGATCATCGCGGTGGCCGTGGCCGGCGAGTGGGACACGTGGGTCAGCATCATCGCGCCGAGCGAGAGTCCCGCCGCGACGGCCGCGCTCCAGGTGCTGCTGCCGGCCACCGCGAGGGTGCCGAAGCCGACGGCGGCGGACAGCAGGTGGCCGCCCACGACGTTGCGCGGCTGGGCCAGGGGCAGCCCCGGCGCGCCGTGCACCAGGGCCGCGCTGGCCGCAAGCGGCGGGATGAGGAGCGGCTGGTGCAGCATGCCGCCGACGGTGACGAGCACCAGCAGAGCACCGATGGCGAAGGCGGTGACCCGTATGAGGTGCGGGAAATCCCGGCGGGCAGGCTGGGGCGGGGCGGTCATGCGTGCTCCGAGGTGGCAGGTGGGGCGGGCGTAACCGATCAACCTTAAACAACTTGTTGAATCGACATGGGGGCCGTCTCGGGTCGCGGACACCCTGCCCATAACCCAAAGGGGCCCCGGCCGTCCGTTGGGGCGGACAGCCGGGGCCGGGTGGGTGATGGTCAGGGCTGGATGTTGATCTTGAACGTGGAGGTCGTGTTGCGGATGTCCTCCGCGTTGTCGCTCAGCTTCAGGTTGTGGAAGGTGACCTCACCGACGGCCGGCCCCTGTCCCGCCTCCGGCATCTCGTTGGCCCAGAGCCCGAAGCCCGACTTGTGGTCGAACTGGTCACCGCTCTTGCGGGCCCCGGTGATGGTGATGTCCCGCAGGATCGTGTCCTTGATCGGGTTCACCGGCTGACCGCCCAGGTACTGGGTCTGGAACATGATTCCGCTGTACGTCGGGTCGGTGATGTCCACGTTGTTGATGCGGATGCCCTGGAAGACCTTCGAGGCGGAGAACAGCCAGATGCCGGGGAAGGTCTGGCCGTTCCAGAAGTGCCCGCCGGCCCGTTCGATCGAGATGTTCTCGAGCGTGGTGGGCTGGGTGCCGAAGCCGTTCATCGGGTAGCCGAAGTCCAGGGAGCTGACCGTGATCCCGGAGTAGACCAGGGTGTCGGCGATACGGATGTTGCGGAAGGTGTTGTTGTAGCCGCCGTAGACGGCGATGCCCGCCGCGCGCCAGGTCAGAGTCGTGGTCAGGTTCTCGTAGACGTTGTTCTTCATGTCCGCGCCGCCCGCGTCGATGGCGGAGAACAGCGCGAAGCTGTCGTCGCCGGTGGCCCGGGCGTCGTTGTTGGAGACGAGGTTGTCCGTGGAGCCGTTGGTCATGTTGACGCCGTCGGCGAACATGTTGCGGATCCGGGAGTTCTTGATGGTCATTCGGTCGGTGTTGGCGCCCCAGTAGAGGCAGACCATGTGCTCGTTCCAGATGTTGTCGATGGTGATGTCGGCCACGTTCTGGAAGTCGAACACCTTGCCCGGGCCGTCGATCCGCGAGGTGTAGTTGCCGAAGTAGGCGAACCCGCTGAAGGAGGAGCCGTTGGCGCTCGCCTCGGCGCGGAATCCGACATCGGTGTTCTCCTGGGACTTCGGCGCGTGGAAGCGGGTGAACCAGGGCCCGGCCCCGACGACCTGGATCTTCTTGCCGTACACCTGGAACTTGCCGCCGGTCTCGTAGTCACCGGCCGGCAGGTAGACCCCCTTGAAGGTGTTGGTGGTGTCCATGCGGACCTTGTCCAGGGCGTTCTGCACGTCCTGGTGCGAGAAGCCGGCCGGCACGACGAAGGAGGCCGGGTCCGGGTTCGCGTCGGGTGCCACCTGCTCCAGGTCGACGAAGTCGATGGCGTACTGCGAGGTGTTGGCGCCGTCCTTCTGGAGCCGGATCTTGCTGCCGGCCTTCACGGTCTCGCCGAGCAGGATGTGCGCCTCGTCGTAGATGTGCCGGGCCGGCCCCGCGCCGGGCGAGTTGCCGGGTGAGGCCTCGGCGCCGTACAGCCAGGCGTACTTGGAGGTGAGGTCGAGCGCCTTGCGGAAGACCCCGTCCACGTAGACGTTCAGGGTGGCGTTCGTGCCGCCGCCGCCCGCCGCGTCCGGGATGGAGAAGCGGGTCACCAGGGTGTTGGTGTCCTGCTTGGCCGTGAACTCCACGGAGGAACCGGTGGAGTTGAGTGTGACGGCCTTGCGCCCCGAGGCCTCGCCGGCGAGGTCGCCGATGGTGCGGTTGGGGCCGACGACCTTCGCCCCGCCGCCGAGGACGCCGTCCTCCGCCTCGTAGGTGTCGTACGGCATGTCGGCGCCGCGGCCGACGAACAGGGGCTTGGTGCTGGTGTTGTTCTCGCGCTTGACCGGCAGTTCGTTGGCGTCGGCGGCGATGACGGTCTTGACGGTGTACTTGCCGTTCGCGGCCGTCCAGGTGCCGAGCTGCACCGGCGTGGTGGTGTCGCCCGCCGCGATGGTGCCCGTGTACGGCTTGGTGAGCGTCTTGACCGTGTCGCCTTGGGCGTTCTGCACGGTCAGCGTGATGGCGTGGTCGCCGGCCGCGGAGGCCTGGCTGCCCTGGTTCTTGACCGCCACGCTGAACGCGACCTCCTTGCCCGCGGAGGGCGCGGAGGGCGACCAGCTCACCGGCGAGGCGACCAGGTCGGAGGACTGAACCGGCTTGACCACGAGGGGACTTGGGGCGGTGTAGCTGTTGTTGCCCTCGTTCTCCTCGATGACCTGGTTCTTCTCGTCGACGACCGCACTCAGGGGGTACGAGCCCGCGTCCTGCGGGTCGACGGTGGCGCTCACCGTGGCCGACTCGCCCGCGCCGAGCGCCGCCACCGGCTTCGTGGCGACGGTTTCGCCGCCCAGCCGGAAGGCCACCTCGCTCGCGGCGGACGCCTCGGCTCCCGCGTTGGTGACGGTCGCGGTGAGCGTCAGGCCGTCGGTCTCGACCGGGGCCTCGGGGGCGTGCGTCAGCTTGGTGATCTGCAGGTCAGGGTTGGGTGCGGGCGTGCCCACGACCTCGAACTCGGCGACCTGGCCGGCCGTCGACCCGCTGTTCGCAGTGAACTGCAGCCGTACGTCGGCGACCCGCGCCGAGACCGGGATGGTGACGGTGTTCTTGTTGCCGGACGGGCTGAAGGAGTACTCCTTCTCCGCCACCAGCGAGGTGAAGGCGGTGGCCTTCTGCTCACGCCCGAGCACCTCCACCTTCTGCGTACGGGCGCTCCAGGCGGTGTCCGGGTTCAGCTTGACGACGACGGCGTCCACGTCGGCGTTGGCGCCCAGCTTCACGGTGAGCGTGTTCGGATAACTGCCGGCGGCGCCCTCCCAATAGGTGGAGGTCTGGCCGTCGTTGGCGTTCTGGGCGACGTACGTGTGGATCACCGAGGAGGCGCTGATCGGCTTGCCCATCGCGAGGTTGGAGCCTTCGAGGGTGCCCGGGCGGGTCACGGCGTTGCTGAACCCGGAGACATTCCCGGCAGCATCGCGCGCCCGTACCGTGTAGGTGACCGTCTCACCGGCCGGCCGCTGATCGGTGTAGGTCGTGATGTCACCGGCGACGGACTTGAGCAGCTTGCCGTCCGCGTACACGTCGTACGCGGCGACCTTCACGTTGTCCGTGGAGGCGCCCCAGGTCAGCTTGATGTCGCCGGCGGCGGGCTGGGTGTACGCGAGGTTCGCGGGCGCGGTCGGCGCCTGGGTGTCGCCCGAATCCGCCTTGCGGGTCACGGAGTTGCTGTTCGGCGAGGTGTTGCCGGCGGCGTCTCGGGCGCGCACGTGGTAGGTGACGGTGGCGTCGGCGGGCTGGGTGTCGGTGTACGTCCGGATGCTCCCGCCGACCGTGCTGCGCAGCTCCCCGTTCGCGTACACGTCGTACGCGGTCACGCCGGTGTTGTCGGTGGCGGCGTCCCAGGTGAGCTTGATCTGGCCGGTCGCCGGCTCGGTGTAGGCGAGGTTGGCGGGCGCGGTCGGTGCCTGGGTGTCGCCGCCGGCCGGACCGTATATCTCCAGCTCGGAGAGCTGGCCCGCCGGCTGGCTGTCGTTCGCGGAGATCAGGACGCGCACGTAGCGGGTGGTGGCGGTGTCGAACGCGATGGTCGCGGTGTGGCCGGAGGCGGTCGAGAAGGGGTACGCCTTGGCCGCGGACAGATCGGTGAAGTCCGTGCCGTTCTCACTGCCCTGGATCTTCAGCGTCTGGTTGCGGGCACCCCAGGTCTCGGGCACACGCAGGACCACCTCGTTGACGCGGACCGAGGCGCCGAGGTCGGCCTGGATCCACTGGGGCAGCTTGTTGTTCTCGCTCTCCCAGTAGCTGGCGCGGTTGCCGTCGTTGGCGTTGGCGGCGGCGTAGGTCTCGGTGTGGCTGCTCGCCTTGAGGGTGCGGCCGGCCGCCAGGTTGGCGGAGGTCTCCTCGGCGGCGAACACCTGCAGTTCGGACAGCTGGGCGGCGGGCCAGCCGGAGTTGGCGGTCACGTGCACGCGGACGAACCGCGCCTGGGCGGCGGGGAATCCGACCTTCACCGTGTTGCCGTCACCAGGTGTGAAGGAGCGCGCCGCCGAAGCGGCGAGCGTGCTGAATCCGGTGCCGTCCTGGCTGCCCTGGACGGAGAGCGTCTGGGTGCGGGCCTCCCAGGCGGACGGCAGCTTGAGGACCACCTCGTCCACGCGGACGGTGCGGCCGAGGTCGACCTGCACCCACTGCGGGAAGTCGCTGCCGGAACTCTCCCAGTACGTACCGGAGTTGCCGTCGGTGGCGTTGGCCGCGCCGTATCCGCCCTTGGAGCTGCTGGCGGCTGCGGGCTTGCCCGCGGCGAGGTCGGGCCCGCCGGCCGCCATGGCGCCGAGGCCGGGCAGACCGAGCAGGATCAGGGCGGCGGCGAGACCGGCGGCGAGGGTCCGCCACATGCGCGGCGCACGCCACACCGCCTCGCGTCCGGGTGGTGCGCTGGGTGCGGGTCTGAACAGACTCATGGGTCCGGTGACTCCTTTGCTCTCTCCTGATGCCCAATTGCCCTCGCTTTGCAGGAGAGTTGCAGAGAAATGTCGTTGTGGCTACAGGCGGGACGGAAGTAGCCTCCGCAGCGGAGCGAGCCTGCACCACTCAAAGCCGCCGTCCGTCCTGGCGATGCGGTTCGATGCGGACCCGAGCCCAAGATGCAATTTGCTCGCCTTGACACGCAATTCAGAGACATCAAGGCGACATTTTGCGACCAGATCCCTTGTCGCCACGTTCCCGGCGGCTCTACTGTCGCCCTCACCTTCGCCCGGCCGGCCCTCTCGGCCCCAGCCACCCGGCCGTATAAGAGAAACGAGTCGCCCCGATGCCGCTGATCCGACGGACCGTCTCCCGCGCCCGTACCGGAAGACCCGGGCCACTGATCGTCCTGACCGTCCTGGCCCTCACCACCTCGGGACTCACGGCCGCCTCAGGCGCCGCCGCGCCCGCAGCAGCCGAACGGCCCGTGGCCGCCCCGACTCCGGTGACCCGTGCGGCTCTCGACCCGGCGCTCACCGGCGGGCGCGGCGCCGAGGTGCGGTTCCTGGAGCAGGAGGCGGAGAACGCCGTGACCGACGGCGAGCGGATCGGCCCGGACCGCACCGCGTACACCCTGCCCGCGGAGGCCTCCGGGCGCAGTGCCGTGAAGCTCCGGCGCGGTGAGTACGTCGAGTTCACGCTGCCGAAGGCCGCGAACGCGATCACGGTGCGCTACAGCATCCCCGACGCACCCGGCGGCGGTGGCATCCAGGCGCCGCTCGATGTCACGGTCAACGGCAAGTCCCGGCGCACCATGACCCTGACCTCCGAGTACTCCTGGCTGTACAACCAGTACCCGTTCACGAACGACCCCGGCGCGGACCTGCTGCACCCCGACTGGTGGATCACCGAGTGCGCCTGCGTCCCCAGCGCGACCAGCCCCGCACCGCGCATCGAGAAGCCGTTCCGGCCGATGCACTTCTACGACGAGCAGCGGATGCGGCTGCCGCACACCTACCGGGCCGGGGACAAGGTCCGGCTCACCGTTCCGGCCGGCAGCAAGGCGGACTGGACCGTGATCGATCTGCTCGACTCGGAACTGGTCGCTCCCCCGCACGTGCGCACCAAGGCCGTCAACGTCCTTCTGCACGGGGCCGACCCCACCGGCCGACGCGACTCCGCGCCCGCCCTCGACCGCGCGATCGCGCGCGCCAAGCGCCTCGACCTGCCGGTGTACGTGCCGCCGGGGACGTACCAGGTCAACCGGCACATCATCGTGGACGACGTGACGATCGAGGGCGCCGGCAACTGGTGGACGGTCTTCAAGGGCAAGGAGGTGAAGCTCGACCGGCCGGCTCCCGACGGATCGCTGCACACCGGCGTCGGCTTCTACGGCCGCGACGCCGCTGACGGCGGCAGCCGCAATGTGCACCTGTCCGGCTTCGCGATCGAGGGCGACGTCCGCGAGCGCATCGACACCGACCAGGTCAACGGCGTGGGAGGCGCGATGAGCGACTCCACCGTCCGCGGGCTGCACATCCGGCACACCAAGGTCGGGCTGTGGTTCGACGGACCGATGGACAACCTGCACGTGAGCGACACCATCGTGGTGGACCAGATCGCGGACGCCGTCAACTTCCACACCGGCGTGACCGACTCCAGCGTCTCGAACAGTTTCGTCCGCAACACCGGTGACGACGGCCTCGCGATGTGGTCGGAGAAGCAGGCGAACGCCCGGAACTCCTTCCACCACAACACCGTCCAGTCCCCCGTCCTGGCCAACGGCATCGCGCTCTACGGCGGCACGGACAACACCGTCGCGCACAACCTCGTCGCCGACCCGGTCCGCGAGGGCAGTGCGCTGCACGCGGGCGCGCGATTCGGGGCCGAACCCTTCGCGGGGAAGCTGGAGTTCAGGAACAACACGACCGCGCGGGCCGGCACGTACGAACTCAACTGGAACATCGGGCTCGGCGCGATCTGGCTCTACGCCCTCGACCGCGACGTGGACGCGGACATCCGAGTCACCGGGGACCACTACCTGGACTCGACCTACAACGCGATCATGATGGTCAGCGAGTGGAGCGTGAAGGACAAGTACGCCATCCCCGCGGCCCACTTCAAGGACATCCGCGTGGACGGGACCGGCACGTCGGTGCTCAGTGCCCGGGTGAAGGGGTCGGCGACCTTCGAGAACGTCGATGCCCGCAACGTCGGTGCGGTCGGGGTCAACAACTGCGGGGCCTTCAACTTCCCGCCCACCGGGTCCGAGTTCTCGCTCACCGACCGCGGTGGCAACGACGGCGGGACGGCGGCCGGTTCCTGGCTGGCGCCCTGGCTGCTGCCCAACACGATCACCTGCGAGGACCGCCCGCCGGTGGTGTCTCCGCCGGCTCCGTCCCCCTGGAAGTAGACCGGCGCGGGCCCGGCGGAGATCTTCCGCCGGGCCGAGGGCGCGTACGACGGGACTCGACGTGCGTCAACGGGCGGTAACCACAGGCCACTTCACTCGTTTGGCGGAGCGAAGAACGTGTCATGTGACAAGCCCCGGAAGGCGTCTGGTCCCGTGTCCCACTCCCCCCTCCGCACCGCTCTGGGCCGGCGCTCGCGCCCCGTCGTCCAGGCCGAGGCGCACCTGGTCGATCAGTACACGCGACTGGTGAGCCTGGCCTACCTGACGCTGCCCGCCACGTTGACCCGGCACCGGCGGGTGCTGCTCGCCCATGGGATCGTGCAGCGCGCCCTGCCCCGGCCCGGCGGTCTCGGGCGGGGCCGCGAGCGTCCGGAGCGGGTGCCTGGCCAGCGGGCTGGTGCCGCCGCTCCCGTCCCCGACCAGTTGCGGGTGCGGGTTCTGCGGGCCGCGCTGGCGTATGAACGCAGGCCTCGCGGCTGGCCGCAGCGCCTGCCCGTGCCGCGTGCTCTGCCGGCGCGGCTGCCGGTGGTGTGGGGGCTGCGGCTGTTTCCGCGAGCCGGCGGGGCCGAGGAGATCGCGCTCGGGAACGCCCTTGCGTCGGTGCCCGCGCCGGTGCGGGCCGGCTTCGTACTGCGCCACCTGGAGAATCTGCCCGACGGCCGGATCGTCGAGCTGCTCGGGGCGGCGGGCGTGCCCGATGCGCGGGCCGCGCTGCATGCCTCGCGCGGTCTGGACACCACGGCGGGCCCGACGGCCGAAACCCTGCTGCGTTCCCAGGAGTTCGACGCCTGTTCCGTGCAGACCAGGCCCACCGATCTGCTGCGCCGGCGGCGTCGCTTCGGGATTCTGTGGGCTGTCGCTGCGGCCCTCGTGGCTCTCGTTCTCGTGGGCGGCTCCCTCGCTGGGGACGACGAGGTGCCCGCGGCCCGCCTGCCGGACTCGGCGCCCGGACCGGACCGACTCGTGCGCGTGCCGGGTGAAGCGTGGGCGGACACCTCCCGGGTCGATTTCAGCGCCTGGCCGCCGCGCGGCAACCGTACGCGGGACGAGGAGCTGCTCACGCGGGCGCTGGCCACCTGGGCGTCGCCACCCGAGGGCACGCGGGTGACCGAGAACGCGGGCGTTCGGGCCGAACCGCCCACCGGTGCACCGCAGTTGCTGTACGCCGGTGCGACCGACGGCCGGGCCACGGTCCTGTTCCACGACGGGCAGCGGCTTGTGCGCTACACCGAACGGGACGGCGTCGCCGCGCTCGACTTCGCCCGTGCCGACGACTCCGATGTCACCACCGCCGCGGCCGTGGTGCTGGACCGCGGCCGTGAGGGCACGCGCTACCTGCTGGCGCCGTGGATCGCCGAGGCGGGCCACCGCGACCTGCTGCGCCCCGACGACCCGGCCCGTCCGCTCAAGGTGGACGAGGACGGGATCACCGAGCCCACCGAGGCACCTTCGGCCGGGTCCTCCTGTGACGCCTGGCCGGTGCTCCAACTGCGCTCCTCCGACCGGATCGTCGAGAAGCACGCCTTCCTCGTCACCGATCTCGGCGGGCTCACGGCAGCGCATCTCAGCTACACCCCGCTGCCCGGGCAGGGCGCGCCGGCCCGCCAGCCCCGTGAGGCCACAAGCGCCAACGCCCTGACCAGCTGGGCGAGTTCGGCCTGCCGTCTGGGCGCGTTCCGCGGGCACGATGTACGGGCGGTCAATGTCTGGGACTTCGCCCGGCAGGATCTGCCCGAACGCGGCGGCAGCGCGGTGTGGTCCTGCGCCCGGGCGACCACGTGGCGCGGGCCCGGCAGTGTGCTGGTGCAGTTCAAGGCGCCCTCCGATGAGCGCGGCACGTCCGCTCCGGTGGTCGCACGGGCCGAGTCGACCGCCGCGTGCAGCCGGTTCGGGCAGCACGTCCTCGCCACCACCCAGTGGGTCGCGCCCTCCGGCGCGCGGCATCTGCTTGCCGCGGGCAGCAGGCACGTGACGTCCATCGAGGTCACGGGCGCCGTGGAGGCCACGGCCGAGGGCCGCACCCTGGCACGGAAAATCTCCGCGTCCGATGTCCGGGTACGGGTTCGCGCGCGGCTGTCCGACGGCTCCACGCTGGCTCCGCTCGAGGCGCCGCGGTCCGACGGCCGGTGAGCAGGGCGGCTCCGGGCGCGCTCCCCGTGCGGAATGCGCGCCACCGAGAGACCTGCAGATTTGCCGGTTCGGCAAGTGTCCTCGCCGCCCGGGCCCGTACCGCCGCATGATCGGTGCGCGAGCACCGCCACCCGCGACCGAGGAGTTCCGATGCAGCGTCCCGCACCGTCCGCCGAGCCGCGCCATCACACCGTCGACGCGCCCACCGGGCGCCTCCACCTCGTCGAGCAGGGCACCGGTCCCCTCGTGCTCCTCGTGCACGGCTTCCCCGAGTCCTGGTACTCCTGGCGCCGCCAGCTCCCCGCCCTCGCGGCGGCCGGCTACCGGGCGGTGGCGATGGACGTGCGCGGTTACGGCCGCTCCTCCAAGCCGGCCGCGGCCTCGGCGTACCGCATGCTCGATCTGGTCGAGGACAACGTCGCCCTGGTCCGCGCGCTCGGCGAGGAGCAGGCGGTGGTCGTCGGGCACGACTGGGGCTCCAACATCGCGGCCGCCTCCGCGCTGCTGCACCCCGAGGTGTTCCGCGCCGTCGGGCTCCTGAGCGTGCCCTACGCGCCGCCCGGCGGCCCCCGCCCGACGGAGGTCTTCGCGCAGATGGGCGGCGACGAGGAGTTCTACGTCTCGTATTTCCAGGAGCCCGGCCGGGCCGAAGCCGAGATGGAGCCCGACGTGCGGGGCTGGCTCGCGGGCTTCTACGCGGCCCTTTCGGCCGACACCATGCCGGGCGAGGGCGCGCCCGATCCGCATTTCGTGACCCGCGCGGGCGGCCGGCTGCGGGACCGCTTCCCGCAGGGCATGCTGCCGGGCTGGCTGAGCGAGGCCGATCTCGACGTGTACGCAGGGGAGTTCGAGCGTACGGGGATGACCGGGGCCCTCAACCGCTACCGCAACATGGACCGCGACTGGGAGGACCTCGCGCCGCACGAAGGCGCCCCGCTCAAGCAGCCGTCGCTGTTCATCGGCGGCGCCCTGGACGCCTCCATCACGTGGATGGCCGCCGCGATCGACGCCTACCCGGCCACGCTCCCCGGCCTGACCGGGTCCCACATCCTCGACGGCTGCGGTCACTGGGTCCAGCAGGAGCGTCCCGACGAGGTCAACCGTCTTCTGACCGGCTGGCTGGCGTCGCTCGACCGGTGAACCGCTGCGTAGCGGCGTCCGCACCCGTGTCCGGATCGGGGTCGAGATCGATGTCGATCTGGTCGCGGATGAGTGGGTGCGGGCCGTGGTCGGCCGGATCGGGCGCGAGGGCCCCGGCCGCGACATGCGGCGCGGCATGCGGCGGGCGGTCCGGGTAGGCGGCACCGGTCGTCGCCGCGAGCACGCAGACGGCGGCCGCCGCGAGCAGCCGGCGTCTGGCCCGTTCGCTCAGCATGAGGCCCTCCTTGCCGCCGCGGTGGTCCGTGCACGGGAAGTGTCCTCGACCTGGATGAGACGGCCTCTTAGAAAGGCTTGGGCGCTGCGGGCTCAGGGCTCGATCAACCCGGTGCGGATCGCATAGCGCGTGAGGTCCAGGCGGTCGCGCAGGCCCAGCTTCTGGAGCATGTTGGCGCGGTGGCGTTCGACGGTCTTCACGCTGATGTAGAGGAGGTCCGCGATCTCCTTCGAGGTGTGGCCCTCGGCCACCAGCTTCAGCACCTCCTCCTCGCGTTCGGTCACCGGGCGGTCCGGCAACGGCTCCCCGCTGTGCGCCCGCTCCAGGTAGTTGCGGATCAGGGTGGTCATGGTGCCCGGGTAGAGGAACGGCTCGCCGCGCATCGCCGCCCGGCACGCGTCCACCAGGTCGCGGTCGGCCACGGACTTCGGGACGTAGCCGCTGGCGCCGGCCTTGAGCGCCTCGAAGAAGAACTGCTCGTTGTCGTACATCGTCAGCATCAGCGTGCGCAGGCCCGGCTGGACGCGGGCGAGTTCACGCGCCGCCTGCAGTCCGGTCATCCGCGGCATCGCGATGTCGAGTACGGCGAGATCGGGCTCGTGGGTGCGGGCCAGGGCGACCGCGTCGGCGCCGTTGTCGGCTTCGGCCACGACTTCGAGGTCCGGTTCGCTGTCGAGGATGAGCCGCACGCCGCGCCGTACCAGGGCGTGATCGTCCGCGAGCAGGACGCGGATGGGGGCCGCGCCGGGGTTCGGGCCGCCGGTGGTGTCCGCGTCCATGTCAGGTGTCTCCTTCGGCTGCGGTACGCAGGGGGTCATCTCCTCGGGCCGCGGTGTGCGGGGGCGCGTCTGCTGGGGGCGCGGTGTGCGGGGGCGCGTCTGCTCGGGGCGCGGTGTGCGACGGCACGGTCATCCGGACGCGCGTCCCGCCGCCGGGCGCGGGTCCCAGCGCGAGGCGGGCGCCGATGAGCAGGGCGCGTTCGCGCATGCCGCGGATGCCCGAGCCTTCCGGTGCGCCGCCCGTCCCCCGGCCGTCGTCGGCCACGACCAGTTCCACTCCGTCCGCGGTGCGGTGCAGGCTCAGGTCGGCCTTGGTGGCGCGGGCGTGCCGGGCCGCGTTGGTGAGGCTCTCCTGGGCCACGCGGTACAGGACGAGTTCGGTGCGTTCGTCCAGTGCGGGCAGGTCGGGTGCGTAGCTGCGGCGGACCGTGAGTCCGGCGTGGGCGGTGATCTCGTGGGCCAGGGCGGTGAGGGCGCTGGTCAGGCCGAGTTCGTCGAGGACACCGGGGCGCAGGCGGCGGGCGATCCAGCGGATCTCGTCGAGTCCCGCCCGCGTGGTCTCCTGCACGCGCCGCAGGTCCTCGCGCAGGGGTTCGGGCACCTGGTCGGCGACCCGCTTGAGGTCGAGCAGCACCACGGTGAGGGTCTGCCCCACTTCGTCGTGCAACTCCTGGGCGATACGGCGCCGTTCCGCCTCCTGCGCGGACAGGGCGAGCGAGCTGCTCGCCGCCCGCTCGGCCTCGAGGCGGTCGAGCATCGTGTTGAAGGTGGTGATGAGATCGGCGAACTCGCCCTGCCCGCAGGCGTCGAGGCGCCGCCCGGGCCGGAGCAGATCCGTGGTGGTCATCGCGCGGGTGAGCCGGCGCAGCGGGGCGAGGCTCATCCGGAACAGGACGGCGTTGGCCGCGAGCATCACGCCCACCCCGCCGGCCGCGATCACGACTTCGGTGAAGAGGACCGGTGTGGAGACCGTCGCGGGCCCGAGCAGGAGCAGGGCGGTCGCCACGACCAGCACGGCGGCGTTGAGCAGGAAGATCCGCCAGAACAACGACACGTACGCGCGGCCTCCTCGGGGGCCTCGCCCCTCGACTTCCTGCTGTCCGGTGTAGATCGTGGCGGGGCGGTGGCCGCGCGTCCATCCGTGCCGGCACCCATCCCGCGAGCTCCGCACGCCGGGGCCGCCGGCGCCTTCCTCGTTCGAGGTGCTCCGGCGGCCCGTCCGTCCGGTCGCGTGCCGCACTTACCCGTGGCCGCGGTGGTCGCCGGACGCGTCGGGACCGGACGCGTCGGGAACGGGCGTGCCGAGACCACCGGCGTCGATGCCGGGCGCGGAGACACCGGCGGGCACCTGGGTCTGCGGTGCGGCCGTGGTCGTACGGTGCTTCGTGAGGCGCATGGCCAGCGGTTCCGCGTACCGGGCCGTCAGCGGTCCGATCACGACGAGGATCAGGACGTACGCCGTGGCCAGCGGGCCGAGCGCCGGTTCGATGCCGGCGGTGACGGCGAGTCCGGCGATGACGATGGAGAACTCGCCGCGGGCCACGAGCGTGCCGCCCGCACGCCAGCGCCCCTTGACGCCCACACCCGCGCGGCGCGCCGCCCAGTACCCCGTGGCGACCTTCGTGCACGCGGTGATCACGGCGAGGACCAGGGCGGGCAGCAGCACCGGCGGGATGCTGGCCGGATCCGTGTGCAGGCCGAAGAAGACGAAGAAGACCGCGGCGAACAGGTCGCGCAGCGGCGAGAGCAGCACGTGCGTGCCCTCGGCGACCTCGCCCGAGAGCGCGATGCCCACGAGGAACGCGCCCACCGCGGCCGACACCTGGAGCTGCTGGGCGATGCCCGCGACCAGCAGGGTCAGGCCGAGCACCACCAGGAGCAACTTCTCGGCGTCGTCGCTGGAGACGAAGCGGGAGATGAGCCTGCCGTAGCGCAGGGCGACGAAGAGCACCCCGCCCGCCACGGCGAGGGCGATGGCGAGCGTCACCGCTCCGGCGGCGAGGCTCACCCCGGCCAACAGGGCGGTGATGATGGGCAGATACACCGCCATCGCCAGGTCCTCGAGCACCAGGATGCTGAGGATCACGGGGGTCTCACGGTTGCCGAGCCGGCCGAGGTCGCCGAGCACCTTCGCGATGACGCCGGACGACGAGATCCAGGTGACGCCGGCGAGGACGACCGCGGCCACGGGTCCCCAGCCGAGCAGCAGCGCGGCGACCGCGCCGGGCAGGGCGTTGAGCGTGAAGTCGACGAGTCCTGCCGGGTACTGCGTCTTGAGGTTGGAGACCAGGTCGCTCGCGGTGTATTCGAGGCCGAGCATCAACAGCAGCAGGATGACGCCGATCTCGGCGCCGATGGCGACGAACTCCTCGCTGGCGCCCAGCGGGAGCAGCCCGCCTTCGCCGAAGGCGAGCCCGGCCAGGAGGTAGAGCGGGATAGGCGAGAAGTGCAGCCGGCCGGCCAGGCGGCCGAGCAGGCCGAGGCCGAGGATGATCGCACCGAACTCGATGAGGAAGACGGCAGAGTGCATACGTCACTCACGTCCGAGTATCGAGGCGGCGGCGCTGACACCTTCGCGGGTGCCGATGACGATCAGCGTGTCCCCGCCGGCGAGCCGGAAGTCGGGGGTCGGCGAGGGGATCGCGTCGGCGCGGCGCAGCACGGCGACGACGGACACACCCGTCTCCGTCCGCAGCCGGGTCTCGCCGAGGACGCGCCCGTTCCAGTACGAGTGGGCCGAGATCTCCACGCGTTCGGCGAGCAGGCCGAGGTCCGTGGTGTGCAGCAGGTTCGGGCTGTGGTGGGAGGGCATCAACGCGTCGATCAGCGAGGCCGTCTCCGCTCCGGTCAGGTGCACCGACTGGGCGCAGGCGTCGGGGTCGTCGCCCCGGTAGACGTTGACGGTGCGGGTGCCGTCGCGGTGGGCCACCACCGAGAGGTGGCGGTGTTCTCGCGTCGTCAGGTCGTACTGGACACCGATCCCCGGCAGCGGGGTCGTACTCATCCGTGGAGCGGGCACAGCCCGTCCCTCCTCATCGCAGCTCACGAACTCTTCGGCCGGGCGGGAGGAATGACCGCACGCAAGGGACGAGCACCCTGTGCATCCGGATGACCACCCCTGCATGTCGACACATCGACCCGCCGCGATCCGGCCATCCTGTCATCCGGCAGGGCTGCGAAACATGGGGGCCTCCACGGATGGACAGGCCGCCTCTGCGTGCGCCTACGGTTCGATCAAGCACCCTCACCGTGCGCCTACGGTTCGATCAGCCCGACTCGGATGGCATAGCGGGTGAGTTCGAGGCGGTCGCGCAGGGCGAGTTTCTGCAGCAGGTTGGCGCGGTGCCGCTCCACGGTCTTGACGCTGAGGACGAGCAGGCGGGCGATCTCCTGTGAACTGTGGCCCTCGGCCACGAGTTTGAGCACCTCCTCCTCGCGAGGAGTCACAGGTCTCGGGCCGGGATCGCTGCCCGCGTTCCCGGAGTCCGCATTCCCGGCGGCCCGTTCCAGGTAGTTGCGGATCAGCGCGTTCACGGCCCCCGGGTAGATGAAGGGCTCGTCCCGCATGGCGGCACGGCAGGCCTCGACCAGATCGCGGTCGGCCACCGACTTGAGGACGTAGCCGCAGGCCCCGGCCTTGAGCGCCTCGAAGAAGTACTGCTCGTTGTCGTACATCGTCAGCATGAGGATGCGCAGGTCCGGCCGGAGCCGGGCGAGTTCACGGGCCGCCTGGAGCCCGGTCAGGCGTGGCATCGCGATGTCGAGGATGGCGAGATCCGGCCGGTCGGCGCGGGCCCGGTCGATGGCCTCCGCGCCGTCGCCGGCCTCGGCGACGACGGTCAGGCCGGGTTCGCCGTCGAGGATGAGCCGCACGCCGCGCCGTACAAGCGCGTGGTCGTCGGCGAGCAGGATCCGCGTCGTCCCCGGCTCGGCCATCGTGCGCTCCGTCCTCGTGTCCGCGGCCCGTTCCCCGTCCTCGTACGCGCTGAGGCACGAGGACCGCTCGGCGGGGGCCGTACGCGATCGCTGTCCCTGTCAGCTTCCGCCGGTAGGGCCGGGGCCGTCCATCGGGTCCGGCACCCATCCCACCGCCCGCGCCCAGGTCAGAGGCCAGACGTCTTGGGTGGGCGGCCTGATGGCGTACGGCGGGTGCACGCGGTCACCGTGGAAGGCACGAGGTTCCCGCCCGCCGGGGAAGGGAGAAGCGCCATGTCACCTGCCGACGAGCGCCACTTGCGCGCCCTGGAGGCCCAACTGGAGCTGGACGACCCGCAGTTCGCGCGCGCCCTGGCCCGTGGCCGGCCGCGGCGCCCGCGGGAGTGCCGGAGGCGGTGGGCCTGGCTGGTGGCGGGGGCCGCGGCGGGCTGCTTCGCCTACGGCGTCGCGGTGGGCCAGGGGCTGCTCATCGCCACCGGGCTCGTGATCGCGGGGGCGGCCACGCACCTGTTCGACCCGCCGCAGCTCCGGTCCGCCCGCGCCCGTGAGCCACGTCACGGCGACCGGTGACGTGAGCGCGGGAGCGGAGTGCGGGGCGCGGGTCGGTCCGCGGTGCGGAGCGCCGGGCGCGGGGACGTCCACGGAGCGGACGCCGGGCGTGAGCCGCATCTCAGTCCTTGTGCGGACCGCAAAAACGCATGTAGGCATGAAGGGGTACAAAGTCCATCAGGCAGGCAATGATCAAGCGCCCAGGCCGCGTTGATCACCTCGTCCGGAAGCAGAAAGCAATCACTCCCCCCATGCACCTCGAGCCGGGCTCCCCTGCCGCGCAGCACACCGAAGCCGCCCCCTCCACCGCGCCCGCCGCCTCCGACGCGAACCCGTCCGTACCGGTGTCCGCGGGCCCGTCGACTCTCGACGGGGCGCGCCTGCGGGACGGTGACCTCGTCCTGGTGACCCGCCACGACGGCTCGGTGGAGTCCCGCGTGCGGCGCTGGGGCGTCTGGCACGCGGACGTGGAGCAGCCGGGCGACCGGGCCTGGTCCGACGCCGAACTGCTCGCCGCCATCGCCGACCTGGCCGGGGCGGTCGGGAAGGTCGGCGAGATCGGACAAATCGGTCAGGGCGCGCGGTCCGAGCGAGGCGACCAAGTCCGCTACATACCGCGCCAGGCGGCCGCTGCGAGCACGTCCGGACGCCGACGCGTGGTGGTGACCGGGCTCGGCGCGATCACCCCGCTCGGCTACGGCGTGCCCGAGCTCTGGCACGGGCTGCTCGAAGGGCGCTGTGCGATACGGGAGTTGACCGACGAGGAGTTCGCCGACCACCCCGCACGGATCGCCGGCACCGTCGAGACCGACCCGGCCGAGCTGCTGCCGCGGGTGCAGGCCCGGCGGATGAACCGGTCCGCGCAGTTCGCCGTGCTCGCCGCACGCGAGGCCTGGCAGGACGCCGGGTTCGATCCGGCCGGCACCGCGCAGAGCGGCCTGGACCCCGAGCGCGTCGGTGTCTCGGTCGGCACGATCATCGGCGGCACGCCCGTGATGATCGAGGGCGACCGCAAGCTGCGCGAGAAGGGGCTGCGGGCCGTGCCGGCGCTCACCGCCCCCATGACCGTGCCCTCCCAGGCCTCCTCGCAGATCTCCCTCGACCTGCACATCACCGGCGAGGCGCGCACCGTCGTGAGCGCCTGCGCGTCGGGCACGGAGGCGATCGGTGCAGCCATCGACCGGATCCGGCACGGCTATCTGGACGTCGCTGTGGCGGGCGGCGCCGAGGCGGTGATCACCCCGGCCGTGATGGCCTCGTTCAGCAGCATGCGGGCCCTGTCCACCCGTAACGACGAACCCGGCCGCGCCTCGCGCCCCTTCGCCGCGGACCGGGACGGCTTCGTGAACGGCGAGGGCGCCGGGCTGCTCGTCCTGGAGTCCGAGGAGCACGCCCGGGCCCGCGGCGCCCGGATCTACTGCGAGGCGGCCGGTTCGGGCCTGTCCGCGGACGCCCACCACATCGCGGCGCCCGACCCGACCGGCTCCGGCGTCGCCAGCGCGGTGCGCCGCGCGATCAGGGACGCGGGCGCGCACGCGGTCGACGTCGTGCACGTGAACGCGCACGCGACCGCCACCGTCGAGGGCGACCTGGCCGAGGCGAAGGCGCTGCGTGCCGTGCTCGGCGAGGGCAGCGTCCCCGTCACGGCGCTCAAGGGCAACTTCGGGCACTTGCAGGGCGCGGCGGGCGGGGTGGAGGCCGTGGCCACGGTCCTCACCCTGCACCACGGTGTGATTCCGCCCACGATCGGCTGCGACACCCTCGACGAGGCGATCGCCCTCGACGTGGTCACCTCGGCGCCGCGGCCACTGCCCGCGCGGGGCGATCTGGCCCTGAGCAACTCCTTCGGATTCGGCGGGCACAACGCGGTCCTGGCGCTGCGCCGGTGTGCGTGAGAGCGCCCGTGGCGCTGCGCCGGTGCACGTGACAGCGCCCGCGCCGGGCCTGCCGTCGGGCCGTACATCCGTTCGCCGCCCCTGAGTCGCGAGGCCCGCCACCGCACCCGAGGCGGGCCCCACCGACCCCGGTCGCACCACGCCCACCAGCACGGCTTCCGCTGCACTTGCAGCTGTGCTTGCACGCGTTCTTGCAGGCGTGCTTGCAGATGTACGAACGGGACCGCACCATGACTGCGGCACGGTTCAAATCCCCCTGTGCGCAAGGGAGTTCTGTTGATACTGGCGCGAGCTCAGTTACCGGAGGGCCCCAGGATGAGTGACTGGTTCACCAGCGCACGGCATGAGCAGCTCCGTGAGGAGGTGCGCGGCTTCGCCGAACGCGAGATACGTCCGAAGATCGCCGAGATGGAGAGCGCGCGCACCGTCGAGCACGGCCTGTCCCGCCTGATCGCCCGCCAGGGCTGGCTCGGCGCGACCATCCCCGTCGAGTACGGAGGCATGGGCGCCGGGCACCTCGCGAAGACGATCATCATCGAGGAGCTGTCCCGCGTGAGCGCCGCCATGGGCGCGATGGTGCAGGCCTCCCAGCTCGGGGTCGCCAAGATCCTGCACTACGGCGACGACGCCCAGAAGAAGACCTGGCTGCCGGCGATCGCGGCCGGCCGCTGTCTGCCCACGATCGCTGTCACCGAGCACGAGTCGGGCGGCCACGTCCTCGGCATGACCGCCACCGCTGTGCGCGACGGCGAGGACTACGTGCTCAACGGGCGCAAGGTGTACGTCGGCAACAGTCATGTGGGCGATCTGCACGGCGTGGTGGTGCGCACCGGACCCGGCTCCCGCGGGCTCAGCGCGTTCCTCGTCGAGGCGGACCGCCCCGGCTGCCGGCTCGCACCCGAGCAGCCGACCCTGGGCCTGCACGGCTTCAGCTTCGGCGAGCTGATCTTCGACAACTGCCGTGTTCCCGCCTCCCATCGCCTCGGCGAGGAGGGCGACGGTCTGTCGGTCGCGTACTCCTCCAGCGTCCTGTACGGCCGGGCCAACCTGACCGCCGTATCGCTCGGCATCCACCAGGCGCTGCTCGACGAGACCTCGCGCTTCTGCACGGAGCGCAAGCGGTACGGCGAGCCGCTGCACGCGCTGCCCAACATCAAGATCAAGCTGGGGCAGATGCAGTCACGCCTCATGACGGCCCGGCTGACCGCGTACCACGCGGCGCATCTGCTCGACCGGGGCCATCCGTGCGACGCGGAGCTGATGAACGCCAAGGCCGTGAACGTGGAGTCCGCGCTCGACAGCGCGCGCAACGCGATGGAGATCCACGCCGCGACGGGCCTGTTCACGCACCGTCCCATCGAGCGGTACCTGCGCGACGCGCACCACACGCTGGCGCCCGCCGGCACCACGGACATCCAGCATCTGCGCCTGGCGGAGCACGCGCTCGGGACCACGCGCGGCAGTTGGGCCGCGCGGCACCGTCAGGTGACCACCGGCTCCTGACCCGCCGCGGGCCCCTCGCCCGCCGCCCGGGCCAGCGCCCGCCCGTCGCGCATCTCCACGGTCTCGTCGGCGGCGGCGAGGTGGGTGCGGTCGTGGGTGACGAGGATCGTGGCGGTGGAGCGGTCGTGGGTGAGGCCGGTGATCAGGTCGATGACCGCGGCGCCTCGCTCGTGGTCGAGGGCGCTGGTGGGTTCGTCGATCAGGAGGACCGTCGGGTCGTTCATGAGGGCGCGGGCGATGTTGACACGCTGACGCTGGCCGCCGGAGAGCTCGTGGGGCCGGCGGTGGGCCTGGTCGGCGAGGCCCACCGCGTCCAGGAGTTCAAGGGCGCGGGTGCGGGAGCGGGCGGGGCGGCGGCCGTCGAGGTGGGCCATGACCTGGAGTTGCTCGGCCGCGGTGAGGGACGGCAGCAGGTTCGGCTGCTGGAAGACGATGCCGATGGTGCGCCGGCGCAGTTCGGCGAGGTCCCGCCGGCTCAGACCCGCGGTGCCGGTGCCGTCGATGCGCACCGTGCCGTGGTCGGGCGTGATCAGGGTGGCGGCGACGGCCAGGAGGCTGGACTTGCCGGATCCCGAGGGTCCGACGACCGCGGTCAGGCGGCCCTTGGGGACGTGCAGCGTCACCTCGTCGAGTGCCGTGAGGCGGGAGTCGCCGTCCGGGTAGGTGAGGGTGATGCCGGTCAGGTCGATGCTCATCGGGCGCTCCCCAGGGCGGTCAGCGGGTCGACGGAGGTGATGCGGCGGATGGACAGGGCGGCTCCCAGTGCACCGAGCACGATCATGACGGCTGCCGGGACGAGCACGGTGGCCGGGGTGAGCACGAACGGTACGTCGGTGCCGCCGAGCAGGGCTCCGAAGGCGGCGGCGAGTCCGGTGCCGAGGGCCGCGCCGGCCGTGAGCAGCACGAGGGCCTGGCCGAGTGCGTCCTTGAGGAGGTGGGCGGTGGAGGCGCCGAGTGCTTTCAGTACGGCGACGTCGGCGCTGCGCTGGATGGTCCAGACGGTGAAGAACGCGCCGATGACCAGGGCCGAGATGGCGAAGAGGAAGCCGCGCATCAGCTGCAGGGAGCCGTTCTCGGAGGTGTAGGAGCCGATCGCCGCGAGCGAGGCGTCGCGTGTGACGGTCCGGGTGCCCGCGGCTTCGTCGGTGGCCGCGGGATCCGCGTCCCCGGTGGTGGTGAGCGCGATCACCGTCGCGGCCGGTTTGTCTCCGCCGGACAAGGGCGGTGCGGTGTGCTGCCAGGTGGTGAGGCTGGTCCAGATCACGGGCGTGTGGCTGAAGTGGGCGTCGCCCCGTACCGCCGCGACGGTCAGCTCCTGGCCGGCGAGGGTGAAGGTGCCGCCCGGCTCCAGGCCGAGTTCGCGGGCGGCGGTGGCGGAGAGCACCGCCGTACGGTCGTCGATTGCGCGGCTGTCCGGGGCGAGCGCGGAGCCCGGCCGGACGCCGAGGGCGGACACCCCCGTGCTCCGGTCCTCGGCGGCCGCCGTCGTGGTGGTGATGCCGAGCGGCTCGGCGGTGGTCACGCCGGGGGCCTTCTCCCACCGCCTCACCTGCTCGGCGGTGACGGCGGAATCGGCGTACGAGAGGTCCTGGCCCCCGCTCGGCGCCGCGAAGGTGATCCGGTCGGCAGGGAGTCCCGTGATCGCCGAGATGTTCTGCCGGCCGAGTCCTGCGGTCAGGCCGGAGAGCAGGCCGACGAGCAGGGTGATCAGCACGATGACCGTGCCCATCAGGGCGAACCGGCCCTTGGCGAATCTCAGGTCTCTCCAGGCGACGAACACGGTGCTGGCTGCCCCTTCGGGTGATGGGAACGATGGTGGGATCTGCGGAGGGACCGGTGGCTCCTCCGGCGCGGTCCCCGGGGTGTCCCGCCGGCGCCCCGACGGCGATCCGGCGGTGATCCGGCAGTGATCCGGCGGTGTCCCCCACAGTCGTCGCCCGCGCGGCCTCGGACATCTGGCAAGCGGGGTGACTTCACGGATCGTCCGGTACGGACCGGCTTGTAACTTTCGATGGAGGCCCGAGCGCGCACGGCTCCTTAGGCTGGGAGGACTGTGAACGCCGCCGCCCTCCCCCTCACCCCGACCACCCGCGCCCTCACCTGGTGCCTGCACCTGCTGGTCCTCGGCCTGCTGGTGCTCGCCGCCGTACGGGCGGTGGCCGACGGCCGCGCGTACCCGGGCGTGATCGTCGCCGTGGCGGTGCTGTGCGCGCTCGTCTACGCCGCCGGGTCGCTGCTGCCGGGGATACGCGGCTCACGCCGGGCCGCGGCCTGGTGGCTGCTCGCACTCGGCGCCGTATGGCTGGCGCTGCTCGCCCTCACGCCGGACGGAGTCTGGCTGGCGTTCCCGCTGTACTTCCTGCAACTGCACCTGCTGCCGCAGCGCGGCGGTCTGGTCTGCGTGGGCGTGACCGCGGTGGCGGCGGTGGCCGGGTTCTCCGCGCATCAGGGCGCGTTCAGCGCGGCGATGGCGATCGGGCCCGCGCTCGGTGCGGCGGTCGCGGTCGCGGTGGTGCGCGGCTATCAGGCCCTGTACCGGGAGAGCGAACAGCGCCGCCGGCTCATCGAGGAACTCACCGCCGCGCGCGCCGACCTCGCCGCCGCCCAGCACACCGCGGGCGTGGCGGCCGAGCGCGAGCGGCTGGCCCGCGAGATCCACGACACCCTGGCCCAGGGCCTGTCCAGCATCCAGCTCCTGCTGCGGGCCGCCGAGCGCGCCCTGCCGCACGCCCCCGAAAAGGCCGTACGCCACATCGGTCAGGCCAGGCTCGCCGCCGTGGACAACCTCGCCGAGGCCCGGCGCTTCGTCGCCGCCCTGGCCCCGCCCGCCCTGGACGGCACCAGCCTGGCCGGCGCCCTGGAGCGGCTCTGCGCCACCACCTCCGCACGCGAGGGCATCACGGCGCGCTTCCACCTCGCCGGCCCCGCGCTGCCGCTGCCGACCGCACACGAGGTGGCGCTGCTGCGCATCGCCCAGTCCGCGATCGGCAACACGGTCCGGCACGCCGGCGCCACCAGGGTGGACGTCACGCTCGCCTGCCACGCCGGCGAGGTCACGCTGGACGTCGCCGACGACGGTGCCGGCTTCGTCCCCGGTGAACTGCCCGCGCCCGACCCGATGACGGGCGGCTTCGGACTGGCCGCCATGCGCTCCCGCCTGCGGGCCCTCGGCGGCACCCTCACCCTCGCCTCCGCGCCCGGCCGCGGCACCACGGTGACAGCCCGGCTCCCCGTCGACCCGCCACCCGCGACGAAGGCGGCCGCCCCTCCTCACTCCACCCGCGCACCCGAGCCCGAGGCCCGCCCGTGACCGACTCGCCCATCCGCCTGCTGCTCGCCGACGACCACCCCGTCGTACGGGCCGGACTGCGCGCCGTTCTGGAGACCGAGCCGGGGCTCCTCGTGGTCGCCGAGGCCGCCACCGCGGAGGACGCCGTCACGCGGGCCGCCGCGGGAGACATCGACGTGGTGCTGATGGACCTGCAGTTCGGCAAGGGCATGGGCGGCGCCGAGGCCACGGCCCTGATCACCGCGCGGCCGGATGCGCCCCGGGTCCTCGTGGTCACGACGTACGACTCCGACGCGGACACCCTGCCGGCCATCGAGGCCGGCGCCACCGGCTACCTCCTCAAGGACGCACCGCCCGAGGACCTGGCGGCCGCCGTCCGCACCGCCGCGGCAGGCCGCACCATCCTCGCCCCCGCGGTGGCCGACCGGCTGATGAACCGCCTCCGTACCCCCGCCACGACCCTGACCCGACGCGAGACCGAAGTGCTCGCCCTCGTCGCGGAGGGCCTGTCGAACCAGGCGATCGGCCGCCACCTGCACCTCACCGAGGGCACGGTCAAGTCCCACCTGGCCCGCGTCTACGCCAAGCTCGACGTGGACTCCCGTACTGCCGCGGTGGCGGCCGCGACCGAGCTGGGGCTGATCCGGCGCTGAGCTCCACAAGGGCTGCGACCCATCCCGCGCCGAGCGCGCCGGGTGGCGATCCGCAGGCCGGGCGGCCTCCTGTCCGCGGGGCTACGGTGGAACAGGGCCGGGCCCCCGCGGGCGCCGGCGTCCCTGCGGAGCTCTCACCGACCGAGGAGCATGCCATGAGTTCCCGTCTCAACCCGTATCTCAGCTTCGACGGAAACGCCCGCGAGGCCCTGGAGTTCTACGAGCAGGTCTTCGGGGGCACGCTCCTGCTCAACACCTACGGCGAGTCCGGGATGGCCGGGACGCCGATGGCCGACAAGATCATGCATGGCATGCTGGAGACCGCGAGCGGCTACACGCTGATGGGCGCGGACCAGCACCCGGACATGCCGCAGCAGTCCGGCGCGAACTTCTCGGTGAGCCTGAGCGGCGACGACGCGGACGAACTGCGCGGCTACTGGGAGAAGTTGGCGGCGAACGCCACGGTCACCGTGCCGTTGGAGAAGCAGATGTGGGGCGATGTGTTCGGCATGTGCACGGACCGGTTCGGGGTTCCGTGGATGGTCAACATCAGCGAGCAGACGGGCTGACCGGCCCGCGAGCACGCGAAGGGGCGGGACGGCGCATCGGCCGTCCCGCCCTTCGTCATACGGGAGTTGAGCCCGGGGCGTTCTCGCCTCGATCAAATCCCCTACCTCATACGGGCGTTCAGTCCTCGAGCGAGTCCACCTTCGGGGCCACCACGGCGAACAGGTCGCCGATCGTGGTCAGCGCGGCCGACTGCAGGGCGGCGGCCGGAACGACGGAGCCGTCGGGGGCCGCGAGGCTGCGCGTGGCGGTCGCCTCCGCGACCACCGTGGGCCGGTAGCCGAGGTTGAAGGCGCCCTGCGCCGTGTAGTTGACGCACATGTGCGTCATGAAACCGGCGAGCACCAGGTCCTTGCCGCTGCCCGGACCGGCACCGAGGCCCGTGAGCACCTCGACCAGGTCCGTCTCGTGGAAGGAGTTGGGGAAGCCCTTGACCACGACGGCCTCCCCCTCGACCGGGGCGACCTCGTCGCTGATCGCGCCGATCTCCGCACGGATGTCGTACGGGGTGCCCTCACCGCCGTCGTTCATCACATGCACCACGGGGGCACCGGCGGCGCGGGCGCGCTCCAGGAGGCGGGCGCCGGCCGCGAGGGCCTCCTCGGCGCCTTCGAGTGCCATGACGCCGGAGCGGTAGGTGTTCTGGAAGTCGATGAGCACGACGATCGAGTCGGCCAGCTTGGGCAGCTCGTCGCCGAGTCCGACGACCTCGCGCAGGGACTTCGCGTGCTGAGTCATGGGATGCCTTTCATCGGGTTCCGGGCAGGGCGCAGCCACACGCCGCAGCGGACCGGGACAGGTTGGTGACTGGAGAGAGAGGACTTGAGAGACGAAAAGAGCAGAGAGAGTAGAAGGGATGGAAGGGTGGAATGTTTCACGTGGAACTGGTGCGGAAGCGCCGTCGATAACCCGCCGGAGTCGTCGCCAGCTGCCGCTTGAACGCGCGGTGCAGGGTCTCCGCCGAACCGAGTCCGGCCGCCGCGGCGATGCGGTCGAGCGCGTCGTCCGTGGTCTCCAGGAGACGGCGGGCCGTCTCCACGCGGGCGGCCTCCACATAGGCGGCCGGGCTCTGCCCCGTCTCCTGTTTGAAGACCCGCGCGAAGTGCCGCTCGCTCAGGCACATGCGGGCCGCGAGCACCTCGGCGGACAGGTCCTCGTCGAGATGGTCGGCGATCCACACCCGCAGCTCGTCGATGTCGCGCCGGGCCGCGGCCGGCCGGCTGAGCGGGACGGAGAACTGACTCTGCCCGCCCTGCCGCTTCAGGTACATCACCAGCTGCCGGGCCACGGCCAGCGCGGCCTTCTCCCCCAGGTCCTCGGCGACGAGGGCCAAGGAGAGATCGAGGCAGGCGCTGATGCCCGCACCTGTCCAGAGCCGGCCGCGGTCAGTGCGGACGAAGATCGGGTCCGGGTCGACCGTGACCGCCGGGTGGTCGGCGGCGAGCTGGGCGGCGGTGGACCAGTGGGTGGTGGCCGTCCTGCCGTCCAGGAGCCCCGCCGCCGCCAGCAGATGGGCGCCCACGCAGACCGAGGCGACGCGGCGCGAGCGCGGCGCGGTGCGTTCGAGCCACGCCACGATGTCCGGGTCGACGCGGGCCACGGGGCCCGCCTCGGTGAAGTCCACCGCACCGGGCACCAGCAGCGTGTCGACCTGCCCGTCGACCTCGTCGAAGCCCAGGTCGGCGACGACCCGCACCCCCGCCGAGGTCCGCACCTCGCCCGCCGAGGGTCCGGCGAGCTTCACCTCGTATCCGGCGCGGCCCGAGGTCTCGCGGTTGGCGAGCGCGAAGACCTCGGCCGGGCCGGTGACGTCGAGGAGGTCGACATCCGGGAAGACCGCGATGACGACTCGGTGCTTGAGGGGCATGTCCTCATCCTCGCCCGGGCCGCTCGATGGCCGCAATGACGGCTGTCTGTCACATTCGGACATCGCAGTCGGGTCGCGTACGGCTCAAGCAGCCACACCCAGGAGCGCCAGTAAAGCATTGAGGTCCCATATTGTGCACAGCCTATTCAGACTGTGGGATCTCGGGTAGGTTCCGGGCCGAACCGGCCCCTCCCTTCAAGGAGTCACCTCCATGAGGCTTCTCGGCGCACGCACGTACGCCGTCACCGCAGCCGCCGTCGCCGGCCTGCTGACACTCACCGGCACCGGAGCCACCGCGACCGCCACCCCGGCCACCACCACGACCGCCTCCGCCGAAGCCGAAGCCGCAGACAGGGCCGGAGCCCCAACAGCAGCCGCCACCACCACCGTCGAGAAGGTCCCGTACGCCATGGACTCCTCCAACCAGGCCGCCTGGTGGACGCCCCTGGCCACGTACAAGGGCGCGGGCCAGTACACCTACATGGCGTTCAACGAGCCCGGTTCCAGCGCGTCCACGCACCGGCCGGCCATCGCCCGGCGCGCCCCCGACGGCAGCTGGAGCAGACTTCCGCTGCTCAACAGCTCCGGAACGCAGGCCGAGTTCACCGACGACCTCGGGCACAACCAGCCGTCCGTCGCGCGCGACGGCAGCGGCCGGCTGCACGTGTTCACCTCGATGCACTGCAACCCCTGGCGCTACTTCCGCACCGAGAGCCCCGGCGGCAGCGTCACGGACCACGCGGCCGAACTGCCGGACGCGGGCCAGGGAATCACGTATCCGGTGCTGACCACCGCACCCAACGGCGACCTCTACCTGACGGCCAGGGTCGGCTGCGGCAACGACCAGCGCCCGGGGAAGCTGTACCGCTGGGACAACGCCGCCTCGCGCTGGAGCACGGTCGCCACGTTCGCCGCGGCCCAGTACCGCGCCGTATACCCGGACGATCTCGCCGTGGACTCCGCGGGCCGGGTGCACATCCTGTACGAGTGGTCCAAGGCGCCGTCCTCCGCCTTCCGCCACCAGCTCTCGTATCTCCGGTACGACCCGGCCACCGGCACCTTCGCCGACAGCACGGGAGCGGCCGCCACCGTGCCGGCCACCCCGGCGACCGCGGACGTCATCCAGGACCTGACGGCCGGCGAGCAGTGGAGCACCGACAACACCGGCTACACCGGACCGGCCGTGCAGAGCGCCAAGTTGACGCTCAACGGATCCGCGCCGCGGGTCGCCTACCGCTACCGCTCCGAGGACAGCGCGGGCGTCTTCCGCGTGTACTACGCCGCCCCGGGCTCGGGCGGCTGGGCGCGCCAGACCGTATACGCGGGCGGACAGACCATGGCCGCGCTGGGCATCACACGGGACGGGACGGAGGGCGAGCGGGTCTACTACGTGACCGCGTCCGGCACGGACCGCGTGTTCGCGGCCCACGCCGTCGGCGGCGCCTGGCAGCCCCAGTCCGTCGTGCCGGGCGTCACCGCGGACCGCCTCGCGGTGCGGCGGGACTCGGACGGCAACGACGTGCTGTACCTGCCGGACACCGCACGCGGCACGCTCCACTACGGGCGCCGCTGACGCGGCAATCGCGTGCGTGCGAGACAGCAACCCGAGGCGCCCGACAGGCATCTGAAGCCCGCGAAGGTCACTCGAAGCGGGAGGTGTCCCCTGCTCCGCGCCGGATGATCTCGACATCCCCGTTGGAGAAGTCGATCACCGTGGTGGGCTCGGTGCCGCAGTCGCCCGAGTCGAGCACCGCGTCGACGACGTGGTCGAGCCGCTCCTTGATCTCCCAGCCCTGCGTGAGCGGTTCGCCCTCGCCGGGCAGCAGCAGCGTGCTGGACAGGAGCGGCTCGCCGAGCTCTTCGAGGAGCGCCTGGGTGACGACGTGGTCGGGGATGCGGACGCCGACGGTCTTCTTCTTCGGGTGCATCAGCTGCCGCGGCACTTCCCTGCTGGCCGGCAGGATGAAGGTGTAACTGCCGGGCGTGGCGGCCTTGATGGCGCGGAACACGTCGTTGTCGATGTGCACGAACTGGCCCAGCTGCGCGAAGTCCTGGCACACCAGCGTGAAGTGGTGCCGGTCGTCGAGCTGGCGGATGGTGCGGATCCGGGCGATGCCGTCACGGTTGCCGAGCTGGCAGCCCAGCGCGTAGCAGGAGTCGGTCGGATACGCGATGAGCGCGCCCTTGCGGATACTCTCGGCCACCGTGGTGATGGTGCGCCGCTGCGGATTCTCCGGGTGGACGTCGAAGTACGTTGCCATCCGGCGAGTTTAAGGCGAGCGCGGGGCGCTGCCCGGTCAGTGGGTGACCTTCGTCAGAAAGGCCTCCAGATTGGTGACCGTGCGCGCGATCCGCTCCTCCACCGTGAGCGTCTCGCCCAGCCGCATGGCGGGCCTGACCTGCTTGATGCCGCGGGTGTAGAGCGAGCAGTCGAGCTCGTCGCACATGTAGATGCCCACGGAGTTGCCCTGCTTGCCCGCCTCGCCGGCGCGCGGGGCGACCATCAGCGGCACTCCGCCTTCGTGGGCGGTGAGGCAGATGCGGCACATGCTGGGCCGCGCCTGTCCGGTGCGGCGCGCTCCGGCGCGCAGGACCACGCCTTGGAGGCGTCCGTCGAGTTCGGCGACGAGGTAGGCGCGGTCGGGCGCCTGCGGATCGCGCCAGCCCAGGTAGTCCAGGTCCTCCCACGGGCGCTCCGCCAGGTCACGCGGCAGGTTCATGCGCTTGGCCTCCCCTTTCGAGCAGTTCACGAAGGAGGCGCGGATCTCGGATTCGGTCAGTGGCTTCATGCCGGCGATCGTAAGTTGCCTAAAACCTGTAGGCAAATGAATAATGGCCTTAGGGCGAGGCGAGGAGACCGGGATGGCAAGGGCAGGGCTGACGCCGCAGCGGCTCACGCAGGCCGGTGCGGAACTCGCCGACGAGGTCGGATTCGAACACGTGACCGTGTCGGCGCTGGCCCGGCACTTCGACGTGAAGGTCGCGAGTCTCTACTCCCATGTGAAGAGCTCGCACGACCTGAAGACCCGGATCGCCCTGCTGGCCCTGGAGGAGATGGCCGACCGCGCCGCGCAGGCGCTCGCGGGCCGCTCCGGCAAGGACGCACTGGCCGCGTTCGCCGAGGTCTACCGGGGTTACGCGCGCGAGCACCCCGGCCGTTACGCCGCCGCGCAGCTGCGCCTCGATCCGGAGACCGCCGCGGCCGGCGCCGGAGTGCGCCACTCGCAGATGACACGGGCGATCCTGCGCGGCTACGACCTGGCCGAGCCGGCGCAGACCCACGCCGTACGGCTCCTCGGCAGCGTCTTCCACGGTTACGTGAGCCTGGAGCTGAGCGGCGGTTTCAGCCACAGCGCCCCGGACTCCTCGGTGTCGTGGGCGCGGATCATCGACGCGCTGGACGCCCTGCTGCGCACCTGGCCCGACGAGCCGGACCGCGAAGAACGAAAGGCCTGAACCACCATGAACGCCCCCGCCGACCGCGGCTGGATCACCACCCCGCTCACGCCCGCGATCGTCCGCGGCGCCCTCGAACTCGAAGCCACCGGGCGCGGCGTCCTGCCGCACCGGCTGCCCGCCCGGGCCCGCGCGCAGTGCGCCGACGGCCAGCTGGCCATGGCCGAGTCGCAGCCTTCGGGGGTACGGATCGCCCTGCGCACCCGCGCCACGGCGCTGGAGCTCGACACCCTGCCCACCAAGCGCGTGTACGCCGGCGCCCCGCCGCGTCCCGACGGCCTGTACGACCTGCTCGTGGACGGCGAACTGGCCGGGCAGGCAAGCGTGTCGGGCGGCGACACCGTGACCATCGACATGTCGACCGGATCCGCCGAGCACACCCCGGGATCCGCGGGCACCCTGCGCTTCGCCGGACTGCCGGACCGCGACAAGGTCCTGGAGGTCTGGCTGCCGCACAACGAGACCACGCAGCTGGTCGCGCTGCGCACCGACGCCCCGGTCGAGCCCGTACCGCAGGAGGGCCGCAGGACCTGGCTGCACCACGGCAGTTCGATCAGCCACGGTTCGGACGCGGCGAGCCCCAGCACGACCTGGCCGGCGCTCGCGGCGCGGCTGGGCGGCGCGGACCTGGTGAACCTCGGGTTCGGCGGCAGTGCGTTGCTCGATCCGTTCACCGCACGCGCCATGCGGGACACCCCGGCGGACCTCATCAGCGTCAAGATCGGCATCAATCTCGTCAACCTGGATCTGATGCGGCTGCGCGCGTTCGGCCCGGCGGTGCACGGCTTCCTCGACACGATCCGCGAAGGCCACCCCACCACGCCGCTGCTCGTCGTGTCACCGATCCACTGCGCGATCCACGAGGACACACCGGGCCCGGGCGCCTTCGACCTCGACGCCCTGGCAACGGGCACGCTGCGCTTCAAGGCCACCGGCGACCCCGCCGAAGTGGCCGCAGGGAAGCTCACGTTGCGCGTGATCCGCGACGAGCTCGCCCGCATCGTGGCCCAGCGCGCGGCCGACGACCCGCAGCTCCACCACCTGGACGGTCTCGCTCTGTACGGCGCGGAGGACGCAGCAGAACTGCCCCTGCCGGACGACCTGCACCCGGACGCGGCGGCACACCGGCGGATCGGGGAACGGTTCGCGCGTCACGCCTTCGCCGCGGACGGGCCCTTCGCCGCTCCCGCATAGAGCGCGCGAAAAACAGTAGCCATGTACATAGTAGCTATGTACTCTATTTTCCATGAGCAACGGTACGCCGGGGCCAACTCCCGGTTTCCTGGTCTGGCGGCTCGCCAACAAGTGGCGGGTCGCCGTCGACCGCGCGGTGGCACCGCTGGGTCTGACGCACGCGCAGTACGCGTTGGTCGCGTCGCTGCACGGCATGCAGCGCACCGGCGTGCGTCCCAGCCAGCGGCAGCTCGCCGATCACACCGGTCTCGAAGCGCTGTACGTGTCGAAGCTGGCGCGGGCGCTCGAAGCGGCCGGGCACATCGAGCGCACCCGCGACCCGCGCGACCCGCGCGCCGTCCAACTGACCCTCACCCCACAGGGACAGGCCGTCACCCGGAAGGCCATCGAGGTGGTCCAGGAGCTGCACCAGCAGCTGCTCGAACCGCTCGGCGGGCTCGAGGGCGAGCGCACCCACGTGCTGACGCAGGAGCTCAGGACCTTGCTCGACGTACGCCTCGATCCAGCCGTGAGCCGAGATCCATCCGTACGCCGTGACGCATCCGATCCGCACGACGAGAGCACGCAGGAGGGCACACCATGACCGCCACCGCACCCCTCGCCAACCCCCGCGACCTCGCGCTCGCGCACTACGCCGCTCGCGGCGTCCTCGAGCAAGTGCTCACCGGGCACGGGATCACCTTCCAGGAGTCGGTGACCCTGCGCGCCGCGGTCACCGCCGGCTCCGAGCAGACGCGGGACGACCTGGTCGCGACCGTCCAGGGTTCGCTGAAGGCCGAGCCCGCGGCGCTGCGGGCCACGGTCGACGCGCTGCTGGCCAAGGAGTTGCTCGCCGAGGACGGCGGCCAGGTGCGGCCGACCGACGCGGGGCGTGCGCTCCAGCAGACGCTCGGCGCCGAGACCGCTCCGGTCTCGGCCAGGATCTGGGGCGGGATTCCGGAGGAGGACCTGGCCGCCGCGGGGCGGGTGCTCGCTCTGGTCACCGAGCGGGCGAACGCGGAGCTCGCGCGCCTCACCGCCTGACCGGGACGCAGGTCCCGCCGAGCGTCGTGGTCAGCTGTCCGCCGGGAACTCGGCGTGGTCCTGGCCGAGGGTGTACACGTCCTTCACCTTCACCTCGGTGACCCCACGGCCCTCGGTGAAGAGCGCGCGCCAATCGCCGCTCACGTGCAGCTCGTCCGTGCCCATCGCGCGGACGAGGACGAGGCCTTCGTCGAAGCACTTGTACGCCTTCATCCAGAGGTTGGCGAAGGCCTGGGAGCGGATGAGGTGCATCCAGTCGCTGCGGTACAGCTCCCGGTTGTAGTTGGACTCCCCCATCGTCGAGACGAACTTGGCGTACATCGCCTTCACGTATTCGAGCGTGACCGTGTCGTCCTCGGCGATGGCGCGGTCACGGGCGTCCTTCAGGGCGATACGGAACTTCTCGAGCAGTCCCTCGGTGGCGCCCGAGGTCCACGACTCGTGGATCACGGGCGGCTCGCACAGTCCGTACGGATCCGCGGAGAGCCGAAGCAGCAGGCGCAGCGTCGGCTCGGTCACCCACAGTTCCCCGGACTCCTCGCGGTTGCCGAGGGGGTTGGGCAGGAGGTGCTCCAGGTCCCAGCGGGGCGGGGTGATCAGGTGGACGCCCGCGCGCCGGCGGTCGTGCACGTCGCCCGTCGAGTGTTCGAGGGCACCGATCGGCAGGTGGGTCTTGAGGGCGGACAGGTAGGCGCCGTTGATGTCGAGCGCGGTCACCTCGTGGGCGCCGGGCGGGAGTTCAGGACGGGTCCAGTTCGGGCGCGCCTCCCAGATGTCGTCCGGACCGCGCGCGCTCTTGCGGCGCAGGACGTCGGGCATCGGCGGGTGGGCGATGATCTGGTACCGGGCGCCCTTGCGGGTCTCGTCGAGCAGCGCCATGGCGTCGGGGATGGCCCGCTTGACCAGAGCGGCCGTGGCCGTCTCCACGTCACCGCCGTGCGCGGCGAGCGCGGCCTCGACGGCGCGCGCGATGAGGTCGGGGGTGTCCGCCTCCTCGGCGCGGCGGCCCGCGGGGACGATCTTCGTGGGTGCGGCGGCGGCGGTGGGCGCGGGTGCGCGTTGGGCGGACGTGGGAGCGGGTGCCCGATCCTCCCGTACGCTCTGCGCACCCTGGCAGTCGGCGGCATCCAAGTGCTGGGGGAAACCCTCGACTTGATGCCGAGCCGGGCCCCCGCACAGCACGCAGGGCTCAGGGGAGGCGAGTGCCACGCCCCCGTGGGTCTCCGCCGCGTCCTCGGGCGCCTCGGGCTCGGTGGCAAGGGTCTCGGGAGCCGACACTTCGGATGTCGACACTTCGGATGTCGATGCTTCGGCAGCCGAAGCATCGGGCCCGGGCGTCTCGGAAGCGGAGGACGGCTCGGCGAGCTTCGTCTGCGCGCCTTCCAGGAAATACCCGTACTTGGCGCGGATCTCGCCGCTCGGGTCGCGCCCGCTCTCCCAGCCGCCGACGGTCGAAGCCGAGACGCCGAGTGCCGTCGCCACCTGGGTACGGGACAGGCCGAGGGCCTCCCGCAGCCGCCTGCGTTCGGCGGCCGGCGGCAGCGCGGCCTCCTCCTGGACCGAGGCCAGGAGCGCGTCGATCGCGTCGAAGTCCGTCACGGCGCCTCCTTGCCCGGAGCGGTTGTCGCTGGTCGTGCCGCGTGGGCGGGCACGCGGCAACTATAGGTCGCGCACGGCCTCGGCCTCCGTACGGCACCAGTGGCTTCGCCGAGGCGGGCGCTGGTCTAGGCGGAGCCGGAATCCAGTTCGCGGGCGCGGGCCAGGAGCAGTTCCTGTTCGCGGGCGTTGCGCGCGAGTGCGGCCGCCTCCTCGAACGCCGCGCGCGCCTCGGCGGTGCGGCCCAGGCGCTGCAAAAGGTCGCCGCGCACGCTCGGCAGCAGGTGGTAGCCCTTGAGCGCCTCTTCGTCGGCCAGCGCGTCCACCAGTTTCAGGGCCTGCGCGGGTCCTTCGGCCATGGAGACCGCGACGGCCCGGTTCAGCTCGACCACGGCCGAGGAGGTGAGTTGGGCGAGGCGGCCGTACAGGGAGGCGATCGTCTGCCAGTCGGTGTCCTCGTACCGCAGCGCCTGCGCATGGCACATCGCGATGGCGGCCTGCACGGAGTACGGGCCGGTCCCGGCGCGCTGGAACGCCTCGACGCCGCGGTGGATCAGCATGCGGTTCCACCTGGTGCGGTTCTGGTCGGCGAGCAGCACGGGTTCGCCGTCGGGTCCGGTGCGGGCCGGCAGGCGCGAGGCCTGGAACTCCAACAGGGCGGCGAGTCCGTGCACTTCGGGCTCGTCCGGCATGAGGGCGGCGAGCACCCGGCCGAGCCGCAGCGCGTCCTCGCACAGCGCGGGGCGCAGCAGGTCCTCGCCGGCGGTGGCGCTGTAGCCCTCGTTGAAGATCAGGTAGATGACTTCGAGCACCGAGGCGAGGCGTGCCGGGCGTTCGCCGGCGCCGGGCACCTCGTAGGGGACGTCGGCCTTGGCGAGGGTGCGTTTGGCCCGGACGATGCGCTGGGCGACGGTCGGCTCGGTGGTGAGCAGGGCGCGGGCGATCTCCTCGGTGGTGAGGCCGCCGAGGAGCCGGAGGGTGAGGGCGATACGCGCCTTCGCGGACAGCACCGGATGACAGGCCGTGAAGATCAGGCGCAGCAGGTCGTCGTCGATGTCGTCCGGGTCCGAGGGCTCGGGCGGCGGCACGTCCTCGAGGGTGCGGCCGACCTCGGCGAGCTTGCGCGCGTACGTCTCCTTGCGGCGTACGAGGTCGATGGCCTTGCGGCGGGCGGCGGTCATCAGCCATGCGGCCGGGTTGTCCGGCACGCCGTCGCGCGGCCACTGTTCGAGGGCGCTGATCAGCGCGTCCTGCGCGAGTTCCTCCGCTATGCCGACGTCGCGCACCACCCGCGTCACGCTGGCGATGATCCGCGCGGACTCCATCCGGAAGACCGCTTCGACGGCGGCGGTCGCCTCACCCTGCTGAGCTGTCACGGGCCCCATCCCAACATCCGGCCCCGGGCGGGGCAAGCAGGATCCCGGGGAGCGGGAAGCGGGCGGACGCCGCGCGCGGGTGTGCGGACGGCCCGAGCCGTCCGCACACCCGCGGGGCCGGATCAGTCGCTGTCCACGGCCATTTCGCCGAGCAGCGACCAGTCGTCCTGCGGCACGGTCGTGTTGACGATCCTCGGCGTCTGCGCGAGGTACTGCGGCAGGGTCTGCTGTGCGGCCTTGAAATGGGCGGAGGTCACATGGGCGGCCCCGGCGTCCTCGTCGCGGAACGCCTCCACCAGGACGTACTCGGCGGAGTCGTCCAGGCTGCGCGACCAGTCGAACCACAGGCACCCCGGCTCGGCGCGGGTCGCCTCGGTGAACTCGCGGCTGATCTCGGGCCATTGGTCCGCGTGCTCGGGCAGCACGCGGAACTTCGCGGTGATGAAGATCATCGAACTCCTCGCGGGGAAGTCGGCTCGGGTGGGAAACGGCGCCTGCGCGGCGTCCGTACCAGGTTGTCACCAGGGGCGGTGAGCCGCATCGCCGTCCCCTGCTCCCGTCACCCCCACCGGACTGCGCAACTGCTCGGCGGCGTCGGAGACCCGCCGCAACAGGTCGAGGAACACAGCCTGTTCGGCCTCCGACAAGGGTGCGAGGAAGACGTGGTTCATCCGGGCGGTCCGGACCGTGAGCTTGCGGTGGACGCCTGCGCCTTCACCCGTGAGCCGCAGCGAGAAGCGTCTGCCGTCCTCGGTGTCGCGCACCTTCTCGATCAGGCCGCGCCGCCCGAGCCGCCCGACCACCTCGGCGACGGTCGAGCGGTCCAGGCCCACCCGCTCCCCCACAGTGCGCTGGTCCAGGCCCGGTTCGGCCATCAGCGCGTTCAGCACCCCGTACTGCGGCGAGGTGATCTCCTCGGACACCATCGTGGTCCACAGCAGGTAGTGGGCCTGCTGGAGCCTGCGGGCCAGGTGCCCGGGGTGGGTGCTCAGATCCACGGCCGCCATGCGTCGTCTCCCGCCGCTCCTCCGCCGGCTCACAGGCCCGCGAGTTCGTTGGTGCACTGCACGATACTGACGTGAGGGCTACCGCCACACACCTTCATCGACCTGAACAACCGCACGCATCAGGCAAGTTGTTGACGTCCCTCCGTACTACTGCCAGCATGACCGTCCGGGCGATATTCATCAGTGCACTGACTACTTCCGTGCGGCGGCTGCGTACGCGGAACGCACGGCCGGCAGAGGAGCTCTGGTCATGGACAAGGTGGTCGCCACGGCCGCGGAGGCGGTGGCCGACGTGACCGACGGTGCCACGCTCGCGGTCGGCGGCTTCGGTCTCAGCGGCGTCCCGAACGTGCTGATCCAGGCGCTGCTCGAGCGCGGTGTGTCCGGTCTCGGTGTCGTGTCGAACAACTGCGGAGCACTGGACTCCGGGCTCGCGGTGCTGCTCGCGGCGGGCCGGATCGCCCGCGTCACCGGGTCGTACATCGGGGCGAACAAGGAGTTCGCCCGGCAGTACCTCGCGGGCGAGCTGGAGGTCGAGCTCATCCCACAGGGCACGCTCGCCGAGCGGCTGCGCGCCGGCGGCACCGGCATCCCCGCCTTCTACACGCCGGCCGGGGTGGGCACGCAGGTGGCCGACGGCGGACTGCCCTTGCGCTACGACGGGGAGGGCGGGATCGCGCTGGCCTCGCCGCCCAAGGAGGTGCGCGAGTTCGACGGCGTCGCGTACGTCCTGGAGCGGGCGATCCGCACCGACTTCGCCCTCGTGCGGGCGGCCCGCGGCGACCGGCACGGCAACCTCGTCTTCAACAAGGCGAGCCGCAACTTCAACCCGCCGGCTGCGATGGCGGGCCGGATCACGATCGCCGAGGTGGAGGAGCTGGTCGAGCCCGGCGCGATCGACCCGGACCAAGTGCATCTGCCGGGGATCTTCGTCCAGCGTGTGGTGGCGCTCTCGCCGGAGCAGGCCGCCGACAAGGGGATCGAGCGGCGCACGGTGCGTGTGCCGCGGCGGGAGGACCGATGAGCTGGTCGCGCGAGCAGATCGCGGCGCGTGCCGCGCGCGAGCTGGCGGACGGCAGTTACGTGAACCTCGGGATCGGCCTGCCGACGCTGATCCCGAACCATCTGCCGCCGGGCGTCGAGGTGGTCCTGGAGTCCGAGAACGGGATCCTCGGGACCGGCCCGTACCCCTCGGACGAGGAGGTCGACCCGGATCTGATCAACGCGGGCAAGGAGACCGTGACGGTCCTGCCGGGCGCCTCCTTCTTCGACTCCGCGCTGTCCTTCGGGATGATCCGCGGCGGGCACATCGACACGGCGGTGCTCGGGGCCATGCAGGTCTCGGCGGGCGGCGACCTCGCCAACTGGGCCGTGCCCGGCAAGCTGGTCACCGGGATCGGCGGGGCCATGGATCTGGTGCACGGCGCGCGGCGCGTGATCGTGGTCATGACGCACACCGCGAAGGACGGCTCGCCGAAGATCGTGCCGGAGTGCACGCTGCCGCTGACCGGAAAGGCCTGTGTCGACCGGATCGTCACGGATCTCGGGGTCCTCGACGTGGTACCGGACGGGCTGCTCCTGGTGGAGACTGCGCCGGGGGTGTCCGTGGCCGAGGTGATCGCCGCGACCGGCGCCCCGGTCACCATCGCAGACACAGTGGGGAGCAAGGCATGAGCACGCGCGATGTGTACATCGTGGACGCGGTCCGGACGCCGGTCGGGCGGTACAACGGTGCGCTCGCGAGCGTACGGCCCGACGATCTGGCCGCCCACGCGGTACGGGAGCTCGTCGGCCGCTCCCCCGAGCTGGACCCGGCCCGCATCGACGACGTGTACTTCGGCAACGCCAACGGCGCCGGCGAGGAGAACCGCAACGTGGCCCGCATGGCGGGGCTGCTCGCGGGCCTGCCCACCTCGGTGCCCGGCGTCACGGTGAACCGGCTCTGCGCCTCGGGTCTGGAGGCCGTGATCCAGGCGGCCCGGGCCATCGCGCTCGGCGACGCGTCGATCGCGCTCGCGGGCGGCGTCGAGTCGATGACCCGCGCGCCCTATGTGCTGCCGAAGAGCGACAAGGCCTTCCCTGCCGGGCACACCGAGATGTTCTCGACCACGCTCGGCTGGCGCATGGTGAACCCGCAGATGGCTCCCGAGTGGACCATTCCGCTCGGCGAGTCGGCCGAGCTGATCGCGGACAAGCACCGCATCACGCGCGAGCAGCAGGACGCGTTCGCCCTCTCCTCCCACGAGAAGGCGGCGGCCGCGTGGAAGAACGGCCTGTTCGACGCCGAGGTCGTGCCCGTCCCGGTGCCGCAGCGCAAGGGCGAGCCGGTGGCGTACGAGCGCGACGAGTGCGTACGCGAGACCGCGTCGCTGGAGGCGATGGCACAGCTGAAGCCCTCGTTCCGCAAGGACGGCGGGACCGTCACGGCGGGCAACGCCTCCCCGCTCAACGACGGTGCGGCCGCGCTGCTCCTGACCGACGAGGAGGGGCTGCGGGCCACCGGACGTGAGCCACTGGCGCGGATTTCGGCGACCGGTGTGGCCGCGGTGGATCCGCAGTACTTCGGACTCGCGCCGGTGCCGGCGGTCGAGCGGGCGCTGGCGAAGGCGGGCCGCTCCTTCGCCGATCTCGACACCCTTGAGCTCAACGAGGCGTTCGCCGCTCAGGTGCTGGGCTGTGTGGCCGAATGGCCCGAGTTCGACCCGGCGGTCCTCAACCCGCAGGGCGGCGCCATCGCACTCGGCCATCCGCTCGGCATGTCCGGCGCCCGGCTCGCGGGCACCGTGGCCCATCAGCTCGCCCGCCGCGGCAGCGGGGTCGGTGTCGCGACGCTGTGCATCGGCGTGGGCCAGGGCCTGGCTCTGGTGCTCGAACGCTGACGCGTTGAGGGCTCGGGCCGCACTCATGACTCTCGTACGCGACTCCTCGGCCCGGGCCCTCGTGCCTCTCCCGTCCTCCCGTCTTCCCGACCTCCGGAGCACTCATGACCCACGTCGCCGCGCCCCTCCCGGACGGCCTGTCGCAGGAACAGATGGACGCCGAGGTCGCCAAAGTGCAGGCCGGCACGGACGGTGCGGTGCATCCGCCGCGCGGCTTCCCGCCGTACCGCAGCAGTACGCTGCGCCATCCGCGGCAGCCGCTGATCCCGGTCCGCGACCCCGAGGCCGTGGAACTGTCCGGCCCCGCGTTCGGCCTCACCGACGTGACCGCGCTCGACCGCGATCTCACCCGGCAGCACGCGGGCGAGCCGCTCGGTGAACGCATCACCGTCACGGGCCGGGTGACGGACCGTCAAGGACGGCCGATACGGCGTCAGTTGGTCGAGCTGTGGCAGGCGAACGCCTCGGGACGCTACGCCCATCAGCTGGACCAGCACCCGGCCCCGCTCGACCCCAACTTCACCGGGTTCGGCCGCTGCTTGACCGACGACGAGGGCAGATACTCCTTCACCACGATCAAGCCGGGCGCCTATCCATGGCGCAACCACGTCAACGCCTGGCGGCCCGCACATCTGCACTTCTCGCTGTTCGGGACGGCGTTCACGCAGCGGCTCGTGACCCAGATGTACTTCCCGGGCGATCCCCTCTTCGCCCACGACCCGGTGCTCCAGTCGGTGACGGACCCGGCCGCCCGCGCCCGGCTCGTCGCCGCGTACGACCACGGTCTGTCCGTGCCGGAGTGGTCGCTCGGCTACCGCTGGGACATCGTGCTCGACGGTCCGTCCGCCACCCTCTTCGAGGAGGACCGCTGATGTCCCTCGTGCCCACGCCTTCGCAGACGGTCGGACCGTTCTACGGGTACGCGCTGCCGTTCCCGGGCGGCGCGGAGGTCGCGCCGGTCGGGCACCCGGACCTGATCACGGTGCACGGGTATGTGTACGACGGGGCCGGACAGCCCGTGCCCGACGCCCTGTTGGAAACCTGGCAGCCCGCGCCCGACGGGTCGCGCGGCGGCGCGCCCGGGTCGATGCGGCGCGATCCCGTGACGGGGCGGATCGTCGGACGCGACGGTGTCACCTTCACCGGCTTCGGGCGGATCGCCACGGACGCGGACGGGCACTATGCGGTGCGCACGCTGCCACCGGGCGGTGTCCCGTATCTCTGCGTCCTGGTGTTCGCGCGCGGTCTGCTGCACCACCTGTACACCCGGGCCTATCTGCGGGCGGAGGAGGATGCCCTGCTGTCGGCGGTGCCCGCCGAACGCCGCGGCACGCTGCTCGCGGTGGAGGAGCGGCCGGGGACCTACCGTTTCGACATCCGGCTCCAGGGTCCGGGCGAGACGGTCTTCCTGGACTTCGGATGAGGCGGGGCCGGGACGGCGGATGACGGCGTACGAGGAAGGCGGATGACTGCGTACGAGGACGGCGGGCTGCTCTCGCCCGGGTCGGCCGGATCGCGGGTCGACGAGGTGGTGGGCGATCTCGCGTATGTGCAGGGCCTGTTGGACGCGGAAGCTGCCCTCACGCGCGCGCAGGCCGCGCTGGGCGGGGTGCCCGCGGAGGCGGCCGAGGCGGTGTCCGCGGCGGCCCGCGCCGACGGATGCGATCTGCGGACGCTCGCGCTGCGGGCCCGCGCCGCCGGAAATCCGGTGCTCGCCCTGGTCTCGGACCTGAAGGCCGCACTTCCCGCGCGGCACCGGGAGTTCGTCCACCGGGGCGCCACCAGCCAGGACATCGTGGACACGGCGACGATGCTGGTCGCCCGCCGCGCGCTGGAGCTGATGCTCGCGGATTTGTCGCATACGGCGGAGGAGCTGGCCGTGCTGGCGGCGGAGCACCGGGACACGGTGATGGCAGGCCGCACCCTGACACAGCACGCGGTGCCGACCACGTTCGGACTGAAGGCGGCAGGCTGGCGGTCGCTGGTCCTGGACAGCAGGGACCGGCTGAGGTCCGTACGCGACGCGCTGCCGGCCCAACTGGGCGGCGCGGCAGGGACCTTGGCCGCGTTCGGGCCGCCGGAGCATGCCCGTGAGCTGGTCGCGGCCTTCGCCCGCGAGACCGGCCTCACCGAGCCCGTACTCCCCTGGCACACCCTCCGCACCCCGGTCGCCGATCTGGCCGGGGCGCTGGCCTTCACGGCCGGCGGGCTGGGCAAACTCGCCGCGGATGTCCTCACCCTGTCACGCACCGAGATCTCCGAGGTGCGCGAGAGCGCAGGCGGCGGCTCATCGGCGATGCCGCACAAGGCCAATCCGGTACGGGCCACGCTGGTCGCGGCCGCCGCGCGGCAGGCGCCGGCGCTGGCCTCGGTCCTGTACGCGTCGCTGGCGGCCGAGGATGAGCGGCCTGCGGGCGCGTGGCATGCCGAATGGGAGCCCCTGCGTGCGCTGTTGCGGCTCACGGGCGGAGCTGCCGAGAACGCCCTCGCTCTCGTCTCCGGCCTGTCCGTCGACGCCGCCGCGATGCGCCGCAACCTGGAGCTCACCGACGGACTGATCGTCTCCGAACGCCTCACCGCCGCACTCGGCGCCGTCGTCGGCCGCGCCCGGGCGACGGACCTCCTCACCGCGGTCGCGGCCCGCGTCCGCGACGGCGAAGGCACGCTCGCGCAACTCCTCGCCGACATCCCGGAGTTCGCGCACCTCGACCTCGCGAACCTGACCGACCCGGCCGCCTATACGGGAGCGGCGGCGGCCCTCACCGACCGGGCACTGGAACGACGGTAGGAGTCAGAGCACCGGCCCTGGGGCCCGACACCTACCGGCCGACCGGAGCGAACGCACGCTACGACCCACCCCCAATGACCGCGCACAGGAGCGAGACCTTGACCACCCTGCACCACACCACCGAGGGCTCCCCCACGGCTCCCCCGCTGCTGCTCGGCCCTTCGCTCGGCACCTCGACCGCCCTGTGGGACGCCGTCGCGCCCGGGCTGTCGGCCGCCTTCCGCGTCATCCGTTTCGACCTGCCCGGCCACGGCCGCTCGCCCGGCGCACTGATCGGGCCTGAGACGAGCGTGGGCGAGCTGGCGGATCTCGTGCTGGCCCTCGCGGACACGCTCGGCATCGAGAGGTTCTCGTACGCGGGGGTGTCCATCGGCGGTGCGATCGGGCTGCATCTCGCGGCCCACCGGCCCGACCGCATCGACCGGCTCGCCGTGCTCTGTTCCTCGGCGCACTTCGGCGAACCGCAGCGCTGGCTCGACCGGGCCGCGCTGGTACGGCGCGAGGGCCTGGAGTCCGTGGCCGGGTCCGCGCCCGAGCGCTGGTTCACCCCGGGGTTCACGGTGCAGCGGCTGCTCGACGACCACCGCGCCACCGATCCGGAGGCGTACGCGGCGTGCTGTTCCGCGCTGGCCTCCTTCGACCTGCGCGGCCGCCTGGGGGCGATCACCGCGCCGACGCTCCTCGTGGCCGGCCGCGAGGATCCGGCGACACCGCCCGCCCACCTGCGGGAACTCGCGGACGGGATCGCCCGCTCGACCCTGATCGAACTCCCGGCCGCCTCGCACCTCGCGGTCGCCGAGACCCCGCAGCCCGTACTGGCCGCGCTGCGCGGCCACTTCGAGGGGCCCGGGCCGAGCGAAGGCTGAGACGACGCGGTGCCCGTCGGACCCCGGAGCAGCCGGCGAAGTCAGGACGTGCGGCTCAACCGGTGCAGCCGCAGCGCCAGTTGGAACTCCAAGGCACGCGCCGGACTGTTCCAGTCCTCTCCCACCAGGCGGCCGATCCGTTCGAGGCGCTGCACGACCGTGTTCACGTGGACGTGCAGGGCGTCCTTGGTGCGGGTGAGGCTCGCGCCTTCCGTGAAGTACGCGTCGAGCGTGGCGACGAGCGCCGTGCCGCGCTGGGCGTCGTAGGCGAGAAGCGGACCGAGGGTGCGCTCCACGTACCCCTTCAAGTCGGCCTGGTCGCCGAGGAGTACGCCGACGAAGCCTAGGTCGGCGAGGGCCGCGCCCTGGCCCGAGTGACCGAGGGCGCGCAGGGCGGAGAGGCAGCGGGCGGCCTCGGTGTGCGCGGCCGCGAGGCCCGCGGGTCCCGGTGCGGGTCCCGCCGCGCCGACCGTGACGGCGGTGCCGAGGGTCTGGCCGAGCTGGTCGGCCAATACCTGTGCACGGGGTCCGGGTTGATCACTGGGCAGCACGAGGACCACGTGCTCGTGGTGGATCCCGGCGAGCCCGCCCTCGGCCAGCCGCGCACCCGCGGCGAGCAGCCGGTGGCGCGGGGCGGACTCCGCGTGCAGCACGAACACCGCGTGCGGCCGGGCCAGGGACACCCCGAGGCGGCGCGCCCGCGCCGTGAGGGCGGCCGGGTCGCCGGCCGAGGAGAGCAGGTCGCTCAGAAGCTCGCCGCGCACCCGCTCCTCCGCCTCGGCCACCGAGCGGCGCAGCAGGAGCAGCAGCGCGGTGACGACGGCAGCGCGTTCGAACAGGAGCCGGTCCGCATCCGACAGGTCCGGGCGTCCGGTGAGGGCGAGGGAGCCGAGCAGTTCGGGTCCGGCGAGCACGGCGCACACCCAGACGCCGTCGCGCCGGACGGCGCGGCCGCTGGTGCGCGAGGCGGTGATGTCGGGCGCGGAGACGGTGACGTCGGGGACGGGCAGCGCGCCCGACTGGCCCGCGGTGGCGGCGAGTTCGGCGCCGTCGGCGTCGTGCAGGACGATCCCGCCGTCGAGGATGGCGGCCAGGGCGGCGGCCACCTCATCGGCGCCGCCGCCGCGCAGCACGAGGTCGGTCAGCTGGTCGTGGGCCTCTTCTGCGCGGCGGGTGGCGGCGCTGTGCGCGCTGATGGTCGCGGAGGCGGCGTTCAGGTCGTCGAGCGCCGCCCGTGTCTCCTCCAGGAGCCGTGCGCTGTCGATGGCGATGGCGGCGTGGTCGGCGAGCGAGGACAGGAGGTTGACCTCCTGCGGCGAGAAGGTGCGCGGGGATCGGTCGGAGGCGAACAGGACACCGATCACCTTCGGCCCCAGCCGCAGCGGCACGCCGAGAATCGCGTGCAGGCCCTCCTCGCGGACCGCGCTGTCGATGGTGAGCGTGTGCCGGAAGCGCGGGTCGTCCTGGTAGTCGCCGGTGGCGTACGGGCGGGCGGTGTGCGCGACGAGTCCGCCGAGCCCCTCCCCCATCCCGAGCCGCAGCTGCTGGAAGGCCGCCGACACCGAACCGTCCGTGACCCGCATGTAGGTGTCGCCGGCCACGTCGTCGTTGAGGGACATGTACGCCACGTCGGTGCCGAGGAGCAGGCGGGCGCGATGCACGATGGCGCGCAGGACCGCGTCGAGGTTGCGGAGCGCGGCGAGGTCGCTGGCCGTGTCGAAGAGCGCGGTCAGCTCGGTCTCGCGGCGCCGGTGCTGGCTCAGGGTGCGCCGGATGCGCAGGGCGACCTCGGTGGCCTCGGTGATCTCCGCCAGTTCGGCGGCGCCCGCGCCCGCCGCACGGGCCTGCTCGGCGGGCTTCGCGAACTCCTCGGCCCCGGCGCCGTCGGCCAGCAGGTCGAGCAGGCGGCGCAGGGCGGCGGTGCAGGCCAGTGGGTCCGTACGGGCCGGGGCGTCGGTGCGGGCCAGGGGGTCGTCGCCGGGACCGTTCATGGTGGGGAGCATACGTTTCCCGTACGAGGCGGGGGCCCGCCGTGACGTGCACGGCGGGCCCGGGCGGTGTGCAGGGGCGGCGTACCGGAGGACCGGGTCAGCCGTGCACCGAGGCGGTCACCTTCACCGCCGTGTCCTCGGCGGCGCCGTCCTTGGCGAGGTCGCGGCCGAGGGTCTCCTTCGCGATCCACACGGTCACGGCGGTGACCAGGGCCGCGAAGGCGAGGTAGAGGGCGATGGGGGTGGAGTTGCCGTAGTCCTTGAGGAGTTCCACGGCGATGATCGGGGCGAGCGCGCCGCCGATGATCGAGGCCAGCTGCGAGCCCATGGAGGCGCCGGAGTAGCGGACCTTGGTGTCGAACATCTCCGAGATGAACGCCGCCTGCGGACCGTACATCGCACCGTGGAAGAGCAGCCCCACGGTCACCGCGAGGGTGATCACCGCGAAGGACTCGGTGTCGAGCAGCGCGAAGAACGCGAAGGCCCACAGCGCCATGCCCACGGCACCGACCAGGGTCACCGGCCGGCGGCCGATCCGGTCGGACAGGGCTCCCCACAGGGGGATCGTCACGAAGTGCACGGCCGAGCCGATGAGGACCGCGTTGAGGGCCGTGGACTTGGGGAGTTCGAGGTGCGTGGTGACGTAGACGAGCAGGAAGGCCGTCAGGACGTAGTACGAGATGTTCTCGCCGAAGCGCGTGCCGATCGCCGTGAGCACCTCGCGCCAGCTGCGCTTGAACACCTCGACGACCGGGGCCTCGTCCTTGACGCCCTGCTCGGCGCGGGCCGCGGCCTTGGCCTGGGCCTCGAGGAACACCGGGGACTCGGAGACGGAGATACGGATCCACAGACCGATCACGACCAGGACACCGGACAGCAGGAACGGGATGCGCCAGCCCCAGGCCTGGAAGGCGGCGTCCGACTGCACCGCGGCGAGCAGCGCCAGCACACCCGTGGCGAGCAGGTTGCCGCCGGGCGCGCCGGCCTGCGGCCACGAGGCCCAGAAGCCGCGCTGCTTGGGGCCGCCGTGCTCGGAGACGATGAGCACGGCGCCGCCCCACTCGCCGCCGAGCGCGAAGCCCTGGATGAGGCGCAGCAGGGTCAGCAGGATCGGCGCGCCGACGCCGATGGTGGCGTGCGTGGGCAGCAGGCCCATCGCGAAGGTGGCGCCGCCCATCATCAGGAGGCTGATGACCAGGAGCTTCTTGCGGCCGACCTTGTCGCCGAAGTGCCCGAAGACCACGCCGCCCAGCGGGCGGGCCGCGAAGCCCACGGCGTAGGTGAGGAAGGAGAGGAGGGTGCCGACGAGCGGGTCGCTGTCGGGGAAGAACAGGGTGTTGAACACCAGGGCCGCGGCGGATCCGTAGAGGAAGAAGTCGTACCACTCAATGGTGGTGCCGACGAGGCTCGCGGCGACGATCCTGCGGATCGAGCGGGAGCTGGGTGGTGCGGAGCTGACGCTGGTCATGGTGAGGCCACCGTTTCGGTCGGCTGTGCGGGGACGGGGGTGCGGGTGTTGCCGGGGAGGGGTGCGGGTGGTGCTGGGGATACACGGGCTTGCGGGGGTACGGGTGATTCCGGTGGTACGGGTTGTCGCGGGGGTACGGGTTTTCCGGGGCGGCGCGGGCTAGTTGGCGCCCCAGCCGCCGTCCAGCGGCAGTGAGGTGCCGGTGACGAAGCCGGTGTGCGGGCCGCAGAGCCAGAGCACCGCGGCCGCCACCTCCTCGGGTTCGATGAGGCGCTTGATCGCCGAACGGTCCAGGAGCACCTCGCCGACCACGGCTTCGGGCGCGATGCCGTGGGCCTCGGCCTGCGCGGCGATCTGCCCCTCGACGAGCGGGGTGCGGACGTAACCGGGGTTGACGCAGTTGCTGGTGACACCGTGCGGGGCGCCTTCGAGCGCGGCCACCTTGCTGAGCCCTTCGAGGCCGTGCTTGGCCGTCACGTACGCGGACTTGTAGGCGCTGGCCCGCAGCCCGTGCATGCTCGAGATGTGCACGAGCCGGCCCCAGCCCTGCGCGTACATGTGCGGCAGGCACCGCTGGATGAGCAGGAACGGCGCGGTGACCATGACCTGCTGAATCAGCTCGAAGCGCTCGGGGGCGAACTCCTCGATGGGGGCGACGTGCTGCAGGCCCGCGCAGTTGACCAAGATGTCGATGTCGCGGGGCAGACCGCCGAGGGCGGTGCGGTCGGCGAGGTCCACGGCGTGCGCGATCCCGCCGGCCGCCGTGGCGGTGTCCTTGGCCGATTCGGCGTCCAGGTCCACGACATGGACCAGGGCGCCCGCTTCGGCCAGGGCGAGGGCGCAGGCCCGGCCGATGCCGCTGCCGCCGCCCGTCACGAGGGCGGTGCGCCCCGTGAGGCGGACGGCGGCAGCGGGTGATCCCGCCGGCCCGGGAAGTTGGCTCGTCATGGCTGGAAACGGTAGGGACACACGACCGTCCGGCCCATGTGTCGCGCGCCCACATATCGCGGCAGGAAGGTGTGGCCTTCCACCATGACGGCCGCGCTCAGACCTCCCGGCGCACGCTGACCGCGTCGAGCCGGATCGCGAACGGGGCCGTGTCCTCGAGGCCCAGGGCGAGCAGCCGGTCCTTGGGCAGACCGACGTCGACGCGTACACAGAAGGAGATCGCGTACAGCGCGCCTTCCGTCTCCTCGTCCTGGAGCGCGAACAGCAGGTCGTAGGTGTATGAGGTCGCGTCGGGGCCCTCGGTCTGGAACCGGAGGTGCGGTGCGCCCTCCTGGGTGCCGAGGCCCGTGACGAGCTCCTCCAGGGCGGTCTCCACCCGGCTCCAGAACCGCTCGTTGGTGAAGGTGTCGACCAGTGCCTGGCGCACGCCTTCCTTCAGCGTGAGCACCATGACGTGCACGGGGGCGTTCTCCTGCAGCCCGAAGCCGGGGATGACCCGGACGACGCGGCTGCCGGGCAGGTTGCGCGCCGCCCGCTGCACGCGTCCGAACACCTCGGCGCGGGGCGCGGCGAGTGCCTCGCCGAAACGGTCGGCCACCTCCTTCAGGGGCACGTCACCGGACGGCTGTATCTCGTGGACCGTGCGGTACCCGGCCTCGGTGTGGGTGCCGTTCTGCTCGCTCATCGCTCGCTCCTTGTCACGTGTGCCTGGTGTCCGTCGCGCCCACCCGAGTGATCTTCGGGAGCGCTCAGTATGACGGGCGGCCGCTTCACGGCGATCGGCCGCCCGGGTGCCGGACACCGCGGCAACGGCGCAGGTCGCGGGGCGTTGTCAGTGCCGTACGCAAGACTGGTCGGTCCGAGGCCTTCAGGGGGAAGGCCCGAGACCTTGCACGAAAGGGCAGTTGAGATGACCGAGCTCGAACTTGTCGCGGCCCAGGCCTACATCCGCCTTCTCCAGACGGCACGTGCCGCGCTCGAGGACCCGCAGAGCGCCCCGACGGCGCTCACCGTGCTCGCACCGCCCATGGCCGAGGCGGACCAGGCGCTCGCCGCGGCCGGACTCGCGGGAAATGAGCGGCGGTTGTTCGAGCTCGTGCATCAGGTGTGTCCGCGCTTGCCGGTGGACGCGCCGGCCTGACCGGCCGGACGGGGGCCGGCCGCAGATCGGGGACAGGGGGCACACGGGGCGAGGGCCGCCGTCATTGGGCGGACAAATGACGGTGGTCCACGCCCCGTTGACGCGCGTCGACCCGCCCGTCACGCTCGGCGGTGCACGCGCGATCCCCCGTACCGGACTCCCCATCCCCCCCTGGAGGGCCCGTTGTCCAGACGTGCCGCACGACTTCTTCTCTCGATTGTCATGCTCATAGCAGCCTCGCTGGGTGGTGTGCTCGCCACGGCCGGCCCCGCGCAGGCCGACGGCTGCTACACCTGGTCCCGCACCCTGTCCCAGGGCGCCTCCGGCGCCGACGTCACCCAGCTCCAGATCCGGGTGGCCGGGTACCCGGGCTCCGGCGGCGTCCTCGCCATCGACGGCTCGTACGGGCCGGCGACCGCGGCCGCGGTCCAACGGTTCCAGTCGGCCTACGGCCTGGCCGCCGACGGCGTGGCGGGACCGGCCACGTTCAGCAAGATCTACGCCTTGCAGGACGACGACTGCACGCCCGTCCACTTCTCCTACGCCGAGTTGAACACCTGCAACTCCACCTGGTCGGGCGGCGCCGTGAGCGCGGCCACGGCGAAGTCCAACGCCCTGCGCACGATGTGGAAGCTGGAGGCGCTCCGGCACGCGCTCGGTGACCAGCCGATCCGGGTGACCAGCGGGTTCCGCTCGCACGCCTGCAACGACGCGGTCGGCGGCGCCTCCAACAGCCGCCACCTGTACGGGGACGCGGCCGACCTCGGCTCCGGACCGCACTCGCTGTGCAGGCTGGCCCAGCAGGCCCGCAACCACGGCTTCAACGGGATCCTGGGCCCCGGGTATCCGGGCCACAACGACCACACCCACGTCGACCACCGTTCCAGCCGCTTCTGGTCCGCGCCCAGCTGCGGGATCTGATCCGCACGGGCGCGGTGGTGACCGCGAGGTGACCGCCGCACGACACCACGATGGCGCGTCCGGGCTCCGGGCGCGCCATCGCCGTACCGGATGCCACGCGGGGCGTCCCGCACCCGTGACCTGGCCGGGTGGCTGGCCGATACTGGGCGCAGACCGGAGGCGACCGACACCCGACCTACGGAGGCGGCCCGAATGAAGATGCTCATCAACGTGGCGGAGACAGTGGTCGCGGACGCGCTGCGCGGTATGGCGGCCGCACATCCCGAACTGACGGTGGACGTCGAGAACCGGGTGATCGTGCGCAGGGACGCGCCGGTGGACGACAAGGTGGGGCTCGTCTCCGGCGGCGGCAGCGGTCATGAGCCGCTGCACGGCGGGTTCGTGGGGCGCGGCATGCTCTCGGCGGCCTGCCCCGGCGAGGTGTTCACGAGTCCCGTGCCCGACCAGATGGTGCGGGCCGCCGCGGCCGTGGACAGCGGCAAGGGCGTGCTGTTCATCGTCAAGAACTACACGGGCGACGTCATGAACTTCGACATGGCCGCCGAGCTCGCCGAGGACGAGGGCATCCAGGTGGCGAAGGTCCTCGTGGACGACGACGTGGCCGTCACCGACAGCCTCTACACGGCCGGCCGGCGCGGCACGGGGGCGACGCTGTTCGTGGAGAAGATCGCGGGCGCGGCCGCCGAGGAGGGCATGCCGCTGGAGCGCGTGGAGGCTCTGGCGCGCCAGGTCAACGAGAACTCCCGCAGCTTCGGCGTCGCCCTCAGCGCCTGCTCGACGCCCGCCAAGGGCAGCCCGACCTTCGATCTGCCCGCCGGGCAGCTGGAGTTGGGCATCGGCATCCACGGCGAGCCGGGCCGCGAGCGGCGTCCGATGATGACCGCCGGGGAGATCGCCGAGTTCGCCGTGGACGCGATCCTCGACGACATGCGGCCGCGCAACCCGGTGCTGCTCCTGGTCAACGGCATGGGCGCCACCCCGCTGTTGGAGCTCTACGGGTTCCACGCGGAGGTCACCCGGGTGCTCGCCGCACGCGATGTCGCCGTCGCACGCGTCCTGGTGGGCAACTACGTGACCTCGCTCGACATGGCCGGCGCCTCCCTCACGCTGTGCCAGATCGACGAGGAGCTGCTCCGCCTGTGGGACGCGCCCGTGCGTACGCCCGCGCTGCGCTGGGGTATGTGAGCACCGCGCGGCAAGCGTTCCCGTTCCCCCTTCCTCTGGAGGCCCTGTGCTCGACGCCGAGTTCTTCCGACGCTGGATGACGGCGACCGCCGCCGCCGTCGACCGCGAGGCGGAGCGGCTGACCGAACTGGACTCACCGATCGGCGACGCCGACCACGGCAGCAACCTGCGCCGGGGGTTCACCGCCGTCGCGGCCGCCTTGGAGAAGGACCCGCCGGACACGCCCGGTGCCGTCCTGACCCTCGCGGGACGGCAGTTGATCTCCACGGTCGGCGGTGCCTCGGGCCCGCTGTACGGGACGCTGCTGCGGCGCACCGGCAAGGAGCTCGGGGAGGCCGCCGAGGTGTCGGAGGCGCAGTTCGCGGACGCGCTGCGGGCGGGCGTGGACGCGGTGGCCAAGCTGGGCGGCGCGGTGCCCGGGGACAAGACGATGGTCGACGCGCTCGAGCCGGCGGTCGCGGAGCTGGCCACTTCGTTCCGGGCGGCGGCCGAGGCGGCCGCCCGGGGCGCCGAGGCCACCGTGCCGCTCATCGCCCGCAAGGGCAGGGCGAGTTATCTCGGTGAACGCAGCGCCGGGCACCAGGACCCGGGCGCGACCTCGACCGCCCTGCTCTTCGCGGCGCTCGCGGAAGCGGCCGGGGACGGAGCCGAGGGATGACCGACTCCCCGCTGGTCGGCATCGTCCTCGTCTCGCACAGCGGCCCCGTCGCGACCTCCGTCGCCGATCTCGCCGCGGGCCTGGCCGGCGGCAAGGCCACCGCCCCGGTCGCCCCGGCGGGCGGCACGGAGGACGGCGGCCTGGGCACCAGCGCCGATCTGATCGCCGCCGCGGCCCGCTCGGTGGACCGCGGCGCCGGGGTCGCCCTCCTCGTCGACCTCGGCAGCGCGGTGCTCACGGTCAAGGCGCTGCTCGCCGAGGGCGACGAACTCCCGCCGGACTCCCGTCTGGTGGACGCCCCCTTCGTCGAGGGCGCGGTCGCCGCGGTGGTGACGGCGTCGGCCGGGGCGGATCTGGACGCCGTGGAGGCGGCGGCGCACGAGGCGTACGCGTACCGCAAGGAATGAGACACCCGCGGACCCCGGGCCCCCTCGGGCACTTGATCGTTGAGCGCTAAGATGTTATTCAGCTAAGGGTCCCCTTACCGGGGTCGGCACATCACCACGAGGGGACGAACGGTCGTCATGGCGCAGCGGGCACGAACCGGCCGCAAGGACGCGGTCGCGGCGATCGTCGAGGACTGGGCCAGGGAGCGGCCGGACCTGGACACCTCGCCCTTGGAGGTCCTCGCCCGGCTGCACCGCGCGTATCTGCACTACAACTCGCGCCTGACGAGCCGTATCGAGAAATTCGGCCTGTCCGTCGCCGGGTTCGACGTGCTCACCGCGCTGCGCCGCGCCGGCGCCCCGTACCGCCTGACCGCGGGCCAGCTTGCGGCCTCCGGCCTGGTGTCCTCGGCCGGTGTGACCCTGCGCCTCGACCGTCTGGAGAAGGACGGCCTGCTGGTCCGCGAGCGCGACGCGGAGGACCGCCGCGTCGTCTACTCGCGGCTCACCGACGAGGGCCTGCGGGTGGTGGACGAGGTGTTCGCCTCCCACTTGGACAACGAACGGGCCATGCTCGCCGGCCTCTCCGCCGCCCAGCGCCGCCAGCTGGCCAAGCTCCTGTCCCACCTGGAGCACTCGATCGTCACGGCGGACGACTCGGACGGGGCGGATGACGCCGGCGAGACCGGCAGGGCGGGCGCGACACCGGAGTGACCGTCGCGCCCGTACCCGCGGGACGGGCCACCCGGCCCGGGACCAGACCCAGGCCCGGGACTGCATCTGGGTCCGGGACCGGACCTAGGCCCGGGTCTGCTCCTGGGCCCGCGACTGGGCCTTCGCCTGCGCCTGGTACAGGCGGCGCAGCCGGACTACCCCCAGGTCGTGCTGGTAGAGGTTCTCGTGCTGGTCGGCGTCCTCGGGCAGGCCTTCCAGCATGACGCGGTCCTGTTCGAGCACCTCCCAGTGGCGGGCCTCGATGAGGGTCTTGTAGAGGAAGCGCCAGGTGTCGCGCTGCCAGTCGGAGACCTTGCGGTAGCGCCAGAAGAAGACGCCGGTGCGCCCCTCGTCGACCGGGCAGGCCATGCCGACGATGCCGAAGGCGCCGCCCGGTCCCGCGGAGGGCGGGTACGGGATGGAGAGGTCCACCCAGTCGACGCCCGTGCGGCAGAGCTCGACCCAGTCGAAGTTCACACCGCGCTGGTCGGTCTTCTCGAAGAAGTAGCCGCGCTCGGTCTCGCGGATGCGGAACTTGGCCTGGGACTCGCCGTCGAACATGGTGTGGGACTCGTGGTGCAGGAACGCGCCGTGCATGGGGTCGAGCAGGTTCTCCATGCCGAAGCGCCAGTTGCAGTCCCACTCGGCGTAGCAGAGGAACGCGTCGATCGCGTCGTCCAGGAGCGGCTCCGGCAGGGTCAGTTCGCAGGACTCGGGGTGCTCCTCGTCGCCGAAGTAGGCGAGGACCGCGCCGCCGATCTCCCGTACGGGCAGGGCCGTGACCAGGGCCTTGCCCTCCAGGTTGCAGCCCGGCAGGCCGGGCACGGAGGTCACCGTGCCGGTGGTGTCGACCTCGACGCCGTGGTACCAGCAGGCGACGCGGTCGCCCAGGTGCTTGCCGAGGGAGAGGGGTGCGCCGCGGTGCGGGCAGCGGTCGGCGAGCATCGAGAGGGTGCCGTCGGACTTGCGGAACAGCAGCCAGTTCTCGCCGAGTACGGTCACCTTGCGCATCGCGCCCGGCTTCACGAAGCGCGAGGGGACGACGGGGTGCCACTGGTTGCGCAGCCCGGTGGCGTAGATGTGCTCGGCGGTGGCTTGGGTGGTCAGGGTCATGGTCGTCAGGCCCCCAGGCGCTTCATCTCGGCACGGAAGGTGTCCTCGGTCCAGGGCGCCCCGTCCGGCGTGCGGACCTGGCGGGCGTTGAGGCCGGCGATCACATCGGTGAGCTCGTGGCCCTCGAGGGTGAAGATGTCCTCGAGGGTGCGGGCGAGTTTGGTCTCGTACGGGGTGGGCTCGTGCGTCCGGGACTGGTGGCGGTCGAGGTAGGGCCAGGTGTCGGTGGCGGTCATGGAATGCTCCTGAAGGGCTCGGAGGTCTGAGAGATCTGAGAGATCTGAGTGGTCTGAGTGGTCTCAGAGGTCTCAGAGGTCGAGGACGAGACGGTCCGAGGAGCAGCGCGAGACGCAGATCATCATGGTCTCGGCGCTCTCCTTCTCGGCGTCGCTGAGGAGGAAGTCGCGGTGGTCGGGGGTGCCGGCCAGGACGCGGGTCTCGCAGGTGCCGCAGATGCCGTCGCGGCAGGAGGAGGCCGCCTGCACGCCGGCGCGTTCGGCGGCCTCCAGGATCGAGAGGCCGGCGGGCACGGTGGCCGTCGTACCGCTGGCGCGGAACTCGACCTCGAACGCGGCGTCGTCACCGGTGCGTTCGACGATGGGTGCCGCGAACCGTTCGGTGCGCAACTGCCCTGCCGGACAGGCCGCTTCGACGGCGTCGAGCAGCGGGGCCGGGCCGCAGCAGTAGACGAGGGCGTCGGCCGGGAGTCCGGCGAGCGCGGCGGCCAGGTCGATGTGGCCCTGTTCGTCCTGCGGTACGAAGGTGACCTCTCCCCCGTCCAGCGCGGCCAGTTCCGTGCCGAAGGCCATCGAGGCGCGGCTGCGTCCGCCGTGGATCAGCCGGTACGGGATGCCCTCGCGCTCGGCCTGGCGGGCGTGGGCGAGGATCGGCGTGATGCCGATGCCGCCGGCGATGAAGAGGTACGAGCCGGCCGGTTCGAGGGCGTAGTGGTTGCGCGGTCCGGCGACGGTGACGCTCTGGCCGGGGCGCAGCTTCGTATGGACGTGCCGTGAACCGCCGCGCGAGGACGGCTCGTTGAGCACGGCCACCCGGTAGCGGGTGGCGTCGGCGGGGTCGCCGCACAGGCTGTACTGGCGGATGTGGCCGCCGACGTGCAGGTCCAGGTGGGAGCCGGGCGACCAGGGGGCGAGCGGCTTGCCGTCCGGGTGCACCAGCTCGACGGACAGGACACCGTCGGCCTCCCATGTCATCCGGCGGACGAGCAGGGTGCGTGGGTCTTCGGGGTGGGTCGTCATGGCCGGCGGCCTCCCTACGCGGTGTAGATCTTGACGGGCGGGGTGAACGGGTTCTTCATGGGTCCGAGCGCGTGCAGATCCACCTCGACGAGGACGGGGCCCCGGCTCGCGAGCGCCTCGGCGAGCACGGGACGCGCCTCGTCCTCGGCGGCGATACGCGCGTACGGGAGGCCGGCGGCCTCGGCGAGCTTGCCGAAGTCCGGGGTGACGAGGTCGACGCCCGAGCGGCGGTCGGCGTATTTGTCCTGCATGTTGCGCAGCACGCCGTATCCGCCGTCGTTGAAGACGAGCAGCGTGAGGCGGGGCCGTTCCTGCGCGAGGGTGAGGAGTTCGCCGAGGTGGACGGCGAGGCCGCCGTCGCCGGCGATGACGACGGTGGGCTCGTCGGGGCGGGCGAGGGCGGCGCCGATGCCCATGCCGAGCCCCTGTCCGATGCCGCCGCCGCGCGGGAAGACGTTGCCGCGCGGATCGTGCACCGGGAGCAGGCGGTTGCCCCAGGAGGAGGAGGGGATCGTGACGTCCCGGGCGACCACGGCGCCGGGGGGCAGGAGTTCGGCGAGGGCGTCGCAGAGTGCCGCCTGGGGGCCGATGGAGTCGTGGAGGGCGGCCCGCACCTGCGTGCGCACCTCGGTGACGCGCCGCGACCAGGCTTCGTCGGCGCGCACGGCCGCGGCGGTCAGCGCGGGCAGGACGGCCGCCGCGTCCGCGTGCAGGGCGTGCCGCGCCGGATACACGCGGCCGAGTGCGGCCGCGTCCACGTCGATCTGGACGTGGGCGGCGGGTAGTTCGAGCCCGTAGTCGGCGGTCTCGTTGGAGCGGAAGTGGGTGCCGATCGTGACGAGGACGTCGGCGTCGGCGAGGAGTGCACGGACTGCCGGGGTGGTGGCGAAGTTGCCGATGACGAGCGGGTGGTCCTCGGGTACGGAGCCCCGGCCGGAGTTGGAGGTGAGGAGTCCGGCGCCGGTCGCCTTGACGAGCGCGAGCAGCTCGGCGCGGGCCCGGGTGGCGCCGCCGCCCGCCCAGATCAGGGGACGGCGCGCGGCGGCCAACAGGTCTGCCGCTGCGGCGAGTTCGGCCTGATCCGGTACGGGCGCGGCGGGGACCGCGACCTCCCCGCCCTCATCCGTCTGCCGGGCGAACTGGAGGTCGACGGGCCACTCCACGCTCGCGGGACCGCCCGGTGCGGCGAGGGCCGCCGCCGTGGCCTCGCGCAGGATCCGCCCGGCGGAGGCGGCGTCGGGCACCGTGGCCGCGTATACGGAGACCGCGCTCAGCATGCCGAGCTGGTCCTTGGTCTCGTGGATGTAGCCGCGGCCCGAGCCGAGGAACTCCGACTCCACCTGGCCGGTGATGTGCAGCACCGAGGTGCCGGCGGCCAGGGCCTCGATCAGGGAGCCGGCCGCGTTGCCCGCGCCGGTGCCGGTGGAGGTGAGTGCGCAGCCGAGGGTGCCGCGGGCCCGGCCCCAGGCGTCGGCGGCGTTGACGGCGGTGGCCTCGTGCCGTACGGGCACGAAGCGCAGTTCGCGGTCGACGGCCTCGACCAGGGGCAGGTTGTGCACCGACACGATGCCGAAAACCGTGTCGATGCCGAGGGACTTGAGGTGGGCGACGAGGAGGTCGCCACCGTTCTCGTAGGGCATGGCGGTGCTCCTCACAGGATGCCGCGGCCGACTCCGCCGCAGACGTCGATGCTGGTTCCGGTGATGTACGAGGCGCGCGGCGACAGGAGCATGAGGATCGCGTAGGCCACCTCTTCGGCGCGGCCGAGGCGGCCGAGAGCGATGCCGCGGTCGGCGGCGAGTGCGGCCTGCCACTCCTCGTACGGCTGTCCGCTGCCCGCGGCGGCGTGCCTGCGGGTCCACTGGCCGGTGTCGACGAGGCCGAGGCAGACCGAGTTGACGCGGATGCCCTCGCCGGCGAGTTCGGCGGAGAGCGACTTGGAGAGGTTGAGGATGCCGGCGCGCGCCGCGGAGGTGGTGATCAGGCGGGTCTCGGGCTGTTTGGCGAGGACCGCGTTGACGTTGACGATGCTCGCGGCGTCCGAGGCGCGCAGGGCGGCGCGGGCGGCGGCGAGGGGGTGCAGGACGCCGGCGAACTTGAGCTCCAGCTCGTCGCGCCAGTCCTCCTCCGTGGTCGCGTCGAGCGGCTTCATCCGGGACTGGCCCGCGTTGTTGACGAGGCCGTCGACCGCGGGGCCGAAGCGGTCGGTGACCGCGTCGAGGAAGCGCCGTACCGCGTCGGCGTCGCGGACGTCGCAGGGCGCCGTGAACAGCCGCTCGGGGTCGAGGGAGGCGGTGGCCTTGGCAAGGCGGTCGGCGTCGCGGCCGCAGGTGGCGACCCGGGCGCCTTCGTCGAGCAGGGCGCGGACCGTGGCCAGGCCGACGCCCGAACTGCCTCCGGTGACCACGACGGTGCGGTCGGCGAGGCCGAGATCCATGGGAGCTCCGTGGGGATGAGTGCGGGTCAGTGCATCGTGAAGCCGCCGTTGACGGCGGTGAGTTGACCGGTGACGTACCGGGACTCCTCGCTGAGGAGGAAGGAGACGAACCCGGTGAGGTCCTCCGCCTGCTGGGGCCGGGAGATCGCCCGGTTCCCGGCGTAGAGCGCGTGGCGCTCGGTGGGCACGGTCGCGGTGGCCTCCACCTCGGTGAGGCCCGGCGCTACCGCGTTGACCGTGATGCCCTGCTCCCCGAGTTCGCGCGCCATCGCCCGGGTGAGCGCGATGACGGCGCCCTTGGAGGCGATGTAGTGGGCGAGCCGCGGGGAGCCGTACAGGGCGGCGTCCGAGGCGATGTTGACGATCCGGCCGGGCCGGGTCATCAGCGGAAGTAGGTGCTTGGCGACCAGCCAGGGTCCGCGGGCGTTGACCGTCATCAGGCGGTCCCACGCCTCGACGTCGATGTCCTGGAACTCCTTGCCGCCGACGCCGTTGGCGAGGGCCGCGTTGTTGACCAGTCCGTAGACGGGCCGGTCGAGGGCGGCGGCGAACGAGGCGACCGACTCGGGGTCGGCGACGTCCAGCGCCCTGAACTCGGCGCTGCCGCCCGCCTGTTGGATGGCAGCCGCGGTGCGTCGCCCCCACTCCTCGTTCAGCTCGGCCACCACGACGTGGAACCCGTCGCCGGCGGCCCGGCGGGCCATGGCCTCCCCCAGGCCACGGCCCGCACCGGTCACGACGACCGTCCGGACCTCCGCGTCAGTCCGGACCGCCGCGTGCGCCGCGTCCGTCCGGACCTCCGCGTGCGCCGTGTCAGTCACGGGTGACGCCGTGCATCGGCGAGTACTCGGGGTACGAGGGGACCTGCGGCTTCTGCGTGCCGATGACCACACAGAACAGGGCGTCGGTGTCCCCCTCGTTCTTCAGCGAGCGGGTCACACCGGCCGGCACGACGATCATGTCGCGGTAGCCGAGGGTGCGGTACTCGACCTCGTCGGGGCCGCGGTGGATGCCCACCTTGACCTGGCCTTCGAGGACGAAGAAGGCCTCCTCGACGTCGTGGTGGGTGTGCGCCGGGCCTTCCGCGCCGGGCGGGAGCAGCATGTTGGAGAAGGTGAACCCGCCGGAGGGGATGATGCGCTTGTCGCCCTCGTGGTTGCCGGTGGCGCCGGAGCCCACGTAGCGGATCTGGCCGCGGCGGTACTGGGGGCCGGCCTTCTCCTGGAAGGACAGAGTGTCGAAGTCGACGGCGCGGGAGTCCTTCGTCGCGATGAGCGAGTCGGTGTACGCGGCCAGGTCGCCGCCGTTGTCGTACTCGGTGTTGGTCAGAGGCATGGTGGTTCAGCCCTTCAGCCGGTCGGCACGCAGCTGCGCGACGATGTCGAGATGGGAGAGCAGCCAGTCGTTCACATGCGCGGGCTGCTCCTGGTTGGCCAGGTGACCGGCGTCCTTGACGATCACGTAGGCGGTCTTGTGCAGACCGCCGGCCAGGACCTGGGAGGCGTCGGGTCCGGTGATCCGGTCCTCGGCGCCGCACAGGACGAGTGCGGGTGCGGTGATGTGCTGCAGTTCGCGGCGCAGGTCGGTGGTGGCCATGGACTCGGCCGCGTAGCCGTATCCGGGCATACGGACCGAGGCGGCCATGGTGGCGGTGACGCGTTCGGCGAGCTCGGCGGGCGCCTGCGCGGAGACGAGCCGGGGGCCGCGGGCGGCGGCGAACTCCTGCGGCCCGAGCCGCTCCAGCTCGGCCACCCTGGCGCGCATGCCGGCCGCCTTCTCCGGCGAAGTCCCGGAGCCGGGCGTGGAGTCCACGACCATGACCGAGTCGACGAGCTCCGGATGGCGGGCCGCCAGGCGCAGCGCGATCACACCGCCCCAGGAGACCCCGAGGACATGGGCTCCGCCGTACGGACGGATGATCTCGGCCGCGAGATCGGCGTAGTCGTCCATCGTCAACGGGCCTTGCGGATCGGCCGACTTGGCGTAGCCCGGCGCGTCCCAGGCCAGGACGTGGAACTCGGCGGCCAGGGCGTCCATCTGAGAGGCGAAGGCCGCGGACGAGGAGCCGATGCCGTGCAGGCACAGGGCGACCGGGGCGTCCTTGTCGCCCGCCTCCTCCAGGTGCAGGGCCTCGACGGCGTACGAGGTCGCGCTCACAGGATCTGTCCCGTCCGGCCGACCACCGCGCCGAGCGAGCGCAGCACCGCGTACGGGACGACCTGGCTGGTCGCGGGGTTCACGGGGTCGGGGCGGTGGCGCACCTCGAAGCGGTAGGTGCCGTGCGGTCCCGCCGCCTCGACCACATGCGAGGTGTGGACGGCGCCGGGGTCCGCCACGACCCGGACGCGCACGGAGTCGAGGTCGCCCACGGCGAGGGCCACGGAGGCCGCCACATTGGTGGACTTGGGGAACTTGACCGGCACATCGCGCGCGGTGCCCGTCATGACCTCGACGGGTCCGGTCGCGCCCCGCATCCGGCCCAGCAACTCCTCGTCCATCCAGGGCTGTTCGAGGGTGGCGGGCAGCTTCGTGGTGGTCAGCCGAACCTCGGTGAGCGGACCCATGGCCCGTACAGCCTGCAACAGGTCGAGGCCGCCGACGGCACCGCCGGTGAAGTACACGCGGCCCGGACCGGCCGCGAGCAGCTTCTTCGCCAGGTCCTCGTCCGTGAGAGCTCCGGTCGAGGCGACCAGCAGATCGGTGCCGGCGGCGAGCACTCGCTCGCCCCACTCGCGCACCACCCCTTGCCCGGCGGCCTCCACGATGAGGTCGCAGGCGTCGACGGCCTGCTCGAAGGTGCGCTGCGGGGCGGGCACCGCGTCGCCGAGCGGCCGGTTGTCGACTACGCAGGTCAGTTCGGCTCCGGGGACCGCACCCTCGGCGAGCGCGCCGCCGACGACCCGGCCGATGGCGCCCCAGCCGACCAGCCCGACCTTCGTGGTCCGTACGGTGTTCACGCGTGCACTCCTTCGGCGTCGACGGGGGCCTGCACGGGGACGCCTGCCGCCGGCACCTGGACGCGGCTGCCGTCGGCGGTACCCGCCATGTGGGCGCGGATCAGCGGCGAGGGCGGTCCTGCCGTCCCCCACAGGTCGGACAGCTCCGGTACGCGGCGCCACACCTTGCAGATCCACCGGTCCTCGACGACCTGCGCGACCTCGGAGGTGTACTCGCAGACCAGACCGGTCGGGTCGGTGAAGTAGGAGAAGGTGTTGTTGCCGGGCCCGTGCCGCCCCGGCCCCCACTGCGGGGTGATCCCGTGGTGGCGCAGCCGGCCGAGGCCCCGCATGAAGTGGTCCACCGAACTCATCTCGTACGCCACGTGGTTGAGGGAGACCCACGGCGCCTGGTTGAAGGCGATGCAGTGGTGGTCGGCGTTGCAGCGCAGGAACGCCATCTGATGCTCGGACCAGTCGGAGACGCGCATGCCGAGCACATCGGTGTAGAAGGCGACCGAGGCGTCGATGTCGGTGGTGTTGAGCACGGCGTGTGTCACCCCGACCGGTACGGCGGCGTCGCGGCCGCGCGGGGGTACGGCCCAGGTGTCGGCGGAGAGTTCGATGAGCCGGCCCTCGTGGTCGTGGAAGCGCAGCCCGTATCCGCCGCCGGCCTGGTCGAGGGCGCCCGGCCCGGTGAGCGGGGTGATGCCGCGTGCTTCGAGCCGGCGGGCGGCCTCGTCGATCTCGGCGGGCGTGCCGACGGCGAAGGAGAGTCGGCCCAGGCCGATCCGGTCGGCGCGGGTGAGCTGGAGTGCGTGGTGCTCCTCGCCGGTGCCGCGCAGCCAGCTGCCGGAGTGCCCGCTCTCGACCACCTCGAGGCCCCAGGCCTCCTCGTAGAAGTCGGTGGCCTCGGCGAAGTCGGGGGTGAGCAGTTCGACGGAGCGCAGGGCGCGCAGCCGGGCGACGGGGGGCTGCGGCGCGGTGGACCGCGGCGTGGACGGCGGTGACATGGCGGGCTGCGGCATGGCGGGCTGTGGCATGGCGGGGAACTCCCTTGGAAGCGGCGTCGGTCGGGGCCGTGGGCTCAGTTCGCCCAGGGCAGGGGCGCGGTGTCGGTGCCCCAGTAGACGGACTTCTGGCGCTGGTAGGCGCGGATGAGGTCGCGGCCCTTCTCGGTGCCGAGGCCCGAGTCCTTCATCCCGCCGAAGGGGGTGGAGATGGAGAACTGCTTGTACGTGTTGATCCACACCGTGCCTGCCTCGATCCGCCGGGCGATCCGCCAGGCGGCGCGGGCGTCCCTGGTCCAGATGCCGCAGGCCAGGCCGTAGTCGGAGGCGTTGGCCTGGGCGACGAGGTCGTCCTCGTCCTCGTACGGCAGGGCGACCAGGACGGGCCCGAAGATCTCCTCCTGGCAGGTGCGGGCGGAGTTGGGCAGTCCGTCGATGACGGTCGGCAGGTAGTAGGCGCCGTCCGCGTGGGCCGCCCCGCCGGGGGCCGCGCCTCCGCACAGGACACGGCCCCCCTCGGAGCGGGCCAGGTCCACATAGGCCGCCACGGTGTCGCGGTGCTTGTGGTGGACGAGCGGGGCGACCTGGGTGTCCGGGTCGGTGCCGGGTCCGACCCGCAGCTTGCGCACCCGCTCGACGAGCGCGCCGAGGAACTCCTCGTACCGGCTGCGGTGGACGAAGAGGCGCGAACCGGCGATGCAGGACTGGCCGGAGGAGGAGAAGATCCCGAACAGCACGCCGGCGAGGGCCTGTTCGAGGTCGGCGTCCTCGCGGACGATCGTCGGGGACTTGCCGCCGAGTTCGAGTGAGGCGGGGATGAGCTTGTCCGCGGCATGCCGGGCGATGGTGCGGCCGGTGGCCGTACCGCCGGTGAAGCCGATCCGGCCGACCAGCGGATGCTTGACGATGGCGTCGCCGACGACCCGGCCGCTGCCGGGCAGGACCGAGAAGAGCGCGGTCGGCAACTCGGCCTCGGTGAGGGCCTGATGGACCAGCCGGCCGAAGGCGAGCGACACCAGCGAGGTCCATTCGGCGGGCTTGAGCAGGACGGCGTTCCCGCCGGCCAGGGCCGGTGCGGTCTTCTGGGCGTCGGAGGCGATCGGCGAGTTCCACGGGTTGATCGCGCCGACCACGCCGATCGGCTCGTGCACGCTCAGCGTGACGTACGGGCCGCGGGACGGGGTGAGCGCGTCCTCCATCGTCTCCAGCGCGGCTGCCGTGTACCGGAAGGTGCCGGCGGCCGAGGCCGCGAGGGCCCGGGTCTCGGCGAGCGCCTTGCCGGTGTCGGCGGTCTGCAGGGCGGCGAGTTCCTCCGCGTCGCGCTCGACGAGGTCGGCGATCCGGTGCAGCAGCCTCGCCCGCCGATGGGGCAGGAGATCGCGCCAGGCGGGGTCGGCGGCAGCCTCGGCCGCGGCGCGGGCAGCCTCGTCCACGTCCTCGGCGGTGGCGGCGTGCACCTCGGTGAGCACCGAGCCGTCGGCGGGGTCCACGGCCCGGAAGGGCGCGCCCCGGCCGCGCCGCCAGACGCCGGCGACGAGCAGTTCGTCGGCGGGGATGCGAGGCATGAAGGACCTCCACAGGCAGGGGAATGGGGGAACCGCGACGGCCCGCACCGGACTCGCCGAAGTGCTTGAAATCTAAGGGCTTAACTATTTTGGCCGCAAGACCCTCCCCCCGATGAATTTCCGCGAGCTCGTCGTGAACCCTTGACGGCCCCCTACCGTCGGCCGGTAGAACTTAAGCCCTAAGAGGCTTGATTACGCCTCACCTGCTGTCTCTTCCGCGAACCTGTCCCCTCGTCCGCCGCCCGGGTGGTCCACGACCCTTGCCCGCACGGCCCCAGCGCTCCCGCGCGCACCCCCGTCCCGGTGTGCCGGAGCAGGAGGTCAACTCCATGACGACAGAAGCGTCCGACCTGCGCCCCGATGCCTCCCCCGGTGCTCCGGCGGCCGGCGCCGCCTCGATCGGCGCCCGCTTCGAGCGCCTGCCGCTGTGCCGCTGGCATGTCACCGTCCGCCTGATCGTCGGCGTGGTGACCTTCTTCGAAGCGTTCGACCAGCTCCTCATCGCCTACGCCCTGCCCCAACTGCGCACGGAATGGCACCTGACCACGACCAACACCACGGCCCTGATGACGGTGGGCTCGATCGGCATGCTGATCGGCGCCGTCGCCTCGGGGCGGCTGGCCGACCGCTTCGGCCGCGTGAGGGTGATCGCCGCGTGCATCGCGGTCTCCAGCCTCTGCAACCTGCTGCTGACCCTGTGCACTTCGCCCGAACCGTTCATGGCCGTCCGCTTCGTGCAGGGCCTCGCCATCGGCGGCGAAGTCCCCGTCGCCGCCACGTTCATCGCCGAGATCACCCGCTCCCACAAGCGCGGCCGCTTCGTCCTCCTGTACGAGCTGGTCTTCCCGGCCGGACTCACCGCGGGCGCCTTGCTCGCGGCCTGGCTGGTGCCGCTGCTCGGCTGGCGCTGGATGTTCGCCCTCGCCGCGATTCCGGGCGTGCTCTGCTACGTCGTCCTCAAGTACGTGCCGGAGTCCCCCCGTTGGCTCGCCGAGCACGGCCGGCACGAGGACGCGCTGCGCACGATGGCCGCGATCGAGGCCGACGTCGAACGGATCACCGGCCGGCCCCTGCCCGCACCGGAACCGGCCACCGCTGCCGTCTCCCCCGCCCCGGCGGGCCGGGGCGGCCTGCGCGAACTGTTCTCCGGCCGCTACCGCAAGCGGACCCTGGTGATCGGCGTCCTGTGGTTCACGGGCTACTTCGTCAACTACGGCATCACATCCTGGCTGCCGACGATCTACGACTCCCGCTTCGGCCTCGACCTCTCCACGGCCCTGCTGTACTCCACCGTGACCTCGTGCGCGGGCCTGCTCGGCTGCCTGGTGGTCGCCCTCACCGTGGACAGGGCCGGCCGCCGCAAGGTCATCACGGTCTGCATGGCATCGGCGGCCCTGTGCCTGCTCCTGCTCGGCCTGTTCAGCGGGGGCTCGGCGAACGCCGTCCTGCTCTGGACCTCGCTCGCGGCCGTCTTCTTCTTCGGCTCCAACATCTGCCTGTACGTGTACTCCCCCGAGCTGTTCCCGACCCGGATGCGCGCCCTCGGCTCCTCCGTCGGCGGCGCGATGAACCGCCTCGGCATCATCCTCGGCCCGATCGTGGTCGGCGCGATCTACGCGGGCGGCGCCCTGGGCTCCGTCTTCATCACGCTGGCAGCCGTCGCCGTGATCGGCTCGCTGACGGCGGGCTTCGGCGCGGAGGAGACGAGCGGCCGCAAGCTGGAGGAGATCGCGCCCTGACCGTCAGGGCCGCACCGGCTCAGGTCCCGTGACCTTCAGTGCCGGACCAACCGACCACTCCCGAACGACCGAACGCGCCCCGTCACACGACGGGGCGCGTTCCATGTCTCTGTTCACGTGTCGGCGTGCGTCCCTCAACCGGCCGTCGAATACGGCACCTTGGCCCCCAGGAACCGCGTCCGCCCCCGTCGGCGGAAGCCGAGGGCCTCGTACAGGCGGATCGCGCCCTCATTGTCGGAGGCCGCGTGCAGGAACGGGATCTCGCCGCGCTCGCGGATGCCGTGCGCCACCGCGCGGACCAGGCGCGTGCCGAGGCCCTGGCCGCGGAAGTCCTCGTCGGTGCAGACCGCGCTGATCTCCGTGTAGCCGGGCGGGTGGATCCGCTCCCCCGCCATCGCCACGAGGCGGCCCTCCCGGCGGATGCCGAGGTAGGTGCCGAGCTCGACGGTGCGCGGCAGGAAGGGCCCCGGCTTCGTACGGCTCACCAGGTCGAGCATTTCGGGGACGTCCTGCGCGCCGAGCAGCACGGCCTCCGGGTCCGGGCGGGCGTCGACCGACTCGTCGATGAGCTGCACCCCGAGGCCCTCCCAGCTGATCTTCCATTCCGCCGGCGGCCGCGACCGCAGACCGGGCAGGGCGACCTCCGTGCCGGGGCCGGAGAGCTCCGCGAGGTCGGCCCAGTCCTGGGCGTCGGGCTCGTCCGGCAGCGCGCTCCACGGTGCCACGTCCACCGGGTAGCGCACGGCGCGGCCGCGACGCTCGGCGAAGTGGGCGTGCGGGCCGAGGAGCGCGTCGTACGTCGGGTTGTCCAGAGTGTGCCGGGTCACCGACGGTACGGCGGTCATGGTGCTTGCTCCTCGCTTCTCCCGTACGCGGCCGCACCCGGCGGCCGTGCTCGTCCAGAAGATCCAAGCGCGCCAGGGACCGGATTATTCCGCAGGTCAGGCGGCAGGTGCGGGGTCCGCGGGGCCGGCGCCCTTGCGCCCGGCCTCCTCGTGCGCGGCGCGGCTCTCGAGGATCCGGGCGTTGTTCTCGACCGCCCAGGCGGCCAGCGCGAGGGCGGGCGGGATGAGGCTGCGGCCGAGCGGGGTCAGCGCGTACTCGACGCGCGGCGGCACCTCTGCGTACGCGGTGCGTGAGACGAGGCCGTCGCGGGTCAGGTTCCGCAGCGTGAGAGTCAGCATGCGCTGGGAGATGCCGGGCACGTGCTGCTGTAGCTCGCCGAAGCGCATCCGCTTCTCCTCCAGTGTGGCGACGATCAGCAGCGTCCACTTGTCGCAGATGCGGTCGAGGACGGCGCGGATCGACCGGCCGCCGTCCCCGCGGATCATGCAGGTGTGCGCGTACGGCGTGCCGGGCTGCGACGTGCCACCGGGTCCCGCTTGCTGCGAGGCGCCGCCCGATCCCGATTCCGACATGACAGCTCCTTGTGCGTTGCGCACATCCGTGTGCCTTTTGTAAGCCCTTCGGCGCTGACTCATCATGAGGCCACTTCCCACCCGTCACCACACTTCAGGGGGACCGCCATGTCCGTGGCCTACTGGATCGTCGCCGTGCTGCTCGGTCTGTTCTACCTCTACTCCGGCGGCATCAAGGCCGTCCGGGACCCGCAGCGCCTGAAGCCGATGATGGCCTGGGTCGACACGGTGCCGCGGCCCGCTCTGCGCGCGCTCGGTGCGGTCGAAGTCCTGGGCGCGCTGGGCCTGTTGCTGCCCCCGCTGACGGGGATCGCCCCGTGGCTGGCCCTCGCGGCCGCCGCCGGTCTCGTCGTGCTGCAGATCGGGGCGATGCGTCTGCACCTGTCCCGCGGCGAGGTGCGCGAGACCGGCCTGAACATCGCCCTGATCGTGCTCGCGGCGGCGGCCGTCTGGCTCGGCACCGTGTGGATCTAGGACCAACGGCGGCACATGGCCCCCCGGGGGCAGAGCCTGCGTCAGAGCGTCGGATCGAACCAGGTCGGCTCGTCGAGCAGGGCCTGCTTGATCCGGAACACCCCGAACTCGTGCAGCTCCGGCAGCGCGTCCACGGAGAACCAGCCGACTTCGAGCGACTCCTCGTCGTTCACCCGCGCCTCGCCGCCCACGGCACGGCACCGGATGGTGATGTCCATGAACTGGCACTGGTCACCGTTGGGGTACGTGTGCGGATCGAGGGTCTGCACCAGGACGATCCGCTCCGGTACGCAGTGCACGCCCGTCTCCTCGTACACCTCGCGCACCGCGCAGGAGGCGGGCTGCTCGCCCGGCTCGGGGATGCCGCCGATCACGGACCACTGGCCGGTGTCGGCGCGCCGGCCGAGCAGCACTCTGCCCTGGTCGTCGAAGACGAGCGCCGTCACGCCCGGCAGGAACAGGAGTTGGTGGCCCGCAGTGGCCCGGATCGCGCGGATGAAGTCGGGGGTGCCCATGCCCACGACCCTAACCCGCGGCCGATCTCCGCACGGGCGCGCCCGACCGGCTCACTCCGTCGGGGCAGCGGCCGTGTCCTTCGTCCGGTTCCGGCGTACGAAGGCCCAGGCGAAGCCGCCCACCGCCACGGCGACCAGGGCGAGTTCGGGCACGGTGCCGAGCTTGGTGGCCGGGGTCTGCGAGGAGCGCAGCGGTACGTCGGCGACCAGGGTGTCGGCCGTGAACCAGGTGGTGCGCTGCACGATCTCACCGTCCGGCATGATCACGGCGCTGACGCCGCTGGTGACCGGGACGGTGACGGTGCGGCTGTGCTCCACGGCGCGGATCCGCGACATGGCCAGCTGCTGGTAGGTCATCTCGCTGCGGTCGAAGGTGGCGTTGTTGCTGGGCACGGAGATCAGCTGGGCGCCGTGCGTGACGGTGTCCCGCACGGCCCAGTCGAAGGCCGCCTCGTAGCAGGTGGCGAGGCCGACCTTCGCGCCCGGCATGGTGAACACTCCGGGCTCGCTGCCGCGGCTGAAGTCCTTGCGGACCATCGAACCCCACTCGGGGTTGATCATGTCGACCACGGAGCGCAGCGGCAGATACTCGCCGAAGGGCTGGATCTGCCGCTTGTCGTACGTCTCGGTGGGGCCCTTCTCGGGGTCCCAGAGGATCTGCTCGTTGAGCAGCCGCCCGTCCTCGTGCTCCACGACGCCGCCCACGGAGATCGGCGCGCCCACGGCCTTGGCCGCGGCGTCGATGTCGGCGTACGCGTCGGCGTTGCGGAAGGGGTCGATGTCGGAGGAGTTCTCCGGCCAGAGCACGAAGTCGGGCTGCTTCGCCTTGCCTTGGCGCACCCGATCGGCGAGCCGGAGCGTCTCCTTCACATGGTGGTCGAGCACGGCCTTGCGCTGGGCGTTGAAGTCGAGCCCCGCCTGCGGGACGTTGCCCTGGATCACGGCGACCGTGGCGGTGCCGTCCTCGGCGGTGTCGGAGACCAGCGGCAGCGAGGCGAGCGCGCCGGCGACGGGCACGACCACGGCCGCGAGCGCGACGGCTGCGGTGCCCCGCCGGAGGGTGCGGGTCCGGCGGTACGCGAGGAACTCCCGTACGGCCGCGAAGAGACCGAACCCGCAGAGCACCACGGCGAATCCGAGCACCGGGGTGCCGCCGAGCGCCGCGAGCGGCAGGAACACGCTGTCGGCCTGGCCGAAGGCGACCTTGCCCCAGGGGAAGCCGCTGAACGGGGCTCGGGCGCGGGCCGCCTCGCCCAGCGTCCACACGGCTGCGGCCCACAGCGGCCAGCCGGGCAGCTTGGACACGGCGGCGATGCCGACTGAGGTGACCGCCACGAACAGGGCCTCGATCGCGACGAGCGCGAGCCACGGTCCGGGCCCGACCTCGACCCCGGTCCATACGAGCAGCGGCAGCAGGAAGCCGAGGCCGAACAGGTAGCCGCGGCCGAGGGCGCTCTTCCAGGCGCGGCCGCGCAGCGACCAGGCGAGCCCGGCGAACGCGGGCAGCGCGAGCCACCACAGGGTGCGCGGCGGGAAGCTGACGTAGAGGAGCACGCCGCTGAGCGCCGCGACCGCGAGCGGAACGAGCCGGCGCAGGAGCCGGAGCCCGCGCGGCTCGGGTGCGGGCGGGGTCTGCTCGCCGGTCGGCGTGATGGTGGCTGTCACGCCGCGGAGTCTACGGCGCGCGGCTGTGACCAGGGAAAGGGCGTCCGGCGAAAGCCGGGCCCGACCTGCGGCTCCCAGGGCTTCAGGCGCCCTGCGCGGTCCCGCCGGTGGGCAGCATCAGGCGCTTGCGGATGAAGTCGACGGCGGTCTGTGCGTCGTCGACGGTGACGGTGAACTTCCGCCCGTCGCCCAGCTTCAGGACCAGTCCCTCACCTCGTCGTACGACGACGGCGGTGCCCTTCTCGGGGCGCCAGCGGCAGCCCCAGCCGCCCCACTGCTGCGGGGTGATCTTCGGTGCGAACTCGGCGCCGACGACATGGCTGAGCGGGATGCGGCGACGCGGCAGGCCCATGTGTCCGCAGCGCACTTCGAGGGCCTCGGTGTCCACCCGTACCGCCACGTGCACGAAGGCGAGGGTGCCGAAGAGCATCAGGAGGCCGGCGGCGACGCAGCCGACGACGGACATCACCAGGGGTGCGATTCCCGACGTCCACGGCGAGTCCACGGCCAACTCGATGCCGAGCGCCATGCAGGCCGCACCGGCACAGGCGAGCAGCCACTGCACACGGTTCGTGGCGCGGCCGGTCCAGATGTCGGGGTGCGGATCAGTGCCCCGCTCTGCGTCGTCGTGGGGTTGGTCCCTCATGCCGTGAAGGCTACTCGTGTTCCGCTCCGAAGGCACGGGATCGCGGAGCGTGACCTTCAGGTGGGGGATCCACGTATTTCTTCCGGTACGCGTACGTGCTTCTTCCGGTGCGCCTACGCGCCGGACTTGATCTCCCCGGCGAACACGATGATCTGGTCGATGAGGCTGCGGCGCAGATGGACCACGTCGGTGCCCGCCAGGCGCGGACCCCCGTCCGGCGTCGTGAACACCCATTGGTAGCGGGCCCATTCACCGGGCATGTCCACCTCTGAACAGCGCACCATCGTGCCCGCTCCGGCCGGGTGGCGGCGGATGTCGAGCACGAACTGCTCGACCGCCTCGATCCCCTCACTGCGGCCGAGCGGCCCCCAGAACACCACGTCCGAAGTGAGGGCCTGGGCGAGCAGCCCGGTCACGTAGCCGTCCTCGGAGGCGTTGAAGGCGGAGATGAACGTGTCGATCGCGGAACGCGCCGTCTCTTCCTGCATGCCCCAGTCATACCAGTAGGGGCATGAGGCGTGGGCCGGACCGGTGTCCGGCGGCCGCGGTGCTCAGTACGCGGCGCGGGCGGCGCTCAGGCCGCGGCCCTCCGCGTACGCGAGGGCGGCTGCCGGGAGCTCGCCCTCACGGCCGGTGAGCAGCACGGTCAGGGTGCCGGTGGCCGGAGCGTCGGGGGCGGGCTCGATGTGCGTACGGCGCAGGGCCTGGGCGGCGACGGCGCCCGCGCTGCCGTGCAGGACGAGCGGCGGCTGACCGGGCTGCTGCACGGCGGCGCGGATGCGCTCCGCGACCAGTTCGTAGTGCGTGCAGCCGAGGACGACCGCGCGGACGTTGCGCGGGGTGAGGGCGGCGGCGGCCGCGACGGCGCGGTCGATGGCGGCTTCGTCGGCGTGCTCCACCGCGTCGGCGAGACCGGGGCAGGGCACCTCGGTGACGTCCACCCCTGCGGCGAACTCGGCGATCAGACCGCGCTGGTAGGGGCTCCCGGTGGTGGCGGGCGTGGCCCAGATCGCGACGGGACCGCCGCCCGCGGCGGCCGGCTTGATGGCCGGGACCGTGCCGATGACGGGCAGACCCGGTTCGAGGTGGGCGCGCAGCGTGGGCAGGGCGTGCACCGAGGCGGTGTTGCAGCCGACGATCAGCGCGTCCGGGTCCAGCGCGGCGGCTGCCTGGGCGCAGGCCAGGGCGCGGCCGGTCAGGTCCTCGGGGGTGCGCGGGCCCCAGGGCATTCCCTCGGGGTCGTTGGAGAGCACGAGATCGGCGTCGGGCCGCAGGCGCCGTACCGCGGCGGCGGCGGGGAGGAGGCCGATTCCGGAGTCCACGAGCGCGATCTTCACCCGGTCACCATAGACGATCGGACCCCCACGCCCTTGACGTGGGGCATCATCGCGGGGATGAGCGCACTCGCCTGGACCGCCTTCCTGTCGCTCGCCGCCTGGCTGTGGCTGCTGCTCGGCCAGGGCTTCTTCTGGCGCACCGACGTCCGTCTGCCGGCCCGCCGCGATCCGGACGCGTGGCCCTCGGTGGCGGTGGTCGTGCCCGCGCGCGACGAGGCCTCGGTGCTGCCGCTGAGCCTGCCCTCGCTCCTGGCGCAGGACTATCCCGGCCCCGCCCGGATCTTCCTCGTCGACGACTCCAGCTCGGACGGCACCGGCGACCTGGCCCGCGCCCTGTCCGCACAGCACGGCGGGCTGCCGCTGACGGTGACCACGCCCGGTGAGCCGCCGGCGGGGTGGACGGGGAAGCTGTGGGCGGTGCGGCACGGCATCGCGCAGGCGAGGACGGCGCAGGCGCCGGAGTACCTGCTTCTCACAGACGCGGACATCGCGCACGAGCCGGACAGTCTGCGGGAGTTGGTGGCGGCGGCGCACGGCTCGGGGTTCGACCTCGTGTCGCAGATGGCCCGGCTGCGGGTGGCGAGCGGCTGGGAGCGGATGATCGTCCCGGCCTTCGTGTACTTCTTCGCGCAGCTCTACCCGTTCCGCCGGATCTCACGGGACCGCTCGCGCACCGCCGCGGCGGCGGGCGGGTGTGTGCTGCTTCGGGACGAGGCCGCGGCCCGCGCCCGGGTGCCCGACGCGATCCGGCACGCGGTGATCGACGACGTGGCGCTCGCCCGGGCCGTCAAGGCGTCCGGCGGCCGCGTGTGGCTGGGTCTCGCCGACAAGGTCGACAGCGTCCGCCCGTATCCGCACCTCGGCGACCTGTGGCGGATGGTCTCGCGCAGTGCGTACGCGCAGCTGCGCCACCAGCCGTTGCTGCTGCTCGGGACGGTGGCGGGGCTGCTGCTCGTGTACGTGGTCCCGCCCGCCGGGCTGGTCCTGGGCCTCGCGGCCGGGGACGGACCCGCCGCCTGGGCGGCGGGCCTCGCCTGGCTGGTGATGACCGCGACGTACGGGCCGATGCTCCGCTACTACCGGCAGCCGCTGTGGCTCGCGCCGCTGCTGCCGGTGACGGCGGCCCTCTATCTCCTGATGACGGTGGACTCGGCGGTGCAGCACTACCGCGGGCGCGGGGCGGCGTGGAAGGGCCGGACGTATACGCGGCCGGACCGCGCCGAGCCCGCGCCCGACCGGTGAGACCGCCGTCCCAGGGAAGCGGCCCCCCCGTGTCAGCGGCCCGCTTACTTACGGCCCGGGGTCCAGTCCAGGCCCCAGCCGTACGCGTAGTCGACCGTGCGCTGCGGGCTGACGCCGCGCTCGGGGACCAGGAAGCGCGACTCGCGCCGGACCAGAAGGTCGCCGTGCTCGTTGGTGAGCAGGGCGAGGGCGCACACCGTGGACGGCACGGTGCACTCGTCGAGCGAGAAGTCGATCGAGGCGCCGTGCTGCGGGGTCAGGGTGACCTTCGCGTTCAGGTCGGCGAAGCTGCGGGCGCCCTCGTAGATCGTCACGAAGATGAGGATGCGCCGGAAGGCGTTCTTGTGGTCGAGGTTGATCGACATGTTCTCGCCCGAGGCGTTGGCGCCCGTGCGGTCGTCGCCGTCGAGGTGGATGAACGGGGGACGGTCGAGCGCCCCGAAGGCATTGCCGAGCGCCTGGATCACGCCCTTGCGGCCGTCCGCGAGTTCGTAGAGCGCACAGAGGTCGAGGTCGAGGTCGGAGTGCATGGCGACGGCGCGCCCGAGCTTCGCGCCCCAGCCCTTGAACTGCTTGCGCACCTCCCAGTTGAGGTTGATGCGCATGCCGCCCGAGATGCCGCCCTGCTTCGTCAGGGAGACGGTGGGCGCGCTCTTCGTGAGCGTCACTTTGGTCAGCTGGACGGGGGCCGCGGGCGGGGCGGCCGGAGGCGGCGGTGCGGCCGCGGGCACGTACGCCGGGGCCTGCGGGGCGACGGGCGGTGCGGGCGCGTGAGCCGGGGCAGGCGTGGCGACGGGGGCCGACTGCTGTGGTTCGTCGACCGTGATGCCGAAGTCCGTCGCCAGCCCTTCGAGTCCGCTGCTGTAGCCCTGGCCGACGGCGCGGAACTTCCACGCGCCCTGGCGCCGGTAGAGCTCGCCGAGGACGAAGGCGGTCTCGACCGTGGCGTCCGCGCTCTCGTAGCGGGCGAGTTCGGCGCCGCCCGCCGCGTCCACCACGCGGATGTGCAGTCCGGGCACCTGCCCGAACGAACCGCCGTCCGCGGAGGCCGCGAGCACCACGCGCTCGATGTCCGGCTCGATCCGGTTCAGGTCGACGGCCAGGCTGTCCACGGTCTGGCCGCCCGCGGCGCGCTTGCCCTCGTGGCGCACGGCGCCGGAGGTGTGCGCGGGCTGGTTGTAGAAGACGAAGTCCGCATCGCTGCGCACCTTGCCGGCCGCGAGCAGCAGCGCCGAGGCGTCGGCATCGGGTACGCCGGGGCCGGACCGCCAGCCGATCTCGACCCGCACAGCCGGCGCGGGCACCGCGACGTTCGACCCCTTGGGCATGGACTGCATGGACATTCTGCCCCCACAAGCGCTTCGGATAGGTCCCCAAGTCCGGGGCCCCGGACATCGTCGCCGGTGAGGCCCCCCTGGTGTACCCGCTCAACTTAGCCCGCCCGTCGCCCGGGGCGCGCGGTGTCTTCACGGCCGGCACGAGGCCGGTGCCGCCTGCGCTCCGTCACGGCGGCCCACCGTTCCTGCCGTGTACCGCGTACCGCCACCCAAGCCTCCTACAGCCCCGATACGCGTCAACTCACCAGCTCAGGGCGGACGTTGGCCTCACCGTCCCGGGTGAACCTGCTCGGCGCCCGCAGGGGGCAGCCGGGGCCGCCCCGCGCGCCCCCGGCACGCGCCGTGCTCCCGCCGCCGGACACCGGCCTTTCGAACAGGGCGCGCGCCGCGGTTCACCGGAAGTTCATTCCGCGTGCCTGACCCGCGCCCGAGGTGGTGCGGGAGGCACCGCCGACCGCCCCGTCCCGGAAAACAAACTGGACAATTGAGCGACAATTTGACCGTTCGTATACGCCTTGCGGGCCGTCGAGTTGAGCCGAAGGCACGCAAAGGGAAAGAGGAGCGTCAAGTTCTGATGTTTTCCACATGAGCCCCACCGATGTCAGGGCTATCCAACCAGCACATCGTGGGCTTAACTTATGTGCCATGACCTCCCCCCGCTCCACCTACGGCGGCGGTTACCACTCCGCGCCGTCCTTCCCGGACACCCCGATCTACGACTCCCTCGTCGCCGAGCGGGGCACGCCGCAGATCGCCCCGATCCGGGTGCCTTCTGCGTACGACCAGCCGGGCAGCCACCTGCCCGCCCTGCCGGCCGCCCTTCCCGCGCTGCCGGCCGCGCCTTCGCCGCAGCCCGCCCCGCACTCGTACGCGTACGGGCAGCAGGCGCCGCTGCAGCACGCGCCCGCCCCGTACATCCCGCAGCAGCCCTCGGCCCAGCGCGGCGGGTACGCGGCAGCGCAGCCGATGCCGCAGCCCCAGCGCCCCGTGGCGAACTCCGGCTACGAGGCGATGCGCCCGGCCGCCCCGCGCCCCGCGGCGGCGCCGATGCCGTACGAGGACCCGTACTACCGCCAGCACCCGGGCGGTCGCGGCTACTGACCGGGCGGCGGTCGCGGGCACTGCCCCGGCCGCGGGTGCGGACCGACCGGCCGAGGGGGTCCTGGGAGCGGACTGGCAGGATGGGCCCATGCCGACCGCGATATTGCACTCGATCCACGTCCATCCGCTGAAGGCGGCGCGGGGTTTCGCGCCGTCCGAGGCCGTCGTGGAGCCCTGGGGCCTGGCCGGGGACCGCCGCTGGCTGCTCGTCGACGCCGCCGGACGCCTGATCACCCAGCGGGGACAGGCCCGACTCGCCCTGGTCGAACCGGAGTTGCTGCCCGACGGGGTGCGTTTCCGCGCGCCCGGGCGCGATCCGCTGACGGTCGCGGTGCCCGAGCCCGGAGCGACCGTGACGGTGGGCGTGTGGCAGGACGACATCGAGGCGGTGGAGGCCGCCGCCGAGGCACACGCGTGGTTCAGCGCGTATCTCGGGACCGAGGCCCGCCTGGTGCATCTCGACGAGCCGGCCGTCCGCCGGCCGATCGACCCCGAGTTCGCGCGGCCCGGCGAGACCGTGTCCTTCGCCGACGGGTATCCGCTGCTGCTCGCCACGACCGCCTCCCTCGACGCCCTCAACTCGCTGATCGCGCAGGGCGACCACCCCGACGAGGGGCCGCTGCCGATGAACCGTTTCCGGCCGAATGTGGTCATCGAGGGCACCGAGCCGTGGGCCGAGGACGACTTCAAGCGCGTGGCGATCGGTGAGGCGGTGTTCCGTGTGGCGAAGCCGTGCGGGCGCTGCGTCGTGACGACCACCGACCAGCTGACGGCCACGCGCGGCAAGGAGCCGCTGCGCACGCTCGCGCGCCACCGCCGCTTCGGGAGCGAGCTGGTGTTCGGGCAGAACCTGATCCCGGAGACCACCGGCACGATCCGCGTGGGCGATCCGTTCGAGATCCTGGACTGACCGCCGCTGCCCCGCCTCGACTGCCGGCAGGCCGCCGACGCGCGATCCTCGGCCGTCGGCCGCTGCGGACCGCTGGGATTCCACAGGAATACGGGGAACAATCACGGGCAGGGGAACACGCTCCACGGCCGTGGCGGGTCCGGGGCGCTCCGAAGGGGCGTCATCACATGGGATTGATGACGCCTGTGGTGGGCACCTGTGGTGCTGAACCGTGCCGTGCCGTCACCGCGGTCACGGAAGGGGTGCGCAGTCATGCGAACGATCACAGGATTGTGGCGCTGGCGGGGCAATCCGCTGCGCCGCGCGACCGACCTCCTCGAGGCTTGGGTGGCTCTGTCCGCGCTGCTTGCCATGGTGCTCGTGGCGCCCATGGTCGGGGCCGCGGTGGGGGCATCGAGCAGCGCCGCGCTCAATCGTGCGGTACAAGTCCAGCACGACACCCGGCATCGTGTACAGGCGACGGTCGACAAAATTTCCGGTCAGGCCCGCATCGACCCCGACCCCGAGACCGCCTCCGAGCGCGACCGCACCGCCCGCGTGGTGGCCGACTGGCAGGCCCCTGACGGCACTTGGCACCACGGGACCGTGCCCAGCGGCATGACGCATCCCCGTCCCGGCGACACGTTCACCCTGTGGGTGGACGAGCGGGGCGAGCCGGTGCGCAAGCCCATGGCCACCGGTACCGCGGGCGTGCACGCAGGGCTCGCGGGTATCGGGGCGGCGGCGGCCACCGTGGCGTTGATCGAAGGCCTGCGGCGGCTGGCCCGTTGGCAGCTCCTGCGCCGCCGCTATGCCCGCTGGGACACCGAGTGGGCCCAGGCCGGACCCGACTGGGGGCGTACCGGCACTGGAAGTTGAGCCCTTGCATGCAGCCGGGGCGTACCGGCAGCTGTAGTTGAGCCGGCGCCGCACGGGCCGCTCGCACGCGGCACGGTGCGTTCCTCCTCACGGTCGAGACCTGCCCGACCGGTCAATACGGCCGGCCCGCGCACGCTACGGTGGTGCGTCGGACGCGGAATGCGCTGCATACGCGGATACGCAGCGCGCGGCACGTACGGCGCGCGGCGCGGGTGTGCGGCCGCAGGGTGCGCGCCACGCGGAGCGGTGCGTCGGACGCGAGGAACACGCAGAGGTGGGGGCTAAGCAGCGCCATGGCTCAGGGCACGGTCCAGGTGACGCACACCGGCACGTCGAGGTGGCGGCGCCGCACCGGCGAGTACGCCTCGCTCGCCGCCGCACTCGAGGCCGCGGGCGACGGTGACGTGCTGACCGTCGCCCCTGGCACCTACCGCGAGAACCTTGTGGTGCAGCGGGCGGTGACCCTGCGCGGTCCCGAGGGCTCCCCCGGCTCCGTGCGGCTCGCGCCCGCGGACGGGGTGCCGCTGACGGTGCGGGCCTCCGCGATCGTCCAGGATCTGCAGGTCGAGGGGCAGGACGCGGCAGCGCCCGCGCTGCTCGTGGAGGACGGGGCGCCGGAGCTCGCCGATCTGCGGATCGTGACGCGTTCGGCCAGCGGTCTCGAGGTGCGCGGGGGCGCGCGGCCCACCGTGCGGCGCTGCACCGTGGACAATCCGGCCGGCATCGGGATCGCCGTACTCGACGGCGCGGGCGGCGTGTTCGAGGAGTGCGAGGTGGTCGCGGCCGGGCAGGTGGGCGTGGCCGTGCGCGGCGGTGCGCATCCGCGATTGGAGCGCTGCCGGGTGCACCACGCCTCGGGCGCGGGGTTCGGCGTGACCGGCGAGAACTCGGCGCTGGAGGCGACGGGTTGCGAGGTGTACGAGATCAAGGGCTCCGGGGTGCAGGTCAGTTCGCGGGCCAGCGCGCACCTCACCGACTGCGATGTGCACCGCACCACGGCCGACGGGGTCACGCTCGACACGGACGCGGTGCTCACGCTGGCCGACTGCCGGCTGCACGACATCCCGGAGAACGCGGTGGATCTGCGCTCCCGTTCGGTTCTGACGCTGACCCGCTCGACCGTGAGCCGCTTCGGCCGCAACGGGCTCTCGGTGTGGGACCCGGGCACGCGCGTGGACGCCAACCAGTGCGAGATCCACGACAGTACGGGCGACTATCCGGCGGTCTGGGTCAGCGACGGCGCGACGGCCGTGCTCGACGCCTGCCGCGTGCACGACGTACCCGACGCGCTTTTCGTCCTCGACCGCGGTTCACGCGCCGACGTGGTCGACTCCGATCTCTCCCAGGTCCGCAACACCGCCGTGTCGGTGAGCGACGGCGCCACCGCCCAGCTCGACGACTGCCGGATCCGCGAGGCCGCCACGGGGGCCTGGTTCCGTGACCACGGCAGCGGCGGCACGCTGAACGGCTGCACCATCGACGGGGCGCAGACCGGTGTGATCGTGACCAAGGGCGCCGATCCGTCCATCGAGCGCTGCACGGTGACCTCGCCCACGGAGGCGGGGTTCTACGTGTCGGCGGAGGGCCGCGGCTCGTTCCACGGCTGCCGCGTGACGGGTAGCGGCGGGTATGGCTTCCATGTGCTCGACGGCTGCCGTACGACCTTGCGCAAGTGCCGCACCGAGCGCTGTGCGCGCGGTGGTTACGAGTTCGCCGAGGACGGCCCCCTGGTCGAGGACTGCACGAGCGACGAGAGCGCCGGGGTCCGGCCCGTCGCCCAGGAGACGGTCGTCCAGACCGCCACCCGGACCACCGGCCTCCTCGGCTCGATCCCCGGCCAGCGCACCACGGAGGCGGAGTCCGCACCCGCGCCGCCCGCCCGTACATCCAAGGCCGTGCTCGGCGAACTCGACAAGCTGGTCGGGCTGCAGAGCGTCAAGCGCGAGGTGCGGGCGCTCACCGACATGATCGAGGTGGGCCGCAAGCGGCAGCAGGCCGGCCTCAAGGCGGCCTCCGCGCGCCGGCACCTGGTGTTCACGGGCTCCCCCGGCACCGGCAAGACGACGGTGGCGCGGCTGTACGGCGAGATCCTGGCGTCGCTCGGCGTCCTGGAGAAGGGCCACCTGGTCGAGGTGTCCCGGGTCGACCTGGTCGGCGAACACATCGGCTCGACGGCGATCCGCACCCAGGAGGCCTTCGACAGGGCCCGCGGCGGTGTGCTGTTCATCGACGAGGCGTACGCGCTCTCCCCCGAGGACTCCGGCCGCGACTTCGGCCGCGAGGCGATCGACACGCTGGTGAAGCTGATGGAGGACCACCGCGACGCCGTGGTGGTGATCGTCGCGGGCTACACCGCGGAGATGGAGCGCTTCCTTTCGGTCAACCCCGGCGTCGCCTCCCGCTTCTCGCGCACCATCACCTTCGGCGACTACACCCCCGAGGAGCTGCTCCGCATCGTCGAGCAGCAGGCCGAGGAGCACGAGTACCGCCTCGCATCGGGCACGGGCGAGGCCCTCACGAAGTACTTCACGGTCCTCCCGAAGGGCCTGGGCTTCGGCAACGGCCGCACGGCCCGCCAGACCTTCGAGGCGATGCTGGAACGCCACGCGGGCCGTGTCGCCCAGCTCGAAGAGGTGGACACGGACGACCTGACGCTGCTGTATCCGGAGGATCTGCCGGAGTTGCCGTGACGGTTCCGGCGTCACGGTGCCTGCGCGTCGATCGCGGTGACGGTGTCGCCCTGGGGAAGCTGTTCGGCAGGACAGTCCGGGCCGGCCTGTCAGTGGAGCGGGCTACGGTGCGCCCATGTCGCCTGCCCTTCCCCATGGTCTGCCGCCCGGCCGGATCCTGTCCGGTCCAATGCCCGTGTGGGTATCGGATGAATTCCCGGACGACGTCGGGCAGTTGTGGTCGCGGCTGCGGTACGGCCAGGCATCGAGCGGCCTGGTGCCGCTGCTGGTCCGGCCTGATGTCATCGGGAGTCCGCTCGGCCTCGACCGCGTGGACTCCGTCTGTCTGCACGAGGTGCTGCCCGCCGCCTTTGCCGCGTACCGCCGCGCCCGGCTGCCGTTCTGGACCGCCCCGCGTACGGTCCCGACTCCCGACGACGTCGAGCCCTGGCCGCACGACCCCGGGCCGCCTTACGCGAAGTGGCCCGGCTTCGCACCCGCGGTGCAGTCCGAGTCCCCCGCGACGGCTCCGGCATCACAGGCGGCGGCTCTGCTCGACGAGGTCACAGGCCCCGAGCCGGCGTACCGCCTCGCCCTCGTGCGCGCCCGCCGTGCCGCCGATGCCCTGGCCGCGCTCGGCTGGACCGCGGACGCCCCGCTGGCGCTTCTGTGCGCGCTGCTGCGCAGCTGGGAGGAGCGCTTCGGTGCGCAGCTCGTGGCCGTCTCCGGCAGCGAAGTGCACCTTGCGGTCGCGCGGCCTCCCGTCAGTGCGGAGCACGCTCGCCTGCTCGCGGTGGAGCATGTGCTCACGACCGCCCACAACATCGTTGACGATCCGCCCACACCCTTCCCGGAATACGCGGAGCGCCTCGTGGGGCGGACCCATTGGTCGTTCTGGTGGGACTAGACCCGGGCTAGCCCGGCGCCAAGCCCGGCGTGCCTTGGTTCTCCTCGGAGTCGGGCCCCGGCTGCGTCGGGACGGCGCCCAGGGGTTCGGTGGTGGGGCGGAGGCGGTGGAGGAGTTCGGCGCGTTCCTCGTTGAAGGCCGGGTCGGCCTGGTAGTCGGAGTGGCCGAGGATCGGGGCCGGCAGGGGGTGGGCCGGGGTGCGGCCGTAGGCCAGAGGGTCCTTCAGGGGTGGGTGGTCGACCGCGGGGCCGCATTCGCCTGCCAGGGAGATGGGGCCGCCGATGGGGTCCGTCGGGCGGTGCAGGTTGCGCCAGCAGTCGACCTCGCGGTGCAGTGCGGTGAGTGAGGCGGGGCCGAAGTGGGACGGGAACCAGCGGCCGTAGAGGCGCTGCAACGGGGAGCCGTAGGTGAGCAGGCCGACCCGTGACCGTACCGCCGGGCTCAACTGCCAGGCCGCGGCCGCCGCGAGGACACTGCCCTGGGAGTGACCGGAGATGACCAGGCGGCCGCCGGTCTGCCGGGTCCAGGTGGCCATCCGCCAGGTCAGGTCCGGAACCGCGCGCTCCGCGTAGCAGGGCGGGGCGAAGGGATGGGCGGCGCGCGGCCAGAAGGTGCCGACGTCCCACAGGATGCCGATGGTGCGCCGCGCGGAGGCGTCGCGGTAGGCGCGCCGGCCCCAGGTCACGAACAGTATGAAGCCGAAGCCGATCAGCCAGGAGCCGAGTGCCTGCGCGGTTTCCGCGGCGCCTCCGATGAAGCCAGGCGCGCCGGCCGCGGCGACGCCCGGCACCTCGCCGCTCATCCAGGCGCCTGCGAGGGCTCCGGCGCCGAGCAGGAACGTTATGGCCGCGACCCAGCCGATGAGCACCGGTGCGCTGTCGGTGAGTGCGGCGGTCGCTCGGGCTCCGGCGATTTTTCGTGTACGGGACTCCTGCGGGCGTTCCTCCGCGTAGTCCCGTTCCACACGGGTCTGTTCGAGGCGGCGGCGGCGCAGGGTGCGGGCGGCGAACAGCAGGGCGAGCAGGGCGACGACCACGAGCAGGAGCGGGATCACCGCCGCCTGCCAGGACAGCAGGACGGGCGGTCCCGGCAGCGGTCCTTCGGCCTCGCCCGGGGTGGCGCCGCGGTCCAGCCAGTCCCCGACGCGCTGGGCGACACCGCCGGACATCACCCCGCCGAGGGCGCAGGCGAGCAGCGCCACGCAGGGGCCGCCGAGTCCGCGCAGCGCGGTGCTCGCCAACGGGTCGCTGCGGAAGAGGACATGTGCCACGAGGGTGAGGACGACGACCAGGAGGCCCTGGACCAGTGCGATGGCGCCGAAGGTCTGGTCGCCCGGCAGGCGGCCCGAGGAGACCCAGTCGGGCCGGTCCCACCCCGCGTACACGAGGCAGAGCGCGAGCACGGCCAGGGCGGCGAGCGGCAGGACGGTGACGGCGAAACGGTCGGTGTGTTCGTCGAGGGTCTGGTCCTTGCGGCCGCGGCGGCACACCACGTAGACGACCACGAGGCCGCCGGCGACCAGGACGCCCTCGACGACGCGACCCGTGACGTCGAGCAGCGCGGGTCCGCCGCTCGCGCGGTCGTGGCGGGCCGCCGAGGTGGCGACGGCGGCGGCGACCGTGAGCAGCCCGGCGGCGGTGTGCGCGGCGCGCAGCCGGGCCACGAACCGCCGCCCATACCAGAATCCGGGCCTGCTGAGCCCGCTGAGCTGCGGCTCCTCCTCCTGCTCGGCCTGGTGCGGATACGGCTCCACGGACTCGTAGGCGCTCCAGGTGCGGTGCGACAGGTACCAGAGGAGACCGGTGAGCGCGGCGGGCACGAGCGCGGCCAGCGCGAGCCGGCGCCCGGGCTGGCTCCACCAGCCGCCGCCCGACACCTCCGGCGAGAGGAAGCCGAGCCAGGCCCGGCCCTCGGCGCAGGAGGGGGTGCCGGCGCACTGCCAGGCGGTGAGGTCGAGGGCGACCTCGCAGGCGGCTGCGACCAGGAGCACGGTGAGGGTCAGGCCGAGCAGCCGGACCAGCACGCCGTAGAGACGGACGGTGCGCGCGCGGCCGCGGGCGCTGGGCCGCATCCAGTGCGCGAGGTTGGCCACCATGAACGGCAGGAGCAGCAGCCACAGGGCACGGGCACCGTTGCCCGAGGTGAGGCCGCACCAGACGTAGGCCTCCTGGACGGGTTTGCCCCGGTAGTCGTCGGGCCGCGCCTCGGCGTCCGCGTCGTCCGTGCGGCGATAGACGGCGGCGGTGTCGTCGCCAGTGATCCGCACGGTGCGCGGGTCGCCGAGCATCTTCTCGGGCGTGGCACCGCCGACCCCGTGGACGAGCAGTTCGAGAGCGGTCTTGTCCGCCATGGCACGCTGCACCGGTCAGCAGCTCCCCCGTGAGTCCCCTGCGTACGGATACGCATCGAGCCGATCCTGCGCAGATCAGGATCCCGCCCCGGGCACCGCGTGTGCACCCCTCGTCACGGAATCTCCCCGACGTGTGCGGGTTCGCCCGTACTCCGCCGGACCGCCGGGTCCCGAATGCGGTGTCACATGCAAAGATGAGGACTCTTTCGCAGCGGGCGGGAGACGGCGGATCCGGCGGGCGGCGACGTGACGGCACCAGGAACGGGAGCGGGCGTGAGCGAGAACCAGAACCTCCTCGCGGAGCAGCGCCGCGCCTTGATCCTCGACGAAGTCAGGCGGCGCGGCGGGGTCCGGGTCAACGAACTCACACGCAAGCTGGGCGTCTCCGACATGACGGTGCGCCGCGACCTCGACGCGCTCGCGCGCCAGGGCGTCCTGGAGAAGGTGCACGGCGGGGCCGTTCCGGTGGTCGAGGCGTCCACGCACGAGCCCGGGTTCGAGGCCAAGTCGGGGCTCGAGCTCAGCGCCAAGGAGGACATCGCCCGCGCGGCCGCGCAGCTGGTGGCGCCCGGCAGTGCGATCGCGCTCTCCGGCGGTACGACCACGTACGCGCTGGCGCAGCATCTCCTGGACGTGCCCGACCTGACCGTGGTGACCAACTCGGTGCGCGTGGCGGACGTGTTCCACTCCGCGCAGCGCGGCGACGGCAAGGCGCAGGGCTCGGCGACGGTGGTCCTGACCGGGGGCGTGCGCACCCCGTCGGACTCGCTGGTCGGCCCGGTCGCGGACCAGGCGATCGGCACGCTCCACTTCGATCTGCTGCTGCTCGGTGTGCACGGCATATCGCTGGAGGCCGGTCTGTCCACGCCGAATCTCGCCGAGGCCGAGACCAACCGGCGGCTGGTGCAGTCCGCCCGCCGCGTGGTGGTGGTCGCCGACCACACCAAGTGGGGCACGGTGGGCCTGAGTTCCTTCGCCCAGCTGGAGCAGGTCGACACCTGGGTGACGGACGCGGGGCTCCCCGGCGAGGTACGCGAGGAGATCACGGAGCGGGTGCGGCATCTCGTGGTCGCGGGCGAGGAGACGGCGGCCGAGGGCTGAGCCCGGTTCGCTCGCCCCACTCGTAGAGGTGCGCTCGCCTCACAAGTAGCTGCCGTCGCCGGTCTCCCCCGCCGGCTCGGGCCACACCTTGACCGCCGCGACGGCCGCGGGGTTGATGAGCACGACCGCGCCTTCCGCGTCGTCGGGGCCGCTGAGCTCGCAGCTCACCGGGTATCCGTGCTCGATCGCGCCGCTCAGCTTCGCCAGCGCCTCCTCGGCCGAGCCGAAGCTCCGGGTCCGGATCGTCAGCGGCTCGCCGTGGGTGGGGCGCAGCCACAGGTGCAGTTCGGGTTCCTTGGACATGCGGCACTCCCCTGGGGTCCGGTCCTCTCCGTCCCCTCCACGATGCGCCGACCCGCCTGCGTACGAAAAGACCACCGCCCGCCATCCGCGCGGCACGTGACGGCATCCGCAAGGCACGCGTCGCCGCCCGCGCACACCTTCACCGGACCCGCCTTCCGCACCTGACACCCCCTCAGCTATGGTGACCGGGCCCGGGCGCCGGGCGGTGAGCTGCCGTTTCGACTTGGGGGGATTCCCATGGCACGCCGACTGACCCCGGTGGGGCTCGACTTCCTGGAGGCGGCCCCGGTCCGCCTGGTGTTCGCGCGCGAGATCGCGGCGCCGCCCGCCGAGGCGTACCACGCGATAGCCGAGCAGGTGCCGACCCTGCCCCGGTGGTTCCGCTCGGTGAAGCGGGCCACGCCGCACGACGAGGGCGCCCGGCGCACCGTGGTGCTGCAGGGCGGGATCCGGTTCGAGGAGACGATCCTCGCCGCGCAGCCGGACGAGGTGTACGCGTACCGCGTGGACGAGACGAACGCCCCCGGGGTGCGGCATCTCGTCGAGGAGTGGCGGATCACCCCGGCGGGCACAGGGAGCCGGATCCAGTGGACGTTCGCCGTGGACGGCCCGGCCCCGCTGCGCGCCTTCTTCAAGGTGGCCGGACCGGGTCTGGGGACGGCGTTCCGCGGGGCGGTGGCGTCCCTCGACAAGCTGCTCGCGAAGAGCCGGGCGCGATAACCGCCGCGCCCCCAGGACTTGGGGCGGCCGCCGAGCGCGCAAAACTCGACCTGTACGTTCGGCGCATGCTGTTCTACGTATACGCCGAAGACGCGCCGGGTGTGCAGGACCGGATGATCGACCGGGCCGAGGAGCACTGGTCGTACATGGACGGTTTCGCCGACCGGCTGGTGCTGCGCGGGCCGACGCTGTCCGCGGACGGCGAGGAGCACACCGGCAGCGTGCATGTGGTGGACGTCCCGGACCGGACGGCGGCCGAGCGGTTCGCGACGCAGGAGCCGTACTGGAAGGCCGGGCTGTACCGGGAGTTCCGCGCGGACCGCATGCTCGTGGAGCGGCACGGGGAGATCGGCCGCGAGCAGGACATGACGCTGGTGTGCGTGCGCCGCCCCCCTCGGCCGCTGACGGACGGGCCGATCGAACTCGGCGCTCCCGAGCAGGTGTTGGCCTTCACCGGACTCCTCGTCGACGACGAGGCCGCGCAGTCCACCGGGTTCGTCGCCGTCCTGCGGACGCTGTCGGAGGCGGTGGTCGAGGAGTTCACCGGTCGCGTGGCGGGCGCGGGGACGACCGTGACCACCACGCGCTGGTGCCGCGGCGGACGGCACTGACCCCCGTCCGGCCCTGGCACGCTGCGCCTCAGGCGGGCCAGACCCCCGTCGCGAGGAAGGACTCGATCGCCGCGCTGTACGGCGCGATGTCCAGGCCCTGTTCGGCCAGCCACGCGTCCGAGTAGTACTTGTCGAGGTAGCGGTCCCCCGGGTCGCAGATCAGCGTGACGACGCTGCCCTTCTCGCCCGCCGCGACCATCTCCGCGATGATCTTCAGCGCGCTCCACAGGCCGGTGCCCGTGGAGCCGCCCGCCTTGCGGCCGATGGCGGATTCGAGGGCGCGTACGGCGGCGACGCTCGCCGCGTCGGGGACCTTCATCATGCGGTCGATGGCGCCCGGCACGAAGCTCGGCTCCATGCGGGGCCGGCCGATGCCCTCGATCCGCGAGCCGCAGTCGCTGGTGCAGCCCGGGTCGCCGTTGACCCAGCCGTCGAAGAAGCAGGAGTTCTCCGGGTCGGGCACGCAGATGCGCGTGTCGTGCTGCATGTAGTGCACATAGCGCGCGATCGTCGCCGACGTGCCGCCGGTGCCTGCCGTCGCCACGATCCACGCGGGCTCCGGGTAGCGCTCCAACTTCAGCTGCTGGTAGATCGATTCGGCGATGTTGTTGTTGCCGCGCCAGTCGGTGGCGCGCTCCGCGTACGTGAACTGGTCCATGTAGTGGCCGCCGGTGCGCGCCGCGAGCGCGGCCGCCTCCTCGTACATGGCGCGCGGGTCGTCCACGAAGTGGCACTGTCCGCCGTGGAATTCGATCAGCCGGCACTTCTCGGCGCTCGTCGTACGCGGCATCACCGCGATGAAGGGCACCCCGATCAGCTTCGCGAAGTAGGCCTCCGAGACGGCGGTCGAGCCGCTGGACGCCTCGATGACCGGTGCGCCGGGACGGATCCAGCCGTTGCACAGGCCGTACAGGAACAGCGAACGGGCCAGACGGTGCTTGAGACTTCCCGTCGGATGGGTCGACTCGTCCTTCAAGTACAGGTCGATGCCCCACTGCTCGGGCAGCGGGAAGCGCAGGAGATGGGTGTCGGCGGAGCGGTTGGCGTCCGCCTGCACCTTGCGCACGGCTTCTTTCAGCCAGTGGCGGTACGCGAGATCGCTCCGGTCCACGTCGACGGTCGACATGACCGCCGGGGTCTGAGGCTTCTGTGCCGTGCTCACCGCGCCGCTCCCTTACCTGGCCCGTGCCCGCAGGATCGACCGCAGGCGCTTGCGGCCCACGGGCGAACAGTGCTGCCGGACCGCGGGTCCGCCTCAAGCATAGACAGCCGACGCACGCTTCTCACCTGCACAAACAAGGCTTTGAGCGCCCCAAAGGCGTCCTTGGGGCGCCCAGTTCGCAGCCCCGGGCGCCCGCAACCGGGGCCCGTCCGTGCGGCGTCCGGAGGAACACTGGTGCCGAGCCCCGGTCGCGGGCAGACTGCCAGCACGGTCCGCGCCGCGGCAGGCGGGCGGACCGACGTACGGTGGCGGTGGACGGACCACGCCGATGCGGACAGCTTGGGGGCGAACGTGATGGCGGAGACGGAGTTCAGGGCCACGGGCGTCAGGATCGGCCGGCGACTGCGCTCGCTCACCCGGGCCGGGCAGGTGCGGATCAAGGGCGGCCGTCTCGAACTGCTCACGAGCTACGGGCGGGAGATCGACAGCGCCCCGCTGGCGGAGGTCAGCGCCGAGCGCCCCTGGTACGTGCCCGAGGACAAGGCGCTCGCGACGGTCAACGGCACCCGGTACTCGCTGACCCTCGGTGAACTCGACCCGCCTCCCGGAAAGTCCGGTCCCCCGGCCGCCAGCCGGTTCATAGAGGCCGTACGCGAGGCCACCGCCCGCTTCCGCAGCGGCTGACCCGGCCGCCCGCGCCACGCCCGCGGCGCTGGGCGGATGTCACGCAAGTTGCACAGCCGAACCCCCTGAGTCACGCTGGAGGCACCTCACTACTCAGGGTTCAACGGCGGTCACGCTGCGACCCAGCACCGCCCAGCAGGCAGTCATCGTGGGACACATCCGGGCCTTGCTCCGGATCCGTTCAGCCTTCTCAGCCTTCTTCTTCCTCGCCTCAATCCGAGGAGTCGCAGCCGTGATCAGCCAGCCAAGCAGGCACTGCACGGTGGAGCTCCAGGCCCTGCCGTCGCGGATCGGGCAAGTCCGCAGAATCGTCTCGGCGCAGTTGCGCTACTGGCATCTCGATCCCCTGATCGACCCTGCCGCGCTCGGCGTCACCGAACTGCTCACGAACGTCCACCGGCACGCCCAGCCGGACAAGATGTGCACCGTCGAGATCGAGCTGCTGCTCGACCGCCTGACGGTGTCCGTGCACGACCACGACCCCCGTATGCCCGAAGTGCGCGCCGCCGATCCGCTGGCCACCTGCGGCCGCGGGCTCGCGATGATCGCCGCCGTCAGCGAGAGCTGGGGCGTGCGGCCGGACGGACCCGCGGGAAAGACGGTGTGGTTCTCGCTGCCCGCGCCCTCGCCCGCCGTGGCGCTGCCGGCGTATCCGCTGCACGGTGCGATGCCGTTCACCGAGGTCCAGGGCGGTGCGGGGCGGTATGCGGACCCCGCGCTCGCGGACGGGCCCGCGCACCACACGGTGGTGAAGACTCCCGCCCGGTCGGCCGTGGTGGGCTGACCGGGCGGTGATCCCTTTCTCGTACGAGGGCGGTGGGCGCCGCTGCTGCGCGGGGTGGCGGGCGCCGCTACCCCGTCCACCCGCCGGGCTCACTCCGTGGCGATGGCCCGCAGCACATCCAGGCGGGCCGCGCGGCGGGCCGGCCTGAGGCCCGCGACCGCGCCGGCCAGGAGGCCGACGAGCGCCACCACGGTGAGCGGCAAGGGCGGCAGCGCGAAGGCGAACGCGCTGTCGCTCGCGCCGTCCGAGGCCTTGACCAGGATCCAGCCGAGGAAGCCGCCGAGCGCGAGGCCGCCGGCGGTGCCGAAGGCCGCGACGAGCACCGACTCCCAGCGGACCATCGCGCGCAGCTGGGCGCGGGTCTGGCCGACGCTGCGCAGCAGGCCGAGTTCGCGGGTGCGTTCGTGCACCGACAGGGTGAGGGTGTTGGCGATGCCCAGGAGGGCGATGAGCACGGCGAGGGCCAGCAGCGCGTAGACGAGCGTGAGCATCATGTCGATGCCTCCGGCCGCCGACTGGGCGTACTCCTCGCGGGTCTGCACCTCGGGCCCGCCGTACACGGCGGCCGCCTTCTCGACCGCGGCGCGTCCGTCGTCGGAGCCCACGCCCTCCTTGAACGTGACCGCGACGAGCGTGTCGGAGTCCTGGGTGCGGTGCGGCGCCCAGGCTTCCCGGGTGATGACGTAGTCGCCCGCGAGTTCCGACCGGTCGAAGACGGCCCGTACGGTGAAGGGCTGCTGTGTGCCGTCGGTGAAGGCGAGCCGGGCGGTGTCGCCGACCTCCAGGCCGCGCTGGTCCGCTTCGTCGCGGGCGAGCGCGATGCCGTCGCCGCCGAGGGAGGTGAGCGAGCCGTCGACGGTGCCGAGGTCGAAGCCCCGGGCGAGGCCCGCCGGGTCGGTGACCGTCAACTGGCGGCCCGCGCCGTTGACTTCGGCCACTCCCCTGCCGAGCCCGACGGCGTTCTCCACCTCGGGAAGGTCCGCGAGCGCGGGCGCAAGGCGGGGGCTCAGACCGCTGCCGCCCGCGCCGAAGGCCGGGGCGCTGACCGCGACGTCGCCCGCGAAGGAGCGTGAGACGGTCTGGTCCATCGTCGCCTTCAGGGAGGCGGCGAACACGGTGAACAGGCCGACCACCGCGACCCCGATCATCAGCGCGCTCGCGGTGGCCGCGGTCCGCTTGGGGCTGCGCAGGGCGTTACGGCGGGCGAGGCCTCCGGTGACGCCGCGCAGCCGGTCCAGGGGGCCGCCGAGGATCCGGACCGCGCGGTGGGACGCCACCGGCCCGAGCACCACGAAGGCCACGAGGGCGAGGACGGCGCCGGTGCCGGCCAGGACCAGGGACGGGCTCACCAGCACGCCGACGAGGGTGATGCCGAGGGCCAGCGCGCCGAAGGCGCCGCCGATGACCGCGCGCCGACGTGAGGCGCCGGAGTCGTCGGTCTGGCTCTCGCGCAGGGCGGCGAGGGGCGCGGTGCGTCCGGCCCGTACGGCAGGCAGCAGCGCCGAGCCGAGGCAGACGAGGACGCCCACGGCCAGCGGCAGCACCATCGACAGAATGGTGATCACCAAGTCGCCCTCGGGGAAAGGGAATCCGATCGCCGGGAACAGCGCCTGGAGTCCGGCCGCGACGCCGATCCCGCCGAGGAGCCCGGCGGCCGAGGCGAGGACGGCCACGGCCGCGGCCTCGATCAGCGTGGCGTGCACGACCTGGCGGCGCGAGGCGCCGAGGGCGCGCAGCAGGGCGTTCTCGCGGGTGCGCTGGGCCACCACGATGGCGAAGGTGTTGTGGATCGAGAAGGTGGCGACGAGCAGCGCGATCCCGCTGAACACGAGCAGGAACGTGGTGAACAGGTCGAGGAACTGCCCGGAGATCATGTCGGTGTTCTCCGCGGCCGAGGCCTGTCCGGTGATCGCTTCAACTCCCTTGGGCAGTACGGGATTCAGCGCGTCGACGAGCTCCTGCTGGCCGACGCCGGGCCCGGCGCGCACCGAGATGGTGGACGCCTGGCCGGGCTCGGGCGTGAGGTACTTCTCCGCGTCGGCCTGGGTCATGCCCGTGAAGGTCACCTGGGCCATGCCGTCGGCGCCGCCGAAGGTGGCGAGGCCCACGATGGTGACCTCGACCGGGTCGGGGGTGCGCAGGGTGGTCGTGTCGCCGAGCTTCAGGCCGCCGGTCTCGGCGGCGCCGCGGTTGACGACGACCTCGCCGGACTTCTGCGGGGCGCGCCCTTCGGCGAGTTGGTACGGGTTGAGCTGCGGGTCGTCGATCCAGTTGCCGGCGAGGGTGGGCGGCCCGGCGCCGCCGACGGGGTCGCCGTCCTTGCCGACGAGCTGGCCGGCGCCCTGGATGCTGGGCGCGGCGGCGGCCACGCCGGGCAGCTGCTCGATGCGGTCCACGAGCGACGTGGGCACGGAGTCGCGGATGCCCTGGCTCTCGCCGGGGGTGGTGATGGTGTCGGCGCTGCGCACGACGGCGTCGGTGCCGGCGGCGGCGCTGCCGAACATGGCGTTGAAGCCGGCCTTGAGGGTGTCGCCCATCACGAGGGTGCCCGCGAGGAAGGCGACGCCGAGCAGGACCGCGGTGAAGGTGCCGGCGAACCGGCGCTTGTGGGCGCGCAGCGAGGAGAGGCTGATCCGTGCGGTGGCGCCGTTCATGGGGTGCCTCCCCGGGATGTGTCGGCGGTCGTCCGTGCGTCGAAGGCCTTCATGCGGTCGAGGACCTTCTCGGCGGTGGGCGCGGCCATGCGGTCGACGAGGCGCCCGTCCGCGAGGAAGACCACCTCGTCGGCGTGGGCGGCGGCGACGGGGTCGTGGGTGACCATGACGACCGTGCGGTCCGTCTGCCGGACGGCGCGGCCGAGCAGGCCGAGCACTTCCTCGCCCGCGCGGGAGTCCAGGTTGCCGGTCGGTTCGTCGGCGAAGACGACCTCTGGCCGGCCGGCGAACGCCCGTGCCACGGCGACGCGTTGCTGCTGTCCGCCGGAAAGCTCCGCCGGCCGGTGGTGCAGCCGGTCGCCGAGACCGACGACGTCGACGAGCGCGTCGATCCACTGCTGGTCCACGCGGCCGCCCGCCAGGTCGATGGGCAGCGTGATGTTCTCGGCGACGGTGAGGGTGGGCAGCAGGTTGTACGCCTGGAACACGAAGCCGACCCGGTCGCGGCGCAGCAGCGTGAGCCGCTTGTCGTCGAGGGCGCTCAGGTCGGTGCCGCCGATGAACGCGGAGCCCGAGGTGAGGGTGTCGAGTCCGGCGGCGCAGTGCATGAGGGTGGACTTGCCGGAGCCGGAGGGGCCCATGATCGCAGTGAAGCGGCCGGCCGCGAAGTCGACGCTCACCCCGTCCAGGGCCCGTACCGCGGTGTCGCCCGCGCCGTAGACCTTGACGGCGTCCACGACGCGGGCCGCGGTGGCCGTGCCGGTGGCGGTGCTCATGCCGCACCGCCCTTGCGGCCCTTGGCGGTGTGCCGGCCGAACTCCTCGTCGAGCACGGTCAGGCGGCGCCAGTACTCGTCCTCGTCGATCTCACCGGAGGCGAACCGGTGGCCGAGGACAGTGATCGGGCTCTGCGCGTCGGGGCTCTGCGCGTCGGGGCGCCCGCGCCAGGGTCCGCGCGGGCCGCGGCCGCGCCACACGGTGCGGCGCAGGAGCGTGATCCCGCCGATCACGACGGCCGCCCAGATCAGCGGGAAGAGCAGGATCCACGGGCCGGGCCCGCCGTCGCCGAAGTGTGCCAGGGTCTGCATCCGAACCATCTCCCAGATGAGTGCTCGAGGAGGTCCTCGAGGTCTGCGATGCGTTGTCGATGCATCGAGACTCCCGCCGGGGAGGGGTCGGGGTCGTCGTACGGCCAGCGGCTGTTCGTCTGCTCCGTGGGGAGTACGGGGGCGGCCCCGGCCCTGCTGTGCGGGGCGTAGGGGTGCGCTCCGCGGGGCGTGCGGCCGGCGTGCGGCGGTCGGCCGTCAGTCGGCTTCCGGCGCGTCCACCCGGTATCCCGGCACGGAAGGCCAGCGCACGGTCAGGACGACCGACTCCTCCTCGGCGTACCAGGAGTGGTCGACCCCCTTGCCCCACATCACGTACTCGCCCTGCTCCTTGAGGACGACGTCGTGGCCGGGGAACTCGAGCCGGAAGCGGCCACTGATGAGGACGAGGAGGGCCGTGCGGACCTCACCTGTCGCCCAGGCCGCGCGGGTGTCACCCTGCGGGTGCACACCCCACTTGATCTCCAGCTCGGCGCAGTGCCGTGGATCGGCGGGGTCCTTGAAGTGGCCCAGGAGCCAGCCGCGGTCGAGTGCGGCGTCGCGGTCGGCCTGGCCCACGTAGACGCCGTCGGTGACCTGGTGGAAGGCGCCGCCGTTCTGTTCGTACCCGTTCACACTGCTGCCGTTCTCTTCGTACACGTTCTCACCGTCGTTGTTCTCGGTTCTCGCCGGACGCGAGGGCGCCGTCGCCCGCTTCCGTCCGGACGCCTTCATCCTGCCAACTGCATCGGATCGTCGAGGACCGGCTGCCAGGCCAACTCCGCCGCGCCGACCAGGGAGTTGTGGTCGAGGGTGCAGGACAGGATCGGCACCTCGCCGCTGCGGCCCCACAGGCTGCGGTCCGCGACGACCGCGCGCAGCCGGTCCGGGTCCGCTTCGAGGAGCGCGCGGTGCAGGCCGCCGAGGATGATGCGGTCGGGGTTGAGGATGTTCACCAGGCCCGCGAGACCGAGGCCGAGCCGGTCGATCAACTCCTCGGCCGCCATGCGCACTTGCGTGTCGTCGTACGCCGAGCGCAGCAGGTCCCTGGCCTGTTGGAGGAGCGAGACCTCGGGTCCGGGGTCGCGGCCGGCCGCCGTCAGGAAGGCCAGCGGGTCGGCCTCGACGTCCAGGCAGCCGCGGCTGCCGCAGTGGCAGGGGCGCCCTTCGGGGTTCACGGTGAGGTGGCCGACTTCGAGCGCGAGGCCCGAACTGCCGGTGTGCAGTCGGCCGTCGAGCACGAGGGCGCCGCCGACGCCGCGGTGCCCGGTCGCCACGCAGAGCAGGTGCGCCGCTCCGCGTCCCGCGCCGTGCCGGTGCTCGGCGAGTGCGGCGAGGTTGACGTCGTTGCCGGTGAAGGCGGGCACGTCGAGGCCGGCGGCCGCGATGCGCTCGGCGAAGATCCGGCGTACGGGGGCGCCCGCGGGCCAGGCCAGGTGCAGCGGGTTGAGGGCGAGGCCCTCGGGGTGTTCGACGGCGGACGGCACGGCGAGGCCGGCGCCCGCGCATCTGCGTCCGGAGGCGGCGAGCAGTTCGGCGCCGGTGTCCACCACGGAGCCGATCACCTGCACGGCGTCGGCGTCGATGATCTCGCATCCGGGTGCGGTCGCGACGATCCGTCCGCCGAGCCCGACGAGCGCGGCGCGGTAGCCGTCGGCGTGCACCTGCGCGGCCAGCACCACGGGGCCGTCCTCGGCAACCTGGAGCCGGTGCGAGGGGCGGCCCTGCGATCCGCCGGCGGCGCCCGGCTCGACGGTGATCAGGCCGAGCGACTCCAGCTCGGCGGCCACCACGCCCGCGGTGGCGCGGGTGACCCCGAGCTCGGCGGTGAGGACGGAGCGGGTGGGGGCGCGCCCGGTGTGCACCAGCTCCAGCGCGGGCCCGAGCGCCCCGCGCCCCCGGTCGAGCCGGGAACGCATGGAGCCGGTCCGCGCTTCGCTGGAGGCTGCCTTGCCGTTCATGGGGGCGAGTCTCCCATGATCGGGCACAGGTTCGGCCGGTGCACCGGTCAGGTATCCCCGTGCGCCTCGCCGTTCGTGCGCCAGGCGCGCTCGGGTACGGCGGAGGCGGGCCGGTCGAGCGGGTCGGTCAGCGCGAGCAGGTCGGGCAGGGCGCGCATCACCTGCGGGGGCAGCGCCGGGTTCGCCGCCGCGGTCTCGCAGAGTGCGCTGTCGTCGAGGAGTTCGCGGAGGCGGCCTGCCGGGAGGCGGGGGTGCCGTGCCGCCCCGGCTCGTACCTCCTCGTCCGTGTCCCGGGTGAGACGGTCGGCCGTCTCCGGTGCGAGACCGGGGTCGAGCAGGGCCAGCCGGCGTGCGGCGGGATCGGCGGCGTCGGCGAAGCGGGCTGCGAGGCCGGTGCGTGGGAAGCCCGAGTGCTCGGTCAGGAGTTCACGCACGTGCGGCGGACCGGGATGCGCGAGGTAGCAGTCCAGGAGCAGCTCCGCGGGCGGTGCCGGATGGTGGTGCGCGAGGCGCAGCCGTACGCCTTCGTCCTCGTCGTGCGCGAGAAGGCCGACCAGCTCGGCCGGCAGCCCGGGGTCGCTGGCGGCGAGGCGCCGGAGCAGGGGGTGGCCCGAGCGGGCGTACGCGGCGGTCCGGGCGGGGTCGGGAGCCTGTCGCGCGTGGTGCTCGTCCGGGCCGAAGTACTCGTCCCGCTCCACGACGTAGTCGATCGACGCCCGCTCCTCCTCGGTCAGTTCGGGCCGCAGGGACACCGCCGTCCGAACGGCCGCGTCCTCGTCCCGGGCGAGCAGGCGCACCGCTGCGGGCGGCAGGTCGGCACGGGCCGCGAGCCGTAGCCGCACTTTGGCCTCCGGATGGCCGAGCAGCGACTCCACGATGTCCGGGGGCGTGCTGTAATTCCCGGCCAGGACCCAGGCGTCGTCGACATCGGGCGAACCCGCCAGCCAGTCGACGACCGCACGGGACAGCCGGCAGTTCACGAGGATGTGTGTGGTGCCGTGGTTGAGGGGTGGCGGGAGCGGGCCGAGTGCCCGTTCCATCGCCGCAGCGTCGTCGGCCTCGCTTGCATGCCGGATGGACTCGCGCGCGTCGGAGCGCACCTCGGGGTCCGGGTCGTCTGCGGCGAGTTCGGCCAACTGGTCAGCGGAGAGCACGCCCCAGCCGCGCACGGCCAGGCGGCGCACGGACGCTGCGGGGTGGCGGTGCAGCAACTGCCGTACGCGGTAGGGAATCTGGCCGGACGAGTACAGCTCGGACAGGCAGTCGTGGTCGTACGTCAGGAGCATCCGCTCGATCACCCCGTCGGGAAGCGGGCGCACCGGCCGGTGCCGGTCCGGGCGTCCGGCAAGGCACGCTCGCACGATCCACTCGGAGTCGTCGACCAGGAGCCCTCGCACCTCGGGGTCCACGAAGGCATTGCGGGCCAGGGCCTTGCGGACGCGCACGTCGGGGTGGGCGACGACGGCCGCCGCGACCTCCTCGGGGAAGGAGGCGCGGCGGCCCGCCAACGCGGGCCAGACCTCGGCGTGTTCCGGCTCCAGGAGCCGCAGCAGCACATCGGCGGGCGCCGCCGGATTGACGGCGAGTCCCGTGAGGACGTTGATACGCATGACTCCCCCCGAGTCCGCGACGGCAGAGGCGATCTTGCCGTCTGCGTTGCGGTCACCTTAGACGGGCCCTGCGCACGCGGGACGCTGCCCCTGAGATCAGTAGCCGATGGCCTCGCGCACCAGAAGGACCGTCCCGCGTCCCGGTGCGTACTCCGCGTTGAGGATCAGCAGCCGGTTCACGGCGCTCGGCCATCCGTACGCCTCCTGCGTGCGGATGGTTTCCAGGGGCAGGCAATGGGATTCGATGCGGTGCAGGGCGGTGGAGAGATCGGGCACCACCTTCTGCGCGCCCACGACCCAGATCGCGCGGCCCGCACCGCCCGCATGGCCGGGCAGCTGGCTGCCGCTGCCCGAGGCGAGGACCAGCGAGCCGGTCTCGGTGACCGCCTGGACGCTGCTCACGATGACGTCCGGGCTCGCGGTCAGGCGGCGCATCTCGTCGTGCTGCGTGGTGCGGTCCATGGCGAGGATGCGGGGTTTGACGGCGTCGTAGCGGCCGCCGGTGTTGATGTCCTCGGCGATGCCGGACAGGCGCAGGGTCTCGCTGGCACCCGTGAACACGGTGGCGCCCTCGGGGATCAGCTCCCGCACGCGAGTGCGTGCCGCTGCGGCGTCGTCGAGGAGTTCCACGGTGAAGCCGTGTGCGGTGAGGGCGGCTGCCGTCCGTTCGAGGCGTTCGGCGGTTGCGGGGGTGCGGAAGGCTTCGGTGCCGGTCGGCATCGGCGTCGAGGTGGTCATGTCGGGTCTGCTCCCAGTCGTCGGATCGGGTGGGCTCAGGGGGTCCGACAGCGCAGGCCCGCACAATGTGAGGCGGTGCGCCCACCCGTTGCGAAGTGCGCCCACCCGTCACCGGATCCGCGTCCGCCCGTCACCGCATGACGCGTCCGCCTCACATTCGGGAGGGCCGTCCTGTCGGTCCTGGGAGAGCCGATCGCGATCGAGGGAGCTGCCGCCGTATGACCACCACTGATCCCGACCCGGGCCTGGACGCGATCATGAGCGAGCGGAAGCAGCTGCTGCACCTCGCGTACCGGCTGCTCGGCTCGCTCGCGGAGGCCGAGGACGCCGTGCAGGAGACGTATACGCGCTGGTACGGCCTGTCCCGCGAGCAGCGGGACGCCATCGTGTCCCCTGGTGCCTGGCTGACGACGGTCGCCGGCCGGATCTGCCTGAACGTGCTCGGGTCGGCGCGGGCCAGGCGCGAGACCTACGTCGGCGAGTGGCTGCCCGAGCCGCTGCCCGGCCACGGCGTGTGGGGCGAGGGGCGGCCGGGCGGCCCCGGTGCCGATCCGGCCGACCGCGTCACGCTGGACGAGTCGGTCGGTCTGGCCTTCATGGTCGTGCTGGAGGCGATGACGCCGGCGGAACGCGTGGCGTTCATCCTGCACGACGTGTTCTGCCACCCCTTCGCCGAGATCGCGGAGATCGTCGGCCGCAGCCCTGCGGCCTGCCGCCAGCTCGCGTCCTCGGCGCGGCGCCGCGTCCGGGACGCCCGTCCCTCTCCCGCTCCGGCGGCCCGAGGCGCCGGTGTCGTACGCGAGTTCAAGCAGGCGTGGGAGGCACAGGACATCGAGGCCCTCATCGCCCTGCTCGACCCGGACGCGACGGCAGTCGCCGACGGCGGAGGTCTCGCCGTCACCTTCCCGCACCCCATCGAGGGCGCCGAACCGATCGCGCACACCTGGGCCGACATCGCGGGCCGCGTGCCCGGCGACATGGTGTTCGTGGAGCGGATGATCGACGGTCAGCCCGGGGTGGTGGCGGTGCAGCGCGGGGTCACGGTCACGGTGTTCGCCTTCGAGGTGACGGATGACCGGATCACGCACATCTGGGTCGTCCGCAACCCCGAGAAGCTCCGCGCCTGGGCGCAGCGGTGAGCCTCACGCGAGGCCGCTCACCCTCAACGTGAGGTTGAGCCTTCCGGTCAGGCCGAGTGCAGGCGGGGCCGTGCCGGGCAGGATCTTCGGAACGCCGTGGTAGGCCAGCCGGGAGGGGCCGCCGAAGACGAACGCGTCCCCGCTGCGCAGCTCCACGTCCGTGTAGGGCTTGGCGCGGGTGTCGGTGTTGCCGAAGCGGAACACGCAGGTGTCGCCGAGGCTGAGCGACACCACCGGGTCCGGGGACTTCTCGTCCTGGTCGCGGTGCATGCCCATCCGGGCGTCGGCGTCGTAGAAGTTGATCAGCGCGATGTCGTACGCGGCGGTGGCGAAGTCCTCGTCCAGGGCCGCCGTGGCGATGCGCCGGGCGAGGTCCACGAGCAGCGGCGGCATCGGTTTGACCGGTGCGCCGTCACCGTCGACGGCGGTGCGCGCGTAGCCGTACGGGAACCAGTGCCAGCCGAGGCCGAACTGGCGCACCGACATCCGCCCGCCACCGGGCGTGGTGACCTCGCGCAGTCCGGCGGGCGGCCGGGCCCAGGTGCGGCAGTGTTCCACCAGCTGCCGCTGCTCTCCCGGGCCCAGCCAGTCCGGAACGTGCACGGCGCCTGGGGCGACTTCCGTCCGGTCCCGGGGGAACAGCTCGCTCATGGTTCCATCATGCGTCCTCGCGCGGAGCGTCAGTGCGCCGGCCCGGCCAGGATCAGCGCGTGCGCGCGGTCGAGGGCGTCGGCAGCGGTGCAGGAGATGTCCGGCTGCACGCCGCTGCCCTCCCAGTTGGCACCGGACACCGGGTTGACGGCCCGTCCGACCGGGATGGTGACTTCCAGGTGCGGGTGCACGGTCCAGCCGTCGCAGGGATGGGCGCCGCCGCGGGTGGTCTCGCCGACGACGACGGCACGGCCGAGCTGCTGCAGGTCGTAGGCCAGTTCCTCGGCCGCCGAGAACGTGTCGGCACTGGTCAGTATGTACAACGGCTTGGAGCCGCCGAAGCGTGCGCCGGGAACGTGCGCCGGGCTCCAGGACTGCTCGATGCGCTTGCCCGCGCGCCAGTGCATGGTGTTGAGGTGGGTGCGCTCGTCCAGGAGATAGCCGCAGACGAAAGCGACGGAGTCCGGGGCGCCGCCCAGGTTGGCGCGGAGGTCGACGATCAGCGCCCGGGCGCGGGATGCCAGGGTGAGGGCGGCACTCAGCGGTTCGGCTGCCCACTCCAGAGGGAACAGCATGGGCGCCAGCTCCACCACGGCGACGCCGCCGTCCAGCAGTGCCACCCGCGGCACACCCCCCAGCGACGTGTCGAACTTCCGGCGCATGGCCTCCAGATTCGCCGCGCCCTTACGCGGCGGCACCGGGTCGGTGTGGTGTTTCAGCCGGAGGTGCCGGTCGCCGTTGACCGACTGCAGATCCTCCGTGACCAGTCGGGAGAGCTCCGCGGGGCCGCCGACGTCGTACGCGCCCTCGGCCAGGCGTCGTCGCAGCAGGCCGACGAGCCGCTCGGCGATCTCGGGGAAGGCGTAGTGCTCGGTGAGGAGACGGGTCGTCTCGGCGATCACGGGTCCCGGCTGAAGCGTCGTCGCAGTGGTCATGACAGGGAGTAGAGCACCGCGCGAGCGTTCACGTCCGGTGTTCGGGCACCTTCGGGTGGACCAGGAGGCCGGCGCAGTCGGGGGGGGCGGGGCTGCTCCCGGTCACCCGCTCCGCAACGCGACGATGCGCCCCTGCCCGAGGGAGGCAGAGGCGCATCGTGGGTGCGGAGCGCGGAGCGCGGGGCCGGGCGGGGCCCGGGTGCTCCGCGGGCGGGTCGTGCGGGACCCGCCCGTCCTCGGGGAGCGGGATCAGGCCGTGCGGGGGCCGACCCGTTCCAGGAGGGCGTACGCGAGGACCGCGACGACGAGGCCGGTGACCGCGTCGGAGAGCTGCGGGGCCCACCAGTGCGCGATGCCGGCGGCTGCGGCTCCGATCGCCCAGGCCGTGAAGGCCGTGGGGCGGACCGTGGCCGTGGGCCGTTCGTCCATGGCGGTGCGGCCGCCGCGGGCGAAGAACTGGTCGGCGATCAGCACGCCGCCGAGCGGCGGCACGAAGACGCTGAGGATGACCAGCCAGTCCAGGAAGTGGTTCCAGACGCCCGCGAGGGCGGCCAGGGTGCCGATGACGCCGAGCACGAGGGTCATCGTCCGCATCGTGCGGCCCGTCAGGTGCGACCAGCCGAGTGCGCCGTTGTAGAGGCAGTGGCTGCACACCGAGCCGAGGTTGACGAAGACGAAGACCGCCGCGAGGACATTGAGGATGCCCGCGTTCTCGCCCGTGAGGATGGGCAGGAAGTCGCCGCCCGCGGTCGCCGGCGCGGCCACCGCGCCGGCCGCCACCACCACGCCGCCGGTGACCTGCGCGATGACGCTGGCGACCGGGAAGGCGCTGATGGTGGCGTACACGGCCTGGCGGCCGTTCTTCGACCAGCGCGTGAAGTCGGCGGTCATCGTGCCCGAGTCGGCGAACGTGGCCATCATCATCGACACCGCGGCGCCGAAGGTGAGGGCCGCGTTGCCGCCGACCCCTTCGTACGAGAAGACGGCGCCCAGATCGTGGTCGCGGGCCACGATGACGAGCGCGATGACGCCCGCGATCACGAAGAGGGGCGCTGCCACGGCGCCGAGCCAGGACAGGGCCTTGATGCCGAGGTAGGTCAGGGCGATGAAGCCCAACCCGGCCAGGACCGCGACCAGTTGCTCGTGCCAGCCGAAGGCCTGGTGCAGCGTGGCGCCGGTGGCGCCGGTGTTGAAGGCGAACCAGCCGACCACGACCGTCGCGAGGAACGCCGAGGCGACGACGTACCCCGCGCGGCCGAAGGTGCGGGTGGCCTGGAGGGAGAAGGACTCCCCCGTCTTGCCGGCCCGGTGGCTGAGGATGCCCACGTAAAGCAGCATCACCAGGTTCGCCACGGCGATGGCGGCGAGCCCGCGCCAGAAGCCCAGCATGGCGACGACCACGCCGCCGGGCACGGCATTGGTCAGGATCATCGGGAATCCGAACCAGACGGCCGAGACCGTCAACAGCGACTTCCGGCTTGTCGCCGGGACCGGGGAGTGCTCGTACTCGGGGTCGAGTTCCCGGGCCGCGGAGGTGTCGTGCCCCGTGGCGGGGTCCGGCTCCGTGGTGGCGGCGTGCCCCTGGGCGGGGTCCTGCTCCGCGGCGGTGTGGTGCTCAGTGTTCATGGTGGGCTTCCGGGTTTCCGGGTCGGCGCTCGCGGCTTACGCGAGGGTGTCGGCGAGGGCGGTGACCGCCTTGGTGAAGGCCTCGGCCGGCGGGTGCGTGATGCCCGCGCCGATCATGCCGATGCCGGCGTCCTTGTGGGCGATGGCCGTGTTGATGATCGGCAGGATGCCGGTGTCGATGACCTTGCGGACGTCGATGCCGGTGGGCAGGCCCTGGAAGTCGAGGGCCGGGATGGTCACGTTGGGGTTCGCCGCCGTGGTGATCTCGCCCATGTCCCGCGTGTACTGCAGGGCTTCGGCCACGGTGCCGCCGACGAGGGCGACGATCGCGGGCGCCGCCGACATGGCGAACCCGCCGAAGCCGTACGTCTCCGTGATGGCGCTGTCGCCGATGTCGAGGCCGGAGTCCTCGGGCTTGTACCCGGCGAACATCGGGCCGACCACCTTCTGCGCGGGGCCGGTGAACCACTGGCCGGGCAGCCCCGCGACGCGGATGCCGAACTCGACTCCGTTGCGGGCCATGGTGGTCAGGACGGTGGAGTTCTCGACCCCGTTCGCGGCGTCGAGCGCGGCCTTCGCCATCGCCATCCACGTAGGACCGGAGAAGTAGTCGGAGGACGCGACGAAGTCGAAGACCTCCTTCTTCTGCTCGGTGGTGAAGGAGGACTGCAGCAGACCGGGCGCGAGGGCCTGGAAGAGCAGGAGCGTGCCGGCGCCGTTGCGGTTGTGGCACTCGTCGCCCATGTGCAGGGCCTGGGAGAGCAGCAGCCGCAGGTCGATGGGACCGGTGAACTCGACGGCCTCCTTGAGCATCGGGCCGAAGACGTCCCGCATCCACACCAGGCGGTCGATGACGCTCTGGTCGTTGGCGCCCATCCGCAGGATCTTGGCCATCTGCTCGGACAGGTTGGTGTACGCGACGTTGCCGTGCGTCTCGTTCTTCACGATGTGCACGTACATCGACGCGGAGGTGACACCGGCCATCGAGCCGACGGAGTCCGCCTCGTGGCAGGGCTTGAAGGTGATACGGCCGGACGCGGCCACCTCGGCGGCCTCGTCCAGGTCCTTCGCAAGGCCCTCGAAGACGATCGCGCCGGTGACGGCGCCCTTCATCGGGCCGTTCATGCGGTCCCAGGTGATGGGCGGCCCGGAGTGCAGGATCGTGGTCGGCGTCATGCCGGGGACCACGTCGAGGGCGCGGCCGAAGCCGATGAGCATCGGGCGGGCCGCCATGATCCGCTCGACGGCCTCGGCGTTCGCGGCCTCGATCTTCTCCGCGAGGTCGGGGCGCTCCAGGACGTCCAGGGCGCGGGCGGCCTCGAGGTCGCCGCCGCCGGGCGGGGTCCAGTCGAGCGTGGAGACCTTGGCGCCTTGGGCGCTGATGTCGGCGTCGAACATGGCGAGGCCGACGTTCACCACGCTCAGGTCACCGCCGAACAGGGCGGCGGCGGGGGTGAGTTCGGCTCCTTCGGCCACGGAGGCGGTGGCTGCGGAGGAGGTGGCTTCGGGGAGGGTGCTCATGCCTGCTGGGCCTTCCGTGCGATCTCACGGGCGAACCGGCCCGTCTCGGTGCTGCTGCGGGTGACGGTGACGCCGGCGGCCTCGAGGGCCGCGGTCTGGGCGGCGACGGACGGGGTGTCCAGGTCGGTGCCGAGGACGTACGCGACGATCTCCAGGTGGCGGCCGGCCTCGCGGGCGATGCGCTGCGCCTCCTCGATGGCGGGCAGCGTGGTGCCGACCGGGTCCTCGTGGGAGCCGAAGCCGAGCACGAAGTCCATGACCACGGCGGCGACTTCGGGGTCGCGGGCCTCGGCGACCAGGCGCTCCAGGCGCGGCGTGGGGTCGATCATCGGGTGCGGACGGCCGTTGGTGAAGTCGTCGTCGCCGAAGTCGAGGAAGGTGTGCCCCTTGCTGCCGGCGGCGGCGGTCAGGCGGAACGCGGGATCCTTCTGGATGTTGCTCCACACGTCGAGCCCGGCGTCCTTGACCGCGTACATGGTCTCGTCGCAGAGCGTGCCGCCGCAGAACAGGCCGCGCACGTAGCGCTGGCCTTCGGCGAGGCGGGTGACCACGTCGGCGGCGGCCTGCGCGGCGTCGAACTCCTCGGTGCCGGCGGTCTCGACGCCCGCGAGCGCGACGGCCTGGCGTGCGGCGTCGAGGCTGCCGGAGGCGAAGTGCCCGCCGGCGGCGGTGACCGCCTCCTCGGAGCCGCCGATGAAGTAGACGACGACGGGCTTGCCCGCGGCGGCCACCTCGGCGAGCACCTTCTTCTCCACGGACGCGGCCGGCGGCTTGGAGACGAGGACGATGACCTCGGTGGCCGGATCGGCGGCGAGGGCGCGGATGCCGTCGGTCATCATGATGCCGCCGACCTCCTCGCTGAGGTCGCGGCCGCCGGTGCCGATCAGCTGCGAGATGCCGCCGCCGAGCGCGTGCACCCGGACGCTGACCTCCTGCGAGCCGGTGCCGGAGGCGGCGACGATGCCGACGGAGCCGGGGCGCACCTTGTTGCCGAAGCACAGGGCGACGTTGTTGATGATGGCGGTGCCGCAGTCGGGTCCCATCATGAACAGGCCCTTGTCGTGGGCGAGTTCCTTGAGGGCGACCTCGTCCTCGACGGAGACGTTGTCGGAGAACAGCATGACGTGCAGGCCGTTCTCGAGGGCCTTGCGGGCCTCGCGCGCGGCGTAGGCGCCGTTGACGGCGATCACCGCGAGGTTGGCCCCCGCGATGCCCTCGGCCGCGCCCGCGATGGTGCGGTAGGTGACCGCGCCGGCCTCGGCGGAGGCGGGGGCCTTGCGGTGCAGCAGGTCCTCGACCTCGGCGAGCAGCGCCTCGGTGTCGGCGCGGTCCTCGGCGACCAGGACGATCATGAGGTCACCGCTGCCCGCTGCGCGCAGCTCGTCGGTGAGCAGTCCCAGATTGCCCAGGACCCCCTTGTTCATCTCGGTGCCCATGGCGGTGAACGCCTGCTCCACCCCGTCCAGGCCGTTGGCCTTGGTCGAGACGGACATCAGGGACACGGAGTCGAAGTACGTGTTCTTCCGTACGACTGCTGTGGTGCTCACAGCGAACCTCGCAGTTCTTCTTCCAGGTGGAGCCCGGCGGTCAGGCCGGACAGGGTGTCGCTGCCCGAGGTGTGGCCGGCGGCCAGCACCTTGCGGACAGGAACGTCTAGCTGCCGCGGTGCGGCGCGCTCGGCCAACAGCCGCAGCAGGTCGAGGAGTTCGGCGCGCGCCCGGCCGTCCGCCGCCTCGCGCAGGGTGGCGAGGGAGAGGTCGGTGGTGCGCCCGGGGTGCGCGTCGAGTACGTCCTTCAGTACGGGCACGAACGCGGCGAGTGCGCTGCCGGGCAGGGCGGCGACCAGGGCCGCGCCGGTGAGGAAGTCGTCGCCGGCGGGGGTGAGTCCCGGTCCGAGGCCGAGGAGGGAGAGGACCGCGGTACGGATCCGGGCGGGGTCTCCCGTAGGAACGGCGGCCGTGAATCCGGTACGGCCCTTCGCGAGTGCCGTGGCGACGGCCGCCTCCATCGGGCCCGCACCGGGGGTGGCGCCGAGCATGCCGCCGAGGGCGCCGTGTGCGCGGTTGAGGCGGTCCAAGTGCGCGGCTGCGGCGGCGAGTTCGGCCGGGGCGAGGTGCGCGAGGGACGGCGTGTCCGGGCACCAGAGGCGGGCGCCGTCGAGGGTCAGGCGCAGGCGCTTGTGCGGGAGTTCGAGGGTGAGGGAGCCGCGGGCGAACCGCACGCGCCGGCCCGCTTCGATGCCGTAACCCGTCCAGTCCGTGACGTCCGCGGTCAGCGTGCGGGGGGCGTGGCCCGCGCCCCGGACGGCCAGGGCGATGAGCCGGTCCTGCGGGGTGAGGAGGTTCACGACGCGGGAGAAGACCGAGTGGACGACGCCCTCGCCGACGGTGGAGCGCAGGGAGCGCAGGAGTGCGGCATCACCCGACCTCACGGGCAGGACGGCACAGCCCCGCGCACCGGGTATCGACTCCTCGGGAGACATCCTCGGCTCCTCCTCTCGTCCGTCCTGCGTCCGGTCGTGCGGCCCGGTCGCGTGGTCCGTACGTGCGGGTCACGGCCCTCGCCCCGAAGGGCGTCCGGCTCCCGCGGGCCCGCACACTTATTGGTATACCATTCGTGACCTCATCAGCGAACGCAAGCATCCAGCCGACAGAGCAAGGGACATCACATGCGCATCGTCGTCGCCCTCGGAGGCAACGCACTGGCCCGCCGCGGCGAGCCGATGACGGCCGACCATCTCCGCGCCAACGTGCGCGGAGCCTGCCAGGCCCTGGCCGGTCTCGCGCGCGAGCACGAGGTCGTCATCACGCACGGGAACGGGCCCCAGGTCGGCCTGCTCGCTTTGCAGAATTTGGCATACCAGGACGTGGCCGCGTATCCGCTGGACATCCTCGGGGCCGAAACCCAGGGCATGATCGGCTATGTGATCCAGCAGGAGCTGTCGAACGCGCTCGTCGGCGAGCGCGAGGTGGCCGCCGTGATCACCACGACCGAGGTGGACGAGTCCGACCCGGCCTTCGAGCGCCCCACGAAGCTGATCGGCCCGACCTACTCCGCGCAGGACGCGGCCGAGGCCGCCGCCGAGTACCGCTGGACGATCGCGAAGGACGGCGGTGCGTTCCGCCGGGTCGTCCCCTCGCCCGAGCCGCTCCGCATCATGCAGGCCCCGCTGGTCAGCCGGCTGCTCGACGGCGGCACGCTCGTGGTGTGCGTGGGCGGCGGCGGTGTCCCGGTCCGTACCGACTCCAAGGGCCGGCAGATCGGGATGCAGGCCGTCGTGGACAAGGACGCGGCCAGCGCCACGCTCGCCGCGGACCTCGGCGCGGACATGCTGATCATGCTCACCGACGGGGACTTCGTGAGCGAGAACTGGGGCACGCCCGAGCAGCGCGACATCCTCACCGCGTCGCCCGAGGGCCTGGCGCAGCTCGCCTTCGCCGAGGGCTCGATGAAGCCCAAGGTGGACGCGGCGATACGCGTCGCGCAGGCCGGCGGCCGCACGCTGATCGGCCCGCTGGAGCGCCTGGACGACCTGCTCGCGCGCAAGGTGGGCACGGAGATCCGGGCCGAGGTGCCGGGCGGGATCGAGTACGTCGGCCGATGACGGCGGCCGTGCCGCGGCACGGGATGGCGGCAACCGTGCCGCGGCACGGCGGGAGCACGAACGGCGGCGGCCGCGGACCCCTTCAGGTCCGCGGCCGCCGCCGTTTCATGCCGTGTGGCGCGGGATGCTTCAGGTGGTGCGCGCCGCCAGGGACCCGCCTACTCCGCGCCCGCGTTCCGCCGGTGCGCCGCGATCTTCGCGCGGCTGGTCGCCAGGTGCTGGGCGGCGAGCTCGTCCACGCGGTCCACGTCCCGCGCCTCGATGGCCAGGTACAGCTCCTCGTGCTCGTGCGCGAAGAGGTCGAAGTCGTCGTGCTGGCCGAGCAGCCAGCGCATCCGGCTCTGCAGGATCCCGTCGAGCTCGCTGAGCAGCGCATTGTCGGCCAGTTCCGTGACCGTCTGGTGGAAGTCGGCGGCCTTGCGGCGCGCCGTGCCGCCGTCGCCCTTCGCCGACGCGGCCTGCTGCTCGTCCAGGTCGGCGCGGAGCTTGGCGAGCCCGGCGCGGGTGCGGCGCTCGGCGGCAAGGCGGAAGGCGAGGGTCTCCAGGGCGGAGCGCACCTCGTTGAGGTCGGAGACATCGGACTGGCTGAACTCGCGCACCACGGCCCAGGTGCGGGGCCGCGGCGTCACCAGGCCTTCGCTGACGAGGCTGCGCAGCGCGTCGCGCACGGGCAGCCGGCTGACGCCCAGCTCGGCGGCGATCTCGCGCTCGACCAGCTTGCTGCCGGGAGCACGCGTGCCGTCGATGATCTCGTCGCGCAGGGTGTTCATGACCCGCTCCGACTCGGGGGTGAATTCCTCAGCCGTTGCCATGGCGTCATTTTCGCATCCGAGATCGCCGCAGCCGCCCCGGACAGCGCCGGAAGCGTCAAAGTTTGTATACCGTTACCACTTCCCACCACTCGGATCGCCGCGAGATTCAGACGAACCTCCACATCAGAGGCCAAGTGGGCCCACTTCATTTGGTATCCCAAGTGTTAGAGTCCGGGAGTTGCCCACCCCCGCAGGAGGCTCTTGTGCACACTCGCTGGCGTGCCGCCCATGTGCTGGCGTATCAGAACGGGCACCATGCGCTGCTGCGCGAGGGCGAAGTGGTGTGGCAGAACGACACCATCGTCCATGTGGGCCGCGGTTGGGAAGGGCCCGTCGACCGGGACGTGGACCTCGGCGACCGTCTCGTCCTGCCGGGCCTCATCGACCTCGACGCGCTCACCGACATCGACCATCTGATCCTCGACTCCTGGGCCTCGGCCGAGACGGGCCCGGGCCTTCAGTGGTCGCGTGCGTACGCCGCGCGGAGCAGGGACGTGTTCACCCGCGCCCAGCGCAAGGTGGTCCGCGAGTACGCGCTCGTGCAGCTCGCCCTGCACGGCATCACCACGTACATGCCGATCGCCTCCGAGGTGCACAGCTCCTGGGCGGAGACCTTCGAGGAGTTCGCCGACATGGCGGAGACCTCCCGGCGGATCGGTCTGCGCGGCTACCTCGGCCCGAGCTACCGCTCCGCGGTCAACATCGTCGACGAGGACGGCCGCCGCGACCTGTACTTCGACGAGGAGCGCGGCCGGGCGGGCCTGCGCGACGCGGAGCGCTTCCTCGACCATTCCGAAGCGCTGGCCGATCCGCTGGTGCAGGCCGCGCTGCTGCCCTGCCGCGTCGAGACCATGACTCCGGAGCTGCTGCGCGCCACCGCCGAGCTCGCGCGCCGGCGCGGTGTCCCGGTCCGGCTGCACTGCCTTCAGGGCACCGTCGAGCGTGAACTGGTGCATCGGCTCCACGACTGCACGCCGCTCGAACTGATCGAGCGCAGCGGCCTGTTCGACACGCATCTGCTGATCCCGCACGGCATCGTCATCGACCGGCACCCGTCCGTGTCCGGAGAGGACACCGGCGACCTCGACACGCTCGTACGGGCCGGGGTCTCGGTGATCCACTGCCCGCAGACCTCGCTGCGCTACGGCGACGTCCTGCACTCCTTCGGCGACTACCGCGCCGCGGGCCTCAACCTGTGCCTCGGCACGGACTCCTTCCCGCCCGACCTGATCCGCGGCATGGATCTCGGCGTGCACCTCGCGAAGGTGGTCGACGGCCGCGCGGACGCCGCACCGGCCGAGGCGTACGTGGAGGCCGCGACCCTGGGCGGTGCCCGGGCGCTCGGCCGGGACGACCTCGGCAGGATCGCGCCCGGCGCCCGCGCCGACCTCGTCGCCTTCCGCCTCGACGACATCCGCGACGGCGTCCTCGACGACCCGGTGCGCACCCTGCTGCTCAACGGCACGGCCCGCAACGCCACGCACTCCGTGGTAGACGGCCGGCCCGTCCTCGTCGACGGCACGCTGCCCGGTGTGGACATCGAGGCGCTGCGCGCCGAGGCCCAGGCACTCTTCGCCACGATGCGGGCCGCGTACGGCGAACGGGACCACAAGGGCCGCAGCGCCGACGAGCTCTTCCCGCCCAGCTTCCCCGCCTTCGACGAGGCCCGCTGAGGCGTTCACCGCCCTCCTCTCCCCGGCACTGAACCAACTCCCCCCGCACCGACCCAAGGAGTCACCACCCATGCTCATCAGGAACGTCCGCCCGTGGGGCGGCGAGGCCTCCGACATCGAGCTCCAGGACGGCCGGATCGCCGCCGTGCTGCCGCACGACCCGGCGCGTGCCGCGACCGGCGAGTCGGTGGACGGGCGCGGCCGGCTGGCCCTGCCCACCTTCTCGGACGTCCACTGCCACCTGGACTCCAACCGCGTCGGACTGCCGTTCCGCCCGCACACCGGCAAGCCGGGCGTGTGGGGCATGACGATGAACGACCGGGAGCACTGGCGCGAGGACGGCCCCGTCGCCGACCGCACCACGCGGCTGCTGGGTCGCATGATCGAGCGCGGCACCACGCGCGTGCGCAGCTACGCGCAGATCGACGCGGACTGCGGTCTCGAGCGCTTCGAGGGCGTACTCGCCGCGAAGGAGGCGCACAAGGACCGCGCCGAGGTGGAGATCATCGCGTTCCCGCAGGCAGGTCTCCTCCTGGAGAAGGGGGTGCCGGAGCTGATGGACCAGGCGCTCGCCTCGGGCGCCGCGGTGGTCGGCGGCATCGACCCCTGCACGCTCGACCGCGACCCGGTGCGGCACCTGGACATCGTCTTCGACCTCGCCGAACGCCACCAGGCTCCGGTGGACATCCACCTCCACGAGCCGGGCCACCTGGGCGTGTTCAGCACCGACCTGATCCTGGAGCGCACGCGCGCGCTCGGCATGCAGGGCAAGGTGACGCTCTCGCACGCCTACGAACTCGGCACCGTCGACGAGGCCACCACGCGCCGCCTCATCGAGGAGTTCGCGGAGCTCGACATCTCGATGGCCACCATCGCGCCGGCCCAGCAGCTCACCGCGCTGCCCCTGGTCGACCTCACCAAGGCGGGCGTTCGCGTGGGACTCGGCGAGGACGGCCAGCGCGACTTCTGGTCCCCGTACGGCAACGGCGACATGCTCGACCGCACCTGGCAGCTGGCCTTCACCAGCCGCTTCCGCGCCGACGAACTGATCGAGCACGCCTGGGCCGTGGCCAGCCGCGGCGGCCACGCGATCCTCGACCCGTCGCAGCAGCGGCTCACCTCCACCGCCGACCGTCCGGGCGTGGACGTCGGCGACGCGGCGGACCTGATCCTGGTCGAGGGCGACACGGTGGCGGCCGCCGTCATGGACCGCGGCTCGGACCGTACGGTGCTGCGCGCCGGCCGTGTGGTGGCGGACCAGCTGCGGCTCGTCTGGCCGCGCGTCCCGTAGCGCCGTGGGCCCTTGCCCGGGACCTCGCTTTCCGGGCAAGGGCGTTGACCGTGCCGGGCGTACGTATACGAGGAGGCCCTCACCCTGAATGATCAGGGTGAGGGCCTCCTCGTATGCGGACGTCTCAGGCCGCCGCCCGCACGCCGGACACCTCAGGCCGCCGCCCGCGCGTCCGGCGCCTTCCCGTCCTCGCCCACCAGGTGACAGGCGACCTCGCGCGGCGCCCCGCCCGGCTCGGCGGCCGGCAGGACCCGCAGCTCCGGGGCCTCGGTGCGGCAGCGGTCGGTGGCGAGCGGGCAGCGGGTGTGGAAGTGGCAGCCCGGCGGGGGATCCAGCGGGCTCGGCAGGTCGCCGCCGAGCACGATCCGCTCCCGCCCCGCCCGCGGGTCCGGCACCGGCGCCGCGGAGAGCAGCGCCTGCGTGTACGGGTGCTTCGGATCCGCGAACAGCTCGCCGGCCGGGGCCTGTTCGACGATGCGGCCCAGGTACATCACGGCGATCCGGTCGGCCAGATACTCCACCGCCGCCAGGTCGTGCGTGATGAACAGGCAGCCGAACCCGCGATCCTTCTGCAGGTCCGCGAGCAGGTTGAGCACCGAGGCCTGCACGGACACGTCGAGGGCCGAGGTGGGTTCGTCGGCGACGAGCAGCGCCGGCTCCACGGACAGGGCGCGCGCGATGGAGACGCGCTGGCGCTGGCCGCCCGAGAGCTGGTGCGGTGTGCGGTCGGCCAGTTCGGGCCGCAGGCCGACCTGGCGCAGGAGCTCGTCCACGCGGGCCGAGGCTTCGGCGCGGCTCGCGAGTCCGTGCAGCCGCAGCGGTTCGGCGATGATCTGCCGGATCGTCATGCGCGGGTTCAGGGAGGACGAGGGGTCCTGGAAGACCAGGTGGACCTTCTTGCGCAGCGGCCGCATCTGCCGGGCGGACAGCGAGGTGACGTCCGTACCGTCGATGACCACCTCACCGCCGGTCGGGGTGTCGAGCCGGACCACGCAGCGGCCCACGGTCGACTTGCCGCTGCCCGACTCCCCGACCAGGCCGACGACTTCGCCGGGTCCGATGGTGAGCGAGACGCCGTCGACGGCGCGCACGCTGCCGGACGGCGCGGGAAAGTGACGCCGGAGGCCGCGGACGTCCAGGACGGGGGTGGTCACCCGGTCGGTCATGCGGAGACCTCCTCTTCGGGTTGCGGGGTGACGGGGTGGTGGCAGGCGATGCGGTGGCCTCCCGCGAGGGTGCGCAGCTGCGGCCGTCCACCGCGGCAGTCGTCCTCGGCGAAGGCGCAGCGCGGCGCGAACGTGCAGGCGTCGGGCCGGCTGCGCAGGTCGGGCACGAGTCCCGGGATCTCGTTGAGCCGGGCCCGGCCGTCCTTCGTACGGCTGCCGGGGCGGAGCACGGCGCCGAGCAGACCACGGGTGTACGGGTGCGAGGGCGCGGCGAACAGCTCGTCCACCGGGGCCTGTTCGACCGGTCGGCCCGCGTACATGACGAGTACGCGGTCGGCAGTCTCCGCGACCACGCCCAGGTCGTGCGTGATGAGCACGATGGCCGTGCCCAGCCGGTCCCGCAGATTCTTCAGGACGTCGAGGATGCCCGCCTGGACGGTCACGTCGAGCGCGGTCGTGGGCTCGTCCGCGATGAGCACCGCCGGGTCGCAGGCCACCGCGATGGCGATCATCACGCGCTGGCGCATACCGCCGGACAGCTGATGCGGGTACTCGTCCACACGGCGGTCGGGCGCCGGGATGCCGACGAGGTCGAGCAGCTCGACGGCCCGCGCGCGGGCTTCCTTCTTGCTCAACTTCTGGTGGCGGATGAGGACTTCGGCGATCTGCCGGCCCACGGTGAGGACCGGGTTCAGCGAGGTCATGGGCTCCTGGAAGATCATCGACAGACGGCGGCCGCGCAGCGGGCGCCAGGTGCGCTCGTCCGCTCCGACGAGTTCCTGCCCGTCGAGGGTGATGGAGCCGCCGATGCGGGCCGTCGGGGGCAGCAGTCCCATGACGGCCATGGACGTGACGGACTTGCCGCAGCCCGACTCGCCGACCACGGCGAGGACTTCGCCGGGCGCGAGGTCGTAGGAGACGCCGTCCACGGCGTGCACGGTGTCGTCGGGGCCCGCGAAGGAGACGGTCAGGTCGCGGACGCTGAGGACCGGTCCGGTCCTGGCCGCCCCGGTTGCGGGGGAAGGTGCGGTGGTGGTCACCGGGAGCCTCCACGGGGGTCGAGGATGTCGCGTACGCCGTCGCCGAGCAGGTTGAACGCCAGCGTGGCGAGCACGATGACGAGGCCCGGGAAGACCGCCATCCAGGGGGCGTTGGCGATGAACGGCTGCGCGCTGGAGAGCATCACGCCGAGCGACGGGGACGGCGGCTGCACGCCGAGACCGAGGAAGCTGAGCACCGCCTCGCCGATGATCGCCGAGGGGATGCCGACCGTGGCCTGCACGATCAGGGCCGAGGTGGCGTTGGGCAGGATGTGCCGGAACAGGATCGTGCCGTCACCGGCGCCGTTGGCGACGGCCGCGCCCACGTAGTCGAGGTGCTTCAGCCGCAGGGTCTCGGCTCGGGTGATCCGGACGATCGCGGGGATCTGCGAGATGCCGATCGCGATGGTGGCGTTCTTCAGGGACGGACCCAGCACGGCGGCCAGGCCGACCGCGAGCACGAGGAAGGGGAACGCCAGCATGGTGTCGGTCAGGCGCGAGACGACGGTGTCCGCGAACTTCCCGTAGTAGCCCGCGAGCAGCCCCAGGGGCACGGCCACCACGAAGGCGAGCGCCACGGCGAGCACACCCACCTGCATCGACGCGGTGACACCGACGAGGACACGGGAGAGCTGGTCGCGTCCGAGGTCGTCGGTGCCGAGCCAGTGTGTCCAGCTCGGGGCGGCGAGCACGTGGTCGAAGTCGGGCTGTGCGGGGTCGTACGGCGTGAGCAGCGTGGAGAACACGGCGACGAGCACGAAGAGCGCGCCGAGGACCGCGCCGGTCAGGGCCAGCTTGTTGCGGCGCAGCCTGCGCCAGGCGTCGGACGCGCGGCCGCGGGGCTTCGCCACGGCGGCCGGCGCGACGGGAGCGGTGTCGACGGCGGCCGTCATCGCGAGCCTCCCAGTCGGATACGCGGGTCGACCACCGAGTAGAGGAGGTCGACCAGGAGATTGATCAGGATGTATGCGGCCGAGGTGAAGAGCACGACGCCCTGCACCATGGCGTAGTCACGGGTGAACACCGCGTCGATGGTGAGCTTGCCGAAGCCCGGCAGGACGAAGACCTGCTCGGTGACGACAGCTCCGGAGATCAGCTGGCCCAGCTGGAGACCGAGCACCGTGATGACGGTGACGAGCGAGTTGCGCAGGGCGTGCGAGCCGATGACCGCGCGCCGGGACAGGCCCTTGGCGCGGGCGGTGCGCACGTAGTCCGAGGACAGGGCGTCCAGCATCGCGGCCCGCGTCTGCCGCATGACCACGGCGGCGAGTCCGCTGCCGAGCACGATCGCGGGCAGGATGAGCCGGCGCAGGTTCTCCACCGGGTCCTGTCCGAACGGGACGAAACCGGAGGCCGCGAACACCGGGATGGCGATGGCGAAAGCGAGCACGAGCAGCATGCCGAGCCAGAAGGTCGGCACCGACATGCCGAGCAGCGCGATGCCGTTCGCGAGCCATTCCTCGGGCTTTCCGCGCCGCACGGCCGCGACCACACCGGCCCCGATGCCGAGCACGATGGCCAACAGTAGGGCGAGCGCCGCCAGTTCGAGGGTGATGGGCAGCGCGTCGAGGATGGAGTCGAGGACGGGCAGGCCGCTGCGGGCCGAGGTGCCGAAGTCGCCGGTGACCGCGTGGGTGATGTAGTTCCAGTACTGGACCGCGATGTTGTCGTTGAGCCCGTACTCCTCGCGGATCGCCGCGAGCACCGCGGGGTCGGTCTGTTCGCCGGCCATGGCCTGCGCGGTGTCGCCGGGCATGGCACGCACCCCGGCGAAGACCGTGATGCTGACCAGGACCATGGTGAGCAGCGCCTGGCCCAGGCGCCGGCCGGGGTAGGAGGTGAGCCACTTGCGGGCGGTGGTCATCCCTGCGCCCCCTTCACGTATCCGGCTTCCTTGACGCGGATGAGGCCGTCGCCGGAGAGCGCGATACCGCTGATGTCCTGTGCGGCCACGGCGTAGTTGATGTTGCGGTAGAGGTAGATGACCGAGTGCTGCTTGTTGATGGCCTCGGTCAACTTCCGGTAGATCTCCCGGCGTTCGGACACGTCGGCCGTGGAGCGGCCCGCGGTGATCAGGCGGTCGATCTCCGGGTCGGAGAGCTTGCCCTGGTTGTTGCTGCCGTCGGTGCCGACGAGGCTGTCGATGTTGCCGGCCGGGTCGGGCTGTCCGCCCCAGCCGCCGGTACGGGCCTGGAAGTCCCCGGCGAGCGTGCGCGTGAGACCGGTGGCGAACTCGGTGGGCCGCAGCCGTACGTCGAAGCCCGCCTCCTTGGCCATGGCCTGCACGACCTGCCCGAGCCGGTTGTCCTCCGGCGTCGTGTTGATCATCAGCTCCAGGGGCACCGGGGTGTCGACCCCGGCTTCCTTCAGGAGCTTCCTGGCCTTCTCGACGTCGCGCTCCGGGCAGGTGACCGGTGTGCTGAGCGGGGTGCCGGGCGGCACGGGCCCGCAGGCCGGCGCGTACATGTCCTGGAAGACGACCTTGTTGATCAGCTTGCGGTCGAGGGCCAGGTCGAAGGCCTCGCGGACGCGCACATCACGCCCGAACGGGGTGTCCAGCTTGCCCGGCGGCTGGTCGATCCCGTCGGTGTTGCCGACGTTGAGCGTGATCGCCATGTAGCCGAGCGAGGGCGTGTTGAGCAGCTGGAGGTCCTTGTCGGCGAGGGCGCTCTTCACCTCGACCGGGCCCATCTGGTCGCCGATCTGCACATCTCCGGAGCGCAGGTTCGCAAGGCGGATGTTGCCGTCGGTGATGGTCTTGTACGTGACGCCGTCGAGGTGGACCTTGTCCGCGTCGTAGTAGAGCGGATCCTTCTTGAGCTCGATCCGGTCGCCGATGACGCGCTTGTGGTACTTGAACGGGCCGACGCAGGAGGGGTGGGCCGCAAAGTTCTTGCCGTACTTGGCTATCGCCTTGGGCGACATGATCAGGCCCGCCGTGTTGGCGAGCCGCCCGAGCAGCGGGGTGTCGGCGTGCTTCAGGGTCAGCCGCACCGTGTACGGGCCGATCGCCTCGACCTTCTGAACCGAGTCGATCTCCGAGGCGCGGCCCGAACCCTTGAGGTGAAGATGCCGGTCCAGCGAGGTCTTCACGGCCTTCGCGTCCAGCTTGGCGCCGTCGCTGAAGCGCGCGTCGCGCCGCACATCGAAGGTGAAGGTCTTCCCGCCGTCGGTGATCTTCGGCAGGGAAGCGGCGAGTTGGGGCACGAACCGGTTGCGCTGGTCCACGTCGTAGAGCTGCTCGCACATGGAGGTGAACACGGTCCGGGCGACCAGGGTGCCGGTCAGGGACGGGTCGAGCATGTCGGGGTCCGACTTGAGGCCGATCACGGCCGTTCCGCCGTCCCGTACCGGACGGGAGTCCTGGAGCCGGGGCTCTGCGGCGGTCTGCTGACCCGGCGGGGCGAGCGACCCGCATGCGGTGGCCAGCGTCAGCAATGCGGCCGCCGCGAGCGCGGCAGGTAGGCGACGCACGGGACCACACCTCCTTACACGAGCAGGGGCGCAGGCCCGGTCGGGCCGCGCGGAGTGGCGTCACGGTATACCGCAGCGCCATTCCACCCATTGGACAACCCTGTCGTTAGATCCCTGACTGCCCCTTATTTCCGACCCAAACAGGAGCATTAGCCGCGTCCGCATTCCGGATGATCGTTACCGCTTCGAGTCTTTGGTATTCCATTTTGACGAACACGTGATGGCGGCGTGGAGCTTCGACGCCTCGAGGGCACACATCGGCCGAGCACCTGAGCACGAGGCCGCGCGAACGTGACCGAATCCCCCTTGTCCGGACCGCGGCCGCACCCCTACGCTCATTTTGTGCCGACACTGAACAAACTCCGGTCCGGATCCGCCGACACCACCACGCCCTCCGCCCTGCGACGCCTGCGCGTCGTCCTGACGGTCTTCTTCGCCCTGGACGGGTTCATCTTCGCCGGATGGGTCGTCCGCATCCCCGCGATCAAAGAGCAGACGGGCGCCTCGTCCAGCGCGCTCGGCCTGGCGCTGCTCGGCGTCTCGGTGGGCGCGGTGGTGACGATGGTGTTCACCGGGCGGCTTTGCCGCCGCTTCGGCAGCCATCCGGTGACCGTGGTCTGCGCGGTGCTGCTCTCCCTGAGCGTGGCCCTGCCTCCGCTCACGCACTCGGCCATGGCGCTGGCGGCGGTCCTTCTGGTCTTCGGTGCGGCGTACGGAGGCATCAACGTCGCCTTCAACAGCGCCGCCGTGGACCTCGTCGCGGCCCTGCGCCGCCCGATCATGCCCAGCTTCCACGCCGCCTTCAGCCTGGGCGGCATGGTCGGCGCCGGACTCGGCGGCCTGATAGCCGGCTCCCTCTCCCCCACGACCCACCTGCTCGGACTCACCCTCATCGGCCTGCTCGTCACGGCCGTGGCGGGCCCCGCCCTGCTGCGTCTCGCGCCTCCGGCGGCCCCGACCGGTCAGCCGGACAAGGCCACGGGCCCGCGCCGCCTGGACTCCCGCACCCGCCGCCTGGTCCTGATCTTCGGCTTCATCGCCCTGTGCACGGCCTTCGGCGAAGGAGCGCTCGCCGACTGGGGCGCCCTCCACCTCGAACAGGATCTGAACGCGCACCCCGGCCTGGCGGCCGCCGGTTACTCCGCCTTCGCTCTCGCCATGACGCTGGGCCGGCTGAGCGGAACCACGCTCCTCGAGCGCCTCGGCCAGACCCCGATCATCGTCGCCGGCGGCGCCACCGCCGCGGCCGGCATGCTCCTGGGCGCCCTCGCCCCCACCGTCTGGCTCGCGCTGGCCGGCTTCCTCGTCACCGGCCTCGGCCTCGCCAACCTCTTCCCCGTGGCCGTCGAACGCGCCGGTGCCCTCGCGGGACCGAGCGGCGTGGCCACCGCCTCCACCCTCGGCTACGGCGGCATGCTCCTCGGCCCGCCGGCGATCGGCTTCATGGCGGACTGGTTCACCCTGCCGGTCGCGCTGACGAGCGTGGCCGTGCTCGCGGGAGTGGCCGGGGTCATCGGGTACGCGACCCGAAGGTGACGCCTTGTGCGGCAGGGCCGGCACCCGCCGGCCGCTTGGCCGCACGGTCCCGTTCCCCGCTCGGCAGGCAAATCGCCTTGTACAGCAGGCGCCTTGTGCGCCTGATCGTTCGCATGGTCCGGCGTCCTCCCCTCTCTCCGGCCGGCGGCCGGGTCGGCTCCGCTTCCTTGCCCCGCGCGCGCCGTCTCATTCCTCGGACAGCAGACCCCTGCGCAGCCGGCCCAGGGTCTGCGAGAGCAGCCGGGACACATGCATCTGCGAGATGCCCAGGACCTCGCCGATCTCCGCCTGGGTCATCTCCTGGCCGAACCGCAGCTCGATGATGTGCCGTTCGCGGTCCCCGAGTCCGGCCAGGAGCGGGGCCAGGCTGTGCAGGTTCTCGAAGGTCTCGAAGCAGGGGTCGACCTCGCCCGTCACTTCGGCGAGCGGCCGGTTCTGCCGGCCTCTTCCGCCGGCGTCCCGCTCGTCCTGCGTGGTGTCCAGGGACCCGGCCGTATAGCCGTTGGCCGCCACGATGCCCTCGATGACCTGCTCCTCGGTGACGTCGAGTGCGGCCGCGAGCTCCCGCACCGTCGGCTCGCGGCCGAGTTCGGCCACCAGCCGCTCCTGGGCCCTGGCCAGCTGGATCCGGAGCTCCTGGAGCCTGCGCGGTACGTGCACGGACCAACTGGTGTCCCGGAAATGACGCTTGATCTCGCCGAGGATGTAGGGGACGGCGAAGGAGACGAACTCGACGCCGCGGCCGGTGTCGAACCGGTCGATGGCCTTGATCAGGCCCACGGTCCCGACCTGCACGATGTCTTCCACCTGGCCGTTTCCACGGTTGCGGTAGCGCCCCGCGACGTACTGGACCAGGGAGACGTTCATCTCGATCAAGGTCCTGCGCGTGTACAGGTACTCGGCACAGCCCTCCTCCAGCTCGGCCAGCCGCGCCAGGAGCACCTTCGTCAGGTCCCGTGCGTCCTTCGGCGCCACCTCGTCGGCGCGCTCGATGCCCGGAGGCAGCAGCCCTTCCCCCGCTGCCGGAAGTCCGTCTCCCGGGGGCAGCAGTCCGCCGCCTGGAGGCAGCAGTCCGGCTTCGCCCTCTGCCGCCCGGGGCGGCCCTGCCGCCTCGTCCACATCGGCCGTGCCGTCGGCCGGCTCATGGGTGCCCTCCCTCCGCTGGTACGACGCCACGCGACGCCGCAGCGGCGGCCTCGGTACCGCGCGGGGGCGGCCCGGGGGCGGCGCGCCGGCTGTGCTCTGCGTGGACTCCTCGTATCGGCTTCTGTTCACCAATCTCCCTCCCTGGCACACGGTCGGGAGAGTCGTTCCGCGCACACCGGGCCCACTACCGGGACCTTGTTCACCCAGAGGGAGGGCCGAAGGTCCTTTCCCGGGCGGAACGCGAGCGCCGGGCCCGGTGGCGCGCGCCGGGACGTCGCCGCAAGCCGCGAGGTCATCGGGCCGTACGTGATCGGTAGACTCGACGCCCGTGGCGGACAACCAGTACGAAGACCTGTTGCGACATGTGCTCACCTCCGGGACGGCCAAGGCCGACCGGACGGGGACCGGGACCCGGAGTGTCTTCGGGCACCAGCTGCGCTACGACCTCTCGCAGGGGTTCCCCCTGGTCACGACGAAGAAGGTGCACCTCAAATCGATCGTCTACGAGCTGCTGTGGTTCCTGCGCGGCGACGCGAACGTGCGGTGGCTGCAGGAGCACGGCGTCACGATCTGGGACGAGTGGGCCGACGAGAACGGTGACCTGGGACCGGTCTACGGCGCGCAGTGGCGCTCGTGGCCCGCGCCGGACGGACGGCACATCGACCAGATCAGCGAGGTACTCGACACGCTGCGCCACAACCCCGACTCACGCCGGATGATCGTCTCCGCGTGGAACGTGGCCGAGCTGGACAAGATGGCGCTGGCGCCCTGCCACGCGTTCTTCCAGTTCTACGTGGCCGACGGCAAGCTCTCCTGCCAGCTGTACCAGCGAAGCGCGGACCTGTTCCTCGGCGTGCCGTTCAACATCGCGAGCTACGCCCTGCTCACCCACATGGTGGCGCAGCAAGTCGGCCTGGAGCCGGGCGACTTCATCTGGACCGGCGGCGACTGCCACATCTACGACAACCACGTCGAGCAGGTGACGGAGCAGCTGTCGCGGAGCCCGTACGACTTCCCGCGCCTGAACCTGCGCAAGGCCGAGTCCCTCTTCGACTACGCGTACGGCGATGTCGAAGTGGTGGACTACCGGCACCACCCGGCGATCAAGGCGCCGGTGGCGGTGTGACCGCGCGTACGGACGGCGGATCGCCCGCCGTCGGGCTGATCTGGGCGCAGAGCCTCGACGGTGTGATCGGCGCGGACAACACGATCCCGTGGCGGCTGCCGGAGGACTTGGCGCACTTCAAGGCCACCACGCTCGGACACCCGGTGGTCATGGGGCGCAGGACCTGGGACTCACTGCCCGCGCGCTTCAAGCCCTTGCCCGGACGGCGCAACATCGTCGTGACGCGGGATCCTCACTGGGCGGCCGAGGGCGCGGACCGCGCCGGCTCGGTCGCGGAGGCGCTGGAGCTCGCGGCCAAGCCGTACGGCGACAGCGAGCCGGAGTCGGTCTGGGTGATGGGCGGCGGGGAGATCTACCGCGCCTGTCTGGAGCGCGCGTCGATGCTCTCGGTGACCGAGGTCGACGTGGCGGTGGCCGGCGACACCTACGCCCCGGCGCTCGACGCCACATGGCAGGTCGCCGAGGACCACGGCTGGCAGGTGGCCGCCTCGGGGCTGCGCTACCGGATCCGCACGTACACGCGCTGAAGCACACGGAAGACTCCCGGACGGCGGGGCCGACCTCGCCCCGCCGTCCGGGAGTCCTGCTCCGACCTCAGCGCAAGGAGAAGGTCGCCAGCCGCACGCCTTCGGTGAACACGAGGCACACGTCCTGGCGTCGGGCGGCGCCCGAGAGCGTGGCTGTGACCTCCTGGTACGTGTAGCGGGAGCCGGTGCTCGCCACCGTCGCCCGGCCCGCGAGGCGCCCGTCCGGCGCGCCCAGGCGCACCTCCACCGCTCCGTCGCCCGCGCTCTCCTTCGCCACCCGCGCCGTCAGCCGGCGCGCGCCCGAGCGCAGATCGGCGTCCGCGAACAGGAGCCAGGCGCGGGCGGATTCGGCGCCGACCGCGGTGCCGCGCGGCTTGGTCTCGTCCACGAGCCGTACGCCTTCGTAGTCGTCGAAGTTCTCCGCGCGCGTGGTGCGCGACAGATCACGCGGCGGGACCGTCTCGCCCTCGATGTCCAGGGTGGTGCGGCCGCGGATGTCGCCGGCGGAGGAGCCGACCATGATCTCGTACGTGCTGCGCTCCACGACCCAGCGGGAGCGGGTCACGTCCCAGTGCGCGAGGGCGTCGCGGGACAGCGGCAGCGTCACCGTGCGCGTCTGCCCGGGCTTCAGGGTGAGCTTGCGGAACGCCTGGAGCTTCTTCAGGGGCTGCTTGACGCGCGAGCTGCGCTGGCGGGTGTAGAGCTGGACGACCTCGGTTCCGGTGCGGCGCCCGGTGTTCGTGACCGCGACCTCGATGCCGCCGCGGACCGCCTTCGGCCGGCCGTAGCGGAAGGTGGTGTACGACAGGCCGTGCCCGAAGGGGTACAGGACCTCGCCCTTAAAGTACTGGTAGGTGCGCTCGTACTTGATGTTGTCGTATTCGAGGATCGAGGGCAGGTCGTCCTCGGTCCGGTACCAGGTCTGGGTGAGGCGGCCGGAGGGGTCGGCGTCGCCGAAGAGGATGTCGGCGAGCGCGGTGCCGGTCTCCTGGCCCGCGTGCGTGGTCCAGACAAGGGCCGGTACGTGCTCCTGTTCCCAGGTGAGCGTGGTGGGGTAGCTGTTCTCGACCACGACCACGGTGTCCGGGTTGGCCGCCAGGACTGCCTTGATCAGGGCCGACTGGGTCTCGGCCAGGCCCATGTCCTCGCGGTCGTCGGTCTCGCGGGAGTTGATGAAGGGCATGGAGCCCACCACCACGACCACCCGGTCCGCGTCCCGGGCCAGCGCCACCGCCTCCTGCGTGCCGTCGCGGACGACCTCGCGCGTGTAGCGGCTCGCGCCGGCGGCCGGGCCGAGCACGAGCACGCCGTCCGCGGGGCGGGCGCGCAGGTAGACCTCCTCGCCGAACCAGTTCTCGTAGCCGGAGTAGCGCAGCAGGACCGTCCCGTCGCTCTGCTCCTCCAGCTTGAACAGCTGCGAGACGAACCAGCCGTTGGGCTGCTCCTGGTCGTTGAAGAACTGATTGCCCTCGGGCCCGCCGCCGTCGGCGTCGCGCAGGCCGACGACCTTGCCGTTGGCGGCCGAGCGGAGTGTGACCACGCCCTGGCCCCAGCCGAAGAGGTCGAAGTGGGCTGTCTCGCCGGGTTCTCCGGTGGTCTCCTTGAGCGCCGCCCCGGCCGCACCCGTGCCCGCCGTCACGTACGCGCCGGTGGCGGCGTTCTTCAGCGCGATCCGGTCCACGCCCTCGCTCGACGTGACGGTCGCGCCCGCGCCAAGCCGCTTCCTGATGCCAGCCAACGGCGTGACCTTGTACGGGAGTTCACCGGAGTACCAGTCCGCGTACAGGGTGTCCGCGAGCGGGCCCAGGACCGCCACCTTGCGCAGCCCGCGGGCCTCCAGAGGCAGTGCGCCGCCCTCGTTCTTCAGGAGCACGACCGCCTCGGTGGCGGCGCGGCGGGCCAGCCGCCGGTGCTCGGGGCTGTCGATCACCGACTTGCCGATGTGTCCGTACGGGCCGCCGCCCTCGTCGAACTCGCCGAGCCGGAACCGGATGTCGAGGATGTGCCGTACCGCGGTGTCGATGTCCGACTCCGCCAACAGGCCTTCCTTCAGGGCGGTGTTGACGGCGGCGACGGTGTTCGCCGGGTTCGCGTCGTCCGTGGTGAAGCTGTCGAGACCGGCCTTGAGGATGGCGGCGTCGGCCTCGGCCAGGGTGTCGAAGTACTTCTGCGAGCCGGTGGCGGGGAGGTTGTTGGGCGCCCAGGCGTCGGTGACGTTCATCAGCGCGCGGTCGGTCCAGGTGCGCACCGAGCCGTTCAGGTCGGTGACCGTGCACGGGCGGCCGTTGACCAGGTTGTACGCGGTCATCACGCCGCAGGCCGCGTCCGCCGAGATGGCGGCCTTGTACGCCGGCTCCTCGTACTCCCTGTAGATGCGGGGCCTGATGTCCGAGGAGGTCTGGTCGCGCCGGATCTCGTTGTTGTTCGCGAGGAAGTGCTTGACCAGCGGGGCCGTCTTGAGGTGGTCGGGGTCGCCGCCGCTCAGCCCCTTCGCGTAGGCGGTCGAGATGACGCCGGTCAGGTAGGGGTCCTCGGAATAGCCCTCCTCGTTGCGGCCCCAGCGCGGGTCGCGCAGCAGCTGCACCGTGGGCGACCAGACGTTGAGACCCCAGCCCGGCGGCCGCTCGTGCTGGAGGCCGCGCACCTCGTCGCCCACGGCGGAGCCGACCTGCTCGATGAGCTCCGGGTTCCAGGTGGAGCCGAGGCCGACGGCCTGCGGGAAGACGGTGGCGGGGCCGAGCCAGGCGAGACCGTGCAGGGCTTCGGTGCCGGTGCGGAAGGCCTTCATGCCGAGCCGCGGGATCGCCGGCTGCCACTGGTGGAGCAGGGAGATCTTCTCGTCGAGGGTGAGCTGGCCGAGCAGCTCCTCCACGCGGCCGGCGAGCGCGCGGGCCGCGGGAGAGGCGGCCGTGGCGCTCGAAGCCGGGGCTCCGGCGGCCGCGGCGGGCCGGGCCGCGGCGCCCGCCAGGGCGACGGCGAAGGGGACGGTCAGAACGGTTCTGCGTCTCACGTACGTGACTCCTTCCGATCGTGCCGGACCGCTTCGGTCGAAGCGGTTCGACGGCAGGGGTGGGTCAGGACATGGAGCGGGTGGTGCTGCACAAGGTGGTGCGGTGCAGTTGTACGACGGCCGGGCGCTCAGCCGTGCGGGCGGCCGGGCGCTCAGCCGTGCGGGCGGCCGGGTCGCTCAGCCGTCCGCACGGACGGACGCTCAGCCGTCCGCACGGACGGACGCTCAGCCGTCCGCACGGACGGACGCTCAGCCGTCCGCACGGACGGACGCTCAGCCGTGCAGGCCCCGCGGCGCGGTGGTCGCCCGGCGCGTCAGCCGGGGCGGCAGCAACGTGGCTTCCGGTACGGGGAGTCGGTCCAGCTTGCGCATCAGGAGCTCCACCGCCTCCGCGCCGATCTCCGCGGTGGGCACCGCCACGGACGTGACGGGGAGCGGCGCCTGCTCGGCCTGCTCGTCGGGGCAGATGGCCACCAGGGACAGGTCCTCGGGCACGCGCAGCCCCAGCTCCTGGAAGGCCTCGATCAGCGGCTGCACCAACGGTTCGTTGTGCACGACGAGACCGGTCAGCTCAGGGTGTTCGGTGAGCAGCCGCTGCGCCATCTCCCGGGCCGCCGCCTGGGTCGCGCCGCACGGGTGGACCATCGAGACGAGCCCGCGCTCGTCCGCAGCGGCGGTGAATCCGTGGGCGACGCGCTGCGCGAAGCCGGTCTCGCGCAGATAGACCTCGGGCGGCGAGCCGACCAGGGCCACGCACCGGTGGCCGAGTTCGGCCAGATGCGTCACACAGGCCGCGCCCGCCGCTTCGAAGTCCAGGTCGATGCAGGTGAGTCCGGCCGGTTCGGCGGGGAAGCCGATGAGCACGGACGGCCGGTCGAGCACGCGCAGCAACGGCAGTCTGGCGTCGTGCAGTTGGACGTCCATCACGATCAGCGCGTCGACCAGCGCGGTGTCCGCGACGCGCCGCAGCCCCTCCTCCCCCTCCTCCTGCGTGAGCAGCAGCACGTCGTGGTCGTGCCGCCGTGCCGCGGTCACCACCGACACGGCGAACTGCATGACGACCGGCACATGCATGCCGACGCGGAACGGCACCACGAGTGCCAGCACGTTGGACCTGCTGCTGGCCAGGGCGCGGGCGCCCGCGTGCGGCCGGTAGCCGAGTGCGTGGATGCTGGCCTCGATGCGCAGCCGGGTCTCCTCCGAGATCGGCCGCTTGCCGCTGAGGGCGTACGAGACCGTGCTCGGCGACACCCCGGCATGCCGTGCCACATCGGTGATCTTGACCATCAACTCCCCCTCGGCGACCGGCCGTTCCGGTGCTGGTGTCCGACGTCGTTCAGCTGAGCTCCGCCACGAGCACCGCGGTGCCGGCCTCGGCCCGGACCACGGGTCCGCCCGCCACCCGCAGCGCCCACGGGCGGCTCGCGTCGCTCGCCGACGCCCGTACCGTGGCACCTTCGCAGACCACCGTGAAGTCCACGCCGCCGACGGCGAGTTGTACCCGTTCGCCGCCGCGCAGTCCGTACGCGTGCAGGGTGACCCCATCCGCGTAGTCGTAGTCCGGGCGGTCCTCGACGGCGCCGACCGGCAGCACAGCGCCGGGGCGCACCAGGACGGGCACGCTGTCGAATCCGTGACGCTCCGTCACCCAGCGCGGGCCCTGCACCTGTTCACCGGTGAGCAGATGAGTCCAGGTCCCTTCGGGCACGTAGTACGAGACGTCTCCCTCGTCCGAGAACACCGGGGCGACGAGGAGGTCGGGGCCGAGCATGTACTGGCGTTCCAGGTGGGTGCACGCCGGGTCCTCGGGGAATTCGAGGGCCATCGCCCGCATCATCGGGACCCCCTCGGTGTGCGCCTGCCGCGAGACGGCGTCCAGGTACGGCATGAGGCGCAGCTTGAGGCGGGTGAAGGTGCGCAGGACGTCCACGGCCTCCTCGTCGAAGAGCCAGGGCACCCGGTAGGAGGACGAGCCGTGGAGCCGCGAGTGCGAGGACAGCAGACCGAAGGCGATCCAGCGCTTGAAGAGCGCCGGGGACGGGGTGCCTTCGAAGCCGCCGATGTCATGGCTCCAGTAGCCGAAGCCCGACATGCCGAGTGAGAGTCCGCCGCGCAGCGACTCGGCCATCGCCTCGTACGTGGACTCGCAGTCCCCGCCCCAGTGCACCGGGAACTGCTGGCTGCCGGTGGTCGCCGAGCGCGCGAAGACCACGGCCTCGCCCTCGCCGCGGTGCTTGGTCAGGACGTCGAAGACGGTCTGGTTGTAGAGGTACGTGTAGTAGTTGTGCATCCGCTCGGGGTCGGAGCCGTCGAAGTACGCCACGTCCGTGGGGACCCGCTCGCCGAAGTCGGTCTTGAAGCAGTCCACGCCCATGTCGAGCAGCGCCTCCAGCTTGGCCGCGTACCAGGCCCTGGCCTGCGGGTTGCTGAAGTCGACGAGCGCCATGCCCGGCTGCCACAGGTCCCACTGCCAGACACTGCCGTCCGGCTTCCTGAGCAGATAGCCGCCTTCGCGCCCTTCGGCGAACAGCGGGGAGCGCTGTGCGATGTACGGGTTGATCCAGACGCAGATGCGCAGCCCCTTCTCCTTGAGGCGGGCGAGCATTCCGGCCGGGTCGGGGAAGACGCGCGGGTCCCACTGGAAGTCGCACCAGTTGAACTCGCGCATCCAGAAGCAGTCGAAGTGGAAGACGGACAGCGGCAGTTCGCGCTCGGCCATGCCGTCGATGAAGGAGGTGACGGTCTCCTCGTCGTAGGAGGTGGTGAACGAGGTGGACAGCCACAGCCCGAACGACCAGGCGGGTGGCAGTGCGGGCCGGCCGGTGAGCGCGGTGTACTTGCGCAGGATCTCCTTCGGGGTCGGTCCGTGGATGACGTAGTACGTGAGCTCCTGGTCCTCGACGCTGAACTGCACGCGCGAGACCGCCTCGGAGCCGACCTCCAGGGAGACCCGGCCGGGGTGGTCGACGAACACGCCGTAGCCGGCGTCGGTGAGGTAGAACGGCACGTTCTTGTACGCCTGTTCGGTGGCCGTGCCGCCGTCGGCGTTCCAGATGTCGACCACCTGGCCGTTCTTGACCAGCGGTCCGAACCGCTCCCCCAGGCCGTAGACATGCGTGCCGACACCGAGGCTCAGCTGTTCGCGCAGATAGTGCTCTCCGCTGTCGGTCTGCATGATGCCCATGGCCTTCGGGCCGGAGGAGGTCAGCGGGCGCAGGCCGTCCGCGGTGAGGAAGTCCAGCTGCCAGGGACCGCTGCGGGGCACCCGCAGGGCGAGGCTGCCGGACATCAGCAGGGCGTGGTCGTCGTCGTACGAGATCCGTGCGTGGGTGTCGCCGTCGGCGAGGGCGAAGTGCGGGCCGCGGTCGACCTCCCCGTCGAAGTGCTTGAGCGTCACGCCGATCACGTCGGGCAGCGGGGAGTGGCACGAGACGGTCATGACCGGGCCCTTCAGGAGGTCGCCACGGTGCCGGATGGGCTGGGTGGGGGCATGGATCTCGAGAGTGCCGGCATCGGTGCCGGTCACGTCGAGCACTTCGACCGGGTACGCGGCGTTGACGCCGCCGCGCAGCAGCCAGTAGCCGTCGGTGAACTTCATGCGGCTGCCTTTCAGGGCTATTTGACGGCGCCCACGGCGATGCCGCGGGTCAGCGTCCGCTGGAAGACGAGGAAGAAGGCGAGAGCGGGCAGCACGCCGAGGAGGGCGGCGGCGTTGGTCATCGTGGCGTCCATGTCGCGCTGGCCCTGGAGGACCCCGAGGGCGACGGACACGGTCTGGACGTCGTCGGAGACGAGCATCACGAGCGGGAGCAGGAACTCGTTCCAGGTCCAGATGAAGAACAGCACCATCAGGACGCCGATCGTGGGCCTGCTGACCGGCACGACCACCCGCCACAGGACCTGCCACTTGGTGGCACCGTCGATCCGGGCCGCCTCGATGACCTCCCGTGGGAAGCCGGAGAGCACCGAGGCCAGCAGATAGGTGCCGAAGGCCGACTGGATCACCGTGAAGACGATGATCACGCTGAGCCTGGTGTCGTAGAGACCGGCCTCCTTGGAGAGGTAGTAGACCGGGTAGACCAGGGCCTCCTGCGGCAGCATGTTGGCCAGCACGAAGAAGGCGAGCACCCAGGGCCGCCCCTTGATCCGGCCGATGCCGATGGCGTACGCGCTGAACACGGAGAGCACCACGGCGAGCAGCGCCACCGAGCCGGAGATCAGCACGGAGTTCCACAGCTTCTCGCCGAAGTCGACGCGCTCCCAGAACGTGGTGATCCCGTCCAGGTGGAGCCCGTCCGGCAGGCTGAGCGGCCCGTCGGAGGAGTACTCGTCGGGCGACTTCACCGCGTTCATGAGCACCACCGCGAACGGCAGCACCATGAAGAGCGCGCCGAGTACGAGCGCGGCGAGCACGGGGTACTTCTTGACGGCGGTCATCAGGTCTCGTCCTCCGCCTTGGTCTGCAGGCGCAGGGCTACGACGGCCAGCACCATGATCAGGATGGTGAGGACGGTGGAGATCGCTGCTCCGTAGCCCGCCTGGAAGTTCTCGAAGAAGTTCTGGTACGCGAAGTAGGACGGCACGTTGGTGGATCCGCCGGGTCCGCCGCCGGTCAGCACGTACACCATGCCGAAGACCTTCAGGGCCGCGATGGTGCACCACAGCAGCACCACGGCGATCTCCGGGCGCAGTTGGGGCAGTGTGATGTGCCACAGGCGCCGCCACCAGCCGGCGCCGTCCAGCTCGGCCGCCTCGTGCAGGGCCGGGTCGAGGCGTTGCAGCCCGGACATGAAGATGACCAGCGGGAAGCCGATCTGCACCCAGACCATGACGGCCATGACGCTGTACAGGGCCCAGTCGGGGTCGCCGAGCCAGTCCTGTTGCAGGCCGTCGAGGCCTAGGGCGCCGAGCAGGTCGTTGAGCGAGCCGTTCTCGGGGGCGAGGATCCAGCTCCACACGATGCCGGCGACCGCGATGGGCAGCACCTGCGGCAGGTAGAAGCAGGCGCGCAGCACGGAGGCCCAGCGGGCTCCCGCATGCTTGGCCACGACGTCGAACAGGGCCGTGGCGAGGACGAGTCCGAGGGCGGTGGGCAGCACCGCCATGGCCACGACCATCGCGAGGCTGTGCCGGAAGGACTCCCAGAAGTCCTCGTCGCCGAGCAGCTTCTCGTAGTTGTCGAGGCCGGTGAACTCGGGGGTGCCGACGCCCGACCACTCCGTGAAGCTGATCCCGGTGTTCATCAGGAACGGCACGACGATCACGACGAGGAAGGCCAGCGCACCGGGCAGCAGGTACAGGGCGTACGAGCCCTCCGACCGGGGGCGGCCGGCCCGGGCCGGGCGCCGGCGGGGACCGGGAGGGCTCCCGCCGGCGTCGGTCGCCGTCTTGGTGAGGACGGCCGCCATTACTTGAGCACGTTCTCGTCGTATTCGGCCTGCAAGGCCTTCAGGACGTCGGCGGGCTCGGCGCTCTGGGTGATGAGCTTCTGCACCTCGGAGGTGAGGCTGTCGTAGAAGCCGTTGGCGGGCCAGTCGGGGTAGAACGCGAGGCCGTCGTTCCCGGCGAGCGAGTCGAACTGCTCGATGAGCTTCTTGGACCGCGCGTCGGTGATGCCCGAGGGGTCCGCGGCGACCGGCACACCGCCGGCGTTGCCGAGGGTGTTCTGGATCCCCTTCTGCATCGTGATGTCGATGAAGTCGTAGGCGAGTTCCTTGTTCTTGGCGCCTTCGGGCACCACCCAGAGGTTGCCGCCGGAGCCGAGCGTCATCTTGCTGCCGGGCCACATGAAGGTGTCCCAGTCGAACTTCTTGATCTCGGTGCCGAACCGGCCGAACCACCAGCTGCCGGAGAAGAACAGCGGATGCTTGCCCTGCATGAAGGAGACCCCGGCGTCCTCGGCCTTGACTCCGCTGGAGCTCTTGGCGATGTAGCCCTTGTCGACCCAGTCGGCGAAGGTCTCGGCGGCATACGTCCACGCCGCGTCGGAGAAGTCGGTGGCGCCCTTCATCTGGAAGGACTCGACCCAGGAGCGGTCGGCCTGCGAGAGGGCCAGCTGGTAGACGTACTGCTGGGCGACGTACTCGGCGCCGCCGTTCGCGAACGGGGTGAGGCCCGCTTCCTTGAAGGTGGCGAGCGCCTGCTCCAACTCGTCGACGGTGGTGGGCACTTCGACGCCGTGTTCGGCGAAGAGGTCCTTGTTGTAGTAGACGAGGGTGTACTCGGCGTAGTTCGGGACCCCGTACCAGGGACCGGAGCCCATCACGCCCTTGTTGTAGCGGCTGGTGACGGCGACGGTCGGCGGGATCGCCTTGTCCCAGCCGCGCTCCTTCGCCACCGTGCTCAGATCGGTGAGCAGCCCCTGCTTGGACAGCTGGCCGGTCGTCGCGTTGCCCTTGTTGTATTCGAGGAGGTCGGGGGCCTCGTCGGAGTTGAGCACCTGGGGCGCGGTCTTCTGGATCTGCTCGAAGCCCTTGGCCTCGAACTCGACCTTCACGTCGGGGTTCTTCTTCTTGAACTCGGCGATGGCCTCGTTCCACGCCTTCCCCATGGCGCTCTCGGGCGCTTCGTAGTGCCAGAGCCTGAGCGTCTTGCCGTCTCCTCCTCCGCCTGCGTCGTCGCCGCACGCGGCGAGCGTGCTCATCGAGAGGATCCCTGCCAGGGCAGCCGCCAGGAGGCGCGCCCTTCTCCGTGCCTTCAACATCGACTGCCTCCGCGGGAGTTGGTGGGTCCGCAAGGGATGTGCGTTGCGCCGTCGAATCGATTCGATGAACGGCGTCGAAACGCTTCGACGGAGGAAGGTAGGGACGCGGAGGGCTTACGTCAATGGCGTTAACAAATCTCGTCGGCCCCGGTCTCCCGGCGCGGCGGTCACGCCGGGCCTTCGACCGGGGCCGGAAGCCGGATTCACCCCTGCCAGATCTCCCGGACGGCGCGCAGCGGATCCTCGTCCACGCGCGCCTCGGCGCCGAACAGCATCGTGGCGCGGCCCCCGGTCGTATACGGCGGCCAGTGGCGGCCCGGGTCGAGGTCGCGGACGAACGACACCCACGCGCCGTGCATCGCGTCCGCGAGCAGCTGCGGCGCTGTGTCACCGAGTGCGGCGGCGACGCCGGGAGCGTCCAGGAGGTCGAAGGCGAACGGCAGGTCGGTGCAGTGGTAGGCGAGCCCCGGCAGGACGGTGCCGGTCCAGCCGAACTCGTAGAGCCAGGTCGGCGCCGAGGCGCGGGCGCGTCCTTCGGCCAGCCGCAGCGCCGGCGCGCGGAACGTGGCGTCCGTGACGGCTTGGCCCATGAGGGCGGCGGGGTCGGCCTCCGTCGGGGCCTCGTACAGATCCAGGAAGCGCCGGATGCCTTCCTCGCCCAGGCCGAGGCCCGTGAGCAGGGCGCGGAGGTCGGTGTGGGTGGCGCCGGGGTGCGGGATGGCGTTGAACTCGTGGGTCGTGGATCCGGCGAGCAGCGGGATGTCCGTGCCCGCGCCGCCGTGGGCGAGTGCGTCGGGCACGGCCTGCGGGATGAGCTTGCCGTCGGCGAACGGGGCGAGGGCCAGCATCGGCAGGGCGTCGCGGTCCGGTCCGGGGGCGGTCAACTGGTCCCGGAGGGCGAGCAGTTCGTCCTCGGTGCGGCCCCGCAGCGCGGCGGCCGTGGCGGCAAGGCCCGTGCGGGCCGTGAACAGCCGGCTCACCGCTTCGGCGGTCTCGCGCTCCTGCGGGCTCATGACGGCGCCGGACATCGAGATCGCGCCGCGGAACAGTCCGCGGGCCCCGGGCGTGGCGAGCAGGGTCTGCACGGCGCCGCCGCCCGCCGACTGGCCGGCGACCGTGACCTTGCGGGGATCGCCGCCGAAGGCCGCGATGTTCTCCTGGACCCATTCGAGCGCGGCGATCCAGTCGAGGACGCCGCGGTTGTCGGGGGCGTCGGACAGGTGCAGGAATCCTTCGATGCCGAGCCGGTAGCCGATGGTCACGACGACGATCCCGTCGCGGTTGAAGGCGGCACCGTCATACCAGGGGCTGGCCGCGCTGCCCGCGAGGAAGCCGCCGCCGTGGATCCACACCAGGACGGGCAGCGCCGCGCCGGGCGCGGCGTCGGGGGTGAAGACGTTGAGGTTGAGGGTGCCGTCGCCCGGGATGCTCGGCTCGGGGATGGTCGTGACCTCGAACAGCGGGCGGCGCTGCGCGGTCGGCCCGTACGCCGTCGCCTCGCGCACCTCCGTCCAGGGGACGGGCGGCACGGGAGCGGCGAACCGCAGCTCACCGACCGGGGGTTGGGCATACGGGAGGCCCAGGAAGCGCACGCTGTCACCGCGCCGCTCTCCGCGGACGGGACCCGCGCTCGTGCGGACGACGGGGTGGGACGACGGGGTCATGGGCGGGCCTCCGGGCGGTGGGACGGGGTGTTCATGCGAGCTGACGGGGGTGGGGGCGTTCCGACGGTACGGGGAGGCCGGCCGCGGGCTCCGGGTCAGGGTGAGGTCCGCGGCCGGCCGGCTGGGGGTCAGGAACGCGGAGCGCGGTGCTCCACGTACCACTTCACGCGGGCCAGCTCACGCTGTCCGGCGCCACTCGTGCGCACGCCGTAGGTGCGGTCGGCGGTGACGGGCGCGACGGTGATGTGGCCCCGCTCGAAGAGCGCGGTGGAGTCGGCGTCCCTGACGGTCTCGGTGCACTCGCTTTCGGGCTTGTTGTCGCAGAGGCCGAAGGTGATGTCGTAGAGGTCGCCGCCCTGCTCCCCCGGCTTGCGAGCCTCGTAGGCGTGCCAGACGACCTTGCCGTGGCCCACGCTCGTCCACACCGGCGGCTTCGCCCGCTGTCCGGCGCTCACGTCCGGGTAGTCGACCTTGAGCACGAACCGGTCGGTGAACAGGTCGCGTTCCCGCAGCCCGGCGATGAATCCGGCGGCGAAGCGGGCGTGGGCACGGTAGTTGGCGACGGGGAAGGTGAACTGGCTGCTGTCGCCGGAGGAGGAGAAGGCGAGGGCGGGGACGCCCTCGTCGAGCGCGGAGAGCGCGGCGCCGACGGTGCCGGAGTCGTTGACCTGGGCGCTCACGTTCGGGCCCGAGTTGATGCCCGTGACCACGAGGTCGGGGCCGTCCTTCCAGCCCGCCTTGGCGGCGAGCCCGCCGCGCAGGGCGAACTTGACGGTGTCGGCGGGGGTGGCGCTCGGCGAGTCCGGGCCGCAGGGTCCGGTGGCCAGGCAGATCCCGTAGACGGGGGAACCGGAGGGCGTGCCCGAGCAGTCGCCGCCGTATCCGGCGGGCAGTTCCGCGCGCCGGCTCAGCGAGAGGGTGCCGCCGTTGGTGACGGCGGTGCCCTTGCCGGACTGCACCTGCCAGGGCGCGAGGGTGACAACGTCCGCGCCCGCGGCGCACAGGCCCTTGCGCAGCTCGTACAGGCCGAGCCCGTCGGAGCCGGAGGCCTTGGCGGCCTGCATGGAGTCGTCGTTGGTGAGCAGGACGCGCAGCCCCGCGAGCGGACGCCCGGAGGTGGCGTCCGCCGCGGACGGTGCCGTGCCGGAGGCCGCGGACGCGGTGATGCCGGTGCAGGCCAGGACGGTCGCGGCCGCGGCGGTGACGCACGTGCGGACGGCGGGTCGGCGAGGGCGGTTCATGGCGGTGAATCCCCTTTGATGGCTGTGGAGTTGATGAGGCGCTGATGTGTTGTCGGTACGGACAGGGCGACGCGGGAGACGGAAACCGGAGGCGGCACCGGGCGGGGCTTGTGATGTGCCGCCTCCGGTGGCTCAGTCGTGCCGCGTCTGGTGGCTCAGTCGTGCAGCGTCCGCCGGTTCGTCAGAGGTCGAGGCCGGCTCCGTACGGGAACAGCGGGTCCTCGGTGGAGTTCGGCACATCGCTGGGCGAGGCCTCGACGGCGGCCATGGAGCGGGGCAGTTCGTAGGGCAACCGGCCCTCGGGGCGTGCGTGGCCGAACACCACGTCCAGGAGGGCGGCGTCGCTCGCACCGAAGTCGGCCACCACCGCGGCGGCGCGCTCGGCGATCTCCGGGATGACGGCGGGCCGTTCGAGATGCTGGAGCACCACGGTGGGCACGGCGTCGAGCACCGCGAGCAGAGGCTTGAGCTCCTCCTCGGTGAAGTTCAGCCGGCCGGTGTGGAAGAGCGCCTCGAACTTGTTGGCGCGGTGCTCGTACGGGGTGTGCAGCCGCAGCAGCGCCAGGTCGGCCTCGGCAGGTGTGCCGACCAGCTCCCCGTACCGGGCCGCGACCTCCTCGTCGAGGCCCTCCACGTACAGCTTCGGCCGCTCGCTCGCGACGGGCAGGGTGGCGTCGCGGTTGACGAGGACGGTGAGCGAGCGGCGCTGGGCGGCCTCCCCGGCGCCGCGGAACTCGCTGTTCCCGACGATCTCCTCGGCCCGCTCCGGGTCGACGTACGGCTGGTCGAAGAGGCCGAGCACGAACTTCTCGCGCAGTAGCCGGCGCACCGAGGCGTCGATGCGCTCCTCGCCGATCCGGCCGGAGCGGACCAGGTCCACGATCACCTCGGGGCAGGCCTCGCCGCCGAACTGGTCGGCGCCCGCGTCCAGGGCCTTCGCCGCGCGCTCGGCGACGGAGAGGTGCTCCACGCCCCAGGCGCGCGCCCGGTGCAGCTCGCCGAAGATCGGCTGGTCGGTGAGCAGGCCCCAGTCGGTGCACACGATGCCCTCGAAGCCGAGCTCCTCGCGCAACAGGCCCGTGACCACGCCCTTGTTGAAACCGAAGCCGACCTCTTCCCAGTCGGTGCCGACGGGCTGCCCGTAGTACGGCATCATCTGCGAGGCGCCCGCGGCGATGGCGGCCTTGAACGGCTCCAGGTGGTGGTCGCGCATACCCCCCGGGTAGACCTGCTCCTTGCCGTGCGGGAAGTGCGGGTCCTCGCCGTCCTTCTGCGGGCCGCCGCCGGGGAAGTGCTTGACCATGGTGGCCACGCTGCCGGCGCCGAGCTCCTCGCCCTGGAAGCCGCGGATGTACGCGGCGACCAGCTCGCCGGTCAGGGCCGCGTCCGCGCCGAAGGTGCCGGACTGGCGGGCCCAGCGGGGCTCGGTGGCGAGGTCGATCTGCGGGTGCAGGGCCACGCGCAGGCCCACGGCCAGGTACTCGCGGCGGGCGATGTCGGCGAAGCGGTGCACGAGTTCGGGGTCGCGCACGGCGGCGAGGCCGGTCGGCTCGGGCCAGGCGGAGAAGGCTCCCGCGCTGAACGAGGCGCCGATGTTGGTGGTGAAGGAGTGGCGCGGGTCGGTGGAGACCGTGACCGGGATGCCGAGGCGGGTGGCGGCGGCCAGCTCCTGGACCCGGTTGTGCCACTCGGCCATCTGCCGGGGCCCGGCGCCGCCGAGCAGGTTGAAGTGGGTCAGCTGGCGGGTGCCGATGAGGCCGGAGGTGTCGGCGGCGACCATGGCGGTGGCGTCGCCCGCCTCGACCGTACGGCCGTCCTCGTGCAGGGGCAGCACGGTGTGGAAGAGCTGGCCCGCCTTCTCCTCCAGCGTCATCCGGGCGAGCAGGTCGTCGACCCGCTCGTCCACGGGCAGGGCGGGATTCTGGTACGGGTGGCCGTCGTTGCGGGGTGCGGGAAGCATGGTGCGTTCTCCAGGAGGGGTGTACGGGTGGCGCGTTCGGGAGGCCGAGAGGGGCGCTTCGCCAGGCCGCGGGCGGCGCTTCGCGAGGCCCGTGACGGGCTCAGCGCACGCCGCGGATCGGGACGACGGACAGCGCGCCGAGGATGGTGATCACCGCGCCGGTGACGAACAGGCCCGTGTAGCCGCCGAGTTGGGCCACGACCACCGAGGCGAGGAAGGGGCCGATGATCTGCGGTCCGGCGTTGGCGATGTTGAGCACGCCCATGTCGCGGGCCGCGTCGTCGGCGCTCGGCAGGACCAGGGTCACCAGGGCGGTGTCGACGGCCATGAAGCAGCCGAAGGACAGGCCGGTGACGGCGGCGAAGACCAGCATGCCCGTCCAGGTGCTGCTGAGCACGGGGGCCGCCATGCCGACCGCGGTCAGGACGCAGCTGACGGCGATGAACGGCTTGCGCCGGCCGATGCGGTCCGAGAACACCCCGCCCACGACCGTGGCGAGCAGCATGCAGAGGGCGTTGACCGGGGACAGGATCGCCACGGCCTCGGCGGGTTCGAGTCCTGCGGGCAGGCTGATGTGGTCCTGCACGATGTAGAGCTGGAACAGCGCGACCGAGAAGTAGCCCAGCATCATCAGGAAGCGGCCGATGAACGCCCAGCGGAAGTCGGGCGCCTTGAGCGCGGCACCGAAGGCCGCGAACTGCCGGGCGAGCGGCACCGATTCGACGGCGGGCAGCTTCTGTTCCCGTACGAGCGCGGTGAAGAGCACCGCGGCGAGCGCGATCACCGCGCCGAGCGCGAGATAGCCGGTGGTGACGGAGCCGGGCACGAAGGACGCGGCCAGCGTGACGCCGGCGATCACACCGAGCGGGGTGCCGATGCCGACCATGGCGGAGGCGAGGCCCCGGCGCTCGGTCGGCACGCGGTCGGGGACGACGGCGGTGATCGCGGCCTGGTAGACGTTCATCATCGCCTGGACCAGGCACCAGCCGATGGTGACGAGCAGCAGGGTGCGCATCGCGCCGAGCAGCGCGAGCGCGCCGAGTGCCGCGATGCCGCCGCCGAGGATCCAGGGGTTGCGGCGCCGCGAGCGGTCCGAAAGGAGACCGGCCAGCGGGTTGAAGAGCGTGGCGAATACCGCCGAGATCCCTGACACCAGGCCGAGGTTGGCGACCTTGTCGGCCGGGTCGAGCGCCTCGATCTGCACGGGCAGGAGTACCTGGCCCACGCCCATGTAGACCATGAACATGGCGGTGTGCCCGAGCGCGAGCAGCGTCAGGAGCCTGCCGAGTCCGCCGCCGGCGGGCCGGGGCCCGAACGGGGACGGCCCGGGTGACGGCTCGCGGGGCGACTCATGTGACGGCGCGGCGGCGGACAGGCGAGGGGCCAGGGATTCTGGGGAAGGACTGCTGGTTCCGGCGGGAGACATGGCCGGACCTCCTCGTGCGGCGAAGAGAGGTGAGGCGGCGGGGTGGGGGACGCGCACCGCAGTGGCTCGCAGAAGAGAACCATGAAAACCGAGTAACAAGTAGGTTTTGGAAATGTGGCCTGAGTCACTCGGCCGTCCGGCAAGATCGGCGGCCGGATAGGGTGCTGCCCATGGACCGGTCGGAGCGCGCAGCCACACCCGCAACGAAGCCCGCGCCGAAGCAGCGCGCCGCGAAGAAGCAGGCGCGCGGTCCGTACGCGGTGGGCGACGAGCGCCGCCGCCGCATCCTGGACACGGCCGTGGAGCACTTCTCCCAGTGGGGCTTCCACGCCTCCTCGCTGGCCCGGATCGCCAAGGACGTCGGCGTGACCCAGGGCGGGCTGCTGCACCATTTCCGCAGCAAGGAGGACCTGCTCGTCTCGGTGCTCGAGCGCAGCGAGGAACACGACATCGAGCGGTTCTTCACGGCCGAGTTCGCCTCCGCCGCCGACTGTCTGCTCCGCCTGTGCGACCTGGTCGCGCACAACAGCGAACGCCCGGGCCGCACCCGGATGTTCAACGTCCTGATCGGCGAGTCCTCCGACCCGGGACACCCGGCGCACGCGTTCTTCGCCCGCCGCTACGAGCGGGTCGCGGACCAGCTCGCACGGGCGCTCGCCGACGGGGTCGAGCGGGGCGAGCTGCGCTCCGACACCGACTGCGCCGCCCTGGCGCGCGAGGTGCTCGCCGTGATGGACGGCATCCAGATCCAGTGGGCACTGACCCCCGACGCGGTGGACATGCGCAAGCGCCTGCACACCTACCTGGACCGGCTCTACCGCTTCCTCTCCCCCACCGGGGCGAGCCTTCCGCCGCGTACGGCCTGAGCCCTTTCACCTCCGTACGACCTGAGCTCTTCCGCCGCCGTACGACCTGAGCCCTGCCACGCCCGTACGGCCCGAGCTCGCCACCTCCTCCACCGACCGCGGTCCACCGCCACCCGCGAATACCTATCACTCACTCGGTTTTCGCGCGTACGATGCAAGCGGCGGTCACGGGTGCCCACACCCCGCACCGCCCCACCTCCCGCCACCACCCTGGAGTTGACGCATGACGAGTGACGCCCGGCGCCTCGACATACCCGCCCTGCTCGCCGCACTCACGCTGGAGGAGAAGGCCGCGCTGCTCGACGGCGCGGACTTCTGGCACACCGAGCCCAACGAACGCCTCGGCATCCCCTCCGTGATGGTCTCGGACGGGCCGCACGGTCTGCGCAAGCAGCCGGAGACCGGCGACCACCTGGGCCTGTTCGACAGCGTCCCCGCCACCTGCTTCCCGCCCGCCGCCGGCCTCGCCTCCAGCTGGGACACCGATCTGCTCGCACGGGTCGGCGCGGCGCTCGGCCGCGAATGCCGGTCCGAGGGCGTCTCCGTACTGCTCGGCCCCGGCATCAACATGAAGCGCACGCCGCTGTGCGGCCGCAACTTCGAGTACTTCTCCGAGGACCCGCACCTGACCGGCGAGCTCGGCGCGGCCTGGGTCGAGGGAGTGCAGAGCCAAGGGGTCGGCGCCTCGCTCAAGCACTTCGCCGTGAACAACCAGGAGACGGAGCGCATGACCGTCTCCGCCGAGGTCGACGGGCGCACCCTGCGCGAGATCTACCTCGCGGCCTTCGAGACCGTGGTGACCCGGGCGCAGCCGTGGACCGTGATGTCCTCGTACAACCGGCTCAACGGCACGTACACCTCGGAGCACCGTGAACTGCTCACCGACATCCTGCGCGGCGAGTGGGGTTTCGAGGGCCTGGTCGTCTCGGACTGGGGCGGCGTGAACCACCGCCCCGACTCCGTGGCCGCGGGCAACGACCTGGAGATGCCCTCGTCCAGCGGCGCGGGCGCGAAGCTGATCCTCGACGCGGTGGCCGCGGGGGAACTGGACGAGTCCGCGGTCGATCTGGCCGTCACACGCGTGCTCACCCTCGTCGACCGGGCGCAGCCCGCCCTCGCCGCCGAGGACGCGGGCCGCCCCTTCGACGTGGACGCCCACCACGCCCTCGCGCGCGAGGCCGCGACCGCGAGCGCCGTCCTCCTCAAGAACGAAGACGGTCTGCTCCCCCTCGACCCCGCGGCCGGGGGCACGGTGGCCGTCATCGGCGAATTCGCACGCAACCCGCGCTACCAGGGCTCCGGGTCCTCGCAGGTCAACCCGGCCCGCCTCGACAACGCGCTCGACGCCCTGCGCGGCGCCTTCGAGGGCCGCCGCGAGGTCTCCTTCGCACCCGGTTACGTCGTCGATTCCGAGGAGGCCGACTCCGAGCTCGTCGCCGAGGCCGTGCGCACCGCGGCCGCGGCCGACGTGGCCGTCGTCTTCCTCGGCCTGCCGACGCACTACGAGTCCGAGGGCTTCGACCGCGCGCACATGGATCTGCCCGCCCAGCAGGTCGCGCTGCTGCACGCCGTCGCCGACGCCAACCCGCGCGTGGTGGTCGTGCTGTCCAACGGCTCCGCCGTGACCCTCGCCCCCTGGCAGGACCGCGCGCAGGCCGTCCTGGAGACCTGGCTGCCCGGCCAGGCCGGCGGCTCGGCCGTCGCCGACCTCCTGACCGGCGCGGCCACGCCCTCCGGCAAGCTCGCCGAGACACTGCCCGTGCGCCTGGAGGACACCCCGGCGTACACCGCGTTCCCCGGCGAGGGCGGCAAAGTCCGGTACGGCGAGGGCCTGTTCATCGGGTACCGCTGGTACGACGCGCGCCGGGCCGAGGTGTCCTACCCGTTCGGGCACGGCCTGTCGTACACGTCCTTCGCGTACAGCGGACTGGGGGTCACCGTGCGGCGGGACGGCGCCGACCCGCAGGTGGACGTCACCTTCATCGTGACCAACACCGGTGAGCGGACCGGCACCGAGACCGTGCAGCTGTACGTGACCGACCCGGAGGCGTCGGTCCGGCGTCCCGAGCAGGAACTGCGCGCCTTCACGCGGGTCACGCTCGAGCCCGGCCGCAGCGCCCCCGTCACGCTGACCCTCGGCCCGCGCGCCTTCGCGTTCTGGCACGAGTCCGCGCACCGCTGGGTCGTCGAGGGCGGCACCTTCGGGCTGCGGGTCGGCGCGTCCTCGCGGGACATCCGCCTGGAGACCACGGTCGAGCTCGCGGGCGACGGGTTCACCGTGCCGCTCACCGCCGACGCCTCGGCCGAGCACTGGCTGGCGCACCCGGCGGCCGGTGCGTGGCTGCGCGAGGCGCTGGGCACGGAGGGCTTCGGCGCGATGCTGTCGGATCCGCGCAACGGCCCGATGATGCGCGCGATTCCGCTCTCCCGCCTGGTCCGGTTCCCCGGCTTTCCCGTCGACGAGGAGCAAGTGGCGGCGGCGGTACGGAAGTTCGCCTCGGCCTGACGTCGGTGCACGGTCCGCGCCCGGCTCCGGCCCGGCGCGGACCCGGTACCGCCTGCGTCCGCCTCTGCCGGTGCGTGCGGTAGTCGCTTACGGACGCGCAGACCCTCAGGCACTCCCCCGGCGCACCAGGCGCACCTCGATACGCGGTGCGGGCTCGGCGCTCCCCGACTCGACGAGCTCCTCCAGCCGGGCGGCGATGTCCTCGGCCGAGGGCATGTCGATCCGCACCGTGGTCAGCGGCGGGTCCTGAAGGCCCGCCAGCACGAGGTCGTCGGCGCCGACCACGGCGACCTCCCCGGGCACCGCGATGCCCTGGCCGCGCAGGGCGTGCAGCAGCAGCGCGGCGTACTCGTCGTTGTACGCGAACACGCCGTCCAGGCCGAGCTCCGCCCAGCGGCGGGCCAGCGCAGCGGCGTCCTCGTGCGCGTACGCGAGCTCCACCGGGACCACCGTCGCCATGTGCCGGGCGGCCACCTCACCGGCGCCGGCCAGACGGGGTTCCGCGAACGCGGCCAGGCCGCGCTCCTTCGGCATGATCACGCCGATCCGCGTACGGCCCGAGGCGATCAGGTGCTCCACGGCCGCCGCGCCGAGATCGCGGTGGTCGAAGGCGATGGTGTACGTGCCGGGCACGGGCCGCGCCGCGAAGGCGAGTTGGGCCCGCACCCCCGCGCGGGCGAGCACGTCGGCGGTCGGCGCGGTGTACCGGTCGCCGTCGAGCGCGAGCACCGCCACCGGCCGCAGCTCGGCCCAGGCGCGCGCGGCCTCGGCCGGGTCGCCGAAGCGGCCCGCGTGCAGCACGGTGACGTATCCGCGCCGGTGCAGCGCCTCATGGAGGTCGTCGATCCACTCGCTCGCGAGCCGGCCCATCGCGGACACGGAGGCGGGGATCAGGACCAGGTTGCTGCGGCCCGCACGCAGGGAGCGCGCGGCGGCGTGCGGCACATAGCCGAGCCGGCGCGCGGCGTCGAGCACCCGCTCACGGGTGGCCGCGCTGACCCGTGCGCCTTTGGTGTCGTTGAGCACGAAGGACACGGTGGCGCGTGAGACGCCCGCGAGCCGCGCCACGTCGGCGCTGGTCACCGTCCGGGACTCCGGCGTGCTGTCCGCCATGTGCGTACGTTCTCCCGCTCGCTCGCCCCCGACGCCTTGCAGGGCCGAGGTTACACGCGTCGGATCTTGGACCTCGGCGGACGGTGTGCCGGCCGGGTGGCCGCCCGCTGCCCTCGGCGAACGAGCCCCGGGACCGCGCAGTACGCCACGACGTACGACGCGACGTACGCCACAACGTACGGGCGCCGAAGGCAACAGGCGGATCACGGCGCCAGGGCGGCCAAACCCTGAACACCAGCGCCACGGACGCCTCTCGCACCTCCCCGCGGACGGTCCGCGACCCGGCCCTCGAAGCACGCCCGCGGAAATCCGCCGGACATCCGTCGGTTCCAGCATCTTCACAAGGTTACACGTGTCATCTACGCTCCTGCCGAACGCGACCCCACGCGCATCCGCTTCTTCGGCACGCCTTCCTAGGGGCCCACATGACTCGTTCACTTCCTGAAGAGACCGCGTCGACCACGGTCGACGTCCTCCCGGCCGGCGGCCCCGCTGCCGCAGGCCCGGCCACCGGCTCCCGTCTCGCCCGGCTCTACGTCACGCTGCCGATGGCCAACGTCGCGCTGTACCTGCTCTGGCTCGGGGTGGGGAGCTTCCTGCTGCCGATCCAGGTCGCCGAGATCACCGGCCACAACGACACGACCGCCCTGTCCACGGCCAGCACCATCGGCGCCGTGCTCGCCACGGTCGGCAACCCGGTCTTCGGTCAGCTCTCCGACCGGACCCGGTCCCGGTTCGGCCGGCGCGCCCCCTGGATCCTGCTGTGCGCCGCACTCGGCGCGCTCGCCCTGGTCGCACAGGCCCAGGCCGCGAGCATCGCGATGCTCGGACTGAGCTGGGGCGTCGTGCAGTTCATCATGAACGGCTACCAGGCCGCCCTCACCGCCGCGCTGCCCGACCGGGTGCCCGCCCCGAAGCTCGGCACGTTCTCGGCCCTGGTCGGCCTCGGTGTCCCGCTCGGCACGATCGTCGCCGCCCTCGTCATCGGCGGCATCCCGGGCACGAAGTTCGGCCTCGACGGGGTGATCGGCGGCTTCGACGGTGCGTTCGCCGGCGAGAAGGGCTACTACCTGATCGCGGCGGCGGTGTTCGTGGCCGCCGTCCTGTTCGTGGTCATCTCCCCCGACCAGGACTCCCGCGACCTGCCGCGCGAGCCCTTCTCGCTGCGGCGCTTCCTCGCCAACTTCTGGGTCAGCCCCAAGGATCACCCGGACTTCGGCTGGGCCTTCCTCTCGCGGCTCGGCGTGATGCTCGGGTACTTCATCATCCTCACGTACAACCTGTACCTGCTCGCCGACCACATCAAGATCGCGCCCGCGGACCTGCTGCCCACCGCCGGCTTCCTGATGATCGTCAACGCCCTGTGCACGGTGGTCGCCTCGGTCCTCATCGGTCCCATCGCCGACCGGGTCGGCAAGGTGAAGCCGTTCGTCTTCGTCTCGGGCGTGGCCGCGGCGCTGGCCCTCGCCATCCCGATCCTGTCGCCGACCGAGGGCGGCATGCTGGCGTACAACATCGTCGGCGGCATGGCCTTCGGCGTCTATCTCGCGGTCGACATGGCGCTGATCACGAAGGTGCTGCCGCGCGGCGCCGACGCCGGCAAGGACATGGGCGTCATCAACATCGCGAACGCCGGGCCGCAGATCCTGGCCCCGACCATCTCGGGCTGGATCGTTGCGGCGGGGGGTTACGAGGCGCTGTTCCCCGTGGCGGCCGTGGTGTCACTCGTCGGCGCGGTGGGAGTGCTGCGCGTGCGCGGCGTGCGCTGAGCGGCCGACGGGCCTGCTGAGCCCGTGCCAACTCCCGTGAGCGGGACGGGTGGACGAGCACCCGTCCCGCTCACTGCACGTCCGGCGGGTGTCAGATCCAGCCGTCGAGCGAGGCGAGGAATCCCCCGAGGTCGTCGCGGTGGATGCAGTGCCCGGCGCCGGGCACCACCCGCACCTCGAACCCGCGCTCCCGCAACAGCTCCTGCCCCTTCGCATCGACGCACAGGCTCGGGTCCGCGAGCTGGACCAGCGAGGGGACGAGGGCCGACGGCGGCAGGTAGTCCTGCTCGAAGTCGCCCATGGCGGTGAGCAGTTCGGCGTCGAACAGAGCGAAGCCCGCCAGCTCGGCGGCGATGTCCGCCTCGGACCACCGCGGGTTCATGGCCCGTACGGAATCGGCCGTGGCCGACGCGACCATGGCCCGCATCGCGCCCGTCGCACCTGCCGGCACGTTGCCGAGCTGGAAGCCCGGGTCGGAGTAGACCGCGCGCCGCGGCCGCAGCTCCGGAACGGCGAGGGCGAGGGACAGCCCGCCGAGGGAGTGGCCGATCGCCACGTCCGCCCCGGCCGGCAGGCTCTCCACCAGGTCGCCCGCAAGCAGCTCCGGCCGGTAGGCGCCGCGGCCGCTGAGCCCGTGCCCGCGCAGGTCGGGCGCGAGGACGCGATACCCGCGCCCGACGAGGTGCTCCTCGACCGCGTGCCAGGTCCGGTGGTCGGACATCCCGCCGTGCACGAGCAGTGCGACCTTGTCACCGTCGCCGCGTTCATGGACGTGCAGTTTCATCTCGGCGCCCCTCCAGGACTTCCCGTGCGGTTGGTTACACGTGCAACCTACCCGGCCGGGGCTCTGTCGAGAAGCGCGCCGCCTGCCCGGCCCGGCCGCTCCGGCCTCCCCGCACGCCCGGGCCGCTCCGGCCGCTCCGGCCGCGTAAGGCATATCCCACACCCCTGGACCCTTGTGTCCCGCGACCCGCTCGCGCAAAGGTGACGCGATTCCTGTTATCCGCCGCCGCCCCCGAGGTCTCCCCAGTGCCGGCCCGGTGAGGCGGCGAGCGAGAGGGAGAGTGGACGGACGTGGGTGTGAGCCGAGACAGCGGCGCGTTGGTGATCGCGGCGCGGCACGGTGACCGCAGGGCGCAGGGCGAGCTGGTCACCGCGTACCTGCCGCTGGTCTACAGCATCGTGGGCCGCGCGCTGAACGGTCATGCCGATGTCGACGACGTGGTGCAGGAGACGATGCTGCGGGCGTTGCGCGGCATCGGCGGGCTCCAGGATCCGACGCGCTTCAGGTCCTGGCTCGTGGCGATCGCGATGAACCAGATCCGCGGCCACCACCAGGCGCGCCGGTCGGCGCCCGACCCCTTCGGAGCGCGGGAGGACTTGGATCTGCCCGATCCCGCCGGGGACTTCGTGGACGCCACGATCGTCCGCCTGGGCCTCGAGGGACAGCGGCGCGAGGTCGCCGAGGCCACCCGCTGGCTGGAGCAGGACGATCGCGAGCTGCTCGCGCTGTGGTGGCTGGAGGCGGCGGGCGAACTGACACGATCCGAGCTGGCCGCCGCCCTGGAGATCTCCGAGCAGCACGCGGCGGTGCGGGTGCAGCGGATGAAGGGGCAGCTGGAGACGGCGCGCGTGGTGGTGCGCGCCCTCGCCGCGCCGCCGTGTCCGGGGCTCGGCGCGGTGGTCGGGATATGGGACGGCGTGCCGTCGGGCCTGTGGCGCAAGCGCATAGCCCGGCACATACGCGAGTGCGGCCGGTGCGCGCAGCACACGGCCGACCTCTGGCCGGCCGAGGGGCTCCTCGTGGGATTCGGCATGGTGCCGGTGGCGGGTGCCGCCGGGGCCGGGTTGCTCGCGGCGCTCGGACTGTACGGGGAACACGCATCCGAGACGGTCGCCTTCGCCTCGGCTCCGGTGCCTCCGTACGGCAGTCCCGGGTCACAGGCCGGTCCCGGGGCGTACGGAGACAGTGAGGCGTACGGCGGCTCCGAGTTTTACGGCGGGCCGGACGCTTACAGCGGGCCGGATGCTTACAGCGGGGCCGAGACGTACGACCGCATCGGCATGTACGAGCTGACGGGACCGGGCGACGCCCCAAGCGCCGATGTGACCCCGACCAGTCCGGGCGGACCGAGCGGGCCGAGCGGGCCGAGCACTCCCAACGGTCCGATCACTCCGAACGTTCCGACCCGGATGCAGGAACGGCAGCTGCGGCTGCGCAAGCGGCGCCGTACCGCCGTGGCCGCGGCCGCCGTGGTGGCGCTGGTCGCCGGTGCGGGCGTGGTCGGCATCGATCTGATGGCGCCGGACGAGGACAGCGACAAGGTGCGGGCGGCCTCGGCCACCGAGCCGGAGCCGACGAGTGAGCCCGCTTCGGCCGCGACGTCCGAGTCCGCCTCGCCCAGCGCCTCCACCTCGAAGTCCCCCGAGGCGTCGCCGAGCAGCAAGCCGTCGAAGTCCCCGACGACCACGAAGCCCGCCGAACCCGAGCCGAAGCCGACCAAGACGCGGACCACCAAGCCCAAGCCTCCCCCGCAGCCGCCCGCAAACCCCGGCGGCAGCCACGCGCAACAGGTGCTCGCGCTGGTCAACGCCGAGCGTGCGAAGGCGGGTTGTGCGCCCGTGACGATGGACAGCCGCCTGTCCAGGGCCGCCCAGCTGCACAGCGAGGACATGTCGGCGAACGGCTACTTCAGCCATACGAGCCAGGACGGCCGCACGTTCAGCGACCGGGCCGCCGCGCAGGGCGTGGACAACGCGGGCGCCGAGAACATCGCGCGCGGCCAGGGCTCGGCGCAGAGCGTGATGGACGCATGGATGAACTCGCCGGGCCACCGCGCCAACATCCTCAACTGCGGCCTGAAGACAATGGGGTTGGGCGTGACGACGGGCGACTGGACCTGGACGCAGATGTTCGGCTGGTAACCGCCTGGCACGGGCGGCCCACGGCATGCCGGTGGTCACCGTCGGCATGGTCACCGAGCCGGCCCCTTCCCCCGCACCCGTATCCACCCCTCGGAATCCCCTGGTCACAGGGCCGACCCGCTCCCTAGGATCCCGGGCCATGGACATCGCCACGCACATCGCGGCTCTGCGCGCCGAGGGGCAGCTGCTGGCCGACAACGCCGAGGCCGCGGGAGCCGACGCCGCCGTCCCGACCTGTCCCGGCTGGCGGGTGCGCGATCTCGTCCGGCACACCGGGACGGTGCACCGCTGGGCCGCCGCGTTCGTGGTGGAGGGGCACAAGCGCTACCAACCGGACGCCGGGGAGCCGGACTTGGACGGCGCGGAGCTGTTCGCCTGGTTCCGGGAAGGGCACGGGCTGCTCGTCGAGGCGCTCGAGCAGGCGCCGGACGACCTGGAGTGCTGGGCCTTTCTGCCCGCTCCCTCGGCGCGGGCGTTCTGGGCGCGCCGCCAGGCGCACGAGACCGCGATCCACCGGGTCGACTCGGAGTCCGCACTGCACGCGGCCGAACGCACCGCCCTCACCCCCGAGTTCGCCGTCGACGGCATCGACGAGCTGCTGTGCGGATTCCACGCCCGCGAGAAGAGCCGCGTCCGCAGCGACGAGCCCAAGGTGCTCCGCGTGCGCGCCACCGACGCGGACGCGGTGTGGACCGTCCACATCTCCGAGAAGGTCCCGGTCACCACGCGGGATGCCGAGGGCCCTGCCGACTGCGAGATCAGCGGCCCGGCGGCGCGCCTGTACCTGGCCTTGTGGAACCGTCTCCCGACACCGCCGATCACCGGCGACGCCACGGTGGCCCGGCTGTGGCGGGAGACCTCGGCTGTGTAGTGACTCCTCCCGGGGTGGGCAGGGCACACAATGGCCGTCATTCCGGTGGCAGGGCGGCACGGCCCGCTGGTTCACTGGTGCCCATGGGGACTCGGACACAGGCCGAACGGGACGCCGCCACCGTGGAGATCGTCTACGCGCTGGTGTCGGCGGTTCTCGTCGCGGCCTTCGTCTTCGCCGTCGTGGCCGGGCCCGGCTGGGCGTTCGACCTGTCGGCGGGTGTGCGCCAGGTGCTGGTGACAGCGGGAGTGATCCTCGCCGCCGTCACGTTCGTCGTACGGGTGGTCGGCGTCCTGGGGCGGTTCCGCAGCGCGTCGCGTCAGCCGAGCCAGCCCGGGCGGACCAGCCCCGACTCGTAGGCGAGGACGACGAGTTGGGCCCGGTCGCGGGCGCCCAGCTTGACCATCGTGCGGCTGACATGGGTCTTCGCGGTGAGCGGCGAGACGACCAGGCGGCGGGCGATCTCCTCGTTGGACAGGCCGATCCCGACCAGGGCCATCACCTCCCGCTCGCGCTCGGTGAGTTCGCCGAGGCTCTGTTCGAGCGCGGGCTCCTTGGAGCGGGCCGCGAACTCGGCGATGAGACGGCGCGTCACGCCGGGTGAGAGCAGGGCGTCCCCGTCCACCACCGCCCGTACCGCACGCAGGAGTTCCTCGGGTTCGGTGTCCTTGACCAGGAAGCCCGAGGCGCCCGCTCGGATGGCCTCGAAGACGTACTCGTCGAGTTCGAAGGTGGTCAGCATGACGACCTTCACGTCGGCAAGGCCCTCGTCCTCGGTGATACGGCGGGTCGCGGCGAGGCCGTCCAGCAGCGGCATCCGGATGTCCATCAGGACCACGTCCGGGCGCAGCGCGCGCACCTGCCGCAGCGCCTCCTCGCCGTCCGCGGCCTCGCCCGCCACCTCGATGTCGCTCTGCGCGTCGAGCAGCGCCTTGAACCCGGCACGGACCAGCGACTGGTCGTCGGCGAGCAGGACCCGGATCATGAAGCGGCCTCCTGGATCGACGGGATCGACGGAATCAACGGGATCAAGACGGGGTCTCCTTGGGGCGCAGCGGGATCGAGGCACGGACGCGGAAGCCTCCGTCCGGTCGCGGGCCCGCCTCGATCGTGCCACCCAGCGCGGCCGCGCGCTCCCGCATCCCGGCGAGTCCGTTGCCGCTGCCCCCGGCATCGGCCTGGGTCGCGGGTCCGTCGTCCTCGATGCGCAGATCCAGCGCGCCGGCCCCGTAGCCGATGGTGACGCGTGCGCGTCGCGAGCCCGAGTGGCGTACGACGTTGGTGAGCGCTTCCTGGACGATGCGGAAGGCGGCGAGGTCGGCGCCGGGCGCGAGGCCGACCGCCCTGCCCTCGCGGGTCACCTCGACGGTGAGCCCCGCGCTCGCCGCCTGGTCGACCAGTTCCGGCAGCCGGTCCAGGCCGGGCGCGGGGGCCCGGGGTGCGTCGCCGGGCGTGCGCAGCGATTCGAGGACTTGGCGCACCTCGCCGAGCGCTTCCTTGCTCGCGGACTTGATGGTGGTCAGGGCCGTACGGGCCTGCTCCGGGTCGGAGTCCAGCAGGGCCAGGCCCACGCCGGCCTGGACGTTGATGACCGAGATGGAGTGGGCGAGTACGTCGTGCAGTTCGCGGGCGATCCGCAGCCGCTCCTCGTCCGCGCGGCGCCGGGCCGCCTCGGCCCGCTCGGCGCGCTCCTTGGCCCACTGTTCGCGGCGCATCCGCGCGAGCTCGGCCACCGCGACGATCGCCACCACCCAGGCGGCGACGACCAGTTCACCGCCCCAGGACGCCGCCGTGTCCCCGGAGGGCGGCAGCCAGCGGTACAGCCAGTGCGAGATGAGCAGGTGCCCGAGCCACAGCATGCCGATGGCGGCCCAGGCGGATCTGCGGTGTCCGGCGACGATCGCGGCGAACACGGCGAGTGCGACCGTGACGAAGACCGGGCCGTACGGATAGCCGGCGCCGAGATAGAGCATCGTGGTGGCGGCCACGCCGAACACCACCGCCACGGGGTGCCTGCCGCGCCACAGGAGCAGCGCCGTGCCGAGGAGCAGCAGGAGGCGGGCGAACACGTCGAGGCCGGCCCGGTACTCGGTCTGACCGTGAGCGGCGAAGGTGCTGCCGACCTGGACGAACACGGTCACCGCGGCGGTCGAGAACCACGGCAGCCCGCCGCGCGCCGCCCACCTCCAGGGGCCGGGCGGGCCGTCGTGCCAGGGCGGTCCGCCCCAGGGGCGCATCGGCCTGGCGGTGCTGTGCTGCTCTTCCATACCGCCACGCTAGACCGGGCGGACGTGCGGCGACGTCCGCCGTGGGAGGTGAGCGGGCGTACTCCCGGTGAAGTACGCGACGGGTGGTGCGGGCCCGCCCATCGGCTCCACAGTCGGTGCGACGCCCACCCGTAATCCAATCGACCGCAGGCCCGCGCCCCTGTCAGAGTGGCCCACCATGACCGATTCTGAGTTGCTCACGCATGCGGACATCGTGCTCATGCAGGGACTCGCGCAACGCGTCACCGCCGTGCGGCAGGACCTCCTCAACGCCGATGCGTCGTACGGCGAACTCGCCTGGAACTGGGGCAGGAACCATGCCGCGCTCGGGGCGCACTGGCGGCGCAGGCTCTGGTTCCACGAGGGCGAACTCACCGCGTGGGCGTGGGCCCATCTGCCGCGCACGTACCGGCTGAGCGACGGCACGGAGAAGCATCTCGCCGGCGCGTATCTCGCCTACCAGGCCCATCCCGCACACGCCGGTCTTGTCGACGAGGTGATCGAGTGGTTCGACGACGTGGCCGCCGGGCTTGAGCGCACGGTGCTGCCGGGCGCAGGCGACGCGTTCGCCCTGGAGCGCTGGGCGGCGCACGGCTACGTGACCGACCCGTCCGCGCTCGGCGACGCGGGCTCGTGGATGCAGTGCAACGTCCGGGAGCTCACCGATCTCACGGACCTCGGCGACCCAACCCTGCCGGCAGGTTTCCGCTTCCGTACCGCGGACGAGGCCGGGCCCGAGGCGGCAGTCCGCGCGCATGTGGACGCCTGGAGCCCTTCGCCCTACACCGTCGAGGGGTACGAGGGCGTACGGCGCACGCCGGGCTACCGGAGCGATCTGCATCTGCTCGTCGAGTCGCCCGACGGGACGATGGCCTGCTCGACGATCATGTGGCTCGACGAGGCGAACAAGACGGCGGAGTTCGAACCGGTCGGCACCCATCCGGCCCACCGGCGCCGGGGACTGGCCCGGACGATGCTGGTGCACGGCATGCACCTGGCACGCGCGGCGGGCGCCGTACAGATGACCGTGTGCTGCCTGGGCGCGCCGGGCCATCCCGCGGCGCGCGGCCTGTACTACGGCGTCGGCTTCCGCCCGATCTCCCGGGACGCACCGATGATCAAGTACGCGACGACGGGCTGACGGCGCACAGGGCGGGCCGGGGTGCGCGGAGCCCACGGGTTCCGCGCACCCCCGGCCCGCCCTGTGCCGGTCGTCAGCGCCCGTCGTCAGTGCCGGTCGAGCGTGCTGATCGCGCGGCGTGCCATCGGGTGCGTGCGGACGATCTCGGCCAGCGAGGTGTGGCCCTGCACGATCCGCACGAACGCGTTCCAGGCCGGCCGGAAGCCGGTGATCGCCGCGTGCAGCAGTCCGGGCCTGCGCTCGAAGAGCGTCAGGACGCGGCGGCCCATGTTCATCTCGACCCCGAGCCCCGCCTTCACGGCGAAGGCGTAGTTGAGCGCCTGGCGGCGGGCGTCCACACCGTCGTGGGACTCGGCGATGCGCACCGCCCACTCCCCCGCGAGCCGTCCCGAGCGCAGCGCGTACGAGATGCCCTCGCGGGTCCACGGCTCCAGGAGCCCTGCCGCGTCCCCGCACACCAGGACGCGGCCGCGCGAGAGCGGGGAGTCCTCGGTGCGGCAGCGGGTGAGGTGGCCCGAGGAGATCGCCGGCTCGAAGCCGGCGAGCCCGAGGCGCCCGATGAAGTCCTCCAAGTACCGCTTGGTGGCGGCCCCTTCGCCCCGGGCCGAGATCACGCCGACGGTGAGGGTGTCGCCCTTGGGGAACACCCACCCGTAACTCCCGGGCAGCGGGCCCCAGTCGATGAGGACGCGGCCCTTCCAGTCCTCGGCGACCGTCGGCGGCACCGGGATCTCGGCCTCGAGCCCGAGGTCGACCTGGTCGAGCTGCACGCCGACATGTGCTCCTATGCGGCTTGCGCTGCCGTCCGCGCCGACGACCGCGCGCGCCAGGACGGTCTCCCCGTCGTTCAGGACCACCGCGACCGTGCGCCGGTCCGGCACCTCGGGCCCGTGCTGCTCCACGCGCGAGACGGTGACGCCCGTGCGCAGCTCCGCGCCGGCCTTCTGGGCGGACTCGACCAGCTGCTGGTCGAACTCGGGCCGGTTGATCAGGCCGAACAGCATCTTCTTGGAGCGCCGGGTGCGGGCGAGTTTGCCGTCCAGGGAGAAGGTGACCGCGTACACCTTGTCCTTCAGCGGCAGTTCGAAGCCGGGCGGCAGGGCGTCGCGCGAGGGGCCGATGATGCCGCCGCCGCAGGTCTTGTACCGCGGCAGTACGGACTTCTCCAGGAGCAGCACCCGCCGTCCGGCGACGGCCGCGGCATAGGCGGCCGAGGCGCCGGCGGGGCCTGCGCCCACGACCACGACGTCCCACACCTCGGGGGTCTCGTCCGGCTCGTTACGGTCCGGGTTCTCGCTGCTCACGATGGCCTGCTGCTCCGATCCGGCTGTCTGCGGCTGCCGACTGGCACTTGTCCAGGGAGATCCTACGGCGGGCACGGATCGCCCCCGCCGCAGGAACAGGGCGTCTCCGCTTGTGCGAAGATCGGCTCGCGGATCCGTGCGCAACCTCCGCACATCTGTGCAAGGCCGCCGGCCCGCGAAGAACCGCCCGCGGAACCGTGGGGCCCCCAGGGTCCGCCGGACCCGCAAGCCCCGTAACGCAGGACCCGTAAGACCCCGTAAGACGTGCACCCGTACAACGTCGCAGCCTTCAGGAGCGTGCCCATGTCGCCGAACACGCCGCAGGAGCGGATCGCCGAGACCGTCGCCGGCCTCATGCCCGAGGCGCGGCAGGAGCTGGCCGAGCTGGTGGCGTACCGGTCGGTGGCGGACTTCGAGCAGTTCCCGAAGAGCGAGAGCGAGGCCGCGGCGAACTGGGTGGCCGACGCGCTGCGCGCCGAGGGCTTCACCGACGTGGCGCTCCTGGACACCCCGGACGGCACCCAGTCCGTGTACGGCCTGCTGCCCGGCCCCGAGGGCGCGCCGACGGTGCTCCTCTACGCGCACTACGACGTGCAGCCGCCGCTGGACGAGCAGGCGTGGGTGACCCCGCCGTTCGAGCTGACCGAGCGGGACGGCCGCTGGTTCGGGCGCGGTGCGGCGGACTGCAAGGGCGGCGTGATCATGCACCTGCTCGCGCTGCGCGCCCTGAAGGCGAACGGCGGTGTGCCGGTCTCCGTGAAGTTCATCGCCGAGGGCTCCGAGGAGCAGGGCACCGGGGGTCTCGAGCGGTACGCCGAGGCCCACCCGGAGCTGCTGGTCTCGGACGCGATCGTGATCGGCGACAGCGGCAACTTCCGGGTCGGTCTGCCGACGGTCACCTCGACGCTGCGCGGCATGACCATGCTGCGCGTCGAGATGGACACCCTCGAAGGCAACCTGCATTCCGGGCAGTTCGGCGGCGCCGCCCCGGACGCGCTCGGCGCGCTCATCCGCGTCCTGGACTCGCTGCGCGCCGAGGACGGCTCGACCACGGTCGACGGTCTCGAAGGAGGCCAGACCTGGGAGGGTCTTCAGTACCCGGAGGAGGACTTCCGCCGGGACGCCAAGGTCCTCGACGGCGTGGAGCTGATCGGCTCCGGCACGGTGGCCGACCGCATCTGGGCCCGCCCGGCGGTCACGGTCCTCGGCATCGACTGCCCGCCCGTCGTGGGCGCGACGCCCTCCGTCCAGGCGGCCGCACGCGCCCTGATCAGCCTGCGCGTGCCGCCGGGCGTGGACGCCGCCGAGGCCACCAAGCTGCTGCGGGCCCACATCGAGGCGCACACCCCGTGGGGCGCCCGGGTGCGGGTCGAGCAGGTCGGGCAGGGCCAGCCGTTCCGTGCCGACGTGCACTCGCCCGCGTACCAGGCGATGGCCGACGCGATGGCGTTCGCCTACCCGGGCCAGGAGATGCAGTACGCGGGCCAGGGCGGCTCGATCCCGCTGTGCAACACCCTCGGCTCCCTCTACCCGGACGCCGAGATCCTGCTGATCGGCCTGAGCGAGCCGGAGGCGCAGATCCACGCACCGAACGAGTCGGTCTCGCCCGAGGAGCTGCGTCAGCTGTCGGTGACCGAGGCCCTGTTCCTCCAGAACTACGCGGCGTCGAAGGCCTGACCTTCCGCACGGCACGACTCCGATAGGCCGCACGGTCCCGCTCCCCGCCCGGGGACCGGGACCGTCGGCTTTCGGCCGCCTGGTCAGGGCCCAGGCGTGACCGCGATCTCCAGGGGTACCCGGACCTGCCCGGCTTGATCGCCCGGGCCTCCCGGAGCACCCTGGACACAGGTGAGGAAGTCGTTCCATGGAACAGAGCCTCGGCACCAGAACGGCGGCGGACAGCCCGGTCTGTGCGCCGCGCCCGGCCGCGCGGCCCGACACCTTGGCGCAGGGCCGGACTTCCCCGGTGAACTCGTTCAACGAATGGGACCCCCTGGAGGAGGTGATCGTCGGCCGCCTCGAAGGCGCCACGATCCCCTCCGACCACCCGGTCGTCACCTGCAATGTCCCGTCGTGGGCCGGACGCCTTCAGGGTCTCGCCGCGGGGCTGCGCTACCCGCGCCGCCTGATCGGCCAGGCACAGGACGAACTGGACGGATTCGTCGAGCTGTTGGAGTCCCTCGGCATCACGGTGCGCCGGCCCGAAGCCGTCGACCACAAGCAGCGTTTCCGTACGCCCGACTGGTCCTCGCGCGGCTTCTGCAACACCTGTCCGCGCGACAGCATGCTCGTCATCGGTGACGAGATCATCGAGACGCCGATGGCCTGGCCGTGCCGCTACTTCGAGACCCACTCCTACCGGCCGCTGCTCAAGGACTACTTCCGGCGCGGGGCCCGCTGGACCTCCGCGCCCAAGCCGCAGCTGACCGACGAGCTGTACGAGCCCGGCTTCCGCACTCCGGGCGCGGACGAGCCGATGCGCTACATCCTCACGGAGTTCGAGCCCGTCTTCGACGCCGCCGACTTCGTACGGGCCGGCCGCGACCTGTTCGTCACCCGCAGCAATGTCACCAACCGCACGGGCATCGAGTGGCTGCGCCGCCATCTCGGCCCGGGCTACCGGATCCACGAGATCACCAGCAGCTGCCGTACGCCGATGCACATCGACACCACGTTCATGCCGCTCGCCCCCGGCAAGGTGCTGATCAACCCGGAGTACGTCGACCCCGGCAAGCTGCCCGAGGTGCTGCGCTCCTGGGACGTCCTGGTCGCTCCCGAACCCGACCCGATCGACGAGCGCCTGCTCAAGGTCACGTCGATGTGCGGGAAGTGGCTGAGCATGAACGTGCTGATGCTGGACGAGAAGCGGGTGATCGCGGAACGCCACCACACCGGCATGCTGCGGGCCCTGGAGCGCTGGGGCTTCGAACCGGTCCCCTGCGACCTGCTGCACTACGCGCCGTTCGGCGGCTCGTTCCACTGCGCGACCCTGGACGTGCGCCGCAGGGGCACGCTGCAGTCGTACGTGGACTGACGGGGCCGCGCGACGGCGTGCGGTGCCCCGACTCGGCCGCTATCCGACGGGCACACCGCCTTCCAGATACAGCGGGGCGCCCCGTTCGCGGGCCCGCAGGGCCCAGCGCAGGCGCTCGTAACGCAGCGGCGGCAGAAGTACCGCTGCCTCCGTCTCCGCCACGAAGCGGCAGGCGCGCAGTTCGGGGCCGGGGAGCAGGGCGCGTGCGGCCGCGTCCGAGGGGAGCCGGCCGCCGTCGAACAGCAGCCGTATCCCGCCGTAGCCGGGCGGCACCGGCGGCTCCCAGTCGATCACCAACAGGCGTGGTTGCACGGAGAGTTGCAGGCCTGTCTCCTCGGCGACCTCGCGCACGCCGGCCGCGACGGGCGCCTCGCCCGGCTCGACCACGCCGCCGGGGAACTCCCAGCCGGGCTTGTACGTGGGATCGACGAGGAGCACGCGGTCCTCCTCGTCGAAGAGCAGCACCCCCGCGGCGAGGGTCTCCGCGGACGGCTGCGGTGTCTGCACGATCTCGCAGACGCCGGCCGCCCCGGTCCGTACGGCTTCGGCGATCCGCTCGGCGGTCTCGCGCGGGCTCAGGGCGGTGCTGTCGACCAGGTACGCGTCGGCCGTCAGCCAGTCGGCGAGCGCCGCGCGGTACGGCTCGATGTGCGCCGACGCCTCTTGGCGCACCGGCAGTTCACCGTCCTGGCCGTCTGCCGCCTCTCGCGCGGCGATCCGCTCGCGCAGGATCGTTTCGGCCGGCGCGAGCACCACGTGGCACACGGGGATACGGCGCGAGGCGAGCCCGCCGAAGATCTCGTCCCGGTGCTCCTGGCGCAGCAAGGTCACGGGCACGATCAGGACTCCGCCCACCTCTGCGAGCAGCGCCGCGGCGGTGTCGACCACCAGCCGCCGCCAGATGCCGAGATCCTTGTCGTCGCCCGCTTCGGCCAGGTGCTTGGGCGGCAGCAGCCGGGGCAGGGCGGCGCCGATGACCTCCGGTTCGAAGAGCGTGCTGTTCGGGATCAGGTCGAGCAGTTCGCGGGCGGTGGTGGTCTTCCCCGCGCCGAACGCGCCGTTGACCCAAACGATCACGATTCCCCCTCTTCTGTTGGCCCCCTGAGGCCTGCCCGCTCCACCCTGCCACGTAACCCGGCATGGCTTGACCTGGACGTCTGGTCCGCCGTCGGCCGGGTACGCGTGGGGTATGACCGACATTGTCGACTCGGATGAACTGCTCCGCCGTATCCTGCGCGCCCGCGACTGGGCCGCGCGCCAGGAACAGTCCTGGCGCGAGCACGGCAAGGATCTCCAACGCGCCGACCCCGACGACGAGTTGACCGCACAGGTCTACGGGTGCGCGTTCCAGGCGGTGCGCAATGTCCTGGACGAGATCATCGAGCCGGGGTCGCACGGGGTGTGAGGCGAGCACCGGGTGTGAGGCGGCTCATTCCGCCGGGGGCGGGAAGGACCTCCGCAGCGAGAACGCGTACGCGCTCGGCCCGTGTTCGCGCAGGTGCAGCAGCCGCTCCCCGGCCTCCTCGACCGAGGGCAGGTGCCCGGCGGGCACCCACCACAGCGCGGTCACGGCCTCCTCCAGGCGGTGGAAGAACTCCCGGCGCCGCTTGAGCAGTTCGCGGTGGCGGCCGGAGTACATGAACGTGTTGAGCGCGTCGACGTCGCGCCACACGGACAGGTTGATCAGCAGCTCGGGGTCGCCGAGTATCCGGAAGTCGGTGGCGTCCCCGGACTCGTCCTGCAACCGCCACACGAACCCGTCGGACCGGTCCGCCACGGCGTTCACCGGCACGAGCCCTTCCGTGAAGTCCTTCAACTGGGCGGAATCCAGCGGCGCTTGGAGGCGTCCGACGTTGACCTGGGCGAGGTGGTACGCGGGTGAGTCGGCCATGCCGGAACCTTAGGCAGGGGCGCCCGCGGATCTCACCGGGTTTCCGCGGACTGAGACGTCCCGGCGCGGGCTCGGCCACAGCCGTCTCCGGAGTCCCCGCAGGCACTGCCCTCCGCCACCACCGTCCCCTCGGGCACCACTCCGGTCCCGTATCGTGAATCCTGACTAAATTTTCAGTCAGGAGATCACGGTGCCCATGTCCCGACGTCAGACCCTTCAGGCAGCCCTCGGCGCGGCGGCCGCCGGCATCCTCGCCGCCTGCCGCCCGGAGCGCGGGGCCGCCGCCCCTGCTCCGTCCGGGTCACCGTCCGGCGGCGGATGGCGCATGCCGGAGGAGGCGCAGCCGCACGAGCTGACCTACATGGCATGGCCCACCCGGCGGATCTGGGGCGCGGACCTCCCGTACGTCCATGAGGACATCGCCTCCGTCGCCCGCGCCGTCGCGGACTTCGAGCCGGTGGTGATGCTGGCCGGCGAGCGGGACGTCAAGGCGGCCCAGCGGGCCTGCGGCTCGGGCGTGGAGGTCGTCCCGGTCCCCGTCGACGACCTGTGGGTACGGGACACGGGCCCCACCTTCGTCCTCGGTCCGCAGGGGATCGCGGGAATCGATCTCAACTTCAACGGGTGGGGCGGCAAGCAGACCCACCGCAACGACAGCGAGGTCGCGCGCAAGGTCCTCGGGCTCGAGAAGATCGAGCGGATCGGGGCGCCGGTCGTCGGCGAGGGCGGCTCGATCGAGATCGACGGAGCAGGCACCCTGCTGGCGACCGAGAGCTCATGGGTGAACGACAACCGGAACCCGGGCCGGTCGCGCGACGACATCGAGCAGGATCTGCGGGCCCTTCTCGGCGTCACCAAGGTGATCTGGGTGGACGGGGTGAAGGGGCACGACATCACGGACTACCACATCGACGCGCTGGCGCGGTTCGTCGAGCCGGGGCTCGTGGTCCTGAGCACCCCGCCCGCGGACGCGCCCCGTGATGTCTGGTGGCGGGCGTACGAGCAGGCCCGCGGCGTACTGGAGCAGGCCACCGACGCGCGCGGCAAGCGGCTCGAGATCGTCCGGCTGCCCGAGGCCGCCGCCGTGGGCGACGTCGGCGCGGACTTCCTCGGCAGCTACGTGAACTACTACGTGTGCAACGGCGCGGTGATCTTCCCCGGGCTCGGCGACCGGCGGACGGACCGCGACGGGCGGGCCCTCGTGCGGGAGCTGTATCCGGACCGTGAGGTCGTGCAGGTGCCGATCCGCCATGTCGCGGCGGGTGGCGGCGGCGTCCACTGCGCGACCCAGCAGCTGCCGAAGCTCCCGCGGGGCGGCGCGTAACAGGATCACGGGTGCGGGCTGCGGGCTGTGCGCTCTGTGCTCTGCGGGCTGCGGGCTGCGGGCTGCGGGCCACTCGGGACGGGTCCCGAGCCGCGGGTCATTCAGAATGCGGCCCGAGCTCCAGCTCGATCGCCCCGCGCAGCAGCGCAGACGCCCGCTCCTGTGTGAGGGATCCGCTCAGCCAGCGCTCGCTCAGGCCCTCGACGAGGGCGGTGAGCCGCTCGGCCGCCGCCTGCGGATCGAGGTCGTCGCGGACCTGCCCGGCCCGGCGCGCGGTCTCGATGTCCGCGGCGATCTCCTCCACCCACACCCCGGTGGAACGGGCCAGGGTCTCCCGCAGCCCTGGTTCGAACACGGCCGCCGCGCGCAACTCCCCCCAGGCGGTGGAGTCCTCGCGCACGGCAGGGGTGTCCTGGATCTCCGCGAGCAGCCGGTGTTCGAGCATGCCGCGCGGGCTCGGGTCGGCCGCGGCGCCGGGGTCGGTGGCGGAGCCGACGCGGTCGTTGACGAACTCCAGCGTGCTCCGTACGAGACCCGCCCGGTCCTTGAAGTGGTAGTAGAGCAGCGACGTGGACACGCCCGCCTCGGCTGCGACCTCCTCGACCCGCAGGCCGCGCACGCCCGAGCGGGCGATGGTCCTCACGGCCGCTTCCAGAATCGTCCGCCGGCGCTCTGACACCCGTTGCCTCTCTCCTCACCGGCGCGTCGGCACCGGCTGACGGTCACTGCTCTGCGCAGCCATTGTCGCCGAGCCGTACACGCCGGGCCGCCGGACGCCCTCCCCCACCTCCCGACCGGGGTCAGCCGGCGCCTTCGACGATGCGGAAGTCACGCTCCGTGCGGGCGGTGGCATGTCGTCTACGATCTGCCGAAGTGCCGCTGGGGAGCGGCCGTTGAGGGGTGGGGATGATGGGGATCCTGATCGGTGTGCTGATCGCCTTCGTGGGCACGCCGCTGGTGCGGCTCGGCGCCGGGCTGCTGTTCAGCGCGAAGGACAACGGCGCGAGCCTGCTGCTGCTGTTCTGCGCTCCCTTGCTCACATTCGGTCTCGGTGCATGGATCGCTCTGTCCAGCCTGTGACCCGCTTAGTGAGGCCTCTGCGGCCCCAGGCTCGAGAGGGAGACAGCGCAGGATGAGTGATCTCGTGGAGTGGCTCGGCCGCCAGATCGACGAAGACGCCCGCATCGCGACCGAGGCCAGCCGCCGATTCGAGAGTGCACCGGTTGCCGGCGGCGTGCACTGGCACTGGGTGGATCCCGAGTCGGACACACCGGTGACGCCCGACCCGTCCCGGTCCGAGTTCCTCACCGACGAGGCAGAGAATTTCGGGTTCTCGCTGCGCAGCGTGGAACGGTTCCCCACGGAACACGTCGGCCTCCTGCCGCAGTTCGCCATCGCGCACGCCATGGAGGTTCCGGTTGCCGCGGCATGTCATATCGCTGCGCACGATCCGGCGCGGGTGCTGCGCGAGATCGAGGCCAAGCGGCGCATCCTGGCACGGCACGTCCTGAGCCCCGCCGAAGGAGATCCCGGGCGCCCTTGGGACGACGCCGACGACTGCCTGTACGACGGTGAGCCTTGGCCCTGTCCGGACCTTCGCGACCTCGCCCTGTCCTACGCGGACCGGCCCGGCTGTCGCGACGAGTGGCGGCCGTGATCGCGCACCGGAAAACGGCCGACCGCACCGCACACCGCCCCTACCCCTTGCTCGACCCCAACGTCAGCCCCGCGATGAAGTGCCGCTGGAGCAGCAGGAACACGATGATGGTCGGGGCGGCGACGATCACCGAGCCGGCGGCCAGGAGGTTGTAGTCGGTGAAGAACTGGCCCGAGAGGTTGTTGAGGGCCGAGGTGATGGGGAGTTTGTCGCCGGTGTTGATGAAGACGAGTGCCCAGAGGAAGTCGTTGTACATCCAGGTGAACTGGAGGGTGCCGAGGGCCGCGAGGGCGGGGCGGCACAGCGGCAGGGTGATCCGCCAGTACTGGGTCCACACGCCCGCGCCGTCCACGATCGCCGCCTCGACGATCTCCTTCGGCAGGGTCCGCATGAAGTTGGCGAGCACGAACACGCAGAAGCCGAGCTGGAATCCGATCTGGACGGCGAGCACGGCCCAGTAGGAGTCGTACATCAGGTAGGAGTCCGACATCCAGTAGGGCAGTTCGATCTTGTTGAAGACCGCGTAGAGCGGGGTGATGATCACCTGCTGGGGCAGCAGGTTGCCCGCCGTGAAGACCATGACGAGGACGATGCCGCCGCGCATGTTCAGGCGGGACACCGCGAAGGCCACGAACGAGGCGAGGAAGAGCACGATCAGCACCCCGGGCACCGCGATGAGCAGCGTGTTGACGAAGTACTTCGTCATCTCCGAGTCGGTGAACGCCTGCCGGTAGTAGTCGAACGACAGGGACTTCGGCAGCGAGAAGTAGCCTTCCTCGGCCGTCTCGTCGTACGGCCGCAAGGAGGCGTACACGGCGAGCAGCAGCGGGGCGAGGAAGCCGAGCGAGACGGCCGTGAGGAAGATCTGCGTGCCCCAGCGGCCGCGGCGACGCGGCCGGGACTCGGGCGCGGAGACCCGCTCGGTGGCGGCGGTCGGCGCGGGGGCGGGTGCGACGCTCATCGGTCCTTCTCCCCTCGCAGCTCCTGGACCAGGTACGTGACGACGACGCCGAGGGAGACGACGAGCAGCACCACGGCGATCGCCGAACCGAAGCCGATCCGGCTCGCCTCGCCGATGATGTTGTCGGTGACGAGCACGGAGAGCAGTTCCAGGCCGTTTCTGCCCCGGTTGATGGCGTAGACGATGTCGAAGGCGCGCAACGCCTCGATCACCGTGATCACCATGACCACGACGTTGACCGGCCTGAGCGTCGGGAAGACCACCTTGAAGAAGGTCTGCCGCTCGTTCGCCCCGTCGATCGCGGCCGCCTCCTTGAGCGAGGAGTCCACCGCCTTGAGACCGGCCAGGTAGAGGATCATCACGTAACCGGTGTGCCGCCAGGCCGCGGCGAGCAGCACCATCCAGATGTTGAGGTCCGGGTCGCCGATCCAGTCGACGGGGTTGTCCTGGCGGCCGAGCAGCGCGTTGAGCGCGCCCTGGTCGCGGGAGAAGACCAGTTGGGCGATGAACCCGACGATGGCGAGCGACAGGACCACCGGCAGGTAGATCGCCGACTGGTAGAAGCGGCTGAAGCGCACGCCCCGGTCGATGAGCACGGCGAGGAACAGCCCGAACGGCGTGGCCACGAGGCCGAGGAAGCCCAGCCACATGAGGTTGTGCCGCACGGCGGGCCAGAACTGCGGGTACTCGGTGAACGCGGTCCGGTAGTTGTCCAGGCCGACCCAGCTGATCTCGCTGATGCCGTCCCAGCTGGTGAAGGAGAGGCCTACGGAGGCGAGGGTCGGGCCCCAGACGATGAACAGGTCGACCAGGACGGCGAGGCCGAGGAGGATGCCGAGCACGATGCGGTCGCGGCGGTTGAACCGCCGTGTACCGCGCGGCCGTTGCCGTCGGCCGCCCCGCGTGGTGGTGAGCGACACGGGTGGGGACTCCCGGAACGTCACGCACCGGGGCCGCGGCGGATGCCGCCGCAGCCCCGGCACTGAGGGTCAGTCGGAGGCGAAGACGGTCTTCTTCTGCCGCTCGATGTCGTTGACGAGCCCGTCGACATCCTGGGGGTTGCCGATGAAGGTCTGGATCGCCGGGATCATCACCGTGGAGGCGAAGTCGGGGCGGGTGTCGCGGTCCAGGAACTGCGAGATCTGCTTGGCGCCGGAGACCAGATCGACGGCCTTCTTCTGCAACGTGGAGTACTTGCCCGTGTCCGCGCCGTCGTGCACCGCGATGTTGTTGGGGTCGTGCTGGAGGTAGATGTTCTCGGCCTCGGCCGTGGCGAGGAACTTCAGCAGGTCCTTGGCCGCTGCCATGCCCTTGTCGTTCTTGAGGTTCTTGCCCTTGCGGGCGAGCAGGAAGCCGTCGATGGGCGCCTCGACCGCGTCCTGGCCGTGCTCCGGATCGATCTCCGGGAAGGCGAAGAAGTCGAGGTCTTCCTTGTCCGCGTCGGGGAACTGCTGGCCCGGGTGCGGCAGTCCGAGCACCGTCATGCCGGCCTGGCCCTTCTGCAGGGACTGCGCGCCCTCCTGCCAGGTACGGCCGTTGGCGCCTTCCTGGTGATACGGCATCAGGCGGCGCCAGGTGTCGAAGACCTCCTTGACCTCCTTGCCGTTCCAGGCCTTCTCGCCGGCCATCAGGGACTTGTGGAACGCGTAGCCGTTGATGCGCATGTTCAGGTAGTCGAAGGTGCCCATCGCGGGCCAGCCGTCCTTGTCCGCGAACGCGATCGGGACGAGCTTGTCCTTCTGCATCTGCTTGGCCAGGGCCACGTAGGCGTCGAGGTCCTTCGGCACCTCGTAGCCGTACTTCTGGAAGACGCTTTTCCGGTGGAAGACGGCCCACGGGTAGTAGTAATACGGCACGAAGTACTGCTTGCCGTCCTCGCCCGTGGACTGGTCCTTGATCGCGTCCGAGAAGCCGTCGAAGCCGGACCAGAGATCGGATATCTCGTGCAGCAGATTCTTCTTCGCGAAGAACTGCATGCGGAAGCCGGCGAACCACATGAACACGTCGTCGGGCGTGCTCTGCAGATAGCGGTTGATGTTCTCCTGGAACGAATTGTGGTCGACGGTGTTGACCTTGACCTTGCGGTCGTCCTTCGACTGTTCCTCGTACGCCTTGAAGGCCTCCGCGAAGGCCTTCTTCGGCACCGGGTCCGAGGCGTTGGACCCGAGGGCGATGGTCTTGCCGGCGTCGGCCGGGCCGCCGCCGCACGCCGTGAGGAGCGACGGCAGGGCGACCGCGCCGGCCCCGATCGCCGTGCCCCGCAGCAGAGTTCGCCGGGACATCCGATGTTCTGCGCGATGGCCGGGTGTGCTGCCGAAGGTCCCGTGATCGGTGAGCGATGACTGTGCCATGACCCTCTCCTCGTCGGACGCGTACAACGGCCGGGCGAACCCAACACAACCGAACGTGAGGCTTGGATCACACTGCCAACCTGCGGGTTGGTCAAGGCTTCCGACAGGACACGGGAGAACTGTTATCGCTTCTCTTCCAACAGACTCCAACAGCGCCTACCGGAAACGCGCGGCATGTCACGGATATGACAATTCCCAACCGGCGCCGCCGCCAGGGAAGTTGACCGCGTCCGGCATTCCCGGCCGTATCACCTGCCGGGAAATGATCGGAGCGCTGGCAAACCGTCAGTCGTCCTCGACCCCTAGGCGGGTGCGCCCGCCTTCATGCGTGTACCGCTCCCCAGCGCCGCCGCGGCCGCGCCGACCAGACCCGCGTCGGTGCCGGTCATCGCCGGCGTCACCGTCAGGTTCTGCACGAACGACAGGGTCGCGTAGTCGCGCAGGGTCCGGCGCAGCGGCGTGAACAGGACGTCGCCGGCCTTGGCCACTCCCCCGCCGATCACCGCGATCTCGATCTCGACCAGGCTGGCCGTCGCGGCGATCGACGCGGCGAGGGCCTGCGCCGCGCGCTCGAACGAGGCCAGCGCCACCGGGTCGCCGGCCCGGGCCGCCGCGGCCACCGCCGCCGTCGTGGTGTCCCCGTCGGGGCCCGGCTGCCAGCCCTGCTCCAGGGCGCGGCGCGCGATGTTCGGGCCGCTCGCGATCCGCTCCACGCAGCCGCGCCCGCCGCACGGGCAGGGGTCGCCGTCCAGGTCCACGCTGATGTGTCCGATGTGGCCCGCGTTGCCGGTCGGGCCGGGGTGCAGCTTGCCGCCGAGCACCAGGCCGCCGCCCACCCCGGTCGAGACGACCATGCACAGCGCGTTGTCGTACCCCTGGGCCGCGCCCTGCCAGTGCTCGGCCGCGGTGATCGCGACGCCGTCGCCGATCAGCTCGACGGGCAGCCGGCCACTGAGGCCGCGCACCCGGTCGACCAGCGGATAGCCGCGCCAGCCGGGGATGTTGACGGGGCTGACGGTGCCGCGCGAGGCGTCCACGGGCCCCGCGCTGCCGATGCCCACCGCCCGCACGCGGGACCACAGGGACGAGCCGGTGAGTTCGCCGAGCACCTGCTCGACGGCGCGCATCACGGTGTCGCCGTCCTCCCGGGCGGGCGTCGGGCGCTGCGCCCGGACCAGGATCCGGCCCGCGCTGTCCACGAGGGCGCCGGCGATCTTGGTGCCGCCGATGTCCAGCGCGGCCACCAGTTCGTTCTGCGTCACGGTCCGTCTCCAGGTCGGTGAGAGCTCGTCTGACGCCCGGAGAGGCAGGTTCTCCAGGTCGCAGAGGCAGATCGACAGTCTCTCCCGCGCTGACAACGTTGTCTAGGCTCTATGCTCGACGCCACACGTATGCGAGACCGTGAGCCCCTGCCTCGGTGTTCAGCCCCTGACCGGGGTGCACGCCCGGTTCCCGCTCCGTGACCGCGGTGCCCGCCCTTCTGCGGCGCGCACCGGCCGGCGGGGCGGCGGGGGCCGGGTCATGGGTCCGCATACGACGGAACAGCATGCGCACCGAGCACTTGAGGACAGGACGGCATTCGTGGCGGAGACAGCCAGGGGGACCGAGAGCCGCTACGGCAACCGGCCGACGATGAAGGACGTGGCCGCACGCGCGGGAGTCGGGCTCAAGACGGTCTCCCGTGTCGTCAACGGCGAGTCGGGCGTGACCCCGGACACCGAGCGGCGCGTCCAGGAGGCCATCGAGGCGCTGGGCTTCCGGCGCAACGACAGCGCACGCGTGCTGCGCAAGGGCCGCACGGCCAGCATCGGTCTCGTCCTCGAGGATCTCGCCGACCCGTTCTACGGGCCGCTGAGCCGTGCGGTCGAGGAGGTCGCGCGGGCCCACGGCGCGCTGCTCATCAACGGCTCGAGCGCCGAGGACCCGGACCGTGAGCAGGAGTTGGCGCTCGCGCTGTGCGCGCGCCGGGTCGACGGTCTGGTGGTGATCCCCGCCGGGGACGACCACCGCTATCTGGAGCCGGAGATCAAGGCCGGGGTCGCCACGGTGTTCGTGGACCGTCCGGCGGGACGCATCGACGCCGACACCGTCCTGTCCGACAACTACGGCGGGGCGCGCGACGGTGTGGCCCATCTGATCGCGCACGGGCACCGGCGGATCGGGTTCATCGGCGACCAGCCGCGCATCCACACCGCGGCCGAGCGCCTGCGCGGCTATCGCGCGGCGATGGAGGACGCCGGCCTGCCCGTCGACGAGGCGTGGGAGTCGCTCGGCACGACGGACGCACAGCGGGTACGCGCGGCGGCCGAGGCGATGCTGTCGGGTCCCGCTCCGGTGACGGCCGTATTCGCGGGCAACAACCGTGTGACCGTCACGGTCGTACGGGTCCTCGCGGGCCTGTCCCGGCCGGTCGCCCTCGTCGGGTTCGACGACTTCGAGCTCGCGGACCTCCTGCAGCCGGGCGTGAGCGTCATCGCCCAGGACGCGGCGGCGCTCGGCCGCACCGCGGCGGAACGTCTGTTCCGGCGCCTCGACGGCGGCCAGGACGCGGCGCCGGAACGCATCGAGCTGGCGACCCGCCTGATCACCCGCGGTTCGGGGGAGCTGCCGCCGGCGGAGTGAGGGGGCGGGCCACGAGGCGCTCCGACTGCGCCCCGTGGGCGGCGGCGCGACCCGAAGTCACGTACTGGGGGCGGCTGTTGGCGGGAGTCGCCCACGGGCACGTGGCGTCATGGGTTACGTACGGCCGAGTACCGTACGGACGCGCGAAGGGCGCCTGCGGTACGCGGACGTCCCGGGCGGACCGACCCCCCGCACCGGTCGACGACCAGCCCTCCGGTCAGCCGCACACCACGGCCGGACGGGCTGCACGGTCCGGCCAGCTCCACGGGCAGGCGCGCTTCACGGTCCGGTCAGCTCCACACGCAGGTGGACGTCACACGCAGGCGAGCTGCACAGGCCGGCGGGCCGAACTGGCAAGCGGCGTCAGGCGGCACACGGGCGTCCCGGCCGGCCTCGGACAGGCGGGCCGCAAGGGCAGGCGGGCCTCCCGGACAGGCAGGCCTCACGGACAGACGGGCCTCCCAGACAGGCAGACCTCACGGACAGACGAGTCTCACGGACAAACAGGCAGCCCCGGCACCGGAGCGTCGTTGTCGCCGCCCTCGATGTAGACGTCGCTGACCCATACGCCGGTGTTCCCGCTGTCGTCGTCCGTCTTCGCCCACCACACGTTGGTCCACTCGCCGTGCGTCTCGCGGCGGCCCAGATTCGACTGGCAGTAGAAGTAGTTGGTGCCGGCGTTGAGGATGCCCGCCTCGCTGCCCGATGCCGTATAGGACTTCGCGGTGCGCCACACCCGGCAGTTGTACTTGCCGCCGCCGATCGGCTCGCACATCGGCGCGGGGCCGCCGCCCCCGGTCGCGGACCCACCGCCCGTACCACCGTCGGTGCCACCGGAGCCGGACCCTGACCCGCCGGACGCGGAGCCACCGCTCCCCGAACCTCCCGTATCCGACCCGCCGTTGCCCGTACCTGAGTCGTCCGACCCGCCACCCGTGGTGCCTCCCTCGGCACCGGGCTTCGAGGGCGCGGGCGAGTCCTTGCCGTCGCCTTTCGAGGCGTCGGGCTTCGGTGAGCCGCTGCCGCGGGGCGATGCGCTGCCGTTGGTCGGCTTCCTGTCGCCCGAGGGCTCGCTCCCGGCTCCCGCGCTTCCCTGACGTGAGGCCGAACTCCCGGGCTTGTCCGCGCTGTTGAGCAGCAGATAGCCACCGCCCGCCGCGCCGAGCACGGCGACCGCGGCCGCGATCACCAGGGCCGCCCGGCCCCGGCGTCGGGACGCGGGGGCGGGCGCGGGGCCGGCCGTCGAGGACACGACGGGCACCGGCTGCTGCCAGGGCTCCGGCGGCCCGAACCCCTGCGGCACGGGACCGGGCCGGTTCACCTCGGTCGGCACCGGTCCCCCGGCAGGGGCGCTTGGCATCGGGCGCAAGGACGTGGTGGGTACGTCGTCGGGTGCCGTTTCGGCGACCTCTCGCAGCAGCCGGGCCGCCGTCTCGGCGTCGGGGCGCGCCTGCGGGTCCTTCGCCATCAGCTGCTGCAGTACGGGGGTGAGCGGGCCTGCGCGCACCGGTTCCGGCAGCGGTTCGACCACGATCGCCGTCAGGGTCGACCAGGTCGAGGTGCGGCGGAAGGGCACCGAGCCCTCGACCGCTCCGTACAGGGTCGCGCCGAGTGCCCAGACGTCGGAAGCGGGCCCGGGGTCCTGGCCCTGGGCGCGCTCGGGCGCCAAGTAGTCGAGGGAGCCGACCAGTTCGCCGCTGCGCGTGAGGTGCGTGGAGGAGCCGTCGCCGGGATCCTCCATGGTGGCGATGCCGAAGTCCGTGAGCAGCACCCGGCCGTCGGCGGCCAGGAGGATGTTGCCCGGCTTCACATCGCGGTGCAGCACTCCGGCGCGGTGGGCCGCGGCCAGTGCCTCCATCACCTCGGCGCCGATCCCGGCCGCCTCGCGCGGGGTCAGCGGGCCGCGCTCGCGCAGCACGGCGTCGAGCGAGGGCCCGTCGATCAGCTCCATGACGATCAGCGGGCGGCCGTCGGCCTCCGCCACGTCGTGCACGGCGACGACTCCGGGGTGCCGCACCCGGGCCGCGGCGCGGGCCTCGCGCTGCATCCGGACGCGCAGGGCGTCGAGTTCGGGGGCCGCGGCGTCCGAGTAGGTGCGCAGCTCCTTGACGGCGACTTCACGGCCGAGGATCTCGTCGTACGCGCGCCACACGACGCCCATGCCACCGCGCCCGAGCTGCGCCAGCACCCGGTATCTGCCGGCGAGCACCCGCCCTTCGCCCGCGTTCTCCCCCGTCGAGCGGCCCGAGTCCCCCGAAGACACCACTGCCCCGTCCGTCCGTACACCTGCGACACGTCGCGTACAGACTACGGGGCAGCGGTGACAGCCATGCCGGCTGCGGGAGTTGCGTCCCAGTGGCCCTGCCGGGCGCGGGAGTTACTTCGCGGAGGCCGTGAGGTCCGCGCGGCGCGGGCCCGCGTAGGTCTGCAGGCGGGCCAGCGTCAGGCCGGTGAGGCGGGTGACCTCGCCGGTGTCCAGGGCGCCGCAGTCGAGGCCGCGCAGCAGGTAGCCGGCGAGGGCCTTGGCGGTGGCGGGCTCGTCCATGACGGCGCCGTCCACGTGGTTGGCATAGGCGGCCAGGCGCTTGGCGGCGGCCTCGAAGCCCTCGCGGTAGAAGGCGAACACGGCCGCGTAGCGGGTCGGGATGTGGCGCGGGTGCATGTCCCAGCCCTGGTAGTACGCGCGGGCCAGGGCGCGGCGGGTCAGGCCGTAGTGCAGGCGCCAGGCCTCGTGTACCTGCTCGGTGGTGCCGATGGGCAGCACGTTGGTCGAGCCGTCGGAGACGCGCACGCCGGTGCCGGCCGCGGCCACCTGCATGATGGCCTTCGCGTGGTCGGCGGCCGGGTGGTCGCTGGCCTGGTAGGCGGCGGAGACGCCGAGGCAGGCGCTGTAGTCGAAGGTGCCGTAGTGCAGACCGGTGGCGCGGCCCTCGGCGGCGTCGATCATCTTCGCGACGGTGGCGGTGCCGTCGGCGCCGAGGATGGACTGGCTGGTCTCGATCTGGATCTCGAAGCCGATCCGGCCGGGGTTCAGGCCGCGGGTCTTCTCGAACTGCTCGACCAGGCGCACCATCGCGGTGACCTGCTCGGGGTAGGTGACCTTCGGCAGCGTGAGGACCAGTCCCTCGGGCAGGCCGCCGGCCTCCATGAGGCCGGTGAGGAAGACGTCGAGGGTGCGGATGCCGCGGTCGCGGACCGGGGCCTCCATGCACTTCATACGGATGCCCATGTACGGGGCTGCGGTGCCGTTCTTGTACGCGTCGGCGATCAGCTGCGCGGCGCGGGCGGCGTCGCCGTCCTCGTCCTTGCCCTTGTAGCCGTCCTCGAAGTCCACGCGCAGGTCCTCGACGGGCTCGCGCTCCAGCTTGGCGCGCACGCGGTCGTAGACCGGCGCGGCGAGCTCGTCGCTCAGGCCGAGGACCTTGGCGAAGGTCTCGGCGTCGGGGGCGTGCTCGTCGAGGGAGGCGAGGGCCTGGTCGCCCCAGGAACGTATGGTGTCCGCCTGGAACACCTCACCGGGTACGTAGACCGTGTGCACGGGCTGGCGGGTGCCGGGGTCTCCCGGGTAGCGGCGCTCGAGCTCCGCGTCCACCGGGGCGAGGGAAGCGCTGATCTCCTCGCTGAACGCACCCGCGAGGCTCGTCGCCACCTGCTCTTGCTGACCCATTCCCGCACCCTCCGCTTTCTTGTCCCGTCGATTCCGTCGGCCTCGCCGGTCGGGCCGACGGGGCTGCGAGTTTCCGCTCCACGGAATCAACAATCCGTATAGCGAAGTTATCCGGCGAGCTTCCCGCCGGTCAACACCCTCTTGCCGCCCGCGGGATACGGGGCATCGTCTCCATGGAGCCATGGTGACCGCTACGCAAGGAGTCCGCGTGCCGACCGATGTCATGACCTTCAACCTGCGCTACGCGAGCGACAGGCGCCCGAACAGCTGGCCCGAGCGCCGCCCGGCCCTGGCCGCACTGCTCCGCACGTCCCGTCCCGCCGTGATCGGCACCCAGGAGGGGCTGTTCCAGCAGCTGCGGGACATCGAGGCGGACCTCGGCGGGCGCTACGCGTGGATCGGCACGGGCCGCGAGGGCGGCAGCCGCGGCGAGTTCATGGCGGTGTTCTACGACACCGGGCACCTGGCCCCGGTGGAGTACGAGCACTACTGGCTCTCCGGCACCCCGGACGTCATCGGCTCCAACACCTGGGGCGGCAGCTCGGTCCGCATGGTGACATGGGTGCGGCTGCGGGATCTGTGGACGGGCGGGGAGTTCTACGTGGTCAATACGCATCTCGATGTGTCGAGCGCCGTGGCCCGCGAGCGTTCCGCCGAGCTGATCCTGCGTCGCCTCGGCGACCTCGATCCCTCGCTGCCGGTGGTGCTGACCGGCGACTTCAACGTCCCGGCACACGCCGACCCCGTGTACGAGGCGTTCCTCGCCGCGGGCCTCGTCGACACGTGGGACGCGGCCGGACAGCGAGGAAAGCAGTACGCCACCTTCCACGGCTACGAACCGCTCGTGCCGGACGGCGACCGGATCGACTGGATCCTCACCTCGCCCGGCGTCCGCACGCACGCTGCCGAGATCGACACCTTCCGCCTCGACGGACAGTTCCCGAGCGACCATCTGCCCGTCCAGGCGCGCCTGTCCCTGCCGTGAACAGACCGAGGGCCCCCGGATCCGCGGAACGGATCCAGGGGCCCTCACACGCGAGCTCAGCCCTTGCGGGACTCGATCTCCGTGGTCAGCTGCGGGACGACCTCGAAGAGGTCGCCGACCACGCCGTAGTCGACCAGGTCGAAGATCGGGGCCTCGGCGTCCTTGTTGATGGCCACGATGGTCTTCGAGGTCTGCATACCGGCGCGGTGCTGGATCGCACCGGAGATGCCGGAGGCGATGTACAGCTGCGGCGAGACCGACTTGCCGGTCTGGCCGACCTGGTTGGAGTGCGGGTACCAGCCGGCGTCGACGGCGGCACGCGAGGCGCCGACGGCGGCACCGAGCGAGTCGGCCAGCTTCTCGATGATCGCGAAGTTCTCGGCGCCGTTGACGCCGCGGCCGCCGGAGACCACGATCGCGGCCTCGGTCAGCTCGGGGCGGCCCGTCGACTCGCGCGGGGTGCGCGAGACGACCTTGGTGCCGGTGGCACCGGCCGAGAAGGAGACCTCGAGGGCCTCGACGACGCCCGCGGCCGGGGCGGCCTCCACGGCGGCGCTGTTGGGCTTGACCGTGATGACCGGGGTGCCCTTGGAGACACGGGACTTGGTGGTGAAGGAGGCGGCGAACGCGGACTGCGTCGCGACCGGACCCTCGTCGCCGGCCTCGAGGTCGACGGCGTCGGTGATGATGCCGGAGCCGATACGGACCGCGAGGCGGGCCGCGATCTCCTTGCCCTCGGCGGAGGACGGCACGAGGACCGCGACCGGCGAGACGGCGGCGTGCGCGGCCTGCAGCGCGTCCACCTTCGGTACGACGAGGTAGTCGGCGAACTCCGGGGCGTCCGCGGTCAGGACGCGGGGGGCACCGTGCTCGGCGAGCGCGGCGGCGGTGTCCGCGGCGCCGTTGCCGAGGGCCACGGCCACCGGCTCGCCGATGCGGCGGGCCAGGGTCAGCAGCTCCAGGGTGGGCTTGCGGACGGCGCCGTCGACGTGGTCGACGTAGACGAGAACTTCAGCCATGGGACTTCTTCTCTCCTGCAAGTACGAAGCTTTTGGGGGCGGTTACCGGGCTCTGCGAGCCATGACCTCGTAAGGCCTAGATGAACTTCTGGCCCGCGAGGAACTCGGCCAGCTGCTTGCCGCCCTCGCCCTCGTCCTTGACGATCGTGCCGGCGGTGCGGGCCGGACGCTCGGCCGCGGAGTCCACGGCGGTCCAGGCACCCTCGAGACCGACCTCGTCGGCGTCGATGTCCAGGTCGTCGAGGTCGAGCGCCTCGACCGGCTTCTTCTTGGCGGCCATGATCCCCTTGAAGGAGGGGTAACGGGCCTCGCCCGACTGGTCGGTGACCGACACGACGGCCGGCAGCGCGGCCTCGAGCTGCTCGGAGGCGGTGTCGCCGTCACGGCGGCCCTTGACGGTGCCGTCCTCGACGGAGACCTCGGACAGGAGGGTGACCTGCGGGACGTTCAGCCGCTCCGCCAGGATCGCCGGCAGCACACCCATGGTGCCGTCGGTGGAGGCCATACCGCAGATGACCAGGTCGTAGCCGGTCTTCTCGATGGCCTTGGCGAGCACGAGCGAGGTGCCCATGACGTCGGTGCCGTGCAGGTCGTCGTCCTCGACGTGGACGGCCTTGTCGGCGCCCATCGACAGCGCCTTGCGCAGCGCGTCCTTGGCGTCCTCGGGACCGACGGTCAGCACGGTGATCTCCGCGTCGTCCGCGTCCTCGGCGATCTGCAGCGCCTGCTCGACCGCGTACTCGTCGAGCTCCGAAAGGAGGCCGTCGACGTCGTCGCGGTCGACGGTCAGGTCATCGGCGAAGTGCCGGTCGCCGGTGGCGTCGGGCACGTACTTCACACAGACAACGATCCTCAAGCTCACGCCGGCTCTCCTACTGCATCGTCTTGAACTGGGCTGGCTGCTGCCTCGTACCAGGCAGCATAGGCGCCTGGAGCGGCGGTTCCCGGACGGGGCGCCCTGTGCTCCGCTCGGAATGTTACTAGTCAGTACACCTTGCACTTACCCGCTGAGCAAGCGCTTGGAACTGTGACCTTGCCAACGGATCGTATGGGCTGGGGCCGCGAGTGCCCAGGCACGCGCGGCGGAGGTTGGTCACACTGCGGACAGGTCGCGTCTCACGTGTCGCGCAGGCCGTTGAACCCGCCCCCGTGGTACAGGAGCGGGAGCCCTTCACCGGACGCGTCCCCCGCCACCACTTCGGCCACGATGAGGCGGTGGTCGCCGGCGGGGACGCGCGTGAGGATCCGGCAGCCGAGCCAGGCGAGGACGCCGTCGAGGACGGGCACGCCGTGCGGGCCCGGGCGCCAGGCCGTGGGCGGCGCGAAGCGGTCGGCGCCGGTGCGGGCGAAGCGCGCGGCGAGCTCGCGCTGGTGCTCGCCGAGTATGTGCACGCCGACGTGCTCGGCCTCGGCGAGCACGGGCCAGCTGGAGGAGCCCGTGCCCACGACGAAGGAGACCAGCGGCGGCTCGGCGGCGGCCGAGGTGAGCGAGGTGGCCGTGAAGCCGACGGGCCGCTCCCCCTGGGCGGTGATCACCGCGACCCCCGCGGCATGGCGCCGGAAGACCGACCGCAGCAGCTCGGGCGAACCGGGCTGCACGGGTGCGGCGGGATGCGGCAGGGCGCGCTGCAGGTCGGCGAGGTCGGGCATGACCTCAGGCTTTCGATAGGTGCCCGATGCAGTCAAGTCGCCCCGGGTATCTGGGAGAAGACTCACGCGGTGCCCGTCCCTCGTCACACCGCCGCCCCGAGCGCGGCGATCACGTCCGCCTTGCGGGGCTGGCCGCCGGCCCGGCGTACGACCTGACCGCGGGCGTCGAGGACCAGGACGGTCGGTGTGCGGTCGATCTCCAGGGCGCGCATCAGGTCCAGGTGGTCCTCGGCGTCGATCTCGATGTGCCTCACCCCCGGGACCATCGCGGCCACGTCGGCGAGGATCCGCCGGGTGGCGCGGCACGGCTGGCAGAACGCGCTGGAGAACTGCACGAGGGTGGCCGCTCCCCGAGCTCCGCCCCCAACTGCCCGGCCGTGAGCGTCGTTCGCCCTGTTTCCACCTGATCCTCCTTGCCGCCGCTGCCTGGTGCAGCGCGCTCGGCGCCGCGAAGATTCCCGAGCTCACAGGGTGTTTTGCCGGTGTACGGCGAGAGTTCCGCCCGCGTACGTGATGAGAATCTCTCGCCACCGGGGGCGTTCAGGGTGGCTGAACCGGTCCCCATGGGGCACGATCTCGCCAAGCCCTCAAACCTACGGGCGCGTAACTTCGAGCCCGGGCGACCCGCCCCTGGCCTACGGAAGGGTCTCCGACACCCATGGCAGAACTCGTGTACCGCCCGGTCATCGGAGCGGCGCTGACCATGTTCAAGGCGCTGGATCTGAAGATCGACCTGAAGGGGTCGGAGCACATTCCGCGGACCGGCGGCGCCGTTCTGGTCAGCAACCACATCAGCTACATGGACTTCATCTTCGCCGGGCTCGCCGCCCGGCCGCAGAAGCGCCTGGTGCGGTTCATGGCGAAGGACTCCGTGTTCCGGCACAAGGTGTCCGGGCCGCTGATGCGCGGGATGAAGCACATTCCGGTGGACCGCGCGCAGGGCGAGCAGGCCTACGCGCACGCGCTGGACTCGCTGCGCAAGGGCGAGGTCGTCGGGGTGTTCCCGGAGGCCACGATCTCCACGTCGTTCACCCTGAAGAGCTTCAAGTCGGGTGCGGCGCGGCTGGCGCAGGAGGCCGGGGTGCCGCTGATCCCGGTGGCGCTGTGGGGCACGCAGCGCATCTGGACCAAGGGCAGGCCGCGCAACTTCAAGCGCTCCCACATCCCGGTGACGATCCGCGTGGGCGAGCCGGTGGAGGCGCCCAAGGACCAGTTCGCGGGCGCGATCACGCGGCGCCTGAAGGACCGGGTCCAGGAGCTTCTGGAGGCGGCTCAGCGCGCCTACCCCGTGCGCCCCAAGGACGCCGAGGACACCTGGTGGGTGCCCGCCCACCTGGGCGGCACGGCCCCGGCCCCCGCGAAGGCGCGCGAGGCCGAGGCCGGCTGAGCGAAGGCGCGATTACGCCCGGTCGTGCACGGTCAGGCGGACGCCGGGGCTGAACTTCTCGAGCAGCTCCGCCAGTTCGGCGGCGGCCGCTTCGAGGCCCGCGTGCTCCCCCATGCCCTCCAGCAGGAACAGGGCGTTGACGGAGGTGTCGTCGAGGCAGGTGCGCGGGCCCTGCCGCCAGTTCCAGCGGCGGCAGGTGACTCCCTCAGCGTCGCACCAGACGACCTCGCCCGGCTCGGGATGGTCCACGACCTGCTCGCCGCCGGCGACGGTCACGAAGTCCTCGGTGCCGCTCGCGCGGATGAGCCGCATGCCGCCCTGGATGCGGTCCAGGTCCTCGCCGCCGAGCGGGATCAGATGGGCCACGCTGATCGCGTTGTAGACATCGACGAGCGTGTTGATCCGGGGCAACCCCGCATCGCTCAGCGCCCGCTTGGCCAGCGCCTCCGCGGAGTTCCTGGTGCGGCTGGGCTTGGCGCCGAACGCGGTGTAGGCCGCGCGCCAGGCCGCCATGTGCGGATCCTCGTGCGGTGCGCGGCCGCCGAGCCGCTCGGTGAGCCTGCGGGTGGCTTCGTCGAGCAGGTCCGAACTGGCCTGCGTACTGGGCGTGTTGACGAGGCCGTACGCTTCGACGACGACGTGGTGGAAGCCGGGCGCGAGGCTGCGGACCTCGTCGGCGACCGTGAGCTGGACGGGCATGACCTGCCTTAGAGAGTGAGCGAGTCCGGGAGGTTCTCCCACAGATACGGCCGGTCCGGGGCGCTGCGCAGAATGTCGAGCACCGCCGGATGCGGTACATCGAACAGTACCGGATAGTCCACCTCACTGGACTCTGCGTCCGGCACCCACGCCAGCCGCTCGCCGTCGAGGGAGAACCGCGCATCGACGCCGGGCTTGTTTCCGCGAGGGTCCTGCCGGTGCCACGCCCCGTGGAAGCGGACGGCGATCAGGCCGTGCACGCACCAGCCCGTACCGGCGTCACAGGTGAGGCGCTGATAGCAGAGCGCGGTCGGGATGTCCTCGGCCCGCAGCAGTGCGGCGAGCGCGTGGGCCTTGGCGTGGCAGATCCCGGTGCCCTGCTCCAGGACGTCGGACGCGCGCCAGGTGACACGCATATCACCGGTGTCGGCCGAGTGCGGGATCGTGTCCCGAACGAACTCGAAGGCCGCCTGGGCGTATGAGTATGAATCGGCGGCCTCTTTCGCGAGACGCGCCGCGGTCTCCCGTACGAGCGGATGGTGAAGGTCGATGACGTCGTCCGCCGCCAAGTACGCAGAGAGGTCTGGGTTTTGCTGGATCAGCTCCATGGCACGCGAGCATAGGTAAGCGATCGACCGAGGGTCAATGTATTTACGGTCGATCGCATACCTATGCAGCTAGTGAGAAGGGGCGGCTAGCGCGCCATCTCCTCCTTGAGCGCCGCCACGAACGAGTCCACGTCGTCCTCGCGGGTGTCGAAGGAGCACATCCAGCGCACGTCGCCGGCGGTCTCGTCCCAGAAGTAGAAGCGGTAGCGCTCCATGAGGCGGCGGCTGACCTCCTGCGGGAGCCGCGCGAACACCGCGTTGGCCTGGACCTCGTAGAGGATCTCCACGCCGTGCACGGCCCGCACGCCCTCGGCCAGGCGCTGGGCCATCTCGTTGGAGTGCCGTGCGTTGCGCAGCCAGAGGTCCTTGGCCAGCAGGGCCTCCAACTGCACCGAGACGAAGCGCATCTTGGAGGCGAGCTGCATGGACATCTTGCGCAGGTGCTTCATGTGCCTGACCGCGTCCGGGTTCAGGACAACGACCGCCTCTCCGAAGAGCATCCCGTTCTTCGTACCGCCGAAGGACAGGATGTCCACGCCCGCGCGCGAGGTGAAGGTGCGCAGCGGGACGTCGAGCGAGGCGGCCGCGTTGGCGATCCGGGCGCCGTCGAGGTGCACCTTCATGCCGCGCTCGTGGGCGTGCTCGCAGATCGCGCGGATCTCCTCGGGCGTGTAGACGGTGCCCAGTTCGGTGTTCTGCGTGATCGAGACGACCTGCGGCATCGCGCGGTGCTCGTCCTCCCAGCCCCACGCCTGCCGGTCGATCAGCTCGGGGGTGAGCTTGCCGTCGGGCGTCGGGACGGTGAGCAGCTTCAGGCCGGCGACCCGCTCTGGCGCTCCGCCCTCGTCCACGTTGATGTGCGCGCTCTCGGCGCAGACCACTGCGCCCCAGCGGTCGGTCAGCGCCTGGAGCGCCGTGACGTTCGCGCCCGTGCCGTTGAAGACCGGGTAGGCCTCGGCGCTCGCGCCGAAGTGCGCGCGGATCAGCTGTTGCAGGTGCGCCGTGTAGTCGTCCTCGCCGTAGGCGACCTGGTGGCCGCCGTTGGCGAGGGCGAGGGCCGCCATGACCTCGGGGTGCGCGCCCGCGTAGTTGTCGCTCGCGAAGCCGCGTATCTCCGGATCATGGTGGCGCTTGGCGTCGGTTCTCGGCGGGTTGGTGGGGCTGGTCACGGCTGCTCGGTCAGCCACAGGCGCTTTCCGTTCACTTCCGGGGCGGGCCGCTCCCAGACTCCGGCGATGGCCTCGGCCAGCTCCTTGACGTCCGTGAAGCCCGCGAACTTCGCGTTCGGCCGCTCGGCGCGCATCGCGTCGTGCACCAACGCCTTCACGATCAGGATGACAGCCGCCGCCGTCGGGCCCTCCTCGCCCCCCGCCTTGCGGAAGGCGTCGCCGAGGGCCAGGGTCCAGGCCTCGGCGGCCGACTTGGCGGCGGCGTACGCGGCGTTGCCCGCGGTGGGCTTGCTCGCGCCGGCCGCGCTGATCAGCAGATAGCGCCCGATGGGGCTGCGCAACAGTCCGTCGTGGAAGGCCAGCGAGGTGTGCTGGACGGTCCGGATGAGGAGCTGGTCGAGGAAGGTCCAGTCGTCGAGGTCGGTCTCCATGAAGGAGGAGCTGCCGCGCCAGCCGCCGACGAGGTGCACGAGGCCGTCGATCCGGCCGAACTCCTTCTCGGTGCGGTCGGCCCAGGCCTTGGCCGCCTCCAGGTCGAGGAGGTCCACCGTGTCGCCCGTAACTGTGGCGCCGCCGTGCGCATAGCGCGCGGCGTCCACGGCCTCGGCGAGCTTCGCGGCGTCCGCGTCGGCGGCCACCACAGTCGCGCCGGCCTCGGCCAGGCGCAGCAGGGTGGCGCGGCCGGCCGCTCCGGCGGCGCCCGCCACGGCGATCACGGCGCCGTTCAGCGTCCCGTTCCCGTTTCCGTTCATGGCCCTCACCTCCGCGCGCGGATGGCTCACGCGGCCACCTGCTCGACGCTCGACGCGGTGATCCCCTTGGTCGAGGCGATCACGGACTTCAGCTTCTTCGACAGCGCCTCATAGAACATGCTCAGCGGAAACTCGTCCGGAAGCACCTCGTCGACGAGCTTGCGCGGCGGCAGGCTGGTGTCGAGGGCGTCGGGGCCCTTGGCCCAGCGCGAGCCCGGGTGCGGGGAGAGGTAGCGCGAGACCAGCTCGTACGCGGCGAACCAGTGGACCAGCTTCGGGCGGTCGATGCCGGCCCGGTAGAGGTCCTCGATCTCGGTGCACAGCTGGTTGGTGATCTCGGGGGCGCGCTGCCAGTCGATGTGCAGCTTGTTGTCCGTCCAGCGCAGCACGTCGTGCTGGTGGAGGTAGGCGAAGAGCAGCTGGCCGCCGAGGCCGTCGTAGTTGCGCACGCGCTCACCGGTGACGGGGAAGCGGAACATCCGGTCGAACAGGACCGCGAACTGCACGTCGCGCGCCTGCGGGACGCCCTCGGCCTCCAGCTTCACGGCCTCCTTGAAGGCGGTGAGGTCGCAGCGCAGCTCCTCCAGGCCGTACATCCAGAACGGCTGGCGCTGCTTGATCATGAAGGGGTCGAAGGGCAGGTCGCCGTGGCTGTGGGTGCGGTCGTGGACCATGTCCCACAGGACGAAGGCCTCCTGGCAGCGCTCCTGGTCGCCGATCATCTCCTGGATGTCCGCGGGCAGTTCGAGCCCGAGGATGCCGACGGCGGCCTCGGTGACCTTGCGGAAGCGGGCGGCTTCGCGGTCGCAGAAGATGCCGCCCCAGCTGAAGCGCTCGGGGGCCTCGCGCACGGCGATGGTCTCGGGGAAGAGCACAGCGGAGTTGGTGTCGTAGCCCGAGGTGAAGTCCTCGAAGGTGATGCCGCAGAACAGCGGGTTGTCGTAGCGGGTCCGCTCGAGCTCGGCGAGCCACTCGGGCCAGACCATCTTGAGGACGACCGCCTCGAAGTTGCGGTCCGGGTTCCCGTTCTGCGTGTACATCGGGAAAACCACGAGGTGCTGCAGGCCGTCGGCGCGGTGCGCCGCGGGCTGGAAGGCCAGCAACGAGTCCAGGAAGTCCGGGACTTCACAGCCGCCGGCCACCCAGCGGCGCAGATCCGCGGTGAGGGCCGTCAGGTACGCGGCGTCGTGCGGCAGGAGCGGGGCGAGCTGCTCCACGCCCGAAACGATGCGCTCCACCTGGGAGTCGACCTCGCCCTTCGAGGGAGCGCCCGCGGCGGTGAAGTCGACGGAACCGTCCGCGGACTGCCAGACCCTGAGCGTCTCGACCGCATCCTTGAGCATGGGCCAGGCCGGGTGCTCCACCACCCGGTCCGCGGGAGGAACGACTCCCCCGATTGCGTCCTGCACAAGAATTTCCGTCATGCCACTTCCTCCACGGGAGAACCTCGCGTAAAGACACCGTATGCATGCGAGGTTCTCCACCACAAGAGGGGCCTCGGGAAATTATCCTGCGTCACCCCCGTCGCCACCGGAATTCTTCCTGTCGGACACTGTGGCGGCGATGGAGTCCACGACCCCCGCCAGTGCGGTGCGGGCGTCGTCGAGATGGTCCGCGAGGCCGAAGAAGCCGTGGAACATCCGGGGGAAATGGCCCGCCGTGACCGTCACGCCGGCGGTGCGCAGGGCTTCGGCGTAGGCCCGGCCCTCGTCCGCGAGCGGGTCGCAGCCGGCGGTCACGATGTGGGCGGGGGCGAGGCCCGCCAGGTCGCCACGGAGCGGGGAGACCCGCGGGTCGGCGGGGTCGGAGCCGGGCGCCACGTACTGCTCCTTGAACCACAGCATCGAGGCCTTGGTGAGGAAGTAGCCCGTGGCGTAGCGCTCGTACGAGTCCCAGGTCCGCGAGACGTCGGTGATCGGGTAGACCAGCGCCTGGAGCGCGAGGGGCAGTCCGCGGTCGCGTGCGGTCTGTGCGGTCACGGCCGCGATGTTCCCGCCCGCGCTGTCTCCGCAGACCACCAGCGCGTCCGGGTCCCCGCCCAGTTCGGCCACGTGTCCGGCGGCCCACTCCAGCGCCGCCCAGGCGTCGTCGACGGCGGCGGGGAAGGGGTTCTCCGGGGCGAGCCGGTAGTCCACGGACACCACCGCCGCGCCCGCGCCCCGGCACAGCGCGCGGGCGGTCCCGTCGTGGGAATCGAGGTCGCAGATCGTCCACCCGCCGCCGTGGAAGAACACGACGGTGGGCCGGGGGCCGGGCGCCTCGACCGGATCGGGCAGATAGATGCGTACGGGTATCTCCGGCGCCCCCTCGGGGCCCGGGACGGTGCGGTTCTCGACCGAGCCGACTTCCAGGGGCGGCACGTCCGGCTTCGGGTTGGCGGCCAGGAGGCGGCGGGCCTCGGCCGCGTCGGTGACCTCGCGGCCCAGCGGCGGTACGGCGGCCGTCATCAGGTCGGCGAACACCCGGGCCTCGGGGCTGAGCCCGTCCTCGCCGACGACCTGGCGGTGCGGGTCGGCGGGGGCCGTCTCGGGTTCGGCGCTCATCGGTTCTCCTTCTGGCGCTGCTGCGGGGTCTGCTCTTCGCGGTGCTGGGGAGGCTGCACTTCGCGGTGCCGCGGAGGCTGCTCTTCGCGGCGCTCAAGCGAGGCCTGCCCACTCCGGGGCCGCGGGGTCCGCTCGGAGCGGAAGTGCGGGATGACCTTCTCGCCCCACTGCCGAATGGTCTCCATGCAGGCCTCCTGCGGGACCGTGCCCATCTGGATCAGGCACATGATCTCGTCGGCGCCCGCGTCGCGGAGCTGCTCGACGTAGGCGATGGCGTCCTCGGCGGTGCCGTAGGCGTGGTCCGCGTTGAAGGTGGCGGTGGCGGTGGGGCGTACGGGGATGTTGTGCTCGTGCAGCCGGGCCACGACCTGCTCGGCGGCCTCGCGCATGGCCGCGGCCTCGTCGGCGCCCTCGACCACGGCCTCATCCGGGATGCCCGCCCCTCCGTACCAGTGACCGATCGACTGGGCGAAGAATCGCTGCCCGCGGATGCCGATCCGCTGCGCCGTCTCCCGGTCGTCGAGAACGATCGTCGGACACAGTACGGAGAAATGATCGTTGACGACAGAGGAGACGAAGCGCGAGCTGTCCCGGCCGGCCAACGCGCTGTCGTAGGCCTCGCGCATCTCCTTGATGGACTGCGGCCCGGCGAAGCCCATCACCAGCGCACCGATGCCGAGCTCGGCGGCCTGGCGCAGGGTGTCGGCGCGGCTGCACGCCAGGAACAGCGGGGGGTGCGGGGTCTGCTGCGGGCGGGGCAGGATCGGGTGCGGGTCGATGTCGATCAGCTCGCCGTGGTACTCGAGCTCGTCCTCCTGCCAGGCCTTGCCGATGATCCGCAGTGCCTCCTCGACCTCCTGCGTGGTGCGCTCCTTGTCGACTCCGCACAGCGAGGTCTCCTGCTCGGTGCCGCCGCGGCCCGCGCCGAGATCGAGCCGGCCGCCGGAGAGCAGGTCGAGCATGGCGGCCCGTTCGGCCACGCGCGCCGGATGGTTGAAGTTGAAGGGCATGCACACCACACCGTGCCCGATGCGGATGGTGCTGGTCTTCGCGGCCACCCAGGTCAGGAAGATCTCCGGGGCGCTCATGTGCGCGTACCACTTGAGGGAGTGGTGCTCGACGGCCCAGATCCGGTCGAACCCCATCTCCTCGGCGTAGACGGCCTGTTCCACGCAGTCACGGATCACCTGGTGCTCGCGCTCCACCGTCGGGTCCGCCAGCTGGGCCTCGAAGATCACGGAGAACTTCACGGTTCCTCCTGGGAGTTGGGCCCACGCAGCGGGACCCGGCGCCGTATGCCTAATAGCTATATGACTAGCCGTCAGGTCTCGAAGTGGCAAGGGATACGACACAGGGATTGCATCCGGGCACCGGCCCCTCTTGAATGCGCGCATGGCTGATCAGCACCTTTCGCCGCCGGACCGCACCCCGGAGGCCGGCCGCGCCCTGCCGCCGACCGCTTGGGCCGTGCTCGGGCTGCTCTCCTTCCCCGGTGAGCGGACGGGGTACGAGCTGAAGAAGTGGGCCGACGCCTCGCTGCGGTTCTTCTACTGGTCCCCCGCGATCAGCCAGATCTACGCCGAGCTGCGACGGCTCGAGTCGCTCGGTTACGTGACCTCGCGCCGCTCGGGCGCGGAGGCGCCCCGCACGAAGCGCACGTACGCCATCACCGCCGCCGGCCGGGAGGCACTCGCGGACTGGGCCGGCACCACCCAGGACGCGGGCGCCGCGGTGCTCAAGCATCCGCTGCTCCTGAGGGTGTGGCTGGGGCATCTGACGTCTCCCGCGCATCTGCGGGAGCTGGTCGTGGAGCACATCGCGCGCACCAAGGGCGAGCTGAAAGAGGTGACGGACGCCGCCGCGCAGGCCGAGGGAGTGGAGGCCTGGGCGCATCCGCAGATCGCGCTGCGCTGGACCGAGCGGCGGCTGCGTTCCGAACTGGAGCTGGCCGAGGCGATGTTGACGGACCTGGACGAGCTGCCCTCGTAGCCACCGCGCCGCGACCGCCTCCGCGCGCCCGCGTCAAAGTGCGCGGGACTCGCCCACCCACGGGTGACGCGGATTGGCCGGGCGTGGCCGCGCGGCGCTAGGACAGGGGATCCCGTCCCCGTCCGCCGTCGGAGCGCCGCCACCGTGAGTACCCGTGCCGTTCTTGTCGCCGCCGTGATCACCGGCCTCATCCTGGGCATCGCCGGAGCCCGAGCGGACGCCTCCGTTCCGCCCCGCACGTCCGGGTTCATCTCCGTGGCGGGCCGTTAGGCTGCGGGCTGCCGCGTGGGGTACGGGACTGCTGACACGCGGCTGCTGCCCGTGCAGCACGAGAGCCGCCCGTCGACGGAAGCGAGTGAACCTTGAACTTCGTCACCATCGGTCATCGCGGAATCATGGGTGTGGAACCCGAGAACACGCTCCGCTCCTTCATCGCCGCACAGCGTGCCGGCCTGGACGTCGTCGAGCTCGATCTGCATCTGAGCAAGGACGGCGCCCTGGTCGTCATGCACGACGCGGAGGTGGACCGCACCACCGACGGCAGGGGTCCGATCGCCGAGAAGACGCTCGCGGAGCTGCGTGAGCTGGACGCGGGGAAGGGCGAGCGCATCCCGGTGTTCGAGGAGGTCCTCGACGCCGTACGGGCGCCGCTCCAGGCCGAGATCAAGGATGTCGCGGCCGCGCGGGCGCTCGCCGAGGTGATGCACCGGCGCGACCTCGTGGGCCGCGTCGAGGTGCTGTCCTTCCACGACGAGGCGCTGGCCGAGATGGCCAAGCTGGTCCCCGGGGTGCGCACGGCGCTGGTCGCCAGCCGCTACGGGACCGACGTGGTGGAGCGCGCGGTCGCCGTGGGCGCGGGCGCCTTGGTGCTCAACATCCGCCGGCTCACGCTGGAGACGGTGGAACTGGCCCGCAAGGAGGGCCTGCGCGTGATCGGCTGGGTGGTCAACACCCAGGACCACCTCCGGCTGGTGCGCGCCCTGGAACTCGACGGCGCGACCACCGACTACCCGGAGATCAAGCGCACGGGCCGCTTCACGGCCTGAGCGATCCCGCCACGGAACCGCCGCGCTGTCGGGGCGTGCAGCGGCAGGCCGCGCGCACGGTCACGCGAGCGGCTTGACGAGAAGCTCGAACTTGAGGTCCGGGCGGCGCGGGATGCCGAAGCGCTCATCGCCGTACGGGAACGGGGTGTAGCTGCCCGTACGGCGGTAGCCGCGCCGCTCGTACCAGGCGATCAGGTCCTCGCGCTGCGCGATGACGGTCATCTGCATCTCGCGCACGCCCCACTCCTGGGCCGCGAAGCGCTCGGCCTCGGCGAGCACGGACTTGCCGAGGCCCGCGCCCTGCAGCCCGGGCCGCACGGAGAACATCCCGAAGTAGGCGGCCTCGCCGCGGTTCTCCAGCTGGCAGCACGCCACCAGCTCGCCCTCGCGCAGGGCCACCATGAGGCGGCTGCCCTCCTGGTCGATGACCGCGCGCACGCCGTCGGGGTCGGTGCGCTGTCCGTCGAGGAGGTCCGCCTCGGTGGTCCAGCCCGCGCGGCTCGCATCGCCGCGGTACGAGGACTCGACGAGCGCGACGAGCGCGTCCACGTCCGCGTACGTGGCGTCGCGGAAGGCCAGGTCACCGGAGACGGGGCGGGTGTCCATGCGGGCGGGCCTTTCAGGAGGAGTTGCAGCGAGGCCGTGAGCGTAACCCGCGGGGGCTAGCCTCGACGAGCATGGTCCATGTATTGAGCAGCCGCGTGCTGCTGCGTCCCACCGATCCCGAGCGCAGCCGGTCGTTCTACGGCGGTGCGCTGGGTCTTGAGATCTACCGCGAGTTCGGTACGGGGCCCGAGCGCGGCACTGTGTATTTCCTGGGCGGTGGGTTCCTGGAGGTCGCGGGCCGGTCACCCGAACCGCCTGCGCCCGGGCTCCAGTTGTGGCTCCAGGTGGCCGACGTCCGGGCCGTGCACGAGGAGCTGCGCGCCCGCGACGTCGAGATCCTGCGCGAGCCCGTGCGGGAGCCGTGGGGGCTGGTCGAGATGTGGGTCGCCGATCCGGACGGGGTGCGCATCGCCGTCGTGGAGGTGCCTGCGGACCATCCGCTGCGGTACCGGCCCTGAGGGAGCTGCGGGTGCTAGGGGGTGGCGCCCGAGGTCCAGTTGTCCGGCAGGTCACCGGCGGGGATCTCGAAAGTGGCCAGAAAGTACTCCGCCTGGCCGCAGTTGACGTTCTCGCCGCCGGTGAGCTCGGCCGACACCGTACGACCCTTCACCGCCAGGCGCGCTCCGGTGTTGCGGCACCCGGGCAGGACGATTGCGAGGCCCACCTCGCCGTCGGCCGGTGTCACGGTCAGCGCCTTGCGGACCTGCGGCAGCTTGCCGGCCTCCGCCGCTTCGAGGGCGGCGTACAGCCGCTCGGCCTCGCCCCGGGGGCCGAGCCGCGTGCCGCGGAGGTCGTGGTCCGGTCTCATGGCCAGCGGGCCGAGCTCGACGAAGGCCGTGCGCTCGCCCGGGCCGTCGTCGGCCGTGTCCACGAGGAAGCCGCATCCGCCCACGGCCAGCGCGAGGGCGGCCGCGGGCAGGGTGCGTGTGAGTCGGCGCATGCCCGCCTTGACGCGGGCGGGTGCGGGGCCGGTTCCTGCCGACGCCTCGGACCGGCCCTCAATTCCCGCCATTCCGGCGGGAATTACGCGCCATACGCCTCTTGGTCTACACCAATCACGCCCTTCCCCGTATCCTCTCCCGTGGCCAGTAGCACTCAATCCCCCCACCTCGTTGCGTGCCGGCACGGTCGACACCACCTCTTCCCTGCCCGAGCAGCCAGGTGCCCCCTCGTCGCTCCTGGAGGATCACGGTGAACGTACGCACCAGAACCTCGGCGGTCATCGGCACCATCGCACTCGCCGCGTCCTTGGCCCTCTCGTCCCACCCCGCCCTGTCCGCCGCCCCGGCGGGCGCTCCCTCCAGCGCCTCGATGGTCGCACCCCACCGCGCCCCGGCCGTCGCACTCGAAGAAGTGGCCAAGGCGCAGAACCCCATCGCCGGCGCCGCGGGACCCCGCGGACAGCTCTGGATCGCCGAACGGGCGGGCACCGTGCGCATCCTGGGCAAGCAGGGGCTCGGCACGCCCGTGCTCGACATCTCCGCCGAGACCACCACCGACGGGGAGCGCGGGCTGCTCGGCATCGCCTTCTCCCCCGGCCACCGGCACTTCTACATCTCGTACACGGATCTAGAAGGCACCAGCACCGTCGACGAGTTCGCGGTGCGGGACGGCAGGCTCCGGCCGGAGACACGGCGCACCGTCCTCACCCAGACGCAGCCGTACGCGAACCACAACGGTGGCGACATCGCGTTCGGACCCGACGGCCTCCTCTACATCGCGCTCGGCGACGGCGGTTCGGGCGGCGATCCGCACGGCAACGGCCAGAACCTCGGCACGCTGCTCGGCAAGATCCTGCGCATCGACCCGCGCGGCGGCACACCGTACGCGATCCCCGAGGACAACCCGTTCGTCGGCGAGCCCGGCGCGAAGGAGGAGATCTGGGCGTACGGGCTGCGCAATCCGTGGCGGTTCTCCTTCGACAAGACCGCGGGCGACCTGTGGATCGGGGACGTCGGGCAGAGCGACTGGGAGGAGATCGACCGGGCGCCCGCGAGCAGCAAGGGCGGTGAGAACTACGGCTGGTCGCAGATGGAGGGCACGCACCCGTTCCGCGGCGGCACCGAGCCCGCGAACCATGTGCCGCCGGTGTACGAGTACGACCGCACCGGTCTCGGTTGCTCGGTGACCGGCGGGTACGTGTACCGAGGCAAGGACATTCCGGCGCTCAAGGGCCGGTATGTGTTCAGCGACTACTGCGACGGCACGCTGCGGGCCCTGACGGTGGACGGCGGCAAGGTGACCGGCGTGACCGACCTCGGGGTGAGCGGCGGCGAGGTCGTCTCGTTCGCGCAGGGCTGCGACGGTGCGCTGTACGTGCTCGCGCAGAGCGGCAGCGTGTTCCGTATCAAGGCCACCTGACGGGCCCCGCCGGTGGGGTGCGCTGCGGGCGGTGGCGCACCCCCGACGTGACGGGCCGCCCGTCAGGCGAGCAGGTCGGCAAGCCGGGCCAGGAAGACGGTCTGCGCCTTCACGAGCTTGTCCGCCGCGTCGTCGAGTGACCACCACGCCACCCTGTCGAGCTCGGGGAACTCCCGCAGCACGCCCGACCCCTTGGGCCACTCCATCCGGAAGGTGCCGGGCACCACGGTGTCCGGGTCGAGGTCGGCGCGGACCGCCCACACGGTGACGGTCTTGCCGCCCGACTGCCGGACCTCGCCCAGCGGCAGGAACGCGCCCTCGGGCGGCGGCAGTCCGAGCTCCTCCTGGAACTCGCGCCGGGCCGCGGCCATCGGCTCCTCGTCCGGGGTGTACTCGCCCTTCGGGACGGACCAGGCACCGGCGTCGCGCCGGGCCCAGAACGGTCCGCCCATGTGCCCGAGCAGCACCTCGATGCGCCCGCCTGTCTCGCGGAAGAGCAGCAGGCCCGCGCTGCGCTTGTCGGTCATGGGCCCAGTAAACAACCGCCGGGCGCCCGGGCCGTTCAGCGGCGCAGCTTGTCCTCCATCCATGCCACGCCGAAGGCGGTGAGTTCGCGGGCGTCGAACAGGTGGCTCTCGGCGGCCCCCACCAGGCCCCGCACACCGCCGCCCGACGCCACGAACTCCTGCCCGATGACCTCGAAGGCGTCGCGCTCCGGTCCGACCACGGGCGTGTAGTCGAACGCGCCCTCAGCCGAGTCGATGTCGTGGAAGCGCCGCCACTCGCGCCGGCCGTCCACGAGGATGGGCTGCTCGTAGTCCACGAAACGCTTGCCCGGCGCATCGGCCAGAGCCTCCGCGTGGTGCAGCACGGTCAGCGAGTCGAGGCCCGCGCCGAGCACCAGGACCTTGCCGCCGAGTGCGACCAGGCGCGCGAGCGGGCTGTCCGGTCCGTGCGGGTCGTCCCAGGGGTGGTCGTCCATCAGTCGGTGCGCCGCGGCGCCCAGCGCGGCGAAACTCGCGTCGGGGTGGCGGCTGCGCACGGCTCCGGGCTGCCGGCGCAGGGCCTCGGGCAGCCGGCCGAAGGAGTGGTCGCACTCGGCGCGCTCCGGGTCGAACGCCGGGTGCTCCGCGCGCACCGCCTCCTGCCAGTCGGGCGGCCAGGTGGTCCACTCGTACGGCGGGGCGTCGTTCCACCCGCAGGTCACCATCAACGTCCCCTGGTCGCCGACGACTTCGCGCAGCGCGTCGATGAGGGTCTGCGAGCCGCCGGTCACATAGCCGAGGGCGGAGAGCCGCGTGTGGAACATCACGCTGTCCCCGGGACCGAGTCCGAGGGCGCTCAGGTCGCGCACGAGACGGGTGCGGGTGACGGGGCCGTTGGAGAGCTTCAGGAGGGCGAGTTCGTCCACGGGCCCAACTTAGCTGTACGGGATCGCCCGTTGGCATCCGATTTTTCCGTGCGGGTCCGGCGAGGCGGCCGGCGCGGTCCGGTGCGGTCCCGGAGGTCACGTACGACGTCTCGCGCCCGGCGCCCTAGTCGTACGCGTCCGTCAGGCAGTCCGTGCGGCAGGCGCCCGCCTCGAAGCGTTCGCGCAGTGCGGCGGCGGCCTGCTCGCGCGGCACCGGGTAGTGGCCGAACTGGGCGGTCATCACGCGGATCACATCGTCCACGCGGATGATCGCCGGTTCGTCGGGAGCGGCCTGGCGGCGGGCCGCCGCGATCGCCATGTCCGCAGCTCTGCGCAGCTCACGCGCGAAGATACGGTCCTGCGCCTCCAGGGCGCGCAGTGGTGCGAACGGCCGCCGGACCCGTCCGCGCCAGAGCAGCCCGAACAGGATCAGCACCACCCCCGCCGCCACGATCAGCAACCCGAACGGTTCCGTCCCCACCGCTTCCCCCACCGCCGCTCGCGCCGTCCCCGTGGCCCACCGGGCTCCCCGTTGCGCTCCCCTGTGTACACCCGTGCGCCGCGTACGACCCCCCGACTGCGGGCATCGACCTCACGACACCGTCGAACTGGGAGGTGCCCGTGCACGGACCGGCGTCGGCAGGCTGGCTGCTTGTCGCGTTATGTGCCGCGATGGGGGCGTACTGCCTGCTGCGGATGCGCAGTCCGGTGACCGCACAGCGGACCGGCGCGGGCGGTGAGGCACTGATGGGATTCGGCATGGCCCTCATGGCGGTGCCCGCGGCCGTGCTCACGCAGCCCGCCGCGCTGTGGTGGGCGTACGTCGCGGTGTTCGGCGCCGCGGCCGCGTACGAGGTGGGCCGCGCGCGCCGGGCCGCCCACCATCTGCACCATCTCGTCGGGGCCCTGGCCATGGTCTACATGGCGCTGGCCATGGCGTCCGGCGGGCACCACGGCGCGGGCGGCGTGCCGCTCCTGACCGGCGCGCTGCTGGTCTACTACGCCGCGTACGTACTGCGCTCCGGGGTGCGGCTGATGCCGGCGGGGGCGGCCGGCAGTCCGGTGCCGGGGTCTGCCACAGCGGCGGGCGGGGGGCCGGGCGCGGGCACGGGGTGGGGTGACCGGACAGAGCTGGCGATGGCTTGCCGGCTGTCCATGGGGATCGCGATGTTCGCGATGCTGCTGACGATGTAGGGGTTCCGGAGTGGCTGTGGAGTGGCTCTGGAGTGACTGCGGAGCGGTTCCGGAGTGCCCGCGGAGCCGGATCCGGGGCGGGCCCGGCACCGCGACGGGGTCACAACGGACGTTTCCGGCATACGACTCCGTGGCGTCCGTCACTTGGCCGCGCGGCCCGTACCGCCGGGTAGCCGCCCCCTCCTAGGCTGGGCGGCATGATGGTCCCTGCCGTCCTCCTGCTGCTCGGCGCATTCACCGCCGTGCTGGCGCCCCGTCTGCTCGCCCGGGCCAAGTGGCCGGAACGCGAGCCGGTGGTGGCGCTGTGGATATGGCAGTGCGTGGTGGCCGCGGTGCTTCTGTGCTGTCTGCTCTCGATGCTCCTGAGCGCTTCGGGCGCCTGGCACCAGGTGCGCGGCCGGGTGTTCGCCCCCGCGCCGACCGGCGTGGTCGAGGCGTACGCCTTCGGGGCCGGCGGTCCGTGGGCGGCCGGGCTCGCGGTCCTGCTCGCGTGCGGCGGCCTGTGGACCGGGGCGATGCTGACCCGCGAAGTGCTGCGGGCGCGGGCGCGGCGCCGCGCGGCACGGACCGAACTGCGGCTGCGCGCCCCGCTGTTGCCGGGCGAGGAGCCGGGCAGCGACCCGCTCGTGGTGATCGAGGGCGAGCGCCCCGACGCCTGGTGGCTGCCGGGCACGGCCCCTCAACTGGCCATCACCACGGCCGCGTTGCGGCGCCTGAAGGGGCGCCAGCTCGATGCCGTGCTCGCGCACGAGCAGGGCCATGTCACGGCGCGCCACGACTGGCTGCTGCACTGCTCCTCGGCGCTCGCGAACGGGTTCCCGCAGGTGCCGGTGTTCGCCGCCTTCCGCGACGAGATGCACCGCCTGGTGGAACTGGCCGCGGACGACGTGGCCTCGCGCCGCTTCGGGCGGCTCACGATCGCGCTCGCCCTCGTCGAACTCAACGAACACCGTGGGGTGTTCGGCCCCTGCCCGACCGCGCACGCCGAGGTGCCGCAGCGCGTGAACCGGCTGCTGTCGGCCAAACCCCGGCTGACCGCGGGCCGTCGGCTGCGGCTGACGGCGGCCGGTGCGCTCGTGCCCGTGATCCCCCTTCTCGTGGCCTTCGTGCCGGGGCTCAGCGCGCTGGGCTAGCCCTCACCAGGGGTACTCGGGAAAGATCAGCCCATGTCACGTCGTCCCCCACACCTCATCCGTCCCGCCCCGCTCGCGGGGCTCCTCGCCGCGCTCTCGGCCGTCCTGCTCGCCCTCGTGGTGTTCGCCTGGCCTCCGCTCGAGAGTTTCGACACGGGACTCTCGCGGACCGTCCACCGCTGGGCGCACGACTTCGACGGAGTGACGCAGTTCAACCGCGTGATGACGGACTGGGTCTGGGATCCCTGGACGCTCAGAACCCTGTGCGCGGTCGTGACCGTGTGGCTGTGGCTGCGCGGAGCGCGGCGCCTTGCCGTGCTGCTCGCGGTGACGTGCACGGCGGGCACGCTCGTCCAGCAGGGACTCAAGGCCCTGGTCGGCAAGGACCGGCCGCAGTGGCGCGAGCCGCTCGACAGTGCGCACTACGCCTCGTTCCCGTCCGGCCACGCGATGACCGCGGCGGTCGCGTGCGGGCTGCTCCTGTGGCTGCTGCGGCGCCACGGGGTCGAAGGTGCCGCCTGGGTGGCGGCGGTGACCCTCGCGCTGGTGTCCGTGATCGGTGTCGGCCTCACCCGGATCTGGCTCGGCGTGCACTGGCCGAGCGACGTCGTGGGCGGCTGGCTGCTCGGGCTCCTGACGGTGGTGGTCGCGGTGGGGGTGTACCGGCGCACGGAGGAGCGGGCCTGACGCACACGGGCGTGGGCAGGCGCGAGGACGTTCGGGGCTGACGGGCACGGGCGTGGGCCTCTGCGCCTCCTGCTTGACCGTGGCGCCGGCCGCGGCCGAGGATCGGTCTCATGGCGATCAAGGGCGTGCTCTTCGACTTCTCCGGGACCCTGCTGCGGATCGAGAGCACCGAGGCCTGGCTGCGGGCCGTGCTCGACGAGACGGGGACGGAGTTGTCCGAGGCGGAGTTCCTGCGCTGCGCCGCGGAGTTGGACCACGTGGGCGCACTGCCCGGCGGCACCGCGCACCCTCGCGTGCCGGAGCATCTGCGCGAGCTGTGGGAGGTGCGCGACGAGAGCGCGGAGAAGCACCGCGCCGCATACACGGGCCTGTCCAACGTCGTGCGTCTGCCGGCGCCGCACCTGCACGAGGCCCTCTACGACCGCCACAGGACACCGCCCGCGTGGGGCCCGTACCCCGACACGGTGCGGGTGCTCGAAGGGCTGCGGGAGCGCGGGGTGCTCGTGGGGGTCGTGAGCAACATCGGCTGGGACCTGCGGCCGGTCTTCCGCGAGCACGGCCTCGACCCGTATGTCGACGCCTATGTCCTCTCGTACGAACACGGGATCCAGAAGCCCGACCCCCGGCTGTTCGCCGTGGCGCTGGAACGGCTGGGTGTCGCGCCCGCGGACACCCTCATGGTCGGGGACGACCGGCGCGCGGACGGCGGTGCGGCCCAACTCGGCTGCGCGGTGCACTTCGTGGACCACCTGCCCGCGCATGAGCGTCCCGGTCAGCTGCTGCCCGTGCTCGATCTGGTGGATGCGTCGGCGGCCTGAACCCGCGGGATTCCGCGGACCGAACCCCGCGGGACTCATTGGCCCCTGGCACCGCTCGCGGTCCACCCGGCCTCTGGGCCCACGGCGCCCGTCGCGCCAGGCCCTAAGGTGGTGGCATGTCCCGCGAAGCCGCCACGCACTCCGTGCGGTCTGCCGAACTCAACGAGCAGATCCGCGCGTTGTGGGCGCGTGCGGGCGGCCGGCTCGACGAGCAGCAGCGCGCGGAGTACGAGCGGCTGGTCACCGCCTGGGCGGCAGCCGTACGCGGCGACGTGACCGAACCGGTCTGACGCAGCGGACTCACCCTGGGACGACCGGGGACAACTCACCTGTCCCTTATGGAGACCTGATGGAGACGGCCGCAGCGGAGCGGGCGTTGATCCCGGGTGGCGAGGCGAACATCACAACTCCCGCGCCTGAAAGCCCTCTCAGGCTCGAATCAGCAGGTCAGAGGCGGTTGGGCGGCTCTTGCACAGGTGGCGAACCCAGAGTTTTCTCAGCGCGTTGTCATACCCGACCCCTAAGCTCGTTCACATGTCCTCCACTCCACGTCCGCGCCCCACTCGGTCCGCCGAAGAGCTCAATGAGCAGATACGGCGGCTGATGCTGTGCTCCGGCGGCCGGCTGAGCGAGGAGCAGCGCAAGGAGTACGCGGGCCTGGTCGTCGAGTGGGCGGCCGCCGTGCGCGGCGGTGTGCTCGAAGCGGCCTGAGGCGCCCGCCCCGGGGGTTTTCCCCCAGGGAAAGCTCCTGGTCAGCCGGGTTCTGCCGGTGATCGACGGACTCTAACGTCGAAGAGTCGGCGCGCTCCGATGCGCCGCGAGACCAGGAGTCCTCATGCGCAAGATCGCCCTCGCCCTCGGTGTGCTCCTCGGCACCTTCCTCATCGCCCGCGCCGTCGTCGAGCCCTTCGTGATCGACTTCGGCGACCCCTCGTCGTACGCCGACGACTGGGGCGGACCGCATGTGATCGGCGTACTGGCGGTGCACTGTCTGCCGGGCGTTCTCTCGGCCTGGCTGATGTACCGCGGGGCCCGCCGACGCCTCGCCCGCACCGCACGCACCTCCGCCAGCACTCCCGACAGCACTCCCCCGCAGGCGGTCCCCCGCGGCCGCTAGCCGCACCGTCCCGGCAGGAAGAGACTGGGGACTTGGCGGCAACCGGCGTCGCGGCGAGGGGAGACCGGCCATGCCTCCTTGGACAGCAGCGGACATTCCGCCCCAAAGAGGCCGTGTCTTCCTCGTCACGGGCGGGAGCAGCGGACTGGGCGCCGAGGTGACCCTTGCGCTGTGCGCGGCCGGTGCGGAGGTGATCCTCACGTGCCGGGACGAGGAGCGTGGTCGTGCGGTGGCCGCGGCGGCGCAGGGCCCGGTGCAGGTCAGGCACCTCGACCTGGCGGACCTCGCATCGGTACGCACCTTCGCCGAAGGCCTGACGGAGCCGGTCGACGTACTGATCAACAACGCGGGCGTGATGGCCGTCCCGCACTCCGTGACAGCCGACGGCTTCGAGCGCCACATCGGCACCAACCACCTGGGCCCCTTCGCCCTCACCGGCCTGCTCCTCGACCGCGTCCGCGACCGGGTCGTGACGGTCACCAGCGGACTGCACCGCCTCGGCCGGGTCCGCCCCGACGACCTGCACTTCACCCGCCGCCGCTATCAGCGCTGGCTCGCCTACGCCCAGTCCAAGCTGGCCAACCTGCTCTTCGCATACGAGCTGGAACGCCGCTTCGACAACGCAGGGCCCCCGCCTCCTGACCCGGAATCCCGGACGCCAGGCCCGATCTCACTGGCGGCCCACCCGGGCGTGGCCGCCACCGAGGGGCAGCGGCGCGACACCTCGTTCCAGGGCAGGCTCCTCGCGGGCGGCCGGGCGCAGCCGCCGGCGATGGGAGCACTCCCGCTGCTGTACGCGGCGACGGCCGCGGATGCGGCGGGCGGCACCTGCATCGGGCCGGACGGCCTCTTCCAGCGCAACGGCCACCCGGAGACGGTCGCCACGAGCGTGCGCTCGCACGACACGAAAACGGCACGGCGGCTGTGGGAAGAGTCGGAGCGGGCGACCGGGGTGCGGTACCCGACGGGCGGCTGACGCCTCGCCCTCCGCCTGACCTGGGGTGACACGCGTCCCGGACAAGGCAATGCCGCCCGTCCGGACGATCCCCCGCGTCGCCCGGGCGGACGGCAGCACTGGGGAGCCCACGCAGGGGCCCGTTCAGTGCACGCTGAGTATAGTTGGCTCCGAGCCAGTCAACGCAGGAGTTTCCGTTTGTCCCCGCGCAGCGCAGCCGTGAACGAGGAGTTGCGGCGGCGTTCCCGCGAGCGGTTGCTGCAGGCGACCGTCGAGCTGGTGGGCGAGCGCGGGTACGAGGCCACGACGCTCGGCGACATTGCCGACCGGGCCGGCTGCGCACGGGGGCTCGTCTCGTACTACTTCCCCGGCAAGCGGCAGCTGCTCCAGTCCGCGGTGCACCGGCTGATGCATCGCACGCTCGCCGCGGCGCTCGAGCGCGAGCCGGTCACGACGGACGGGGACGAGCGCCTGGCCCGTGCCATCGACGCGATCCTGGGCCTGGCGACCGACCGGCCCGTGCTGATGCGTACGCACATGGCCGGGATTCTCCAGGCCGAAGGGTTCGTGCAGTGCCCCGAGCAGCAGCGGCTCGCGGAGCTGCTGCGCGACACCTGCGTACGGCATGGGGCGCTCGACGTGGACCGCGAGTACCCGCTGCTGCGGGCGCAGTTGATGGGCGCCGTGTTCGCCCTGCTGCTGCCGGGGGCGCCGATGCCGCTGGAGCCGCTGCGGGCCGAACTGTTCCGCCGCTACGGGCTCGCGTGGGAGCTGGGGGTTCCGCCGGGCGGCGAGGCGCCCGGCGGAACCGGACTCAGAGAGCGGTCGGCGCTGGGGCCGTCCGCGTCCTGAGCGGGACCGCTAGTCCCGGTCGAAGTAGTCGGGCTGCGTCTGGACGTTGAGCTCGTCCAGCCGGATCCGCTTCGCCGGATCCGTACGACGGTCGTTGATCTTCAGGACGTCGAAGCCCTTGGCGATGTCGTTGGAGTAGACATAGCCGTTGTAGTAGTACGCCGACCACGAACCGGCCGTCTGGAGCGTGGTGGTCGACAGCGGACCGCGCTCGAAGTAGCCGATCTCCTTCGGCTTGCTCGAGTCGGTGAAGTCCCAGACCGAGACGCCGCCCTGGTACCAGGCCTGGACCATGAGGTCCTTGCCCTTGACCGGGATCAGCGAGCCGTTGTGGGCGACACAGTTCTCGGTGTCGGCCTGGTGGCGGTCGATCTTGAAGTACGAGCGGAAGACCAGCTTGCGCTTGTCGCCCTTGCCGACGATGTCGTAGATGCCGTTGGCACCGCGCTTCGGCCCGATGGCCGCGTTGCAGGTGGCACCGGAACCGCCGCCGAGCTCGTCGGTGAAGACGACCTTGTTGGCCTTCTGGTTGAAGGTCGCCGAGTGCCAGAACGCGAAGTTCACGTTGTCCTGGACCTGGTCGATGATCTTCGGCTGCTCGGGATCCTCAATGTCGAAGAGGATGCCGTCACCCATGCACGCGCCCGCCGCGAGGTCCTTGGAGGGCAGCACGGTGATGTCGTGGCAGCCGGTGGTCTTCGAGACACCCGGGTTGGTGGGCGCACCCGGGTTGCCGCCGCCGTCCGGACCCTCACCGGGGAACAGGACGGGGAAGTCGATGACCTTGGCCTGCTCGGGAGCCTTGCGCGGCACCTTGATGATCGAGATGCCGTCGTGCGGCGGCTGGCAGTCCGGGAACGTCGTGCTCGGCGAGTACGAGGAGACGTACACGTAGACGTTCTTGCGCTCCGGCACCAGCGTGTGCGTGTGCGAACCGCACGCGGTCTCCACGGAGGCCACGTACTGCGGCTCGCGGATGTTGCTGATGTCGAAGATCTTCATGCCCTCCCACGACGACTTCTCGGTCGCGGGCTGCGAGGTGCTGGAGCACGAGTCGTCGCTGCGCGAGGAGTCGGTGGAGAGGAAGACCAGGTTGCCGGAGACCGAGATGTCGTTCTGACCACCGGGGCACAGGACCTGGGCGACCGTCTCGGGCTTCCTCGGGTTCGAGATGTCGAAGATCCGGAAGCCGTCGTAGTTGCCGGCGAACGCGTACTTGCCCTGGAAGGCAAGGTCCGAGTTCGTACCCGGCAGCAGGTCCTTCGGGATGTTCGTGACGTGTTCGATGTTGTCGGAGTGGACGATCTCGTCCTGGCCGGGGATGTCCCCGCTGGCTATCGCCTCGCGGGTGTCCGCGGCATCGCTCTTGGACACCCCCTTCGGCGAGGCGGGGGTGTCGCCCGGGTCGGGGGTGGCGCCGGCCTGACCTGCGGTCAGGAGGGTGGCGACAAGCCCGAATGCGGCGGCTGCGACGCCGAGGCGTCTGTGCCGGGCACGGGGTCGGTTCTGCTGGCTCACTCTGTCCTCCCAAGTCGCCGTTCGTAGTTGAACGGTTCACGGACAACGGCAGTATCGTGCTCGCCATGCACATCTCAACAGATGGCAACGCACTTGTAATAGAAGTTTTTGATCTTCGGCGCCCGCGCTCGTGCTAGGACGGACGCCAACGTTCCCGTTGTTCCAGGAGGTTGCCGTGCTGCTTCGTCACAGATCCCCGCACCGGCGTATCAGCGCCGCGGCCGCGGTGGCGCTCGCCGGTGCACTGCTGCTCGGAGCCTGCGACTCCGGTGGCGGCGAGGACGAGGCCAAGTCCGGTGACAGGGGCGGGGCTTCGGTGATCGCGCCGGGCAAGCCGGGCGAGAAGTCCGAGAAGATCTCGCCCGAGGAGGCCAAGAAGCGGGCCGAGGACGATACGCCCAACTCGGCCGATTTCACGTATGCGCAGATGATGATCGTGCATCACCGGCAGGCGCTGGAGATGACCGAACTGGCCCCGAAGCAGGCGAAGTCGGGCGCGGTGAAGAAGCTCGCCGAGCGGATCCACGCGGCGCAGGGGCCGGAGATCGAGGCCATGGAGGCCTGGGTCAAGAACAACGGCGGTCCGCGCGAGACCGAGGGCCACGATCACCACACGATGCCGGGCATGGCTTCCGGACCGCAGATGAAGAACCTGAAGGCGGCCAAGGGCGCGGCCTTCGACGAACTCTTCCTCAAGCTGATGATCACGCACCACCAGGGCGCGATCACCATGGCGGAGGAGCTGCTCTCCGGCGGGAACAACATTCAGCTGGAGGAGATGGCCGCCGACGTGATGGCCCAGCAGGCCAGCGAGGTCGACCGGATGCGCGGGATGGCCTGACGCCAACGCCCTTGCATGTACGGCGTGTTGGTCAGCGGCGGTTGTGGCGCGGCGCGAGATGGCCCGCGTCGCGTGCGCCCGCGATCAGGCGCAGCGCCCGGCGGCGGCTGCGTCCGGTCGCGGCCATCACCGCGAGCACCGGATCGCGGCTCTCGGCCTGCGCCGCCCGGTAGGCCTCGGCCGCCACGAGCCGGGCGTCCTTGCCACGTGGCTGCGTACGGCGTGACCTGCGGTGATCGCGCCGGCCTCCGTCCGCCGCCGGCCGGGGTTCCGCGGCGGGCGGGCGGGGCGCGGGGTCCGCGACCACGGCGCGACAGGCCTCCTCCAGCGGGCCGGACAGCCAGTCGGTCAGGGCGGCGAAACCGCCCAGGGGCAGCGGCGGCCTGGCCCGCATGTCCTCGATCGAGATGCCGGTCTCGCCCGCCACGGCGAGCACATCGATGTACGCGCCTTCCCCGAAGGTCACGCGTACGTCGAACCACGGGGGCAGCGCGCCCTCGGCCGGTCCTTGTCCGGCCGCTTGCCCGGCCTCTTCGCGAGCCGGTCCTGCCTCGCCCGCCTCCCCCCGCTGCCGTCCCGTGGATGCGGTGCCGTGCCCGCGCACCTCCCACGCGGGCTGCACGGAGGTCACCTGATGCGGACGATTCTGATCAAATTCCGGGTCAAATGATCCATTGAGCACATCAGAACCGTATCTGGACGATCACTCTCGGTCAGTGACGGCACGCGAGCCTTCACCCTCGTTCGCCGCGCGTCCCCGCACATCTCCCCCGACGCCTTGCCCGCGCCGTGGCGCACACCTCCCCCGAGGCGCCGCGCACATCTCCCCCTTCCCGTACGGGAGTGCGATGCTGAAGGCATCCCGCGGGAGGAGCCTCACCGTGCTTCATGTCGCTGTCGTCGGATCGGGACCGAGCGGGGTGTACAGCGCCCAGTCGCTCGTCCAGCAGGACCGCGTGCCGGTACGCGTCGACGTACTCGACCGGCTGCCCTGCCCGTACGGTCTGGTCCGGTACGGCGTCGCCCCCGACCACGAGAAGATCAAGTCCCTGCAGAACAACCTGCGGACGGTGCTCCAGGACGAACGGGTCCGTTTCCTCGGGGCCGTGGAGATCGGTCCGGGCGGCATCGCGGCGCGCGACCTGCTGCGGCTGTACGACGCGGTCGTGTACTGCGTGGGCGCGGCGACCGACCGGCATCTGGGCGTGCCCGGTGAGGAGCTGGCCGGGAGCTGGTCGGCGACCGAGTTCGTGTCCTGGTACAGCGCGCACCCCGACGCGCACTGGAACGGTGCGCTCGCCGCGGCCGAGTCCGCCGTCGTGATCGGCGTGGGCAACGTGGCGGTGGACGTCACCCGGATCCTGGCCCGCGGCGCCGACGAGCTGACGGGGACGGACATGCCGGCCGCGGCGCTGGCCGCGCTGGCGGCGAGCCGGGTGCGCGATGTGCACATGGTGGGGCGGCGCGGGCCCTCTCAGGCGAAGTTCACCACGAAGGAACTGCGCGAGCTCGGCTCGCTCGCGGACGCCGATGTGCTCGTGGATCCGGCCGAGTTGGCGCTCGACCCGCACTTCGCGGACCCGTCGGGGCTGCCCGCCGCCGGCCGGCGCAACGTCGAGGCCCTGCGCGCCTTCGCGGACCGCCCGGCGCAGGGCCGGTCCCGGCGGATCCATCTGCGGTTCTTCCTGCGGCCGGTGGAGCTCCTCGGCGAAGGCGGCCGGGTGCGTGCGGTGCGTTTCGAACGGACGTTGCCCGACGGCCTGGGCGGGGTGACGGGATCGGGCGCGTACGAGGAGATCGGCGCGCAACTCGTCCTGCGCTCGGTCGGGTACCGCGGGATCCCGCTGGACGGACTCCCCTTCGACGAGCAGCGCGGCGTCGTGCCGAACGCCGCGGGGCGCGTGCTGCGCGAGGGCGTGCCCTCGCCCGGGGAGTACGTCGCCGGCTGGATCAAGCGCGGCCCGACCGGGGTCATCGGCACCAACCGTCCCTGCGCCAAGGAGACCGTGGGCTCCCTGCTCGAGGACGCCCCCGGCCTCGTACAACAGGCGGTCAGGACCGACCCGTTGGAGGGGCTGCGCGCCGCCGGTCTGCGGCCCGTGGAGTGGACCGGGTGGCAGGCGATCGAGCGGGCCGAGGCCGCGCTCGGGGCCTCGCTCGGGCGCGGCCCGGTGAAGATCGGCGAGTGGGACGCGCTGCTGGCGGCGGCCCGCGAGGACCGGGCCGGCTGATCCCGGGTCTCCGGCCCCGCCTTCGCCGCACCGCCCCCACCGCTCGTCCCCCGAACTCGCTGCAAGGGTCTGGCGATCGCCGACACAGCGCGGCAACATCCGCGTAATCAACAAACTGTTCAGGCCGCCTACGGTCTCGTGCACCCCCACTCACGCGAGGCGTCCCGCCTCCCCACTCGCGTGCACCGCTCCCCCTGCACATGAACAGCCTTGTCCCCTCTGCCAGTTCAGGAGTGCCCTATGGCTTCTGCTCCCTCATCCGCCGCGGCGAACGAGAAGCACCCCGTCGATCAGGTGCCGCCCAGCGGCAAGCTGATCGCCTTCGGTCTCCAGCACGTGCTCGCGATGTACGCGGGCGCGGTGGCCGTGCCGCTGATCGTCGGCGGCGCGATGAAGCTGCCGCCCGCGGATCTCGCGTATCTCATCACGGCCGATCTGCTGATCTGCGGGGTGGCGACTCTGCTCCAGTGCGTCGGGGTGTGGCGCTTCGGCGTGCGGCTGCCGATCATGCAGGGCTGCACGTTCGCGGCCGTGTCGCCGATGGTCCTGATCGGCACGGAGGGTGGCGGACTGCCCGCCATCTACGGTGCGGTGATCGTCTCCGGGCTCGCGATGGTGCTGCTCGCGCCGATCTTCGGGCGACTGCTGCGGTTCTTCCCGCCGCTGGTCACGGGCACGGTGATCCTGATCATCGGCGTCACCCTGCTGCCGGTGGCCGGGCGCTGGGTGGCGGGCGGCGCGGGATCACCCTCGTTCGGCGAGCCGAAGAACATCGGCCTCGCGGCCTTCGTGCTCGTGGTGGTCGTGGGCGTGCAGCGGTACGCACCGCCGTTCCTGAGCCGGATCGCGGTCCTCGTCGGCATCCTCGTGGGCACCCTGGTGGCGATACCGCTGGACTTCACGGACTTCGGCGGCGTGGGCCAGGCCGACTGGCTCGGGATCAGCACGCCCTTCCACTTCGGTGCGCCCACCTTCGAGGCGGCTGCCGTGGTGTCGATGCTGGTGGTCGCGCTGGTCATCATGACCGAGACCACCGGCGACATGATCGCGGTGGGCGAGATGACCGGCCGCAAGGTGGAGCCGCGACACCTGTCGGACGGTCTGCGCGCGGACGGTCTGTCGACGGTGCTCGGCGGTGTGTTCAACACCTTCCCGTACACCGCGTTCGCGCAGAACGTGGGGCTCGTGGGCATGACGCGGGTGCGCAGCCGCTGGGTCGTGGCCTGTTCGGGGGTGATCCTGGTGCTGCTCGGCCTGCTGCCGAAGCTGGGCGCGGTCGTCGCGGCGATCCCCGCGCCGGTGCTCGGCGGTGCGGGGCTGGTGATGTTCGGGACGGTGGCCGCCACGGGGCTGCGCACGCTCGCGACCGTGGACTTCCGCGGCAACCACAACCTCACGGTCGTCGCGGTGTCGGTGGCCGTGGGCATGCTGCCGGTCGGCGTGCCGGAGATCTACGAGGAGTTCCCCGACTGGTTCCAGACGGTCATGCACAGCGGGATCAGCGCGGGCTGCCTCACGGCGATCGCCCTGAACCTGCTCTTCAACCACCTGCCCGGGGGCAAGCCGCGTGACGACCGGCCGGGAGGCGATTCGGACCGCGCGATCCATCCCGGGCGGGGCGAAGGCGAGGCCGGTCCGCCCGAGGGTGCGGCCGCGGTCTCGGACGCGGGCTCAGCTGCCGGTGAGCCGCCGCTCCTGCCGGGCAGCCGCGTCGAGAACGCTGTCGAGAAGTCCGGGGAAGAGCGCGGCTAGATCCTCGCGGCGCAGCCCGTTCATCTTCGCCGTACCGCGGTAGACCTGCCGGATCACCCCGCTCTCGCGCAGCACACGGAAGTGGTGCGTGGTGGTGGACTTGGTGACCGGCAGGTCGAAGTAGGAGCAGGACAACTCGCCCTGGGCCTCGGCCAGTTCGCGCACCACCTGGAGCCGCATCGGATCCGAAAGGGCGTGCAGGACGGCCTCGAGGCGGATCTCGTCGCGCTCGGGGTGGGCGAGCTCTCGGCTGCTCGTCGCGGTGGTCACGCTGCCTCCCGATCCGTGGGCGCCGCCCGGTCCGGCGGTCGCTGCGGAGTTCATTGTACGAGAGGTCTCGTAGTTTGACATCTCTCGTAGTACGGTGAGTATCGTACGAAGCAGCCGGGCGGCACCCGCCTCCGGCCGTCCCGTACGTACCACCCGATCTCCGCCCCACTGCCGAAGGAGCCCGCCGTGAGCGCACTGTTCGAGCCCTACACCCTGCGGTCGCTGACCATTCCCAACCGCGTGTGGATGGCGCCGATGTGCCAGTACTCGGCGGAGGTCTTCGGCCCGAACGCGGGCGTCGCCCACGACTGGCACTTCGCGCACTATGCGGCCCGCGCCGCGGGCGGCACCGGCCTCATCCTCGTCGAGGCCACCGCCGTCAGCCCCGAGGGCCGGATCAGCCCGCACGACCTGGGCATCTGGAACGACACGCAGGTCGCGGCGCTGCGCCGGATCACGGACTTCCTCAAGTCGCAGCACACCGTGCCCGGTATCCAGATCGCCCACGCGGGCCGCAAGGCCTCGACCGCGCAGCCCTGGAAGGGCGGCAAGCAGGTGGACGAGTCCGAGCACGGCTGGCAGCCGCTCGCGCCGAGCCCGGTGCCGTTCGCCGCGGACGACCGCACGCCCGCCGAACTGACCGTGGAGCAGATCGAGGAGATCGTCGGCCAGTTCCGCGCGGCGGCCCTGCGCGCCCTGGACGCCGGCTTCGAGGTGGTCGAAATCCACGGCGCACACGGGTACTTGATCGGCGAGTTCCTCTCCCCGCACGCCAACAAGCGCACCGACGCGTACGGCGGCTCGTACGAGAACCGCACCCGCTTCGCCCTCGAAGTCGTGGACGCCGTACGGGAGGTCTGGCCCGAGGACAAGCCGCTGTTCTTCCGCATCTCCGCCACCGACTGGCTGGAGGAGGGCGGCTGGACCGCGGACGACACCGTGCGCTTCGCCTCGGTCCTCAAGGAGCACGGCGTCGACCTCCTCGACGTGTCCACGGGCGGCCTCGCACCCAAGGTCAGCATCCCGGTCGGCCCCTCGTACCAGGTGCCGTTCGCGACCCGAGTCAAGGAGGAGGCCGGGCTGCCCGTCGCCGCGGTGGGCCTGATCACCGAGCCGGAGCAGGCCGAGAAGATCATCGCCAACGGCGAGGCGGACGCGGTGCTCCTGGGCCGCGAACTTCTGCGCAACCCGTCCTTCGCCCGCCTCGCGGCCCGCGAGCTGGGGGGCGAGGTGCACGTGCCGGACCAGTACCACCGGTCCGTCTGAGCCTCGCCGCAGCCGGGGCCGCGGCGCCGCACCACGGCGGCCACCGGCGTCGGCGGGAATCCGACGTCACCCGTGGAAGCCAAGGGTGCGGTCGCGAATCCGCCAGCCACCTCTCACCGGGAGTTGCTGGACTGATCGCGACATCCGCCGCCTCCACAGGACGGGACGCCATGCAGGCAACCACGGCCACGCCGGTCGACGACCACCGCCCACCTCCTCGGTCCCCGCTGAGGGGGTGGGCGGCCGTGGTCTCGGTCATGCTGGGCATCTTCGTCATCGTCACCACCGAGATCCTGCCGATCGGACTGCTCACCTCGATCGGCTCCGCCTTCACCGTCTCGGACGGGATGGCCGGGCTGACGATGACCATGCCGGGCTTCCTGGCCGCGGTCGCCGCTCCCCTCGTCACCGTGGCCACGGCACGTTTCGACCGCCGGGTGATGCTCTGCGTCTTCATGTTCCTGCTGGCGCTGGCGAACTTCCTCGCCGCCGCGGCACCCGCCTACTGGCTCGTCCTGGTTTCCCGGATCCTGGTCGGGATCACGATCGGCGGCTTCTGGTCGATCGGGGCCGGGCTGGCGGCTCGGCTGGTGCCGCCCGCCTCGGTCGGCAGAGCAACTGCCGTGATCTTCTCCGCCGTTCCGCTGGGCTCCGTCCTCGGTGTCCCGGCGGGCACCCTCATCGGTGACCTCGCCGGATGGCGAACGGCCTTCACCGTCATGGGAGTTCTGACCGCGGGCGTGCTGGTCATGCTGCTCGTCTTCGTGCCGCCGCTTCCTCCCGTACAGGCCACCCGGCTGAGCGTGCTCGGCGGCATGCTCCGCAGCACGCACACCCGCTTCGCCCTCCTGCTGACGTTCCTCGTCGTGCTGGCCCACTTCGGCACCTACACCTACGTGACACCGTTCCTGGAACTGGTCACCGACGCCGGCAGCGGACTCATCACCACGTTCCTGCTGCTCTACGGTGCCGCCGGCATCCTCGGCAACTTCCTGGGCGGGGCCTGGGTGACCCGTCATCCGCGGGCCGTCTTCGGACTCGCGGCCGCCCTGATCGCCGCGGTGACCCTCCTGCTTCCTGTGCTGGGCGGGTGGAAGGCCGGCGCGTTGCTGCTCCTGATCGTGTGGGGCGTCGCGTACGGCGCCGTACCGGTCGCGTCGCAGACCTGGTTCGCGAAGGCGGCTCCGGAGGCCCCGGAAGCGGCATCCGTCCTCTTCACGGCCTCGTTCCAGGCGACGATCTCCATGGGCGCGCTCGTGGGAGGACTCGTCCTGGACCGTACCTCGCCGTCCGCGCTCATGGTGCTCGGCGGCTGCGCCGCGGTGCTCATGGTGCTGGCCGTGGCAGCACGCCCCGTCGCCGTGGCAGCACGTCCCGCCGGGCCTCGCTGACCACACGGCACCCGGAACCGGCGGCGCCTCACCCGTGCGGCCGGGTTCGAGTCCACTCCCAGGGGAAGCGACCCCGATCCGGCTGCGGCGGGCGGTCTGATCAGCCACAATGACGCATCCGAGGCATGAGGCGCCCCCGTGCATCTGCGCGCCCCCGTGGGCGACTTCGGCCTGGGGTGGCGCGCCGGATACAGTGCGCCACCCGACACAAGAGGTGGGCTGTGGAACAGATCGGATGCGTACCGAAGCAGCGCGGGGACGAGTTCCCCGCCGCGGATCTCCTCGCGGCCGAGCGCCAGTTGAGACATGCCGTACGGGACGGCGATCTGGCGGCGTTACGCGGTCTGCTCCACCCGCAGCTGGTGTCGGTGCGTCCCGACGGGCGCTGCCACGCCGGGGACCACGAGGCGGCGGCGCTGGGCGAGGGCACCCTCGTCGTCGACCGGATCGAGCCGGAGGAGACGGTCGCGACGGTGGTCGGCGCGACAGGGGTCACGCGGACCGTCCTCGCGGCCCAAGGCACCTGTGACGGCAAGCCGTTCGAGGCGCGGGTCCTGTGCACGCGGACCTGGGTGCACGACGACGCCACGGGATGGCAGGTGCTCGCCACGCGCGTCGGGGAAGTGGACGACAGCGTGTGAGAGCGACCGGGTGGAAGGGCTCCCCCTCGAGGGCCGGTGGAGGTGTGCGGGTGGACTCGCACACCTCCGGCCGTATCGGCGGTGGTTCAGGCGCCGGTCCCATGGCGCTTGGGGCGGTGATCGGGGTGGTGAGACGGGTGCTGTCTCACCAGTCGCCGTCGGACACGGGTTTGCCCGGGTCGCCCAGCGGATGGACCTGGCCCGGCTTCGTCGGCTCCCAGGGCTCGTGGTCGTCGCCGAGCCACTCCCCCACCGGCTTGACTCCTTCGAGGGTGTCGGTGGGCGCGAGGTCCTTGCCGTCCTCGTCGTAGTAGTCGAACCAGGGCAGCCCGGCCCTGTTGTACGCGGCCCGGTCGACGGGGGACGGCGGCGGGGCCTCGCCGGTGATACGGCGCCACTGGGGCGGAGTCACCAGGTGGACGAAGACGCGGGCCGCCGGGGTCGGCGACCAGTCGGAGTCGGGGCGGTCGTCCTTGTAGACCTCCTGGCGCATCGAACCGCCCACGCCCAGGCCCATCGCGGGCGCGGCGGCGGGGACGGGCGCCCCGCCGGCCGGCGCCGCGGCGGCGAACGGCATCGGCGGTGCCCCGGCAGCCTGCGGCACGGCTCCTCCGTAACCCGCGGACCGCATGCGCGCCGAGCGCTCGGCCGCCAGGCGGCGCTGCTCCTCGCGCCACCGCTCCAGCGCCCGCTCGTTCAGCGTGAACGACTGGAGCTGTACGCCGCCCCAGTGCTCCTCGCCGGTGACCTGGCCCTCGACGGTGGCGCCGAGCCCGAGGGGTACGGCGACGAACTGCCGGACCGTGCCCTTGCCCGAGTTGATCCCGTCCAGCCAAGGTTGGCGGGGCAGCACCACATAGTTCTGCGGATGGCGCTTCAGCTTGTCGCGCCACGGCTTCCCGGAGACCGCACACACCTTGCCGACGCCCACCTGAAGCGCCGCGGGCTCCGAACTCCCGCCGAAACTCAGCCACATGGCCTCGCGCAGATACACGGGCAGCAGCACTCCGCCGCGCTCCAGCCACTCCTGCGGCGCGGTGTCCGGGAAGTCCTCCACGCGTCGCAGCGGAAAGACGCCCAGCCCCGGCGGCAGGGCGTGCGTGCCCGTCTCGGGCAGCCGCAGCGTCCGCATGAACTGCACGCTCACCCCGCCGGGCAGCCGCAGCCGGTCACCGTCGATCCGTACCTCGCCATGCGCCATGGCGTCCTCCCCCTGCTGTGGTTGGTGCCGCTGCATGGACAACGCGCCGGCGCGGTCCGGTGGTTCCGGAGTACTCGGTGGTTACGCGGCCGCGGTGTGCAGCCGGTGCAGTCCTTCGATGGCGAGCCGGTAGCCGTCCGTGCCGAACCCGACCACGATGCCCGCCGCGGCCGGCGACAGGTACGAGTGGTGGCGGAAGGACTCGCGGGCGTGGACGTTGGAGATGTGCACCTCGATGACCTTGAGCCCGGTCCCCTTGATCGCGTCGTGCAGGGCGACCGAGGTGTGCGTGTAGGCGCCCGCGTTGAACACCGCGCCGATCAGCTCGCCGGACCTCTGCCGCTCCCCCGCCTCATGGATCCAGTCGATCAGCTGCCCCTCGTGGTTGGACTGCCGGCAGTCGGCCGTGTGCCCGAGCGCGGCGGCCGTCTCCTGGCAGAGCGCCTCCACGTCCTTGAGCGTCTGCACCCCGTAGACGCCGGGCTCGCGCGTGCCGAGGAGATTGAGATTGGGGCCGTTGAGGACCAGTACGGAAGCCATGGTCACAGCCTAAGGCTGCCGCCCGCGGGGCCGCGGGTTAGCGTCGGGGCATGGTCAGCTTCACGGAGGCGCTCGCCGCGGGGCCCGTGGTGCTCGACGGCGGCCTGTCGAACCAGTTGGAGGCCGGCGGGCACGATCTGGGCGACGCCCTGTGGTCGGCGCGGCTGCTCGCGGACCGGCCGGACGCGGTGCGCGCCGCGCATCTGGCGTACTTCCGGGCGGGCGCCGACGTGGCGACCACCGCCTCGTACCAGGCGACGTACGAGGGCTTCGCCGGGCGCGGCATCGACGCGGGCCGAACGAGCGAACTGCTCGCGCTGAGCGTGCAGTTGGCGCGCGAGGCGGCACGGCAGGCACAGGCGGAGGGGGTGACGCGTCCGTTATGGGTGGCCGCGTCGGCAGGGCCGTACGGAGCGATGCTCGCGGACGGCTCCGAGTACCGCGGCCGGTACGGCCTGAGCGTGGACGAACTGGAGCGGTTCCACCGGCCGCGCCTGGAGGTCCTTGCCGCGGCCGGTCCGGACGTGCTCGCCCTGGAGACCGTGCCGGACGTCCTGGAGGCGCGGGCGCTGGTGCGGGCCGTGCGCGGGCTCGGGGTGCCCGCATGGCTGTCGTTCAGCGTGGCCTGCGGGCGGACGCGGGCGGGGCAGCCGCTCGATGAGGCCTTCGCCGTGGCCGCGGAAGCCGAGGAGGTCGTCGCGGTGGGAGTGAACTGCTGTGCGCCGCAGGACGCCGACGCGGCGGTGCCGCGGGCCGCGCGGATCACGGGCAGACCCGTCGTGGTGTACCCCAACAGCGGCGAGCGCTGGGACGCCGAGCGGCGCGCGTGGTGCGGTCCCGCGACGTTCACGGCCGAGGGACGCGCGGCCCGCTGGGTGCGGGACGGGGCGCGGCTGGTCGGCGGGTGCTGCCGCGTCGGGCCGGAGGGTATCGCCACACTGGCCGCGCAGGTGCGGGCATGACGGAAACCGGATTCCCGTACGGCGGGCACGGCAGGCTTGCCCGCACCCGCACGGGAGGCTTGCCCGCACCCGCCCGCTGGCACGTGAACCCGGGACGGATGCCCCCGGCGCGCAGGCACCGGCGGGCGGATGCACCCGTGATGCTGTGAAACGCCTGGTCCGCGGCGGTTCGGGCGCTGTTGTCAGTGCCCGGGTGCAGACTGAGCGCACTTCGTGGTCCACGAAGGAACGACAACGAGGTCGACCGACTCCGACGGAGGTGGCCAGCGATGGCCGAGGTACTTCTGACCGTGGGCACCCGCAAGGGACTCTTCATCGGCCGCCGCCGAGGCGGCGCCTGGGAGTTCGGCGGGCCGCACTTCAATGCGCAGGCGATCTACTCGATCGCGATCGACACCCGGCGTGACACCCCGCGGCTGCTGGTCGGCGGGGACAGCGCCCACTGGGGCCCGAGTGTGTTCCACTCCGACGACCTCGGCGCCTCCTGGACCGAGCCGGCCAAGCCGGCCGTCAAGTTCCCGCAGGACACGGGCGCTTCGCTGGAGCGGGTCTGGCAGTTGCACCCGTCGGCGGCCGAGCCGGACGTGGTGTGGGCGGGCACGGAGCCGGCCGCGCTGTACCGATCCGAGGACCGCGGTGAGACCTTCGAACTCGTACGCCCTCTGTGGGAGCACCCGACGCGCTCCAAGTGGGTGCCGGGCGGCGGCGGCGAGGGGCTGCACACGATCCTGACCGACGCCCGCGACCCGGGCTCGATCACCGTGGCCGTGTCCACGGCGGGGGTGTTCCGTACGCAGGACGGCGGGCAGACCTGGGCCCCGTCCAACTCCGGTGTGTCCGCGGTGTTCCTGCCGGACCCCAACCCGGAGTTCGGGCAGTGCGTGCACAAGGTGACCCGGGACGCGGCCGACCCGGACCGGCTCTATCTGCAGAACCACTGGGGTGTGTTCCGCAGTGACGACGCGGGCGCCAAGTGGGTCGACATCGGCTCCGGCCTGCCGTCGGACTTCGGCTTCGCGGCGGCAGCGCACCCGCACCGCGGCGACACCGCGTATGTGTTCCCGATCAACGCCGACGCGGACCGTGTGCCCGCGGGCCGCCGCTGTCGCGTGTACCGCACGCGTGACGCCGGCGCCTCGTGGGAGCCGCTCACGGCGGGCCTGCCCGAGGGCGACCACTACGGGACGGTGCTCAGGGACGCGCTGTGCACCGACGACTTGGACCCCGCGGGGGTGTACTTCGGCAACCGCAACGGTGAGGTGTTCGCCAGCGCGGACGACGGCGACTCGTGGCAGATGGTGGCCTCGCAGCTGCCGGATGTGCTGTGTGTACGGGCCGCCGCGATCGGCTGAGCGGGGAGCGTGGGCGGGACCGGCGCGCAAGGCCGGTCCCGCGCCCCCGGCTCCGCTTCCGACCGCGGGTGATCGGCTCGTGCGTTACGCCACTAAGGTGACCCCGTGGCTGCACGACCATTGAACGAAATCGTCGAACCCGGCTGGGCCAAGGCACTTGAGCCCGTGGCCGAACGGATCGCCGCTATGGGCGACTTCCTGCGCGCGGAGATCGCCGCAGGACGCACCTATCTGCCGGCCGGAGCGCATGTGCTGCGGGCTTTCCAGCAGCCCTTCGACGAGGTGAAGGTGCTCATCGTCGGGCAGGACCCGTATCCGACCCCGGGGCATGCCGTCGGCCTGTCGTTCTCGGTGGCGCCGGAGGTGCGGCCGCTGCCCGGCAGTCTGATCAACATCTACCGGGAGCTGAACACCGACCTGGGGCTGCCCCAGCCGTCCAACGGTGACCTCACGCCGTGGACGCGGCAGGGCGTGCTGCTGCTCAACAGGGCGCTGACCACCGCTCCCCGCCGGCCTGCCGCACACCGCGGCAAGGGCTGGGAGGAGGTCACCGAGCAGGCCATCCGCGCGCTCGCGGCGCGCGGCCGGCCGCTGGTGTCCGTCCTGTGGGGCCGGGACGCCCGCAATCTGCGGCCACTGCTCGGCTCGTTGCCGGCCGTGGAGTCGGCGCACCCCTCCCCCATGTCGGCCGACCGCGGCTTCTTCGGGTCGCGGCCGTTCAGCCAGGTCAATGAACTGCTCGTCCGGCAAGGGGCGCAGCCGGTGGACTGGAGACTCCCGTGACCGACACCCCCATGGGCACGCCGCGTTGGGTGCTCGGCGTGGACTCCGGCGGCTCCGGGCTGCGGGTCGCGCTCGCCCCCGTACCGGGGGCGCGGAGCACCGCCGACGACTCCCGCACGGACCTCGCCGAGTCCCGGGCCGACACCGCGGTGTCCCGGCAGCCCGTCCGCACCGGCCCGGACGGGATCGACGCGGGGCACCTCATGGAGCAGCTGGTGCCCATGGCCAAGGCGCTCCTGGACGAGGCGGGCGGCGGCGCGGTCAAGGCCGTGGCGGTCGGTGCGGCCGGCATGGCCACGCTCGGGGACGATCTGCGCGCCCGACTCCCGGAGGCGCTCGCCGAGGCGTTCGGCGTCCGCAGACTGGCCCTGGCGGCCGACGCCGTGACGGCGTACGCGGGTGCGCTGGGCCAGCGTCCCGGCGCCGTGGTCGCCGCGGGCACCGGCATGATCGCGCTGGGCACCGAGGGCCGGACATGGCACCGGGCCGACGGGTGGGGACATCTGCTCGGGGACTGCGGCGGCGGAGCGTGGATCGGCCGCGCCGGGCTGGACGCGGCGCTGCGCGACCACGACGGCCGCCGCGGCGGGTCGGCCGCGCTACGAGCGCGCGCCGAGGCGTTCTTCGACGGTCCCGTCAGCGAACTCCCCGCGAAGCTCTACCCGCGGACCGACCGCCCCGCGGTGCTCGCCTCCTTCGTCCCCGAGGTGGCCGGCTGCGCGGCGGAGGACCCGGTCGCGGCCGGCATCCTCCAGGCCGCCGCGGTGCACATCGCCGATACGGCGGCAGCGGTGTGCCCACCGGAGACCGACTGCGAAGTGGCCCTGACCGGCGGCCTGTTCGGCATCGGTGACCCGCTCGTCGTCCCGCTGAAGGAGGAGCTGGCCGTGCAACTCCCGCGTGCGCGCGCGGTGCCGGCCGAGGGCAATCCGCTGGAGGGTGCGGTGGTCCTCGCGACCGCGCTGGCGCTCGACGCCCTCGCCCTGCCGTGCGACGGGCGGCTGTTGCACGTTCCGGATGCAAAGGATTGAGGCGTACTCGGCGGTATCGAGTGGTCCTCAATGTTCCTGACAGTGACGACAATTATCACTCAAGGGAAAAATACGGACGTAGGCCTCGCAGCCTCCCCCTCCCCGAACAGAAGACCCCCACAAGCCAGTAGCATGCGGCGCCATGAGCTCCCCCACTGGGCCCGCATCCGGCCTGCCTGTACGAATGCCGCGACCCCGCCAGCCCGGCCGGCACCGCCGCCCGGAACCCGCGGTGGCTCCCGAGGGAGCACCCGCACTGGTTCTCGCCGTGCCCGGGACGCCGAGCGCCGCCGCCCGCTCCCTGGCCGAAGAGGTCATCTCGATCGCACGCTCCGAGCTGCCGGGCCTCGACGCCCGGATCGGCTACGTGGACGGTGAGGGCGCGGAGTTCCCGACCCTCCAGACGGTGCTCGCACAGTGCGCCGAGCAGCGCACCGCCCGCTACCAGCAGGCTCTTGCCGCCGGTGTCGAGGCGAGCGAGCCGCAGGGTCCCGTCGCCGTGGTCGTCCCGCTGCTGGCGGGGCCGGACAACGCGCTGATGCGCCGGGTCCGCCAGGCCGTCGTGGACAGCAGCGCGCCCGCCGAGCTGACCGATGTGCTCGGCCCGCACCCGCTGCTCGCCGAGGCCCTGCACGTACGGCTGTCCGAGGCCGGCCTGTCCCGCGCCGACAGGGCCAGGCTGTTCACGGTGGCCACGGCGGCCGACGGCATCATCCTCGCCACCACGGGCGGCGAGGAGGCGGTCCAGGCCGCGGGCATCACGGGCATGCTGCTCGCCGCGCGGCTCGCCGTGCCGGTGCTCGCCGCCGCGCTCGACGAGCCGGGCTCCGTCGCCGCGATCGCCGAGCAGCTGCGCGGCTCGGGCTCGGCCCAGCTGGCGCTCGCGCCGTACGTGATCGGCCCGGAGGCGGCCGAGGGCCTGCTCGACGCCGCCGCGAAGGAGGCCGGCTGCGCCACCGCCGAGCCGCTGGGCGCGTACCCGGCCATCGGCAAGCTGACGCTGTCGAACTACATGAACGCGCTGGGCATCGCCCCGCCGCAGCAGCAGGCGGGCGCTCCGGTCCGCTGACCGACGCCCGGCACGACGTGAGGGCCCGCCCGGACTGTCCGGGCGGGCCCTCACGTGTGCAGGAGTACTCTCAGCTCCCGAACACCACGCACGAGGCGGCAGGCGCGGCGAGCGACCCGGCCGGCTGCGGCACCCCCGCCTCGTCCACGGTGAACCACGACACGTCCCCCGACCGCTCGTTGGCCGCGTACAGGAAGCGTCCCGAGGGGTGGACCGCCAGGTCGCGCGGCCAGTGCCCGCCGCAGCCGGCCACCGCGGTGAGCACCGGTCCCTCCGGGCCCAGCGCGAAGACGGAGATGGCGTCCTCGCCGCGCGTGGCCGTCCACAGGTGACGGCCGTCGGGCGCGACGGTGATCGCGGAGGGGTACGCGTCCCCCTTGGGCTCGTCCAGGAGGACCGGGATCTCCCGGAGCGGCGTGAGCGTGCCCGGCCCGGCGTCCCAGGCGCAGACGGTCAGCGTCGGGTCCAGCTCGTTCAGGACGTACGCGTGAGAGCCCGACGGGTGGAAGGCCAGGTGCCGCGGTCCGCTACCGGGCCGCAACGCCACCTCCTGCTGCGCAGCCGCCTCATCCTCGGCGAGCGAACCGTGCGAGCCCACCGAACCCTGCAAGCCGAGCGAACCGAGCGGCCGGATCCGCACCGAGTCGGTGCCGAGGTCCACGCTGAGGAGCCAGCGGCCGCTCGGGTCGACCGCGACCTGGTGGGCGTGCGGACCCGCCTGCCGCGCCTCGTTCGGCCCCGAGCCCTCGTGCTGCACGACGCGCACGGCGCCGCCGTCCAGCGGGAGCGCGGACACGCTCCCCGAGCCGTAGTTCGCGGTGATCACATGGCCGCCCGCCACGGTGAGGTGCGTGGGGCCCGAGCCCCCGACGGAACGGGGTGCGCCGGTCAGGCGCGGCGTGCCGTCCGTCAGCTCGAAGACGCCGACCGATCCCGCGTCCGCCTCCGACACCGCGTACAACAGGCCGTCCGCCAGGGCGAGATACGAGGGGTCGGCGAGCGCGTCCGTGGTCGCGACCACGGTGAGGGCGCCGGTGGCGGGATCGACCTCCGCCACCGTGACCCCCTGCCCGCCCGCCGAGGTGAAGGAACCGATGTACGCCCGTCCGCCCGCCATGTGCCGCCTTCCGTCCGCCCTGAGTACCGCTGCGGGTACATGAGTTGCGGCGACCCTAGCAGCCGGTCTAGACCACAGGGCAGCCGTCGGGCGCGGAGAACAGGCCGTTCCCGGAGGCCCGGGCCCGGGCCTCGGGGTGGTGCACGTACGCGGGATGCCGCTGCGTCGCGTCGTAGGTCCGGTGGAACACGGGGGTCGCGGAGCCGGAGATCGGCGGCACGATCCACGACCAGTCGGCGCCGACGGGACGGCCGCTGCGCTCCTCGCGCCCGATGTGGGTGAGGAAGCGGCGCGATTCGGTGTGGTGGTCGGTGACGGTGACGCCGGCGCGGTCGAAGGAGTGCAGGACGGCGCGGTTGAGTTCGACCAGGGCGCGGTCGCGCCACAGGGAGCGTTCGTCGCGCAGGTCGAGGCCGAGCCGGGACGCGATCACCGGGAGCAGGTCGTAGCGGTCGGTGTCGGCGAAGTTGCGGGCGCCGATCTCGGTCCCCATGTACCAGCCGTTGAAGGGCGCGCTCGGGTAGCAGATGCCGCCGATCTCCAGGCAGAGGTTCGCCAGTGCGGGCACGGCGTGCCAGCGCAGTCCGAGCAGCTCGAACCAGCCGAACTCCGGGTGCTCGATGGGCACTTCGAGCACGGCCTCGGGCGGCAGCGCGTACCACTGCGGGCAGTGGCCGGGTTCCTGGACGACGAGCGGCAGTACGTCGAAGGGGGTGCCGGGGCCGCCGGGCCAGCCGAGGCCGCGGGCGAGTGCGGTGAGGCCGGCGTTGCGCGGGTCGCCGGTCACCGTGCCGTCCTCGGCGGTGTAGCCCGCGTACCGGATGAGCTGTTCGTTCCAGATGCGCGGCGCCGGCGTGCCGGGGGCGTCCGGGGCGAAGACGGTGATCAGCGGGCGGATCCGGCCGCCGTTGCCCGCCTCGTGCAGATGCGCCACGCACTCGGCCGCGATGCCCGCGGCGGTCCGCACGTGGCGCCGGTCACGCAGGCGCAGGGAGCGCCAGTACAGGCGGCCGATGCAGCGGTTGGCGTTGCGCCAGGCGACCCGGGCTCCGAAGGCGAGTTCGTCCGCGGTGTGGACGTAGGTGCCGGTCGCGTCGAGTTCGGCGCGGATCGCGGCGAGCCTGTGGGCGGGGTCGGCACCGTCGAGCGCCTCGCGGTGGAACTGCGCGGTGAACTCGGCGGCCTGCCGCCACAGCTCGCCGTCGGTGGTGTGCCCGGGGTGGCCTCGCGTCTCGGTCCCGCTCGGGTTCGCGGACCGGCCGTCGTGGCGCGGCAGGTCACCGGGGAAGCCGGCCGGCGTACCGCTCTCCGCGCCGCCGGAGGAGAGAACGAAGGCCTCCGCGCTGCCGGAGGGAGCGATGGAGGCGCTGTCGGGCGCGCTGCCGGAGGGAGCGGCGAAGGCCCCATCGGGCGCGCTGCCGGAGGGAGCGGCGGAGGCGCCGTCGGGCAGGCTGCCGCGACCGGTGAGGACGGCCTGGTCGCGGCGCAGGAAGTTCCGCATGATGTGTCCTCCCGCGTCCTGGGGGGACACGGGCCGCTCCCGCACGACCCGTGCGCTTCCCCCATGTGTGACGCGGGGCTTACCCCCGGCCGCGCCTGATCCACCCTGTATGTGCCCCGTGAATGTGCCTCACCCGAGGGCGGGTTGTACATGCCGCCAGGTGGGACGGGGTGCGGGGCGGCGTCAGGTGCCGGCGAGCGGGGAGCGCGGTGCGGTGCGCAGGGGCGCGGCGAGCGCGACGAGCGCCCGCTCGAGCGCGTGCAGGTGCGCGAGTGCCGGTTCGGCGGCGCTGTGGTGGGGCGCGGCTTCCGGTTCCGGGTGGTGCGCCATGGTGGCCTCGGTGCCGACGAGTGCGGCCACCGCGGTCTCGACGCGGGCGCAGGCCGCCGTGAGGCGGGCATCGTGGGAGGCCACCGGGTCGGCGGCGACCGCGGCCAGGCCCCGGATCTCGCGGGCGCAGTCGTCGAGCAGCGCGAGCACCTGGCGGGCGCGCTGCTTGCGGGAGCGCTGCGGGCTGAGCGGGTGGACGAGCGGGGCGAGCGCCATCCGTACGCGGGCGAGCAGCACTTCGAGGTCGCCGAGCGCCTGCTGAAGCAGCGCGGGGTCGGCGGCGGGGTCGCCGGCCAGGCGGCGCGCGGCCTCCGTGGTGCACACATGCACGCGGCCGAGGGCGCGCTTGATCCAGGCGTCGGTGGCGCGATGGGTGGTGATCGGCAGCACGACCAGCACGGCGAGGGCGGCGCCCAGCGCACCCACGGCGGTCTCGAGGAAGCGCAGGCCGAGCAGCCCCGGGTGCAGCACGCCGAGCAGTCCGTACAGGAGTCCCGCCATGACGGTGACGAAGAACATCATCCAGCTGTACGAAGGCGCCGCGGTGTAGAAGATGCCGAAGACGCAGACGGCCACGAGCGCCGCGGTCGGGGCGGGCGCGCCGTGCAGCGGTACGGCGATGAGCAGTCCGGCCGCGATGCCGACGACGGTGCCGAGGACCCGGCGGAAGCCGCGGACCAGGGTCTCGCCGCGCGAGGCCGTGTTGACGAAGATCCACCAGGCGGTGCCCACGGCCCAGTACCAGCGGTCGCCGGAGACCAGCTGGCCGACGACCACGGCGAAGGCGCAGGCGGCGGTGGCCTGGAAGGCCTGGCGGGTGCTCGGCCGGGACAGGCCGCGTCCGTCCAGCGGTGCGGGCTGGGCGGCGGGCGGGGTGCGGCGCTCGATGCACCACAGTCCGAAGCGGACGGTGGAACTGGCGGCCAGGGCCAGGGCCACGGCGGCGTACAGCTCGGGGAGCTGGGCGGGCAGCGCGTGCAGGAACTGCGTGACGAAGAACATCATGAACGCGAAGATCCCGAGCGCATGCCCGCGCGCGCCCCAGCGCCGGGCGTACACCCCGGCGAACACCACGGCCACGAAGGCTGCGTCCCGCGCGAGCGGCACCGCGTGCAGCGAGGCGGCGAGCGCGAGCACCGGGAAGCCGGCGGCCGGGAGCAGCGCAGTGGTCACCGCCTGACGGCGGACCGTGGGGTCGGCGACGGTGAAGAGGGCGAGCAGGGCGGCGAGCCCGCCGGTGATGGAGGCGGTCAGCGAGAACCCGGCGAGTTCGGCGGCCGTCACGGCCAGGCCGACACCGAGCACCGCGCGCAGGGAGACCCGCAGACGCAGCAGCCCCGGATCCGGTGCCACGAACATCCTCTTCACCGTGCTCACTCACCCCCGCCTGGCGCGCGCGTTCCCCGCGCGCACCCTCGCTGTGCGGTCCGCCCGCGCCGGTCTTCGGCAGACCTGGCAGTGGACGGACATGGAAAAGGCGCCGCGGAATCTCCCGCAGCGCCATCGACTGCATAAGGAAAGCATTTACGTCCCCAGTGGCTCAACTCAGGCCGGAAGGCCTGTGCCATTGGTACAGTCAGAGCCCGTTTCGTACAGCCAATGGAGGGCCAATGGCCGTCGATGCCCTGGACGCGCGGATCCTGCGTCTCCTCATCGAGCAGCCGCGGACGAGCGTGCGCGAGTACGCGCGGATCCTGGGGGTCGCGCGCGGCACGCTGCAGGCACGGCTCGACCGCCTCGAACGGGACGGGGTGATCACCGGGTCGGGCCCCACGCTGTCGCCCGCCGCGCTGGGCCACCCCGTGCTCGCCTTCGTGCACGTCGAGGTCACCCAGGGGCATCTCGACGATGTGGGGGACGCGCTCGCGCAGGTGCCGGAGATCATCGAGGCGTTCTCGATCACGGGCGGCGGCGACCTCCTGACCCGGGTGGCGGCGCGGGACAATGCGCACCTGGAGGACGTCATCCAGCTCCTGATCCGGCTGCCCGGCGTGGTGCGGACGCGCACGGAGGTGGCGCTGCGCGAGCGGGTGCCGTATCGCGTGCTGCCGCTGGTGGAGTCGGTGGGCCGCACGGCAGCCGGCCCGCGGGCCGAAGGGACCGGAGCCGCCCGCCGTACGTCCTGATCCGGACCTCCGGAAGGCGGCCTTGATCCCCGGCTTGGCATGCTGGGGTCATGAGCACCTCGCACAGCACGCGCCCCCTCGGCCGTACGGCGGTCGTCTTCGACCTCGACGGCACCCTCGTCGACAGCGAACCCAACTACTTCGAGGCCGGCCGCGAGCTGCTCGCCCGCTACGGGGTGACGCTGACCTGGGCGGAGCACGAGCGGTACATCGGGGTGTCGACGGCCGAGACCCTGCAGATCTGGCAGGACAAGTACGGCATCACGGATCCGCTCGACCAGCTGCTCGACGAGAAGAACGCGGCGTATCTGCGGCTCGCGCGCCGCTCCACGCACGCGTACCCGGAGATGGTCGCGTTCGTGCAGCGGCTGCACGCGGACGGGGTGCCGATGATCGTGGCGTCCGGTTCCTCGCTCGCCGCGATCCACGCGATCCTCGAGGGCACCGGCCTGGACGCGTATCTGACCGAGGCCGTCTCGGCCGACGAGGTGCCGCACGGCAAGCCGGAGCCGGACGTCTTCCTGGAGGCGGCCCGCCGGCTCGGCGTGGAGCCGGCGGACTGCGTGGTCATGGAGGACGCCGCTCCGGGCTGCGTGGCGGCGCACAAGGCCGGGATGCGGTGCATCGCGATTCCGTACGTGGCCTCGGCGGCGGACGACGCGGAGTTCGCGACGGCGGGGCTGCTGTTCCGCGGCGGTCAGCGGGAGTTCACGGCGCAGGCCGCGTACGACTGGCTGAGGTCCTCCGCCGCCTGACGCTTCCAAGGTGCACCGTCACGGGGTCGTCCGCCGACTGACCGCTCCTGCGCGGCGCCGTCACGGGCGGATGCCGGCGGCCAGGAACATCGGGACGGCGGCGAACAGGCGGTCGGCGGCGGCCCGTTGCCGCTGGTCCTCCATCCAGGCCGCGGACTCCTCGGCGGTGATCGCGCCGGTGCGCGCGGCGGCCGCGGCGAATCCGCCAAGCAGCGCGAGCGCGCCGTGGTCGGTGAACACGGAGGTGTGCACCTCCACGGTCACGTCCGTGAAGCCCGCATCGAGCAGCAGGGCCCGGTGGGCGCGTGCGGCGCGCGGGTTGGTGACCAGGTCGGCGCGGGCCTGCACGATCGTGCGGGTGAGCGCGGGGTCGGCCGCGTCGACGACGAAGGTGTCCCAGTCCTGTCCGACGAGCACCGCCCGCCCTCCGGGCACCAGGACGCGCCGGGCCTCGGCGAGTGCGCGGGACGGGTCGGGCAGGGTGTGCAGGACCTTGTCCGCGCGGTAGCCGTCCGACGTGGCGTCCCCGAAGGGGAGTTCGGCGAGGTCGGCCGCCCGGAACTCGGCCTGCGGGTGGCGCTCGCGCGCGATCCGCAGCATGTCCGGATCTATGTCGACGCCGACGGCCCGGGCGCCCCGCTCCCCCAGTTCGCCCACCGCCCGTCCGGCGCCGCACCCCGCATCGACGATGCGGCGGCCAGGCCCGGCGTCGAGGAGTTCGTACGTACGGGCGCGCAGCCGGCGTGCCGCGGGCAGTGCGTCGTGCGCGTCGAGCAGGGCGACGAGCTGCGGGACCGGGTCCCGTTCGGGGTCTGCGGTGTGGCCGGACTCTTCGGTGTGCCCGGGCTCTGCGGTGTGGCCGGACTCCGTGGTGTGAGTGGACATACGGCTCAGACTCCGACTTCATGTCGACATGAAGTCAACCCCGGACCACGACGAGGCCTACGGGATCGGTGAACTCGCCGCCCACTACGGGCTCGCCACGCACGTGCTGCGCCACTGGGAGAGCGTCGGCCTGCTCCACCCGCACCGGGACACCGCGGGACGCCGGGTGTACGGGCATGCGGACCGCTTGCGGATCGGCGCGATCCTGTGCGCCAAGGACGCGGGCCTCTCGCTCGCCGAGATCCACACGCTCACCTCGGCGCCCGCGGGCCCGGCCCGGCGCACGCTGCTCCGAGAGCGGCGGGCGGCCCTGACGGCGGAGATCGCCCGGCTCCAGGCCCAACTCGCGCTCGTGGAGTGCGGATTGAACTGCCCGCACGAGGATCTGCTCACCTGCACCACGTTTCAGGCCATCGTGTCCGACCGGGCCGCGAACGGAGCGCGCCCCGCACCCGGCAGGGACGGTCCGGTTGCGTGACGCGCACTCCGAGGCCCCCAGCACACGCGTGCTAGGGGCCGGGGCTGAGCAGGCGGCAGCCCGCCCGCCGGGTCAACGCCGGCTGCGTACCAGCAGATACAGGAAGTACGGCGTGCCGATCACCGCGGTCATCAGTCCCGCACCCAGCTGCGCGGGCGCGATGACGGTGCGGCCCACCAGGTCCGCCGTGCAGACGAGGATCGCGCCGAGGAGCACCGCGACCGGTACGACCCGGGCGTGCTGCCGGCCGACCAGTCCGCGGGCCGCGTGCGGGGCCACGAGTCCGACGAAGGCGATCGTGCCGGCGGCGGCCACGGCGGTGGCGGTGAGCAGCACGCCGAGGACCAGGAAGCCCAGGCGCCCCTTGCTCAGATTGAGGCCGAGCAGCCGCGGGGTGTCCTCGTCGAGCGAGACCAGGTCGAGTTCGGCCCGCCGGGCCACCGAGACCGCAAGGCCGACCGCGAGCACCACCGCGAGCGGCAGCGTGTCCACGAAGGTCCGGCCGTACGTGGATCCCGACAGCCAGGTCAGCGCCTTGGTGGCGTTGAACGGGTCGGTGAGGATGATCATCAAGCTGGTCAGCGCATAGCCGGCGGTCGCCATGCCGAAGCCGACGAGGACCACGCGGTTCTGCTGGAAGCCGCCCTTGGCCGAGAGCCCGAAGACGATCACCGAGCTGATCGCGGCGCCCGCGAGCGCCGCACCGGCCACGCTCCAGGCGCTGGCCAGTGGCACGGTGGTGACCAGCAGGACGGCTCCGACCGCGGCGCCGTTGGAGACGCCGAGCACGCCCGGCTCGGCCAGCGGGTTGCGGGTCACAGCCTGGATGAGGGTGCCCGCGAGGGCGAGCGCGCCGCCGGCGAGCAGCGCCGCCGTGACGCGCGGCATCCGCGTGTCCAGGACGAACGACACCGTCTGACCGGCCCTGCCCTGCGCCCAGTTGAGGACATCGCCGAGCAGCAGCTTGGCGTCGCCCAGGAGCACCCCGGTGAGCGTCACGCCCACCAGGACGACCACCAGGACCACGGTGGTGGTGAGGAAGACGGCGCGGCTGCGGATCTTCAGACGGTCGGCCTCCGCGGAGCCGCCCGCGTCCTTGACCCGGGCCGCGAGCACCACGAGGAACACCGCGCCGACGAGGCTGGTGACCACGCCGGTGGGCACCGCCACGGCGGTGTCGGCAGGGACGAGGGCGCGCAGTACGACGTCCGAGCCGAGCACCAGGGCCGCACCGGCGAGGGCCGAGAACGGCAGGCTCGCGCGGGACTTGTTGAAGGTGCGGAAGCGGCGCGCGAGGAAGCGTACGAGCGCGGGCGCACAGAGACCGACGAAACCGATCGGGCCCGCCAGGGTGACGGCGGCGGTGGAGAGCAGGGCCGCGAGGGTCACGGCGGTCACGCGCGTGGAGCGCACCGGGACACCGACGCCCTTGGCCGCGTCGTCGCCGAGCGCGAGCGCGTCGACCCGGCGGGCCAGGAGCATCAGACCGATCAGCGCGAGGACGGCGATCGGGAGCATCTGCAGGACGCCGTCGAAGCCGTTCTGCGCGATGCTGCCGTGGTTCCACTGGTGGAGGCCGTCGGTCTCCTGCGGGAAGAGCAGCAGCAGGCCCTCGGTCATGGAGGTCAGACCGAGCGTGAGAGCGGTGCCCGCGAGCACCAGCCGTACGGTGCCGGCGCCGAGGCCGGACAGGGCGAGCACGATCGCGCCGGCGGCGAGACCGCCGACGAAGGCGATGCCCGAGGAGGCGAGCATCGGCAGCGTCAGACCGGTGGCCGCGGCGATGGCGAGCGCGAAGTACGAGCCGGCGTTGACGGCGAGGGTGTCCGGCGAGGCGATCACATTGCGGCTGACGGCCTGAAGCGTGTGACCGGCCATGCCGAGCACGGCGCCGATGAGCAGACCGGCGACCATGCGCGGCAGCCGGGAGGCGATGACCACCGAGGAGTCGGTGGCCTCGGCCTGGCCGGTGAGCGCCTTCCAGACCTCGAAGGCGCCCACGTCGGCCGTGCCCTGGGTGATGTCGACGACCGCGAACGCGGCCACGACCAGGACCAGGAGGGCCGTCACCGCGGCCGCGCCCGAACGGGACGGAGCGGCCGTCTGCGGACGGGTGGCGGGAGTGGTTGCGGTGACGGCCATCGGTTACTTCGTCAGCGCCTTCACGAGGCCGTCGACGTACGCGGACATCGAGCCGGTGCCGCCGAACATCCAGATGCCGTCGTCGAGACGGTGCACGTTGCCGTCCTTCACGAAGGGCAGCGAGGTCCACACCTTGTCCTTGGCGAGGATGCCGGTGAACGGGGTGGAGGCCTTGTCGTCCTTGTTGCCGATGTAGGCGAAGTGGACGTCCTTCGGGAGCTTGGTCAGGCCCTCGACGTCGGTCTTGCCCAGGCCGTAGGCCGGGTCGCCCTCGACGGTCCAGGCGTTCTTCAGACCGAGCTTCTCGTTCACGCCGCCGATCAGCGAGCCGCTGGTGAAGGGGCGGATGGAGGCCTGGTTGGAGACGACGTAGCCGTCGGCGAAGGCGATGTTCGCGCCCGCGAGGTCGGCGTCGGCGAGCGCCTTCTTGCCTTCCTCGATCTTCGCGTCGAAGTCCTTCTTGAGCTGGTCGGCCTTGTCGGTGGTGCCGGTGGCCTGGGCCAGGAGGTCCAGGTTCTTGGTCATCTGGCCGACCGGGTCCTTGGCGTCGGCGGGCTTGATCGTGATGACCTTGCCGACCTCCTTGAGCTGCTTGATGGCAGCCTCGGGCAGGTCCGTGGTGGCGACGATCAGGTCGGGGGCGAGGGCGGCGATGGAGTCCATGCTGGGCTCGCCGCGGGTGCCGACGTCCTTGGGGTTGCCGGTGAGCGGGACGGCCTGGTCCCACTGCTTGTAGCCCTTGACGTCGGAGACGCCCGCCGGGTCCACGCCGAGCTCGACGAGGTGCTCGACGACATTCCACTCGGTGGCGACGACCTTCTTGGCCGGCCCGTCCAGCTTGACCTCGGCGCCGGTGCCGTCGGTGAGGGTGATGGCCTCGGACGACTTCTTCGTGTCGTCCTTCTTGTCGGCGGCGGGCTCGGTGGTTCCGCAGGCGGACAGGGTGAGAGCCGCTGCCGTGGTGACGGCCGCGGCGAGCAGAATGCGCCTCATGACTGGGTGGTGAGCCTTTCGCTTCGCGAGTGGTGACGGCCTATCGCGCGGGTGCGCAGAAGGCCGGTGAGGGGGTCGGAGTCGACCTCGATGCGGATCCCGTACGTGTCGGTGAGCCGCTCGGCGGTCAGGACGTCCTCGGGGTGGCCGTCGGCGATCACGCGGCCCGCGCTGAGCAGCACGATCCGGTCGCCGACGGACGCGGCCTGGTCGAGGTCGTGCAGGACGGCGCCGACGGCGATGCCGTGGCCGTCCGCGAGATCCCGCATCAGGTCGAGGAGTTCGACCTGGTAGCGCAGGTCGAGGTGGTTGGTGGGTTCGTCGAGGAGCAGGACGCCCGTCTCCTGGGCGAGACAGCCGGCGAGCCAGACGCGTTGCAGCTGACCGCCGGAGAGGTGCTCGACGCCGCGCTCGGCGAGGTCGGTCATGTCCGTCATGGCCAGCGCGCGGTCGACGGCTTCCCGGCCGCCCGGGTCGCTCTTGCCCCAGCGGCTGCGGTACGGGTAGCGGCCGAACTCGACCACGTCGCGCACCGTGAGTCCGCTGGGTGTGGGCCGTCCCTGGGTGAGCAGGGCGACGCTGCGGGCGAACTCGCGCGGGCTCAGGGCGAGTCCGTCGGTGTCCGCGTCCAGCGTGATCTTCGCGGTACGGGGCTGCTGCAGGCGCGCGATGGTGCGCAGCAGCGTGGACTTGCCGCTGCCGTTCGGGCCGACCAGGACGGTGACCTCGCCCGGGCGCAGCGACATCGAGGCGTCGTGGACGACGTCGACGCCGTCGTAGGCCACGGTCACGTCCGCGGCGGACAGCTCATGGCCGCGGGGACGCCGGTCCGCGGAGCTCTCTTCAACAACTCGCACGCCGGAAGGTTAGCCTAACCTTAGGCATCCGCCATACGGGGGGCTGACCTGCGGCGGAATCGGGCCCCCGGTTCCCTCCGGGAAACCCAACCCCCACCCTGCCCTTGAGCCTCAGGTTTCCCGCCGACGCGGGGGCGCACTCCGCCGCTCCGGCCGGGACAATGGGGACATGTCCGATGCCTTCACGAGCCGCATCCTGCAGTTGTCCACCGGCACCTCGGAGCGCGTGGTCGACCTGACCCGCGAGTGCGAGACCTTCCTCAGGGAGGTCGCGTCGGGCCGCGACGGCCTCCTCAACATCTTCGTGCCGCACGCCACGGCCGGGGTCGCCGTGATCGAGACGGGCGCCGGCAGCGACGACGACCTCCTCGCCGCGCTGCACACCCTGCTGCCCGCCGACGACCGCTGGCAGCACGCCCACGGCTCCCCCGGGCACGGCCGCGACCACGTCCTGCCGGCCCTGGTGGCCCCGCACGCGACGCTGCCCGTGATCGAGGGCAGCCTGGAGCTGGGTACGTGGCAGTCGGTGTGCCTGGTGGACACGAACGTCGACAATCCGAACCGTCAGGTGCGGCTGAGCTTCCTCGGCTAGCCGTCCGTGAGTACGCGCACGGCGCCGGACTCCCCGGCCCTCGTCAGGTGATGAACTCCCTGACGGTACGGGTGAATTGCTCGGGCTGCTCCAGGTTCCAGATGTGCCCCGCTCCCGGGACGATCCGCAGCTCCGCGTCGGGCAGTCCGTCGGCCAGCTCCTGCGCGAGCGGGATGTTGGACCGGTCCTTCTCGCCGCACAGCACCAGCGCGGGCACCTTGATCCCGGCAAGACGCGGCCGCAGGTCCAGGCGGCCCAACTCCCCCAGCCCCGCCAGGAATCCCCGCTTGCCGAGCCGGCGCAGATCCTCCGCCGCCTGCTCCTTGAGCTCCGCGCGGCCGCCGGCGTACATCGAGGTCATGGCCCGGACGAGCACCCCTTCGGGCAGCAGCCCGAGCACGCGCCGCTGCACCGCGGCGCCGGCGCCGTCCGCGTGAGCGGCGCCTCCGGAGAGCACGAGGCCCGCCACCTTCTCCGGGGCGTCGAGCGCGGCGAGCAGCGCCACGCTCACGCCGCCGGACAGCGCCACGAGATACGCGGGTCCGTCCTCCTGCGCCAGGAGGTCCCGCACCGTGGCGACGGCCCGGTCCAGGGTCAACGGCCCGGGACTCGAGCCGTGGCCGGGCAGGTCGGGCGTGTGGACGCGGTGCTCCTCGCCCAGCGCGGCGGCCTGCGCCGCGAAGGCGCGCCCGCTGGAGCCGAAGGCGTGGACGAAGATCAGCGTGGACATGACTCGACCCTAGGGCTCGGGGGGCGTGCCCGGAGGTGAGTTGCGGGAATGCGTACGGGGCGGCTTCCCGGGCGGAAGGCACGCCCGTAAACGCGCCCTCGACGGCCGGGAAGAAGTCGTGGCCGCCGACAGTTGGTAGAAACGTGAACGACATCGGGGCAGCAGAAGCACGGCAGGTCGAGGTCCTCGTCATCGGCGCGGGACAGGCCGGCCTGTCCGCCGCGTACCACCTGCGGCGCACGGGCCTGGTGCCCGACCGCGACTTCGTGGTGCTCGACCACGCGCCCCGGCCGGGCGGGGCCTGGCAGTTCCGGTGGCCGACGCTCCCGTACGGACGGGTGCACGGCATGCACGCGCTGCCCGGCATGGAACTGACCGGCGCCGACGACGCCCGCCCCTCGTCCGAGGTGATCGGCGGATACTTCGCGGCGTACGAGGAACGGTTCGGCCTGCGCGTGCACCGGCCCGTGGACGTCACGGCCGTGCGCGAGGGCGCGGGCGGGCGGCTCCTCGTCGAGAGCTCCGAGGGCACGTATGCGACACGGGCGCTGATCAATGCCACCGGCACCTGGGACCGGCCCTTCTGGCCGCGCTACCAGGGCCAGGAGACCTTCCGCGGGCGGCAGTTGCACACCGCGCAGTACGCGGGGCCCGAGGAGTTCGCCGGACAGCGCGTGGTGGTCGTGGGCGGGGGCGCGTCGGGCACGCAGCATCTGCTCGATATCGCCCCGTACGCGGCCTCGACGCTGTGGGTCACGCGGCGTGAACCCGTGTTCCGCAAGGGCCCGTTCGGCGAGGAGGAGGGCCGCGCGGCGGTCGCCCTGGTCGAGGACCGGGTGCGGCAGGGGCTGCCCCCGCGCAGCGTGGTCTCGGTGACGGGGCTGCCGCTGAACGACGCGATCCGCAAGGGCATCGCGGACGGTGTGCTGGACCGGCAGCCGATGTTCGACCGAATCACGCCGGACGGGGTGGCCTGGGCGGACGGCCGCGAGGAGCGGGCCGACGTGATCCTGTGGGCCACCGGATTCCGCCCGGTCGTCGACCATCTCGCGCCGCTGCGGCTGCGCGAGAGTGGCGGCGGGATCCGGCTCGAAGGGACACGTGTCGCGCGTGACCCGCGGATCCACATGGTCGGTTACGGCCCTTCGGCCAGCACCATCGGCGCGAACCGCGCGGGCCGGGCGGCGGTGACGGAGATCCGCCGACTCCTCGCCCAGGAGCGGGAGTTGGTGTCCTGAGGCGGACGGAGCGGGGTCCGGTGCACCAGGGTCGACAACTCAGGCCCCGTGACGGACGGTTCACCCGGCGCCGGGAGCGCCGTTCTTCGCCTGCCCCTGCTTCTCCGCCTGGCCCTGCTTCTCCGCCTGCCGCAGGGCGTTGAACTCCGCGACGTTGCGCTGGTGTTCGGCGTAGTCCGCCGTGAAGCGGGTGTCCCCCGGCTTGACCGTGACGAAGTACAGCCAGTCCCCCTGCGGCGGGTCGAGCGCGGCCGCGAGGGCGTCGTCGCCCGGGTTCGCGATCGGGGTGGGCGGCAGGCCCATGTGCGCGTAGGTGTTGTACGGGCTGCTGATCCGCGTGTCCGCCATCGAGGTGTCCACCGTGGAGCGGTTCATGGCGTAGTTGATGGTCGAGTCCATCTGGAGCGGCATCCCGAGGTTCATCCGGTTGTAGACGACCCGGGCCACCTTGCCCATGTCCTGCTTCGTCTCGGCCTCGGCCTGCGCGATGCTCGCGATGGTCACCGCCTGGTAGACGGAGACCGCCTTGTCCTCGGCGGCCTTCTTCACGTGCTGGGCGCCGAAGCGCCGGTTCGCGGTGTCGACCATGTACGCGAGCACGGAGGCTGGTGTCGCGTCCTCGCCGATCGGATACGTGGCCGGGAACAGGTAGCCCTCGGGATTGCCGGCCGCTTCGCCCGGGAGCTTCAGACCGATGGTGTGCGCGGACTTCTTCGCGGTGCCGGGCTTCGCGTCGAGGGCCTTGTCGATCGCCGCGTACACCTGCGCGGTGCGCCAGCCCTCGGGCACGAGCAGGGTCCTGGCCTGCGGCTGCGGCGCGGCCCGGTCCAGGAGGACGGGCACGGCGACCGCGGTGCCGGCGAGCAGGGCCCCGGTCACGGCGAGCGCGGCCTTGCCCCTGCGGGTGAGACGGATCCTGCCCTGACTGTCGTTGCGCATGCGGGCACGCTAACCCCGCGCGGGGGATAAATCCGACATTCAGCGCGGCGTCGTCCCTCTTACGCCACCGGGGCCAGCCGCTTCCCGTCCTGGGACGGCTCGCCGGAGTCCCCCGGCTCGTTTCCCGGCGCCGTCTCCGCATCCCGGCGCACCAGCGCGGCATAGCGCCCGTTCTGCCCCAGGAGCGCGGCGTGCGTGCCGCGTTCGGCCACGCGGCCGCCGTCGAGGACGACGATCTCGTCCGCCGAGCGGATCGTGGAGAGGCGGTGGGCGATGGTGATCGTGGTGCGGTTCGCGGACAGCGCGTCGATCGCTTCCTGGACCGCGCCTTCCGTACGGGTGTCGAGCGCGCTGGTCGCCTCGTCGAGGATGAGCACCGGCGGGTCGCGCAGGATGGTGCGCGCGATGGCCAGGCGCTGCTTCTCGCCGCCGGAGAACCGGTGGCCGCGCTCGCCGACCACGGTGTCGTAGCCGTCGGGCAGCGAGGCGATGTGCTCGTGGATCTGGGCCGCCCTGGCCGCCTCGTACAGCTCCTCGTCGGTGGCGTCGGGCTTGGCGAAGCGGAGGTTGTCGGCGACGGAGGCGTGGAAGAGGTACGTCTCCTGCGAGACGACGCCGACGGTGTCCGCGAGGGTGTCGAAGGCGAGGTCGCGCACGTCCACGCCGTCGATGGTGACCCGCCCGCCGGTGACGTCGTACAGGCGCGGCACGAGCGAGCTGAGCGTGGACTTGCCGGATCCGGTGGGTCCGACGACGGCGAGGCTCGCGCCCGCGGGCACGGTGACGTCGATGGCGTCGAGGATGGGCTCGGACTCGGCGTCGTAGCGGAACTCGACGTTCTCGAACCGGACTTCGCCCCTGACCTTTTCCAGGCGTACGGGCTCGGCGGGCTCGCGGATGTCCACGGGCAGGTCGAGGTATTCGAAGATGCGCTGGAACAGCGCGAGCGAGGTCTGGATCTGGACGCCGGTGGACAGCAGGCTGACCGTCGGGCGGAACAGGCCCTGTTGCAGGGTCACGAAGGCGACGAGGGTGCCGAGCGAGACCGCCGGGCCGCCGAGGCCCTGGGCGAGTCCGGCCGCCCAGTACAGGAGCGCGGGCAGCGCGGCCATGACGATGCCGATGGTCGACATCCGCCAGCGTCCGGCCATGCTGGCCTTCACTTCCAGGTCGATCAGCTTCTCGGACTCGTCGGCGAAGGACCGGGTCAGCGAGTCGGAGCGGCCCATGGTGCGGCCGAGCAGGATGCCGCTGACGGACAGCGACTCGGTGACGGTGGCGGCCATCGCGGCCATCTGCTTCTGCCGCTTGGTGGTGATCTTCTTGCGCTCGTTGCCCACCTTGCGGCTGATCAGCACGAAGACGGGCAGCAGGAGCAGCGAGACGAGGGTGAGCCGCCAGTCGAGGGCGAGCATGGCGATGACGGTGGCGACGACGCCGGTGAAGTTCTGCACGAGCGAGGTCGCGGTGGAGGTGACGGTGGCCTGCATGCCGCCGATGTCGTTGGCGATGCGGGACTGCACCTCGCCGGTGCGGGTGCGCGTGAAGAAGGCCAGCGACATCTGCTGGAGCCGTCCGTAGACGGCAGTGCGCAGGTCGTGCATGACGCGCTGGCCCACGGTCGTGGAGATCAGGGTCTGCAGGACGCCGAAGACGCCGCCGACCACCGCCGCGGCGATCATGCCGAGGGCGAGCAGGCTGAGCAGCCCGGTGCGGCCCTGGGGCAGCGCGGTGTCGAGGATCTCCTTGAGCAGGAAGGGGGTGGCGACGGAGACCAGTGACGAGGCGGCCACCAGCAGTGCGACGACTGCGAGCCGGCCGCGGTAGGGGCGGAAGAGACGGGCGATCCGGCGCAGCTCACGCGGCTGCTCCGGGTCGCGGGGCGGGGCGGACCAGGTGCTTTCGAGGTCGGTGTGGGCGGGCTTCATGGGCCTCCTAGGGGCGGGGTAAGCACATCACCCGAGGAGCATAGCTCATTGTTACCTATATTCACAATGAGCGGTGTCCTGATACGCTCCCGGCATGACGAACCAGGCCATGGACCGCGAGGACCGCCCGGCCGGCTCCGCGGCCGACCGCGACGGCCTCCTCGCCGAGCAGCTGCTCCGGCTCACACGCCGGATGCACCGCATCAACAAGCGCTACCTGGAGGAGTCCGGCCTCGGCATCACACCGGCCCAGTCGCGGCTGCTCCGCGCCCTCGCGCACTACGACGAGCCGCCGCGGATGGCCGATCTGGCGGCGCGCATGGAGGTCGTGCCGCGGGCCGTGACGACGCTCGTGGACGGTCTGGAGGGCGGCGGCCGGGTGCGGCGCGTGCCCGATCCGGCCAACCGCCGGGTGATCCGGATCGAGCTGACCGAGGCGGGGCGCGAGGCCCTGCGGGCCCTGCGCGACGCGCGCCGCAGCGCCGCGCAGGACATCCTGGCTCCATTGACCGCCGAGCAGCGCGAGGTGTTCGGCGGTCTCCTGTCCGCCCTGGTGGACGAGCCCGGGCGGCACTGACGGCCTGGCGGACGAAGCCGGGGCGACACCGACCGCCCGGGTGGAGGAGCCGGGCCGACACCACCGCCCCGGTGGACGAGCCGGGGCGCCCCTGACCGCGCGCCGCCGCGCCGGACGCGGAGACGCACGAGGCAGCCGAACGACGCCGAGGAGAGCACCGATGCCCCTGCTGGAGCCCAACCCCGACGCGCTGCGCCCGCGCCTTGCCCGGGGCGGTCCCTCACCCGACCGGGTGCAGGACGGTCAGGCGCAGGGCACGCCGGAGCCGTTGCGCACCGACCTGATCGAGCTGCTCGGCGCGGACAAGGTGCTCTGGCACATCTCGGATCTGGTGCGGTACGCCTCCGACGCGAGCCCGTACCGGTTCGTGCCGCAGGTCGTGGTGGTCGCGGAGGACATCGACGACGTGTCGGCGGTGCTCTCGTACGCGCACGGCAAGGGCCGGCAGGTGGTGTTCCGCGCGGCCGGCACCTCGCTGAACGGACAGGCGCAGGGCGAGGACATCCTGGTGGACGTGCGCAAGCACTGGGCCGGGATCGAGGTGCTCGACGACGGTGCGCGGGCTCGTATCCGGCCGGGCACGACGGTCGTACGGGCCAACGCGACGCTCGCGCGGCACGGGCGCGTCCTCGGCCCGGACCCGGCGAGTGCGATCGCGTGCACGCTCGGCGGGGTCGTCGCCAACAACGCCTCGGGCATGACGGCGGGCACCACGCGCAACTCGTACCGCACGCTCGCCTCGCTCACGTTCGTGCTGCCGTCGGGCACGGTCGTGGACACCGCCGAGCCGGACGCCGACGAGCAGCTGGCGCACGCCGAACCGGCGCTCTGCGAGGGCCTGTTGGCGATCAAGCGGGAGATCGAGGCGGACCCCGCGCTCGTCCGCCGGATCCGCGCCAAGTACGAGATCAAGAACACCAACGGCTACCGGCTTGACGCCTTCCTCGACGGGTCCACGCCCGTGGAGATCATGCGCGGCCTGATGGTGGGCTCGGAGGGGACCTTCGGGTTCATCTCGGAGGTCGTGTTCGACACGCTGCCGCTCGACCGTCAGGTGTCCTCGGCGCTGCTGTTCTTCCCGACGCTCAGGGACGCGGCGGCCGCGGTGCCGCTGTTCAACGAGGCGGGTGCGCTCGCGGTCGAGCTGATGGACGGCAATACGCTACGGGCCTCGGTGAGCGTGCAGGGCGTGCCGCAGGACTGGGCGCAGCTGCCCAAGGAGACCACGGCGCTGCTCGTGGAGTTCCGCGCCCCGGACGAGGAGCGGCAGGCCGCGTACGAGAAGGCCGCGGCCGAGGTGCTGACGCGGCTCGAACTCGTGCGGCCCGTCGCGTCCGTGACGAACGAGTTCACCAGGGACCCGAAGACGATCGCGGGCTACTGGAAGGCGCGCAAGGCGTTCGTCACGGCGGTGGGCGGTTCGCGCCCGTCCGGTACGACCCTGATCACCGAGGACTTCGCCGTGCCGCCCGCGCAACTGGCCGACGCCTGCTCGGCGTTGCTGGAACTCCAGACCCGGCACGGCTTCGACGCCGCCGTCGCGGGACACGCGGCGCACGGCAATCTGCACTTCCTGCTCGCCTTCGACGCGGGCAAGCCCGAGGACGTGGACCGGTACGCCGCGTTCATGGACGAGTTCTGCCGGCTCACCGTGGAGCGCTTCGACGGCTCCCTCAAGGCCGAGCACGCCACCGGACGCAACATCGCGCCGTTCCTCGAGCTGGAGTGGGGCGAGCAGGCCACCGAGCTGATGTGGCGGATCAAGCAGGTGATCGACCCGGACGGGGTGCTCGCCCCGCGCATCGTGCTCGACCGGGACCCGAAGGCCCATCTGCGCGGCCTGAAGACCATCCCCAAGGTCGAGCTGATCGCGGACCCGTGCATCGAGTGCGGCTTCTGCGAACCGACCTGTCCCAGCCACGACTTGACCACCACGCCGCGCCAACGCATCGTGCTGCGCCGCGAGATGATGCGGCAGGACCCCGGTTCGCCGGTCGAGGACGGGCTGGTCGAGGCGTATGGCTATGACGCCGTGGACACCTGCGCCGGTGACTCCACCTGCAAGCTGGCCTGCCCGGTCGGGATCGACACCGGCATGATGATGAAGTCCTTCCGGCATGCGCGGCACTCACCGCGCGAGGAGCGGATCGCGGCGCTCGCGGCCAAGAACTTCAAGGCGGTGGAGAAGTCGGCGCGGCTCGCGGTCGCGGCCGCCGACAAGATCAGTGACCGGCTGCTCACCGCCGTCACGCGCACCGCGCGCAAGGCCGTACGGCCCGACCTCGTGCCCGAATGGCTGCCCGAGGTGCCCGGCGCCGCGGCCCGCAAGCTGCCGCACACCTCCCGTGCGGGCGCCAGCGCCGTGTACTACCCGGCCTGCGTGAACCGGATCTTCGGCGGCCCCGAGGACCACAAGGGCCCCTCGCTCGCGCAGTCCGTCGTGGCCGTGTCGGCGCGGGCGGGCAAGCCCGTCTGGATCCCGCAGGACGTGGCCGGAACCTGCTGCGCCACCATCTGGCACTCCAAGGGCTACGACGAGGGCAACACCGTCATGGCCAACCGCATCGTCGAGGCGGCCTGGGGCTGGACGGCCGGCGGAAAACTGCCGCTGGTGGTCGACGCCTCCTCGTGCACCCTCGGCATCGCGCACGAGGTGGTGCCGTATCTGACGGACACCAACCGCGAGCTGCACGCCGAACTGACCGTCGTGGACTCGCTGGTGTGGGCCGCGGACGAGCTCCTCCCCCACCTCACCGTGCACCGCAAGATCGCCTCGGCGGTGGTGCATCCCACTTGCTCGATGCGGCATCTGGGCGACGACGGGACCCTGCGGACCGTGGCCGAGGCCTGTGCGGACGAGGTGGTCGTGCCGGACGACGCGGGCTGCTGTGCCTTCGCGGGCGACCGCGGCATGCTGCACAAGGAGCTCACGGAATCGGCCACCGCACGTGAGGCGGCCATGGTGACCTCGCGCCGGTTCGACGCGCATCTGTCGGCGAACCGGATGTGCGAGGTCGGCATGGATCACGCCACCGGCCGCTCGTACTACTCCGTTCTGATCGAGCTGGAGCGCGCCACCCGTCCAACTGCCTGACCCGGTACGGCGCTTGAGCGCCCCGGCCCGTACGCACGGGCCGGGGCGCTCTGCGTTGCGGGGCTCTCTGCGTCAAGATGCGCTCGCGCGTTGCGGTGCGGTCTGCGGTACGGGGACTTCGCGCACGCGCGTGCGCACAGCTGCTCGGCGGGTCCGTCTCCCCAGCGTGTACGGACGTGATCCGCCCTTCCCGCAGCCAAATTGATCCGATGTCAGGAACGGACACATTGTCCTGATCAAGGACGAACCGGCTCGACTTCCGGCTCGGCGAGTCCAAGGCAGGCCGCGGAAAGTCCAACTCCCTGTCCACTTCGGCATCTTGCGCCCCGGACTTCCCACGACGAGGGTGGCTGGCGCCGTTGCTCCATCCATCCCCGCCTTACCGACGGAGGTCCGATGCAGGACGAGAACGCCACCCACACCCCCGATGAATCCGCCGACGGCCTGTCCCGCCGTACCGCACTGCGCGCCGCGGGTCTCGCGGGAGCCGCGGGCATCGGTCTGGGCGCAATAGGCACCGGCTCGGCGCATGCCGACAGCGCCGCGGCCACGGCGACGGGAAGAGTCGAGGCCCGCACCGGCCGGACCATGGTCAACGTGCCCTTCGAGGGCCGCAGCACCGTCCGGGTCGGCATCATCGGCCTCGGCAACCGCGGCGGCAGCATGATCGACCTCTTCCTGGCCATCCCCGGGGTGCAGGTCGTGGCGATCTGCGACCCCGTGAAGGAGAAGATCGAGCGGGCCGCGAAGAAGGTGACCGACGCCGGTCAGCCCGCACCGGGCACCTACGCCAAGGGCGACCACGACTTCGAGAACCTCTGCAAGCGCTCAGACCTGGACTTCGTGTACGTGGCGACGCCCTGGGACTGGCACTTCGAGATGGCGAAGAGCGCCATGCTCAACGGCAAGCACGTGGGCGTGGAGTGTCCGATCGCCATGGAGCTCGGGCAGCTGTGGGAGCTGGTGAACCTCTCCGAGCGCACCCGCCGCCACTGCATGCAGCTGGAGAACTGCTGCTACGGCAAGAACGAGATGCGGGTGCTGCGCATGGCGCACGCCGGCCTGTTCGGCGATCTGCTGCACGGAGCGGGCGCGTACAACCACGATCTGCGCGGCCTCATGTTCGACCCGGACTACTACGAAGGACCCTGGCGGCGGCTGTGGCACACGCGGCTGCGCGGCGACCTCTACCCGAACCACGGCTTCGGTCCGGTCTCCAACTACATGGACATCAACCGCGGCGACCGCGTCACGCACATCTCCAGCTTCGGTACCCCGGCGCTGGGTCTCGCCGAGTACCGCAAGGCCCACATGCCGCCGAACGACCCGAGCTGGAAGGAGACCTACATCGAGTCGGACCGCACCATCAGCCTGGTGCAGACGGCCAAGGGCCGCGTCATCCGCCTCGAGCACGACGTGTCGACCCCGCACCCGTACAGCCGGATCAACAGCCTCGGCGGTACGAAGGGTGTCTTCGAGGACTATCCCGCGCGGATCTACCTGGAGCCCGACCACAGCGACGACCAGTGGCACAACTTCGGTGACTACGCGAACTGGGACCACTGGCTCTGGAAGGAGCACTCCAACCCGCCCGGCGGCCACGGCGGCATGGACTACATCATGATCTTCCGCCTGATGCAGTGCATGCAGCTGGGTCTCGTGCCGGACTTCGACGTGTACGACGCGGCGACCTGGACCGCCCCGGTGCCGCTGAGCCACCTGTCGATCAAGGCCAAGGGCGAGCCGCAGGAGATCCCGGACTTCACGCGGGGCGAGTGGCGCAAGAAGCGGTCGGGCGTGGACTCGGAGAAGCCCTCCGCATGATCAACGCGCTTGCGGTGCCGCCTCGTTGCTGCGGGGCGGCACCCGCCTGCGGGACGAAGAGCTTGGTCCTCGCCCCGCAGGGGAGCGGCTGCCACGGGATCAGAGCGCGCGGGCGTCGATCAGTCCCTCGGCGTGCAGCGCCGGCCACAGCGCGGCAGGCACCTGGGCTTCGAACGCCGCACAGTTGGCGGTGACTTCGTCCGCACTGCGCATTCCGACGACTACCCCGGCCACCACGGGGTGGCGGCGGGCGAAGGCGAGGGCCGCCTGCGGGAGGGTCACGCCGTGGGCCCGGCACACCTCCGCGATACGCCGGGCACGCCGGAGGAGTCCGGCGGATGCGGGCGCGTAGTCGTACGGGGCGCCCTCCTGGGGCTGTTCGCTCGCGAGCAGCCCCGAGTTGAACACCGACGCCGCCAGCACGGACACGCCCTGTGCGGCACATGCCGGGAAGAGCGTGTCGAGCGCGCTGTGATCGAGCAGGGTGTAGCGGCCGGACAGCATCACCACGTCCGGGTCTGCCTCGGTCACCAGGCGGGTGAGCAGCGCGGGGTCGTACATCCCGGCGCCGATCGCGCCGACGACGCCCTGCGCGCGCAGCTCGGCGAGCGCCGGGTACCCACTGGAGAGCGCCGCTTCGAAGTGCTGCTCGGCGTCGTGCAGGAACAGCACGTCGATCCGGTCGGTGCGCAGGCGCCGCAGCGAGTCCTCGACGCTGCGCAGGATCCCGTCCCGCGAGAAGTCCCACACGCGCCGGTGCGTGGCCGGCACGTGGAAGGCCTCGTCGAGCCGGCCCGCCGCCTCCTGCGGCACGAGCAGCCGGCCGACCTTCGTCGACAGCGTGTACGCGTCGCGCGGTTTGTCGTGGAGCAGGTCGCCGATGCGACGCTCGGAGTGGCCGATGCCGTAGTGCGGCGAGGTGTCGTAGAAGCGGATCCCTGCGTCCCAGGCGGCGTCGAGCGCGGCCGCCGCGGTCGCGTCGTCGAGCGGGGCGAACAGGCCGCCCAACGGTCCGCCGCCGAAGCCGAGTTCGCCGACGTGTACGGAGGTGGATCCGAGCTGTTTGCGGGGCGGGATCATCCGGCGTCCTCCCGGTGCTGCGCAAACGTGGTGACAGGCACCCCGGCGATCCTGCCCTCCGCCCGCGCGCACCGCCAATGGATTGATGCGGCAGACGCGGTGAACGCGACGTGCACGGGAACGCGACGTGCACGGGAACGCGACGTGCGCGGGAACGCGACGTGCGCGGGAACGGGCGTGTCAGGCCCCGAGGTTGGCCCGGTCGCCCATCACGATCACCGGGTGCTGCTTCGGGTCCAGGGTGCGCAGCAGGTGTTCCATGGCCGGCTTCGACAGGCTGACGCAGCCGGAGGTGCCGCTGCCATGGTCCATGTGCAGCCAGATCGAGCCGCCCTTCGCCTGGCCCTCGGGGCGGGTCGGGTCGATCGGTGAGGTGCCCTTGACGCGGTTGTAGTCGATCGCGATGACCAGGTCGAAGTCGTGCCAGTGCGTCCTGGGCCAGTAACGGGGCGCGGCGAAGGCCGAGGAGCGGTTGTACGGGAGCTTGGACCCCGGGTCGGCGAGGACGCCGCCCGCGTCGGTGAGCGTGAACACGCCGACCGGGCTGCGCTTGTCGCCCTCGCGGTGGTCGGTGGTCCAGCCCTTCTTGCCGTTGTGCGCGGTCCAGGTGCGGTCGCGGTCCCAGGTGCCGCCGCGTTTGGTGAACAGGGCGACGGTGGACTGCGCCGAGTCCTCGCCCTTTCCGTAGACGGCGACGACCTGCCGGGACTGCGCCGGGATCTGCCGCAGCAGCCGGTCGCCCACGCCGGGGATGCGGGTGAGGTCGGTACTGGGCGAGGCGCTCGGCCGCGCCTGCGTCCCGGGCCGGCCGTCCTGTCGGCCGCCGTGCTGTCCGCCGCCGTCGGTGCCCGAGGTTCCGCCACCGCAGGCGGTGAGCACCGCGGCCAGGGCCAGGGCGACGAGCGGGGTACGCGGCGTGCCGGATATGCGCATGCGGTCCATGCTCGCACGCGGGCCGGCCGTGGCAGCAGCGGGCTGTGCGCATCGCCCGCCTCCTGCGGCGGGCGGCGGCCCGTCCGGAAACCGCACATTCGACGGGAAAACCGTTTGCCCCCGCCGCCGTCCGGCGGAGAACCTTGCACGTTCCCTGTTCCACCCCCGGTGCAACCCGCGATCGCACCCCTGACTCCACCGGCCGCCCTGTGCGGCCGTCTTCCCCATCCGCCCCGCGAGCTCTGGACATCATGCAGATCAGTGACCTTCCGTATCCCGACCCGGGTGTGCCCGACGCGCGTTCCGGTTCCCGCTTCCTGCTGTGGCTGGGGCGGAACCAGCTCGGCGGCCAGGTGCGCTCGTTCTCCTGGGGCCTGCTGCACTTCTCGGCGGTGATGGCGCTGTCGTTCGCAGTGGGGTACGCCGTCCAGGCGGTGGTCGACCGCGACGGCGGGCGGCTCGCCCTCGCGGGCGGTCTGCTCGCGCTGACCGGCGTGACGATCGCACTCGGCGACACGATGCTGCACCGCACCGCCGTGACCAACTGGATCACCGCGGCGGCCCGTGTCCAGCAGCTGCTCGCCCGCAAGACCGCCGAGCTGGGCTCCGCGCTGACCCGTCGCGTGGCGGCCGGAGAAGTGGTCGCTGTTTCGACGGGTGACGTGGAGAAGATCGGCTGGTTCGTCGAGGCGCTCTCGCGGTTCCTGGCCGCCGCCATGACCGTGGTCCTGGTGTGCGTCGCGCTGGCCGTGTACCAGCCGGCTCTCGCCCTGGTCGTGGTGATCGGCGTCCCGGTGCTCGCGCTCGGCGTGATCCCGCTGCTTCCGCGGGCCACCAAGCTGGCCGACGTACAGCGGGAAAAGGCCGGACGGGCCACCGAGTTGGCGGCCGACACCGTCGCGGGCCTGCGCGTGCTGCGCGGCATCGGCGGCGAGGAGCTCTTCCTCACCCGCTACCGCGAGGCCTCGCAGGAGGTGCGGCGGGCCGCCGTGCGCAGCGCCCGGATGTGGGCGGCGATCAGCGCCGTGCAGGTGCTGCTTCCCGGTCTGCTCCTGGTGGCCGTGGTCTGGTACGGCATCGGCCTCGTCCGCGACGGCCGCATCCAGATCGGTGAACTCGTCACCGTCTACAGCGCCGTGATGCTCCTGATGTATCCGCTGCGGCACTTCGAGGAGATCGCGATGGCGTACTCGTTCTCGCGACCCTCGGCACGGCGGGCCGCGCGCGTCCTGTCGATCGAGCGGTCGATCGAGGGCAGCGGGACCATCGAGGACGTCACACCGCAGGGCGACCTGTACGACCCGGTCACCGGGCTGCTCGCACCCTCGGGCCGGCTGACGGCCGTGGTGTGCGGCGATCCGGACGAGGCGGGGCGCCTGGCCGAACGGCTCGGCGGCCATCCGGCCCTCGACGAGCCGGTCACGTCCGTACGGTTGGGCGGCACGCCGCTCGACGAACTGCCGCTCGACGCGGCGCGCGCGGCCGTCCTGGTGCAGGACAAGGACCCGGTGCTGCTCTCGGGCACGCTGACCGAGCTGCTCGACGTGCCCTCCTCCGGGAACGTCACGGCCGAGGAGGCCCTGCGGGCGGCCGAGTGCGGGGACGTGCTCGACGCGCTCGCGCAGGCGTCGGTGGACGACGACCCGATGCAGGCGCCGATCACCGAGCGCGGCCGTTCCCTCTCGGGCGGCCAGCGCCAACGCCTCGCGCTGGCGCGGTCGTTGGTGACCGACCCGGAGGTCCTGGTGCTCGACGAGCCGACCTCAGCGGTCGACTCGCACACCGAGGCGCGGATCTCCGAGGGCCTGCGCGCCCTGCGCAAGGGCCGCACCACGGTGGTCTTCACCTCGTCGCCGCTGCTGCTCGACCGCGCCGAGCGCGTGGTGCTCGTGCACGAGGGCGAGGTGGCGGCGGTGGGCCTGCACCGCGACCTTGTGCACACCGAGCCCCGCTACCGCGCGATCGTCACGCGCGAGACCGAGGACGAACAAGCCGCCGACGAAGCCAGGAAGGCTTCCGAGGCCTATGAACGCGACACGTACGAAACGGAGGAGTCGGCATGATCGGCGTAGCGCCCCCGGCCTACGACCCGGCGGCCCCTCGCAGTGCGAACACCCTGCCCGTGGGCTCGGCCGCGACGGTACGCGGCTATGTCCGCGACCTGTTCGGGCGGCACCGCAAGGCCTTCACGGTCCTGATCACCGTGAACACGGTGGCCGTGATCGCCTCCCTGGTCGGCCCCTGGCTGCTCGGCGGCCTGGTCGAGAAGGCCTCCGCGGGCGCGTACGACCTCCATCTGGGCCGCACCGTCGCGCTGTTCACCGTGGCGCTGCTCGCGCAGGCCTTCTTCGTGCGGCTGGTGCGGCTGCGCGGGGCGATGCTCGGCGAGCGGATGCTGGCCGATCTGCGCGAGGACTTCCTCGTCCGCTCGGTGGGCCTGCCGCCGGGTGTACTCGAACGGGCGGGCACCGGCGACCTGTTGTCCCGCATCACCACCGACATCGACCGGCTGGCCAACGCCATGCGGGAGGCCGTGCCGCAGCTGACCATCGGCGTCGTGTGGGTGGTGCTGCTCCTGGGCGGTCTCACCGTGACCGCGCCACCGCTGGCGCCCGCGGTGCTGCTCGCCGTACCGCTGCTCGTGGTGGGCTGCCGCTGGTACTTCAAGCGGGCGCCCTCCGCGTACCGCTCGGAGTCGGCAGGCTACGCGGCGGTGGCCGCGGTGCTCGCGGAGACGGTGGACGCGGGCCGCACCGTCGAGGCGCACCGCCTCGGCAAGGAGCGGATCGCCCTGTCGGACCGGCGCGTGCGCGAATGGACCCAGTGGGAGCGGTACACCCTGTTCCTGCGGTCCGTGCTGTTCCCGGTCATCAACCTCACGCACACGACCGTGCTGGCATCGACGCTCATCGTGGGCGGCGTGTTCGTGCTGCAGGGCTGGATCAGCGTCGGTCAGCTGACGACGGGCGCTCTGATCGCGCAGATGATGGTCGATCCGGTCAACCTGATCCTGCGCTGGTACGACGAGTTGCAGGTCGCGCAGGTGTCGCTGGCCCGCCTGGTGGGCGTACGCGAGATCGAACCCGGTGCGGGAGACGAGTCCGTACGCCCCGAGGGCCGGCATGTCGAGGCGGCGGATGTGCACTTCGGGTACCGGCCCGGGGTGGACGTGCTGCGGGAGGTGTCGCTCGGGGTACGCCCCGGCACGCGCCTCGCCCTGGTCGGACCGTCGGGTGCAGGCAAGTCCACGCTCGGCCGGCTGCTCGCCGGGATCTACGCCCCGCGCACCGGCGAGGTGACGCTGGGCTCCGCCGAGCTGTCGCGGATGACCGCGGAGCGGGTGCGCGAGCACGTGGCCCTGGTCAACCAGGAACACCACGTATTCGTCGGCTCGCTCCGCGACAATCTCCGGCTCGCACGCTCCGGCGCCGAGGACGCCGAACTGTGGGCGGCGCTCGGCGCTGTCGATGCCGACGGCTGGGCCCGTGCGCTCGCGGAGGGGCTCGACACGGAGGTCGGCTCCGGCGGGTTCGCCCTCACCCCGGCGCAGGCCCAGCAGATCGCGCTGGCACGGCTCGTGCTCGCGGATCCGCACACGCTGGTGCTCGACGAGGCCACCTCGCTGCTCGACCCGCGGGCCGCGCGGCATCTGGAGCGGTCCCTGGCCCGGGTGCTCGACGGGCGGACCGTCGTGGCCATCGCGCACCGGCTGCACACCGCGCACGACGCGGATGTGATCGCGGTGGTGGAGAACGGCCGGATCAGCGAGCTCGGCAGCCATGACGAGCTGGTGGCGGCGGACGGCGCCTACGCGGCGCTGTGGCGGTCCTGGCACGGGTGAGACCCGGGCGGGTCCGGAGGGGCTTCGGCGGATCGACCGGGTGGGCGGGTGTGCTGCGGCGCACCCGCCCTCTCCCCTTCCCGGTGGGGCGCTCGTCAGATGTATCCGAGAGCCGCCGCCCCGCCCGCTCCGCCCAGGAGCATGAACGCCGGCATCAGGACCTTCAGCTCCACCCAGCTGCCCGCACGGAAGCGCATCAGCTTCGGCGGGCCCACCGGGTACCAGCGCTTGCCGGCGATGGGCAGCGGCCAGAACATCGGGCAGCCCGAGATCGTCAGGGCGTCCCCGATCGTGTGGACGACGGCGCCCAGGAGAACCGGCAGGCCCAGCCACAGGTACTCCTGGCCGTCGCCCGTGAAGAGCCAGTCCGCCCCGTTGCCCGGCTGGTCCAGGACGCCCGCGAGGATCCAGGCGCTGGTCGCGCCGAGCAGCCAGACGAGGACGTCGCTGGACACCCGGGCCGCCCGCCACAGCAGGCCCTCGACCGCGAGCACCAGGTGCACGAAGAGGATGCCGAGGACCGCCCAGCGGCCGCCGAGGACGGCCAGGGCCGAGAATCCGGCGCCGATCAGCACCGCCCACAGCCACGTGTGCGTCAGGGTGCGGTGGCCGCCGGAGCGGCGGGCGTCCCTGGAGGACTTCGTGGCCTTGTAGACCCCGTAGGAGATCTTGTCGACGATGCCGCACAGGGCCCGCGACAGCGGTCCGAAGGCGCGCGAGATCGTGGCGGACTTGTGGTCGAGGTCGGGGGCGAGGGCCGCGCCCGCGCAGATCAGGGCGCCGACCAGGAGGACGGGCCACGGCATCGCGTGGTCCAGGGCCGCCGCTGCCGCACCCACCCCCAGCCAGGCCGCCGCGCCGGACAGTGAGTGTGCCGGACCCATCATGGCCGCTACCCGCCCCATCTCTGTTGTGCCGATGTCCAGTTGACGCCCGGGGCCGGTCCGCGGTTGCGGCGGCCGGCGTCCCGGTCGGCTGCACAGCGTAGCGTTCGTGATCTTCGTACGGACGGCCGATTCCCCTTACGGGGGACAGGGCAGGCAAGATGGGGGCGTGACCCTTATCGATCAGCTGCCGCCGGAAGCCGACCCCGATGCCCTCTACGAAGCCTTCGAAGGCTGGGCGCAGGAACGCGGCATCACCCTCTATCCCCACCAGGAGGAGGCGCTGATCGAGGTCGTGTCCGGGGCGAACGTGATCGTCTCGACTCCGACCGGCTCCGGTAAGTCCATGATCGCGGCGGGGGCGCACTTCGCGGCGCTCGCCCGGGACGAGGTCACCTTCTACACGGCGCCGATCAAGGCGCTCGTCTCGGAGAAGTTCTTCGAGCTGTGCAAGATCTTCGGCACCGAGAACGTCGGCATGCTGACCGGTGACGCGTCGGTGAACGCCGACGCGCCCGTCATCTGCTGCACCGCCGAGGTGCTGGCCTCGATCGCGCTGCGCGACGGCAAGGACGCCGACGTCGGCCAGGTCGTCATGGACGAGTTCCACTTCTACGCCGAGGCCGACCGCGGCTGGGCCTGGCAGATCCCGCTCCTTGAACTGCCGCAGGCGCAGTTCATCCTGATGTCGGCGACGCTCGGCGACGTCTCGATGTTCGAGAAGGACCTGACCCGGCGCACCGGCCGGCCCACGTCCGTGGTGCGCTCGGCGACGCGTCCGGTGCCGCTGTCGTACGAGTACCGGCTCACGCCCATCACCGAGACGCTGACCGAGCTCCTGGAGACCAAGCAGGCGCCGGTCTACATCGTGCACTTCACGCAGGCGCAGGCCGTCGAGCGGGCGCAGTCGCTGATGAGCATCAACATGTGCTCGCGCGAGGAGAAGGACCAGATCGCCGAGCTGATCGGCAACTTCCGCTTCACCACCAAGTTCGGCCGCAACCTGTCGCGTTACGTGCGGCACGGCATCGGTGTGCACCACGCCGGCATGCTGCCCAAGTACCGGCGGCTCGTGGAGAAGCTCGCGCAGGCGGGTCTGCTCAAGGTCATCTGCGGCACGGACACGCTCGGCGTCGGGGTCAATGTGCCCATCCGCACGGTCCTGTTCACCGCCCTCACCAAGTACGACGGCAACCGGGTGCGCACCCTGCGCGCCCGTGAGTTCCATCAGATCGCCGGACGGGCGGGGCGGGCCGGGTTCGACACGGCGGGCTTCGTGGTCGCGCAGGCGCCCGAGCACGTCATCGAGAACGAGAAGGCGCTCGCCAAGGCGGGCGACGATCCGAAGAAGCGCCGCAAGGTGGTGCGCAAGAAGGCCCCCGAGGGTTTCGTCGCCTGGTCGGAGACCACCTTCGAGAAGCTGATCGCCTCCGAGCCGGAGCCGCTCACCTCGCGCTTCCGGGTCACCAACATCATGCTGCTCTCGGTGATCGCCCGGCCGGGCGACGCCTTCCAGGCGATGCGCCGGCTCCTGGAGGACAACCACGAGCCGCGCAAGGCCCAGTTGCGGCACATCCGCCGGGCCATCGCCATCTACCGTTCGCTGCTGGACGGCGGGGTCGTGGAGCAGCTGGACACCCCCGACGCCGAGGGCCGCACCATCCGGCTCACCGTGGACCTCCAGCAGGACTTCGCGCTCAACCAGCCCCTGTCGACCTTCGCGCTGGCCGCCTTCGACCTCCTGGAGCCGGAGTCGCCCTCGTACGCGCTCGACATGGTCTCCGTGGTCGAGTCCACCCTCGACGACCCGCGTCAGATCCTCGCCGCCATGACGAACAAGGCGCGCGGCGAGGCCGTGGGCCAGATGAAGGCGGACGGGGTCGAGTACGAGGAGCGCATGGAGCGCCTTCAGGACATCTCGTACCCGAAGCCGCTGGAAGACCTCCTGTGGCACGCGTACAACCTCTACAAGAAGTCGCACCCGTGGGTGGCCGACCACCCGGTCTCGCCGAAGTCCGTCATCCGCGACATGTACGAACGCGCCCTCACCTTCACGGAGTTCACCGCCTGGTACGAGCTGGCCCGCACCGAGGGCATCGTCCTGCGCTACCTCGCCAGTGCGTACAAGGCGCTCGAGCACACGATCCCCGACGACCTCAAGTCCGAGGACCTGGAGGATCTGATCGCCTGGCTGGGCGAGATGGTGCGCCAGGTGGACTCCAGCCTCCTCGACGAGTGGGAGCAACTGGCCAACCCGGAGGAGATGACCGCCGAGGAGGCCCAGGAGAAGGCCGACCAGGTCAAGCCGGTCACCTCCAACGCGCGCGCCTTCCGCGTCCTCGTGCGCAACGCGATGTTCCGCCGCGTGGAACTCGCAGCCCTCGACCAGGTCGAGGAGCTCGGTGCGATGGACGCCGACGCGGGCTGGGACGCCGACGCGTGGGGTGAGGCCATGGACAAGTACTGGGACGAGTACGACGATCTCGGCACCGGTCCCGACGCGCGCGGTCCGAAGCTGCTGCAGATCGAGGAGCGGCCCGACGACGGGCTCTGGCGCGTCCGGCAGACCTTCGCCGACCCGAACGGCGACCATGACTGGGGAATCAGCGCCGAGGTCGATCTCACGGCGTCCGATGCGGAGGGCCTCGCGGTCATCCGCGTGACGGACGTCGGCCAGCTGTAGGGAATCCGGCGCGGGTCCCGCCCGATCCGCACCGCGTCCGCTCAGCCCCCGCCCCTTTCGCAGCAACCGGAGAACACAGTCGATGACCAACCCCGCCGAACGCCTCGTCGACCTGCTCGACCTGGAGCAGATCGAGGTCAACATCTTCCGCGGCGCGAGCCCCGAGGAGTCGCTCCAGCGCGTCTTCGGCGGGCAGGTCGCGGGCCAGGCCCTGGTCGCCGCGGGCCGCACCACGGACGGCGACCGTCCGGTGCACTCGCTGCACGCGTACTTCCTGCGTCCCGGCCGGCCGGGGGTGCCGATCGTGTACCAGGTGGAACGGGTGCGCGACGGGCGCTCCTTCACCACGCGCCGGGTCACGGCGGTCCAGCAGGGCCGCACGATCTTCAATCTCACGGCCTCCTTCCACCAGCCGGAGGAAGGGCCCTTCGAGCACCAGCTGCCGCCGCGGCTCGACGCCCCGGACCCCGAGACGCTGCCGAGCGTGGTGGACGAGATCCGCGAGCATCTCGGCGCGCTGCCCGAGCAGTTGGAGCGGATGGCCCGGCGCCAGCCCTTCGACATCCGGTACGTCGAGCGGCTGCGCTGGACCTCCGACGAGGTCCAGGACGCCGAGCCGCGCAGCGCCGTGTGGATGCGCGCGGTCGGACCGCTGGGCGACGATCCGCTGGTGCACACGTGCGCGCTGACGTACGCGAGTGACATGACCCTCCTCGATGCGGTGCGTATTCCGGTGGAGCCGCTGTGGGGGCGGCGCGGGTTCGACATGGCCTCGCTGGACCACGCGATGTGGTTCCACCGTCCGTTCCGTACGGACGAGTGGTTCCTGTACGACCAGGAGTCCCCGATCGCGACGGGTGGCCGTGGTCTGGCGCGCGGCCGGATCTACGACCGCGAGGGCCGGCTGCTCGTCTCGGTGGTGCAGGAAGGCCTGTTCCGCACCTGGGCGCCCAAGCCGGGCTCCTGACCGGCGCGGCGGGGCGGCCTGTAGCGTGCCCGGCATGAGCATCGAGCCGAGCGCCTCCCACGTCCCCGCCGGTCCCGCACATCAGGGCGCCGCCCCGCAGCGCGACCGACAGCTCGCCGACGCGATCGCGCTGCGCGAGAGCGGGCGCCGGGAAGAGGCGCGCGAGCTGCTCGTGGCGCTCGCCGCCCGGTTCCCCCACGACGTCGAAGTCGCCTACCAGACCGCCTGGGTGCACGACACGCTCGGCCTGGAGGCCGAGGCGGTGCCGTACTACGTCACCGCCGTGTCCGCGCCCGGGCTGCCCGCCGAGGACCGCGCCGGCGCGCTGCTCGGGCTCGGATCCACCTACCGGGCGCTCGGCCGCTACTCCGAGGCCGTGGAGACCCTGGAGCGGGGCTGTGCCGAGTTCCCCGAGGACCGCGCGCTGCGCACCTTCCTCGCGCTGGCGCTCCACAACGCCGGTCGCGGCAAGGAGGGCATGGAGCTGCTGCTCGGGCTGCTCGTCGCCACCACCGAGGATCCGCAGATCGCCGCCTACCGCCCGGCGTTGGAGGAGTACGCCAAGGATCTCGACGCCACCTTCTGAGCGCGCGGCCTGCTGAAGGCGCCAACTCCCTGACAGGCCCCCGGTGTCATGGTCGCGGCGGCGCCTCCTCCCTCGCGACCGCGGCCGACAGGGCGAGGAGGACCCGGTAGCCGTGGATCTCCTCCGGCACGCGGGCGCACATCATGCGCTCCATGAGCAGGTCGCCCGGCGAGGGCACCGCGCCCGGACGGCCGGACGAACCGAGGTCCAGGCGGTGGTGGTTGAGCAGGGCCCGTTCGTGCGGATCGGTGACGACCTCGGCCACGTCGACCGGGTCGAGGAACGAGGCAGTGACGGCGGCCCGCTCCCAGGGGCCCGTGGCGAGCCCCATCAGATACTGGTGCATCCGGTCCCGCCAGCCCGGGGCCCGTAGATCCTCACCGTCGCGCAGGCGGCTTCTCATCGCCTCCGGGGCCCGGCCCGCGAGCAGTTCGGGGTGTGCGGCGCCCAACTCCCGTACCTCATCGGCGAAGTAGAACCAGACCACCGACCGGTAGCGGTTGAGCTGGAAGCGGGCCGGAGTGAGGAGGCCGGCCCGGGCGATGCGCGTGAAGCGGTCCTTCGTGATGCCCAGGAGGTCGGCGGCCTCGGAGGTGCCGGCCAGCCGCACGCGATCACGGAGCGCTTCCGCGAAGCCCTCGGCGGCTTGCAGCCGGTCCAGTTCGCGGCGGGTCACGCGGCGCTGTCCGCCGCTCTCCCCCGGCACGGTGGCGATGAGGCCGCGTAGTACCGCGAGCTCGAACTCCGCCCGTGTGAGCAGCAGTTCCTTGGCGGCCCAGTGAGCCGGGTGGCTCAGGTCGAGCAGCGCGTCCCGTGACGGCGCACCGTCCTGGCCGGTGGACGGCATGGTGGTCGTGTCGATGACGGTCATGGTGGTCTCCCCGTGAGTCCGGCGTGCATCCGATTACTCTCGGTGAAGACCGTAGCCCGCACGCAACGAGCCCGCAGAGCCCTGTGGATAACTCCCGAACGCCCAGCTCAGGCCTCATCTACCGCGTGCGGGAAGGGAGTCAGACGTACCGCGTGCGGGAAGGGAGTCAGACGTCCACGACGGGTGTGCGGCCGGGCTGCCGTGCCTCCACGCCGAGGTGTTCGCCGACCCGGTTCACGAGCAGCGTCATCTCGTACGCGACCTGGCCGATGTCCGCCTCTGCGGTGCTCAGCACGCACAGGCAGCTGCCCTCGCCCGCGGCCATCACATAGAGCACGGCCTCGTCGAACTCGATCAGGGTCTGCCGGACCTTCCCGGAGCCGAAGTGCCGGCCCGATCCCTTGGCCAGGCTGTGCAGTCCGGAGGAGACGGCCGCGAGATGCTCGGCGTCCTCGCGGACGAGACCCGTGCTGGTGGCGGTGACCAGGCCGTCGTTGGACAGCACCAGGGCGTGCTGCACGTGGTCGACCCGCTTGGTCAAGTCGTCGAGCAGCCAGCCGAGTCCGGTGTCCTCTGGCATCGCGTGGACCTCCCCCCGTACACCCGGGGCCCTCCCCCTCGTGCACTTGGCCGCAAGCCTTCCCCAAGGCCGACCGATCGGCAAGCGATGATGGCCACATGGCACAGAAGATGACCGAGGAACAATGGCGGGCCTTCGTTTCCGAGGGCACGCGTACCGGCAAGCTCTCCACCGTCCGCGCCGACGGGTCGCCGCACATCGCACCGATCTGGTTCGTGCTCGACGGGGACGACCTGGTCTTCAACACCGGCAAGGAGACGGTGAAGGGCCGCAACCTCGCCCGGGACGGGCGCGTGGCGCTCTGCGTGGACGACGACCGGCCGCCCTTCGCCTTCGCCGTGATCCAGGGCGAAGCCGTACTCAGCGAGGAACTCGACGAGGTGCGGCACTGGGCGACGCGGATCGCCGCCCGCTACATGGGCGAGGAGCGGGCGGAGGAGTTCGGCGCCCGCAACGGGGTGCCGGGCGAGCTCCTCGTCCGTGTGAAGATCACGAAGGTGCTCGCCCAGGGCGGCGTCTCCGACTGAGCCCGAGGCCGCCCCGCCTCATCCCACCGAGTCGAGCAGCCGGGCGGTGTGCATCCGCCCGGCGTACTCGACCAGACGTATCAGCACCTCCTTTCCCGAGTCGCGGTCGCGCGCGTCGCACAGCACGACCGGTGTGCCCCGGTCGAGGTCGAGGGCGCGGGAGACGTCCTGGGCACCGTATGTACGCGCCCCCGCGAAGCAGTTCACGGCGACGACGAACGGGATGCGGCGGTGCTCGAAGTAGTCCACCGCGGGGAAGCAGTCCTCGAGCCGCCGGGTGTCCGCGAGGACGACGGCGCCGAGCGCCCCTTGCGAGAGCTCGTCCCACAGGAACCAGAAGCGGTCCTGGCCCGGGGTGCCGAACAGGTACAGCGACAGGCCGCTGCGGATCGTGATGCGGCCGAAGTCCATGGCCACCGTGGTGGTGGTCTTCTGCGCCACGCCGCCCACGTCGTCGATGGACTCGCCCACTTCGCTGAGCTGCTCCTCGGTGCGCAGCGGACGGATCTCGCTGACCGCTCCGACCAGGGTGGTCTTGCCCACCCCGAATCCCCCCGCGACCAGGATCTTCAGCGCCAGCGCGGATGTCTCGGCGCCGTCGCCTTCAGAGTGCTCGGAGGCCATCGATCACTTCTCTCAGGATCTTTTCGTCGGGTAGCTGCGCGGGCGGCACCGGCCGGGTCACCTTCACGACGCCCAGCTCGAGAAGGTCGCCGAGCAGCACGCGGACCACACCGACCGGAAGGTCGGCGTCCGCGGCCAGTTCGGCCACCGACTGCGTCTCGATGCGGCACAGCTCGATCAGCGCGCGGTGCTCGGGGCCGAGAGCGGTGTCGTCACCGGTCTCGGGCGCCGCGGTGTCGAGGCTGACCAGGGCGATCAGGTCGAAGCGGACACCGCTCGGGCCGGGGCTGGTGCGTCCGCCGGTCATCGCGTACGGACGGACCAGCGGGCCGGCTTCGGCGTCGTACCACTGGGCTCCCGGCTCGGGCGGGTCGTCGCCCCGTAGTTTCCTCATGGCGACCGCCCCGCTCAGCCGGCCGCCGGCGGCTGTACGGCGAACCGCGGCGGCGTGTAGAGGTGTTCGCCGACCCGCTTGACCAGGCGGGCCATCTCGTAGGCGATGAGGCCGATGTCGGCGGCGGCCGAGGACATCACCGCGAGGCAGGAGCCGTCGCCCGCGGCGGCCACGAACAGGAAGCCGTCGTCCATCTCGACCATCGTCTGGCGCACCCCGCCGACGCCGAAGTGCCGGCCGGCGCCCTTGGCGAGGCTGTGGAAGCCGGAGGCGACCGCGGCGAGGTGTTCGGCGTCCTCGCGGCGCAGCGCGCTCGAAGAGCCCACGGCCAGACCGTCGTTGGACAGGACCACGGCATGACGTACCTCGCCGACGCGCAGGACCATGTCGTCCAGGAGCCAGTCGAGTTCGCCGGAGCGGTGCGCGGTGCCGATGCTCGGGTCCTGGATCATGCGGGGTCTCCTTCGCTGTTGCCGCCCGGCGCGCGGCGGTCGCCGCCCGGGGTGAAGTCGGGTGTGTCCTCGGACCTGCGCCCTGCGGGGCGGCCCCCTCCTCTGGTCCAGCCCTCGCGGTAGGCGGTCATCCGTTCCCTGACTTGTTCCGGGGTGCGCTCGTCGGTGCTGTGTGCCGGGGCGGGTGGTTCGGTTGTCTCGGCGGCGGGTTCCTCGCGCAGCTGCGGTGCGAGGCTCGCCTGGCGTACCCGGCGCGGCAGGTCGGCGCTCGGGGTGGCGTCGCCGTTCGTGGACGGCTGCGTCGGTGCGGCCTCGCGCTGCGGTGCGCGCTGTTCCTCGCTGCTCCGCGTGTGCAGCCGCAGGGTGGTCACACCCCGCGGGGCCGGTGGGTCCGGCATGGCCGCGAGCGCGGGCCGCGGGCCGGGCAGGGAGTTTCCGCCGCCCACTTCGCGCACGGGGCTGACGCCGACCTCGCGGACGGGGCCCGCGCCCGGTACCCGGGTGTGCTCGGCGGCCGGTTCGATCTCGTCGGGTGCCGCGCGCCCGTTGCCCTTGGGCAGGGCGTCCTGCAACAGGGCGGTCGGCAGCAGCACCACCGCGGTGGTGCCGCCGTACGGGGAGGTCCGCAGGTGGACCTTGATGCCGTGGCGGGCGGCGAGCCGGCTGACCACGAACAGGCCGAGCCGGTCGCTGTCGAAGAGGTCGAGCGCCTCCGACTGCTCGATGCGGCGGTTGGCCTCGGCGAGACGTTCCTTCCCCATGCCCAGGCCGCGGTCCTCGACTTCGAGTGCGTAGCCGTTGCCGACGGGTTCGCCGCTGACGCGCACCTTGGTGTGCGGGGGGCTGAACTGGGCGGCGTTCTCGACGAGTTCGGCCAGCATGTGGGTGAGGTCGGCGACGGCGGCGCCGATCACGGCGGTCTCGGGGAGCTGGCGCACCTCCACGCGTGCGTAGTCCTCGACCTCGGACACGGCGGCCCGTACGACGTTGGTGAGCGAGACCGGCATGCGCCAGGCGCGGCCGGGCGCGGCGCCGGAGAGGATGATCAGGCTCTCCGCGTGCCGGCGCATACGCGTCGTGAGGTGGTCGAGGCGGAACAGGTCGCTCAGCTCGTTGGGGTCCTCGGCCCTGCGCTCCATGGAGTCGAGCAGGTTGAGCTGGCGGTGCACCAGGACCTGGCTGCGGCGGGCGAGGTTCACGAAGACGCCCGAGATACCGCTGGCGAGCTCGGCGCGTTCGATGGCGGCGCTGAGCGCGGCGCGGTGCACGGTGCCGAGGGCTTCGGAGACCTGTCCGATCTCGTCCTCGGCGGGCGGTCCCGGCGGGGCCTCGGCGCGGATGTCGATCTCGTCCCCGGCCCGCAACCGGCGCATGGCGCTGGGGAGTTTGCGGCGGGCGATCTCCAGGGCGCTGTTGCGCAGGCTGACCAGCTCGACGACGAGCGCGCGGCCGATGCGTACGGAGATCACGAGTGAGGCGGCGACGGCGAGCAGGCCGAGGAGCACGGCGGCGCCCGCGGGTGTGAGGATGCCGCGGGTGAACGGGTCGGCTCGGTCGGCCGCGCGCTGTCCGGCGTCGGTCTCGATGGCGCGCAGGTCGTCCTGGATCTCCGTGTACGCCTTGTCCCAGACGCCCGCGTCGACGGATTCGGCGGCCTTGCGTCCGGCCGGTGCGGCGAGGACCTTGTCCTCGACCGACAGGACGTCGGCGTAGGCGCTGCCCTTCTCCAGGTCGCGCCAGGCCGTGCGCTCCTCGCCGCGCAGGTCCTCGACGACGTTGTCGAGCAGGATGCGGCGGGTCTCGACGGTGCCGACGAAGCTCTGCAGGCGCTTGCCGTCGAGGGTGTTGGTCAGCTGTGCGGTGGACAGCAGCGCGTTCTCACGGGCGAGCATCTCGCCGGCGCGGGAGAAGTCGAGCACCACGCGGGCGTCGGAGCCGAGTTCGGCGTCCTGCACCCCGGTGAGCGCGCCGCCGACGGCGAACGCCTTGCCGATGGTCTCGGTGTACTGGTCGTACGCCTCGTCCCAGCCGGTGCGCCGGTCGAGGACGGTGGTGCGCAGGCCGACCAGCCGGTCCGCGTCGGAGACGAAGGCGCCGAGGCGCTCGGCGACCCCGGCGGGGAAGTCGGCGCCGTCGGCGACGGTGTGCTTCTCGCCGAGGCGGAGTTCGCCGATCGCCTTGTCGGTCTGGCCGGCCTGGTTGCGCAGGGCGTCCGCGCGCGCGTTGTCCGGCCGGGCCGCGTAGGCCACGGCGGCGGCGCGCTCGTCCTGGAGCTCGGCGACGGCGGCGGCCACCGGGGTACGGACCTGCTCATCGACGCGCTGCAACTGGCTGAGCCGGCTGACGTCCTGGGCCGTGGTCACGGTGGCGTAGGCCCACAGGGCGATGAGCGAGACGACGGGGACCATGAGGAGGCAGACGATCTTCGCCCGGACCCGTCGGGGGCGGAGCTGCCAGATGGGGCCGCGCTCGGGCGGCGTGGGTATGTCGGCCTGTGCCGTGGGGCCTTCGTCAGGCTGTTCGTCGGCGGGCGGTCCCGCGTGGGCGCGGCGGCCGCGCACCGGGGGTGCGGTCGCCGCGTCCGGGCCGGTCGGGCCCGGGGAGCCTGGGGTGTTGCGGGGTGTACGCATGGCCTCCTCGCTCTGGATCAGGGACGGTGCGGTGCAGCCGGGCCGGTCGGCGGGCGGCCCGGCCGCACCGCTAAGGGAGTGCGCTCTCCATCGGCCGCTGGGCCGAGGCGGAGGCCTCGCGCTCGGTGGCGGTCGGGGACAGCGCGACAAAGGCTGAGGTCAGGAAGAGATAGGAGCCGAGGCCCACGGCCAGGGGGAAGATGAACTGCATGGTCGTGGCCCCGGGGAGCGCTTCGGTGCCGGGCGTGACCTCCACGCTGACGGCCATCATGCCGGTGTAGTGCATGCTCGTGACCGCGGCGCCCATGACCAGGGAGGCGACGGCCACGGCCACCGGGGCCTTGATGTTGAGTGCCGCCCACAGGGCGGCCGTCGCCGCGGCGACGGCGATGAGCACGGAGAGGCCGACCATGGCGGGGTCGTAGCTCACCTCGCCGTGCAGCCGCAGGGCGGCCATGCCGAGGTAGTGCATGCTCGCCACCCCGATGCCGGTGGTCAGGCCGCCGAGGAAGAGCGCCCGCCCCTTGTTCCTGCTGTAGCCGACGGCGAAGACGCCCACGCCGACGACGGCCATCGCGACGACGAGGCTGACGACGGTCAGGAGCACGTTGTAACGGATCTCCGTGCCGGTGACGCTGAAGCCGAACATCGCCACGAAGTGCATCGTCCAGATGCCCGAGCCGATCGCGGAGGCGCCGGTGATGAGCCAGTTGCGCCGCGACTTTCCGGTGGCGGCGAGCGCGCGCACCATGCAACGCAGTCCGAGCGCGGCGCCGATGCAGGCCATCACGTACGACAGCGCGGGGGTAAGCCAGCCGAAGGCGGCGTGGTCCAGGTGTCCCATGCCGCGGGACGCTAGTCGTGAAGGAGGCGTGAAGAGGGGGCGCATTACGAAAGCTGGCCGAATATGACAGAGAGATGTGCAAGAACGATCGCGTCCCGCTCGAACATGCGCACCGCACGCGCGTACGGGCCATCGGTGGACACCCGCGTGGCAGTTCGACCGTTTTCCGCCGTCCCCTCGCCGGCTGAGGAATCATGGATCGCATGAGCAACGACCCCAGGGATGTCCAGGAGTTCTTCTCCGCGCGTGCGGCCGACTGGGACGCGCGCTTCCCCGACGACGGTCCGGCGTACGCGGCCGGTGTCGCCGCGATCGGCCTGCGGCCCGGGGACAAGGTGCTCGACGCCGGCTGCGGGACCGGGCGCGCCCTGCCCGTGCTGCGGGCCGCGGTGGGCCCTGAGGGCACCGTCCTCGGTGCGGATCTGACCCCCGCGATGCTCAAGGAGGCGGTCGAGGCCGGACGTGACGCGGATGGCCGGTTGCTGCTCACCGACGTGGCGCGGCTGCCGCTGCGCGACGGCGTCCTCGATGCCGTGTTCGGCGCGGGCCTGATCTCGCATCTGCCCGAACCGGCCGCGAATCTGCGCGAGTTGGCCCGGGCGGTGCGACCCGGCGGCCTCCTCGCGCTCTTCCACCCCGTCGGCCGCAGGGCGCTCGCGGCGCGGCACGGACGGCAGATCACCCCCGACGACCTGCGCGCCGAGCCCAACCTCCGCCCGCTGCTCGCCGGTTCGGGGTGGCAGATGCGTTCGTACGTGGACGAGGACTCCCGCTTCCTGGTTCTCGCCGTACGCGAGGGCTGAGCAACTCCGTCTGGATACGGCACACTTGGAAGATCGGCCGCGGAACCGACCTGAAGCGGCCGCGCCACGCAGGGGGAAGGTGGTCGCCCATGGGAGAGCTGCATCCGGTGCTGCGCAGAATCGGCAGGCTGTTCCAGCCGGACGGGCGGGAGCCGGGCGAGTCCGCGCCGGCGGCCCCGGCCGGGCGCAAGGCGGCGGAACGGAGTGCGGCCGACGACCGGCGGCGTACGCACAACATCTTCGAGGCGGCCGCGACCTACGTGACCGCCTGCGTCGACGACGACCAGGAGAAGGCGGACGAGGCGGCCGGCTGGGTCCAGCCCGAGGCTTTGCACTTCGGCATCAACGAACTGGCCTGCCGCGCCGTCATCGCACTGGCCCGGGAACGGGACGAGCCGCCGGGCGAGGTGGCCCGCAGCCTGCTCGGACTGCCCGCCGCCTGAGCGGCCCGCCCCCGTCCGCCTCCTGCTCGCGCCCTCAAGGTCGCCCAGACCTCGACGAGTCGATTACCGACTGGTTAAGGTGCGCCGACGGAATTCATGAAGGGGGAGGGCACTGCCATGGCCGGGAGTGACGAGGCCGTTGCCGCCGACGACGACGCGCTGTATGTGCTGACCGCGGTGCTGCTGACGCCTGCGAAGTTCCCGAGCGTGCTCGGCGACGACTACCCGGAGGCGTGCGCGGCGCTCGGCCTGCTGCCGATCGTCGACGGCTACGGACTGGTGCTCGGGCAGGACTCGCAGGGCGCGCGCTGGACCGTGGTGATCGACGACGTGTCGCTCGTCGCGGTCGCCATCGCCTCGTGGGACTGCGGCATGGAGTACGACCTGTCCCCGGACGACAGCACTGTGGTCACCGCCCTGGGCGGCTGGCCGCTCGAGGTGGCCGTGGCCGCGCCCGGCGTTCCGGCTCCGCACGATCCGGAGCCCGACCCGGACGACCCGGACCGGCTCACCCTCTCGCCGCCGGACACCATGACGTGGGGCCCTGCCCAACGGCGCCTCGGCGCCGACGAGATCGCCCTGCAGTGGGCCATGTGGCGGTCCCAGATCGACGACTCGACGTTCGTGACGCGCGAGGACGGGCAGGAGGCTGCCCGGTCAGGCGCGGACGGCGAGCGTGGGGCTGCGGGCGGCCCGGGTGCGGAGCAGGAAGGTTCCGCCTCCGTGGCCGACGGGACGCGCGAGGACAGACCGGGCGCGCTGGACACCGACGACCCCGCCGACACCGACGCCACCACGGCGGATGCGGGCGCCGAGGACGGCGAACCGGGCTCGGACTCGGACGCCCCGGACCCGCTCACCGAGTCCGGAGCGGTCGCGTCCGCCCCGGACTCCGGGACCGCTTCCTCCGAGGACTCCGCCTCCACGGAAGGCTCCACGCCCACCGAGGACCAGCCCTCCACCCGCACAGCGATCCGCCGCGTCCTCGCCGAGGCCCGGGCCTACATCGACACTCCCCCGCCCCTTGGCCGGGTGCGCTCCGCCTTCGCCACCGGCGAGGCCCGTACGCTGCGGGCCGACGGACCGGGCTGGTCGATGGTCGCCCGCACCGACGACATCGCTTTCGTGCTCCTCGACGAGGAGCCGGGCGAAGTGCTGCCGGTGGGCCGCGGCCCCGAACTCCCCGGTCTGCTCGAGGCCTTGGACAAGATGGCGGTACGCCCCTCCTGAACGTCCCTCCGGAACGCCGCTCCTGAACACCTGCCGGTGCCGCGGCGCCCGGACTCCGCAGTACGGTCAGGGGCGCGGACCCCGACGGCCCGCGCCCCCACCCCGTACCCGTACCGGACAAGGCACTTTCAGCGCCCGAGCTCCTTGCGCGTGACGCGCCGCAGCCGGCGCCGCTGTGATTCGTCGAGGGTCAGATAGGCCGCCGTCGGCACGCCGAGGACGATGAGCAGCGCCGCCCACCAGGGCAGCCAGATCAGCAGGATGATCCCGGCCGCCACACCACCCGCGGCGATTTTCGCGTTCCTGGACATCAGTGTCGCCTCCTTCGCGGCTGCCGCCGCTCTCATCAGTGGAGAACGGGCCCGCCGCCGCCCTGGTTCCAGTCTGGACCCTGACTCGACCCTGAGGTCCGCCCCGGACGGATCCCCTAGTCGGCGGCGGATCCCGCCCGCACGTCCGGGCAGTGGATGACTGCTGGGCCCTACTCGGCCCGCAGCGGTTCGCCCACCTCGCGCAGGTGGCCGAGCGCCTGGCGGTACGAGTCGACGGCGCCGGTCTCCGTGTACGGGATGCCCAGGTCGCGGCAGTGCGCGCGGACCAGGGGCCGGGCCAGGCGCAGGTGCGGGCGGGGCATGCTGGGGAAGAGGTGGTGCTCGATCTGGTAGTTGAGGCCGCCGAGCAGCCAGTCGGTGACCGGGCCGCCGCGGATGTTGCGGGAGGTCAGGACCTGGCGGCGCAGGTGTCCCCAGCGCTCGGTGGTGCTGTCGGGCATCGGCATGCCCTTGTGGTTGGGCGCGAAGGCGAGGCCGAGGTGCAGGCCGAAGAGCGCCTGGTGGATCAGGGCGAACAGCAGCGCCTTGCCGGGCGACAGGACCAGCAGGAGCAGGGTCACGTACGCGACGGCGTGGAGGAGCAGCAGCAGGCCTTCCACCGTGCGTTCGCGCGGGGTCTGGCGGCGCAGGTCCTTGAAGCCCTGGACCTTGAGGTTGAGTCCTTCGAGCAGGCAGAGCGGGAAGAACAGCCAGGCCTGGTGGCGGGTCAGCCAGGCCCTGAACCCGGTGCGCCCCTCGACGTGTTCCCCGGCGAACACGAGCACGTCCGGCGCCACGTCGGGGTCCTTGTCGACGTGGTTGGGGTTGGCGTGATGGCGGTTGTGCTTGTCGTTCCACCAGGCGGCGCTGGTGCCGACGAGCAGGTTGCCGTGGATCAGCCCGAGGACGCGGTTGGCCGAGCGGCGCCGGGCGATCTGGAAGTGCCCGGCGTCATGTCCGATGAACGAACTGCGCGCCGAGAACAGGGCGAGCGGCACGGCGAGCAGCAGCGTCCACCACGAGTTGCCGGCAAGGACCATGGCGGTGATCACAGCCGCCAGCGCCACGGTGTTCACGGCGATGCTCCGTGCGTACCAGCCGATGCGCCGTTCGAGGAGGCCTTGGCCCTTGACGGTGCGCAGGAGCGGTGCGAACTCGCTGCCACGGCCGTCGGCTCTGGTGGCGGGGCGCTCTGCTGCGGGGGCTGCGGTCGTCATGGCAGGTCTCCGGTCTCCGGTCGCTGTGGCGCGTTGAAACTCGTTCTGACCTGCATAAACGTAGATTTCCGCAACCGTCGGCGACCATGGCGCCACCACCCGTGTACGCGGGGGTGGTGCCCCCAGGAGCTGTTGAGGCCAGCCCCAGGGCGGGGTGTATCCAGCACCACCCCCGCCGCGGCCGTGTGAGGGGCGTCACGTCGCTTCGGCCCTGTTCCGGGGTGATCGTCGGGTACCGTCGGCTGCTCCGGTTCGACTAGTCAAACTTGAGGAATCAGCCATTCCTGCGCACAGGCCCGCCCCGCTCACCGCTGCAGAGATCCTTCAACTCACCCGTAGTGCCGTGGTGTTCCTGCCCTCGGCTCCCGCCCGCACCAGCCGGTTCGCGTTCTGGAACGAGGACGGCGGCCTGCCGGTCTCGCCCGTCGGCGAAGGCTCGGCCGAGGCTCCGACCGCCGTCGAGGACCTGACCGTCGCCCTGCCCGCCGGCGACGGCGCCGTCGAGCCGGTCCGCGTGCCCGCGCGTCTGCTGTCCGTACGCGAGGCGCTGCCCGTGCTGGCCCGCGCCCGCAGCGGCGAGGACGCCCATCCCGCGGCCGCGTTCTGGGGCGCGGCCACGCTCTTCGCCCTCCAACTGACCGCCCGCGGGCTGCTGTTGCCCGGTCTCACGGCGCGGGACGAGGACGCCTGGCGCGCCGGTCCGCTCACGGCCGCCGACCTGGAGCTCGTACGAGAGCTCGCCGCGGCGATGCCACCGCAGGCCCACGCCGTCCCCCTTGATGTCGAGGACGACGGGCACGGCGCACCCGAGGCGGGCGAGCTCTTCCTGGCCGAACCCGAAGCGCTGGTACGGCAGTTCCTGGACGCCGTGGCCGACACGCTGCCGCGCTCCCCCGCCGCGCCGCTCGCCGCCGGGCATCCGGGATTCGCCGCCCGGGAGCCTCAGCGGCTCCCGGAGCAGCGCGACTGGGCAGCCGATGTGGCCGCCGGGCACGACGCGGGCGTGCGGCTGTCCCTGCGCATCGAAGTGCCCGGGCTGCACGGGTCCGGAGCGCAGGACGGTCCGGGCGAGGCCCGGTTCCGTGCCGTGCTCCAGATGCACAGCGCCGCCGACCCCTCCCGTATCGCCGATGCCGCGGACGTATGGGCCGAATCCGGCGCCGCGGCAGGGGCGTTCGGGCCGCGCAGCCGGCTCGACGCGCTGCTCGCGCTGCGCCGTGCGGCCCGTGCCTGGGCGCCCCTGGCGCCGCTGCTCTCGGCCGCCGTGCCGGACGCGGTGGAGCTCGCGGACGAGGAGATCGCCGAACTGCTCGGCGAGGCCTCGCGCACCCTCGCGGGCGCCGGGGTCGAGGTGCACTGGCCGCGGGGCCTGGCCCGCAGGCTGACGGCCCGCGCGGTGATCGGACCGCCTGGCGAGGCCCTGTACGGACAGGAGCAGGACGGCAGGGGCCCGTACGGAGCGGGTGATCCGCAGGCCGGTGACGGGGCGCCTTCGATGCTGTCCCCGGACGCCCTGCTCGCCTTCAACTGGCGTTTCGCGCTGGGCGACCAGGAGCTGACGCGCGCCGAGCTCGACGCGCTCGCCGAGTCGCACCGGCCGCTGGTCCGGCTGCGCGACCAGTGGGTGCTCATCGATCCGGAGGAGGCCCGCCGCGCCCGTGCGCACGAGGACCGCAAGGTCACTCCGGTGGACGCGCTCGGCGCGGTGCTCACCGGCTCCACCGAGGTCGGGGGCCGGCGGGTCGAGGTGGCCGCGAGCGGCTGGCTGGCCGCGCTGCGCGACCGTATCGCGCACCCCGAGCAGACCACCGGAATCGCCCAACCGGCCGCGCTCACCGCGACGTTGCGCGACTACCAGCTGCGCGGTCTGGGTTGGCTCGCGACGATGACCGAGCTCGGCCTAGGCGGCTGTCTCGCCGACGACATGGGGCTCGGCAAGACCATCACGCTCATCTCGCTGCATCTGCACCGGCAGCAGAACGAGTCCACGCAGGGCCCGACCCTCGTGGTCTGCCCGACCTCCCTGATGGGCAACTGGCAGCGCGAGATCGAGAAGTTCGCGCCCGGCACGCCGGTGCGCCGCTTCCACGGGCAGGCCCGCAGCCTCGACGGCCTCGCGCCCGACGCGTTCGTCCTCACGACCTACGGGACGATGCGCCTGGACGCCGGGACCCTCGCCGCGCAGGCGTGGGGCATGGTCGTGGCCGACGAGGCCCAGCACGTGAAGAACCCGTACTCGGCCACCGCCAAGCAGCTGCGCACCCTGCCCGCGAAGGCCCGTGTCGCACTGACCGGCACCCCGGTGGAGAACAACCTCTCCGAGCTGTGGGCGATCCTCGACTGGACGACGCCGGGACTGCTGGGCCGCCTGGGGACGTTCCGCAGCCGGTACGCGCAGGCCGTCGAGAGCGGCACGGACCCGGCCGCCGCCGAACGGCTCGCCAAACTCGTGCGGCCCTTCCTGCTGCGCCGCCGCAAGTCCGATCCGGGCATCGCACCCGAACTGCCGCCCAAGACCGAGACCGACCGCGCCGTCTCGCTCACGGCCGAGCAGACCGGGCTCTACGAGGCCGTGGTGCGCGAGACCCTCGCCGCGATCTCCGAGGCGGACGGCATGGAGCGGCGCGGCCTGATCGTGAAGCTGCTCACCGGGCTCAAGCAGATCTGCAACCACCCCGCGCAGTACCTCAAGGAGGAGCGCCCCGCGATCGGCGGCCGCTCCGGAAAGCTGGAGCTGCTCGACGAACTGCTCGACACGATCCTCGCCGAGGACGCGAGCGTGCTGGTGTTCACGCAGTACGTGCAGATGGCACGGCTGCTCGAACAGCACCTGGCGGCGCGGGGCGTGCGCACCCAGTTCCTGCACGGCGGTACACCGGTGGCCGAGCGCGAGGCGATGGTGAACCGCTTCCAGGACGGTGAAGTCCCGGTGTTCCTGCTGTCGTTGAAGGCCGCGGGCACGGGCCTCAACCTGACCCGGGCCGAGCACGTCGTGCACTACGACCGCTGGTGGAACCCGGCCGTGGAGGCCCAGGCCACCGACCGTGCGTACCGGATCGGGCAGACCCGCCCGGTGCAGGTGCACCGGCTGATCGCCGAGGGCACCATCGAGGACCGCATCGCCGCCCTGCTCGCGCGCAAGCAGGACCTCGCCGACTCGGTGCTCGGCGCCGGCGAGGCCGCCCTGACCGAACTCACCGACGCCGAACTGGCCGAGCTGGTCCAGCTGCGAGGAGAGGGCCGATGACCTCGGGGGACGCGATGCACAGGGAAGACGGAATGCAGACGGGGGACGCGATGAACGCCGGTGCCGAGCGGACCTTCGAGCCGTTGCCGCCCGCCCACGGGCGCGGCTTCGCCACGACCTGGTGGGGCCAGGCCTGGCTCAAGGCCCTGGAGGACACGGCTCTGGACAACCAGATGACCAAGGCGGGACGCAGGCTCGCGCGGGCCGGTGCCGTCGGCGCCGTGTCGGTGCGGCCCGGGCGGATCACCGCCGTGGTCCAGGAGAAGGGGCGGGCCGCCTTCCGCAGCGACGTGCTCCTGCAGCAGCTGAGCGAGGACGAGTGGGACCGTCTCCTCGACCTCGCCGTGGACAGCGCAGGGCACATCGCGGCGCTCCTCGACCGCGAGCTGCCGCCGCATCTCGTCGAGGACGCGGCGGCGGCCGGCATCCATCTCCTGCCGGGGATCGGCGACTTGGAGCCCGAGTGCAGCTGTGAGGCCTGGGACCACTGCGGTCATACGGCCGCGCTCAGCTACCAGATGGCGCGGCTGCTCGACCAGGACCCGTTCGTGCTGCTCCTGATGCGGGGGCGCGGCGAGCGGGCGCTCCTGGACGAGTTGCAGGTGCGGAGCGTGGCGCGGGCCTCGACGCTCGAGCCGGACGCGGACGACGACCGGCCGGAGCCGGCGCAGGGCGTCCGCGCCGAGGAGGCGTACGCGATGGGCGCGATCCTGCCGCCGCTGCCCCCGCTCCCGGCGCTGCCCGAGGCGCCGGGGCGGCCGCCCGCGCTGGACACGGAGACGGCTCCGGCGCCCGGACTCGAGGTCTCCTCGGTGCAGTTCCTCGCGGAGCGCGCCGCGCACGAGGCGCATCAGCTGCTGACCGCCGCGCTGGCGGGACTCCCCTTCCCCGCGCCGCTGGAGGCGAGCCAGGACGCGGTACGCCTTGCGCTCGGCGCGTCGGCTCCGGTGCGTGCGCGGCTCGCCGAGGGCTCCGGGCGCAGCCGCGAAGGGCTCGAACTGGCCGTGCAGGCGTGGGAGTTCGGCGGCGCGGCGGCGCTGGACGTCCTGGAGCACGCGTGGACGCCGGCCGGGGACGAGGCCGTACGGGCGCGGGCGGCGCTCGACACGGCCTGGGAGCCGGACGAGCGGCCGCAGTTGAAGGCCTCCGGCAACCGCTGGACCGTGGCGGACGCACCGGCCCAGCTGCGGTACGGGCGCGACGGCCGCTGGTGGCCCTACCGCAAGGAGCGGGGGCGCTGGGTGCCCGCGGGCGGGGCGGCGCAGGATCCGGCGGCGGCGCTCGCGGGACTCCTCGGCGGCGAGCAGATCGCCTAGGGTCGCCGTCGTGCCCGAACCGACCTTGCCCAGCGCCCCGGAACCGACCTTGCCCAGCGCCCCCGTCCCGCCCCTCCCGTCCTCCCCCGACCTGTCGTACCTGGCCTCCGTCCGCGAGTCGTACGACACCGTCGCCGTCGCGTACGCCGACCGGGTCCCGGCGCCGTCCGATCTCGACCCGCTCTCGCGGGCGCTGCTCGGCGCGTTCGCCGAGTCGGTGCGCGAGGCCGGCGGCGGGGTCGTCGCGGACGTGGGGTGCGGGCCGGGGAAGGTGTCCGCGCACCTCGCCGGGCTCGGCCTGACGATGACGGGTGTCGACCTGTCGCCCGAGATGGTGCGCCTCGCGCGGGAGAGCCATCCCGAACTGCCCTTCCGTGTGGGCTCGATGACCGCGCTGCCCTTCGCGGACGGCGAACTGACCGGTGTGCTCGCGTACTACAGCACGCACCACACACCGCCCGGGGCGCTGCCGGTCGTGTTCGGCGAGTTCCGGCGGGTGCTCGCGCCCGGCGGCATCCTGATGGTCTCGGGGCATGTGGGGGGACGGCGAGGAGCTCCACCCGACGCAGGCCTACGGCGGTCACCCGGTGTCGTACGGGAGTTATCTGCGGCCCGCGGACGAGATCGCCGCGCTGATCGAGCGGGCCGGTCTCGAGGTGACGGACCGGATGGTGCGGGCGCCGACGAACGGCGGCAAGTGGCCCGGCGGCACGTTCTTCGCGCGGAAGGCTGACTGAGCGGGCTGTTCGAGCAGTTGGCCGAATTCGCCGCTGGGTCGTCGGCGCTCGTATCGCGCGGGGTACGACACAGGGCCGTGGCGACGGCGGAACGCGCAGCCCCGGGCGCCGGTCCCGATGACGCGGCATCACCCGCCCGCGGCCGCCGTCCCGAGCGGCGCCGGCGAGGCGAAGTCCGTCGGGAGCGCGGTCGGGATGCCGCTCGGCAGGTCGCTGGGGATGCCGCTCGGCAGCTCGGTGGGGAAGCCGCTCGGGAGCTGCGTGGGGAGCTTGGTGGGGATCTCGGTCGGCAGGCCGGACGGGATGCTCAGGGACGGGGTCGGCTTCTTGGTCGTGGTGGTGGGGTCCGGGGAGTCGCCGTCCCCGGCGCCGTCGCTCCCGTTCGTGACGAACAGGACGACCGCGGCGATCGCGCCCACGGCGACGATCACGGCGAGCAGGGCGAGCAGGCCTGCGCGCCGCCGGGGCCCGCCCGGGGGTTCACCGCCCGGCGGGTACGGTCCCCCGGCGGGCGGGCCGAAGCCCCCGTCCGAGGTGCCGTCACCACCCGGAGGCGGGCCGTACCCACCGGATCCGTGTCCGCCGCCGGATCCATACCCGCCGCCCCCGTACGCACCGCCGCCCGGTGGAGACCCGAAGCCCCCGCCGGACGGCGGTGGTGTCGGCGGCTGCGGCGGCGGCTCGGGAGGCATGGCCATACCGCCAAGAGTCACCCCGAAACGCTCAGGATGCGACCTCTGTACGGGAGTTGGCCCCGCACGCCCGGATCCGCCGCGTCCGGATTTGCCACGCCCGGATCCGCCGCGTCCGGACCCGCCCGCCTCCGCAGGCGGGCGGCGCCGTCAGTCGCACCTCACCCGCGCACCCCGAGCAGGTGGTCCATCGCCAGCTGGTCGAGGCGCTCGAAGGCCATGCCCCGCGCCGCGGCGGCGTCCACGTCGAAGTCCTCGAACGCGCCCCGGTCCGCGAGGAGTCCGGCGAGGCCGTCCTCGGCGGTGGGCCGGGCGAGTTCGTCGAGGCGGGCGTCGAGCAGCGCCTGCTGCACCTCGGGGTCGGCACGGAAGGCGGCCGAACGCTCGCGCAGGATCAGGTAGTTGCGCATGCAGCCTTCGGCGGACGCCCACACCCCGCTGTAGTCCTCGGTCCGCGGCGGCTTGAAGTCGAAGTGCCGCGGACCCTCGTAACCCGCCGTCTCCAGGAGGTCCACCAGCCAGAACGCCTGGCGCACGTCTCCGGCGCCGAAGCGCAGGTCCTGGTCGTACTTGATGCCGCTCTGCCCGTTGAGGTCGAGGTGGAAGAGCTTGCCGGACCAGATGGCCTGGGCGATGGCGTGCGGGTAGTTGAGCCCGGCCATCTGCTCGTGGCCGACCTCCGGGTTGACCCCGTACAGCTCCGGGCGCTCCAGGCGCTCGATGAAGGCCAGGGCGTGGCCGACGGTCGGCAGCAGGATGTCGCCGCGCGGCTCGTTGGGCTTGGGCTCGATGGCGAACTTCAGGTCGTAGCCCTGTTCGGTGACGTACTGGCCGAGCAGGTCGAAGGCCTCCTTCATCCGGTCGAGCGCGGCGCGGATGTCCTTGGCTCCGCCCGACTCCGCGCCCTCGCGTCCGCCCCAGGCCACGTACACCTTGGCACCGAGTTCGGCGGCGAGGTCGATGTTGCGGATGGTCTTGCGCAGCGCGTAGCGGCGCACGTCGCGGTCGTTGGCGGTGAAGCCGCCGTCCTTGAAGACCGGGTGCGTGAAGAGGTTGGTGGTGGCCATGGGGACGATGAGGCCGGTGTCGTCCAGGGCCTGGCGGAAGCGCTTGATGTGCTGCTCGCGTGCGGCGTCCGAGGATCCGAAGGGGATCAGGTCGTCGTCATGGAAGGTGATGCCGTACGCCCCGAGCCCGGCGAGCCGCTCCACCGCCTCCACGGGGTCCAGCGCGGCCCTGGTCGGGTCGCCGAACGGGTCCTTGCCCTGCCAGCCCACGGTCCACAGACCGAAGCTGAACTTGTCCTCGCGCACCGGCTGATACGTCATCGCCCCTGCTCCTTCGTCCTACGGCGGCGGATCCGCGTCCGCGGGCCCGGAGGTATCGCTCCCGGAAGCGCGCGGCGGCGGTCACACCTTGGTTACGTCGGCGTGCAGACCTATTTCGTCATGCCGATTGACAAATTAGTATCCGGGGACGCGCCTGGAAACCCCCCAGTCGTTCGTCGGACCATGGACGACCACCCCGCACGCGGACGGAGACCGCCATGACAGCAGCCGAAGGACCGCTGGTCGTCGGCGTGGACAGCTCGACGCAGTCCACGAAAGCCCTGGTCGTGGACGCGGCCACGGGCCGCGTGGTGGCGAGCGGCCAGGCGCCGCACGTCGTGTCGGGCGGCGCCGGCCGCGAGAGCGATCCGGAGCAGTGGTGGCAGGCGCTGTGCGCGGCGGTCGCCGCCTGCGGCCCGGCGGCGCGCGAGGCGGCCGCGGTCTCGGTGGGCGGACAGCAGCACGGCCTGGTGACGCTCGATGCCGCGGGCCGCCCGGTGCGCCCGGCGCTGCTGTGGAACGACGTGCGGTCGGCGCCGCAGGCCAAGCGCCTGGTCGCGGAGCTCGGCGGCCCGAAGGCCTGGGCCGAGCGGATCGGCAGCGTGCCGGGCGCGTCCTTCACGGTGTCGAAGTGGGCCTGGCTGGCCGAGCACGAGCCCGCGGCGGTGGCGGCGACGGCCGCAGTGCGGCTGCCGCACGACTACCTCACAGGGCGCCTGACCGGTCAGGGCACCACCGACCGCGGCGACGCCTCGGGCACGGGGTGGTGGGCGGCGCCCACGCAGGCGTACGACGAGAAGATCCTGGACCTCGTCGGGCTCGACCCGGCGCTTCTCCCCCGCGTCGTGGGCCCCGGAGAAGTGGCCGGGACCACGCGCGCACTGCCGGAACTGCCGTTCTCGCAGGGCGTGTTGGTGGCACCCGGAACCGGGGACAACGCGGCCGCCGCGCTCGGACTCGGCCTGCGCCCCGGCGCGCCCGTCCTGAGCCTCGGCACCTCGGGCACGGTGTATACGGTCGCCCGGCGCCGGCCCGCGGATCCGAGCGGCACGGTCGCGGGGTTCGCGGACGCCCGCGGCGACTGGCTGCCGCTGGCCTGCACCCTCAACTGCACGCTCGCCGTGGACCGCGTCGCCACGCTCCTGGGGCTCGGCCGCGAGGCCGTGGAGCCGGGCGGCACGGCCACCGTGCTCCCGTTCCTCGACGGGGAGCGCACCCCCGATCTGCCGGCCGCCTCCGGACTCGTGCACGGCCTGCGGCACGACACCACGGGCGGTCAGCTGCTCCAAGCCGCGTACGACGGCGCGGTGTTCGCGCTGCTGCGGGCCCTCGACCTCGTACTGGCCGTGGACGGGGACCCGGCGGACGAGCCGCTGCTCCTGATCGGCGGCGGCGCGCGGGGCAGGGCCTGGCAGGAGACGGTACGGCGGCTGAGCGGCCGCGCGGTCCAGGTGCCGCGCGCCGCCGAACTGGTCGCGCTCGGCGCGGCCGCCCAGGCCGCGGGTCTCCTGACCGGCGAGGACCCGGCGGCGGTGGCCAGGCGCTGGGGCACGGCCGAGGGCCCGGTCCTCGATCCGGTGGAGCGGGACGACCGGACCCTGGCGCGGATCGCCGCCGTGCTCGACGATGCCACCCCTCTCCTGACCTCCTCCGACTCCGGCACCTCCCCCGACACCCTCTGAGGAGCACCCTCATGACCACTGAGCTCCCCCAGGGCGGCGGTTTCGGCGATCCGGCGTTCCTGCCCAACACCCAGCAGGGCATCCGCCGGCGCAACCTCTCCCTGGTCTTGCAGGCCATCACGGCGCACGGGCCGCTCTCGCGTGCCGCGGTCGCCACCCGGATCGGGCTCACGCGGGCCGCGGTGTCCACGCTGGTGGACGAGTTGATCCGGGCCGAACTCCTCGTCGAACTGGGGCCGGAGCGGCCCGGCACCGTGGGCCGGCCCGGCAGCGCCCTCACCGTGGGCGAGCGCGGCCCGGTGGGGATCGGCGCGGAGATCGGCGTGGACCACCTCGCGGTGTGCGCGGTCGATCTGCACGGCAAGGTGCGGGCCCGGGCGACCCTTGAGAGCGACAACCGGGGCCGCCCGCCGGAGCCGGTCCTCAAGGAACTGGCCCGTCTGGTACGGGAGGTGACCGGCGCGAGCCGCGCCGCGGGCCTGCGTCCGGCCGGCCTCGCGGTCGCCGTGCCGGGCCTGGTCGCCCGCGATTCGCACACGGTCGTGCGCGCCCCCAACCTCGGCTGGAGCGAGCTGGATCTCGGCCCGTTCCTGCTCGACGGACTGCCCCTGAGCGTGGACAACGAGGCCAATCTCGGCGCGCTGGCCGAGCTCTGGATCGGCGGCGATCCGGCGCCGCAGGACTTCGTGCACGTGTCGGCGGAGATCGGCATCGGTGCCGCAGTAGTGGTGGGCGGCCGGCTCCTGCGCGGGACGCACGGGTTCGCGGGCGAGCTCGGCCATGTCCCGGTGCGCCCGGAGGGCCCCGCCTGTCCATGCGGCGGGCGCGGCTGCCTGGAGCAGTACGCGGGTGAGGAGGCGGTGCTGCGCGCGGCCGGCATCCCGTACGGCGAGCAGGGCATCGGACTTCTTGCCGCCCGCGCCGAGGACGGTGACGCGCAGGCGCGCCGTGCGCTGCGCGGGGCCGGTTCGGCGCTCGGCATCGCCCTGTCCGGCGCGGTGAACCTGCTCGATCCGCAGACCGTGATCCTCGGCGGCGCCCTGTCCCGGCTCGCGCCGTGGCTGCTGCCGTCGCTCGAGCGCGAACTCGCCCGCCGCACCGCCGATCCCGCACGCCCCAAGGGCGGCACCGTCACGGTGTCGCGGCTCGGTTCGGAGGGTCCGCTCCTGGGCGCGGCGCACTCGGTGGTGCAGGCGGTCCTGGACGATCCGGCGTCGGTCGCGGGCGCGGTGCGCTGAGCCGCGCGAGTCGGCCTTGCGCGTCTCGCGTCGGGAACTCGCCCGGTGCGCCCGGTACGCGTCTCGCTTCGGGAACTCGCCCGGTGCGCCCGGTACGCGTCTCGCTTCGGGAACTCGCCCGGCCCGCCCGGTGCGCGTCTCACTTCGGGAGCTCGCCCGGATCGACGGGCGTGACGGGTGAGTTCCCGGTGAGCGAGGTCTTCAGGCCGATCGTGAAAATGGTGTACGTGATCTGCGTCGCGCTGGTCCGCGTGGTGAAGCGGGCCTTCTTCTCGAACTTGTCGAACGAGCAGTTCCGGTTGAAGGTGCGGGCCTTGCCGTTCCAGTCCGAGCCCGCCGTGAAGTAGATGGTGTAGTCGCCGTCGGAGACCCGCTGCACCTGGGCCTTGGAGTTCTTGCGCACGTACACGGAGAACACGGCCTTGCCGCCGCGCGCCAGGGTCACCACGGCGTCCGTGGCGGCGCCGTCGATCTTGAGCACACCGCGGCCGCCGCGAGAGCCGTCCTTCACGAACTTGCCGTTCTTCAGGCGGCGGTCGGTCTCCTTGGGGAACGCGGGCAGGGCGAGGCCCGTCGGATAGCCGTTGTCGTCCAGGGCGCGAGCTGCGTCCCGTAAGGCCTTGAGGCTCTTGCCGCTGCCGAAGCGGGCGGTGGCGGCGGTGCCGGTGCACAACGCCCCGTCGTCGCGGCCCTGCCGGGCGGTGCCGAGGTCGGCGGCGAGCGCGCCGAGCGCGGTGGCGTAGGAGCTGTGCTCGGCGGTGATGCGCTCGGGGGCGTCCGCCTCCGTCAGGGTGCTCTGCGCCTGCACGGCCGCGTCGGCCGCCGCGGTGAGAGCCCCGTCGACGGCCTCGTCGGAGCGCGCCTTCTGGAGGGTGCGCAGCGCCTCGTTCAACGGGTCGGCCGTGTCCCCCAGCAGTGCGGTGTACTCGCTGTCGGTCAGCGGCGGCGTGGTGCTGGGCGAGGGCGGCGGCTCCTTCTCGTCCGGGGTGGCCTCGGCGGACTGGAGGCCGCGCAGCCAGTCGCCGTCGCCGGACGACCCCGAACTGCACCCGGCGGCGAGCAGCACCCCCGCCGCCACCACGGCCCCCGTCCGCAGAGCCGCTTTCCTCCCGGCACGCCGTATTCGCCGCACGATGACCCCCCGTTGCCGATTCGTGCCCGATCCCCTGACGAGAGTCGGCCACCGCCCGCTCTCCGTCAACGGCGCGGGCCCGCCCCCTTCCGGCCCAACCGGCTTGCGCCGTACCGTCGTTACCACGCGTGGGCCCACACCCCGCCCCTCAGCCGAATCGACCGGTCAAGGAGACCCATGGACCCGGCCCGCGCCCTCCCCAGCCGACGACGCCTTCTTCAGGGCGCCGCTCTCGCCCTGCCTGCCGCCGTGCTGTCCGGCACCACCAGCGAGGCACGCCCCATCGCCGTCGCCGACTACCCCGACGCCGACTGGGTGCCCGCGAGCCCCTCCAACCAGACGGCCGCCAACCGCCCCGCCACATATCCGATCACGCATGTCGTCATCCATGTCACGCAGGAGACGTACGCCGACACGCTCGGCATCTTCCAGAACCCCGCGAAGCAGGTCTCGGCGCACTACCTCGTGCGGTCCTCGGACGGCAACGTGGCGCAGTGCGTACGCGACCGGAACGTGGCCTGGCACGCGGGCAACTGGACGTACAACACCCGCAGCATCGGCATCGAGCACGAGGGCTGGGTCGACCAGCCGGCGTGGTTCACGCACGCGATGTACGAGTCCTCGGCACGGCTGACTGCGCACCTGTGCGCCACGTACGGCATCCCGCGCGACCGCGAGCACATCATCGGGCACCACGAGGTGCCGGGCGCCACGCACACCGACCCGGGGCCGCTGTGGGACTGGACGCGGTACATACGGATGGTCAACTTCGCCTGACCAGGGGGTCGTTCCGCGCGTGTGCGACCGGTTGCCGGTTGCCGGCCTGTGCTGCGACCCATTGCCGATTGTCCGCGCGTGCGACCCGTTGCAAGTTGCCCGCGTGTGCGACGCCGGTTACCCGCGTGCACGCGACCAGTTGCCGGTTACCCGCGTACGCGCGACCAGTTGCCGGTTGCCCGTGCGCGCGACCTGTTGCCGGTTGCCCCGGTCGGGGCGACGATGGCGGCAACCGCACCGGTACGCCACGGAGGCCGAGTTGACCGATCCCTGGGTGGCCCTCGCGCCGGGCACCGACCCGGCCGAGCGGACGCGTGCGCTGCGCCGCGCCCATACGGCGTTCACCACGGCCGGGCGGGTGGAGCGCCCGGTGCGGCAGGTGGTGGCCGACTCGTGGCGGCGCTCCGCCCGCGCCCACGTCAGCCCCGAGTGCACCGCCGAAGTCGAGCTGGCCGAAGCGGACTTGGGCGCGTACCGCGCGGAGCATCCGCTGGCCCGCGTGATGCCGCTGATGCGCGAGCTGGTCTCGACGTACGCGATGGACGGCGAGCACCTGCTCGCGGTGTGCGACGCGCAGGGCCGGCTGCTCTGGGTCGAGGGACATGCGCTGACGCGGCGACGGGCCGGGCGGATGAACTTCGTGCCGGGTGCCCGCTGGGCCGAGTCCGCGATGGGCACCAACGCGCCGGGGACGGCGGTGGCCGTGGACCGGCCGGTGCAGGTATTCGCCGCCGAGCACTTCAGCCGGCCGGTCCAGCCCTGGACCTGCGCCGCCGCACCGGTCCACCACCCGCACACCGGGCGGCTACTCGGCGCCGTCGACATCACCGGCGGGACGCCCCTCGCCCACCCGCACAGCCTCGCATTCGTCCAGGCCGTGGCGCGTGCCGCCGAGGCCCAACTGGCCCTGGAACAGCCCCCGCAGTCCCCCGAGACGATCACGCTGCACGCCCTCGGCCGCGACGAGGCGCTGCTCGTGGCCCACGGCCGCAAACTGCGCCTGAGCCGACGCCACAGCGAACTCCTCACCCTGCTCGCCCGCCACCCCGAAGGGCTCACGGGCGACCAGCTGCTGCTCGCGCTCTACGAGGACGAGTCGATGTCACCCGTCACCCTGCGGGCCGAACTCTCGCGCCTGCGCGCCCTGTTGGGCGCGGATCTCCTGGCCTCGCGCCCCTACCGCCTCACCTCGCCCGTCGAGGCCGACTTCCTGCTGGTCGAGCGGCGGCTCGGGGCGGGTGCGGTGTCGGGGGCGATGGGCGCGTACGGCGGTCCGCTGCTGCCCTCGTCGAGCGCGCCCGAGATCGTACGGCTGCGCGAGCGGCTCGACCGCGGTCTGCGGGCGGCCCTGGTGGACCGGGCGGATCCGCAGCTGCTCACCGACTGGGTGCGCAGCCCGTGGGGCGGCGAGGACCTCGACGTGTGGCAGGCGCTCGCGGGAGCCAGTCCGCGGTCCGCGCGGGCCGGGGTCCAGGCCGAGGTGCGGGCGCTCGACCGCGAGCAGTCGGCCTGACCGTATGACCGCGGGCAGTCGGCCGCACCATACCGCGGGCAGTCCGCCGCATCCGGCGACCGCGGCCGGTCCTCCGCAACGTGGTTGCAACCTCCGCACCCCTAGCGTCCCGGGCAGCGCCGTCCGACGGCGGACGGCGCGGTGCTGTCCGACGAGGGCAGCGCGGTACTGCCGTCCGACGGCGGTCGGCAGGAGATCCGGGAGGCCACCGAGATGACCCGTTATGCCGCACCCGGCAGCGACGGAGCGATCGTCGACTACGCGTCGCGCTATGAGCACTTCATCGGCGGGGAGTACGTGAAGCCCGCCCGCGGCCAGTACTTCGAGAACCCCAGCCCGGTCAACGGACAGCCCTTCACGGAGATGGCACGGGGCACCGCGGAGGACGTCGAGCGCGCCCTGGACGCCGCGCACGCCGCCGCGGCCGCGTGGGGCCGCACCTCCACCACCGAACGCGCCAACATCCTCAACAAGATCGCGGACCGTACCGAGGAGAACCTGGAGAAGCTCGCGGTCGCCGAGTCCTGGGAGAACGGCAAGGCGGTACGCGAGACACTCGCCGCCGACATCCCGCTCGCCGTGGACCACCTGCGCTACTTCGCCGGGGCGATCCGCGCGCAGGAGGGCTCGCTCAGCGAGATCGACGAGAACACCATCGCGTACCACTTCCACGAGCCGCTCGGCGTCGTCGCGCAGATCATCCCCTGGAACTTCCCGATCCTGATGGCGGTCTGGAAGCTGGCCCCGGCCCTGGCGGCCGGCAACGCGGTGGTCCTCAAGCCGGCCGAGCAGACCCCGGCCTCCGTGCACTACTGGCTCTCGCTCATCTCCGACCTGTTGCCGCCGGGCGTGGTGAACATCGTCAACGGCTTCGGCGCGGAGGCCGGCAAGCCCCTGGCCTCCAGCCCGCGCGTGGCGAAGGTCGCCTTCACGGGCGAGACCACGACGGGGCGCCTGATCATGCAGTACGCCTCCGAGAACATCAAACCCGTCACCCTCGAACTCGGCGGCAAGTCCCCCAACATCTTCTTCGACGACGTCTGGTCGCAGGACGACGCCTTCCGCGACAAGGCGCTCGAGGGCTTCACGATGTTCGCCCTCAACCAGGGCGAGGTCTGCACCTGCCCCTCGCGCGCCCTGATCCAGCGCGGCCACTACAGCGAGTTCCTGGACGCGGCCATCGCCCGCACCGAACAGATCAAGACCGGCCACCCGCTGGACACGGACACGATGATCGGCGCCCAGGCCTCCAACGACCAGCTGGAGAAGATCCTCTCCTACCTGGACATCGGCCAGCGCGAGGGCGCGAAGGTCCTCACGGGCGGCCAGCGCATCGACTACGCCGGCGACATGGCAGGTGGCTACTACGTGCAGCCCACGATCTTCGAGGGCGACAACCGCATGCGGATCTTCCAGGAGGAGATCTTCGGCCCGGTCGTCTCGGTCACGTCCTTCAACGACTACGACGACGCCATCAAGATCGCCAACGACACGCTGTACGGCCTCGGCGCGGGAGTATGGACCCGCGACGCCAACACCGCCTACCGCGCGGGCCGTTCGATCCAGGCGGGCCGCGTCTGGGTGAACAACTACCACGCGTACCCGGCCCACGCGGCCTTCGGCGGCTACAAGCAGTCGGGCATCGGCCGCGAGAACCACAAGATGATGCTGGACCACTACCAGCAGACGAAGAACCTTCTCGTGTCGTACTCGGCAGAGAGGCTGGGCTTCTTTTAGAACCACGACACAGGGTGCCCGCCCGGGAATTCCCCCGGCGGGCACCCTGCGCTCACCCTCCCGCCGGGCAAGGCGAGGCGCACCTCACCGACAGCAGCGAGACCGTACCGGCGGCCTACTGGCAGGTCCGATACCGGTATCCCGCCTGTACGTGATTCCCGTTCCGGTCATCGAAGGTGTACTTGCCTTCCGAGTTCCGCTTGATCCTGAATGTATAGGATTCGCCCCGGAACTCCAGGTACAGATCCTTGCCGCGAGCGGTTGACCCTCCGGTCTGGACGAGCTTGTTTCCCATATAGAAGAAGATCTCCTTCGTTGCGGAGGTGCTGCTCACCTTCCGAATCCGGAAGTTCAGATCCTCGGTCGCCTGCGCGGTCTTCGGGCCGAAAATGCCGTCGACCATGCGGAACGTGAACTTGTCGCCGTCGCTGTTGTATTCGGCGCCCTCGGCCCACAGGATCTTCTGCCAGAAGCAGGTGGCGTTCGAGTTCGCGAAGGTGGACATGTTGAGCATCCCCTCGTCGTCCAGATCGTCGCCGTACCCGTCGTATCCGCGGATCCATCCGTCCGATGTCTTGGCCTCGGCAGGAACAGTGGATGCGGTCAGCGCAATGCCCAGGGCGGCAAGGCCGGCAAGGATCTTCTTCTTCACGTGCTCCCCCATGGTTGGTGTGCGTGCCGCGGGTGCGGCAGAAGTGTCCGGACAGCCTGGAGCTCTGTTGAGCCTGAGTTTCAGGTCGAAGGGCATGCGGACTGGGTCTGGATCTTGATGCCGCTCACCCTGACGTCGTCGCTGAAGTGGAACGTACTGTTGGGGGGCAGACACCAGTAGTAGGTCACGCTGTACTTGTCGTGAACGCGCAGGTAGACCCGGTCGTCGTTGCGGGTGTTGCGGACATAGTTGGCGCCGTAGCTCTTGGAGCCGAGGTCCTGGTAGGAGCTGGTGACGTCCTGGTACGCGGCTGTGGGCCGGCCGTTGTTCCAGTCACTGTCGGTCAGGTAGAAGCAGACTCGAGGCCAGCCGCATCCGTTGTAGTTCCCGGCTGTGGCAGTGGGGGCGGTGGCCAGCCCAGCAGCGATGAGCGCGGCCGCCGCAGCCGCCGTCACCGCCGTCCGCTTGGCCACCTTCGATTGAGTGCGCACAACGAATCAACTCCTCGGCTTTGTCCATTGAGTACGTGCCGCGCGGGGCCCACTGGCCTGCCTGCCCCCCGTGCAGGCAGGCCATGGACGGCTGCCGGTGTCGCGGCGGCAGGCACAAACCTGACGAGCCATCGTGCAACAACCCTGCAGGAAACCTAGAATCCGCAGGTACGGCCGTGTCTCGGCCGAGCGGCACAGGCGGGGGGCTGGGTGTGGAGTTTCTGCTGCTGGGCGGTGTCGAGGCACGGACGGCGACCGGACCGGTCGAGCTCGGACCTGCACGGCAGCAGACGGTGCTGGCTTCCCTTCTCGTGGACGTCAACCGACCGGTGACGGTCGAACAGCTCGTGCAGCGGGTCTGGGGGCACAAGCCACCGCAGTGTGCGACGCAGACCCTGTACGGGTACGTGTCCCGGCTGCGCCGCCTCCTGCCGGGGGTGATCGCCCGGGGGTCGGGCGGAGGGTACGTGCTCACCGCTGACGAGCAGAACGTCGACCTGCACCGATTCCGCCGGCTGCTCGTGCTGGCGCGGCGGGCGGAGGAGGACGCGCAAGCTCTGGCCCTGTTCGATGAGGCGGCGGCCCTGTGGCGGGAAGAGCCGTTCGCGAGTGCCGACACCCCGTGGTTCAACACGGCCCGTAACACGCTCCGCAAGGAGCGGTGGGCGGCCGAACTGGACCGCAACGACCTGCGACTGCGGTTCGGCGAACACGCCGCACTGCTTCCCGCACTGGCCGAACACTGCGCAGCGCATCCGATGGATGAGCGGCTGGCCGCGCAATACATGCTCGCCCTGTACCGCTGCGGCCGGCAGGCCGACGCCCTCGCCCACTACCGGCACGTACGCGGCATCCTCAGCGAGGAGTTGGGCGTCGATGCCGGCCGTGACCTGCAGCAGCTGCACGAGGCAATCCTCGCCGGGGACACAGAGCTGAGCCCCGCCATGCGCCCGGGGCCCGCACCGGCGCTCGTGTCGGCAGCGGCACCTGCGCCTGCCCCTGTCTCGCCCGGCATGGGCGCCGCCGCCGACCGCGCCGGTGCGATCCCGTCCCATCTGCCCCTCGACGTCCGGGGTTTCGTCGGCCGGAACGCTGAGCTCGACGAACTGGACGGTCTGCTGTCCGCCGGCTCAACCGCGGTCATCGCCATCGTGGTCGGCACCGCCGGGGTCGGCAAGACAGCGCTGGCGGTGCGGTGGGCGCATCTGATGCGCGACCGATTCCCGGACGGCCAGCTCTATGTGGACCTGCGTGGCTACGGGCCGGACGCCCCGGTGTCGGCGGCCGATGCGCTGGCCGGCTTTCTCCGTGCGCTCGGGCTGGACGGCGCCGCGATCCCCGAAGATCTCGCCGAGCGCGCGGCCCGTTTCCGCTCGCTGGTCAGCGGGCGCCGCATGCTGGTGCTGCTGGACAACGCCCGCACCGTGGACCAAGTGCGTCCGATGCTGCCGGCCGGCGTGTCCTGCTTCACCCTGGTGACCAGTCGTGACTCGCTGGCGGGGCTCGTCGCCAGGGAGGGCGCGCACCGCATCGGGCTCGACCGGCTGCCGCAGGCCGATGCCGCCGGCCTGCTGCGCACTTTGCTCGGCGCGTACGCCGACACCGAACAGGCCGCGATCGACTCCCTGGCCGAGCGGTGCGCAAGACTGCCGCTGGTCCTGAGGATCGCGGCGGAGCTGGTCCGTTCACGACCGGCCCGTACCGTCGCCGACCTGGCCGAGGAGCTGGCCGAGCAGGCCGCCTTGGACCTGCTGGACGTCGAGGGAGACCCACAGACGGCGGTGCGCGCGGTGTTCTCCTGGTCGTACCAGCAGCTCTCGCCACCCGTAGCGCGGACCTTCCGGCTGCTCGGTGTGCATCCCGGACACGACACAGACGCCTACGCGGTGGCGGCGATGACCGGGACCGGGCTGCGGGACACGCGCAAGGCTCTCGATGTTCTGGTACGCGCCCATCTCGTGGAGCAGACTCCCGGGGGCCGCTACCAGCTGCACGACCTGCTGCGTGTCTACGCCACCGAACTCGCCGAAACCGCCGGCGACGGCAAGGGACCGCTCAACCGGCTGTTCGCCTATTACCTCGCCACCGCATCCGCCGCGATGGACGCCATCGCCCCGCACGAGGCCGAACGTCGGCCCGAAGCCCCCGCGGCGGACGCCGAGACACCGGCATTCGGCGACTACCACGCGGCGTTCGGCTGGCTGGACAGCGAACGCGCCCACCTGCTCGCTGCCACACAGCACGCCGAGCCGGACTACGTGATCAGAATGTCCGACACGGTGTGGCGCTACCTCAACATCGGCGGATTCCACGACGACGCCATGGTATTGCACACACGCGCACTCCATGCCGCCGAGGCTCTGGGCGATATCAAGGCCGAGGCCAATGCCCGACGGGTGCTCGGGGCCGCGGCACTCAGAACGGGAGCCCTGTCACCGGCGATTGATCACCTGGAGCGGGCACTGGCCCTGTACCGGCAGGTCGGCGACCGATCGTTGCAGGCAGCGACCCTGAACAACCTCGGCGTCGGCAACTGGCGGCAGTCGAACCTGTCGGCAGCGGCGGACTGCTTCCGCCAGGCACTGACCCTCTACGAGGAGTACAGCGTCCACCAGCGCCTGCGCGCGCCGGCCACGAACAACCTCGCACGTATCCTGCACATTCTGGGCAGGTCCGACGAGGCTCTCGAACTGTTCGAGCAGGCGCTGGCCATCGCGCGGGAGAACGGGAACCAAGCGAGCGAGTCGAACACGCTGTGCGGTCTGGCGGATGTGAATGCCGCGGCCGGTCGTCACCGAGAGGCACTGGACTACGCACATCGCGCCCTGGTGACGGCGCGCAACGCCGGTCACCGCAGCCTCGAAGGCACCGCGATGCGGACGCTTGGCGTCGTGCACCGCCGCCAAGGGGATCACGAGTCGGCGCTACGCCATCTCGACACCGCACTGCAGATCTCTCGGGACGTGGGCGACCTGGAGGAGGTCATGGCAACACTCAGCGCGCTGGCCGAGGCGCACGATGCTGCGGGCGACCCGATCGAGGCGCTCCGGCTCCACGAGGAGGCGCTGACCGTCGACGTCGGGTCCGCTCAGCGCGACCTTCGGGCCCACGCACTTGCGGGCATCGGTGACCTCCACTCCGCACTCGGCGACCGCGAGGCGAGCCGGGAATTCTGGCACCAGGCGCTGGTGATCTACCGGGAGCTGGGCATGCCGCAGGCCGACGATGTGGAGGCGAGGGTCAACGGGCGCCACTCCCCCTCGGCCGCATCTGCCGTCTGATGCGGCGACGGCCTCACCGTCAGGCACCGGCTGCACCCTGATCCGGGACGAGGCGCGGACCAACGTGATGCCATGCAAAGCCATTTGGCACCTCGCCGACGCCCTCCGGACGGAAAGCCCCCTCCCCGCCCCATCCGCCATTGCCATTCCACGACGGCCCCGAGGCTGCCAGGATGCCTGCACGCTTTCGTTCACGGAGGCAGGTGCGCCGGGACGGGAGCCTCGTGTGGGGTACGGAAAGGATGGGGCTGTGTTCGTAGGGCGCGAGCGTGAACTGGCCGAGTTGCAGGATGCGTTGAAGTCGCAGCGGCTGGTGACGTTGACCGGTGTCGCGGGGGTCGGCAAGTCGCGGCTGGCGCGGCAGTTGGTGGACCTCGGCCTGGTGACGGATGCGGCGAACGCCTGCTGGGCGGATCTGTGGCAGTTACGGGACGAAGGGCTGCTCGCGCCGCTGGTGGCCGACGCGTGCGGGCTGTCGGACCACACCCCCAGGATGCCGCTGGACGTGATCTGCGACTGGATCGGCGAGCGCGAGCTGCTCCTGGTGCTCGACTCCTGTGAGCATGTGCTCGCAGCGGCCCGCAATCTGGTGCGGGTTCTGCTGGACCAGTGCCCGCAGTTGCGGATCGTGGCGACCAGCCGTGAACTGCTGCATCTCGAAGAGGAGTTCGTCGCCGCGGTCCAGCCGTTGCCCTGTGCCACGGATGCCGCCGAGCTGTTTCTGCGGCGGGCCACGGAGTCCGGTCATGTTCCCGAGCCCGGGGATCTGAACCAGGTCACCGAGCTGTGCACCTATCTCGACGGGCTGCCGCTGGCGCTGGAGCTGGCCGCGGGGGCGCTGCGGCACAGCAGCATCGAGGAGCTGCTGCGTCGCCCGCGGCACGAGCTGAGCCGGGCGGCGGACGAGGTGCGCCCACTGATGCCGCGCCGGCACGACGTGCTGCGCACCGCCCTGGGCTGGAGCCACGAGTTGTGCACCCCGGCGGAGCGCCTGCTGTGGGCCCGGCTCTCCATCGTGCACGGGCACTTCGACGAACCCCTGGCCGTGGCCCTGTGTTCCGGCGGGCCGCTGTCCCCGCTGGACGTGCAGGAGGCCCTGGCCGGTCTGGTGGACAAGTCCGTCGTGACCGAGCGCCGCGGGCGCCATCTGCTGCTCGACACCGTGCGCGAGTACGGTCGGCTGTGGCTCGCCGAGCTCGGTGAGCTGGACACGATGGCGCAGACGCACGCCTCGTACTTCCTCGCGCAGGCGCGGCAGGCGGACGCCACGTGGACCAGCGCCGAGCAGACCGGCTGGTACCGCACCATCAAGGAGGCGCACCCCGATCTGTGCGCGGCCCTCGACCACTTCCTCGCCCACGACACCGACGCGGCACTCGAACTGGCCACGCTGACCGGCTTCTACTGGACCTGCTGCGGGCACGCGCACACCGCGCAGCTCTACCTCTCGCGCACCCTGAAGGCGAGCGACCGGCAGGGTCCGGTGCGCCAACGGGCGGTGTGGGCGCTGGGGTTGACCCATCTGCTCCAGGGCAATCACGCCACCGGGACACACATGGCCCGCCAGTGCCTGGCCGGTGCGCGCGCCACGGAGGACGCGACGGCGTTGTTGCGCGCCGCCTATCTGCAGGCGATGAGCGATCTGTTGCAGGGCAATCCGCAGCCGAGTCTCGACCTCCTGGAGCATGCGCTGGAGTACGCGCGGTCGAAGGGCGCGGAGGGCCGGGGGGCCGGGGCGGGCGCCCAGGAGCATGCGGCGGAGGAGGAGCCCGCTGCCCAGGCCGTGATGATGTGCCGGATGCTGCGCCTGTTCGCCCTCACCGGGCTCGGGCGGCTGGAGGAGAGCCTGGCGGCGGCCACCTCGCTGCGCGCGGAGTGCGTGGCCATGGGCGAGCACTGGATCCGCTCGTACGCCGACTACCAGATGTGCGTTATCGCCCTGCGCGAGCGCAAGAGCGAACTCTCCCTGGAATACGCCCGTTCCATGCTGCACGCCAAGCAGCAGATCGGCGACACCTTCGGCATCGCCCTCGGGCTCGACATGCTGGCCGCGGCGTTCTCCGCCAACGGGGACGGTCATTCCGCGGCGCTCGCCTCCGGGGCCGGACAGCGGCTGTGGGACGCGGTGGGTCACCCGCAGCGGGGCGCGCCGGACGTGGCGCCGCTGCGCGAGGCGGGCGAGGACCTCGCCCGCAGGCTGGTGGGCGCCGGCACCTACGAGTCGTACCGCAGCGAGGCCGCCCACGCCGACCCGGGCGAGATGCTCGCCTGGGCGGCAGGGGGCGAGTCACCGCTGTAGGGAGCGGCGCGCGCTCGAACGCGCAGCCGGGGAGCAGGCGTTCGCGTTCACCCCTGCGGCGCGACGCGGGCCTACGAGACGACTTTTCCGGGCGGTCACCCGTCTGCTCCGCCGGTGTGATCTTCACAGGTACGGGTGTGCGGGTGCGTGAAGCCTTGTGCCGCCTGGGCGAAGTCGCCTTCGGGAGCGCGTCGGCACAGGGGGGCGCGCGGTAGTGAAGTGCCGCGCAGGATTTCGACTGCGCGCACCGTCCGCGACAAAGGGTTTCAAAGGGCGCGCGCTGGTAGCTTCCGGCCTCGTGATCAATGCGCTTCCCGAAGGTCCGGGAGACCCCGAGTCGCCCTTGCCGATTCCTACGGGGCCGGAGGACTCCGTCCGGCCCGCACTGCTGAACCCCGCCGAGCGGGAGGACCGCGCCGTCCTCGACGCCCTGCTCGATTCCGGGTCCGTACGCGAGCGGCACGACCGCATCGACGAGCAACTGGCGGAGCTGGTGCGCTGCCTGCGCCCGCACGAATCTCTGACGGGCCGCCAACTGGAGCGAGCTGTCGCCGAGTTCACCGGTGGCGTCGAGCCGAGCCGCTACGGGACCTGGGTTTGGTACCCGTGGTCCGGGCGGCTGGTGCACGTGCTGCCCCGCGAGGAGTTCCGGCGGGTGCGCACCGACCGCAACCGGGACAAGATCACCGCCGCCCAGCAGCAGCGACTGCTCACGCGCCGCATCGGCGTGATCGGACTGTCCGTGGGCAACAGCGCGGCGCTCACCTGCGCAATGGAAGGCATCGCAGGATCGTTTCGCCTGGCCGACTTCGACACCCTCGGCCTGAGCAATCTGAACCGCTTGCGGGCCGGCGTGCACGAACTGGGCCTGCCCAAAACGGTGTTGTGCGCACGGCAGATGTACGAGATCGATCCCTATCTCGACATCGAGCTGTGGCACGAGGGCCTGACCGAGGACACGATCGACTCCTTCTTCGGCCCCGCGGACCGCCGGCTCGACCTGGTGATCGAGGAGTGCGACACGCTCTGGGTGAAGGTGGCCGCACGCGAGGCGGCGCGGCGCCGCCGTATCCCCGTGCTCATGGACACCAACGACCGGGGGCTCGTGGACGTGGAGCGCTTCGACCTCGAGCCGGACCGGCCGCTGTTCCACGGCCGCGGCGGCGATCTGACCGCCGAGGACGTCCGGCGGCTCGCCCCGGCGGACGCGCTCGCCCTCCTGCTGCGCCTGTGCGACGAGCACCGGCTGAGCCCCGCCATGCAGGACGCGCTCGGCCGGATCGGGCACAGCCTGTCCAGCTGGCCGCAGCTGGCCAGCGGGGTGATGCTGGGCGGCGCCCTCGTCACCGACGCCGCGCGCCGCATCCTGCTCGGCGCGCCGGTGTCCTCGGGCCGCTTCTACGTGGATCTCGAGCAGCTCGTCGGCGCCGTCGATGCCGCGCTCGTCCCGGCGGGGGCGGGCCGGTGAACCACCTCCCCGAACTCCACGGCGAACACCTGTGGCTGCGCGAACTGCGCGCCACCGACCTCGCTCCCTTCGAACGCATCCACACCCACCGTGTCCTCACCCGCTACCTCGGGATCGACCGGATGGACTCCCGGCAGGCCCAGGACGCCTTCGCGCAGCACCTGGCCCAGCCCTACACGTATCCGCGGCGCAAGCACACCCTGGCAGTCTGCCCGCCGGGCCAGGACGTCATGGTCGGCACCATGGGCCTGCTGGTCGAGGAGTACGGGCGCAACGCCATGCTCACGGGCCTGGTCCTGCTGCCCGACGCCCCCGTGCGCGGCCACGGGCACGAGGCAGGTCGGCTCCTCATGGCGTACGGCTTCGGGCACTTGGGGCTGCACCGCATCTGGGCCGGGCACCGCGCCGACCACACCCGGATGCGGGAGGTGATGCTCGCGGCCGGGCTGCGGCCCGAGGCCACGCTGCGGGAGCTGTTCCACACCCAAGGCCGGTGGCACGACGTCACGACGTACGCGGCGCTTGCGCCCGAGTGGATCCGGCAGGCCACCCCGGCCGAACAGGCCGTGCTGCACGCGTCCGTGCCGCGCCCGGCGGGCGCACCGGCCTCGTCCGCACCGGTACCGACGGGCCGCTGAGCAGGCGGGGGGGGAACTGCGCGGCAGGGATCAACGTCCGTGTCTGGTGAGCCGGTTGGAGCGCTTGCCCGACCGGCCGGCGGATGCCGCGCCTCGGCGTACGGCCGGCACAGGACCTATCCCTGGGAGAACCGTGAACACCCGTACCGCAATCGCCCTCCTCACCACCGCTCTCGCCGCCGCGGCGCTCACCGGGTGCTCCGGCTCCGACACGGAGGAGCTCTCCTACGGCGAGAAGGCGACGAAGGACAACCTGGAAGTCAGCGTCCTGCGCGTGGAGGCCGGGACGTCCGGGGATCTGTCGGTCCTGGAGGACGCCGCCGAGTACCAGGGCCGTACGCCGTACTACGTCCGCTACCGGGTGACGAAGACGGAGGCCGGGAAGGTGGACGGGCCCTCCTTCGACGTCACGGCTGACGGCGGTCTGCTGACACAGCTGAACATCATGGCGAGCTTCCCCGAGATCGAGGTGGGCGCGGACGGCAAGCCCCGCTACAAGGAAGCTCCGAAGTTCGAGAAGTGCATCGACGAGCCCGCCGCCGCCGAGTTCGGGAAGGCACCGGCCGGAGCGAGCTACGAGGGATGCACCATCTACCTCTCCGACACGGGCTCCACGGCGGAGCCCAAGAAGGTCGAGTGGAACAAGGGCGGGCTGGTGCGCAGCAGCGAGGACGAGGCGTACGCCGTGTGGAAGTGAAACCCCCGCACGGGTAGCCGCGCGGCTACCCGCCCTCCCATCGCTCCACCTCCGGGCCGGGCAGGCCGAGTTGGTCCAGGATCCGGGCGACCGTGTGGTCGACCAGGTCGTCGACCGTGCGCGGGCGCTGGTAGAACGCCGGCATCGGGGGCACGATGCGGGCCCCCATGCGGGCGAGGGCCAGCATGTTCTCCAGGTGGATCTCGTGCAGCGGGCTCTCGCGCGGGACCAGGACCAGGGGGCGGCGCTCCTTGAGCACCACGTCTGCCGCCCGGCCCACGAGGCCGTCGGCGTAGCCCGCCCGGATCCCGGCCAGCGTCTTCATGCTGCACGGCACGATCACCATGCCGCCGGTGCGGAACGAGCCCGAGGAGACGGCGGCCGTCTGGTCGCCGGGCCGGTGCACGACGTCCGCGAGTTTCAGGACCTCGGCCACCTTGCGTCCGGTCTCCAGCTCGATCGTGGTGCGGGCCCAGCGGGTGAGGACGAGGTGGGTCTCCACGTCGGGCTGCGCGCGCAGCGCCTCCAGGAGCCGCACCCCGTAGACGGCTCCGGTGGCGCCGGTCATCCCGACGATCAGGCGCATGAGGCGATCCGGTCGAGCAGGGCCCGGGCCCGGTCCGTGCGGGACGGGTCGGTGCGGATGCGCACGGCGTCGAAGTGCGGTCCGCGGGTGGCGTCGAGGCCCATGCGCGAGGTCGTGCCGTCCGGGGTCGACGAGGGGTCGAGGGGGCTGCCGGGCAGGCCGTCGACGGTGAACACGTCGGCATGCGGCTGGAGATGGGTGGCGAGCGCCCACAGGACCTGCTCGTCCCGGGTCACGTCCACGTCCTCGTCCACCGCCACCACCGTCTTCAGATACGGATCCCAGCCGAGCAGCGCCAGAAGGATCTGCCGGGCCTGGCCGGGGCGGGTCCGGCGCAGCGCCACGTACGCGTGGAAGTGTGTGCCCGAGGTCGGGTAGTGCAGGGCCGTGACCTCGGGGAAGCGGCTCATGAGCTGCTCGGCCATCTCCGACTCGCGCGGGATCCGGGCCAGGTTGAGGTGTTCGTCGCTGTTGCCGCCCACGATGTCGAACAGGAGCGGGTCGCGGCGGCGCAGCACGCTGTGCACGGTGAGGACATTGTTCGTCGACCGGTCGGAGGAGTAGCCGGAGAACTCGCCGAAGGGGCCCTCGGGCGCGGACCGCGCGGGGTCGATGACGCCTTCGAGGACGAGTTCGGCGCTCGCGGGCACCCGGATGCCGTGCCGTGGGGTGCGTACGACGTCCAGGGGCTCGCCCAACAGGCCGCCCGCCAGGGTGCGTTCGTCCACGTCGGGGCCGACGCGGGCGGAGGCGGCGAGGTGGAACAGCGGGTGTGCGCCGACGACCATGGCCACGGGCAGCACCTCCCCGCGCTCCTCGGCCAGGCGGAGCAGCTGCCACAGGTGGCCGCGCGAGTGCAGGCTCGTGGCGAGTTCGGTGCGGCTGTGCACCAGGGCCCGGTGGTAGCTGAGGTTGCCGGCCCGCGCCGGAGTCCGCGCCAGGGTCTGTTCCGGTGCCTGCGCCGGGGTCTGCTCCGGCGTCTGCTTCGGCGCCTCAGCGGTGATGACTCCACTGGTGAGGTAGGGGCCGCGGTCCGAGTCGAAGTGGCGCAGCAGCGGCAGCGCGGTGAGGTCGACGGCCTCGCCCTCGGTGACCGTGTCGAGCACGGGCCCGGTCGGCAGCACACGCGGCTCCACGCGGCGGGCGGCAGCGGCCTGGTAGGCGCGGTGCAGTCCGGCCGGGTCGGTGCCGAGGAGACGGGCGACGCGGCGCCGCGAGGCGAAGAGGTTGGTGACGAGCGGGGTGCCGGACAGACCCGCCACCTTCCGGCAGACGAGCAGCGGGTCACGGCCGCGCGCGGCGAGTTCGGCGACGAGGGCCGCGACGTCGGGCCCGCCCAGTTCCTCCTCGACGGTCAGCACGTCCTCGGGGTGCTCCGCGGTGTAGGCGGCGAGGTGGGCGCGCAGGTCCTGGCCGGTGCGCCGGGCGGACTCAGTGGGTGTCACAGCAGACCCCCGCGTGCACCCCGCCGGTGAACAGGCCGCCCCAGGCGGGCGATTCGACCGCCGTGCCGAGGAGGTCGAGTCCGGTGCGTACCGCGATGCGCGCACCGTCGTGGACGGGCTTGCCCAGTTCGCGCTCCACCAGGGCGGCGACGGGCGCGACCGGCAGCTCGGTGCCCGCGACGACCAGGCACTGCGCGTCGGCCGTGTCCGCGTCGAGGAGCAGGCGACGTACGCGCGAGACCGGGAGTTCGGCGGCCTGACGCGGGGTGGTGAGGCCGAGCGCGGTGACGGAGGCGATGCGCAGGCCCGCGGCGAGGTAGGTGTCCGCGATCCGGCCCGCGGTCTCCGGGGAGCCCGCGGTGACGAGGGCGATCGAGTGCAGGCCCGCGCGGGCGAGCAGGTCGATCTGGCCGAGGGTCACGGTGGAGGCCCGCACACCGGCGGTGCGCTCGATGACGCGGGCCACGGCGCGGCCGTGCGCGGAGCCGTCGAGTCCGGCGGAGGTGCCGTGCCACACGATGACGTCGGCGCCGGCCTGCGCCAACTGTGCGGCGCCGCGCTGGAGTTCGGCCGCGTGCCGGGGCGTGAGGCCGGGGCCGTACTGGATCTCGGGCAGGGACGCGCGGGCTCCGGGGTGGGCGATGTCGACCTGGACCGGTGCGCAGATCTGGCCGGTCCAGCGGTCGGCGCCGAGCGAAGTGGCGGGCAGGAGGTGTCCGATGCGCTGCATGTGGGCTCCAGGAGAAGGGACGGTCACGGGGCTGGGTGCGGGCGGCCGGTCCCCCCGGCCGGCCACCCGCACCCCGGTGCGGTCGCGTCAGGTGCGGGCGACCGTGTCCAGCGACGCGTACGTGTCCTTCAGGCGCAGCTGCGCCTCCTCCTGGTTACGCGGCGGCGGTGTGGGCTTGAGGCCGAGGAGCTTGGCCATGTTGTTGCCGAGGTAGCCCTCCAAGTCCTCCTCGGACAGGTGCATGCCCTGCGGCGGCGGGCCGCACAGGACCTCGAGCTCGCGGGCCCACATGCCGGGTTCGTTCGGCGGCGAGTCGGTGCCGAAGACGAGCTGGTGCCGCTCCATCTGCTGCGCGAACTCCACGATCCGCGACTGGAGCAGCCAGCCGGACTCCCCGTACACATTGGGCGAGTCGAGGATCATGTAGAGCGCCTCGAAGCAGTAGACGCCGCCCGTCTGCACCCCGAAGTGCGCCAGGATGAAGTTGACGTCCTTGAACTCGCGGATGATCGGATAGAACTGCGTCGGGATCGAGTACGGCCCGTCGCCGGTGTGGATGAGGACGACGACACCCAGTTCGTCGCAGACCCGAAGGACGGGCCGGAGCCAGTCGAGGGCCCGGTCCGGGCGGTAAGCGTGCATGTTGGCATGCAGCTTGACCATCTTGTAGCCGTACTCCTTGACGTGGAACTCCAGCTCCTTCGCGCCGTTCTCGGGCCCGAAGCGCGGGTTGTACATGAAGTTCCCGATGAACCGGTCGGGGTAGGTGGTGACCAGTTCGGTGATGTACGACATGTAGTCGCGGATGCCCTCGCGGCCCGTGCGCATCCCGTCCTGCCAGACCGAGTTGCCGGGGGGCGGCATGATGCAACCGTAGTCGATGCGGCGCGGCTTGCCGTTGATCATGTACGGGCCGTTCATCATCTCCAGCGTGCGCTCACCGGTGAACGGGGAGCCGTCGTGCCGCCACGCCTGGTCGACGATGTTCGTCGGGTGCATGTGGGTGTCGATGATCAAGGTCGTGCTTCCTTCCCATCTGGTGCCAACCGTGTGCTGTGGTGGACCGTTGGGGGACCCAGGGCAGGGCCCGCCTCACCCCCTCTCCGTCTGGACGATGTCCTCGGGCCGCACCGGCACCTTCGGCAGCTCCAGGCCGGTCGCGGCCCGCAGGGCGTTCGCGATGGCCGGCGTGGAGGACAGGGTGGGCGGCTCGCCGACGCCGTTGAGGCCGTAGGGCGAGTCGGGGTGCGGAAGTTCGAGCAGGTCGATGGGGACGTGCGGCATGTCGGCGATGGTGGGGATCAGGTAGTCGGTGAACGACGGGTTGCGCACCCGGCCGTTTACGACGCGCAGTTCCTCCATGACCGCGAGGCCGAGCCCTTGCGCGCTGCCGCCCTCGATCTGGCCCTCGACGGCGAGCGGGTTCATCGCCTTGCCGACGTCCTGGGCGGTGGCGAGTTCGACCACCTTGACCAGGCCGAGTTCGGTGTCCACGTCGACCACGGCGCGGTGGGCGGCGAAGGCGAACGCGATGTGGGCGTCGCCCTGGCCGCGTTCATCGTCGATGGGGTGGGTACGGCGGTGGGCGTACTCGTACTCCTCCTCCAACGGGCCGTGCCGGTCCAGGAGTTCGGCGAGCGGTGCGTCGCCGAGTGCGTCGAGCCGCTCGCGCAGCGCCTTGCAGGCGCCCTGCACCGCTCCCCCGCTCATCCAGGTGATGCGCGATGCGGAGGACGAGCCCGCGTCGCCGACCTGGGTGTCGGCGGGGAGGACCACGACCCGCTCCACGCCGAGTTCCGTCCGTACGATCTGGGCCTGCACGGTGACGATGCCCTGGCCGCACTCGGCGGCAGCGGTGTGCACCTCGGCCACCGGCTCGCCGCCCGCGAGGGCGAGGCGCACCCGGGCCACGGAGCGGTCGTCCACGCCGCCGGAGAATCCGATGGCCTTGACGCCGATCGCATAACCGACACCGCGCCGCACGCCCTCGCCCCGGCTGGTGTTGTTCAGTCCGCCGGGCAGTCCGAAGGTGCCCTCGGGCGCGGGCGGCAGCGGGCGGTCGCGCAGCCTGCGCAGGAGTTCGGCGGCGGGCGCCGGGCCGTCGACCGCCTGGCCGGTGGGCAGGACCGTGCCGGTGGTCATCGCGTTGCGCAGCCGTAACTCCACCGGGTCCATGCCCAGTTCGCGCGCCAGCTTGTCGAGGTTGGACTCGACCCCGTAGCAGGACTGGACGGCGCCGAAGCCGCGCATGGCGCCGCAGGGCGGGTTGTTGGTGAACACGGAGTAGCCGTCGATCTCGGCGTGCGGCACCTCGTAGGCGCCGGCCGCGAAGTACGAGCCGTTGGCGATGACGATCTGTGAGGTGGAGGTGTAGGCCCCGCCGTCGAAGAGCAGCTTCGCCTTCACGAAGACGATGCGGCCGTCGCGGGTGGCCCCGTGCTCGAACCACATGCGCGCCGGGTGGCGGTGCACATGGCCGAAGAAGGACTCCTCGCGGTCGTAGCTCATCTTCACGGGCCGGCCGGTGTGCAGGGCGAGCAGCGCCGCGTGGATCTGCACGGACACGTCCTCGCGCCCGCCGAACGCGCCGCCCACGCCGGACAGGGTCAGGCGCACCTTCTCCGGGGGCAGGCCGAGGGCCGCGCACATCTGGTGCTGGTCGTCGTGCAGCCACTGGGTGGAGACGTACATGTCGACGCCGCCGTCCTCGGCCGGGATCGCGAGGCCCGACTCGGGACCGAGGAAGGCCTGGTCCTGCATGCCGACCTCGTAGTACCCGCTGACCACGACCTCGGCCTCGGCGCGGGCGCGGTCGGGGTCGCCGTGGCGGATGCGGACGTGCCGTACGACATTGCCCTGCTTGCCGTCCACGCGCTCGGCGTGCACGAGGAGGCCCGTGTCGCGCAGCGCCTCCTCCGGGTCGGTCAGGGCGGGCAGTTCCTCGTACGCGACGTCGATGAGCGCGAGGGCCCGCCGCGCCGTCTCGGGGTGGTCGGCGGCCACGAGGGCCACCGGCTCGCCCTGGTAGCGGACCACGTCCGCGGCGAGCACGGGCTGGTCGGCGACCTTCATGCCGTACCGGGGCTGTCCCGGTACGTCCTCGTGGGTGAGCACCGCCACCACCCCGGGCAGCCGCAGCGCCGGCGTCACGTCGATGCGGACGATACGGGCGCTGGGGTGCGGGGAGCGCAGGGTCGCGCCCCACACCATGCCGTCGGCCTGGAGGTCGGAGGAGTACGCGAAGTCGCCCTTGACCTTGAGGCGGGCGTCGGGGCGGCGGGTGCTGCTGCCGACTCCGTCGCGGACCCGGCTGCCCGAGGTGGTGGTGGCGGTGCTCACGGTCGTTCACTTCCCTTCTGCCGAACGGGAGTCGAGCGTGGTGCGAGCCGTGCGCGGGACGCCGCGAAGGCGTCCCGCGCGCCCTAGTCGACGGGCCGGACCCCACCGCGTCCGCGCCCGGACGCCGGGCCGGACTGCGGCGCCGAGGGCCCGGAGGCGACCCCTTGCGAGAGGCGGATGCGCAGCTTGCGGATGTGGTCGCGGGCCGCGAGGTCCGCCGCGTCCGGGTCGCCGGAGGTCATCGCCTCGAAGATGCGGCGGTGCTCGGCGACCGCGAGCCGCGAGGCCTCCTGGCCGCGCCACAGCTGGTGCAGCGCGAGGTGGGCCTTGCCCTGGATGGCGTCCAGGGCCGCGGTCAGGTGGTCATTGCCCGCCACCTCGCGGATCGTGCGGTGGTAGGCCATGTCCATCTCGATGTGCGTGCGCTCGTCCACGCCCGTGCCGATCTCCTGCTCGTGGCGCTCCAGGAGCTCGCGCAGCTGGGCGACGCGGGTGGCGTCGAGGCGCTCGGTGGCCAGGCGCGCCGCCAAGCCTTCCATCACCTCGCGGACCACGTACAGCTGGCGTACGTCCTCCACGTCGACGGTGGCAACGACCGCGCCCTTGTGCGGCACGTGCGTGGCCAGGCCGTCGTGGATGAGGCGCTGGACGGCCTCGCGGACCGGGCTGCGGCTGATGTTCAGCTGGGCCGCGAGGGCGGGCACGGAGAGAGCGTCGCCGGGCCGCAGCCGGTTGGCGAGCACGGCGCTCTTGAGCTCCTCGTACGCCTGGTCGGCGAGCAGGCTGCCGGCCGCGACCGGATTCACCGCGCGCTGTGCGCTCATCTCCAACTCCCCCTCACTGCTTGCCCGTTGGACTTACATGTTGCATGTAATGTTCGGGCGGGTCAATGGGCCCGTCGTCCCGCGTGTGATTCCTCCGCGAGCGGAGGGCAGGGATCCGCAGATGGTGGAAGAAGAGGTTGAGCAGGACGGCCGTGATCGTCCCGAGGATGATGCCGCTCTCGAACAGGGCGTGCAGTTGGCGGCCGGGCATCTGCTCGGCGAACTGCGGGAAGGCCGTGGGCAGGAAGCCGATGCCCATGCTGGCGGCGACCAGGATGGTGTTGCGCTGGTCGGTCAGGTCGGCCTGGACCAGGATCTGCACGCCCACCACGGCGATGGTCGAGAAGAGCACGATGGTCGCACCGCCGAGTACCGGCGAGGGCATGGCGGCGACAACGGCCCCGACCTTCGGCACGAGCCCGAGGATCATCATGATCACGCCGGAGGAGGCCACGATCCACCGGGACTTCACGCGGGTGAGCCGGATCAGGCCGATGTTCTGCGAATAGACCGTGCTGGGAAAGGAGTTGAGCACCCCCGCGGCGGCCGTGGCCAGCCCGTCGGCGCGCAGGGCGCGGGTGACGTCCTTCCCTTCCACGCGCCGGTCGACGATCTCCCCCACGGCGAAGAACTGCCCGATGGACTCCACGGCGATGATGACCATCACGAGGAAGAGCGAGAGCACGGCGATGGCGTCGAGGCGGGGCGCCCCGTAGTGCAGCGGCGAAGCCGTGCCGAGCCAGGGTGCGTCGCCGATCCGCGAGAAGTCGGTGAAGCCGGCGACGGCCGCCACGATCGTGCCGATGAACAGGCCCACCAGGACCGCGACCGTGGCGAGGAAGCCCCGGGACATCTTGTGCAGCAACAGGATGACCACGAGCGTGACGGCGGCGAGCCCCAGGTGCGCGGGCGAGCCGAACGAGTCCTGGCTCGGGTCGCCGCCGCCGACCTGGCGTGCGGCGACGGCCAGCAGCGTGATGCCGACGATGGTCACGATCGTGCCGGTGACCAGCGGCGGGAAGAAGCGGACGAGTTTGCTGAACACCGGGGCGACGACGAACAGCGCGAGGCCTGCCGCGATCACCGCGCCGAACACCGTCGGCAGCCCCGCCTTCGCGCCGCCGGCCGCGAGTCCCACCGACACCAGGGAGGGCACGGCGGTGGTCGAGGTGCCCTGGACGACGGGCAGCCGGATTCCGATCCCGGGCAGCCCGACGGACTGAAGGAGCGTGGCCAGACCGCAGGTGAGCAGTGAGGCGTTGACGAGCAGGGCGATGTCCTTGCCCTGCATGCCGAGTCCTTCGGCGACCAGGAGCGGCATCACCACCGCCCCGGCGTAGAAGGCCAGCACGTGCTGGAGCCCGTAGACGGCCAGCCGCCACGGCGCCGGCACGGCCTCGACCGGGTCCTTCTCCCTGTGGGCCGCGGGGCCCTTCTCCTTGTGGGCCGCGAGGCCCTTCTCCCTGTGGGCCGCGGACTGCCCCGCCCCGCCCTGAACTTCCTTGTCGGACATGTGCGTTCTCCCTCCACCCGCTCGGCGGGTGTTGACTCGTGCGCACTTACCGGGGCCGTGGACGGACGGCCGGGCCGGGCGGCGACCAGTGCTGCCGCCGGCGGGTGTCTGCGGCGCCGGGGCCGCCAGGACGCAGGAGGCCGTGGCCCGGCCGCACGGAGGGCGGCGCGCCACGGAAGGGTGTGCGGACCGGGTCCGATCCCGGCGCCGGCGGGGCCGCACGGCGCCGGGCCGGCCGGACCGGTCCGTCGGTGTCAGTGGTGCCAGGCGGGGGTGAGGGCCTGGAACCCGGCCCTCCGTACGAGCCGTTCGGCCCGCTCCTGGGCCTCTTCGAGGAGCGCTTCCTCGTCGACGAGGGTGCAGCGGCCGTCCTCGAACACGATCCGGCCGCCGACCACGGTCAGCTCCACGTCACCGCCGCGCGCCGAGTAGACCAGGGCGGCCACCGCGCGGTGCAGCGGGCGCAGATGCGGCCGGTCGAGCGCCACCACCGCGAGGTCGGCGGGCGCGCCCGGCGCGAGCACGCCCGCGCCCGAGCCGGTGTACCGGCCGCCCTCGCGGGTGGCCAGCTCCAAGGCCTCCTCGCAGCGCGCCACCGCGGGATCGAGCGTGTGCTGGCGCTGCGCGAACAGGGTCTGCTTCATCACCTCGAACATGTCCTGACGGTGCCCGGCGCTCGGTCCGTCGGTGCCGAGCGCCACGACGGCACCGGCCTCGCGCAGGGCGCGCAGCGGCATTACACCGGAGGCCAGGTAGGCGTTGGAGGACGGGTTGTGCGCGACGCCCGCGGCGTGTTCGCCGACGGCCTTGATCTCGGCGTCGTCCAGCCACACCGCGTGCGCGAGGGTGGTGCGTGCGTCGAGCAGGCCTTCACGGGCGAGCCATTCGACGGGCCGGATCCCGTACGCCTCCAGATAGCTCGCCGGATCCTTCGCGCCCTCGCTGCAGTGGGTGTGCCATTTCGTGTCGCACGTGCGCGCCAACTCCACGGCGCCGCGCACCAGTTCCTGGTCCACGTAGGCGAGGTTGAGCGGCGCCGGCCACACCTCCACCGCCGATCCGCGCGGCCTGCGGCGCATGCACTCGCGGGTGATCTCCAGTTCCTGCGCGACGGAGTAGCGGAACAGGTCGTCGGGCAGCCCGCGCGCGGCGGCAACGGCGGTCTTGTGGCCGATCATTCCGCGGGCGACGACGCCGCGGAGGCCGGCCTGCTCGATGGCGTCCGCCACGGAGAGAACCGTTTCGGCATCGGTGGGCGCGTAGTGGTTGTCCACGACCGTGGTGATGCCGGAGCGGAGCGCCTCCACGGCGGCGAGCGTGGCGGCGACCCGGGCGTCCTCGGCGTCCACCGCGATCGAGTACGGCCACATGAACTCGCACAGCCACGGCCAGATCGGGCGGCCCTCGCCGAGGCCGCGGGCCAGGGCCTGGAAGAGGTGGCTGTGGCCGTCGACGAAGCCGGGCAGGACGGCCTTGCCGCGGCAGTCCACGGTCCGTTCGGCCCGCCAGGCGGCTTCGATCTCGGCCGCCGGGCCCACGGCGACGATGCGTCCGTCGGCCACGGCGACGGCTCCGGACGCGAAGACGTTCCGCTCGTCGTCCACGGTGAGCACCTGCCCGCCCGTCAGGAGCAGGTCGCAGGGGCGCGGGGAATGCACAGCTGATACGGAGCCCACGGAGCCTCCAAGGTCTCGGCCGGACTTCATATTGCATGCAACATATTGTGGATCGCGGGAGTGTCAACCCCTCACGGGTGTAGGAGACTTACCGGATCGCGCGGCTCCGGACGGCCGCGGGGCTTCGGCGGACGCGCGCCTGCGGCGGGCCGTGAAGGAACCACGGACCGCCACAGGGACAGAGCTCGGCGCTTTGCCGCAGGGCTACTTCTGTCGTGCCCGCCGTTGCGCGGTCAGCCAGTAGCAGACGCCCAGGACGGCCGTGAACGCCAGGCCGACGCCCGCCGCCTGCCGCATGTCGGGCACCTCCACCGCCGTGGCGGCCACGGCGAGCACCCCGGCCGCGGCCAGCACCGCGAGCTTGCCGCCGGCCGGCACGCTGAAGCCGGTGAACTCCCCCGGGTGGGCGGCGCGGTGGCGGCGGAAGGCGATGTACGTCGCGAGGATCAGCAGCCACACGAGGAGTACCGCGAAGAGGGCGATGGACATCAGGATGCCGAAGAGTCCGCCCACGTCGTAGAAGGCGAGCAGCGCCGCCGCCGCGATGCCGAGCGTGGAGGCCGCGAGGGCGACGGCCGGGACGCCGCGCCGGCTGAGCCTGGCCATGGGCGCGGGGGCGAGGCCGTCGCCGCCGAGCGAGTGCAGCAGGCGGGAGGCGCCGTACAGGTGGGCGTTGGCGGCGGACATCGCGGCGATGAGCACGACCGCGTTGGTGAGGGTGGCCGCGGCGGGCACGCCCACCTCGGTGAAGACCCGCACGAACGGGCTCGCCTCGACGCTGCCGTCGCTGTCCGCCATCTTGCGCCACGGGATCAGGGCGAGGACCAGGGTGATGGCGAAGAGGTAGAAGAAGCTGAGCCGCCAGGCCAGTTGGCGCATCGCGGTGCGGATGGTGCGCTGCGGATCGGCCGCTTCGGCGGAGGCGATGGCCACCACCTCGAAGCCGGCGTACGCGAACATCACCACGGCCATGGCCACCCAGATCGCGCTCGCGCCCTGCGGGACGAAGCCGCCGTCGTCGGTGAGGTGCGCGAGGCCGGTGGCCTCCGTGTCCGGCAGCCCGAAGAAGACGAGCAGGGCGGCGCAGAGGATGAAGGCGCACAGGGCCACCACCTTGACGGTGGAGAGCCAGAACTCGGTGGTGCCGAAGGATTTCACGCTGATGACGTTGACGGCGAGGACCACCGCGGCGATCGCGAGGATGGCCGCCGACATGGGCACTTCGGGCCACCACCAGCGGATGTACAGCGCCGAGGCCACCACTTCGGTGCCGATGACGACGACCGCGCTGAACCAGTACAGCCAGCGGCTGAGGAACCCGGCCCACGGCCCGAGGTAGCGGTGTGCCACGGTGCCGAACGAGCCCTGGACCGGGTGGGCGGCGGACATCTCGCCGAGCAGTACGGCGATGATGGCGACGAGGACCGCGCCGATCGCGTACGAGACGATCACGGCGGGCCCGGCGATGGATATCGCGGATCCGGAACCGAGGAACAGACCGGTGCCGAGGGCGGAGCCGAGGCCGATCATCGTGGTCTGGCGGTGGGTCAGGGAGCGGACCAGGCCCTCACCGGAGGCCGGGGCGGAAGCCGGTCTGGCGCCGTCGGCTTCGGTGTCGGAGCCGGCCGGGGCGGGTGGTGCGGATTCGCTGGGTGTGGACATGGCTGTGGAGCCCTTCTGCGGAAGGTCGGGGGTGGCCGTGCGCGGGGACGGGGTGCGTGGGTGAGTCGGAACTCGCCGAGGTGGGTCAGAACTCGCTGTTGCGGAACGGCTTCGCGGGCGCGTCGAGGTCCGGCTTGCCGAGGACCTTGCGCGAGGACAGCGCGTAGATGCCGTGGTTGGTCAGCGTCCAGGCGATGTTGCGGTCCCACTCCACGTAGACGCCGTGCGTCTGGTTGCCGTACGCGTACTCGGCGGTCTCGGGGCCGTACGCCTTCGGCACGAAGTACGCGGAGATCTCCGGATCCGCGGGGTCTGACACGTCGAAGAACTGCACGCCCGCGTTGTAGAAGCCGTAGCCGAGGACGCCGGGGGTGTGCTGCCCGGGGTTGGTGTAGTAACCGGTGCGCTTGGGGCCGAAGCTGCCGCGGCGCTGGCAGTAGTCGGTGATTCCCGAGGACTTCGGCGGGGTCGGGCGGGGCAGGACGCCCACGATCCGCGGGTTCTCGGGGTCCTTGGCGTCGATCTGGTAGACGTCCTTGTACGGCTCGTAGCAGTCCTCGGTGAGCGGGTAGCCGGAGTAGTAGATCATTCCGGTCTTCTCGTACTGGGAGACGTCGATGTTGTCCCCCTCGGTGCCCGATACCGAGGGCGGCAGGTCCAGGTGGCTGACGGTCTTCATGTCCGAGGGGTCGGAGACGTCGAGCACCGTGAGGCCGTAGCCGCCCATCGCGGCGAAGGCGTAACGGCCGCCCTGCTCCACGGGCTTGGGCAGGAACAGCGGCATGCGGGCGCCCATCCAGCTGGTCCGGTTCCCGCAGCGCGGGTTGGCGCGGTAGGCGGCGTCCTCGCCGGTGCGCTGGCCGGGCAGGTGCCAGGTGTCCAGGAGCTTCGGGCGGGCCGGGTCGGACATGTCCCAGGACTGGTAGCCGGCCGAGTGGAGGTTGGTGGGATACTCGGTGCCGGAGTAGGTGTCGTCGGGGGCGGCGGCGATGAACATGTACTTCTCGCCGGTCCAGTACGGCACGTCGATGGAGCCGGAGCCCTGCTGCGCGCTCGCCGGGTCGCTGGCGAGGGGGTTCTTCTGGGTGGCGTCGGTGGAGACCGTGGCGAGCAGCTTCCAGTCCTTCTTGCGCGGGCCGTCCAGGCGGTACACCTTGAAGCCCTTGAGGCCGGGCTTCTCCCTCAACTTCCGTACGCCGTCGGGGTTGTTGTACTTGTCGTGCGGCGGGTGGTCGGACAGTTCCTCGATCTGCCGCTTGCTCTCGAAGCTCTGGACCATGACGTACGCGTTCAGCTTCTTGTTCCACTGGATGGTGGAGGCGCCCCAGTAGTCGTGCGCGTCCCAGTCTCCGTTGGCGCGGGTCTCGTCGCCGTCCACGTCGTCGCGGCCGAGCTTCTCGACGACCTTGACGTTCTTGACGTCGGTGATGTCGTAGACGCGGCCCGCGGAGCGGTCGTACTGGAAGAGGTAGCGGCGGCCGTCGAAGTCGACGATGTTCTGCCAGGTGTGGAAGTAGTCGGGGGTGAACTCGCTTCCCTCGTAGGCGGCTTCGACCTTCATGTTCTTGATGTACGAGCGGGTGTCGTACTCCGCGTTGCGCCCCGGGAAGGGGTGCTCGGACTCCTCGTCCACCGGGGTGAGGGCGGGGTGGCGGAAGGTGCCGTCCAGCTGCATGCCGTACGAGCCGGGGGCGGCGGGGCCGGGGCGGCGGTCCTCGCACACGGCGCGGACGTTCGGGTCGGCGGCCGCCACGGGGGCGGTGGCGGTGTCCGCGCCGGAGGTGCCGGGGGCGAGCAGGGTGGCCGTGGCGGCGGCCGCGACCACCGCGGCCAGAGCGGCATTCGTACGCAAGGAACGCATCTGACGATCCATTCGGAAGAGGGCATGGCCGAAGGAGGCCATGGGGACAGGGCCGTACGAAGGGGGGAGCTGTGCGGTGGGGTGCGGGGTGCCGCCGACGGGCGCCGGCGTCGGGTCAGGTGACGGTGGGGCGCTCCTGGAACTCCGGGGCCCGGTGGGCGCCGCTCGTCACGACGGCCTGCAACTCCCGTACGGCGTGCAGGACTTCGGCGTGCGTGACGTAGAGGGCGTTGAAGCCGAAGCGGAGCAGGTCGGGGGCGCGCATGTCGCCGATCACGCCGCGGGCCGTCAGTGCGGCCACCAGAGGGTACGCCTCGGGGTGGCGCAGGGCGACCTGGCTGCCGCGGCGCTTCGGGTCGCGCGGGGTGGCCACGGTGAAGCCGAGCCCGTCGAGGAGGGCGTCGGCGCACTCCAGGAAGAACCCGGTAAGGGACAGGCTCTTGTCCCGTACGGCCGTCATCTCCACGCCGTCGAAGGCGGTGAGCGCCGCTTCGAGGGCGAGCAGGGAGAGCAGGGGCGGGGTGCTGATGCGGGCCCGTCCGATGCCCTCGGCCGGGGTGTACGTGCCGGACATGGCGAAGGGTTCCGCGTGCCCGTGCCAGCCGGTGAGGGGGTGGTCGAAGTCCTGCTGGTGGCGACGGGCTATGTAGGCGAAGGCCGGGGCGCCCGGTCCGCCGGAGAGGTACTTGTAGCCGCAGCCGACCGCGAAGTCGGCCTGGAGCGCATCGAGTTGCACGGGCAGGGCGCCCGCCGCGTGGCACAGGTCCCAGTGCATCAGGGCGCCGGCTTCGTGGGCGGCGGTGGTGAGGGCGGCCATGTCGTGGAGCCCGCCGGTGCGGTAGTCGACCGGGGCGTAGGCGGCGACGGCGACGTTCCCGGACTCGGCCGCCAGGACCGCGGCAGCCTCCCGTGCGGGGACGCGGCGGACCTCCAGACCGAGCAGGCGGCCGACCGAGTCGGCGATGTACTGATCGGTCGGGAAATGGTCGGGGTCGGTCAGCAGCAGCCGGCGGCCGGGCCGCAGACGGGCCGCGGCCAGCAGGGTGTTGAACAACTGGACGCTGGTGGTGTCCCCCGCCACCACCTGCCCGGGAGCCGCGCCGATCAGCCGGCCGAGGGCATCGCCCGTACGGGCCGGGGCCTCCCACCAGCCGTTGCCGTTCCAGGACCGGATCAGGTCGGTGCCCCACTGGCGGTGCACAGCGTCCTCGAGGGCGGCCGGTACGGCGGCGGGCAGGGCGCCGAGGGAGTTGCCGTCGAGGTAGACGACGCCCTCGGGGAGCAGGAAGCGCTCGCGGGTGTGGGCGAGCGGGTCGGCGTTGTCCAGGGCGGCCGCGCGTGCGGTCAGGGTGTCCAAGTCCGGTGCGGCGGACGGGTGTTCGGTCAGCATGGGGTGTCTCCCTGACAGGAATGGGCGGCGGATCCGGCCGCGGAACGGACGCGTTCGGCGACGGCATCCGCGAATTCAGCGGTGGGTTGGGCGTCGGATTCGGCGGCCGGCCCGGCGTCGCGGGTGAGGTCCAGTGCGATGTCCGTGAGCAGGTCCTCCTGCCCGCCGACCAGGCGCCGCCTCCCCGCCTCGACCAGCAGGTCGCGGGTGTCGAGTCCGTGGCGGGCGGCCGTGCTCTCCGCGTGCCGCAGGAAGCTGGAGTAGACACCGGCGTATCCGAGCGTGAGCGTCTCGCGGTCGACCCGTACGGGCCGGTCCTGCGTGGGCCGTACGAGCTCCTCTGCGGCGTCCATCAGCGGGAAGAGCTCGCAGCCGTGCTCCCAGCCCATGAGATCGAACACCGCGATCACGGGCTCCAGCGGTGCGTTGCCGGCGCCCGCGCCCTGGCCGGCGAGGGAGGCGTCGACGCGGCGGGCGCCGGCCTCCACCGCGACGATGCTGTTGGCCACACCGAGGCCGAGGTTGTGGTGGGCGTGGATGCCGATCTCGGTGGCCGGGTCGAGGACGTCCCGGTAGGCGCGGACCCGGTCGCGTACGCCGTCCATGGTGAGGCGGCCGCCGGAGTCGGTGACGTAGACGCAGTGGGCGCCGTAGGACTCCATCAGGCGGGCCTGGGCGGCCAGTTCGGCGGGCGGGGCCAGGTGGGACATCATCAGGAAGCCCGCCACGTCCATGTCCAGCTCGCGGGCGAGGCCGATGTGCTGGGCCGCGATGTCGGCCTCGGTGCAGTGCGTGGCGACGCGGACGGAGGTGACGCCGAGTGCGTGGGCGCGGCGCAGGTCGTCGGCGGTGCCGATGCCGGGCAGCAGGAGCGTGGTGAGCCGTGCGCGGTCGAGTACGTCGGCGGCGGCTTCGAGCCACTCCCAGTCGGTGTGGGCGCCGGGGCCGTAGGTGACGGACGAGCCGGACAGGCCGTCGCCGTGGGCGACTTCGACCGCGTCGACGCCGGCCGCCTCCAAGGCGGCAGCGATCGCCCGGACTTGATCGACGGTGTAGCGGTGCGAGACGGCGTGCATGCCGTCGCGCAGGGTGACGTCCTGGACGTAGACCTTGGTCATCGGACCCGGCTCCGTTCGGCCAGGCGCTCGGCGGTGCGCAGCGCGGCGGAGGTCATGATGTCGAGGTTTCCGGCGTAGGCCGGGAGGTAGTGGGCGGCGCCCTCGACCTCCAGGTAGACGGAGACGAGCAGCCGTCCCCCGCCGCCGAGGCCGGCCAGCGGGTCGTCGGCGGCCAGGGTGCGGAACTGCGGCTCCTGCTTGAGCCGGTAGCCCGGCACGTACGCGGCGACGGCCGAAACCATCGCGTGCACGGAGGCAGTCACCTGCGCAGGGTCGCAGTCGTCGACGACGCAGTGCACGGTGTCGCGCATCAGGAGCGGGGGTTCCGCCGGGTTGAGCACGATGATCGCCTTGCCGCGGGCCGCGCCGCCGACGCGCTCCAGGGCGCGCGACGTGGTCTCGGTGAACTCGTCGATGTTGGCCCGGGTGCCGGGGCCCGCCGAGCGCGAGGCGATCGAGGCGACGATCTCCGCGTAGTGCACCGGGGCCACGGCCGAGACGGCGGCGACGATCGGCACGGTGGCCTGGCCGCCGCAGGTGACCATGTTGACGTTGCGGGCGTCGAGGTGCTCGTCGAGGTTGACGGGCGGGACGACGTACGGGCCGATGGCCGCCGGCGTGAGGTCGATCAGGGTCTTTCCGTACGGGGCGAGCGCGGCCGCGTTCTGGTGGTGGGCGGCGGCGGAGGTGGCGTCGAAGACCAGGTCGATCTCGTCGAAGCAGTCGAGGCCGATGAGCCCGGCCACCCCGTCGGCGCTGGTCTCGACGCCGAGCCTGCGGGCCCGTGCGAGCCCGTCCGAGGCGGGGTCGATGCCGATCATCGCGGCGGCGGTGACGGTCCCCGCGCCTCTGATGATCTTGATGAGGAGATCGGTGCCGATGTTGCCCGATCCGATCACGGCCGCCTTCATCGCACGGCCTGCTCCACCGACTGCTGTCTTCATCGCACGGCCTCCTTCACCAGCGGTGCCAGGCCGAAGAACGCGAGGGCGTTGCGGCCGAGGATCGCCGTCTGCTCCTCGGGGGCGAGCGCGCTCTCCCGTACGAGCCGCCCGATGTGCTCCTCGCCCAGCGGGAACGGGTGGTCCGAGCCGAGCAGCACGCGCTCCGCGCCCATGACATCGACCAGAAGCCGCAAAGCACCCGGGTCGAAGACGGCCGAGTCCACGGAGAAGCGGTCGGTGTAGTGCGAGGGCGGGTGCGGGCTGTCGGCGCGCACCAGGTCGCGGCGGTGCCAGGCGTTGTCGGCGCGTCCCAGGAGGTACGGGAAGCTGCCGCCGCCGTGCGCGAACATCAGCCGCAGCGAGGCCGGCAGGCGCTCGAAGGCCCCGGACAGGATCAGCGACAGGATCGTCAGATGGGTCTCCCCCGCCATGCCCGCGAGCCAGGCCAGCATGTACCGCGAGAACCGCGGTCCCGAGGGCAGGTCCCAGGGGTGCACGAGGACGGCCGCGTCCCGCTCGGCGCAGTGCGTGAGGAATTCGGTGAGCGCACCGTGGTCGAGGTCGTGGTCGCCGAGGTGGTTGCCGATGTGCACGCCGTGGAAGCCCTGCCGCATCGCCTCGTCCACCAGGGCGCAGGCGGTTTCGGTGTCCTGGAGCGGCACCTGGCACAGGGGCGCGAGCCGGTCGGGGGCGTACGCGGCGTACTCCAGGAGCCGGGAGTTGACCATCCGGCACCAGTCGGCCGCGCGCTCGGAATCGAGGCCGTAGCCGAACAGCATGGGGGTGCTGGAGAGGACCTGTACGTCGACGCCGAGCCGGTCCAAGTCCGCGACGCGTTCGGCCGGGTCCCACAACGTGCGGCGGACGGGCCGGTATTCGGTGCCGCCGGCCATCATCATCCCGGCGCCGTGGCCGTCCGTGGTGCGCAGCCAGGGGCCGTCGTCGCGGCCGGTGAGCAGCCGGGACTCGGCGCGGCCTATCTCGGGGAAGACGTGGGCGTGCACGTCGACCACGGTCACGCGCCGGCCTCCTCGTCGCGGCGGGTGCGCGGGCGCAGCTCCTCGGGCCAGTCGCGGCCCGGGTGCACGGCGCCGCAGTGGGCGCAGGTGCGGGCGGCCTCGTCGGCGTAGAACGCGCCGAAGACCGGCGGCAGGTCGTCCACGATGGAGGTGAGCTGCACCTCGCTGCGGTGCACCAGGTGGTGGCACTCCATGCAGTACCACTCGAAGGCGTCCAGGCTGCCCTGCGGGCGGGCGAACTCGACGACCAGGCCGATGCTGTCCTCCTCGGGCCGCTGCGGCGAGTGCCGTACGTGGGGCGGCAGCAGGAACACATCGCCCTCGCGGATGTGGAGGTCGCGCGGCGGGCTGCCCTCCTCGTCCATGACGCGCAGCACCATGTCGCCCTTGAGCTGGTAGAAGAACTCCTCGATCGGGTCGTCGTGGAAGTCGGTGCGCCGGTTGGGGCCGCCGACGACCGTCACCATCAGGTCGGCGTCCTGCCAGATCTGGACGTTGCCGACCGGCGGTTTGAGCAGGTGGCGGTGTTCCTCGATCCAGGCGTGCAGGTTGAACGGTCGCATGGTCATCGGTGCTGGTCCTCGCTGTGCGGCAGGGGGTGGCGGGGTGCGGAGTCGGGCCGCACGGGGATGTGGGCCACGGCGCTGATCTCGATCAGCAGGTGCGGGTGGGGCAGTTGGTGGACGGCGACGGTGGTGCGGGTCGGGCCGGCCTCGTCGAAGTACTCGGCGTAGACCTCGTTGTAACCGCCGAAGTCGTTCATGCTGACCAGGTACGCGGTCACCGACACGAGGTCCTTCAGCTCACCGCCGGCCGCGGCGAGGAGCCGCGCGATGTTGTCGAGCACGGCGCGGGTCTGGGCCCGGATGTCGAGGTCGGTCACGCCCATGGCGTCGGCGCTCGCACCGGCGAAGCTGCCGTCGGGGCGGCGTGAGCTGGTCCCGGAGACGTAGACGAAATCGCCCGCGCGCCTCAGGTGCGGGAAGCGGCCGCGGGGTACGGCGGCACCGGGGACGATCACGCGGCCCCCTCGGGAGCGGGGGCGGACCCGGGCGAGTCCGCAGCCTCCGCGGGGGCGGCCCCCGGAAGATCCGCTGCCTCTCGCGTCGTGAACTGGACGGTGCCGAGGGTCTCCACCGTCGCCCGTACGCAGGTGCCGGGCTTCAGGGGGACGGCGGCGGTCGCCGCGCCCGCGAGGATCACGGTGCCTGCCTCCAGCGTCCCGGCGAGCCGGGCCGCGGCGGCAAGCGCGCGCAACGGATGTCCGAGGATCGCCGCGCTCGAGCCCGACTGGACCACGCGGCCGTCGAGTTCGAGCAGCACCCCGAGGTTGTCGAGGTCGCCGGGAGCGGTCCAGGGCCCCACCGCGTAGGCCGCGGCCGAGGTGTTGTCGGCGATGACCTCCGGCAGCGAGAACCGGAAGCCGTCGTAGCGGGAGTCGATCACTTCGAGCGCAGGTGCCACGGCCGCGACGGCCGCCAACGGATCGCCACCGGGGCGCAGGGTGTCGCCGAGGAGGAAGGCCACTTCGGGTTCGACCCGGGGGTGGATCAGGCCCGAGGCGTCGTACGAACCGCTGTCGCGGATCTCCATGCGGTGCGTGAGCCGCCCGTGGATGAGATCGTGCACGCCCATCTGCCGCATCTTCGCGAGGCTGGTGAAGCCGAGCTTGAAGCCGGTGAGCCGCTCCCCGCGGGCCAACCGCCGCTCGATCAGGGCCTCTTGGACGGCGTACGCCTGCACGGTGTCGGTGAGTCCGGTGCCGCCGCCCGGCAGCGGGCGCCTGGTCAGCGCCGCGGTGTCGAGGGATTCGGCCAGTGCCGCGAGGTTCATCGGGCGTCTCCTTCCGGTCCTGAGGGCCGCTGCTGTCCTGCGGGGGCTTCCGGTTCTGCGCGTCCTTCCGGTCCTGCGGGGGCTTCGGGTGTGGCGGGACCGAAGGCCGCACGGACGGAGCCCAGTCCGGCGATCCGGGCTTCGAGTACGTCACCGGGTGCCACGGCCGTCATGGGGCCGAGTGCGCCGGTGAGCACGGTGTCGCCGGCCCGCAGCGGCCGGCCGAGCCGTACGAGGGTGTCGGCCAGCCAGACGGCGGCGTGCAGCGGGTTGCCCAGGCAGGCGGCGCCGGCGCCGGTGGAGACGGGCTCGCCGCGGCGTTCGAGGACCATGCCGGCGGTGCGCAGGTCGAGCCGGTGCAGCGGCACGGGGCGGGTGCCGAGGACGTAGGCGCCGCTGGAGGCGTTGTCGGCGATGGTGTCGACGGCGGTGATGTCCCAGTCGCCGATCCGGCTGCCGACCACCTCGATGGCGGGCAGGGCGAAGGCGGTCGCCCGGATCACGTCGGCCACCGTGTGCCGCTCGTGCGGGAGGTCGTGTTCGAGGACGAGGGCGACCTCCGCCTCGGCCCGGGGCTGGAGCACGCAGCCCCAGGGGATGTCGGCGCCGTCCGGTACGGCCGTGTCGTCGAGGAGGGCGCCGAAGTCCGGTGTGTCCACGCCCAGTTGGTTCTGGACCGCGGCGGAGGTCAGGCCGATCTTCCAGCCGGTCACGCGGCGGCCTGCGGCGAGGCGGCGGTCGGTGAGGACGGTCTGGACGGCGTACGCGGTGTCCAGGTCCCCGGGCGGCAGCAGGTCACGGACCGGGGCACAGGGGACGCCGGTGCGGTGTGCCGCTTCGATCCGCTCGGCCGCCTTCGTCACGGCGTCGCTCCTGGTGGCAGCAGTGCTGTTCACAGCTTCACGCACACATTCATGGGCTCGGAGAAGAAGTCGAGGGAGTGGTCGCCGCCCTCGCGGCCGATCCCGGAGGCCTTCACGCCGCCGAAGGGCGTACGGAGGTCGCGCAGGTTCCAGGTGTTGACCCAGGCGATGCCCACGTCGAGGGCCGGGGCGACCCGGTGCGCGCGGCTCACGTCGCCGGTCCACACGGTGGCGGCGAGGCCGTACGGGCTCGCGTTCGCGAGGGCCAGCGCCTCCTCCTCGGTGTCGAAGGGGGCCAGGTGCACGACGGGTCCGAAGATCTCGTCCCGTACCGCCGGATGGTCCTCGGGCAGTCCGGTGAGCACGGTGGGCTCCACCCAGAAGCCGCCGTCCCTCTCGTCCCCGAACCGCGGCACCCCGCCGCCCGCAAGCACCTCGCCGTCGGCGCCCGCACGCTCCAGGTGGCCGAGCACCTTGTCCCGGTGGGCGGCGGAGATCATGGGGCCGTAGCCGGTCAACTCCTTGGCGCCCGCGGCAAGCCGGGTCGCGAACGCCTCGAAGACCGGCCGCTGCACGTACAGCCGCTCGGTGCACAGACAGACCTGGCCGCTGTGCGTGAAGGCGGAGCGGAGGGTGCCTTCGACGGCCTGTTCCAGGTCGGCGTCGTCGAAGACGAGTCCGGCGTTCTTGCCGCCGAGTTCGAAGGAGACCGGTGCGAGGCGGGCGGCTGCCGCCCGCATGATCGTGGAGCCGGTGCGCGACTCCCCCGTGAAGGCGACGGCGTCCACGCCGGGGTGCTCGGTCAGCCACTGGCCGGCCGCGTCCGCGCCCGGTCCGTGGACGAGGTTGAACACACCGTCCGGCACCTCCGCCTCGGCCATCACCTCGGCCAGCAGGCACGCGGTGGCGGGGGTGAGTTCGGAGGGCTTGGCCACCACCGTGTTGCCCGTCGCGAGGGCGGGCGCGACCTTCCAGGTCAGGAGCAGCAGCGGCAGGTTCCAGGGCGAGATCACCGCGACGACGCCGAGCGGCTTGTGCACGGTGTAGTTGAGTGCGCCGCGGCCGTCCTCGGTGGCGGTGTGCCAGGAGCGCTCGGCGCGGCCGGCCAGGAGGTCGGCGTACGAGCGGAAGTTGGCGACGGCCCGCGGGATGTCGATGGTCGAGGCCAGCGCGCGGGGCTTGCCCGTGTCGGCGCACTCGGCCGAGACGAACTCCTCGAAGCGGCTCTCGATCCCGTCGGCGATGCGGTGCAGCAGGCTCGCCCGCCGAGCCGCCGTCCACGTGGCCCAGGGGCCCGCGAGTGCCTCACGTGCCGCTCGCACGGCACGGTCGACCAGGTCGCGGGAGGCCTGCGGTGCCTCGCCGACGACCCGTCCGGTGGCCGGGTCGACGAGCGGGAGCGGCTCGCCGGTCGGGTCGAACCGGCCTCCCACGTAATGCCGTACGGGCGAACTCACCTTGCAGACCTCCGCTGTTGAGCCAGGGGCTGTCCGAAACTCGCCCCGGGGTGTGCCGGTATAGTGCGCCCACTCCGCTATGCCGATCCAATGCCGATCGATGCGCAAGGCATAGCGAAGCTGGTATACCGCAGGTCGTACGGCGTCAGTCACCCGCCCCCTCGGCCTCGACCACCCGCTCCCCCGGGCCTCAATCGCCCGTCTCCACGGACCTCGGACACCCGCCCCTCTGAAGGGAAGCCCCGCGTTGGACCTCCTCGACGGCCGGCTCAAGTTCCGGCATCTGACGCTGCTCATCGCCGTGCACGAGCACGGCAGCGTCGTACGGGCGGCCGAGTCGCTGCACCTGACGCAGCCCGCCGCGACCCGCACGCTGCGCGAACTGGAGACGCTGGCCGACCTGCCGCTGTTCGTCCGGGTCCCCCGCGGCATGCGGCCCACGGTCTACGGCGAGGCGCTGGCCGAGCACGCCCGCGCGGTGGTCGCGGAGATGCGCCGGGCGGGCGAACACCTCACCGCGCTCCGCCAGGGCCAGGACGGCACCGTGACCGTGGGCACCCTGCTCGCCGGCGCGAATGTGCTGCTGCCGCGGGCGGTCGCGGCGCTCAAACGGGAGCGGCCGCGGCTCACGGTGGTGGTACGCGAGGGAACGCTCGACCTCCTCCATCCGGCGCTGTTGTCCGGGGAGTTGGACGTGGTCGTGGGGCGGGTGGGCGCGGCGCCCGCGGAGGGGGACGGTCTGCGGCAGCGGATGCTGTACCGCGAGCCCATCCGGCTCGCGGTCCGGGCGGGCCACCCGCTCCTCGACGCCGCGGACGTCACGCTGGCCGACACCCTCGCTTTCCCCTGGATCCTGCCGGTGGAGCGGACCGCGCTGCGCCAGGAACTCGGTGCGCTCTTCGTGGACCGCGGCCTCGCGCTCCCGGTGGACCGCGTCGAATGCACCTCGATCCTCACGATGCGGGCGCTGCTGCGGCAGACCGACATGGTGGCGGTGCTGCCCGAACTGGTGCTGCACGACGACGAGCGCCTCGCGGCCCTGCCGGTCGAGCTCCCTTCGGTGGGCCGCACGGTGGGCACCACGGAGGCGGCCCACCGCACGCGCACCCCGGCCCTCCAGGCGCTGCTCCACCACCTCGAACAGGAGGCGGAGCAGCTGCGCGAGACGCTGGGCGGGACACCCGGCCACATCGGCGGCGGCACCCCGTGACCACCTCGCCATGGTTCCGGTTTCGGAGGTGCGACGGGAGGGAACCCGCCGGACTTGAGTGACCGGCGCGGCGGCCGTCACGGCGCGTCGCGGTGCGAAGGAGGCGCCATGGCGTTCCGCGACCGTACGCACGCCGGCGAGGAACTCGCCCTACGGATGCTCGAATGGGCGGGCTCGGGCGACCTCGTCGATCCCGTGGTGCTCGCACTGCCGCGGGGCGGCGTCCCGGTCGCCGCCCCCGTCGCACGCGCGCTGCACGCGCCGCTGGACGTGCTCGTCGCCCGCAAGATCGGTGCGCCCGGCCGGCGGGAGACGGCGATCGGCGCCCTGGTCGCGGACGAGCCGCCGCTGTTCGACCGACGTGCCCTGGAGTTCCTTCAGTTGACGGAGGACGACCTCGTCGACGACGTGGCCCGCGAGCGCGCCGAGTTGTACCGGCGCGAGGACCTCTACCGGGCCGGGCGGACCCTCCCGGCCGTCAAGGACCGCAGCGTGATCCTGGTCGACGACGGACTCGCGACCGGCCTGACCGCCACCGCGGCGCTCGCCTTCCTGCGGCGCCTGGGCGCAGGGCGGATCGTCCTCGCGGTGCCCGTGGGCAGTCCGCGGGCGGTGGCGGAGATCCGCCGGCACACGGACGACGTGGTCTGCCTCGACCAGCCCGAGGCGATGCGCGGGATCAGCGAGCGCTACGACCGCTTCGACCAGCTCTCCGACGCCGAGGTGACCACCCTTCTGCGGCCCTTCCACGCAACCGCCTGAACGCCGGCCGGCGCGGGACACCGAGGCGCACCGTTTCGGCCGCACCGGATCGGGCTACCCGGCGTGCGACCCCGCTCGGCCCGAGGAGGAAAAGGCCCGTACTGCACACGACCGCAAAGCGCACGGCCGCGGAACGGCACAGCCGCGGCACCAGCACGACCGCGGGGCCGCAGCACACGGCGGGCCCGCAAGAGCACCGACCGCGAGGTGGAACATGAGCGAGCACGGACGCGACAAGACCGGACCCCTGCGCGACGACGAGATCAAGAAGCGCATGCAGGGTGAGCTGAAGGGCGGGCACTCCACGCGGGCGCAGGAGGAGTTCGAGCTCCAGCCGTCCGGCGAGGACCAGCCGCGCATGGACCGCTCGCCGAGCACGGAGCGCAGGGGCTCCACGCCGCCCGGCATGACCCCCGCGGACGTGGAGCTGCGCACCGAGCTGGCGCAGCACCTGGGCCGCAGCGTCTTCCCGGCCGACCGCGGAACGGTCATCGGCCTGCTCCGCGAGACGCACGCGCCGGACCGGCTCATCGACATCGCGGCGGACCTGCCGCCGACCGACCACCGCTACGGCAACGTCCGCGAGATCCTCCAGGCTCTCGGGCGCGGTGGGGCGCCGGGCTGAGGGCACGCCCCCCGAGGTCGCCCGCCACCCTGAACGGGACGGAACGCCCCTCTCCGGGCGGAGGGTTGGCTAGGGTGACAAGTCGGATCCGACCCGGGCCCGCCGCCTGACGCGTGGCGTGCCAGGCGGGTCCGGGGTGGGGGCACCGGGGCGACGGGGGGCTTGCGTTGGACACCGTAGGTCGGTCCTGCGCGCGGGGAGACCGGTCGGCTGCCGCGCTGCTGCCCCCGCGCCTGCGCGCGCCTCTGGCAGTGACGGCGGTAATCGCGGCCGCGCTGGTGGCCGTGGTCGGGATTCTGTACGCGGGCCACAGTGAGCCCGGCCGCGTGGATCGCTGGTTCGTCGATCCGACGGACGACACGGTGCGGGCGCCGTGGCGCGGGGTCGCGCTGTTCCTCGACTTCTGGGGCGAGCCCGCCGGGGCTGCGCTGCTCGGTGCGGTCGCCGTGGTGGTCTGCCTGGTGCTGCGGCGTCCGCGTGGCGCGGTGCTCGTCGTGGCCGGTGCCGCACTGTCGGTGGGGGTCACGAGCGCGCTCAAGTCCGTGGTGGGGCGCACCATTCACGGCGAGTTCCTGTCGTACCCGAGCGGGCACACCGCCTTTGTCACGGCGGTCGCCCTCGCCCTGGCGCTGATCGTGGCCGGGCGGCACGGCGGTGCGCGCGAGGCCGGACAGCCTGGCGTGCGCGTCACGGTGCTCGCGCTCGGTGCCGCGCTGGTCGCCGGGGCCGCGATGGGCTGGGCGCAGGTGGGGCTCGGGGCGCACTATCCGACGGATGTGCTGGGCGGGTGGTGCACCGCGCTCGCCGTGGTGCCGGCCGTGGCGTGGCTGATCGACCGGGTGGCGGCCCGGGCCGGTGTCAACGGCGGTGGTGAGGAACGCCGTTGACACCGGATGCGCGCCCCGCCGCCGGTCAGGCCAAGCGGCGGAACACGGGTTTCACGGGCCGTCCTCCCGTCCACGGCGAGGGATCCGCGGCGTCAAGTGCCTTGCGGTACACGGCACATGCCTGCCCGACCACATCGACGGTCCGGTCGATGTCCGCCTCCGTCAGCGCGCTGCTCACCACGAAGGAGGGGGCGAGCACCCCGCCGGCGAGCAGCCGGCGCAGGAACAGGGTGCGGTACTCCTGTGAGGGCCGGCCTTCGCCGTCGAGCGTGGCGAAGACCAGGTTGCTGGCGCGTCCCCGGACGAGGACGTGCTCGCCGACACCCATCGCGGCCGCCGCGTCGCGGACCCCGGCGGCCAACCGCTGTCCGAGGACGTGCAGTCGGGCGGTGACGCCCTCCTCGGCGTAGACGGTCTGCACGGCCATCGCGGCCGCCAGGGAGTGGGTCTCCGCGCCGTGCGTGGTGGACAGCAGGAACACGCGGTCGCGGGAGTCGCGCAGTCCGCCGCGTTCCATCAGCTCGCGGCGGCCGGCGAGGGCGGACACGGCGAAGCCGTTGCCGAGCGCCTTGCCGAAGGTGGAGAGGTCGGGGGTGACCCCGTACAGGCCCTGGGCGCCGGCCTCGGACCAGCGGAAACCCGTGATCATCTCGTCGAAGACCAGCAGACTGCCGTGCCGGTGGGCCAGTTCGAGCAGCGCTTGCAGATATCCGGGCGGGGGCTCGGTGTGGCCGGCGGGTTCGAGGATCAGGCAGGCCACCTCGCCCTCGTACCGGATGAGCAGGTCCTCGGTGGCCGCGAGGTCCCCGTACGGGAAGGAGACCGTGAGGTCGGTGACGGCCTGCGGGATGCCGGCGGACATCGGGGTGGTGCCGATGAACCAGTCGTCGGTGGAGAAGAAGGGCTGGTCGGCGCAGACCGCCACCCGCGGGCGGCCGGTGACGGCGCGCGCGAGGCGCACGGCGGCGGTGGTGACGTCGGAGCCGTTCTTCGCGAACTTCACCATGTCCGCCGTGGGCACGGTGGCGAGGAAGCGTTCCGCGGCCTCGGCCTCCAGGAGGGAGGGCCGTACGAAGTTGCTGCCGCGGTCCAGTTCGCGCCGCACGGCCTCGAGGACGCGGGGGTGGGCGTGCCCGAGGCTGACCGAGCGCAGCCCGGAGCCGTATTCGATGTAGGCGTTGCCGTCGACGTCCCAGACGTGGGCGCCGCGGCCGTGGCTGATGACCGGGGCGAGATGCTCGGGGTACTGGTCCTCGCCCTTGGCGTAGGTGTGCGCGCCGCCGGGGATCAGGGTGTGCAGCCGTTCGTTCGCCGCGCGGGACCTGGGCAGGTCGAGGTCTGCGTGGGTGTTCGCTTCGTCCATGCCGAGTCTCAACTCCCCTGCCGCTTGAGGACTTCGGCCAGCCCTGGCGCTTCACGGTCGCGCCGCGACATCAGGGCGGCGGGCAGCGGCCAGGGGATGGCGAGCTCCGGGTCGTCGAAGGCGATGGTCACGTCCTCGGCCGGGTCGTGCGGCCGGTCGATCTTGTAGGAGGTGTCGGCGGTGGCGGTCAGGGCCTGGAAGCCGTGGGCGCAGCCGGCCGGGATGTAGAGGGTGGTCTGGGTGTCTCCGGTGAGTTCGAAGAAGGCGCGGCCCAGGTACGTGGGCGAGTGCGGCCGCAGGTCGACGACCACGTCGAAGATCCGCCCGTACGAGCAGCGCACCAGCTTGGCCTCGCCCGCGCCGGAGCGCAGGTGCAGTCCGCGCAGGACGCCGCGTGTCGAGCGGGACAGGCTGTCCTGGACGAAGGCGCCCGGGTCGAGGCCCACCGAGCGCAGCACCTCGGCGTCGAACGTACGGCAGAAGAAGCCCCGTTCGTCGGTGTGCGGTGTGGGCTCGAACTGGAACGCCCCGTCGATCTCCGGGACTTCGAGTGCTTTCACGGGGCCTCCCGGCGGGTGTGGGTCCGAGTGAGCAGGGCGGTCAACTCCGCCCATTGGGCGTCGAGTTGGCGTACGACGGTCTCGTTGCGCTCGGCGAGGGTCCGCCGGATGTCGGGCGCCTGTTTCTCCAAGGCCCTGAACTGGTCGAGCAGTCGCTCGGCGTCCAGCTCGCCCGCGGGGTGGGAGTGCGCGGCGAGGCCCATGCGGTCCATGAGCGCGCGGCTCTTCGCGGCGTACCCGAGGGCGAGCGTCGGGGTTCCGGTGTGCAGGGCGCAGACCAGGTTGTGGTAGCGGGTCGCCACCACCGCGTCCGCGGCCGCCGTCTCCTTCATCAGGTCGGCGAGCGAGACAACTTCGGCCAGGCTGACCAGCGGTGAGTCCACGGCGTCGCGGATCGCGGCCGCCACGGGTGTGTCGCAGGTGTCGCCGGTGAGCAGCCGTACCGTCCTGCCTTCCTCGGCCAGCACCCGGACGAACCGGGTCACCCCGTCCACGTAACGTCGGTGGAGTACGGCCGCGCGGGCGCGGTCGTCGTTGCCGCCGTGGAAGTCCATGACGCCCACGCACACCGGTCCTGGCAGGCCCCCCGGCTCCGCAGGCGGCGGCGCCGGGAGCGCGAAGGCCAGGTCGGGGAAGACCTTGTCGCGCGCGGTGTCCACGCCCATCGACCGCAGCGCGTCGCGGGACAGGGTGTCGCGGTAGGAGCGGTACGCGGCCAGGCGTGCGGACCGGCGCACCAGGGCGCGCACCGGCCGGTCGCGGATCGTGTCCGCGCCGACGCCGACCAGGGCCACGGGCGTGCCGAGGAGCCGGCCGCTCGCGCAGAGCAGGAACAGCGCGTACGGGAAACCCCAGGGCCGCAGCGGCAGGGTGGCCTCCAGGACGCCCATGCCCGGCACGATCACCACGTCGTGACGGCGCACCCAGACGGCGGTGCGGACCGCGTCGACGAGCTTGCCGAGTCCCTTGCCCGCGACGGCACCCGCCCGCGACGCGGTCCGGTATTCGCCGCGGTACCAGTGCAGTCGAGTGGCGGGGATCCCGAAGCGCGCGGAGACGTTCTCGGGTCCGCCGCACAGCGCGTCCACGACCGCCTCGGGGTGCTGGGCCCTCAGGTATCCGAGGACGGCTTCCAGGGAGCCGTCGTTGCCGAGGTTGCCGGAGCCGAGGAGCCCGAACACCCCGACCCGTAAAGGAGATCCGGCCGTCATGCCTGCCTCCCTTCGCGGCCCGCGACCAGCGCGTCGATGGACACGTCGAACCGGTCGGCGTCCACCGGCGCGCGGTCCTCCACCCGCTCCCCCGCCCCCGGCCGCAGCCGGCTGGCCATCCATACGGCCAGGTGCCGGTAGCAGGCGCGGCGATCCGCCGGGGTGAGCGGTGCGCGGCGGATCGCGGAGGCGAAGCCCCAGACGTACTCGGCGAGCAGACGGGGCGTCGGGTGCAGCCGGCCGGCCCGGCGCGGGTCGAGGTTGACGCAGCGCGAGCGCTTGGAGGGGTTGGCCCGTTCGGCGCGGGTGGGGTGGTCGCGGCGGAAGTAGAGGAGTTCGGGCACCTGGTGGAAGGCGCCGTGCAGGGTGATCTCGGCGACGAAGGTGCGGTCGGCGTGGTGGTAGCTGTCGTGCGGCTTCACCTGCCGCAGCACGTCGGCGCGCATGACGCCGTAGAAGTCGTCGCCGCCGGGCTCGAAGAGCAGGCTGCGGAAGCGCTCGGGGGCGCTGGGCGAGTCGGTGTCGAGACCGTACGCGTAGGGCACCTTGACGCGGCCGTCGCCGTCGATGACCGCCTGGCCGGAGTGTGCGAGGACGATGTCGGGGCGTTCGTCCAGGGCCTCCACGCAGCGCTTGAGCAGGTCGCGGGCGTAGAGGTCGTCGTGCGAGGCCCACTTGAAGAGTTCGCCGCGGCACTCGGTGAACACGTAGTTGTGGTTGGGTGCGGCGCCGATGTTCTCCGGCAGCCGTATGTAGCGGATACGGGAGTCGCGTGCCGCGTAGCTGCGGCAGATCTCCCGCGTCCCGTCCGTCGAGGCGTTGTCGGAGATGACCAGTTCGAAGTTGTCGTAGGTCTGCCCGAGCAGGGCCTCGAGCGATTCGGCCAGGTACTGCTCGCCGTTGTAGACAGGCAGGCCGATGCTCAGCCGAGGGTGGGTGGTCATGGCGTCCTCACTTTGCTGATGGGGGGTGGGTGGTACTCCCGCAGGGCGGAGCGCATCTGCCACCACCACACGGCCGAGCCGCAGACGGTGGCGGCGGCGACGCCCCAGGCCGAGCCGACGGTGCCGCCCAGGGCCGCACCGCCGAGTCCTCCGCCGACGTAGCAGGCGGAGGCGAACAGCTGGCAACGCAGGCTGCGGCGCGCGGCGGCGAGCGCGCGCAAGCCGGACGCGGCGCCGATGCCGAGTCCGACGCCGGCGACGCCGAGGGCGGCGGGCACGATCAGTTCGGAGGCGGCGGGCCAGACGTCGCCGAGGACGAGTTCGCCGAGTCCGTCCGGTACGAAGAGGAGGGCGGCTCCCCACAGCAGCGCGGCGACCGCCTGGCCGAGGCTGAGCCACAGGCAGAAGGTGCCGAGCCGCCCGGGTGCCTGGCGCAGGACGCGTGCCGCCTCGGCGACGGTGACCAGCGACAGGCCCATCACCACGGCGAGGAAGGGGCCGAGGAGCAGTTCGGCGCCGCGGACCACGCCCACGGCGCCGACCCCGACGATCGCGCCGAGTCCGTAGGCGCGCAGCTGGGCCGCGCCGCTGACGCCGACGTTCTCGACGAGGTAGCGGTAGCCGAGGTCGCGGTGCTCGCGCAGCCAGGTGCGCAGCCCCGTGACGCGGGGCCGGATACGGGACTGGAGGCAGCCGTAGGCGGCGGCCGCCCCGGCGGATCCGCCCCAGGCGAGCACGAACGCGGTGACGCTGCCCACACGCGCCGCGAGCACCAGGGCCGGGACGAGCGCGATCCCCCACGCGAGGTCGTTGACGAACGCCTTGCGCCCATCGCCGGCGGCGAAGAACGTGAAGCGCCAGGCGTCCTGGAGGAGCAGTCCGGGCAGCACCAGGCCGAGTCCGGCGAAGGCGAAGCCGAGCCGGCCGCCGGCCGCCAGGCCCACGCCGAGGCTGAGGGCGCCGAGGGCGAGTCCTGTGCCGAGAGCGGTGCCGGTCGCGCGGGCCGAGGCCTCGCGCCACGACGGCTCCGGTACGCCGCTGAAGCGCACCACGAGCGGGTCGGTGGCGATGCCGCGAGAGACGCTGAGCACGACCCCGTAGGTCACCCAGGCCAGGCTGAACACGCCGAAGGCGGTCAGGCCGAGCGAGCGGGCGACGTAGATGCCCACCGCGAAGTTGGTCAGGCTGGAGGCCGCCTGGTCGGCGAGGCCCCAGGACAGCCGGCCCGCGACGGCGCGCCAGGCCGTGGGCCGGGCGTGCCGGGCCCGTGCCGCCGGCACCGCCTGCTCCTCCTCGGTGGTCATCGCCGTCATTCCTTGATCAGTTCGGCGCGGTGCAGTGCATCGGCCGCGGCGGCGACGACGGCGAAGGACAGCCCGGAGCGCTCGGCGATGTCGAGGAGGGTGTGGTCTCCGTCGGCGAGGCTGAGCACCCACAGCATCGCCATCTGCGCCTCCTTGGCGTCGCTGCGGCCGCCGAGTGCGTCGTACAGTCCGCGCCGGCCCAGCTGCGGTTCGCCGTACGGGCTGAGGTTGACGTAGCGGCGGTTGCGGTCGAGCAGGGCGAAGGCCTCGCGGCAGACGGCGAGGGTGTCCGCCATCGCCTCGGGCGAGACGAAGGCCGGGTTGTCGGCGGAGGTGTGGTACTCGGGGTAGCCGGCGTACGGGGTACGGCTGAGCGAGCCGACGCCCAGGTCGAACCCGGGCGAGCAGTACTGCCGTTCGTCGTAGCCGTAGGGGGTGAACTCGGCGACGCGGTGGGGGCGTTGAGATTCCCTGAGCACGTGCCGCAGGGCGCGGTCGATCTCCGCGTCGCCGCGTCTGCTCTGCTTGTACGTGAGCCGGCCCGGGTCGCCGGCGCAGGCGAGGACGAGCCCGTGCTTGATCCGGTCGATGCGTTCCTGGTTGCGGGCCAGCCAGGTGATCGCGCCGATGGTGCCGGGTGCGTAGATGAACCGGTAGGTGTAGTGCGGGGTGGTCGCGGCCAACTCCCGTGCCAGGAAGGTCGCGACGGCGATGCCGGCGAGGTTGTCGTTGGCGAGCGAGGGGTGGCAGACGTGGCAGGAGACGATCACCTCGTCGGCGGTCCGTCCGGGGATCACGTGCTCGGCGTAGGTGAGATGGCCGTCCTCGAGCGTGGAGTCGATACGGACCTCGTAGTCCCCGTCCGGCAGCGCGTCCAGGGTTTCCTGCGCGAGGCAGAAGCCCCAGTCGGGCTGGTAGTAACTCGTGCGGTACGGGACCCACTCGGGGTGGTCGGGCAGGGTGTGCAGGTGCGGGCGCAGTTCGGCGAGGGGCATCGTGGCCGAGACGGGCACGCTGTAGCCGAGCACGTGCAGGCTGGACGCGGCGAAGTCGATGACGCGGCGGCCGGTGGCGTCGGCGACGTAGGCGTCCCGGATGTTCCACTCCTGCGGGACGGTCCAGTCGAGCACCTGCGTGCCGGTCGGCACCTCGTGCACCCGCAGCGGCAGGTACTCCCCCACGATGTCCAGGGTGGCGCGTACGCCGTCGCCGGTGAGGGAGCGGCAGATCGGGTACAGCCGCTCCACCAGCGCGTGCATCTGCTCACCGGGAGAGGTCATCGGCGCCACCGCAGGGTGTCGTCCACGGATCCGGCGTCCGCGGCCCGGCGCAGCACGGCCAGGCGCGTGAACCGCTGCTCGAAGCCTTCGCGGGTCAGGCCGAACTCGCGGTAGGCGTCGGCGAGTTCGAGTGCGCCCTGCTTCACCGTCCACGTGCAGTCGAAGCCCTCGACCGCGGCGCGGAACCGGGAGAAGTCCACGCGGTAGGAGCGCGGGTCGGCGCCCGTCTCGCCCGTGATCACCACCTGTGCGCCGGCCACCGCCTCGGCGACCTGGTCGGCGATCTCGGCGACCGTGACGTTGTTGGTCTCGCTGCCGATGTTGAACGCCCGGTCGTGCACGGCCTCCCTGGGCGCGTCGAGGGCGGCCATGAACGCGCGGGCGATGTCTGCGGCGTGCACCAGCGGCCGCCACGGGGTGCCGTCGGAGAGCACACGCACCTCGCCGGTCAGCAGGGCGTGCCCGACCAGGTTGTTGAGCACGATGTCGGCGCGCAGCCGGGGCGAGAACCCGAAGGCGGTGGCGTTGCGCAGGTAGACCGGGGTGAAGTCGGAGTCGGCGAGGGCGTGCAGGTCGTCCTCGACGCGCACCTTGGACTCGGCGTACGGGGTCACGGGGCGCAGCGGCGCGTCCTCCGTCACGAGGTCGTCGCCGCCCGCCGCGCCGTACACGGAGCAGGTGGAGGCGTACAGGAAGCGCCGCACTCCGGCGTCCCGCGCCAGCCGCGCCAGCCGTACGGAGGCGTGGTGGTTGATGTCGTACGTGAGCTCGGGGGCGAGCGAGCCGAGCGGGTCGTTGGAGAGCGCGGCCAGGTGGATCACGGCCTCGACCCCGGCCAGGTGTTCGGCGGTGATGTCCCGCAGGTCGGTGCGGTGGCCCGGCGGGTCGTCGGGCGCGGGTCCGAGGACGCAGTCGGCGAAGAGTCCGGCGTCGAGGCCGGTGACCTCGTGTCCGGCGGCGGCGAGGACGGGTGCCATGACGGTGCCCAGGTAGCCCTGGTGTCCGGTGAGCAGTACGCGCACGGTTCAACCCCCCAGGTTGAGAACGAGTTTGGTGACGGCGAAGGCCTCGGCGTAGCGGGCGTGGCATTCGATGCCGCGGATCCGGGCGAGCCCGAGGAAGGCCTCCCGGTCGTACCAGGACCGGTGGTGCTGCGAGGGGTAGTGCTCCTCCAGGAGCCGCACCTTCTCCTCGGCGGTCTCGGGCGTGAGGGGCTGGTAGGCCACCGGGCGGCCGAGGTCGCCGTCCCATTTGGCGATCTCGTAGCCGAGGACGAGGTGGTCGCGGAACGCCGTGGTCATCAGCCGGGCGAGGCCGCGGTGGTCCTGGTGGGCGTCGTCGGTGCGCGGGGAGAGGACGAGGTCGGGTGCGGTCCGCAGGCGCAGCTCCTCGACGGCGGACTTGGCCTCCTCCCAGTGCGCGGGCATGCGTCCGTCGGGCAGCTTCAGGACGGTCAGGGCGAGTTCGGCGTCCGGGCAGAAGGCGGTGAGCGCGGCCTGCTCCTCCTGCTCGCGCGCGCTGCCGCCGCCGGACAGCACCAGGACGTCCACGCGCAGCCCGGGCCGTGCGCGGCACAGCGCGAGGAGGGTGCCGCCGGCACCGATGGCGATGTCGTCGCAGTGCGCGCCCACCGCCACCACGCGGTCCACGCCGCCCGCGGCGCCGAGCCGGATCACGCGCCCACCCCCGCGTGGTCCTGCTCCCACAGGGCCCAGGGGCGCTCGCCGCGCGTGTACGCGGCGTCGAGCGCGGCCCGTTCCTTCACGGTGTCGGTCGGTTTCCAGAAGCCGCGGTGCTGGTGGGCCACGAGCCGTCCGCGCTTGGCGAGTTGGGCGCAGCCGTCGGCGACGAGGTCGCCGTTCTCCGGTATGTGGTCGAAGACTTCCTGGCGGAGCACGAAGTAGCCGCCGTTCTCCCACAGCGGCAGTTCGCTCACGGCGGTGATGCCGCCCACGAGGCCGTCCTCGCCGAGGTCCACGCAGTGGAACGAGGACTGCGGGGGCACGACCATCATCGACGCGCCGGCGTCCCGCTTCTCGAAGGACTCGATCATCTCCGGCAGGGGTGCGTCGGTGAGCACATCGGCGTAGTTGGCGAGGAACATCTCGTCGCCGTCGAGGTGGTGGCGGACCCGGCGCAGCCGTTCGCCGATCGGGGACTCGATGCCGGTCTGCGCGAAGGTGATGGTCCAGTCGGCGATGTCGGTGGACAGGAGCTCGGTGCGGCCGCCGCGCAGCACGAAGTCGTTGGAGGTGGTCTCCTCGTAGTTGAGGAAGAAGTCCTTGATGTGGTGGGCGCCGTAGCCGAGGCAGAGGATGAACTCGGTGTGCCCGAAGTACGCGTAGTAGCGCATGACATGCCAGATCAGCGGGCGGGGCCCGACCATCGCCATGGGCTTGGGCACGTCGTCGGTGTCGCTGTTGCGCATCCGCATGCCGTAACCGCCGCAGAACAGAACGACCTTCATCGCGACGCCTCCACCACAATCAGTTCCGGTACGGGGAACACGAGACGGCCGCCCCACTCGTGCACGTATGCCAGCTGTTCGGTGAGTTCGGCCCGCAGGTTCCAGGGCAGGACGAGCACGTAGTCCGGCCGGTCGTCGGCGATCCGCTCGGGCGGCAGGATCGGGATGCGGGTGCCGGGCGTGTACCGGCCGTGCTTGTACGGGTTCCGGTCGACCGTGTACGCGAGCAGGTCGGGCCGGATGCCGCAGTGGTTGAGCAGGGTGTTGCCCTTGCCGGGGGCGCCGTAGCCGACGACCGTCTCGCCGCGCTCGGCGGCCTCGATCAGGAACTTGAGCAGGTCGCGCCTGACCTTGGCGACGCGGGCGGAGAATTCCGCGTACCCGGTCAACTCCTGGAGTCCGGCGGCCTTTTCCCGGGCGAGTACGTCGGCCACGCGCCGGCTCGGTTCACCGGCCGTCTCGGCAGGCCGGGCCCACAGGCGGATCGAGCCGCCGTGCGTGGGCAGCAACTCCACGTCCACGAGGGCGAGTCCGCCGCTGGCGAGCGCCCGGATCGCGGAGGCGACCGTGTAGTACTGGAAGTGCTCGTGGTAGATCGTGTCGTACTGGTTCTCCTCGATCAGCGTGAGGAGATGCTGCACCTCGACGGAGACCCAGCCGTCGTCGGCGACCAGGGCGCGCAGGCCTTGAGTGAAGCCGATGACGTCGGGGATGTGGGCGTACACGTTGTTCGCTACGACCAGGTCGGCCGGGCCGTGCTCGGCGCGCACGGCCGCGGCCGTCTCGGGGCCGAGGAAGGCGGTGAGGGTGGGCACGCCGTTGTCGCGGGCCGCGGCCCCGACGTTCACGGACGGTTCGATGCCCAGGCAGCGCATCCCGCGGTCCACCACGTGCTTGAGGAGATAGCCGTCGTTGCTGGCCACTTCGACCACGAAGGCCTCGGGTCCGAGCGCGAGCCGGTCCACGGCCTCCGTGACGAAGGTGCGAGCGTGCTCCACCCAGGAGGTCGAGTACGAGGAGAAGTAGGCGTACTCCTGGAAGGTCTCCTCGGGTGTGATCAGCGGCGGGATCTGGGCCAGCCAGCACTCCGTGCAGACCCGCAGGTGCAGCGGGTACGCGGGCTCCGGCCGGTCCAGCTCGTCCGCGGCGAGGAAACTCTCGCACGGCGGGGTCGCCCCCAGGTCGACCACGCTCGCGAGCGCGGCCGAGCCGCACAGTCGGCATCGAGTCATCTACTGCCCCCCATTGGTTCCGTCCCCCACTGTTCGGTTCACTGCTGTTCGGTTCACTGCTGTTCGGTTCACTGCTGTTCGGTTCACTGCTGTTCGGTTCACTGCTGAGCGCTTCATTGCTGAGCGCTTGACTGCTGAGCGCGGCCCGCGATGGCCGCGCGGTACCCCTCCTCCAGGCGCGCCAGGCCGACGGCCGGGCTGAAGCCCTGCTCGTAGCGGCGCCGGGCCGCCTCGCCCAGCTCCCTGTTGGTGTCCTCGTCGGCGGTGATCCGGCGCAGGCAGGAGGCGAGCGAGGCCGCGTCCCCCGGCCGGTGGAGCAGCCCTGTCCTGCCGTCCTCGACGAGTTCGGCGAACGCCCCGTGTCCGGCGGCGACCACGGGGACGCCCGCCGCCATCGCCTCCACGACGACCAGGCCGAAGGCCTCCAGCCAGGTCGAGGGCGCCACCACGGCCACGGCGCGCGCGACCGCCTCGCGGCATCCGTCCCGGTCGAGCAGGCCCGCGTACTGCACGTCCTCGCGACCCGCCGCCCAGGCGGTCACCTCCGCCTCCAGCGGGCCGGTTCCGGCGATCACCAGCGGGACGCCCGCTCCCCCACGCGCGGCGACCTCGTCCCACGCGGCCATGAGCAGCCGTACGCCCTTGGTCTCGGCGAGCCGGCCGAGGTAGAGCACGTACTCCCCCTCACCGGTGCGCGAACGGCCGGGCTCGGGAACGAAGTTGTGCTTGACCGCGAGGCGCCCGGCCGGCATCCCGGAGCGCACGAGCACGTCGCGCTGGGCGGCGGAGATGCAGAAGAAGCGGTCCACCCCCGACCACCAGCGGCGCCGGTTGAGCTGGAGACTCAGCGCGAGCGGCACGGTGGCCGCGCGCGAGTCCCGGTAGCAGCCGTGGCGCACGGCGGGCAGCGGCGCCCTGCCCACGCAGGCGGTGCAGGGGCGGCCGTCGCGCTGGAGCGTGCCCGGCGGGCAGATCTGCGTGTAGTTGTGCAGCGTGGCGACGACCGGCACGTCCACGTCGGCGCAGGCGGCGAGCACCGCGGGCGACAGGAGCGGGAAGACGTTGTGCACATGCACCACGTCCGGCCGGTCCGCGCGCAGCCGCGCGGCCAACTCCCTGCGCACGCGCGGGTTCCAGGGCACGAGCAGCGGCACCGCGGCCTTCGCGGGCAGGCTCATGCCTGCGATGTCGTCGCTGCGCCGCTCGAACATCTCGACGCGGTGGCCGGCCGCCCGCAGCAGCGCCGTCTCCTGGTCGACGACCTGGTTCTCGCCGCTCGGCTGGCCGGAGGAGTAGCGGTTGTGCACGACGAGGACATGCAGGCTCATGGCCGCCTCCGATCGCGGGCCCAGCGCGGGACCCGGTGGCGAGCAGATACGGGCGCGGCAGCCGTGAGGGGCAGGTCCGTGCGCTTCACGGGAGTCGCCAACAGCGAGGCCGCCAGGGCGAGATGGAGCAGATACGGCGAGGCGTCACCGAGTCCCGCCTCCGTGTACGAGGCGATGGCGCAGTAACTGATCAGGAAGATCGCGCAGGCCCGCTCCAGGGAGGGCGGCCGCAGCAGCGCGACCCCGCCGAGGACGAGGAGGAAGGCGGCCACGAGCGTGACCCCCGTCAGGCCCTGTTCGTGGTAGACGGACAGCCAGCTGTTGTCGATGGGCAGCCCGCCGAAGGACTTGTCGCCGAGCCCCACGCCGAAGAGCTGCTCGGAGACGGTGCGCGGCTCGGCGAGCAGGGCGTCCCAGACCTTCGCGCGGCCGGTGAGGCTGGTGAAGTACTCCTGGGTCTGGCCGCGCAGGAACCACGCCTCCAGGGCGGAGGCGAACCCCAGCACGGCCACCACGGCGCACACCACGGCCCAGGCGAAGAAGCGGCGGGCGGCCGCGCTGGTCAGGAGGAGCGAGCCGATCGCCAGGACGAGTCCGATGAGCAGCCCGAGCGTGGCGGTGCGGGTGTGGGTCAGGGCGAGCAGCGCCAGCGAGGGCACGACGATCACGGCCGCGCTCGCCCGGTCGGTGCGCCGGCCCATGAGCAGCAGCACGGTGAGGCCGGTGATGACGGCCGCGTACTGGCCGATCTGCGGGGGCGTCAGCGGCCACAACGCGCCGACGAGCCGTCCCCCGTACAGGTCGGGCATCGCCGCCCCCGGCGACAGAAGCAGACCGGCGGCCACCGAGCCGAGCACGGCGAAGTACATCCGGATGTGACTGCGCACGAAGGTCAGGCCGCCGTCCCACCAGCGCGTGAGCAGCCACAGGGTGGCCACGAAGAGCGCGAAGCGGCCGCAGCGGAACAGCGCGCCGAACCCGGACTCCAGCTCGGCGCTGGAGATCACGCTCGGCACGAGCAGCAGCGTGAGCAGCAGGACGTAGGCGCTGGGCCGCAGCCGGATCCGCGGGTTGAGGGCGAGCGCCAGGACGAACGCGAGCACCAGCGAACCCATCGTGACCATCTGGATGAGCGAACGGGGCAGCGGCACGATGGTCTGCGCACCCGCGGAGCCGAGGGTGTTGAGGATCAGCAGGCCCCAGACCACTCCGACGGTGCGCGGCGGCCCGGACGAATGCGCCGCGGTCGCCGGCTGCGCGTCGTCCACACGGGTTCCATGGGTCATGTCAGTCACCGCCCTTGGCGCGCAGGGTGCTGCCGGCGTCCTGCCCGTAGGGCTTGCCCTGCCACTTCTTGAAGGTCAGGACGCCGCTGGGGTCGTGCGCGACGAAGGTCCAGGGGCCGACGTACGCGTTGTCGTACCAGCGGTTGCCCTGCTGCAGCGTGATGGCCTCGGCCACCTTCTCGCCCTTGTACGGCGACCAGTCGGGATACGTGCCGTAGTTGGCGAGCAGCGCCATCCGGCCGCACTGCGCCTTGCACTTGACCACCGACGGGTTGAGCGAGAACAGGTTGTCGTGCACGACGACGCGCTGGGTCTTCCAGCGGCAGTCCGCGTACAACGGGTCCTTGGAGATGGCCGGTTGGGCGCAGCGCCCGATGTCCTTCACCAGACGGGTGCAGTCGCCCGACGAGGTGTTGGCGGGGCTGTTGCAGAAGCGGTCGGCGTTCTCCCACAGGGTGAGGCCGGACCAGTTGTCCTCCAGGACGTTCCGGTACACCTCGATCCGGTCCGTGCGGGCGGCGACGCGCGGTTCGCCGCCCGACTCGGACAGGTAGACCGTGGCGAACGGGAAGGTGTCGCCGCGGTCGGCGGCTCTGCGGCCCTCCACCCAGTTGTTGCGGCGGATCGTGTTGGTGCGGATGACCGCGTTGTAGCTGGTCTCGTAGATGAGCGCGGCACCGTCGTTGGCCTCGATCACGTTGCCCTCGATGCGGAAGTCGTTGTTGTTGGTGTCCGCCCACAGGCCGGTGCCGCGGTTGTCGTGCACCCAGTTCCCGCGGATGTCGGCGCCGTCGACCGCCCAGAACTTGGCGCCTCCGGTGCAGCCGCAGCCTTCCTTCTTGCGCTCCCAGTCGTCGGTGTTGTTGCCGGTGATCTCGTTGCCTTCGACGACCAGGTCCTTGACGGCGTTGCCGCTCTTGTAGGCGTTGAGGCCGTACTGGCCGTTGTCGCGCAGGCAGTTGGCGCGGACCACCTGGCGGGCGCCGGCCATCAGGCCCGCGCCGGAGTTCCGCTGGATGACGGCGTGCTCGATCACCCAGCCGTCGCCCGAGTCGTGGTTGACCACGCCCTGGTCGTGCGGGGCCACGAAGCCCTGCACGGTCAGGTGGCGGATCGTGACATCGGACGCGGTGCCGCCGAACGCGTACTGGTTGGTCCGCGCGCCGTCGAGCACGGCGCCCGGTGCGCCGAGGTAGGTGTTGCCCTTCTTCGGGATGACCTGGGCGTACCGGTCCGCTTCAAGGGTGTGCTTGCCGGGGCGCAGCCAGAAGGTGGTGCCGGCCGGGCTCCCCTTGGTCTTCGCGGAGAGGTCGCCGACCACGCCGGGGTCGACCGTCACGGCGCCCGCGGGAGCTTCGTTCGGACCGGGTTCCGGCTCGGCGCACACGCGGGCGCGCGCGGCGGCGGGCGCACCGGAGGTGGTGGGCGCCCCGGCCGGCTCGGCCGAGTCCTCCGGCGTGCCGGTGCAGCCGCCCGCCGCGAGCAGGACCAGCACCAGCGGGGCGGCCGGCCAGGTCCGGCGCCACCTCTTCGGTGCGGCCCCTCGCATCGGGCGCCACCACGTCATCCCCACGTCCTCTGTCTCCCTAGTCCTGGAACCTGAGTACGGTCGTGAACGCGCCCTTGCCGTCGGCGGCGCCGGTGCCGATCAGCGTGGTGGCCGGCTCCTTGCGGCCGAAGCCGGCGGAGTACCAGCCCAGCGGCGGGTCGGTCTTGCCTCGGTGGGCGCTCCAGCGCAGCTGGGCGGGCAAGTCGAGCACCGCCGAGCGGTCCTCGCCGTCGCGGGTCCAGGTGAGACGGGCCCGGTGGCCTTCGAGGTCCGCGGTGACGGACGGACCGAGGTGGAATGCCAGGTGCACGTCATGCCGGGAGCCGCCGTGCACCTCGTCCGTCACCGTCAACTCCCGGCGTTCCGCCACCAGTTCGACGTGGCGCCGGTGCATGGCGGGCCGGTAGCCGTCGTGCTCGGCGCTCCAGCGCACCACGGACGGATCCTCGGTCCGCACGGACAGGACCCGGGTCGCGGCCTGCCGCAGCCAGAGGAACGGGCCGCCGGATTCGGACTGGTCGGCGCCGTCGAGCCGCAGGGTGTTGTGGGCGAGTGTGGAGCGGAAGTAGCTCCGCCAGGCGGGCTCGCCGTGATAGCAGTACGTGCCCGGATCGGCGAGCACGTCCACGCCGTCCTGCCGCACCTCCACGGACAGGGCGTCGGCGTGGGCGTGCGCGGCGATGGACAGGAAGCCGTGCGGTCCGCCGTCGCAGCGGCACCAGATCCCCTCCGGGCCGCGCAGGATGGTGAGGCCCGCGTCGGCGAAGTGCGCCGGCCGTTCGCGCGGCCGCCGCACCCCGAGGTCCACGGGCTCGATGAGCGCGGCGAGCAGCTGGGTGCGCACATCGGTGCCCGTCACCTCGGGCCACCAGTCGAGCCGCCCGAACACGGCGGCCCCCGTGGCCAGGAGTGACCCCCACCGGTCGGTGCCCGCACCGTCGAGGACCAAGCCGTGGCCGTCGTCGGCGTCCCCTTGGCGCGGGGGCCGCAGCCGGTCGTCCACGACGGCCGCGAGCGCGTCGGTCATCCGCAGCAGTACGAGCCGTACGGTCGCGGGCACCTCCACCCCGGCGGCGTCCGCCTCGGCCAGGGCCGCGAGGCCCAGCTCAAGGACCAACCCGTGGTATTCGGTGGCGAGTTCGCGGTTGAGGCCGGAGAGGAAGGTGTTGGCGCGCAGGTTGCGGTCGAGGGACCGCAACGCCTCGGCGCGCCGGCGCGCGGAGTCGGGGAACCAGTCGAAGGCGCAGGCCGCGGCGAACTGCCCGGCGGCCTCGGCGATGACGTGGTTGTTCGCGGAGGATCCGCGGCTGGGGAAGGCGGCGAGCCAGCGCTGGTGGTGCCAGATCTGGTGGTGGGCCACCGGGTTGCGCTCGAACAGCTCGGCCGCGCCCGGCCACCCGTCGAGCAGCCGCCGGATCCACACCCACGACAGGAGCCGGATGCCCAGCTCGATACCGCTGATCCAGTGCACGCCGCGCAGGGGCGCGTTCGCCGCCCACCAGGACCGCAGATGCGCGGCCACCCGCTCGGCGTACCGGTCGTCGCCGGTCACGGCGTAGGCGGCGGCGAGCACGGTGAGGTACTGGTGGCGGGACGGCTCCCAGATCTGCTTGATGTCGCCGACCGCCTCCTCGTCGCGGTAGGGCAGCCCGAAGGCGTAGCCCCAGGGTGCGCGGCGCCCGGTCTTGGGGTCGTACCACCAGTCCGGTGCATCGAGGTCGTCGCGGACGACGCCGAAGAACTCGGCGTGCCCGGCCATCAGCCGGTCCGCCTCGGCGAGCAGGCGCTTCACGGCGTCCGGCGCGAGGGCGGTGAGCGAACCGGGCGGCAGGACCGCGGTGAAGCGGGCGCCGGCCACCCGCGGTCCCTCCGGGACCGTGCCGCGCCACCGCCGTCTGCGCACCGTGTCGCCCACCCGGCCCGCGACCTCCCGCGGCCCCATCCGGGACAGGCGCCGCAGATACCAGCCCGCACTCATCGTCATCGCGCCCTCGCCAGGGTCACGGGGGCTCCGGCGGTCAGTGCGGTCTGCACGGCGAGGGTGGCCGCGGTGGTGGCGGCGAGGGACTCCAGGGGCACGGGCATGGGCCCGCCGGTGCGCACGGCCCGTACGAACGCGGCCAGTTGGGCGTTCTGCCCCTTGTCCCGCGCCTTCGGCAGGCGGGAACTCACCCACCGCCTGCGGCCGTACACCGAGGCGCGCACGAAGTCGTCGAGGCGCAGCACCTTGCCGTCCGCGGCGAGGTCGAGGGTCTCCTTCGGGAAGGCGGAGGAGCCGGAGGTGACGTAGCTGAGCGTGGCGGTGGAGCCGTCCGGGTAGCCGAGGACCAGCTGCAGGTCGTCGTGGCCCGCGTCGCCCCTGCCGCCGGGGGTGCCCGTCGCGTACACCGAGACCGGGTCGGCGCCGAGCAGCCAACTGGCCGTGTCGATGAAGTGCCCGCCCTCGCCCGCGAACCGCGAGCCCTCGCTGCCCCGGCGCAGATACCAGCTGCCGTGTTCGAGGCGGCCCGCGTTGACGAGACAGCGCAGGCTCGCCGGTCCGGTGCGGGCGCCGAACCGCTCCTTGGCCTCGGTCAGGAGCGGTGCGAAGCGGCGGTTGAAGCCCACGTGCAGGCGGTCGTTGCCGGACTCCTCCACCGCTGCGAGCACCCTGGCGAGTTCCTCCTCGGTGAGGGCCAGGGGCTTCTCCACGAACACCGTCTTGCCCGCGAGCAGCGCCTGCCGGGTCAGGTCGGCGTGCGAGCTGTGCCGGGTGACCACGAACACCGCGTCGATGTCCTTGTCGCCGAGCGCCGCGTCGAGGTCGGTGGTGGCCTGCGCGAAGCCGAACTTGCGCTGCGCGTTGGCGGCGGACAGCGCCGTCGTGGTCACCACGGTGGACAGTTCGACGCCGTCGCGGCCTGTCAGATGCGGAAGCAGCATCGACGTGGCGTAGTTGCCCGCGCCGACGAACGCGAGGCGTACCGGGGCGCCGGCGGTGCGGAAGGGGCGCGGCTGTGGGTGCGCGGCGGGCACGGTGACCACGGGAGCTTCGGCCTTCGCCACCTCCTGCCCGGGATACCGGAACAGGACGGCGACGGCCTTCAACTCGCCCTCCTTCAGGCTCTCGTACGTCTCCACGGCGTCGTCGAAGGCGGCGACATGGGAGACGAGCGGATCCACGTCCACGCGGCCGCGGGCCATGAGGTCGAGGAAGCAGGCGAGGTTGCGGCGTTCGGTCCAGCGGACGTAGCCGATCGGGTAGTCGCGGCCCTCCAGCTCGTACTCCGGGTCGTAGCGCCCGGGTCCGTACGAGCGCGAGAAGCGGACGTCGAGCTCCTTCTCGTAGTACGCGTTCCACGGCAGGTCGAGGCGGCACTTGCCGATGTCGACCACGCGGCCGCGGTCGCGGCTCAACTGGGCGGCGAGCTCCACGGGTTGGTTGCTGCCGCCGCCGGCGGCCAGATACACCTGGTCGACGCCGTGCCCGTCGGTCAGCTCGGCGACCGCGTTCGCGACGGCGGCGGAGGCGGGGTCCCCGCAGGCCGCGGCGCCCAGCCGTGCGGCGAGCGCGCAGCGCGCCGGATCCGGGTCGGCGCCGACCACCCGTACCCCTGAAGCGGTCAGCAGCTGCGCCACCAGCTGCCCGATCAGGCCGAGGCCGATCACCAGGGCCACCTCGCCGAGCTGCGGCTCGCCCTGCCGCACCCCCTGGAGCGCGATCGAGCCGACGGTCCCGAAGGCCGCGTGCCGGGGGTCGAGGCCGTCGGGCACCTTGGCGTAGAGGTTCCCGGGCACCCAGTTCACCTCGGCGTGCAGCGCGTGCTCGTTGCCGGCGCAGGCCACGAGGTCGCCGACGGCCACGTCGTCGACCCCGGCGCCGACCTGCTCGACCACCCCGCACAGCGAGTAGCCGAGCGGGGTGTACGAGTCCAGCTTGCCCATGACCTTGCGGTACGTGGCCGGCACACCGTTCGTGGCCACGCTCTGCACGACCTTGGCCACCTGGTCGGGACGTGAACGGGCCTTGCCCACCATCGACATGCCGGCCTCGGAGACCTTCATCAGCTCGGTGCCGGTGGATATCAGCGAGTACGCGCTGCGCACGAGCACCCCGCCCGGCTTGCACCCCGGCACCGGCACGTCGAGCAGCGCCAGTTCGCCGCTCTTGTAGTTCTGCACTACCTGCTTCACTCGGATCCCCTGATTCCCGTGATTCCCCGGCCGATTGCCGTCATGGCCAGGCCGGTTGCCGTGTTTCCTACGCCGGTTGCCGTGTCCGCCCCGCGGCCCCGGAGGTCGCGTCGCGGTACCAGTGCTCGAGGGTCAGCACGTGCCACAGATGCTTGGAGAAGTCGTGCTGCCCGGCGGCGTCCGCGGCGGCCATCCGTGCCAGCGCCTCGCGCCGCAGGAACCCGGACTTCACCAGCAGCCCGTCCTCGACCACCTCCCGCACCAGCGGCGCCAGATCCCGGCTCATCCAGGCCCGCAGCGGCGCGCTGAACAGGCCCTTGGGCCGGTAGACGATCTCCTTGGGCAGGACCGACAGAGCCGCCTCCTTCAGGACGGCCTTGCCCTGCCGCCCGGCGACCTTCCGCCCGCCCGGGAACGCGAAGGCCGCCCTGACCACTTCCGTGTCCACGTACGGCACCCGCACCTCGGTGGACGCGGCCATGCTGGAGCGGTCCGTGTACGCGAGGTTGAGGCCCGGCAGGAACATCCGGGCGTCGCCCAGGCACATGCGGTTCACGAAGTCGTCGAGCTCGTTGTCCCGGTAGGTGTCCGCGTGCTCGGTGAGCACGTCGTCCACGGCCGGCGTCAGCTCCGGGTCGAGCAGGTCGAGCAGCTCCTGCCGGCCGTAGAGGGTGTAGCTGCGCCGGAACGCGGTCTCCTCCGGCAGTTCGGCGAAGGACAGGAACCGCTTCGCGAAGCGCACCGAGCGCAGCCCGCGCCGGCGCGTGGCGACGGGCAGCCTGCCGACCACCGCCGACACCCCGCGCCGCAGCGGGCGCGGGACGCGCTGGTAGCGCAGGGCCAGCAGGTTGGCCAGGTGCTTGCGGTAGCCGGCGAACAGCTCGTCGGCGCCCATCCCGGAGAGCAGCACCTTGACCCCGGCCTCGCGGGCGGCCGTGCAGATCAGATACGTGTTGATCGCGGCCGGGTCGCCGATCGGCTCGTCCAGGGCGTAGGTCATCCGCGGCAGCAGATCGAGGACGTCCGGGGCGATCTCGATCTCGTGCAGCTCCACGCCGAAGCGCGCGGCCACCTGCCGGGCGTATCGCAGGTCGTCGGGCATCGCCTCGAAGCGGGCGTCCTCGGCGCGGAATCCGATCGTGTAGGCCGCGATGCCGGGCCGGTGGCGGGCGGCCAGGGCGGTCAGATAGCTGGAGTCGAGGCCGCCGGAGAGGAAGGTCGCGACCGGGACGTCGGCGAGCAGGTGCTTCCGTGTCGACTCCTCGACGACGGCCGCGAGGTCGGGCGCCGCGGTGTGGCTCGCCTCGAGCGCGACATCCCGCAGGTTCCAGTAGCGGCCGCGCGCCACGCCGCCGTCGGGCCGGATCCGCAGCCAGCTGCCGGGCGGCAGCTTCTCCGCCTCGCGGTAGGCGCACCGCGAGTCCGGCACCCAGTAGTAGAGCAGCGAGGCCACCAGGGCGGCGGGGTCCGGGCTCAACTCCGTGACGGCGGCCAGCGCCTTGAGCTCGGAGGCGAACACCAGGCCCTCGCCGCGCCGCAGCAGGAACAGCGGCTTGATGCCCAACTGGTCGCGGGCGAGCACCAGTTCACCGGTGCGCTCGTCGTAGACCCCGAACGCGAACATGCCGCGCAGCCGCGGCAGGCAGTCCGTGCCCCAGCGCCGCCAGGCCTCGAGGACCACCTCGGTGTCGGAGGTGCCGCGGAAGCGCACCCCGGCGGCTTCGAGTTCGGCGCGCAGTTCGGGCGCGTTGTAGAGCTCTCCGTTGTACGTGAGGACGAGGGCGTCCTTGGCCATCGGCTGCGCGCCCGTCCCGGACAGGTCGACGATCGCCAACCGCCGGTGTCCCAGGTGGACTTCGGCGTCCCCCGCGCTGTGGCTGTACGTGCCCGAGCCGTCCGGGCCGCGGTGCGCGAGGGTCTCGGTGAGCCGGTCCGTGACGGCCTTGCCGTCCGGCCAGCGGTAGGTGCCCGCGATGCCGCACATGGTTACCGCCCTTCCTGGTCGCTGTCGGGCACCCGTACGACCCAGGGCTGCCGCTCCGCGTGCGGCAGGCCGGTGCCGTTGCGCCGGGCGGGCGGAATCGTGCCGCGCGCCCGCAGCGCGGTCTGTTCGGCGTCCCAGAGCGTGCCGTCGGTCCGGTCGCGCGGATCGGGGTCGATGAGCACCACGCCGAGCACCGGGATGCGCTGGTCGGCGAGTTGCCGGGCCACGGTGTGCAGCCAGGCGGCACTGGCGTGTCCGGCGCGCACGACGAGCACGGCCCGGGTGCCGAGGTGGCGCAGGTCGGTCCACGCGGTGCCGGGGGCCACCGAACCGACGCCGATCGTGCGCATCTGCTCCGGCACGGTCGCGAGTTGGTCGCCGGCGACGACGGTGGGACCGCCCGGCTTGTGCCGGCGGGCGGCGAGCTGCCGCCCGGGCAGGTCGTCGACGAGCACGACCGGTCTGTCCGGTGCGAGGGCGTCGGCGAGGTCGCGGGCGATCACTCCCGTGCCGCGCGCGCTGCCCAGTTCCAGGAGCGACACCGGTTCCGCGGAGCCGCGTACCGTGCGGGCGAGGGTGGTGGTGAGCCGGGCGCGCGCCGTGCGGGTGCGGGCGCGCTGCCAGGGCCTGGACGGCCGCAAGGAGGGGCGGCGCAGTTCGGCGATGACCGAGGCGCCGAGGTGGGCGGCGATCGCCCGGCGCAGCACGGGCCGGTCCGCGACCACCGCGGTGACCGCCGCGAGCGCGATGCCGAGGACGAGCCCGAGGACGAGGCCGATCCCGGCGTTGGTGGCGGCGGTCCTGGGCAGCGAGTGCTCCACCGCGCGCGCCGCGTCCACGATCTGGGTGCCCGCGACGAGACGGGGCGTGCCCAGCCGTGCTTCTTCCGCGCGCTGGTCGAAGTCGGCGATGCGCGAGGTGAGTTCGGCCCGGCGCGCGAAGAGCGACTCCTGCTCGGGCCCGGTCTCCGGCGTCTCGTCACCGATCTCCTCGTTGACCTCGGCGAGGCGGTCGCCCATCCGGTCGCGCTGGCGCAGCAGCGCCTCCGCCTCGGCCTCCGCCGCCTCCCGTATGCGCCGTACGTGGTCCGCGACGAACGCCTCGGCCAGCGCTTTCGCCCGCGTCACGGCCTCGGCGTCGCTCGCGCCCGTCACCTTGATCTGCAGCAGGTTGTTGGTGAGGCCGAGTCCTTCGTAGTCCGCCATGAAGTCCTCGGGGCGTTCGGCCGAGTCCAGCGAGGCAAGGGCCGCGTCCGCGATGCGCGTGGTCTTCAGGAGGGCGGCGTCGGTCCGGATGAGGGTGCCGGGATCGTTGGGCTGGTCCGCCTCGTGGGCCACGAGCACGGTGGTCACCGCGGTGGGCGGGGGCGGCATCAGGACCGCCACCGCCGCACCGGCGACCAGCCCGAGCAGGGCGACGAAGCACCAGAAGCGGCGCCTCCTGCGCACCGCCACCACCAGCGACTGGAGGTCGATGAGCGGCGTGGCGTCCGACGGCTCGGGCGGCACGCGCGTCGTGTCCGGTGTGCCGGTCGGGTGCGTCCTGCGCGTCGTCACGAGGCGCCTCCCCTCGTGTCCGCGCCGACCGCGACGGGTGCGGCGCCTTGTGGTGCGCGGCCGTCCGCGCCGGCCGTACGGGAGCGGACCGCCGCGGCCACCACGGCGCCGACGAGCTCGTGCCCGGCGTCCGCACAGGACTCGGCGACCGCGGCGAGATCGCCCGCGGTCCAGGTGCCGGCGCCGAGCACGAGCACCGCGCCGGCCTCCGTGCCGCGGTCCGGCACCAGCGGCCGGACCATCGAGACACCGGTGACGTGCAGCAGCGGGTCGTCCCCGGCCTCGGCGGCCAGCCGCAGGGCGGCGCGGCTGGCCACACCGTCGCCGTCCGGTACGAGCGCGAGCAACGGGCGCCCGGAGCTTGGCAGTCGGTCCCGCAGCCGTCCGCACACCCGCCCGTAGCGGATCCGGCGGGCCTCCTCGCCGCCCGACGCCTGAAGGGTGGGGAGGTCCCAGCGGGTGTCGAGGCCGAGGATGCGGCGCGTGCGGGCCCGTGCCCCGCCGTGCTCCGTCTCCTCGGCGGAGCGCTCCCCCGGCACGTCGACGGTGCCGAGGACCGGGCAGCCGAGGGCCGCGGCGATCTCCGCCTCGGTCCGCGGCCGCCGGCCGACGCGTGCGGCCGCGAGGTGGCCCACGACGGCGACGAGCAGGAAGAGCAGGGCCCCGCCGGCGATGAACTGCACGCGCGTCGGCGGTGCTTCGCCCGCCGGTCGCGCGGCCGGACCCATCACGACCATGTTGGCCCGGTTGAGCGCGGGGTCGACCTCGTCCAGCTTCTCGATGGACTCCTGAAGGGCGGTACGGAGCTTCTCCAGCTCGGTGCGGCCCTGCACGCTCTCCACGCTCTGGCCCGGGTCGGCGGCCTTCGCCAGTTCGGTGATGCGCCGGCTGGTCTGCACGACCAGCTTCTTGAGCGCCTCGGGCTGCAGGGCGGCGTCGGGGTCGGTGGTGTCGCCGGCGAGGCGTGCGGCGTACGCGACGTAGTCCTTGGCCACCTGGTCGGCCAGCCGCTGGGCCCGCTCCGGAGTCTCCGCGGTGCCCGAGACCTTGATGATGTTGCCTTCGCTGACCTTGGCGGCCACCCGGTCCTTCAGGTCCCCGCCGTTGCCGCCGGACCGGCGCAGTGCGGCCGCCGAGCGGTCGAGGACCGCCGAACTGGTCGCGATCTCCGCCTGGGTGAGCAGCTCGCGCTCCTCCCACTGGCCGGACAGGAGCACGGACGCGGAGGTGGTGTAGCGCGGCGGGAACACCACGGACAGGCCGAGGCCGACGAGTGCGCCCACGAGGGTGAGGACGGCGAGCAGCCGCAGGCGGCGCCGGACGACCCGCCCGACCGTGGCGAGGTGTATCGCTTCATCGTGCACGGCGCGGCCCCCTGTGCACCCGGACGGCATCGCCTGCCGATGGCGCGGTGCGGCTTCTGCACGCGGCTTCGTAGGCGGCGAGCAGGGCGCGCTGGGAGTGGGACCAGGACAGCTCCCCGCCGATCCGCTCCTGCCCGGTCTTGCCCATCCGGGCCCTGAGGTCCGGGTCGTCGAGGAGCTGGGCGATGCACCGGGCGAACGCGCTCTCGTCGTCGGCGGGCGCGTAGAGGGCGGCCTCCCCGGCCGAGACCCGCGCCTCCTTCAGCTCGAACGAGACGATCGGGCGGCCCATCACCATGTACTCCAGGACCTTGTTCATGGTCGACACGTCGTTGAGCGGGTTGTGCGGGTCGGGCGAGAGGCACACGTCCGCGGTGGAAAGGTGGCGGGCGAGGTCGGCGTCGGGGATCCGGCCGGTGAACTCGACCCGGTCGTCGAGGCCGAGGCTGCGGGAGAGGTTCACCATGGCGTCGAAGGTGTCGCCGCCGCCGATGAACACGGCGTGCCAGTCGGTGCGGCCGAGTTCGTCGCGGAGCTTCGCGAGGGAGCGCAGCGCGTAGTCCACGCCGTCCTGCGGGCCCATCACGCCCAGGTAGCACAGGAGATGGGGCCGGCCGCGCTTCAACTCCGGTTCCGGCGGGACGGGTTGGAACCGCTTCGTGTCGGGTGCGCTGCGCACCACGAACACGTCCTCGGGGCGCTTCCCGCCACGGGCGAGCGCCACGTCCCGGTAGCTCTCGTTGGTGGCGAGGACGATGTCCGCGGCCCGGTAGGTGCGGCGTTCCAGTGCGCACACGGCCCGGTAGAGGAGGTCCTTGCCGCGGTCGAAGCGCGAGAGGTACAGCTCCGGTACGAGGTCGTGCTGGTCGAAGACGAAGCGGGCGCCACGCCGCTGCAGCCACCGCGCCGTCAGGAACAGCAGGTCGGGCGGGTTGCAGGCGTGCACGACGTGGACGGGCCCGATCTTGCGGGCGAGACGGGCGGTGTGCCACAGCGCGGTTCCGTATTCGCGCAGATAGCCGGCCGGCCCTCCGGTGGCGGCGCGCAGCGGGTAGCGGTGGATCCGTATCCCGTCGATCACGGCTTCCGGTTCGGTGTCGCGCTTCTCGCCGCGCGGGCAGATGACGTGCACCTCCCAGCCGGCGTCGCGCAGGGTGGTGCACTCCTGCCAGACGCGCCGGTCGAACGGCACGGACAGGTTCTCGACGAGGATCAGCGCCCGCCGGGGCCGACGCCCCGCGTGGGCGGCCGCCCCGTTCGACAGAGCGTGGGTGGACGAAGCGTTCTCGGACAAGGCGTTACCAGACAAGGCCCACGTACCCCGGTTCGGCCCGGCGCGCCGCGGCGTCGGGGATGCGGACGAGGTCGATGAGCAGGGTGCCGTCGCCCTGGGGCAGCGCCGCCAGGACGGCCGGGTCCTTGGTGCCGATCAGACACACCTCGGCGTGGTCGAGCACCTCGTCCACGGAGTCCACCAGGAGCTGGGCGATGTGCGGCAGCCGGGTCTCGATGTACTCGCGGTTGGCGCCGAGTAGTCGGGAGAGGTTGACGTTGGCGTCGTAGATCTTGAGGTCGTAGCCCTTGCCGATGAGGCGTTCGGCGAGTTCGACGAGCGGACTCTCGCGCAGGTCGTCGGTGCCGGGCTTGAAGGAGAGGCCGAACAGGCCGGCGCGGCGTTTGCCGGTGCGCTCGACCAGCTCCACCGCGCGTTGCAGATGGTCGGAGTTGGACGGCAGCACGTGGGACAGGATCGGCACCGAGACATCGGCCCGGCGGGCCGCGTGCACCAGGCTGCGCAGGTCCTTCGGGAGGCAGGAGCCGCCGAAGGCGAAGCCGGGGCGCAGGTAGGCGGGGCTGATGTTGAGCTTGCGGTCGGCGAGGAACACGTCCATCACCTGGTGCGGGTCCACGCCCAACGCCTGGCATATCGCGCCGAGTTCGTTGGCGAAGCCGATCTTGAGGCCGTGGAAGGCGTTGTCCGCGTACTTGATCGCCTCGGCCGTCGCGATGTGGACGCGGAACACCTCGCCGGGCAGCCCCTCGTAGAGACCTGCCACCACGTCGCCGCTCGCCGCGTCGAGTTCGCCGATGACGGTCTTGGGCGGGTCGAAGAAGTCCCGCACGCTGGTGCCCTCGCGCAGGAACTCGGGGTTGACCGCGACGCCGAAGTCCACGCCTGCGGTGCCGCCCGTGTACTTCTCCAGGATCGGCACGAGGAGGTCGAGGCAGGTGCCGGGGAGCATGGTGCTGCGGAAGACGACGGTGTGCCGACCGCCGGACGTGCCGCGCTCGGCGAGTGCGGCGCCGATCTGTTCGGTGACCCGCTCCAAGTAGGTGGTGCACAGGCTGCCGTTGGGCTCCGAGGGTGTGCCCACGCAGACCAGGGACACCTCGCTGTGCAGGACCGCCTCGCGGACGTCGCGGGTGGCGCGTAACGCGCCGGTGCGGACCACGTCGGCGACCAGTTCGCCGATCCGTTCCTCGACCACGGGTGCCTTGCCGTCGTTGACCAGGTCGACCTTGGCCTGGTTCACGTCGACGCCGACGACCTCGTGGCCCTGGCCGGCCAGGCACGCGGCCGATACGCAGCCCACGTAGCCGAGCCCCAAGACGCTGACCCTCATTCCTGTCCCTCCCCCTGCATGGGCCTTGCGGCCCGCGTTCCGTGCGCCTGACCGGACGGCGACCCCCGCGCGTCAGTAAGCCCCCTGTCCTTGGAGCACGGCACGCAGCGTCTTCCACAAGATCACCGCGTCCAGGGCGAGCGACCAGTCCTCCACGTACCGCAGGTCGAGGCGGACCGCCTCCTCCCACGGCAGGTCGCTGCGTCCGCTGATCTGCCACAGGCCCGTGAGGCCGGGCTTCACCAGGAGCCGCCGCCGGATGTCCGGGCCGTACGCGGCGGACTCCTCCGGCAGCGGAGGGCGCGGACCGACGAGCGACATCGATCCGGCCAGTACGTTGAACAGCTGCGGCAGTTCGTCCAGCGAGTAGCGCCGCAGCACCGCGCCCACGCGCGTCACCCGCGGGTCCCTGCGGACCTTGAACAGCAGGCCCGCGCCCTCGTCGAGCCCGGCCAGCGCGGCGCGCGCCTGGTGGGCGCCCGAGACCATGGTGCGGAACTTGTAGATGGTGAACTCGCGGCCGTCCTTGCCGACCCTGCGCTGCCGGTAGAACACCCCGCCCCGGCTGTCCGCGAGCACGACCAGGCCGACGAGCAGCATCAGGGGCGAGAACACCACGAGCAGGACCGCGGCCCCCAGCCGGTCGGCCACCGACTTGACGACCCGGCGGCCTCCGGTGAACACCGGCATGCTGACCCGCAGCAGCGGGATGCCGAGCACCGCGTCCACATGCAGCCGGGGTCCGGCCACTTCCATCAGGACCGGGGCCACGACCATGTCGGCCTCGCTGCCTTCGAGGTTCCACGACAGCTTCTGCAGCCGGTCCGGTGTCCAGTGCGGGTCCGGGGTGATCGCGACGACGCGGTAGCCGTCGCGCCTGACGTGCAGGGCGACGTCGCCGAGGCGGCCGACGACCGGCACCCCGTCCAGGTGGTCGCTCCCGGGTCCGCGTCCGCTCGGGGTGCACACCGCGTCCACGCGCCAGCCGAGATGCGGGTACTTGCGGGCCCGGGCGATCAGGTCCCGTACGGTGTCCGGGCTTCCGGCGGCGAGTACGGGCCGCAGACAGCGGCCTTCCGCGCGCTGCTTGTGCAGCCACCGGCGCAGCAGATAGCGCTCGGTCATGGTGACCAGCGCGATCGCGGGGATCGCGACGAAGATCCAGAGTTTGATGTTGCGGGAGCTGAGCGCGATCCCGCCGAGCGAGAGGACCACGGCCGCCGTGAACAGGGCCCGGCCGAGCCGGCGGAACTCCTCGGCGCCCTGGCCGAGTACGGCCGGCGCCCACGACCGGCTCACCGCGAGCGCCCCGAGGACCAGAAGCTCGGTGAGGAAGGCGAGGATGCGCCACTTCTCGTGCCAGTCGGCCGCGTCCCGCACCCCGAAGAAGCCGCCGATCGCCGCCACCACGAAGGCGGTGGCCGCGGTGTCGCTCACGATGACGGTACGGCGGTACCGCTGCTCCCAGTCGGTTGCGGACTGATCGATCGCCCCGCCCGCCGGCCGTCCGCGCGCCGGTGGAAGCGGGCCGGCTAATTCCTCCTGCCGCACGGCCCCGCCGAGGTCCCCAGGTGGTTCCACGTGCTCGCCCGACACGGTTCCTCCCCCCAGGAGGCCCCCGCCCCCCGCCCTGTCGCTCCCCCGGGAGGCCCCCGCCCCCCGCCCTGTCGCTCCCCCGGGAGGCCCCCGCCTCCCGCACCGCGCTGTTCCTCCGCCGGAAGGCCCACACCCTCCGCGAACACACCGCCCTTCGGCGCCAGTTGCACAACACGCGTAGACCGCAGAAGCCTTCGGGGGCTCCCCGCTCCCAAAGGTCTACTCCCCTGGCGACAAGGTCGATAGATCATGATTTGTCGCCTGGTTTCCCGGCACGTGAAGCGTCAATCTAGACCATCGCGGGCCGGGTGAAGAGAGGATGTGTGTAATTTGTGCGGAACCTTTGAAGCTGCTTACACCGATCGTTACCCGCATGTAGGCGCCTGTACGGCGGGCATATGCCGCGCGACCTGCGTCAAGTCGCCTTTGCGAAGACGAGGACTTCGGTGGTGCCCACACCCATGGGCGCGAGGAAGCTCCCCTCCAGCTCGCAGCCGAGGCTCGCGAAGAGGTCCACACACGTGCCGCGCGGCAGCGCCGCGGGGTACGAGTCGTGCCCCGTGCCGCCCTCGGCCGCCCAGGCGCGCATCGTGTCCGGGCCGAGACAGGTCTCCGTCATGGCATCGAAGACGATGCGGCCGCCAGGGCGCACGACCCGCGCCATCTCGAGGAAGTAGCGCGAAGTGCCCAGGAACGTCAGGGTGTTGAACACCTTGTGCGCGAGGACGAGGTCCACGCTCGCGTCCGGTGTGGGGGCGAGGCTGAAGCCCGCGACGGGACGGGCCACGACGCCGAAGGTCTCGACCAGATGGTCGGCCCAGGGCTGCGCCGTCTCGTAGATCTCGTAACGCCCGGGCGCGCACTCCTTGAGGGTCAGCTCAAGGTAGCGGCCGGAGCCGGGGCCGATCTCCAGGACGGTGTCCGGGCCGGCCGCGAAGACGCCGCGCGCGGCGAGTTCCTCGATGGTGGACCGGGTAGCCCCGGGCGTCCCGTTCATGACCTCGTCGATGTAGTCGCCGACCGACAGGCCGGCGGACCGTGCGGCCCGCATCGTCGCCTCGAAGGGGATGAACTCGTCCACCCCGCCCCGGTTGTCGGTGCTGCGCACGATGTCGAACCCGGTCCGCGCCACGAGCCGTTTGACCCCCGACTTCAACGCCGACCTGCTCTTTCCCACGGCCCCCACGCAGCATCCCCCCAAGTCGCCTGCTCGCCCGGCACCGAAAGGCACCGAAGCTCGGACGTAGCGGGCAGCGTAGTGGGGGTGCGGAGGCGGACGGAGGGATTCAGGTGCAGTGCCTTCCGCCCCAACTCCTTTGCCTCACAAGGGCGTTGGGGCTGTTTCAGGACATGGCGAGCAGGGCCCCCGCGCCGGTTTCAGGCCATGCATCACGGTGCCGGGGCCCTGCACTCCAAGGCCAGTACCTGTCCTGACCGCTCACGCCTTGACGGCGATGACCTCCACGTAGCGCGAGGGCACCTTCAGGGTGCCGTCGGTGGCCGTGTTGTGCTCGTCGGCGAGGGCGACCATGTCCTCGTACAGGGCCTTGCCGCCTTCACCGAGCGCTTCCATCGCCTTGAGCGTGGGCCCGTAGTACGTACGGAAGCAGTCGGCGAACCCGGCCGCCGAGCCGAACCGGAACACCATGTCCCGCGGCGCGAAGGTCACTTGGCGCACCCGGTCGCCGAACAGCTCGCGCACCCTGGCCTCGTCGCCCCACAGCGGCGGTGGCTGGATCCCGGGTGGCGGCGGCAGATGCCGGCCGATGGTCTTGAAGAGACGGCCGATGAACCCGTCCGGTGTCCAGTTCGCCAGTGCGATCGTGCCGCCCGGGCGGCAGACCCGCGTCAGTTCGGCGGCGGCCGCCTCCTGGTGGGGCGCGAACATCACGCCGACCACCGAGAGCACCGCGTCGAAGGAGCCGTCCGCGTAGGGCAGCGCCTCGGCGTCCGCCTCCTCGAAGGCCAGGTCGAGGCCCTCCGCACGCGCACGGGCCGCGCCGCGTTCGAGGAGCTGCGGCACATAGTCCGTGGCCGTCACGCGGCAGCCGCACCGCGCGGCCGCGATCGCGGCGTTGCCGGTGCCGGAGGCCACGTCGAGGACGCGTGCGCCGTGGGAGAGGTCGGCCGCCTGCACGAGGTGCTCGGCCATGGGGTGGATCAGTGCGGCGATCACGCCGTAGTCGCCGCTGGCCCACGTCGCCTGCTGCTTGGCCTTGATGCCTTCCAGAGTGGGTTTCGGGTTCATGCCCGGAGATTAGGACCAGCCGGACTTCCCGTACATCAGCGCATATGCGTAGGTGGTGCGGGTCCTGTCTACGCGCGTACGGGGGCGCGGTGGCCCGCCGGAGTTTTCAGCCTCCCGTAACGGGGACCCGGGCCGCGGTACGGCGGATCTCCCGGAAGGAGCAGGCCATGGGCACGGCAAGCGGGAAGAGGATCGTGGTCACCGGCGCCACGGGGAACGTCGGCACCAGTGTGGTGCGGCTGCTGAGCGAGGACCCCGGTGTGGACTCGGTGCTCGGTGTGGCGCGCAGGCTCCCCGGGACCCGGCCGCCGGGCACCGACTGGCTGGCGTCCGATCTGGCGGCGGAGGACGAGCTGAGCAAGCATTTCGCGGGTGCGGACGCGGTCGTGCACCTGGCCTGGCGGTTCCAGCCCACCCATGACCCGGTGGTCACCTGGCGCACCAACGTCCTGGGCAGTCTGCGGGTCTTCGAGGCCGCCGCGGCCGCGGGCGTGGGCGCGCTGGTGCACGCCTCGTCCGTGGGCGCCTACTCACCGGGCCCCAAGGACCGGGCGGTGGACGAGTCCTGGCCCACGCACGGCTGGCCGGACGCGGCGTACTGCCGCGAGAAGGCCTATCTGGAGCGGGTGCTCGACTCCTTCGAGACCGCGCATCCCGAGATGCGCGTGGTGCGGATGCGGCCCGCGTTCCTGTTCAAGCAGGAGTCGGCGAGCGAGCAGCGCCGCCTGTTCGCCGGACGGTTCGTGCCCGGACAGCTGGCCCGGCCCGAGCTGCTGCCCGTGCTGCCCGGCATCCCCGGGCTGCGGGTCCAGGCCCTGCACACCGACGACGCGGCGCAGGCGTACCGGATCGCCGCGCTCGGTGACGCGCGCGGCGCGTTCAACCTGGCGGCGGAGCCCCCCGTGGACGCGGAGCTGCTGGCCGAACTGTTCGGTGCGCGCGTGCTGCCGCTCCCGCGCCGTGCGGCCCGAACGGCCCTGGCCGCCGCATGGCGGGTGCATGCCGTGCCCGCCTCGCCGCACCTCTTCGACGCGGTGCTCAGGCTCCCGCTGATGGACTGCACCCGGGCCCGGGTCGAGCTCGGCTGGCAGCCCGAGCGCAGCGCCGTCGAGGCGGTGCAGGAGCTGCTGCACGGCATGCGGCAGGGCTCGGGGCTCGACACGGCGCCGCTGGCCGGGCGGACGGTGGGGTGAGCCGGGCGCGTGGTTGAGCCGGGCGCACGGTGGGGTGATCCGGACGCGCGGTTGAGCCGGGCTCGCGGTTGAGCCGGGCGCACGGTGGGGTGAGTGGGCGGAGCGGCCGGGCTCGCGCGGCCGGTGGGGCCGCCGCGTCCCGCCGGTGCGGGCGCCGGGCCGCCCCGCCCTTTCACCTTCCCGTCACGCGCTCAGCGGTTGCCCTTCGGCCGGCCCGGCTGGTCCGGGTTGCCGTGCGGCGGCGCGCTCCGGGGTTCGGGCGAGGTGGCGGGCGAGACCTTCGAGCCCGCGCGGGCGTGCGCGCGTTCGGGGCCGGCCGCCGGGTCGCCGCCCGACAGCGCGCTGCCCGCCGCGACCTGCTGGATCCGGTTGTCGAGCAGCTGGATCACAGCCGTGCGGTGGGCGTGGGCGCGCTCGTACGTCATGAGCTGCTCCAGGGCGTCCGTGTCCAGTGCGCGGATGCGGTGCTCCAGCGTGCCCAGCGGGAGTTCGTCGTAGTCGGGCAGGGGGAGGGTCTGGCGTGGTGCGTCAGCCATCGGTCGCTCCCTTCGGGGTCGTCGGTGTGCCGCGGCGAAGGCGGGCGCGTCCCGGCCGCGATACGGCCGGGACGCCCGTGTCTCCGGTGCGCCGCGGGACCGGTCGGGTGCCCGCACACGGGATACGGAAACGGGTCACCCGCACGCGTTCTCCGCACCCGTCCCGCCGACGACACCCCTCCCGCTGACCGCAGCCTCCCCGCGCGTCACGCCGCACCTCCCCGACGCGTCATGCGCACCCCGGCCCCACCGACGCTCAGCCGCCCTCCGCCTCGAAGGTGCGCAGCAGATCCGCCGCGACGCTCACCGCGATCGTCGCCGGGTCCTTGCCGCTGATTTCGGTCAGGCCGATGGGTGTCTTGATCCGGTCGATGACGGCGTCCTCGTGGCCGCCCTCGGTGGACAGGCGCTTGCGGAAGCGGGCCCATTTGGCCGCCGAGCCGATCAGCCCGATCGAGCCGAGATGGCCGGTACGCAGCGCCGCGTCGCACAGCGCGGCGTCCTCGGCGTGGTCGTGGGTCATGATCAACACGTGGGTACCCTGCGGGAGTTGGCCGAGCACCTCCTCCGGCAGCAGCGGGGTGTGGTGCACGTGCACCCGCGCCACCGCGTCCGCGAGCGCCCCGAGCCGTTCCTCCGCGAGGAGGTCGGCGCGGCTGTCGACCAGGTGGAGCTCCAGGTCCTGGCGGGCCAGGATGCGGGCGAGTTCCAGGCCCACGTGCCCGGCGCCGAACACCGCCACCGCCCGGACGACCGGCAGCGGTTCGAGCAGCACCTGGACCGTGCCGCCGCAGCACTGCACGCCGTGCCGGTTGGTGACCTTGTCGTTGAGGGCGAAGTCCACCAGCTCCGGTTCGGTCTTGCCCGCTTCGATCAACTCCCGTGCGCGGTCGATCGAGACGGCCTCCACGTTGCCGCCGCCGATGGACCCCCAGGTCTCGCTGCGCCCCACGACGAGCTTGGCACCGGCCTCTCGCGGGGCGTGACCGCGCACGGTCGCGACGGTCACGAGGACGCCGGGCTCCCGGCGTTCCCGCAGCCGCGCGACCGCGGCGATCCACGTCATGTCAGGCACCGCTCAGCGCTGCCGTGTCGCCGCGGAGCCGGCCGTCGGTCCCGCCTGAGCCGACCATGCCGGCGGTGCCGTTCACACCGTTCAACCGGGTCGACCCGTCGGAGCCGTCCGAGCCGACGGCCCTCTCCGAACGGGCCGTCTCCACCGCCCAGTACACCGCTTCCGGTGTCGCGGGCGAGGCCAGCTCCACGCTCACGCCGCCGGGGCCGAACGCGGCAGCGGCCTGCCGCAGCGCCTCCCGTACCGAGAAAGCGAGCATCAGCGGGGGCTCCCCCACGGCCTTGGAGCCGTAGACCGCGCCTTCCTCGGTGGCGTTCTCCATGAGCGTGACGTGGAACTCCTCGGGCATCTCCGAGAAGCTCGGCAGCTTGTACGTGCTCGCGGCCTGCGTGAGCAGCCGGCCGCGCTGCGGGCCCTCGCCCGTGTCCCAGCGCATGTCCTCCAGGGTCAGCCAGCCCGCGCCCTGCACGAAGCCGCCCTCGACCTGGCCGATGTCGATCATCGGCGAGAGGCTGTCGCCCACGTCGTGCACGATGTCCACGCGCCGGATCCGGTACGCCCCGGTGAACCCGTCCACCTCGACCTCGGCCGCGGCGGCCCCGTACGAGAAGTACTTGAACGGGGAGCCCTGGAACGCCTTCGCGTCCCAGTGCAGGCCCTCTGTCCGGTAGAAGCCGGCGGCCGAGAGCTGGACGCGCTGGAAGTACGCGGTGCGCACCAGGTCGTCCCAGGCCAGCTCCTTGTCGCTGCCGAGGCCGCGGGCCACGCCTTCGACGATCCGTACGTCGGAGGCGTTCGTGCCCAGTTGCGTGGCGGCGACCTGGAGGAGCCGCTCGCGCAGCTGCTCGCAGGCGTTCTTGACCGCCGCGCCGTTCAGGTCGGCGCCCGAACTTGCCGCGGTGGCCGAGGTGTTGGGGACCTTGTCGGTACGGGTCGGGGCGAGGCGCACCTTGTGCAGCGGGATGCCGAGGGTGGTTGCGGCCACCTGGAGCATCTTGGTGTGCAGGCCCTGGCCCATCTCGGTGCCGCCGTGGTTGATCAGGACGGAGCCGTCCTTGTAGATCAGGACGAGGGCGCCGCCCTGGTTGAAGGCGGTGAGGTTGAAGGAGATGCCGAACTTGATGCCGGTCAGTGCGAGGCCCCGCTTGGTGTGCGGGTGCGCGGCGTTGAAGGCGGCGATCTCCCGCTGCCGGTCGGCGAAGCGGGCGCTGTCCTTGACCTGCTGCCATACGGCGCCGATCCGTTCGGGCTGGGTGACCTTCTGCCCGTACGGCGTGCAGTGGCCCTCGCGGTAGAAGTTGCGCTCGCGCAGCTCCGTCGGGTCCAGGCCGAGCAGGGGTGCGCAGCGGCCCATGATGTCCTCGATCACGAGCATGCCCTGCGGTCCGCCGAAGCCGCGGAAGGCGGTGTTGGAGACCTTGTTGGTCTTCGCGATCCGGCCGGCGACGCGGGCGTTGGGGATCCAGTACGTGTTGTCGATGTGGCAGAGCGCGCGGGCCGTGACCGGCTCGGACAGGTCCAGGCTCCAGCCGCCGTCGGAGGTCAGGGTCGCGTCGAGGGCCTGGATCCGGCCTTCTGCGTCGAAGCCGATCCTCCACTGCGCGTGGAAGCCGTGCCGCTTGCCGGACATGGTGAGGTCCTGGGTGCGGTTGAGGCGGACGCGCACCGGACGGCCGGTGAGCTTGGCGCCGAGTGCGGCCACGGCCGCGAAGCCGTGCGGCTGCATCTCCTTGCCGCCGAAGCCGCCGCCCATGCGCAGGCACTGCACGGTGACCTCGTGGCTGCTGAGCCCGAGGACGTGGGCGACGATCTCCTGGGTCTCCGAGGGGTGCTGGGTGCTGCTCTGGATGAACACCTGCCCCGCCTCGTCGATCTGCGCGAGGGCGGCGTGCGTCTCCAGGTAGAAGTGCTCCTGGTCGGAGAACTGGAACTCGCCGGTGAAGACATGGGCGGAGTCCGCGAACCCGGCCTCGACGTCGCCGGTCACCATCACGGGCCGTGCGCCGTGGAAGCTCTCGGCGGCGATGGCCTCCTGCAAGGTGATGACGGAGGGCAGTTCGTCGAGGTCCACCTCGACGGCGGCCGCGCCGAGCCGTGCGGCTTCGAGGGTCTCGCCGAGCACCCAGGCGACGGCGTGGCCGTGGAACATGACCTCGTCGGGGAAGAGCGGCTCGTCGTGCTTCATGCCGGCGTCGTTCACGCCGGGCACGTCCGCACCGGTCAACACCCGCACCACACCGGGCACTTCGAGTGCGGCCGCGGTGCGGATGGCGGTGATCCGGCCGTGCGCCTTCATGACCTGCACCGGGTAGGCGTGCAGCACGCCCTTGGTGCGCTGCACGAGGTCGTCCGTGTACAGGGCGGTGCCGGTGACGTGCTGGTAGGCGCTCTCGTGCGGCAGGGACGCACCGACGACGGGCTTCTCGGGGCGTGCGGACAGCTGGCTCATGGCTCAGGCCCCCTTCGTGGTCTGTGCGTACAGCTTCTTCAGGCTCTGGCCGAGCATCGCGCTGCGGTAGAGGGCGGAGGCGCGGTGATCGTCCATCGGCGTGCCTTCGCCGCGCAGCACGCGCGCGGCGGCCTCGACGGTCTCCGCCGACCACGGCTCGCCCTCCAGAGCGGCCTCGGTGGCGAGGGCGCGGATCGGGGTGGCGGCCACGCCGCCGAGTCCGATCCGGGCCTTGCGAACGCGCCCGTCCTCGAGGTCGAGCGCGAAGGCCACGGCCACGCTGGAGATGTCGTCGAAGCGGCGCTTGGCGATCTTGTGGAAGGCGGCGACGGATGACAGCGGGCGCGGGATGCGGACGGCGCGGATCAGTTCGCCCGGACGACGCACGCTCTGCCGGTAGCCGGTGAAGTACTCGGCCAGCGGCACCTCGCGCTCGCCCTCGGTGCCGGCGAGCACCACCGAGGCCTCCAGGGCGAGCAGGACCGGCGGGCTGTCGCCGATCGGGGACCCGGTGCCGAGGTTGCCGCCGAGGGTGGCGCCGTTGCGGATGAGCCGCGAGGCGAACTGCGGGAACAGCTCGGCGAGCAGCGGCACTTCACCGTCGAGGCGACGTTCGATCTCGGTGAGGGTGAGCGCGGCACCGATCTCGATGCGCTCGGAACCGAGGTCCAGACCGCGCAGTTCGGGCAGCCGGTCCACGGCGACGACGCAATCCGCCCTGCGGGAGCGGATGTTCACCTCCACACCCCAGTCGGTGGACCCGGCGACGACCACGGCGTCCGGCCGCTCGTTCAGCAACTGGAGCGTCTCGGCGAGGGAGTTCTTCCGTACGAAGGTCTGCCCGTCCCGGGTGTACGTGGTCGCGGCGGGCGCGGGCGGGGCCTCGTCGCGGCGGCGCGCGAGGCGGTCGTCCTCCGCGGGGGCGCCGACGGCGAAGGCGGCGTCGCGGATGGGGCGGTAGCCGGTGCAGCGGCAGAGGTTGCCGCTCAGGGCGTGCAGGTCGAAACCGTTGGGACCGTGCTCCGCATCGGCGGGGTGCTGCGCTTCGCCGTCACCGGCCGGGTGCTGGGCGTCTGCGTCACCGGCCGGGTGCTCGCAGCGGCCGGGACGGTAGTACTCGGCGGCCATGCTGCAGATGAACCCCGGTGTGCAGTAACCGCACTGGGATCCGCCGCGCGTGGCCATCTCCTCCTGCACCGGGTGCAGGGCGGGTGCGGTGCCGGGCTCGCCCACGGTGGCGAGTCCTTCGGAGGTGATCACCTCCTGGCCGTCGAGGGCCGCGGCCGGCACGAGGCAGGCGTTGACCGCCACCCAGTCGGTGGGCTTGTCCACACCGGGGCGGGCCACGAGCACCGAACAGGCGCCGCACTCGCCCTCCGCGCAGCCCTCCTTGGTGCCGGTCAGGCCGCGCTCGCGCAGGAAGTCGAGGGCTGTGGTGTGCGGGGCGGCGGGTGCGAGCGGGGTGTCGCTTCCGTTGACGGAGATACAGGGCTCTGTCTGATGCGCCAAGGCAGGGCAGCTTTCTGTGTTCACCCGCGCGGGAGTCCGGCCGCGGGCAGGGGAACGGCACGCGCGCAGAGGCGTGCCGGGGCAGGAAGACTTAAGGTGCGGCGCGGTCAGCAGCCGTGCGCGATGCGGCCCGGCACCCAGACGGTGAGCTGGGCGAGGCGGCCGAGGTCGGAGAAGGTGTTCATCCGCGGGTGGCCTCCTTACGCCGTCACAGGTCTCACAGGTCAGAGGCCCGCAACGTAATCGCTCCTCCCGGCAGGGGTCAAGAGCCGCCCGGACGCCGGGACGCCACCGGATCACCGCTCAAGATCGGGGGCACCCCTACGGTGCGCGCGGACCGTCGCATAACCTCGTAGGAGAGGAGACCTTCGGTGACGTCGTGTGTCTCCGCATCCGGGAGGCGACGGTGATCAGATCAGGCGCGCGTTGGCTCGCCGGTGCCATGGTCCTCGCGTGCGTGGGCCTGGTCGGCCCCAGCGCACCGGGCGGGACCCTGGCGTCGCGGCCCCTGCCGCCCGACCAGATCCGGGAGGTCGTCCCGAACCGGGTGATGACCTGGAACATCTGCAACCCGTGCAATGCCACCGGGTTCAACGTGGGCCGCGCCGCCGAGATCGCCCGGTTCGCGCCCCAGGTGATCGCTCTTCAGGAGGCCTGCGTCCGCGATGTCCAGGCGATCCGGGACCACTTGGAGTACCTGTACGGGATCACGTACCACGTCGAGTACGGGTCGGTCCTGAGCAGCTGGAACCGCTGCGGCGGCGCACCGTGGAACCCCGGCGGCTTCGGCCAGGCGCTCCTGTCGGCCGCGCCGATGACGGACCTGGAGACCGTGGAGTACCCCGAGGGCGGGTCCGAGGACCGCGGCTATATGGCGGTCACGACCGAGGTGGACGGCCGTCAGGTGCGGGTCTTCGCCACCCATCTCGCCCAGCGGCAGCAGGCGGACGTACGCGAGAAGCAGGCGGCGGTGCTCGCGCGGGCCGTCGCGCGGCATGAACGCGCCATCGTGCTGGGCGACTTCAACGCCGAGCCGACCACCCCCGAGCTCGCCCGGATGTGGGATCTGGCCGAGGACGGGGACCCGGCGTGCAACCCGGCCGGGACCGGCGGGGTGTGCGAGCCGACCACGGACTGGATGAGCAAGTTCGACTACACCTTCGTCCGCGGCATCGCCCCCGTCGAGAACGGTGTGCACCTGAGCGAGTACTCGGACCACAACCTGGTGCACACGGACCTGGACGTGACCGGCGCCCCGGAGGCCGGACGGGACGCCTGAGCCCGTCTAGAGGCGCGCGAGCAGCCGCTCCAGCGGGCGCGGGATCCGGTCGATGTCCAGTGACTGCACCATCGCGTGCGCGTACTGCGCCTTGCGTCCCTTGTGCGTGCCCATGAAGCGGCGCAGCTGCTGGTCGATGGTGCGCTCGCGGTGGAACGGCTGGTTCTGAAAGGTACGGAAGGGCCGCAGCTCGTCCTGCGCCTCGATGACCTGCTCCACCCCCGCGGGTCCGAGCGCGCGGATCAGCTCGTCCTCCAGGTCCGCGTCGCACACGTAGAAGCCCAGGCTCTCCAGGTCGTCCTGGGTGCCCGCGGACCCGAACCCCTCGCGTTCCAGGGCGCGTTGGAAGTGCCGCACCTCGCCGATGTCGACCAGTCCGGTCGTGGGGGCGCCGAGGCCGCGGGGTCCGCAGCGGGCGAGGAAGTGGCCGATGTTGGTGGCACCGCCGAGCGGGATCACCGCGACGGCCTCGGCTTCGAGATCGCGGCCGCGCCGGGCCGCGAGGGCGTCGAGCGCGCGTACGTCGCTGTCGCCCTCGACGAGGACGACGGTGCGCAGGCCGATCCGCTCGGCCAGTTCCTTCGCCTGTGCACCGGCCGCCGGCTCCCCGGTCCGCTGCGCGGCCCACCGGGTGACCGCGCTGCGGAACTGCCCCATCTCGTTCATGGGGCCAGTCTCGCAGTGCGATCACCCGGTGGGGCAAGGAGTTTTCGCCGGGCTTGGCGCTTCGCAGGCCTGGCGGGCCGCGGCCCTGCGCAGGCCTGCCGGGACGCGGGCCTAGCGGACCAGCTCGCCGTCGCGGGCCACGATCACGCCGCCGTGCACGACGAGATCGCGGGCCGGGGTGTCGACGACGACCTGCGGCACGCACTCGGCGTCCAGGACCACGAAGTCGGCCGGGGCGCCCGGCGCGAGGTCGGCGTGCGGTAGGCCCATGACGTCCGCGCCGCCGTCGGCGGCTGCCGTGAAGCAGGCGGTGAGCTCCTCGTCGAGGCGTACGTCGGTGACCCAGCCCATCTTGTGGGCGCGGTCGAACATGTCCGCGTTGCCGAACGGGCTCCACGAGTCGCGGATGCCGTCGGAGCCGAGGCCGACGTGCACCCCGTACTCGCGCAGCTTGGCGATCGGCAGGACGAGGTCGGCGGAGGGCGCGACCGTGGTCAGCGAGATGCCGAGCTCGCCCATCTGCTTGCCGTACTGGGCGAGTTGGGCGTCGTCGAGCTCCGGGACGCAGAAGACGTGGCTGACGGTGACCTTGCCGTGCAGGGACAGGGCGCGGGTGCGCTCGATGATGCCGCGCAGGGCCGCGAGGCCGCGCTCGCCGCGGTCGTGCAGGTGGATGTCGAGGCCCACGCCGTGCCGGTCGGCGATCGCGAACAGGACGTCAAGCTGCTCGACCGGCGCCTGGTCGAAGCCGCCCGGGTCGATGCCGCCGATGAAGTCCACGGCACCGGTGCGCGCGGCCTCCTCCAGGAGTTCCTTGGTACCGGGCGTGCGGATCACGCCGTGCTGCGGGAAGGCCACGATCTGCACGTCGAGCGCGTGCTTCAGCTTCTCGCGCGCGGTCCCGAGGCCCTCGACTCCCGCGAGGTCGTAGGCCGGGGCGACATCGGCGTGGGCGCGCATGGCGCGGGTACCCCGGGCGACGGCGTGCCCCATGAGTCCGTACGCGCGCTCGGCGACGGAACGGGTCTGGCTGTTGAAGAGCTCGACGTCCTGCGCCACGTAGTCGGCGATGGAGTTCGCCGGCTTGCGGGTGACCCACTTGCCGCCCCACGTGGTCTTGTCGGGGTGGATGTGGGCGTCGATCAGGGAGGGCAGCACGGCGCGGCCGCGGCCCTCGACGACCTTGGCACCGCGCGGCGCGGGACGGTCCGAGATCCTGCCGTTCTCGACGACGAGGTCCACCGACCTGCCCGTGCCGAAAGGCCGTACGTCGCGGAAGACGACGGCCTTGCCGTCGTGGACGCCGTGCCCGTCCCCGCGGCCGGGGTGCTCGTCGGCCTGGGCGGGCACGCCGCCGGCGACCGTGGCGGCACCGGCGAGGGCGGCCGCTCCGGCGAGCACGTTGCGGCGCGAGACGGCGGAGGAATGCGAGGGGGTCATCGGGCTCCTTGCGTGCGTATGAGGGGGCTGCGCGGTGCGGGTGGCAGTGCGGGGCGGTGGGCCGGCACGGGTGGCAGCGCTGGGCGGTCGTCCCGTACGGGTGGCAGCGCGCTCAGAGCGCGATTCCCGCCCGTACGACCTGGGCCGGACGCTTGAGGACGGTCACGTCGGCCAGCGGGTCACCGTCGACGATCACCACGTCGCCGGCGAAGCCGCGCACCAGGCGGCCCGCCGTGCGCTCGAGGCCGAGCAGGCGGGCGGCGCCGGTCGTGGCGGTGCGGATCGCGTCCAGGGCGGACAGTCCGGCGGAGCGCATCAGCTCGATCTCCCGGCCGATCGGCTTGACCGTGCCACCGGAGGAGTCGGTGCCGGCCGCGAGCGGGACGCCCCGCTCGTGCGCGGCGAGCACGGCCTGCTTGAGCACCGGCAGATAGGTGCGGCCGCGCTCGGCGAGGACGGGGTTCGAGGACTCGGCGAGACCGGCGATCGCGGAGAGTGTCGGCGTGAAGTACGTGCCCCGGCGGCACATCTCCGCCAGCGTGCGCTCCCCCACGTACACGCCGTGCTCCAGGGAGCGGATGCCCGCGGTCACGGCGTCGTGGCAGCCCTGCTCGGCGTAGCTGTGGCAGAGCACGCCCTTGCCGCCGCGGCGGGCCGCGGTGACGATCTCGCGCAGCTGCTCGTACGAGTAGACCTGGGCGAGCGGGTCCTGCTCGGGCAGGCCGGCGCGCTCGTTGACCCGGGTCTTGACGCAGTCGACACCGCGGGCGAGGTTCACCTCGACCACGCGCCACAGCGCCTCGGCGGAGCGCACCCCGTCCTTCAGGCGGGCCAGCTCGGTGAGGTCGGGGTCGGCGAGCACGGTGTCGCCGAGGTCGGGCGTGACGAAGACGCCGGCGGCCCGGAGGCGGGGTGCGAGGGCAGGCACCTGGCGGGCCAGCTCCCGTACGGCGATGTCCTGGTAGAAGTTCGTCGAGCCGCTGCGGGCGCTGGTGGCGCCCTGCCGTACGGCGTCGCGCGCCTCGGCGGCGGTGTTGAGGTGGATGTGGGCGTCGATCAGCCCCGGCAGGATCCACTTCCCGTGTGCGTCGACGGCCTGCACGCCCTGCGGCACGGACACGTCACGGCGGGCGCCGGCGGCGCGGACCACGCCGTTCGCGATGACGACGACGGCGTCATCGGTGACGTCGCCGGTCTTCGGGTCGAGCAGCGCCCCGCCCTCGACCACGAGGTCACCGCCGCGGGCTGCGCCCGCCTTCGCCTTGTCGCCACGGTCCTGGGCCGCCGCCACGGCGGGCGTGGCCACGGTGGCGGTGCCGGCGAGCGCGGCGGCCGCGGCGAGCACCCCGCGGCGGGTCATCCGGCTGGGGGGAGGCGGTGCGGCTTCCACGCACATGAGGGCTCCTCGGTGGGTCGGGGGACGCGACGGATTTTTTGTATACCAAATTGGAGAACGCGATCAAGGGTGTTACGCCGAAGCCCCTGAACTTCCTTGACAGAGCTGCACATTTACCCGAACTGCCGCCAATGTCTCCGTCGTGTTGGTATACAAAGCCAGAGCGCCGCCGCATGTGATCAGTGACGGACCGGCCCCTCTCCCCCTCACCGGCGGGCCAAGTTAGCCTTACCTGACTCTGAAGACAGCCTGGTGGGGAGCGAACATGCGGGACGCCGCGCGGCACGACGGGCGTGAGGTCCTGCGTACGGTGATCAAGGACGAGCGGCGGCGGGTGGCCGCGGCCTGCGTCCTGAACTCCTCGCATCAGATCGGCGAGGCCCTGATCCCCGTCCTCATCGGCTTCATGGTCGACCGGGCGATCGTCCGCCCCGACCTGGCCGCGTTCGGCCGCTGGGCACTGATCCTCGCGGTCGTCTACGTCTTCCTCTCGGGCGGTTTCCAGCTGGGCGCCCGCGCGGCCGAATACGCCAAGGAGCACGCCGGGCACACGCTGCGCCTGCGCCTGATCCGCCGGGTCCTCGACCCGTACGGCGGGGCCGAGCGCGGCCGTCCTCCGGGCGCGCTCGTCTCCGTCACCACCGAGGACGCCCGCCGGGCCGGCGCGGTGACGATGGCGCTTCCGCTCGGCTTCGGAGCCGTGGTCGGTCTGGCGACGGGTGCGGTGCTGCTGCTGCGCGCCTCGGTGCCGCTCGGCCTGCTGATTCTTCTGGGCACACCGGTCCTGATGGGCCTCGGCCAGCTGCTCGCGCGTCCGCTGGAGCAGCGCAGTCACGCGGAGCAGGAACGTGCCGCCCACGCCTCGGGCGTCGCCGCCGACCTGGTCGCGGGCGTCCGGGTGCTCCAGGGCCTCGGCGCGCAGCGGGCCGCGTCCGACCGCTACCGGCGCACCAGCCGGGCCGCGCTCGACGCGACGGTGCGGGCGGCGCGGGCCGAGGGGGTGCAGACCGGGATGATGCAGACCCTCACGGGTGTGTTCATCGCGCTCGTCGCCCTGGTGGGCGGGCACCTGGTGCTGTCCGGCGCCATCGGGCTCGGTGAGCTGGTGGCGGCCGTGGGCCTCGCGCTGTTCCTGCCCGGGCCGCTGCACACGGTGGCCTGGATGGCGGCGGACGTGGCGCGCTCGCGGGCTTCGGCGGGACGGGTCGGCGAGGTGCTCGCCGCACCCGGGGACATAGCCGTGGCGGGCGACGCGGGGACGCCGGTCGGAGCAGGCAGCGCGGGGACGTCGGCCGTCACGGGCGGCGCGGGCACCTCGGCAGGAGCGGGCAGCGCGGAGACCCCGGCCGGAGCAGGCAGCGCGGGGGCCTCGGCCGGAGCAGGCAGCGCGGGCACACCGGCCGCAGACGACCGCGTGCCCGCCGCACGCACCGAAGCGACTCCCCCGGCCCTCCGGCTCACCGGCCTCACCCACGAAGGCCTCACCGACCTCGAACTGGCCGTCGCCCCGGGCGAGTTCCTCGGTGTGGTCGTCACCGACCCCGCCCACGCCGACACCCTGGTCCGCTGCCTGGCCCGCCGCACCGACCCGGACGCGGGCACCCTGGCCCTGGACGGCGTGCCCTTCACCGCGCTGCCGCCGCGCGAGCTGCGGGCCCGGCTCCTCGTCGCCGCCCATGCGGCCGACCTGTTCACCGGCTCGATCGAGGAGAACATCACCGCCGCGGGCGGCACCGCCCACGAGGCCGCGTCGCGTGCCGCGGCCGCCGACGAGGTGGCAGCCTCCGTACCCGGGGGCATGGCCGCACCCGTCGGCGAACGCGGGCGCGCGCTCTCCGGCGGACAGCGCCAGCGCATCGCGCTCGCGCGTGCGCTGGCCGCCGACCGCGAGGTGCTCGTCGTGCACGACCCGACCACGGCCATCGACGCCGCCACCGAGGCCCGGATCGCCACCGGTCTGCGCGAGGTGCGCCGGGGCCGTACGACCGTCCTGGTCACCAGCAGCCCCGCGCTGCTCGCCGCGGCCGACCGCGTCGTCCTGATCGACGGCGGCCGGCTCACCGACGAGGCCCGCCACGAGGAGCTCGTCCAACGCAACGCTCGCTACCGGACGGCGGTACTGGCATGACGACCACGCCCGACCTCGTCGAGGAGACCACCGGATGCCCCGCGCCCGACGCGGCGGACGCACGGAACTCCGACCTGCTGCCGGTCGCCTCCGGCAAGCGCACCCGCGCCGCCGCCCTCGAACTTCTGCGCCCCGACCGGGGCCTCGCCGTCCGCTCGGCCCTCGTGCTGGTCGCGGCGACCGCGATCGGCCTGCTCACCCAGCCCCTGCTCGGCCGCATCGTCGACCTCGTCGCCGAAGGCGCACGCGGCGCCGGCACGGTGTCGACCGGAACCCTGACCCTGCCCGTCGTGCTCCTCGTCGTGGTCGCCGTGCTGCAAGGCGCCTCGACCGCGCTCGGCCTCGGGATGACCGCGCGCCTGGGCGAGTCGGTGCTGGCCCGGCTGCGCGAGCGGTTCGTCGAGCGCGCCCTGGCCCTGCCCGCGGACCGGATCGAGCGGGCCGGCTCCGGCGACCTGACCGCGCGCGTGACCGGCGACGTGGCGCGGGTGTCGGAGGCGGTGCGCTCCGCGCTGCCCGAACTCGCCCGCTCCAGCCTCACGATCGTCCTCACGCTCGGCGCGCTCGCCGTGCTCGACTGGCGCTTCCTCGTGGCGGCGCTGCTCGCGGTGCCGGTGCAGGCGTGGACGGCGCGCTGGTACGTGCGCAGGGCCGTGCCGCTGTACGCGAAGCAGCGCATCGCGACCGGGGCGCAGCAGCAACAGCTCCTGGAGACGATCGGCGGCGCGGACACGGTGCGCGGCCACCTCCTGGAGGAGGACCACACGCGGCGGGTGGAGGAGCGGTCGAACGCGGCGGTGGAGCTGAGCAAGCGCGGGGTGCGCCTGGTGCTCGGCTTCTACGGACGGCTGCACATCGGCGAGTACATCGGCCTGGTCGGCGTGCTGCTCGCCGGGCTGATCCTGGTCCGCGAGGATGCGGTGTCGATCGGTACGGCCACCGCGGCCGCGCTGTACTTCCACAACCTCTTCGGCCCGATCAACGCGGCGCTCGTCCTGCTCGACGACGCCCAGTCGGCGACGGCCGGACTCGCGCGGCTCGTCGGCGTGACCGATCTGCCCGAGGAGCCGGCGCGTCCCGCGGCGGCCACCAGTGCCGATGCCTTCGTGCACGTCCGGGGCGTCACCCACGCGTACGGGAACGGCTCCCCCGTCCTGCACGAGGTGGACCTCGACCTGCACGAGGGCGAGCATGTGGCGCTGGTCGGCACCAGCGGCGCCGGCAAGTCCACGCTGGCGCGGATCCTGGCCGGGGTGCAGCGCCCCACGAGCGGCGGGGTCACGATGCCCGCGCATGAGAACGGCAGGCCCGGCGCGGTCCTCGTCTCGCAGGAACTGCACGTCTTCGCGGGCACGCTCGCCGAGGACCTCCGCCTGGCCCGTCCCGACGCGAGCGACGAGGAGCTGCGTGCGGCGCTCGCCACGGTCGACGCGCTCGCCTGGGCCGAGACCCTGCCGGACGGCCTGGACACGGTCGTCGGCGAGGGTGCGCACAGCCTGGACGCGGCCAAGGCGCAGCAACTGGCCCTGGCCCGGCTGGTGTTGGCCGACCCGCTGGTCGCCGTGCTCGACGAGGCCACCGCGGAAGCCGGCAGCGCAGGCGCACGGGTCCTCGAACAGTCCGCGCGCGCCGCTCTCGATGGGCGCACCGCGCTGATCGTGGCCCACCGCCTCACCCAGGCCGCGACGGCCGACCGGGTCGTGGTCCTCGAACACGGCCGGGTCGTGGAGTCCGGTCCGCATGAGCTGCTCAAGGACGCGGGCGGCCCGTACGCGAGGCTGTGGGCGGCCTGGTCGGGCACGCGCGGACCGGCCGCCTCGGAGTGACGGTCGCCGGGCCCGCGTCACGCGCGGTCAGACCGGGCGGATCAGCTCCCAGGTGTCCACGGCCGTGTCCAGCGTCATCCCGTGCCGCTCGTACAGGCCGAGCGCACCCGAAGCGTTGTCGGTGTCCACGCCCAGACTGATCCGCTCGCGTCCCAGTCCCGCGTAGTACCAGAACGCGTAACGCAGCAGATAGCCGGCGATCCCGCGGCCGCGTGCGGCGCGCAGCACACCCAGGTTGCTGATCCATCCCGTCGTGACGCGGTCGTTGCGGGTGCGCAGGGCGGCGACGTCGCCCTGGCCCTCCAGGCGGCCGATCCAGACCAGCGACCAGTCGGCGTTCTCCGCGTCGATGTCGTGCAGCCACTGCTCGTACGTGCGCGGCTGGAAGTCGAAGTGGTCGGCGAAGGACTCCTGGAGCAGGGCGTGCGCGATCCGGCGGTCCGCCTCCTGGGTGCACGGGCGCAGGCACAGGCCGGGCAGGGGCGCGGGCATGGTGTCGGCGGTGGGCGAGAGCGGACGGTCCATCACGTGGTAGCGCCGCACCGTCCGCCAGCCGCGCTCGCGCAGCACCTCCCGGTCGACGGAGGTGGACACGTGCAGGCCCTGGTGGACCACGGCCTGCCGGGCGCCGTTCGCGGCGGCGCACGCGAGGGCGCGCGCCTCCATCGGCTCCAGCATCCGCCGCGCCCGGTCCGGGTTCCCGGGCAGCAGGTAGAGGTCCATGTCGATGCGCTCGCCGCCGGACTCGTCCCACAGCAGCCCGTAGCCGACCAGCTCCCCGTCCTCGTGCAGCAGCCAGGAGTCGCGGGCGAGGTCGACCTCGGGATGCTTCCAGTCGGCGAGGATCTCGGCGACGTCGGTCTCGGCCCGGCCGCCCTCGGCCACGTCCACGGCATTGACCAGCGCGGTGGCCGCGGCCGCGTCGCCGAGGGTGGCGGGCCGCACGGTCAGGTTCGTCATGGGGCCCACTGTGGGGCCGCGGCCGGGGCGCTCGCAACGGAGTTTCGGCGGGCCCGCAACGGAGGATCGGCGGGCCCGCATCGGAGGTTCGACGGGCCCGCGGCTACCCGATCTCCACCACCCTGGCCCAGTGCGGCACCGGGTCCGGTTCGTACTCCGTGTCGTCGTCCTCCGCGTAGCCGGGGCGCGGGAAGAGCCCGACCACGGTCCGGCACGGCGGCTGGCGCTGCGGCCAGGGCGTCTGCCCGTCCGTGAGCACGACGATCACGTCGGGCGCGGGCCCGCTGTGCAGGGCCTTGGCGAACCCGGCCCGCAGGTCGGTGCCCCCGCCGCCGAGCAGCGGAATGCCCTGACCGCGGCAGAGCGGGTGGACCAGGCGTGCCGAGGCGTCGCAGGGCACCACGTTCACCAGATCGCGCCGGCCGCCCAACGTCTTTGAGATCGCGGCGACTTCGAGCAGGGCCGAGCCGAGCTCCGCGTCGCTCACCGAGCCGGAGGTGTCGATCACAATGCTGACGCGGGGCGGCCGGCGGCGCAGGCTCGGCAGGACGATGCCGGGCAGGCTCACGGAACGGCGTGCGGGACGCCCGTACGTGTAGTTCTCGCCCACCCCGGGCGCGGAGGCTGCCGAGCGGATGGCGGCGCCCAGCAACTCCCGCCAGGGCTGCGGCGGATGGAGCGCCTCCTCCGCCCAGCGCTCCCAGGCCTCGGACGCGCTGCCGGGCCGCCCCTTGATGCCTTGCGCCACCCGGAACCGCACCAACTCCCGTTCCTGCGGGGTCAGTCCGTGGGCTCCGTCCGCTCCGAGGTCCCAGGGCCGGGTGCGGCCGTCGGCACCGCTGCCGCAGTCCAGCCAGGCGAAGCTCTCGGTGAGCCGGCCCAGGCGGAACTGCCGCAGATAGTCCTCCATCAGCTCACCGGCCGGCAGGCCCAGCATGTCCGGCCGGACCGCCCCCTTGGGCACGGGCAGTCCGTCCCCGAAGGCGTCGTCGTTGATCTCGCAGTCCCCCGCGATGTTCATCCGCAGCCGATCGCCCTCGCCGGTGAGTCCGTGCTTGTGCGCATAGCGGTCGCTGCGCCCGTGGTGGTCGCGCAGCAGATGCGAGACCTCGTGCACCCACACGGAGGCGAGGTCCTCGACGGACATGCGCTCCACGAAGGCCGGGGAGACGTAGCACCGCCAGTACCGGTCGACGCCCATGGTGGGCACCTGCCGCGAGGGCACGACCCGCAGGGCGAACAACGCGGTGGCCAGGTACGGACGGGCACGGACGGCGTGCAGCCTGGCCGCGTAGAGCTTGGCAGTGTCGAGTGCGGGGGTGTCCGCGGCGGCCTCCGTCCCCGCGCTCATCGACCCGCCTTGGCCTGCGCCGCCACGCGCGGCGCCGCCCGGTCCGCGTCCCGCGACACCGTGACCACGCCGGCGAGCTGCTCGATGGCCGCGGGCACGTCCCAGTCCGTGCGCCGCAGGGTGGCCAGGGTGGTCGCCGGTACGACGACGAGGTCGGGCGCACCGGTCTCCAGGGCGCGCACGAGCAGGGCCCAGGCCGCGTCCCAGCGTGCCCGGTCGGGCCGGGCCCGCACGGCCGCCACGACGGAGTCGAGGACGGCCTGCCGCAGGTCGCCGCGGTCCGGCAGCTCGGCCGACTCCGGTGCGGCGAGCAGCAGTTCGGGGTCCGGCAGGTCCATCCGGTCCATGCTCGCGAGGAGTTCGAAACCGGGTCCGTCGCCCACGGTCCCCCGTACGAGCAGCGAGAGCACCTCACGGGAGGCACCGGATGCGGTGGCGAAGGCGATCAGCCGCACCGTCATCTCCCAGCTGCGGGGCGAGGGCCAGGCACCGCCGCGCTTGGTCTCGGTGGTCGGCAGGCGGTGCACCAGGGAGGCACGAGCGGTGAGCAGTCCGCAGACGGCACGGCGTGCGTGGGCGACCGCATCCGTCAGGAGCGCCGGGTCGAGCCTGGGCAGCGTGGCCCGCGGCCACACGCCGCCCAGACCCCGTACGACGACCTCCTGGTCGTGGGCCCAAAGCAGATGCACAAACCGGTTCGCCAGGGGTGCGCTGAGCTCCCAGCCGTCGGCGGCCGACGCGCGCGGATTCACGGCGGCGACGATACGGATGCCGTCAGGCAGCCGCAGCGCGCCGATCCGCCGCTCCAGGACCACGCGCAGCAGCGCAGCCTGCACGGCGGGCGGCGCGGTCGACAACTCGTCCAGGAACAACAGGCCCTTGCCCGCACGGACGAGGCGCACGGCCCAGTCCGGCGGGGCCATGGGCACGCCCTGGACAGCGGGGTCGTCGCCGACGACGGGGAGCCCGGCGAAGTCGGAGGGCTCGTGCACGCTCGCGATCACGGTGGTCAGAGGCAGGTCGAGCGCCTCGGCGAGCTGGGTCAGCGCGGCCGTCTTGCCGATTCCCGGCTCGCCCCACAGCAGCACCGGCAGGTCGGCCGCGACGGCGAGGGTCAGGGCGGCGAGCTGGTCGTCGGGGCGCGGCTCGGTGGCGGTGTCGGCGAGGAGCTTCAACAGGTCGGCCGCTACGTCGAGTTCGGAAGACTGTGGGTTCTGCGGGTTCTGCGGCTTCTGCGGGTTCAGGGTCAAGAGTCATCACCTTTGTCTGTACGTGGAGGAGTCGCCGAAGTCCGCCCGGCGGGCGTCTCGGTGGAGCTGTGCTGCGTCAGCAGCGCAAGTCAGGACGGCGCGGCCCAAGTGAGGGCAGCGCAGTGCCGTGCAGGTCTGAGCAGGTGAGGTCAGGTCAGGGCACGAGGGCCCGGCGCGAGACCAGGTGCAAGGCGCGGCGCGTCCGCAGGACAGGAGTGCCGGGCGGACCCGGGTTGGCGAGTCCCGCCCGGTAGCGGCCGTGGTCGATCCGGCGCAGCCAGGCGTTCTCGAGCGCGTCGCGCAACGGGCCGTCACGCAGCAGGGCTTCGGGTCCGAGCAGACCTTCGAGCACGTCGAAGGCACCGCGCACATCGCCGTGCGCGAGGCGCTCACGCACGGCGGGCAGAGCGTCGGGACGGCGGTGGACGGCGTCGATGGCCTGCAGACACGGCAGCGGTGGTCCGCCGAGCGCGACGAGAAGTTCCTCGCGCCGGAGTTCATCCGCCGCGTGGTCGAGCGCGGAGAGCCGCCCGTCGACGAACCCGATCCGGTGTGGTGTCCCGCGGCAGTCGACGAGATGCGGCTGCCCGGCCCGGCGCGCCGAGGACATCCCGCGTACGGGCCCGTCGGTCAGCGCCGCGGCCACCAGCGGGTGGAGCCGCTCCGCGTCGATCAGCCCGGCGCGCAGCAGCCGGAGGTCGGGCGGCACCCAGGTGGCGGCGTCGGGCAGCGGCGGCAGCTCGTGACCGCCCTCGCCGATACGCCGTGTCCGGGTGTCGAGGACGAGGCGGCGCCCCGCGCCCACGTGCACACCGATCCGGCCGTCCCGGCCGAGCACATGGTGGGCCTCGGGAATCCACCGGTCCACGGCCCAGCGCGGCTCCAACTCCCCGCCCTCCCACAGGACTTCGGAGTCACCCCGGCCGCCCGCCCGTTCCCCGAGCTCCCCCGCCCTGCGCGCATCCCACAGATGCCGGTGCAGGTCGAGCCGGAAACGAGCGCTGGGACGGGGGTGGGGATGCCAGGGCCCCTCGTACGCGGAGCCGGAGCCGTCCCACACCGTGAGACTGATCCGCTGGCCCGCGTCGGCCCAAGCGGGCGGCGTGCGCACGACGAGATGCAGCCGACGGCCCTCACCCCCCACCTCATAGCGCGCGAGCGTCATGGTGACGCCGGGCCTGAGCAGCCCGTCGGGGCCGACGCGCGGCAGGTGCCAGCGCAGCAGGTCGGGGGCGAAGTGCCGTAGATCGCGCCGGACTTGGGCCGCGATCTCTCGCCCGTGCGCGCGGGAGATGCGGCGCAGATCGAGGTCCACGTCCACGCGTGCGGCCGCGCACGCTCCGGCCCAGTCACCGGACGCACGCCGGGCCGTCGCGGTGTCGATCATGGAGGCGGGGACGGCGAACTCGCGTACGCGCAGCCAGAGCGCGAGCCAGGGGTCGTCGTCCGGGGGCCGGCAGGCGCCGGGCGGCGCGTGACCGGACAGGGATACGGATCGGGGATCAGTCGTGGTCTCCGTGAGCATCAGCACTCACCGCGAGTCGACCGGACCCCCCATCTGCCAGTGGAAGGGGCAGCGTAAGTAGTCATCGCGGGGAGCATAACCGGGCCTCGGCCGCGGGCGACAGCGAATTAACGGACGGCGGCCCGTGGCCATCCCAAGCCGTACCGGCAAGACTGGCCGGGGTGCACACCTCGAAGCGGCAGGCCGTCGAAGGAGGCCCGCATGACCACCGAAGCGCCACGTGTGGAACTCACGCCCGCGGCCGTCGAACTGCTCCGGAAGCTCCGGGCGGCGCACGGACCGCTGATGTTCCATCAGTCCGGCGGATGCTGCGACGGCAGTGCGCCGATGTGCTACCCGGAGGGCGAGTTCCGCACCGGTGACTCCGATGTGCTGCTCGCCTCGCTCGCCGTGGACGGGGTCGCGGAGCCCATCGGGTTCTGGATGTCGAAGAGCCAGTACGAGGTGTGGGCGCACACCCGGCTGATCGTCGACGTGGTGGAGGGCCGCGGCGGCGGCTTCTCCCTGGAGGCACCGGAGGGGGTCAGGTTCCTGATCCGCTCGCGCATGCTCGGCACTTGAGCCACGTACGGGTGAGGGCTCCGCAGGTGCCCCGGGTCACGGATTGAGGTTGCTGACGATGTTCGCGGTGGCCGTCAGACCGTTCTGGATGGTCGGCGCCATGCTGGTGCTCGCGAGGTAGAAGCCGAGCAGCACACAGACGATCGCGTGGGTGATCTTCAGCGCCCCGTTGCGCAGGAACACGATCGCGAGGATGAGCAGCAGCAGTACAACTGACACCGAAATGGCCATCGTCCGGACTCCCTACGCGCCTCCGCCACGTCAACACCGCGGCGTTTTCGCCGTCAGTGTGGCGTGACGGAGGGACCGTCCGGTCGACTGACATGTACTCCGAACGTGTGTTACGGGGAGTGACGGTCCCCGCGGGACCGGCTCAGCGGCGGTCGTAGGCGTCCAGGAAGGCTTCCAACGCGACGAGGTCGTCGGTGTTGATGTGGTCCGCATCGGCGGCGATCAGCTCCAGCCAGATCGCGCCGCGTTCGGGCCCGGGCAGGTCGGGCGTGGCCCAGAAGCGCACGCGCTGGCCGCGGCCGTGGGCGGTGGCGATGATCTGCCTCAGCTTGGCGCGCTCGGCCTCCGGCATCGGCCCTGCGCCCTTCCACGTGAAGTGGTTGTTCCAGTTGTCGCTGATCAGCGGGATGAAGGAGGCGGGTGCGGGGCCGCCGAGGTCGGTCATCCGGCCGTCGTAGAAGGCGTACCGCACGTGCTGCGCCTCCATGGGCGCTCGCGCGGACCGGTCGCCGGAGATCACCGCGGTCACGGCCCCCGGCCGCACCTTGCCGTGCGCGTACGTGGTGAACAGGCGCCGGTGGCGGTGGAGTTGGCGGTGCAGCTCGGCGTAGGCGTTCACTCCGTCGGCCTTGATGTCGATGAGGAGCTGGAGGGGCTTGTGGTGGCCCCGGTGCACCGAGCCGTGGTTCCGCCGGACGCGCTCGGCGAGGGGCTTCAGGTACAGCGAGGCGAGGGTGCGGGACGGGTCGAGGTCCACCGGGTCGTGGGCGACGAGGAGTTCGCCGTCGACGAGGAAGATGTCGGCCTCGACGCTGCTGAAGCGGTGGTCGAGGGCGTCGAGCAGCGGGCGGGTGTGCAGGTAGTCGTTGTGGGCGTGGGCGCGCCGGAGGGGCTTTCTGCGCGTGCGGCCACCGGCCGCGTGCGCCTGCGCGGACGAGGGGACGGCGACCGCTCCCGCGGCTGCGGCGGCGAGCGTGGTGACGACGGTGCGGCGGGTCACTGGTGAGGCCATGCCTGCGATACCTCCCGGGACGACGGACGGGCGGGAACGAGTATGCGGTCCCGCCCGTGCGAAGGGGCAGGGTCCTGCCGGGAGTTGGCCGGTCGTTCACCCCTCGATCACGCCCGCGGGCGATCGGCCCCCTGGGTCACGCCTCCAGCTCGGACCAGTGCACGGTCCGGTCGCACCACCGCGTGAGCAGCGCCTTGTCGTGACCGACGGCGAGCAGCCCGGCGCCGGTGTCGGCGCGGTAGTCCTCGACGACCCGGACGAGGGCCGCCGTCGTGGAGGCGTCGAGCATGGCGGTCATCTCGTCGCAGACCAGCCAGCGCGGCTCGAGGATCAACGCACGGGCTACACAGGCCCGTTGCAGCTGGCCGTCGCTGACCTCGTGCGGACGCCGCCCGAGCAGTTCGTCCCCGAGTCCGACCCGCGCGGCGGACTCCCGTACCTTCTCCGGCACTTCATCGGCCCGGCCGTTCGCCCGCAGGGGCTCGGCGATCAGGGCGGAGAGCGTCAGGCGCGGGTCGGCGGAGAGCCGGGGCTGCTGGAAGACGACACCGAACGCGGTGCGCTGGGCGCGCGGGGCGCGGTGCCGCCACCCGGCCGCCGCGGTGCCGTCGACGACGACCCGTCCCGCGTCGGGCCGGTGCAGCAGGGCGGCGACCCGGGCCAGCGTGGACTTGCCGCAGCCGCTGGGCCCGAGCAGACCGACCGACTCGCCCGGTCGCACGGTGAGCGAGACACCGCGCACGACGGGCTTGTGCCGCTCGTAGCCGGCGGTGATCGCGTCGACCTCAAGCATGCTCGGCCTCCAGGGCTTCGGCGGGGTCGGCTGGGTCGGCGGCCGGCCGGTCCGAGACCGGGTGGTGGCAGGCCAGCAGGTCCGCGAACGGCGGCTGCACCCGGCAGGCCTCGCTCGCCCGCCCACAGCGCGCGGCGAAGGCGCAGCCCTCGGGGAGCGCCCCGAGTTCGGGCGGCATGCCGGGGATGGCCGCGAACTCCCGCTCGGGCAGGGCGTTCAGGAGCCCCCTGGCATACGGGTGGCGCGGTCCGCGCGCGCCGAAGAAGTCCTCCGCGTCGCAGATCTCGACGATCCGTCCCGCGTACATCACGGCGATCCGGTCGGCGATCCGTTCGGCCGCCGCCAGGTCGTGCGTGATCATCAGCAGGGCGCGGGAGCTGCCGGTGTGCCGGGCGAGTTCGTCCACGGTGTGCTCGACGAGGTCGCGGTCGAGTCCGGTGGTGGGCTCGTCGGCGAGCAGCAGCGGTGCGTCGCCGATCAGGGCGAGCGCGGTCGCGGCGCGCTGGGCGAGGCCGCCGGAGAGTTCGTGCGGGTAGCGGTCGAGGTGGTCCGCGGGGAACGAAGCGCGCCCCGCCGCCTCCTCGGCGGCCTTGCGCACGGCGGCACGCGGGGTGCGCAGCAACTCCCGTACGGTCTCCTCCAGTTGGGACCGGATCGTCCGTACGGGGGTCAGGTGCGCGGCCGGTGACTGCGGGACGAGTCCCACCTTGCGGCCGCGGACGGTGCGCGCGAGGGTGCGCTCGTCGGCGGCGAGCAGGTCGGTGCCGTCGCCGAGCAGGGCGGAACCGGCGGTCTCGGCGTTCTCCGGCAGCAGTCCGAGCAGCGCGGAGGCGAGCACGGACTTGCCGCACCCCGACTCCCCGACGAGGGCGAGCCGCTGCCCGGCCTCCAGGGTGAAGTGCGCGTCGGTCACCGCCCGTACGTAGCGTTCGCCGCGCATCCGGAACCGTACGGACAGACCGCGGACATCGAGCACGGGCGCCGTCGTCGCGGCGTCCGCCGGCCTCGTGGCGGCATCGGTCATCACAGCATCAACTCCGATCGCCGGCGCGGATTGAGCCGCTCACGCCAGGCGCCCGCGAGTCCCGCGATCGCCAGCGTCGGCACGATGATGAACAGGCCCGGGAAGAGCGTCGGCCACCAGTCCCCCGCGAGCAGCGAGCCGCGCGCGGACTGCACGAGGGTGCCGAGGCTGGCCTGGTGGGTGGGCAGGCCGAGGCCGAGGAAGGACAGCGCGGACTCGTGCCAGATGGCGTGCGGCACCATGAGGACGGCGGCGAGTCCGGCCTGCGGCAGGACTCCCGGCAGCAGGTGCCGGACGGTGACGCGCCACCGGGACGCTCCCCCGGAGATCGCCGCGTCCACGTACGGGCGCGAGCGCAGCGACAGGACCTCGGCGCGCACGATGCGGGCCGTGGACAGCCAGTGCGTGAGCGCCACCGAGACCACCACCGGCCATACGCCGGGGCGGAACATCGCCACGATGAAGATGCCGAGCAGCAGGTGCGGCACGGAGGAGAACAGGTCGACGAGCCGCATGACGAAGCGGTCCACGCGGCCGCCCGCCGCGGCGGCCGCGGCACCGACCGCCGTGCCGATCACGGTGGCCACCACCGCGGCGACCACGCCGACGAGCAGCGACACCCGCAGCCCGTAGACGCACCGCAGCAGCAGGTCGCGGCCGACGTCGTCGGTGCCGAACGGGTGCGCCAGGGACGGCGGTTGAAGCTTGGAGGCGAGGTCGACGGCCTGCTCGTCGAGCTGGACCAGCGGCGGTACGAGCAGCACGGCGACCACCACGGCCAGGGTGATCGCCGCGGAGGTGCGGAGCCGCCAGGTCCTCGTGGAGCGGCGGCGCACTCCGCGTACCCGCCAGGCGACCGCGGGCTGTTCTGACATCTCGGCTTTCACGGCTTTCTCAGCGACCTCAGCCATCGAATCCCACCCTCGGGTCGGCGAGCCCGTAGAGCAGGTCCGCGACGAGATTGCCGAGCAGCACCGCGGCCGTGGCCAGCGCGGTGAGCGCGGCGAGCAGGGCGAAGTCCACGGAGGTGGCCGCCTCGACGGTGGCCGCGGCGATCCCGGGCCAGCTGAAGACGGTCTCCACCAGGAGCGCGCCGGTGATGAGTTCGGGCACCCGCGACCCGATCAGCGTGAGGACGGGCAGGAGTCCGGAGCGCAGGGCGTGCCCGAGCAGCACGGTCCGCTCGGCGATCCCGCGCGCCCGCGCACCGCGCACGGGGTCCTCCTCCAGGGCGTCGCCGACACCCTGACGCACGTAGAGCACGAACCAGGGCAGCTGCGAGACGGCCAGCACGCAGGCGGGCAGCACGAGATGAGTGGCCACCTGTCCGGCGCTGACCACGGTCGAGCCGGTGTCGGTGAGTCCGCCGGCGGGCAGCACGTCGAGCTTGAGCGCGAAGAACCACACCGCGAGCAGGCCCAGCCAGAACGGCGGCGCTGCCTCGAGGCCGTACGCGAGCGAGGTGACGCCCCGGTCCAGCCAGCCGCCGGGCCGGCGCGCGGCGAGCACACCGAGCGTGGTGCCGAGCACGATGGCGAGCAGGAACGCGGTGGCGGCGAGCAGCACCGACCAGCCGAGCCGCTCCCCGATGACCTGGCCGACGGGCTGGCGCATCACGAGCGACGTGCCGAAGTCGCCGTGCAGGGCGGCGGTCAGCCAGTCCCACCAGCGTGCGACCAGCGGCTGGTCCACGCCGAGGTTGGCGCGCAGCTGGTCCAGGGTCTGCTCGGACGCGGTGAGCCCGCCCGTGCCGGCGTACGCCTTCACCGGGTCGAAGGGCGAGGCCGCGGCGATCGCGAAGACACCGAAGGTCACGGCGAGCAGGACGGGCACGGCGACCAGGAGCCGCCGTCCCGCCATGCGCGCCATCGCCGCCCAGGGCATCCGGGACGTACGGGAGGTCACTTCTTCGGCTGCCAGTCCTCGACGTTCCACCACGGGCCGGTGGCGAAGCCGTGGTCGTGCGGCTCGACCTGGGTGGTGAGCTCGCCGAAGCTGTCGTTCACGACGTACATGTGGTCGATGTGGGTGAGGAAGGTGTAGCCCGGGTTCTTCACGAGCTCGCGCTGCACGGTGTCGTACGCGGCCTTGCGCTCGGCCTTGTCGTCGCTCTCACGGCCCTTCTCCAGGGCCTTGTCGACGGCCGGGTTCTCGTAGAAGCCCATGTTGTTGAAGTCGTTGCCGCCCACGAACTGCGAGTGCAGCATCGTGAACTGGTCGAAGTCGGGGTCGGCCGGGGCGCCGCCGCCGGCGAGCACCGCATCGCGGTCCATGCGCGGCTGGATGACCTCCCAGGTGCCGGCCTGCACCTTGACCTCGATGCCGGCCTTCTTGGCGTCGGAGGCGTAGGCGAGGGCGTGGTCCTGGCGGAGCTTGTCGCCGGAGAGGTACCAGAGCGGGAAGCTGGCGCGCACGCCGTCCTTCTCGCGGATGCCGTCGGAGCCCTTCTTCCAGCCGGCCTCGTCGAGGATCTTCTCGGCCTGCTTCAGGTCGTGCTTGCGTTCGGTGCCCTTGGTGAACCACTCGCTGTCGGTCGGCACCGGCCCGTAGGCCTCCTTGCCGGCGCCGTCGAGGATGGAGTCGACCATGGCCTTGCGGTCCACGGCCACGTCGAGGGCGCGGCGGATGTCGGTGTCGCCCGCGACCTTGTTGCCGGTGGGCAGGGTCACGACGCGGTAGTCGAAGCTGGTGGCCTCGTAGGTCTTGCGGCCCTTGTCGCCGGCGAAGGTCTTGGCGAGGTTCGGCGGCAGGATGGCGCCGTCGAGGTCGCCGCTGCGCAGCCGGGTGGCGCGCACGTCGTCGTCCTTGATGATCGCCATGGTGAAGTTCTTGACCTTCGGCGCGCCGCCCCAGTAGTCGGGGTTGGCCTTGAAGGTGAGCTTCTCGCCCTTGGACCACTTCACCAGCTCGTACGGTCCGGTGCCGACGGGCTTGGTGGTGAGGTCGCCGGTGTTCACGTCCTGCTTCGCGCCGATGTGCTCGGGGGCGATGGCGTGCACGGTGCGCTCGGCGAAGGGCGCGTACGGGTACTTGAGGTGGAAGACCACCTCGTCCTCGCCCTTCGCCTCGACGCTCTTCAAGGCGTCGAGCTCGGTCTTGTAGGCGTTGTTGGTCTTCTTGTCGAGGATCGTCTCGTACGTGTAGACGACGTCCTTCGACGAGAACGGCTTGCCGTCGCTGAACTTCACGCCCTTGCGCAGCTTGAAGGTGTACGTGAGTCCGTCGGCGCTCTTCTCCGGCAGCCCGGTCGCGAGCGCGGGCTTCAGGTTCATGTCCGCGTCGTGCGTGAGCAGCCCGTCGAAGATCTTCGCGTTGCCGTCCTTGCCGTAGCCGAGCAGCGGGCTGAGGGTGTCGGGCTCGTACGCGATGCCCACGACCACCGAGTCGTCGGCGCCCGCGCTGCCGGAGCCGCCCTCGCCGGGCGCAGAACAGGCGGCCGCTCCGACCGCCAGCGCAGCCAGCGCACCCGCTCCCCGTATCGCCGCGCCTCGCATGCCACACCCCTGTTCAAGATCGACTGTTATTGCGAACCGTTCGCAATTATGCCCCAGGTAATGGGTGTGTATGGCCAGGGGGTCCTACGAAACAGGGGGGATTCCTTCACGGCAGGTGGCTCTGGCGCACGTGCTCCGGGGCCGCGGCGGGTGACTCCGGCGCACGCGCTCCGGGGGCCGCAACAGGTGGATTCGGAGCACGTGCTCCGGGGCGCGCCCGTCAGCCGATCAGGATCCCGGTCAGCTCGTGGACCGGAGTGGTCTTCGTGGCGGGCGGAGCCTCGGCCTCGACCGGCTCGGACAGTTCCGCGAACTTCAGCGTGACGGTCGCCTTGCCCCCGCCCGCGTTCACCCGCAAGCGGCACTGCACCACGCGGCCCTCGCCGTCGATCCACACGTCCCCGAGCACGGGCAGCCCTTGCCCCATGGCCTCGACCGCGTCGTCCATCGAGGCTCGACGCTCGTCGGCCATGCGCAGCATCTGCGTCTCATGGTCGAGCAGGCCCGTGTACTGGACGGTCTCGACGGAGCCGACCTTCCGCGCTCCCGCCTTGGTGATCTTCGTCATCCGGCCGAGCTGGGTCAGCACGTGCTCCGGGTCGTTGACGGGTGCGCGCAGCAGGTAGTGCGCCTCCGCGTCCGTACGTCCGATCACGCCCCACCGGCCGGATCCGACGCCGGCGGCGCCCTTGACGTAGACCTTGCCGTCGGCGAAGACCTCCTCGACTTGGTCCACCGCCCCGCCCGGCAGCCGGACGGTGAGCCGGCCGCGGTCGGCCGCGAAATCGAAGGCGCCCTCGACCGTGAGCTCGTACGTGGTGGTGCCGTTGCCGAGTTCCACGCTCTCGTCCACGCGGACCGCGCTGTCCCCCAGACCGTCGAGCGCCGTGCGCACGATCTCGGCCGGTATCCCCTCGCCGTTCTTCGGCGCGCCCCGGTCCTCAGGGCTCTGGTCCTCCGTGCCCCGGCCCTCCGCCGCACGCGCCGACCCGGTGTCCGCGCGCCCGGATCCGCCCGGTTCCGCCGTGGAGCATCCCGTGGCGAGGACGAGGGCGGCGGCGGTCAGGGCGAGGGAGCGGCGCATGGGGAACTCCTGGGACGGACGGCAGCTCGCCGCGGCGGACACAGCGCCCCGCCGGAGGCCGACCGGGCACGGCCCATGACCCTATCCGACGCAAACGTAACCATTGGCCAGATTTTCACCGCATGGAATCAGGCGCCCCCGTACGTGGACGGCAGGTCCCCGCACACGGAGAAGCGCCCTTCCCTCTCGCCGGCGCAGAGGGAAGGGCGCGCTCGTCTCCCGCGGGTGCGGGCGGACCCGGAGACCGCCGGCAAGCGGCCACCGGGGTCCGGCGTGCGTTACGGCGTCGGGCGTGCGTTACGGCGCCCGCAGATCCACCAGCTCCGCCACGATCTCGCGGTGCGCCCCGGCCGAGCCCAGAGCGATCGCATCCGCCTTGGCGCGCTTCAGGTAGAGGTGGACCGGGTGCTCCCAGGTCATGCCGATGCCGCCGTGCAGCTGCAGCGCCTCCTCGGCCGCATGGACGGCGACGGGCGAGCAGTAGGCCTGCGCGAGGGACGCCGCCAGCGGCGCCTCGTCCGAAGCGGTGGCCAGGGCGTCCGCGGCGTTGCGCGCGGCGGCGCGGGCGTGCACCGTCTCCAGCCACAGCTCGGCCAGCCGGTGCTTCAGCGCCTGGAAGGAGCCGACGGGCCGGTTGAACTGGTGCCGGGTCTTCAGATAGGCGACGGTCTCCGTCAAGCACCAGTCGGCGAGCCCCAGTTGCTCGGAGGCCAGCAGCCCGGCGCCCGCCCGCAGACCGCGCCGTACGGCCGCGGAAGCGTCCGCGGTCAGGAGCCGGCCGGGGGCCGAGTCCAGTGTGACGGCCGCGAGCGGGCGGGTGAGGTCGAGCGGGGTCTGCGCGGTCACGGTGACGCCGTCGGACGCGGTCTCCACCGCGTACAGACCGCCGCCCGCCACCACGAGCAGCACATCGGCGGCGGCCGCGTCCGCCACCGCGGTGACCCGTCCGGTGAGCCGGCCGTCCTTCTCCTCGATCTCCGCGTACGAGGCGGAGGGTCCGGTGGACAGAGGCAGCGCGAGCGCGCCGATGGAGCGACCTGAGGCGAGCGCTCCGAGGAGCTCGTCGGCGGCGGGGGTGCCGCAGCCGAGCAGGGTCTCGGTGGCGATCACCGCGCTGGTCAGATACGGCACGGGCGCGACGAAGCGGCCCAACTCCTCGAGCACGACGGCCGCTTCGCGGTGCGTGGCACCTTGCCCGCCGAGTGACTCGGGCACGAGCAGGCCCGCGAGCCCCATGTCGGCGGCGAGGGTCTTCCACAGGTCGCCGTCGTGCGGCGCGTCCGACTCCGCACGGGCGAGGACCTGCGTGGCGTCGCAGCGGTCGGTCAGCAACGAGCGGACGGCGGACCGGAGTTCGTCCTCGGTCTCGGAGTAGAGGAGATCGCTCGGTGTCGTCATCGGGACAGGTCCTTCCAGGCGATGTCCTTGTCGGTACGCGGCTCGGAGGGCAGTCCGAGGACACGCTCGGCGACGATGTTGAGCAGCACCTCGCTGGTGCCGCCCTCGATGCTGTTGCCCTTGGCGCGCAGATAGCGGTAGCCGGCCTCGCGGCCCAGGAAGTCCACGGTCTCCGGACGGCGCATCGTCCAGTCGTCGTACAACAGGCCTTCCTCGCCCTGGAGTTCGACTTCGAGGCCGCTGATCTGCTGTGCGAGGCGGGCGAAGGTGAGCTTCATGCCGGAGCCCTCGGGGCCGGGGTGGCCGGCCACCAGCTGCTGGCGCAGCCGCTCGCCGGTCAGGCGGGCGACCTCGGCCTCCACCCACAGCTCGACGAGCCGCTGATGCAGGTCGCGGGTGCGCAGCTCGGGGCGCTCGCGCCAGGTGGCGGCGATCGGTCCGATCATGCCGCCCTCGCGCGGCAGCCGTGCGCCGCCGATCGCCACACGCTCGTTCATGAGGGTGGTCTGGGCCACCTTCCAGCCCTCGCCCACCTCGCCGAGCCGGTGCGCGTCGGGGATGCGCACCTCGGTGAGGAAGACCTCGTTGAACTCGGCCTCGCCGGTGATCTGCCGCAGCGGCCTGACCTCGACGCCCGGGTCCGTCATGTCGCAGACGAAGTACGTGATGCCGCGGTGCTTGGGCAGGTCGGGGTCGGTGCGCGCGATGAGGATCGCGAAGCGCGCGTTGTGCGCGCCCGAGGTCCAGACCTTCTGGCCCGTGACGATCCAGTCCTCGCCGTCCCGTACGGCCCGGGTGCCGAGCGCCGCGAGGTCGGAGCCGGCGCCGGGCTCGCTGAACAGCTGGCACCAGATCTCCTGGCCCAGCCACAGCGGCCGCAGGAAGCGCCGCTTCTGCTCCTCGGTGCCGAACGCCAGGATGGTCGGGGCGGCCATGCCGAGCCCGATGCCGTTCAGGGAGGGGCCGACGGCGGGCGGCGCGCCCGCGGCCTCCAGCTCGGCGTCCACCACGGCCTGCAGGGCGCGCGGGGCCCCGAGGCCGCCGAGGCCTTCGGGATAGTGCACCCAGGCGAGCCCGGCGTCGAAGCGGGCCTCCAGAAATGCTTCGGCCGCGGTGCTCGCCGGCGGGTGCGCGGCGAGGAACTCCTGGGTGCGCCTGACGAGTTCGGCTGCGTCGCTCACGCCTGAACCCCTTCCGGTACGACGGCCACTCGGCCGGTGGTGACCCCGTCGGCGACGCGCTGCACGGCCTCGGCCGCGCCCGCGAGCGGCACCCGCTCGCTGATGAGCGGCTTGATGGCGCCCTTGGCGGCGAGTTCGGTGAGCTGCTCGTGGCAACGGGCCACCGCGGCGGGGTCCTTGGTGTTGTACAGGCCCCAATGGAGGCCCACGATCGAATAGTTCTTGATGAGCGCGTGGTTGAGGCCGGGCGCGGGCACGCCGCCGCTCGCGAAGCCCACGATCAGGATCCGCCCCTCGAAGGCGACCACCTTGGTGGACTGCGTGTACGCCTCGCCGCCCACGGGGTCGTAGATCACGTCGGCGCCGCGGCCGCCGGTGACCTCCTTGACGGTGGCGATGACGTCGTCGCTGCGCCGGTCGATCACCACGTCGCAGCCGAGCTCCTCGGCCACGCGCACCTTCTCCGCCCCGCCGACGACACCGATGACCCGGGCACCGGCGGCCTTGCCGAGCTGGACGGCCGCGCTGCCGACGCCGCCGGCGGCCGCGTGCACGAGCAGCGTCTCGCCGGCCTGGAGATTCGCCCGGCGGTGCAGGCCGAACCAGCCGGTCTGGTAGCCGATGTGCAGCGCCGCGGCCTCGGCGTCGTCGAGCGCGTCGGGCGCGGGCAGCACGGCCGCCTTGTCCACGAGGGCGTACTCGGCGAAACCGCCGTACGGGAGCGCCGGGTTGGCGATGACGCGCCGGCCGTCCTCGGTCTCGGCGCAGATCTCGACGCCCGGCGTGAACGGCATGGGCGGCCGGATCTGGTACTGGCCGCGGCAGAGCAGCGCGTCGGGGAAGTTGATGTTGGCGGCCCGCACCTTGACGAGCAGCTGTCCCTCACCGGGGGTGGGGGTGGCCACCTCGTCGAGACGCATCACCTCGCCCGGCTCACCGTTCTCGTGCACTCGCCATGCCTGCATGCGGGGCCTCCACAGAGGGGGTGGGACTGTCTCCCGCGCATACTAAGCGGTCGCTTGCCTCCTGGGAACGGCCCGGCGCCGACTTTCCGCGCCGCTCACGCTGCCCCGCCCCGAACCCCGCACTCCAGCGCCCCGGTCACTCCCCCGAAGCCCGCTTCGGCTTGGCGCGCACGTGCATCCGCTCGCCCTGCGGTCCGAACAGGCTGAGCATCTCGACCGGTCCGTCCACGGCGTCGAACCAGTGCGGCACGCGCGTATCGAACTCGGCCGCCTCCCCCGCACCGAGCACGACATCGTGATGGGCGAGCTTGAGGCGCAGCTTGCCGGAGATGATGTACAGCCACTCGTAGCCCTCGTGCGTGCGCTGATCGGCGTGCTCGCGCTTGGGGTCCGGGCCATTGATGATGATCTTGTACGCCTGGAGCCCGCCGGGCTGTCCGCCGAGCGGCACGTGGGTCCGGTTGTGCACCACGACGGGCTTCGAGCGCACCCGTGGATCGCCCACCTCCGGCGCGCCGACCAGTTCGTCCAGCGGGACCTGGTGGGCGCGCGCGATCGGAAGCAGCAGCTCCAGACTCGGCTTGCGCTGCCCGGATTCGAGCCGCGAGAGCGTGCTCACCGAGATCCCCGTGGCCTCGGACAGACCGGCCAGGGTGGTGCCGCGCTCCCTGCGGATGCTGCGCAGCCGCGCCCCCACCTCGGCGAGGACGGAGTCCATCTCCTCGGTCCCTTCGCGTCCGGCCACGGCCGCCTCCCAAGTTTTGCGATTCCGGCAAGTATGTTTGCCTATTCTGCCGGATGCGCCGCATGCTCGCAGCGGAGGTGGTCGAGATGACCCGAAGCACGAAGGCACAGCGGCAGTCGTACGACGTGGTGGTCGTCGGAGGCGCGACGGCGGGGCTGAGCACCGCACTCGGACTCGGGCGCAGCAGGCGCAGCGTCCTGGTGGTCGACGCGGAGCAGCCGCGCAACGCCCCCGCCGCCCATATGCACGGCTTCCTGTCCCGCGACGGCATGCCGCCCGCGGAATTCCTGGCGGTCGCGCGCCGGGAGGTCGAGGCGTACGGCGTGGAGATCGTCTCCGGGCGGGTGGCGAAGGTGGAGCCGGATCCCGAGGGCGAGGTGGACGTGACGCTCGCCGACGGTGCGGTGGTGCACGCGCGGCGTGTGGTGATCGCGACCGGGCTGGTGGACGAACTGCCGCGGATCCGGGGCCTTGCGGAGCGCTGGGGCCGCGATGTGCTGCACTGCCCGTACTGCCACGGCTACGAGGTGAGCGACCGGGCGTTCGGTGTGATCGCCGGACCGGAGATGGGCGCGCACCAGGCGCTCCTGGTCACGCAGTGGTCGAAGGACGTGACCTTCTTCCTGCACCAGGTCGAGGAGCTCCCGGACGAGCAGTGGCAGCAGCTGGCCGCCGCGGGGGTCCGGGTGGTGACCGGCGAGGTGGCCGAAGTGGTCGTCGAGGACGACCGGTTGACCGGGGTGCGCCTGGCGAGCGGGGAGTTCTTCGCGCGCGAGGTGCTGTTCACCGCGACGCGTCCGGTGGCCCGTACGGAGATGCTGCCCGAGCTGACGGGGGACGCGGTGCAGCAGACGCCGTTCGGTCCGTTCCCGGCCGTGGACGCGGTGGGCCGCAGCAAGACGCCCGGGGTGTGGATCGTGGGCAATGCGATGGGCCCGGCGGAGATGGTGGTCAACGCGGCGAGCGCCGGCTACCGGGCGGCCACGCAGATCAACGCGGAGCTGGTCTTCGCGGATCTGGCCCGCGCGGCCGAGGAGCGCCGCGCGGCCGGCTTCACCGCCGAGGCGGAACGCGCGACCGCGACCGCCATCCTGGCGGAGCGGCGGCACGGGCTGGGCTGAGGGCGGGGCGGCTGAGGGCGGGGGCCGGGTGCGCCTGAGAGGCGGGTCCGGCTCGCTCGCGGCGGAGGGCGGGGGCGGTTGAGGCGAATCGTGGGGGCGGGTCGGTTGAGGCGGGTCGGTTGAGGACGGCGTGACCGGCTGAGGCAGGCCCGGCCCACAGCAGAAGGCGGGCGCGCCTCGGGCGGTCCGGATGTCGGCGGAGGGTGGCCGCGGCTGAGGACGGCGGGCTCGGGCGCGAAGCACGGGTCAGCCGGAACACCGCTGTGCTGCCGGGCTGCACGCCTCCGTCCGGAGGGCGCCGCCGTCCTGCGCGCCGCCACGACCGGGCGGGCCGCGGCTATGGAGCTTTGCGGTCCGTCCGTGTATCGATGCGCGCATGACGGACACAGCCACGCCCGGACCCGAAGGACACCGCGGACCACCCGGATTGCCTGCCCCCGCCCCGCTCGGGGCGAGCGCCCTGCCGCCCGGGACGTACGAAGGCACGGTCGTCCTCGTCACCGGCGGCGGCACGGGCCTGGGGAAGGCCGTCGCGGCCGAATTCGCCCGGCTCGGAGCCGACTTGGTGGTCGCCAGCCGCAAGGCGGAGCACCTGAAGGCCGCCGAGGACGAGCTGTCCGCGCTCGGCGGGCGCGTGCTGACCGCCGCCTGCGACATCCGCGACCCGGACCGCATCGCTGAGGTCTTCGACCTGGCCGAGGAGACGTACGGCCTCCCGCACGTCCTCATCAACAACGCGGCGGCCAACTTCCCCGTCCCCGCCGAGGACATGTCCCCGAACGCCTGGCGCTCGGTGGTCGACATCACGCTCAACGGCACCTACTTCATGGCCCGCGAGTTCGGCCGCCGCCACCTGGCGGCCGGCACTCCCGGGTCGATCGTCAACGTCGGTGCCTCGTACGCCTGGACCGGCGGACCCGGCTACGCGCACAGCGCCGCCGCGAAGGCCGGCGTGAAGAACCTGGTCGAGACCCTCGCGGTGGAGTGGGGCCCGTACGGGATCCAGGTCAACGGGCTCGTCCCCGGCCTGATGCCGCACGAGGACATGACCGCCGACATCCGCGCGAACCTCGACCGCGTTCGGGCCGCCGGCCTGCGCCAGCCCGCGCTGCGGGTGGGCCGGCCGCGCGAGCTCGGCTGGGCGGCCACCTTCCTCGCCTCGCCCTACGCCCGCTTCATCAGCGGCCACACGCTGGTCGTGGACGGCGCGAACTGGCAGCGGCGCGATCTGGTGCCCCCCGAAGTGGTGCCGATCCGGGAGCAGTTGGGCCGCGGCAGGTTCGACGCCGCCCCGTGAACCGCGGCGGGACCATCCCGTGAAACGCAGCAGGGGGGCCTCAGGCGATCGCCTTGCGGTACACCTGGCGTGAGCCCCCCTCCGGGCCCGGTTCGGCGGCCTCGGCGGGGGTGAAGCCCAGACGCTCGTAGAACACGCGGGCCCCGCTCTCCACGGCACCGGGATGGTCGGCGCCGAAGGTGATCACCTCGAGGGTGCCGGGGCCGGTGACGAACCTGCGCTCGGCTTCGGCCATCAGCCCCCGGCCGGCACCGGTCCCGCGCGCCTGCTGCGCGACGACCAGCCAGTGCACGTGGTACGCGGGGGCCGCGGCGCCGAAGAGCAGACCGCCGAGGAGCTGCTCCTCGCCGGACCCCGTCCCGGAGACGGAGACGGCGACGAGTGCCGCCGCTTGACCGATGTGTTCCCGCAGGGCGCGGTGGAAGCCGGGCTCCTCGACCATCGGCCCGAACCATTGCTCCACCTGTCCGGCGAGGTGCAGGAATCCGCCGAAGTCCTCGTCCCGCGCGAGTCTCACGATCATCCGGCGAGTATGCCCGACGCCCTGCCTTCAGCCGCCCGCCCGGATGATCCCCGCGAGGGCGCGTTCGGCGAGGGCCGTGATGGTCAGGGAGGGGTTGGCGCCGGCCGCGTTGCCGGGCAGCAGCGTGCCGTCCACGACGTACAGGCCCTTCATGCCGCGCACCCGGCCCTCCAGATCCGTGACGCGCCCGATCTCGCAGCCGCCGACGGGATGCGCGGTGGGCAGGAAGGAGAGCGTGTACGGCACCGGTTCGCAGCCCGGGGAGGCTTCGGCGATACGGGTGTTGGCGGCGAGCGCGGCCCGGCGCGCGGCGGCCGTCTTCTCCGGGGACCAGTCGGTCAGGCGGACGGTGCGGGTGACCGGGTCGTAGCGGAAGGTGCCGCGGTGGTCGGTGTCGACCGTCATCGCGAAGGTCACCGACAGGGTGCGGTCCGCGGTCGGCGGGAAGTGTCCGCATTCGAGGGTGAGCGGCAGCCCGAAGCCGCTGTGCACGCGTGCCGTCGAGGCGATGGGCCCGCCCTGTGTGGGTCCCGAGTCGCTCGCGGGCACGATGCAGCCGGTGAACTGGTCGCCGTTGTCACCGAATCCGCTGCCGACGGCGGCCGGCAGGTCGGGGAGCGCGCCGGTCTCGCGTGCGGCGACGAGCAGCCGGTTCGTGCCGAGGGTGCCGGCGGCGAGGAACAGCAGCTCGCAGGTGATCGCTTCGGTCCCGGTCACCGTGCCGTCGGCGGCGCGGCGGCGGACTTCGAGGACGTATCCGCGCCTGTCGCGCTGGATGCGGACGACCTCGGCGCGGGCGCGCAGCTGGACCCGGCCGGTGGCGAGCGCCTCGGACAGGTAGGTGCGGCGCAGGGTGAGCTTCGCGCCGGAGGTGGTGGCGCCGACGGGGTCGCCCGCCGTCACGACGGAGCGGGTGCGGCCGGCCAGTTCGTCGCGTACCGCCTGCCAGTTGAAGGCCGCCTCCACGGCCGCCGTGGCGAACCCGGCGCGCCGCATCCGGGCGTCCCAGGACCGCACATGCGTGTACGGGGCGGAGGCGTAGACGTCGCGCGGCAGGGGCGTGGCCCGCAGCATGCGGCGCGCCAGCGGGAACCAGGTGCGGGCGAGTTCGTCGTAGCGCAGGCCCTTGGGGTAGAGGCGCTCGAAGTACCGGCGCTGGGGTCCGAGCGTGACGCCGAAGTAGCCGACGGAGCCCCCGCCGACCGCCGCGCCCGCGAGCATGCCGAGTCCCGACTCGCGGTGCTCCTCCACTCCCCCGTCCTTCCCCGGTGTCTCCGCGCCGCGTTCGAGTACCAGGGTGTCGAGGCCGGCCCGGCCCAGGCGCAGGGCGGCCACCGCGCCGCCGAACCCGGAGCCGATCACCACGGCGGGGAAGCGCGTGCGGCGGGCGACGGCGGCCGCGGCACGGTCGGACGCGGGCAGGGTGGCCGCCGCGATACCGGCGAGCGTGCCGGTCGCGGCGAGGCCGAAGAGCTCACGGCGTCCGTACGGACGAAGAGGGGCTGGTGACATACGTCCGCTCCGGGGTCGGGCGGCCCGGCGCCGGCAGGCCGGTCCGCAGATGCGGACGAAACGTAACAAAGCCGAGCTCGAACTCCGCCTCCCGCCGCTCCGCCACTTCCCCCGAACTCCGCCTACCGCCGCTCCGACACCTCCCTCGAACTCCGCCTCCCGCCCCTCCGCTACTTCCCCTCGAACTGAGCCGCCCGCCGCGCCGCCTTCGCCGTGTAGCCCTCGCGGGAGTCCTCCGAGGTCAGGGTGAGGGCTGCCGCGAACGCGGTGCGTTCGAGCGCGTCCGCGAGGCCCGCGTCCGCGAAGAGGTCGATGTCGCGCTTGATGCCCTGGACGGCGAGCGGCGCGTTGGCAGCGATCTCCGCGGCGACGGACCGTGCGGTCTTCTCCAACTCCTCGCGCGGAGTGACCATTTGGAGCAGCCGGAGCCGCTCGGCGGTGGCCGCGTCGATCCTCCGGCCGGTCAGGGCGAGGAACTTCGCCCAGCCCGCGCCCGCGTCCCGCGCGATCCGCAGATCGCCGCCCGCGTCCACGGCCACCCCGATCTGGGCCTCGGGCAGGGCGAACACCGCGTCATCGGCGGCCACGCGGATGTCGGCCATGAGCGCGAGCTCGAAGCCGAAGCCGAGGCAGTAGCCCTGCACGGCGGCCACGACCGGCTGGGGCAGTCCGGCGAACACCCGCATGCGCTCGTGCACCCAGCGGATGCCCTCGTAGTAGTTGCGGGCGCGCTCGGCGCCGGAGCGGCCGGTGATCGCGCCGCCGGGCGCGGTGATGTCGATGCCCGCGCAGAACGCCCGGCCCTCGGCGCGCAGCAGCACCGCCCTGATGGAGTCGTCGAAGCGGATCCGGTCGGCGAACAGGCCGAGCTGGCGCGTGGACTCCCAGCTCCAGGCGTTGAGCTTGTCGGGCCGGCAGAGCGTGAGGATGCCGAGGCCGTCCTCGACCTCCAGGCGCATCCGCTCCTCGCCCTCGGCGATCTCCGTGCTCGTGGTGTCGATCATCCGCGCCCCCTACCGTTTCTGACGTCGCGTCAGGGTAGGGGGCGGGAGTCGGACTATGAAGGGCCCGGACGCCACTGCGCCCGGGCCCCGTTCGCGGCGCTCAGCGCTCGTACACGTGGAACCCGATCGCGGGCTTCCCGCCGAAGCGGTCGCCGACGAAGCTGCTCGTCATGGTGATGATCCCGCGCGCGTACGCCTCGGGGTCCTCGTCGGTCAACGCCTCGATGTACGCGCGGTGTTCGAGCAGCGAGGCGACCGCGCGCTCGAAGCCGGGCTCCGCGGCGATGGCGTGCGTGGGCGTGTCCGAGCCCGCGATGGCGATCCACTTCACGCCGCCCCACGGGGCCAGACCCTGCTCGCCGAGCTCGGGGAAGATCCACCGGTTGCCCGCGTCGCCCACGGCGTCGATGGCGGCCTGGCCGACGGCGCGGTGGTCGGGGGTGTTGAGGAAGCGGCCGCCGAACGACTCGTGGTGGTTGAGGGTGATGACGAGCTCGGGCCTGTGGCGGCGGATGGCGGCCGCGATGTCACGGCGCAGCGCCGTGCCGTACTCGATGACGCCGTCCTTGTGGTCGAGGAACTCGACCGTCTGCACACCCACGGCCGCCGCGCTCGCCAGCTGCTCCTGCTCGCGCAGCGGACCGCACTTGTCCGGTTCCAGGGTGTCGATCCCGGCCTCACCCCGGGTGGCGAGCAGATACACGACCTCCTTGCCGGCATCGGTCCACTGGGCGATCGCACCCGCGCACCCGTACTCCAGGTCGTCGGGGTGCGCGACCACCGCGAGGGCGCGCTGCCAGTCCTCGGGCATGGGAGCGAGCTGTTGCGTCTCTTCGGCCATGGCCGCAATGTAACGCCCGCCACCGACAGGGCACCGGTGATTCCGCAAGCGGTGGGAACCGTTCAGGCCGGCCCGCGGACGGCTGCGCGCCCGTCTGCCGCACGACGCCTCCGTCCCTGCCCCGAGGCGCGCGACGCGTACGCTGCACCCGACCGTCCGACCGAACGACCACGGACCGGCCGACCGGCCGACTGAGGAGGAGCCGCGATGCGCGTCGCCCTGTTCCTGACGTGTGTCAACGACACGCTCTATCCCGGCACCGGACGGGCGGTGGTGAAGCTCCTGACGCGGCTCGGTGTCGAGGTCGACTTCCCGATGGCGCAGACCTGTTGCGGCCAGGCCCACTACAACACCGGGTACCGGCACGGGGCAGAGCCCCTTGCGCGGCACTACGCCGAGGTGTTCGGCGGGTACGAGGCGATCGTGACGCCGTCCGGCTCCTGTGCGGCGATGGTGCGCGAGCTGTATCCGCGGCTGGGCGCGCGGGCCGCGGCCGAGGGCCGGGGCGGTGAACTCGCGCGCGTGCTGGCCCCGGTGGTGCCGAAGACCTACGAACTCACCGAGTTCCTGGTCGATGTGCTCGGTGTGGTCGACGTGGGCGCGTACTACCCGCATCGCGTGACGTACCACCCGACCTGTCACGGGCTGCGCTCCCTCGGCCTGGGCGACCGGCCGAGGCGTCTCCTGGAAGCGGTGCGGGGGCTGGAGTTGGTGGAGCTGCCGGGGGCGGAGGAGTGCTGCGGTTTCGGCGGCACCTTCGCCGTCAAGAACCCGGACGTCTCGGCGGCGATGGGCCTGGACAAGGTCCGCAACGCCGAGTCCACGGGCGCCGAGCGCCTGTGTGCAGCGGACAACTCCTGTCTGATGCACCTCGGTGGCACGATGAGCCGGCTGCGTACGGGGATCGAGCCCGTGCACCTCGCGGAGATCCTGGCGGGCACGGCGGCGGACACGGGCGGCGACATCGAGGAGGCAGGGGTATGAGCGGGACGTTCGTCGGCATGCCGGCTTTCCCTGCGGCGGCGCGCGAAGCGGTGGGCGACGCGACGCTGCGCGCCAATCTGCGCCACGCCACGCACACCATCCGCGACAAGCGGGCCCGCGCAGTCGCGGAACTCGACGACTGGGCCGCGCTGCGCGAGGCCGGCCGGCGCATCAAGGACCACACGCTGCGTCATCTCGACACGTATCTGGTGCAGTTGGAGGAGTCGGTGACGGCCGCGGGTGGCACCGTGCACTGGGCGGCCGACGCGGACGAGGCCAATGCGATCGTGACGGAGCTCGTGCGGGCGACCGGCGAACGCGAGGTCGTCAAGGTCAAGTCGATGGCCACGCAGGAGATCGGGCTCAACGAGGCGCTGGAGGAGGCCGGGATCCGCGCGTACGAGACGGACCTCGCCGAACTCATCGTGCAGCTCGGCAAGGACCGCCCCTCGCACATCCTGGTGCCCGCCATCCACCGCAACCGCGGCGAGATCGGCGCCATCTTCCGCCGGGAGATGGCCGGTTGGGGCCGTCCGGCGCCCGAGGGTCTCACGGACAGCCCCGCCGAGCTGGCCGAGGCGGCGCGGCTGCATCTGCGCGAGAAGTTCCTGCGCGCCAAGGTCGGGATCTCCGGCGCCAACTTCATGGTGGCCGAGACCGGCACGCTCGTGGTCCTGGAATCGGAGGGGAACGGGCGGATGTGCCTCACGCTGCCCGAGACCCTGATCTCGGTGGTCGGCATCGAGAAGGTCGTCCCCACGTGGCGCGACCTCGAGGTCTTCCTCCAGACGCTGCCCCGCTCCTCGACGGCCGAGCGCATGAACCCGTACACCTCGACATGGACCGGCACCACGGACGGGGACGGCCCGAAGACCTTCCATCTCGTCCTGCTCGACAACGGCCGCACCGACACCCTCGCCGACGAGGTGGGCCGCCAGGCCCTGCGCTGCATCCGCTGCTCGGCCTGCCTCAACGTCTGCCCCGTGTACGAGCGGGCCGGCGGCCACGCGTACGGCTCCGTCTATCCCGGGCCGATCGGCGCGATCCTCAGCCCTCAACTGCGCGGCATGGGCAGCGAGATCGACAGGTCGCTGCCGTTCGCCTCCTCGCTGTGCGGCGCGTGCTACGAGGTGTGCCCGGTCGCCATCGACATCCCCGAGGTGCTCGTGCACCTGCGGGAGCGGGTGGCCGAGGGCGGCGAGGTGGTACGCAACGGGGCGCGGATCACCGTACGTCCGGCCAAGGGGCACGCGGCCGAGCGGGCGGCGATGCGGGCCGCGGCCTGGGCCTTCCGCCGGCCCGGCGTCCTGCGCACCGGGCAGCGCCTGGCGTCGGGGACGCGGCGGCTCCATCCGCGCAGGCTGCCGGGCCCCGGCCGGGCGTGGAGCGCGAGCCGGGAACTGCCCGAGGTTCCGCGCGAGTCGTTCCGCGACTGGTGGCAGCGCACCCAGGGCGGCCCCGCGGAGGGGAGCACCAAGTGAGCAGCAGGGAAAGGGTGTTGGCGCGGGTACAGCGGGCGGTGGGTGAGCGCCCGGAGAGCGCGGCGGAGGCGTACGTACGGGAGGTTCCGCGCACCTACCTCGTGGAGCACGGAGCGCGGACGACGGCCGAGACCGTCGATCTGCTGGCGGAGAACCTCGCGGACTATCGCGCCCTCGTGCACCGCACGGACGAGGAGGAGCTCCCGTACCTGCTGATGCGGCTGCTGGCCGAGGCGGGACCGGACACCGTTCTGGTGCCGCCCGGCCTGCCTCCGGAATGGCTGGCCGCGGCCGACCCCGTGCGCCTCCACGACCGTGCGGTGAGCACGCCCCAGGAGCTCGACCGGGTGGGTGCGGTGGTGACGGGCTGCGCCCTCGCCGTCGCGGAGACCGGCACGATCGTCCTCGACGGCTCCCCCGACCAGGGGCGGCGCCGCATCACGCTGATCCCCGATCACCACATCTGCGTCGTACGCGTGCCGCAGCAGGTGGTCGCGTCCGTGCCGCAGGCACTCTCCCGACTGGACCCGCGGCGCCCGCTGACCTGGATCTCCGGCCCTTCCGCGACCAGCGACATCGAGCTGGACCGGGTGGAGGGTGTACACGGCCCGCGGACGCTCCAGGTGATCCTCGTGGAATGACGAGCCCGCCGCACGCGAGGGCCCTCCCGGAACGGCCGCACCCGGTGTGCGGCCGCCTGCGCCCGCTCGTAGCGTGAGCTCATGATCCGGTTCGAGCGGGTGACCAAGCGGTACGCCGACGGCACCACGGCCGTGGACGACCTGTCCTTCGAGGTGGCCGAGGGCGAACTGGTGACGCTCGTCGGCCCCTCGGGCTGTGGCAAGACCACCACGATGATGATGATCAACCGGCTGATCGAGCCCACCGAGGGGAAGATCTTCGTCGACGGCGAGGACATCTCCCAGGTGGACCCCGTGCAGCTGCGGCGCCGTATCGGCTACGTCATCCAGCAGGTCGGGCTCTTCCCGCACCGCACGATCCTCGACAACACCGCCACCGTGCCCGCCCTCGTGGGCTGGAAGCGCGCCAAGGCGAAGGCGCGCGCGGCGGAGCTGCTCGACATGGTCGGCCTCGATCCGAAGAAGTACGGCTCCCGCTACCCGGACCAGCTCTCGGGCGGTCAGCGCCAGCGTGTGGGCGTGGCCCGGGCCCTGGCCGCCGATCCGCCGGTGCTCCTGATGGACGAACCCTTCGGCGCGGTCGACCCGGTGGTGCGCGAGCAGTTGCAGGACCAGTTCCTGGAGATGCAGGCGAGCGTCCGCAAGACCGTCGTGATGGTCACGCACGACATCGAGGAGGCCGTGCGGCTCGGCGACCGGATCGCGGTGTACGGGCAGGGCCGCATCGAGCAGTTCGACTCCCCCGGCGCCGTACTCGGCAATCCGGCCACCCCGTATGTGGCGGAGTTCGTCGGCGCCGACCGCGGTCTCAAGCGGCTCTCGGTCACGCGGATCGAGGCCGACGACCTGGAGGAGCCGCCGCTCGCCCGCCTGGACGAGTCCGCCGCCGCGGCCGCGGCCCGGCTCCGCGCCCAGGGCGCCCGCTGGGCGGTCTGCCTCGACGAGGACGGCGATCTGCACGGCTGGGCGGGCGTCGACGAACTCGCGCTGGCGGGAGACGCGCAGGTGGGCGAGCTGGCCCACCGGATGAACTCCTGGGTCCCCGTGGGCGCCCCGCTCAAGACGGCGTTCGGTGTGATGCTCCAGCACGACGCGGGCTGGGTCGCGGTCCTGGACGGCGCCCGCTTCCTCGGGGTCCTCACCCCGGCGAAACTGCACGAGGCCCTGCGCCGCTCGGTGGACGCGGACGCCCTGGGCGTCAGCCGCGACCAGGTGGAGTTCGACTCGGTCTCGGACGCGTAGCCCGTGGCGGGGCTCGTGACCGCGAGGAGGGGGGCAGCCCGGACCGGCTGATCGCTCTGTCGGACGGGATCTATGCGATCGCCACGACGCTCCTGGTCCTCGACGTGGAGGTGCCCGGCGGCCTGGACGGTGCGGGCTCGCGGCACGCGGTCGCCCACCTGTGACCGCAAGTGGCCGCGTACCTGTTCAGCTTCTACATCCTGGCGACGTTCTGGCGCGACCACCGCAAGCTGTTCCGGCACGTGCGCCGGGTGGACCCCGCCCTCCTGCGGCTCACCCTCGCCTCCCTCGGAGCCATCGCGCTGCTGCCCTTCCCCACCGCCCTGCTGGCCGAATACCGCACCGAGCCCCTGGCCGTTGCCCTGTACGCGGGCGTCATCACCTGCACCGTCGGTCTGCATCTGGCGATCGCCGCAGTGGTCTGGCGCCATCCCGACGTGCAGGCCGGGCCCATCAGCGATCGGCTCGGGCGCGGGGTGGTCCGGGGTCACAGGCCGGATCCTGCGGGACACGCACGCGCCCACGCGCCAGACCTAGAGCAGCCCCTTCTCCTTCAGATACGTCTCCGCCACGTCCTCCGGCAACCGGCGCCAGCTGTCCACCTGTTGGTTCATCGAGGCCAGGTCCGCGGTGGTGAGGACCGTGTTGAGGCGGCCGAGTGCCGCGGCGACCTTCTCGCTGCCGGCCCGTGAGCGGTTGACGACGGGGACGATGTAGTCGGCGTTCTGGAGCTTCTTGTCGTCGGCGAGCAGGACCAGGCCGAACTCGCCGAGTGTGGCGTCCGTGCTCGTGGTGAGCACCATCTGGTCCTGGCCGCTCTGGACGGCCTTCTTCGCCTGCGTGGTGCCGACGCCCTTCGGGTCGACGGCGGTGATGTTGATCCCGTACGTCTTCTCCAACCCCGGCTTGCAGTAAGGGCGTTTGACGCATTCGTCGCCCGCGGCGAGGCGGACCTTCAGGCCGGAGCGGCCGAGGTCGGAGAGGGTCTTGAGGTTGTGCTGCTTGGCATACGCGGAGGTGACCGCGAAGGCGTTCTGGTCGACCGCCTTGCCCGGGTCGAGGACCGTGAGGCCGCGGGGGGTGGCGAGGTCTCGCAGCGCCTTCATCGTGGCGTCGAGGTCGGGTGAGCCGACCGGGGGTGCGTCGGCTCCGTTGGCCTTGGCGTTCAGCCAGTCCGCGAAGGTGGCCGCGTATTCGGGGACGACGTCGATCTGGCCGGATTCCAGGGCCGGTTCGTACAGTTCGCGGTTGGCGACCGTCAGGAGCGTGGTCTTGTATCCAGCCGCGGAGAGGAGCTTCGCGTACATCTGCGCGAGCAGGTCGCTCTCCGTGAACCCGGCCGAGCCGATGGTCAGGGACTTGCTGTCGCCGGGCGGAGCGGTGACCTCGCCCTGGTTCTCCAGGGAGGGCCCGGTGGTGCAGCCCGCGAGCAGCGCCACGAGTACACAGCCGGCCGCGATCCGTCTCATGCCGCGCTCCTCCCCCGCGCCCAGCCCGGGGCGAGGCGTTCGGCGAGTTCGAAGAGCCCTTCGACGATCAGGGCGAAGGCCGCCACCAGGACGGCGCCCGCCACCACCTGGGCCGTGGAGGCGAGGTTGAAGCCCGCGGTGATGATGCGGCCGAGTCCGCCGCCGCCCGCGAGCGCCGCGATGGTGGCGGTGGCGACCAGCTGCACCGCGGCGATCCGTACGCCGTTGAGGATCATCGGGAGCGCGAGCGGCAGTTCCACCCGCCACAGCATCTGCGAGCCCGTCATGCCCATCCCGCGAGCGGCCTGCACGACGCTGCGGTCCACCTCGCGCATGCCGACGTAGGCGTTGGTGAGCAGTGGCGGTACGGCGAAGAGGACGAGCGCGACGATGGTCGGCCCCTGGCCCCATTTGCCGATCGGGGTCAGGAGCAGCAGGACCAGGACGGCGAAGGTGGGCACCGCGCGGCCGACGTTGGAGATGTTCACGGCGAGCGCCCCGCCCTTGCCGAGGTGGCCGAGGACCAGCGCGACGGGCAGCGCGATCAGACAGCTGATCACCAGGCAGACCACGGTGAGCAGCAGATGCTCGGTCAGACGGTGCCAGACGCCGTCGCCGCCCGACCAGTGGGCGGGGTCGGTGAGCCAGTCCCAGGCGTCGCTCAGCGTCTTCATCCGCGCGCCCCTCTCTGCCAGGGCGTGAGCAGGCGCTGCACCCCGAGCAGCAGCAGATCCGCGGCGATCGCGATCACCACGCAGAGCACGGACGCGGTGAGGACCTGCGCCTTGAAGTACGTGTTCATGCCGGCGTAGATGAGGTTGCCGAGCCCTCCGTAGCCGACGATCGCGCCGACCGTGACGAGGGAGACGGCCGAGACGGTGGCGATGCGCAGACCCGCCATGGCGGCCGGTACGGCGAGCGGCAGTTCGACGGTGAGCAGCAGGCGGATCGGCCCGTATCCCATGCCGCGTGCGGCCTGCCGGGTCTCCTCGGGCACGGCGCGCAGACCGGCCAGGATGTTGCGGACCAGGAGGGTCAGCGAGTAGAGCACGAGTCCGGCGACGACGAGCGCCGCGGAGAGCCCGTACACCGGGAGCAGCAGCGAGAACATCGCGAGCGAGGGGATCGTGTAGAGCACGGTCGTCAGGCCGAGCACGGGTCCCGCCGCCCAGTTCCAGCGGCGGGCGGCCACGGCCAGCGGGACGGCGAGCACCAGGCCGATCAGCACGGACACGGCGGTGATCTCCAGATGCTGGAGCACCGCGTCCATGAGGATCTCGCTGCGGGTGGTCAGGTACTTGCCGCAGATCCACTCGTTGCGCGCCAGACAGTCGTCCGGGGCGGTCACCTGGGGCGCGGTCACCTGTCCATTCAAGGCCGCACTCCGCGTGGCGGCCCGCTGTGGGGGCCCGTACGGGTGCCACAGTCGGCGGGACCCGTGCCGGCGGACCGCGCCGCCGGGGGACGACCGAGGAGCGGATGTGTGGCACGACCTGGTGGATGCGGGGATTCCGTACGGCGAGAAGGCGCTGCGGACGGTCGCGGTGTACCTCATCGTGCTCGTGCTGCTCAGGTTCGCCGGGAAACGGGACCTCGCGCAGCTCAACACCTTCGACCTGGTCGTGATGCTGCTGCTGTCGAACGTGGTGCAGAACGCCGTGATCGGGCCCGACGATTCGGTGACGGGGGCCGCCTTCGGGGCCGCGGTCCTGATGGTGGTGAACGCGGCGATGGTGCGGGCGGCGCAGGCCTCCGACCGGCTCGGGCGGCTCCTGGAGGGCACGCCGGTGGAGCTCGCGCGGGACGGGCGGTGGCTGGCGGGGCCGGTGCGGCGCTACGGACTGCGGACGGCCGACCTCGATGTGGCGGTGCGCCGGCAGGGCGGTGACGACGTCGCGGAGACGACCACGGTGAGTCTGGAGCCTGGCGGCACGCTGCTGGTGACGCTGCGGGACGGGGACCAGGCGGCCGACAAGAACGACATCGCGCAGCTGCGGGCCGAGCTCGCTCTGCTGCGGGAGCAGCTGGGGCGCGCGGAGGGCCGGTGAGGAGCCCGGGGGCGTGAGGGGCCGGCCGTCTCCCGTCGTGTGTGGTCCCGCGGGCGTGAAGGTTCCGGCCGGCTCGCCGCCTGTGGTCCCGCACCCCGGGGCGCGGGGTCTTCGCAGCGCCCCGGGGTGCGGTGTCTCAGGCCGGCGCCACGGGGCGCCGTGGTGCGGTCAGCGCCCGAGGGCGCGGTCCACGGTGCGGATCAGTTCGCCGTCTTCGGTGTCCCCGTCGAGCGACCAGAACATCGCGCCGCCGAGGCCGCGGGCCTTCACATACAGGGACTTCTGGGCGAGCACGGCCGGGTCGTCGTAGGTCCACAGCGTGCTGCCGTCGAAGAGCCAGGCGTGGCCTTCGCGCAGATTGCGGTGGAGCTTGTACGTGCCCGAGGCGGCGAGCGCCTTCAGCTCCTTGTAATCGGCGTACCCGTTGGCCCACTTGGCGGGCGCGGGCCCGGTGGCGGGCTGCCCGAGGCCGTCCCCGCCGCCGCCGACCCCGGTCCAGCCCTGTCCGTAGAAGGGCATGCCGACCACCAACTTGCGGGCGGGCGCGCCGCGTTCGAGCCAGGCCTGCACCGTGCCGTGCACGCTGAAGTCGTCCTTCGCGAACAGCGCGGACTGCTGGGCCGTGGTCTTCTCGCCGCTGACGTGGAAGTCGTAACCCTGGAGGGTCACGAAGTCCAGGTCCCGCATGATCTTCTTCACCTCGAAGCCGGCGTCGATCTTCGACTCGGCGGTGGGCACGAAGGCGGAGAGGTCGTAGTGCTTGCGGTTCTTCCTGCCGAGCGCGTCGAGCTGGGCGCGGAACTCGGCGACGAGCGCGGTGAAGTTCTGCTTGTCCTCGGGCCGGAACACGGTGTCCACATCGCCCTCGGAGCCGGGCCACTCCCAGTCGAGGTCGACGCCGTCGAACACCCCGGCCGCCGCGCCCTCGCCGCCGCGCACCCCGTCCTTGGGCAGGTTGCCCTTCAGGTAGAGGTCGACGCAGGAGGACACAAGGGCCTTGCGGGACTCGGGAGTTCGCACCGCGTCGGAGAAGTGCGTGGACCAGGACCAGCCGCCGAGCGAGATCATCACCTTCAGGCCGGGGTGCTTGGCCTTGAGTTCCTTGAGCTGGTTGAAGTTGCCGGCGAGCGCCTGGGTGTCGGTGTCGGCGACGCCGTCCACGGAGTTCTCCGCGTCGAGCGGGCGCTGGTAGTCGGCCCAGGGGTCGGACTCGCCGGGCACGGGGTTCAGGAAGCACTTGCCTTCCGGACTGACGTTGCCGAAGGCGTAGTTGATGTGGGTGAGGCGGGCAGCGGCGCCGCTGCGGTCCAGGTCCTGGACCTGGAAGTCGCGGCCGTACACCCCCCACTGGGTGAAGTAGCCGACGCGCTTGAGGGCGGTGCGGCCGCGCTCGCCCTGAGCATCGCCGCGGCTGCTCTCCTGGGCCTGGGCGAACGGGGCGAGCAGGGCGACGAGGCAGACGGCGGCGGCCGCCTGGGGAAGCAGTCTTCGGCGCATGGAGGCTCATTCCTGGTCGACGGACGAGGACCAACTGGCCTGCTGCCGACGGGAGTCGGCCCGCCGAAGTTATTGGTCTGGACCATGCGGGGTCAAGGGTGCGTGCGCAACGTCAGGGGGTGGGGATGCCCGCGGGACCGCGTCCGGGGCGCCCGAACTCGACCGGAACGCCCGGGGACCACAGCACACTGACCGGCGGTCCGACGGGACGCGGCAGCCCGGCCGCCTCGATCAACTCCTCTTCGCATACGAGCAGTTCGGCGCGGTGCAGCGGCCAGCGCGGGTGGCGGTTGGGCAGGTAGCGGGTGGCCCCGCCGAAGAAGGCGCTGTGCAGGCCCCAGCGTGCGGTGAGGAAGTGCTCGAGCTCGCTCGGCTCCTCGACCGGGGCGCCGATCCGCAGCGCGACGCGGCTGCTCGCGCCCCGCGGACCGGGCCACCGCCGGCGGCTCTCGTACGCGACCGCGTCGCCGTCCCTGCGGACGGACATCTTCGACCAGAGGTAGGGCAGCCCGAAGGCCGCACGGCCGACCGTCACCGGGATCAGCCGCGAGGCGTCGAGGCTGCGGAAGACCACGCCGCGCCGGCCGCGCTCGTCCACCGAGTACAGGCGCACGTTGGTCTCGGGGAAGGACCCGAGGTACGGGACGCCGGGCAGCCGGAACCAGCCGACGCGGTGCATACGGAAGGCCACGAGCCCGACGTACGTGAGTCCGTCCAGCGTGTCGGGGACGGTGCCCGCGGGCAGCAGCGGCGCGACCTGGGCGGGGTCGGCCGCCCAGTGCACGAACGCGAGGTCGAGCCAGGACTGGGTGAGCAGGGCGCGGGCCGGGTGGCCGGGCGGGTCGGCGCTGATCGGCTCGGGGCGGGCGGGCGTGTACGTCACCCGGGCAGGGTCGCAGACCGGCCGGCCGCGGTGCCGGGCGGGCCGCGCTCGGGCGCCTCCGGCGCGGGCCGCAGTCGGACGCGGCGTCGGCGCGGACCCGGCCGGGGCGCCCGTACTTTCGGCCGATGCCCTTATGTTCCGCGTATGGACAAAGGGCTCTTAAGCCCTGCTCACAGGGCCGTCACAGTGGAAAGCAGTGACTGACCTGTAGGCCGGGTCCGCGGTGCAAGGGCGCGTCGCGGGCGTGGATCCCGTCGGACACGGACCCGCGCATCCCCCGGCATCGGGAAGCGGGACCGGACGGCGGTGCCGGCCACCCACCCGGGCGCGCGACGGCTCTGCGCGCGCCTCGACCCCTCGAGGAACGCCCCATGGCGACCAGCCTGCCCCTGGCCCCCGCACCCGCCCCGGAGCACCGACCCGGCGGCAAGACCTTCTTCGGCCACCCGCGCGGACTTGCCACGCTCTTCATGACCGAGATGTGGGAGCGCTTCAGCTTCTACGGCATGCGCGCGCTGCTCCCGCTGTACCTGATCTCCGGCGGCGCGGACGCCGCTAAGGGCATGCAGGGCGGCGGGCTCGGGATGACCCTCGCGAGCGAGGCCGCGATCTTCGCGCTCTACTCCGGCCTGGTCTACCTCCTGACGCTGCCCGGCGGCTGGTTCGGCGACCGGGTCTGGGGTCCCCGCAGAACCGTCACCATCGCGGCCGTGGCCATCATGGCGGGCCATCTGCTGCTCGCCGTGCCGGGCGCCCCCACGTTCTTCGCCGGACTCGCGCTGGTCGCGATCGGCTCGGGCCTGCTCAAGGCCAACATCTCGACGATGGTCGGGCATCTCTACGACGGCCCGGACGACCCGCGCCGCGACGGCGGCTTCACGGTGTTCTACATGGGCATCAACCTCGGCGGTCTGCTCGCGCCGCTGGCCATCGGCACCGTCGGCGAGACCGTCAGCTGGCACCTCGGCTTCGCGCTCGCGGCGGTCGGCATGGGCCTCGGCCTCGTCCAGTTCCTGCTCGGCACCCGCCATCTCAGCGCGGCCTCGAACGTGGTGCCCAAGCCGCTGAGCGCCGCCGAGCGCCGCAGCGTGACGGTCAAGTCGCTGCTCGCGCTGGCCTGTGCCGCGGCGCTGTACCTCGTCGTCGGGACGGCAGGCACCATCACCGAGAAGTGGCTGACCGTGCCGCTGGCCGCGCTCGGGATCCTCGTCCCCGTGCTGCTCTTCGTCCGCATCAAGCGGGACCGCTCCCTGACCAGGATCGAGCAGTCGCGGATGTCCGGCTACATCTGGTTCTTCGTGGCCGCGACCGTGTTCTGGGCGATCTACGACCAGGGCTCGTACACGATGGCCACCTTCGCCGGCGACTCGGCGCAGAACAGCGTGCTCGGCTGGGAGTTCCCCGTCTCCTGGTACCAGTCGGTGAACCCGGTCCTGATCATGGCGCTCGCCCCGGTGGTCGCGAGCGCGTGGCTGTGGCTGAACCGCCGCGGCAAGGAGCCGAGCACCATCGTGAAGTTCGTCTGGGGCCTGGTGCTCGCGGGGATCTCGTTCTTCGTGTTCCTGATCCCGATGACCACCGCGGCCGGCGGTCACAAGGCCGCGGCGATGTGGCTCGTGGCGATCTACTTCGTGCAGACGGTCGGCGAGCTGTGCCTGTCGCCGGTGGGCCTGTCCCTGACGACCAAGATGTCGCCGGCGAAGTACGCCTCGCAGATGATGGGCGCGTTCTTCCTCGCGGCCACCGCGGGCGACTCGATCATGTCGCTGCTCAGCACCTACGGGGTGAACCTGGACAGCCGGGGCGTGGTGGGCGCCGAGGCCGCCGTGGCGGTGGTCGCGGGCCTCGCCATCTGGGTGTGCCGCGGGCGGGTGCAGCGCCTGATGGGCGGCATCAACTGACCCTGCCCGGACGGCAACGGGCAGCACGGCGAAGGGCCGTCGCACCCGCGGGTGCGACGGCCCTCCCTGTCCGTACGGATCGGACGGACCAGACGGATCAGACGGATCAGACAGATCAGACGGCCGGAGCCGGGTACGTCGGGTACTCGACGCCCGAGACGTGCTGCACGACCCGGATCACCTGGCACGAGTAGCCGAACTCGTTGTCGTACCAGAGGTAGAGGATCGCGTTGTCGCCCTCGACCTTGGTGGCGCCGGCGTCCACGATCGAGGCGTGGCGCGAGCCGATGAAGTCGCTGGAGACCGCGTCCGGCGTGGAGATGAAGTCGATCTGGCGGCGCAGCGGCGAGGTCAGCGAGACCTCGCGCAGGTGGTCGAGGACCTCCTCGCGGGTGGTCTCGCGGGCCAGCTGCAGGTTCAGGATCGCGATCGACACGTCCGGCACGGGCACGCGGATCGAGGAGCCGGTGATGTGCGCCTTGAGGTCGGGCAGCGCCTTGGAGACGGCCGAGGCGGCACCGGTCTCGGTGATCACCATGTTGAGCGGCGCGGAGCGGCCGCGGCGGTCGGCCTTGTGGTAGTTGTCCAGGAGGTTCTGGTCGTTGGTGAACGAGTGGACCGTCTCCACGTGGCCGCGCAGGACCCCGTACTCGTCGTCCATCGCCTTGAGCGGCGGGACGATCGCGTTGGTGGTGCAGGAGGCGCAGGAGATGATCTGCTCGTCCGGCTTGAGGCTGTCGTGGTTGACGCCGTGCACGATGTTCGGGACGTCGCCCTTGCCGGGGGCGGTCAGGACGACCTTGTCGACGCCGGGACGCAGGTGCTGCGAGAGGCCCTCGCGGTCGCGCCACTTGCCGGTGTTGTCGATGAGGATGGCGTCCTTGATGCCGTACGCGGTGTAGTCGACCTCGGAGGGGTCGTTCGCGTAGATCACCTTGATCTCGTTGCCGTTGGCGGTGATCGTGCTGTTCGCCTCGTCGACGGTGATCGTGCCCTGGAACTGGCCGTGGATCGAGTCGCGGCGGAGCAGCGAGGCGCGCTTGACGAGGTCGTCGGCGGCCCGGCCACCGCCGCCGCGGACCACGATGGCGCGCAGGCGCAGACCGTTGCCGGAGCCGGACTTCTCGATCAGGAGGCGGGCGACGAGGCGGCCGATGCGGCCGAAGCCGTAGAGCACGACGTCGCGGCCCTCACGGCACTCGATCTTGTTGGCGCCGGTGGCGCCGGCCACCGCCTCGGCGGTGAACTGCTCGACGCTCAGGCCGCGGTTGTCGGCCCGGTACTCCTCGGCCAGGCGGCCGATGTCGATCTGCGAGGGGCCGAGGTCCAGCGTGGTCAGGGCCTGGAGGAAGGGCAGCGTCTCGGTGACCGAGAGCTCCTCGCCGGCTATCTGACGCACGAAGCGGTGGGTCTTCAGGAGGGAGACCACCGACTTGTTCACCAGGGAGCGGCTGTGCAGCAGGACGGTCACGTCCCGCTCGCGGTGCAGCTTCCCGATGAGCGGGATCATCGACTCCGCGATCTCCTCGCGGTGCTTCCAGTTGGTGAACGAGTCGTCGTTGACAGTCACAGGGATTTCGCTTTCGAGCTAGGCGGCGCTCATATGCTAACTCCCCCCTGTTCAGGAGGGTGAAGGGGTGGGTCATCTCACTCCGTGGACTGCCCGGCTCCTGTATATGTGCGGCTTCCGTGACGTTTCGCCGTGCGTACGGGGGTCACTACGAGTGGCATGAACGCACTACGACTCCTGAAGAACCCGATGCGGGTCCGCGAGCCCGACCAGACCCTGCCGCTGCTTGCCGACGGCTACCGCTGGCTGCCCGCGCAGTGGGAGCAGACGGACGGCCCGATGGTGCGTACGCGCCTGATGGGACGGCCCGCGGTGGCCGTGCGCGGCCCCGAGGCGGTGCGCTTCTTCTACGAGGAGCCCCGCATCGAGCGGCACGACGCGCTGCCGGGCCCGGTGCTCTCCACACTGTTCGGGCACGGTGCCGTGCACACCCTGGACGGCCGGGACCACCAGGTGCGCAAGGCGATGTTCGTGGACCTGCTCAAGGATCCCGACCGGGTCGAGGCGCTGGCCTCGACCGTGGGCGCGGCCTGGGACACCGCGGCCGAGCAGTGGACCGACGGCCGCCGCGTGGTCCTGTTCGACGAGAGCGCCCGGCTGCTGACCCGGGCCGTGTGCCGGTGGGCCGGGCTCCCGCTCGACGCCTCGCGGGTGGACGACGTGACCCGCGACCTCGTGGCCATGGTGGACGGCTTCGCGACCGCAGGGCCGCGCCACATCCGGGCCCGGCGGGCCCGCCGCCGCGCCGAGCAGGGCCTGATGCGGCTCGTCACCCGGATCCGTACCGGCGAACGCAAGGCCGACCCCGGATCGGTGCTGGACGCCGTGGTCCACCACCAAGGCGCCGACGGCCTGCTCATCGACACGCACACCACCGCGGTCGAACTGCTCAACATCCTGCGCCCGACCGTGGCGATCAGCTGGTTCGTCGCCTTCGCCGGGCACGCGCTGCACGAGTGGCCGGACCAGAAGCGGCTGCTGCGCGAAGGCGGCGAGGAGTACGCGCGGGCCTTCGCGCACGAAGTGCGGCGGCACTATCCCTTCGCGCCGTTCGTCGCGGGCGTGGCCCAGGAGGAGCTGCACCACCGCGGTGAGCCCATCGAGGCGGGCACGCTCGTGCTGCTCGACCTGTACGGCCACGACCACGACGCGGAGCTCTGGGTGCGCCCGGACGACTTCGACCCCGGGCGCTTCACCGGCCGTACGCCGGAGCGCGACGAGCTGATCCCGCAGGGCGGCGGCGACGCCTCGGCCGGCCACCGCTGCCCCGGCGAGGACATCACGGTCCGGCTGCTCGGGCTGCTGTCCCTGCGCCTGGCCCGGCTGGAGTACCGGATGCCCGCGCAGGACCTGCGGATCCCGCTGGAGCGGATCCCCACGCGGCCGAAGAGCGGGGTCGTCCTGGGGGACGTGCGGTACGGGGATTGAGGCGCCACTCGGGGCTCACGGCCGCCTCAATCCCCGTACAGGGGCAGTCTCGGGGCTCACGGCCGCCTCAATCCCCGTACAGGGGCAGTCGCCGTACAGGGGCAGTCCCCGTACCGAGGTCCTGCTCACTTCCCGTCGCCCTCGCGGTGCCGTGAGCCGGGCAGCATCTCCTGGACCTTCGCCTTGAAGCCCTGCCGGATCATCCCGGTGCGGTCGCTGTCTCCCTTCAGGATGGAGACGGCGGCCGCCTCGATCTGGTCGAGGGTGGCGTGCGGCGGGATCGGCGGCACGGCCGGGTCGGTGCGGAAGTCGAGCACGTACGGGCGGTCGGCGGCGAGCGCGTGCTGCCAGGCGCCCTCCACGTCGGCGGGCTTCTCGATCCGTGCGCCCGCGAGACCGAGGGAGCGGGCGAAGTCGGCGTAGGCCACGTCCGGGAGCGCCTGCGAGGGCAGGAACTGCGGGGCACCGGTCATCGCCCGCATCTCCCAGGTCACCTGGTTCAGATCCTGATTGTTGAGCACCGCGACGACCAGGCGCGGATCGCTCCACTGCTCCCAGTACTTGGCGACGGTGATGAGTTCGGCAAGTCCGTTCATCTGCATCGCCCCGTCGCCGACCAGGGCGATCGCGGGGCGGTCAGGGTGGGCGAACTTCGCGCCGATCACATACGGGACGCCGCAGCCCATGGTCGCGAGCGTGCCCGACAGGGAGCCGCGCATCTCTCCGCGCAGCCGCAGGTGGCGGGCGTACCAGTTGGCCGCCGAGCCGGAGTCGGCGGTGAGGATCACGTCCTCGGGCAGCTGCGCGTCGAGGGCGTGCACCACGTACTCGGGGTTGACGGGATCGGCCTCGACGGCGGCGCGCCGCTCCATCACCTCCCACCAGCGGGCCGTGTCCTTCTCGATCTTCCTGCGCCACTTGCCCGGCTTCTTCGGGGTGAGCTTCGGCAGCAGCCGGATGAGGGTCTCGCGTGCGTCGCCGACGAGGTTGATCTCGAAGGGGTAGCGCAGACCGACCATGAACGGGTCGATGTCGATCTGCACCGCGCGGGCCTGCCCGAACTCCGGCAGGAACTGGGTGTACGGGAAGCTCGAACCGATCACGAGGAGGGTGTCGCACTCCTGCATCAGCTCGTAGCTGGGACGGGTGCCGAGCAGTCCGATCGCGCCCGTGACATACGGCAGGTCGTCCGGCAGCGCGTCCTTGCCGAGCAGCGCCTTGGCGACCCCGGCCTGGAGCAACTCGGCCGTCTCCATGACCTGTTCGCGTGCCCCGCGCGCACCCTGGCCGATGAGGATCGCGGTCTTCTCGCCCGCGTTCAGGAGCTCGGCGGCCCGCTCGAGGTCCTCGTCGGCGGGCACCGGCGCGTACCGGGACACACCGAGGCTGGACGGCACCATTTTGAAGGCGTGCTCGGGTGCCTCGTACTCGAGTTCCTGGACGTCCGCCGGGATGATCAGGGCCGTCACGGTGCGCTTGGCGCGGGCGGTGCGCAGCGCCCGGTCGAGGGCGTTGGGCAGCTGCTGCGGCACGTTGACGACCTCGCAGTAGTCGCTCGCCACATCCTTGAAGAGCGAGTGCAGATCGACTTCCTGCTGGTACGAGCCGCCCATCGCGCTGCGGTTGGTCTGCCCGACGATCGCCACGACCGGCACATGGTCGAGCTTGGCGTCGTAGAGCCCGTTGAGGAGGTGGATGGCGCCGGGCCCCGAGGTGGCCGCGCACACACCGACCCGGCCGGTGAACTTGGCGTATCCGACGGCCTCGAACGCGGACATCTCCTCGTGCCGCGACTGGATGAACACGGGCTTGTTGTCGGCACGTCCCCAGGCGGCGAGCAGTCCGTTGATGCCGTCCCCCGGGTAGGCGAAGACATACTCGACGTCCCAGGCGCGCAGGCGCTGCAGGATGTGGTCGGAGACCTTCGTGGACACGGCGGAACCTTTCGTGAGAGGGGCTGCGGGTCAGGTGCGGCGGCGCGCGGAACGGTCGGGGCGCGCGGAACCGCTGCCGCGTGCGCCGGGGTTCGCGGTGCCTCTCGGCGCGGTGTCCCCGCGCGTGCCCCTGCTGGTCCTTGCCGGGTGCGTCGTCGCCGGTTACCCCGCAGCGCCGTCCTCATACGCGCGACCGGCCTATTCCGCGCCGCCGCGGGTACCCGTGGGGGCATGCGAACCGGGGTGATCGACGTGGGGTCCAACACGGTGCGGCTGATGGTCGCGGACGTGGAGGGCGGTGCACCGCTGCCGGTGCACACGGCGAAGGTGCGGCTGCGCCTGGCCGAACAGCTGGGCAAGGACCGGGAGTTACCGCGCACGGCGGTGGCCGCGCTCACCGAGGCGGTCACCTCGGTGCGGGAGCAGAGTGTGCGCTGGGGCGCTCCGGAACCGTTCGCCTTCGCGACGGCGGTGGTGCGGGACGCACCCAACCGCTCCGAGGTCCTGCAGTCCGTTCTCCACGATACCGGCGTCCGTCTGCATGTGCTGCCGGGCGAGGTGGAGGCGGAGCTGACGTTCCTCGGGGCCCGGCGGTGGATGGGCTGGCGGGCCGGGCCGCTCGGCATGCTCGACATCGGCGGCGGATCGCTCGAGGTGGCCGTGGGGCGCGGGCGGCTGCCGGACTTCGCGGTGTCGCTGCCGCTCGAGGCGGGCCGGCTCACGCGCGAGTACCTGGACGGGGAGGACCCGCCGTCGAAGAAGGCGCTGCGGGCGCTGCGCCGGGCGATCCGCCACCAGCTGCGCGATGTGGCGGCGCGGGTGCGCTGGGAGGGACCGCGCACGACGATCGCGGCCTCCCGCACCTTCCAGCAGCTGGCCCGCCTGTGCGGAGCGCCGCCGGGCCGCCGCGGCCCGTTCGCGCCGCGTGAGCTGCGGCGCGACGACCTCGGCGAGGCGGTCCAGCGGCTCGCCGCGCTGCCCTCGTCCGGCCGGGCCAAGCTGCGCGGCATCTCGGCCGCGCGGGCCCCGCAGTCCCTGGCGGGGGCGCTCGTCGCGCACACGGTCATGGAGCTGACCGGGATCGCGAAGGTCACCATCTGCCCGTGGGCCGTCCGGGAGGGGATCCTGCTGCGCCTGATGGAGGACGGCGCGAGCTGGTGGCCTTCCGCGCCCGACCTGGAGCTCGACGAACCGGCGCGGCGCCGGTCGGAGTTGCGGCTCGCGCTGCCCAAGTGAGGTCACTGGAGGGGTAGTTGATGGTCCGCCGCGAGAGCGGATGCGTGCCGGTCGTACGCGTCCGCTCGGGCGCCAGTCGTACGTGTATCGCTCGCGCGCCGGTCGTACGTGTATCGCTCGCGCGCAGTCGTACGCGTACCGCTCGCAGGCGCCGGCTGACCGGAAGAGGCGGGCGGAGCGGGGCCCGGGCCGGATACGGGGCCGCGCCGGCCGGGGACGCGGGACCCTGTAGACGGACGGGGTGCCGCGATCGTGTCACCCCCCGACGGCTGGGTACCCGGCGGGAGCCCCGAGGGCGACGTACAGCACCGCTGGGCCCCGGGGTGACGTACAACCCCTGGAGACACTCATGGACCTCGCCTTTCTCAACCCGCTGTGCGCACGCCCCGGCCCCTGGGCCTCCGTGTACGCCGACACCTCGCGGCACACCGAGTCCACGGCGAACGACCGCCGTCTCGAAGCACAGGCCGCGGTCCGCTCCCTGATGGCGCAGGGCGCGGACGAGGCCACCTGCCGCGCCGTGCAGAGCGCCGTGGAAGGGCTCGGGGACGACCGCTCCTTCCCCGGCCGCGCGTTCTTCGCCACCGAGGGGGAGGTCGTCCTCGATCCGCCGCTCCTGACCGCGCCGCCCGGGGACCAGGCGTGCTGGGGCACGCTGCCGCGCATCGCCCCGCTGGTCGAGCTCAACAGCGGTGAACTCGTGTGCCTCGTCGCGTACATCGACCGCAAGGGCGCCGACTTCGAGCTGCGCGGCCCGGACGGCGCGCGCTTCACCGACGGGGTGACCGGTCACGCCTGGCCCCTGCACCGCACCCCCACCGGCGACTGGTCGGAGCGCCACTTCCAGAACAAGGTCGAGAACACCTGGCAGCAGAACGCCGCCCTGACCGCCGAGGCCATCGCCGCCCATCAGCAGGAAACGCGCGCGGACGTCGTGATCCTCGTCGGCGGTGAGCGTGAACGGCGCGCCGTGTACGAGCAGTTGCCGCAGCAGGTGGGCGCGCGGACCGTCGAGAGCCCGCACGGCGGGCGCGCGGCCGGTGCGGACACCCGGCTCCTCGACGAGGACGTGCGCGGCACGATGGCCGCGTTCGAACACCGGCGGGTGGCCGAGGACTTGGAGCGGTTCGAGGCCGCGCGCCACGCGGACGGGGAGCGGCGCACGGCGGCGGAGGGCGTGCCGGGCCTGGTGGAGGCGGCACGGGAGCACCGGATCGCCGAACTGCTGGTGCAGCCGGAGGGCGCCGACCTCCACCGCACCGTCTGGGTCGGCCCCGACCCGGACCAGTTGGCGGTGCGGCGTTCGGACCTGCCGTACCTGGGCGAGCGCCATCCCGAGCCGGCCCGCGCCGACGACGCGCTCCTTCGCTCGGCGGCGGCGACCGGCGCCGAGGCGCTCGCGGTGCCGCCGCAAGGTGCACCGGCGGGCGGTCTCGGCGCGCTGCTGCGGTGGGCCTGAGCGGTCCGCGGCGGAACCTCCGAGCCAGGTCCGGCACCCCAAGTGAGCAGGCATGACTCCGCGTGCCCGGGCTCCGGCCCGGGCGCCGGTGCAGGTTTCCCTGCGCCGCCCGGCGGTACTCGGCGGGCAGTCACGCGGAGGTGAGCACATGGCCGAGTACGGCTACTTCCTGGCAACCGAGGAATTCGGGCCCGCCGAGCTCGTCGAGCAGGCACGCATGGCCGAGCAGGCGGGGTTCGAGTCCCTGTGGATCTCCGATCACTTCCATCCGTGGAACGCGGCGCAGGGCCAGAGTCCCTTCGTCTGGTCGGTGATCGGTGCCCTCGCGGAGGCCGTATCGCTGCCCGTCGGCACGGCGGTGACCTGTCCGACACTGCGGATGCACCCCGCCGTGGTCGCCCAGGCTGCGGCGACGAGCGCGGTGATGACGCACGGCCGGTTCCGGCTCGGGGTCGGCTCCGGCGAGGCGCTGAACGAGCACATCCTCGGCACCCGCTGGCCGCCCGCGCACGTCCGGCTCGACATGCTCGAAGAGGCGGTCCAGGTGATGCGCCAGCTGTTCACGGGCGAGGAGATCAACCACTACGGCAAGCACTACACCGTGGAGAACGCCCGGCTGTACACGGTGCCGGACGAGCCCGTGCCCATCGACGTCTCCGGGTTCGGGTCCAAGGCCACCTCGCTCGCCTCGCGCGTGGGCGACGGCTACATCACGATGACGCCCGACCCGGCGCTCGTCGAGCAGTTCCGCAAGGGCGGCGGCGGGTCGAAGCCCGTCAGCGGCGGTCTGAAGGTCTGCTACGGCAGTGACCGCGACGAGGCCGTACGCACCGTGCGCAGGCTCTGGTCCAACCAGTTGCTGCCCGGTGAGATGGGCCAGATCCTGCCCTCCCCGCGGCACTTCGAGCAGTTGGAGCCGCTGGTCACCGAGGAGCAGGTGGCGGACGCGATGGTGTGCGGCGACGACACGGACGCGCATGTCAGCGCGCTCTCCGCCTTCGCGGAGGCTGGCTTCGACCGGGTGTACGTGGGCCAGATCGGTCCGGACCAGCGCGGATTCTTCGACTTCTACCGGACGAAGGTGCTTCCGCAGCTGCAGAGTTCGAACTGAGACGGCTCCGGAGCCGGGCTGGGGCGACCGGCTTCAGCGGCGGGCCGTCCCCGTCCGCCGCCGCCCGGCCGCCACCACCATCCCGAGCGCCGCCGCCACGGCGAGCCGGTTGCGCTGCCGCGAGAGCCAGGCCTGCGCGCTGCGCTTCCGCGCCTCCTCGTCGAAGCGGCCGTGTGCGCCCGCGTCGGGCCCGCCCGTGCCGTCCGCGGGCGACCACAGGTTCCCGAACGAGTAGCCGGTGCCCTGCTCGTCCCACTGGCGCGTGTACACGTGGCGGGCGAGGTAGCGGTCGAGCAGGCCCGGCGCCACGGCGTTGACGAGCAGCGTGGCCGCGGTCGAGCCGCCGGTCCAGTACTCGCGGCGCCGCGGATGGGCGGCCGCGTGCACGACGGCCCGTGCGGCGGTCTCGGGCTGGTGGACGGGCGCGACGGGACGCGAGCGGCCGGGGAGCCGGCTGATCACCCAGTCGAACTGCGGGGTGTTGACGGCGGGCAGCTGCACCATCGTGGTGCGGACGCGGCTTCCGTGGTGCAGGAGTTCGCAGCGCAGCGACTCGTTGAAGCCCTGGATCGCGTGCTTGGCCCCGCAGTACGCCGACTGGAGCGGGATCCCGCGGTACGCGAGGGCCGAGCCGACCTGCACGATCGTGCCGTGGTCGCGCGGCAGCATCCGGCGCAGGGCCGCGCGCGTGCCGAACACGCAGCCCAGATAGGTCACTTCGGTGACGCGGCGGAACTCGTCGGGGGTGATCTCCGGGAACGGCGCGAAGATGCCCGCGAAGGCGTTGTTCACCCAGACGTCGATCGGTCCGAGCTCCGCCTCGATCTGTTCGGCCGCGGCCTCGACGGCTTTGGCGTCGGACACGTCCGCGGGGACGACGAGGGCCTTCCCGCCGGCCGACCGCACCTCATCGGCCACGGCCGTGAGCCCGGTGCGGCCGCGCGCGAGCAGCGCGACCCGGTCACCGCGTGCGCCGAAGGCCCGGGCGGCGGCGCGTCCCACGCCGGCGCTCGCTCCCGTCACCACCACGGTCCTGCGCCGGTGCAGACCTTTCACCGTCCGTCCCCTTCCTTCGTCCTGCGGCGCCGTGCCCGCCGAACGGCCCTCCGTTGGCGCACGGCGCCCCCGCACCCCACACACACTGAAGGGACCGGGTTACGGTCACGAGCGCCGCCGTCCCAGGCGGCACCCGCGGCCGCAACCACAGTCCCTTGGCCACTCAGCCAGCGGCCGGGTATCCCCTCCCTCCGCCCTCAAACCCTCCAGGGCAACGGTTAGTTGGACGCGTGCTCCCGCTCCATGACGTCCGCGGCGACCTGCCGGTCGAGGGCCGCCCTGACCAGGGCCGCCGCGAACATGACGTGTTCCGTGTCGTCCACCAGCGCCGCGAGTTTCCGTTCCTGGCGCGGCAGTCCGAGGCGTTCGGCGCCGTCCAGCGCCTTCTGTCCGAAGTACGGGGCGGTCTCGGGCCAGACGCCCTGCACCTCCCGTACGAAGATGTCGGCGCCCGCGGGCCCGAGGCCCGGCACCCGCTGCAACTCCGCGCGCAGAGCGGGCACGTCGGCGCACGTGTCGCGCAGCCGGCGCAGATCCCAGCCGTACTCCTCGCGCAGCAGCTCCGCGCCCTCGCCCAGCTGGGTGGCGGTGCGTTCGTCGTAGCGCCGGTAGCCGCCGCGGCCGAGGGCGTCGACCCGCTCCTGCCAGCCGGACTCCGCCATGCCCGTGGCGTCGCGCAGGCCCGCGCCGAAGAGCGCACGGGCCGCGGCCACGGCGGTCGCGCTGCGGATCCGGGCGCTCAACAGGCAGGAGAGCACGAGGAGTTGGTACAGCGGCTGCGGGGTGTTGCGCAGCCGGATCCCGGCGTCCTGCGCGTAGGTACGGCCGTACTCGCCGAGCAGGGTCCGCGCGAGCTCGCGGGACCTCCGTGCCGCGCCGTCCATGGGGTCTCAGCCCTGCTTCCCGCCGGGACCGCCGCTGCCGAAGGCACCGCTGCTCCCGGGGCTCCACTTGGGGCGCTCGGTCTCGGAGCTGCTCCGGGTCGGGGAGTGCCGCAGCTGGTGCGGTGTCAGCCGGTCGCCGTCGCGCGGCACCTCCTCGGGTTCGCGCATCTCCTGGACCGTGCGGGAACGCCGGCCCCCGGGCAGCTTCGGCTGCTCATCAGGCGTCGGCGGACGCGGGGCACGGTCCTGCCTGCGGCGGCCCCACCAGAAGGCGCCGAGCAGCATGCCCACGATGGCGAGCCCCACGAGGGCCATCGCGATGCCCATCGCTCCGCCCTGCGCGGCCGCCCCTTCGATCGTTGCGTTGCTCATGACGTTCATCCGTCCCGAGTACCCGTCGGTGCGGGGGTCAGACCCCGTTGCCGACCCGGTCACGCTGTGCGGACCCCTGCCGCACGGGCTGTGCGGATCCGGGGCTCACCTGGGCGTGGGCTGCTCCGCCTGGAACATCCAGTGGTGCTTCTCCAGCTGGGCGGTCAGGCCGAGCAGCACGTCCTGGCTCACCAGGTCGGTCTCGCCGGTGGTGTGGATGCGCTCGTGCATCCGCCGTATGGTCCCGGCGAGCGCCTCGACGAGCAGCTCGACCACGGCGTCGTCCTTCAGCCAGCCCTCCGGCGGCTGCGCAAGGCGGGTCTGGCGGGCGAGCGTCGCGGCCCGGCCGTCGGGCGGTACGCCGATGGTCGCCGAGCGTTCGGCGATCGTGTCCGCGTAGCTGCGGGCCGTGGCGACCACCTCGTCGAGCTGGAGGTGGATCGAGCGGAACCTGGGGCCGAGGATGTTCCAGTGCGCCTGCTTGGCGATCAGCGACAGGTCGAGCAGATCGACCAGGGCGCCTTGCAGGACCTCTGCGGTGGCCTTGACCGCGGCCTCGGGGACCTGCGTGTGCACGGCAGTCATCGAAAGGCCTCCTGTGACGACGTCGGGTGCTGTCGGTCCGGGTGCCCCGGTGCGTGCGGCGTATGCGGCGCGTCGGGCGGTGGCGGGAAGCCGCGGCCCGGCCCGGGCGTTGTCACACTTCCGGGCCGTGCGGCATCCCATGGAGGAAGCAGAGCGCGCGGGCCGTCCGGACCCCGCGCGCGAACCCGAGCCGCATCCCACCGAGGAGTCGTACATGGACCAGTCCGCGGACCGCGCCACCACCGCTTTCGTCGCGCACCGCAACCTCCTGTTCACCGTGGCCTACGAGATGCTCGGCTCCGCGGCCGACGCCGAGGACGTGCTCCAGGAGACCTGGCTGAAGTGGACCGGCGTGGACCTGGACGAGGTGCGCGAGCCGCGGGCGTACCTGGTGCGGATCACGACGCGGCAGGCCCTGATGCGGCTGCGTTCGCTCAAGCGCCGCAAGGAGGAGTACGTCGGCCCGTGGCTGCCCGAGCCGCTGCTCACCGCTCCCGACGTGGCGGAGAACGTCGAGCTCGCCGAGAGCGTGTCGACGGCGATGCTGCTCGTCCTGGAGACGCTCGGCCCCACGGAACGTGCGGTGTTCGTGCTGCGCGAGGTCTTCGCGCTCGGGTACGACGAGATCGCGGCCGCGGTCGACAAGTCCCCCGCCGCCGTACGCCAGATCGCGCACCGCGCCCGCAGCCATGTCGCGGCGCGCCGGCCGCGCGAGAAGGTCACCTCGGACGCGGCGCAGGACGCGCTCGACGCGTTCCGGCGCGCGGTCGAGACCGGTGATCTGCAGGGCCTGTTCGACAAGCTGGCGCCGGACGTGGTGATGCTGACGGACGGCGGCGGACTCAAGCAGGCGCAGCTGAATCCGCTCGTCGGGGTCGAAGAGGTGGGCCGCTTCCTGGAGTTCGCGGTGCCGAACCTCGCGGGCGTCGGATCGGTGGAGCCGGTGCAGGCCAACGGGTCGCCTGCGCTGATCGTCCGGATCGGCGGCGAGATCGACGGAGTCCTGACCGTACGGATCGACGACGGCCTGATCACCGGCCTCTACCACGTGCGCAACCCCGAGAAGCTGTCGCACATCGGCAGGGAGACGCCGGTCAGCCGGTGACCGCTGTCGCACAACGGCGGGAAGAAGCCGGTCAGCCGGTGATCGCGGACGGCGGCGGCTTGATCCGCCCTGCGCGAGGTACCCGGCGGACATGACGTCCACCACCACAGGGGCGGCCCCCGCAGGAGCGGAGGGCCGCCCGTGATCGAACATCCGGCGTTCAGCACCGAGCCGTGGCAAGTCCGGGAGGAATCCCTGAACTTGGACGTGCTGCCGCAGAGCGAGTCGCTGTTCGCGCTCTCCAACGGCCACATCGGCTGGCGCGGCAACCTCGACGAGGGCGAGCCGCACGGCCTGCCCGGCAGCTACCTCAACGGGGTGTACGAGCTGCGGCCCATGCCGTACGCGGAGGAGGCCTACGGCTATCCGGACGTGGGCGAGGCCGTGATCAACGTGACGAACGGCAAGGTGATGCGCCTGCTCGTCGACGACGAGCCGTTCGATCTGCGCTACGGCACGCTCCACCACCACGAGCGCACCCTCGACTTCCGCACCGGGATGCTGCACCGCACGGTCGAGTGGACCTCGCCGGCGGGCCGCCGCGTCCGCGTGCGCACCACACGCCTGGTCTCCTTCACGCAGCGCTCCGTGGCGGCGATCCGCTACGAGGTGGAGCCCGTCTCGCACGACACGCGCGTGGTGGTGCAGTCCGAGCTCGTCACCAACGAGCAACTGCCGCCCAGCGACGGCGATCCGCGCAGCGCCACCGTCCTGGAGTCGCCGCTGCAACCCGAGGAGCATCATGCGTACGGCGCGAACCTGGGCCTGATCCACATCACGGCCAAGAGCAGGCTGCGCGTGGCGGTGGCCGCCGAGCACCACGTGGACGGGCCGGACGGCTGGCAGAGCTCCGCCGAGTCCGAGACCGACCTGGCGCGCTTCACGGTGGTCAGCAGGCTGCGGCCGGGGCAGCGGCTGCGCGTGGACAAGGCCGTGGCGTACGGCTGGTCGCGCACCCGCTCGCTGCCCGCGCTGCGCGACCAGGTGGACGCGGCCCTCGCCGCCGCCCGGCACACGGGCTGGGACGGCCTGGCCCGCGAGCAGCGCGAGCGCCTCGACGCGTTCTGGGAGCACGCCGACGTCGAGGTGCGCGGCGACCAACGGCTGCAACAGGCCGTACGGTTCGCCCTGTTCCACGTCCTCCAGGCGGGCGCTCGGGCCGAGGAGCAGCCCATCCCCGCCAAGGGGCTGACCGGTCCGGGATACGACGGCCACTGCTTCTGGGACACCGAGGCGTACATCCTGCCGATCCTCACGTACACGGCGCCCGAAGCCGTGGCGCAGGCCCTGAAGTGGCGGCACGGCACCCTGCCCGTCGCGCAGGAGCGGGCCGGGCAGCTCGGCCTGGCGGGCGCGGCGTTCCCCTGGCGCACGATCGCGGGCCGTGAGTGCTCGGGCTACTGGCCGGCGGGCGCGGCCGCCTTCCATGTCAACGCCGCGATCGCCGCGGCCGTGGTGCGCTACGTGGCGTGCACCGGGGACGCGGACTTCGAGCGGGAGGTGGGGCTCGAACTCCTCGTGCAGAGCGCCCGGTTGTGGCACTCCCTGGGGCACCAGGACGAGCACGGCGTCTTCCACATCGACGGGGTGACGGGCCCGGACGAGTACAGCGCCCTCATGGACGACAACCTCTACACCAACCTGATGGCGCAGGAGAATCTGCGCGAAGCGGCGGCGGCCGTGGACCGGCACCCGGAGGAGGCCCGCAGACTCGGGGTGGACGAGGGACAAGTGCGCTGCTGGCGCCGGGCCGCGGACGCGATGGCCGTCCCGTACAACGAGGAACTCGGCGTCCACGAGCAGTCCGCCGGGTTCACGCGCCGGGCACGCTGGGACTTCGACGCCACGCGCCCCGGCCAGTACCCGCTGATGAACCACTTCCACTACTTCGCCCTGTACCGCAGCCAGGTCATCAAGCAGGCGGACCTGGTGCTCGCGCTGTTCCTGCGCGGTGAGGCGTTCACCGAGGAGGAGACCGAGCGGGCCTTCGCGTACTACGAGGAGCTGACGGTGCGGGACTCCTCGCTGTCGGCCGCCTGCCAGGCCGTGGTCGCGGCGCGCACGGGCCATCTCGACCTGGCGTACAACTACTTGGGGGAGACCTCGCTGATCGATCTGCGCGATCTCAAGGACGACACCCGCAACGGTCTGCATCTGGCCTCGCTGGCCGGGAGCTGGATCGCGCTGGTCGCGGGGTTCGGCGGGCTGCGCCGCCAGGGCGGCACGCTGTCGTTCGCGCCGCGGCTGCCGGGGCACCTGTTCCGGCTCTCGTTCCGTGTCACGGCCTTCGGCCGCAGCATCGCCGTGTGCATCACGCCGGACGAGGCCACGTACACGCTGCTGAGCGGTGATCCGGTGGTCGTGCGGCACCACGGCGAGAAGGTGAAGCTGACGCCGGACTCCTCCGAGACCCGGGCGCTGCCGGAGGTCCCGTCCCTGCGGGCACCGCGTCAGCCGAAGGGCAGGGAGCCGGTGCCGTTCGCCGAGCAGTGAACGGCACCAAGCAGGGCCCGGCGGCGGTCAGCTCACGTCAGTTCACGCTGCGGACGATGTGGGCCTCCGGGTCCGCCGCGTCCTCGTCGATGTGCGGGCCGAAGCCGAACGGGTCCTGGGCCGGACGGGCGGCGGTGATGAGGCCGTCGCCGTGCCGGTACGGCGTACCCGTACCGCGCGGCCCGGCCGCCGTGCCGACGCGCGGCGAACTGCCCTTCGTACGCGGCCCGTTGAGGGTCCTTGCCGTGGTGCTCACACCGTCGACACGCTCCAGCGTGCACTTCATCGCGATGACGCCTCTTCTCGGTCTCCCGGCCGTCACCGGCCGATCACCGGCACGAGTCCCCGCGCCCGGCCGGGTGAAACGGCGGCTGTCCGGCGTTCAGCGGGACCGTGCCCCCACCCGCCTGCGGCGCAGCGCCCGCAGCATCGGCGCCCGTTCGGCCTCCGACGTGCCGCCCCACACACCGGTCGTCTGGCCCATGCGCAGGGCCCAGTCCAGGCACGTCTCGGTCACGGGGCAGCGTCGGCACACCTCTTTGGCCGCCTGCGTCTCGCGCACGCTCGGGCCGGTGGTGCCCACGGGGAAGAAGAGTTCCGGGTCCTCCCCCACGCATGCGGCCTGCTCCATCCACTCCATGTCCATCCCCTCAACGGATCCGGACCGCCGCGGGTACCCCGCGTGCCGGAGGTGAAGAGCCGGGAGGGGAAATCGGGGCGCCCGGGTGGTGCGCATCGCGACCTCGCGGATGCATCAGGTGGTGCTGTACGGGCACCCGCATCTGCACCCACCTCCGGGTCCGGCCACCGGGCCCGGACACCTCGCCCAGGAGGACATCATGCCTGTCGCCCAGTACTGCCTCACCGCCGTCGACTGCCCCGACCCCGCCGCCCTGGCCGGCTTCTACGCCGCGCTGATGGGCGGCGAGATCAAGCACGACAACGACGACTGGTACGACCTGTACGTACCGGGCGGGCACCGCATCGCGTTCCAGCGCGCACCGGGCTACCGCCCGCCGCAGTGGCCGCAGGCCGAGGACAACTCCCAGCAGATGCACCTCGACCTGACCGTCACCGACATGGCCGACGCCGAGGCGCAGGCCCTGTCGCTCGGCGCCATGCCGCTCGACCTGAACGACGAGGACGGCAAGCGCGGCTTCCGGGTCTACGCGGACCCGGCGGGCCACCCGTTCTGCCTGTGCAGCGCCTGACCGGAGCCGTCCGCCGCCTGACCGGAGCCGTCCGCCGTCCGGTGCCGCGCCCCGCGGCTGGCCGGCCTCAGTGGCAGTGACCCGCCCTGCCGAGCGTCTCCACCGGGGTCGCGCCGGGGCGGGTCCACTGCGGCAGCGGCCGGCTGGTCGGGCCCCAGGTGGGGTTGCCCTCGGCGTCGGTGCGCCAGGTCCAGCAGGCGTCGTGCCCCTTCGGCCAGGTCGCGGGCTTGTCCTCCCACGCCTCGCCGCGGCCGTAGGGCGTCATGTCGAGCAGGCCGAGGGCGGGGTTGACCCGCTCGTTGCCGCGCCCGGTCGTGGAGTACGTCAGGAACGTGCGCCCGCCCTCGCGCAGATAGCTGGTGAGGTACCCCATCTCCCCGCCGGCCGGTCCCTCGACCCCGCGGACCGAGTACCAGGGCTGGGTGTACCCCATGAACTCGACGTACGCGGCGACCTCTTCCCACGCTCCGGTGGTCACGACGGCGAAGGAGACGCCGCGGGCGTTGAGGTACACGGCGTCCCTGAGGTGCCAGGCCGTGGTGGTGCAGCCTTCGCACTGGCCCTGGTGGGGTGCGCCGTCGTACCACATGTGCCGGTAGACCACGAGTTCGTCGCGTCCCTGGAACAGGTCGAGGAACGGCACGGGTCCGTCGGGCCCGGTGACCTCGACGGTGCCGTCGAACTCCACCATGGGCAGCCGGCGGCGCGCGGCCGCGATGGCGTCACCCGCGCGGGTGTGCGCCTTTTCGCGGACGAGGAGTTCGTCGCGGGCGGCCTGCCAGGTGGCCAGGTCGACGACGGGCGGGCGGCCGGGCAGTTCGTTCGTCATGGGTGCTCCGTGGTCTCGTCGCGGTGCGGATGCGGTCGGCGCCGTACGACGGTGCCGGCCGTCACGGGATGCGGTCGGCGCCGTACGACGGAGCCGGCCCTCACGACGGCAGACTCGGGCGGCGGGGGAAACTCATCGGCCGGGCCTCCTTCGGCGACTACTCGGGCGCCCCGCCGGCGGGTCGCAGGGCGTCGAGGACCGCGCGCACGGCCGCCCGGGGTGGCGCGCCACGGCGGATCGCCGCCGTGATGGTGCGGGTCACGGGCGTCGCCAGCTCACGCGTGGCGACGCGGTAGCGCCCGGCGTTCACCGCGAGGCCCGGGAGCAGAGCCACCGCGAGGCCGGCCTCGACATGCTGGAGCGTCAGCATGTAGTTGCTGAACCGGCCCACGATCCGAGGCTCGAACCGAGCCTGCCGGCATAGCCGCAGCGCCAGGTTCGCCATGTACGACTGCGGGATGTCGAAGGCCCACGGCTCGTCCGCGAAGGCGGCGAGGTCCACCGGGCCGCGACCGGCGGCGGGGTGGTCCGGCGGCAGCACGAGCAGCACCGGGTCGGTGTCCAGCGGGACGAAGTCGAGGTCGGGGCCGAGGGGCAGGTCGTCGAAGTCCGTGGTGGTGATGACGAGGTCCGCGTCCCCCACGCGCAGGGCGGGCACGCTCGCGTGCGGCTCCAACTCCAGGATCTGGACGTCGAGATGGGGATACGCCGCTGCGAGCCGCCGTATCGCCGGCACCGCCATCGTGTGCACCGCGCTCTGGAACGCACCGAGCCGCACGAGGCCCGAGGGCTCCTCGCCGAACCCGCGCAGTTCCGCCTCGACGCTGTCCATGTGGTCGAGGATCGCCCGGGCCCGCCGCGCCAGGATCAGCCCGGCGGAGGTGAGCCGCACGCGTCGCCCTGTGCGCTCCAGGAGCGCGGTGCCGGTCTCGGTCTCCAGCTGGGCGAGCTGCTGGGACACGCTCGACGGGCTGAGGTTGGCGGCCTGGGCCACCGCGCGGACCGTGCCGAGGGTGTCCAGCTGGCTGAGCAGCCGCAGCCTCCAGGGGTTCATCACCCCACCATTGTTGTGCGGTTTTCCCGAACAGCACAGGCGGAATTGTGTGATGGACGCGGCGCTCGCCGCCGCCCTACGGTCGGTTCATGGCTGCGACTCCCACCCCTTCCCCCGCCTCCGCGTCCGCGTTCTGGGCCGACGCGGACCGTCATCTCGTGCGCTACGGCGGCGGTTTCACCCGCGAGATCATCGAGCGCGCCGCCGGCAGCTTCGTGTACACCGCCGACGGTCGGCGGATCCTCGACTTCACCTCGGGCCAGATGAGCGCGATCCTCGGGCACTCGCACCCCGCGATCGTCGAGACGGTCCGGCGGCAGGTGGCCACCCTCGACCACCTCTACAGCGGCATGATCAGCCGCCCGGTCGTGGACCTGGCCCGGCGCCTGGCCGCGACCCTGCCGGCCCCGCTGGAGAAGGCGCTGCTCCTGACCACGGGCGCCGAGTCCAACGAGGCCGCGATCCGGATGGCCAAACTGGTCACGGGCAAGCACGAGATCGTGTCCTTCGCCCGCTCCTGGCACGGCATGACACAGGCCGCCGCCTCGGCCACGTACAGCGCGGGCCGTAAAGGCTACGGTCCCTCCGCGCCGGGCAACTTCGCGATCCCCGTGCCGAACGCGTACCGGCCCGACTTCACCACACCCGAGGGCGAGCTCGACTGGCGCCGCCAGCTGGACTTCGCGTTCGGGATGATCGACGCGCAGTCCACCGGCAGCCTGGCCGCCTGCCTCGTCGAACCGATCCTCAGCTCGGGCGGCATCATCGAGCCGCCGCCCGGCTACTTCGCGGCGCTCCGTGACAAGTGCCGTGAGCGCGGGATGCTGCTGATCCTCGACGAGGCCCAGACCGGACTGTGCCGCACCGGCACCTGGTACGCCTTCGAGCGCGACGGGGTCGTCCCCGACATCCTCACGCTCTCCAAGACCCTCGGCGCGGGCCTGCCGCTCGCGGCCGTGCTCACCAGCACGGAGATCGAGCAGGAGGCGTACGAACGCGGTTTCCTCTTCTTCACCACGCACGTCTCGGACCCGCTGGTCGCCGCGGTCGGCAACACCGTGCTGGACGTGCTCGCCGAGGAACGCCTAGACGAACGCGCCCTGGAACTGGGCGCGTTCCTGCGCAAGGGCCTGGACGAGCTGGCCGTCCGCCATGAGGTGGTGGGTGACATCCGCGGCCGCGGTCTGCTGGCCGGCCTGGAACTCGTCGCCGACCGCACGACCAAGGAGAGCTCGGACGAACTGGGCGCCCGCGTCACCCGGCGCTGCCTCGAACTCGGCCTGCACATGAACATCGTCCAACTCCCGGGCATGGGCGGCGTGTTCCGCATCGCACCCCCGCTCACGGCGACCGAGGAAGAGCTGGCCCTCGGCCTGTCGATCCTGGACACCGCGCTCGGAGAGGCGGCGGGGGCGGTCTAGCGCACCCCGGCGGCCGAGGGGGGCCAATGACCATCGGCAGTACGCCGCCGACTGTGGCCAGGTCAGGCAGATCACGTCAGGTCGGCAAGGCTGAGCCTGCGCCGGAGGTTGTGCAGCCCGCGCCGGGTGTGCGACTTGACGGTGCCGAGCGGCAGTCCGGTGCGGTCCGCGATCTGCTGTTGCGTCAGGTCCTTGAAGAAGGCGAGCTGTAGGACCAGTTGCTGTGCCGTGGGCAGCCGGCGCAGCTCGTCCGCGACGAGCACCCGGTCGACGGCCGCGCGCGGGTCCGTGCCGGCGGGCGCGGCACGCGGAGCCTCCGCCGCGGCGTCGACAGCGGCCAGGAGCCGGGCGCGGCGGCTCCGCGCCTCCAGGGCGTCCGCGATTTTCCGGCGGGTGATGCCGGTCAGCCATGCGGCGAGCGGTCCGCGCTCCGGCCGGTAGCCGCCGCGTCCCCGCCATGCGGCGAGGAACACCTGCTGGGTGACGTCCTCTGCCTCGGCGCGGTCCCCCAGCGAACGATTGGCGAGGGTGAAGACAAGCGCTCCGTGGCGTTCGTAGGCCGCCGCGAGCGCCCACTCCTCGCCGCGCAGCAGCCCTTCGGCCACGCGTTGTTCCGCATACGTCAGTTCGGTCGGCGCCTGGTGCGGGACGGCACCGTCGCGCTGTGGCGACGTCTCCCCGGCGGGCCCAGAGTCCCGTGTGGGCTGCGAGGTCCGTACGGCGTGCGCTGCGAGCCTCATGTCGGTCTCCAAGGAACGGTGGCAGGTGACGCAACCGTGTCCCGTAACGCGCACCGCTACAACTTGCATCGTTTGTGCGCTCTATACTGAGTGGGTGAGCACCGACTCCGACCCAGCGCACACCGCACCCGCACCCCGGGCGCCGGTCTCCGCCGACGTGGGCCTGACCACCGGCGACGTCGCCCGCCGCCTCGGCATCCAGCCCACCACGCTCCGCTCCTGGGACCGCCGCTACGGCATCGGCCCGTCCGGGCACGACGCGGGCAGGCACCGCCGGTGGGCGCCACAGGACATCGCGGTCCTGGAAGAGATGTGCCGGTTGACCGCGCTCGGCGTGCCTCCGGCGGAGGCGGCCCGTTCCGCCCGGGCCACGGCGGGCGGCGAGCCGCGGCCCGGCACGGAGGGCGAGCGACAGTCGGACACGGACGAGGAGGCGACGTCCTCCGCGCCGGCGGACCCTCGCCGCACCCCGGCCGGTGCCCTCCCCCTGGGCCGCAACGCCCGCGCCGAATCGCGCGGCATCGCCAGCGCGGCCACCCGACTCGACGCCGCTTCGGTGCAGCAGCAGCTGGACGGAGTGGTGAGCACGTACGGGCCCGTGGAGGCGTGGCAGGAGGTGATCATGCCGTGTCTCCAGGCCGTGGGACGCCGCTGGGAGGACGCGGGCGACCGGCATGTGGAGATCGAGCACCTGCTGTCCTGGCATGTCTCGTCCGCCCTGCGCGGCGCACCGCTGTCCCCGGAGCGCTCGGGGTCGGCGGCGGCGGTCCTCGCGTGCGTCCCGGGAGAGCAGCACACACTGGCGCTGGAGGCCCTGGCCGCAGCGCTCGGCGAACAGGGCGTCGCGGTGCGGATGTTCGGCGGGGCGCTCCCGGCACCGGCGCTCGAGGACGCGGTACGGCGGATCGGTCCGGCCGCGGTGGTGCTCTGGTCGCAGGTCCGCTCGACGGCGAACCTGCCGCTCGCGGCCCATGTGCGCACCATCGACTGGGGGTTGCGCGGTGCGCGCAGACACCCGCAGGTGCTGCTCGGCGGACCCGGCTGGCCCGCGACGGTCCGGGATTTCCCGCGCCTGCACACCTTGCAGGGCGCGGTGGACGCGGTACGGGCCGCCTGCGGGAGCTGAGGGCGTAGGCGCTCCGCGGCGGCAGGCCCTTGCCCGGCGCATCCGACCGGTGCTCCCAGACGGAAGAGTTCGCACAGAACCTCGCAGCCGAGACCCGTCCGTGATCCGGAGTGCCACGTGAACTCGCTTGTCCAGACCGGGAATCCACCGTTCGCCACCCTCGGCCGGGGCAGCGGCCGGTGACGCCCCCACCCCGCTCCGACGGGCCGCCGGACGTCCTCGTCGTGGGAGGCGGTGCCGCCGGTCTGACCCTCGCCCACCGGCTGTTGTCCGACACCTCCGTCGCAGTGACGCTGGTCGAGGCACCGGACGGCCCGCTGCGTCCGGCCGAGCGGACCTGGTGCTACTGGTCGGCGGACCCCGACGATCTGGCCGGGGTGGTCGGTGCGAGCTGGCCGAAGCTGCGCATCCACGGCCGGGACGGCGGCGCGGTGACCGTCGACCCGGCTCCGGCGCGTTACCGCATGGTGCGCTCGGCGGCGTTCGAACGCCTCGTGCACGAGCGCCTGGCGACCGCGCCCCGGGCACGGCTCGTGCGGGCGACGGCGGACATCGTGCGCAATGTGGCCGACGGCGCGGAGGTGCGGGCCACCACGGCCGAGGGCCGGTCCCTGACCCTGCGCGCCCGCTACGTCTTCGACTCGCGGCCGCTGCGCTCCCTGCCGCCGGCCCGGACCACCCTGCTCCAGCACTTCCGCGGCTGGTTCGTACGGACGGCCGGCGACCGTTTCGATCCGGCGGTCGCGGATCTGATGGACTTCCGCGTTCTCCAGCCCGCCCACGGGCTGGCCTTCGGCTATGTGCTTCCTCTGTCGCCCGACCGGGCGCTGGTGGAGTACACGGAGTTCTCCCGTACGCCGCTGAGCACGACGGCGTACGACAGCGCGCTGCACCGCTACGCCCGGGACGTCCTGGGCCTGGGTGCCTTCACCGTGGAGTCGGCGGAGCAGGGCGTGATCCCCATGACGGACGCGCGCTTCCCCCGCCGGGTCGGCCCGTCGGTGTTCCGCATCGGTACGGCGGGCGGCGCCACCCGCCCGTCCACGGGCTACACGTTCTCCGCCGTGCAGCGGCAGAGCCGCGCCATCGCCGCCGGGCTGCGCGCGGGGCACCTCGACGTTCCGGAGCCGCACGGCCGGCGTGCCCTGGCCATGGACGCCGTCCTGCTCCGCGCCCTGGACACGGGACGGCTGGACGGGCCGGAGTTCTTCACCCGCCTGTTCCGGCGGACGCCCGCCGACCAGCTGCTCCGCTTCCTCGACGGTGAGACGCGGCTGCGCGAGGAGTGGGCCGTCGGGCTGCGCTGTCCCGTCGGCCCGATGCTGCGCACCGCCTTCGAACTCCCCTTCCTGCGGCGGCGGTCGAACGACCCCCGCGTACAGGCGGCCCCTCGAGAAGAGAGCAAGCGATGACACTGCTGCGTGACGGCGAACTGGCCCACGCCTTCGACAACGCCTCCCGCACGTACGACCTCCTGACCCGGCTCAACCCCGGCTACCGGACCGATCTGCTGCGCTCGGCACGCCGGTTGCGGCTGCCCGACGAGGGCGCGGGTCTGCATCTGCTGGATCTGGGGTGCGGCACCGGTTCGTCCACGCGCGCGCTGCTGCGGGCGGCGCCGCGGGCGCGGATCACCGCGGTCGACGCGTCGGCAGGCATGCTGGCGCGTGCCCGGGCCAAGGCCTGGCCGGACCGGGTGAGCTTCCTGCACCTGCCCGCCGAGGAGGTCGCCGCGCACCACGGGCCCTTCGACGCGGTGTTCGCCGCGTACCTGTTCCGCAACGTCACCGATCCGGACAAGGTCCTGGCCGCGGTGAAGGGCCTGCTGCGGCCCGGCGGTCGGCTTGCGGTGCACGAGTACAGCCTCAGCGGTGCCGCCCGGCACCGGGCGGTGTGGACCGCCGTCTGCCGCGGCTTCGTCGTCCCGGCCGGGACGCTCGGCGGCGACCGGGCGCTCTACCACCATCTGTGGCGCAGCGTCCTCGCGTTCGACCAGGCACCGGCCTTCGCCGACCGGATCGAACGGGCCGGGTTCAGCGGCGTACGGATCGCGCCGGTCGCCGGCTGGCAGACCGGCATCGTGCACACCTTCCTCGCCCGCAACGGATCCACCGGCGCCGCTTCGCCGGAGGTCGCACGATGACCCGGACTCCGCACCCCGCACGCCGCGGACGCGACCGCAGGGCCGAAGTGGTCAGGCCCGCCCCGGGCGTCGAGCGCTTCGCCGCCGGTGCCGGACCGAGGGTCGCCGTGATCGGCGGCGGAATCGCCGGACTCGCCGCCGCCACGCTGCTCGTGGAGCGCGGCGCGCGCGTGACGCTGTACGAGAGCGGCGCGTCGCTCGGCGGGCGTCTCGCCGGCTGGCGGACCACCCTGGCCGACGGGTCCGAGGTGACCATGAGCCGGGGTTTCCACGCCTTCTTCCGGCAGTACTACAACCTCCGCGGCCTGCTGCGGCGCACCGACCCCGGCCTCGCGCGGCTGACTCCGCTGCCCGACTACCCGCTGCGGCACAGCGGCGGCCTCACCGACAGCTTCGCCCGGGTCCCGCGCACCCCGCCGCTGAGCGCGCTCGGCTTCGTCGCGCTCAGTCCCACCTTCGGCCTGCGCGACCTCGCGGCCATGGACGCCCGTGCGGCGCTGCCGCTGCTCGATGTGCGCGTGCCGGAGACGTACGAGCGCTTCGACGCGATGAGCGCGACGCGTTTCCTCGAGTCCGTGCGTTTCCCCGAGGCGGCTCAGCACCTCGCGTTCGAGGTGTTCTCGCGCAGCTTCTTCGCCGACCCGGCCGAGCTGTCGGCGGCGGAGCTCCTGCTGATGTTCCACATCTACTTCCTCGGTTCGGCCGAGGGTCTGCTGTTCGACGTGCCGAACGAGCCCTTCCCGCAAGCACTTTGGGACCCGCTGGGCGACTACGTGCAGCGGCTCGGCGCGGAGATCCGCCCGGACACGCCCGTGCACGGCGTGCGGCCGCTGGACGACGGGGCCGAGATCCTGACGGACGCCGGAACGGACCGGTACGACGCGCTGGTGCTCGCCACCGATCCCGCGGGTCTGCGCACCCTCGTCGCCGCCTCCCCCGGACTCGGCACCCCCACGTGGCGCGCGGACATCGCCGCCCTGCGGACCGCCCCGGCCTTTCTCGTCTCGCGGCTCTGGCTCGACCGTCCCGTGCGCGCCGACCGCCCGGGGTTCCTCGGGACGAGCGGCTACGACGGCCTGGACAACATCAGCGTCCTCGACCGGTACGAGGGCGAGGCCGCCCGGTGGGCCGCGCGGACCGGCGGGTCGGTGGTGGAGCTGCACGCGTACGCCGTGGGCGAGGCACCCGAGCGCAAGCGGGTGCAGGAGCGTCTGGTCGACCGGCTGCACGAGATCTGGCCGGAGACCCGCGACGCGCGCGTGGTGGACGCCCGGCACGAGTGGCGGGCCGACTGCCCGATGTTCCCGGTCGGTTCGTACCACCGGCGCCCCGCGGTGCGAGGCCCGTACCCCTGGCTGACGCTCGCCGGTGACGCGGTGCGCTGCGATCTTCCGGTGGCACTGATGGAGCGGGCGGCCACCACGGGCTTCCTCGCCGCGAACGCGCTGCTCGCCGACCGGGGTGTGCGCGGTCAGGTGCTGTGGACGGTGCCGCGCTCGGGGCGGTCCCGGGTGCTGCGCACGCTCGCCTCCCTCGGCCGGGGCTGACCGAACTCCGGCTCCCGTCAGGGTAGTTCGCCCTCGCCGCGAACGAGGTGTGCCCGGTCCGTCGGGACCGGGCACCGTCCATGCAGGGCACTCAGTCGGGGAAACGCCCCGCACTCCGCAGCGACCAGCGCCGCTCGGCGTACGCGAGGTCGTCCCGCCACAGCCTTCCTGCGGTCCGGCGCATAAGCGGCCGCAGGACCGGGGCAGCGGCGCGTGCGAGCGCGAACCCCCGCCGGTCCGAGGCCGCGACGACGGCCTCGACCACCGCGGTGCGCGGCGGTGCGGCGCCCGGTCCGGTGACCGGCGTGGCATGGGTCTCCACCACCGACGTGGCGCCCTCGCCCTCGGTGATGCGCATGACGACGGTACGAGGGCCCGGTGCCGTGAACTCCGCACGCACCGGCACCACCAGACGGCCCGTCACCCGGAAGGAGACGTCGACGAGGAAGGCGTCGTCGTCCTCGTCGCGGGGGGCGCGGGTCACGGTGAGGTCGACGAAGGAGTAGGGGTGGAACCAGGAGCCGTGCCACGGGTCGAGCCGGTTGGCGACGACGTCCTCCGGCTCGCACCGCCCGAAGCCCGTGTACACGGCCTCGACGGAGCCGGGGGCGTCCGGGCGGGCCGGAACCGTCGGCCGGTCCGTGGGTTCCTCGCCGCCGACGCGGTCGAGCCGTACCCAGACCAGGACGCCGTCGTCGTGTACGGGATACGGGTCCCAGCCCGCGAACGGGCCGCCGTCCAGGGCCAGTCCGTGCCAGTGGCAGACCAGCATGCCGCAGACCACGCGGCTGTCCTTCAGCGGTGCGCCGAGGTGCGGGCAGGCCCCGGGACCGGCGTGCAGTGTCCCGTCCTCCGCGCGCCACAGCACGATCTCGGTACCGCCCACCGTGCGGCCCGTCGGTCCGCCGCCCGCGCGGAACTCCCGTGCGGCGCCGACGACGAACCAGTTGCCGCAGGGGCGGGCCGAGGCCCGCTTGAGGACCTCGGCGATGAGTGCGGGACGGGCCTCGCGCCAGGTGGGGGCCTGCGCCGCCCAGTCGGGGCCGCGGCGCCTGCGCAAGGGTGAGGTCCGGCGGGGCCGGTCCGCTCCGTCAGCCACTGCTCGGTCCTTTCCGCTGAACTGCCAGGTCACGTGGGGCAATTGGGGAGACGGCGCCCGTCCGGCGGGCGCGCCACCGCGCTCCCAGGACGCGGGCCGCGGCCACCGCCGCCGTGCCGGCCCGCCGCCGGCGCGGGACGACCGCGCGCCGGTGCAGCACCGTGTACTCCTGCGCGGCGATCTCGTCCAGGATCCCCCCGTACAGAGTGAAAGCGGTACGGATGCACGGGCGCACCCGGGGGTCGAGCATGCCGATGCCCGGTTCGGCCTGGCGGTAGACGCTGCGAGTCAGGTCCTCCGCCGCGCGGAACGCGGCGCGGATCCGTGGGTCCTGCCGGCCGGTGCGCCTGCTCCATTCCAGCAGCGGCCGGTCGACGCCGTGCGCGCTCAGCAGGTCGGCCGGCAGATAGATCCGCCCCCGGTCGAGGTCCTCGCCCACGTCCCGCAGGAAGTTGGTCAGTTGAAAGGCCTCGCCGAGGGCGGCGGCGTGCGGCGCGGCCTCCTCGCGCGGCACCACCGTGCCGAGCACGGGCAGCATCTGCAGGCCGATGACGGCCGCGGAGCCGTGCATGTACCCGCGCAGCGCGGCGTAGTCGGCGTAGTCGGTGACCGTGAGGTCGGCGCGCATCGCGGCCATGAAGTCCACGAAGTGGGCGCGGTCGATGGCGTACCGGGAGGCCGTGTCGGCCACCGCGCGCACCACCGGGTCGCTCCCGCCGCCGTGCAGGCCGGCCACCAGGTCCGACTCCAGTTCCCGCAGGAGGCGGTCGCGCTCCTCGGGCGGGCGCTGCCGGTCCAGGTCGTCGACGATGTCGTCGGCCCAGCGCGCGAACCCGTACAGGGCATGCACCGCGGAACGGCGCTGTACCGGAAGCAGCCGCGTGGCGAGGAAGTAGGTGCGCCCGTGGCGGGCGTTGAGCTCGCGGCAGTGGGTGTACGCGGAGCGCAGGCCGGGGTCGGTGATCCCGGCCGCGTCCAGTTCACGTCGGGTCATGACCGCCTGCTTCCCTCGCGGCTGTCCGCTTCCGTGACGCGGACGGCGGCTTCGGCGACCGGGAGTCGCGCGGCCGGGCGTCCTCGGCTCCCGCGTGCGGGGCGGCGACGGGGGTCGCCGGTGATGCGGGCCGCGGCGAGTTTGCCGCTGATGAGCACGGTCGGTACGCCGACCCCGGGGGTGGTGCCGCAGCCGGCGAGCACCACGTTGTCGATGCCCCGCAGCACATTGCGCGGCCGGAACGGGCCGGTCTGGGCGAAGGTGTGCGCGACGGAGAAGGGGCTGCCCGCCGCGTGTCCCTGTGCCGTCCAGTCGAGCGGCGTGACCAGTTGCTCCGTCCGGATGCTGCCCTCGAACCCGTGCAGGCCGCGGCGTTCGAGCTCGGCGGCGAGGGTGTCGCGGTAGCGGGGGCCCAGGTCGCGCCAGGCCGGGGCGGAGGGCCCGACCGTCGTGTTGGGGCAGGGCGCCAGCACGTAGTGGAGGTGGCGGCCCGGTGGGGCGAGCGACGGGTCGTGGGTCGTGGGGCGGGTGATCAGCAGCGAGGGGTCGCTCATCAGGCTCCCGGTGCGGGTGAGTTCTTCGAAGGTCCGCTCCCAGGCGGCGCCGAACGACAGGGTGTGATGGGCGAGTTGGGGCCAAGTGCGGTCCGTTCCGGCGTGCAGGATCACCGCCGACGGCGAGTGCCGCAGCGGTACGGGGCGCCGCGGCGTCCGGCCCAGGAGGCGGTGTGCGGTGGGCAGTTCGCAGCTGAGGACCACCGCGTCGCAGGCGATGCGCTCGCCGTCGGCCAGATGGACGGCGCGGGCGCGTCCGCCGGACTGCTCGACGGCACGGACCTCGGAGGACCACCTCAGATCGGCACCCGCCTCGGCGGCGGCGTCCGCCATGGCCCGGGGCAGGGCGTGCATGCCGCCCTTGGGGAACCACACCCCGGCCACGGTGTCCATGTAGGAGATGACCGCGTACGCGGCGAGCGCGCGGGCCGGAGCGACTCCGGCGTACAAGGCCTGGAAGGAGAACACGCGTTGCAGCCGGGGGTCCGTGAGGAAGCTGCCGATGCGCCGGTCGAGGCGGCCGAAGCCGCCGAGTGCGGCCAGCCGGGCCAGGTCGGGATGGAGCAGTTGCAGGGGCGAGTCGAAGTTGGTGTCGATGAAGCGCCGCATCTGCGCCTGGTAGAGGCGCTCCAGCCAGTGCCGCAGGCGGCGGTAGCCGGCGGCCTGCGCCGGTCCGGCGAAGCGGCGGACCTCCTCCTCCATCGCCGCCGCGTCGGTGTGCACGTCGAGGGAGGTCCCGTCGGCGAAGGCGGCGCGGTACGCCGGATGCAGCGGGACGAGGTCCACGCGGCGGGCCAGGCTGTCGCCGACGGCGGCGAAGGCCTCGTCCGCGAGGTGCGGCATGGTCAGCACGGTGGGGCCGGTGTCGATCCGGAAGCCGTCGAGCTCCACGCGCCCGGCCCGGCCGCCCGGTCCGGCGTCCCGCTCCACGAGCGTCACGCGGCGTCCGGCGCCCAACAGGTGCAGGGCGCAGGCGAGTCCGGACAGGCCGGCACCCACGACGACCACATGGTCGGTCGGCCCGCTGACGGCCCTCATCGCTCCTCCCGCGGCGCGAGACCGGACGCCCGCCGCACGAGCGCGGCGAACTCCCGCCGTACCGCGGGCTCCGCGCCGGTCCCGTCGACGTAGCGCACGCTCTTCTCCGCGAGTTCGGCGATCTTCGCCTCGACGACCTCACGCGCACCGGTGCGTTCCAGGGCCCGGCGCATCTCCGCCACGTCGGCGGGCGAAGGTGCGGACGAGCGGGGTGACAGGATTTCCGCGGCGTTCCGGTCACCGGCGGCGTCCGCCAGGACGAGTGCCACGGCCAGCAGATACGTGAGCTTGCGGGACCGCAGATCGTCGTCCGCGGGCTTGCCCGTCTTGGCCGGGTCGCCGAAGGCGCCGATGAGGTCGTCGCGGAGCTGGAAGGCGAGCCCCGCGCACCGGCCCGCCGAGCGCAGCGCGTCCACGGTGAGGTCGTCGGCGCCCGCGAGGGCCGCGCCGAGCGCGAGCGGACGCTCGACGGTGTACAGGGCGCTCTTCAGGGTCGCGATGGTCACGGCTTCGTCGAGTCCGCAGGCGCCGGTCTGTTCGGCGTGCAGGTCGCGGTACTGGCCCGCGACCATCTCGCCGCGCATGGCCCGCCACTCCCCCAGCACCCGTCGGCCGTAGGGCGATTCGAGCGCGGTCTCCGCCATCAGGTCGTCGGCCCAGGCGAGGGCGAGATCTCCGGCGAGCACGGCCGCGCCGGTCGCGAAGGCCTCGCGGTCCTTGCGCATCCGTGCGGTCCGGTGCAGCTCGGCGAACTGCACGTGCACCGCCGGTGCCCCGCGCCGCAGCGGCGAGCCGTCCATCAGATCGTCGTGGATGAGGGCGCAGGCCTGGAGGAGTTCGAGCGCGGCCCCCGTGCGCAGGACGTCCCCCGCGTCCCCCGTACCGCCCGCGATGCGCCATCCGCACCACGCGAAGGCCGTGCGCAGCCGCTTCCCGCCGTGCTGTGCGAACGCGGCCACGCGTCCGGCCACGTCGCGCGCGAAGACCGGATCGATGGCCTGCGCATGTTCCCGTTCGGCACGGAACACTTCGGCCAGGACGGTCTCGACGGCCCGGCCGGCATCGACGGCTGTGAGCGGTTCACCCACAAGCACGGCCCGTTGAGCCGAGGTTGACTGCAGTCCCAGCATGACAGCCCTTTCCCGTACGAGATTGTCCGTTGCACCAGCACTTCCGGCGCGGGCTGCCGCGCGGATGCGTTCCTTGCCGTCCGGGTCGCATTCCTGGCGGCCCTTGCCGTCCCGGTCGCATTCCAGGCGGCCCTTGCCTTCCGGCTCGCATTCCTGCCGCCGCGCTTTCCGGCAGCGCTCAGCACGAGGTGGGCTTTGGCCCGGTGCAAGCGGGGTCGCCGGTCGGCGCTGCGGCGCCGCGCGTCCGAGCTGGGGATCCGAGCCGGGGCACGGTGCGCGCCCGTACGCCGGACGCCCGGGGCAGGTCAGCTCCTGAGCGGGCCGCGCACCACGCTCCTGCCGGAGTGGGCGGGGTCGCCGTCGTACGGCTGGTCCGAGACGTCGATCACCGGGTAGTCCGCCAGATCGACGCCCGGGGGCAGCGGCAAGGTGGTGCTTCCCTCGGGGCCGAGCACTCCCACCGCGATCAGCTTCTGGTGCGAGCTGTCCATCAGCCAGACCTCGAAGTAGCCCTGGCTGCGGGGCAGCCCGCTGACGTCGATCCGCAGCGTCCGTCCGCCCCCGGGGGTGCTGTCGAGCCGGGCGGTCCCCCGGGCGTCCGCCACCGCCAGCGGTGCGAGGGGCGATTCCCGTCCCGGCCGGACCGCGACCACGGCCGGGTCGTCGAGATGCCACCACGTCGCACCGCTGCCCAGCGCGGCTCCGACGGCCAGGCAGCCGGCGGCGAGGAGCAGTGCCGCCTTGGTGCGGCGGGGCGGTGGCACGGGCGCGCGCCCGCCACGTCGGTCCCCGCGTACCGGCGGCATCTCCGGCCCGGGCCGGTCCGTTGCGTACGCGGACGCCGCGTCCGCGCCCGGTTCGCCGCCCGAGCCCTGCCCGGGGGATCCGGCCGCGAGCTCGGCGGCGATCGCCCGCCACACCGCGTCGGGCGGCGGCGTGAGCCGGTCCTCCGCCGAGGCCGCGCGTGCCGCCTCCGCGACCCCGTACAGCGCGGCGACCTCGTCCCGGCACAGGGCGCACCCGGCCACGTGTGCGCGCAGCGACCGCGGCACCGGGTGGCCGAGCGCGAGATCCGCGAGGTCCGCCGGATCAGGGTGTTCCATGATCCGCCTCCTCCGTCACGGGCACGCCTCCGGGGCCAGTCCGGGCCGCACACCGTCCTCCGCTGTCAGCCGCCGGACCGGACGGGCTCGGCCGTCACCACCAGATTGCTCTGGTAGCCGCCTCGGCTCCGGTCGAAGGGAGCGGCGCACGTGATCATCGTCAGCACGGGCGGCCCCTTGCGGCGGAACACCGCGTCGGGAAGCTCCTGCTTCGGCACCGTGCGCCTGCCGGTGACCCGGTACGTCGTCTCCGTCGTCTCCGTCGTCTCCGTACTCCCCTGCGCGCCTTCAGAGACCACCTTCACCTCGTCCCCCGCCCGCAGATCGTAGAGCGCGGCGAAGGCACCCAACTCCCCTGTCTCCACGTCGACATGACCCACCAGCACGGCCGAACCCTCGGCGCCCCCGGGAGCCGGACCGAACCGGTACCAGCCCGCCTCGGTGGAACGGGAAGGGATCTCGACCCTGTCGTCGGCGTCCACTCCGACGGGCCGAAGCGCCGCACGCACCCCGAGCCGGGGCAGGTCGACGCGTACGGGAACGAGGTCCCCGGCAGCACCGGACGGGCCCGCGTCGGGTGCGGGCCGGTCCGGTCCCTCGCCGTCCGGTCCCTCGCCTTCCCGCGCCGATCCGGCGGACGTGGGCTCGGAGGGTGCGGCAGGACTCGCCGGAGCCGACGCCGGGGACGTCCCCGCCGCGCCCGGAGCCCGGCCGAAGTCCCCTGAACCGGCCGGGCGTTCGGCGCTCCGCGCGAACAGCAGGACCGCGACGAGTACCGCCGCGACGAGCGCGGGGAGGGCGATCCACCCCGCACTCGACGACGGAAGCCACCGGGAGCGGGAGCCGTCAGGCACGTCCGCGGGCCCGGCGGCCGTGCAGCGCGAGACCGCCGGCGAGGGCGATCAGGCCGGCGCCCGCGCTCCAGGCGAGCCAGTCCTGCCCGGAGTTGACGGCCATCCGGCCGGACTCCCCGGCGTCGACCCCGCCCGGGGCCGAGTGCATGCCGCTGAACGACTGCACCTTCAGCGCGAGGTTCTTGTCCTCGGCGCTTCCCCAGGCGTACACGACGTTGCTCGTGCCCTCCTTGAGGTTCAGGTCGGCGGGGCCGATGGCCACCGTGTCGGTGCCGGCCAGGACGACATCGGCCGAGACCGTGCCCGCGGCGACCTCACCGCTCGCCTCCTTCGGGTTCTCCAGGCCCTCGAACACCGGCTTCCCCGCGGCGCGCACGTCGACCGCGGGGGCGGCCGCGACATGCCGGACCGTGAGGCGGGACTTGCCGGCCGGCACCTTGGACATGTCGTTGACGAACGCGTTCAGCTGGGGCTTGCCGTCCGCGGAGAGGTGGGCGACCACGGTGGCGTCGGCGCCCGCGGGCACGTCCACCTTCTTCTGGAGGGCGGGTTCGCCGTCGGGTCCTTCACCGGCCTTGAACACCTCGAGGTCGTACGAACCGGCGGGCAGCTGCTGCGGGTCGGTGAGCGTACCGGGCTCGAAGTCCGACAGGAGCTTGTCACCGTTGGCGTAGACGTCCACCGTCAGGCCGGGCACGCCGTGGAAGACGGAGACCGTGGCCGTGTCGCCCTCGGCCTGGGGCGCGGCACCCACGGGGCCCGCCGCGGCGAGTGCGAGCGCGAACACTCCTGCCGTGGTGGCAGTCAAGATGGGAGTGCGAGACATCATCGTTCCATTCCCCTTCGCAACGCTTCCCGGCGGATGCGGGAACTCAACCCCACTTCCGGGGCTCCCCCTCGGGTGGATGCGGAGAAATCTGCGGACGCGGTCCGCGCGCCGGTTCCGAGGGCCGCGGGAGCCCCGCCGGTCAGCCGCCGGGCGCGCGCCGCGTCCTCCTGTTCGGCCTGCTCGGGGTGGCGCCGGCGCCAGTACGGGTTGTCGTGCGGCAGCCCGCCGCTCACCCGTCCGTACATCCCGAACGTCATGATCAACAGCCCCATGACGAAGCTGAACAGGACGTTGGACATGCCGAAGTCGAGCACGTTGGCGGGCCGGTCCAGGAGGAACAGGTGGACGAAGCCGCTCAGGACGAAGAGCGTCCCCACGACCATGTTCACGGTGGACGCGACGTTCCCGCCGATCACCGCCGCGGCGATCAGTCCGAGACCCACGAGGACCGACACCAGACTCAGCGCCCCGTTGGTCGACAGACCAGCGATGCGCTCGCCGTTCGTATCGAAGAAGCTCAGCTGCCGCGCGAAGCCCAGACAGCCGAAGACGAGCAGGATCAGGCCGCACAGGCCCGCCCCCGCCCGGTACACCGTGGCCAGCCGGTGGTCGACCGGCAGTTCATCGCGGAGTTTCATGACGCATCTCCCGCCGACGCGTACGCCCGAACGGTTCGGGCGTCCTCAGCGTCACTCCGGAAGATCGGCGCGGCATGTCGCACCGTTTGTGCAGCGAAAGGCCGCGTACGGCGCGCTCCGCTCCTGCCCGGTGGCGCGGTCCGGCGGTCTCTATTGACTAATAGTCAAATACCCAAGACGCTCGGACCACCGTTCATCGACCCCACCGCCACTTCGCTCGGGAGGTCCCATGAGTACGGATGCCCCACCGCAGTTGAGCGCCGAGCTGGGCAGCGCCCCGCCGGAGAGCTTCACCCAACTGACCCCCGAACAGGCGAGGTTGCTGGCCGAAGCGCTGCGCGCCCGGCGCGAGAGTCAAGCCTCCGGTCTGAACCGGGCCGCCGAGGATGCGCTCAAGCTCGTGCCCGCACTCGCCCGCGGCCCCGTGCGCCGCATTCTGTTCCGCTGACCGGGAGGGACTGCCATGGCTGCCCCGCACGCCGGCGCCGAGGTGCTGCAACGCCGCGCCGAGACCGAGAAGATCGCCGCGCTCCTGGACGCGGACCCCGCACCGCTCGCCTTCCTCGGGACCCTGCCCCTCGCGGACCTGCGGCGCTTCCGCGAGCAGACCGTCGCCGCGCTGTTCGACCGGGCGCCGGACATGCTGGACCGGATCGCCGCCGCGACCAAGCTGGTACCCGCCGGGGTGGCGGCCGCCATTTCGCAGAAGGCGCTCGGACCCCGGCTCGCCGCCGCGGTCGCGGGCCGGCTCGACCCCGCACGCGCCGCCGACATCATCGAGAAGCTGCCGGTCGCGTTCACGGCGCAGGCGTGTGCGTACCTCGATCCGCGGCGTATCCCCGGCATCGTGGACCGGCTCGACGAGGACCTCACGGTCCGTATCTCCGTCGTCCTGGCCGAACGCGGTGACCACCTCACCATGGGCCGGTTCGTCGGCCACATACGGGACTCGGCGCTGAGCCGCATCCTGCCGCATGTGCCGGACGAGACGGTGCTGCGCACGGGCTACGTGGTCGACCGGCCCGAACAGCTCGGCCGGATCGTGGAGTTGATGGGCCGCGAGCGCCTCGAGTCGGTCATCTCCTCGGCCGCCGACGGGCTCTGGCCCGAGGCACTGGCAGTCGCCGGGATGGTCACGGGAGAGCAGCGCGCCCGGATCGCCTCTCTCACGGCCGCGCAGCCGCCCGAGCGGCTCGACTCCCTGGTCACCGTGACAGCCGCACAGGGTCTGTGGGAATCGCTGCTCCCGCTGGTGGCGCTGCTGCCCGCACAGGAGCTGCGGGCCGTCGCGGTCCTGCCCTCCCTCCAGGACGCCGAGGTGCTCGCCGGTGTCGTACGGGCCGTGGTCGCCACGGGGTTGTGGGCCGAATTCCTGCCCCTGGTACAGGTGTTGCCGGACGCGTCCCGCAAGGTGGTGGCGGACGCCGCCGGCGCGCTCGACGAGCCGGAGCTGGACGCGCTGGCCCGCGAGGTGGACAAGCAGGACCTCTGGGACGCGGTGCTGCCGCTGATCGAGCTGATGTCGGACGAGGACAAGACCCGGATCTTCGCCCTGCCGGCGTTCCAGGACGTCCGCGGATGACGGGCGCGGTGCGGGCCCGGCTGCGTGGAGCCGGCCCCGCACCCACCGAGCGCGGCCCGCGGTCACCCGCACCGCACGCCCCGGTCACGCCGCCTCGACCACCGCGTCCCCCGACGCCCGCCAGTGCCGTTCCGGGATGCCCACCAGCCCGTACAGCCATCGCACGGGTGAGCCGCGGTGCAGCAGGAGCACGCCCGCGAGCGCGGCGAACACGAGCAGTCCGAAGGGGGCGCCGAGCCAGCGCATCAGCCCGCTGGCGAGCAGCGCGCCCGCGAACGGCAGGCCGTACACGCCCGCGGCCGCGAGGGCGATCGCGACGATACGGGGCACCTTGCGGTCCTCGTCGCCGCCGGGCAGCTCCCAGCCTTCCATCAGCCAGGCGATCTCGGTGACCAGCATCGTCCCGATCACGGCGGCCCCGAGCAGCAGCAGGGCGAGGAAGGTGCCGGAGGTCAGGAAGTCCAGGACGTTGTTGACGATGCTGTCCTTCGGCCAGTCGGCGAAGTCCCGTCCCCCGGTGGAGAACAGGCGCGCGTAGCCGGTGCCGTCCCAGCCGTGGATCAGCGTGCCGAAGAGCAGGAAGTACCCGCCCACGGCCTGGAGATACGCCCAGTAGCCGGCGCCCATGAGCACCAGGGCCTGTGCCGCGGTGAAGCCGAGGAGCGTGGCCACCGGGATGCCGCCCGCGTAGAGGAGCACGAACCCGGCCCAGACTCCCCGGTGCGCTTCCGCGACGTGCATGGTCGCCCAGGACGGGTTCTGCCAGAGCAGGAACAGACCGGTGGGGACGAGCAGCAGGGTCGCGAACAGGACCGTGAGGGTCAGATACGGGTTGGCCACGCGGCTGCGCGTGCGGGGCCCTTCGCCGACGCTCAGCCGCTCCCAGATCTGCAGCTGCCGGCCGGCCGCGACGGCGAAGGTGGCGCCGACGGCGTACGCCCAGAACAGGGCGGCCTGGATCTGGATCATGGCGAGGCCTTCAGGGTGAGTCCGCCGGCGACGATCAGGTCCGAGGTGACCAGGACCTGTTCGGCCCGCACGTCGGTCATGAAGACGAAGGGCGGTACGACGGGCGGGACGGGCAGTCCGTCCGGCGTGAAGGTCAGGCAGAGCAGGCCTTCGAGGCAGCCGCTGAACTTCGTGAGGTAGAGCGTGACATCGCCGGAGAGCTCCAACGTGTCGGCGCCCAGGGCCAGTTCACCGCCGCCGTCGCGGGTCTGGAGCCGGTAGTCGTCGAGCGATGCGGCCTTCATCCGGAGCACCATGACCTTGGTCGTGCCCTCGGCGGTCCGCAGCTCCTCGACCCCGGCGAAGAGGAAGCCCTGCGGAGCGAAGAGCGAGGTGGTGACGGCGGGCGGGGTCCGCGCCGCGACGAGGTCCTCGGCGGGTGCGGCCGCGGCCCGGCCGACGCCCGGCCCGTACACGGCGCCGACGACGAGCACCGGCAGCAGCACACCGAGGGTGCGGGTCCCCTGCCCGTCCCGTATCCGCGCGCGCTTCGCCGCCTCCCGTGCGTCCGGGTCGACCGGAGTCCAGCCGAAGCCCATCGCGCTGCCGGCGATGCCCAGGAGCATGCCGACGAGGAAGCCGCCGAGATTGGTCGCGGCGAACGAGAGCACCGACAGGATCAGGGCGTTGATGCTGACGTAGTGCCGCGTGTGCGGCAGCAGCCACAGGAACAGGCCGGCCACGATCAGCGCGAGCCCGATGCCGATCGCGGCGATCCCGCCGAGGCCGAGGCTGACCAGGACCGTCAGCGGCGACAGTGGTACGAGGAGCAGTTCGAGGCCACCGAGGATCAGCAGCAGCCCGCCCCAGAACGGCCGGGTCCGGCGCCAGCGGCGCAGCACCCGGCGTGCCTCGGGCAGGGGCAGCCGGCGGTCCAGCCATCCGCCGCCGCCCTCGCCCTCGCGGTTCAGAAGCACTTCTTGCCGTCCAGGCTGACGTCGACCCGCATGCCCTTGAGCCGGAAGTTCCCGCCGGTCGCCGACCACGCGTTGGACTTCACGCCGGACACTTCGATGTCGCCTGCCTGGAGCCCGAACTTGCCGGCCTCCCCCTTGACCCCCTCGACGCTGTCCAGGGTGGATGCGTCCCGGCCGATCTGGGCCGTGCCGAAGCGGGCGTCGCCCACCAGGTCCTCGCCGTCGATGACGAGGTTGCTGGCCGTGACGTTGCCCGCTTCCCCGCCCGCGGTCAGCTTGAACACGACCGTGCCGATCGGTGTCTTCACCTCCGCGGCCTGGCAGATGTCGGAGAGCGTGGCGTCCCCGATGCCCAGGAGCGCCACCGGGTGGCCCTTGCCGTCGACCGAGCGGTCGACCTGCACGTACGAGGCGAGGCCCTCGCTGGTGAGCTTGCCCGAGGACACCTGGAAACTCGTCCCGGAGACGGCGAAGGACGCCGCCAGTGCGCCCTCGGCCATCACGGAGGCCATCAACCCGACGCACAGCACCGCGGGCAGCGCGGTGACCGCGGTCTTCTTCCAGTTGGTTCTGCCCAGTTCGACCGGGCGCTGCTGTGAGCTCACCGTGCCTCCCGTACGTCGTCCGCGTGCGTAAGGGGGGGTGCGCGGCCGGATGCGGGAGCGCGCATGCGGCCCGTTCTCTCACGGAACATCGACGCAGGTCGGCGCGGGGCGCCATACTGCGGGCATTCCGCGGGCAGTTGGAGACTAGGGCGTAATTTGAATAAGAGTCAACAGCGCGACGGCACCGGCCGTTCGAAGGCACGCCGCGCCGAACTCATCGCCATCGGACGGAAGTTGTTCGCCGACACTTCGTACGACGCGCTGTCGATGGACGAGATCGCCGAGCGCGCGGGCGTCGCGAAGGGGCTGTTCTACTACTACTTCAAGTCGAAGCGCGGCTACTACCTGGCCATCGTGGAGGACTCCGGCGACGGGCTCGTGGCCCGCGCGACCGGTGCCCGGGATCTGCCCCGCACGGTCCGCGCACACCGTACGGTCGACGGCTATTTGCGCTACGCCGAGCAGAACCGGGCCGCGTACCGCGCGATCGTGACGGGCGGAGTGGGCTTCGACACCGAGGTGTTCGCCCTGCGCAACAGCGTCCGCGAGCAGCTGATCGCCGCGATCGCCGACGGGGCGTACGGCCGGCAGGACATCCCCTCCCTCGCCCGGCTCGCCCTGGTCGGCTGGCTCAGCGGCGCGGAGGCCGTGACCCTCGACTGGCTCGACCGCACGGATCCGGACCGCGACACGGTGCGGGAGCTGCTGGTACGCCAGCTGCGTCGGACCCTGGACACCATCGAGGAGTTCCTGCCGGACTGGCCGGCGCCCGAACCGGACTGAGGACCGGCTGAGCGGCTCACCGCTCCCGCGGCAGCAACACCCCCATGATCACCCGCACTTGCCCGATCAGGAGCGCGGGATCGATCCGGCCGGGTTCGGTCAGCGCGAGCACGCCGAAGTGTTCCGCGCAGGCCACGAGCGCGTGGGCGAGTACGCCCGCATCCAGGTGCGGGGCGGACGCGGGCCCGGTGCGCGCGGCCAGGGCGCGGGAGATCCACCCCTCGACCCGGCGCCGGAACCGCTCGCGGTCCGCGTCGATCCGGCGCCGTACCGCGGCGGGCATGTTGCCCGGCGGCGCCAGGATGAGCCGCCAGGTGTCGGGGTCCTCGCGCAGCATCGCCGACATCCTGCGCACGGCCTCGGCCGCGAACTCGGCCGGATCATACGGGCCGTTCGGGTCGGGCATCGCCCGGAGCAGGCGGCCGAAGGCGCGCGCCTGCTGGCGGTCGAGCAGGGCGTGCAGCAGCGCGTCGAGGTTCTCGTACGCGCCGTAGACCACGGACCGGGCGACGCCTGCCCGGGTGGCGACGGCGTCGATGGAGATCCGGTCGTATCCGTCGTTCGCGATCACGAAGAGGGCGGCGTCGAGCAGTTGCTCGCGGCGCTGCTCGAACGGGAGGCGCGGCGCGTAGGGCCGGCGCTTGCGGGGGCGGTCCGGTGAACTGGAGGACGTCGGCACCTTGGCAGCGTACGACATGCGTGTCTTAATTTAAGACAGTGGTGTCGTATTCGACGGCGGCTCAGCCCGCTCACTCCTGAGGAGCGCCTTCATGGCGAAGCCGAAGCGCGAGACGTTCGAACCGCACGAGGACTACGGGTTCTTCGGGCCCGGCTCGGTCGTGTGGAAGGTCTGGAGCTACCCCACGGCACCGACCGTGGGTTTCCAACGAGCCGTGGTGGTGGAGGAGTTGGACCCGCCGCTGGTCGCCGCGGTCCATGCGACCCAGGGCATCTACCGACGCGCGCGCACCCGTTACGACCGGACGCTCAAGTACTTCGCGATGGTGGCCTTCGCCGGGACCCGGCAGGTCTGCAAGGCCGCCGACATCCTGGTCAAGGTCCACTCGAAGGCGATCGGCCGACTGCCGTACGGCGAAGGCACCTACGACGCCAACGATCCGGACTCGCAGCTCTGGATCCAGCTCACCGGCTGGCACTCGATCCTCTACGCGTACGAGAAGTACGGGCCGGGGAAGCTCACCGCCGAAGAGGAGAAGGAGTACTGGGAAGCCTGTGCCGTCGCGGCGGAGTTGCAGACCTGCTCCCCCGACACCGTCCCGCGCAGCCGCGAAGGCGTGCGCGCGTACTTCGAGCAGATGCGCCCGAAGCTGTCCGCGAGCCCGATCGCCCGCCAGGCGATGCACCACCTGCTGCGCACCGAACTCGTCCTGCCGCCGGTCCCGCGCTGGGCCAGGCCGGCGAGCCTGGTGGTCGCCCGGGCCCAGCGCATCGCCACCATCGCCACGCTGCCGCGCTGGATGCGCGAACTGGCCGGCATCCGCCAGTCCCGCGCCCTCGACGCCCTCATCGTGCCCGTCATGAAGGCGTCCTTCGCCCTCGCCCACCTCCACCCCAGGATCGAACTGGCCCTGCTGGGCCTGATCTCACCGTCCACCGTCCCGGTGGTGGCCCCGGTCAAACTCGGCATTCCTCCCGTGAACGCCGAAGTGCTCACCCCGGCCCAGGCCAGGGAGCGCCACGGCTACGCCAAACCCGCCGACGCCCACCTCGAGTTCCGGGCCCGCCAGGCGACACGGGTCTTCGGCGAGGGGCAGCAGCCCAGCGACCAGGGGCTGATCGAATCGCAGGAGGTCCTGGGACCGCTCACCTGACGACCTGCCCCACGTGAGCGGTGCGCGCGGCACACAGGACTGACTTTCTGTCACCACCGTTGATATTGCGCCGAGTTGAAGTCGCCCCGACATGCAGCGTTCACGTCAAATGCTAGCCTCCTCCCCTTATCGACTAGGGGGAGCACCGAGTGAGGAAACTCCTGAGTTTCGCGTCCGTCCTGGCACTCCTGACCGGGATCGCGATCGCGTCGACCACGTCCGCCCACGCCGCCACGGACCGGAGCGGGGCGGAGCGGCTGAACATCCCGAACAGCAGCCCGTGCAGGGCAGGACGCACCGTCATGCAGGGCATGGTCGCGGGGCCGGGCGGCCAGCTCTACATCATCTTCACCAAGGCGGGCGGGGCCGAGCCGGTCCTGTCCCGTTGGCTGCGCGACGGCACCGCCTGGGACGGTGCCAGCTGGACCTGCGCCGGGGCGCCGACTTCCATCCCGGCACTCGGCCACGGCAACGACCTCGCCTACCACCCGGACTACCGGGGCCAGGGCCCGGCCCTGATCGCCACCCAGGGCAGCCAGTCGGCCTTCCCGAGCGCCGATGTGGCAATCGTCCACCTCAACGCCTCGGGAACGATCGGCTCGACCGAAGTGGTCCGGCTGCCCATCGGCAACATCAGCGGCCTCTGCTACAGCGCCACGGCGGCCGGCGGAGCCGGCAAATACGCCGCCCGCCGCCTGGGCAACCTGTGGACCCATCCCGGCTCCGGTGCGCTGACGAGCGGATGGACGCTGGTGAAGACCAATCTGACGAGCCACGACAACCGCTCCGACCAAGGCATCGACTGCTCCGAGAACTACATCTGGAACACCAAGTCCATCAACACGTCGACGCCCAGCACCGGTTGGAACTGGGTGTACCAGTACAACTGGTCCGGGGGCGACGTGGAGAGCGACATCGGAATCCCGGGGAACAACCTGGTCGACGAGATCGAAGACATCACCCACATCGGGGGCGAGTTCTTCGTCGGCGTCAACCGGAACGACGGGCGGGCCGACTCCGTGCAGGTCTTCATCGAGTGAGGCCCTGCCCTGCGCACAGCTGAGGCGGCTCCCCGGTGTCCGGCACCGGGGAGCCGCCTCACTTTTTCGGAGGCGGGCGCCCCGCCCGCAACGCACCCGCCCCCGAGCACTCGCAACTCCAGCCACTCGGCGGGGTCGCACCCGACGGCCGGCGGCTGGCCCGGGGAAGGCCCGCCCCCACAGGCTGTCGGCATGACGCCCGTGCGAGGCGAGGGACGTTCCCCGGCACGGCGTCGGCGGCGAGCGGCCGTTGAGGGCCGCCGTACGCCCTGACCTCCGCGATGACGCGGTGCGTGCGACGCACCGTACGAAAGGAATCCTGTGAACACCGCATCCGCCGGCGAGGCGACGGGTGCCGAGTCCCCGCGCGCCCGTGAGACGCTCCGGGCCCTGTACGGGTACGTCCGTCCGCAGCGGTGGGCCGTCGCGCTCGGGCTGCTGCTCGCACTGGCCGGGGCCGCCGGCGGGCTGCTCCAGCCGCTGGCCACGAAGGCGCTGGTCGACCGGCTCTCCTCCGGTGGCACGATCGCCGCGATCCTGATCGCCATGACCGCGGTGATCCTGCTCGGCATGGTGGCCGAGGCGTTCGGCGCCTATGTCCTGGAGCGGACGGCCGAGTCGGTGGTCCTCGCCGCGCGCCGGAGCCTCATCGGGCGGCTCCTTCGCCTGCGCGTCTCGGCGGTGGACCGGATGCAGCCGGGCGATCTGATGTCGCGGGTGACCTCCGATACGACGTTGCTGCGGGCGGTCACGACCCGAGCGGTGGTCAACGCCGCGACGGGCGCCGTGACACTGGTCGCGGCCGTCGTGGTGATGGCCTTCCTCGATCTGACCCTCCTGGGCGTCACGCTCGGTGTGGTCGTGGTCGTCGGTGCGGCGGCCGCGCTGCTGATGCCGAGGATCGGGCAGGCCGCCGAGCGGGCGCAGGCGGCGGTCGGAGAGCTGTCCACGGGCCTGGAGCGGGTCTTCGGCGCGTTCCGGACGGTGAAGGCATCCGGTGCCGAGCAGCGGGAGACGGCCCGCGTGGAGGCGTCGGCACGCAAGGCTTGGCGCCACGGCGTGCGCGGTGCCAAATGGGAGGCCGTCCTCGGCACGGCGGACAGCCTCGCCGTCGAGCTGGCGTTCCTCGCCGTGCTCGCCGTGGGCGGAGCGCGGGTGTCGTCCGGGGACATGCCCGTCTCCACGCTCATCGCGTTCCTGCTGTACCTCTTCTTCCTGATGGAGCCGGTGTACAAGCTGGTCGAGGCCGCATCCGAGTACCAGGAGGGCGCGGTCGCGATCGCCCGGATCAAGGAAGTGGACCGCCTCGCCACCGAGCCGGCGCCGCCCCGGGACGCCGCGCCGCAGGACCAGGCGACGCACGGAGCACCGCGTCCGGCGTCGGTCCGCTTCGAGGGCGTGTCCTTCCGTTACGGGACCGGCCTGCCGGACATCCACCGGAAGGTGGACTTCGAGGTGCCGGGAGGCGGACTCACGGCCTTCGTCGGCCCTTCGGGGGCGGGCAAGTCGTCGCTGTTCGCGCTCGTCGAGCGTTTCCACGAAGCGACCGACGGCCGCGTCCTGGTCGACGGCAGGGACGTCACGCAGTGGCCTCTGTCCGCGCTGCGGTCGGTCATCGGATACGTAGAGCAGGACGCGCCCGTGCTCGCCGGCACCCTGCGGGAGAACCTCGTCTTCGCCGCACCCGGCGCGAGCGACGAGGACATCCGCGAGGTGATCGAGCGGACGCGGCTCGGCACGCTCGTCGAGCGACTGCCCCGCGGTCTGGAGACGTTGGTCGGACACCGCGGCTCGAAGCTGTCCGGTGGTGAGCGCCAGCGCGTCGCGATCGCCCGCGCGCTGCTGCGCCGACCCCGGCTGCTGCTCCTGGACGAGGCGACCTCTCAGCTCGACGCCGTCAACGAGCTGGCGCTGCGGGAGGTCATCGCCGAGACGGCGCGCGAGACGACCGTCCTCGTGGTGGCCCACCGTCTGTCGACGGTCACCGATGCCGACCGGATCGTCGTCATGGACGCGGGTGAGGTCCGCGCGATCGGCACCCACGAGGAGCTGGTGGCGAAGGACGAGCTGTACGCGCAGCTCGCGGCGAGCCAACTCCTCGTATCCGCGCAGTAATCCGCCAAGTGCGTGCCGGCCCCCCTGCCGGCACCTCAACGGCCCGGCTCTCCCCGTCACATGGCGGGAAAGCCGGGCCGATCGGCGGGGCCGCCCCGGACGGCAGCCGGATACCCGCGCTTCGCGCGACCCGTGAGCCTGAGGACAGCGCCTGCGTCGCCAGGCAGCCCGCGCCCCGCCCAGTCCATCGCTCAGAGTTGGAGTCCCCGTGCCCGCCCCCGCGCCCCTCCCCGTGCCCGTGCTCATGGCCAAGGGCCGACCGGTTCCGCTGCTCAGGCCGGACGGCCGCCCGCTCAACCTGATCCGCGTCGGCATCGGCTGGCAGCCCGCCCCGCGGTCCGGCCTGCTCGGCGCACTGGGACTCCACCGCCGTGGCCACCTCGGCACGTTCGCCGCGCTGTACAGCCACGGACGGTTTCTGGACGTCCTGTTCGCCGACAACCCCGTCAACCCGGACGAGTCCCTCGCACACAGCACCGCTCTCCTCGCCGATGACACCGCGGAAGCGGGAGACACCGAGGCGTTCTTCGCCCGCCTGTCCCGGCTTCCCCCGCACACGGACCGCATCGTGTTCGCCGTCGGCTCCTTCGACGGCAGCACCTTCGAGACCGTACGGAATGCTCACTGCCGCCTCGTCGACGAGAGCGCGGGGGTCGAACTGGCCCGGTGCACCTTCCCGGTCACGGGCCCTCACACGGCGCTGATCATGGCGCAGCTGACGCGGACAGCCGGCGCGTGGACGATGACCGCCATCGGCGATCCGGCGGCCTGCACCACGTTCCCCGAACTCCTCCGGGCCATGCAGCTGCACCGTTGAGCAGGCCCGCAGGCGGGCTACCCCGGGCAGGCCGAAGCCCGCAGGCAGCGGTGCCTACTTGATGAAGACGTTGGCGACCACGACCAATAGGCCGAGCAGCGCGTCCGCCATGCCCACCTTCACCGCGGATCCCCAGGTGCGGCCGCCGGCTCGGGCGGCGAGCAGCCCCCATGCGAACAGCAGCACCACGTTGACGGTGAAGGCCACGTACTCGACGCCGTCGGACGGCCACCAGCCCCACGCCGCACCCAGCAGCAGGACCAGCGTCGGGGTGGTGGCCAGGACCAGAGGCCATTCGGAGAGCAGCAGCCGCACCACGGCGCGCACGCCGTGCACGCTCTCGTCGCCGCGCCGGGCGATGAGATGCGCGTAGCCGTGGGCGGAGGCGGAGGCGACCGCTGTGATCACGAGCCACTGCGCGTCATTGAGCCGGTCGGCCGGCTCGGTCGGCCCCTGCCCGCTGAGCGCGGCCACCATCGAACTGGCAAGGACCGCCCCGTACACGCCGCCGAACAGAACGTGCGGGCGCGCCGCCCAACGACGCAGGTCGCGGGCCGATCGGCGAAGGTGCGGAGACAAGCGGGGCATGGTCGAAGAATCCTCGAACGGTACGGGCGGATACGGGACGGGGCCCGCCGCTCGGGCGGGCCCCGGATCGATCACACCGTGCCAGGACCGCGGACTCCATCCGCCGGGCCTCGCCCATCCATCCGCCGGTAGGCCGGAGCACACCCCGCGTTCGGACGGTCCGGACCTCAGCGGACGTACCGGGCGGGCTTGGTGGCGACGTTGAGGAGATGTTCAAGCGGCCCGCGGCGGAAGAAGCGGGACCAGACCGCGGCGAACACGATCGCTCCGAGGATGAACAGGAGCACGGGCAGCCAGGACGTCCGGTCGCTCTCGCCCCCCGGCACGCTCAGCAGGGACTGCGCAAGGAAGTGGCCGACGTAGGCGGTCAGGGACATGGTACCCACGGCGATGACCGGCTTCGCCAGGCGTCGCAGGCGCGGCAGGCGGTCCATCAGCACCGTCGCGCCCACGATCACGAGGATGGCGACGCCCACGCTGCCGATGATGTCGAAGGTGGTGCCGCTGTGGGGCCCGGCGGAGAGCAGTTCGGGGCCGGCGTGCTTGCCCTCGAAGGAGCCCTCCCCGAAGGAACCCTCCCCGGACCAGCCCGAAGACCCGGGACCGGACGACTTTCCGCCCTCCGCCATGCTCCGCAGCGCGTCCTTCCCCGCGAGCAGCAGCGACAGACCGTACGCGCCCACGGTGAGGGCGGCGCCCAGCGCGGCGAGACGCCACTGGACGAACACGGCGGACAGGTCGAGGCGGGCCAGCGCCATGCCGGCGACCACGAACGACATCCACGTGAGCGCCGGGTAGAAGCCGGTGAGCAGCAGGTCGAGCAGGCCCACTTCGCTGAGCGACCGGAGCGGGTCATAGGCGTTGATGGTCCGGGTCAGCGACTCGCTCAGCTGCGTGTTCAGGAAGAACGCCAGCTGCGGCGTGGTGACGGCGAGCGCGGCCGCGATGATCGCGAGGGTCCTGGCGCTCAGCCGGAGCAGGGGCAGGGCGAGGAGGAAGTAGACGCCGTAGAAGCCGAGGATGATCACTCCCCCGTACTCCATGGCCAAGACCGTTCCCAGTGCCAGTAGGACCACGGCGCGGATCGCGATCCGTGCCTGCGCCTGCCGGCCCGCGAGACCCGTCTTCGGCTCGCGGCGCCCCGCGATCAGCATCAGCGAGAACCCGGCGAGCGTGGCGAACAGGACCGACGAATGGCCGTCGGCCAGGTACCGGACCCAGGTGCCGGCCCCGCTCGTGGCCGAGAGCGCCGGGCCGATGTGCACGATGTACATCCCGAACACCGCCAGCGCGCGGGCCAGATCGACCCCGACCAGACGCCCCGTCGACGGCCCCCGGGGCGCAGGTCCGGCGGACTCCGTCGGCGTACCGGGCTGTCCAGGCACACGGTCCGACGACGTAGCGGTCCGGCCAAGCCCATGATCCGGCGGAGCGGTGGCGCCCTGCGGTGGCGGCTGTATCGATGTCATAGGAACGATCCTTCGAAGCCGCCGGGACGCGAACCATCCGGCAGGCGTCGGCAACACCTCCGCCGACCGGCGGGATCCGGCCCTCCGAACGGCTGCAGTCGGAGCCGGCGGGGCCGCCGGACACTCCGGCCGAACCTAAGGTCGGGAACGTCCTCCGCGCCGTCCCTGCCCGACCGGAAGTGCCATGACCCTCGTACTGATCGTGATCACTGCCGTGGCCGCGGCCTGGGCACTGGCCGCCGGATGGCTCGAGCACCGGCACATCAGAGCTCCACTGGTGCTGGTCCTCGCGGGGATCGTCACCGGGATCTTCACGCACCACCACATCGCGGAAACGCTCAACTCCCACATCGCCCAGCACGTGGCCGAGGTCATCCTGGCGGTGCTGCTGTTCGTCGACGCCACCGAACTCCCCGGGGGACGGCTCTTCGGCAACGAACCCGGCGCGGCAGCACGCGTCCTGCTCGTGGCGCTGCCGCTCAGTCTGCTGTGCATGGTCATCGTCGGCTCGCTGCTGCTGCCCGGGGCGCCGTGGGCGCTCCTGCTGCTCATCGCGTGCATCATCGTGCCGACGGACTTCGCCCCGGCCGAGAGCCTGGTACGGGACTCGCGCATCGCGAAACGGGTCCGCGAGGTCCTCAACGTGGAGAGCGGCTACAACGACGGGATCATCTCGCCCGTCTTCCTGTTCGCCCTCATCCTGGCCGGCTCGACCTCCCAGGCACGCACCCCCGCGCAGGCCCTGGGCACGGCGATTCCGTTCGCCGCGAAGGCACTGGTCGTGGGAGCAATCCTCGGCATGCTGCTCGCGTGGCTGATGAACGAGGCCGACCGCAGGCACCTGATGACCGCCCAGTCCCGCCGCATCCTCGTCCTCGTCGCCCCGCTGCTCGCCTACACGGCGACGGTGGCACTCGAGGGGAACGGCTTCGTCGCCTCGTTCGTCTGCGGCATCGCCTTCCGCTACGTGCGGCAGGCACCGACCCGGCGACGCGGCGCCGACGCCCCGGACGCCTCGGACTTCCGCCTCATCGAGGACACCACGCAGATCATGACGATGGGCATGTGGTTCTTCTTCGGGAACGCCGTGGTGTTCGCGCTGAGCGGCCCCGCCCACTGGCCCACCGTCGTGCTGTGTGTCGCCGCGCTCACCGTCGTACGGATCATCCCGGTCCTGTTCGCCTTCCTCGGCTCGACGTTCACCTGGCGCCAGCGGCTCCTGGTGGGAGCACTCGGCCCCCGCGGCACCACGTCGATCGTGTTCGGGCTGCTCGCCTTCAACACCCTGCCCGAAGGGCCGAACGCCGACACCGCCCTTGACGCCATGACCCTCACCGTGCTCGGCAGCGTGGTGCTCCACGGCATCGGTTCCCTGCCCCTCGCGCGGTTGCTCGCCGCTCCCGCCGGCGGGCTCGGCGAACCGGCGGGCCGGCTCCGGCCGCCTGGGGGGTGAGGGCCGGACGGCTGCCGGACACTTACGGATCCGGCGCTCGGCCAGCCTGGACGCATGAACGACAACCGCGCCGACCGACCCGTACGCCGCGAGACCGGTCTCCTCCTCTTCCTCGCCGCCGCACTCATCCTGGCTGTGCTCCACCCCGATCTGTACACCGGCCTCATCGAGCGCCTCGTGGCGGTCTTCCCCGGACTCGCCGCCTGAGTCGGGCCCGCCCTGTGCGCCCCGCCCGCTGCCGGTGGACCCGCCGGTCCCCCCGAACGGCTGGAACCGGCCTGCCGGTTGGCGGGGATCTCCATCCCGTCGCGGGGTCCCGCTGCGTCCCCGACGTACTGTCGACGGCGGCGCGCGATCACCGTACGGGAAGCGGACGCACCGGTCCGGGGCCCACAGGTCGCCGCGATGCCGGAGAGAACTGACGAGTGTGAGGCGGAACGCCGGTGATCCGGGTAGTGGTGGTGGACGACGAGGCCCTCGTGCGGTCCGGGTTCGAACTGATCCTGAACGCCTCGGACGGCATCGAGGTCGTGGCGACCGCGGAAGGCGGCCAAGCCGCCGATGTCGTCCGGCGCGAGCAGCCGGACGTCGTGCTCCTCGACATCCGGATGCCGGACGTGGACGGCCTCACCGTTCTGCGCCGGATCCAGGAACTGCCCGCACCACCGCAGGTGGCCATGCTGACCACCTTCGACACCGACGAGTACATCCTGACCGCGCTGCGCTCGGGCGCCGCCGGGTTCCTTCTCAAGGACACCGAGCCCGAGCAACTCGCCCAGCTGGTGCGCACCCTGGCCGCAGGCGGGGTGGTGATGTCCCCGAAGGCCTCTCGCGCCCTGTTGCGCGGCCATCCGGGGGCCGGCGCGCCGCAGGACGCGGAGGTGGCCCGCGTGGGCCTGCTCAGCGACCGGGAACGCCAGGTCTTGGTCCTGGTCGCCGAAGGGCTGTCCAACGCCGACATCGGCACCCGCATCCACCTGAGCGCGGGCACGGTCAAGGACCACGTCAGCTCCATCCTCACCAAGCTGCGTGTCTCCAGCCGCGTCCAAGCGGCCCTGCTCGCGGAGCGGGCCGGACTGCTCGGGGGCCACGGTGACGACACTGCGCGGGACACCGGATGACGCCCACCGGCAGGGCACCGTGGCGCCGCGTACCGGCGTGGGGCGTCGACACGGGCCTCGTCGCCCTCTCCCTCCTCGACGCGTGGATCAATCTCTACGGTGAGGCCGCGCCGCTGATGTGGGCCTGCGCCGCCGTCGGCAGCGCTGGACTCTTCCTGCGCCGGTCCGTTCCGATGGCCGCCTTTCTGCTGACGCTGCCCATGCTCGTGTTCATGGACGTGGCGGTGGCGCCCGTCGTCGCGCTGTACACGCTCGCCCTGCACTCCCGCAGCCGCCCGCTCCTCGCGGGCTGCGCGCTCCTGAACGCGGCGGCCAGCACCCTCGTGTGGCCGGTCTCCGAAACGTTCTCCGGCGAGGACCGCACCTGGACCCTGATCCAGTTCGTCTACACGCTGGCCACGGCCTTCGCCCCGGTGCTCTTCGGTCAGCTGGTGCAGGCCCGACAGGACGTGGCACGCAAGCTCGTCGAGGTCGAAGAGGCCCGCGAACACGAAAGCGCCCTGTACGCCCAGACCGTCCTCGCCCGCGAACGCGCCCAACTGGCCCGCGAGATGCACGACGTGGTCTCCCACCAGGTCAGCCTCATCGCCGTACAGGCCGGAGCCCTTCAGGTGGCCGCCGAGGACGCGCGGACCCGCGACGGCGCCCGCGCCATCCGCACCCTGAGCGTGAACACCCTCGACGAACTGCGCCACATGGTCACGCTGCTGCGCGCGTCCGGCGGCAGCGCGACGGAACTGACGCCCCAGCCCACCCTTGCCGACCTTCAGCAGCTGATCGCGAACAGTGGCATCGAGACCGCCCTGACCGGTGAACTCCCGCCCGGAATCAGCACAACCGCCCAGCGGACGGTCTACCGCACGGTCCAGGAAGCCCTCACCAACGTACGCAAACACGCCCCCGGCGCCCGGGCCGAGGTCCGGCTCTGGCACGACGCCCGGAACTTCGGCGTCACCGTCACGAACACCGCCCCGACCCGCCCGACCGTCCCCCTGCCCAGCGCCCACCACGGCCTCGTCGGCCTGCGCGAACGCGCCGAACTCCTCGACGGCACCCTCACGGCCGAACCCACACCGGAGGGCGGCTTCACGCTCGCACTGCGCGCACCGGCGCGGCCCGTCTGAGCACCGACGGCCCGACATGGGCCGGAGCTCAACGTGGGCAGGAGCTCACCGGGGGCCGGATCTCAACGTGGGCAGGCGTGAACTCGTCTGCGGGCAGCGGCACTTGAGGGGCGATCCGAGACGCCGCGCCCCGCCGGTCAGCGCACCCGCCCCCGCGGCTTCAGCGGGACGCCCGGGAGTTCGGGAGCCGGGATCGGGTCCCCGTCGTACCCCTTCACCTCACCGAAGCGGTCGCCGGTCATCCAGTCCGTGCGCGCCTGCTCGATCTCGGCCTGGGTGCGGCCGATGAAGTTCCACCACATATCACAAGAATCGCGGCTTAGCCCAGGTCAGGGCTGTCTCGGACCATCGCCGGTCAGCAAGTAGTCAGCATCGGCGATCGAGGAGTCAGCAACACGATGGCGACCAGGACTCTGGCCCGCGGCATGGGCACGTTCTTCAAGGTGTGTGAGCACCCCGAGCCCCGCTGGTCCAAGTGCCCGCATGAGTACACGATCCGGTACCGCGACGCGGCCGGGAAGCAGACCGAGGATGCCGGGTTCACCAACCAGGACCGGGCCATCGCACGTCTCGTAGAGATCTATGAGGCGAAGAGGGCGAAGCCTCAACGGCAGAGCAAGGCCGAACGTATCCAGAAGTACGGCGCGATGCAGTTCAAGGAGTACACCGACGAATGGAAGGCCGGTCAGCGGGACCTTGCCGCTTCATCGCTTCGGCACCTCGACTCCCTGCTCGAACACCATCTCTTCCCGGCTCTGCAGAGCCGGCGGATGAACACCTTCGACCACAAGGTCGTCGATGGCTTCATCCAGACCATGGAGCGGAACAGCGTCGGCCTCGCCACGCAGGCCAACGCCTACGACAAGCTCAAGGCGATACTCCTAGACGCGCATCGCCTGGGCCTGTTCAGCGAGAACCCGCTGGAAGGAGTCAAGCCGCCCCAGTACGACCCTGAGCGGGCGGTCATCCCGTCGGCGCAGCAGCTACAGACCATCCGCACGGCCGGTGACGATACGTTCCTCCTGATCGCCGACCTCATGAGCGGCTGCGGCCTGCGCAACGGAGAAGCCGCCGCGGTCAACCTCAACAACATCGTCGCCGACGACGTGTACCGGATCACGGAGCAGGTGAACCAGACCACCAAGACGTACGGACGCCTGAAGCACCGCAAGATCGGCGAGTACCGGGACGTGCCTCTCCCCTCACGGGTCAAGTCGACCATCGAGTGGTACGCCGACAAGTACGGCACGGTCGACGGGTACTTGCTCCGCCACCCGAAGGACCCGACCAAGGCGTTTCCGTACTACTACCTCCAGAACCAGTGGCAGCGGCTGATCAAGTCGGGCGAGGCGGACGTTCCAAATGGCATGGTCATCTACGGCTTCCGCCACTTCTTCGCGTCAAACTGCCTGACTCACGGGATTCCGATCACGGACGTCGCGGAGTGGATGGGGCACAAGAGTCTGGACATCACATTCAAGATCTACCGGCACCTCATGCCAGGATCGATGAGTAAGGCCGCGAAGATCCTCGACATGGGGCTGACTGCGTGAGGTGCCACCGAGTGATCCTCGCTCGGTCCGAACCGATCGAGGGCCACTCGCGCGGGACCACCCAACAAATGAATGAGTGTTCTAGGGCCTGTCTGACAAATGTTTACCCCGTGGACTCGCGAAGCCAGAGGATCAAGGAAGCCAGGACAACTCCGGCACGGTAGCGGTCGCCGAGCTTGTCGAACCGGGTCGCGATCGCGCGGAACTGCTTGAGGCGGGCGAAGCATCGTTCGACGACGTTGCGGTCGCGGTAGGCGACCTTGTCGAAGGCCGGCGGCCGGCCGCCGAGGGCTCCGCGTCGGTGGCGGTTCGCCGCCTGGTCGCGGCGCTCGGGGATCGTGGCAGCGATGCCCCGGCGCCTCAACAGATGGCGGATGGCCCTGCTGGAATACGCCTTGTCACCCAGCACACGGTCCGGTGTCGTGCGCGGGCGGCCGTGCCGAGGCGCGGGGTGCGGATGCCGTCGAGGACCTGGCCGAACGCCGTCGCGTCGTTGACGTTGCCGGGCGTGAGCACAATCGACAGGGGCAGGCCCCGGCCATCGACGGCGAGATGGACTTTGGTGGTCAGTCCGCCTCGGGAGCGGCCGAGGGCCTGGCGCGCCTGCGAGCGGCCCGGACCTTCCAGTTCGTTCCCGTTCACATCCCCTTTTTGCGGGCGCCGACTGCGTGCTGATGGGCTCGGTTGATGGTGGAGTCGACGGAGACGGTCCATTCCACCCGGCCCACCCCGTCATCGCGGACCTGAACGTGCTCCAGCAACCGTGCCCAGGTGCCGTCCGCCTCCCAGCGGACGAACCGCTCGTAGACGGTCTGCCACGGCCCGAACCGGTCGGGAAGATCCCGCCACGGAGCCCCGGTCCGCAGCCACCACAGCACCCCGCTGACCACCTGCCGGTGGTCACGCCACGGACGGCCCCGTCCGTCCACCTGAGGCAAAAGGGGCTCTATCCGCCTCCATGCCGCATCCGTCAACTCACCTCGACCTGCCGCAAGATCAATTATCAGACCGGCTATAGAGTCCTGCCCGTGGCGAATCATCAGGACGAGACCAGGACGGCTTACGACGGTGTCGTCGAGCTGTACGCATCGCTGTTCGCAAACCGGCTGGAAACACAGCCTTTCTCCCGGGCCATGATCGGCACCTTCGCCGAACTGGTGCGCGCGACAGGCAACCTGCGGACAGCGGACGTCGGGTGCGGGCCCGGACATCTGACAGCCATGCTGCACGAACTCGGCCTGGACGCCTTCGGACTAGACCTTGCCCCCGGCATGGTCGACCACGCCCGGCAGGCCCATCCGGCGCTGCGCTTCCAAGAGGCGCGGATGGAATCCCTGCCGATCGAGGACGCCGCGCTCGGCGGCGTACTGGCCCACTACTCAATGATCCACACCCCTCCGGGGAAACTACCGGAGCTGCTCGCCGAACAGGTACGCGTCCTGGCACCGGACGGTCTACTCCTGGTCTCCTTCTTCGGGACCGACGGACAAGAACCGGTCCGGTTCGACCACAAGGTGGCGCCCGCCTACAGCTGGCCGGTGGATCGCCTCGCCGAACTTCTGGGCGATGCTGGGTTCGATCCCTTCGCCCGGCTGCTCCACGATCCATCCTCTGATCGGGGCTTCCTCGACGCCCATCTACTGGCCCGCCGTTCGTAGCCACTGCCCAGTCCCTCCAGCCGATCGGCGCACCTCCGGATTGCCAGCTCAGCCGAATCTCGCTGATCAGACCGGAATTGTCAGACACCCCTAGGACGTCACCATTCCGGAACCCGCTGCTGCCTGACCCAACCTTGCACTTCCGACAACTTGAACTGAAGCTTCGCATTACGACCCGACCCGAACTTGTATGGCGTCAAACCCAGTCGCGGCGCCTCCTTGTACACCCACTGGACGGACATGTTCAGGTACTCCGCTGTCTGCTTGACATCCATGAATTGGGGCGGCATCTGAATCCTCGCGCACATGTATCCACCAATCTGAGCGGCAGCCCAGACTTCCCCCGGTCTCCTTACGAAGTGCGACTTGGCTCGGCCCTTAGGTTCCTGATAATGGTCGCGGACACGAAGCGGCAGCTGGAGGGTAGCGACGAATGTGTAGCCTTGTTCTGTCACCTTTCTAAGGGATGGCCGGCAACGCGCGAGCATTCCCCTGATGCAGAGGGCTGAGCAAGATGACGCCGCCACAGCCGCCCCAGCGAGGCTCGTTTGGTGATGAGTGCCGAGCCAGTCGTCTGGTATTCCTTTGCGGTCACCGCCCTCGCGACGTTCCGGCGCAAGGTCCTGCCTCTGTCGCTCACCGTCGGCGTGCCGTGGCTGGTCGGGCCCGTGCTCTTGCTGATGGTCGCTCTCGGCCAGCCAGTCTTCGCCTACCGTCGGCCAGCGCTGCCGCGCTGAGCTGATCCGCGGCACTCGAGCGCAACCGGCGCCAACTCACCCTCTCTGTCCCAGAATCTGAGCAGCGCCCAAGCCGAATGAGCGCATCGGCATACGCTGCGGTGATCACAGGTGAGGGGAGCTGTCGGTGTCGGGTTTGCATGTGGTCAAGGTGGCGCAGTGGCAGGGGTCCGGGGCGGCTACCGCCGACCGGCTGCGGGAGGGAGCCCGTTGGCTTGCTGAGCTGATTCCCGCGCGTCGTCGGCATACGGTCACGCTCGACGAAGAGGGCGGCACGTCTCGGGGAGGTGTGCGGAACGCCGAAGTTCTGGAACGACACCTGCACGCGGTACGGGCGGCAGTAGCCGAGGTTGCTGCGGACGACCTCATGGTGATCGTCGGGGGCGACTGCGCTGTCGATCTCGCGCCAATCGAGGCTGCCCTCGCTGCGTACGGGGACCGGCTGGCACTGGTGTGGTTCGACGCGCACGCGGACCTCAACTCGCCGCAGTCGTCACCCTCCGGCGCCTTCCACGGCATGGTGCTGCGTGCGCTCATCGGCGACGGTCCGAACGGCCTGCGCCCCGCGCGCAGTCTGCCGGCCGACCGCGTCGTCTTGGCAGGCGCCCGATCACTGGATCCGGGTGAGCGGGATCTGGTCGCACACCGCGGCATCCCTCTTCTCGGCGTCGAGCAGTTGGCCGACCCGTGCGCGCTCCTGGACACCGTGAAGGCCACTGGCGCGGAGGCGGTGTATGTCCACATCGACCTCGACGTCCTCGACCCGCACGTCTTTGCGGCCGTCGGCACGCCGGAGCCGGGCGGGCTCGGTGTCGCTGAACTACTTCATGCAGTGCGGGCACTCGCCGCGGAGTTCACGCTCGCCGGTATCGCCCTCACCGAGTATGAGCGAAGCGACGTCACCGAACAGGAAGAGGCTGTACTGCGCAGCATGGTCAACGGACTGTTCACCCCTGAGGAGAGTGCACCAGCGCCGCTGCGTTCAGACACGCAGGTTGCAGCGCCGTAGGCGCAAGGGTGGCCTTTGGTGCTGCACTGACCCCAGCTGCAGCACTTGTGGTGGCCGAAGGCGCTGTGATCCACGCCGTCTTGCCCCGTGGCGTACGGGTGAACAGGTCCGCTGACTGCCCCTTCCGTCTCTCACCCGGGGAAGCTCTTGGCAAGCCGCCCTTAACGAGCTCGTGCGTGGTTGGCGGTGGCGCGTCGGACCTTGGTCGTTGATCATGGCCTGTGTGGCAGGGACCGGGGTGCGTGCAGCGATCACCCGAAGCCGGCGGATCACGGGGCTGAGTCCCGACGTGGTCGCTGAACTCGTCGCCGAGATCGGCCCGTTGTGGCACGAGCGGCATCAGGCCGGACTGGTTTCACGGCCTCGTCGCCGAGCTGTCGGTGCCGGGGCAAAGCACAAAACTGGTCTTCGTCGACCGGCTGTTGGCGACCCTCGTCCACCTCCGGCACGGCGCCACCCACGACGTGCTGACCTGCTGGTTCGGTGTCGACCGCTCGACCATCACACGCGCAATCGGTGAAGTACGGCCTCTGCTCGCTGAGCGTGGTTGCACCGCCGCGCCCGGCCTGCGGCTGTGCACCCTCGCCGACGCCATCCATCATCTCCGTGCGAGCGGGCAGACCGGGATCATCGACGGCACCGAGATCCGGGTCCGTCGCCCGGCCGCCGGACGCAAGGACCTCCCTACCGCCTGCATTCAACTACCGAGCTTTCAGGCGGCAGCATTCCCCGGTACCTCGACACCGGCACTGTCGCTATCGTCACGCTGGACGTTTTGCTCCAAGAGCAGGAGCGTTGCTTCCCCCCTGTCGGAGTCGCGGCGGTGCTCGTCGAACTTCTCGGCGAGTTGAGCCACGAGACCGGCGGACTCACGGTCGCCGAGGGCAACCGCATCCTCGGTGACCGCGAAGCCTGCGCCCTGGTTGCCGACCGCTTCTGTCACGCCATCCGTCAGCGCGAGCATGCGCCGTTTCGGGCCCATACCTACGGAAGTGACGTAGATACGGGTGACCGACGGCGCGAGAGAGAACAGGCCGAGCGGCGGCAGCATAGTCAAGGGTTCGATCGCAGTGATACGGCCGTCAGCGACTACATAGGGCGGCTGATGGCCGCAGCAGATGAACTCCACCCTGCTGCCGTCGTCTGCGGCGTTCATCAGCAATACCTTGGCGTACGCGTCCAGGTGCGGGGCGAGGGCCGCGTCCAGGCGCACGGCCAGATCGGTGAGACTCGGCTCGGTAAGGCTCTGGCGGCGCCAGCGTTCCAGGAGTTCCTCGGCCACGGCACGGGTGGCATCGGACTTTCCCGGCAGGTCAGCCATCAGGATGCGAATGCCGTACGGGGTCGGCACTGCCTCATGGAAACAACAGCTCATGACGCTTGTGGAAGGACCAGGGAAACAGTGGGACTCCGCCCTTAGGTCATACAGTTGCCAACTCCCACGGGCCGGCAGGTCTTGCGCGGCCCCTTGCGTGGCGTGCTTCCGGGCACGCTGCGGACCTGGCTCGTCTCGGGCTGCTCGGCCTCTGGGACCGCCGCACGGATGATCCGCCACCGCAGCACGGTCCTCAACCACATGGGTCGCCGAACTGACCGGCTGGCCCACCGGCTCAAGTGAGACACGGGTCGGATGAGCCCGCGCTGCACGCCCTTGAACTGGTCGGCCCGATGCGGCCCTCACGCAGTGGCCCGTGCCGTTGCCCACGCCGCAGGCTGCGGTGCTGGGCGTCTGCATATGGCCGACGCCGCGCCGCCTGGACAAAGTTGAGGCGATCAGACAGCCCGTCCGTACGCGTGAGGGAGCCAAGGTGCAGTTGAGCGTCGCCACCGTCCTGCAGGAATCCGCCGCCCGACATCCGGACCGGATCGCGGTCGTCGACGGGGACCTCCGCATCACCTACCGAGACCTGTGGCAGGACGTCTTGCAGCTCGCCGGCCGGCTCCGTGCCGACGGCGTGAGAGCCGGTGACCGGGTCGCCCTGCTGCTGCCCAACACGGCCGACTTCCCGCGCGTCTACTATGCGGTGCTCGCCGCCGGGGCCACCGCGGTGCCCGTCCACGGGCTGCTCCTGGCCGACGAGGTCGCGTACGTGCTGCGGCACAGCGGCTGTCGTGCCGTGGTCGCGGCCGGGAAGCCGGCCGCGGTCGCTGAGGCCGCCGCGGCGGACGCCGGCGTCCGGCTCCTGCCCGTCGACCGCGGCGGGCCGGCCCTCGACGGCCCCGAGCCGTGCGACCCGGAGGATACCGCGGTCGTCCTCTACACCAGCGGCACCACAGGGCGGCCCAAAGGCGCCCTGCTCACCCACGCGAACCTGGTACGGAACGCCACCGTATGCGCCCAGGACCTGTTCACTCTCACCCCCGACGACGTCGTCCTCGGCTGTCTGCCGCTGTTCCACAGCTTCGGCCAGTCCTGCGCGATGAACGCCGCACTCAGCGCGGGCGCGTCCCTGGTTCTGACCGCCCGTTTCACCGGTCCCGACGCCCTCGCGCTGATGGCGCGCGAAGCCGTGACGGTGTTCATGGGGGTGCCGACGATGTACCACGCGCTCGCCGAGGCGTCCGCGCAGGGCGGCCCCCGCCCGGCAGGCCTGCGTCTGGCGGTCTCGGGCGGCGCCGCGCTGCCGGTCGCCCTCCTGGAGCGCTTCGAGGACGCTTTCGACACGGTGATCCTAGAAGGTTACGGGCTCACCGAGACGTCGCCCGCCGCCACGTTCAACCGTCCCGCCGAACGGCGGACCGGGACGGTGGGCCGCCCCATCCCGGGGGTCGAGGCCGCTGTCGCCGATCCGAAGATCGAGGACCGCGTCGTCACCCTCGCCGACGGCGAGAGGGGCGAGATCGTCCTGCGCGGCCACAACGTCTTCGCCGGATACCTCGACGACCCGCGGGCCACCGCCGACGCCCTCGTCGATGGCTGGTTCCGTACCGGAGACCTCGGCGTCAAGGATCCGGACGGTTTCCTGACCATCGTCGACCGCAAGAAGGACCTGATCATTCGCGGTGGCTTCAACGTCTACCCCCGCGAAGTCGAGGAGACGCTGGCCCGCCACCCCGACATCGCTCAGGTCAGCGTGGTGGGGCTGCCTGACCAGGTCAGAGGCGAGGAGATCTGCGCCGCCGTGGTGCTGCGCCCCGGCACACAGCTTCACCCCGACGAACTCATCGAGTGGGCCAGGGGCCGCCTCGGGCGGCACAAGTACCCACGGATCGTGCGCGTGTTCAACTCGCTGCCGCTCGGCCCCAGCGGCAAGGTCCTCAAGCGCGAGCTGAGAGAGGCATGCGCATGACTCAGGCCGAAACCCGGACGGGCACGGTCCGCGGCTCCGTCGAGGACGGTGTCAGCGTCTTTCGCGGCATACCCTACGCGGCGGCGCCCGTCGGCCCCCTGCGCTTCCGGGCCCCTGCTCCCGTCCCCGCCTGGCAGGGGGTCCGCGATGCGACCACCTTCGGGCCCACTGCGCCCAAGAACCCGTACGCCCCGCCGTTGGACGCGCTCCTACCCGACCCCGACATCCCCGGCGACGCCTGCCTCAATCTCAACGTCTGGACGCCTGCCCCGGACGAGCGGCAGCGGGCCGTCATGGTGTGGATCCACGGAGGATCACTGCGCAACGGCTCCTCCGCCGTCCCCCTCTATGACGGATGGGCCTTCGCCCGTGACGGGGTGGTGCTGGTCTCCCTCAACTACCGGCTCGGCGTCGAGGGCTTCGGCGTCTTTCCGGACGCCCCCGCCAACCTCGGACTGCGCGACCAGCTCGCCGCGCTGTCCTGGGTCCGTGACAACATTCGCGCCTTCGGCGGCGATCCCGGCAACGTCACGGTCTTCGGGGAGTCCGCGGGGGCGACCAGCATCGCCGCTCTGCTCACCAGCCCCCACGCCACCGGGCTGTTCCACCGGGCCGTCATGCAGAGCGGAGCCCCGACCGCGCTCCCACCCGCCCAGGCAGCGCGTACCACCGTGGCCATGGCCAAGCACCTGGGAGTCGACGCCACCGCTGCGGCCTTTGCCCGCGTCGAACCGTCACGCCTGCTGGCCGCGCAGCGTACCGCGACCTCCGGGGGCACCCCTCTGACCGGCAACCGCGGGTTCCACCCTGTGATCGACGGGGACTTTCTTCCTGCCGCACCTGCCGCCGCACCAGCGGCGGGTGCCACTGACGGCATCGATCTCCTCCTGGGCAGCAACACTCACGAGCACCGGCTGTGGTTCGAACCCAGCGGCCTCGTCGACCGGATCGGCCGCGGCACCCTGTGGGCCGCCACGCTGAGGAACCGGGCCCCCCTGCGCGCCCCCGGGGTCTACCGAGCCTCCCGGCCGGACGCACCGCCCGGCGAGATCCTCGGAGCGATGACCACCGACAAAATCCTCAGGGCCCCGCTCATCCGACTCGCCGATGACCGCACCGGCCGACCGGGCCGAACCTATGTCTACGAATTCGCGTGGCCGTCACCGGTAGGGCGGCTCGGAGCCTGCCACGCCCTGGAAATCGGCTTCGTCTTCGACACTCTGCACACCGCCGACAGCCACCTCTTGGCCGGTGACGCGGCCCCGCAAGAGCTCGCCCGGGCCATGCACCAAGCGTGGATCGCCTTCGCCACCCACGGGGACCCCGGCTGGGAACCCTGGAACCGCACCCAGCCCGTGATGACCTTCGGCGCCGACGGCCCCCGAACCGTCCACGCTCCGAGAGACGAAGAACTGCGCCTGTGGGACTGAGGCCCGGGCATCCCGCCCACCTGCTCTGGCCCACAGTCAGGGGCTGCCCGATCGCACGACACCGGCGCTCCCGACGTTTCATCGACCTGCGGTGCGTCCGTTCGCTGGCCAACTGCCCCGACGGAGCCTCAGATCTACTGGAGGCCGCGTTGACCGTCGTCGCATGCTCCGGCACCACCGCCAGCGGCTTCACTCGCTCTACGCACGCCCGAACACCGCCCCCACACGACGCGCTCTCGGCCGACACCGACCTGGGGGCCATGACCGTTGGCTTGCTCCAACGACGCCGAACCGTTCCGCCTGCTTCGAGCTTCACCCCGCCCTCAGGCTCGCGCGCCTTCAGGGAAGCCATTGCCACCGCCTCACTGACGCCTGGGAGCTGCCGCTGCCCGCCGCCGGACCACGCCCGGCGTCGGGTCATCATGCCGCCGGGACGCGGACGCGGGTGGTCAGTAGTACGGAGTCGCGGGCGGCGGCCCTGGCACTGGGGTCGAAGTCCGGCGCAGCGCAGACGAGGAGCGTCCGGCCGTCGTCGCCGCCAAGTCCGCAGGCGAAGGCCCTGAGACCAGCGGGCAGGTCGAGCTGCTCGACGATCCCCTCACCCTCGCGGACTCTGACCACACGTCCGTGAAGGGCATCGGCGACCCACAGGTCATCTGCACCGTCGACGGCACATCCGTCGGGCGCGTACCTGAGTCCCGCGATCATCTCGCCGACCGGGGCCATCGGCGGCGAGGGAGCGACCTGCGCCCAGGTGCGGCGCCCGTCCAGCAGGCCGTCCGGTGTGAGCGTGAAAGCGGTGTGGCGGGCAGCGAAGGTCTCCCCGACGACGAGAGTCCTGCCGTGATCGGTGAGGACGGCCGCGTTGGGGAAGACCAGGCCTTCGGCGGCGACCCGTACCGCTCCGTCGGGCCGGACGCTGAGCAGCGAAGCAGTACGCGGGTGTTCGCCGCCGTTCAGGTCGAAGCCGAAGCACCCCACGAGGGCGGTTCCGTCGGGTAGGACGAGCATGTCGTTGGCCGGCCCCTCGCAGTACGGGGTCAGGTCGGCGTGCACGACGACGCTGCCGTCCGGTTCGCGCCGCATGACTTGCCGCGCCCGCATCGCGACGAAGAGGAGTGCTCCGTCGGGCAGCCAGCCGAGGCCCCCAGGGTGGTCGCCCTCGAGGTCGAGAACGGTGGTGGTCCGGCCGTCGTCGGTCACGGTCACGATGCGGTCCGCGTAGAAGTCTGACAGCCACCACACGCCCTCGTGCCACCGCGGGCACTCGTAGAACGCGCCCGTGGCGCCGATCGGGGTCCATGTCGGCTTCGTCATGCCCGCACTCTCGCCGAAGGAGGACGCGTGGGTCCATGGGCAACCGCCCACCGTTCACCGGCACCGATGAACGAAAACGACACCCGCCCGCATCGTTCCGCGCCACCGCCAACCAAGCACGAGATCGTTGGGCGGCTTCATGTCCCACGGATCGCTGGTGATCGAACGCCTACGAATTCGACGGTCGGGGTGGCCGGGGCTGCCGGGCCGATCCGACGTTCCCGAGGTGCCGCACTCTGGTGGGCGGGAAGGCTCAGCACCCACCTTGGCGCTCGTTCCCATCTCGGGCGCGGTGTCCACGCGGCACTCACGCTTCGGGGGAACTCGTGCTCGCAGCAACCGCAGCCGGTCAGTCCTGGCGCTCGGATAGTTCGTCGGCGCGGGCACTGATCAGTCGGCGGACAACGGCAGCCGATCGCGACGGTTGGCTGTCCGTGCGCTGGACCAGGCTGGCCTCAACCGGCTCGGCATCCAGCAGTGGCAGCCAGACCAGATCCGTCGGCTGCTCCTGCGGGCCGAAGCGGGCGAGCAGTCCGACACCGGCGCCCTGGCGCACCATGGTCTGCACTGTTCGTGCCGACATCGCCTCGACCATCGACTCGGCCTGCGGCAGGCGCTCCGCGAGCCGCCGGTGCAGGACGGTTCCTGGCCGCATGGTCACGATCGGCTGGGCTGCGAGATCGTCCCAGGTGATCCGGCTCCGGTTGGCGAGCGGGTGGTCCGACCGGGCGTAGACGCCCAAGGGCGCCGCCATGAGGCGCCGCCGGATCAGGCCGCTGAGGACCGGCTCGTTCGGTGTGGTGACCACGGCAAGGTCCAGATCACCGTCGCGGACGGCGCGTTCGATGTCGGTCGAGGAGCCCTCGCGTACAGAGAAGCGCAGGCCCGGATGGTCGCTGAGCAGCCGTCCGACGACAGGAGCCACGATGGTCTCGACGGTCACCGATCCGCCGCCGATGGAAACCCTGCCCTGGTAGGTCCCGTTGGCGGCGAGCGCCGCCTCGCGCACCGCGTCTTCGGCTGCCACGAGGCGGCCCAGCGGGCCGACGAGCGCTTCACCGGCCGGAGTGGCCCGGACTCCGCCGCGGCTGCGGATCAGCAGGACGGCGTCCAGCTCCTCTTCAAGGACGATCAGCTGCTGACTGATCGTGGGTTGGCTGACACCGCAGAGCGCTGCCGCCGAGCGGAGCGATCCCGTGCTGATCGCGGCGAGGAGGTACCGGGCGCGTTCGACTCGCATCGGCACAGGTTATAGCCATTGCCTTGCACCGGAGCCAGCATCCCACATGGTTCCCAGGCCGGCCGCGCCGCGACATCGTGCCGTAAGTCACGATCGCGCGATGACGCGCCGGTCGCCGGTGAAAGGATTCCTTGTGCCTGGGCCTCTGTATGGAGTGCGTGTTCTGGACATCTCGACCGTCCTGGCCGGCCCCCTCGCTTGCTCGCTGCTCGCCGAGTTCGGCGCCGAGGTGATCAAGGTCGAGGTGCCCGGTGCCGGGGACCCGGCACGCAGCTACCCTCCGCTGGAGGACGGAGTGTCCGCCGGCTGGGCGGTCATCGGGCGCAACAAGTCCAGCGTGACCATCGACCTGCACCACCCGGAGGCCGCGGAGCTCGTCGGGCGGCTGGCCGCGACGGTGGACGTGGTGGTCACCAATTTCCGGCCGGCTACCCTGCGCCGGTTCTCCATCGACTACGACGACCTCATCGCCTATCGGTCCGACCTCGTCATGGTGCATGTGAGCGCCTACGGTCGCACCGGCCCATACGCGGATCGTCCCGGCTTCGCCCGCGTCGCCGAGGCCTTCGCGGGCCTGACCCATCGCACGGGTTTCCCCGATGGGCCGCCGGTCTTCGCCGGCTACCCGGTTGCCGACGGAGTCACCGGGATCTACGCAGCGTTCGCCGCGATGCTCGCACTCCGTCAGCGGGACCTGACCGGCGAGCCTCAACTGGCCGACATCGGCCTGTACGAACCTCTGCTGCGGATGATGGAGGACTTCATCGTCGACTACGACGCAACCGGCAAGGCCCAGGGGCGCCAGGGCAACGAGAATCCGCATATCAGTCCCAACAACCTCTACCGGACGCGGGACGGGCGGTGGCTGGCCCTGCCCGCGTCGACCGAGCAGATGTGGCGCCGGCTCATCGTTGCGATGGACGCACCGGATCTCGCGGCCTACGACTCCATGACGGCGCGCCTTGAACACCGCGCGGAGATCGAAGGGCGGGTGGCCGCCTTCGTGGCCGCCCACGACCTCGCCCCCCTCACCGAATTGCTCGAGACGTCGGGAGTTGCCTGCGGTCCGGTGAACACTGCCGCCGACATTTGCGCCGACCCGCAGGTGCGAGCGCGGGGATCTGTGGTGGAGGTGGCGGATGAGCGCAGCGGCCGGATCCGTAGGGTGCAGGGCTCCGCGGGGCACTTTTCGGGCTTCACGCAGCAGATCGACAGGCGCGCTCCACGACTGGGCGAGCACACCCACGACGTGCTGAAGGGCCTCGGCCTCGATGCAGCTGCCATCGACGACCTCGCCGACCGCGGCGTCATCTGAACGGGGAACGCACTCATGTCCGTGGCCGACGTGTCGATCGTCGTACTCCTCGCTCTCTTCGTGGCAGCCCTCGTTCCGAGGTTCCACCTCGGACTCGCCGCCCTGCCGGTCGCCTTCCTGGTCGGGCTCGCCGCGGACCGCAGCGCCGACGAGGTGACGGCCTTCTTCCCTGGCGACTTCTTCGTGCTGCTTGTCGGAATCACCGCGCTGTTCGCGGTCGCCCAGATCAACGGCACCCTCGACTGGCTCCTCGACGGCATGCTCCGCCTGGTCGGCGGACGGGCCCTGATGATCGCTCTGGTGCCATTCCTGATCGGTGCCGTACTGACGGCGATCGGCACTCTCCCGGCCGCGGCCACCGCCATCGTCGCGCCGATCGCGCTCGGGATCGCCGCGCGGTACGGGATACCTCCGCTCATCGCGGCCGTACTCGGTCTCACCGGCATCATCAGCGGACTGCTCTCGCCGCTGGCCGTGTACGGCAGCACCGCGTATCAGCTCGGCGAGAAGCTCAAGGTCGGCCTGCCCGGCTCCGCACCGGGCAGCTTCTTCCTCGGCGGAGTGCTTGCGGGCCTCATCGTCTCCACCGCTTGCCTCGTGGTCGGGTTCCGCACCGGGGCCATGCCGAGCGGTCACCTCACGCCGGTCGGCCCTCCGCCCGCCGACCCGCCGGCCACAGAGCCATCCACCGCCCACGGCACCGGGCGACCCTACCTGGAGGAGTCCACCAGGCGCGCGCGTTCCCCGATCGCGGCCCGGATTCTCACGCTCACATGTCTGCTCGCCGTGGTGGTGTTGTCAGTCGGCTTCGACATCAACATCGGATACCTGGGACTTGCCGCCGCGGTCGTTCAGCAGCTCGCTCTCCGGTTGGATCCGAGCGAGATCATCTCCCGGATTCCTTGGAACATCGTGCTCCTCATCGGCGGACTCCTCACCTACGTCGCCCTGATGCAGGACCTGGGCGCCTTCACTCGCATCAGCGAACTGCTGCGGGTGGAAGGGGCACCGATGCTCAGCCTGCTCGTCCTCTGCTACATCGCCGGGATCACGTCCTTCGCGGCAAGCTCCATCGCGGTCTTCGCGACCACCATGCCGTTGGTTCCCGCGATCGTCGCCGACGGGGCCTCACCCGTGGGCGCCATCCTCGCGATCGCGTTGGCGTCGATCCTGGTCGACATCAATCCGCTGGGCATCACCGGCGGCCTGATCCTCGGCGCCGCCGGTCCAGACGACCGGGCACCACTCTTCCGGCAACTCCTCACCTGCGGACTCGTATCCGTCGTCGCCGCTCCGGCGTTGGCCTGTGCGGCCTTCGGATGGTGGTGAGGGGCTGGCCGTCCGATCCACAGGAGAACGGCCGGACCGGCCTCCACCGTGCGAACTTCCGCCTACGCAGCTCACAAACCCTGCGACGTATGGGGAAGTTGCCGATCAGCGCGAAGTGAACTGGCACGGGAGTAAAGGGACGTGCCCGATCGCACCGTAATCAACTGGAGGACTGCTATGGGAAAGAGGATTCGGCGCGCGCTGGTCGCGGCGGCGATGACGAGCATGTGGCTGCCGCTCCTGTCGGACACCGCGCCCGCCGCCGAGGGGCGCGACGAACGCGACACCTACGTCAATGACGCGGGGCGGGTGGAGTACGAGGTGCATTTGCCGCCCGGGTACGGACACGGCGAGAGGTTGCCGGTGCTCGTGGCGCTGCACGGCTGCGGCATGACCGGCTTCCGCATCAACTCGATGAAAGACATGACCCGGTTGAACGAGGTGGCCGACGCTCGGAACTTCATCGTCGTCTACCCGTCTCAGGATCCGCTGCGTAATCTCCGCCGTTGCTGGAACGGGATCCAGCCGCAGCACCAGCACCGGGGCGGTGGTGAGCCGTCGCTGATCGCCGGTGCCACCCGGGCCGTCATCGAGCGTTACGGTGCCGATGCCGAACGGGTGCACATCGCAGGGGCCTCCTCGGGCGCGGGTCTCGCGGTCGTCATGGCAGTGACCTACCCGGACGTGTACGCCTCGGCCGCGTCACTGGCCGGCGGCGAATACGCCTTCCACACGGTCCAGCCCGATCCGGACGCCGTCAGCCCCGTCGACACGGCGAAACTGGCCTACGCCGAGATGGGGCCGCGGGCCCGGCAGGTGCCGTTGCTGATCGAGCAGGGCGATGCGGACACCACGACGCCGCCGTGGATGGCCGAACGGCTCGCATCGCAGTGGGCCGTCCTCGACGATTTGGCGCCTGACGGTGTACTCGACGGGGACGTGGACGACACCCCCGACACCACCCAGCGGGTGGACGGCCCAGGCGACCGCCCCTACATCCGCACCCGGTACACGGCGCGCGACGGCGGACCGACGTTGATCGAGAAGTACGTGGTCGAGGGCCTGGGCCACAAGTGGCCCGGCGGCTCCGGCCCCAACGCGGATCCCCTGGGCCCGGACATGAGTGTGCTGCTGTGGGACTTCTTCGCCAAGCAGCGCCTCACATAAGCCGGTTGGCGCTGCTCGCCGACGGCACTGCCACCTTCCGAGATGCAAGCCCACTGCTCGGTCGTCGCCGGCCGGTACCACCCCGGGAAATCGCGCCCGCCCTTTGGCCGTGGCGGCATGGGCGACCGCGGCCAAGCCCTGCTCGCCGGCCTCACCGGCAAAGTCATCGAGATCGGCGCGGGCGACGGCGCGGGCTTCGCCCACTACCCGCCCACGGTGACCCGCGTCCTCGCCGTGGAACCCGAGCCCCGCCTACGAACCCTGGCCCAGGCAGCCGCGCGTCAAGCCCCCTGTCCCGGTCGAAGTCGTGGACGCCGTCGCCGAGAACCTTCCCGCAACCGAACAGAGCCTGGACGCCGCCGTGTTCTCCATAGTCCTCTGCACAGTGTGCGCCGCCCGGAGACGGCGCTGCGCGAAGCACTCCGAGTCCTGCGCCCCGGCGGACAACCACGGTTCCGCGAACACGTACGCGCGGAAACCTCAGGGGGCGCGGCGTACCGGTGTCACCTGCTGCCTGGAACACGCCCGCGCAAGGCGACGACTCCACAAGGGCCCGGGCCAGCTTCACCTCACATGGCATTGGCTGATGCCTTCCCTGCCTGCTGCCCGATCAACTCGGCCCTGCCGGGGGTGGCGAGGCAGCAGGCAGCCCTCCGGACCGCCTGAGAGTGAGAAGCGGCGAGAACGCAGACCTTGACCGACGACACAGCCCGGTACAACGTGTTGCACCGCCCTCGCTAAGGCGGCCTCACCACTCTCAGCGCCGATCGAACACGACAGCTGAAACTGACGCACCGTCAGGAAACTCAGCATCAACTCAGCATGAGTCTCACCAGAGGTTGCCACACCCTGCCAAACCCTGGATCAAACGCTCGGGTCGCGAGGCCGTGATCCTCGCACCCCGAGCGGTTCCCGCACGTCCCGGTGGACAGTCGGCGAACCCACCGCGAGCACATCATCTGGCGCCGGACGAATCCGGCGTCCGCCCAGGTCAGCGCACCCGCCCCCGCGCCTTCAGCCGCACCGCCGGAAGTTTGGGAGCAGGGATCGGATCACCCTCGTACCCCTTCACCTCACCGAACCGGTCGCCATTCATCCAGTCCTCGCGGGCTTGCGCGATATCCTCGTTCGACCGGCCGATGAAGTTCCACCACATGATGATCTCCTCCTCGAACGGCTCGCCGCCCAGGAGCATGATCCCGGCGTCCGACTCGGCGCGCAGCGGGAGTTCGGAGCGGCCGCAGCCGAGGTAGAGCATCGAGCCGGGCAGGACCGGGACGCCGTCCACGTGGACCTCGCCCGACATGGAGAGCACCGCGTACTCGAAGTCGGGCTCCAGCGGCAGACGCGTCTCGGTGCCGCGGGCAAGGGTCAGGTCGGCGCCGACGATCGGGCTGTACGTGGCGCCGGGCGAGGTCGCGGTGTCGAGCGTGCCCAGGATGACGGTGGCGGTGAGACCGGCGGCCGTGACCTGCGGCAGGTCCGTGTGGTGCTCGAAGTGCGCGTCGATGTGGCGCGAGCCCTCCGGCAGCGCGGTCCACAGCTGGGCACCGTGCAGGAACCGCGAGTGGGACCTGGGGGTCTCCTCGGAGTGGCTGATGGCCGATCCGGTGGTCTGCAGGCCCAGTTCGCGGGGCCGGATGGTGGCGAGCGAGCCGGTTGAGTCGCGGTGCAGCACCTCGCCCTCGTGCAGCCAGCTCACCGTCTGCAGGCCCATGTGCGGATGCGGCGGCACCTGCATGCCGGGCTCGTCGGCGATGTCGTCGGGACCGTAGTGGTCGACGAAGCACCATGCGCCGACCATGCGGCGCCCCAAGTTCGGCAGCAGCCGCCGGACTTCGGTGGACTCGCCGAGCTGGACCTTGCGCGGGGTGAGGAGCTCGCGTACGGGCTCGGCCACGACGAACCCGCGTCCGCCGCACACGGACAGGGCTGCCTCACGGTCAAGATTGCTCATGCCGCTCAAGGTAGCCCCTGGGTGCCGGAATGTCCCTCAGTGGGTGGCGGGTCCGCCCACCGGTCGGCTCAGCCGCGGAGCGCCGGCACCAGGGGTCAGCGTTTGACCGCGCGCAGGACGACGAACTTGGGATTGCCCGCGACCGTCCTGCAGTTGCCGAAGATCCGGCGCATCGAGACGTGGTGGCCGAGGTGGCGGTTGCCGACCACCCACAGCTCGCCGCCCGGCCGCAGCGCCCGGCGCGCGTCGGCGAACATCCGGCGTGCGGTGGTGTCGGTGACGGCTTGGTGGCTGTGGAAGGGCGGGTTGTTGAGCACCAGGTCCACGCTGTCCGCCGCCAGTCCGGCAAGGCCGTCCCCGACCAGGAACTCGGCCCGGCCGTCGGCGTTCTCGCGGTACGTGGCCTCGGCGGAGGCGACGGCCTGGTACGACTCGTCGGTGAAGACCAGTTCGGCCCCGGGGTTCGCGAGGGCCGCGCTCGTGCCGACGACGCCGTTCCCGCAGCCGAGGTCCACGATGCGGGCCGCGCCCTCGGACGACGGGAGGTGCCCGAGGAAGAAGCGGGTGCCGATGTCGAGCCGGTCGGCACAGAAGACGCCCGCGTGGTTCGTGACCGTGCGGCCGCTCATCGGGCCGATGCCGGTGGGGAGTCGGTAGCGGTACGGCCAGGGGTCGGCCTCCCTGGCGAGCCCGGGGTCGGGCGTCGCGAAGATCAGGCGGGCCTTCTTCCTGGCCAGGGAGGTCTTGGTCGGGCCGATGATCCGCTCGAAGAGCTGGAGGGTGGAGGTGTGGATCTCCTTCACCATGCCCGTACCGATCACCAGGCTCTCCGCGTGCAGCGCCGGGGCGAGGCGGTGGAGCTGGTCCTCGAGGAGCGCGAGGCTCTTGGGGACGCGGACGAGGAGGACGTCGATCCGGTCCGGGGGCGGGTCCTGGGTGGTCAGCAGGCCACCCGCCGTGCGGCCCGCGCGCTCCAGGTTCTCGCGGGTGGCCTGGCGGGTCAGCCAGGAGTCCGTGATCTGGACGGGTGCGTACGCGGCGAGCGAGGTGGTCAGCGCGCCCCACCGGTCCCCGAGCACGACGAGCCGCCGGCCATCGAGGACGGTGCCTTCGAGGTGGTCGAGCAGGTACTCGTCGGAGGCGTCCCAGGCGCGGAGCTGGTCGCGGGGGTCGACGGGGTGGCGCGTGAGGTCGTGGGAGCCCCATGACGTGGTCAGACGGTTCATCGTGGGCTTCAGGCTAGTCGAGCCTGCGGGGCCGGGACGCCGCTGCCCGTGCCACGGCAGTCCGGGCGGTCGGGGTGCTCCGCGGGTACGGGTCCGTTCCGCGGTCGGTACGGGTGCGTTTCGTCGGCGGTACGGCACCGACTCGACGGCGGTACGGAGCCGATCCAACGGCGGTACGGGACCGTATCAACGGCGGTACGGGACCGTATCAGCGCCCGCATCCACGCCCCCCCCCCCGAGTCGGGTCGTGGAATATTCAACTACCCCTCCCGGTTGTCCCGCTTGAAGGAGGTCACCCGTGACGGACACGTACTACACGCAAGGGAACGCAGCCGAGCGCTGGGAGCGCGCCGGGCTGTTCTTCGAGGCCAAGGAGTACACCGCCGCCGCTCAGGTGCTCGGCTCCCTGGTCGAGGAGGTCCCGGAGCAGGTCGCGCCGCGGCTGCTGCTCGCCCGCGCCTACTACCACTCCGCGCAACTCTCGCGCGCCGAGGCCGAGTTGCGCGCCGTCCTCGACCTCGACCCGGTCGAGCACTACGCGCGTCTGATGCTCGGCCGCACTCTGGAGCGGCAGGGCCGGGACGAGGAGGCCGCCGGTCATCTGCGGGTGGCCGAGGCGCTCGGCGCGAGCCTGACCTGACCTCGCGAAGCCGACCTGACCTCGTGAAGCCGACCTGGCCTCGCGAGCCCGACCCGACCCGACCTCACCTGCGGGAACGCGCGGGGCGGCCCCTCCGGCCGCCCCGCGCCCCCGTCCCCCGCCCGGCCTAAAACCACAGGTCCGCCCTCAACCCCCGTGCCACGATCGTCAGGTCGGAGATCCTCGGGAGTTCATGGCGGACGGCTGGCACTGGTGACGCTGAGCGGCAACGCGAAGGGCAACGGGGTCCCCTCGGCACGCCGCGGCCCCGCCCGGCGCCCGGTGGACCGGGTCCGTCTGGTGCTGGCCCTGGCCGGCCTCGTCCTCGTGGTCGCGCTCGCCGTGCTGCAGCGCGCCGTACCGGATCTGCTGCTCGGCCCGATCGTCTTCGCCGCCGGCGTCGTGATGGCAGCGGTCCCCGCATTCGTCGCCGTCGAGCGCCTGGTCCGCGGCGAGGCCCGCCTCGTCACGAACGGGGTGCTCGCCGCGCTCGTCGCGTATCTCGCGGCCGTCGGCCTCAATCTGTACGTGCTCGGGCCCGGACCCGACGTCGTCCAGCGCGCCCTCGCGGAGACCCACGGCAACGGCGGGAACACCTCCCCGTTGCACCTCTACATCGCCACGGTCGTCGCGTTCATCACCGTCGTCGGCTTCGGCGACCGCTACCTGCTGCGCAACGCCGCCTGGGGCGGCCTCGTCGTGACGGCCCTCGCCGCGCTCGTCGGCAACACGGCGACGCTGCCCGGCATACTCCTCACCTTCCTGCTCGGACGCCTGGTCGCGTTCGCGGTGCGGTGGCTGCGCGGCACCACCGATCCGTCGCCGACGGACGCGGAGGTCGCCGCGGCGCTCGCCGAGACCGACCTGCCGCAGGTCACCAGCCGCCGGATCGCCAACGCACGCGACGGCACCCGGCGTTACGAGGCCCTCACGGACACCGACGAGCGCTTCACTGTCACGGTCCTCGACCGCGACCGCATCACCTCGGGCCTCGCCTACCGGCTCTACCAGCGGCTCCGGCTGCGCCGTCCCGCGCAGAGCCAGGGCCTCGTCTCGCTCCAGCACCTCGTCGAGCAGCGCGCCCTGCTCGCCCTCTCGGTGCAACACAGCGGGATCCGCACGCCGCGGCTAGCCGCCGTGCGCAAGGTCAACGCCGACGCGGTGCTGCTCGCGTACGAGGACGTGCCGGGCCGCACCCTGGACCGGCTCGCGCCCGAGGAGCTCACCGACGAGCTCCTGGAGGACGTCTGGCGGGTGGCGCAGGATCTGCACGCGCACCAGATCAGCCACCGCCGGATGTCGGCCGACGCGTTCATCGCCGGGGACGACGGCCATGTGTGGCTGACCCGCCTGGAGGCGGGCGGGGTGGCCACGGCCACGCTCCAGCATCGCCTCGACGACGCCGAACTCCTCGTCACCCTGGGCCTGCTGACCACCCCGGAGCGCGCCGTGCGCACGGCGCGGACGGTGCTCGGCGATGCCACGCTCGGTGCCGTCCTGCCGCTGCTGCGCCCCGCGGGCCTCAGCCTCGCCACCCGCTCGCGGCTGCGCCGCAACAAGGGCGTCCTGGAACAGGTCGGCAAGGAGATCCTCGCCTTCCAGCCGGAGGCACCGCCCGCGAACACCGTGGTGTACGAGCGGCTGCGGCCGCGCACCATCCTCTCCGCGCTCGGCGGCTGCGTGGCCGTGTACTTCCTGATCGGGCAGTTCGCCTCGAAGCCCCTCGGCGAGCTGTTCACCGGGATGTCCTGGCCGTGGGCGCTGCTCGCGCTCGCCGGGGCCGCGGTGACGTATGTGGCGGCCGCGATGAACCTCGCCGGCTTCGTGCCCCAACGGCTGCCCTACGTACGGCTGTTGCTGGCCCAGCTCGCCGCCTCCTTCGTGACGCTGGTGACCCCGGCGGCGGTCGGCGGGCTCGCGGTGAACACCCGCTTCCTTCAGAAGGCGGGCGTGGCCTCCGGTCTCGCCGTGACCTGCATGGCGGCCTCACAGATCGCGATGTTCGGGGCGTTCCTGCTCCTGGTGATGCTCTTCGGTTCCCTGTCGGGATCGTCGACGGGGTCGCAGCTGCCGCCCTCCTCGGTGATCGTGACGGTGCTGCTCGCGGTGGCGCTGCTCGCCGTGGCGGTGGCGACGGTGCCGCGGCTGCGGAAGTTCGCCCTCGACCGCGTGAGGCCGTACTTCAGCGATGTCGGCCCGCGGATGCTGGAACTGGCCCGGGATCCGGTGCGCCTGGCGTTCGGCATCGGCGGTGCGTTCCTGCTGCCGCTGGCCGGCGGTCTCGCGCTGTGGGCCTCGGTGCTCGCGTTCGAGGACGAGAAGCAGGTGCAGTTCGCGACGGTCGCGGTGGTCTTCCTGATCGGCAAGACCGCGGGCTCCTTCGTGCCGACGCCCGGCGGTCTGGGCGCGGTGGAGGCCCTGCTGTCCGGCGGTCTGGCGGCGGCGACCGGCATCAGCGGCTCGACTGCGTTCTCCGCCGTGATCCTGTTCCGCCTCCTGACGTTCTGGCTGCCGATCGTGCCCGGCTGGGTCGCGACGACCTGGCTGCAGAAGCGTGAGGCGCTCTAGCGCCGCCCGCGCGCAGGTGGGCGCGCCACCGCATCGGGGTACCCGGCACGCATGTCTGCATCCGACCAACTCCGCGGCTACGCAGCCGAATCGGGCGGTGGCCCCATGTCGATCGTCTTCCTGTGCCTGTTCATCGCCATGGGGCTGTGCCTCGTCGTGCGACCGCAGCTCCTGTGGAAGCTGAACCGGCCCCTCCAGCGCCCGTTCGTCAGGGACTACGACGCCACGGAGCCGACCCCGGCCGGATACGCGATCCAGCGCGTGGTGGGCGTGCTCTTCCTGGGGATGGCCGTCTGGATGCTGGTCCAGGCCCTATGACAGGCGCCCGGCGCCCTCACCCCCGATACGTCTCCAGCAACCGCAGCCAGATCTCGCTGATCGTCGGATACGCCGGCACCGCATGCCACAGGCGGTCCACCGGCACCTCGCCCGCCACCGCGATCGCCGCGGCCTGGAGCAGCTCGCCCGCACCCGGCCCGGCGAACGTCACGCCGATGACCACCTCGCGGTCGAGGTCGACCAGCATGCAGGCCCGGCCCTTGTAGCCGTCGGCGTACAGCGATGCACCGGCCACCGACCCCATGTCGTAGTCCACGGCCCGCACACGGCGACCGGCGCGCTCGGCCTCGGCGAGCGTGGGGCCCACCGACGCCACCTCCGGGTCGGTGAAGACGACCTGCGTCACCGCGTCGTGGTCGGCCGTGGCCGCATGGGCACCCCACCGGTCCGTCTCGAGGATCGGCACGCCCTGGGCGCGGGCCACGATCGCGGCGCCCGCGATCCGCGCCTGGTACTTGCCCTGGTGGGTGAGCAGCGCCCGCCCGTTGGCGTCGCCGACCGCGTACAGCCAGTCGCTCCCGACGACCTGGCAGCTCTCGTCCACGTCGAGGTAGCGGCCGGGCGTGAGGCCGACGGATTCCAGGCCGATGTCGTCGGTGCGCGGGGCGCGGCCGGTGGCGATGAGCAGCTCGTCGGCCTCGACGGTCGAGCCGTCGTCGAGGGTGACCGTGACCGTGTCGCCGTCGCGGGCCACGGAGGTGACGGAGGTGTCGGTACGGACGTCCGCGCCGGCCTCGCGCAGTGCCTCGGCGACCAGCTCGCCGCAGAACGGTTCCATCTTCGGCAGCAGGCCCGGGCCCCGTACGAGCAGCGTCACCCGGGAGCCGAGGGCCTGCCAGGCGGTGGCCATCTCGGTGGCGACCACTCCCCCGCCGACCACGATCAGGCGGCCCGGCACGGACTGCGCGCTGGTGGCCTCGCGGCTGGTCCAGGCGCGGGCGCCGGCGAGGCCGGGCAGGTCGGGGAGTGCGGCACGGGTGCCGGTGCAGACGGCCACGGCGTGCCGCGCGGCCAGCACGTGCCGTTCGCCTTCGGGGCTCTTGACGGTGACGCGGCGCGGTCCGTCGAGGCGGCCGTGGCCGCGGTGGACCCGTACGCCGATGCCGTCGAGCCAGGCGGCCTGGCCGTCGTCCTTCCAGTGGCTGGTGAAGGAGTCGCGGTGGGCGAGCACGGCCGCGGCGTCCAGCGGGCCCTGCACGGCGCCGGCGAGTCCGGGCACCTTGCGGGCGTCGGAGCGGGCGATCACCGGGCGCAGCAGCGCCTTGCTGGGCATGCACGCCCAGTACGAGCACTCCCCGCCGATCAGTTCGCTCTCCACGACGGCGCAGCTCAGGCCGGCGGCCCGGACGCGGTCCGCCACGTTCTCGCCCACCGGTCCCGCGCCGATGACCACCACGTCGTACTCGGTCGTCTCCACATGTCCCTGTCCCATGGATGCCAGTCTGGTGGCAGGTGTAGTCCGGGGCCACAGGGGCAGTCGACCCGGCACGGAATTCTTCGGGACGGCCCGTCCCGGAATACGCCGTAATACCCCGCGGTTGTGCGGGGCAGCCAGTAGATGTCGGCGAAATGGTAGGAACACCGTGAGCACCCTGGAACTCACCAAGGAAAACTTCGACGAGATCGTCACCGAGAACGACTTCGTCCTCATCGACTTCTGGGCGGAGTGGTGCGGTCCGTGCCGGCAGTTCGGCCCGGTCTACGAGGGTGCTTCGGAGCGCCACGGCGACCTGGTCTTCGGCAAGGTCGACACCGAGGCGCAGCCCGAGCTCGCCGCGGCGTTCGGCATCCAGTCGATCCCCACGCTCGCGATCATCCGCGACAAGGTGGCGATCTTCGCGCAGCCCGGCGCCCTGCCCGAGGCTGCTCTGGAGGACGTGATCGGCCAGGCGCGCAACCTGGACATGGACGAGGTGCGCAAGCAGGTGGCTGCCGAGCAGGCCAAGCAGGCGGGTCAGAGCGGTCAGGCCGAGCCGCAGGGTCCGACGGCGTAAGGCCGGGACCGCCAGCGTCAGCGCGAAGGGGTGCCGTTCAGCGGAACGGCACCCCTTCGGCGTGCAGGACGGGTCCGAACACAGAGCCCCGGGACGGTCCTAGAACGGATAGCCCGCCACGTCACCGCGCACCGTCGTCCAGCGCACATCCGTGAACGCCTCGATGTTGGCCGCTCCGCCGAAGCGCGCACCGGTGCCGGAGGCCGCGACGCCGCCGAAGGGCGCGACCGCCTCGTCGTTCACCGTCTGGTCGTTGATGTGCACGATGCCCGTGGGGATGCGGTCGGCGAGGGCGAGACCCCGGGCCGCGTCGCGGGTGACGATGCCGAGGGAGAGGCCGTACTCGCTGGCGGACGCGAGCGCCGCCGCCTCGTCGAGCGTGCCGAAGGAGCGTACGGGAGCGACCGGCCCGAACACCTCCTCGGCGTAGGCGGGGGTGTCCTCGTCCACGTCGACGAGGACCGTCGGCCGGTAGAACAGCTCCTCGTGGGTGCCGCCCGCCGCGAGCCGGGCGCCGCGTCCGGTGCTCGCGGTGACCAGGCCGTGCACCTTGGAGAGCTGGCCGGAGTCGATGAGCGGGCCGAGGTGGACCTGGGCGCGGTGCGGGTCGCCGACCGCCAGGGAGTCGGCCTTGGCGGCGAGGCGCTCGACGTACTCCTCGTAGACCGAGGCGTGCACCAGGTGGCGGCCCGTGGTCATGCAGATCTGGCCCTGGTGGAAGAAGGACCCCCAGGCCGCCGTGGAGATCACCGCGTCGAGGTCGGCGTCGTCGAGCACGATCAGGGCGGAGTTGCCGCCGAGTTCGAGGTGGGCGCGCTTGAGGTGGCGGCCCGCAGCCTCGCCGACGGCGCGGCCCGCGGCGGTGGAGCCGGTGAAGGAGATCACGGGGACCTGCGGGTCGGCGACGAGGGCCCGGCCGACGTCCGGTCCGCCGGGCAGCACGTGCAGCAGGTTCTCGGGCAGTCCGGCCTCCGCGAAGACCGCGGAGAGGAACAGGCCCCCGCAGACGGCGGTACGCGGGTCGGGCTTGAGGACGACCGCGTTGCCGAGCGCGAGCGCGGGGGCGACGGAGCGGATCGCCAGGATCAGCGGAGCGTTGAAGGGGGCGATGACACCGGTGACACCGACGGGCACGCGGCGCGTGTACGACAGCCGCGGGGCTTCGCTGGGCAGCACCTCGCCGGTGGGCCGCGAGGCGAGTGCGGCGGCCTCGTAGCACTCCTGGGCCGCGACGTGCAGCTCGAAGTCGGCCTTGCCGGGTATGGATCCCGACTCGCGGACCAGCCACTCGCGCAGTTCCTCGGCGTGTTCCGTGAACAGGTCGCCGGCCTTGCGCAGCACGGCCGCGCGCACGAAGTGCGGGCTCGCGGCCCAGGCGCCCTGGACCGCGCCGGCCACCGCCGTGGCGGCGGCCACGTCCTCCGGTGCGGCGAGCATGACCGTGGCGAGCTCCTCGCCGGTGGCGGGCTCCGTGACCGGGTGCTCACCGCCGCCGAGCGGCCGGGACTGCCAGGTCTTGGGGTCGAGCAGGGGCATGCCAAGGCTCCGTTCTGTCGACGTGGGCGTCGACTACGTCCGACGCGAGAAGCGGGCGGCCGGTGCGGGCCGTCAGCTCCCCAGAGGAAGTCCCGTGTAAAGAGCGGCCAGTTCGGCGGCCGCGTGCGGGGAGTCCGCGATCCGGCGCAGCCGGGCAAGCTGAAGCCGTTGCTCGAAGGCACCCCCACCTGGTTGAGCGTGCAACATCGTAGTCATGTCGCACGAGAATCGGGTGGCCTGCCACACACGTTCGAGACACAACTGTGAGTAGGAGTCGAGGAGTTGCTCGCTTCCGGTGCGTTCCAGGTGCGCGAAGGCGCGGGCGAGCAGGCATACGTCGGAGACGGCGAGGTTGAGGCCTTTGGCCCCGGTGGGCGGCACGATGTGGGCGGCGTCCCCGGCGAGCAGGAGCCGTCCGTACCGCATGGGCTCGGAGACGTAACTGCGCATCGGGGTCACCGACTTGGAGATGATGGGCCCGCGCCGCAGCGTCCAGTCGTCGCCGGTGGCGAAGCGGGCGTCGAGCGCGTCCCAGATCCGTTCGTCGGGCCAGTCGGCGGCGTCCGTGCCGTTCGGCACCTGGAGATAGAGGCGCGAGACGGTGGGCGAGCGCATGCTGTGCAGCGCGAAGCCGTCCGCGCCGCGCGCGTAGACCAACTCCTCGCTGGAGGGCGGCACTTCGGCGAGGATGCCGAGCCAGGAGTACGCGAAGTCACGTTCGTACGTGCGGCGCAGGCCGGCCGGGATCGTCCCGCGGGCGATGCCGTGGAAGCCGTCGCAACCGACCACCCAGTCGCAGTCGAGCGTGCGCTCGCGCCCCTCGTGCCGGAAGCGGATGCGCGGGGCGCTGCCCTCGGGCTTCTCGATCGCGTACGCCTCGGCCTCGAACAACAGCGGTGGCCCGTCGGCGAGTTGGAGCGCCACGAGGTCCTTCACGATCTCGGTCTGGGCGTAGATCGTGACGGTGCGGCCTACGAGCCGGGAGAAGTCGACGCGGTGGCGGGTGCCGTCGAAGCGCAGCTCGATGCCGTGGTGCACGAGGCCTTCGGCGTCCAGCCGGGCGCCGGCGCCGCAGGCGCGCAGGGCGTCGGCGGTGCCCTGTTCGAGCATGCCGGCCCGCTGGCGCTGCTCCACGTACGCACGCGTCCGCGACTCCAGGACCACGCAGTCGATGCCTTCGCGGTGCAGCAGCCGGGCGAGCAGCAGCCCCGCCGGGCCGCCGCCGATGATGCCGACGCGGGTGCGCATCAAGGCCGCCATCCCCGGGCCTGCCAACGGTGCGGGCCCGACGCCCGACTCCCCCGGGCCCCCGTACGGTGCGGGCCCGGCACCCGGCTCCCCCGCGCACCCGCACGTAAGCGACTCCCCGTCACGCAGCCTCCCCTGCCGCCGATGGTGGGTCGAGTCTCGGCCGCCGCCGTGCCCCTGTCAACGCGCCCTGCCCAGCTGCCCGTCGGGCTGCCGGGCCCCGCGTCCGGCACGCCGCCCACCTGCTACTTTGCGCTGCACGGAATCGACGGGGACGACTGCGGGGGTGCAGGGGATGACGACGACGAGCCGGCAGCGGCGGACGACCATCGCGGATGTGGCGCGCGCTGCGGGGGCTTCGATCTCGACGGTGTCCCGCGTGGTCAACGGCGTGGACACGGTGGACGCGGCACTTGCCGAACGGGTGCGCCGTACGGTCGTGGAGCTGGGCTACCGGCCGAACGCGGCGGCGCAGGGCCTGGCACGCGGCCGTTCCGGCACCATCGGCGTCCTGGTGCCCGACCTCGCCAACCCGTACTTCCACGACATGCTGAAGGCGCTCTCGGCCCTCGCGCGCGGCGGTGGGCAGCGGGTCCTGGTGATGGACTCGGGCGAGGACCCGTACGAGGAGCGGGAGCTCGCCGAGGATCTGATCCGGCACTCGGACGGCATCCTGCTGTGCTCGCCGCGGATGCCGCGCGCCGATCTCGCGGCGCTCGCCCACCGCGGGCACCCGATGGTCGTGGCGAATCGCGTGGTGCTCGGCCTCGAATTGCACACCATCACCGTGGACTTCTTCGGCGGCATGCTCGCGGTCTGCGGCCATCTCGCCCAGCTCGGCCACCGCGAGGTGGTCTACCTCTCCGGCCCGGAGGCGTCCTGGGCGAACGCCGAGCGGCTGCGCGCCCTCGAGGCGGCCCGGGCCTTCGGGCTCTCGTTCCGTACGATCCCCTGCGGTTCGACCACCGAGGCCGGGTACGAGACGGCGTCGGCGGCGCTCGAATCGGGGACGCGTGCGGTGGTCGCGTACAACGACTTCGTGGCGCTCGGGGCGCTCGCCCGGTGCGCGGATCTCGGGGTGCGGGTGCCCGAGGAGGTGTCGGTGACCGGTTTCGACGACATCGGGATGGCGCGGTACGCCTCCCCCGGCCTGACGACGGTGCGGGTGCCGCGGGACACGCTCGGCCGGCTCGCGGGCGAGGCGCTGGCCCGGCTGCTGCAGGGCGCGGGCGGCGAGGATCCGGCCGCGGTCCCGGTGGAGTTGCAGGTACGGGGATCCACTGCGGCCCCTGCCGGGGCACCCTCGGCGGCCGGATAGTTCGACCCCCGCCGGACCACCCTCGGCGGCTGGTCGGATCGACCCCCGCCGGACCACCTTCGACGGCCGGTCAGGTCGACTCCCGTTGGACCACCGAGGCGGCCAGGAGGTCGTGCACCTCCGTCTCGGCGCCCGGTGCGCGCACGACGCGGTCGAGCAGTTCGGCGAGCAGCTGTCCGGAGGGCATCTCCAGGTGGACGGTGCTCAGGCGCGGCCGGGTCAGCTTGCCGATCAGCAGGTCGTCGGCGCCGATCACCGCGGTCTCCTCGGGCACCGCGACGCCCGCGTCCTGAAGGGCCCGCATCAGGAGCATCGCGTATTCGTCGTTGTACGCGAACACGGCGTCCAGGCCCGACGCACGCCAGCCCGCGGCCAGATGGGCGGCCGACTCCTCGGTGTACGCGAGCGGCAGCGGCACGACCTCGGCGCCCGCGGGCTCGGCGGCGGCGCGCACGCCGGCCAGGCGCGGCTCGGAGAACACGTGCAGTCCGGTCTCCTCGGGCACCACGACCCCGATGCGCCGCCGTCCGCGCTCGACGAGGTGCCGGCCCGCGCAGTGCCCGACCTCGCGGTGGTCGGCCAGGAGCGCGTGGGCGCCCTCGACCCGCTCGGGCCCGAAGGTCACCACGGCCTTCGCGCCGGCGCGCTTGAGCACCTCGACCTGCCCGGGCTCGAGGGTGCCCGGCACGAACACGGCCACCGGGCGCAGTTCCGCCCAGGCCCGTGCGGCCTCGTCCCCGCCCATGCCGACGCTGCCGTACTGCACGACGGTGTAGTCGAGGCGGCGCAGCGCCCAGTGCAGCTCGTAGAGGAAATGGCTGAACAGCGGGCCGACCGGCACGTGCGAGGCGGGCATCAGGACCATCCGCGAGTGCCCGGCGCGCAGGCTGCGGGCGGCGGCGTGCGGCACGTAGCCGAGCTCTTCGGCCGCCGCACGGACGCGGTGCCGGGTGGGTTCGCTGATGCGTACCGACGAGGTGTTGTTGAGGACGTACGAGACCGTGGCGCGGGACACACCGGCGAGCCGGGCCACATCGGCACTGGTCGGCACCGGCCGGGGCCCGGGCGTTTCCCCGCTCTCGGCGGGCGGCTGTCCCGCCTGCTTGGGAATCTGCACCATGACGAGCCGCATCCTTCCAGACGGGTGTGCGGCGCCCGCGTACGGGTCCGGCCGCGGCCCCGACGATCTCCGAACTCCCTTGCCGAGGTGCGGAATTCGCCCTCGGACTGCTTACGCCGTACCCCTACCAGCGGGTAACGTTCCGCCGGACCGCACTGCCAGGCAGCCGACCCCGAGGTGCCCCATGACGCACACGCCCGCGCCGCACACGCCGGTGCCGCAGACGCCGGTGTCGCACACTCCGGTGTCGCGCACGATCCGTGCCGGCCTCGCCGGGTCGGCACGGGCGCTCGCCGCCGGCGAGGTGTCCTCCGTCGCCCTCGTCGAGGAGAGTCTCGCCCGGATCGAGGCCTCCCAGTCCTCGCTGAACGCCTTCCGGCGGGTGCGCGCGGAGGCCGCGCTCGCCGAGGCGCGCGAGGCGGACCGGCGGCTCGCCGCCGGTGAGCGGCTGCCGCTGCTCGGGGTGCCGGTCGCGGTGAAGGACGACATGGACGTGGCCGGGGAGCCGACGGCGTTCGGCTGCCCCGGGGAGTTCCCCGCCAAGGAGCAGGACGCGGAGGCGGTGCGGCGTCTGCGGGCGGCGGGCGCCGTGATCGTGGGCAAGACCAACACGTGCGAGCTCGGGCAGTGGCCCTTCACCGAGGGCCCGGCCTTCGGGAACACCCGCAACCCGTGGCACACCGGGCACACCCCGGGCGGTTCCTCCGGCGGGTCAGCCGCCGCCGTCGCCGCCGGCCTGGTACCGGCCGCGCTCGGCTCGGACGGCGCGGGCTCGGTCCGCATCCCGGCGGCCTGGTCGCACCTGGTGGGGATCAAGCCGCAGCGCGGCCGGATCTCCTCCTGGCCGGACGCGGAGGCCTTCCAGGGCATCACGGTCAACGGCACCCTCGCCCGCACGGTCGCGGACGCCGCGCTGCTGCTCGACTGCGCGAGCGGCAGCCACGAGGGCGATCTGCACAAGCCGCCGCCGATCCGGGCCACGGAGGCGGTGGAGCGCGACCCCGGGCGGCTGCGGATCGCGCTCTCCTTCAAGATGCCGTTCACGGGCACGCCGAAGCGCCTGCACCCCGAGGTGCGCAGGGCCGTCACCGCCGTCGCCGAGCGGCTCGCCGCGCTCGGCCACCACGTGCAGGCCGCCGACCCGTCGTACGGGCGGATCGGGCTCACCTTCGTGCCGCGCGGCACGGCCGGGATCGCCGAGTGGGTGGAGCGGGTGCCCGACCCCGCGCTCCTGGATCCGCGCACCCGTGAGGCGGCGCGGCTCGGCCGGCTGCTCGGCGGGGCGCCGCTGCGGGCCGCCCGCGCGGCGGAGGCCCGGCTGCACCGGCGGGTCGGTGCGCTCTTCTCCTCGTACGACGTGCTGCTCGCGCCGACCACGGCCACTCCCCCGCCGCGGATCGCCACCCTCGCCCGGATGGGACCGATGCGCACCGACCAGGCGATGATCGCGGCCTGCCCGTACGCGTGGACGTGGAACGTGCTGGGCTGGCCGGGGGTGAACGTGCCGGCCGGGTTCAGCTCCGGCGGGCTGCCGCTGGGGGCGCAGCTGCTCGGTCCTGCGCACAGTGAGCCGCGGCTGATCTCGCTGGCGGCCCAGCTGGAGCGCGAGCTCAACTGGCATGAGCAGTGGCCCTCCTGGCAGCCGGCGGCATGAACCGCCCTGCCCCGTCGGCGAGTTGAGACCGTACAGTGAGGGCGTGGACGAAGCGTCGATGGTGGGCCTGACGGGGCGCGTGACGGGTACGGTCGGGCCCGGGCTCGTCGGCGAGGTGATGGTGCGGATCAGGGGCGGCGCGGAGGCATTCCTCGCGTACCCGGCCACCGCGAAGGACCGGATCGAGCCCGGCACGGTGGTGATGGTCGTCGAGTACCAGCCGCCGCGGACCGTCTACGTCCAGGCGGCATACGGAACGTGACGCGCCGGGGTTCCTTTTCGCCAGGATCGCAACAAGGAATCCCCGGCGTCTTCACCGCCTGACGGGCGGGCAGGACACTCCCCACACAGCGCCGAACGGCGTTGCAGACAAGGGGGGTTGCCGATGGGTATCGGCATCGTTCTGGCGCTCGCGGCGGGCGGACTGCTGCTCGCCGTGATCCTGTTCAAGGCGATGTGGCGGGTCGCCGAGCCCAACGAGGCGCTGATCATCTCCGGTTCGAAGCACCGGACCGAGGGGCTCGGCGAGGGCATGGGGTTCCGCATCGTGACCGGGCGCGGCACGCTCGTACTGCCCGGAGTGCAGGCCGTACGGCGGCTTTCGCTCGACCTCAACGAGACCGAGCTGTCCGTGGACTGCGTCACCCACCAGGGCATTCCGCTGAAGGTCCGGGGTGTGGTGATCTTCAAGGTGGGCGACGACTTCGTGTCGATCGCCAACGCGGCCCGGCGCTTCCTCGACCAGCAGCGGCTGATGTCCGAGCGCGTGCACAACGTGTTCGCGGGTCATCTGCGGTCCATCGTGGGCGGGTTGACGGTCGAGGACATGATCCGCGACCGCGACAAGCTGACGGGGCAGACGCGGGCGGCCTGCGGTACGGAGATGGAGAAGCTGGGGCTGATCGTGGACTCGCTTCAGATCCACGAGATCGAGGACCCGACGGGCTACATCCAGAACCTCGCGATGCCGCACGCGGCAGCCGTGCAGCGCGACGCTCGGATCGCCCAGGCGGAGGCCAACCGGCGCGCCACGGAGGCCGAGCAGCAGGCGCAGGCGCGGATGGCGGAGGCCACGCGGGACAGCGAGATCCTCCAGGCCGGCTACAAGGCGGAACGCGACCGGGCGAGCGCCGAGTCGGCACAGGCCGGGCCGCTCGCGGAGGCGGCCGCCAAGCAGGAGGTCGTGGTCCAGGAGACACGCGTGGCCGAGCTGGAGGCGCACCGCAGGGAGCAGCAGCTCCAGGCGGACGTGCGCAAGCCCGCGGACGCCAAGGCGTACGAGACCCGTACGCTCGCCGAGGCCGAGCGGGACGCCCGGGTCTCGGCCGCGCAGGCCAAGGCCAAGGAGACCGAACTGGCCAGTGCGGCCGACGCGTCGGCCACCCGGATCACCGGTCAGGCGGACGCCGCGGCGGCCGAGGCGCGGGGTCTGGCGGCGGCCGCGGCGGTACGGGCCAGGGGCCTGGCCGAGGCGGAGGCGATCAAGGCGCGGGCGGCGGCGCTCGCGGAGAACCAGGAGGCCGTGATCGCCCAGCAACTCGCCGAGAACTGGCCGGAGATCGTCCGCGCGGGTGCCGGCGCGTTCGACTCGGTGGACAACATGGTGGTGCTCAACGGGGCGGACGGCATGAGCGACCTGCTCACGAAGGCCCTCACCATGGGCGGCACGGGCCTGGGTCTGGCACGGCAGTTGATGTCGGCGATGAACGGCGGGCAGGCGAACGGGCCGGCCGACGCACCGCAGAAGGGCCTGCTCAACGGGGGCGCGCGCAACGGAGGCGGGCCGCAGCCCGCGAACAAGGAGCCGGTGCGCCTCGACGAGGCCGTGGCGGCGAAGGAGACCACCCTCGACGAGATCGTCATCGAGGGGGTGACGAAGCCGGACTGACCCGGCTGCCGGGCCGCTTCGGCGGCTGGAAGCACACACGCCCGGACGCGGGCCGGTACCGTTCTTCCCGGCCCGCGTCCGGGCGCATCCGCGCGTTCAGCCCCGCGCCAGGGTCCGCCACAGCGCGGGGTCCTCGAAGTTCAGCGCCCAGATCGCGGTGTGCCGCACCCCGTACTTCCGCAGCACCGGCAGGTGCGCGGCCGTACCCCGCGCGTCCTGGTACCAGACCTCGCGGCGGCGCTTGGCGGCGCCGGTGCCTTCCGTGTACGTGAAGTGGGGCGTCTTCGACGCGGGGTCGAGCCGGTAGCGCGCGCCCACCTTGCGCCGCAGCTCCTCACCCGACTTGGAGGTGACATGCCGGGCGCGCTCGCGCTTGCCGGAGCCCGCCACCGGCCAGTCCCAGCCGTACGCGGGCAGCGCCATCTCGATCTTCTCGCGCGGCACGAGGCGTGTGGCGTGAGCGAGGATGTCCTCGTACCAGTCGGGCGAGGAGATCGGGCCGGGTTCGCCGCCGGCCCAGTGCAGGTTGTACGCCATGATCCGCAGCCGGTCGCTCGCGGCGCCGAGCCGACGGTAGTCCCAGATCCGGCCGTTGCCGCGGGCCTGCGGCGAGACGGTGGTGACGCACAGCTTCCGATCGGCGTGCAGCCGCCGGCACAGCGCGGTGATGAACTCGGCGTATCCGGCGCGCACGCGGCGGTACTCGGCCTCGGGGGTCGGCGCGTGCGTCTCGTAGTCGATGTCGATGCCGTCGTACGCCCGGCTGCGCACCGTCCGCACCAGCGCGTCGACGTGGGCGGTGCGCCGCTCAGGGTCCGTGACGAGGGCGGCGAGCCGGCCGGGCGCCATCCGCTCGTGCACCGTGGGCACCACCTTGATCCCGGCCTCGCGCAGGCCGTCGATCACCTTCCGGTCCCCCGCGCCGCGGTGCGGCAGCACGCTTCCGTCCGCCTTCGCCTCGTACCAGAACGGGCTGACGGTGTGCAGCTGGTCCTTGTGGCGCAGAGCGGTGGCGTAGGCGGCTTCCTGGTCCCAGTACGGCAGCCAGCCCGAGACGGTGCGCGGCGGCGGTGCGGCTTCGCGGTCCGTGCCCGCCGCCCCCGCTCCCGTGTCCGTGTCCGGTGGTGCGGGCGGTGCGGCGGCGAGGGTCAGGAGGAGGGCTGCGGCGGCGAGAACGGTGCGGGCTGACATGCGCCGAGCCTGCGGCGGGACCCCGGCCCTCGCGCTGCGGGCTGCTCCGTACAGGCTCTAACGTGACCCGCGAGAGCGGACCGGGCGCGGGCCCGGGGCCGGGTGCGAGGACAGGTGCGAAGGGCGGAGCCGGGAATGACGGACCAGCAGGCGATCGGGCAGGACTACGTGCCGGGACGCGGCGGACCGCATGCGACCACCGAGGCCGAGCCCCACGAGATGGGTGCCGTCCAGATGGAGTACGCGCCCGCCCACGACGGGGATCCCGACCCGGGAGAGATCGTGTGGACCTGGGTGCCGTACGAGGAGAACGACGGGCGCGGCAAGGACCGGCCCGTCCTGATCGTGGCGCGCGAGGCGGCCGGCACGCTGCTCGGGATCCAGCTCTCCAGCAAGCGCCATGACCACGACCGCGAATGGGTGGCACTCGGCAGCGGGCCGTGGGACAGCTCGGGCCGTGACTCCTGGGTGGATCTGGACCGGGTGCTGCGCATCCACGAGCAGGGGATGCGGCGCGAGGCCTGCGCCCTGGACCAGGGGCGGTTCAACCTGGTGCGGCTGAGGCTGCGGGAGCGGTACGGCTGGAGCTGACTCTCCGCTGCGCCGGTGCGGAACTAGGCGGCGGGAAAGGCCTGTTCGAAGGCGGCACGCGTGCGGCCCTGACGGTCGAGGACGCCGAACACGACCTGCTCGAAGTGGCCGGCGAATCGGCCTTCGCCGGTGAGCAACGCCCGGAAGGTGCCGGCCACTTGGGCCGGATCGTTCTGGAACACCCCGCAGCCCCAGGCCCCCAGGACGAGGTGCCGGTAGCCGTGGGCGACGGCCGTCTCCAGGACGCGCTCGGCGCGCGCGGCGAGGACGGGGCCGATGCGGTGCGCCTCGTCGGGCCGGCTGCGGCGGATCACCCCGGCGTTGGGCGCGGGCGAGGTCAGGAAGCCCACGGTGTACGGCTCTTCGAGCAGCCGGCCGCTGTCGTCGCGGAACACCGGGACGGCCGGCGTGTGGATGACGCGGTCCGTGTAGAAGGGGTCGCGGTGGGTGCGGTGGTGCTCGTAGTAGGCGGGCGCCTCGCGCAGGCAGGTGTACAGGGCGGAGGCTCGGCACAGCGCCTCCTCCTGGGCCTGGGCGCCGTTGAGGTAGCCGCCGCCCGGGTTGCGCGCGGAGGCGAAGTTCAGGGCGGCGACCGGTGCGGCGCTCTCGCGCGTCAGCCGCCGCGCCGCCTCGGTGCTGCTCTCCGGCGTGACCTCGAAGGCCGTCGTGTGGACGGGGTCCACGGAGCAGGGCACGGGCTGCGGGCCGTGCAGCGTGGTGCCGGACCGTGCGGCCGCGATCGCGTCCGCGAGGTCGACGGTGCGGCCGCCGGGTGCGGTGTACCCGCCCGCTGCGACGACGGCCTCGGTCGCGGCGGCAAGGCTGCGCAGACGTGCGCTCATGCGTGGATCCCCCGTGGTGGTGCGTGCGATGTCGTACGGCTCGCATCCTGCTCCGCGCCGGCCGCGCCCGGCAACGCATTTCCGTACGGCTGCGCCGCCCGCACCCCGCCAGACACGACCCCGCACCCTCACGGGTGACCTTGTGCTCGTCGGCGAGCTTGAAGTCGGCCTCGGGGCCGCCGAGTACGCCGGTGTACGCGAGCAGCGCCACGCCCGCGTTCTTCGCGGCGTCGATCACGGCCCGGTGCTGGGGCACGCGCTGACCGACCTCGCTGCCGGAGATCAGCAGCACGCGGTCGCCCGCCTGGAAGGCACCGGCCAGGGTCTCCGGCTGCCCGTAGTCGGCCACCCGCAGCTCGACCCCGCGCTCGGCCAGGTGGCGAGCCCGCACCCCGTCACACGCGACCCCGCACCCGCCGCCGACCGCCCTACTCCTCGCGGGGGTCCAGGGTCTCCGTGATCTGCCGTGAGGCGGCGCGTGCCGCCTGCTCCGGGTCGCCGCCCGTCAGGACCTCCGTCATGTACCTCTTGATCGGGTTGTCGGCCTCGACCGCCGCCCAGCGCGGGGAGTTGGGGGTGGCCCGGCCGCGGGCGGCGCCCTTCGCCATCGCCGCCGCGCCCGGGTTGGCGGCGACCGCGGAGGCGAGCGTGGTCTTGTTGGGGACGTAGTCCATGGTGGTGGCGAGCTCCTTCTGCCAGCGCTCGCCGGCCAGGGCCTTGACCACGTCCAGGGCCGCCCACTCCTGGTCGGTGCGCTCGGGGATCACCAGGTCCGAACCGCCCGTGAACACCGCACACGGCTGTCCGGCCTTCTTGCCGGGCACCGGGAAGTAGCCGATCTTCCCGGCGAGTTCGGGGTTGGTCTCCTCGATCAGCTTCGCCGCGCCCGGCACCGTGATGATCTGCGCGACCTTCCCCTTGGCGAACACCTCGGCCTGCGGCGGCGTCTGCTCGTCGGCGTCCTTCGGACCCTTGCCGAGCGCCTGGAGCCGCGCGTAGAAGTCCATGCCCGCGCGCGCCTGCGGGGTGTCGAGGGCGCCGGTCCACACGCCGTCCTTGTCGACGGCGAGTTCGCCGCCCTCCTCCCAGATGAATCCGGCGAGCGTGTACCAGTCCTGGCCGGCGAGGTAAATACCCTGCTGCGGACCGGAGTTGAGCTTCTCCGTCTGCTCCAGCCACTCCTCGCGGTCACGGGGCAGCTTGTCGATGCCGGCGGCCGCGAACAGGTCCTTGTTGTAGAGCACGACGCGGTTGGCCGCGTACCACGGGATGCCGAACTGGGAGCCGTTGACGGCGCCCGGCTCGGCGAGACCGGGCAGCCAGTCCTCGCCGCCGAGGTCGCGCAGCGACTCCAGGGAGAGGTCGAGCACGCCGCCCTGCTCCACGTACTGCGCGACCTGCGTGTTGCCGACCTCGATCACATCGGGTGCGGACGGGTCCTCGCTCTCCAGCGCCTTGCCGACCTTCTCTCCGATGCCGGTCCACTCCTGGATGCGGATGTCCAGTTCCACGCCGCCGTGTTCGGCCTCGAACTCCTGCTTGAACTTCTTCAAAAAGCCCTGCGAGGCACTGTTCTGCATGAGCCACACCGTGACCGTGTCGCGGCCCTCGGAGCCGCCGAAGGACACGCTCCCGCAGCCGCTCAGGGCGGCCAGCGTGAGCAGGGACAAAGGCACGGCAAGGACTCGGCGGTTCACGCGGCTCACCTTCGGCGCAGGGACACGGAAGTTCGCCCGACGTGGGGGGAAGCGCGGTGACGCTTGTACGGGTGTGACGCTGGAGTTTGGTATGGACCAAAGGGACGGTCAAGGGGCCAGCCTGCACGGTCTCACCACTTGACACGAAACGTTCTCAATACGTGACACAGTCCGGCCGTTCTCCCGCACGTCCCGGCCCCGCATTCCGGCACGTCCCCCGTCTCGCGCGGCACGGGTGCATCAGGCACCGTGGAGTGGACCGAGTGACCAGCCGAAAGGAGTGCGACCGCCATGTCGGACCACACGTACCGGGTCACGGAGATCGTCGGCACCTCGACCGAAGGCATCGACCAGGCCGTGCGCAACGGGATCGCCCGCGCCGCGCAGACGCTGCGGGGCCTGGACTGGTTCGAGGTGACGCAGGTGCGCGGCCACATCGAGAACGGCGAGGTAGCCCACTTCCAGGTGGGCCTCAAGGTCGGCTTCCGGCTGGAGGAGGCGGACTAGCCGGCGGTCCCGGCGGCCCGAGCGGCCTGCGGCCGCTCCCTCAGGTGCGGCCTTCCTTCTCCTGCGCCTGCCGCAGGGCCTCGGACTCCTGGGCCCAGCGCGCCCGTACGACACGGAAGCCGGCGCGCTCGGCGGCGTCGCACACCAGCTCGTCGTCGTCCACCAGCATCCGCACCTCGCGGCCGCGGGCCAGTCTGCGCAGCACCTCCAGCTTGGTGATGCGGGCGGGCCTGCGGTCGCTGTTCCGCCGCATGTACATGCGGCCCTCCGGCAGCCCGTGCCGCGCCAGCCACGCCTCTGTGTCGGCGCGGCAGCGCTCGGGCCGGCCGGTGAGGTACTGGATCTCGCACTCCTCGGCGCTCGTCAGGACCAGCTCGATTCCGCGCGCGAGCGGCGGATCGTCGGGCGCGGCGGCGAAGAAGCCGTCCCAGTCGCGCGGCTTGCGCTCCAGGAAGCGCTGCCGGTGCGCGGTGTCGGCGAGGGTGTTGTCCAGGTCGAATACGGCCACGGGGCGGCGGGCGGCGTCCATGCGCCCCACGATAGCCAGGGAATCCTGAGCGCCTCGCGGTGTTGTACGGGTGTGACCACGACCGATGCAGCCGCCGCCGTCCTCGCCCGGACCAGGTTCTCCGTGCTCGACCGCTCCCGTACGCGCACGGGACAGGATCCCGCGCAGTCGCTGCGGGACACGGTGCGGTTCGCCCAGCAGGTGGAGGCGCTCGGCTACCACCGCTTCTGGGTGTCCGAGCACCACAGCGTGCCGGGTGTCGCGGGCTCGGCGCCGACAGTGCTCGCCGCGGCGGTGGCGGCGGCGACCTCCACGATCCGGGTGGGCACCGGCGGGGTCATGCTGCCCAACCATCAACCGCTCGTCGTCGCCGAGCAGTTCGGGGTGCTCGACGCGCTGTATCCCGGCCGGATCGACATGGGGCTGGGCCGCAGCGTCGGCTTCACGGGCGGGGTGCGCAAGGCGCTCGGCCACGGCAAGGACGACGCGGAGGACTTCGCCGGGCAGCTGGAGCTGCTGCTCGGCTACCTGACCGGTACGCAGACGGCCCACCCGCAGGTGCACGCGTATCCGGCCGAGGGCCGTCGTGTCCCGCCGTTCGTCCTGGCGATGGGCGAAGGTGCCGACATCGCGGCGGGGGCCGGGCTGCCCCTGGTGATCGGCGATCTCCGCGGCCGCTCGCGCATGACCGAAGCCGTCGAACGCTACCGGGACGGATTCAAGCCCTCCGTGTGGGCGGAGGAACCGTACGTGATGATCGCGGGCGAGGTGGCGGTCGCGGAGACCGCGGAGGCGGCGCGGCGACTCCTGATCCCCGAGGCATGGTCGATGGCGTACTCGCGCACGCACGGCGTGTTCCCGCCGCTGGAGCCCGTCGAGGCGACACTGGCGCGCGAGCTGTCGCCGAAGGAGCGCGACCTCTTCGAGTCCGGTCTGCGCGGCAAGCTCTACGGCACGGAGGACGAGGTCAGGACGGCCCTGGCCGAGGTGATCACGGCGACGGGCGCGGACGAGGTGCTGGTGACTACGTCGACGTACGACCGGGACGAGCTCCTGAACTCGTTCACGAGACTGATGTCGGCGATGGGGCCCCCTTCGGCCCGTGGGCAGCTTGCTGCCGGTGCGCAGCTTTCTGCCGGTGGGGCAACTGTCAGCCCGTCCGGCGTTTGAGGACGAGCGCCGTCCAGGCGCGATACGGGGGCAAGGGGCGAAGCCCCAAAGTGGGTGCAGGGGGCGAAGCCCCCGCGTGGGTGCCCACCAAGGGGTCCGGGGGCGGAGCCCCCGGTTTCGGGAAGGGGCGGGTAGGGGAATTCCGCCCGCCGCAGGCGCCACCCACCTCAGCCCAAGCCGACCCGCACCACAGCGCACCGCACCCACAAACGCCCATACCCCCACCGCCACCCCCACCCTGAGATCATGGAAAGCCCCACCCCGGAGCCCCACATGCAAGCCCAGGACCCGAACATCCGCATCCGCGGCGCCCGCGAGCACAACCTCAAGGCCGTCGACGTGGACATCCCCCGCGACCACCTTGTCGTGTTCACCGGCGTCTCCGGCTCCGGCAAGTCCTCCCTCGCCTTCGGCACCCTCTACGCCGAGGCCCAGCGCCGCTACTTCGAGTCGGTCGCCCCGTACGCCCGCCGTCTGATCCACCAGATCGGGGCCCCGAAGGTCGCGGAGATCACGGGCCTGCCGCCGGCCGTCTCGCTCCAGCAGCGCCGCGCCACGCCCACCTCGCGCTCCAGCGTCGGTACGGTCACCACGCTCTCGAACTCCCTGCGGATGCTCTTCTCGCGCGCGGGCGACTACCCCGCCGGCGCCGAGCGCCTCGACTCCGACGCGTTCTCGCCGAACACCGCCGCGGGCGCCTGCCCCGCCTGCCACGGCCTGGGCCGCGTCCACCGTACGACCGAGGCCCTGCTCGTCCCCGACCCGTCGCTCTCGATCCGCGAGGGCGCGATCGCCGCGTGGCCCGGCGCGTGGCAGGGCAAGAACCTGCGCGACATCCTCGACGCGCTCGGTTACGACGTGGACCGGCCCTGGCGCGACCTCGACCGGGCCGACCGCGACTGGATCCTGTTCACCGAGGAGCAGCCGGTCGTCACCGTGCACCCGGTGCGCGACGCGGACCGGATCCAACGCCCTTACCAGGGCACGTACATGAGCGCCCGGCACTACGTCCTCAAGACCTTCGCGGAGTCCAAGAGCCAGAGCCTGCGCGCCAAGGCCGAGCGCTTCCTGGAGAGCACGCCGTGCTCGTCCTGCGGCGGCAGCCGGCTGCGCCCCGAGGCGCTCGCCGTCACGTTCGCCGGCCGTACGATCGCGGACCTCGCCGCACTCCCCCTCGACCGCTTCGCCGCACTGCTCGGCACGGCGGACACCGGTGACGAGACGGTCCGTGTCCTCACCGAAGACCTGCTGGCCCGGATCGCCGTCGTCACCGAGCTCGGCCTCGGCTATCTGAGCCTGGACCGCGCCACCCCCACTCTCTCCGCGGGCGAGCTCCAACGCCTGCGCCTGGCCACGCAGTTGCGCTCCGGCCTGTTCGGCGTCGTGTACGTGCTCGACGAGCCGTCGGCCGGTCTGCACCCGGCCGACACCGAAGCGCTGCTCACCGTGCTGCGCCGGCTCAAGGCGGCGGGCAACTCGGTCTGCGTGGTCGAGCACCACCTGGACGTCGTGCGCGAGGCGGACTGGCTGGTCGACGTGGGTCCGGGCGCCGGTGAGCATGGCGGGCGCGTGCTGCACAGCGGGCCGGTCGCCGGGCTCGCGGCGGTCGAGGAGTCCGCGACGGCGCGCCACCTGTTCGCCCGCGGACCCGCACCGGTACGCGAACTCCGTACCCCCAAGGGGTGGTTGAAGCTCACCGGGGTCGAGCTGCACAACCTGCGGGGCGTGGACGCGGAGTTCCCGCTCGCGGTGTTCACGGCCGTGACCGGCGTCTCGGGCTCGGGCAAGTCCACCCTCGTGGGGCAGGTGCTCGCGCCGCTCCTGGACGGGCAGCCGGGGCCGGGAAGGCTGGACGGGGCCGTGGACCGGCTCGTCCAGGTGGACCAGCGGCCCATCGGCCGCACCCCGCGCTCCAACCTGGCCACGTACACCGGCCTGTTCGACGTCGTACGCAAGGTCTTCGCCGACTCCGACCAGGCGCGGGCGCGCGGCTACAAGGCGGGACGGTTCTCGTTCAACGTGGCCGGCGGGCGCTGCGAGACCTGCCAGGGCGAGGGGTTCGTCTCGGTCGAGCTGCTCTTCCTGCCCAGTACGTACGCGCCCTGCCCGGACTGCCACGGCGCCCGCTACAACCCCGGGACGCTGGAGGTCACGTACCGCGGCCGGAACATCGCCGACGTGCTCGACCTGTCCGTGGAGGCGGCCGCGAAGTTCCTCGGGGAGATCCCGGCCGCGGCGCGCTCGCTGCGCACGCTGCTCGACGTGGGCCTGGGCCACCTGCGGCTCGGGCAGCCCGCCACCGAACTGTCCGGCGGCGAGGCGCAGCGGATCAAGCTCGCGACCGAGCTCCAGCGGGCGCGGCGCGGCCACACGCTGTACCTCCTGGACGAGCCGACCACCGGTCTGCACCCGGCCGATGTCGAGGTGCTGATGCGGCAGTTGCACGGTCTGGTCGACGCCGGCCACTCGGTGATCGTGGTCGAGCACGACATGGAGGTGGTCGCGGGTGCGGACTGGGTGATCGACCTGGGGCCGGGCGGCGGCGCGGACGGCGGCCGGATCATGGCGGCCGGGACGCCGGCCGAGGTCGCGCGGACGGCCGGGAGCCGGACCGCCCCGTATCTGGCGGCTCGGCTCGGCAGCGGGACAGGTGGTCGGCGCGGCTGAGACGCGCGCGTCAAACCTGGGCGGGCGCGATGAACTGCACGTCCAGGTGGATCTTCACCACCTCGCCGAGCAGACCGGGCGCGAAGGTGAGCCCGAACTCACTCCGCCGGATCTCCCCCGTGGCCTCGAATCCCGCATGCTTGCCGCCCATCGGCGCATCGGCGACGCCGCCGAACTCCACGGCGAAGGTGACCGGCCGGGTCACGTCCCCGATGGTCAGCTCACCCTCCATCGTCCAGTCCTCGCCCGCTCCCTTGATGCGCGTCGAACGGAAGCTCATCGTGGGCCGGTTGGCGACGTCGAGGAGGTCGGAGGAGCGCACGTGGGCGTCACGGTCGGCGTTGCCGGTGTCGATGGACTCCAGGGCCACCGTCGCGGTGACGGAGGAGTCGGCGAGGGTCTCGCCCACGGTCAGGGTGGCGTCCAGCTGGTCGAAGCGGCCGCGCACCTTGGAGATGCCGAGGTGGCGGATGGTGAAGCCGACGGCGGAGTGGAAGGGGTCGAAGGCCCAGGCGCCGGCGGACAGGGGGAGCGTGGTGGTCCGTGAGGTCGTCATGGCTCCACCCTCGGGCGCTACGGGCGGACCAGGAAGGCCGGGCCGAGGCTGGTCCGGCTGAGGCTGGTCCGGGGAAGGCTGGCCCGGCGGAGGCTGGTAGTGGCAGGGCCACCCTCCGGCGCCCTGCCCCTCGTACGATCGACGGATGACCGACAACGAGCTCGGCTCCTTCCTGCGCGCCCGCCGCGAGGCCGTCACACCCGCCGAGGTGGGCCTGCCCGAGGGGCCGCGCCGGCGCACCCCGGGGCTGCGCCGCTCCGAGCTGGCGATGCTCGCGGACATCAGCGTGGAGTATCTGGCCCGCCTGGAGCAGGGGCGCGACCGCCATCCGTCGCCGCAGGTGCTGGGGGCCCTCTGCGACGCGCTGCGGATCCCGCTGGAGGAGCGGCTCTATCTGCGGCAGCTCCTGAAGTCGGAGGAGAGCGACTTCCTGTGCGCGGTCCGGCCGCGTCCGCAGCGCGAAGTGCGGCCCACCGTACGGGCGTTGCTCGACCGCCTTGAGCCCACCCCGGCGCTGGTGGTCAACTGGCTCGGCGAGATCGCCGCGTACACGGAGGGCTTCGCACGGCTCGCGCGGCCGCTCGGCATGCTGGACGGCGAGGCGCCGAGCCTGCCGCGCTATGTCCTCACCGATCCGCGGGCGAAGGACGCGTACGCCGACTGGGAGCGGGCCGCCGACGAACAGGTGGAGCTGCTGCGCTTCGGCATCACGAAGGGCGACCCGGAGACCACGGAGCTCGCGCAGGAGCTGACGATCACCGTCGGCGCCGCGTTCACCGACCGCATCGCCGCACCGGCGCGGGTCGCCCGGCGCAGCGGCACGCAGACGCTGGTGCACCCGGAGGCGGGCGAGCTGCGCCTCGCGTACGAGATCCTGGAGCTGCCGGAGGGCGACGGCCAGCGCATGATCGTGCATCTGCCGGCCGACGAGGCGGCCTCGGCCGCCCTCGATCTGCTCAACGGGCGCCGGCCCGGCACGCTGCGGGCCGTCGGCAGCTGAGGGGCGCGGCGGCGGACCCCCGCACCCCTCACCGGCCGCCGCTCAGCGGCGTGCGACCCTGCGCTGCGCCCGCAGCCACTCCTTGTTCATCGCCGCGATGGACGGCAGCGGGATGCCCTTCGGGCAGGCCGTGGCGCACTCGCCGGTGAGGGTGCAGCCGCCGAAGCCCTCCGCGTCCATCTGGTCCACCATGTCGAGCACGCGGGTCTCGCGTTCGGGCGAGCCCTGCGGAAGGACGTTGAGGTGGTTGACCTTGGCCGAAGTGAACAGCATCGCCGAGCCGTTGGGGCAGGCGGCCACGCACGCCCCGCAGCCGATGCACTCGGCGTGCTCGAAGGCGAAGTCCGCGTCCGGCTTCGGCACGGGGGTGGCATGTGCCTCGGGGGCCGCACCCGTTGGGGCGGTGATGTAGCCGCCCGCCTGGATGATCCGGTCGAAGGCCGAGCGGTCCACGACGAGGTCCTTGACCACCGGGAAGGCCGCGGCCCGCCACGGCTCGACGTCGATGGTGTCGCCGTCCTGGAAGGAGCGCATGTGCAGCTGGCAGCTGGTGGTGCGCTCGGGTCCGTGGGCGTCGCCGTTGATCACCAGCGAGCAGGCGCCGCAGATGCCCTCGCGGCAGTCGTGGTCGAAGGCGACGGGGTCCTCGCCCTTGACGATGAGCTCCTCGTTGAGGGTGTCGAGCATCTCCAGGAACGACATGTCCGGGGAGATCCCGTCCACTTCGTACGTGGACATCGCGCCGTCGGCGCCGGCGTTCTTCTGCCGCCAGACGCGCAGGGTGAGCTTCATGCGTAGCTCCGCTGGGTGGGGTGTACGTATTCGAAGGTCAGCTCTTCCTTGTGGAGCACGGGGGAAGCGCCCGTGTCGGTGAACTCCCAGGCCGCGGCGTACGAGAACTCCTCGTCCTTGCGCTCGGCCTCGCCGTCCGCGGTCTGCGACTCCTCGCGGAAGTGGCCGCCGCAGGACTCGGCGCGGTGCAGGGCGTCCAGGCACATCAGCTCGGCGAGTTCGAGGTAGTCGACGATGCGGTTGGCCTTCTCCAGGGACTGGTTGAACTCCTCGCCCGTGCCGGGCACCTTGATCCGGCGCCAGAACTCCTCGCGGATCTGCGGGATGCGCTCCAGGGCCTTGCGCAGGCCCGTCTCCGTACGCGCCATGCCGCAGAACTCCCACATCAGCTCGCCGAGTTCGCGGTGGAAGGAGTCGGGGGTGCGGTCGCCGTCGACGGAGAGGAGGAGGTTCAGGCGGTCCTCGGTCTCCGCCAACACCTCCTGCACGACGGGGTGTTCCGTCGACAGCTCGTCCTGGTGCGGGTTGCGGGCCAGGTAGTCGTTGATCGTGGACGGCAGGACGAAGTAGCCGTCGGCGAGGCCCTGCATCAGTGCAGAGGCGCCGAGGCGGTTCGCGCCGTGGTCGGAGAAATTGGCCTCGCCGATCGCGAACAGGCCGGGGATGGTGGTCTGCAGGTCGTAGTCCACCCACAGCCCGCCCATCGTGTAGTGCACGGCGGGATAGATCCGCATCGGGACCTCGTACGGATCCTCGTCGGTGATCCGCTGGTACATGTCGAAGAGGTTGCCGTACTTGGCCTCGACGGCCTTGCGGCCCATGCGCTGGATGGCGTCGGCGAAGTCCAGGTAGACGCCCTGGCCGCCGGGGCCCACTCCCCTGCCCTCGTCGCACACGTTCTTCGCGGCGCGCGAGGCGATGTCGCGGGGCACCAGGTTGCCGAAGGACGGGTAGATGCGCTCCAGGTAGTAGTCTCGCTCGTCCTCGGGGATCTCGGCCGCGGGACGGGTGTCGCCCTTGGCCTTGGGCACCCAGATCCGGCCGTCGTTGCGCAGCGACTCGCTCATCAGCGTGAGCTTCGACTGGTGGTCGCCGGTGCGCGGGATGCAGGTGGGGTGGATCTGCGTGAAGCAGGGGTTGGCGAAGTACGCGCCGCGGCGGTGGGCCCGCCAGATCGCGGTCGCGTTGGAGTTCATGGCGTTCGTCGAGAGGTAGAAGACGTTGCCGTAGCCGCCGGAGGCCAGCACCACGGCGTCCGCAAAGTACGTGTCGATCTTCCCGGTGATGAGGTCGCGGGCGACGATGCCGCGGGCCCGTCCGTCGACCACGATCAGGTCGAGCATCTCGGTGCGGGCGTGCATCTCCACGTTCCCCGCGGCGATCTGCCGGCTCAGCGCCTGGTAGGCGCCGAGCAGGAGCTGCTGTCCCGTCTGGCCGCGGGCGTAGAACGTACGGGAGACCTGGACGCCGCCGAAGGAGCGGGTGTCGAGCAGGCCGCCGTACTCGCGGGCGAAGGGGACGCCCTGGGCCACGCACTGGTCGATGATCTCCACCGAGATCTGCGCGAGCCGGTGCACGTTGGACTCGCGGGCCCGGAAGTCGCCGCCCTTGACGGTGTCGTAGAAGAGCCGGTGGATCGAGTCGCCGTCGTTGCGGTAGTTCTTCGCGGCGTTGATGCCGCCCTGCGCGGCGATCGAGTGGGCGCGGCGCGGCGAGTCCTGGAAGCAGAACTGCACGACGTGGTAGCCCTGTTCGGCCAGCGTCGCGCCCGCCGAGCCGCCGGCGAGTCCGGTGCCGACGACGATCACGGTGTGCTTGCGGCGGTTGGCCGGGTTGACCAGCTTGGCCTCGAAACGGCGCTTGTCCCAGCGCTCGTTGACCGGACCGGAGGGCGCCTTGGTGTCGACGACGGGTGCGCCGGTTGCGTATTCCGCGTATGTGCTCATGGTCAGCTCACCACTCCGGTCATGACGGCGACGGGGACGGAGACGAAGCCCAGCGTCAGCACCAGGGCAAGGGCGTTGGCGGTGGCCTTGAGGACCTTGTCGCGGCGCGCGTTGCCCGCGCCGAGGGTCTGCGCGGCGCTCCAGAAGCCGTGCCGCACATGCAGGCCGACGGCGACGACCGCGACGATGTAGATGACGTTGCTGTACCAGGTCGAGAAGGTGTCGATGATGTTCTGGTACGGGTGCAGGTGCTCGAACTCGCCCGGGTGGACGGTGCCCGTGGTCAGGTCGAGGAGGTGCCACACGATGAACAGGGCGAGGATGATGCCGCCCCAGCGCATGGTCCGCGTCGCGTAGCTCGCGCGCTTGCGCTTGTGCACGTACTTGGCGGGGCGCGCCTTGATGTCGCGGCGGCTCAGCTGGTACGCGGACACGGCGTGCAGCACGACCGCGGCGACCAGCACGATCCGTACGAGCCACAGCGCCCACTCGTAATGGAGCACCGGCTCGCCCATGGTGCGCAGCCAGTGCGCGTACTCGTTGATGTCCTCGGGTCCGAAGAAGATCTTCAGGTTCCCGATCATGTGGGCGACCAGGTAGCCGAGCATGATGAGCCCGCTCACGGCCATCACGGTCTTCTTGCCGATCGTCGAGTCCCACACCGAGCGCACCAGGGAGGGGCGCATGCCCGAGCGGGCCGGGGACGGACGCTTGCCCGGGGCCTTGCCCGGTGCGGTGTCCTTGTCGGGGCGCGTTGCCAGAGCCATGGAGATGACGGTAGGGGCCAAGGACCTGATCAGTCCAAGACATGATCCGCCTCATTTCCATAGCCACTGCCTATCGTGCGGGTACGCTGCCGTGTATGCAGTTCCAGCAGCTCCAGTACTTCGTCGCGGTCGCCGAGACCCGTCACTTCACGCGGGCGGCCGACGCGCTGCACGTGGCGCAGCCCTCGCTGTCCCAGCAGATCAAGGCCCTTGAGCGGGAGCTGGGCGCGGAGCTGTTCAGCCGGGCGCGGGGCAACATCGCGCTCACGGACGCCGGCGAGGCGCTCCTCCCGCTCGCGCGCCGGATCCTCGCGGATGCGGACACCGCGCGCCTGGAGGTGCAGGAGCTGGCCCAGCTGCGCCGGGGCCGGGTCCGTCTCGGAGCCACACCGAGTCTGTGCACGGGGCTGCTGCCGGACATCCTGCGCACGTTCCACGACGCGTATCCGGGGGTGCGGCTGATGGTCGAGGAGGGCGGCTCGCACGACCTCGTCCGCCATCTGGCGCGCGGCGCCCTGGACCTGGCACTCGTCGTCCTGCCCCTGCCCTCCCCCTCCCCCGCCCTCACCACGGTGGAGCTGCTGCGCGAGGACCTGGTGGTGGTCTCCTCGCCGGCCTCACCCGCACCGGGCCGCGCGGGCCGCTCGGTGCGGATCGCCGACCTCCAGGACGAGCCGCTCGTGATGTTCCGGCACGGCTACGACCTGCGGGAGCTGACGGTGGCGGCCTGCCGCGCCGCGGGGTTCGAGCCGGACTTCGCGGTGGAGGGCGGGGAGATGGACGCGGTCCTCGGTTTCGTACGGGCAGGCCTCGGCGTCGCGGTCGTCCCCCGCATGGTCGCCACACGAGCAGGCCTCGGCCTCCGCGTCACCCCGCTGACCCGCCCCGGCCTTCACCGCACGATCGCGCTGGCCCACCGCAGCGATGTGGCTCCACCACGGGCTGCGCGCGAGCTGCAGCGGATGCTGACGGGGCACTTGTCCTGACCGGGCAACTTGTCCTGACGGTGCGGTGCCTGACGGCTCAGGTCACCGAGCGAGCCACCCCGCACCCGCCAGCACCACATCCGCCACCTCGCCCACCGGCGCGTGCGTCGCGTCCACCGTGAAGTCCTCGACGCGGGCCCGGTCCAGGATCGCGGCCAGTTCGCCCGAGCGCTTCAGGTGCCATGCCAGGTCGTCCGGCCGGTCCTCGTGCCGGTGGCGCAACCGCTCGTGCACCACCGGGAGTTGCACCGTGAGGCGGCAGACGGCGAGCGGGACGCCGAGCGCGTCCGCGAGGCGTCCGCGGTCGGTCTCGTCCTCGGCGACTCCGGCCAGGACGAGGTGCCGGGCCCCGGCCGCGAGGTAGTTGGCCGCCACCGCCTTCAAGTTGCGCAGCATCAGGGCCGCGTTGAAGGGGTCATCCGCCGGCGCCGGCCACGCCTGGCTCAGGCGGTCGAGGTCGATCACGCCGTGCGGGACGCCTGCTGTGGCCAGGCGGTCCCCCAGTTCGTCCGCGACGGAGGTCTTCCCGACGCCGACCGTGCCGGTGAGCAGGAGGGCGGAAGGAGTCGGAGGGCCGGGTGCGGCGGCGGCGTTCATGCAGGTGATGCTAAGCCGCCGTCAAGCGGCGCCCACCGCCGTCATACGACGCCCACCACCCTCACGCACGCGCACCGTCACGCGAAGCCGCCCCTCACCCCACCGCATCCACCAGCGCCAGCTCGTGCAGCCGGTCCGGTGGTCCGGGGCGGGCGTAGTACCAGCCCTGTGCCGTGTCGCAGCCCAGCTCCCTGAGCTGGTCCGCCTGCGCCCCGGTCTCGACCCCCTCCACGGTGACCGACAGGTCCAGGCTGTGGGCCAGGCCCACGATGCCCTCCACGATCCGCAGGTCCACGGGGTCCACGGGGAAGCGCTGCATGCCCTGGGTGAACGAGCGGTCCAGTTTCAGGACGCTCACCGGCAGGCGCCGCAGGTTCGCCAAGTTCGAGTAGCCCGTGCCGAAGTCGTCCAGAGCGATGTCCACGCCCATCTCGGCAAGGCGCCGCAGCGGCTTGAGGAGGTCGTCGTCCGCGCCGATCAGGGCGGATTCGGTGACCTCCAGGCACAGGGAGCCGGGCGAGAGGCCGGAGCGCTGGAGGATCTCCACGGTGTCGGAGACCAGGCCCGGATAGTGCAGCTGGTGCGGGGACAGGTTGACGTTGATCCGCAGCGGCCCGGCGTCCGCGTGCCGCTCCTCCCACTCGCGCGCCTGGCGCACCGCCTGGTCGAGCACCCAGCGCCCGAGCGGCACGATCAGCCCGGTGTGCTCGGCGAGCGGGATGAACCGGTCGGGGCTGAGCGTCCCGTGCTGCGGATGCGACCACCGTACGAGCGCCTCCGCACCGCGCACGCTGCCGTCCGCCAGGTTCACCAGCGGCTGGTACTCGATGAAGAACTCCTCGCGTGCCAGCGCGGTGGGCAGGGCGGTGGTCAGGCCGTAGCGGGTGATCGTGCGGGCGTCGGCCTCGGGGTCGGCGATCTCGTAGCGGTTGCCGCCGGCCGACTTCGCCCGGTACATCGTGATGTCCGCGCTGCGCAGCACCTCCGCCGGGCTGCGCTCCCCCGCCGGGCCCTCGACGATGCCGATCGAGCCGCGCACGGTCAGTTCGCGCCCTTCGATCCGGACGGGGATCGCCAGCATGCTGAGGATGCGCGAGGCGAGTTCGTCGACCTCGCTCTCGGTGTCGGGTCCGGTGGTGAGCGCCACGAACTCGTCGCCGCCGAGCCGCGCCACCATCTCGCCGGGCCGGGTCGCACAGGCCTGGAGCCGGTCGGCGATCTCCACGAGCAGCCGGTCCCCGGCCGCGTGCCCGAGGCTGTCGTTGATCGCCTTGAACCCGTCGAGGTCCAGGTAGCACAGGCCGAAGCGCCGTCCCTCGCCCGCCGCGAGGGCCTTCTCCAGGCGCTCGAAGAACAGGGTGCGGTTGGGCAGGCCGGTCAGCGCGTCGTGCGTGGCCTCGTACCGCAGCCGCAGGTTGAGCAGGCGGCGCTCGGTGGTGTCCTCCATCAGCGCCAGCTGGTACTGGGGCCGTCCGTCGGCGTCGCGCAGCAGCGAGACGGTCAGGTTGGTCCACAGGACGGTGCCGTCGGCGCGGTAGTACGGCTTCTCGACGCGGTAGTGCTCGCGGCGCCCCTGCACCAACTCCTCGTACAGCCGCCAGACTTGAGGCGCGTCGTCGGGGTGGGTCCAGTCGGAGACCTTGCGGCCGCGCAGCGATCCGTTCATGCCGCCCGCGCCGAACATCGCGTTCAGCGCGTCGTTGACCTGGAGGATGTTGCCGTCGAGGTCCGCGATGCCGATGCCGATGGCGGCGCCCTCGAAGACGGCGCGGAAGCGGGCCTCGCTGGTGTGCAGCGCCTCGGCCACCGCCTGCCGCGCCATCAGGGCGGCCCGCGAGATCGCCTCCTGCTCGCCGCGCGTGCGCTCCCTGAGCGCCTCGGCGAAGCCGCCGGCCATCGCGTGCTGAAGGCGGGCACAGCGCGCCCGGTGCGCCTCGCGTTCGGCCTCGTCCTCGCTGCCGCAGTACAGGACCAGATAGGCATCGACGACGTCCAGGGTCCGGGTGAGCGCCTCGGGATCGGTGCAGTGCGCCTCGATGAGCGCGGCGCCCGCGCGCCGGCCGGCCGCCGCGTCGAAGGCGCGCGCGGTCAGCGCGTCCCGCAACTGCTCGGCCAGCGGCAGCAGTTGCCGCTGGAACTCGGCGCGGGTCCGTGACGTCGCCGTCACGGGGAACACCGCCCGCCCCCAGATGGTGACGAACCGCCGCAGTCGCGAGTCCGGCCCGTCGGCCTCCGCGGTGGCCTCCGTTTCACTCACGTCAGCAGCCCCACGCCCGCGTACCCCGAGAAGGCGTACGGGTCCTCCTGCTCCGGCGGGGTGTCCGGGCGCCACAGCGGCATGGACACGAGCCCGGGTTCGACCATCCCGTACCCCTCGAAGAACCGCTCGATCTCGGCCTGCGAGCGCATGATGAGCGGGTTGCGGATGTCCTTGTAGACGCCGACGGTGCCGCCGGCCTGCTCCTGGGTGAGTGGGATCCCTTCGTACGAGGCGTGCGTCAGGATCAGCAGGCTGCCGGGCGCGAGCGCTGCGCGCAGTGCGGCGACCGCCGCGTACGGGTCGTCGGCGTCCTCGACGAAATGGAGGACCGCCACCAGCAGCAGGGCTACGGGGCGGTCCAGGTCGAGCAGTCCGGACAGCACGGGGCTGTCGAGGATCTCCTGGGGCTTTCTGAGATCGGCGGCGAGCACGCCGGCGTCCGGGTTCCCTTCGAGGACGGCCTCGCTGTGCGCGACGGCCACCGGGTCGTGATCGACGTACACCACCCGCGCGCCCGGGTGCAGGTTCTGCGCGACCTCGTGGACATTGCCGAACGTGGGGATACCGGAGCCGATATCGAGAAACTGCGTGATGCCGCGCTCGACGGCGTATCCCACGGCCCGTCTCATGAAGGCACGATTCGCCTGCATGATCTTCGGGAGGCCCGGCATGAACTCCATGGCTTTGCGGGCCGCTTCACGATCCGACTCGAAGTTGTGCGAACCACCCAGGTAGTAGTCGTAGATGCGCGAAACGCTCGGCACCGATATGTCGATGCTCCGCGGAGCCCAGGCGGGTCGCTCCATCAGTGTCTCCCTGTTCGACCTTCGAGAGGTGGGTCCGAGCCGGTGTTCGAGGCGAGGCTACTGACCGGCCGCGGGCGGGTCGAGTCGAACCGGAAATTGTTCGTCCGTTCTCGGTCACTGCCTCCGGCAAGTGCACCTGCAGCTGCACGTGCAGATGAATTCTCGTCACCTTTGGGGTAGTTCGGTGCGGCGGAACTCGACTCCCCCCTTCCACAACCGACTTCCGCGTCCGTCGCGCAAGGCCTTTTGGAATTTCCGGTTTCCGGCCGACGACTTCAGGCAAACAATACGGGCCGGTTCCTCCACCGCAGGCGAGGGGGAGAAACCGGCCCGTATGAGGGGTTCCTGTGCAGGTGCCCGATCTCGCGCCGGGCCGCTGCCGGGCGCGCTACTTCGGGGCGCCGACCAGCTTGCCCTCGGGCGAGACGGCGTACCAAGTGCCGCCCACGCCCTGGCCGTTGGTGTCGCCGGGGGCGCTGTCACCGGCGTAGGTGTACAGCGGCCAGCAGTCGATGGTCTGCTGCTTGAGGCCGTCGGGACGGTTGAAGGTGACGAAGCCCTTCTTGAGGATGCCCTCGGTGTCGTTCTTGTCGACGGGCTCGACCACGGGCCAGTTGGCCAGGCAGTCCCCGGTGCAGGCCGACTTCATGGGCCAGGCGGAGTCCTTCTTGAAGCGGTAGACCGTCATGCCGTTCTTGTCGATGACGATCTCGCCCAGCTTCGGGTCCTTGCGCGTGGACAGGCCCGCGAGGTCCGCCTGTTCGCCGCCCTCCTCCTCCGCTGCCGCCGGGGAGGCCTTCTTGCCGTCGGGCGCCGCGGCGAACCAGGTGCCGCCCACGCCCTGCCCCTTGGCGTCGCCGGGCTTCTTGTCCTGGGCGTACCGGTACATCGGCCAGCCCGCGATGGTCAGCTGCTCGGTGCCGTCGGTGCGCTGCACCGAGCCGATCAGCGAGGGGTCGACGCCGGGCGCGGCCTTGGCGCCCTCCGCGGCGACCACCGGCCAGGCCGTCTCGCAGTCGCCGTCGCAGGTGGACTTGGGTGGCTTCGCCGTGTCCTTGTCGAAGCGGTAGAGCGTGAACCCGGCGCTGTCGGTGACGACCTTGCCCAGCTCCTTGCTGTCCCAGACGGCGAGCTGGCCCGCGGACTTCGGCTCGGCGGCCGCCGCATCGGCGTCGCCGCCCCCGCCGTACCCGTCTCCGTAGCCGCCGTCGGCCGGTGCCGCGTTGCCCACGGACTGGCCGTTCGGCTGGTCGGACCCCTTCTCCTGACCGCACGCCGTCGTCAGCGCAAGAAGGGCCGCAGCCGCCGCGATCGAGGCGCTCCGCCAGGTCTTCATCGTGAACTCCCATGGTCCGCTCGGGTGGTCGGCGCTCGGATGCGCCGCACATGGCCCTAGGTACGCAAGCGGACGGCGGGTGCGTTCAAAGCACTTCAAGATTTCTTTTCCCGGCGGCCGCCCGCACGCCAGTGATGTGCGTGTTTTCCATACGTTTCGGGGGAACCGCACGCCTCACGAAACCCGGCCGTAGCTAAATGGCCGAATTGCATCGCCTGACGCACCCTGAGGGCATGCCCTGGCAAGCACCGATCGTGGTCCACCCGCCTCGCGCGGGGCGTCCCGGACGCCGCGTCGAGGTGCGCGGCGTGGCCCTCGGGACCGCGTACAGCGACGCGGATCTCGTGGAGTTCCTGCGCCGCGCGGGGCTGAGCGACGCCGACATGGCCCTCGACGACCCCCATCTGGTGGAGTGGCGCGGGCCCGGTGCGCACGCATGGTGAGCGCGGTGACCGTCCTGGCCACGGCCGCGGGACCGGAGCCGGCGGCCGCGGGCCCGATGTCCGTGGCCGCGAGCCCGCTGGACTGGTCGCTGGTGGACGGCACGCTGCCGGTGGTACTGCGCGTACTCGGCCTCGCCTCGCTGGCGTTCCTGCTGATCACACGGGACCGGCGCTGGTGGACGCGGTGGCTGCCGGCCGCCCTGGTGCTGGCCGCGCTGCTGACGTTTCTGGTCAAGGTCATCGTCAACGACTGGTGGCAGCCCTTCCCCGACGAGCTGCCCTTCGAGGTGCTCTTCTGGATCGGCATCCTGCTGCTCGCCCTGCTGCTCGCGCTCTTCAAGCTGCGCTTCCTGCGCTGGCGCGGCCGCGTCGGCGCCCTGTTCGCCGCTCTGTGCGTGGTCCTCTACGCGAGCAACCAGGTCAACATCTACTACGACAACTTCCCGACCGTGCGCACGATGCTCGGCCCGCAGGACACCGTGAGCCTGAAGGACGCGACGGGCACGAAGGAGCCGGTGCTGGAGGTGCCGCCGGGCAGGACGATCGAGGACGTGTGGCGCCCGCCGAAGGACCTGCCGGCCAAGGGCACGGTGTCGCAGACACCCATCCCCGGCACGAAGTCGGGCTTCAAGGCGCAGACCGCGTACGTGTATCTGCCGCCCGCCTACCGCGCCTCGCCGCGCCCCCTGCTGCCCGTGCTCGTGCTGCTGCCGGGCCAGCCCGGCGCCCCGGAGAACTGGATCACCTCCGGTGAGCTGCCGACGATGATGGACGCGTTCGCCGCCGAGCACCGCGGCCTCGCCCCGATCGTGGTCGTGGCCGACAACCTGGGCTCGCCGTTCGACAACCCGCTGTGCGTGGACGGCAAGCTGGGCAAGGTGCAGACATACCTCTCCGAGGACGTGCCGAACTGGGTGGCCGCGCATCTCCAGGCCGCCACCGACCGGGCGCAGTGGGCGATCTCGGGGCTGTCCAACGGCGGCACGTGCTCCCTTCAGACCGCCGTCAACGCCCCGCAGCGCTACGGGCGCTTCATCGACATCTCCGGCGAGGCCGAGCCGTCCGTCGGCAGCCACCAGCAGACCGTGGACAGCGTGTTCGGCGGCGACGAGGCGGCCTTCCGCAAGGTCAATCCGCTGGATGTGATGGCCCGGCAGAAGTTCCCGGACACGGCGGGTGTGTTCGTCGCGGGCACCGAGGACAGCACCTACCGGCCGCAGGCCAAAGTGGTGTACGACGCAGCCCGCAAGGCCGGGATGGACGTCCGCCTGATGGAGCTGCCCGGCGCCCACAACTGGTCGGTCTGGCGCCCGGGCCTGGAGAAGAACCTCCCGTGGCTGGCCCGGCAGACGCGCCTGATCCCCTGACCACCACAGCGGCGATCTCGTCCTGATCGAGCGTCAGCTCCCTTCTCACGCCACGCACCGCGCGAGGGTCCGCGCCACGCCCGCCATCCCACCAACGGCCCATGCGGATGCCCCATTCGTACGACACCGATCGCGGCCGTACGGGCAGCTCCCTAGCGTTTCGGGCATCGAGGTGCATTTCCGGCAACAGCGGTAAGGTCCGCGGCTGCTCCTCGGGGACCCGGAGGACTCACCATGCGTGCGATACGCACCTTCCCAGCGCTCACCCTGCTCGCTCCCGCGACCGTCTGCGCCCTCACGCTCGGCATGCCGCCCGCGCTGGCCGAGGTCAACACCGAAGCGCAGGCCGGGCCGAAGGCCGCGGCCAGGGGCGACAACAACATCACCTCGTACGGATTCAGCGTGACGCCCTCCACCATCGCCGCGGGCGGCCAGGTGACGCTGAAGGTCGACGGCTGCCAGGACACGGCCACGGCCTCCTCCGGCGTCTTCGACACGGTCCGCATCCCCTCCGGACAGAGCGCCACGGCCACCGTCGACTGGGACGCCAAGCCGGGCGCGATGTACACCGTGACGTTCAGCTGCAAGGGCGAGAACGGCACGACCAACCTGACCATCGCCTCTGGCAACAACGGCTGGACCAACCCGCCCGTCCACCACGGGGTGAAGGCGGGCATCGGCGGCAGCCTCGCCGATCTCGACTTCGGCGAGATCGCCTTCGGTGCCGCGCTGATCGCGGGCGCGCTGGGCTCGGCCCTGCACTTCGCCCGCCGCCGCCCGGCCGAGTCGGACCACTCCTGACCCGTCCGGCACCCGGGCCGCCGGGCCAGGCTGTCGCCACAACTCCTGCGCCCGGTCCATGACGTCGCCCCCGGAACCCGCGAGGTTCCGGGGGCGACGTCATGTCGACGCGGGACGTCAGGCCTTGGACTCGCCCCGGCGCCGCAGCCAGAAGACACCGCCGCCGGCGACGGCGGCCGTGACCAGGCCGGTGCCGATCGCGATGTCGGTGGAGGTGGCGCCGCTGGTGATGGAGCCGCCGGAGCCGCCCTGGCTCGGGCCGATCACCGTCAGGGCCTGGGGCTTGGTGATCGAACCGGCGCTGCCGCAGTGCACCGTGACGTCGTGCCGGCCGTACGAGGCGTTGTGGCTGACCTTGACGTTGGCGTGGGCTCCGTTGCTGGTCCCGGTGAGGGTCGCGCTTCCGTGCTCGATCGCGCTCGAGTACACGGTGCCGCCGCCCTTGCATTCGTGGGCGCTGACATTGACCGCCACATGGGCACCGCGACCCGCGACGGTCGGGTCGACGCTGATGGTGCTCGAGTCCCAGGCACCGGCCGTCGGGGCAGCGAGCCCGACGAAAGCACCGGCGATGCCCAGGGCTGCCAGGGCACGAGTAGTACGCATGTGGACCTCCGCGAAAGACGCCCCGGGGAACCTTCCCCGGTCAATCGGCGAGAGCGCCTTCCGGTTCAGACCCTCGAACGCCCTGCGCAGGCCCGCATTTCGGGGCTGGTCCGTACCGGTGAGCGACACGCCGGGCGCTTTTCCGCGGGCTCGATATCGCCGCAGGTCACAGACCGTCAGAAATGGTTTCGGCAAATGGACTCGGATGGCGCAAGTGGGCTTCGCGCACCACCCGTTCGGTGCCGACCGCATGCCGCCCTTACGCAATCCACTTAGCGTTCTCACATGCGCGTACGGCGCGGTACGACGGCCGCGCCGAGAGGGGACTGTGAATGGATTCGGCACACGGCGCAGCGGAGGAGGAGTCGCAGAAGAAGCGCGCCCCGTGGGGTGTCATAGCGCTTGTCCTGCTGACCGGCCTCGCCCTGATCCGCAACGGCTCCGGTGAATTCGCCGTCGGGCCGCCCCAGCCGGCCGCGGCGGCCGCGGCCGAGGCGGTGACGGCGGGAGAGCCGAAGACGGCCGCACCGAAGGCGCTGCCGTTCTCGATTCCCGAGCGGGTCAGGATCGACCAGATCCAGGTGAACGCGCCGATCCAGCCGGTGGGTCTGGACGCGGACGGCTGGGTGGACGCCCCGCCGCCCGAGGACCCCAATCTGGCGGGCTGGTTCACGGGGGCGGTCTCCCCCGGCGAGAACGGCACCTCGGTCGTCGTCGGCCATGTCGACAACAACCAGGGCCCCGCGGTGTTCTACGGACTCGGCTCCCTGAAAAAGGGAAACCACGTCGAGGTGAGCCGGCGGGACGGAAAGACGGCCGTGTTCCGGGTGTACGGCGTCGAGGTCTTCTCGAAGGCGAACTTCCCGGGCGGAAAGGTCTACAACTCCACGGGAGTTCCGGAGCTCCGGGTCATCACCTGCGGCGGCGGATTCACCAAGAAGGACGGCTACGACGGGAATGTCGTGGTGTTCGCCCGGCTTGTCGAGGTGCGCTGAGCGGGCGGTCGGCGACAGACAAAAGGGCCGCGCTTCCGGAATCCGATTCCGGAAGCGCGGCCCTTTTGTCCGCCTGAAGCGCGGGCAATTCCGCGCGGGAAGCTAGACGGACCGGCGGCGCGGCAGTCCGAAGCGGTAGCCGTCGTCGAGAAGCCGGGGCAGATAGATCCGCAGCGCGTCCACGCTCTGGCTGCGGTTGCCGCCCGCGTCGTGGTTGAGGACCACCACGCCCGAACCGGCGCCCCTGAGCACGTTGTCGACGATCTTCCGGGTGCCGGGCTCGGTCCAGTCCAGCGAGTCCGTCGTCCAGGCCAGTGGCTCCATGCCGGCCCCGGCGCCGATCTCGAACGCGGCCCGGTTCCACGCCCCGTACGGCGCACGGAACCACAACGGCGCCTCCCCCACTGTGCGCCGGACGACCTCGCTGGTGGACTCGATCTCGGAGCGCACCGCGGCGCGGCCGAGGCGGAGCAACTGGGGGTGCGTCCAGGTGTGGTTGCCGATGACATGGCCGTCGTCGATCATCTCGCGCAGCAGATCGGGCGAGGCGGCGGCCATCTCGCCGCAGACGAAGAACATCGCGCGCACGTCGTACTGGCGCAGGGTGCGCAGGATGCCCGGGGTGTAGCGGGGATCGGGGCCGTCGTCGAAGGTGAGCACCATCGTGCGGTCGCGGCTGGCCAGGCGCAGGATCGGCTTGGAGCGCACGGGCGCCGCGGCGGGCAGCCCGCGGGCCGGTCCGTAGCCGGTCAGCGGTCTGAGGCGGTACGCGGAGGGCTTCTGCGGACGGCTGAGGGCCGGGGCGCCGGCCGCCGGGCCGGCGGCGGGCGGAGCGGACCCCTGGCTGCTGAAGCAGCCGGCGGTCGTGGCGAGGGGGACGAGGGAGAGGCCGGCGGCGCCGCGCAGCAGCGCACGACGCCCCGGAAGCGGTTCTTCCTTTTTCATGACTATTACGTCGCACGGCCGAGGCCGCCCGGGCCCCATCAACACGGCGCCGCCCGCAGAAGCACCTGCCCGGACCGTCCCGGGATGCGCACGCCCCGGCGGGGGCGTACAAGGAGGGAGGTCAGCGGCGGCGCACGAGCGGGAACGGCAGGGTCTCGCGGATCGTCAGGCCCGTGAGGAACATGACGAGGCGGTCCACGCCGATGCCGAGGCCGCCGGTGGGCGGCATCGCGTATTCGAGGGCGTCGAGGAAGTCCTCGTCGAGTTCCATCGCCTCGGGGTCGCCGCCGGCGGCGAGCAGCGACTGGGCGGTGAGGCGGCGGCGCTGTTCGACGGGGTCGGTCAACTCCGAGTAGGCGGTGCCCAGTTCGGTGCCGAACGCGACCAGGTCCCAGCGTTCCGCGAGCCGCGGGTCGGTGCGGTGCTGGCGGGTGAGCGGGGAGACGTCGGTCGGGAAGTCCTTGTAGAACGTGGGCAGCTTGGTCTTCTCCTCGACCAGGCGCTCGTACATCTCCAGGACCACGTCGCCGCGCCCCATCTCGGCGGTGTAGGGGACACCGCTCCTGTCGCAGAGGCGGTGCAGCTCGGGCGGTTCGGTGTCGGCGGTGACCTCCTCGCCGAGTGCCTCGGAGATCGCCCCGTACACGGTCTTGACCGGCCAGAGCCCGGAGATGTCGTGCTCGACGAGCCTGCCGTCCGCGTCGGCCTTGCGCGCGACGGGCGAGCCGAAGGCGGCGGTGGCCGCGCCCTGGATGAGTTCGCGCGTGAGGTTCAGCATCACGTCGTAGTCGGCGAAGGCCTGGTAAGCCTCCAGCATCGTGAACTCGGGGTTGTGCTTGTAGGAGACGCCCTCGTTGCGGAAGGTGCGGCCCATCTCGAAGACCTTCTCCAGGCCGCCGACGCACAGCCGCTTGAGGTAGAGCTCGGGGGCGATACGGAGGTACAGGTCGAGGTCGTAGGCGTTGATGTGCGTGGTGAAGGGGCGGGCGTTGGCGCCGCCGTGGATCTGCTGGAGCATCGGCGTCTCGACCTCGAGGTAGCCGCGCTCCAACAGGCCCTGGCGCAGCGCCTGGACCGCGGTGGAGCGGGCCCGGACGACCTCGCGGGCGTCGGGGTTGGCGACCAGGTCCACGTACCGGCGGCGGACCTTGGCCTCGGGGTCGGCGAGGCCGCGGCGCTTGTCGGGCAGCGGGCGCAGGCACTTGCCGGTGAGCTGCCAGCCGGTCACGAACACGGACAGCTCGCCCTTGTCGGAGACGCCGATCTCGCCGGTGGCGGTGATGTGGTCGCCGATGTCGGTGGCGCCGGTGAAGGTGTCGAGGACCGCGGCGTGTGCGCGGGTGAAGATCAGCTGGAGGTCGCCGGACCAGTCGCGCAGATCGGCGAAGGCCACACCGCCGAAGTCGCGGATGAGCATGACGCGGCCCGCGACCGTGACCTGCTCCCCCGTGCGCGCCCCGGGCGCGAGGCCCGCGTGGGCGGCGCGGATCTCGGCGAGGGTGTGGGTGCGCTGGGCGATGCCCACCGGGTACGGGTCGATGCCCTCGTCCTGGAGCCGCGCCAGCTTGCGGTGGCGGATGCGGACCTGCTCGGGCATGGCCGCGAGCGGGTCGGCGGTCTGCGACCGGTCGGCGCCCAGGCCGAGTTCCTCGATCGAGGGCAGGCCCGCGGTGGTGGTCGGCTGCATGGACTTGGCGGGCGTGTGGCCCTTGCCCCACAGGGTGCGCAGGCTCGGCACGGAGACGAAGCCCTCGGCGATGCCGGAGGCCAGCGAGACCCGGGCGAGCGAACCGGCGTCCCCGTAGCAGATGAAGCGCGGGTACCACTCGGGGTCGTACTTGGCGTTGGAGCGGTAGAGCGCCTCCAGCTGGAACCACTTCGAGAAGAACAGGAGCAGCTTGCGCCAGAGCCGCAGGACCGGGCCCGCGCCGATGCGGGCGCCTTCCTCGAAGACCGAGCGGAACACGGCGAAGTTGAGGGAGATCCTGCGGACGCCCAACTTGCCGACGTTGGCGCACAGTTCGCTGACCATGAACTCCATGACGCCGTTCGGCGCGCTGCGGTCGCGGCGCATCAGGTCGAGCGAGATGCCGTCCTTGCCCCAGGGCACGAAGGAGAGCAGGGCGAGCAGCTTGCCGTCGGCGTCGTGGCACTCGCACAGCAGGCAGTCGCCGTCCTGCGGGTCGCCGAGCCGGTCGAGCGCCATGGAGAAGCCGCGCTCGGTCTCGGTGTCGCGCCAGGCGTCGGCGCGGTCGACGATCTGCTCCATCTCCTCCTCGCTGAGCGTGGAGTGACGGCGGATCCGGCAGGTGGCGCCGGTGCGCTTGACGCGGTTGACGGCCTGGCGGGTCACCCGCATCTCGCGGCCGTCCAGGTCGAACTTCTGCACGTACAGGATCGCCTCGTCGCCGAGTTCCAGGGCGCCCATGCCGTGGCGCGCGAAGGCCTTGGCGCCCTCCTCGGACGCGCCCATCACGGCGGGCGCCCACGCGTACCGCCGGGCGATCTCCAGCCAGGCCTCGATCGCCTGGTCCCAGGCGCCGGGGTCGCCCACGGGGTCGCCGCTGGCGAGGCAGACACCGGCCTCGACCCGGTAGGTGACGGCGGCCTTGCCGCTCGGGGCGAAGACGACGGCCTTGTCGCGCCGGGTGGCGAAGTAGCCGAGCGAGTCGTTCTCGCCGTACACCCCGAGCAGCGCCCTGATCCGCGCCTCCTCGTCCCCGTGCAGCGCGGCTTCGAGCCGCTGCGAACGGAAGAGGGTGAAGGCGGCGTTCAGGAGCGCGAGGGCGCCGAACAGGCCGAGGAAGAAGTAGAGCGGCCGCGGGGGCGATCCGTCGAACTGCTGGCCCGAGACCAGACCGCCGAGGACGCGGTTGGCCGCCCACGGGAAGCGGTGGCCGCGCTCCAGGGTGCCAGGGAACAGCTCGACCAGACCCCAGCCGACGAGGATCGCCACCGCGAGCCCGGCCACGAGCACGCCGAGGGCCCGCAGGAACTGTCCCCTGCGGGTCTGCGCGTAGAACTCCCGGTGGGCGAGGACCAGCACCACGAGCGCCACGCCGCACACGATCGAGGAGGTGAGGACCTCGGACCAGTGGCCCTGCGCGATCCGGATGCCGTCCCAGATCAGCAGGATCCCGAGGTACGCGACGACGAGGCGCCACGCGATGGTCTTGCGCGAGGCGCAGGCCGCGGCGAGCAGCGTCAGGAACAGGGCGTACGCGAGGTTGGCGCTGACCGGGACCGTGGCGTGGTCCAGGGCCCGCGTGACGGGGCGGGCCAGGTGCCGCAGCGGGGCGATGACCGCGAGGATGCCGCAGTACAGGCCGAGCAGGCCGAAGAAGGCCGCGAAGACGTCGGGGACCTTGCCCAGGAACCCGGAGCCGTCCGGTCTGTGCCGGTCCGCATCCTGCGTCTGGCCCGGGGATATCGCGGCTTCCACGCTGGCGTTCATGGACCGACTCTAAGAAGCCGCGGGCCGGCCCGCCCGTCGAGAGGGGCCCTCCGGGTCACACCGGGGCCCGCCTCGGCTAGCCTCACAGATGTGAGCGAAGAGCAGGTGACCGGGTTCGAGCGCGGTACGGACGGCCCCAAGGTGATCATGGTCGGGGTGGACGGCTCCGACACCTCCCTGCGGGCCGCCGCCTACGCGGGCGGCCTCGCCCGGCGGCAGAACGCGCTGCTCGCCGTGGTCTACGTGCAGCCCGTGATGGCCGCCGGCGCCGCGCTCGGCGCACCCGTCGCCGACGTGACGGACGAGATCGCCGAGGGCCTGATCACGGAGATCAAGGACGCGACCGAGCGGGTGAAGGACATCTTCTCGGTCCGGTGGGAGTTCCACACCTTCCGCGGCGACCCGTACAACGGCCTGGTCACCGCCGCGGACGAGCTCAAGGCGGACGCCGTGATCGTGGGCGCGTCCGAGCAGGCCGGGCACCGCATCGTCGGCTCGGTGGCGGTGCGCCTGGTCAAGGCGGGGCGCTGGCCCGTCACCGTGGTGCCGTAGTCCGCGAGCCCTCGGCCCGCGTCACCGTGCTGCCGTAGTCCGCGAGCCCTCGGCCCGCGTCACCGTGCTGCCGTAACCGCATCAAGTCACCCCGAACCGTCCTGGCATGGCGTCTTCCGCGCCGCCCTGCCTTGCGTCATCATGATCGGCCGTCAGGGAACACCCCCAACGACGAGGTGACGCTCATGGCCCCACTCCGGAGCGGACACGGCGTACTGCGCCGCAAGCCGATCGAACAGATCGAAGAGACCGAGAGCGGAGGGGGCGCGCTCAGCAGATCGCTGGGTCTGTGGCAGCTCACCGCGATCGGTGTCGGCGGCATCATCGGTGCCGGAATCTTCAGCCTCGCGGGCGCCGTGGCCAGCGGCACGGCCGGTCCCGCGGTCCTCATCTCCTTCCTCATCGCCGGCGTCGCGAGCGCCGCGGCCGCCTTCTCGTACGCGGAGTTCGCCGGCCTGATCCCGAAGGCGGGCTCGGCCTACACGTACGGCTACGCGGTGCTCGGCGAGCTCGCGGGCTGGTTCATCGGCTGGGACCTGCTGCTCGAGTACACGGCGATCGTGGCCGTGGTCGCGATCGGCATCTCCGGCTACTTCGGCTTCCTCGTCGAGGAGATGGGAGCCGAACTGCCCGCGTGGATGCTGGGGGCGCCCGGCACCGGCGACGGGCACAAGGTCGACCTGTTCGCCGCGATCCTGTGCCTGTTCGTGGCGTATCTGCTGACGCTCGGCATCAAGAACGCAGCCCGTTTCGAGACCGTGGTCGTGGTCCTGAAGGTGCTCGTCGTGCTGCTCGTGATCGGCGTCGGCGTCTTCCACATCGACACCGGGAACTACAACCCGTTCTTCCCGTTCGGGGTGGGCGGCGCGTTCACGGGCGCGGCGACCGTGTTCTTCGCGGTGTTCGGCTACGACGCGATGAGCACGGCCGCCGAGGAGTCCAAGGACGCGCAGCGGCACATGCCGAAGGCGATCATGTACTCGCTGGCGATCTCGATGGTCCTGTACGTCCTGGCCTGCCTGGTCCTGACCGGCATGCAGAACTACAAGGAGGTCGACCCGGAGAGCGGGTTCTCCACGGCGTTCAAGTCGGTGGGGCTCGGCGGGCTCGCGGATGTGATCGCGATCGGGGCGATCATCGGCATCCTCACGGTGATGTTCACGTTCATGCTCGGCGTCACCCGTGTGTGGTTCTCCATGTCGCGCGACGGACTGCTCCCCAAGTGGTTCGCGAAGACGCACGCCACCCGGCATGTGCCCGTACGCGTCACCTGGATCGTCGGCATCGCGTCCGCGGCCATCGCCGGGTTCCTGCCGATCGGCGAGGCGGCCGAACTCACCAACATCGGGATCCTGTTGGCGTTCGTGGTGGTGTGTGTCGCGGTGATCGTGCTGCGCTACCGGCAGCCCGAACTGCCGCGTACGTTCCGCTGCCCGGGCATGCCGGTGGTGCCGCTGCTCGGCGTCGGCTTCTCGATCTGGCTGATCACGTATCTGCAGTGGCAGACCTGGGTGCGCTTCGCGGTGTGGCTGGCGATCGGGCTGCTGATCTACTTCGGCTACTCGTACCGCCGGTCCGAGCTCGCCAAGTCCCAGAGCCCTGCGGAGAAGTGACGCGGTGAAGGACGGCGGGCCGCACCCGGATGGTCCGGGTGCGGCCCGCCGCCTCGCGTGCGCGGGCGCTCAACTCCCCATCAGGAGCCCGTCCTCGGCCGCCCCGCGGCTGAGCGAGATGCGGCGGATGCGGTCGCGTACGTCCGTGAAGTCGGCGCCCCGCTTGATCGCGGCGTTCAGATTGACCACCCGGCCGTCGCCGGTGTCGAACCACTGCGGGATGAACTCCGCCTTGGTCACCTGCCACCGGTCGCCCTGCCCCTTGGGCGGGGCGAAGGTGAAGCGGCCGATCGTGCCCTGGTTGCCGCGCGGGTCGTGGGACCCCGAGTAATTGATCATGTCGCCGGCGATCTGGTCGCCCATGCCGTAGATCACCCAGGTGCCGTTGACCTTCTCGTACGGCTGCGGCACATGGGCGTGCGTGCCGATGATGAGGTCGATGTCCGGCCGGCCGCGGGTCTGCGCCGCGGTGAGGCGCTTGGCCAGGCGCAGTTGGCGGGCGTCGGGCTGGTCCTGCCACTCGGTGCCCCAGTGCGGGCTGACCACGACCACGTCCGCGCCGGCCCGACGGGCGGCCCGCGCGTCCGCGATGATCTTCTTCTCGTCGATGAGGTTCAGGGCCCAGGGCTGCCCCTTCGGGAGCGGGTAGCCGTTGGTGCCGTAGCTGTAGGCGAGGTGGGCCACCTTCGCGCCGCCCGCCTTCAGGATCGTGGGGCGCTTGGCCTCGGCCGCGCTGCGCGCCGAACCGGCGTGCGCGATCCCGGCCTTGTCGAGCGCGTCGAGGGTGCGGCGGATACCGGCCGCGCCCGCGTCGAGGGTGTGGTTCGAGGCGGTCGAGCAGGAGTCGTAGCCGGTCGCGGCGAGGCCGTCGGCCACCTGGGGCGGCGACTTGAAGGCGGGGTAGCCGGTGTAGTCGCCGTCCGCGCCGTACACCGTCTCCATGTGGCAGATCGCCAGATCCGCCTTCGCGACCACGGGCTTGACCCCGGCGAGCATCGGCCGGAAGTCGTATCCGTCGCCGCCCGCGTCGGCGTTGGCCTGGCGGATGATCGAGGCGTGCGGCAGCACGTCGCCCGAGGCGACCAGCGTGAAGCCCTCGGCCGGCGCCGGGGCGGGGGCGGGGCCGCCCGCGGCGGACGGCGCGGGCGGCTTCTTCTCGGACGCGGGTCCCGGCGCGGGCGCGGGCTGCCCTTCGCTGCAGCCCGCGGCGGCGGTGGCCGTCAGGACGGCTGCGAGCACGGCGCCCGTGGAGCGTGCACGGAAGGATCCGGTGCGTTCAGTCATCGAACGTGACTTCCCTTGAGTGGTGAGCGAGCCGGCGGAGGGGAGATCGAGAAATCGAAATGTCCCCGTACGAATCCATCCGGGGGCATCGGGGAAGTCAAGGAGCTTTGCCGCGATGGTTGCCAATACGGAACGACTTGGCCGAACCGGAAGGTAATCACCCAATTCCGGCTGCATCCGGCTCGGGGCCGCTCACCGCGCCACTCGACGCGCCGTTCACCGAGCCGCTCGTCGCGCCGTTCGTCGCGCCGTTCGTCGCGGGTCCGACCTGCGCGCGGACCGTTCGGCGCACGGCTCGGCCGCCTGCTCGACTGCCGCCGTACGCGCGGGCCGCACGTCCGTACGACGCCGTTACGTTCACGGCGTCGGCGATGCGGCGGGAGGCCGGTCGGCCGACGAGCGAAACGGCGACGCGCGACGGAACGGAGGAGTCAACGGTGACCACCGCGATGGAGCACCCCACCCGCACCCCCGAGCAGGAGCTGGCCGAGCTCCAGGAAGCCCACGGACGCGCCTTGTTCGGCTTTCTGCTCGGTCTGACCTACGGCGACCGTCAGCGCGCGGAGGATCTGGTCCAGGAGACGCTGGTGCGCGCCTGGCAGCATCCGGAGGCGCTGCGCAGCGACCACGAGTCGATGCGGCCCTGGCTGTTCACCGTCGGCCGGCGCCTCGCGATCGACGCGCGCCGGGCCCGCCAGGCCCGGCCCGCCGAGGTGGGCGCGGAAGTCATCGAGCACGCGCCCGCCGCGGTGGTGGGCGACGGGCACGAGGAGCGCTCGGTGACCGCGCTCGACGTACGGGAGGCGCTGACGACGCTGCGCCGCGAACACCGCGACGTCCTCGTGCAGCTCTACTACCGCGGACACTCCGTGACCGAGGCCGCGCAGGCGCTCGGCATTCCCGCGGGAACCGTCAAGTCCCGTTCGCACTACGCCCTTCGGCGGCTGCGGACCGTCCTGCCCGGATACGGTGCCGGAGCGGCCCGCTGACGCCCCGGGCGTGAGCACTCTCACCCCCCGAACCCCCGGATCATGGCGAACTCCGGACCCTCACCGCCCGTAGTGTGAGGCGAGTTCTTCGGTACGGACCGTGCGCCCGACCTCTGGCGCACCGCTCGTACCACAGAGCTCGCGACGTCCCATCCGTGCAGCTGCGGAGGGGTCGATTTCGAAACCAGTGTGTCCAGTTGAGTAAAGCCGGACCCACGGGCGGGCCCGACGGTGAAGGCTGCCCCTCGGGGCTCGGAGGGGCCTCGCGGGGGCAGAGGAAAGGGAGTAGGTGGATCGGTTGCTGCCCGACAGGAGCAACGGCAGGGGTACCGGCGAACTGGCCGTGCCGATGGCATGGCTCTACGCGGAGTACATCGCCGATGAACTGCTGCGCACCGGAGACCTCGTCCCGTCGAGCACCCTGGAGTACCGGGCGGGCCGGCAGACTCTCGCCCTCACCATCTATCTGTCGGACCAGGACGACGAGCTCTCCGGCATCCGTGTCATCTCCCAGCTGGACGAATGGCTGTCCCTGACCGCGTACGGCCATCCCTGGCAGGAGTGGGTGCGCGAGCGGATGGAGCGCCGGAGCGCCGAGGGCGGCGGCCCGGACCTGGAGCTGGCGACGGAGACCTGGGAGTGGCTGCAGCGCACCGAGCTGCTCGCGGCCGATCTGGACTCCTCGCTGCAGTGGCACCGGGGCGCGATCGAGGTCGACGAGGACGACCAGGTGTGGACGCCGGCATGGGAACTGGGGCTGCCGCTAGGGCACTTGGCGATCCATCTGTTCTGAGCGGCGCGACGCCCGAAGCCTGTCCGGCCCCGGACGGTCACCCGGAGCCGTCAGTGCGAGTGCACCCCGGCGCGGTACTTCGGCACCCGTACCGTGATCTTCATGCCCGCGCCCACGCCCGTCTCGATGACGAGGCCGTACTCGTCCCCGTACACCTGACGCAGCCGGTCGTCGACGTTGGACAGGCCGAGCCCGTTGGATCCGGCTCCCTGCGGCACGTGGTCGCCCGCGAGGATCCGGCGCAGCAGCGCGGGGTCCATGCCGACGCCGTCGTCCTCGATCACGACCAGGGCCTCGGCGCCGGCGTCCTGCGCGGAGATGGAGATGCGGCACTTGTCGCGCGAGTCCTCCAGGCCGTGCTTGACGGCGTTCTCGACGAGCGGCTGGAGGCACAGGAAGGGCAGTGCGACGGGCAGCACTTCGGGGGCGACCTGGAGGGTCACCTGGAGCCGGTCGCCGAAGCGGGCGCCCGCAAGGGCCAGGTACTGCTCGATGGAGCGCAACTCGTCGGCGAGGGTGGTGAAGTCCCCGTGCCGCCGGAAGGAGTAGCGCGTGAAGTCGGCGAATTCCAGGAGGAGTTCGCGGGCGCGCTCGGGGTCGGTGCGGACGAACGAGGCGATGGCGGCGAGCGAGTTGAAGATGAAGTGCGGGGAGATCTGGGCGCGCAGAGCGCGGATCTCGGCCTCGATCAGGCGGGTGCGGGAGCGGTCGAGTTCGGCGAGTTCGAGCTGGACGGAGACCCAGCGGGCCACCTCGGTCGCGGCCCGTACGAGCACGGCGGACTCGCGTGAGCCGTAGGCGACCAGGGCGCCGAGGATGCCGTCCTCGCCGGTGAGCGGCGCGACGACGGTCCAGCGCAGCGGGCACTCGGGCAGCTCGCACTCGGTGCGCACGCTCAAGCTGCGGCCGGATTCGAGGAGTTCGCCGAGGCGGCGCAGGACGGCGTCGTTGTGGTGGCCGAGTCCGGGGCCGTCCCAGGCGAGCACGCGCTCGCGGTCGGTCAGGCACAGGGCCTCGGTGCCGAGCAGGGAGCGCAGCCGTTTGGCCGCCTTGCGCGCCGTGTCCTCGGTGAGGCCGGCGCGCAGCGGGGGCGCCGCGAGCGAGGCGGTGTGCAGCGTGTGGAAGGTGGCGCGCTCGACGGGGGTGCCGAGGTCCAGGTCGCCCTCGCCGCGCCGGGCGGTGAACCGGCCGAGCAGGAAGCCGGCCGCGAGGACGACGACACCCGCCACGACCAGGGCCGCGATCCCGATCCCGGTCATCCCTCCCCCGCCTTCCGTTCCGCCGGCTCGCCCGGCCCGTCCGCACCGCGCACGGCCCGCTCTCCTGCCTCGCCCGCGCCCCGCGCGGCCCGCTCTTCCGCCTCGCCCGCACCGCGTACGGAAGCGCCGTACTGCACTGCACGCTTGCGGACGCCGCCGAGTTCACGGGCCGGCGGCTCGCCGCGCCGCCGGGCCGACAGGTCCTCCGGCAGATGCAGGCGGGCCAGCGTGGCCGCCGTGCCCGGCGGGATGCGGGACGGCGTGAGCAGCGAGACCGCGATCATCGTGAGGAAGCCGAGCGGCACCGACCACACCGCGGGCCAGGCGAGCAGCGTGTGCGCCCAGCCGGCCGAGGGCAGTCCGGTGCGGGTGGCGAGCACGGCGGTCAGGGCCGCCCCTCCCCCGGTGACCAGGCCCGCCACCGCGCCGGGCGGGGTGAGACGGCGCCACCAGATGCCGAGCACGAGCAGCGGGCAGAAGGACGAGGCCGAGACGGCGAAGGCGAGCCCGACCGCGTCCGCCACCGGGACGTTGGTGGCGATCAGCGACACCCCGAACGGCGCGGCCATCGCGAGGGCCGCCGCGATCCTGAAGTGCCGTACCCCGCGGGTCGCGAGCACGTCCTGGTGCAGCACTCCCGCCACGGCGAGGGTGAGCCCGGACGCGGTGGACAGGAAGGCCGCGAAGGCGCCGCCCGCGAGCAGCGCCCCGAGCAGATCGCCGCCCACCCCGCCGATGAGTCGCTCGGGCAGGACGAGCACGGCCGCGTCGGCGTCGCCGGTGAGGGCGAGTTCGGGCGCGTAGATCCGGCCGAGCGCGCCGTACACGGGCGGCAGCAGGTAGAAGGCGCCCACCAGGCCGAGCACCGCCAGCGTGGTGCGGCGGGCCGCGCGTCCGTTGGGGCTGGTGTAGAAGCGGACGGCCACATGCGGCAGGCCCATGGTGCCGAGGAAGGTCGCGAGGATCAGTCCGTACGTGGCGTAGAGCCGGTACTCGTCGCGGTCGCCGGCGAGCGGGCGCGACCAGTTGGAGGTGCCGGTGCCGGTGTGCTCCTGGGTCTCGGGGACGGGGGTGCCGGACGGGAAGGACAGCCGCGTGCCGCGCTCGACGCGGTGGCTCCCCTCGTCGAGCGTGACGCGCCGCTTGTCGTACGCGGTGCCGTCGAGCTCTCCGTCGACGGTGAGCGTGAGGGGGGCGTCGAGTTCGATGCGGACGGTCGTGTCGATCCGTACCGAGGTGTGCTCGCGGAAGACGGCCGGGGCGTCGAAGCTCGCGCGCGGGGTGCCGTCCCCGAGCCACGCCACCAGCAGGAACAGGGCGGGCACGAGCAGCGCGGTGAGCTTGAGCCAGTACTGGAAGGCCTGCACGAAGGTGATGGAGCGCATGCCGCCGGCCGCCACCGCGCCCGTCACGACCAGCGCGACGACCAGGCTGCCCACCCAGCCGGGCGAGCCGGTCAGGATCTCCAGGGTGAGCCCGGCGCCCTGGAGTTGGGGCAGCAGGTAGAGCCAGCCGATGCCGACGACGAAGAGGCTCGCGAGACGGCGCACGGTCTGCGACTCGAGGCGGTCCTCGGCGAAGTCCGAGAGCGTGTACGCGCCGGAGCGCCGCAGCGGGGCGGCGACGAGGATCAGCAGCACGAGGTAGCCGGCGGTGTAGCCGACCGGATACCAGAGCATGTCCGGGCCCTGGAGCAGGACCAGGCCCGCGACGCCGAGGAAGGAGGCGGCGGAGAGGTATTCGCCGCTGATGGCCGCGGCGTTGAGGCCCGGCTGCACGGTGCGCGAGGCGACGTAGAAGTCGGAGGTGGTACGGGAGATCCGCAGGCCGAGCGCGCCGATGAGGACCGTGGCGAGCACGACGAGGGTGACGGCGGTGACGGCGTACGTCTGGTTCACGGCTGCCCCGCGCTCATGGCCGGGAGGGTCTGCGGCACGCGCCTCAGCGCCCTTCGACGAGGCCCGTGAAGTCCCGCTCGTTGCGCTCGGCCCTGCGGACGTACCAGCGGGCTATCAGGAACATCACCGGGTATACGCCCACGCCAAGCGAGACCCAGACGAACAGGGCGGGCGAGGTGTCGGAGCCGGTCACGGACTCGGGCAGCATGAACAGCAGCGGCAAGGTGGCGACGAACAGGATCAGGAGCCCGAGCGCGGTGAGGCCGGCCTTCAACTGGCTGCGCATGAGCGAGCGGACGTAGGTCGTGCCGATGGTGGTCTGCTCGTCGATCTCGAAGCGCGCGGCGGTGTGGCCGTGCGGGCGCCGCGCCTGACGCGGCACACCGGTGACGATCTCCCGGCGCGGGCCGTCGGGTGCAGCTGGCATGGGCGGTGCGCTCTCTCTGGCTCGTGCTCGTGCTCGTCCTCGTCCGGTGCGGGGTGAACGGGAGTCTACGCACGGCGGTTCACCTGGGGTAGAGCTCGGCTCCGCAGTCCTGGAGGGCCACTTCCAGTTCGACGTACGACTCCTCGGCGCGCCGGAAGGCCAGTTGCAGCGCGGCTTCGGCGCGCGGCCCGGTGAACGGGGCGGCCGCCTCCTGCGCCTCGTCGAGGATCTCGGCCCACCGGGCGGCGACGCGCTTGAGGCCGGCGAGGTAGCGCACCGCCTCCGCCCGGTCCGCCGGCGGCCCGGGCAGCGCCCGCACCTCCCTGACCAGCGCCTCGACTTCGGATGGAGCGGGCACGTCGGACTTCCCTCCCGTCGACCGGCGCCAGGCTAGGCACCCGCCCTCCCCCACGACCAGCCACGCGTCGCCGGACGGCGGGTGGGGTGCGGTGAGCGGTCGGGTCGGACGGTGTGCGGTCGGGGGGGGCGTTCACGCCGGCGCAGGCCAGAGTGGGCCGTCGCCCGTACGGAGGAGGGCACGGCGCGGGGGTACCGGGGGCGGAGCCCCCGTGGTCGGGGTGTGGGGCGTCAGCCCCACACCCCGACCACCCGCCGCGGAGCGGCGGAGCAGGGTGCGGGGACGACCCCGGCAAGGTGCACGCGGACCGAGACCACCTCAACGACGAGCGTGCCGCATCAGGAGGTCCCGCACCTCGCGTGCATGGCGGCGGCTCACCGCCAGTTCCGCGCCGCCCACCCGCACCGTCGTCGCACCCGCGTCCAGGCGCAGTTCGTCGATGCGGCCCAGCGCGACGAGGTGGCGCCGGTGTATGCGGACGAACCCGCGCGCGGCCCAGCGCTCCTCCAGCGTGGAGAGCGGGATCCGCACCAGGTGGCTGCCCTCGTCCGTGTACAGCCGCGCGTAGTCCCCGTGGGCCTCGACGTACGCGATGTCGTCGATCGGGATGAAGCGCGTGACGCCGCCCAGTTCGACGGGGATCTGGTCCGGCGCCGAGTCCACCGCGACGGGTGTGGCGGGCACGGGGGCCGCCGCGGCCGCCTTGCCGGTCAGGTCGCTGACCCGGCGCACCGCCTCGGCGAGGCGCTCGCGCCGTACGGGCTTGAGCACGTAGTCGACGGCCTTCAGGTCGAAGGCCTGCACGGCGAACCCTTCGTGCGCGGTGACGAACACGATCAGCGGCGGCCGCGCGAACCCCGCGAGCAGCCGGGCGACATCGAGACCGGTGAGCCCTGCCATGTGGATGTCGAGGAACACCACGTCGATGGCGTCCTCGCCGTCGGGCCCGGCGTCCAGCGCACGGTTGATCCTGCGCAGCGCCTCGGTGGCGTCGGTGGCGCCCTCGGCGCTGCGCACCCGGGAGTCGGCGCGCAGCAGGAAGAGCAGCTCTTCGAGCGCGGGCTTCTCGTCGTCGACGGCCAGTACACGCAGCATGCGGCGGAGTGTATGCCGCCCCGTGCCCGGTGGACACAGGTGCCGTACGGGGCGGGGGCGGCCGGCGGAATTCCCGGAGGCGTTGAGCAGTAACACCCGATGTCCCGTATTGCAGGGGGACACGTTGCAGGGGCCTGGTTCCCCTCGCGTCTCACGTGGGGCGTCACCCCGGCCGTCCCGCACAGCTCCGTACGACCTCGCAGGAGAAGGAACGCCCATGAGCGCCGCGCAGCACCAGGACGTCGCCGCCTACGCGCTGGGCGTTCTGGAACCCGCGGACAGTCTGGAGGTCGAGGCCCACCTGGGCGACTGCCTGCCGTGCGCCGCCGAACTCGCCGCATTCTCGCGGGTGGTGGCGCTCCTCGCACCGCTGACGGAGCCGCACGCGCTTCCGCCCGCACGCGCGACCACCTCCGCCCCCTCGCCGCCGCTGCTCGACCGCCTGCTCGCAACGGTCCGGCGCGCCCGCCGTACGAGCCGGCTGCGTCTGGTGGCCGCGGCCGTGGCGGTGCTCATCGCCGCACCGGCCGGGACCGTGCACCTGCGCGATGAGCAGCCGCACGTGCTCGACGCACGGTCCGGGACCGTCGCGGCAAGCCTCGCGCTCCAACCGCAGGCGTGGGGCACGGGTGTGGCCCTGCGCATGGACGGTCTCGACGGCCCGCGGCGCTGCGAGCTGGTCGCGGTGGGAACGGACGGCGCGGAGGAGACGGTGCTCAGCTGGTCGGTGCCGCAAGGGGGTTACGGCTTCCCGGGCCGCACGGGCCACGAGCGGCCGCTCCGCGCGGAGGGCGGGACCGGGCTGCGCGCGGACCAGATCCGGCGGTTCGAGGTACGGACGCTGGACGGCACACGCGTCCTCACCATCCCGGCGCACTGACGGCACACACGTGCTCACCATCCCGGCGCACTGACCATCCTCACGAACCGCCCCTGCGACCGCCCTACTTGAGCAGCCGCGACAACCGCCGGTCCGCGAGCGGCTTCCCTCCGGTCTGGCACCTGGGGCAGTACTGCAACGAGGAGTCGCTGAAGGACACCTCGCGGATCGTGTCCCCGCACACCGGACAGGCCTCCCCCGTCCGCCCGTGCACCCTGAGGCCGCTCTTCTTCTCCGACTTCAGCCGGCCCGCGGCCACCCCGCGCGAGCGCTCCACCGCCTCCGCGAGCGTGCCGCGCATGGCCTCGTACAGCGTGTGCCGCTCGTCCTCGGTGAGACGTCCCGCGATCTTGTACGGGGACATCCGGGCCACGTGCAGGATCTCGTCGCTGTACGCATTGCCGATCCCCGCGATCAGGCTCTGGTCGCGCAGGGCACCCTTGATGCGGCGGCGTTCGTCCTTGAGGAGTGCGGCGAACGCGGCCTCGTCGAAGTCCTCGGCGAGCGGGTCGGGGCCGAGCCGGGCGATGCCCGGGACGTCCTGCGGGTCGTGCACCACGTACACCGCGAGCCGCTTCTGGGTCCCCGCCTCGGTCAGGTCGAAGCCCCGGCCGTCGTCGAGGGCGACGCGCAGGGCGAGGGGCCCTTTGCCCGGCTTGGGCGGGCCGTCCGGCAGCCGGTCCTTCCAGTGCAGCCAGCCCGCGCGGGCGAGATGGGTGACGAGGTGCAGCCCGTCCAGGTCGAGGTCGAGGAACTTCCCGTGCCGCGCGACACCCGTGACGGGCCGGCCCTCCAGGGCGCCGAGTGGCGGGTCGTAAGTCTTCAGGACACTGATCGCCACCGGCAGGACACGGGCGATCCGGGCCTCGGCGAGATGCTCGGTCAGGAAGACCCTGAGGGCCTCCACCTCCGGAAGTTCGGGCATGATCCCACCTTGGCACGGGCCACTGACAGCCGCGCACCGCGCCGATGCACACGCCGGATCCGGCTCGGGACCGTTCCAGCGTCTCCCACATTCGGGATAGCATCCCGGATATGGGAGACGACATCGACGCACGGCTGGCCCAGCGCCTCGCCGCCCTGCGCACCGAACGCGGCTGGTCCCTGGACGAGTTGGCCACCCGCTCCGGTGTCAGCCGGTCCACGCTCTCGCGCCTGGAGCGCGGCGAGATCAGCCCGACGACCTCGCTGCTCAACCGCCTCTGCGCGGCGTACGAGCGCACCATGTCCCGGCTGCTCACGGAGGTCGAGGGCGAGCAGGCCCAGCTGGTGCGCGCGGAGCGGCAGCGCGTGTGGAACGACACGGAGTCCGGTTTCGTCCGGCGCTCGGTCTCCCCGCCGCACGCGGGGCTCCGCGGCGAGCTGGTCGAGGGCACGCTGCGCCCCGGCGCGGACATCTCCTACGACGGACCGCCGGTCCCGGGGCTCGAGCAGCACATCTATGTGCTCGAGGGCACGCTGGACGTGAGCGTGCAGAACGAGACGTACGCGCTGGCGACCGGCGACTGTCTCCGCTTCCGCCTGTGGGGGCCCTCGCGTTTCCGCTGCACCTCCGAAGGACCGGTGCGCTACGTGATCGCCGTGGTGCTGCCGTGAGCGGTATATCCGAGGCGCGCGAGACCCGCGAGGGAGAGCGGTTCTCCGCGCGTGAGCGCCGTATTCTCGCCGTCTGTCTCGCGGCCGGGTTCACCTCCCTGCTCGACCAGTCGGTGCTCAACATCGCCGTGCCCGCCCTGCGGGACGCCCTGGCCGCCGACGCGGCACAGCTGCAATGGATCGTGGCCGGGTACTCGCTGGCCTTCGGTGTGGCGCTCGTGCCGGGCGGGCGGCTCGGCGACGTGCACGGCCGCAAGCCCTTCTTCCTCGCGGGCATGGCGCTCTTCGTGCTCGGCGGCCTGCTGTCGAGCTGCGCCCAGGACGCCTGGCTCGTGGTGGGCGCGCGGCTGTTCCAGGGGCTGGGTGCCGGGCTGGTCAACGCGCAGGTGATCGGCACCATCCAGGACGTGTTCCGCGGCGCCGCGCGGGCGCGGGCGCTCGGGATGTACGCGGTGACGGCGGGGATCGCGACCGCGCTCGGGCCCCCGGTGGGCGGTGCGCTGATCGCCGCGGCGGGGGCCGAGCCGGGCTGGCGGTTCGCGGTCCTGCTGAACGTGCCCTTCGCCGTGGCCACGCTCGTGGCCGGCGCCCGCTTCCTGCCGCGGCAGCGGCCGGTCAATGCGTCCGCCGGGCTCGATCTGCCGGGTGTCGCGCTGTTCGCGGGCCTGACCGTCCTCATCATGCTGCCGTTCATCCGCTCCGGCGGATATCTCGCCTACGGAGCCGGGGCGGCGGCCCTCGCGGTGGCGCTCGTGCTCCAGCAGCGGGCCCGGGCGCGCTCGGGACGGCGCCCGCTCGTGCATCCGGCGCTCACCCGCTCCGCGCCGTTCGCGCTCGGCACGGGCGTGGCGATGGCCCAGTTCGGCGCCTCGCTCGCGAACGGCATGGTCCTCGCCGTGTTCCTCCAGGCCGAGCTCGGTCTGTCCCCCATGACGGCGGCTCTGGTGATGCTGCCGCAGGCGGTCGGCATGGGTGCCACGTCCACCTTCGCGTGGCGGGTGGTGCGCCGGTTCGGCGAACACCGCGTGATCACCTCCGGGCTCACGCTGTCCGCCCTCGCCCTGCTGTCGGGAGGTATCGCGACGCTGTACGTGCCGGCCGGTGCGCTGCCGTGGGTGCTCGCCCTGTGCCAGCTGTGCGCGGGGGCCGCGACCGGGTTCACCGTCGCGCCGACCCAGGCCCAGGTCCTGCGGCACGCGCCGGCCGAGGCGGCCGGGGTGGCGGGCGGGCTGCTCCAGATGTCGCAGCGCATGGCGGCGGCGGTGTTCATCAGCGCCGTCTCCGGGCTCTATCTGCACTCCTCGGCCGCGTCCCTCGGACTGCCGGGGATGCGCCGGGCGTTCTGGCACGCCTCGCTGGCCTGCACCGCGATCGTCGGGGCGGGCCTGCTGATCTCCGTACTCCATCGCCGTGCGGGCGCAAAGCCCACGCCGGTCCGGACCGCGCTCCCCGCGCCCCAGGGAAAGGAACTCACCCCGTGAGCACGCACGTTGTGACCCCGCACACGACCGCGCCCGGCGGCCCGCCGACCGTCACGAGGCTGACCGCCGCCGGACTCGATGCCGAGGCGGACGCGCTCGGCGAGCTGCTGGCCGCGACCGTGGCGGGCGGCGCCTCGCTCGGCTTCCTCGCGGGCCTCGACGCCGCGCAGGCGGCGCAGTGGTGGCGTTCGCTGTCCGCCGAGGTCGCGGCCGGACGGCTCGTCGTCTGGGTGGCGCACGTCGAGGGACGCCTGGCGGGGACGGTCGGTCTGGCGCCGGTGGCCAAGGACAACGGGCGGCACCGCGCCGAAGTGGTGAAGCTGATGGTCGCGCCGGCCGCCCGCGGCCGTGGAGTGGCCCGCCGACTGCTCGATATGGCCGAGGAGTTCGCGGCGGGGGCGGGGATCACCCTGCTCACGCTGGACACGGAGACGGGCAGTCCGGCGGAGCGCCTGTACCGGGCCGCCGGGTGGACGCCGACGGGAACGGTGCCGGACTACGCGGCGGATCCGGCCGGAAAGCTGATGCCGTCCACGTTCTTCCACAAGACGCTCACGCCCGCCTGACCCGCCCGGGTCGCGGACGCGCTCAGCGCATCTCCTTCTCGAACCACGCCACGTCCCAGTAGCGCCCGAACTTCCGGCCGACCTCGCGGTGCGTGCCGGCGGGCTTGAAGCCGAAGCGCTCGTGCAGCCGGAACGAGGCCTCGTTCGGGACGGTGACCGCCGCGTACGCGCGGTGCACGTCCTCTTCAGCGAGCGCTTCGAACAGGGCGGAGTAGAGCCGGCTGCCCAGGCCCCGGCCGCCGTACTCGGGCGCGAGGTAGACGGAGGTCTCGACGGAGGTCAGATACGCGAGCTTCGGGCGGAAGGAGCTGCTGGTCGCATAGCCGACCACCGCCCCGTCCTGCTCCGCGACGAGCAGCCGGTGCGGTCCGGTCTCCGGGTGGGCGTGCAGCCAGGCGCGGCGCTCGTCGACCGTGATCGGGTCGATGTCGAAGGTGATCGCCGTCTCGGCGATGTAGTGGTTGTAGATCCGCGTGAGCTCCTCGAGGTCCCCCTCGTGCCCCGCCCTGATCAGCGCCGTCGTGCTCTGCTGCATCGTGCCTCCTCGACCGCCGACGGTACCGCAGGCACGCGCCCCGTCGCGAGCTCGTTTGCCCAGGTCAGAGGCGAGCCCGCGGGACACGTTCCCGGGGGTGTGGCCATGGCACCCCCGCGGGGATGTCAGGATGGGGCCCATGACAATCAAGGCCTACTTCGACATCACCATCGACGACGCCCCTGCCGGGCGGATCACGTTCAACCTCTTCGATGACGTCGTCCCGAAGACGGCGGAGAACTTCCGCGCGCTGTGCACCGGCGAGAAGGGCTTCGGCTACAAGGGCTCCCCGTTCCACCGGGTCATCCCGGAGTTCATGCTCCAGGGCGGTGACTTCACCAACGGCAACGGCACCGGCGGCAGGAGCATCTACGGCGAGGAGTTCCCCGACGAGAACTTCCAGCTGAAGCACGACCGCCCGGGCCTGCTCTCGATGGCCAACCGCGGCCCGAACACCAACGGTTCGCAGTTCTTCGTCACCACCGTCGTGACGCCGTGGCTGGACGGCAAGCACGTCGTGTTCGGCGAGGTCGCCGACGAGGAGTCGATGAAGCTCGTCAAGAAGATCGAGTCGCTCGGCTCGGGCAGCGGCCGCACCCGCGCCGCGATCGCCGTGGCCGACTCCGGCGTTCTCTGAGTCCGCTTCACGGCACACGCCTTCGGTGGCCCCGGTCCGCGTGTCGGACCGGGGCCACCGGTGTGTGGCGCCCCTGGGCGTCAGGCGCCTTCGGCCTCCGCGAGCCGCTGGTCCGCGGCGCTCGCGATCAGCACCTCGGCGCGCTGCGTCACCCCGTTCACGGTGACCGCGAGCGTGATCCCGCCCGCCCTGAGCGCGGTCAGCCGGCCCGTGTCCGGGTCGTACGCGGCCACGTGCCGGGGGCGGGCCTCGTCCGGGTCGCCGATGTGCAGGTTCGGCGAGCCCGTCCAGTCGGCGCTGACGGGGAAGGCCACCGGGACCTGACGGGCGCCCTGGACCACCGTGGCCTCCACCGGTCCGCTCTGTCCGGGCCGCAGGGTCTGCGGCGCAGTGAGCGTGAGGCGGTCGGTGTCGGCGCGGGTCTGCACCGAGATCCAGTCGGGACCGCCCCGCCAGGGCCGCTGCCGCGCCTCGTGCTGCTCGGCGCGCGAGACGCGGTCGACGCCGATCAGGGACCAGCCGGTGAACCCGCCCCGGTCCGCGGGGCCTGCCGGGTTCTTCCCGGAGTTGCCGTTGATCAGGTACGGCACGGAGTCGATGTGCGCGGCGTGGAACACGCCCACGTGGCTGCCGACGAACGCGGCGCCCTTGCCCGACGTACGCCGGAAGTCCGCGAGCCACTGCTCCAGGAGTGCGGCCTCCTTGCGGTCGCCGAGCTGGCTGCCCTTCTGGGCGGTGGGGTCGCGCGGCGGCACGTGCTGGATCACCGCCACCGAGGAGACGGCCGGGTCCTTCGCGGCCTGGTCGAGTGCGGTGCGCAGGGCCTTGATCTGGGCGAAGCCTCCGCCGCGCAGGGACAGGCTGGAGGTGTCCAGGGTGACGAAGCGGGTGCCTTCATGGTCGAACACCCTTTGCGCGGGGCCGAATTCGGCCTTGAAGTGGTCGATCTTCCCGCCCATCACCTCGTGGTTGCCGGGCACGTAGTACCAGGGCACGGAGTCGCCGAGCTCCTCGTCGAGGATGCGGCGCGCGAACGCGAGGTCCGCAGGGGCGCCCTCGTCCACCAGGTCTCCGTTGATCACGAGGAAGTCCGGTGCCGCCGCCCTGATCTCACGCAGGGTGCGGCGGGCCTGCTGGACGATGGGGCTGTCGGGTTCGCGGGCGACGAACTGCGCGTCGGACATGACCGCGAACTGCCAGTCACGGCCTTCGGTTTCTGCGGCCGAGTCGATCAACTCGTCGGTGACGACGGGCTGTTCGGGCACGTCGACGCTGGGCGGCACCTGGGCGGTGAGCTCGTCGAGCACGACCTCGCCCGTGTACTGCTTGGCGGCGCCGGTCTCCGCGAGGTAGAAGCGGAACACGGACAGGGGCATCGCGGTGCCCTGCGGCACGGTGAACGTCACCTGCTGCCAGCCGGTCCAGGTCACGTACGGGCCGCGCAGGACGAGGTCGCTGCCGGCGCCGTCCTTGAGGTGCAGGCTGGGCCAGGCGCCCTTGCCGTCGCCCTTGATCCAGAGCTTGAACGACTGCGGGCTGCCGGGGACCGGGATGCGTGCGGGCGGGTTCACGTAGGCGGCGCGGGTGGCGGTGGAGAGCGAGAAGTCGTAGGTCAGCTTCAGGCCGGTGCCGGTCCGGCCTTCGGGGGTCGGGTCGACCCGGCCGGCGGCACGGGCGTGGCTGAACGTCCAGGTCACGGCGTCGTCGAAGGCGGCCACGGACTGCTCGTCGAGCCCGACGCTGACGACGAGGAGGGTCTCCTTGCCCTGCACGGTGGCCTTGATCTGCCCCGCGCCCTTGCCGGTGAGCGCCCTGACCGCGAACGCGCCGCGCCCGTCGTCGCGTATCTCGAACTTCGTACGGTCGTAGTCGAGGCGGACGTCCCGGGGCTCCACGGGTGCGCTGGTGCCGTGGGCGTCGTAGCCGACCAGGCCGAAGGTGCCGGTGGCGGCGGCGTCCGCGAGGCCCACGCGGCGGGCGGTGGGTTCGACACGCGCCAGGGTGTCCAGGACGGTCAACTCGGTGCTGCCGCCGGCGGATCCGCTGCTCGCGCGCACCTCGGTGGTGCCGCTGCGGCGCGCGGTGAACACCCCGTCGTCCGAGACCCGGCCGATGTCGGCGCGCTCGGCGCGCCAGCGCGGGGTGCCCTCGGCGGGGCCGTAGGTCTCGTCGTATCCGGCGGCGGTCAACTCCCGGCTGAGGCCGGGGAAGACGCGCTCGGGGTGGCCGCCCTTCACGGGGTCGGCGGTCGGGGCCGCGACGGCGGGCGTGCGGGTCTCGACCCAGTAGCCCTCGAGGCGGCCGCTGCCGTCGGGGGCGGTGAGGGCGAGGCCGTTGGGCACGGTGCGTTCGCTGCCGTCGGAGGGGCTGTTCTCGACCTGGAGCGCGTCGCTGCCCGGCTCGCGGGCCACGAGCGTGGAGGAGCCGCCGCCGTCCAGGTTGAGCGCGTTGTGCGCGCCGGCCTGCTTCATCATCACGCCGAGCTCGGTGAGGGTGACGCCGCCGCTGTCGGCCTGGCGGCCGTCGACGGTGAGGATGTGCAGGGTGCGGCCGTCCGCCGAGAAACCGACGGCGGTGCGCGGGGCGGCGGTGTTGTTGCCGGCGCCCTCGTGGTTCTGCGGGACGCCGTCGACGACGAGGAGTTCGCGGCCGCCGACGGCGGTGCGGGGCACCGGGCCGCCGTTCGTCCGCGGCGCGTACGCGATGCCCACCGGGTCGCCCGGGCGCAGGGCCTTGAGCGCTTCGGCGCCCGCCTCGCGTCCGACGAGCACGGTGGCGCCGGCGGCGATCGGGCCGCTGCCGACGCGGTCGGCCACGGAGACGACCTTGCCGTCCTCGACCAGTGCCTCGGCCACGGGGGTCGCCTTGTCGACGGTGAGGGCGCGGTCGGCCGTGCCCCAGGCGTCGGTGTACGCGCCGATGCCGCCGGCCGGGACGTTCGCGGCGTTGTACGCGGTGAGGGCGCGCACGCCCTGCGGGGTGGTGAGCGTGCCGTCGAAGTAGAGCTCCAGGACCCGGCCCGCGTCGGCGGGGCCGAAGCCGACGGCGCGGTGGGCGCCGGGCGCGGGTGACTGGACGAGCTTGCCGTCCTTGAGGCCCGCGCCCTGGGGTGCGCCTGTTTCGTTGATGTCGAAGAAGTCCGCGTTTATGGCGGCCACGGTCCGGCGGCCCTTGCCCGGGTCGTGGGCGGCGGCGAGTTCGGAGACGGTGCGGCGGTCGGCGACCTTGCCGGAGTGCAGATAGTCGACGGATATGCCCTTGTCCGGGGATATGCCCCGGCCCGGCCCGGCGTCCGGATCCTTCCCGCCGGTGGTGCCGCCGAGGGCGACGCTGAGGGCGTCCACGCGCAGCCACTTGTCCGACTCGAGCCGGTCGTACGAGGTGAGTTCCACGCCCGGGGCGATGGGCCGGGCGCTGCGGGCGGTCTCGATGCCGTCGCCGTCGACGACGGCCGTCGGGGCTGCGGCCGGATCGCCTGCGGCGGCCGGGCTGCTGGCGGGCGGTGGGGCGATGGGCCGCCGTATCTCCGCGGTGGTGCCCGGGCGTGGGTCGGGTTCGGAATCGGCGACGGCGGGGGTGAGAGCCCCCGCCGTCAGGGCGGCCACGGCCGTGCCGAGCACGGCCCAGCGTCTGACGCTCCTCGGGTCCACAACTACTCCTGCGTGACGGCGAGTTGCCCTGGGGGCAGATGTCGCGCGTCAGCTTGCTGTGGGCACGTCAGGAGGCGCTAGGGGGTGGAGGGAACGGGGCGGGAAACCTTTGGCGGCGGCTGGAATGTGGCTTGCAGAGGTTGGACCTGTGGCGGGGTGGGGTGCGGTATCGGTGTCGGGTGCGGGTGGGTTGGAGGGCGCCTGCGGCGGGCGATTTCCCCTACCCGCCCCTTCCCGAAACCGGGGGCTGCGCCCCCGGCCCCCCTTCGCGCTGAACGCGCTCGTCCTCAAACGCCGGACGGGCTGAAGGTTGCGCCACGGCTGGGGGTTGCCCCACGGCTGAAACGTGCCCCCACACCTCACACACCAACGAACTGAAAGGTTCAGCTGTCCCTGTCCGGGATCACGAACTCGCACCAGATCGCCTTGCCGTTGCCCCGCGACTCCACGCCCCAGACGTCGGCCAGGCGGTCGACCAGGAGGAGGCCGCGGCCCGAGACGCCCTCCTCGCCCGGTTCGCGCCGGCGCGGCAGGGCGCTGGAGGTGTCCTCGACCTCGACGCGCAGGCGGCGTTCGGCGCCGGACAGGACGCGCAGCGTGATGATCGCGGCGCCTTCGGTGTGCATGAGCGCGTTGGTCACCAACTCGTCGGCGACCAGCTCGATTTCGTCCGAGCGGTCACGAGCGCCCCAGGCCCGTACCGCCGCACGGACCATGTGCCGGGCCTCGCGCAGCGCCGCCGGGTCGTTGGGCGCGACGTGCTGCTGGAGCCGGCCGCCGGACTTGGGGGCGTCCGAGGTGCGGCGGCGCAGCAGGAGCAGGGCCGCGTCGTCGTCGCCGCCGCGGCGGTCGGCGTCCTCGACGAGGCGGTCGGCCAGCGCGTCCAGGTCCGTTGGACCCGAGGCCACCTCCACCGTGAGGGACTGCACCCCGTCGTCGAGGTCGTGCCCGGGCTGCTCGACCAGGCCGTCGGTGCACAGCAACAGGATCTGGCCCGGGTCGAGTTCGAGGGTGGTGACCGGGTATTCGAGCCGGTGGAATTCGGCGGACAGGCCGAGCGGCAGACCGCCGGCGACGGGCGCGCGGCGGCAGGTGCCGTCCTGGGCGCGCAGCAGCGGGTCGATGTGGCCCGCGCGGACGAGCTGCACCACGCCGGTGGTGAGGTCGGCCTGCGCGTAGAGGCAGGTGGCGAAGCGGTCCGTGTCGAGTTCGTGCAGGAACACCGAGGCCCGGGCCATGACGGTCGCCGGCGTGTGCCCCTCGGCGGCGTAGGCGCGCAGCACGATCCTCAACTGGCCCATGACGGCGGCCGCGTGGGTGTCGTGCCCCTGGACGTCGCCGATGACCGCGCCCACTTTGCCGCCCGGCAGCGGGATCACGTCGTACCAGTCGCCGCCGATGTCGCGCCCGAGCTTCGCCGAGCGGTAGCGCACCGCGATCTCCGCGCCGTCCACGGCGGGGATGGAGCGCGGCAGCATGGCCTGCTGGAGCCCGGCGGCGAGGTCCTTCTCCTGCTCGTAGAACATGGCCCGCTGCAGCGACTGCGCGATCGAGCTGCCGAGGGCGACGAGCAGGTTGCGCTCGTCGGGCGTGAAGCCGGTCTTGTCCTGGTAGAGCAGACCGAGCGCGCCGATGGGGCGGGCCTGCGCGATCAGGGGCAGGTACGCGGCCGAGGTGATGTTGAGGTGGCTGATGTGCGGCCACAGGAGAGGGTAGGAGCCGGCGAACTCCTCACGTGACTCGATGAAGCGGGGGGCAAGGGTCCTGATGACCTCGCTCATGGGGTAGTGCTCGTCGATGCGCGTGAAGCGCGTGCCGGGCACGAACGCGCCGGGCGGGCCCTCGGCGACGAGGTGGATACGGCCCGCTTCGATCAGGCCCATGACGAGGCTCGCGGCGCCCAGGTGCGCGAGGCCCTGGTTCTCGTCGAGGACGTCGATCACGTCCTGGATCGTGCGCGCGTGGGCGAGGGCCGCGGTGGTGCCCTCCACGATGCTGGTCTGGCGCCTGGTCTCGGCGTCCTGCTCCATACGGATGCGGGTTTCGAGCAGTTCCTCCGTCGCGTCCCGGACGATCCCGAGGATCCGCCGGGGCCGCCCGTTGCCGTCGCGCCGGATGTAGCCCTGGGTGTGGGTCCAGCGCAGGGAGCCGTCGCGGCGGCGCAGCCGGAAGTAGGCGCCGTAGGTCTCGCTGCCGTTCTTCAGCGCCTCGGAGACCAGCGCGTCCAGGCGCCGGCTCTCCCCCACCGGCACCCGCGGGGCGAGGCTCTGCGGGCGGCCGTCGTACTCGCCGGGGGCCAGGTCGAAGATCTCGTGGGCCGCCGGGTCCATGTGCATCTCGCCGCTCTCGAGATCCCAGTCGAAGCTGCCCGTGCGATTCAGCGCGAGGATCGCTTCGGGCGGCGCGGGCCAGGGGTCCGGGTCGGACATGCGTCCACTTTGCCATGGTTTGCCGGATCCCGGAGCCCGGATGCCGGCGCCGGGGTGCCGCCCCCGGGATGCCGGAGTCCCAGTAACCGCCGGGCGGCTCAGCGCCCCCGGCGCTCCGCCGCCCGGCCCGCCGAGTCCGCCAGGCGGGGCAGGTGCAGCTCGCGGTGGATGGCGGCGAGCCGGAGGGTGAAGACGAGGGAGGCCGCCACCACCGTGCCGAGCGTGTCCGAGGCGCCGGCCCAGTGCAGCAGCAGGTAGCCGGCGGCTCCGGCGCAGGCGGCGGTCGCGTACACCTCCTCGCGCAGCAGCAGCGGCGGGAACTCCCCGCACAGCACATCGCGCACGACCTCGCCGGTGACGCCCGTCAGGACCGCCAGGATGATCACCGCGAACGGCGTGACACCGGCGTCGATCGCAGCGCGCGCCCCGATCACGGTCACGACGGCGAGGCCGAGGGCGTCGACCGTCATCAGGGACCGGTGCGGCAGCTCCCAGCGCCGCAGGTACAGCATCGTGCCCACGGCGGCGCAGCTGATCACGGTGAGCAGCACCCAGTCGTGGGTCCAGTACAAGGGGTGGCGGCCGAGGATCAGGTCGCGCAGGGTGCCGCCGGAGATGGAGGCGGCGAAGGCGAGCACGATGCCGCCGAAGGGGTCCATGTTGGCGCGGTGGGCGGCGAGGACACCGCTGGCGGCGAAGGAGGCGACTCCGACGAGGTAGAGGACGTGCAGCACGGAGCTTCCCCCTGGAAACGGCGTACGGGCAGGAGTTTCGAGGACACCATCCGCCGCCCCGTACATGCTTCGTCCTTCCGGCCACCGTCTGCGGCCGGAAGGACGAAAATCGTGTGCGCCGGCGGTCGGTGCTCCCCTGCTCGGAGCGCGTCCGTGCCCACCGGCGCCGGGGGCTCAGCCGCTGAACTCCTCGGGCCCGGTCGGGTCCGGGATGAACGGGGTGTCAGGACCGGGCTCGACGTCCGGCACCTCGGGCACCGACTCGGGTCCGGTCTCGTCGCCGGGCACGTCGGGCACCGTCTCGTCCTGCGGCAGGCTCGGGATGTCGGTGCGGTCCGTGGGCTCCTGGAACGGGTCCTGGCCGCCGTCGGGCACGGTGGCGTCCCCGCCGTCCGGCACCTGCGGGTCCGTGTCCGGTACGGGGACGGGCAGCGGGACCGGGCAGCCGGCCGGGATCGTCGGTGTGGGGGCGCCCGGGGCCGTGGGCGTGGGCGAGAGGGTCGGGCAGTCGGTGGGGCTCGGGGTCTCCGTGTCCGAGCCGTCCGTCGGGTCGGTCGACTCGTCGGTGTCCGTGGGATCGGTGTCCGTGGGGTCGTCCGCGGGATCGGTGCTCGTCGGGTCGTCCGAGGTCGGGTCGTCCGTCGTCGGGTCCTCGGACGCGGGGCCGTCCGGGTCTTCCGAGGTCGGGTCGTCCGTCGGCGGGTCGGGACTCTCGCCGTCCGGGTCCGTGACGCTCGGGTCGGGCGTGGGCGTCGGCGGCGGGACGATCTTGTCCTTGTCCCCGTCGTCGCCGATGGGGCGCTCGATCCAGGTGTTGTTGGTGACGTTGATGATCGTGATGTTGTTGATCACGGTGGTGGACGGCTTGACCACGACCACATTCGTGGGGTGGTAGCCCTGCCAGGGCTGACCGTGGTGCGTGGCCTCCCTGTGCAGTTCGGCCGGCGGTGTGAGCGGGTTGCCGCAGGCGCAGCGCACGCGCGGCATGCCCCGGTTGTCGACGAGCACCGCGGTGCCGGCCTGGAGCACGGACTGGAAGCTGGTGGCCTGGCCGCCGCTGTAGCCGTGGTTGGTGATCCGGGTGTCGACCCGCAGCTGGACCGGGGTCAGACCGCGCAGCCAGCCGGCGATCTCGTTCTGCTGGATCCCGGCGACCTGGGCGAAGGCGCGGGCCTTGGACTGCTCGGTGGTCAGGAAGCGCACCTGCTGCTCGACATCGCAGCTGCTGACGGAGTGCGTGCCGCCGTAAAGACCGGGGGTCGAGCCCTGGATGCTGCGGATGCCCGCCTGGGTGGGCGAGGCGGAGCCGGTGGGCGAGGGTTGCGGCGTTCGGGTGACCGGGGGCGGGGTCTCGGTGACCTTGGCGGTGGAGTCCGTGAACGGATCCGGTCCCGCCGCGGCGACCGGCTGCAGGAACAGCTCCTTGTCACTGCCCGTGTCGCCCGCATCGTTGTCGCCGCTGCCGGAACAGCCCGCGACCAGCAGGGCTCCGGATATCGCGAGGGCTGTGACATAGCGCCTGGTCGGTGAGTGCACGCCGTTCTCCCGCCTGTTTTCTGGCAGTACGTCCCTCATTGTGTGAATCCCGGAATTTGGCCCGCAACCGCGCTCGCCCGCCGTACGGCACCGCGAGGGCGCACCGAGGAGGCGCTGCTCACCTGCACGGCAGGATCACCCGGGCGTCGCGCGCAACAATGGAGGCGTGGAGTGGTTCACCGCGCCCGACTACTGGCTCGCCCGGCTCGTCTTCCAGCGGGCCCTGGCCGCCGTGTATCTGGTGGCGTTCGTGGGCGCCGCCCTGCAGTTCCGTGCGCTGATCGGCGAGCGCGGGATGCTGCCGGTCCCGCGGTTCACGGCGCGGGTGCCGTTCCGCCGGGCTCCCAGCCTGTTCCAACTGCGCTATTCGGACCGCCTGTTCGCGGTGGCGGCGTGCACCGGCGCCCTGTGCGCGGTGGCCCTGCTGGCCGGTCTCGACGCCGAACTGCCGCTGTGGGCGGGCATGCTGCTGTGGCTGCTGCCCTGGCTGCTCTACCTCTCGATCGTCAACGTGGGCCAGACCTGGTACGGCTTCGGCTGGGAGTCGCTGCTCCTGGAGACCGGCTTCCTCGCGGTGTTCCTCGGCCCGCACGACCTGGCGCCGCCGCTGCTCGTCCTCTTCCTGCTGCGCTGGCTGCTGTTCCGCGTGGAGTTCGGCGCGGGGCTGATCAAGATGCGCGGGGACGCGTGCTGGCGCAAGCTCACCTGCCTCGACTACCACCACGAGACCCAGCCGATGCCGGGCCCGCTGAGCTGGTTCTTCCATCATCTGCCGAAGCCGGTGCACCGCGTGGAGGTGGCGGCCAACCACGCCACCCAACTCCTGCTGCCCTTCCTCCTGTTCACCCCGCAGCCGGTCGCGTCCTGCGCGGCCGTGGTCATGGCGGTCACGCAGCTGTGGCTGGTCCTGTCCGGGAACTTCTCCTGGCTGAACTGGCTGACGATCGCGCTGGCCCTGTCGGCCGTCGACTTCACCCCGCTCACCGGCGCACCGCCCGCGCTCGCCGAGCCCCCGCTCTGGTACGAGCTCATGGTGTACGCGGTGACGGCGCTGGTCCTGGTGCTCAGCTACCGCCCGGTCCGCAACCTGCTCTCGCGCCGGCAGGTGATGAACTCCTCCTTCGACCCGCTCCACCTGGTCAACTCCTACGGCGCGTTCGGCAGCGTGGGGCGGATCCGGCACGAGATCGCGGTGGAGGGCACCGACGAGCCGGTCCCGCTGCCCGACGGCGCCGCCTGGAAGGAGTACGGCTTCCACGGCAAGCCCGGTGAACCCGGCCGGATGCCACGGCAGTTCGCCCCGTACCACCTGCGGCTCGACTGGATGATGTGGTTCGCGGCGCTGTCGCCCGCGTATGCCCGCGGCTGGTTCGGGGCCTTCGTGGAGCGGCTCCTCGAAGGAGACCGGGACACCCTGAAGCTTCTGCGGCACAACCCGTTCCCCGACGCGCCGCCCCGCTTCGTCCGGGCACGCCTGTACCGCTACCGCTACACGACCTGGGGCGAGCTGCGCGCGACGGGAGCGTGGTGGGACCGTACGTACGTCCGCGAGTTCCTGCCGCCGACGCGCCTGACGACCACGTCGCAGCCGCCGCAGCACTCCGACCGGCCGTCACCGTCACAGTCCTCCGACCACTGAGGCCGCCTCACGCGGTCGCGCGACGCTCACGACGCAGCCGCACCGTCACCCTCCCGCGGACTCCGGCACCGGCGCCTCCGCCGCGAGCAGCCCCACCGCCTTGAGCTCGGCCCAGAAATCCGGCGGCACCGGTGCCGTGAACTGCGCGACGGAGTCCCGCACTTGTGCCGCCGAGCGCATGCCCACGAGGACGCTCGCGACCGCCGGGTGCGCCAGCGGGAAGGCGAGCGCGGCGGCCCGCAGGGTGGTGCCGTGCCGCTCGGCGAGCTCCTTGATGCGCAGGGCGCGGGTCACGAGGTCGTCCGGGGCCGTCGTGTAGTTGTACGTGGCGCCGGGGTGCGGATCCGCGAGGATGCCCGAGTTGTAGACGGCCGCGGCCACGACGCTCCGGCCGCGCGCCTGCGCCGCCGGGAGCAGGGCCTTCAGAGCGATCTGGTCGAGCAGGGTGTACCGCCCCGCGGCCAGGACGACGTCCGTGTCCGTGTCGGTGAGGAAGCGGGTGAGCATCTCGGCCTGGTTCATCCCGGCGCCGATCGCGCCCACGACGCCCTCGGCGCGCAGCCGCTCGAGCGCCGGGTAGCCCTCACGGAACGCCCACTCCTCGTGGTCGTCGGGGTCGTGCAGATAGACGATGTCGACACGGTCGAGGCCGAGCCGCTCCAGACTGCCCTCGATGCTGCGCCGCACACCGTCGGCGCTGAAGTCCCACACCCTGCGGTGCGTGGCCGGCACCGCGAAGCCGCCGGCCGCGAGGTCGTCGCCCCCGCCGTCGTACGGCTCGAGAAGCCTGCCGACCTTGGTGGAGAGCGTGAAGCCGTGGCGCGGGCGCTCGCGCAGCACCTCGCCGAGGCGGCGCTCGGAGAGGCCGAGTCCGTAGTGCGGTGCCGTGTCGAAGGTGCGGATGCCCGCGTTCCAGGCGGCGGTGATCGCCTCGTACGCCTGCTCCTCACCGACCGGCGTGGAGAACCCGGCGATGGGCGCGGCACCGAAGGAGAGGCTTGAGACCGGCACATCGGTCGCGGCGAGCCGAGCGCTGCCGATCACGACGCCACCGGACGCAGCAGCAGGCCCTGCATCCCGCCGTCGACCGCGAGGGCCGTGCCGGTGGTCGCACCGGCCGCGGGGCTCGCCAAGTAGGCGATGGCGGCGGCCACTTCGTCCGCCCGCACGAGCCGGCCGGTGGGCTGGCGCGCCACGAGCGCGGCCCGTTCGGCAGCAGGGTCGTCGGCCGCGTCGAGGAGGCGGCCGATCCACGGGGTGTCCACCGTGCCGGGGTTGACGCAGTTCACGCGGATCCCTTCTCCGACGTGGTCGGCGGCCATGGCGAGCGTGAGGGAGAGGACCGCCCCTTTGGTGGCGCTGTAGAGCGCGCGCCCGGGCAGGCCCGCGGTCGCGGCGATGGAGCAGGTGTTGACGATCGCCGCGTGCCGTGAGGCGCGCAGGTGCGGGAGTGCGGCCCGGGCGGTGCGGACCATCCCGAGCACGTTGACGTCCAGTACGCGGTGCCACTCGGCGTCGTCGTTGTCCTCGACGGTGCCTTGCGCGCCGATCCCCGCGTTGTTGACCAGGATGTCCAAGCCGCCCATCTCTCCGGCGGCCGCCGCCAGAGCGGTGCGTACGGAGGTGTCGTCGGTGACGTCGGCACGCCGGGCGAGCAGCGGCTTCGCCACCGTGTCCGGGGCGAGGTCCAGGACGGTGACCTGGGCGCCGCGCGCCGCGAGGAGCTCGGCCGTCGCTCTGCCGATGCCCGAGGCACCTCCCGTGACGACGGCCCTGAGCCCTTCGAAGTCGGTCATACCGCAGCTTCCTTCCGCTGGAGGATCATGCTCGGTGGTACCGGGCCCCCGTGGTCATGGCCGCACCGAGTATTGATCGGAGCTCTCCGCCTTCACAAGACCGGGAGGTGCCACCGACGGCAGCCCCCGCGCAGGCTCGACGCGCGCGCCCCGACCCGCCAGAGTTCTCTCCGAGGGACAGGGACGGGAACATGTCGGGAACAGGGAGTTGACCGTGAGCAGTTGGGCCGGGCGGACCGCGACGGAGATCGCCGAGGCAGTGCGGGCCGGGAAGGTGACACCACGCGAAGTGGTGGCGGAGCACCTCGCGCGGATCGAGCTGCTCGACGCCCGCGTGGGCGCCTTCCGGCACGTGCGCGCCCGGGAGGCGCTCGCGGAGGCCGAGGCCCTGGCCGCGCGGTCGGATCTGGCGGGGCTCCCGCTTGCCGGGGTGCCCGTGGCCGTGAAGGACAATCTGCCCGTACGCGGAGAGTCCACCCGCAACGGGTCGGCGGCCACCCCCGACACCCCGGCCGCCGAGGACCACCCGACGGTGGCCCGGCTGCGTGCGGCGGGCGCGGTGGTCGTCGGCCTGACCAATGTGCCGGAGCTGTGTGTGTTCGGCACGACGGACGGGGTGCATGGCACCGCCCGCAATCCCTGGGACACCTCGCGCACGGCGGGCGGCTCCTCGGGCGGCAGCGCGGCAGCGGTCGCGGCGGGGATGGTGCCGCTCGCCCTCGGCAACGACGGCATGGGCTCGCTGCGGATCCCGGCCGCGAACTGCGGCGTGGTCGGCTTCAAGCCCGGCGAGGGCGTCGTGCCGCGGGACCTGGGCGGCGGCTGGTTCGGCCTGTCCGAGAACGGCCCGCTGGCCACCACCGTCGCCGACACCCGTCTCCTGCTCGCGGTCCTGTCCGGCACCGAGCCCCAAACGCCCTCCGCGCAGGCCGAGTTGAGCATCGCGGTGTCGGTGCGCAGTCCGCTCGCGGGTGTGCCGGTGCTGCGGGCCTGGCGGACGGCCGCACAGGAGGCGGGCAAGGCGCTGGCGGGTGCCGGCCACCGCGTCGAGGCCGCGGATCCCCCGTATCCGCTCTGGCTCGGCACGTCGGCGCTCGCGCACTGGACGGCCGGCACCCACGTGGACGCGCGGGACCTGGACCGCACCCGACTGACCGCGCGCACCCGCCGACACGCGGCGCTCGGCGGGCGTTTCCTCGCCCGGGTCGAACGGGGCGAGGGCCGGGCCCGGCTGCGCACCCGCCTGGAGCCGTTCTTCGCACAGCACGACCTGCTGCTCACCCCGGCTCTCGCACGCCGCGGCCCGGCCGCCGCGCCCTGGCACGAGCGCGGCTGGCTGCGCAATCTGACCGCCAACACCCGCTACTCACCGTTCACCCCGGCCTGGAACCTCACGGGCTGGCCCGCCCTGTCGGTCCCCTTCGGGGTGCTGGCGACGGGCGCCCCCTGCGCGGTGCAGCTGGTGGGCGCGCCGGGCCGGGAGGAGCAACTCCTGGCGGCGGCCGCGGCGTTGGAGGCCGCACGGCCGTGGCGTCGGCATGCGCCTGCCGCCTGACGCCGCACGGGGCGCGCCTGTGGGCCCCGGCCCCTGCCTCTGCGGGACCTCCTCCCCACACTGCTCAAGGACTTCCGTGTCGAGGCACTCAGTGCCGAAGGCAAGGAGTGGGAGGTGATCGCCCGAACGAGCGACAACAGACGCCGGCGGATCGTCCACGACCTGCCGCGGCCGGTGACCGCGAAGGCGCTGCGCCTCGTCGTGGAGGCCACGAACGGTGCGGCTTCGGCGCGGATCTTCGCCCTACGGGTCTACCGGGAAGGCGTACGGGCCCGTGGGGAGGGCGCGCGGGCCCACGGGGAAGGCTTGCGGCGGGCCCACGGGGAAGGCGTGCGCGGATGAGGGTCCTGGTGACCGGAGCCGCCGGGCGGATCGGCCGCGCCGTGCTCGCCCTCCTCGCCGAGGAGGGCTTCGAGGCCCATGCGCTGGTGCTGGAGGATCCGGGCGGTCCGGCAGCCCGGCGTGTGGTGCGGGGCGACGCTTGCGATCCGCAGGCCGTGGCCTCCGCGCTCGACGGCGTGGACGCGGTGATCCATCTCGCGGCGATCCCGACCCCCGAGCGGCACAGCCCGTACGAGGTGTTCGGCGCCAACTCGCTGGCCACGTTCACGGTCCTGGAGGAGGCGGGACGGGCCGGAGTGCGCCGTGCGGCGGTGGCCGGTTCCTGGGGTGCGACGGGGCTGCCGTGGACGGCCGATCCGGCGCCGCATCCGGCGTACGTGCCGGTGGACGCGCTACTGCCGGCGCAGGTGGCCGATCCGTACGGGCTCGCCAAGCAGACCGACGAGCTGACCGCCGCGATGATGGCGCGCCGGCACGGGATGGGGGTGGTCTGTCTGCGCTACCCGTTCGTGGGCGGCTTCGAGGAGCGGCTGCTCGCCCATGCGGCCCGGCTCCGGGCCGATCCGGCGCTCGGCGCACGGGACTTGTGGACGCACCTGGAGGTACGGGAGGCGGCGCGGGCCGCGCTGCTCGCCCTGCGGGTGCCGGGTCCGGGCGCGCACACGGTGCACGTGTGCGCGCCCGAGACGCTGATGGACGTGCCGACGCGGGAGCTGCTGCGGCGCTTCCATCCGGACACCGAGGTGCGGCGGCCGCTGCCCGGCCGGAGTGCTCCGGTGGACCTCACGGCGGCCCGTGAGCTGCTCGGGTTCGAGGCCGAGTTCCTGGTGCCGTGACGGGGCCGGAGTGCGGAGGCGCCGAGGGCCGAGGCGCCGAGGTGGGCGCCGCGGTCATGGCCTCCGGGCGAGCCCCGTCAGGACTCAGTCGACGCTCGGCAGGATGTGGGGCTCGGCGAGGTCGTCCTCGTACCCCGCGAGGCGGATCGGCGCGGACCGCGCCCACACCTCGAGGCTGCCCAGCTGGTCCCCGCGCCGACGGCCGGCCCGGTCGCGCCGTTCCTTCGGGGCCAGTTGCTCACTCTTGGACTTGTCTGGTGTCACCGCGCACTCCTTATGTGTCGGGTAACCCCCGGTCGCACCGTCACCGCCCCGCCGCCGGGGCGCCGCGGCCGCCCGGTGGGGCATCGCTCAGGCCAGTTCGGTCGCGGTGGCGCCGGTTCTCGTACGGGACGCAGCCGTGGTGACCGGCTTGTCCCAGGGCGGGCCAAGGGTGTTGGTGAACCCGTTGGGTGGCCCGCTGCCGCCCAGAGTACCCATATGAGCGGACCCCCGCTCTATGGGGAGGCAAAATCTCCGTGCATGCCCTGGGAAAACGGCCCAAAACCTCTGTGGTGGTGGGTAATCCGACTGGATCCGGGCGCTCTCCGCAGGGGGCGACGGCCTTCACGGTAAGCGGAAGGGGGCGTTCGCTGCACGTGATTAATACGGCGTTGGCCTGACGGTCAGGCGGGCCTGTTCTCCTTCTCCTGCGTGGCACTTGGTGCCATCCGCCGAGGAACCGGAAGGAGCCGCACATGACGTCGCACGGCCCTCTGACCACGCACGACCCCTTGCCCTCGGGAGTGACGGTGCGCACGGTCGACGCGCTGATGGATCTGCTGCACGCCTGCCGCGGCACCTGGGACACCCCCGACCGCAGCGGCGATCCGGTCGATCTGCACGACCACGCGTTGCAGACCGCCGCGCTCCTGCGCCGCTCGCACCCGGCCGACAAGGAGCTCCAAGTGGCCGGGCTCGTGCACGACCTCGGGCATCTGCTGCGGCCGGGGGACGACGCGGCGCACGCCGAGCACGCGGCGGATGCCGTGCGCGGGCTGCTCGGGCACCGGGTCGCCGGCCTCGTCCGCCTCCATGTCGCGGCCAAGCGCTACCTGGCGGCGACGGAACCGGGACGGCCGCTGTCCGCACAGAGCGCTCTGACGCTGGGGGTGCAGGGCGGCCCGATGTCGTACGAGGAGATCGCGGCCTTCGCCGCCGACCCGTACGCGCAGGACGCGCTCACGCTGCGGCAGGCCGACGACGCGGGGAAGGTCGTGGGCCTGGACGCCGGAGTGATGGAGGACTGGCGGCCGGTGCTCGAGCTGGTGGCCGCGGCGGCACGGTAGTGGAGGGGCGGGGACAGCCCGCGGAATGCGGTCAAGGCCGGGGACGGCGCGCCGGGCATCCGGTGGCGCTCGGGGCTCCCCTTTGACGGTCCGTCATGTCACCGTACGCGGATGACAACTGGAGCAGCGGAGCGTGAACTCGGCGGCAGGGCCGCCCTGGTGACCGGCGCGACCCGCGGGATCGGTCTGGCCGTCGCGCACCGGCTCGGTGCGGCCGGGGCGGCCGTGGGCGTCACCGGGCGCGATCCCGAGGGGGTCCGGCGGGCGGTCGCCGCGCTGGAGAAGTCCGGGATGCGGGCGTTCGGCTGCGCGGGGGACGTGGCCGATCCCTCGCAACTCGACACATGCGTACGGGAGTTCCTGCGGGAGTTCGGCCGACTCGACATCCTCGTCAACAACGCCGCCACCAACCGTCCGTACGGCCCACTCATGGAGGCCGACCCCGAGGACTGGGCCGCGGCCTTCGCCACCAACGTCGAAGCGCCGCTGCGGCTCGTGCAGGCGGCGTGGCGCGCCTGGATGCGCGAGCACGGGGGCGCCGTGGTGAACATCTGCACCGAGGGCACCCACGGCGTGGGCCCGAACGTCGGCGCGTACGGCACCAGCAAGGCCGCCCTGCTGCATCTGACCCGTCAGCTGGCGGGCGAACTCGCCCCGCGGGTCAGGGTGAACGCCGTCTCGCCGGGCCTGGTCCGCACGGAGATGGCGCGGTTCGTGTGGGAGGGCGCGGAGCAGCGCATCGCCGAGGGTCTGCCGCTCGGCCGGATCGGCGAGCCCGAGGACATCGCCGACGCGGTGGCCTGGCTGGTCTCGGACGCGGCGCGCTGGGTGACCGGCGCGGATCTGCTCGTGGACGGCGGGACGCGGGTACGGGCCGCGGCAGGCTCGACGGCCGGGTACGCCGTGCACGAGCAGCTGCGGGCGGCGGGGAGTCCGTGACCGGACTCCCCGGCGCCGGCTACCACTTGCCGGGTGCGTAGTCCTTCAGGAAGACGCCGTACAGGTCCTCGCCGGCCTCGCCGCGCACTACCGGGTCGTACACGCGGGCCGCACCGTCGACCAGGTCGAGGGGGGCGTGGAAGCCCTCCTCGGCGAGGCGGAGCTTGTCGTAGTGCGGGCGCTCGTCGGTGATCCAGCCGGTGTCGACGGAGGTCATGAGGATGCCGTCGGTCTGGAACATCTCCTGGGCGCTGGTGCGCGTGACCATGTTCATCGCGGCCTTGGCGGCGTTGGTGTTGGGGTGGCCCGCGCCCTTGTAGCCGCGGTTGAACACCCCTTCCATCGCCGAGACGTTGACGACGTAGGCGCGTCCCGAAGCGGCCTTGCGCGCGGCCTCGGCCATCGAGGCGCGCAGCTTGCTGATGAGGATGAAGGGCGCGGTGTAGTTGCACAGCTGGGTCTCGAGCAGCTCCACCGGGGAGATCTGCTCGATGGACTGCACCCAGGTGTTGGTGTGCACCACGTCGGGGACGAGGCCGCCCGCGTCGATGGCGGTGCCGTCGCGGTGCTTCTCGATGCTGGCGTGCCCGCCGACCAGCGCGAGGTCGGCGACCTGCTGCGCGTCCATGCCGGAGATCCCGGCGGGCAGGGCCTGGATGCCGTCCACGGCACCGGAGTTGAAGGCGCCGATCACGCTGTGCGGGGGCAGCTCGCCGGCGGGCAGCGGCGCGCTCTCGCCGTCGACGAGGGCGGCGTAGGCGGAGGGCAGCCGGCGCACGGTCTGCGTGGCGTTGTTGATCAGGATGTCCAGCGGTCCGGCCTCGGCGACCTGGTCGGCGAGCGCGACGGCCTGCGCCGGGTCGCGCAGGTCGATGCCGACGACCTCCAGGCGGTGGATCCAGTCCGCGGAGTCCTCCATCGCCTTGAAGCGGCGGATGGCGTCCTTGGGGAAGCGCGTGGTGATCGTGGTGTGCGCGCCGTCGCGCAGCAGGCGCAGCGCGATGTACATGCCGATCTTCGCGCGGCCGCCGGTGAGCAGGGCGCGCTTGCCGGTCAGGTCGGCGCGGGCGTCGCGCTTGGCGCGGTTCTCGGCGGCGCACTTCTGGCAGAGCTGGTGGTAGAAGGCGTCGACCTCGACGTACCGCGCCTTGCAGACGTAGCAGGAGCGCGGCCGCTGGAGTATGCCGGCGATCTCACCGGCGGCGGAGGAGCTCGGCAGCAGGCCCTGGGTCTCGTCGTCGATGCGCTCGGCGGAGCCGGTGGCCGTGGCGTGCGTGACCTGGCGGTCGTGCGCGGTCTTCGCGGCCCGGCGCTCCTGGCGGCGGCGCTGCTTGACCGTGCGGTAGATGCCGGCGGTGGCGCGGCGTACGGCGATCGCGTCGGGGTGGTCGACCTCGAGCTTGTCGAGCTCGTCGAGGACCGCGAGGCAGACGGCGAGCCGCTCGGGGTCGATGCCGGGTCCGAAGTTCTGGGGCTCCTGGCCCTCGGTGAGCTCCTGGCCCTCCGTGCTCTCGCTGGTCACGCTCATCGCCGTTGTTTTCCTCGTACGGGTGCGGGCGCGCCGGCGCCGGTCAGATTCCAAAGAGTGGATTTTACGGAGCCGGGGTGCCGGTTTCCAAACCGTTCCCCTCGGGCCTGACCGGGCGCACTTGGCGCCGTACGCAGCGTGACGGGCGTGCGGTGTCAGACCCCGGCCGCGGTCGCCACCTCATGGAGCTCCCGGGTCAGCGCGTCCGCGAGGCGGTCCAGGTCGGGGACGGCCTCCGCGTCCGCCACCAGGCCGTAGTGGACCCGTCCGCGGTAGGTCGAGACGGCTACGGCGAGTGAGTGGCCCTGGGCGAGCGGCGCGAAGGGGTAGACCTCGGCCAGCGGGCAGCCGGCCAGGCGCAGGCCCAGGCTGGGCAGCGGCACGCTGGTGACCAGGATGTCGAACAGCAGGCGGGCGGCCTGGGCCACGACGGGGCCGCCGAGGCGGTGGCCGAGCGGCGGCACGTGGTCGGCGAGGAGCGCGACGGCGCCCGCGCCCCGGTGCGCGCCGTCGTCCTTGTTGCGGTCCATGTCGGCGCGGACGGTGCGCAGGCGGGTGAGCGGGTCCGCCTCGTCGACGGGGAGGCGGATCAGGTAGCCGGAGAGCCGGTTGCCCTGGGGCTGGCGGGCGCGGGGGCGGCGGCGCGAGACGGGTATCAGGGCGCGGGGGCGGACCTCGTCGGCCGGCTCGCCGCGTTCGGCGAGCCAGCGCCGCAGGGCGCCGGCGACGAGGGCGATCAGGACGTCGTTGACCGTGCCGCCCGTCGTCTTGCGGATGCGCTGGACCTCGTCCAGGTCGAGGACGACGCCTGCGGTGCGGCGGCTGCCGGTCGGGAGGGCGGTGAGCGCCGGTGAGGAGTGCACGGGCCAGGTCGCGCGGGCCACGGAGGCGCCGATGTCGAGGGCCTGGCCGAGGGCGCCGAGCCGTGCGCGGACGGCGCCGGGCAGGTGTTGCGGGCGGGGCAGCCAGGACAGGAGGCCGTGTTCGGGCGCGGGCTCGGAGGGCCGGTGGGCGCGGGCGGCGAGGTCCGGCTGCGGGTCCATCACCCCGGCCGCCAGGGTCAGCGCGCGCAGCCCGTCGGCCAGGGCGTGGTGGAACTTGAAGAGCACCGCGAAGGTGGCGCCGTCGGCGCCGGGCAGAACGTGTGCCTCCCAGGGCGGGCGCGCGCGGTCCAGGGGCCGCTCCATGAGCGCGCCGGCCGCGGCGTGGAAGTCGACGGTGGCGGCGGCGAGCCGGACGTGGTCGGCAGGGTCGAAGGCGGGTGCCGGTTCGCGCACCGCTCCCCCGGCCCCGTACCAGACGTCCCTGATCCGCATCCCGAGACCGGGGACGCGGGGCGCGCGGGCGGTGAGGAGGTCGGCGGCGTGCTGCGCGGCGCCGGCCGAGTCGGCGGTGAAGAGGCCCAAGGCGCCCAGGTGCATGGGGTGTTCGTCGGACTCGATGTTCCAGAAGGCCAGGTCGAGGGGGGCGAGCGGATCGGTGTGGGTAGCCATGCCCAGCTCTCGCGTCGACGACGGGGAGCCAGCAGTCAACAACCTGTTGACGACTACGGTCAAGCACGTCCGGAATACGGAACGTTACGAGCACGTCAATTCTCGTGGCACCGATCCCCCGCCCCCACTCGGGTCACCTCAGGCGCACTGCACACCTCCCGGGGCCGCCGCTTCCCTGATCAGCGCCTCGTGCGCGGCCTTGATCCGCTGCTGATCGCCCTTCAGGACCTTGCGGTCGTAGGTGAGCAGGCCGTTCAACTCGCCTTCCACATCGGTGATCTGGGTGTACACGGCTCCGTTGCCGCCCTGGCAGGCGAGCGTCCGTACCTTGTCGAGCAGGGCCAGGTACTCGTCCGTGTACTTCGCGCGGTCCACTCCGACGTAGGTGTGCCGGACCGGCCAGGCGTGGCCCGGCACGGCCAGGCCGAGGCCGCCGTACTCGCCGCTGACCAGGGCCCGTTCGCCGTCCGGCTGCGGGAGCAGCGGGCTCGGGTAGCCGTGGGCGTCGGCGATGTCGCCGTTGCCGCCGTCCACCGCGCCGCAGCAGTTGAGTCCGCTCATGTTGTTCACGAGCCGGCTCGGGTCCCAGGTCTTCGCCTGGTCGGCGATGCGCGCCTGGTCGTACTGACCCCAGCCCTCGTTGAAGGTGACCCACATGATCACCGAAGGGCTGGAGACGTGCTGGTCGATCATCTTCTTCATCTCGTGCTCGTACTGCGCCCGCGAGGCGGCGTCCGGGGTGCGCCCGGCCGTCATGGAGGGCATGTCCTGCCAGACGAGCAGCCCGATCCGGTCGGCATGGTGGAACCACCGGTCCGGTTCGACCTTGATGTGCTTGCGCACGGAGTTGAACCCGAGGTCCTTGTGCGCCTTCAGGTCGTACGCGAGCGCCGCGTCGCTCGGCGCCGTGTGCAGGCCGTCCGGCCAGAAGCCCTGGTCGAGCGTGGCCATGGAGAACACCGGCTTGCCGTTGAGCAGGATCCGGGGCGTGCCGTCCGCCTTCTCGACTTGGACGGAGCGCATCCCGAAGTAGCTCGCGACCTTGTCGCCGCCGACCGTCACCTTGAGGTCGTACAGGTGCGGGTCGTCCGGTGACCACAAGTGCGGGTCGGGGACAGGGACTTGGAGGGTGCTGCCGGACTTGCCGGTGGCGCGTCCGACCTCGCGCTTGCCGTCGTAGGCCACGGCGGTGACGGGCACGCCGTCCCGTACGCCCTGCACATCCACGGCGAGCCGCTCGCCGGCCACGTCCGGGATCAGTTTGAGCCCGGAGGCGTGGTCCGCGGCCACCGGCTCCAGCCAGACCGTCTGCCAGATGCCGGAGGATGCGGTGTACCAGATGCCGGACGGGTCGAGGCGCTGCTTGCCGAGCGGCGGGTTCTCCGCTCCGTCGGCGTCCGTCGGGTCGTACACGCCGACGATCAGCTCCTGCGTGCGGCCGGGCTTGAGCGCGTCGGTGATGTCGGCGCTGAACCGGTCGTAGCCGCCCTTGTGTTCGGTGACCTTCTTGCCGTTGACGTAGACCACGGACTGCCAGTCGACGGCGTCGAAGTTGAGTTTGATCCGCTTCTTGTCGTCCCACTTCTCGGGGACGGTGAAGGTGCGGCGGTACCACATCCGGTCCTCGTGCCGCTCGACTCCGGAGAGCTGGGACTCCACGGGGTACGGGACGAGGATGCGCTCCTTGAGGCGCTTGCCGAACGGCGGCTGCTCACCGGCCGAGGCGCCGGCGAACTCCCAGGTGCCGTTGAGGTTCTGCCAGTCCTTGCGGACCAGTTGCGGGCGGGGGTACTCGCGCCAGGCGTTCTGCGGCGTGACCTCCTCGCCCCACTTGGTGGTGAGCTGGTGCTCGGAGTCGTTGGTGCCGCCGCTCCAGAAGGCGCCGACCGCCTTGCCGTCCTGCGCGGTCAGACCGCCTTGGCCGTCGTAGCGCAGATCGACCTGTCCGCCCTGGCCGACCACGGGTTCGGTCAGCTCGATCAGGAGCTTGCGCGGGTCGTCGGGGTCCAGGCGGGCGGCGCCGAGCGGCCACTCGGCCCCGCCGATGACGGCGTCGATGTGCTCGGTGAACTCGGCGGGTGGGGCCGCGAGTTCCTGCACGAAGTCGAGGCGCAGGGTGCGTCCTGAGGCGAGGACGGAGCCGCCGTACGCGCCGTCGTAGTCGAAGCCGTCCGGGAGCCGGAAGGCCGACTGCGGGATGGGCTGCTTGGCCTGGCCGGGCTGGATCCAGTTGACGTGGAGGTTCGAGCCGCCGTAGTGCTCGAAGTACTCGACCTTGAACTCGTAGGCGGTGCCCGCGGTCAACTCGACCGGCTGCGAGGTCTGTTCCCGGTCCCAGTCGTCCACCCAGTGGTCGATGGCGAGCTTGCCGTCGACCCAGAGCCTGAAGCCGTTGTCGCCGATGACGGTGAAGGTGTGGGCGCCGCTGCGCTCGGGGACGAGCTTGCCGGTCCAGCGCACGCTCACGTCGTCGGAGCGGCCGGTGGCGGAGGCCAGGCGCGTCTCCAGGTTGTCGAAGTCGAGGTTCGGGTCGAATCCGGTGGCCTTGAGTTCCGCGAAGTCGAAGGCTCCGGGGGCGGATTGGGTGTAGTACTCGCCCTTGAGACCGGGTGGCTGCACGGGATCCTCCGCTGCTTGGGCCGCGGGCAGCGCGGTCAGGCCCGCGAGGGCGAGCAGGGCCGCGAGCAGCAGGGCGAGCCTGCTCCTGCGCGGCGTCACGCGGCCGGTGCGTAACGCCCGTCGGCTTCTCAGTCGTTTTCTCACTCGCACGTGCTCCTCCTTCTGACGAAGGGTGGCGGGTCGTCGGATGAGTCTGTACAACGTTGGAAGGAACGGCAGTTGGCATGACAGCACGGCACCGACCGGCTGTCCAGGGTCATGACAAAGGGCCAGTACACGCGCCTGTACATCGATGCAACCCTCGGGGGTGCGTCGCCGCAGGCCGGGGCCAGGGGCGCCCGCCCCGGAGGGGATTCGCGTGAGGGTGAGCCTCAAGGACGTCGCGGAACGCGCCGGCGTCTCGATCAAGACCGTCTCGAACGTCGTGAACAACTACCAGCACGTCACTCCGGCGATGCGCGAGAAGGTGCAGCGCGCCATCGACGAACTGGGCTACCGGCCCAATCTGACCGCCCGCCACCTGCGCAAAGGCCGCACCGGCATCATCGCGCTCGCGGTGCCCGAGCTCGGCAACCCGTACTTCGCGGAGCTCGCGGGCGCCGTGATCGACGCGGCCGCCGAGCACGACTACACGGTGCTCCTGGACCACACCAGGGGCGACCGCGAGCAGGAGATCCTCGTCAGCCAGGGCTTCCGGGCCCGCGTGATCGACGGTCTGATCCTCAGCCCGCTCGAGCTCGAGGCCGACGATCTGCGCGCCCGCACCGACGACGTCCCGCTGGTGCTGCTCGGCGAGCGCGAGTACGACCTGCCGTACGACCACATCGCGATCGACAACGTGGCGGCGGCCCGCGCCGCGGTGCGCCACCTGCTCGGCCTCGGCCGGACCCGGATCGCCTATCTCGGCGCCCGCACCGACACGGCCAACCGGCCCGCCCACCTGCGACTCCAGGGCTGGCGCGAGGAGTTGACGGCCTCGGGGCAGCCCGCGCCCGACTCCCTGGTCGGCCCGGTGGGCGGCTGGGACCGCGCCGACGGCGCCGTGGCGATGGCGCGGATGCTGGACGCGGGCATGCGGCCCGACGCGGTGTTCGCGTACAACGACCTGGTCGCGATCGGGGCGATGCGGGTGCTGCACGAGCGCGGGCTGCGAGTGCCGTGGGACGTGGCGGTGGTGGGCTTCGACGACATCGTCGAGGGCCGGTTCGGCGCGGTCTCGCTGACGACGGTCTCGCCGGACAAGCACGCCATCGCGCGGCTCGCCGTGGAGTCCGTGATCAGCCGCCTGAGCGGGGCGGCGGCCGCCAACGGGGAGCCGCAGGGACGCGAACTCACAGCGGATTTCCGGCTGGTGGAGCGCGAGAGCACGCTGGGACGCCGGTAGACGGCGCCCGGGACCGGTACGCACCGGCCGCCGCACGAAGGGTTTACAGCCCTCTTCCAACGATGTAAAAGATTCTCGAACGCTCCAGGTTCGCGAACTCCCGGGTTCTCGAACGCTCAGTTCGCGAACTCCCGGGTTCTCGAACACTCCAGGTTCGCCAACCTCCGGGTGGCCGAACCTTCCGCACCGGACCGCGAGTTGACCGCACCAGCCGATCTCCCACGCGTGCCTGAGCGCCGCGGGGCCGCGCCGTAATGGGGACTCCATGAAGCCGACCGTTCGTCTGCGCCGCAACACCGATCGCCGCACGTCCGCCCCCACCCTGCTGACCGCCGGGCTCTGTCTCAGCCTGGCCCTGGCCACCGGCTGCGCCAAGTCCGAGGACGACCCCTCCGACGCCAAGGACACCGGCAAGGCCGCCGCCGACGCGGGCCAGGAGGTCGCCGAGCCCTCGGGCGACCAGAAGACCTGTGACCTCACGGCCTTCGGCGGCAAGAAGCTGGATCTGAAGGGCGCCACCGTCGGCTTCTCGCAGTCCGAGAAGGAGGCCAATCCGTTCCGTATCGCCGAGACGGCCTCGATCAAGGCCGAGGCGAAGGAGCGCGGGATCAAGCTCCTGACGGCCAACGCCCAGTCGCAGTTCTCCAAGCAGATCAGCGACGTCCAGGACCTCATCGCCAAGGGCGCCGACGTCCTGGTGATCGCCCCGCTGAACTCGGACGGCTGGGGCCCGGTCCTTCGCACCGCCGCGCAGAAGAAGATCCCGATCGTCACCATCGACCGGAAGATCAACGCCGAGCCCTGCAAGGACTACGTCTCCTTCATCGGCTCGGACTTCGTCGAGCAGGGCAGGCGCGCCGCCGACCGGATGATCGAGGCCACCGGCGGCAAGGGCGAGGTGGCGATCCTGCTCGGCGCCCCCGGCAACAACGTGACCACCGAGCGCACCAAGGGTTTCAAGGACCGCATCGCCGAGAAGGCCCCGGACCTGAAGGTGGTGTTCGAGCAGACCGGTGAGTTCGCCCGCGAGAAGGGCCAGCAGGTCACCGAGCAGCTCATCCAGTCCAAGCCGGACATCACCGGGATCTACGCCGAGAACGACGAGATGGGCCTCGGCGCCGTGAACGCGCTCAAGGGCGCGGGCAAGAAGGCCGGCGACGTGCGGATCGTGACGATCGACGGCACGCGCGGCGCGGTGCAGGGCATCGTCGACGGCTGGATCCACGGCGTGGTCGAGTCCAACCCGCGCTTCGGACCGCTCGCCTTCGAGACCCTCGACGCCTTCACCAAGGGCGAGAAGGTCGGGCAGGACATCGTTATCAAGGACACCGAGTACACCGAGGACAACGCCGAGTCCGAGATCGGCAAGGCGTACTGAGGATGACGGAGACGTACGACGCGGGCGGCCCGCAGGCGGGGAGCGGGCCGCCCGGTGCGGAGGCCGTGCTCCGCACCGCGGGCGTCACCAAACGGTTCCCCGGCGCCCTGGCGCTCGACGGTGTGGACTTCGCCGCATATCCCGGCCGGGTGCACGCGCTGATCGGTGAGAACGGCGCGGGCAAGTCCACCCTGATCAAGGTCCTGACCGGTGTGTACCGCGCCGACGAGGGGCTCGTGGAGTACCGGGGCGAGCCGGTGGAGTTCGCGACGCCGCTGGAGGCGCAGCACGCGGGGATCTCCACCATCTACCAGGAGGTCAACCTCGTCCCGCTGATGAGTGTGGCCCGCAATCTGTTCCTGGGCCGTGAGCCCCGCAACCGGTTCGGGCTCATCGACTTCCGGCGGATGCACCGCGAGGCCGAGGAGGCCCTGCGCGATCTGGGCGTACGGGTCGATGTCACGCGGGCCCTGCGCACGCTCGGCATCGGCGCCCAGCAGATGGTGGCGCTGGCCCGCGCGGTGCAGGTGGACGCGCGGGTCGTGGTGATGGACGAGCCCACGTCCTCGCTCGAACCCCGCGAGGTGGAGACGCTGTTCGGGGTGATCCGGATGCTGCGCGACCGGGGCATCGCGGTCGTCTACGTCAGCCACCGGCTCGACGAGCTGTACGAGGTCTGCGACACGGTGACCGTGCTGCGCGACGGAAAGCTGGTGCACACCGGCCCGATCGCGGAGCTGGACCGGCTGCGCCTGGTCTCGCTGATGCTGGGCCGGGAGATGGGCGAGGTGCGCGCGGAAGGGCTCACCAAGTTCAGCGGCGAGCACGAGACCGGTGGCGAACCGGTGCTCACCGCACGGGGGTTGAGGGTCCGGCACACCCTGCATGACGTCTCGCTCGCCATCCGGCCCGGCGAGGTCGTGGGCCTCGGCGGGCTGCTCGGCTCGGGCCGCAGCGAGACCGCGAAGGCGGTGGCCGGCGCGCTGCCGCCGGACGAGGGCGAGGTGCTCGTCGCCGGTGCGTCCGTCCGTACGGGCTCCACCCCTGCCGCCATCCGCGCCGGGATCAGCCTGCTGCCCGAGGACCGCAAGGCCGAGGGGATCGTGCCGGGCCTGTCGGTGCGCGAGAACATCGCGCTGGCCGCACTGCCGGGCCTGTCCCGGTTCGGTCTGGTCGACGAGGAGCGGGTGGACCGGATCGTCGACACCTTCATGAAGCGTTTGCGGATCAAGGCGTCGGGACCGCACCAGAAGGTGGGCGAACTCTCCGGCGGCAACCAGCAGAAGGTGCTGCTCGCGCGCTGGCTGGCGATGCAGCCCAAGGTGCTGCTGCTCGACGAGCCGACCCGCGGGATCGACGTGGGGGCGAAGGCCGAAGTGCAGAAGCTGATCGACGAGTTGGCCGCGGACGGACTCGGGGTGCTGCTGATCTCCTCGGACATGGAGGAGCTGGTCGAGGGTTCGGACCGGGTGGTGGTCCTCAAGGACGGCGCCGTGGTCGCGGAGCTCGCCGGCGCCGAGGTGACCGAGGACCGGCTGCTCGAAGCGATCGCCGCCCATTCCCGAGCCCCGGAAGAGGGTGCGCCGTCATGACCCAACTGGCCCTGCGCGGCGTCCCCTTGGACCGCGCACGCGTACTGCGCCTGCTCCAGGACTACGGCGTGTACGCCGGTGTCCTCGCGCTGCTGCTCGCCAACGTCCTGCTCACCCCGCACTTCGTCTCGGCGGAGAACTTCCGCACCCAGGCCGTCCAGGTCGCCCCCGTCATCATCGTGGCGCTCGGCATGGCGCTCGCGATCGGCAGCGAGGGCGTGGACCTGTCGGTGGGGTCGGTGATGGCGCTCTCCACCTCGCTCATCTCCCTCTACCTGGGATACGGACCGGTGGCGGCGATCCTCGTCGCCGTGCTCGGCGGGATGCTGGTGGGCCTCGCGAACGGTTCCCTGATCGCCTTCATCGGGGTGCAGCCCATCGTCGCCACGCTGGCGCTGATGGTGGCCTGCCGCGGGCTCGCGAACGTGTTCCTGCCGCAGCTCAAGGACGTACGCGACCCCACGATGGCCTCGCTGGGCAGCGGCAGCGTGCTCGGCATCCCGTATCTGGTCCTGATCGCCGTGGCGCTCGCGCTGCTCGTCGCGTTCACCGTCAAGCGCACCACCTTCGGCCGGCAGCTGCTCGCCATCGGCGACAGCAGGCCCGCGGCGCAGCTCGCGGGGCTGCCGGTGCGGCGCGTCCTGGTCGTCGTGTACGTGGTGTCCGGCGCCCTGGCCGCGATCGCCGGTGTGCTCGCGACGGCCCGGCTCACGGCCAGCGACCCCACCTCGCTGGGCACCCTGATGGAGCTCTCCGCGATCACGGCCGTGGTCGTGGGCGGCACCCCGCTCAGCGGCGGCCGGGTCCGGATCGGCGGCACCGTCGCGGGCGCCGTCCTGATCCAGCTCCTGACCGCCACGCTGATCAAGCACGATCTGCCGCCGTCCTGGACGCAGATCGCCCAGGCCGTAGTGATCGTCGCCGCCGTCTACGCGGCGCGGGAGCGGGGAAGGCGATGAGTACCCAGATGAAGAGCCCCGTGTTGGATGCCTCGCTGCCCGAGGAGGAGCCGCTCGGCGCGCGCCGCGGCGAACGGCTCACCGCGCTGGCCCAGCAGCACGGCGCGCTCGTGGCGCTGCTGCTCACGGTCCTGATCGCCTCGGTCAGCTTCGAGGCGTTCCCGACCTCCGACAACCTCGGCAACATGGCGGTCGGTTCGACGTTCCTCGCGATCGTCGCGCTCGGCATGACCTTCGTCATCGTCACCGGCGGCATCGACCTCTCGGTCGGCTCCACCTTCGCGCTCGGCGGGGTGCTCGCGGCCTGGGGTTCGCAGTACGGGACGCTGGTGGCGCTGCTGCTCCCGCTGGCCGTGTGCGGGCTGATCGGCCTGGTCAACGGGCTGCTGATCGCGAAGTCCCGGCTTGCGCCGTTCATCGTGACGCTGGCCGCGATGCTGCTGGCCCGCGGCATCCTGCTCGCGGTCACGGACGAGGGCTCCACCACCTACCTGGTCGAGGAGCGGTCCTTCCTCGCGACGCTCGGCGAGGAGAGCCTGCTCGGAGTGAGCCTGCTGGTGTGGATCACGGCCGTCCTGTTCGTGCTCGGCGCGCTTGCCCTGCGCCGCAGCCGTTTCGGGCAGTACGTGTACGCGGTGGGCGGCAACGAGGACGCGGCCTCGCTCATGGGCGCCCCCGTGGCCCGTACGAAGATCGCCGTGTACACGCTCTCCGGGCTGTGCGCCGGGCTCGCGGGCGCGCTGAACGCCGCCTACCTCATGTCGGGCGTGACGATCCTGGGCGTCGGCATGGAGCTGGACGCGATCGCGGCGGTGGTGATCGGCGGGACGCTGCTCACCGGCGGGTTCGGCTTCATCAGCGGCACGCTCGCCGGGGTGCTGCTGCTCCAGGTGATCAAGAACATCATCAACCAGATCGGCTCGCTCGACTCCTCCTACCAACAGGTGGTCAGCGGGGCGTTCCTGGCGGTGGTGGTGGTCGCGCAGACGTGGCTGGGGCGCAAACGGCGGATGCTGTGAACTCCCTTGCGCGGACGGGTCGTCCGGCAGCGCCGCGCAAGGGTCACTCCACGCGTTGGCCCTTTCCGAGGGCGATCACCCCACCCTTGGACACCGTGTAGAGCTCCTGGTCCCGTTCGGGGTTGACGCCGATGGTCGCCCCGGGCGGGACGTCCACGTTCTTGTCGAGCACGGCGCCGCGCACGACCGCACCGCGTCCCACCCGCACGTTGTCGTGCAGCACCGAACCCTGCACCACCGCACCCGCCTCGACCACCACGCCCGGGGACAGCACGGAACCGGTGACCTGGCCGCTGATGACGCAACCCGGGCTGACGATGGACTCCCCCGCGATGCCGCCGGCCACGAACTTCGCGGGCGGCAGCTGGCCGGGGTGGGTGTAGATGGGCCAGCGGCGGTTGTAGAGGTTGAACACCGGGTGGTCGGAGATCAGGTCCATGTGCGCTTCGTAGTACGCGTCCAGGGTGCCGACGTCGCGCCAGTAGCCGTGGTCGCGGCCGGTCTCGCCGGGGACGTGGTTGTCGTCGAAGTCGTAGAGCTGGGCGACCCCGCGCTCGGTGAGCATCGGCAGGATCGAGCCGCCCATGTCGTGCTTGGACGTGGGGTCCTCGGCGTCCTTCTGGAGGGCGTCGATCAGGGTCTTGGTGGTGAAGAGGTAGTTGCCCATGGAGGCGAAGACCTCGTTCGGGCTGCCGGGCAGGCCCGGCGGGTCGGCGGGCTTCTCCAGGAACCGCTCCACGCGCGTGCGGTCCTTGGCCGGGGTGATGATCCCGAAGGAGGAGGCCTCGGCGCGCGGCACCCGGATGCCCGCGACGGTGACGCCCGCGCCGGACTCGATGTGCTGGTTCAGCATCTGCCGCGGGTCCATCCGGTACACGTGGTCGGCGCCGAACACCGCGATGTAGTCGGGCTGTTCGTCGTGCACGAGGTTCAGGGACTGGAGGATCGCGTCCGCGCTGCCGGAGAACCAGCGCGGGCCGAGGCGCTGCTGGGCCGGTACGGGGGTCACGTAGTTGCCAAGCAGGCTCGACATCCGCCAGGTCGTGGACACATGCCGGTCGAGGGAGTGCGACTTGTACTGCGTCAGCACGCAGATCCGGAGGATGTCCCCGTTGACGAGGTTGGAGAGCACGAAGTCGACCAGCCGGTAGGTGCCGCCAAAGGTCACCGCCGGTTTCGCCCGGTCGGCTGTGAGCGGCATCAGCCGCTTGCCTTCCCCACCCGCAAGGACTATGCCGAGCACCGAAGGTCCGCCGCGCATCGCCGCCCCCTGGATCGCCTGGTACGCCTGGTTCACATGGATCGACTGGTTCGCCTGGTGTTCTGGTGCGTCTAGTAGGTCTAGGTCTAGGTCTAGGTCGCCGAGCTCACTGCCGCGTACAGATCCGCCGTCCTGCGGGCCACCGCGTCCCAGCCGAACTCCCCGACGGCACGGGCGCGTCCGGCCGCGCCCATGCGGGTGGCCCGCCCGGGGTCCCGTACGAGGGTGTTCAGGGCGGCGCCGAGCGCGGACTCGAACCCTTCGGGGTCCTTCTCGTCGTAGGGCACGAGCAGCCCGGTCTCCTCGGTGACCACCTCGGGGATGCCGCCGACGGCGGAGGCCACGACGGCCGTGCCGCAGGCCATCGCCTCCAGGTTCACGATGCCGAGCGGCTCGTACACCGACGGGCAGACGAACACGGCCGCGTGGGTGAGGAGTTGGACCACGTCGGGGCGCGGCAGCATCTCGGGGATCCACTGCACCCCGGAGCGGCCGCGGCTCAGCTCCTCGAAGAGGGCGCGGAACTCGCGGTCGATCTCGGGGGTGTCCGGGGCGCCGGCGCACAGCACCAGCTGGACGTCCGGGTCCAACTGCCGTGCGGCGCGCAGGAGATGGGGGACGCCCTTCTGGCGGGTGATGCGTCCGACGAAGAGGACGTACGGGCGTCCGGCGTCGATGCCGTACCGCTCCCGCGCGTCCCCGTCCGGGTCCGGGCGGTACAGCTCGGTGTCGATGCCGTTGTGGATGACGTGCACGCGGTCCGGGTCGACGGCCGGGTAGCTCTCCAGGATGTCGGCCCGCATCCCGTGCGACACGGCGATCACCGCGTCGGCCGCCTCGACGGCGGTGCGCTCGGCCCAGCTCGACAACGCGTAGCCGCCGCCGAGCTGTTCGGCCTTCCAGGGGCGCAGGGGTTCGAGGGAGTGCGAGGTCATCACGTGCGGGATGCCGTACAGGAGCTTGGCGAAGTGGCCGGCGAGGTTGGCGTACCAGGTGTGCGAGTGCACGAGGTCGCGGTCGGCGACGGCGGCGGCCATGGACAGGTCCACGGAGAAGGTGCGCAACGCGTCGTTGGCGTCGGCGAGCGCGGGCCAGGCGGCGTGCCGGGTGACGGTGTCGCTCCCGCCCTCTCCCCAGCAGTGCACGCGGACGTCGGCGAGCGCCCGTAACTCCCGCGCGAGGAACTCCACATGGACTCCGGCGCCGCCGTAGACGTCCGGCGGGTACTCACGGCTGAGCAGTCCGACCTTCACCCACAGCCCTCCGGTCCTCGGACGCGACGGCGTTGCCTCGTACGGCGATGGCGCACCCTCATGGTCACCCAGTTCGGCGGGGAGCGGAAGGGTCCGGTGGCGTACGGAAGCAGCAGTCGCCGCAGACTCCGCCGCCGGGGATCCGGTAGTAGAGGCAGCAGCTGCGCCGCCGGAAGGACTCGCCCTCGTACGCGCCGGTGCCGCGCAGCCGCGGGTCCTCGAAGAGGCGGGCGGCGAGGGCGCCCGCGCGCTCGGCTGCTTCGGCGTCCCCCGTACGCCGTGCCCAGCGCCGGATCTCGCGGTCCGCGGCGGCCAGGGCCGATCCGGCGTTGCCCCACAACAGCCGGTCGGAGATACGGAAGCGGGCGTGCAGGGCGGCGCCGAGCGGTACGAGGTGCCGTTCGAGCACGACCTCGGCGAGGTCTTCGACGGGACGGGTGCCCGCGGTGGTGAGCGCGAGGTCGTCGGGGCTCGATGCGTCGGGGTCCCAGTACAGGGTGGCGGGATCGAGCTCCGGGACGCGGCCGAGGAGCGCCGCCGCGCCGAGGGCCACGGACCAGATCCGCGCGGCCAGCCCCAACTGCGCGATGGACACGGCGATACGGACCTCGTCGGCCCCGATCGCGGAGCGCACCTTGGCCACGCGGAAGCCGAGCGCGTCGTGCTGCCCGGCGTAGACCTGCGCGAGCGGGGCCCCCGCGGGCCGCGATTCCGTCCGCAGCGCGAAGAAGCCGCCGACGGAGGAGACCCGTGCGAGGTCTCGGGCGGTCAAGGGCTCGGGCATGGGGTTCATGGTCGCAGGGGGTCGGCGGGCCCTCGCGGCCGGGTTCCTGGCAGGCGGGTTCCTGGCAGGAACCCGATGGTCACCCACAGGTCGCCGGAGTCCGGTGGTCACCCACAGGTGGGTTCCTCGTGCGACACCCGCGCGGCGTCCGCGGGGCGTGGCCACCATGGCGCCATGAGCACCGATCCGCAGGACGTCCCGGCCACCTCCCGCCCGCGCGGCCGCCGCGCCTTCCTCGGGCTCGGAGTCGCCGCCGTGCCGCTCGCCGCGCAGGTGCCCGCCCCGCGGGCCGCCGACCCGGACCGGCCGCCGCGGACCGCGGCCGAAGCGCTGCGCAGGCTGCGCGAGGGCAATGCGCGCTACGCGGAGGCGCATGCGCGGCATCCGCACGAGAGCAGGCGGTGGCGGCGGGCGGTGGCCGTGGCGCAGCATCCCTTCGCCGTCGTGCTCGGCTGCATCGACTCGCGGGTGCCGCCGGAGCTGGTCTTCGACCAGGGGCTCGGCGATCTGCTCGTGATCCGCACGGCCGGGCACGTCCTGGACGAGGCCGTCCTCGGCAGTGTGCAGTACGGCGTCGCGGAACTCGGCGTACCCCTCGTGGTCGTCCTGGGGCACGAGCGCTGCGGCGCGGTCGGCGCGGCGGTCGCACACGTACGCGACGGCGGGCACACGGGCGGACATCTCACGCGGGTCGTGGACGGCATCGCACCGGCCGCCCGCGCGACGCGCTTCCGGGCGGGCGACTGGGTGGACCACGCCGTACGGGAGCACGTGGACCGGGTCGTGGCGCAGGTCCGGGACGATCCGGCGCTCGGCGGCGCCGTGGTGGAGGGGGCGCGTTTCGATCTGGACAGCGGACGGGTGCGGTTCCGGAACGCGTAGGGCGCGGATCCCGGGCGCCCCACGGACCACTCCCTGCGCAGGTCACCGGTGCCCACCCAGGGGACTACGCTGCGTGGCGCGTACTCCAACGGCAGTACCCCGGAATGCGTGCTCAGGGACGACGACCGGGCGGAATGAAAGCGTCATCGTGGGTGTTATGAACCGCGACCGCCTGCCGCACGAGAACGCCCGGAGGGACACATGAGTGCCCTCGCGCTGTCCGTGCTCCTGTCCCTGGTCTCCGCCGTCGCCTATGCCGGTGGTGCGATCGTGCAGGAGCGCGTCGCCACCACCGGCCGCAGCCACTCGTACGCCCCGCTGCGCAGCGCCGGCTGGTGGCTGGCGGTCGTGCTCAACGGCCTGGGCGGACTGCTGCACGTGGTCGCCCTCGCCTACGGGCCGCTGAGCGTGGTCCAGCCGCTCGGCGCCCTCACCATCGTCTTCGCGCTGCCGATGGCCGCGCTGTTCGTGGGCCGCAAGGCCGGCTCCACCGCCTGGCGCGGCGCGATCATGGCCACCGTCGGCCTCGCGGGCATGCTCGCCCTGACCGGCTCCACCGAGTCGCACGCCCTCGACGGCGGCGAGCAGCTGCTGGTCGCGCTCACCACGGTGGGCGGTGTGGGCGCGCTCATGGTGACCGCGCACGCGGTGCACCGGCACCCGGTGATCCGCAGCGTGCTCCTGGCCACCGCGTCGGGCATCTCCTTCGGCATGGCCTCGGTGTTCACCAAGAACCTCACCGTGGACTTCACCGCAGGCAGCCTCCTCCACGAACTGCCCGGCCTCGGAATGATCGCGGTGCTCGCCGTCGGCGGTCTGCTCCTGTCGCAGGCCTCCTACCGCGGCGCGGGCCTCGCGGTGCCGCTCTCGGTGCTCACCGTGGTCAATCCCGTGGTGGCGGCCGCTGTCGGTCTGACCCTGTTCGGCGAGACCTTCCGCTACGGGCTCACGGGCACGCTCATCGCACTCGGCTGCGGCGTCGTGGCAGCCGGCGGTCTGATCCTGCTCACCACGGAGCGGATCGGGCAGGCGGCGGAGGCGGAGACGGAAACGGTGGCCGCGTCCGACGACCTTCCGGCACTGGCTGCTCCTGTGGGAGACCTGCCCGAACCGGACCTTCCCGAACTGGACCTTCCCGTCGGGGATCTTCCCCCGGTGGACCTCGACACGGCCGACCTGCTCGTTCCGGACACGGTCCTCGTGCCCGACTCGCCGGCCGGTGTGCACCTGCCGGGCTCGCCCGCCTCGCTCTCGGCCGAGGACGTGGTGCGCGCCGTGTCCACAGACTCCGAGGACGCGGACCCCGGGCTCCGGCCGGGGGTGCGCGGGCTGGCCGGCATCCCGGGCCAGCCGCCCGCCGTGGTGTACGAGGCGGGTGACACGGCGCACGACGACGTGGCGAGCGGCCGGCACAGCGGCCGCTGCGCACGCATGATCAGATCCTGACGCCCCCCGCCCGCAGGTAGGCCAGCGGGTCGACATCGCTTCCGTACTCGGGCCCCGTCCGCACTTCGAAGTGCAGATGGGGCCCGGTGCTGTTCCCGGTCGAGCCGGAACGGGCTATCCGCTGGCCCGCGTTCACCGTCTGGCCGGTCTTCACGACGAGGGCCGACAGGTGCGCGTACTGCGTGTAGCGGCCGTCCTCGTGCCGGATGACCACCTGGTAGCCGTACGCCCCGCCCCAGCCGGCCGTGACCACCTTGCCGGCGGCCACCGCCTGCACCGACGTGCCCGTGGGCACGGGGAAGTCGACCCCCGTGTGGTAGCCGCTTGACCAGGATCCGCCGGCGGCGCGGTACGGGGTGCTGGGGGATGCGGCCACGGGCGCGGCACGGCGGGGTGCGGTGCTCTGACCCGAAGGCTTGTTGTCCGCCGTCTTCGCCTCGGACCGCTGCTTCGCCTCCGAGCGCTTCTTCGCGTCCGCCTGCTTCTTGGCCTCCGCCTGCCGCTTCGCCGTGGCCTGCTTCTCGGCGGCCTGCTTCTCTGCGTCGGCCTGCTTGCGCGCGTCGGACTTCTGCTGCGCGTCGGACTTCTGCTTACCGTCCGAGCGCTCCTGCGCGGCGGCCCGGCGCTTCGCGTCCGCCTCGGCCGCCGATCTCTTCCGCTCCGCCGAGGCCGCGTCCGCGGGCCGCTGCGCGGCGCCGCCCCGGACGTCGAGGGTGAGCCGCTGCCCCGGCAGGATGAAGTCCGGGTCGCCGCCGACCACCTCGCGGTTCGCCTCGTACAACTGCCGCCAGCCGCCCCGTACATCCCGCTCGTCCGCGATGCCGGAGAGGCTGTCGCCGCGCACGACCGTGTACATCTCGGTGCGCCCGGCCTTCGACTGCGGGGTGGTCTCGGGTTTCGTGTCGGGCGGTGCGGCCTGCCTGGTGCCGGTTTTCGTCTTGGTTTTCGCCGGTGCGGGCTGTATGGCGGGGGCGTCTCCGCCGCGCGTCAGGCCCGCGCGCACCGAGCACACCGGCCAGGCCTGGGGCCCCTGGCCCGCGAGCACCTTCTCGGCGATGGCGATCTGCTGGTCCTTGGTGGCGAGGTCGGCGCGCGGCGCGTAGCGCGTTCCGCCGTACTCCTCCCAGGTGGACTGCCGGAACTGGAGGCCGCCGTAGTAGCCGTTGCCCGTGTTGATGGACCAGTTGCCGCCGGCCTCGCAGGCCGCGACCTTGTTCCAGGTGCCCACGTCGGCGGCGTGGGCGCTGCCGGTGCCGACCAGCGGCAGCGCCATCGTGGCGCCGCCGACCGTGACGGTGAGCGAGGCGCGGTTGATCCTGGTCGGCTGCTGACGGCGGTGACGGCCCGGCATGGTTTCCCCCAAACAACACGCGTCAAGGGCCGCAAACGTAATCGCGCCGAACAGGCCATGACAAGAGGGTCTTCGGCCGCCTCTGCGACAAGTCCTCCGTCACATGCCCCAGTTGATCAACCGCGCCCAAATCCCCCTCAGTCGCCCCGCCCGGCCCCGGCGCCTCTCAGGCGTCGCGCCCGGCCCTCAACTTGCCCGGGAGCCAGCGGAGTTGGATGGCCTGCTGGTACGGGCCGCCGCCCTCGTGGCCGTTGAAGTCGTAGACCTCGATCGACTTGTCCTCGCCCGCATACGCGTTGAAGGCGCCGAACACCGTCGACGGCGGGCAGGTCTGGTCCTCGAGCGCCGTGGAGAACAGGGCGGGCGCGGTGCCGCGGGCCGCGAAGTGCACGCCGTCGAAGTAGGAGAGCGTGCGCAGCACCTTCGCCGGGTCGGCCCTGCGGGCCTGGAGGTAGCCGCCGATCTCGCGGTACGGCATCCGGTCGGTGAGCGAGATCGCGCGCGGGAAGTCGCAGAGGAACGGCACGTCGGGCGCGATGGCCGCGAGGTCCGGTACGAGTCCGCCCACCGCGAGCGTCAGGCCGCCGCCCTGGCTGACCCCGGCCACGGCGGTGCGCGCGGCGTCCACCAGCGGGTGGGAGCGCGCGGCCTCCACGGCCCGTACCGCGTCCGTCATCAGGCGCCGGTAGTAGTAGTCGTGCGGGTCCTCGATACCGCGCGTCATGAAGCCGGGATACGCGGGTCCGCTGCCCACCGGGTCCGCGGTGCCCCCTTCGGCCCAGCCGCCGCTGCCCTGTCCGCGGCTGTCCATCACGAAGTGCGCGAACCCGGCCGAGGCCCACAGCAGATGCATGTGGGGCAGGCCGCGTCCGCCGCCGTATCCGATGTACTCGACCACCACGGGCAGCGGCTCGCCCGCGCCGGCCGGGAGTATCAGCCAGCCCTTGACGGGGTGCCCGCCGAAGCCGGAGAAGGTGACGTCGAGCACTTGGACACCGGTCAGGCCCGTGTCCACCGGCTCGAATCGGGCGTCGAGCTCGTGCTCGCGCGCCTCCGCGAGGGTCTTCGCCCAGAATTCGTCGAAATCGTCCGGGGCCGGGAATGACGGCCGGTAGGAACGGAGTTGATCGAGCGGAAGATCGAACAGGGCCATGGCGACATCGCTCCCTCTGGTGTCCACCGGACAGGTTGTCGGGAAGATATCCCAGAGCTCCGGGCGATACTGGCCCCCAGGCAGGACTTCCTTTCCCAAGGTCCAGGAGCGACAGGCATGAGCACTTCAGCCCAGATCGGCGTGACGGGACTTGCGGTCATGGGCCGCAACCTCGCCCGCAACTTCGCGCGCAACGGATTCTCCGTCGCCGTGCACAACCGCACCGCCGCCAAGACCCGCGCGCTCGTCGAGGAATTCGGGCACGAGGGGACCTTTGTCGCCGCCGAGAGTGCCGAGGAGTTCGTCGCCGCCCTGGAGCGTCCGCGCCGCCTGGTCGTCATGGTCAAGGCCGGTGAGCCCACGGACGCGGTGATCCGCGAGTTCGCCCCGCTCCTGGAGCCCGGGGACATGATCATCGACGGGGGCAACGCGCACTTCGCGGACACCCGCCGCCGCGAGAAGGAGCTGCGCGAGCAGGGCATCCACTTCGTCGGCACCGGCGTCTCGGGCGGCGAGGAGGGCGCCCTGAACGGGCCGAGCATCATGCCCGGCGGCTCCGTGGAGTCGTACGCCACCCTGGGCCCGATGCTGGAGAAGATCTCCGCGAAGGCCGCCGACGGCACCCCTTGCGTCACGCACTGCGGCCCCGACGGCGCCGGCCACTTCGTGAAGATGGTGCACAACGGCATCGAGTACGCCGACATGCAGCTGATCGCCGAGGCGTACCACCTGCTCCGCGAAGTCGCGGGCTACTCCCCCGCCGAGATCGCGGACATCTTCCGCACCTGGAACCGGGGCCGCCTCGACTCGTATCTCATCGAGATCACCGCCGAGGTCCTGTCGCACGTGGACGCGGCGACGGGCAAGCCCTTCGTGGACGTGGTGCAGGACCGGGCCGAGCAGAAGGGCACCGGCCGCTGGACCGTGCAGATCGCCCTCGACCTGGGCGTTCCGGTCTCGGGGATCGCCGAGGCGGTGTTCGCGCGCTCGCTCTCGGGCCACACGGCACTGCGCGAGGCCTCGCGGGATCTGGCAGGTCCGACCGCGCAGCCGCTCGGCGAGGCCGAGAAGGCGGCCTTCGCGGATCAGGTGGAGCAGGCGCTGTACGCCTCCAAGATCGTCTCGTACACGCAGGGCTTCCACGAGATCCAGGCGGGCTCCGAGGAGTACGGCTGGGACATCGACCTGGGCGCGGTGGCCGCGATCTGGCGCGGCGGCTGCATCATCAGGGCCGCGTTCCTCGACCGGATCCGCGCGGCCTACGACGCGCGTGCGGACCTGCCCTCGCTGCTGTCCGACAAGGGCTTCGCGGAGGAGATCGCGACGGCGCAGGACGACTGGCGCGCGGTGCTCGTCGCGGCCACGCAGCAGGGCGTGCCCACGCCCGGCTTCTCGGCGGCGCTCGCGTACTACGACGCGCTGCGCGCCGAGCGCCTGCCGGCCGCGCTCACCCAGGGCCAGCGGGACTTCTTCGGCGCGCACACCTACCGGCGCACCGACCGCGAGGGCTCGTTCCACACGCTGTGGGGCGGCGACCGCTCGGAGGTCGAGGCCTGAACCGGCTTCGGCAGAACCGGGCTCCGGCATACGGGAGTTGAGGGGCGGCGGCCGTGAAGCCGCCGCCCCTCACGCGTCAGCCCGCGTGCTCCGGCGCCGCTAGCGCATCGGATCGGGCTGCGGCTCCGGGTCCGGTACGGGGTCGGGGCCCGGCGGCTGCGGCACGGGCGAGGGCGCCGGTTCCGGGTCGGCGGGGCGCGGGAACGGGTCCGGCAGCGGGCCCGGATCCGGCGGCGGCCCGGGGCGTCCGGGGTCCGGCGGGTACGGGCCCGGGGTCGGCCCCGGCCCGGCGGGGTCGGGGTACGGGTAGGTCATGGCGATCCTCCTCGGGGAAACGGAGGCCTTTCCTCCCCACTCTCTCCCGGGCCGCGTTCCCCCGCCCGGCGAAGCTAGTCGTCCGCGGCCTGGGTGCGCCGCAGCCGTACCACCGGGATGTCCCGCTCGGTCTTCCTCCGGTACTGGGCGTACTGCGGGAACAGCTCGACCAGGCCCGGCCATACCCGCTCCTTGTCCTCGGCGCCCAGCGTCTCGGCCCGGGCCGTGAAGCGCTCGGCGCCCACCCGCACCCGTACGTCGGGGTCGGCCTCCAGGTTCAGGTACCACTGCGGGTGGCGGTCGGCGCCGCCGTCGGAGCCCACGAGCAGGTAGTCCTCGCCGTCGCGCCCGTAGATCAGCACGGTGCGCCGCCACTGTCCGGTCCTGCGGCCCCGGTAGTCGAGGAGCAGGCACGGGACGCCCATCACCGTGGTGCCCTTGGTGCCGCCGGACTCCTCGTACTTCTTCGCCTGGGCGGCCACCCAGCCCACCGGGCTGAGCACCACGTCCTCGCCGTCCGCCACCATGTCCTGCTCCTCGTCTTCGCCGGTGTCCGGGTCAAAGCGCCGTTCCTGCGGGGAAGTTCAGGTCACCACTTGCCGGGGTCGGCCGCCACCGCCGCCTTCGCCGCGTCCAGGAGGTCCTGCGGGGCGGCGGGGGCCTCGTCGGGGTGCTTGGCCGCCCAGCGCACCACGTACGGGCACAGCGGCGCCACGGCGAGGCCCTCGCGCGCGGCGATCGCGTAGAGCTCGCGCGCGAGGGAGCCCGCGACGCCCTTGCCCTCGTGGGCCGGCTCGACGACGGTGTGCACCGGCACGAGGGCGGGCGCGGGCTCGTCGAGCACGAAGTACTGGATGTGGCCGAGGAGTTCACCGTCGGCGCGGGCCTCGAGCCGGCCGTTCGGCCGGTCGTCGGCGATCACGGAGTCTGTCATGCGCCCAGTGTGCCAACCCGGCCGTCGGCTGTCCCCTCCGGCCGGGTGCGGTGCCGCCCGGCCGGAGGGGACGGGCCGGCCGGTCAGCCGGACGTCAGAGACGGGCCGCCGGGACCCGTGCCTGCGGGCTGCGCTCCTGGTCGGTGCCGGGAACGGGCGCCGAGGCGTCCTCGCCGAGCTCGACGATGCGGTTGCCGGCGTCCACGTGCACCACCTTGGGGCGCAGGGTGCGGGCCTCGGCATCGTCGACCTGGGCGTAGCTGATCAGGATGACCAGGTCGCCGGGGTGGACGAGATGGGCCGCGGCCCCGTTGATCCCGATGACGCCGGAGCCGGGCTCGCCCTCGATGACGTACGTCTCGAGGCGGGCACCGTTGGTGATGTCGACGATGTGCACGAGCTCACCGGGCAGCAGATCGGCGGCCGCCATGAGCTCGGCGTCCACGGTCACGGATCCCACATAGTGCAGGTCCGCCTGGGTCACCGTGGCGCGATGGATCTTGGACTTGAACATGGTGCGCAGCACTTTGCACTCCTAGAAGACGGCTCCCCGCCGGCTTTTTGCTGGTCAGGGGCGCCTTCACTGTACAACGGCGGGCTCTTTCCCTCGCCCCGTTCCAGAGACCCGCTTCGCGCGGAGCATGCGCAGCACCGCCCGTTCCATGTGGCCCTGCGTGGCCGGGACGCCGTCGGCGCTCTCCTCGCCCAGGTGCGGCAGGTCGGCGGCCACGGTCACGCCCTCCTCGTACAGCTCGATCACGCGCGGGTTGATGTACGAGGCGCGGCAGACGGCGGGTGTGTTCCCGAGATACCCGGCGACTTCGCGTACCGCCCGGGCCACGGCCTTGCGGCGTGCGGTCTCGCTGCGGGCCACGGACCGGGAGACCGCGAGCGCCACGGCGGCCATGACCGTGGCGTGCCAGGTGCGGAAGTCCTTGGCGGTGATCCCGAGTCCGGCCAGCTCCTTCAGGTAGGCGTTGAGGTCCTCGCCGGTCACGCCGTGCCAGGTGCGGTGTTCCCAGTAGGCCAGGAGCCGGTCGCCGCCGTTCCGGCGGCGCAGCAGGGCGGTGAGGCTGCGGCAGACGGCCGGGTCCGCGACCGTCTGCACCAGGTCCTTGCCGTGTTTGCCGTGGTACGTGAAGTCGACACCGCCCGCCCGGCAGCGGGCGTGCTCCCGCAGCAGCGTGGTGAGGCCGAAGCTCTGGTGCTGCTCGGTGTAGCGGTCGCTGCCGGTCCGGAAGAAGCCGAGGTCGAGCAGGCGTACGGCGGTCGCGAGCACCCGGTTGCGGGTCAGGCCGCGCTCCCGCAGATGTCTCTCCACGGCCTCCCGTACCGCGGGCAGGGTCTCGGCGACGTCGAGCACGTGCTCGTGCTTGGCCTGCTCCTGCTCGGCCCGGAACTGCGGGTGGTACAGGTACTGCCGGCGGCCGGCGTCGTCCGTGCCGACCGCCTGAAGATGCCCGTTGGCCCGGGCGCAGATCCACACGTCCTGCCAGGCCGGCGGGATCGCCAGGCCCCGGATACGGGCCAGCTCCTCGGGGTCGCGCACCGGATCCCCGTGGCCGTCCAGGTAGCGGAAGCCGCGGCCGTGGCGGACGCGGCGCAGGCCGCGGTCGGACGGGCGGCTGTGGAACAGTCTCATCGCGGCGTCACCGGTGCCGTTCTCTCATCGCGGCGTCACCGGTGCAGCTCGACGGCGAAGGCCAGCAGGCCCACCACGAAGAGCGCCACGACGATCATGATGGCGACCAGGGGCGCCTTCGCCCAGCCCCGCGGAGGATTGTGGGTCTCCCGCGGACCCGCGCCCGGGGTACTGCCCTCGGCGGGCGGCGTCTCGCCCGGCGGCACTCCGCCGCCCGGTTCGAGTCCTGGTGTGCGGTAGGGATCGGGATCCGGGTTGGTGTGCATGTACGGCGAGTGCCCTCCCGTGGCCCGCGTGAACGGGCTGTGCACAGTCCGGCCCGGGGCGGCGCGCATTCACCGCGGCCGTACGGGAACTCGTAGCCCACCGCACATGACCCGACACCCCACGAAACGAGGTTCCTCGCGTGTCCTCCACCGACCCCGCGCACACCCCGTATCCCTACGGGAGCACGGCCACCGACCCGCACGGCGGCGCACGGCAGGGCAACGGCATGGGCATCGCGGCGCTCGTCCTCGGCGTCGCGGCCGCCCTGCTCTTCTGGACCGTCATCGGCGGAGTCGTCCTCGGACTCCTCGCCGTGATCTTCGGCATCATCGGTGCCCGCAGGGCCCGCGGCGGCCGGGCGCCGTACCGCGGGCTCTCGATCGCGGGTGCGGTCCTCGGCGCGCTCGGCGCCATCGCCTCCGTCGTGATCATCGTGATCGGGGCGTCGATCCTGAACTCGGACGAGTTCAAGAGCTTCGAGGACTGCGTCCGGCAGGCCGACTCGCAGAGCGAACGTGACGCCTGCGAGCGGGACTTCGAGCGCGACGTGAACAACTGACCGTCCCTGCGGGCCACTCGGCCGGTCCCGGCAGCGCTCGACGCCGCTCGGCGGTCCCGCGCGCCGGGGCCGTCACGCCTGCGCGCAGGCCACGTGCCCCCAGCCGCCCGAGGCCAGCTTGGTGATCTTCTCCCCCGCGTCGTACGACTTCCCGCACGAGCAGCGGCCCGCGAACTTCGCGTTGATCACCGGAGCCTTCTTGCCGCTCCCCGTGTTCTTGCCGCCCCCCGCGCTCTTGCCGCTTCCTGCGTTCTTGCGCGGGGCGGCCTTGCGCGCCGACGGTTCGGCGGTCACGCGATCGGCGCGGGGCTCGGGGATCTCCGTCATGCCGTGGGCGGTGCCGGCCGGCTGCTGCGACTCGGCCGCGTCGCTGGCCGCGATGTCGGCGATGGCGTTGAGCAGATCGCCGTCGGCACGGTGGGCGGCGACATGGCGGAAGGTGACGTCACGGCCGGTGAGCAGCTCGTCGATCCGGATCACGAGCTCGCGGTTGGCCACCGGCTTCTTCGAGGCGGTGAGCCAGCCGTTGCGCTTCCAGTTCTTGATCCAGGTCGTGACGGCCTGCATCGCGTACGTGCTGTCCATCCGCACCTCGAGCGGCACGGAGGGCTCGGTGGCCTCCAACAGCTCGGCGAGTGCGGTCAGTTCGGCGACATTGTTGGTGGCGACGCCGAGCGGGCCGGCCTCCCAGCGCTGCGGGGTGCCGTCGGCGTCGGCGATCACCCAGCCCCACGCGGCGGGTCCCGGATTCTTCTTGGCGGCACCGTCACAGGCGGCGATGATCAGGTCGGACATGCCTCGATGATGCCAGCTGCGCGGCGTCCGTCCGAACCCGGCGGCCGTCGCCCGGACGTCTGCGCTCCGCATCAGGTGTGCGACCGAAGCCCGGTTCGGTCGTTGGATCCGGTATGGAGCAGGACCGCACCCAGCAGACTCCGCGTCGCCGCAGATGGCCGCTCGGCCGCGGAGCGCCCCACCTCCAGAAGGCGGCCCAACACCGCCCGAGCCGCAGGAGTTGACGCTGCGGGCGCGGGCGGCGCGGCTGGCCGCGGCGATGCGCTGAGCGGTCGGTGGCGGAGCGGTCCGCGTTGTGGGTCTTCGGGCCCGCATCGGGCGGGTCCGTACCCCTCAGCGCGTCCCGTACGCCTCAGCGCGTCCCGTCCGTACCGAGGGGAAAGCTGCGGGTGCTGCGCCAGGCCTGCCCGTCCCAGGTGACCAGGGTCACCTCGCGTACGGTCACGGTCAGCGGCAGGCGCGGGGCCAGTTCCCGTTCGAGGGCGTCGTACGCGGCGTCCGCGGTGTCCGGGCCCGCGCTGTTCGCGAGGGTCAGGTGCGGCGCGAGACCGGCCTCGCCGAAGATCCCGCCGTACGGTGCGCACTCGGGCCAGGCCGCGACGACGCTCTTGGTCAGCGCCCGCAAGGGATCGGCGGGCCAGGGCTCCAGGTAGAGCACCCCCGGGTAGCGGCCGAACTCGGCGAAGGTGAGCTCGAAAGGCTCGTGTCCGCGCACCAGTTCGCCGAGCCGGCGGCGTACGGAGTCGTCGACGTGGCCCTCGTGCAGGAACGGGAAGAGCACGGAGACGTGGGCGGGAAAGTCCTCCCGCATCAGCGGGTCGGCCTCGGGGACCAGGATCGTCAACGCGGTCTCGCCCAGCGCGTGGCCCCACCCTGAGCTCACCCTGTCCCTGCCCTTCCGAAGACCCGCCCGGCCGCCTGCTCCCCGGGCTGCCCGGCACCCCTGCCCGTCCGGACCTCAGGATGCCTGACGAGCGCGGACCGGCGGGCAGCGGGTCCAGTGCTGGCCGTGCCCCGCCCGTGCGACGGAGCGGGCCGCCCGGGGTAGCCCTGGGGCGTACATACTCCGGCGGACCGCCGCTCCGGGAAACGGGCCCCGCGCCGGATTCGGTGCGGCCCGGATTCCGCCAGGGTGACCGCATGGATGCGATCCGAAGTACGCCACGCCGTTTCTTCGGCGGGTGGTCAAGGAGGACGGCCGGTGCGGCACTCGCATGCGGCCTGGTGGCGGGCGGCGGTGTGCTGCTGCCCACGGCGCCGGCGGGCGCGGAAGACGGCGGTACGGTGCAGATCCGGCGCACCGCGTACGGCATCCCACACATCGTGGCCGAGGATTTCGGCGGTCTCGGATACGGCTACGGGTACGCCTACGCGCAGGACAACGTCTGTCTGCTCGCCGAGACCGTGGCGACGGTGCGCGGGGAACGCTCACGGTTCTTCGGGCCGCGCGACGGGGAGGCCGGGTCGGCGGACGGGACCGCGCCGGGGAACGGCGGGCCGTCCGGCCAGGAGGGGCCGGGCGAGGGACCCCCGTACAACCTCGCGAGCGACACCTACTACTCGGCGTTGCGCAAGGACGGCACCGTGCGGCAACTGCTGCGCCAGAAGGCCCCGTTGGGGCCTTCGCGTGACGCGCGGGAGTTGGTCGCGGGGTATGTCGACGGGTTCAACCGGTATCTGCGCGACACGGGGGCCGCCGGGCTGCCGGATCCGCAGTGCAAGGGGAAGCCCTGGGTGCGTCCGGTCACGCAGGACGACATCTGGCACATCCTCTACGACATCAACGGATCCAGCGGGGCGGTGCCTTACGCCCCCGCGATCGGGGACGCGAAGCCGGGCCAGGGCGGCACAGACGGTACGGGAAGCGGAGGCGGCGGACCGGCGCGGGCCGAGGCCGCCGAAGGCGCGCCTGCGAGCAACGGCTGGGCCGTCGGGCGCGAGGCGATGCGGCCGGGTGCGGGGAACGCCATGGTCCTCGCGAATCCGCATCTGCCGTGGGTGGGCAGTTCGCGTTTCTATCAGGTGCAGTTGACGATCCCCGGCTCGTACGACGTGGCGGGCGCGGGGCTGGCCGGGATGCCGGTCGTCGCGATCGGCCACAACGAGCGGGTCGCGTGGGCGCACACGGCGAGCGACGCGCAGCACGCGACGCTGTACCGCCTGAAGCTGGACCCGAAGGACCCGGCCCGGTATCTGGTCGACGGGCGCAGCGAGCGGATGCGGCGCACGACCGTTCCGGTCGCCGTGCGCGAGGCGGACGGCTCCGTCAGGACGGTCGAACGGACCGTGTACCGCTCGCGTTTCGGTGCCGTCCTCGGCCTCGGCTGGTCGAAGAGCACCGCCTACGCCGTACGCGACGCGAACGCGTCGAACCTGCGCTCGCTCGACACCTGGCTGGCCATGGGCCGCGCCAGCGACCTCGGCGAGCTGCGCTCCGCGCAGGACCGGATCCAGGGCATCCCCTGGACCTACACCCAGGCCGCCGACAGCGGCGGCACAACGTACTTCACCGACTCCTCGGCCGTCCCACACCTGACCGACGAGCAGCTGAAGCGGTGCGCCGTGGCGGGCGAGGAGGAGGCCCTCGACGGATCGACGGCCGCCTGTGCCTGGGGCAGCGATCCCGACGCGCTGGTCCCCGGCGTGTACGGTCCGGCCGCCCAGCCGAAGCTGACCCGTGGCGACTTCGTGGCGAACTCCAACAACGGGCCGCGGTACACCAATCCGGCCGCGCCCCTGACCGGCTTCCCCGCCGTGTACGACCACGGGAGGCTCGGGCCACGGGCCCAGCTGGGCCTCGACATGATCGCCGGGCGCGCCGACGGAAGTGACGGTCTGGGCGCACCCGGGTTCGACCTCGGCACCCTGCGCGCGTCGATGCTGGGCAACCGGGTCCTGTCGGCGGAGCAGGGGCGCGCGGACGTCGTGGCGCTGTGCCGCGAGCGGCCGCGGCTCCGGGCGACGGACGGCAGCCTCGTCGATGTGCGCAAGGCCTGTGCCGCTCTGGGGAGTTGGGGCGGGCGCGCGCACCCCGACCGGCGCGGCGCCGCCCTGTGGACGGCCTTCCACGAGCTGCTGCTCGGCCAGGAGGAGAGCTGGGCGAAGGTGCCGTACGACCCGGCCGAGCCGCTGACCACGCCGCGCGGGATCGACGTGACCCGGCCCGTGGTCGGCCGGACGCTGGCGGACGCGGTGCAGATGTTCGCCGCCGAGGGCCTGCCGGCCGACGCCCCGCTCGGTGCGGTGCAGCGCTGGGCGGGGATCGCACTGCCGGGCTGCGACGGCGAGCAGGGCTGCTTCAACGTGATGGACGCCGGGCCCGACTCCGGCACCGGATCGCCGGTGCGCGGTGCGTTCGGCACCACCTTCCTGATGGCCGTGACGCTGACGGACGACGGCCCGCGGGCCGCCACCCTGCTCACCTACGGCCAGTCGGCCAACCCACGCTCGCCGCACTACACCGACCAGACACGGCTGTTCGCGCGCGGCCGGTGGGTGACCGAGCGGTTCACGCAGGAGGAGATCCTGGCCGATCCGCAGCTGAAGGTGACCACGTTGCGGCGGTGAGGGACTGGGCGGGGTGCGCTCGTCGGGCCCGGGGCCCGCCGGTCCCGCACCGGCCTGACCGGCCGGGCGCCCCCGCCCCGTATCAACCGATCGGTGGACCCTCCTGTCCGCCACCCGTCTCTCCCACCCGCCCCGATGAAGCGATGCCCGGGGCGTCGGGCGTCGGCGACGATCTCCTCATGACGCCCCACCGTGAGGAGACCACCGTGCAGCCGCAGCGCAGGACCCCCCGTCGCCACGCCCGCACCCTCTTCCCCGCGGCCCTCCTGGCCGCTTCGGTGACGCTGCTCGCCGCGTGCGGTTCCCCGGCGCAGGAGGAACCGGCCGGCGAGCGCTCCTCCGCCACCGCCTCGGCCGGGCAGAGCCCCGCCGAGGAGACCCCCGCGAGCAAGGCGCCCAAGGGCGGGAACGCGCAGGCCTCGCGCGATCTGCTCGCCGCCGCGGCGCAGGGCGAGCCCGACGCGGCGCGCGAGGCTCTGAAGGCCGGTGCCGATGTGGAGGCGCGGGACGACCGCGGCCGTACGCCGCTGATCCTCGCCGCGACCGGGGACCACGATGTGGTCGCCCGGATCCTGGTCGATGCGGGAGCCGATCCGGACGCGCAGGACGAGCAGCAGGACAGCGCCTGGCTGGTCACCGGCGTGACCGGCAGCGTCAAGATGGCCCGCGTCCTGATCCCCGCGAAGCCCGACTACACGCTGGAGAACCGGTACGGCGGCACGTCCCTGATCCCGGCCGGCGAGCACGGTCACGCGGAGTACATCCGCGAGGTCCTGAAGAACACCGACATGGACGTCGACCACGTCAACAACCTGGGCTGGACCGCCCTGTTGGAGGCGATCATCCTCGGCGACGGCGGCGAGGACCACCGGAAGACGGTCCAGTACCTCCTCGACGGCGGCGCCGACCCGAAGCTCGCCGACAGCAACGGGGTGGCCCCGCTCCAGCACGCGGAGGACAAGGGCCAGGACGAGATCGCCGCGCTGCTGCGGGCGGCCGACGCCTGACCCGGCCGGCCTCCCCTGCGGGAGCCCGGGCGGGTTCCCGCACCCGAGACCGGCGTGAGGGGCCCAACCCCCCGGGGGCCCCTCACGCCTCCCCCTGCCCGGCCCGTCAGGCGGCCTCGGCCACCTGCTCCTGCCCGGCGAACTGCGTGCGGTGCAGCTCGGCGTAGCGGCCGCCCTGCGCGAGCAGTTCCTCGTGGCGGCCGCGCTCCACGATGCGCCCGTCCTCGACGACCAGGATCTGGTCGGCCGAGCGGATCGTGGACAGGCGGTGGGCGATGACCAGTGCCGTCCTGCCGTCGAGCGCCTCGGCCAGCGCCTCCTGGACGGCGGCCTCCGAGGTGTTGTCCAGATGGGCGGTCGCCTCGTCGAGGATCACCACACGCTGGCGGGCGAGCAGCAGCCGGGCGATCGTCAGGCGCTGGCGCTCACCGCCGGAGAGCCGGTACCCGCGCTCGCCCACCACCGTGTCCAGACCGTCCGGCAGCGAGCGCACCAGCGCGTCGAGCCGGGCCCGGCGCAGCGCGTCCCACAACTCCTCCTCGGTGGCGGCGGGTTGGGCGAGCAGCAGGTTGGCCCGTACGGAGTCGTGGAACAGGTGACCGTCCTGCGTGACCATGCCGAGCGTCTGCCGTACGGAGGCGGTGCTGAGCTCGCGTACGTCGACCCCGCCGATGCGCACCGTCCCTTCGTCGGCGTCGTACAGCCGCGGCACCAGCTGGGCGATGGTGGACTTGCCCGCACCCGAGGAGCCCACGAGCGCCACCGTCTGCCCGGGTTCGGCGCGGAAGGAGAGGCCGCGCAGGACCTCCTCGCCGCCGCGGGTGTCGAGTGAGGCCACCTCTTCGAGGGAGGCGAGGGAGACCTTGTCGGCCGACGGATAGCCGAAGCGGACGTCCTGGAACTCGACGGCGACGGGCCCCTCCGGCACGGCGCGGGCGTCCGGCTTCTCCTCGATCAGCGGCTTCAGGTCGAGGACCTCGAAGACGCGCTCGAAGCTGACCAGGGCGCTCATCACCTCGACACGGGCGCCGGCGAGCGCGGTCAGCGGGGCGTACAGGCGGGTGAGCAGCAGGGCGAGGGCGACGACGGAGCCCGCGTCGAGGCTGCCGCGGAGCGCGAACCAGCCGCCGAGACCGTAGACCAGGGCGAGCGCCAGCGCGGAGACCAGCGTGAGCGCGGTGATGAAGGTGGCCTGCGCCATCGCGGTGCGCACCCCGATGTCCCGTACGCGGCGGGCCCGCGCGGCGAACTCCTCCGACTCCTCCTCGGGCCGGCCGAAGAGCTTGACCAGGGTGGCGCCCGGCGCCGAGAACCGCTCGGTCATCCGGGTGCCCATCGCCGCGTTGTGCGCCGCCGCCTCGCGCTGGAGCCGGGCCATCCGGGTGCCCATGCGGCGGGCCGGGACGACGAACACCGGCAGCAGGACCAGCGCGAGCAGGGTGATCTGCCAGGACAGACTGAGCATCACGGCGAGCGTGAGCACCAGCGTGACCAGGTTGGAGACCACCCCGGACAGGGTGTTGGAGAAGGCGCGCTGCGCGCCGATGACGTCGTTGTTGAGCCGGCTGACGAGGGCGCCGGTGCGGGTGCGCGTGAAGAAGGCGACCGGCATCCGCTGGACGTGGTCGAAGACGGCGGTGCGCAGGGCCAGGATCAGGTCCTCGCCGAGGCTCGCGGAGAGCCACCGGCCCAGGATCCCGAGCCCGGCCTCGGCCACCGCGATCACTGCGATCAGGAGGGCGAGCCGGACGACCACGTCCGGCTCGTCGCCGCCGACGATGGCGTCCACGACCCATCCGGCGAGCACCGGGGTGGCCACGGCGAGCAGCGCCATCGCCACGCTGACGACCAGGAACTGGGCGATGCGCCGGCGGTGCGGGCGGGCGAAGCCGGCGATCCGGCGGAGAGTGGCGCGGGCGAAGGGACGCTGCTCCTGCTGTGCGTTCATGACGCTGTGCAGCTGGGTCCAGGCTGTGGTCTCCATGCTCATGCCTGGAAACCTAGAACCTCAACTTTACTTCAGGTCAAGAGCTGCTACAGTGCGAGAAGCACCTGTGCTCGTCCGGCCTCTCCGGACGCCGGTGCGGATCTTCTCTCCGCCCGCTTCTTGCGGGCCTCTCGGACAGCCGTTGCCCCTCGTTTCGGGCATGCACGGTCATCCCTTCCGGGCCCTCCCGAAGAGACCGGTTCTTCCGGTTCTTCCGGGCAGCTCCGCCCACCGTCACCGCGCTCCCGCGGACCGTTCTCGTACGGCCCCGCACCCGAGCCGGTTCTCCTGCTCCGCCGACGTGCGGTGCGCGCCCCCGTCGCGGGCGGCCCGCGTTCTGCGTCGCGTCGAGCCCTTCCCCCTCCCGTATGCCACGTTCCGTCCCCGAAAGGACGCCCACCATGACCACCACCACACTCGAACCCGCCGCACCCGCCGCCGAGTTGCCCACGGCGAGCGGGATCCTGGAGCTCACGACGCAGGGCAACGGCGTGCTGCGCACGTCCGGTTACCTGGCCTCGCCCGGTGACCCGCACGTCCCGGCCGCCCTGATCCGCCGCCACGGTCTGCGCCGCGGCGACGCCGTCGCGGGCACGCTCGCACGGACGGGCAAAGGCCGCACCCTCGGCACCGTCGACCTGATCAACGGACAGGCCCCTCAACTCCTTGGCGCGCGCCCGCACTTCAAGGACCTCACCCCGCTGCACCCGCGCGAGCGCCTCACCCTGGAACACCCCGCGGGCGGGCTCGCGCCCCGCGTCGTCGATCTCGTCGCGCCCGTCGGCAAGGGCCAGCGCGGCCTGATCGTCGCGCCGCCCAAGACCGGCAAGACCGTACTGCTCAAGCAGCTCGCCGCTGCCGTGGCCGAGAACCACCCGGAGTGCCATCTGATGATGCTGCTCCTGGACGAGCGGCCGGAGGAGGTCACCGACATGCAGCGCTCGGTGCGCGGCGAGGTGCTCGCCTCCACCTTCGACCGCCCCGCCAAGGAGCACATCGCCCTCGCCGAACTCGCCGTCGAACGCGCGAAGCGGCTTGTCGAGCAGGGCCGTGACGTCGTGATCCTGATGGATTCACTGACACGTCTGTGCCGCGCCCACAACAACGCGGCCTCGTCCGGCGGCCGCACCCTGAGCGGCGGTGTCGACGCCGGCGCCCTGATCGGGCCCAAGCGTCTGTTCGGTGCGGCCCGGCTCACCGAGGAGGCCGGCTCGCTCACCATCCTCGCCACCGCGCTCGTCGACACCGGCTCGCGCGGCGACGACTACTACTTCGAGGAGCTCAAGAGCACCGGCAACATGGAGCTGAGGCTCGACCGCACCCTCGCTTCCCAGCGGGTCCATCCCGCGGTGGACATCGCGCCGTCCGGCACCCGGCGAGAGGAACTCCTGGTGCCGGAAGCCGAGTTGACGGCGGTACGCGCGCTCCGGCGCGCCCTCCAGCCGCGGGGCGTCCAGGCCACCGAGACGCTGGTCGAGCAGCTGCGCAAGGCACCTGACAACGCCGCGTTCCTGCGCCAGGTCCAGCAGACCGTACCCGGCGCGTAGCGATCCCGACCTGGGGGTTTTCCCCCGGGCACCGCGGAGGAAAGCCGCGTTCCCGTGGCGTGCGGGCGGATCTAGCGTCGAGGCATGAGCACGAACGCCACCCTTCCCCCGACGACCCGACCCGTGCGGCCGTCCGCCACCAGGAGGCTCGGATGATCTCGGTCCGCGGACTGACCAAACGGTACGGCGCCACCGCCGCGGTCGAAGACCTGAGCTTCGATGTGGCTCCCGGAACCGTCACGGGGTTTCTCGGCCCCAACGGTTCCGGGAAGTCCACCACGATGCGGATGATCATGGGCCTGGACACCCCGGACGCGGGCCGGGCCCTGGTCAACGGCCGCCCGTACCCGGAGCTCGCCTGGCCCCTCCGCGAGGTGGGCGCCCTGCTCGAAGCCCGCGCGTACCACCCCGGACGCACCGCCCACCAGCACCTGACCGCCCTCGCCGCGGGCGGCGGTGTGTCCCGCGCCCGCGTCGGCGAGGTGCTGCGCACCGTGGGCCTCGCCGAGGCCGCGCACCAGCGGGCCGGCACCTTCTCGCTCGGCATGTCGCAGCGGCTCGGCATCGCGGCCGCGCTGCTCGGCGACCCGGGCGTGCTGCTCTTCGACGAGCCGGTGAACGGGCTCGACCCCGAAGGGGTGCGCTGGATCCGGGACTTGATGAAGTCCCTCGCGGCCGAGGGCCGTACCGTCCTCGTCTCCAGCCACCTCATCAGCGAAATGGCCCTCACCGCCGAGCACTTGGTGGTGATCGGGCCGGGCCGGCTGCTCGCCGACACGTCCGTCGCGGAGCTGACGGCCGACGGCTCCTCCCTGGAGGAGGCCTTCTTCCGGCTCACCAGCGGTGCGGCGATGTACACCGGCACCCCGGCACACCGCCCGGACACCGAAACGCCCTCCCCCGCTCCCCTGTCCGCCCCCTCCCCCTCTCCGTACGACCCGCCCCACCGGAGGCCCCGATGAGCACCGCCGTTCTCTCCTCCCTTATGCCTGCGGGCGGTTACGGACTCCCGCACGCCCTGCGGATGGAGTGGATCAAGCTCCGCAGTCTGCGGTCCACATGGTGGGCGCTGCTCGTGGTCGTCGCCGGGATGATCGCCATCGGCGTGGTCACGATGGCCAACACCAAGCCTCCGTCGCCCGACAAGCTCGCCACGTTCGACCCGACGAACAACGTGCTCGCCGGGGTCGCGCTCGGACAGCTGGTGATCGGTGTGATCGGGGTCCTGCTCGTCACGGGCGAGTACTCCTCGGGCTCGATCCGCGCCACGCTCGCCGCCGTGCCGCACCGGCCGCTCGTCCTCGCCGCGAAGGCCGCGGTGTTCGGCGGCGTCACGCTGGTGCTCAGCGAGCTCGTCGTCCTCGTCACGTTCTTCGCGGGAGGGGCCGCGCTCTACCCGGCGATCCCCCAGCCCTCGCTCACCGATGGCGGGGTGCTGCGCGCGGTCCTGATGTCCGGGGCGTATCTCGGTCTGATAGCCGTCATGGCCGTCGGTATCGGGGCGCTCGTCCGGCACACGGCGAGCGCGATCGGTGCGCTGGTGGGGCTGCTCTTCGTCGTGCCCGCGGTGCTTGCGGGTGCGACGGGCACGGCGGTCGCCAAGTTCTTCCCGACGATGATCGCGGGCAACTCGCTCGCCGTGTCCCGACCGATGCCGGAGATGCTCACGCCGTGGGCCGGCTTCGCCCTCCTCGTGCTCTACACAGCCGTGGTGTACGCGGCCGGGCTGCGGGTCCTGGTGAAGCGGGATGCGTGACACCGCCGCGGGCGACGCGCCGGACACGCCCGGGCAGCAATACGGCGGCGGACACGGGATCATCGGCGGCATGCCCGCCGGACCCGACGCCGCCACCGCCGCCGACTCCCCCGCGTCCCGCGCCCCCGCGTTGTCCGCGGTGCTGCGGGCCCCGCTGTCGCGGCGGGCCGGACGCGAGGTCGCGTATCTGCTCCTCGGCAGCCTGCTCGGGCTGGCCGGCGCGCTCCCGGTGCTCGTGCTGCTCGCGCTCGGCTTCGCCTTCGTCGTCACGCTCGTGGGCTCGGTGGTCGGCCTGCTCCTGACCGTCGCCGCCCTGGGTCTCGCCCTCGGCCTGGGCTCCCTGCACCGGCGGCTCGCGGGCAGCCTCCTGGGCGAGCACGTCCCGGCGCCCCACCGTCCGGCCGCACACACGGGCCCCGGCCTGTTCGCGCGGCTCGACGCCCGGCTGCGGGACGGGACCGCCTGGCGGCACGTCTCGTACGTCCTCGCGAAACTGCCGCTGTCCCTGATCGGTCTGTACGCCGTGCAGTGGTGGGTGGTCGGCCTGATCAACCTCACCGCTCCCCTGCGCTGGGCGGTCTTCGGCCAGGGCACCCACGGCATGCTGCTGCTCACGCCGCTCCCCTTCGGCGGCAGCCCGACCGCGCACAGCTTCGCCGGGTCGCTCCTCGGCGTGGTGATGGGCCTGGCGACCCTGCTGGTCGCGCCCTGGTTCACGCGGCTGGTCGTGCTGACCGACCGCTGGCTGCTGCGGGCCCTGCTCGGCCCGGGTGAACTGGCCGCACGCGTCAGGGATTTGGAGGAGACCCGCGCGCTCGCGGTCGACGACTCCGTGGCGCTGCTGCGGCGCGTGGAGCGCGATCTGCACGACGGGGCGCAGGTCCGGCTGGTCGCCCTGGCGCTCGGCCTGGACATGGTGAAGACGAAACTCGCGGACGAGTCCACGCTCGACCTCGACGCCGTACGGCGGCTCGTGGACGGGGCGCACCGCAACGCCACCGAAGCCCTCACCGAATTGCGCGATCTGGCCCGCGGCATCCATCCGCCGGTCCTGGACGAGGGTCTCGCGCAGGCCCTGGAGACGCTCACCGCGCGCTCCACGCTGCCCGTCGAGCTGACGGTGGACGTGCCCGAACGGCCCTCGCCCGCGATCGAGTCCATCGCGTACTTCTGCACGGCCGAGCTGCTCACCAACGTGATCAAGCACAGCGGCGCCACCCGCGCCACCGTCTCGGCGGTCGGCAGCCCGGGGGGCGGGCTGCGGCTGCGCGTCGGCGACGACGGGCACGGCGGCGCCGAGGCCGGGACCGGCAGCGGCCTGACCGGACTCGCCCAGCGGGTCCGCACCGTCGACGGGTCCCTGGAGATCCGCAGCCCCGCCGGCGGCCCGACGATGATCACCGTCGATCTGCCGCCGCGCGCATGAGCGTTCGTGCCAGCATGGGCGCCATGCGAGTCGTGATCGCCGAAGATGCCGCCGTCCTCAGGGAACTCCTGGTCCAGATGCTCGAGGACCGCGGGTACGAGGTCTGCGCGGCGGTGCCCGACGCCGGCGCGCTGCGGGCCGCAGTGGCCGAGCACCGCCCGGATGTCGCGATCGTCGACATCCGGATGCCGCCCACGCACACCGACGAGGGACTGCGCGCGGCGATCGCCCTGCGGTCCGAACACCCGGACACCGGCGTCCTGTTGTTCTCCCAGTACGTGGAGACGAAGTACGCCACGGAGCTGCTCGCGGGCGGCTCGGCCGGCGTCGGCTACCTGCTCAAGGACCGTGTGGCGAACATCGCCGAGTTCACCTCCGCCCTGGACCGGGTCGCGGCCGGCGGCACCGCGCTCGACCCCGAGGTGGTCACCCAGCTCGCCGGTGCGAGCCGCCGCACCGACGACCTGGCCACGCTCACGCCGCGTGAGCGCGAGGTGCTGTCGCTGATGGCTGAGGGCCGGTCCAACGCGGCGATCGCGGCGGAGCTGTACGTGTCGGCGGGCACGGTCGAGAAGCATGTGGCCAGCCTGTTCGGCAAGTTGGGCCTGCCGGCTTCGGAGGATCTGAACCGGCGCGTGCTCGCGGTCCTGCGCTTCCTCAAGGACTGACCGGGTCCGCGGGCTTCCGGGGCGGCCTCGGGCGGGGCGGCTACGGTGATCCCATGACGCGCGCCGCCCAGGACCTCCACGAGCTCTACGCCGCCCGGATCACCGACCAGACACGCCGGTTGACCGAGGCCGTGGCCGGCGCGGACGCCGCCGCGCCCGTCCCGGGCCTCGACGGCTGGACCCTCGCCCACCTCCTGCGCCATGTCGGCGGAGCGCACCGCTGGGCGGAGACGGTGATCCGCACGCGGGCCACCGCTCCGGTCTCCGACGACCAGGTCAACGAGGTCACCCCCGGCAAGGACGACGACGTGCCGGGCCTGAGCGCGTGGCTCCTTGAAGGCGCCGAGCAGTTCGCGGCCACCTTGCGTGCCACACCCGAGGACACCCCGGTCTGGACGGTGGCCCCCAGCGGGAAGCCGGTCTTCTGGGCCCGCCGGATGACGTATGAGACCGTGGTGCACCGCTACGACGCGACCGTCGCGGCCGGCGGCAGGTACACCCTCGACGCGCGGACGGCCATCGACGGCATCGAGGAGTGGCTCGGCTTCAGCACGCTCCCGCAGGCCTACGCCTCCCCGGAGGACCAGGCCGCGCTCATCGCCCCGGCCCGCACGCTGCACCTGCACGGGACAGACGCACCGGACGACGATGGCGAGGCGGGCGAGTGGCTGATCGACCTCGGCACGGAGCCGATGACGTGGCGCCGCGGTCACGAGAAGGCCACCACGGCTGTGCGGGGCCCGCTCAGGGACATCCTGCTCGCCCTGTACGAGCGCCGCGCACCGGACGCGGAGCTCCAACTCTTCGGCGAGGAGGACCTGTTCGCGCGGTGGGTGCATGCGGCCGGGGACTGGTTGCGGCGCTGACCGGGCAGCGGTTGCCGCGCCGCACGGAGATGTGCCGGCGACGCCCGGGAGACGGTGGACGGCGCCGGGCGGGCCCCTGTCGCGGCACCGGTCCGCACGGCAGACTGCGCCCATGACCGTACGCATCGAACGCACCGGCCCCGTCACCACCGTGGTCCTCTCCCGCCCCGAGGCGCGCAACGCCGTGGACGGGGCCACGGCCGCCCTGCTCGCCGAGGCCTTCCGGGAGTTCGACGCCGACGACGCGGCGCGGGTGGCGGTCCTGTGGGGCGAGGGCGGCACGTTCTGCGCGGGCGCGGACCTCAAGGCGGTCGGCACGGAGCGCGGCAACCAGGTCACCGAGGACGGGGACGGCCCGATGGGTCCGACCCGGATGCGTCTGTCCAAGCCGGTGATCGCGGCGGTCGCGGGGCACGCGGTGGCGGGCGGTCTGGAGCTGGCGCTCTGGTGCGATCTGCGGATAGCCGAGGAGGACGCGGTGTTCGGGGTGTTCTGCCGCCGCTGGGGCGTCCCGCTCATCGACGGCGGTACGGTGCGGCTCCCCCGCATCGTCGGCACCGGACGCGCGCTCGACATGATCCTCACGGGCCGCCCGGTGCCTGCCTCCGAGGCCTACGCGATGGGGCTTGCCACCCGCGTGGTGCCGAACGGCGGCGCACGGCGGGCGGCCGAGGAACTGGCCGCGGAGATCGCCGCGTTCCCGCAGGCCTGTCTGCGCAGCGACCGGGCGTCGGTGCTGGAGCAGGAGGGGCTGGGCGAACAGGCCGCGATGGCGGGCGAGTTCCGCCACGGGCTCGGGGTGCTGGCCGAGAGCCTCGACGGCGCGGCGCGCTTCGCGGCGGGCGCGGGCCGGCACGGCGCGTTCGAGGAGGCCTGACGCCCGAGGGTCCCGTGGAGCGCGGGCCCGGGCGTCAGGGCAGCAGCACCCAGTCGCCGAGCAGGGCCCCCACAAGTCCCGCTGCCAGCAGATACGTTCCCAGGCGGGTGCGCCCCCGGCGGCTGAGCTCGATCACCAGGCCGCACAGCACGAGCAGGAGCCCGTACACGCCGACAACGAGGACGGACGAGCGGCTCGCGAGCCGGACCGCGAGCACCACGGCGACCAGGACCATCGCGACCGACGCGGCGGCGATCCGCAGCCGCCGTGCCTGGCGCGGCGTCATACCGGGGCGGCGGCTCTCCCTCTCCTCCTCGGGGTCGCCCGTCGCGGTCTCCTGGTCCTCGGCGGCGGTGGCCTCTTGATCGGAAGCGTTCATGGCCCAGGATCGTAATCGGTGCCTTGTGCGAGACGGACGCCCGCTCCGTGTACGGGCGCGAACGTCAGCGCACAAGAAGCTGAATTCCGCCCACAACGGTCGCGCCGATCACCAGCCGCTCGAACAGGAGTTGGTCGATCCGGTCGACGCACTTGCGTCCCAGCCACGCGCCCGGCACGACGAAGAGCACGAGCGCGGCGTCGAGCAGCAGCGACTCCCGGTCGATCAGCCCGAGCCCCACACTGAACGGCACCTTCGAGGAGTTCACGATCAGGAAGAACCACGCGGACGTCCCCAGGAACCCGAGTTTCTGGAACCCGCTGGAGATCAGGTACAGGGACATCACCGGTCCGCCGGCGTTGGCCACCATCGTCGTGAACCCGCCGAGCACCCCGTACGAGGGCGCCTTCCAGCGTGCCGCCGGCACGGAACCGCCGGCTTCCTCCTGGCGGGCGGCGAGCCGGCGCCGCCACACCGTGACGCCCGCCATGAGCAACAGGATCGCGCCGATCGAGGTGGCCACGCCGTCGTCGTCCGCCCACATCAGGAACCCCGTGCCGACCACCACTCCCGCGGCCACGGCCGGGAACAGCCGCCACAGCGTGGGCCAGTGGGCGTGGCGGCGGTAGGTGAGCACCGCGAGCACGTCGCCCGCGATCAGGATCGGCAGCAGGACGCCGGTGGATTCCCGCGCGGGCAGCACGGCCGCGAACACGGCCAGACTGACCGTGTTCGCGCCGCTGACCGCCGTCTTGGAGAACCCGACGAGCGCCGCCGCCAGGGCGAGGACGAGGAATTCCCCTGTCGATATGTCCATACGGGATGGATGCTACGTGAAACCACTTCCCGCACCGACCCCGTACCTCCTCAGTACCTGACCTGTTCAGCCGTCCAACTCGCTCAGCCGCGCCGCAATCTCCCCCCGTGACGGCACGCCCAGCTTCGCCAGGATCCGTTCCAGGTGCGCATCGACCGTGCGCTTCGAGATCACGAGGCGCTCGGCGATCTCCCGGTTCGACAGTCCTTCGGAGGCGAGCAGCGCCACCTCGTGCTCGCGGCGCGTCAGTTCATGGGTCTGCGAGCGCGGCGCCGGGATCACCTCCTTCGCCTGCCGGCCGGTGGCGAGGGCGACGACCTCGTCCTGCGGCCGGCGCGCCCCGTCGGCGCGCAGCTCGGCGCAGCGCTGCTCGCCGAGTGCCGCGTGCGCGGCCCGTACGGCGTTCTGGTGGAACTCCTCCATCAGCGAGGTGCCGCCGAGCCGCGCCCCGGCCCCGGCCCACAGCGGGTCCGCGGCACCGAGCAGCCAGACGGCCTCCTCGTGGCGTCCGTCGTGTCCGGCGAGCCAGGCGAGCAGTTCCAGGCAGTAGCCCATGCCCACGCCGTCGCCCAGCTCGTGCTTGATCCGCAGGGCGGTGGCGCCCGAGGCGCGGCTCTGCTCGTACTCGCCGCGCCGGAAGCGGGCCACGCCGGTCACGAAGTGCAGATAGCCGCGCACCCAGCCTTCCTTGGAGTCCTCGCCGAGTCGCCTGAGGCCCCGTTCGCAGACCTCGAGCGCCTCGTCGAGCTGTCCGCTGAGGTGCTGCATGTAGCCGATCTGGGTCTCGAGGGTGACGAGGCCCACCACGTCGCCGGCCTCCTCCAGGATCCGGTACGCCTCCTCGGCCGCGCGGGCCGCCTCCTCGTGCCGCTCCATGAACGTGAGCGACAGATTGAGGTAGACGCGGCCGCGCCCGGCGACCACCGGGTCGTCCAGGTGGTCCGCGATCCGCACGCACTCCTCGGCCTCGTCCAGCGCCCGGGGGTCGGCCTGGAAGGCGCCGAGATACGCGCTCTGTGCCAGCGCCCAGGCGCGCTCGCGCACGGCGCCCGGGAAGCGGTCGGTGATCTTCGCGTACCAATAGCGGCCCTCGGTGTGCAGGCCAGCGATGTGCCAGTACGGCCAGAGGGACCCGGTGAGGGCGGCGGCCTCGCTGTCCTTGCCCGGTGCCGCGAGCGCGTACTCGATGGCGAGCCGGATGTCGGGGTGCTGTTCGCGCAGCGCGCGGTAGCGCTTGATCTGGTCGTCGGCCAGGAAGTGGCGGTCGAACTCCTCGGCGAGGCGCAGGTAGCGGGCGTAGTGGCGCTCGCGCAGCTGTGCCTGCTCGCCGCGCAGGGCGAGGTGTTCGGCCCCGTATTCGCGCAGGGTGTCGAGCATGCGGTAGCGCGAGCCGTCGGCTCCCTCGCGCTGCACCACGGACTTGTCGACGAGCCCGACGAGCGCCTCCAGGATGTCCTCGCGCGGCAGCGGTCCGCCCGCGCAGACCTCCTCGATGGCCGCGATGTCGAAGCTGCCCGCGAAGACGGAGAGCCGCGACCAGAGCAACTGCTCCTGTTCGGAGCAGAGTTCGTGGCTCCACTCGATGGCCGTGCGCAGCGTCTGGTGCCGCGGCAGCGCGGTGCGCCTGCCGCCCGTGAGCAGCCGGAAGCGGTCCTCGAGGCGGGCCACGAGCTGGTCGAGGGGCAGCACCCGCAGGCGCACGGTGGCGAGTTCGATCGCGAGCGGCATGCCGTCCAGGCGCCGGCACAGGGCGACCACGTCGGCCCGATTCCCGTCGTGCACCGTGAACGCCGGGTCGACCGCGCGGGCCCGCTGCGCGAACAGCTCCACCGCGTCGCCGCCGTTGGCCCGTACCGGCAACGGCGCGATGGGGCAGATGTGTTCGCCGGGTACGTCCAGCGGCTGGCGGCTGGTGGCGAGCACCGACACTCCGGTGGTCTCGTGCAGCAGGATGTCGGAGAGCATCGCGCAGGCGTCCACGAGGTGCTCGCAGGTGTCCAGGATCAGCAGCAGGTTGCGCTCGCGCAGATGGTCGAGCACCGCGTCGAGCGGCGGCCGCGGGTCGCCCTCGGGCAGCCCCAGGCAGTTGGCCACGGTGTGCGGGAGCAGCTCGGGGTCGCGCAGCTCGGACAGTTCGACCAGGCAGACCCCGTGTGCGTAGCGGCCGGCGACGCGCGCCGCGCTGCGTAGCGCGATCCGCGTCTTGCCCACACCGCCGGGCCCGGTCACGGTGACCATCCGGGTCTGGCGCAACGCCTCGTCGACCCGGGTGAGTTCCTTGTTCCGCCCGACGAACCCGGTGACCTCCACCGGCAGTTCGCCGGGCCTGCGGCGGACAAGAGCCAAAGTCATTCCCAACCTCACTGCATGCGGCGTGTGCAGGGCGGTCGGCGCGTTCGCCTCCGCTTCTCGCCGACGACGATACGCGTCGGCCGGGCGGACGTCCTCGGTATACCTATGCCCGCCCCAGAAGAAGTTCGGTATACGCATCGGCCCCGTAATTGCTGTCCGTTGTGATTGCCAGGAGGCAGAGTGGGGCTCGTACGGCACAGGCGAGTTCGTGCGCGTACGGCACGAGCTCGGTCGGCTGGCTTGTCGGTGAGCCAGCCGGCCGTAGCGCCCGCCCGGGCGCCGTCCGCGCTCCCCCCTCCGCCCCGGCCTTCGGGTCGCGGGCCTGCGGGGCGCCCGGGGTCGGGGTGTTCTGCGCCCCCTGTTGCCCGTTCCTTCCGTCGACGCCCTCGCGCTTCCCTTCCGAGGGCGTCGACGCATGCCTGGACAGCGGCAGTTGTCGACGCATGCCCGGACAGCGGCCGTTGTCGCCGTATGCCCGGACTCCGGCTCCCGTTGTAGTCATCTTGACACTTAATCCCATGCGCGGGATTATCGTCCTAGTGACATTAAGGGGGGTTCATGGCCGACATCACCCGGCGCTTCGGACTGCGCCATCTGCGATCCGCACCCACGGCCCACATCCGGCACCTGCGTGCGGGCAAGGTCGTGCACGACGGTCCCGGGCTGAGCTTCTGGTACCGCTCGCTCAGCGCCGCACTCTCCGAAATACCCGTGGACGACCGCGAGTTGGCGATGAGCTTCCACGCCCGCACCGCCGACTTCCAGGACGTGTCCACGCAGGCCACCGTCACCTACCGGATCAGCGACCCGGTGACGGCGGCGGCCAGGATCGACTTCTCGATCGACCCGGACACGGGGGCCTGGCGCGGGGCACCCGTGGAGCAGCTCGCGACCCTGCTCACCGAGACCGCGCAGCAGCACGCCCTGGACGTCCTGGCCCGCACCCCGCTCGCCGCCGCCCTGGTCGACGGGGTCGCGGCGGTCCGCGAGCGGATCGCCGCCGGGCTCGCGGCCGAACCGCGCCTGCCCGCCACGGGGATCGAGGTGGTGGCCGTACGGGTGGTGGCGATCCGGCCCGAGGCCGAGGTGGAGCGCGCCCTGCGCACCCCGGCGCGCGAGCTGATCCAGCAGGAGGCCGACCGCGCCACGTACGAGCGCCGGGCCGTGGCCGTGGAGCGCGAGCGGACCATCGCCGAGAACGAGCTGGCCAGCCAGATCGAACTGGCCCGGCGCGAGGAGCAGTTGGTGGACCAGCGCGGCACCAACACGCGGCGCGAGGCCGAGACCAAGGCCGCGGCCGACGGGGTGCGCACCGAGGCGGAGGCGGCCCGCAAGGTGCGCCTGGCCCGGGCCGAGGCCGCGGCGGCGCGCGAGATCGGCGAGGCCCGCGCGCAGGCGCAGGCCGCATGGCTCGAGGTACACGGGCGCACGGATCCCGCGGTGCTGCACGCGCTCGCGGCGAGCCGCGCGGCGGAGAACCTGCCGCGGATCGAGAGCCTCACGCTCTCGCCGGACGTGCTCACGGGGCTGCTGGCCAAGCTGGGTGCGGGCGGCCCGGCGCCGGTCGCCACGGGCCGCGGTGAGCGCTGATGGCGCTGGCGCCGCGTGCGGTGCTCGTGCACCGCACCACGGAGTACGCCGAGTTGCTGGCCCGGCACGGAACGCACGGGCAGGCCGCGTTCTTCCTCTCGTCGCGCGGGCGCTCGGTGGACGAGCTCGTCGAGCGCCACCGCCGTACGGCCGCCGCGCTCGCCGAGGTGGCGGCGGCCGTGCCGATCACCTGGCGGCAGAGCCGCGTGGAGCGGGCGGATCTCGACCGGTTCCTGTTCGGGCCCGAGGACGTGGTGGTCGTGGTCGGCCAGGACGGCCTGGTGGCCAACACCGCGAAGTATCTGTCCGGCCAGCCCGTGATCGGGATCGACACCGATCCCGGGCGCAACCCCGGCGTCCTGGTGCGCCACCGCGCCCGCGACGCCGCCCGGCTGCTGCCCGCGGCGCTCGGAAAGGCCACCGGCGACGAGGAGTTGACGATGGTGGAGGCGGTGGCCGACGACACGCAGCGGCTGCTCGCGCTGAACGAGATCTATCTCGGTCCGCCCGGCCACCAGACGGCCCGCTACCGCATCGGCAGCGGATCCGGCGCGGAGGCGCAGGCCTCGTCCGGGGTGCTCGTCGGCACCGGGACGGGCGCCACCGGCTGGCTGCGCTCGCTCTGGCAGGAACGCGGCAGCACGCTGGCACTGCCTTCGCCGGCGGAGCGCCGGCTGCTCTGGTTCGTCCGCGAGGCCTGGCCGTCACCGGCCACCGGCACCTCGCTGGTCGCGGGCGAACTGCGGGGCGGCGCACGCCTGGAGCTCACGGTGGAGTCCGACCGGCTCGTGGCCTTCGGTGACGGCATGGAGCAGGACGCTCTGGAGCTGGTGTGGGGGCAGCGGGTGCGGGTCGGGGTGGCCGCCACGGCGTTGCGGCTGCTGGGGTGAGGGCTGCGGCTGCCGGGGTGAGGACGGCAGCCGCTCAGGTGAGGACGGCGGACCCGGCCCGCATCCGGGCGGCGGCCCAAGGATCCGGAACGCCTCGTTCGAGTGCAGCTGTTGGACATCCGTACGAGATCCTTTCACTTCTGCACCACGCGCCCTTTCCCTCCCCGGGGTCTCTTGGAACACTCCACCGACCTGCCCCCACCAGCCCCGAGGACCCCCACTCATGGCCGAACTGAACCGCCGCCGTTTCCTGAAGATCGCCGGCGCGAGCGCGGGTTTCGCCGCGCTCTCGGAGTCCATCGCCCGGGCCGCGTCCCTGCCGGCCGCCCGCGCCACCGGCACCATCCAGGACGTCGAGCACATCGTCGTCCTCATGCAGGAGAACCGGTCCTTCGACCACTACTTCGGCACGATGAAGGGCGTACGGGGCTTCGGCGACCCGCGCCCGGTGACGCTGCCGAGCGGCAAGCCGGTCTGGCACCAGGCGAACAACAACAAGGTGACGCTGCCGTTCCGCCCCGACGTCGACGACCTGGGCATGCAGTTCATCGCGGGCCTCGACCACGACTGGGCGGGCGGGCACAGGGCGTTCAACAACGGCAAGTACGACCAGTGGATCCCCGCCAAGTCCGAGCGTTCGATGGCGCATCTGGAGCGCGCGGACATGCCCTTCCACTACGCGCTCGCCGACGCGTTCACCGTGTGCGACGCGTACCACTGCTCGTTCATCGGCGCCACGGACCCCAACCGCTACTACATGCTCACCGGTTACGTGGGCAACGACGGCACGGGCGGCGGACCGGTGCTCGGCAACCAGGAGCTGGGCTACGGCTGGACCACGTACGCCGAACGCCTGGAAAAGGCCGGCGTCTCCTGGAAGGTGTACCAGGACATAGGCGACGGCCTGGACGCGGCCGGGCACTGGGGCTGGATCAGCGACGCCTTCCGCGGCAACTACGGGGACAACTCGCTGCTCTACTTCAACACCTTCCGCAACGCCAAGCCGGGCGACGCCCTCTACGAGAAGGCGCGCACCGGCACCGACGTCAAGGCGGGCGACGGGTACTTCGACGTGCTGCGCGCCGATGTCGCCGCGGACCGGCTGCCGCAGGTCTCCTGGATCGCGGCACCGGAGGCGTTCAGCGAGCACCCGGACTTCCCGGTCAACTACGGGGCCTGGTACATCTCGCAGGTCCTCGAAGCGCTCACCTCGAACCCGGAGGTCTGGGCGAAGACGGCGCTGTTCCTCACGTACGACGAGAACGACGGCTACTTCGACCACGTGGTCCCGCCGTACGTCCCCGCCTCGGCCGCGCAGGGCAGGTCCACGGTGGAGACGGCCACGGACTACTTCCCCGGCAACGCCTCGTACGCGGCCGGGCATTACGGCATGGGCCAGCGGGTGCCGATGATCGTGGTCTCGCCGTGGAGCACCGGCGGCTATGTGAACTCCCAGGTCTTCGACCACACCTCGATCATCCGCTTCATGGAGCGGCGGTTCGGGGTGCACGAGCCCAACATCTCCCCGTGGCGGCGGGCCGTCGCGGGCGATCTGACCTCGGCCTTCGACTTCGGCCGCGCCGTCACCACGCCCGCCGACCTCCCGGACACCTCGGGCTTCGAGCCCCCGAACCACGACGAGCCGGCCGGCCTGCTGCCCAAGCCGCCCGCCCAGGGGTCCCTGCCCAAGCAGGAGCGCGGCTCGCGCCCCGCCCGCCCGCTCCCGTACGAGCCCTTCGTGGACGGCGCGGTGGACCCGGCCACGGGCAAGATCTCGCTCACCTTCGGCACGGGCTCCGGCGCGGGCATCTGCTTCCACGTGCGCTCCGACAACCGCACCGACGGCCCCTGGACGTACACCGCCGGTACCGGCGCCACCGTCTCCGACGCCTGGAACTCGGCCTATTCGGGCGGGAATCACGACCTCACGGTCTTCGGGCCGAACGGATTCCTGCGCCGCTTCAAGAGCGCCGGCAAGGCCGCAGGACCCGAGGTGAAAGCGCGCCACGACAAGGCCAGCGGCAATCTGCTCCTGACCCTCACCAATCCGACCTCGGCCGCCGTAACCCTGACGGTCACCAACGCCTATGGCGGCGCTGCCCAGTCGGTGCCGGTGGGGGCGGGTGCGACGGTGCAGCGGACCGTGGACCTCGCGGCCACCCGCCGCTGGTACGACGTGAGCATTGTCTCGTCGGCCGACAGCGGCTATCTGCGCCGCCTCGCGGGGCATGTCGAGACGGGTGCGCCGGGCATCAGCGATCCCGCCATCGCCACGGTCTGACCTGGGACTTCGCGGCCGGATGCGTGGGGGTGCAGGGAGGTCCGCCGCCGCCCGCGCCCGCGGACAGGACGCATCCGGCCGCGAACTGGCCGAGTCTCTGCGGGTGTTGGCCCGGTTGCCGGGGGCCGGTGCCGGAACCTCATGTTCATGCGGCAGGATGGCGCCTTGTTTCGACCGCGCGCACCCGGGCCCGCCCGCGCGCGGTGCTACTCGACGACCGAGCAGGTGACCTCCACGTGACGATCTCTCACATACGGCCCACACCGGGCGTTCCCTGTGCCCCGCGAGCCAGGGAGGTGGGCCGGTGAGCTCCGAGGTCACCTGGAACGACTGGCTGGTCGCGGGCATCGCGCTCGCCGCCGGCATCGCCGCGGGTCTGCTGCTTCGCCTGGTGCTGCGCTGGCTGGGCAAGGCGGCCAAGCGCACCCGCTGGAGCGGTGACGACGTCCTCGTGGACGCGCTGCGCTACCTCGTGCCGTGGGCCGCGACCATCGCGGGCGCGGCGATCGGCGCGACGGCCCTGCCGCTCACGGACCGCGTACGCGGCATCGTCAACCAGTCCCTGACGGCCGCCCTGATCCTGTTCGCCACGCTCACCGCGACCCGGGTCATCGTCGCCCTCATCAAGGCCTTCACGCAGGCCAGGACGGGCGTCGCGGGCTCGGCCACCATCTTCGTGAACATCTCGCGCGTCGTGGTGATCGCGATGGGTGTCCTGGTGGTCCTCCAGACCATGGGCATCTCGGTGGCGCCCCTGATCACCGCGCTCGGCGTCGGCGGTCTGGCCGTGGCGCTCGCGCTCCAGGACACGCTCGCCAACCTCTTCGCGGGCGTGCACATCCTCGCCTCGAAGACCATCCAGCCGGGCGACTACATCCGCCTCAGCAGCGGCGAGGAGGGCTACGTCGTCGACATCAACTGGCGCAACACGGTGGTCCGCAACCTCAGCAACAACCTGGTGATCATCCCCAACGCCAAGCTGTCCTCGACGAACATGACCAACTACACCCGGCCCGAGCAGGAGCTGACGATCCTGGTGCAGGCCGGTGTCTCGTACGACAGTGATCTCGAACACGTCGAACGGGTCACGATGGAGGTCGTGGACGAGGTGATGGCCGAGGTCGAGGGCGGGGTGCGCGAGCACGAGGCGGCGGTGCGCTTCCACACCTTCGGGGACTCCCGGATCAACTTCACGGTGATCCTCGGGGTGGGCGAGTTCAGCGACCAGTACCGGATCAAGCACGAGTTCATCAAGCGGCTGCACGGCCGCTTCCAGGCGGAGGGCATCCGGATACCGGCTCCGGCGCGCACCGTCGCGCTGCATCCGAGCGGCCTGAGCGCCTCGGCCGTGCTCCCGCAGCAGCGCGACGCGTCGCCGGAGCTGCCGCTGATGCAGTCGCCCCGTCACCTGTGAGAGGGCGGGCCGACCGGCTGTTCGTGACCGCATGAGACCCATCCGGGACTGCGCGGGCACAGCTTCGTCGGCCATACTGCGCACCGGAAGAAACCGAGCGGCTAGTGGCGAAGGCTTCGCAGGAAAGGCAACCGTGGATCAGCGCATAGGACAGAAGGACGCTCCCCTGCACACGGCCGCCTCCATGGACCCGGGCTTCATTCCGGGGATCACTCCGGCCGGGCGGGCCGGGGACGCGGTGCGGGAGAAGGAGCGGGCGGACGGCGCGGAGGCCGGCGCCGCGGTGGTGGACGCGGAGCCGCAGGACGCCGAGGCGGCGGCTGTGGACCTCGCCGAGCCGGCGAAGGCCGAGGAGCCCGGGGAGTCGGCGGAGACGGAGCCCGCCGGGGAAGCGGACGGCTCGGAGTCCGAGAGCGCCGAGCCCGAGGCCTCCGGTGAGCGTCCCGTCTTCGAGGCGAAGGACCACCGCGGCACCATCACGGTGGACGCCGGGGGCATCGGCTTCACGCTCGACGACCAGGCCACGGAGTTCACCTGGGACGAGGTCGTCGCGGTGGAGCAGGCCACCGCCCGCTTCGCCAAGCGCCTCACGGTCACGGTGCACACCAAGGGCGACCGCTGGTACCCCAACGAGGTGCAGGCCCCGGACCGCGCCACGCTCACCCGCTGGACGGGCGAGCTCGACGCGGCGCTCGACGCCTACTTCGAGGAGTAGGCCGGTCCTTCGAGGGGTGAGCCGCTCCTTCGAGGAGCAGGCCGGATCGCATCCGGACGTACGAGGCAGGGGCCGTCGGCATCGACGGCCCCTGCTCCGCACCCCGCACAAATTCGGATGCCCCGCCCCGCACCGCTCCCTACACTCGCCTGTGATCGCCACGGAAAGCCGTGGCGGCACAGCGACTTGAACGGAAGGGGACGGCCATGCGTGACCACACCGCACGTGCCGTCTCCTCGTACGGGTTCGAGGTCCTGCTCGTGTCCTCGCCCCTCCGGTCCGGGCTGCGCGGCCCGCACCGGACTCCGTGACGTAACTCAGGCCCACCGCACAGGCGCGCAGTCCCGCGCGCCCTGTCCCGTGCCGCCGCCGTCACGGTGAATCGCGCCGACCACTTCCGGAACACTCCGAAAGGCCCTCGGCCATGCGAACCCGTCTTTCCCCCAACCCCCTTGCCACCGTGCGCAATCTGGGCATCCTCGCCCATGTCGACGCGGGCAAGACCACCGTCACGGAGCGGATGCTGTTCCTGACCGGAGCCGTGCACAAGCGCGGTGAGGTGCACGAGGGCACCACGGTGACCGACTTCGACGCGCAGGAGCGCGACCGCGGCATCACCATCTTCGCCGCGGCCGTGAGCTGCGACTGGGACGGCCATCGCATCAATCTGATCGACACCCCCGGCCATGTCGACTTCGCCGACGAGGTGGAGCGTTCGCTGCGGGTGCTCGACGGGGCGGTCGCGGTGTTCGACGCGGTCGCGGGCGTGGAGCCGCAGAGCGAGTCCGTGTGGCGCCAGGCCGACCGGCACGGCGTCCCGAGGATCGCGTTCGTCAACAAGCTGGACCGCGCGGGCGCCGATCTGGACGCGGCCGTCGAGTCGATCCGCACCCGCCTGGGCGCGGTGCCGCTCGTGGTGCAGCTGCCGATCGGGCGCGAGGACGGCTTCACGGGCGTCGTGGACCTGGTCCGGATGCGCGCGCTGACGTGGCAGGGCGAAGTCTGCGCGGAAACGGCCGTTCCGGAAGCGCTCGCGGCCGAGGCGGTACGCCGCCGGCGCCTCCTGGAGGAGGCGGTGGCGGAGCTGCACGCGGGCGCGCTCGATGAGTTCTGCGCCTCGGGTGCGCTCGGCGAGGCGACGCTGCGCGCGGCGCTGCGCGAGATCACCACGGCCGGGGACGGTGTCGTGGTGCTCTGCGGTGCGGCGTACCGCAACCGTGGCATCGAGCCGCTGCTCGACGCGGTGGTGGCGTATCTGCCCTCGCCGCTCGACGTGCCGGCGGACGTACCGGCCGACCCGGACGCGCCGTTCGCGGGCCTGGTGTTCAAGGTGCAGTCGGGCACGACCGGCCGCAGGACCTTCCTGCGGGTGTACGCGGGAACGCTGCGGAAGGGGGACACCGTGCTCGACGCCGCCACGGGCCGGACCGAACGCGTCGGCCGCGTCCTTCGCGTGCAGGCCGAGCGGCACGAGGACGTCGCCCTGGCCGTCGCGGGCGACATCGTCGCGCTCGTCGGGCTCAAGTCGGCGCGGGCGGGCACGACTCTGTGCGCGCCCGGGGCACCCGTGGTGCTCGAACCGCCGACGGTCGCGGAGCCCGTCGTCTCGGTGGCCGTCGAGGCGGTGCGCCGCGCGGACGCCGGGCGGCTCACGGCGGCGCTCGCGCGCCTGGCCGAGGAGGATCCGTCGCTCGCGGTGCGGACCGACCCGGAGACGGGTCAGACCGTGCTCTCCGGGATGGGCGAACTGCACCTGGAGGTCGCGGCGGAGAAGCTGCGCCGCGACCACGCCCTGGACGTCCGGGTCGGCCGGCCGCGGGTCACGTACCGCGAGACGGTCACCGAAGGCGTCGGCGGATTCACGTACCGCCATGTCAAACAGGACGGCGGGGCGGGCCAGTTCGCGCACGTCGTGTTCGATGTGCGGCCGTCGGAGGACGAGTTCGCCTTCGGCTCGGCGGTCGTGGGCGGCCGGGTGCCGCAGGAGTACGTGCGGGCCTTCGAGGCGGGCTGCCGTGACGCACTCGCCGAAGGGCCGCTCGGCGGCCACCTGGTGACGGGTCTGGCCGTGACGCTCACCGACGGGGCGACCCACTCCAAGGACTCCTCGGAGATGGCGTTCCGCACGGCGGGCCGGCTCGGTCTGCGCGAGGCGCTGCGGTCCTGCCGGATGACCCTGCTCGAACCGGTCGTCGAGGTCACGGTCACCGTGCCCGAGGACGCGGTCGGCAGCGTCCTCGGCGATCTGGCCGCGCGCCGCGGCCGCGTGTCGGGCTCGACGGGCAGGTCGGGTACGGCGGTCGTGACGGCGACGGTCCCGCTGGCCGAACTCTTCGGCTACGCGACCCGGTTGCGCAGCCGCACCCAGGGCCGTGGCGCGTTCACGGCCCGCCCGGTGGGCTACGCGCCCGCGCCGGCGTGACCCACGGTCCGGTACGGCCGCTCTCCGCAGCGGCCGTACCGGACCCTCACAACTCCCCTGCGTGACACGCGCGTTCAGTGCCCGCGCTCAGTGCCCGCGGAACGCCTCCTCCAGCCACCAGGCAGGCCGGTCCCGCACCACCTTGGCGTCGATGAGCAGCGGCGCGGTGCGCGGTCCGGCCACCCAGTCCCGTACGGGCTTCAGGTCGTCGGGCGTGCGGACCGTCACGGTCTCGAACCCGTAGCCGCGGGCGAGCGCGGCGAGGGAGGTGGGCGGGAACTCGACCGTGTCGAGGGGGTGTCCGTCCGGTCCGAAGTGGTGCACCTCGGCGCCGTAAGCGTCGTCGTTGTAGACGACCACCGCCATCGGCAGCCCGAGCCGGCGCACCGTGTCCAGCTCCACGGCGCTCATCAGCAGCCCGCCGTCGCCGACCGCGGCCACCGGCAGCCGGTCCGGGCGGGCGAGGGCGGCGCCGACGGCCGTGGCGAGGCCGAGGCCGATGGACTGGAAGCCCTGGGTGAAGCACAGGCCCTGTTCGTCGGGGACGGACAGATACATCGTGGGGTAGCCCATGAAGTTGCCCGAGTCGACACCGACGGTGCGCTCGGCGGGCAGGATCTCATCGAGGGTGAGCGACAGGGTGCGCGGGTCGATGCGCTCGTGCGTCCCGGCGTCCTCGTACGGGACGTCGCGCCAGCCGGGCCGGTCGGCGAGCGCGAAGGCGGTGGCGGCGTTGCGGTAGCCGGTGCGGTCCCGCGCCCGCGCGAGCACCCGCCGCGCCACCTCCGTCACGTCACCGGTGACCCCGAGGTGCACGGGCCGGTGCGCGCCGAGTGCCGCGGGCTCGTCGTCCACCTGCACCACCGTGGCCTCGGGACCGATCAGCCGGCCGTGCCGTGTGGTCCACATGGTCAGCGCGCAGCCCCAGCCCACGACCAGGTCGGCGCCGAGGATCAACTCGGCCGCCAGGGGCGTCGAGAAGCCGCCCGCGACATCGAGCGACCACGGGTTGTCGCGGAACAGCCCGCGGGCCACCGCCGAGGTGGCGAGCAGGGCCCCGCAGCGTTCGGCCAGCTCCTCCAGAGCCGTGCGCGCGCCCGCGCCCCGCGCTCCGCGGCCGGCGATGAACACCGGCCGTTCGGCAGCGGCGAGCAGCCCGGCGAGCGCCTCGACCTCGTCCGGTGCGGGCGCCACCGCGGTACGCGGCGGTGGCGGCCCGAGCGCGGCCAGGGCTCGTTCCGCGCCGGCCGTCTCCTGCGTCTGTACGTCGAGCGGAAGGTTGAGCACGACGGTGCGCCGCTCCTGGACGGCCAGCCGCACGGCGTCCGCCGTCTGCGCCACGGCGCCGGCCGCCGAGGTGACCCGGACGCTGTGAGCACCGACCGCACGCGCCAACGCCCTTTGGTCCACATGGAAGTTGGAGTGCGCCTGTGTGGCCTCGGCCGCGAGCACGATCAGCGGGGTGCGGCTCTTGGCCGCCTCGCCGATCCCCGTGAGCGCGTTGGTCAGGCCGCATCCCTGGTGCACGCTGACCGCCGCGACCGCACCCGAGGTACGGGCGTAGGCGTCGGCCATGGTGGCGGCCCCGCCTTCGTGCCGTGTCGCGACGAAGCGGGCTCCGGCCGCGGTCATCGCGTTGGTGGCATGGAAGTTGCCGGACCCGACCACCCCGAAGACCTGCCCGACCCCGCAGGCCACGAGCGCACGGCCGACGGCTTCGGCGGCCTTCACGACGCGCGTTCCACCAGGGCGAGCACCCGGGCGGGCGCGCCCGAGCCCGAGACGATCGGCAGCGGCCCGGCGACGACCACGGCACCGGTCTCGGGGAGTTGCGCGAGCCGTTGCAGCTGCGTGAGCCCGTACTTGCCGCTGCCCATCAGATACGCGTGGCAGGGGAAGGCCGGCTCGAAGGCGAAGGCCTGCCCGGCGTCCGTGCCCACGGTCTCCACGCCGAGCCCGATGACGGGCGACTCCTCGGCCACCCACCGGGCGCACGCGGCGGACAGGCCCGGGGTGTGCGGTCCGCGCTCGTCGGCGTTGAGGAAGGCCTGCGGATCCTCGGACCTGCTGTTCCATCCCGTCCGCACCAGGAGCCATCCGCCGTCCGGCAGCGCGCCGTTGCGCGCCTCCCAGGCCCGGATGTGCTCCACCTCGACGAGGAAGTCGGGGTCCTTCGCGGCCTCCTCGCTGACGTCGAGCACGGCCGCGGGGGCGACGAGCTGCTGCACCGGCACCGAGGCCACATCGGCGAGGTCGCGGCCGGTGACCCAGTGGTTGGGCGCGTCGAAGTGGGTGCCCGTGTGCTCGCCGGACCGGAAGTTGTTCCAGTACCAGGCGGGCCCCTTGGCGTCGTACCGGCTGATCTCCTCCAGCTGGAACGGCGCGGTCTGCCCGAACTCCTCGGGCAGCCGAAGGATCGGCGTCGAGGAGGACAGCGGCGCGGTCAGATCCACCACTTCGACCGCCCCCGAGCGCAGGGCACCGACGAGGGCGGCGAGGACGGACGGGGTTCCTGCGGACGGCGCTGCTGAGGAGGGCGCTCCGGAGGACGGGGAAGTCGGCTCGGTCATGGGTGCATCGTCGGGCGGCCCGATCGCGGACACAAGACCCGCCCCGCCCGCACACCGGCCAACTCCCTTGGCCGCACCGTGACTTACCTCGACCGCCCACCGGTGGCGGCGCTCAGGGCGCCACCTTCAGACCCAGCGCCTCGGCGACCACCATGGCCTGGGGGATGTCGACGACCGCCCGCTTCAGCGTGACGGTGTCGGGATCGATGCCCGTCAGATCGGTGCCGCGCAGATCGCAGTCCGTGAAGTCGGCGCTGTGCAGCCAGGCGCCCGACAGGTCGCACTCCCGCACCTCGGCCTGGACCAGCCGGGCGCCGGTCAGGTCCGCCTCCCGCATCCGGACGCGGCGCAGGACCGTGCCGCCGAGGTCGGCTCCGGGCAGCCCCGTGAACCCCCAGTCCCCGCCTTCCACCCGCATCAGCCCGTAGCTGCAACGGTCGAACATGCTCCCCACGAGCTTGCAGTCCGTGAAGGCCGCGTCGAAGAACGAGCAGTTGACGAAGGTGCAGTTGGTGAACGCGGCGCCCCGGTGCGTCGAGGCGTTGAAGCGCACACCACGGAACGTGCAGTCGGTGAACACGGCCCCGCGGTCGGCCAGTTCCATCATGTCGACGTTGAGGAACAGGACCTTGTCGAAGGTCTCCCCGTCCAGCTCCTCGAAGGTCCAGTCCCGCGCCCTGACGGTACGGGTCGTGGCAGGCGCCTTCGCACCATGCTTCCGGTCGGCCATGACGGGTCCCCTCAGCCGGTTCGTTCCTCGGCGCTTATGATTGAGCGCATGTTCAATGTACAGGCCGCGCACACCGCCGGGCCGGACAGGAGGCACCGTGCCCAGGACGCCTGAGGCCTCGGCCGCGGTCCGCCGCGCCACCCGGGACCGCATCCGCAGAGCTGCCGTGCTGTTGATGGCCGAGCAGGGCTACCACGCGACGACCCTGCGGCAGATCGCCGCACGGGCCGGCGTGGCCGGCGGCCTGCCCTCGCACTACTTCGGCAGCAAGGACGCGCTGCTCGTGGAGATCGCCGACCGGTGGCGCGAGCGGACCCGCGCGGCCCTGGCCGCGCACGAGGACTCCGACCCGGCGACCGCGCTGCGCCTGCTCGTCCGCTCCGCGCTGCTCGGTCTGGACACCTCGCCCGACGAAGTCACCGAGAGCCGGGCCGTGTCCGCGCTGCTCGCCGATCCGCAGGCCCGGCAGGTCCTGCGCGCGGCACAGGCCGACGCGAAGTCGGCCGACCTGTTCGACACGCTCGACCGGTCGCTCCGCGAGGCCGGGTCCACCGATCCGGCGGGCGACCGGCTCCTGATCCTGGCCGCCGTCCGCGGCGCGCTGTCGCTGGCGGCCGAGGATCCCGCCTTTCCGCTGCGGGACGTGGAAGAGGTCCTGCTGGCGCGCGTGCTCGGCCGATGAACCCGAAGACCAATGCGGGCGGACGGCCACCCGTCCTCGACCCGTGACACGGGCCCGGCCAACCCGTCCGGCAACGGAAAAAGGGCCGTTCGAGAACGGCCCTTCCGCTGCGACGTCCGACGCGTCGAACTGTCGGGACGACAGGATTTGAACCTGCGACCCCTTGACCCCCAGTCAAGTGCGCTACCAAGCTGCGCCACGTCCCGTTCGCGCGGGCTTGCCGCGCTCACGAGAAAGAACCATACCTCACCCCGGACCTGCGTCGTTGCCCCTGCCCCGGGACAATCGAAGGGTGAGCGACGAAATCCCGCAGGCGGCCGGTGACCGCGACCGTGACACGGAGGGCCGGGCGCGCAACGCCCGCCCCAGGGACGGCCTCGGCCGCCCGCTGCCGTACGGCTCCGAGGGGGTCGAGCGGCAGCCCGAAGGGGTGGTGCGCACCCCGCGGCAGACCCTCGACGAGGCGCAGGCGCTGCTCGACGCCGGCAAACCCTTCCACGCGCATGAGGTGTTCGAGGACGCCTGGAAGGCGGGGCCCGCGGGCGAGGAGCCGCTGTGGCGCGGTCTGGCCCAGCTCGCGGTGGGCCTGACCCATGCCGCGCGCGGGAACGCCAAGGGCGGGGCGCGGCTGCTGCGGCGCGGCACCCTCGGCCTCACCGGCGCGCCGTACGGGATCGACGGACCCGGACTCACCGCCTGGGCCGAGGAGTTGGCGGGCCGGGTCGAGGCGGGCGGCGGGCCCGTGGACGCCGCACGCGAGGCGCCCGTCCTGAGGCGCCGCGAAGGGGGCGCGGAGGGTACGGCAGACTGACCGCGTGCGAACCATCCATGTCATAGGCATCGGCGCGGGCGACCCCGACCACCTCACCCTCCAGGCCGTGAAGGCGCTCAAGGCCACGGACGTGTTCTTCCTGCTCGACAAGGGCGAGGTGAAGGCGGATCTCACGGATCTGCGCCGCGCCATCCTGGACGAGCACCTGCCGGCGGGTTCGTACCGGGTGGTCGAGGCCCGCGACCCCGAGCGGGACCGCCGGGCGAGCGGGGGCGCCTACGCTCCGGCGGTGGACGACTGGCGCAGCCGCCGCGCGGACATCTACGAGCGGCTGATCGGCGAGGAGCTCGGCGAGGACGAGACCGGGGCGTTCCTCGTGTGGGGCGACCCGGCGCTGTACGACAGCACGCTGGGGATCCTGGAGGAGATCCTGGAGCGCGGCCGGACCGCGTTCACGTACGACGTCGTGCCCGGGATCAGCAGCGTCTCGACCCTGGTCGCCCGGCATCGCACCGGGCTCAACCGGGTGGCGCGGCCGGTGCAGATCACGACCGGGCGGAGGCTCGCGGAGGGCTTCCCCGAGGGGGTCGACGACGTCGTGGTGATGCTGGACGCCCAGCAGAGTTTCCGCGCGTACGCGGAGGAGGACCTGGAGATCTTCTGGGGCGCCTACCTCGGCACGCCGGACGAGATCCTCGTGTCCGGGCCGATCGCGGAGGCGGGCCCGCGAATCGAGCGGGTGCGGGCCGAGGCACGGGAGCGCAAGGGCTGGATCATGGACACGTATCTGCTGCGCCGACGCGGCTGAGATCGCTTTTGAGTTCGCGGCTGAGTCCTCTTGGCGGCGGGCGGTTCGGGACGCGGCAGGCTCTCAGACGACCCCGTCCAGCCACGCGAGCACGCCCGCCACGTCGGCGACGGACGGCACACCCGGGGGTGCGGCGGGGCGGCGCACGACGACGACGGGGATGCCGAGTTCACGTGCCGCGCCGAGCTTCGCCGCGGTCGCCGCTCCCCCGCTGTCCTTGGTGACGAGCACGTCGATCCGGTGGGTGCGCAGCAGCTCGCGCTCGCCGTCGGGCGTGAACGGGCCGCGCGCGAGCAGGACTTCGGTGTGCGGGGGCAGGGGCGGGTCGGGCGGCTCGACGGACCGTACGAGGAAGTGCTGGTCCGTCAGATGGGCGAACGCGCCGAGGCCCAGGCGGCCCGTCGTCAGGAAGACACGGTGCCCCAACGCGGGCAGCAGCTCCGCCGCTTCGGGCAGGGACCGCGCGTCATGCCATACGTCGCCGGGGCCGGCGCTCCAGCCCGGGCGGCGCAGCGCCACCATCGGCACACCGGTGCGCGCGGCGGCCTGCGCCGCGTGGGTGCTCATCGCCGCGGCGAAGGGGTGGGTGGCGTCGACCAGGGCGTCCACGCGCGCGTCCCGCAGCCAGGCGCCGAGCCCGTCCGCTCCGCCAAAGCCGCCGACGCGCACCTCGCCTTCGAGGCGCGCGGGCGCCGAGACACGGCCCGCGAGCGAGGTCGTCACGCGCAGGCCGGGACGTGCGGCGAGCGCGGTGGCGAGGGCGCGGGCCTCGGTGGTGCCGCCGAGGATCAGGACGTGAGCGGTCATGTCGACAAGGAGTCAATCACGGGGTGAGGGAGGTCGGGCTGTGCGGGCCGCCGAGGACCGGATCGCGGCGGGTCGGTCTCGGGGCGGGTCCGTCTCGGGTCGGCTCGGGTCGGCCGGGTCGACTCGGTCAGGTCGGGTCGGTCGGGTCAGTCCGGCCTCGTGCCGGTTCCCGCGCGGCCACCGCCGGTGCGGCGCTCCCCGAACCCCTGCCCCTGTCAGGCCTTCGACGCCGGCGGAGGCTCCGCGGGACGGCCACTCGCATCCGCAGGACGATCGCCCGGCCCCGCGGGACGGCCGCTCGGCTCCGCAGGCCGCCCGCCCAGATACAGCTCACCGAGCTGCGGGTCGGCGAGCAGCTCGCGGGCCGGGCCCTCGATGTGGACGCGGCCGAGGTCGAGGACGCAGCCGATGTCCGCGGTCTGGAGGGCGCGGCGGGCGTTCTGCTCCACGAGGAGCACCGCGGTGCCCGCGGCCCGCATCCGCTCGACCTGTGCGAAGACCGTGCCGGTGGCCTTGGGGTCGAGTCCCATCGACGGTTCGTCGAGCAGCACGACCCGGGGCTCCACCATCAGGGAGCGGGCGAACTCCACCTGTTTCTGCTGCCCGCCGGACAGCAGTCCGGCCAGGCTCGTCCAGCGCTCGGCCACGACGGGGAAGATCTCGCGCACGACCTCGGCCCGGCGGGCCACGGCCGCCTTGTCGCGCAGGGTGTAGCCGCCGAGCAGAACGTTCTCGGCGACCGTCATCTCGCGGAAGACGCTGTGGCCTTGGAGGACATGGGCGACTCCGACCGAGAGCAATTGCTGCGGCCCGTGACCGGTGACATCCCTGCCGTCGACGAGGACACGTCCGGCGCGCGGGGCGAGCAGACCGCTGGCGACCTTCAGGACGGTGGACTTGCCGGCGCCGTTGGGTCCCACGAGGCACACGATCGTCGCGGGCGGCACGCGCACGCTCAGTCCGCGCAGGACGAGAGCGGCACGGCCGTATCCCGCCTCGATGCCGTCGAGTTCGAGCAGATACGGGGAGGCCGCGCGGGGTTCAGACACCGAGATACGCCCCCAGCACCTTCTCGTCGGAGCGGATGGCGGAGGGCGGGCCTTCGGCGATCGGCCAGCCGCGGTCGAACACGACGATGTGGTGACTGAGGCTCATCACCAGATCCATGTTGTGCTCGACGACGAGGAACGTGCGCCCCTCGGCGTTGAGTTCGCTCACCAGCGCGCAGATCCGGTCGATCAGCGCGGGGTTCACCCCGCCCGCCGGTTCGTCGAGCAGGATCGTCTCCGGTTCGCTCATGAGGACTCCGGCCAGTTCGAGCAGCTTCTGCTGGCCCCACGACAGGTTCTGCGCCTCGGCGCGCTCCAGGTGGTCGATGCCCATCCGGGTCAGCCAGTGGCGGGCGCGCTCGGTCTCCGCCCGGCTGTGCGAGCGGCCCGCCTTGGCGCGGAGCGTACGGGGCTGGACCGCGCAGAGCAGGTTGTCGAGCACCGTCATCCGCGGGAAGACCCGGCACAGTTGGAAGCTGCGGCCGATCCCGGCCCGCGCGATCCGGTGCGGCGGGCGCCCCGTGAGGTCCTGGCCGCGGTACGTGATGCGGCCGGAGTCGGCGCGGATCATGCCGGTGACGCAGTTGAAGAAGGTGGTCTTGCCCGAACCGTTGGGCCCGATCAGGGCGTTGATCTTCCCATGCGGGAAGGCGACGGACACGTCGTCGAGGGCGCACACCCCGCCGAAGGACTTGCTGAGCCCGGTGATCTCCAGGCCGCTCATGAGCTGACCTCCTTCCGTGTACGGGAGTCGGGAGGTGCTGCGGAGCCTGCGGCGCGCTGTCCGTGCAGCAGCTCCGCGGCCGTGACCTCACGGATCGAGGACTGCCCGCCGCCGAGGAACCGCGCGGCGAGACCCCGCACGGCCGGGATCACGCCGTCCGGCATGAACAGCACGACCACGGCGAGCAGCAGGCCCGCCGTGACCAGGTGCAGCGGGGTGTCGCCGTATTCGAGCTTGGAGTACTCCAGGGCGTAGCCGACGACGAGCGCACCGAGCAGCGGCCCGTACAGATGGCGCACGCCGCCGAGGAGCGCCATCAGGACCATGTACGCACCCGACAGGATCGAGAACTGGAAGACCGGATCGAGATCGCCGAACCACAGGGCGTACAGGCCGCCGGCGAGCGCGGTGAACACCGCCGACACGACGAACACGACGAGCTTGTACGCGAAGGTGGGCGTGCCGAGCGCCTGCGCCTTGTCCTCGTCCTCGCGGATCGACTTGAGGCCGAGGCCGAAGCGGGAGCGGTCGATCAGCCACCAGGTGACGAGGGCGAGCGCGAGCAGCGCGGCGAACAGGAAGTAGAAGACGCGGTGGTGCTCCGTGCGCAGCATGCCCGGGAACGGCCGCGGCACGACCATCCCGCGCGAGCCGCCGGTGAAGGAGGCCCAGCTCTGGAAGACGAGCAGCAGAACGAGCACGAGCGCGATGGAGACGATCACGAACGAGGCGCCGCGCACGCGCAGGGCCGCATAGCCGACCGGTACGGCGATCAGTCCGACGAGGGCGGCGGCCGCGAACAGGGCCGGGAAGCTGGGCAGTTCGGCCTTCACCACGAGCAGTGCCGTGCCGTAGGCGCCGAGGCCGGCGAACGCGCCGTGGCCCAGGGAGATATAGCCGGTGAAGCCGCCGACGAAGTTCCAGGCGGTGGCGAGCACGGCGTAGTTGAGGAGGGTGATGGCGACCGTGACCTCGTAGCGGCTCGGCGCCACGTCGGGGAAGGTGAAGAGCGCGGTGAGAGCCACGGCGTACAGCAGGAGTTTCATGCCGAGCGCGACGCGGTGCCTGGCGATCGGGGCGGCGAGCGGGCCGGTGCGTCCGCCGCCGCCCGTACGGGATCCGGAGGTCGTCGTCCGGGGCTCAGAATCGCTGCGCAAGACGGCCTCCGAAGAATCCCTGCGGCCGGAACGCGAGCGTGCCGAACAGCGCGAGATAGAAGATGGTCTGCGCCCAGGTGGCGGCCAGTTCGATCTGCAACAGGCTCTGCATCATGCCGAGGGTCATCGCGGCGATGGCCGCGCCGGGGACACTGCCGAGGCCGCCGACCACGATGATCGCCATCAGCGGTCCGATCCAGTGCCAGTGCAGGGACGGATAGATCGTCGAGTCGAGGGAGAGCGCCGTGCCGCCGACGGCGGCGGTGGCGAGTCCGAGCCCGAAGCCGTAGCCGGCCACGCGGTCGGTGTCGATGCCGAGCAGCCGGGCGGCCTCGCGGTGCTGGATCGTGGCGCGCAGCGCCTGGCCGAACCTGCTGTGTTTGAGCAGCAGATACAGACCGAGCAGGGAGAGGGCGGCGAGCGCGAAGCCGATGAGTTTCACGACGGCGATACGGGCCCCGAACAGCTCCAGGCTCGTGGAGCTGTAGCCGAGTCTGATCCTGCGCTGCGTACCGGAGAAGGCGTAGCCGAGCAGCCCCTCGATGACCAGCGCGATCGCGAAGGTGAGCAGCACCGACATCATGGTGAGCGTCACCGGGCTGAGCCGGGACAGGAGCAGCCGCTGGAGGGCCACACCCGCCAGGAAGAACAGCGGCACGGTCACCACGAGCGTCAGGAGCGGGTCCACTCCCGTCTCGCGGTGCGCCCACCACGCGAGATACGCGGCGAGGATCAGGAACGCCGAGTGGGCGATCATCACCACGCGCATGATGCCGAAGTACAGCGTCAGACCGGCCGCGAGCAGGGCGTACAGCCCGCCGAGCAGCAGTCCGAGCAGCACGCTCTGGAAGACCAGTCCGGCCGAGGGCACCGGCCCGTCACCACTTCGGCTTGGGGAAGACGAAGTCGGCTTCCTTCTGTTCCTCGGGCAGCACGATCTGGATCTCGCCGTCCACCCACTGCTGGATCATGTGGGCGCTCTGCGGGCGACCCTTGTCGTCCCACTTGAGCGGCCCGACCACGGTCTCGACCTCGTTCCCGCGCAGGAACTCGATCAGCTTGGCTTGGCATTCCTCGTCCTGCGAGGCGCACTTGGCGGCCTCGACGGCGGCGGCCACCACCTGGCCGGTGGTGTACGCGTTGGCCTCGTCCTCCTCGGGCGCCTTGCCGAACTGCTCCGTGTACTTCTCGACGAACTCCTTGTTGCTCGGGTAGTCCGCCTTCTGCGTGTAGCCGGTGGGGGCGAGGACGCCTTCGGTCTTGTTGCCGATCGCCTCGGCGAACTCGGGCGAGGTGGGGGCGGTGGAGAACGCGGCGATCTTCGGCTGGTAGTTGAGCTGCTGGAGCGCGACGATCAGGTTCACGCCGTCCTGGTACTGCGAGCCGCCCACCACCATGTCGGCCTTCGAGTCGGCGATCTTCGCGGCGATCGGGCCGAAGTCGGTGGTGTTGGGCGGATACACCTCGTCCACCGCGGTCTTGATGCCGGCGGCCTCGAGCTTGTCCTTGAGCCCGTACGCGGTCCCCTGGGCGAACGGGTCGTCCATCGCGGAGTACGCCACGCTCTTCGGCCGCTGGTCTGCGGGGAGCGCGAGGATGTACTCGGCCAGGTGGTTGTAGTGGTCGTTCGCCACCGCCGGAGCCGCGTAGAAGAGGTTCTTGAAGCCCTGCTCGAAGACCTCGGGCGCGGCGCCCGCGGGTTCGACGAAGAGCATCCCGTACTCCTCGGCCACGCGCGCCGAGGGCACCACGAGCCGGGTCGAGAACGGGCCGAAGACCAGGTCGACCTCGTCCTTGCCGATGAGCTGCTCGTAGTCGGAGACGACCCGGTCCGCGTTGGACTGGTCGTCGAGGATCTTCAACTCGACCTTGCGGCCGAGGAGTCCGCCCTTGTCGTTGACGATCTTCGCCCAGGCCTTGTAACCGCGCTCCACGCCCTTGCCGGGCTCGGCGAAGTCGCCGGTCAGCGGGAGTGAGACGCCGATGGTGATGGTGTCGTCCCCGGAGCCCTCGGAGCCCGCTCCGCCGCCGCAGCCGCCGAGGGCGAACGTCGCGGCCAGGGCGCTCACCGTGGCCACCAGCTGCCCTCGTCTGGTTGTGCTCATTGCTGGACACCCCCTGTCCACTCACGAGCAAGCGCTTTCGGGAGCGCTTGCGTACTATGTAAGCCACGTCACAGGAACTGCACAACGGCCGCGCAACTACCAGTTCACAAGCCCCAGTTCAGAGGCGGTGACGGATGACCCGACCACGCTCCCCGCTGCGCCTTGCGGATGTCGCTCAGCGCGCGGGGGTCTCTTTGGCAACCGCTTCCCGGGCGCTCGCGGGGCGTGACGGGGTCCGCGAGGAGGTGGCGGAGCGCGTCCGGCAGATCTCACGCGAACTCGGCTACGTGGCCAATCCGCACGCGCGCACGCTGGCCGGCGGCGCCACGTCCACCGTCGGGCTGATCGTCCATGAGATCGACGACCCGTACTTCTCCGAGATCGCCAGCGGTGTGATCAGGGCGGCGGGCGAGCGGGGACTGATCGTGCAGATCAGCACGTCCGCCCGCGACCCGCGCAGCGAGCTGCGCCAGGTGCGGCATCTGATCGCGCAGCGGGTGGGGATCATCATCATCGCCGGCTCCGGCTATGTGGACCCGAGCCTGGAGGCGGAGGCCAAACAGGAGCTCGCCGCCTTCCAGAGCGCGGGCGGGCGGCTCACCGTCATCGGCCGGCACGCGCTGAGCGCGGACTCGGTGCGCCCGGCCAACAAGGAGGGCGGCGAGGCGATCGCGGAGCATCTCGTCGCGCTCGGGCACCGGCGGATCGCGGTCGCCGCCGGGGACGCGCGCCTGTCCACGGTGGTGGACCGGCTCGCAGGCTTGAGCGTGGCGCTGCGCCGGGCCGGTCTGTCGATGGCGGACGTGCCCGTGATGCACGCCGAGTTCACCCGCGACGGCGGCCACGACGCGGCCGAGCGCATCCTGCGCGAACATCCGGAGACGACGGCGATCGTCGCGCTCAACGACGCCATGGCGCTCGGGGTGCTCTCGGCCCTGCGCACCGAGGGCGTGCCGGTGCCGCAGCGGATGTCGGTGGTCGGCTTCAACGATGTCGCGTACGCGGCGGACCTGGCCCCCGGCCTCACCACGGTCCGGCTGCCGTTGGCGCGCATGGGCCAGGAGGTGCTGACCCTCGCGCTGCGCCCGCCGGCGGGACGGCCGCGGCGCAAGGCGACCTCGTGGGAGCTGGTGGTGCGTGCATCGACGGCGGCTCCGCACAGGTGAGGGCCCGTGTGGTCACCCTCCGCATCCGGTGCGCCACAGGGGGCGTGCCGGAAAACGGGTTCACGAGCACCGGCCGGAGTGCGGTATTGTTTCCGTGCGCGTTCGGCCAGGGGAAACCCCAGGTCACACGAGCACCGGGACGTGGCGCAGCTTGGTAGCGCACTTGACTGGGGGTCAAGGGGTCGCAGGTTCAAATCCTGTCGTCCCGACAGTGATGTCGGTGAAGTACCGCAGTTCAGAGGCCATCGGAAGCGATGGCCTCTTTGCTTTGTCCGGGCTCGTTCCGGGCTCTTTCCGGGCCGGACCCGGCTGGTCCGGACACCGGCCGGTTCCGTTCTCGCGCAGGGAGAGTGCGTACGTGAATCCCAGCGACTGGCTGCGTCTGGTGGACGAGGCCTTCGTGGTGACCGGCGCCGGCACCCCGGCCTGGCCGGACCCCCACCCCGACGGCGAGGTCCCCGACGAGGCGTATTCGCGCTGCGAGGATCCCGGCAAGTACCGGATCCTGGCCGCTCGTGCGGAAGCGTGGACCCGCGTCCTGACCGGCCGCTCGCTGGCCGTGGCTGAGTCGCTTCCGGCTGCGGCGGGAGCGCTTTCGGAGGCGGTCGAGCCGCCTCCCGTGGGGGCAGGCGCGCATTCCGAGGAAGCCGAGCCGCCTCCCGCCGCAGTCGAGCTCCCTCCCGCCGCGGCAGGCGCGCCGTCCGCCGCGGCCGCCGGGGCCCGTCCCGCTGCCGGGCGGCCGGGCGCGGCGGAGGTCTGGCTGCGGGAGCCGGAGGTGGCCGTCGACAGCGCGGTGCGGCTGCGGCCGGTCCGGTCGGACGCCGTACCCCTGGTCTTCGGCTTCTCGGCCATGGACGGCGTGCCGGGGACGGTGCTCACGCTCGGCGCCGGTGAGCCCGCCGTCGAGCTGGCACGGCTGCCGGACTGCGGCTGCGACGCCTGCGACGACGGGTCCGAGGGCATTCTGGAGAGCCTCGACGAAGTGGTGCTCGCCGTGCTCACGGGCACATTCGTGGCCCTCGACGCCGGGCGCGGGCGCACCGTCACCGCCCTCGGCGACAGCTGGTCGGCGCACGACTGGACCGGCACGGGGCAGTCCGTGGACGAGGCGATCGCCGCGGCGCGGCAGGGCCGGTCCCCGCATCACGTCGTGCAGGGGGCAGCCTGGGAGTGACGCGGATCCCGGCCGCCGCGGCGAGTCCCTCTCTACTCCCCCACGACCGTCAGCTCCGGGTGCTGCTCCAGGAGCCGGGGCGGCGCCGCCTGCCGCCACGAATCCGTGAGGATCGCGCGCAGCTCGTCCAGGTCGTCGAGCGCCGCGAGCCGGACGCGGACCCAGGCGAAGGCCGCCTCATGGTCGGCGATCCAGAACTTCTCCGGCTCGGCCAGGACCAGCTCGTCGCGCTCCTCCTTGGGGCAGCGCACCGCGAGCGAGGTCTCCTCCTCCGGCATCGTGGCGAACATCTTGCCCGCGACCCGGAACGTCGGCATCGACCAGGCGATCTTCTCGGTGGTCTCCGGCAGCCCGAGCGCGATGGCACGGGCGTCGTCCGAGGTGGGGGCGGCGGCAGCGGTCATGGCTCAGAAGGTACGACACCCCACTGACATCCGCGCTGCCCACCGCCGAACACGCCCGGCTTCACGGGGCCGCGGGCTCGCCCCCACGGTCGCGGGCCCACCCTCCAGGGTCACGGGCCCACCCCTACGACCGCGTCCGCTGCCGTAACCGAACACACCCCCGTCTCACACCCACCCGACACACCCGTCCCGCACCCGACACGTCCCGCCTCACACCCGCTTCTCCAACCACGCCACCAGATCCGCCTGCACCTCCGCCCGGTTGGTCTCGTTCAGGATCTCGTGGCGTGCGTCCTCGTAACCCTTCCAGGTCAGGTCGGCCACGCCCACGTAGCGGAAGTCCTCCAGGAGGTCGTAGACGAGGGACATGCCCTGGTTGCAGGGGTCCTTGGTGCCGACCGCCACGTGCACCGGCAAGTCGTCCGGGATACGGGCGAGTTGGTCGGGGTGGTTGATCTTGCGGATGCCGTTCACCCAGTCCCGCGACAGACCCGCCGAGAAGGCGAACCCGCAGCGCTCGTCCGCCACGTAGCGGTCCACCTCGGACTCGTCCCTGGACAGCCACTCGAAGCCGGTGCGGTGCGGATAGGGGTCGTTGAAGGAGGCGAACACCTCGGGCACGAAGGAGGAGACCGCCGCACGGCCGCCCTCGGCGATCTCCCGGTCGAGCCGGTCGAGGGAGCTCTGGATCTCGACTCCGGGCAGCGTGCGGAAGGTTCCCGAGAGCAGCAGGGCCGCGAGGGTGTCCGGGTACTCCTGCGCGTAGTCGCGCGCCAGCATCGACCCCATGCTGTGCCCGAGCAGCACGGTGGGCGCATCCGGGAAGAGCTCGCGCGCCCGGTCGCCGACCGCCTTCAGGTCGTCGACGATCGCCCGCCAGCTGTCCGCGCCCGCCCCGTCCGCCTCGGAGTTTTCCGCACCGGGGGCCTCCGTCACCCCGTACCCGCCCGTCGAGATCGCGGTCGCGCCGTGGCCGCGGTGGTCCGAGGCGATCACCCCGTAGCCGTGTGCGGTGAGGTACCGGGCGAACCGGTCGTAGCGCTGGGCGTGTTCGGCCGCCCCGTGGGCGATCTGGACGAGTGCGCGGGGCCGGCCGCCGTCCGGCAGCCAGGTGTACGCGGCGATCTGGAGGCCGTCCGGCGCGGTCACGGATTGGGTGGTGTACGGCGTCGTGTGCGTCATCGCTGTGCTCCTCGGTCCGTTCGCGGGCTGCATACGGCGACGAGGGCTCCCTGCCCACGACGGCTCCCCGGACACCTCCGCAGGAACAGTCGGGACACACCGCGGCGGCCGGCGCCCGGCCACCACCGCGCGGCACCCACCCCCGCCGTCCGCCCCCACCGCGCCGCACCGGCCCCCGCCGTCCGCCACCACCGCGCGGCACCGGCGCACACCCTCAGCGCACCGCCCGGACCCTTCGCGCGCACGGGCCACAGCCCCAACTCCGGTACGTAACAAGCCCCCTACGACCCGTTGACCCCTCCGATCACTGGAACCTACGCTGAGCGACTGCACCTCAGAAAGCGCTTTCTCCCTAGCGATGCACCCGATGAGCCGACGGCACACAGCCGTACCCCTAGACAGCGGGAGCGCCCATGAGTCATCCCCCGAACCGCGGCACCGCCCGAAGACTTCTGCGACCTCTGGCCACCTTCGCCGCGCTGTGCGCGATGGTGTTCGGCCTGGTCGTGACGGTTCCCCAACAGGCCGGAGCGGCCGTCCCGTTCCGCGTCCTGGTCTTCTCGAAGGTCACCAACTTCGACCACGATTCACGGGCCGCCGGAGTCGAGGCGGTCAAGAAGCTCGGCGCCGAGAACGGCTTCGAGGTCGAGGCCACCGACGACGCTGCGGCCTTCACCGACGAGAACCTCGCGAGGTTCAAGGCGATCGTCTTCAACAACACCAACTCCACGCCGGAGTCCGGAGATCTCCTGAACGCCGAGCAGCGCGCGGCCTTCCAGAAGTACATCCGCGCCGGCGGCGGCTACGTCGGACTGCACGCGGCGAGCGCCAGCGAGCGCGACTGGGACTGGTACGAGGGCCTGGTCGGCGCCATCTTCGACAAGCACCCCGCCGTGCAGACCGGCCGCATCAAGGTGCTCGACCAGGCGCACCCCTCCACCAAGGGCCTCCCTCAGCTCTGGGAGCGCACCGAGGAGTGGTACAACTGGCGCACCAACCCCACCGGCAAGGTGCACACGCTCGCGCAGATCAAGGTGCGCGACGGCATCAACGGGCTGGACGAGGGCGTCGACCACCCGTACTCGTGGTGCCAGAACTACGACGGCGGGCGCTCCTGGTTCACGGCCGGCGGGCACGCGCCCTCCGCCTTCCAGGAGGAGTACTTCCTCAAGCACCTGCTGGGCGGCATCCAGTGGGCCGCGGGCGACAAGCCCGGCGACTGCACGGCCAGCAAGACGAGCGCCTTCCAGCGCACTCCGCTGGTGACCAGCGATCTGGCCGACCCGTTCGAGCTGGCGGTGGCGCCGGACCGGCGGGTGTTCTTCATCCAGCGCACCGGCAAGCTGAAGATCGTCAACCAGGAGAGCCTGAAGGTCACCACCGCCCTGGACTTCGCGTACACGCCGGAGATGACCAGCCAGTCGGACGGCCTGCTCGGTCTCGCTCTGGATCCGAAGTTCGAGGAGAACCACTGGTTGTATCTGCTGCACTCGGACAAGACGGAGAAGCAGCTGAACCTCTCGCGGTTCACGGAGGCCGGCGGCAAGGTCGACATGGCGAGCGAGAAGCGGCTGCTGACCATCCCGACCTTCCGCGGCGAGGGCCGCGCGAACTCGCACATGGCGGGCTCGCTGACCTTCGACAGGAGCGGGAACCTGTACGTCGCCACCGGTGACAACACCGACCCCTTCGCCTCCGACGGCTTCACGCCGATCGACGAGCAGGAGGGCCGCCGCGCCTGGGACGCCCAGGGCACCTCGGGCAACACCAACGACCTGCGCGGCAAGATCCTGCGGATCACGCCGAAGGACGACGGCACGTACTCCGTTCCCGAGGGCAATCTCTTCGCGCCCGGCACGGACAAGACCCGCGCCGAGATCTACGCGATGGGGCTGCGCAACCCGTTCCGCATCACCACCGACCCGCACTCGGGCGCCCTCCTGGTGGCCGACTACGGGCCAGACGCACGCGCCGCCAACCCCAGCCGCGGCCCGGAGGGCACGGTCGAGTTCAGCCGCGTCACCAAGGCCGGCAACCTCGGCTGGCCGTACTGCGTGGGCAACAACACCCCGTTCAACGACTACGACTTCGCGACCAAGACCTCAGGGCCGAAGTTCGACTGCGGTGCCCTGAAGAACGACTCGCCGAACAACACCGGCCTCACGGACCTGCCGGACGCCGAGCCCGCGACCGTCTGGTACGCGTACTCCGCCTCCGCCGAGTTCCCGGAGCTGGGCACGGGCGGCGGCGGCCCGATGAGCGGTCCGGTCTACGACTACGACCCGGAGAACACGTACCGGACCAAGTTCCCCGAGTACTTCGAGGGGAAGTGGCTCAACTACGAGCTCACCCGCAAGTGGTTCAAGACCTTCTCCATGCAGGAGAAGGACCAGACGTTCACCGATCCGCGCTTCCCCGCGGCGAAGGCCGGCGATCTGCATTCGATCAACACCGTGTTCGGCGACATGAAGTGGAACCAGCCCTTCGACGCCGACTTCGGTCCCGACGGAGCGCTCTACGTCATCGACTTCGGGCTCGGCAGCGGCACCGGGCGCGGTGGCAGCAACGAGGGCTCGGGCATCTACCGGATCGACTACGTGGGCGACGGCCGGCTGCCGGACGCGCGGGCCACGGCCGTCCCGGACACCGGGCAGGCCCCGCTGACCGTGCGGTTCTCCAGCGAGGGCTCCGGGATACCGGGCGGCGGCGACGTCACGTACGCCTGGGACTTCGACGGCAACGGCACCACGGACTCCACCGAGGCCAACCCGACCCATGTGTACACCGAGAACGGCCAGTTCACCGCCCGGCTCAAGGTGACCGCACCCGGTGACCTCACGGCGCTCGCGGTGCAGGACGTCACCGTCGGCAACACCCGGCCGGTTGTGAGCATCAAACAGCCGCCCAATGGAGGCCTGTTCGCCTTCGGCGACACCATCCCGTTCGAGGTCCGGGTGAGCGATCCGGAGGACGGCACGATCGACTGTTCGCGGGTGGTCGTGCAGTCCCAGCTCGGCCACGACACCCATCTGCATCCGCTGGACAACTACACGGGCTGCACGGGCGAGATCGTCACCGACGCCGGTGACAGCCACGGCCCCGGACAGAACCTGTACTACGGCATCAGCGCCCAGTACGAGGACAAGGGCGGCCCGGGCGGGGTCCCGGCGCTGACCGGCTCGTCCTCGCTGACCCTGCGCACCACCTTCCGCGAGGCCGAGCACTTCACCGCAACGGGCGGTCCCAGCAAGGGAGTCGAGATCGGCAGCCGCACCGACGCCTCGGCCGGCAAACGGCTCATCGAGATCGAGCACGGCGACTGGATCACGCTCGACCCGAGCAACTTCAAGGGCATCGACTCGGTGACCGTCGGGGCCGGGTCCGGTGGCCTGGGCGGCGACATCGAGTTCCGCGCGGGCTCGCCCACCGGCACGCTGCTCGGCAAGGTGACCGTCCCGAACACCGGCGGCTACGGCAACTTCATCTCGCCCACCACCGCCCTCGAGGACATCGAGGAGACCAGCAAGCTGTACGTGGTCTTCACCAACCCCGCCTGGACTCCGGACAAGGCCGACCTGCTGACCCTCGACTGGCTGCACTTCAACGGGCCCGGCGTGGAGAAGAAGGGCGGCACGAAGGTCGAACTCGCCAAGACGCAGACCGCGGGCGCGGTCCAGCTGACGAGTGAGATCAAGGTCGCCGCCGGGCGTCGGATCACCTCGTACCACTGGGACTTCGGCGACGGCACCAAGCCCGCGGGCGAGGAGGGCCCGACCGCCGCGCACACCTACGCCCGTCCCGGCGCCTACACCGCACGCCTGACCGTCACCGACGACAAGGGCGACACCACGACCGGCTCGGTGCAGCTCACCGTGGCCGAAGGAGGAACCGCATGACGCTCGGCAGACGTGCCTTCCTGGGCACTTCCCTGGGGATCGCGGCGGCCGCGGGGCTCGCCACCACGCCGTCGTACGCCCTCGAAGCAGGGCCCGAGGCGGACGCGGCGCGCTGCCGGGTGATCCCGCGCGGCGGCATCGGCATGCACCTCTACACGATGCGCACCCCGCTGGCCGCGGACTTCCCCGGCACGCTGGAGCGGCTGGCCGAGATCGGCTACGCGACGGTGGGCGTGAGCGGCCGGCACGGGAACAGCGCGGCGGCGATCCGCGGCTTCCTCGACCGTACGGGGCTGCGCGCCGTACTCGAGCACGTCGCGTACACCACGCTCACCGGTCCCGGACTCCCCCAGGCCCTGGAGGATCTGCACACGCTCGGCGCCAAGTGGCCGGTGGTGCCGAGCCTGCCGGGCGCGCTGCACACGCCGGACGGATTCCGTGAGGCGGCACGGCAGTTCAACCGGATCGGGCAGGCCTCGCGCGAGGCCGGGCTCGGTCCGGTGCAGTTCCACAACCACGGGTCCGACCATGCGGTGGTCGACGGCGAGAACCTGTACGACATCCTCCTCAAGGAGACCGATCCGCACCTGGTCGCCTTCGAGCTGGACGTGTACTGGGCGGCGAAGGGCGGGGCCGACCCGGCCCGGCTGTTCGTCGAGCACCCGCGGCGCTTCCCGGCGCTGCACGTCAAGGACATGGCGGCGGACGGCGGCTTCGCGGACGTGGGGTCCGGAACCCTGGACTTCGCCGCGATGTTCGAGAACGCGCACGTCGGCGGCGTACAGCAGTGGCTGGTCGAGCACGACAGCCCGGCCGACCCGTTCGCCACGGCCCGCCACAGCTACCGGCACCTTGCGGCGCTGAGGTACTGAGGTGCTGACTGACCTGCTCGTGCACTGAGGCACAGCAACTGGAAGCGCCCCGCCCCCTCGTCAGAAAGGGGGCGGGGCGCTCTTCGTACGGGACCTCGGCAGGTCAGTCGTCCTCCGCCGACGTCCCGAGCAGCCCCCGGATATGCGTGGTGGCATCCCGGAACTCCGCGCGGCCCATGGTCTCCGCGTAGTCGCGCTCCGCCGGCAGGCCCACCTGGATGATCTCCTGGATGGTGCCGGGGCGCGGGCTCATCACCACGACGCGGTCCGCGAGGTACACGGCCTCCGCGATGGAGTGCGTGACGAGGAGCACCGTGGTGCCCGTCTCCCGCCAGATCCGGTGGAGTTCGACGTTCATCTGCTCACGGGTGAGCGCGTCGAGCGCGCCGAACGGCTCGTCCATGAGCAGCACCGGCGGCCGGTGCAGCAGCGCCCGGCACAGGGCCACGCGCTGCTGCATGCCGCCGGACAGCTCGTGCGGCAGCGCGTCCTCGAAGCCCGTGAGGCCGGTCATCCGGATGAGCTCGTCCGCCCGCGCCCGCGCCTCGGCGGCCGGCAGCTTGCGGATCTCGGCCTGCAGCAGGATGTTCTTCAGCGCCGAGCGCCACTCAAGGAGAGCGGCCCGCTGGAAGACATATCCGATGTCGTGGCGCGGTCCCGCGACCTGCTCGCCGTGCAGCCGCACCTGTCCGGCCGAGGCCTTGAGCAGGCCCGCGACCAGCTTCAGGAGCGTGGACTTGCCGCACCCCGAGGGGCCGACGATCGCCACGAACTCCCCGGGTGTGACGTCGAGCGAGACATCCGTGAGTGCGGTGACGTCCCGCTTCTTGCTGCGGAAGCGGACAGCGACATCGGCGAGCCGTACGGCCGGTTCCTGCGCGCCGTCCGGCGCTCTGTCCTTGACGAGCTGGGTCATCTTCGCCCCGTCGGGCCGGTGGGTCGGTGTGGGTGACATCTGCGCTCCCGGCATGGTCAGCTCTTCGGGGCCAGGTCCTCGGCCCAGTAGTCCGCCACGGGCTTGGCGTCCTGGACCATGCCGGCCTCCTTGAAGACGTCGATGGTCTTCTGCCAGTCGTCCTCGGTGTTCGCACCGGGGACCTGACCTTCGGTGGCCTCCGTGTGCAGCAGCGTCAGCGTCGTCTTGAACTGCTCCGTGAGCACCGCCTCCGGCGGCAGCTGCTCCGAGGCGCCGTCCATCGCGGCCACCGCGTCGTCGGGCGCCTTCTCGGCCGCGGTCCACGCCTCGCTGACGGCCTTCGCCATGCGCTGGGCCAAGTCCTTGTCGGACAGGGTCTTCTGACCCGCGATCAGGCCGTTGGAGTAGAAGTTGAGTCCGTGCTCCGAGAAGCGCAGGTACTCGACGTCCTTCTTGGCCTTGTCGGCCATGGTCGGGCCCTGGTCGCTGGCGTAGCCGAGCAGCGCGTCCGTCTTGCCGGAGATCACCGCGGCGATCTTGCCCGCGGGGTCGGTGTTCTGGACGGTGACGTCCCCTTCTTCGAGATCGTTGGCCGCGAGGAACACCGGGAACGTCTTCGACAGCGCGTCGCCCGTCGTACCGGCGATGACCTTGCCCTTGAGGTCGGCGGGCGACTTGATGCCCTGGTCGGCGAAGAACTGCACGGAGGCCGGGGTGGTCTGGAGGAAGACCCCGAGGCTCTTGACGTTCACGCCCTGCTCGACACCGGCGAGCACGGCGGGGGTGTCGGCCCAGCCGAAGTCCGTCTGCCCGGCGGCGGTGGCCTGGACCGTCTTCTGCGAGCCCTGGCCCGCCTGGATGGTCAGGTCGATGCCGTGCTTCTCGAAGATCTTCTGCGCCTTGCCGTAGTAGAACGGCGCGTGCTCTCCGTACGGATACCAGTTGAGCGTGAGCGTCACCTTGTCCAGCTTCTTGCCGTCCTTGCTGGTCGTGGTGGAGGAGTCGTCCCCGCCGCAGGCCGTGGCGGCGACCAGGAGCAGCGGGACGAGGCCGATCAGGGTTCTGCGCGGGTGCATGTGGCCTGCCCTTTCACGAGCGGACATCGATGTCTTGACGGGAATGCGGTACGGGACGTGCCGGGGGGGGTGGCGCTTGCGGGTGTGGGCCGGGCGGTTCGTGGACGTGCCGGGGGTACTGCGCCGGGCGGTGCGCTCAGAAGGCGGTCGTCACGCCGGACTCGCGGCGGCTCGCATGCCAGGGCAGGAGCAGCTTCTCGGCGAGTTCGACGATGACGAAGAGGACCACGCCGATCAGGGACATCACCAGGAGGCCGGCGAACAGCATCGGGGTGTCGAGGTTGCCGTTGGCCTGGAGGATCACATAGCCGAGTCCCTCGTTCGCCCCGACGAACTCACCGACCACGGCCCCGGTCACGGCGAGCGTGACGGCGACCTTGAGGCCGGAGAAGAGGTGCGGCAGCGAGGCGGGGAAGCGGATCTTCACGAAGGTCTGCCAGGGGCTCGCGCCCATCGTCGAGGAGAGCTGGAGCATCTCCGGGTCCACCGCCTTGAGGCCGGTGACCATGGAGATCACCACGGGGAAGAAGGCGATGAGCACCGCGATCACGATCTTCGGCGCGATGCCGAAGCCCAGCCACACCACGAACAGCGGCGCGATGGCGATCTTCGGGACGACCTGGGCGAACAGCAGGATCGGGTAGAGGGTCTTCTCGACGGTGGTCGAGTACACCATCACCACGGCGGCGAGGACGCCGATGGCCACCGCGACGACGAACCCGATGAGGGTCTCGTACGTGGTGACCCAGCTGTGCTGCCACAGGTAGTCGGGCTTGTCGAGGATGACCTCGAAGGTCTTGCCGGGCGAGGGCACCAGGTAGGGCTCGACCAGCTCCATGGCCGCGATCACCCACCACGCCACGAAGCACGCGACAAGCAGGGCGACGGGGCGCCAGCTCTTCTCCACGGCGTCGGCGAACCGCTCGCGCGCGCTCGGGCTTTCACGTAGCGCGACACCCGCCGTCTTCACGGGTGCCGAGGACAGTGCGCTCTGACTCACGAGGAACTCCCCTGAGGGTGACTTCAGTTGACGGAGAGCCGGGTGCTCGGGGTGGTGCCCGGCCGCCGGTGGCCGGTGATGACTCGGGTGATGCCCGGCCGCCGGTGGCCGGTGACGGCGCGTGCGCGTGCTCCGCGCCGCACCCCTGCCGCCTCCCGAAGCAACTCCCTTCGACGGAAGCCCACTTGCCGCTCCCCATCCGACCGGAACCGCTTTCAGAAAGCGCTTTCTGATACGCTTCCGGTCACGCTAATGACCGCCCGAGTGCACGGTCAATAGGTCGTGCACAGGTTTCCGCGCCGCCGAGCCGGCCCTGCCCGAGGTTCGTGCGCCGTACGTCCGCAACTCCCCGACCGAGAGGCCCCCGTGGGACATGGAACCGACCGGAGCACTTCCCCAGCCGACCGCACCGACCGCCTCCTCCGACTCCCCGCCCGCCGCACCCCCGGCGCCCCTCACCTCGCTGACGATCGACCGCGTCGAGACCTTCGCCGTGGCCCTGCCCACCCACCGCTCCTTCGGGGTCTCCGGCGGCTCGGTGGCCGTCGCGGGCCGGCCGAGCATCCGGGTCCTGGTGAAGGTGAGCGCGGACGGCGTGCACGGCTGGGGTGAGGCCACCCCGATCCCCGCCTGGACCTACGAGACGGCCGAGTCGATCGTGACGACCATCGACCGCTATCTCGCCCCGGCCGTCACCGGCCGCGCCGCCTGGGACCTGGACGGCGTCGACCGCACCTTCGACCGTGCGGTGAACCGGGGCTTCAGCATCGGCGCCCCACTCGCCAAGTCGGCGGTGGACGTGGCCCTGCACGACCTGCTCGGCCGGGCGGCGGGCGTCCCCCTGGGTGTGCTGTGGGGTCAACGGCGCACGGAATCGCTCCAGTTGGGGTGGATCGTGTCGGGGCAGACCCCGTCGCAGGTGGGCGAGAGCGTGGCCGAAGGACTCGCTCTCGGCTACCAGGCCTTCAAGGTCAAGATCGGGCTGCACGACGAAGAGACGGACCTCGCGGTCGTCGCGGCCGTACGGGAGCACGCCCCGGGCGCCCCGCTGTGGGTGGACGCCAACCAGGCGTACTCCGTGCACAGCGCGATCCGCATCGCCCGCCGCCTGGACGAGCTCGGCGTGACGGCCTTCGAGCAGCCGCTGCCTGCCAACGACGTGGCGGGGCTGCGCCGGCTGCGGGACGCCTCTCCGCTGCCGGTCGCCCTCGACGAGTCCCTGCGGCACCCCTCCGACCTCGCCACCTTCGTACGCCTGGAGGCGGTGGACGTGGCGATCGCCAAGGTGCAGCGCAGCGGCGGGCTGACGCTGTCGCGCCGGCTCTGCCAGCTGGCCGAGGACAGCGGGGTGCGGCTGATGGGCTCGGGCCTCACCGACTCCGACCTGGGCCTCGCCGCATCGCTGCACCTGTTCGCGGCCCATGGCATCGACTCCCCGGTCGACCTCAACGGGCGCCAGTTCATCGGCTCCCCCTATGCGGGGCCGACCGTGCGGGTGGAGAAGGGCGTGGCCCACGTTCCCACCGGGCCGGGCCTGGGCGTCGAGGTGGACGAGGCGGTGGTCCGGGAGCTGGCGGTGGACGTGCTGGCCTGATCCGGCACACCCCGGGGGCGCCGCGCCACCCGAAAGGCGCCCCCTTCACGCCCCTTCACGCTTCCACGCGCCGGGCCGCCCGCTCCCGTACCCCGGTGTAGCCGAACCGTTCCTGCATCATCGGCCTTCCGGCCAGCGAACACCCGTTCCCCCGGGCGGCGACGGGTGGGACGGGCGAGCCTCCGGAAGATGCGCGCTACGACTGAGCCCGGCAGCCGAAACCCCGGCACTCCGGACCTACCCCGGCACTCCCGTAACCGCGTCTCAGGATGCGGAACGAGGATGGCTCAAACTATGAGTCCAATTCCGGCCCGGACGAGGGCGAGTGTGTCCGGATTCTGTCGCTCGATGGAGACACTCTGAGCAATAGAGGCCGATCTCGTGACCCGGTCTGCCATATGCCGCAGAAACTGTTGCCTCGGGCATGTGGCACCCGGCGGGCCGGAGGGAATGCCTCGGGCGTGGACCGGATGGACTCACCGCACCTGACGCCGCGTAGCGGATCGTCAACTGTCCGTTTTTGCGCCAAAGTTGCTGGACGATCTTGTGGATGCCTCAAGCTTCAACAAGATGGTGTGGTGGTCTGTTCGGGACGGGACCACTTCGAAGAAAACTCCTGCTCGAACAACCCTGCGAGCAGGCTTTTCACGGAGGAAGGCTCGCGATGGACACCATGGGACCCATGGACAGCTACTTCACCAGCCGGCGGCACCATCAACTCCGCGAACAGGTCAGGGGTTTCGCCGAACGGGAGGTCCGCCCGCGGATCCCGGCCATGGAGGAGTCGCGTACCACTGCCCATGGCATATCCCGCCTGATCGCCCAGCAGGGCTGGCTGGGCGCGACCATCGCCGAGGAGTACGGCGGCATGGCTGCCGGGCATCTGGCCAAAACCATCATCATCGAGGAACTCTCCCGCGTCAGCGGGGCGATGGGCGCGATGGTGCAGGCCTCTCAGCTGGGCGTGGCGAAGATCGTGCACTTCGGCAGCGAGGAGCAGAAGCAGACGTGGCTCCCGGCCGTGGCGGCCGGACACTGCCTGCCCACGATCGCGGTCACCGAGCACGAGTCGGGCGGGCACGTCCTCGGCATGGCGGCCAGCGCCGTGCGGGACGGGGACGACTACATCCTCAACGGCCGCAAGGTGTACGTGGGGAACAGCCACGTCGGCGATCTCCACGGTGTCGTCGTGCGCACGGGTCCTGGCTCGAAGGGGCTCACGGCTTTCCTGGTGGAGGCGGACCGCCCGGGCTTCTCGCTCGGCGAGCAGCAGCCCGCCATGGGTCTGCACGGCTTCAGCTTCGGTGAGCTGATCTTCGACAACTGCCGTGTCCCGGCGGCCAATCGGCTCGGCGAGGAAGGTGACGGTCTGGCCGTCGCGTACTCCTCCAGCGTCCTGTACGGACGGGCGAACCTGACCGCGGTGTCGCTGGGCATCCATCAGGCTCTGGTGGAGGAGACGACCCGGTTCTGCGCGGAGCGGGAGCGGTACGGCAAGCCGCTGCACGCGCTGTCCAACGTGAAGATCAAGCTGGGGCAGATGCAGTCCCGGCTGATGACGGCGCGGCTCTCGGCGTACCACGCGGTGCATCTGCTCGACCAAGGGGCGGACTGCGACGCGGAGTTGATGAACGCCAAAGTGGTCAATGTCGAGTCGGCCCTGGACTCGGCGCGCAACGCGATGGAGATCCACGCGGCCGCCGGGCTCTTCACGGACCGGCCCATCGAGCGCTTCCTGCGCGACGCCCACCACATCTTCGCGCCCGCCGGCACCTCGGACGTGCAGCTGCTCCGGCTCGCCGAGGTCGCGCTCGGCACGGCGAAGGGCAGCTGGTCGCGCCGGCTCAGCGAGCTCGTACGGAAGGAGCCGCCGACTCCCAGGGAGGAGCCGCCGGCGGCCAGGGATGAGCTGGACTGGACGGAAGGGCCCTGGGGTCAGGTCCCGCAGCAGCGCACGCACTTTGTCGGCAAGGTCTGAACTCCCTTGCCGTCGGCGGAACCCGGAGTCGGCGGCTGACTGCTCCGCCGGTGGTCATGGTCAGATCCGGCCGTCCTCCCGGCGGTGGATCTGCTCGATCAGCTCCGCGGCCATCGACTTGATCGTTTCGAGCCCCGCCCTCCCCCAGGGGCGCGGCTCGGTGTCGACCACGCAGATGGTGCCGAGCGCCATGCCCGTACGGTCGATCAGCGGCGCGCCCAGGTAGGAGCGGATGCCGATCTCGTCGACCACCGGGTTGCCCGCGAAGCGCGGGTAGTCGCAGACGTCCTCGAGGACGAGGGCCTTGCGGCGGACCACCACGTGCGGGCAGTAGCCGTGGTCGCGGGCCATATAGCGGCTGACGCCCGAGTTCGCCGCGGCCGCGCCCAGCTCGGAGCCCGAGTGCGTACCGGTCGGCGTGTGCAGCCCCGCGAAGAACTGCCGGTTCTCGTCGATGAAGTTGACCATCGAGAAGGGCGCTCCGGTCACCTCCGCGAGCCGGTCCGCGAAGGCGTCGAAGGCCGGGTCGGGATGCTCGCCCAGGCCGAGCTGGCGCAGCCGCTGCACCCGGCTCGGCGCGTCCTTGTCGATGGGCGTGAGCAGCAGATGCCCGGTCGGGTCGTACGTCATGTCGTAGCTCCAAAGCTCGGGGCCGGAGTGGTCTTGGTGAGCAGATGCTGGACGAGGGTCACCAGGGTCTGGACCCCGGAGGAGGAGATACGGGCGTCGCACAGGACCACCGGGACCTCGGGCCGGAGATCTATGGCGGCGCGCACTTCCTCGGGCTCGTAGCGGAACGCGCCGTCGAACTCGTTCACCGCGACGACGAAGCCGATGCCGCGGCGCTCGAAGAAGTCCACGGCGGAGAAGCAGTCCTCCAGACGGCGCGTGTCGGCCAGGACGACCGCGCCGAGCGCCCCTTCGGACAACTCGTCCCACATGAACCAGAAGCGCTCCTGGCCCGGGGTGCCGAACAGGTACAGCACATTCTTGGCGTCGAGCGTGATCCGGCCGAAGTCCATGGCGACGGTGGTCGTCGTCTTGTGCTCGACGCCGTCGAGCCGGTCGGTGCCGATGCTGACGGTGGTGAGCAGCTCTTCGGTGCTCAGCGGTTCGATCTCGCTGACGGCGCCCACGAATGTCGTCTTGCCGACCCCGAACCCGCCCGCGACGAGGATCTTGAGCGCGGTGGGGAAGGAGTCCTGGGCGAAGGCGTCAGAGCCGTCGTCGTAGGCCATCGAGCACTGCCTCCAATAGCGACCGGTCGGTGGGGTTGTGCGTACGGAACGACGGGGCCTTCGCGGTGAGCGCCCCGCAGTCGACGAGATCCGAGAGCAGCACTTTGGTGACCACGGCGGGGAGCCGCAGGTGCGCGGCCACCTCCGCCACCGAGGTGGGCCGGGACCCGATCAGACCGAGCACCTCGGTGTGTTCGGGTCCCATCTGACCGGCCGGCAGCGCACCGGTGGTCATCACCATCGACAGCAGGTCCAGGGCCGCGGTCGGCCGGGTGCGCCCGTTGCTCACCGTGTACGGGCGCACTAACCGGCCGGCCGCGTCGTCGAGCCACGGCCCGTCCTGCGGGGCCGCCACGCTCAGAGCCTCGGGCCGGACTCGGCGGTCTGCCGCGCTGGTGTCACCAAGTAGGGACGGACGCTCTTGACCAGCATCGCCATCTCGTAGCCGAGGACGGCCGCGTCGGCGTCGCGGCCCGCGAGCACCGCGAGACAGGTGCCGGAGCCGGCCGTGGAGACGAACAGCAGGGTGGAGTCCAGCTCCACGACGACCTGGCGCACCTCACCGCCGTCCCCGAAGCGGGCACCGGCGCTGCGGCCGAGGGAGTACAGCCCGGAGGCCAGGGCCGCCATGTGGTCGGCGCTGTCGGTGTCGAGTCCGTGGACGGATTTCACCAGGCCGTCGGAGGAGAGGAGCACCGCGCTCCGTGTGTGCGGCACTCGCTGTACGAGTCCGCTCAACAGCCAGTCGAGATCGGAGACATGGCCGGTCGGCACATCGCTCGCCATGGTGGATCGACTCCTTGGGGTACGAGGGTCATGCGGCGGGATTACGGGGGCGTGGGTCCCGGGGGTGGCGGGTGCCCCGGGGGTCGTGGGCAGGGCGGTCATGAGGCCGGGTCACTTCCCCGGCCGCGCAGGCTCTGCTCACGGTCCTGAGCGGGGTCGGGCAGGGCGTCCTGCGCCTCGGCGAGTCCGATGCCCCGCTGGAACGCGGCCATCAGGCCCGGGTCGTGGCCGACCAGGTGTCCGCTGTCGGAGCGGGTGGCCGGCTCGTCGCGCAGCTGCGGGGCGAGGTGCTCCTGGGCGCGGCGCTTGGGCAGCTGGGGGCGGCCCATGGTGCCGCGCACGGCGCCCTGCACCGGCGGGGGCGTGCTGTGGTGCTCGGTGGCGGCGGCGCGGTCCTCGGGGCGGATGCCCGGGACGGCCTCGGCGGGAGTGCTCCGCTCCTCGTGGGTGGCCCGCACGGGGAGGGGTGAACTGCCGTTCAGACGCGCGCCGTTGCCCGTCACGGGCAGGCCCGCGCCGTTGGGCTGGTACGGCGGTGCATCGCGCTGCGGCTGCTCCGGTACGTGGCCGAGCGAGGGTGCCGGGGCGGCGTGCGAGGCGAGGGCGGGTGTCCCGGTGGTGCGTGCCACGGGCTGCGGGACGGGCTGGGGCATCGGCTGCCGGACGGCGCCGGTGTCCTGCGCGGCGGTGAGCTGAGCGGGCTCTGCGGCCGGGGTGGCCTTGACCCGCGGCTGCTCGCCGGTCTGGCCCGACTGACCGGTCTGGCCGGACTGCTGCTGGGCCGCCGGTTCGGATCCGAGCAGGCCCTGCGGGAGCACGATCACGGCCTGGATGCCGCCGTAGATGTTGGACTGGAGCCGCACCGCGACACCGTGCCGCCGGGCGAGCGCCGAGACCACGAACAGGCCGATGCGGCCGTCGGAGAGCAGGCTCGCGACGTTCACCTGGTCGGGGTCGGAGAGCAGCCCGTTCATCTTGTTCTGCTCGGTGACCGGCATGCCCAGGCCGCGGTCCTCGACCTCGACCGCGAGGCCGGCCGTGACATGGCTGGCGCGCAGCAGGACCTGGGTGTGCGGGGCGGAGAACACCGTGGCGTTCTCGACGAGTTCGGCCAGGAGGTGGATGACGTCGGCGACCGCGTGGCCGCGCAGGGTGCCGTCGATCGGCGGGACCAGCTTGACCCGGGAGTACTGCTCGACCTCGGCGATGGCCGAGCGGAGCACCTCGGTCATGGTGACGGGGTTGGACCACTGGCGGCGGGAGATCGCGCCGCCGAGCACCGCGAGGTTCTCCGCGTGCCGGCGGATGCGGGTGGCCAGGTGGTCGACGTGGAAGAGGCCCTTGAGCAGCTCGGGGTCCTCGACCTCGTTCTCCAGCTCGTCGAGGAGCTGGATCTCGCGGTGCACCAGGGACTGCAGGCGCCGGGCGAGGTTCACGAAGACCTCGACCTTCTGCTCGCTGCCCGCGTGGCTGGAGAGCTGGGACGCCTGGACCACGGAGGCGACCGCCATGTCGTGCGCGCGGTGCAACTCCTCGGCCAGCTGCTCGAATTCATCCGGGTCGCTGCTGGGCCGCGGGGGCGCCTTGCGCGGCGGCGGGCCTTCGCCGCGGCGCAGCCGCTCGACGAGCTGGCGCAGGTCGGCCTGGCTGCGGGCGCTGTTCTTGCGCAGGGAGACGAGCCGCTCGCGGGCGGCGCGGGCCGAACGGTCGGCGGCGACGGCTGCCGCGGCGACTCCGGCCAGGGCGACGAGGCCGGCGCCCGCGAGCACGACCCAGAGCTTCGTGTCCGGGCTCGCGCCGGTGGAGCGCAGGGTGAACAGGACGGCGGCCGCGCCGCACAGGGTCACCGCGACGGCGGGCAGGACCGCGATACGCAGGAGCTGTCGGCGTATGTGCGTCTCGGGCAGCGACGGCTGGGCGGCGCGGTTCGGCTGCCTGCCGTGCCGCCCGCCCTCACGGCGATCTGCGCGTGCGGCCGGTTCGCGGAGATTCGACATCGGCGTCCTCGGGTGGAATTCGCTTGGGTCTGGTGCAACGTGTGATGCGCAAGGTGGTGCTACGGAGCCTGGTCCGGGTGCCGGGTGGCATGCGGAAGAGTGCGATGTGGCAGCACCGCACGGCCGGTCCGTCCGGGCACTGGCTTGCGTCCGGCACGTACATCGGCGAACACACACGGTAGTCGCGAATGCATCATGTGCGAGCGTCAGTTGACAAAGTCGAGCGAAGCTCGGCGAGCTCTGCTATATGCGTTCGGACTGGTGAACGAAGGTGTGCGAGGCCTGTGCGCCCGCGTAACCGGAGTCTCATCGGCCACAGCTTCTCATCCCGCGGGCGGTGCTCCCCAACCGGCCTCTGTTTTACCGCAGTTGAGCTTTCCGTCGGGGGTCTCGACGGCCAGTTCCCCCCGCCCCAGGAGGCGTCCCGAACCGTCCGGCCGCACCGTGAGGGTGCGGCTGCGGAAGGCGGCGCCCGCGCCGGCCGCGAGCCGTCCGTGCGCCGTGGGCCCGACGCCGAGCAGCCTGAGATACGCGAGCAGTGGCTGCGAGTGACTGTGCAGATTGCCGACGGGCCAGGCCTGCATCGCGACACCGAGGTCCGGCAACACCCAAGTACGGCCCGGGCGTTCGGACTCGGGCGGCAGATACGCGTCGGGGCCTGACAGGGTGCCCTCCCAGACGTCGGGATAGGCCTCGGTGTGCGCCGCGAGGGACATACGGCGCCACTCGTCCCAGGCGAGTGCGGGGTCGATCCGCGCGGCGGCCCACACGAGCGTCGCATTGACGGCGTACCAGTGGCCGCCCATGCCGTCGGTGCGCGGCGGCCAGTGCAGCCGGGCACCGAGCGGGGCGTCCCGGCGGAGCAACGCGTCGATGGTTGCGAGGAGTTCACGCGCCTGCCCGTCGCTCGCGGCGCCGCACAGGATCGCCCAGGGTTGCACTTCGAGCCACAGGTCGTCCGCGCCGACCTGTGCGCCGCCCGGTCCGAGCGCGCGCCGGAACCAGCGCCCGGTCCACTCCCCCGCGACCCGCTGCCGCAGCTCCTCGGCGAACGTCCGCGCCTCGGCGGCCGTCTCCGCGTCCCCGAGCCGGTCCGCGAGTCCGGCGTAGACGGGCAGCACCCAGGCGGCCATGGCGGAGTTGAGCACGGACTCGCCGCGCTCGATCATCGTCTGCCGGTCCACGCCCGCGGCCTCGTCGAGGGCGAGGTCGTTCCAGTCGGCGTTGCGGATCCGCACATGCCCGTGCTCCCCGGTCCCGATGACGTCCCTGAAGTACCGGAACTGTCCGCGCAGATGCTCCTTGAGCGGCACTTCGGGGGCGCGGTGCACGGGATGGAAGGGCGCGGGTTCGTCGAAGGCGGCGAGGTCCCCGGTCGCGGCCGCGTACTCGGCGGCCAGCCACAGGGTCCACAGGTTCTGGTCGGAGGGCCGGAACAGGTCGGTGCGGGGCTGCTTCCTGTTGTCGAGGGCGTACGGGAGTTCACCGTCGGGGCCCGCCCAGGCGCAGGTGTTGCGCAGCACGGACAAGGCGAGGTCGGGCTCCGTGTAGACGAGGGGCAGCGCGTGCTGCAACGGGTCGCGTGCGGCGCCGTTGAAGCCGTGCCGGTAGGAATACGCGGATCCCTGGTCGAGGGTGTGCCCGCCGAGGACGCCGTCCGCGCAGGCGCCGCCGGTGAGCAGGGCCGCGTGCCAGGGGACCTCGCGGGCGGCCTGCGGCGCCTGGTCGGCGTGGGCCTCGGGCAGGCGGCGGCGCAGGGCGGCGAGGTCGTCGGTGGCGGCTGCGGCTGCATCCGCGGGTGCGGGTGCGGCTGTGGCTGCATCGGCGGCGGTCCCGAACCGGAAGAGCACCGACGTCCGCTCACCCGGACCGAGACGCAGGGGGACCTCCACGCGCAGCAGCCCCTGCGCCCCTTCGCTCGCGACGCCGTCCGGGCCCTCCAGCCTCAGCGGGTGCCCGCCCTCGTACACGGGCGGGTGGGCGCGCACCCCGATCTCCAGGTAGTCGAGCACGCGCTGCCGTACGTCCCACTCCTCGCTCAGCGTCCAACTGACGTGCCCGGCACGCCGGTTGGTGACGGTGACGCGGATGAGGACGACGGGCACCTCGCCCTCGGGCACGGTCACGGTGCGTTCGAGGGCGAGGTCGGCGGTCTCCCTGCTCGCGCGCACATACGTGGGCCCGAAGACGATCCGCGGTCCGTCCCCGTCACCGCCCTCGTCCCGCGCCGAGGTCAGCAGCTCGCGCCCGTCCTCGGTCACCCGTCCGACGCCCGTGCCCCGGGGTTCGGGTTCGGTCAGCCAGCGCAGGTCCTCGTACTCGTCCCACAGGCCGCAGCGGCCGTCCGTGTCGGCCACCAGAGTGAGCCTGCGGTTGCCGAGGTGGACCCAGCGCCGGCGGGTAGGCGGGTCGATGACGCGGTTCCAGGCCGGTGGCGGCGGGCCGCCGGGCAGGGCGAACGCCGGCAGTCCCGAGTCGTCGATCCAGCGTCCGTACGCGCTCATGGCATCCCTTCGTCACCCGGCCGGTGCTCGGACCGGTCCCTCGCCTGACGCCGGACCGGCCCCTCCGCCTGACGCCGGACCGGCTTCCGTGTCTGGTGCCAGACTGGCCTCATGGACAAGCCGACGACAGTGGACACGTATCTGGCGGGCTTCTCCGGTCCGGCGCGTGAGCTCCTCCACCAGGTGGTGGCGCTGATCGGGAGGACCGTCCCGTCCGCTGCCGAGGCCATCAAATGGGGCTGTCCTGCGTGGGTGCACCCCTCGGGCACGATCCTGTTCGCGCTCAGCGGGCACAAGGCGCACGCCAACATCGTCTTCACGCCGAGCACGCGCGAGGCCTTCGCCCCGGAGCTCTCCGCGTACGACACGGGGAAGGGCTCGGTGAAGCTGCCGTACGGGAAGCCGGTGCCCGAGGAGTTGCTCGCGCGCATGATGGCGTACCGGGTGCGGGAGCACGAGGAGGACGGGGTGAAGTGGATGTGAGGCGCCGGCTTCGGAGGCGGGTGGCCGCCAGGCTCAGCCGGGTGGCTTGTCCGCCGGCCTGACTGGCGCCGGGCTCAGACCTATGGCCTGAGTTGCACCGGCCCAGCCCTCCCCTGGCCCGACTCGCGCCTGGCTCAGACCGACGGCCTGAGTCGCCCCGCACGGCGCCGCAGCCAGGCTTCCTCGGCCGGGCGCAGGTTCGGATCCGTCAACTTGACCTCGACGGCTGCCGCGAGGCGCGGCCCGGGGTCGGTGGCGCTCCCCCTGCGTACGGCGTGCAGCAGCAGTCCGCGCCCCAGCCGCGCCGCCAGGCCGGGGACCTCGGCCCCGCCCACGGTGACGAGCGTCATCGCCAGATCCGCGGCCGGATCGCCGGCGGCCGCGTTGCTCCAGTCGATGACCACGGGGCCGCGCCCGGTGAGGATCACGTTGCCGGGGTGCAGGTCCAGGTGCAGCACCCGGTCGTCTCCGGTCCCGCCGAACCGCTGCGGCAGCCAGGTCGGCGCCGGGTGCGCGTGCAGCCGGTCGTGCAGCGCGCCGAGCATCCGGCCCAGCGTGTGGAACTGCAGCGGACGCCGGGCGAGCACCTCCAGCATGGTGGGCCCGGCCACGCGTTCCAACACGAGGTCGGTGGAGGTGGCCCCGTGGACCTCCGGGACCGGGAAGCCGCTCGCCGCGAGATGCGTCATCAGGCGGGCCTCCCGCTCGGTCGGCCGCCCGCCGCTCCGGTAGCGCCGCAGCACCCTGGTCTCGTCCAGGGCGTACACATCGGCGTCCCGCCCCTGCCCGATCAGCTCCATGCGGGGCAGTCTGACGGACGGGCGTGCGCACCGGCCAGGCGGGTGACCCGCCGTACAGGGGGCGGGACTTGGCGCCGAGGCCGGTACCCCGCTACGCGGCGGTGGTGGGAGTGCCCACGGGCGCCGGCGCGGGCTCCGGAGCGGTTTCGCCCGCCGCCGCGCGCGCCGCGACCGGGCGCCACCACGGGTCGGTCGGCAGCGCCCCGGCGGGTTCGAAGGGCAGCCCCGGGTGCGGCAGGGCCACGGCCGCGCCCGCCGTACGGGCGGCCGCGAGCGTGCCCTCGGCGGGCTCCTCCCACGGGTGCGGGGCGAGGTTGAACGTGCCCCAGTGGATCGGCAGCAGCACGCCGCGCGGCCCGCCCTGGAGGTCGAGGTGGGCGCGCAGCCCCTCCTCGGGCGTCATGTGGATGTCGGGCCACCACTCGGAGTAGGCGCCGATCTGGATCATCGTCACGTCGAACGGGCCGTGGTCGCGGCCGATGTCGGCGAAGCCGGGGAAGTAGCCCGTGTCCCCGCTGTGGTAGACGCGGTGCCCGTCCGAGGCCACGACCCAGGAGGCCCACAACGTGTGCTGCTGGTTGCGCAGGCCGCGGCCGCAGAAGTGGCGGGCCGGGGTGGCGGTCAGGGTCAGGCCGTTCACCGACGTCGACTCGTGCCAGTCCAGCTCGCGCAGCCGGTCCGCGGAGACGCCCCAGCGCTCCAGGTGCGCTCCCACGCCGAGCGGGACGGCGAACACGGTGTCCGTGCCGGCCAGGGCCTGGATCGTGGGCAGGTCGAGGTGGTCGTAGTGATCGTGCGAGATCACGACGACGTCGACCGGGCCGAGCGCGGCGAGCGGCAGCGGTACGGGGTGCAGGCGCTTGGGCCCGGCGAAGGAGAAGGGCGAGCAGCGCTCACCCCACACCGGGTCGAAGAGCACCCGGCGGCCGTCGATCTCGGCGAGCACGCTGGAGTGCCCCATCCAGGTGATCCGCAGCCCGTCGGCCGGGGGCTCGGCCAGGTCGGCGAGGGTGGTCGGGTGCACGGGGATCAGGCCGGCGGGAGAGCGCCGCATGCGCTGCTCCTTGTCGAAGAACGTCTTGGCGAACGCGAGCTTCGAGCCGTGCGGGCCGGGCCTGCCCTCGACGGGATTCTGGAAGGTGCCGTCGGCGAAGTGCGGGGATCTGCGGATACGCGCCATCCGCTCACCGGTCGGATCCGCGCCGAACGCGAGGGGCCTGAGCGAACGGACAGCGGAACTCAGGGAACGCGAGGCGGTCACGGCAGCTCCAGGATGGGGGGCGTGGGGCTTCATTATGGGCACGCGCCCGCCCGGATCCGCGGTGCGCGGAACTCGGGCGACTCGTGGACGTCACGCCCTGCTCAACGTGGGAGGGGCACGCAAGATTCCGCGGCGGGTGCGGGGTGGGGGCCGCCGTTCAGGGGCGGGGCCTTTCACGGGCGCCGTTCGCAGACGGAGCCGTCCGCGAGCGGGACCGTTCGCGGGCATGACCGTTCGCGGGCAGCACGGGGCCTGCTCCCGGCCGGCCCTGCCTCACCCGCACGCCCGCCCCGCCCGCGCTGCACTGGCCGCAGCCCCGTTCCGTTCCGTCGGCAGAATCGCCTTGGAGGTGCCTCCACTCCGCCTGCGATTCCGCAGCCGCCCGGAAGCCGCCCGCGAACCGCGTCGGCACCGCCCCGAACGCCCCGATTCGGCCGCAGACCCGTGCCTGCCCAGGTGGCGCTCCTGCCTCGCTCGAACCTGCACGGCCACCGCCCGAGGTTCGCCCGGGGCCCGCCTCTCAACTCCTCCTGCGAGCCGCTCTCGAACCGTCGCCGGAGCGGCTCAGGGGCCGGATCGCACAGGTGCGCGTGCCGGCGGACGGTATGCCGTGGCGGGGCGGCGGCCGGCCTTGGCGCGGTTCGCTACTGCCATCGCAGGTGTGGCCACCACCATGACAGGTGGGACAGGGCCGCGGTGCGGGGCAGAGAGTGGCGGACAGGGCGGAGCACCGAACGTATGCCCGAGCCGCCCTAGAATGTCGCCCCGTGACCGTCGGCCCCGCACCCCACTCCGACCGCACGCCGGCGAAGGCCCGCGTGGCCGGTCTGCTCGGCGCGCTCGGTCTGTGCGGCGTGGCCTGGCTGGACACCTGGGCGGACGGGCCGACCGCCCACCTGGCCTTCGTCGCCTGGGCCGCCTTCGGCATCGGGGTCTGCACGGCCGGGATCATCCTGCAGTGCGGCCGCATCCGAGCGGACCGTGACGCCCGTGCCGAACGAAGCGGTTCCGCCGCCGACCCAATGGTCTCGCCCGCCCACACCCTCACCGAAGGGCCTGATTCCACCGCCTCGTCCGGGACCTCGCACAATGAGGGGATCGCCGCGGGTCTCGTACCCGCCCCACGACAGGAGAGCTCACCCGGTGTCACGCCAGCGCAGGAAGCCCACGCGTCAGGAACCCGAAACGCCGGGGAGGCCCGCGTCGGGTGACCGCAGGGAGGGTGCGCGCGGCTCGGGCGACGGCACGGGCGATGCGGTCGGCGGTACGGCGGGCACGCGCAGCTCGGGGGAACGCAAGGCGCGTACGGCCCATGCAGCGTCCGGCGGCGCGGGCGCGAAAGCGACGCAGGCCGGCACCGGCCGGAAGGCGGCCACCGGCGGCAGGGTGAGCCGAAGCAGCAGCGGCGAGAAGCCGCGTTCGGGTGTCGGGCCGCGAGGGACGAAGTCGACGCCTGGCAGCAACTCTCAAGCAACCAGGCGGACTTCGGGCAGCAACCCGCAAGGGACCAAGCCGACCTCGGGCAGCAAACCCGGCAGGACCGCCGATGATTTCGCCGCCGACAAGCGCACCTCGGGTACGCCGGCCCCCGGGAGCCCCAGGCCAACGGATAACGGACGCGGATCCGCCCGCAAGAAGCCCCGCTCACGCACCGCCAAGCCCACCCGCACCCAATCACCCTCCCCCACGTCCTCCCGAACCGCCCCCACCCAGCCCACCTCCACCCCACCCCGCCCCCTCCTCCCCCTCACCCCGAACAACCCCACCCCGAGCCACCCGACCCCCACCCACCCCGACCTCCAAGCAGACTGCGCCTCCTGCTTCGCGCTCTGTTGTGTCGCGCTGCCCTTCGCCAAGTCCGGTGACTTCGCCGTGAACAAGGCGGCCGGCACGCCCTGTCGCAATCTGCGGCAGGACCACCGCTGCGGCATCCACGCCGACCTGCGCGCGAAGGGGTTCACGGGCTGCACGGTGTTCGACTGCGCGGGCGCCGGCCAGAAGGTGTCCCAGGTGACCTTCGGCGGCGCGGACTGGCGTACGTCCCAGGGGACGGCGCGGCAGATGTTCGCGGTCTTCCCCGTGATGCGGCAGCTGCACGAGCTGCTCCGCTTCCTCGCCGAGGCCCTCACCCTGCCCGCCGCCCGCCCGGTCCACCGCGAGCTCCGCGCCGCGTACGAGAGGGTCGATGCCCTGACCCGGCAGAACGCCGGCACGCTCCTGGACACGGACGTCCCGGCCGTGCGCCACGAGGTCAACACCCTGCTCCTGCGCGCCGGCGACCTGCACCGCGCCCAGGCGCCCGGCCGCCCCCGCAACCACCGCGGCGCCGACCTCATGGGCGCGGATCTGGCCCGCGCCGACCTGCGCGGCGCGAGCCTGCGCGGGGCGCTGCTCGTCGCGGCCGATCTCAGCGGCGCGGATCTGCGCCAGGCCGATCTGATCGGGGCCGATCTGCGGGACGCGGACCTGTCCGGGGCCGACCTGCGCGACACCGTCTATCTGACGCAGTCCCAGCTGGTCGCGGCCAAGGGCGATGCCGCGACGCTCCTTCCGGACGGCCTGCACCGCCCCGCGCACTGGTCGCCCGCCGCGCGTTGACGGGCCGCGCGACGCCTCCCCATACTGAACGGCCGATCAGTAGCCGCCCGTACGGAGGCACCATGCCCGACACCCCACTGCTCACCCTCACGTGGACCGACCACGTCACCGGACGCCAAGGGCACCTGGTGGTGGACCGGCTCGTGCGCGGGGTCTGCAGCGGCGGACTGCGGATGCGCCCGGGCTGCACCCTGGACGAAGTGGCGGGCCTGGCGCGCGGGATGTCCATGAAGGAGGCCCTGCACCACCGGCCCGGCGCGCGGTACATCCCGCTCGGCGGCGCCAAGGGCGGCATCGACTGCGACCCGCGCGACCCCGAGGCGTACGGCGTCCTCGTGCGCTATCTACAGGCGGTGCGCCCCTATGTGGAGAGCTTCTGGACCACTGGCGAGGACCTCGGCCTCACCCAGGACGTGGTCGACAAGGCCATGGCGGAGGCCGGGCTCGTCTCCTCCGTGCAGGCCGTCTACCCGCTGCTCGAGGACGAGACCGAGGCGCGGAGGCGACTCGCCGCGGCGTTCGCGCTGCGGGTGGACGGCATCGGCCTGGACGAACTCGTCGGCGGCTGCGGCGTCGCGGAGTCCGTGCTGACCGCCCTGGACCGCGCGGGCGTCCCGTACGAGGGGACCCGCGTCGCCGTCCAGGGGCTCGGCACGATGGGCGGTGCGACCGCGCGCTTCCTGGCCCGGGCCGGGCTGAAGGTGGTGGCCGTGGCCGACGTCCGGGGCACGGTCGCGAACCCGGAGGGCCTCGACGTCGAGGCACTGCTCGCCGCGCGCGACGCGTACGGAGCGGTGGACCGCACGGCGCTGCGGCCCGCCGACCGTCAACTGCCGGGCGACGCCTGGCTGTCGGTGGAGGCCGACGTGCTGGTGCCCGCGGCGGTCTCGTACGCGATCGACGCCGCGAACCAGGAGCGGATCACCGCCCGCTGGATCGTCGAGGCGGCGAACATGCCGGTGCTGCCCGAGGCCGAGGCGCTGCTCGCCGCGCGCGGGATCACAGTGCTGCCGGACGTGGTGGTCAACTCCGGTACCAACGCCTGGTGGTGGTGGACGCTGTTCGGGGACATCGGTGCCGATGCCGAGGAGGCGTTCGCATACACCCGCCGTGCGCTGCGCGATCTGGTCGGGGCGGTGCTCGACCGCGCCGCGGCGGACGGCGGCACCCCGCGCGCGGCGGCGCACGCCCTCGCGGGCGAGCGACAGGCCGAGATCGACGCGCGCTACGGCCCGTACCGCTGAAGTGCCCGGGATGTACCGCTGAAGTGCCCGGCCCGTACCGCTGAGGCGCCCGAACCCCCGCTCACCCGCCGCGTTGATCGCCAACTAGGGTGACGGTGTGGCCAGGGTCCGTCTGAGTGTGCAGGAGCGACGCGAGGAACTCCTGCGTGCCGCCGTCGAGCAGATCGAGGAGCGCGGTGTCGCCGCGGTCCGGATCGCCGATGTCGCCGCCTCGCTCGGCGTCAGCAACGCCCTGGTCCTGTACCACTTCTCGACCAAGGAGAAGCTGGTCGCCGCCGCCTTCGCGCATGCCGCGCAGGGCGACCTCGCCCATCTCCACAAGCTGCTCGGCCGCCGCACCACGGCCCTGCGCCGGCTGCGCGCGGCCATCCGCTGGTACGCGCCGACCGGCAGCGCCAAGGGCTGGCGGCTGTGGATCGAGGGCTGGGCCGCGGGGCAGCGCGAACCGCAGCTGCGCCGGGTGACCCGCGACCTCGACCGGCAGTGGAAGAACGCGCTCGCGGGTGTGATCGCCGAGGGCGTCGCGGCGGGCGAGTTCACCTGCCCCGATCCGGCCGCCACCGCACTGCGCCTGACCGCGCTCCTGGACGGTCTCGCGGTGCAGAACACCGCGTACGCCAAAGGCCCTTCGCGCACGGCCATGCTGACCTGGGTGGACGACGCACTGGCCGGTGAACTCGGCCTGGACCGAGGGTCGTTCGCCCGCTCCGGCCGCTGAACACAGCGCGCCGCGCCACCACGCAAGCGCCGACACGAACGCGGCCCGGCGGATCGAGTCCACCGGGCCGCGCGGAACCGCCTCGCCTCAGCGCAGTTCGTACACCTCGGTCACCGACACACGGTCCTCGACCTCGCCGGGCGCGACCGGCACGCCCTCCTTGTCGAACTGGACCGCGGGCAGCGCCACCGGGCGCGGTGCGCCGCTGTCGCCCTCGTTCACGGAGACCAGACGCCCGAGCTTCATCCCGCTCAGCTTCGCGTACTGGGCCGCCTTGGCGTGGGCGTCGCGGTGTGCGGCGCTGCGGGCCCGCTCGCGCAGTCCGCCCGTGTCGGCGACGTCGAAGGCCACCGAGTGGATGCGGCCCGCGTCACCGGCCGCGTCCATCACGTCCTGAAGGACCACGCCGGTCTTGTCGATGTCTCGCACGCGCACCGAGAAGACCTGCCCCGCCTGGTAGCCGGTGACCTTGCTGCCGCCGTCGGGGTCGTGCTGCGTGACCGCGGAGACGTTGAGGCTCTCGGTGCGGATGTCCCGCTCCTCGACGCCCTGCTTGCGCACGGCGTCGAGCATCGCCTCGGAGGCCTTGTTCTGTGCGGTCAGCGCCGCCTGCGCGGTCTTCGCGGTGGTCTCGACACCGATGTGCAGGATGGCGATGTCGGGCTTCGCGGTGGCCTGACCGTCTCCGGTGACGGTCACGGTGGTCGGCGCGGGGGCCGCGGCGCGCTGCGGCGCGGAAGCCGCCGCGGGCTCCGCGGCGAGCGCCGGGGCCGCGCCCGCCGCCAGCATGCCGCCGGCGAGCAGAGCTGCCGCGGCGGTGCGCACGGCGAGCGGGGACGAGGGTCGTACGGCCATGGGTGTGGACCTTCCGGTGAGGTGGCGCGCGCACCCGGCCTGCGCGGCCGTGCGCGCGGACATCCCAGCACCGTCGGCCCGGCCCGGGGCCGCGCCACTCCCGCCCGCGGCGGAGCATCACCTCACCGGTCCAGCCACCCTTCGGAGGGCCCGATGCGGCAAGACGTCAAGAGGTACACATCAGATTCACGCCATCGAGTGACTGCCCTCCGGCGCACCTCCCCGCCCGTATGCAAGCCGCTTAGATTCGGCGCCGGACACCCCGGCCCCTGGTGTCGCCCGACGAGGCAGCACACGACCTGGGGGCAAGGTGTTTCCCTACACCCGACGGCCCGCACCCCTCATGCGACGCGACGGCGACCGGCTCACCGTGGAGCTGCACGGCGAGCTCGACGTCGCCATGGTCCTGGACATCGAGGATCCGCTGCTCCAGGAGCTGCGCCTGCCCACGTCCGAACTCGTCCTGGACATCCGCCTGTTGACCTTCGTCGACTGCAGCGGCATCGCCCTCATCGAGCGGCTGCGGCGGCGCCTCGAACTCACCGACGGCTCGATGGTCCTGGTGTGCACCGACCCGTTCGTGCTGCGCATCCTCAGCTACCTGGGCGTACCGGAGACCATCCCGGTCCTCGAGGCCCCTCCGCACCACTCGCACGGGGCACCCTCCGCACCGGAGAGCGGCTGACCCGCCCGAGCCGGTGCGGATACGGCCCGTCCTGCGCTACAGCGGCAGCAGATCCGGCCGCTTCGCCGCCACGTGGTCCCCGGAGGACTCCCCGCGCAGCCGGCGCCCGATCCACGGCACCAGGTACTCGCGCGCCCACTGGATGTCGTCCCGGCGCACCTCGAGCGCCCTGCGCGGCGGCAGCTCGGGCCAGGGCTGGTCGGGGTCGGCGGGCACGTCGAGGCCGAGCACCTGGGCGGCGCGCAGCGCGACACGGGTGTGCCCCTCGGGCGACAGGTGCAGCCGGTCGTGGTCCCAGGCGCGCCGGTCCTGCACCGAGCGCAGCGACCAGAGGTCGAGCACGGGGCACTCGTAGCGGTCGGCGATGGCCCGCACGTGCGCGGTGTACGTGGCGATCTTGCCGCGCAGGTGCCGGAGCACCGGGACATTGCGGGTATCGAAGCCGGTCGTCACGACGACGGTGCCGACCGAGGAGGTGAGGTCGGCGACGGCCCGCTCGAAGCGCTCGGCCACGTCGTCGGGGTCGGTGCCGGGGCGGATGATGTCGTTCCCGCCGGCGCAGAAGGTGATCAGCTCCGGGGCGAGGGCCTTCGCGCGCGGCACCTGGTCCTCGACGATCTGGTCGAGGAGCTTTCCGCGCACCGCGAGGTTGGCGTAGCGGAAGCTGTGCTCGGGATGGCGGTCGGCCAGCAGGACGGCGAGCCGGTCGGCCCAGCCGACGAAGGCCCCGTCCGGGCCCGGGTCGCCGACGCCTTCGGTGAAGCTGTCGCCGATGGCCACATAGGAGGCGAAAACCGCCGGGGTCACGGCGGCGCTGGGTGCTGGTGTCGTCGAATCGTCTGCCACGTCGGCATATTTTTCACCGCGGGACGTGACCTACGCCACCGTAGGTGCCCCTTGACGACTCGTGAGATAGGACACTCGTAAAGTCTCGACCAACCTGGAATAGACCGTTTCACGACGAATGCCCGGGTTACGGAGCCGCAGTGGCTCCGCAACCCGGGCATTTCTCGCCGACGAGCCGACCGGGACGCCGGTCGGACGGGTCAGAGCGAGACGCCGTGCGAGCGCAGGTAGGCGACGGGGTCCACGTCCGAGCCGTAGCCCGGACCGGTGCGGACCTCGAAGTGCAGGTGCGGACCGGTGGAGTTGCCGGTCGAGCCGACGTTGCCGATCTGCGTGCCGCCGGAGACGGTCTGGCCGGTGGACACCGACAGCTGCGACATGTGGGCGTACTGCGAGTAGTGGCCGTCGGCGTGCCGGATGACGACCTCGTTGCCGTACGAGCCGCTCCAGCCCGCGGAGACCACGGTGCCCGCACCGATGGCCTTCACCGGGGTGCCGGAGGCGGCCGCGAAGTCGGTGCCGGTGTGGTAGCCGCTGGACCACATGGAGCCCGCGGTGCGGTACTGCGTGGAGACACCGGCGGCGACCGGGGCGGTGAAGCCGGAGGTCGTGGCGGCGGCCTGCTCGGCCTTGGGGGCGGGGGCCTCGGCGGCCGGGGCCTTCTCGCGCTCGGCGGAGCCGGAGGACTGCGCCGCGGGCTTCGGGGCGGGCTTCGGGGCGGACTTCTGCTCACCTGCCGAGTCGGCCGCGGCCTTCACGGCGGCACCGACCTTGAGCTTCAGACCGGGGTGGATCAGCTCGGGGTTGTCACCGACGGCCTTCTTGTTCGCGGCGTAGAGCGGCTGCCAGCCGCCGTCGATGTCCTGGTCGGCGGCTATCGCGGAGAGCGAGTCGCCGGCGACGACGGTGTACGTCTCGGTGGCGGACCCGGCCTTCTTGACCGGGGCGCTCTGGACCGGGGCGCTCTGGACGGCCACGTTCTGCACGGCGGTGTTCTGCACGGACGCCTGGGCCGCGCCGGCGGTCTGCGGTGCGGCGTTCGCGCCCGTCGCGCCGAGCAGCGGCAGGGCGAGGGCGGCTCCGCCCGTGCCGGCGACGGCGAACGAGCGGGTGAGGCGGGCGGACTTCGGACGGCGGTGCTTACCCTTCGCGGGCATGGCGGATTCCTCTCCGGCGCCTGCGAGGTGAGCTGTCGGGTTCGGGCTGGAGCTGCCCGGCCGCCGTGAGGCGACTGCACCCCAAGCCGCTCCGGTGGGACCGGAGTCGGCGTCGTGCCTTCGGGTCCCCCGCTCCTGCCGTGCACGGGTGAGTGGCCTGGATCCGGCGGCGGCAGGATTGGGCGTCCACCGGATGCCGCAGAACGTAAGCGAGCGGTACGCCGGAAAACAAACACCTCAATTCCCTTGGACCACACAGAAGCTGATCCATTCCGGGAATTGCCGTGACACTCCGTGGAGGAACGATCTTTACCGTGCGGATACCCAGCGGAATTCACGGAAGAAGATCGCCACACACCGTCACGAATATGATCCCGCTCACGCCGCGAACCCCACCGCCCTTTAATTCAGGGCCAGTTATGCCTTAGGTCCTGAAACGGTCATTAGGGGCGGACGCGACGGAACCGGTAGACACCGGCATCGAAGTCGCCCTTGAGGCCGGTCCGCAGTCCGTGGTGCAGGAGCACGGCACCGCGCTGCACCTCGTCCGTCCCGACGCGCGCGTACGAGGCGTCGGCGTCGAGCCCGCGCAGCCGCACCCGGGGCACGGGCTTCCCGTACCGCTGCGCCTGGAGCCAGCCGAGCACCACGACCTCGTCGCCGCGTACGTACTGCACCGCGCTGAGCCCGCCGCGCGGAGGCAGCAGCCGGTACAGGTCTCCGAGCTGCACGGTGTCCCGTATGTCCTTGTAGAGCGAGACCCATACGCGCGCCTCGTCGAGTTCCTGAGGGCTCCAGGCGGCGAGGTCGCCGCCCACGCCGAGCACCCCCGCCATGGCGCTGACGAAGCGGAAACGCAGGGAGCTGACCCGGTCGTTCAGCTGCACGTTCGGACTGTCGGTGACCCAGGCCGCCATCACCCGCGCGGGGTGGATATGGGTGAAGCCATGCTGAATGTCCAGGCGGTCGAGCGGGTCGGTGTTGTCGGAGATCCACACCTGGTCGGTGCGGCTCAGGACGCCGAGGTCGATCCGGCCGCCACCGCCCGAACAGGACTCGAAGGCCACCGAGGGATGGGCCGCGCGCAGCCGGTCGAGCAGTCGGTAGAAGGCATGCACATGCTCATTCCACAGCTTCTGCGGATAGGGCTCGTCCGGCCATCCGGCGTCCGTGAAACACCGGTTGAAGTCCCACTTCACATAGTCGACGGGCACGGCGGAAAGCAGCCCGTGCAGCTGCTCCCACAGATACGCCTGGACATCTTCGCGGGCCAGATTGAGCACCAGTTGGTTACGGAATTCGGTCCGGGTGCGTCCGGAATGGTGTTGGACCCAGTCCGGATGCGCCCGGTACAGATCACTGTCGGGGTTCACCATCTCCGGTTCCACCCAGATGCCGAACTGCATCCCCAGCGCGTGCACCTCGTCCGCGAGCGGCTTCAGACCGCCGGGGAAGCGCTCGGGGTTGGGGGTCCAGTCGCCGAGCCCGGCCCGGTCGTTCACGCGCGCGCCGAACCACGCGTCGTCCACGACGAACAGCTCGACGCCCGTCTCGGCGGCGCGCCGGGCGAGTTCGAGCTGCTGGGGCGCCGAGATGTCGAAGCCGGTGGCCTCCCACGAGTTGAAGAGCACCGGCCGTACCCGGTCCGCGTCCGGGATCACGTACGCGCGCTGATACGCGTGCCAGGCCCGGCTCGCACCACCGAAGCCGCCGCCGCTCCACAACCCGGCGAACACGGGCGTACGCCAGGTCCGTCCGGGCTCGAGCAGCACCTGCCCGGAGGCGTCGTGCCCGGTGCCGCCGGTGATCTGCACCAGCCCGCCGGGCAGTTTCTGTACGGCGATCCGCCACGCCCCCGACCACGCGAGCGCACAGCTGTAGACCTCGCCCTGCTCCTCCCCCGCCCCCTCGGCGTCCAGCGCCACCCACGGCAGGTACTGGTGGCCGGTGTGCCCTCGCCGGCTGCCGATCACATGCTCGCCGTACGCGAGCGGCACCTGCTCCACGCGCGACTCGGCGGCCCAGCGCCCGTGCAGCTGGGTGAGCCGCCAGGCCTCGCGCTCGGGCAGAGTCCACGCCGCGGAGTCCGCCCGCAACACCTCCACGGCCGGCCCTGTCCCCTCATGGACGAGCTCGGCGGACCGCTCGACGACATCGCCGCGCATCGCGTAGCGCAGGGTGATCCGCAAGCCGTGCAGCGCGTCGGTGAAGCCGAGCGCCAGCCCGCCGTCCTCCTGGGCCGCGCTCGCGAACTGCCACTCGGTACCGCGTACTTGGGGCGTCCGCACGGACAGCGCGGGCCGTACGAACCGCGGCCCGCCCTCGACGGGGTACTCCTCACGCCCGTCCAGCCGCGACTCGAACGGCCAGTCGGCGGGCCCGGGTTCGGCCGCGAGCGCCTCGGCGTCGGCGAGGGCGATGCGCGGGCCCCAGTGCAGATGCACCAGCTCGGCGCGCTCCGTCAGCATCATCGCGTAACTGCTGGTGGGCCCCGAGAGCAGCCATACGCGCCCGTCCCCGCCGACCTCGGTCATCGAGCCCCACCCATTCCCGCACATTCCGACAGGACCACTCAGGTACGCACATCATCGAGGCGTCGGGAGCGCCCCCGCAATGGCGCGGTCCGCAGCGTTCACCGGGATTTCGCCCATACCGACCGGACAGCATGGACCCCCGGCCGCAGATGATTGCCTGAGGAAGCCATGTCGTATCGTCGATGGCGCGTGCACCCGATGCGCAGCACGCCGCCGGCCGCTCCGGCGGCGGACCACCGTGGGAGGAGCCCCCGTGACGCAGCAGATCCCGTCGACAGAGCCGGAACTCGCCGGGGTACGCAACTTCCGCGACGTGGGCGGTCTGCCGACCGTCGACGGCAGGCGCGTGCGCCACGGCGTCCTGTTCCGCAGCGGTCACCTGGCCCACGCGACCGCCACGGACGCCGAGTTCCTCGGCTCGCTCGGCCTGCACACGATCTTCGACTTCCGCAACGCAGCGGACCAGAAGCTCGAGGGCGCCGATGTCGAGCTGCCCGGGGTGCGCAATCTCAACCTGCCGCTGACCGACCCGGCCGACGGAGCCGAGTTCTGGCAGATGGTCCGCGACGGCCATGTGGACCAGCTGCGCGAGCTCCTCGGCGACGGCAAGGCCGCGGCCCGTATGTCCGCCACGTACCGCGCCATCGTCCGCGAGCGCACCGCCGACCACACCCGGGTGCTCGCCGAGCTCGCCGAGGACAGCGTGCCGGCGCTCATGCACTGCGCAGCCGGCAAGGACCGGGCGGGCCTGTCGATCGCGGTGACGCTGCTCGCGATCGGGGTCGAGCGCGAGGCGATCATCGCCGACTACCTGGAGTCCAACGCCAAGCACCGCCGCTACAAGGTGCGCCGCTCCAGCGACGCCCCCGAGGCCTGGTCGCCGGAGGTCATGGAGCTGCTCAGCCCGCTGTTCGACGCGCGCGCCGAGTACCTGGAGGCGGCCTTCGACGAGATGGAGCAGAACTGGGGCTCCGTCGAGCGGTACCTGGAGGAGGGACTGGGCGCCACGCCCGAGCTGCGCGAGAAGCTGCGGGCGAAGCTCCTCGACTGACGGGTCGGGGGCGCCGGACCACCGCGTCCGCGCGGACTCGGCGCCCCGCTTCCCTACTGGTTCTTCGCCCCGAGCTCGAAGAGCAGGAACAGGAAGAACGCCACGAAGTGCCCGACGACCAGATAGACGAACAGGCGGATCGCCAGGCCGCGCGGGAACTTGTCCTCGATGAACCGGCGGGCCTTGCCGCCGTCCTGGGGTTCGGTGCTCATCGTGCGCCTCCGGCCGTACGGGGGTGGGTGCCGCCGAGGCACAGCGCGTCGGCCGGGCTCTGCAACAGCGTGTGGACGAAGAGGAGTTCGGCGCCTTCGCGTTCCGCTGCGGCGATGCGGTGCGGGGTGGCGGAGTCGAAGTGGGCGCTGTCGCCCGGCTCCAAGGTGTACGAGGTGTCCGCGAGACGCAGCCGCAGCCGGCCGCTCAGCACGTGCAGCCACTCCTCGCCGGGATGCACGCGCACGATGTCGCCCTGCGCGCCGTACGGGACCTGCACGCGCAGGGCCTGCATGCCGCGCCCGGGCGCCCCGGCCTGGCGGTAGGTCCAGCCGCCCGCCACGCTCGGCTCGGCCTCGGCGGCCCGGATCACGGACTGGCGTTCGGCGGGGGTCTCGCCGAGGAGCTCGGAGACCGTCGTACCGTAGACCCGTGCCAGCGTGAGCAGCATCGGCAGCGAGGGCTGGCGGTGACCGGTCTCGAGCCGGGACAGGTGCGCGGGCGACAGGCCCGCGGAAGCGGCGGCCGCTTCGAGCGTGAGCGCGGCGCGGCGGCGCAGCGCCCGCAGCTGGGGCGCGACGCCGAGCAGCGCTTCGGACTGCTCCGGTGCCGCGGGGTCGGCAGGACTCATGCTGTCGATTGAGCCAGAGCTTTGCCCCTGCGGCAAATTACTTGCCTCAGAGGCAAAAGCCCGAGCCGAAACCCGAGCTGCGGGCTCCGAGCTGAGAGCCCCGAGCCCGCAGCACGCGTGCCAGCCGGGTGGCGGCTACCGGTTCGCGACCGCCTGCTTCACCAAGGTCTTCCCGAAGTCCCACATGAGGGTCCCGCCGCTGTGCGCGTCGTCCATCACCGCGGTGAACGCCTCGACGAAGCGGTCGACCTCCCGCTCCCCGATCACCAGCGGCGGGATCAGCTTGATGACCTCCAGGTGGTCGCCGGAGACCTGCGTGAGGATCCGGTGCTTCTGCAAAAGCGGCACCACGACCATCTGCGCGAACAGCCCCTTGCGGGCGACCTGGAGGGCGGCCCAACGGCTGCGCAGCTTGAGGGAGTTCGGCCGGCCGAACTCGATCCCGACCATGAGCCCGCGGCCGCGTACGTCGTGCAGCAGCTCGTAGCGGTCCACGAGCGCCGCGAGCCGTGACTTCAGGAGCTCACCCGTGGCCCGCGCGTTCGCCACGGTCTGCTCGTCCTCCATGACCGTGAGCACCGCGAGCCCCGCCGCCATCGCCTGGGCGTTGGAGCCGAAGCTCGCGGAGTGCACGAGAACCCGGTCCATGGACGAGTAGACCTTCTTGAAGATCCAGTCCTTGCCGAGGGTCGCGCCGACCGGCACATAGCCGCCGGACAGCGCCTTGGCCACGCACACGAGGTCCGGCTCCACCCCGTCCTCGTGCTGGTACGCGTAGAAGTCGCCCGTCCTGCCGAGGCCCGTCTGCACCTCGTCGGCGATGAGCAGCGCCTTGTGCCGGTGCAGCAGCTCCTGGGCCGCGCGCAGATAGCCGGGCGGCACCTCATGGACGCCCTTGCCCTGGATCGGCTCGACGATCAGGCCCGCGACATCGCCCTTCTTCAACTCCCTTGCCAGCGCGTCCAGATCGCCGAGCTCGACCGCGGTGTCCGGCAGCAGGGGCGCGAAGCCGTCCCGGAAGCCGCTCTCGCCGTTGACCGAGAGCGAGCCGGTGGTCAGGCCGTGGAAGGCATGGGTGCAGTAGAGGATGCGCGGTTTCCCGGTGGCGTACCGGGCGAACTTCAGGGCGGTCTCCACCGCCTCCGTGCCGCTGTTGCCGAAGAACACCCGGTCCAGGTGCGGTGAGTGCGCGAGCAGCTTCTCGGCGAGCAGGCCGGGCAGCGGCTGGCAGTCGAAGCGGGTGAGGTCGGCGAGCGAGGCGTCGAGGACGTCGTGCAGGGCCTTGCGGACGACGGGGTGGTGCCGGCCGAGGCCCATCACGCCGAACCCGGCGAGCATGTCCAGGTAGTCCTGGCCCTCGGAGTCCCAGAAGTACGCGCCCTCGGCCCGCTCGTAGACCTTGTCGAAGCCGATGGTGTGCAGCATGCGCGGCAGCTGGTGGTTGAGGTGGCGGCTGTGCAGCTCGTAGCGTTCGGCGCCGCGCTCGGCAAGGAGTCTGCCCAGGTCGAAGCCCTTGCCCGCCGCCTCGCCGCGGCCCGTATCGCCCCGCTCGACGACCTCGTCCGTCATCCTTCGCTTCCTTCTTTCTGCTTGCGGTCCCAGGTGGCCCCGATCCGCCCCGCGATGTCGACGGCGGTGAGCCCCAGGTCGGCGAGGAGTTCGCCGCGCTTGGCGTGGGCGAGGAACTGCTCGGGGATGCCGAAGGTCCGTACCGGGAGATCCACCTCGGCGTCCTGGAGCGACTGGGTGACCGCCGAACCGACCCCGGATGTACGGCTGTTGTCCTCCACGACCGCCACCATCCGGTGCCCGGCGGCCAGGTCGGGCAGCGCGGGGTCGACCGGCTTGACCCAGCGGGGGTCGACCACCGTGCAGCCGATGCCGCGGCCTTCGAGCAGCTCGGCCGCCTTGAGGCAGACCGGGGCCATCACGCCCACGGCGACCAGCAGCACGTCCTCGCCCGGCCCGCGGTGCAGCACGTCCAGACCGCCCACGCGGTCGAGCGCCGGGATCTCGGGGCCGACCGACTCCTTCGGGAAACGCACGAGCGTGGGCGCGTCGTCCACGTCCACCGCCTCCCTGAGCTGGGCGCGCAGCTGCGCGGCGTCGCGCGGCGCGGCGATCCTGAGGCCGGGCACGACCTGGAGCACCGACAGGTCCCACATGCCGTTGTGCGAAGCCCCGTCGGCGCCCGTGACACCGGCCCGGTCCAGCACGAAGGTGACCCCGCATTTGTGCAGGGCGACATCCATCAGGAGCTGGTCGAAGGCGCGGTTGAGGAAGGTGGCGTAGATCGCGACCACCGGGTGCAGCCCGCCGGTCGCGAGCCCGGCCGCCGACACCGCCGCGTGCTGCTCGGCGATCCCGACGTCCCACACACGGTCGGGGAACCGTTCGGCGAACGCGCCGAGCCCGACCGGGTGCAGCATCGCCGCCGTGATCGCCACGACGTCGGGCCGCTCCTCGCCGATCCGTACGATCTCGTCGCCGAACACCGAGGTCCAGGAAGGGCCGTTGGAGGGTGCGAGCGGTTCGCAGGTGAGCGGGTCCATCACGCCGACGGTGTGGAAGTGGTCCTCCTCGTGCGCGAGCGCCGGCTCGTAGCCGCGGCCCTTCTCGGTGAGGCAGTGCACGAGCACCGGACCGTGGAACCGCTTGGCGCGGCTGAGCGCCGACTCGACGGCCGCGATGTCGTGCCCGTCGATCGGCCCCACGTACTTGAGTCCGAGGTCCTCGAACATGCCCTGGGGCGCGAAGGCGTCCTTGAAGCCCTTCTTCGCGCCGTGCAGCGACTCGTAGAGCGGCTGGCCGATGACGGGGGTGTGTTGCAGAACCTCCTTGCCCCAGGCCAGGAACCGCTCGTAGCCGTCGGTGGTCCGCAGCGTCGCGAGGTGGTTGGCGAGGCCGCCGATGGTCGGGGCGTACGAGCGCTCGTTGTCGTTGACGACGATGATCAGCGGGCGGTCCTTGGCGGCGGCGATGTTGTTGAGCGCCTCCCAGGCCATGCCGCCGGTCAGCGCCCCGTCGCCGATGACGGCGACGACATGGCCGCCGTCGCCACGTACTTGAGCGGCCTTGGCGAGCCCGTCGGCCCAGCCGAGCGCCGTGGAGGCGTGGCTGTTCTCGACGATGTCGTGCTCCGACTCCTCGCGCGAGGGGTAGCCGGAGAGGCCGCCCTTGCCGCGCAGCTTGGAGAAGTCCTGCCGGCCGGTGAGCAGTTTGTGCACATAGCTCTGGTGGCCCGTGTCCCAGACCAGGCGGTCGACCGGTGAGTCGAACACCCGGTGCAGCGCGATGGAGAGCTCCACCACGCCCAGGTTGGGCCCGAGATGGCCCCCGGTGCGGGCCACCGCGTGCACCAGGAACTCCCTGATCTCCTCGGCCAGTTCGGCCAGTTCCTCCTCGGCCAGCGCCTTCACGTCGCGCGGCCCCCGGATGGTCTCCAGGATCGTCACGCCGGGCCCCCTCTCGGTTGGGTTGCTCAACTCGTGCTCGACCGCGTGCCCTTCGGCCCGCCCGCGTACCGTCCGGCTCGTCCGCGAGCCTCGTGACACGGCGGCGCGCCCTGAGGCAAGCGCCTCACTGCACGGTGACGGCGGGTTCCCCGGAAGCCACGCCGTCCTTCTCCATCTGTTCGGCGATCTTCATGGCCTCGTCGATCAGCGTCTCGACGATCTTCGACTCGGGCACGGTCCTGACGACCTCGCCCTTGACGAAGATCTGTCCCTTGCCGTTGCCGGACGCGACCCCGAGGTCCGCTTCCCGCGCCTCGCCCGGACCGTTCACCACACAGCCCATGACCGCGACCCGCAGCGGCACCTCCATGCCGTCGAGCCCGGCCGTGACCTCGTCGGCCAGCTTGTAGACGTCGACCTGGGCGCGGCCGCAGGAGGGGCAGGAGACGATTTCCAGGCGGCGTTCCCTGAGCCCCAGCGACTGGAGGATCTGCAGCCCCACCTTGACCTCCTCGGCCGGGGGTGCCGACAGCGAGACCCGGATGGTGTCACCGATGCCTTCGGACAGCAACGCACCGAACGCCACAGCGGACTTCACCGTCCCCTGGAACGCGGGGCCCGCTTCCGTCACGCCGAGGTGCAGCGGGTAGTCGCAGGCGGCCGCGAGCTGCCGGTACGCCTGGATCATCACGACCGGGTCGTTGTGCTTGACCGAGATCTTGATGTCGCGGAACCCGTGCTCCTCGAAGAGCGAGGCCTCCCACAGCGCCGATTCCACCAGCGCCTCGGGGGTCGCCCTGCCGTACTTCTCCAGGATGCGGCGGTCCAGCGAGCCCGCGTTGACGCCGATACGGATCGGGGTGCCGGCGGCCGCGGCGGCCCGCGCGATCTCCTTCACCTTGTCGTCGAACTGCTTGATGTTGCCCGGGTTCACCCGGACCGCCGCACACCCCGCGTCGATGGCCGCGAACACGTACTTCGGCTGGAAGTGGATGTCCGCGATCACCGGGATCTGCGACTTGCGCGCGATGGTCGCGAGGGCGTCCGCGTCGTCCTGCGTGGGGCAGGCGACCCGGACGATCTCGCAGCCGGAGGCGGTGAGTTCGGCGATCTGCTGGAGGGTCGCGCCGATGTCCGAGGTCCGTGTGGTCGTCATGGACTGCACGGACACCGGGGCGTCCCCGCCGACCGCCACCGAACCCACGTGGATCTGCCGTGCCCGGCGCCGCTCGGCGAGCCTGACCGGGACGGACGGGATCCCCAACGCCACGGGCTCCATCACGTCACCCGCGGTTTCCGTTGACGGTCTCGCGCATGGCCCGCAGCGACTCCTTGAGGGAGCCCATGGTGGCGAGCACGGCCGTCGGCTCGTAACCGCAGTGCGCCATGCAGTTGGCGCAACGCGGGTCCTTGCCGCGGCCGTACGCGTCCCAGTCGGTCTCCTCGATGAGCTGCCGGTACGTGGGCACATAGCCGTCGCTCATCAGGTAGCAGGGCTTCTGCCAGCCGAACAGCGAGTAGTTGGGGATCGCCCACGCGGTGCACGGGAAGTCCACCTTGCCCTCGAGGAAGTCGAGGAACAGCGGCGAGTGGTTGAGCCGCCAGCGCCGCCGGTTGCCGCCCGCGAAGGCCTTCTTGAACAGCTCCCGGGTCTGCTCCACACCCAGGAAGTGCTCCTGGTCGGGCGCCTTCTCGTAGGCGTACGCGGGAGACAGCATCATCTCGTCGACCTGGAGGTCGTCGTTGAGGAAGTTGAGCACCTCGATGATGGTCTGCGGGGTGTCCGTGTTGAAGAAGGTCGAGTTGGTGGTGACACGGAAGCCGCGCTTCTTGGCCTCCTTGATCGCCGCCACGGCCTCGTCGAACACGCCCTCCTTGGCGACGGATTCATCGTGCCGCTCCCGCATTCCGTCGATGTGCACGGCGAACGCGAAAAAGGGCGAGGGCTTGAACTTGTCCATCTTCTTACGGAGCAGCATCGCGTTGGTGCAGAGGAACACGTACTTCTTCTTCGCCACCAACTGCCGCACGATCTCGTCGATCTGCGGATGCATCAGCGGTTCGCCGCCGGCGATGGACACCATCGGCGCACCGGATTCGAGCACCGCCCCGACGGCCTGCGCCACGGGCATCCGCTGCTTGAGCACCCCGGCCGGGTGCTGGATCTTGCCGCAGCCCTCGCATTTGAGATTGCACGCGTAGAGCGGCTCGAGCTCCACGATGAGCGGGAACTTGTCGCGCTTGCGCAGCTTCTGCTCGGCAAGATAGGTCGCGACCTTGATGGACTGTCGAAGGGGCATGGCCATCTGGCTCACCTCCGGGGGAGCAGCAAAGAACGGTGCCATTCATGGAAAGCGGGAAGTACGGAGCGAAGAACGCGGAAAGCAGATATTCCACCGCGCACCGTGCTGATCCGTACGAGTTCATGTTCCGGGGCGTCCACGACCACCCGGACGGCCGCAACCGGGCGCAGCCCTCCGGCGAAGGCACGGTCGCGGGCGGTGCGCAGGGTCGCGGCCGACTCCATGTCGACCGCGATCGAGCCCCGGGCGAGCAACTCGGCGCGTTCGTGGCCGCGTACGACGTGATCGGAGCCGGTCAGGGGTCCGGTGTGCACGGTCCGGCCGGGCACGGCCTTGACCAGCTCCTTGACGAGCAGCTCCGTTCCCTCGCAGGGCGTGCTGCCCCGATGGTCCACGGTCTGTTCGGCGACCACCAGGTCGCCCGGGTGCATTCCGGGCGCGAGACCGGCGCAGAAGCCGGTGGCGATCACCGCGGCGCCCCTGAGCGCGTCGTCGTCGAGGGTGCGCCCGACGGCGCGCTCGGCGGCCTTGGGTCCCATGCCGGTCCGCAGCACGGTGACCGGTCCGGCGGCACCGCCGCGCTCGCCGCTGCGCAGGGCGAACTTCTCGATGCCCAGCGCGCAGGCGATGAGCAGCGGGGCAACCGGCTCGTGCGTGGTGCTCATCAACCCCCCTCGTGCCCGTGCCCGTTGAGGTAACGACCGAGGGCGGTGAGCGGGAACACCTGCCGGTACAGGTGGTAGTTGATGGAGAAGTCCCAGGGGAAGCCGGTGCCGGTGAAGTACGGCTCGTCCCAGCTGCCGTCCGGGCGCTGGGTCTCGGCCAGCCAGGCGATGCCGCGCTCGACGGCCTTGGAGTCCCGCTCCCCCGCCGCGAGCAGCGCGAGCAGCGCCCAGGCGGTCTGCGACGCGGTGGACTCCCCGCGCGCGACCCAGGACTCGTCCACGTACGAGCGCAGGTCCTCGCCCCAGCCGCCGTCGTCGTTCTGCACCGACTCCAGCCAGGCGACGGCCCGGCGGATCGCCGGGTGTGCGGCGGGCAGTCCGGCGGCGACGAGCGCGGGCACCACGGACCCGGTCCCGTACAGGTAGTTGACGCCCCAGCGCCCGAACCAGGCGCCGCTGGGCTCCTGTTCGGCGAGCAGCCAGGTGATGCCGCGCCGGGTCCGCGGGTCGTGCGCCTTGCCCTCGCCCGCGAGGAACTCGACGACATGCGCGGTGACATCGGCCGACGGCGGGTCGATGACCTCGCCGAAGTCGCAGAACGGCAGGCGGTTGGGGAACGGGCTGGTGTTGTCCACGTCGAACGCGCCCCAGGCGCCGTTCTTCGACTGCATCCCGTACGTCCACGTCGTGGCCCGCTTGATCGCGGCGTCCACGCGCGCGGGATCCGGATGCCGTACGCGGCGCAGCGCGAGGGCGACCTCGGCGGTGTCGTCGATGTCCGGGTAGTTGTCGTTGTGGAACTCGAACGCCCACCCGCCCGGCGCCAGTTGGGGCCTGCGCACCGACCAGTCGCCGGGCCGTGCGATCTCCTCGGCCAGCATCCAGTCGACGGCCTTCACCAGCGCCGGATGGTCGGCGGGCAGCCCCGCGTCGGCCAGCGCGATGGTGGCGAGGCAGGTGTCCCACACGGGCGACTGGCAGGCCTCGATCATCCGCGCCCCGTCCTCGCGCCACACCGCGAACCGGTCGAGCGAGGCGAGCCCTTCGCGCAGCACCGGGTGGTCGAGGTCGTAGCCGAGGAGGTGGAGGGCGATCACGGAGTACACGGCGGGCGGCTGGATCCCGCCCCAGCAGCCGTCGTTCTCCTGCCGCTCGATGATCCAGCGGGCCGCCGAGCGCATGGCCATGCGCCGCAGACCCGGCACCGCCACTTTGTGGTAGGCGTGCAGCGCCTTGTCGAGCCGCTGGAACACGCCGTCCCAACTGGCCGCGGGGGCCAGGGGCTTGGCCGGGTTCGGGTCGCGCGCGTCGGTGTGCAGCTCGTCCAGCGGGAAGGGCGCCGGCCGTACCGGGCGCTTCGCCGAGACGATGGTGAGCGGCACGATGGTCTGGCGTGCCCAGCAGCCGAAGTCGTAGATGTTGAGCGGGAACCACTTCGGCAGGTAGATGAGCTCCGGCGGGAGTTCGGGCAGGTCCTCCCACTTCCACCAGCCGAACAGCGCCAGCCAGATCCGCGTGAACACCCGCGCGGAGGCGATGCCGCCCTGCGCGCGGATCCATGCGGAGGCCTTCGCCATGTGCGCGGCCTCGGGGTCGTCCCCCGCGAGCCGCAGCGCGACGTACGCCTCGATCGTCGTGGACAGCTCGCCGGGGCCGCCGTAGAAAGTGGCCCAGGTGCCGTCCGCCCGCTGCTCGCCACGGATGAACAGCGCGGAGGCCCGGGTGGTCTCCTCGTCCCTGATGCCGAGGAACTGCCGCAGGAGCAGGTCCTCGGCGTCCATCGTCACGTTGGTCTCGAGGTCGCCCTTCCACCAGCCTTCGGTGTCCTGGTGGGCGAGCAGATACTCGATGGCACGCTGATTGGCCTGCTGCGCCCCGTCGGGCACGGCAGGGATACGGGCGGATTCAGTGGCCGCGGGAGCACGGGGCGGGATGGCCCCGGCACTGCCGTCGGTCGTCGCTGTCATGGCTTCCCCTTCGTGCAGTTGGCTTGCTGCTGTGCTGGGGTTAGCCGTCGGCCGATGCCTTGACTTGCTGCGTCAGTGCTCCGACTGCTGCGACTGCTCTGTCACTGCTGTCGAGGCACCGGCCGGCGACTGCGAGTCATATGAGGCTGCTGTTCCGCTGGGTGATGACGATCATCTCTTCCGTACGACGACGAAGTCGGCGAGCGCCGCGAGCTGGGCCCTGACCGACTCGGGCATGGCCACGCTCTCGATCGCTTGCAGGGCGATGGTGTGCTGGCGCCGGGCCTCCTGGGCCGTCCACTCGCGTCCGCCCGCCTGCTCGATGAGCGCGGCGCGGTGCGCGAACTCCGCCTCGGAGAAGTTCTCGAAGTCGTTGGACTTGGCGTCGGCGGCAAGCAGCCGGCCGAGTTCCTCGGAAGCCTCGCCGCCGGCGGCGAGCGCGGCCACCACCGGCAGGGACTTCTTGCGCTGGCGCAGATCGCTCCAGGTCTGCTTGCCGGTGGACTCCGGGTCGCCCCAGATGCCCAGCAGGTCGTCGACGGCCTGGAAGGCGAGCCCGAGGTGGTAGCCGTACTTCTCGAGGGTGTCCGCCGTCCTGTCGTCCGCGCCGCCGAGGACCGCGCCGATGGAGACGGCGCAGGCGAGCAGCGCGCCCGTCTTGTTGCCCTCCATCTCCAGGCACTCCTCGACGGTGACCCGCTCGCGGTGCTCGTAGGAGATGTCCTGTGCCTGGCCGTCGATGAGGGCGCGGGTCGCCGTGGTGAGGCGGCGCGCGGCGCGGCCGGCCTCGACGGTGTCGAGTTCGAGCAGCACCTCGTTGGCCAGGGCGAACAGCGCGTCGCCGACGAGGATCGCCTGCGCGGGGCCGTGCACCTTCCACACGGTGTCGCGGTGGCGGCGCTGTTCGTCGCCGTCCATCAGGTCGTCGTGCAGGAGCGAGAAGTTGTGCACCAGCTCGACCGCGACCGCGCCGGGGACGCCGACCTCGGGCGCGGCGCCCGCGGCCTCGGCGGAGAGCAGCGCGAGCGCGGGACGTACGGCCTTGCCGCCGTCGCCGTCGGAGGGGCGGCCCTCGGCGTCGATCCAGCCGAAGTGGTACGCGGCGACCGTGTCCATCGGCGGCGCGAGCCGGTCGACGGCGGCGCGCAGCACCGGCGTGGCCAGGGTCCGGCCGCGCTCGAGCAGAGCGGCCACGTCGACGGCGGCCTCCTCCTGCCCGTGGTCGGCAACCGCCTTGGCCGAAGGCTCAGTCGGCACTGTCTCTCCTCTTCCGATGGTGGTGCTGGTGGTTCCGTCGGTGATGCCGGTCCTCATGCCGCCTCCTCGAACAGGTGGCCGTGGGGGCGGCCCAGGGCACCGAGTGCGGCCCGTGCGGCCGCTGCGCCGCTGCGGACGGCGCTCTCCATGGTCGCGGGCCATTTGGTGTCGGTCCACGCGCCGGCCAGGTAGAGGCCGGGGGCGCGGGTGCGGGGTCCGGGCCTGAGCCGGCCCACGCCCGGCGCGGGGGCGAAGGTGGCCGTGCGCTCGCGCGTGACGAAGAAGTCGCGTACGGCAGCGCCGCGGGCCGCGGGCAACAATCGTTTCAGCTCGGGCAGATACCGCTCGCGCAGCTCGGCGACCGGGGTCTCGATCTCGTTCTGCGCCACGGACTGCGACACGGCGAGGTACTGCCCGCCGCCGCTGAGACCGGAGGCCTCCGTACGGTCGAACACCCACTGGACGGGGGTGCCGAGCGCGGCGAAGAAGGGCTGCCTGAGCACCTTGCGGTCGTAGATCACATGCAGGTTGAGGATCGGCGCGGTGCCGATCTCCAGGAGCTGGTCCTTGGCGTCGAGCGCGCCGTCGGGCAGCAGCTCGTGGGCCTCGCGCTGCGGGACCGCGAGCACGACGGTGTCCGCCGCCAGCTCCTCGCCGTCCGTCCGCACGCGCCAGCCTCCCGCTTCCGTACGGGAGAGGCCCGCGACCTTGGCGCGCAGCTCCGTGCGCACCCCGGCCTTGTCGAGCGCCAGGCGGGCCAGCCGGTCGTGCAGGTCGCCGAGCGGGACGCGGGCCCAGCCGATGTCGGCGGCGCCCGGCTCGGAGAGCAGCCCGGTCTTGAACACCATGGCGGCCAGGCCCAGCGAGGAGTCACCGGCCACGGCATTCAGCGTGGCGATGCCGACCAGGTCCCACAGCGCCTCGACGGCGCGCGCGGACTGCCCGTGGCGGGCGAGCCAGCTGCCGAAGTCCTCGTCGTCGAGGGCCGGGTCGGCCAGGTCGAGCGCCTTGAGCGCGAGCGCCGCGCGGCCCACCTTGGCGCGCTCGGCGAGCGAGAGGTGCGGATACGTGGCGAGGCTGCGGGCCAGGTGCAGGGGCACCGGGAGTCCCGCCCTGCGCAGCCGGCCGAGCCGGGGGCTCGGGGCCGCGACGTCGAGCACGGGCACGTCGAGCCGGTCCTGGAGCGGTGCGAGGGCGGCGCCGTCCACGCGGTCGAGGAACCAGCGGTACGCCGTGCAGCAGCGCAGATAGACATGCTGGCCGTTGTCCACGGTGAGGTCGCCGCGGCGGAAGGAGAACGCGAGTCCGCCGAGCCGCGGGCGGCCTTCGAGCAGCGTGACCGAGAGGCCCGCGTCGGCGAGTCCGAGAGCCGCGGTGATCCCGGCGAGTCCGCCGCCGACGACCACCGCGGAGCGGCGCGCGTCGCTGTCGGCCTGCACTTCCTGCGCGGTCATACGCCCTCCCCCGCGGCAACGCCCGGGATGAACACCTGGTGGGTCATCTCAGTCAGGGACGCCGATCGCTCGTGGAGGGTTGCTTGCCGCTTGGGGGGATTTGCCCGGGCATCGCAGGGGATGCGGCCGTCGGCCGCGATGAGGAGACACACCCCGTACAAACCGCCAGGGGACCACATGGTCACGCCCTCCCGGCGGATGTGTGCCGGGCGATGCTGCGGGCGTCGAATCCGGACAGGCCGCGGACGGCCACGTAGGCCTTCTCGCGCCCGGGCAGGGAGACGCGGCCGCGCAGCACGGCCTCGGGGTCGCGCTCGATGCGGTCGAGGAGCCGGCGGTAGATGCCGGCCATCGCGGCCACGCAGGCGCCGCTGCGGCGGTCGAGCATCGGAAGGAGCCGGTAGCCCTCGGCGAACAGGGCGCGGGCGCGGCGCACTTCGAAGTGGACGAGGCCCGCGAAGTCCGATCCGGCGGGCGGCTCGGCGGAGGAGAAACCGGCCGAGCAGCCGAACTTGGCGAGGTCGTCGGAGGGCAGGTAGGTACGGCCGTTGCCGGCGTCCTCGCGAACGTCTCTGAGGATGTTGGTGAGTTGGAGGGCGAGGCCCAGCGTGTCGGCGTACTCGGGGGCGCGTTCGGTGTTGCGTGCGCCCGGCACGGTGCCGAACACGCCGAGCGACAGGCGGCCGATGGCGCCGGCCACGCAGCGGCAGTAGACCTTCAGGTCGTCCCAGGTCTCGTAGGTCTCGCCGCGTACGTCCATGAGGACGCCGTCGATGAGCTCGTCGAGCCCGTCGAGCGGGATCGGGAAGACGCGGGAGGCGTGGGCGAGCGCGACGCCCACCGGGTCGGTGTCGTCCTCGTCGATCCGGCCTTCGCGGATCCGCTGCAGGAGCGCGCGGGTCTCCTCCAGGCGGGCCTGCTTCACCTCGGGCGCGAGCGCGCCGTCACCGATGTCGTCGACGCGGCGCGAGAACGCGTAGAGCGCGGACATCGCGCGCCGCTTGGGCGTGGGCAGCAGCCGGATCCCGTAGGCGAAATTGCGCGCCTGCTGCCCGGTCACGGCCTCGCAGTAGCTGTACGCGGCGAGCACGGGGGCGCCGGCGGCGCTGAACTCCTCCACGGCCTCGCTCACCCCTCTCCACGGTCGGGTCGCAGGACGGCGCCCACCTCGCGCAGCAGCTGCGCCTTGGTGGGCTTGGGCGGGCCGGGCAGCACGTCGTACCCGGCGGCGGCGACGGCGCGCAGAGCCGCCCGTCCTCCGCCGACGAAGCCGGCGAGCAGCAGCTTCAGCCGGCCGTGGACGCTGCCCACGAGGGGCGTGCCCTCGGCGAGGAGTTCGCGGGCGCGTTCCGCTTCGTAGGCGATCAGGGAGCGCACGGCGGCGCCCGCGTGCGGCCGGGCCAGATCGGACTCCTGGACCGAGCAGCGCTTCATGTCCTCGGCGGGCAGGTAGATCCGGTCGCGGGCCAGGTCCTCGGAGACGTCCTGGAGGTGCTCGACGATCTGGAGCGCGGTGCACACCGCGTCCGAGCGCCGTACGCGCTCGGGGGTCTCGGTGCCGGTCACGGCCAGGACCAGGCGGCCCACGGGGTTCGCCGACAGCTCGCAGTACGCGAGGAGGTCGTCGTAGGTCCCGTAGCGGCTGACGAGCTGGTCCTGGCGGTTGGCGGCGATGAGGCCGAGGAACGGCTCGGGGGTCAGCGCGCGGCGGCGCACGGTGGGCTGCAGGCGCTGGAGCAGCGGGTGGCCGGGGCGGCCGTCGAAGACCTTGCGCAGGTCCTTCTCGAAGGCGTCCAGCATCGCGATCCGGTCGTCGCTCTGCGCGGGGTCGAGGCCGAGCGCCAGGGCGTCGGCGCCGCCGGGTGCCAGGTCACCGTCGCCGATGTCGTCGACGAGGCGGGCGAAGCCGTAGACCGCCATCAGGTCCTCGCGCCAGGCCCTGGGCAGAAAAAACGGGGCCACCGGGAAGTTCTCGTCGGCGGCCTTGTCCAGTGTCGCGCGCTCTTGGACGCCAGGGCTGCGCGTCATCGGCCGCCACCTGCGCGCAGGCGCGGCGAAGGGACGGCGAAACACTGTCGGAGCTGGGAGTTTTCCGTAGCCATGGCCGTCACTCTCCCGTTCTACACTGCCGACGCAATTCACTCTATTTCGGACACGCCATCCGACCGATCCAGCTTACGTTGTACAGCGCCGGGCGGAATGCCGGGGTGTTCTGCACATCACAACAACGCAGCGATTCATGTCAACCTTCCGCGCACACAAGGAAGTTGACCAGGAATTGACCCTGGGCGAGAACCCGGGTGCGCCGATGCAAGGCGGGACGCGGAAAAGCCCCGCCGGGGTTGCGACGGGGCTTTTCGCGTTCGAACGGCTACTTGCCGGTGAACTTCTCGTACTCCTTGAGGACCTCGTCCGTGGGTCCGTCCATGCGCAGCTCGCCGCGCTCCAGCCACAGGACCCGGTCGCAGGTGTCGCGGATGGACTTGTTGTTGTGGCTGACCAGGAAGACCGTGCCGGCCTCCTTGCGCAGTTCGCGGATGCGCGCCTCGGAGCGCTTCTGGAAGGCGCGGTCACCGGTGGCGAGCGCCTCGTCGATCATGAGGACGTCGTGGTCCTTGGCCGCCGCGATGGAGAACCGCAGGCGGGCCGCCATACCCGAGGAGTAGGTGCGCATCGGCAGGGTGATGAAGTCGCCCTTCTCGTTGATCCCCGAGAAGTCGACGATGTCCTGGTAGCGCGCCCTGATCTGCTCGCGGGACATACCCATCGCGAGCCCGCCGAGTATGACGTTGCGCTCGCCCGTCAGGTCGTTCATCAGGGCCGCGTTCACACCGAGCAGGGAGGGCTGGCCGTCGGTGTAGACCTTGCCGCGCTCGGCGGGCAGCAGGCCCGCGATGGCGCGCAGCAGGGTGGACTTGCCGGAGCCGTTGGAGCCGATCAGGCCGATGGCCTCGCCCCGGTACGCCGTGAAGCTCACGCCGCGCACCGCGTGCACCTTGCGGACGCCGCGCTCCTCGCCGCGCTTGAGGATGCGGCTGAGGGCGGCGGTGGCGCTGCCCTTGCCGCTCTTGGCACCGTTGACGCGGTAGACGATGTGCAGCTCGTCCGCGATGACGGTGGGAATCCTCGTCTGGTTCAAGGGGGTCTCAGCCACGGCCGTAGCGCTCCTCAGCCTTCCAGAAGTACACGAAACCGATGACACCGATCAGGACGGCCCAGCCCACGGCGAGGGCCCACACGTGCGGGGGCATGGGGTTGTGCTGGGTGATGCCGTCGATCAGGGCGTAGCGCATCAGGTCCATGTAGACCGCGGCCGGGTTGGCCTGCAGGACGTCGGCCAGCCAGGCCGGTGCGTGCGCCTTGGCCAGCATCGGGGCCAGCGGGAACATCACGCCGGACGCGTACATCCAGGTCCGCAGGATGAACGGCATGAGCTGCGCGAGGTCGGGCGTCTTGCTGCCGAGGCGCGCCATGATCATCGAGAGGCCGACGTTGAAGACGAACTGCAGGGCGAGGGCCGGCAGGAGCAGCAGCCACGACAGGTCGGGGTAGTGGCCGAAGCCGACCAGGATCGCGACCAGGACGATCATCGAGAACAGCAGCTGCTGGAGCTGCTGGAGCGAGAACGAGATGGGCAGCGAGGCGCGCGGGAAGTGCAGGGCGCGCACCAGGCCGAGGTTGCCCGAGATCGACCGCACGCCCGCCATGACCGAGCTCTGCGTGAAGGTGAACACGAAGACGCCGGTGACGAGGAAGGGCACGTACATGTCGTTGCCCATGCCACCGCGGCCGCCGAGCAGCAGACCGAAGATGAAGAAGTAGACCGCCGCGTTGAGCAGCGGCGTGGCCACCTGCCACAGCTGGCCGAGCTTGGCCTGGCTGTACTGGGCCGTCAGCTTGGCCTGCGAGAAGGCGAGGATGAAGTGCCGCCGGTTCCACAGCTGCCGGACGTACTCGAACAGGCCTGGCCTGGCGCCGCTCTGGCTGAGGCCGTACTTGGCCGCCAGCTCGGCCCGCGAGAGCCGGTCGTCGGGGGACTGCTGCCCCAGAGACGCTGTCACCGTGACACCGCCATCATGCGTCGTCTCACTCACAAGTGGAAACTTTCGTCTTCTTGAATGCGCCGTGGGTCTCGCGCGCAGGCGAACACCGGGGCCGGGGTATGGCCCGAATGTTCTCAGACACGAGCTTGTCAGATGACAGGAGGTCGGCCCAGTCGGGTCAGCCGCCACACCGTGCGCCAGCGCATGGGACGCCGGGGCCCGCACGGTGTGCGCCAGCCCTCCTTGAAACCGCCGAACCAGGCCCTCAGCGCGGGCCGCGACGGGCGGCGCAGCAGGGTGAGGAGCAGCCAGATCCCGAGGTAGACGGGGACCAGCGGGGCCGGCAGGTTGCGGCGGGCGAGCCAGACGCGGTTGCGGGCGACCATGCGGTGGTAGACCGCGTGCCGCGAGGGTGCGGTGGTCGGGTGGTACAGGACCATGTCCGCGCGGTAGTCGATCATCCAGCCGGCGTCCAGGGCCCGCCAGGCGAGGTCGGTCTCCTCGTGCGCGTAGAAGAAGTCGTCGGGCAGCCCGCCGACCTCGGCGAAGACCTTCGTACGGACGGCGTTGGCGCCGCCGAGGAAGGTGGTCACGCGGGAGCTGCGCATCGGGTCGGAGGCCCGCAGGCGCGGCACGTGCCGTCGCTGGGTCTCCCCCGTGTCGGGGTCGGCGATCCGGAAGCTGATGATGCCGAGCTGCGGGTCGGCGGCGAAGGCCTCGCGGCACAGCTGTGCCGTGTCCTGCCGGGCGAGCAGGCCGTCGTCGTCCAGGAAGAGCAGGATGTCGACGTCCTTGCCCGCCGCGCCGAAGGCCTCGATGCCGACGTTGCGGCCGCCGGGGATGCCGAGGTTCTCGGGCAGTTCCACCGTCCGTACGCCCGCGGGCACGTCCGGCACCGGGGAGCCGTTGCCGACCACGACCACCTCGACCCGGTCGCCGTCCTGCTTGGCGACCGAGTCGAGCAGGGCGCGCAGCTCGTCGGGCCGGTTGCCCATCGTGATCACGACGGCCCCGACCTTGAGCTGCGTGGCCGCGGCCGTCACTTCAGCCTGCTCGAGGCCAGGATGGACACGAGGTGCAGGACCGTCTGCAGGAGCGCGATGCCGGCCAGCACGGCGACACCGAGACGCGAGAAGAACAGGTCGCCGCGGGCCGCGTCCACGATCGCGAGGAGCAGGATCAGGAGCGAGGCCTCGATGCCGAGCACCAGGCGGTGGAACTTCAGGGCGGCCGCGGCCTTGCGGGCCAGGGCCATCCCGGAGGAGCGCAGCTCGCTGGCCGCCTCCTGGACCACGGGCTTGCCGGCCTGGTGCCGGGCCACGCCGACCAGGTCCGTCTCCGACTTGATGAGGACGGCACCGAGCGCGGCGAGGGTCCCGAGGAACGCCCACAGCCAGTCGATGCGGCCCTCGCCCCAGAGGTCGGCGGCCCGCAGGCCGAAGCCCACCAGGACGGCGGCGTCGCAGAGGTACGCGGCGACGCGGTCGAGGTAGACACCGGCGAGCGAGTACTGCTTCTTCCAGCGGGCCAGTTCGCCGTCGACGCAGTCGAACAGCAGGTAGAGCTGCACCATCACCACACCGAGCACCGCGCCCCAGATCCCGGGGACGAGCAGGGCAGGTGCGGCGAGGGCGCCGGCGAGGGTCATCACGTAGGTCACCTGGTTCGGGGTGACCTTCGTGTTCACCAGGTGCCGGTCCACGCGCAGCGAGATCTCGCGCATGTAGAGCCGGCCGGCCCAGTGCTCGCCGCTGCGGCGGTCCTTCACCCCGGCGGGGTGCACGACCGGGCGCAGCTCAGCTACCGATGGCTTTGACATAGTCGGCGTAGGCGTCCTTGATCTGTTCGGCGTTGTAGTCGAGGTGCTCGAGGATCGTGTAGCGGCCCGGACGGGTCTGCGGGGCGAAGAGCACCGCGTCCACCAGGTCCTGGTCGCTGTAGCCCATCTCCTCCGCGAGGACCGGAAGGCCGTGGCGGCGCAGGGTCGCCACCATCTCCTGTGTGGTCTCGTGGTCACCGCGCAGGTACGTGGCGAACGCGCCGCCGAACCCGCACTGCTCGCCGTGCTGCGCGTTGCGCTTGGGGAAGAGCAGGTCGAAGGCGTGGCAGATCTCGTGGCAGGCGCCCGATGCGGGGCGGGAGTCACCGGCCACGGACATGGCGAGACCGCACATCACGAGGGACTCGGCGAGCACGCTCAGGAAGTCGTCGTCGCCGATGCCCCCGGGGTGCCGGAGCACCGCGTGGGCGGCCTGGCGTGCCATCGCGGCGGCCAGGCCGTCGATCTGCTCGCCGTTGACCTTGTGGGACAGCTCCCAGTCGGCGACGGCGGAGATCTTGCAGATCACGTCGCCGATGCCTGCGCGCACGAAGCGGGCCGGTGCGTCCCGGATCACGTCGAGGTCGATGACGACACCGATCGGGTTCGGCACACCGTACGAGCCGCGGCCCGCGTCGTTGTCGAGCGTCGCGACCGGGGAGCACAGGCCGTCGTGCGCGAGGTTGGTGGCCACGGCGACCAGCGGCAGGCCCACTCGGGCCGCCGCGTACTTCGCGCAGTCGACGACCTTGCCGCCGCCGAGCGAGACCACCGCGTCGTAGCGTCCTGCCTTCTTGATCGAGTCGGCCAGCTTGACGGCGCCGTCGATGGTGCCGTCGGCGTCGTCGAACCAGTCCGCGCCCGGGAAGGCCGGCGCGAAGCGCTCCTGCAGCATCTTGCCGGAGCCGCCGCTGCTGATCGCGAACGCCAGCTTGCCCGTGGGGGCGATGCGCTGGTCGGTGAGGATCGTGGCCAGGTCGTCGAGGGCGCCCGCCCGGATGTCGACGACGACCGGGCTGGGCATCAGCCGGGTCAGTACTGGCACGCGATCTCCCGCCCCTTGGCCAGGTCGTCGTGGTTGTCGATCTCGACCCACTTCACGTCGCCGATCGGCGCCACGTCGATCTTGAAGCCGCGGTTCACGAGCTCCTGGTAGCCGTGCTCGTAGAACTGCTGCGGGTCGGCCTCGAAGACCGTCTTGAGGGCGTCGGCCAGCTCGTCGGCGGCCTCGCCCTCGATGAGGGTGACGCCGATGTACTCGCCGGAGGCCTCCGCCGGGTCCATCAGCTTGGTGATCTTCGTCATGCCCTTCTCGGCATCGACGACGACCTTCATCTCCTCGTCCGCGAGGGACTTCACCGTGTCGATGGCGAGGATGATCTTCTTGCCGTCGCCGCGGGCGGCGAGCAGCGTGTGCTCCACGGAGACCGGGTGCACGGTGTCGCCGTTGGCGAGGATCACGTCGTGCTTGATGGCGTCACGGCCGCACCAGAGGGAGTAGGCGTTGTTCCACTCCTCGGCCTTGTCGTTGTCGATCAGCGTGATCTTCAGGCCGTACTTCGCCTCGAGCGCCGCCTTGCGCTCGTAGACGGCCTCCTTCTTGTAACCGACGATGATCGCGACCTCGGTGAGCCCGATCTCGGCGAAGTTGCCGAGGGTCAGGTCGAGGATGGTGGTGTCACCATCGACGGGCACCAGGGCCTTGGGCAGGGTGTCCGTGTAGGGACGCAGACGCCGTCCGGCGCCTGCCGCAAGGACGAGGCCGATCATGCGGGTTCTCCTTCATCGTGTACGGCGGGTGCGCCTTGTCGGGCGGCGATCACCCAGAAGCGGATGCTCTCGGTGAGCACCACCAGTGCCACGGCCACGGCGAGAGCCGTGAGCGCGACGGTGAAGTCCTGTGCGGACAGCAGCGCGGCCGCAACCGCGACCAGAAGCGTCCTGCCCTCTTGCCCGCCGATCGAGCGCACGAGCCAGTGCGGAGGAGCACCGGTGCCTCCGCGGATGCGGTACACCGTGTCGTAGTGATGGTAGGCGACCGCCGCCACCAGCCCGAAAGCCGCGGGCAAGGCTCCGTTCACATCCGCCTTCGCGGCCAGGACGAGCACGGTGAGGTACTCGCCGGCGCGGAACAGCGGGGGGACGAGCCAGTCGAGGGGGCCCTTGAGGGGGGCGCTGACGGCGAAGCCGCTGAGCAGCGCGTACATCGCCGCGGAGCCGACCAGTGCCCAGGTGCCGTACTCCGAGACCGCGGCGTTCAGGACCAGTGCGACGGCGAGCGCTGCGGCCACCGGGGCCTTGTAACCGCCGAGCCGGCGCCCGCGGCCCGGCAGGTCGCCGCCCAGATACGTGGCGATCGGTCCGTTGTCGGCCAGGTCCACCAGGGCCCGGGCCGCCCGGTCCGTGCGCTCGGCCTTGCGGGTCAGCGACCGCAGGACGCGTCCCGCCGTCGTGTAGAGCGCCGCGAACGCGCAGCCGATCAGGAGCACGACCAACGTGATCCGCGGCGTGGTGAGCGCGGTCAGGACGGCGATCAGGGCCCAGCGCTCGCCGATCGGCAGCACGATCATGCGACGCACCCACACCGTCCAGCCGACGCTGTCGAGTTTGTCGGAGAGGGCGGCCGTGGGGCTGGTGTTGGCGGTGGCGTCGTGGTTGGCCTCGGTGAACGCGAAGTCCACGACATGCCGGCAGGTCTGCAGGACCATCGCGCCGAGTGCGAGCGCCCATACGTCGTCCCCGCCGCGGGCCGCGCCGAGGGCCAGGCCCGCGTAGTAGGCGTACTCCTTGGCGCGGTCGAAAGTGGCGTCGAGCCAGGCGCCCATCGTCGAGTACTGCAGCGAGTAGCGGGCGAGCTGTCCGTCGGTGCAGTCCAGGACGAACGAGAAGATCAGCAGCACACCGGCGGCGACGAAGCCCCAGCGCTCACCGGTGGCGGCGCAGCCGGCCGCGACGAGCGCGGTGATCAGCGAGGCCGTGGTGACCTGGTTCGGGGTCAGGCCGCGGCGGGCGCACCAGCGGGCGATGTAGCGCGAGTACGGGCTGATGAAGTGGGTGGTGAAGAAGCCGTCGCGGGACTTCACGGCCGTACGGAGCCGGATCGCCTCTTCGTCGACCGCGGCGACGGCCTGCCGGGCCTCGTTGCGCGCCTGCGGGTCGGCCGGGACGGTGGCGACGAGAGCGCCGAGGTCGGGGCGGTGCACCTCCGTGCCGTCCGCTTCGAGTGCGGTGGCCACGCGGTCGGCGAGTGCGTCCACGCGTACGACGGTGTCGCCGCCCGCACTGACGGCGGCCTGCTCCACGGCACGCGCGAACGCGGCCCGTGCGGAGGGCAGGACGGAGACGGCGCCCGACACGGCCGAGGCATTGAAGCGCGGGTCGGTCAGCCCGAGGCGCAGGGCGTGCAGGTGGCCGACGAAGCCGCTGTCGACGAGGGCGACGCGCTCATCAGCAGGTACGGAGGCCAGCAGGACGGCGGCGTCGGCCGGGGCGGAAGCGGTCCGCACGTCGAAGCCCAGGGCCCGCAGATCGCCTTCGAGCGACGAGCCGGGTACCGGCGAACCGGTGAGGATGGCGGTCGACAGACGAACTCACTCCTTGGGAGGCCGGCGCGCGGCCGGGCGGCGTGCAGGTGGGGACCCCCGGGCCGACGGGGCCGGGCGGCACGACGGCTGAGGTTATCGGATGAATGGAAGCGGCCGTTCACCGCCCGTTCACGGCCCGATCAAGGCGGCGTGCGGGCGCACGGCCGCCGTGTTCATCTTCCTTGATGCGGCCCTGAAGTCACAAACCGCGACGGTGGCGGCCAACGCTTCGCGCACCGGCCGCAAGGCTCTGACCTGCACCGCGTTTGCCCAGGTCAGGGCACATGACAACGGTGTTCAATGCAGCGTTGCCATATACCCCCCACCCGTAGTTCACTGTGATCGCCGGCTCGCTCCACGGGCCCGCGCACCGCACCTGCGTCCGACGAGAACCAGCGAAGGAGCACCGATGGGAGCCGGGCACGACCACGGGCACACTCACGGCAATTCGGGTGGCACGGCGTCAGCCGCCTATACGGGGCGTTTGCGTACCGCTCTGTGCATCACGCTCGGCATCATGGTCGTGCAGATCATCGGCGGCATCGCGGCCAACTCGCTCGCGCTGGTGGCCGACGCCGCGCACATGGCGACCGACGCGCTCGGCCTCGGCATGGCGCTGCTCGCGATCCACTTCGCCAACCGCCCCGCGAGCGCGAACCGCACCTTCGGGTTCGCCCGCGCCGAGATCCTCGCGGCGCTCGCCAACTGTGTGCTGCTGCTCGGGGTCGGCGGCTTCGTCCTCTACGAGGCGGTCGAGCGGTTCTTCACGCCGGCCGACACGGACGGCGGACTGGCGATCGTCTTCGGTGTGATCGGCCTCGTCGCCAACATGATCTCGCTGTCGCTGCTGATGCGCGGCCAGAAGGAGAGCCTGAACGTGCGGGGCGCCTTCCTGGAGGTCCTCGCGGACGCCCTCGGCTCCGCCACCGTCATCGTCTCGGCGACGGTCATCCTGCTCACCGGCTGGACCGTCGCGGACCCGATCGCGTCCATCGTGATCGGCCTGATGATCGTGCCCCGCACCGTCAAACTGCTCCGCGAGACGCTCAACGTGCTCCTCGAAGCGGCGCCCAAGGGGGTCGACATGGAGGAGGTGCGCGCGCACATGCTGGCCCTGCCCGGCGTCGAGGACGTGCACGACCTGCACGCCTGGACCATCACCTCGGGGATGCCAGTGCTCTCGGCGCACGTGGTGGTCAGCGCGGAGATGCTCGACTCGATCGGCCACGAGAAGCTCCTGCACGACCTTCAGGGGTGCCTCGGGGACCACTTCGACGTGGAGCACTGCACCTTCCAGCTGGAGCCGGGCGGGCATGCGGACCACGAGGCGAAGGTGTGCCACTGAGACACCCCTGCGGGGCGGCGCCGGCGGTGCGGCGTCAGGAGACGGCGCGGCGCACCATCTCGGCGACCCGCTTCTCGACCTCGGGCGTCAGCTCGGTGACGGCGAACGAGGTGGGCCACATCGCGCCGTCGTCGAGGTTCGCGGTCTGCTCGAAGCCGAGCGTGAGGTAGCGGACCTTGAACTTTGCCGCGGGCGTGATGAAGCACAGCACCTTGCCGTCCTTCGCATAGGCCGGCATCCCGTAGTACGTGCGCGGGACGAGGTCCGGGCCGTTCTCCTTGATGATCTCGTGGAGGCGCTCGGCGATGACCCGGTCGGTGCCGGTCATCTCCTCGATCTTGCCGCGGACGACGCCCTCGGGATCCGCCTTCTCGGCGGCCTTGAGCTCCTTGGCCCGCTCCCGCATGGCCGCGCGCTCCTCCTCGGAGAAGCCCTCGTACGACTTCGCGGCCTTCTTGGCGGGCGCCTTCTTGGCGGGTGCCTTCTTCGCAGCCGCCTTCTTTACGGGCGCGGCGGGCGCGGCGGTCTTGGCTGTGGTCTTCTTCGCGGTGGCCATCGGAGTGCCTTTCGCTGCGGGCCGGCGTCTGTGGTTCCAGGCTAGGAACAGGGGCGGGGCGACGGCTTCTTCAAAACTGCTTGATCATGGGGACATCGACAAGCGCCAGGACAGCGTCAGGACGAGGAGAACGGTATGAGCGAGCGACAGGACTGGATCGTGCGCCCGGAGCGGCCCGCGGACCGCGAGGCGGTGCACGCGCTCAACGCGGCGGCCTTCGAGACCCCCATGGAGGCCGATCTGGTGGACGCGCTGCGCGCGGACACCGACGCGTGGATCGAGGGCCTGTCGTACGTGGCCGAGGCCCCGGACGGCGAGCTGGCCGCGTTCGCCTTGATCACGCGGTGCCGCGTGGACGAGGCGCCGGCGCTGGCGCTCGCTCCGGTGGCGACGCTCCCGAAGTACCAGCGCCAGGGGGCGGGGCAGGCCGTGATCGAGGCCGTGGTCGACGCCGCGCGGGCGCGGGGGCAGGAGCGCCTGCTGACGGTGCTCGGGCATCCCGAGTACTACCCGCGCTTCGGGTTCACGCGGGCGTCCGGCTTCGGCGTCAGGCCCGGGTTCGAGGTGCCGGACGAGGCCATGATGGCGATGGTCTTCGAGGGCGAGGGCCCGGTCCCCTCGGGCACGATCCGGTATCCGGCGGCGTTCGGGGTCTGAGCGGAGCAACCGTGCGGGGGTGCGGGGGCGTCAGCCTCCACGGAGGCCCGGCGCCGCGGGGCGGAGCCGCGAGTCGCCGGGGCGGAGCTCCGGAATGAGGCCGACGCGGAGCGCCGGAGCACGGTGCCCGGCGAACTGCGGCAGACTTGAGGCTTCGACCCGAAAGGACGGTTATGCCGATCACCCCAGCCCCCGCGGCGAACAGTTCCAGGAACGGCGCCGCGGAAGCGATCCTGCTCGAACTGGTCGACGAGGACGGCACCACCATCGGCACCGCGGAGAAGCTCTCCGCGCACCAGGCGCCCGGTCAGCTGCACCGGGCGTTCTCCGTGTTCCTCTTCGACGAGCGGGGCCGGCTGCTGCTGCAGCGCCGGGCGCTCGGCAAGTACCACTCCCCCGGCGTCTGGTCCAACACCTGCTGCGGGCACCCGTATCCGGGCGAGGCCCCCTTCGCCGCGGCGGCCCGGCGGGTCTGGGAGGAGCTGGGTGTCTCGCCCTCGCTGATGGCCGAGGCCGGCACCGTGCGCTACAACCACCCCGACCCGGACTCGGGCCTGGTGGAGCAGGAGTTCAACCACCTGTTCGTCGGCATGGTGCAGTCCCCGCTGCGTCCGGACCCGGACGAGGTCGGCGAGACGGCGTTCGTGACGCCCGAGGAGCTGCTCGTGCGGCATGAGCAGGGTCCGTTCTCCGCCTGGTTCATGACGGTGCTCGACGCCGCGCGGCCCGCGATCAGAGAGCTGACGGGTCCAGGCGCCGGCTGGTGAGCAGCGGCTTGAGCGGCAGGGCGGCCCAGATCACCTTGCCGCCGGTCGCGGTGTGCTCGGCGTCGCAGGCCCCGCCGGCCTCCCGTGTGATCTCGCGTACGAGGAGCAGCCCGCGCCCGCCCGTCTGCCCCTGATCGGCTTCGAGCGCCTTGGGGCGGTACGGGTGGTTGTCCTCGACGGAGACCCGCACCCACTCGGCGCCCACCGCCACCTCGACGGCGAGCATCGGCGAGAGCAGCGCCGCGTGCCGTACGACATTGGTGACCAGCTCGGAGACGATCAGGAGCAGGCCCTGCACGGTGTCGTCGGCGGCGGGCACCCCCTGCCGGGCGAGCAGGTCGCGCACCGCCCTGCGGGCCTGCGGCACGGAGGCGTCCACGGACGGTGCGGTGAATCTCCAGACGCCCTCGTACGGCAGTGGCCCGGCCGCTGGTGGGTCGGGGGGCACCCTGCCGTAGTCGCGCATCGTCCGGTCGCCGCCCTCACGCTCGATTGTCACCACGCTTCGAGTTTGGGAAGGTTTTGGTCCGTACCGCATCGCTGACCGGAACTCGTCGTGTATCGACGGTATTTGATCGAGCGCGTATGACAGCGTCAGTTGTGCGACTGATTGATGTGCTTCTTGTTCTGACTTCAAGCTGTCGGGGATTCAGGGGGTTTGGGGCCCTCGGAGCCCTCAACTCCGCTTACCTGCCGCACGATGCGCCGGCCCGCGATCCCCATCGCCACGAGTCCGAGCCCGTCGAAGAGCAGCGCGAGCGAGAAGAAGCAGCCGATCACGTAGAGGCTGCTGCCCGGCCACTCGAAGAGGATCAGCACACCGATCAGGACGCCGAACGCGCCCTGCACCAGCGTCAGTCCGAACTGCGGCCCGCGCACCACGACACTGCCGACCAGGCGGAACACACCGCCGGTGAGGAAGAGCAGCGCCGCGAACATGGTGAGGGCCTCGGCCGTGCCCTGCGGATGGCGGATCACCACGACGCCGGCGGCGAGGTTGAGCGCGGCCACGACCACGCCGAGCCAGAAGAAGTTGGAGCCGCGGTTCTGCAGCGCGTGCACCAGGCCGACCAGACCGCCGACCAGGAGCAGCCAGCCGAACAGCAGCATCGAGGTGAGCGTGGCGACGCCGGTGTAGACGAGGCCGACCAGGCCGCCGAGGACGAGGATCCAGCCGAGGAAGGCCATCAGGCCCAGGCTGCGGCTCATCTTGCGGCCGGGCTCGGTGAGCTTGCCCTCGGAGCGGCCCGCGCCCTCGCCCGTGGGGCCCGGAGCGGCGGGCTTCTCGGCGGTGTCGGGGCGCGCGGCCGCGCCTTCGGGCGCCGGCTCGGTGCCCGCGGCCGGCTTGTCTGCGGCTGAGTCTTCGGGTGTGGCCATGGCGTCTCCCTCGGGGCGCCCCCTGGTCCGATCGTACGAGCAGGGGCTGCCGGTAGCATCCGGCGCATGTCATCGGATCCCCAGCCGCAGCTCGTCCATGCCTGCGCCGACGGGGTCGCCACCGTGGTGATCTCGCATCCGGCCAAGCGCAACGCCATGACCAACGCCATGTGGCGGGCGCTGCCGCCGCTGCTCGACGAGCTCGCCGCCGATCCCGGGGTGCGCGTTCTGGTCCTGACGGGTGACGGGGCGACATTCTGCGCCGGCGCCGACATCTCGGGGCTCGTCGAGTCCGCGGACGAGGCGCGGGAGCTGGCGGTGCGGGCGGAGGAGGCGCTGGCCGCCTTCCCGAAGCCCACGCTCGCGGCGGTACGGGGGCACTGCGTGGGCGGGGGCTGCCAGCTGGCGGTGGCCTGCGATCTGCGGTTCGTGACCGAGGGCGCCACGTTCGGGATCACGCCGTCGAAGCTCGGGATCGTGTACGCGGCCTCGTCGACCCGGCGCCTGGTCGACCTGGTCGGCCCGGCGACCGCCAAGTACCTGCTGTTCTCGGGCGAGTTGATCGACAGCGCGCGTGCGCTGCGCACCGGGCTCGTGGACGAGGTGCTCGCGGAGGACGAACTGGACAAGCGGGTGGCGGAGTTCGCGGGGATCCTCGCGTCCAGGTCGCTGCTCACGCAGGTCGCGGCGAAGGAGTTCGCGGCCGGGCGCGCCGACCGCGAGGACCACTGGAGTGCGCAGATGCGCGCGGGCGGCGACACCGTGGAGGGTGTCACCGCCTTTCTGGAGCGCAGGAAGCCGCAGTTCCGGTGGGCGCCCTGAGCCGGACGGCACTGTGGGCGCCCTGAGCCGGACGGCCACCGGCGCACCGAGCCGGGCGGCCCCTGCCCTGCACGGCCGCGCGGTTCAGAGGCTGCGCATCATCTCCACCAGGTGGGCGGGCGCCTTGTCGGGCGAGCCCGCGTCGTAGGGCGGCTGCGGGTCGTACTCCGTCATCAGCTGGACGACCTGGGCGTGGTCGTCGCCCGCGATCCGGCCCGCGAGCGCCAGGCCCATGTCGATGCCGGAGGAGACCCCGGCGGCCGTCACGTACTTGCCGTCGAAGACGACCCGCTCGCTCGTCGGCTCCACGCCGTACTGCCGGATCCTGTCCAGCCACAGCCAGTGCGCGGTGGCGCGGCGGCCTTCGAGCAGTCCGGCAGCGGCGAGCAGCAGCGAGCCGGTGCACACGGAGGTCGTCCAGGTCGTGGTGGCGTCGGCGGCGCGCAGCCAGTCCCTGAGCTCCTGGTCGCGCACGGGCACATCGGGGCCGCCGGGGACGACGACCAGGTCGGGGCGGGTGACCTCGGCGAAGGTCCTGGTGGCGACGAGCGCCAGGTTGCCGGTGTCGTCCTTGACCGGCCCGGTCCGGGCGGCCACGAACACGGTCTCGGCGCCCGGCAGCGGGCCGAGCGTCTGGTACGGGCCGACGGCGTCGAGGGCCGTGAACCCGTCGAAGAGGACGATGGCGATCTGCATGGTTCCCCCTGTGATCGGTGTGGTGGGCACCTGTGCGCCCAGTGGTGTGGTGGGCTCGTTGCGCCCGGTGTGGTGGGTCCGTGCGGGCCCGGGTCAGTTCTGCGGGTGCCGGGTGCCGGCACGGAACTCGGCCACGAGGTCGGCCGGTGCTTTGTCAGGCGAGCCCGCGTCGTACGGAGGCTGCGGGTCGTACTCGGTGAGCAACTGCAGGGACAGGGCGGTGCGCTCACCGGCGATCCGGCCGGCGAGCGCGAGGGCCATGTCGATGCCGGAGGAGACTCCGGCGGCCGTGGCGTACTTGCCGTCGAAGACGACCCGTTCGCCGGTGGGCTCGGCGCCGAAGCTGCCGAGGTGGTTCAGGGCGAGCCAGTGCGAGGTCGCGCGGCGGCCCTTGAGCAGGCCCGCGGCGGCGAGCAGCAGCGAGCCGGTGCAGACCGAGGTGGTCCAGGTGCTCGTGGCGTCGGCGGCGCGCAGCCAGTCCAGGAGGACGGGGTTGTCCATCTGCGGTGTCTGGCCGGGTCCGCCGGGCACCAGGACGAGGTCCGGGTGCGGCACCTCGGCGAACGTGCGGTCGGCGGTGAGCGTGAGGGAGCCGCCGTCGTTGCGGACCGGGCCCGTCTGCTCCGCGACGAAGACCGTCTCCGTGTCCGGCAGGCGGCTGAGGATCTCGTACGGGCCCACGGCGTCCAGCGCGGTGAAGCGGTCGAAGAGGACGATCGCGAGCTGCATGGTGACTCCAAGTCGGTGGCGGTGACGGGTGGTTGGAGCTGCCCCGAGGGCGCGGCTCAGACCGGGACCGGGCGGAAGCGGCGGCGGTACTCGGCCGGCGGGACGCCGAGCGTCTTGAGGAAGGCGCGGCGCATGGCCTCCGGTGTGCCGTAGCCGCAGGCCCGGGAGATCTCCTCGACGCCCTGCGTGCTGTCCTCCAGGAGCCTGCGGGCCTGCTCCAGACGGACGCGTTCCACGTACCGGCCGGGCGTCATGCCCGTCTCGGCCTGGAAGGCGCGCGCGAAGTGCCGGGGCGAGAGGCGGGCGCGGGCGGCGAGCGCGTCCACGCTGAGGTCGGCGGCGGGGTGCTCGCTGATCCACTGCTGCACGTCGCGCAGCGGCTCGCGCTGCGCCGTCTGGGCCGCCAACTGGGCGCTGAACTGGGCCTGGTTGCCGGGGCGGCGCAGGAAGACCACGAGCACGCGGGCGACCATGAGCGCGGCGTCGCGGCCGAGGTCCTCCTCGACCAGGGCGAGCGCGAGGTCGATGCCGGCGGTGACCCCGGCGGAGGTGGCCACATGGCCGTCGCGCACGTAGATCGCGTCCGGCTGCACGTCGATCTCGGGGTGGTGCCGGGCGAGCGTGTCGCAGAAGCCCCAGTGGGTGGTCGCGCGGCGGCCGTCGAGCAGTCCGGCTCCGGCGAGCAGGAGCGCACCGGTGCAGACCGACACCAGGCGCTCGGCGCTCGGCGCGTGCGCCCTCAACCAGGCGACCAGGCCGTCGTCGGGTGCGCGGGTACCGGTGCCGCCGGGCACGAGCAGGGTGTGCGGGGCGGGCATCGCGTCCAGCGGCCCGTCGGGGACGAGCGTGAGTCCGCTGGAGGTGCGCACCGGGCGTCCGTCGAGGGACGCGGTGCGGATCTCGTACGGCTCGCTGCTCGCCCCGTCGAGGTCGGCCCGGCCGCCCCCGTAGTGCCCGGCGGCGGCGAACACCTCGACGGGGCCCGTGACATCGAGACTCTGGACGCCGTCGAAGAGGACGACGAGCACGCTGCGCTTCGTCATGACTCCATTGTTTTGGCGGCGCGGGATGACAGCAATGTCGAGTACCCCACCTTTCCTGCCATGCCGCCGGCCACTGAGCGGCCCTCCCCTAAGCGCTTGCTCTTCCCTCCATACCGACCCGTCGGTAACGTGCGGCGCATGACCTCTCCCCTGCCGGCCAAGGCCGGACGCCGCTGCCACAACGTGCTCAATCCGCTGCACTCCACGCACTACTTCTCGCCGGAGTTCGCGAAGGAGATGGGCGCGCTCGGGCTGGACGGCTGGAGCCCCGCGTACTTCGCGGGCCGCTCGGCGGCGATGGGCGCCGTGGGTGCGGGCACGGTGGCGGCGACGTACTACAACTTCAAGTACGAGCTGATCGCCGCGCACGTGCCGGCGATCTGGGAGAGCGCCTCGCCCGAGGAGGTGCTCGCCGGGCGGCTGCGCGCGGTGGACGCGAACCTGCGGCGGATGCTCGGAGAGGCGGTCGGCAGCGCGGAGATGGCGGAGGCGGCGCGGCTCGCGCTGACCGCCGCCGAGGCCTGCACGCGGCACGCCCGCCCGCTGTACGCGGCCCACGCCGACCTGCCCGTACCGGAGGAGCCGCACCTGGCGCTCTGGCACGCCGCCACGCTGCTGCGCGAGCACCGGGGCGACGGACACATCGCGGCCCTGCTCGACGCGGGGCTCGGCCCGGTGGAGGCGCTGGTCACCCACACCGCGACCGGCAAGGGCTTCTCGGTCAAGTGGAACATCGAGACGCGCGGCTGGAACCGCGCGGAGTGGGACGCGGCCGTCGCGAGCCTTCAGGACCGCGGACTCCTCGACGCGGAGCGGGAGTTGACCGCTGCGGGCAAGGAGCTGCGCACCGAGCTGGAGCTGGTGACGGACCGGCTGGACGCGGCCCCGTACGAGCACCTCGGGGCAGCCGGTGTGGAACGTCTGACGGAACTGGCCGGCGGCTTCCTGATGACCGCGCTCGGCGCCGGTGCCTTCCCGGCGGACCTCATCGGCAAGGACTGACCCGCACGATGGCGCCGTACCGGCTGGGCGTTTGACCGGTACGGCACCGGCTACCCGCTCGTCTGTACGCGTCCGCAGACGAAAGGGGACATCGTGTTCCGCGCCATCGCCGATGTACTGCGCCAGATCGCCGGGGCGATCGCCACCGTGGTGACGTTGCCGTTCCGGGCCCTGGCCCGGCTGTTCGGCGGCGCCTCCTCCTCGGGACGCCGGACGAGGTCGCCGCGCCGCGCCTGACCCGAGCGCCGGCGCCCCGTCCGGTCAGGTCGGCGCGCCGCGTCCGGCCTGACCGGTTTCCCGCCCTGCCGGTGCCGCCTGCCACAATGGCGCCCTCAAGCTCAGCGAGAAGGCGGTACGGGAAATCGTGACCACACCCACGTTGTCCATCGAGAGCAGGATCGCCGAGGAGCTCGGCGTAGCGGAGCGGCAGGTCAAGGCCGCGGTCGAGCTGCTCGACGGGGGCTCGACCGTGCCTTTCATCGCGCGGTACCGCAAGGAAGCCACCGGCATGCTCGACGACGCGCAGCTGCGCACGCTCGAGGAGCGGCTGCGGTATCTGCGCGAGCTGGAGGAGCGCCGCACGGCCGTCCTCGATTCGGTACGGGAGCAGGGCAAGCTCACCGCCGAGCTGGAGGCGCAGATCCGGGCGGCCGACACCAAGGCGCGGCTCGAGGACATCTATCTGCCGTTCAAGCCGAAGCGGCGCACCAAGGCGCAGATCGCCCGCGAGGCGGGGCTCGAGCCGCTGGCCGACGGCCTGTTCGGCGACCCGACCGTGGAGCCGCTCGCGGCGGCGGCCGCGTTCGTGGACCCCGGCAAGGGCGTCGCGGATGCGCAGGCCGCCCTGGACGGCGCCCGCGCCATCCTCACCGAGCGCTTCGCGGAGGACGCCGACCTGATCGGCGAGCTGCGCGAGCGCATGTGGACGCGCGGCCGGCTCGCCTCCAAGGTGCACGAGGGCAAGGAGACCGAGGGCGCGAAGTTCTCGGACTACTTCGACTTCTCCGAGCCCTTCACCGAGCTCCCCTCGCACCGCATCCTCGCGCTGCTGCGCGGCGAGAAGGAGGGCATGCTCGACCTGGTCCTCGAGCCCGAGGAGCCGACGGACGGGCCCTCTTCGTACGAGGGCATCGTGGCCCACAAGTTCGGGATCGCCGACCGTGGGCGTCCGGCCGACAAGTGGCTGCTCGACACGGCCCGTTGGGCCTGGCGCACCCGCATCCTGGTGCACCTCGGCATCGACCTGCGGCTGCGGCTGCGGACCGCCGCCGAGGACGAGGCGGTCAAGGTGTTCGCGGCGAATCTGCGCGATCTGCTGCTCGCCGCCCCCGCGGGCACGCGCGCCACGCTCGGCCTCGACCCCGGATTCCGTACGGGTGTGAAGGTGGCCGTCGTCGACGCGACCGGCAAGGTGGTCGCGACCGACACGATCTACCCGCACGTCCCGGCCAACAAGTGGGACGAGGCCCTCGCGAAGCTCGCGCGGCTCTGCGCCGAGCACAAGGTCGAGCTGGTCGCGATCGGCAACGGGACGGCCTCGCGCGAGACGGACAAGCTCGCCGCTGAACTGATCACGAAGCACCCGGAGTTGAAGCTCACCAAGGTGATGGTCTCCGAGGCGGGCGCCTCGGTGTACTCGGCCTCGGCCTTCGCCTCCCAGGAGCTGCCCGACCTCGATGTGTCGATCCGCGGCGCCGTGTCGATCGCGCGCCGCCTCCAGGACCCGCTCGCGGAGCTGGTGAAGATCGACCCGAAGTCGATCGGTGTGGGCCAGTACCAGCACGACCTGTCCGAGGTGAAGCTCTCGCGCTCGCTCGACGCGGTGGTCGAGGACTGTGTGAACGGTGTCGGCGTGGACGTGAACACCGCCTCCGCGCCGCTGCTCGCCCGCGTCTCCGGCATCGGCGCGGGGCTGGCCGAGAACATCGTGGCGCACCGGGACGCCAACGGCCCGTTCCGCTCCCGCTCCGGCCTCAAGGACGTGCCGCGGCTCGGCCCGAAGGCGTACGAGCAGTGCGCGGGCTTCCTGCGGATCCGCGGCGGCGACGACCCGCTGGACGCCTCCGCGGTGCACCCCGAGGCGTACCCGGTGGTGCGGCGGATGGTGAAGCAGACCGGCGGCGAAGTCGCGGCGCTGATCGGCAACACCTCGACGCTCAAGTCCCTGCGCGCCGCCGACTTCGTGGACGACACCTTCGGTCTGCCGACCGTCACGGACATCCTGCGCGAGCTGGAGAAGCCCGGGCGCGACCCGCGGCCGGCGTTCAAGACGGCCACCTTCAAGGAGGGCGTCGAGAAGATCGGCGACCTGGCCTCCGGGATGGTCCTCGAAGGCGTGGTCACGAACGTGGCGGCCTTCGGCGCGTTCGTCGACATCGGCGTGCACCAGGACGGCCTGGTGCACGTCTCGGCGATGTCCAAGACCTTCGTCAAGGACCCGCGGGACGTGGTGAAGCCGGGCGACATCGTCAAGGTGAAGGTGCTCGACGTCGACATCCCGCGCAAGCGGATCTCGCTGACGCTGCGGCTGGACGACGAGGCCGCGAAGGACGGCGGCGAGCGGCAGGGCGGCGGCGGCCGGCGCGAACGCGGTGGCCAGGGCGGCCGTCCGCCGCAGCAGCGCGGCGGCGGCAACCGGGACCGGCGCGGTGGCGGCGGTGGCGGGCGTCAGGCTCCGCCGCCGGCGAACAGCGCGATGGCGGACGCGCTGCGCAAGGCGGGTCTGGTGGACCCGAAGCGGCGCTGACGGTAGACGGGTGAAGGGGGCGGTCCTGTGCAAGGGCCGCCCCCTTCCGCATGGCTGGGTCCCGGCGCCCGCCAGGCTGCGACGACTCACACGCGCCGAATCACCGGCGATGCACCGCCCCCTCACCGCACCATCGGCGCCACCAGCACGCTGTCCGTCGTCCGCGCCACGATGTACGACTCCCCCTTGACCGCCTTCGCGTCGAGGGCGATCCGGTGCCTGCCGGCCTCCAGGACGTCGTCGAAGAGCTCGTGGGTGTGCGTGCGGTAGAGCCGGTCGAGGCGGTACCCGGTCAGCTGCACCCGGCAGGTCGAGGTCACCTCCACCCCGGCCTCGCCGTCCGCCGCGACCAGGCGCGTGAGCCGCCGCTGCTCCACGGGGCTGCGGTCCAGGGCGTCCTCGATCTGCGCGACGAGGATCGGGATGATGGGGGCGAGCCCTTCCACATACGCCACGTCGGCGCCGGTGCGCTCGAACGCCTCGCGCACGAGGGCGCGTTGGGTGTCGGTCACGGCCCGCCCGAAGGCGACCGCTCCGTAGGTCCGCAGCTCCTCGGTGGGCACGGCGGACGCGTCCTGGGTGATCTCCGCGCCTATACCGATGGTCCGCAGGGCCGCCGCGAGCTTGGCGAGCACGGCGACGCGGGCGCCGATGAGCAGCACCCTTCGTGGCAGGGCGGGTTCGGGGGCCGCGAGCAGCCGGCCGAGCTCGCTGCGGTAGCCCTCGCCGCGGAAGCGGAAGGGTCCGATGCCGTGGTAGCCGTCACGCTCCAGGTCCACCTCTTCCTGGGTCTGCCAGGCGAAGTCCCGCCAGATGTAGTCCTCGGCGTTCTCCGGGTCGCGCTCGATCACGGCCGTGACCGCGCCGCACTCCAGGGATTCGCACTCCGGGCAGCCGTAGATCACGAACCTCCCCTCGGGAAGGGGAGGTTCGGCCTCGAGCAGCAGTCTGCGCACATGCGTGGTGAAGATCGCGGGCGGTACGTCCGAGGCCAGCGGGGAGACGGCGTCGAGGTCGGACAGCTGGAAGAGCAGCGGCCGGCCGTCCACGATGAAGTCGGTGAAATCACGGTGGACTTGATAGTCACCGTTGGCCAGGACACCGCCGGCCCGCATCGCCGGGGCAAGACCGAAGGTCGCGTACTCGGCACACATGCCACGAGTATCCCCATCGAGGAGGCCGAGCGAGCATGCATCGGGGATTCGGCTGATCGGGTTCCGGTACGGCGGGTGTTGACGGCCTCGCCGTTGAGGGCGGCGGTGTCCGGCGACCTGCTCCGGGGGCAGCGCGGCGATCAATGTGGGTGCGGGCGACCAGCGCGGGTGCGGGCGACCAGCGCGGGCGGACTGCGGGTGTCGGCGCGGGCGTCCGGCTGCCGAGCGAGCATGCATCGGGGATTCGACTGATCGGGTTCCGGTACGCGGGAGTTCGCCCCCCACCGGCAGCACGGGCACCCCTCCACGGCGGGGTGCGCAGAAGCTAAGGTCGCCGCCATGGGTGCGGATGTGATCGTGGTGGGTGGCGGGGTCGTCGGGCTCGCGGCGGCGGTGGTGCTCGCGGAGGGTGGGCGGCGGGTGCGGGTGTGGGCGAAGGAGCCCACCGCGCGGACGACTTCGGCGGCCGCCGGTGCGATCTGCTGGCCGTACCGGATCGAGCCGCTCGAGAAGGCCGTCGACTGGTCCCTGCGCACGCTCGAGGTGTACGAGGAGATCGCCGCGCTGCCGCAGGAGACGGGGGTCCGCAGGGTCACCGGGGTGATGGCGGACAGTTCGCTGGTCGGCGCCTGGGCCGAAGCGCTGACCGGCGCGCGGCCCGTCAGCGGCCTGCCGGGCGGCTATGCGGATGGTGTGGAGGCCACCGTCCCCGTGCTCGACATGCCGGTCTTTCTGCGCTACCTGGTCCGGCGGCTCCTCGACGCGGGCGGCGCCGTGGAGGAGCGTACGGTGACGGACCTCGGCGAGCCGGCGGCCGAGGCCCCGGCGGTCGTGAACTGCAGCGGGCTCGGGGCGCGCGAGCTCGTGCCGGACGAGACCGTGTACCCCGTGCGCGGGCAGCTCGTCGTGGTGGAGAACCCGGGCCTGGACCGGTGGTTCGTGGGCGGTACCGAGGCCTATCTCATCCCGCATCCGCGCGGTGTCGTGCTCGGCGGCACGGCGGACGAGCACGACTGGAGCCGGGAGCCCGACCCGGCGACGGCGGCGGGGATCGTGGAGCGCTGCGCACGCATCCACCCGGAGCTCGCCTCGGCCCGGATCCTGGAGCACCGCGTGGGGCTGCGGCCCGCCCGCCCCTCCGTACGCCTGGAGCGTGAACTGACCGCCGAGGGCACCGTGTTGGTGCACAACTACGGGCACGGCGGCGGAGGGGTCACGGCGGCCTGGGGGTGCGCGCACGACGTGGCCGCATTGCTGGACTGATCCCGGGACACGGGAGCGTGTCATGCCGGGACACGGGAGCGGGGCATGCCGTGCGTCACGGCATGCCCCGCTCCCCCGGCCCCACGGCCGGACCCCCGGCCGCAGGACCGGGTCTCGCTCAGTCCTCCGTCGGCGCCGGGCCGATCCGGAGCTCGAACTCGCCGTCGTACTTCTCGTGGCCCGCGATCACCGCCATCTCGACGGCCTCCTCGCCCTTCTCGCCGCGGACGATCAGCGGGTCCTTGCGCAGATCGCGCATCAGCGCCCAGCACATGCCGAGCATCACGACCACGAAGGGCGCGGCGGCCAGGATCGTGAGGTTCTGCAGGCCTTGCAGGGCGTTGGGCTTGCCGTTGCCGATCATCAGCATCACGGCCGCGACGGCTCCGGTGACCACACCCCAGAAGACGACCACGAACCGGGTCGGCTCGAAGGTGCCGCGCTGCGAGAGCGTGCCCATGACGATGGAGGCCGCGTCGGCGCCGGAGACGAAGAAGATGCCGACGAGGATCATCACGAGGATGCTCATCACGGTGGGGATGGGGAACTCCCGCAGGAGCGCGAAGAGTTGGCCCTCGGGCGTGGACTCGTCGGCGAGCCGCCCGCTCTCCTTCATCTTCATCGCCGTACCGCCGAAGATGGCGAACCAGACCAGGCTGACCGTGCTGGGCACGAGGATCACCCCGCCGACGAACTGGCGGATGGTGCGGCCGCGGCTGATGCGCGCGATGAACATGCCGACGAACGGCGTCCAGGAGATCCACCAGGCCCAGTAGAAGACCGTCCAGCTGCCCAGCCAGTCGGCCACGCCCTCGCCGCCGCTGGCCTCGGTGCGGCCCGCGAGCTGCGGCAGATCACCGAAGTACGAGGCGATCGAGGTGGGCAGCAGGTCGAGGACGATCACGGTGGGGCCCGCGATGAACACGAACAGCGCGAGGATCAGGGCGAGCACCATGTTGGTGTTGGACAGCCACTGGATGCCCTTGTCGACGCCGGAGACAGCGGAGAGGACGAAGGCCGCGGTGAGGACCGCGATGATCGCCACCAGGACGCCCGTACTGATCGTCTTGGCCCAGTCGAGCTCGCGCATGCCGCTGCTGATCTGCAGCGTGCCGAGGCCGAGGGAGGCCGCGGAGCCGAAGAGCGTGGCGAAGATGGCGAGGATGTCGATGACGCGGCCCCAGCCGCCGTCGGCGTGCTTCTTGCCGATGAGCGGGGTGAACACCGCGCTGATGGTCTGCCGGCGCCGCTTGCGGAAGCTGCTGTACGCGATCGCCAGGCCCACCACCGCGTAGATCGCCCACGGGTGCAGCGTCCAGTGGAAGAGGGTGGTGGCCATCGCGGTCATCATGGCGGTGGCCGAGTCGGCGGGGTCGGTGCCCGGCGGGGGCGTCGTGAAGTGCGCAAGGGGTTCGCTGACCCCGTAGAACATCAGGCCGATCCCCATACCGGCGCTGAACATCATCGCGACCCAGGACACCGTGCGGAACTCGGGGTCCTCGCCCTCGCCGCCGAGGGTGATCTTCCCGTAGCGGCTGATCGCCAGCCACAGGGCGAAGACCACGAAGCCGGAGGCGGCCAGGACGAAGGCCCAACCGGCGTTGTGGATGAGCCCGTTGAGGGCCTTCTGGGAGACGTCCTCAAGGGTGTCGGTGGCGATCGCGCCCCACAGGACGAAGGCGAGGGTCAGCGCGGCGGTGACGCCGAACACCACCCGGTCGGTCGTCACCGCGCCATGGTCGTGCGGGCTGCCGGGGAGACCCGCGGACAGATGCGGATCGCCCCGGCCGGCCCGTTTCTCGTGTTTCTGCGGGCTGTTGTGCTCGTCGTGCGGCATCAGCGGCACCTTTCGAGGGAGCGGCGTGAGGGTGCTGCTACCTCGCTACCACACGTGTGTCACAGCTCACATGCCATCAGCATTCGTCGGCGGGTTGCCCGTTCACGAGGTTGTACTGCGCCCGCTCGTCGAGCAGCAGCGGGACCAGGGCGCGCAGCGGCTGCCGCAGCGGTACGAAGGCTCCCTTGCCCTCGGGCCGCACCTTGATGCCGTGCAGGGCGAGTTCGTCGCCCACCTCGGCGTACTGCTCGGGGGTGAGCCGGTAGCCGCAGGGCGGGTCGGTGAGGAGCTCGGTCGGCTCGGCGGGGTCGTTGTCGGCGCCGCCGAGGTAGACGGGGCCCTGGTCGGCGTAGCCGGCGCGGCGAGCCTCGGCGGTGGCGCGGTCCACGCTGCGGCCCCGCTCCCCCGCGAAGGAGAAGAGCCCGTCCAGGGCGGCCAGTTGGGAGTGCACGCGGCGCCGGTTGTTGAGGGCCGCGTCCGCCTTCTCCTCGTCCGTGAGGGGGTCGACGCGGCTCTCGATCAGCAGGCCGACCGCGTGCTTGATGCCGGAGGCGTTGCGCAGGATGCGCTCCTGGCCGTCGCCCGCGCTCTGCTTGATCGGCTCACCGGTCTCCGGATCGGTCCAGATCCCGTACGTGCCCGTGGAGTAGCCCTCCTCCTGGGCGGCGGGCCGCACGTGGTCGCCCGAGAGGTCCTGGGCGTGGTCGTGCACGTCGGGGGCCGTGTTGAGGTTGCGCGGCCACAGGTCGAAGAGGTCCTTGTCGTAGTACGGGGGCGTGGCCCCGTACTCGTGCAGGTCGTAGATGACGTCGGGCCGCTGGTCGCGGATGAGCCGGGCCAGGGTGCGGCCCTCGGCCGTGGCGAGGGCGACATGGTCGCGGTTGATGTCCACGCCGTCGGAGTTGCCGCGGGTGTCGGCGGCGCGGCCGTCGGGGTTCGCGGTGGGGACGACGAGTATCTCGCTGCGTTCGAGCAGGGCGCGGGTGCGCCGGTCCTGGGTGTGGGCGAGGTTGCGGACGGTGGACAGGCAGGCCTCGCGGCCCGAGGGTTCGTCGCCGTGCTGGGAGCAGATGAGCAGGACGGTGAGCGAGGCCCGGGGGTTGCCGAGGCGGACGAGCTGGAGCGGGCGGTTCTGCTTGGTGGTGCCGATCCGCTCGACGCTCAGCCGGTCGCTGCTCCGGTCGAGCGTCCGCAGGAATTCCTGCTCCTCGGGCTGCGTGGTCCAGCGGGCGCCGTTCGAGGCCTCGAATCCGGTGCGGGGTCCGGCTGTCGTGCCCGTGGCCGTGTCGGGCGTGGCGGTGGCGGGTGCGGTCAGGGCCGCCGCGAACGCGGTGGCGGCGGCTGTCAGCGAAAGTGCGCGCTTCACGGGATCAGGCCTTTCTCGGAGGGCAGGCGGAGCGCTTCGGGGGCCTGGGGCAGACCTTCGTAGCGGCTCTCGCGGGGTGCCGCGGCGGGCGCGCCGGGACGGGTGGCGTCGGCGAAGGCCCGCAGGCCGCCCACGAACGGCAGCTCGGCGGTGGTGCGGCGCAGATCGAGGGTCAACTGCCCCGGGGTGGCGGGCGGTTCGATCAGTCCGGCGTCGGTTCCGGCGACGATCAGGGCGAGGCGGTGGCCGGCCGGGATCACATGATCGCTGGATGCGAGGTCGATCGTAAGGGTGTGGGCACGGCCCGGTGTCAGCGGGCGTTCCGTGCGGGGATCCGCGTACGTGCCGAGGTCGGCCCAGCCGCGGCTGAACACGGTGTAGTCCACGTCCGCGGTCTTCGCGGCCGTCTCCTTGAAGCAGGGGCTGTCGCCCTCGCGGGCCGCGCCCCAGCAGCTGCGTTCGGGCAGGGTCACGATGCCTTCGCCGGCCGCGGTGTAGTCGCGGATGGTGTCCGGGCCGAGGTCGACCAGGACGGCGGAGAGGTGGGCGGTGGCGGTGGACGGGGTCGCGGTGACCGTGACCCGTGAACTGCCGGAGATCCGCAGGTCCTTGGCGAGGGGCGCGGTGACGAAGCCCGCCTTGTCGGGGGTCGGGGTATCGAGCCGGGCGGCCCAGTCGGCCTCGCCGCGCGCGGGGTCGTCGGTGAAGGTCTCGGCCGCGCCGCGGGGCGCGGGCTTCAGGCCCAGGGTGCCGACGCCGTCCCGGGTGCCCTTGCCGGGTTTCACGGCCACGGCGTCGGTGCCGCGCGGCGGCCAGTGCCGGCTGGTCTGCCACCGGTCGGGCGCGGTCTCGATGTCGGCCATCGGTTCGTCGTCGATGCCGTTGTCGTAGCCGAGGAGTTCGTGGTCGAACCAGCGGTGCAGGGTGCGCACCCACTCGGCGCGCCGGAAGTCGAACGGGTCCACGTGGCCGGTCTGGCTCAGCCAGATCTTGCGCTGCACGCCTTCCGCGGCGAGCGCGTCCCACCACTGGCCGAAGTGCTTGGCCCGGACGTTGAGGTCCTGCTGCCCGTGCACGACGAAGACGCTGGCCTTCACCTTGCCGGCGTCCGGGACGTGGTTGCGCTCGTCCCACAGGCGGGTCCAGTCGCCGTTGCGGGGCGCCTCGTCGATCAGACGCTGCTGTACGGCGCCGCAGCGGGCGCGGGCTTCCGGGCTCTCGACATAGTTCGACAGCCACTCGGGGCCGCTGTCGTAGAGCGGGGCGCCCTGCTGGAAGTAGTAGTCGTACCAGGAGGAGATGGCGCCGATCGGCACGATGGTCTTCAGGCCCTCGACGCCGGTGGCGGCGACGCCGTTGGCGACGGTGCCGTCGTAGCTCTTGCCGATCATGCCGGTGGCGCCGTTGGACCAGGTCGCCCGCGCGCGCTCGTCGCCGGTGCGGCTCGTGTAGCCGCGGGCGCGGCCGTTGAGCCAGTCGACCACGGCCTTCGCCGAGGTGACGTCGGAGCGTCCGCCGACGTCCACGCAGCCGTCGGAGCGGTTGGTGCCGGCGAAGTCCACGGCGACGAAGGCGTAGCCGCGCGGGACGAAGTAGTTGTCGTAGTACAGCGGGAACTGCACCACGTCGCCGTCGGCGTCGTAGGTCTTCTTCTGGCTCTCGTTGCCCCGGCCGCAGCACGCGTAGTACGGGCTGGCGTCCATGATCACGGGGATCTTCCGGCCGCGTTCGGCGGGTTCGCGCGGCCGGATGATGTCGGCCGCGACGCGGTCGCTCCTACCGTCGCCGTCGCCGTCGAGCCCGGTGTCGACCCAGACGGATTCACGGAGGGCGTTCGCGTACGAGTAGACCGGCTTGCTCTCGGTGGGGCGGCCGCGGTCGGCGGCGTACGCGGGTGAGAGCAGCGGCAGCAGGAGGGCGGCCGAGGCGGCCAGGAGCACGACGAGTCTGAAGCGGGTGGCCCGCGCAGGTATCGGCATGCGGCGGAAGGTACTCCGGTCAACTCCCGCACAGAAGAGGGCAGGAGAGGATCAAGAGGAGAACCGGACAGGTGGTGCCGCCGGTTCGCCGGTGGCAGGGCGTGCGGTTCGCCGGCGGCCGGGCACGCCGTCGCGGATGTGGCGACGGGTGTGCGCCCACTGTGCGCCATCCGCCCGCTACCGGGAAGTAACTCCCGCTGCTTTGATGTGCACGCACGTCCCGCACGTCCCCTGCGTAACCCCACCGATCACGGGAGTCCCTCGTGCCGTACGCACCCCGTCTCACCCGCCTCGCCCTCGCCGGTCTGCTCACCGGTGCCGGTCTCGTCGCCGCCGCGCCCGTGCCCGCCGCGGCGGCCGCCGTACCGGAGCTGAAGGTGCTCTCCTACAACGCCTTCCTGTTCAGCAAGACGCTCTACCCCAACTGGGGCCAGGACCACCGCGCGGCCGAGATCCCGAAGACCTCCTTCTTCCGCGGCCAGGACGTCGTGGTCCTCCAGGAGGCCTTCGACAACTCCTCGTCCGACGCGCTGCTCTCCCGGGCACGTACCGAATACCCGCACCAGACGCCGGTGGTGGGCCGCTCCACCTCGGGCTGGGACGCCACCGGCGGGAACTACTCGGCGACCACGCCCGAGGACGGCGGCGTGACCGTCCTGAGCAAGTGGCCGGTCCTGCGCAAGGAGCAGTACGTCTTCCCGGACGCCTGCGGCGCCGACTGGTACTCCAACAAGGGCTTCGCGTATGCGGTCCTGGACGTGAACGGCGCCCGGGTGCACGTGGTCGGCACGCATCTTCAGTCCACCGACCCGGGCTGCGGTGCGGGCGAGGCGGCGGCGATGCGCAGTGCGCAGCTCAAGGACATCGACGCGTTCCTCGACGCGAAGGCGATCCCGGCCTCGGAGCAGGTGATCGTGGCGGGCGACCTGAACGTGGACTCGCACTCCGCCGAGTACGCCTCGATGCTCGCGGACGGCGGCCTGGCCGGGGCGGAGGCGCGCACCGGGCACCCGTACTCCTTCGACACCCGCGACAACTCGATCGCGAAGGACCGCTACCCGGACGACCCGCGCGAGGACCTCGACTACGTGCTGCACCGCACCGGGCACGCGCGGCCGGCGGGCTGGACCAACCACGTCGTCAAGGAGCAGTCGGCGCCCTGGACGGTGACGAGTTGGGGCACCTCGTACACGTACACGAATCTCTCGGACCACTATCCGGTGACGGCCTCGGCGTCCTGAGGATCGGGAAAACGCCGCGGCCGGTCCCACCCCAGAGGGTGGGACCGGCCGCGGCGGTGTGCGTGCTGCTACTTCGACTGCTCGGCGGCCAGGCCGCCCGCCGCGACCTTGCCGCGGACCTTGTACCAGCCGGCGACCAGCGCGAGCGCGATGACCGGGATGAGGTACAGGGTCGGGCGGCCGATCTCGGCGTCCTTCCACATCAGGCCGAGCACGGTCAGCAGGAAGACGATCGTGACGATCTCGGTGACCGGGCTCCAGGGGAGCTTGAACTTCGGCAGGGGCAGCAGGCCCGCCTCGGCCCGGCGGCGGAACACCAGGTGGCAGAGCATGATCGTGACCCAGGTGGTGATGATGCCGAGCGCCGCCACGTTGAGGACGATCTCGAAGGCCTTCTCGGGCATCAGGAAGTTCAGGCCGACGCCGAGGACACACACGGCGGAGGTGAGCAGGATGCCGCCGTAGGGCACCTTGTTCTTGCTCATCTTCGCGGTGAAGGCCGGGCCCGAGCCCGCCATGGCCATCGAGCGCAGGATGCGGCCGGTGGAGTACAGACCCGAGTTGAGCGAGGACATCGCGGCCGTGAGCACCACGAGGTTCATCACGTCGCCGGCGGCCGGGACGCCGATCGAGGAGAGCACGGTGACGAAGGGGCTCTCGTCGCCGGAGTACTTCGAGCCGGGCATGAGCAGCGCGAGCAGCACGACGGAGCCGACGTAGAACAGACCCACGCGCCACATGATCGAGTTCACCGCGCGGGGCACGATCTTCTGCGGCTCGGCGGTCTCGCCCGCCGCGACGCCGACCAGTTCGAGCGAGGCGTACGCGAAGACGACACCGGTCATGACGATGACCACCGGCATCATGCCGGACGGGAAGAGGCCGCCGTTCTCGGTGATCACGTGCAGGCCCGGGGTCTCGCCGCCGACTTCCTGCTGCGTGACGAGCAGGAAGATGCCGATCAGCATGAAGATCACGAGGGCCGCGACCTTGATGATCGAGAACCAGAACTCCATCTCACCGAAGATCTTCACGGAGATGAGGTTCACCACGAGCACGATCGCGAGGGCGATCAGCGCGAGCACCCACTGCGGGATGTCGGTGAAGAAGCTCCAGTAGTGCGTGTACATCGCGATGGCGGTGATGTCGGCAATACCGGTCGTGGACCAGTTGAGGAAATACGCCCAGCCCGCGACGTACGCGCCCTTCTCACCGAGGAACTCGCGCGCGTACGAGACGAACGAACCGGACGAGGGCCGGTAGACGACCATCGCGCCGAGCGCGCGCACGACGAAGAACGCGAAGATGCCGCACACCAGGTAGGCGAGGGCGAGACCGGGGCCGGCCGAGTTGAGGCGGCCACCCGCTCCGAGGAAGAGGCCGGTGCCGATCGCTCCACCGATCGCGATCATGTTGATGTGGCGGGCCTTGAGGTCCTTGTTGTAACCCGCGTCGCCTGCATCGGCGGGCACGTCGGAGGCGACCGTGCGGGGCGCCTCCTGTGCCGCGGTGACGGCTTCCTTGCTCACGCGCTGTTCACTCTCAGTGGGGGGACAGTAGGGGGACAGTGCAAAGTCCGTGCCACCCCTGACGCGGCACGGACCTGGCACACCATTACCCACGGTTCCCGTGACTGACGGTGATCGAGGTCACAGAGCGGGACATCTCACATGGTGATCAGGGGCTGTACAACGGGTCGATGTCCGCCCTGTACCGCTCTGTGACGGCGCGCGGCCGCAATGTCGCGGACCGTTTCACAGAGGTGGTGAGACAGCAATACTGTTGCACCGCGTTGGTGCAAGGTGCCGGGCCGTGCGGGGACGACTTCTGTACGGGGCGGTGCGAGGCGAGGGCGGGAAGCGAGGCCGCGAGCAATGACCACCCAGGCGGAGGGGCAGCCGGTGCGTGAGCACGGGTCCGGGCAGCCGGTGCGCGAGCGCGGATCCGGGCAGCCGGAGCGGGAGCGCGGGTCCGGCAGGTACGAACCCTCGCTCACCGTCGACGAGTTGGCGGCCCGCGCCGGGGTCACCGTGCGCACCATCCGCTTCTACAGCACGCGCGGGCTGCTGCCGCCGCCGTCGATCGGGCCGCGCCGCGTGGGCCGGTACGGAGCGGCGCATCTGTCGCGGCTCGCGCTGATCGAGGAGCTCCAGCACCACGGCCTGACCCTGGCGGCGATCGAGCGCTACATGGAGCAGCTCCCCGCCGACATGACGGCGCACGACCTCGCCATCCACCGCGCCCTGGTGGCCAGCTGGATCCCCGAGGGCGCCACCGAGATGAGCCGGGAGCAGCTCGCCCGGCGCGCGGGCGGAGCCCTGTCGGACGCGGACGTGGACCGGCTCGCGGCGATGAGTGTCCTGGAGCGCACCGAGGACCCCGACACCTTCCGGATCGACCCGGGGCTGCTGCACCTGGGGCTGCGGCTGCTCGACGTGCCGATCTCGCACGACGCGATCCTCGCTGCGCGCGATGTGATGCTGGAGCACTCGCGGCAGGCGGCCAGGGAGCTGACCCGGCTGTTCCAGGCCGAGGTGTGGGGGCCCTACCGCGAGCGCGAGTCGGACCCGGAGGCGGTCGAGGCGATGAGGTCGCTGTCGGCGGACATGCAGCCGATGGTGGTGCAGGCGCTGGTCACGGCCTTCCAGCGGTCCCTGAAGGACGAGCTGCGGCGGCGGTACGTGGACGGGCCGGACGCGGAGTACACGTAACAACGGACTGGGCGAGCGCGCGCGGAGTCCACGTGACGGCCCCGGCGTGCGCGGAGTACGCGTAGAGGACCTCGGCGCGTGGAGTGCACGTGACGGACCGGGCGCGCGCGGAGTGCACGTAGCGGACCACGCGCGCCGAGGTCCGTGCGGCGTCCGTCAGTCGTTCGGGAACGTCACCTTGGTGAGCTCCTCCGATGCCTGCCAGATGCGCACGGCGTCCCGTTCCCCGCGCAGCCGCGAGTAGAGCTGCTGCTCGGCGGGCGGGCCGCCCAAGTGCCGGAAGCCGCGCGGCCCGTAGAGCCTGCCGCCCGCGTCCTGCGGCGCGGTGGCGGCGAGCAGCGCCGGCAGCTGGGCGCTCTCGACCGTGCCGACGACGATGCCGCGCTTGGACAGCGCCCGGATCAGCCGGACGCCGAGGGTGTCCTTGGCGCGGCCGACCTCAGGGCGGGCGGCGAGCAGGTTCGTCGGGGCGACGCCGGGGTGCGAGAGGTTGCTGGTGATGCCCCAGCCGTGGGCCTTGCTGCGGCGGTCGAGTTCGAGCCCGAAGAGCCCGAAGGCGATCTTCGACTGGCTGTACGCCTTCATGCCGTCGTACGAGCGCTCCCAGTTCAGGTCGTCCCAGTTGATGCCGCTCTGGTCCGCCGCGACGCTGACCTGCGAGGTGATCCTGGCCCGGCCGGCGCGCAGCAGCGGCAGCAGGTGGGCCACCAGGGCGAAGTGGCCGAGGTGGTTGGTGCCGAACTGGAGCTCGAAGCCGTCGGCCGTGGTCTGCCGGTCGGGCGGGGTCATGACGCCCGCGTTGTTGATGAGGAGGTGGACCGGCTCCCCCTCGGCCCGCAGTGCCTCCCCGAGCGCCGCCACGGAGGCGAGCGAGGACAGGTCGAGCTCGCGCAGGGACACCTTCGCCGCGGGCACCCGTTCACGGATCGCGGCCAGGGCCGCCTCGCCCTTGCGCGGATTGCGCACCGGCAGCACCACTTCGGCGCCCGCCGCCGCGAGCCGCCGGGCGATGCCGAGCCCGATGCCGTCGCTCGCGCCGGTCACGACGGCGCGCCGGCCGGTCAGGTCGGGCAGCGGGAGGTCGATCGGCCTGCGGGACATATTCACTCCTGGGAACGGGACGACGTACGCGGCAAAGGGCCTGGCCCGGGGCCTGCGGGCAGGCACCCACGGATCATCATTCCCCCGGGAAGGCCACCGCGCAGGCCCTCAAGGGGGGATCGACGAGTCGTGGATACGGAGGTGCGGGGCCGGTAGAAAGGTGCTCCGGCAAAGGCGGCGGAGGAGGCCTGCATGGGGATCGACCGGCCCGGGCTCGCGGAGTTCCTGCGGCGGCGCAGGGAGGCGCTGCAGCCCGAGGACGTCGGCCTGCCGCGCGGCAGCCGCCGCAGGACCGGCGGGCTGCGGCGCGAGGAGGTGGCCGCGCTCTGCCACATGTCGGCCGACTACTACGCGCGCCTGGAGCGCGAGCGCGGCCCGCACCCCTCGGAGCAGATGATCGCGTCCATCGCGCAGGGGCTCAGGCTCTCGCTGGACGAGCGGGACCACCTGTTCCGTCTGGCCGGGCACCGGCCGCCCGTGCGGGGGACGTACGGGGAGCACATCGGCCCCGGGATGCTGCGTATCTTCGACCGGTTGCAGGACACACCCGCGGAGATCGTCACCGAGCTGGGCGAGACGCTGCGGCAGACCCCGGCCGGGGTGGCGCTCACCGGCGACCTGACCTCGTTCACCGGGCCGGCGCGCAGCATCGGCTACCGCTGGTTCACCGACCCGGGCACGCGCGCGCTGTACGCACCGGAGGACCACGCGTTCCTCTCGCGGATGTTCGCCTCGGGGCTGCGCGGTCTGGTGACGCTGCGCGGACCCGGATCGCGGGCCGCGGAACTGCTGGACCTGCTCCTGGCGCGGAGCGAGGAGTTCCGTACGGTCTGGGAACGGCACGAGGTGGGTGTCCGGCCGCACGAGGTGAAGCGGTTCGTGCATCCCTCGGTCGGGGCCCTGGAGCTGACCTGCCAGACGCTGCTCGATCCGGCCCAGTCCCACATGCTGCTCGTGTACACGGCGGTCCCGGGCAGTGAGAACGCACAGAAGCTGCAGCTCCTGTCGGTCCTGGGAGCTGCAGCTTCTGTGGGGTGAGCGCGGGGTTTCCCGCTTTTGTGAGGTGAGCGCCGGGTGTCCGGCTTCTGCGGGGTGCGCCTGGCGGGTCCGCCCCTCGGACGCTACTTGTCCGTGAAGACCTCGCCCTTCTCCGCCTTCTCCACCAGCAGGGCCGGCGGCAGGAAGCGGTCGCCGTAGCGCTCGGCCAGCTCGCGCGAGCGGGCCACGAACCCGGGCAGGCCAGCCCCTCCCCCGGCGCCGCCGTCGTACCCGTTGATGTACTGGAGCACACCGCCCGTCCAGCCCGGGAAGCCGATGCCGAAGATCGAGCCGATGTTGGCGTCGGCCACCGAGGTGAGGACGCCTTCTTCGAGGAGCCGCACCGTGTCCAGGGCTTCGGAGAACAGCATCCGCTCCTGCATGTCGCGGAACGGGATCTCGTAACCCGGCTTGGTGAAGTGCTCGCGCAGGCCCGGCCACAGGAGGCCGCGCTTGCCGTCCTCGCCGTACTCGTAGAAGCCGACGCCGGAGGAGCGGCCCTTGCGGCCGAACTCGTCGATCATCCGGTCGATGACGGCCTCGGCGGGGTGCACCGGCATCTCGATGCCCTCGGCCGCGAGCGCCTGCCGGGTCTCCTCGCGGATCTTGCGCGGCAGCGTGAACGTCAGCTCGTCCAGGAGCGAGAGCACCTTGGCCGGGTAGCCGGCCTGGGCCGCGGCCTGCTCGACGGAGGCGGGCTCGATGCCCTCGCCGACCATCGCGACGCCCTCGTTGATGAAGTGGCCGATGACGCGGGAGGTGAAGAAGCCGCGCGAGTCGTTGACCACGATCGGGGTCTTGTTGATCTGGCGGACCAGGTCGAAGGCGCGGGCCAGCGCCTCGTCGCCGGTGCGCTCGCCCTTGATGATCTCGACCAGCGGCATCTTGTCCACGGGCGAGAAGAAGTGCAGCCCGATGAAGTCGTCCTGGCGCTCCACGCCTTCGGCCAGGACGGTGATGGGCAGAGTCGAGGTGTTGGAGCAGAGCAGCGCGTCGGGCTCGACGACGTGCTGGATCTCCTGGAACACCTTGTGCTTGAGCGCCGGGTCCTCGAAGACCGCCTCGATCACGGCGTCGCAGCCCGCGAGGTCGGCCGGGTCGGCGGTCGGGGTGATCAGGGCGAGCAGGGCGTCGGCCTTCTCCTGGGTGGTGCGGCCGCGCTTCACCGCCTTCTCGCAGAGCTTCTCGGAGTAACCCTTGCCCTTGGCGGCGGCGTCGGCGGAGACATCCTTGAGCACGACCTCGATGCCTGCGCGGGCGCAGGAGTACGCGATGCCGGCGCCCATCATGCCCGCGCCGAGCACGGCGACCTTGCGGACCTTGCGCGGCTCGATGTCCTTGGGGCGGTTGGCACCGGAGTTGACGGCCTGGAGGTCGAAGAAGAACGCCTGGATCATGTTCTTCGCGGTCTGGCCGGTGACCAGCTCGGTGAAGTAGCGCGCCTCGATGACGAGGGCGGTCTCGAAGTCGACCTGCGAGCCCTCCACGGCCGCGGCCAGGATGTTGCGCGGGGCCGGGTAAGGGGCGCCGTTCAGCTGCTTCTTGAGGTTGGCCGGGAAGGCCGGCAGGTTCGCGGCGAACTTCGGGTTGGCCGGGGTGCCGCCCGGGATGCGGTAGCCGGGCTTGTCCCAGGGCTGCTGCGACTCGGGGTTGGCCTCGATGAAGGCGCGGGCCTTGGCCAGCATCTCCTCGCGGGTGGCGGCCACTTCGTGCACGAGGCCGTTCTCGAGGGCGCGCTTCGGGCTGTACTGCGTGCCCTGGAGCAGCACCTTGAGCAGCGCGTCCGCGATGCCCATCAGGCGTACGGTGCGGGTCACGCCGCCGCCCGCGGGCAGCAGGCCGAGGGTGACCTCGGGTAGGCCGATCTTCGAGCCGGGGGCGTCGAGGGCGATGCGGTGGTGGCTGGCGAGGGCGATCTCGTAACCGCCGCCGAGCGCCGCGCCGTTGATGGCGGCGACGACCGGGACGCCGAGGGTCTCGATGCGGCGCAGCGAGGACTTGATGCCGGTGCCGGTCTCGAAGACGGCCTGGGCGTCCTCGGGGCCGGCCTTCATCATGTCCTTGAGGTCGCCGCCGGCGAAGAAGGTCTTCTTCGCGGAGGTGTAGATGATGCCGCGGATCGAGTCCTTCTCGGCCTCGGCGCGGTCGGCGATCGCGGCGATGGACTCCTTGAACGCCTGGTTCATGGTGTTCGCGGACTGGTTGGGGTCGTCGAGGACGAGCGTGACGATGCCGGTCTCGTCCTGTTCCCAGTGGATGGTGCTGCTCTGCGTCATGGTGCGGTCTCCGTCAAGTCTGTGATGGGGATGGTTCGTTGAGGCTCCGAGGGGAGGCGTCGGCGAAGCCGCACGCCTCTAAGGGGCGCGGGGAACTGCGCCACCAGCCACCGACTACCTGGAGTCGGCAGCGCGCACAGGCCCCAACGGCGCTAGACCCGTTCCACAACCGTGGCGATCCCCATCCCGCCACCGACACACAGCGTCGCAAGCCCGTAACGCTTGCCCTGACGCTCCAGCTCGTCCACGAGCGTGCCGAGGATCATCGCGCCCGTGGCACCCAACGGGTGCCCGAGCGCGATCGCCCCACCGTTGACATTGACCTTGTCCAGGGACAGCCCCATGTCCTTCACGAAGCGCAGGACGACCGCCGCGAACGCCTCGTTGATCTCGACCAGATCGATGTCGTCGATGGTCAGCCCCGCCTTGGCGAGGGCCTTACGGGTCGCAGGCGCCGGCCCCGTCAGCATGATGGTCGGCTCGGAGCCGGAGACCGCGACCGACACGATCCGGGCGCGCGGCGTGAGCCCGTTCCGCTCCCCCGCCTCCTTCGAGCCGATCGCCACCAGCGAGGCGCCGTCGACGATGCCGGAGGAGTTGCCCGCGTGGTGGACGTGGTCGATCTTCTCGATCCAGTGGTACTTCTGCAGCGCCACCGCGTCGAAGCCGCCGAGGTCGCCGATGTCCGCGAAGGAGGGCTTGAGCTTGGCGAGCGAGTCGGCGGTGGTGCCGGGGCGCACGAACTCGTCGTGGTCGAGCACGGTCAGGCCGCTGCGGTCGCGTACGGGAACGACCGAGCGCTCGAAACGGCCCTCCTTGATCGCGGTCGCGGCGCGCTCCTGGGACAGGGCCGCGTACTCGTCGACATCGCGGCGCGAGAAGCCCTCGATGGTGGCGATGAGGTCGGCGCCGATGCCCTGCGGGGCGAAGTTGGTGTCCCAGTTCGTCATCGGGTCGGCGAACCAGGCGCCGCCGTCCGAGGCCATCGGCACGCGCGACATCGACTCGACACCGCCCGCGAGGACGAGGTCCTCCCAGCCCGAACGGACCTTCATCGCCGCCATGTTGACGGCTTCCAGGCCCGAGGCGCAGAAGCGGTTCTCCTGGACGCCCGCGACGGTGTCCGGAAGTCCGGCCGCGATCGCGGCGATCCGGGCGATGTCCGAGCCCTGGTCGCCGACCGGGCCGACGACGCCGAGCACGATGTCGTCGATGGTGGCCGGGTCCAGGCCGGGGTTGCGGGACTGGATCTCCTTGATCAGACCGGTCACCAGGTCGATCGGCTTGGTGCCGTGCAGGGATCCGGTGGCCTTGCCGCGGCCGCGCGGGGTGCGGATCGCGTCGTAGACGTACGCTTCGGTGCTCACGAATCAAGCCCTTTCGGGGGTGCGGGAGTGAGGGTGGGAGTTCCAGGGTCCGGGTCCTGAGCCCTACGGCAGCAGCGACCTGCCGATGATCTCCTTCATGATCTCGGTGGTGCCGCCGTAGATGGTCTGGATGCGGCCGTCGGTGAAGGCGCGCGCCACGCGGTACTCGGTCATGTAGCCGTAGCCGCCGTGCAGTTGGAGGCAGCGGTCGGCGACGCGCTTCTGGAGTTCGGTCGCCCACCACTTGGCCATGGAGGCGTGGACGTGGTCGAGCACCCCGTTCGCGTGGTCCTCGATGCAGCGGTCGAGGAACGTACGGGTGACGGCGCACTCGGTGGCCATCTCGGCGATCTCGAAGCGGATGTGCTGGAGCTTGGCGAGCTTGCGCCCGAAGGCCTCGCGCTCCTGCACGTACTCCATGGTGATCTGCAACAGGTACTCGGCGGCCGCGATGGCGGCGACCGCGATGCCCATGCGCTCCTGGGCGAGGTTGGTCATCAGGTGCAGGAAGGCGCCGTTGAGCTCACCGAGCAGGTTCTCCTTGGGGACCTTCACGTCCCGGAAGAACAACTCGGCGGTGTCCTGGGCCTTCTGGCCGATCTTGTCGAGGTTGCGGCCGCGCTCGAAGCCCTCCATGCCGCGCTCGACCACGAGCAGCGAGAGGCCCTTGGCGCCGCCCTCGGGGGTGGTCCGCGCGACGACGATCACCAGGTCGGCGAGGATGCCGTTGGAGATGAAGGTCTTCGAGCCGTTGAGCACCCAGTGGTCGCCCTGGTCCTCCGCGTGCGTCTTGATGCCCTGGAGGTCGGAGCCCGCGCCGGGTTCGGTCATGGCGATGGCCGTGACGATCTCGCCGGTGCAGAAGCCGGGCAGCCAGCGCCGCTTCTGCTCCTCGGTGGCGAGGGAGGTCAGATACGGGCCGATGATGTCGTTGTGCAGGCCGACCGCGAGGCCGGAGGCGCCGGCCCGCGTGAACTCCTCGGCGAGCACGGCCGAGAAGCGGAAGTCGGTGTTGCCGCCGCCCCCGTACTCCTCCGGCACCGCGAGCCCGAGGAGGCCCTGCTTGCCGGCCGCGCGCCAGGCGTCGCGCGAGACGATGCCGTCCTTCTCCCACTGGTCGTGGTGCGGGATCACCTCGCGCTCCAGGAAGGTGCGCACGGTGGTGCGGAAGGCCTCGTGCTCCTCGCCGTAGAGCCTGCGCTCCAGGCCGGAAGGGGTGGTCATGCCTGCTCCGTTTCGCCGCGGTCGTCTTCGCTGCTGTCGTGGGGCGCGCTGCCGGGGTCGTCCTCGGTGCCGCCGGGCGGCCCGGCCGCGTCCGCTCCGAGGCCCGGCACGTCCCAGTCCCGGGCCACGTCCGCCGTGTGCGCCCCGGGCAGCGCCGGTCCGGTGCGTACCGTCCCGGGGGTGGCCGAGAAGCGCGGTGCGGGCGCGGGCTGGGTGAGGCCCGCGTGCTCCACGAAGGTGCCGCGCTCCTTGAGATGCGGGTGCTCCGGGGCCTCGCGCAGGGACAGGACCGGGGCCACGCAGGCGTCCGAGTCCTGGAAGACGGCGGTCCATTCGTCCCGGGTACGGGTCTTGAACTGTGCCGCGATCGCCTCGCGCAGCTCGCCCCAGCGCGCCAGGTCCTTGCGGGCGGGAGCCTTCTCGGCGATGCCGAGCAGCTGGACGAACTCCTCGTAGAACTGCTGCTCAAGGGCGCCCACGGCCATGTGGCCGCCGTCCGCCGTCTCGTACGTGCCGTAGAACGGGCAGCCGCCGTCGAGCAGGTTGGCTCCGCGCCGGTCCTGCCAGCCGCCGGCCGCCATCATGCCGTGGATCATCGCGGACAGATGCGCGGTGCCGTCCACGATGGCGGCGTCCACCACCTGGCCCTGGCCGGTGGCGCGGGCGTGCTGCAGTGCGGCCAGCACGCCGACGACGAGGTAGAGCGAGCCGCCCGCGTAGTCGCCGACGAGGTTGGCGGGGATGGTGGGCGGCTCGTCGGGCTTGCCGATCATGCCGAGGGCGCCGGTGACGGCAATGTACGAGACGTCGTGTCCGGCGCGCCGGGCGAGCGGGCCCTCCTGGCCCCAGCCGGTCATCCGGCCGTACACCAGGCGGGGGTTGCGGGCGTGGCAGGCCTCGGGGCCGACGCCGAGACGCTCGGCGACGCCGGGCCGGTAGCCCTCGATGAGGATGTCGGCGCGCTCGACGAGGTCGAGGACGCGGGCCGCGCCCGTCGCGGATTTGAGGTCGACGACCACGGAGCGCTTGTTGCGGTTGGTGATGTCGAATTCGGCCTTGATGGCGAGCCCCGCGCCGTTCGGCCGGTCGACGCGGACGACGTCGGCGCCGAGGTCGGCGAGGAGCATCGCGGCGAAGGGGCCCGGGCCGATGCCGGCGAGCTCGACCACGCGCACACCGGCGAGCGGTCCGCCCCCGTGCACGCCTGCTGTACCTGCCGTCCCTGCCATCGAACCCCCTGCTTCCGCTGGTGAGTTGTCGCGGGGATGCGGCCCGCTCCGACTGTGACACAACCGCTGTAACATCAGTGATGTTAGGAACGGGGCGCAGCGAAGACAAGGGTTTCCGAGCAAGCGCTTATTTTTGTACGGGGGCGGGCCGGGCACCACTGTCACGGCGGGCCGGATCCGCGCTGCCGCCATTCGCTCGCCCTCTACCGGGCGTCGAGCTCCGCGACCAGCTTCTTCGTGGCGACGGCCCGGTAGCTCTCCTCCACCCAGTCGCACAGCAGGTCGGCGGCCGGGGCGCCCTTGCCCTCCAGCGGGATGCGGACCCAGCCGGCCTTGCCCAGGCCGTAGCCCGCGGGCTCCGCGCCCGGTGAGGTGAGGGCGTGCGCGTGCGCCTCCGGGTCCTTGAGCTTGACCGTGATGCCGAGCGGCCAGGAGCCGTCGGTCACGCCCATGAACACGAACACCTTCTTGTTGACCTTCGCGACGGTGTCGCCCCAGGGGAAGTCCTCCACCGCGCCGGGCAGCGCGAGGGCGAAGGCCCGGACCTTCTCCCACGTGGTGAGGGCGGCTTTCGCGGGCGGGCGTGCTGCGGACTCGGCCCCGGCCATGGTGTCCTCCTGTCCTGGCCGGGCCCCTTGCACCGGCCTGCACGGTGCACGCTAGCCTCGCCCACTGACAACGGCGCGGGGGCAGGCTGAAGGGTGAGCCATGAGTGAGCGGGACCGGCGCGACCACGACATCGTGCTGTACGGGGCGACCGGCTTCGTCGGCACGCTGACCGCCGAGTATCTGGCCCGCCACGCGCCCGACGGGCTGCGCTGGGCGATCGCCGGGCGCAGCGCGGACAAGCTGGAGCGGCTGCGCGAGCACCTCACGGGTGTCGACCCGCGGGCGGCGAAGGTCGCGGTGATCGCGGTGGACTCCGCGGACGGCGCGGGACTGCGCCGGCTCGCCTCCTCCGCACGGGTGGTGGCGACGACCGTCGGCCCGTACGTGGAGTACGGGCACGAACTGGTCGCGGCCTGCGCCGATCTCGGCACGGACTATCTGGACCTGTCCGGGGAACCGGAGTTCGTCGACGTCACCTACGTACGCCATGACGCCCGCGCCCGCGAGACGGGTGCCCGGCTGATCCACGCGTGCGGGTTCGACTCGGTCCCGCACGACCTCGGCGTCTACTACACGGTCAAGCAGCTTCCTCGGGACGTGCCGCTGCGCATCGACGGATTCGTGCGCGCCTCGGCCATGTTCTCCGGCGGCACGTTCGCCTCCGCGCTCGGGCAGTTCGCGCGCGGCCGGCAGATGGCCGCGGCGGCCCAGGACCGGCGCCGCCACCAGCCGCGCCTGGTCGGCCGGCGCGCGTACGCCCCGGTCGCGGCCCCGCGCTTCGCCCCCGAAGTCGGCGCCTGGGCGCTGCCGTTGCCGACGATCGACGCCCAGGTGGTGCAGCGCTCGGCCCGCGCGCTCGACCGCTACGGCCCGGACTTCCGCTACCGCCACTACGCGGCCGTCAAGACCCTGCCGTTCGCGATCGGCGGCGTCACGGCGATGGGCTCGCTCCTCGCCGCCGCCCAAGTCCCGCCCCTGCGCCGCTGGTTGTCCTCCCGGGTCGCCCCGGGCGAGGGCCCGGACGAGCAGCGCCGCGCCCGCAGCTGGTTCTCGGTCCGCTTCGTCGGCGAGGGCGGCGGCCGCCGCGTCTACACGGAGGTCTCCGGCGGAGACCCCGGCTACGGCGAAACCGCAAAGATCTTCGCCGAGTCGGCCCTCGCATTGGTCCACGACGACCTCCCCGCAACAGCCGGCCAGGTCACCCCGGTGACCGCCATGGGCGACGCCCTCCTGAAGCGCCTTCAGCGGGCGGGGATCGTGTTCAGGGTGGCGGCGGTGCGCTGAGGTTTCCGGCGTACGGGGCTGTCGGACCCGTACGCCATGCTCGGGCCATGAACGAGAACTCCTTCTGGCAGCTCATCGAGGCGTGCGGGCCTGCCCGCCCCGATCCCGAGGGTGATGAGCTCGCCGATGCCCTGGCGTCCCGGCTGATGAGCGGCCCGGTCGCGGCGGTGATCGGTTTCGCCGAGCAACTGGCCTGGGCGCTCTACCGGTTGGACCGCAGGGAGTACGGCGCAGACCTCTCCGGCGACGCGTTCCTGTACTCCCGGGCCGCCGTCGTCGCGGCGGGGCGGGCCGAGTTCGAGAGCGTGCTCGGAGACCCGGCGCTGTTCAGGCCGTATCGCGACGGGCTTGTCTGGGCCGAGGCGCTCCTCTACGTCCCCGACCGCGCGTACGGACACCTCACCGGTGAACCATGGGACCGCCGTACCCGGTACAGCTGCGAGTCGTACTCCAACTCCGCGGGGTGGGCGCGCGCATGACGGGCGCGACCACGCCACACGTCACGGCTTCCAGATGTACGGCGTCGTCACGCTCAGTTGCGTGAAGCCCAGGCGTTCCAGGATCGGGCGGCTCGTCGGGAGGGCGTCGACCTGGAGGTAGTGGACTCCGCGGGCGGCGGCCAGGGCGGCTCGGTGGGCGACCAGGGCGCGGTAGAGGCCGCGGCCTCGGTACTCGGCGACCGTGCCGCCGCCCCACAGGCCCGCGAAGTCCTTGCCGGGGGCGAACTCGACGCGGGCGGCGCTGACCGGGCGGTCGCCGGCCAGGGCGAGGGTCATCACGAAGGTGTCCGGGTCGTGGGCGAGACGGTCGAGGAGCTGTCCGTGCAGGCGGGACGCATCGGTGCCGAAGGCCTGCTCGTGGACCTCGGCGGCGAGCGCGAAACCCGCCTCGTCCGTGGCGTCCACGAGGCGCAGGCCGTCCGGGAGCGCGACCGGCTCGGCCTGGCCCGCCACCTCGGCGATCATCAGGCTCTCCGGTTCGTCCGCCACGAAACCGGCGCGCGTGAGCCGCTCGCCGAGATCGGCCGGGCGGTCGTGGCGGTACGTCTTCCACTCGAACTCGACGCCCAGCGCCCCGAAGTGCCGTACCTGGGCGGCGATTTCCGCGTCCGCCGTGGACTCGTCCAGATCGGAGAAGACCACGCCGTTCCAGTCCCCCGCTCCCCCGCTCTGCCGCACCACCGTCCCGGTGCGCTCGACGCGGACGCCGGGGTGGTCGGGTGCCACCTCGCGGCGCATCTGGCGGTCGAAGAGGCGCAGTACTTCGTGATGATCCATGGGCGCATTGCAGCACCCCGGGTGGACGCCCACAAACGCTTTTCGAGACGCGGCGGAACGCTAGGAGGACGAGGACGCCTCGGCGAGTGCCCGGCGGCACAACGCGTCCGCGCGCCGCGTCGTCTCCGGCAGGCGGTAGCGCGGAGCGAGGTGGAGGGCGTGCGCGCAGGCGCGGTCCAGGGAGACGCGGTGGCCGACCGAGACGAAGACCGGCTTGACGCCGTCCCGGGTGCGTACGGCCCGTCCGACCTCCTCGGTCCCGTCCACGAGGGCGGCCACCGCTCCGCGCGCGGCGCCCGGCTCCTCGTACGAGAAGGTGAAGGGGTTCTTCGCGATGCCGAGGGCGGGCAGTCCGGTGAGGACGCCGAGGTGGGCCGCGAGGCCGAAGCGGCGGGGGTGGGCCAGGCCGTAGCCGTCGCAGACCACCAGGCCGGGCGGTGACTTCAGGGCGCCCAACGCCGCGAGTACGGCGGGGAGTTCACGGAAGGCCAGGAGGCCGGGGACGTACGGGAAGGAGATCCGGCCGAGTGCGGTGGCGCGCTCGACGACCTCCAGGGTGCGCGCGTCGAGGACGACCGCGGCCGCCGCCACGAGGTCGCGCTCGTCGTCGTAGGCCACGTCCACGCCGGTGACCAGGCCCTCGCCGGGCACCGGACCGTCCTCGTCGAGCACGACCTGCGGACGCAGCCGGTCCTGCACCGCGCGGGCCTCGGCCTCGGTGGTGGGCCAGCCGGCGGGCACGGGAGCGGGGACGGCTGCGGGAACGGTGTCGGTGGCGGCGTCGGTGGCGGCGTCGGTGGCGGCGTGATCCATGGTGCGGTCGAGGGTACGCGAGGGGCGCGCACCCCCGACCGGCCAGGGGCGTCAGCTCACGTTGTCCGTGTGCGTCACGCCGTCCGTGCGGTACTTCGCCACCTGGGCCTTGACCTGGTCCGGGGTCAGGATCTGGTCCTTGGCGTAGTACACGTAGTCGACCTTCTCGTCGTACGCGCGCGGGGTGCTGGAGGCGACGAGGCCGCCGGAGATGATCCAGTTGTTGAGGTTGATGGACATGGCGGTCTCGGGCAGGTAGGGCTCGTTGTGCGTACCGAAGAGCTGCCCGTCGACGTAGTACTTGATGGAGGTGTTGTCGACGGTGATCACCAGGTCGTGCCAGCCGGCGTAGCTCTGGCGGACCTCGGTGTGGGTGTTCACGGCCTGCCACGGCTCGGGGTTGTACGTCTCCCAGGACGTGGCGTACAGGATGTTGGCCGGTTCGCCCCAGCCGCCGTTCGGCAGGTACTCGAAGTCGAGCTCGCCGTAGTCCGGGTCCATGGGGGCATCGAGCGGGGTGATGGTGAAGAACGTCTGCACCATGTGGTCCCCGTCCGGGCCCGAGTTGGGGGTGTCGCTGAAGTACACCCGGGACGCGTAGGTGCCCTTGGTGAACTTGCGCTGGTGGTACAGCTCGGTCTGCCGGGTGCCCGCCGCGGTGCCGTCGGTGCTGGTGCGCAGCGTCATGATGCTGTTGCCCGACTCCTGGGCGAAGGTGACCTGTTCGGGGGCCCAGGTCGCGCCGGGCACACCGGGTCCGCCCTGGCCGGACTTGACGGTCCAGCCGCGCTGGGCGATCCGCGGGTCGTTGTGCGCGGTGTAGTTGAGGTCGTCGAAGAGCGCGGGCTTCGTCGGGTCGGGGCCGCCCGGACCACCGGGGTCACCGGGCCCGCCCGGGTCTCCGGGGTCGTTGCCCTCGGGCGCGGTGCCCCACAGGAGCGTGCCCCCGCGCTGGACGGTCACCTTGGACCAGTCCGCGTACGAGGTCTGCGCGGCGCCGAAGGAGTAGTCGTCCTGCTGGTTCAGCGACTGCCAGTCGGCCCGGTGGAAGCGCAGTTGCATGTCGCCGGTGTTCGCGCCGGGCGCGAGCGAGCCGGCACCGGAGGTGAAGCCGATCTCCAGGTAGCGGTCGGCGGTCGCGGTGGGCTTGGCGAGGGTGCCGAAGGTGCCGGTGATGTTGGCGCAGCCCTTCACCGCCCAGGAGCAGGCGAAGCGGTACTGGGCGGCGGCCGAGTCGGCCTTGAAGTAGTAGCGGACGGTCAGGCCGCTCAACTGCACCGTGTCCGAGCCCTTGTTGGTGAGCTTCAGCCACGGCTCGGCCTGGTCGCTGCCGGTGGAGCCCGTGTGGTACTGGGCGCTGACGGACTCCGAGGCGGCGGCCGCGCTGGGTGCGGTGAGCGCACCCGCCGCAGCCACAGTGAGAGCGGCCGCGACGGCCGTCATCCGTAGTCTTCCGTGCACGAGGTGTTCCTCCTCATGGTGGGGGTGGTGTGCGGCCGACGGGGGGTCGGCGGCCGCGTCAGCGCGCCGTGAGGCGGCGCCGGAAATCCGGGAGGTCGCGCGGGCCTTCGCTCCAGGCGACCTCGGCGAGTGCGGCGAGCCGCGGGAAGAGCAGGTAGTCGATGGCGTCCGGGGTGGCCGCGTACTCCGTCCAGACCTGGGCCTGGGTGCCGAGGACGCGCGCGGACTCCTCGGGCGACCAGTCGGGCGGCGCGGGCTCGGCCGCGTACACGTCCTCGAGGGTCACGGTCGCGCCCGGCTGGCCTGCCGGTTCGTGCGGGGCGTCGGACTGGGGGTAGTTGAGGTACGTGTCCAGGTGCGGGGTCATCACGACCCGGTGGCCGCGCCGTGCGGCGCCGAGTCCGTGGCCGGCGTCGCGCCAGGGCATCACCACGAACTCCGGCGGCAGCGCGGTCGCGTCGGGCTCGGCCCAGCACACCGGCGTACGCCCGAGGTCAAGGAGGTGGGATCCGGCGCGGCTGAGGAACCAGGCGTTGAGCTCCTTCGGCGAGATCCCGGCCTCGGCGGCGACGGCGACCGCGCGCGGGCTCTCCTCCCATTCGACGGTCGGGCATTCGTCGCCGCCGAGATGGATGTACGGGCTGTCGAAGACCTCGACGACCTCGTCCAGGACGTCCCGTACGAAGGCGAACACCTCGTCGTGCACCCCGAGGACGTTCTCGCAGATGCCCCAGCGGTCCCAGACGTCGAGCCGGCGCTCGGGGCGGTTGCCGAGGTGCGGGTAGGCGGCGAGGGCGGCGCGGGCGTGGCCGGGCATCTCGATCTCCGGCACGACGCGCACCCCGCGCGCAGCGGCGTAGTGCACCAACTCCCGCAGTTCCGCCTTGGTGTAGTGCCCGCCGTGCGGGGTGCCGTCACCGGCCGTCCGGGCCCGCACCGAGCCGATCTCGGTGAGCAGCGGGTAGGCGTCGACGGGCATCCGCCAGCCCTGATCGTCCGTCAGGTGCAGGTGGAGGACGTTGAGTTTGAACGCGGCGATCCGGTCGACCACGTCGCGTACGTACGCCATCGGCAGGAAGTGGCGGGCCACGTCGAGCATCAGACCGCGCCAGGCGAAGCGCGGGCTGTCGCTGATCTGGGTGCAGGGCAGCCGGCCCCCGCGCTCCAGGAGTGCGGAGATGGTGTGGGCGCCGTTGAGCAGGCCGGCCCGGGTGCGGGCCCGCAGCAGGACGGCGTCACGGCCGACCGTGAGTCCGTACCCCTCCTCGCCGAGTCCGCTGAGCGCCGGGTCGATCGCGAGCACGAACGCGCTGTCCGCCGAGGCCCGCAGCGGCAGTCCGGTGCGGAGGCGCAGCAGCTCCGCGGCGGGCTCCGCGCCGGGTGCCAGGTGCAGGGTGGTGGCCGTGTCGAGGAGGAAGTGCCCGGTCTGGCGGACGGCTTGGCGGGGGCGGGGGATCAGCATGCGGTAGCTCCCATGGGGTCAGCCCTTCACGGAACCCGAGACGAAGCCGGTGGTGACCCGGCGTTGCAGGACGAGGAAGAGGATCAGGACCGGCAGCGCGAAGAGCGTGGAGGCGGCCATGGTGGCGCCCCAGTCGGTGCCGAAGGTGTTGGAGAAGGAGGAGAGCCAGACGGGCAGGGTGCGGTCGTCCTGGTTCTTGACGATGAGCATGTTGGCGAAGGCGAACTCGTTCCAGGCGGTGATGAATCCGAAGAGCGAGGTCGCGAGCAGACCGGGGGCGAGCAGCGGGAAGGTGACGCGCCGGAAGGCCGAGAGCCGGGTGCAGCCGTCGACTTGGGCCGCCTCCTCCAACTCCACAGGGACGGCGGCGAGGAATCCGCGCAGGGTGATGATGGTGAACGGCAGCGTGATGATGAAGTAGAGCAGCGTCAGCATCGCGAGCCGGTCGAGCAGGCCGGTGTCGCGGGCGATGATGTAGACCGGGATGAGCATGGCCTCCCAGGGCGCCATCTGCGCGATGAACACCATGAGGACGAAGCCCCGCTTGCCGCGGAACCGCAGCCGGGCCACGGCGAAGGCCGAGCCGAGGGCGATGACCAGCGCGAGCAGCACGGCGGTGGCGGTCACGAGCAGGCTGTTGCGCCAGAACGTGGCGAAGCCGTCCGCCGCCACGGCCGTACGGAAGTGCTCGAGCGTGAGCCGGGTCGGCACGAACACCGGGGTGTCCGCGTTGATGTCCCCCGCCGGCTTGAACGCGGTGGAGGCCATCCAGTAGACGGGGAAGATCGTGACGACGAAGACGGCGACGGCGGCGAGGTTGAGCGGCAGCCGCCGCACGAGGGAACGGAGGTTCACAACTCGCCCTCCTGCCGGAACAGTTGGCGCAGATAGACGAAGAGGATCACGCCAAGCAGGAGCACGGTGATCGTGGACGATGCGGCCTGGAGGTCGTAGTGGTGCAGTGAGATGGCGATCTGGTACGCATAGACCGGCAGCGTGGTCGTGGCGTCGTTGGGTCCGCCCTCGCTGACCACCCAGATCTGCGCGAAGCACTTGAACACCCAGATCACTTCGAGGCAGAGCACGAGGCCGAAGATGGGCCGCAGGATCGGCACGGTCAGCGAGCGGAACATCCGCCACTCCCCCGCGCCGTCGAGCCGGGCGGACTCGTAGATCTCGGCGGGCACGGTGGTGAGCGCCGAGTAGAGGGTGATCGCGGCGAACGGGACGGACTGCCAGACCACGAGGATCACCAGGATGGTGAAGGTGGCGGTGCCGTCCGCGAACCAGGAGTAGCCCTCGTACGAGTCGAACCCGAGCTGGACGAGCACCCAGTTGACCACGCCGAGCCGGGAGGCGAAGAGCCACTGGAAGACGGTGGTCGCCGCGAGGATCGGCGTGGCCCAGGCCAGGGCCAGGGCGCTCATCACCAGGACGCGCAGGGTGCGGCCCAGGCGTTGGAGCATCAGGGCGACGAGGGTGGCGAGGCCCACGATCAGGACGACGTTGACCACCGTCCAGACCAGGGTGCGTACCACCACGTCCCAGAACTCGCCGCCGCCGAGCAGCTCGCGGTAGTTGTCCAGGCCGACGAACTCGGCGCCGCCGCGGATGAGTTCGCCCATCCCGAAGCTCTGGAAGGACAGCTGGAGGTTGCGAAGGAGCGGGTAGAGCAGCAGGAAGGCCACGCCGAGCACGGTCGGCGCGATGAGGAGGTACGGCCACAGGACCGCGGACCTGCGGCGGCCGGGGGCAGCCGGCCGCCGCAGCTCCTGCCCCGGGTCGCGCGTCTCGCGCGGGGCGGTGTGCAGGGCCATCTCAGCCGCCGAGCGCCTTGCTGACGGCCTCGGTGGCGTCGGCTCCGGCCTTCTTCGGGTCGGCGCCGGTCAGCACCTGCGTCATGAACTCCTTGATCGGGTTGTTGGCCTCGACGGCGGCCCACTCCGGGGAGTTGGGGGTCGCGCGGCCGTTGGTCGCGCCGGTGGCCATGGCGGAGGCGCCCGGGTCGGAGGCGAGGACGCTCGCCAGGGACTTCTTGTTCGGCACGTAGCTCATCGCCGTGGCCAGCTTCTTCTGGGCGTCGTCGCCGGCGAGCGCCTTGATGAAGGCGTACGCCTCGTCCGGGTTGCCGGAGGCCTCGGGGATGATCAGGTCGGAGCCGCCGGTGAACACGGCACCGGGCTTGTCGGCGGTCTTGCCGGGGATCGGGAAGAAGCCGAGCTTGCCCTTGAGTTCGGGGTTCGCCTCCTCGATCAGCTTGGCCCCGCCCGGCACGGCGATGACCTGGGCGACGTCGCCCTTGGCGACCACCTCGACCTGCGGCGGCTCGGCCTCGTCGGAGTCCTTCGGGCCCTTGCCGAGGCTCTGGAGCTCCTTGTAGAACTCCATGCCGGCCAGCGCCTCGGGGGTGTCGAGCGCACCCTTCCAGGTGTCGCCCTCCTTGACGGCGAGGTCGCCGCCCTCGTCCCAGATGAAGCCGGCGAGGGTGTACCAGTTCTGGCCGGGCAGGTAAATGCCCTGCTGCTTGCCGGTGTTGAGCTTCCTTGTGGCGGCCAGCCACTCCTCGCGCGTGGTGGGCGGCTGCTTGATCCCGGCCTTCTCGTAGAGGTCGGTGCGGTAGATGACGACTCGGTTCGCCGCGTAGTACGGGATGCCGTACTGCTTGCCGTCGACCTTGCCCGGTTCGGCGAGGCCCGGGATCCAGTCGCTGCCGCCGAGCTGGGAGACCTTGTCGCTGAGGTCCTTCACGCCGCCGCTCGCCGCGTACTGGGCGACCTGGGTGTTGCCGACCTCGATCACGTCGGGGGCGTCGTTGGAGGCGAGGGCCGCGGTGATCTTCTGTCCGATCCCGTTCCACTCCTGGATCTGGATCTTGACGTCGATCTTCGGGTGCTGCTTCTCGAAGTCCTTCTCGAACTGTGTCTGGAACTCCTCGGACACGCTGTCGCGCATGAGCCAGACGTCGAGCGTGGTCCGCCCTCCGTCGCCCTTGCCGTCGCCGCTGCCCTTGTCGTCACTGCCACCGCATGCGCTGAGCGAGGCGGCCACCGCGAGTGCGGCGGCGCCTGCGAAGAAACGTACTATCTTCATGACCCACCCCGGCAAGATGACCAATTGGAAAGGTGACCAGTTGCTGATGGAGCAAGGTGGCATGGACCAATGAGGGCGTCAAGAGGTCTGTACCCGTGGGAAATTGGGCACACCGCGACGGCAAGCACTTACCACTCGGACCGATTGCCACCCGACCACCCAAACCAACTGGTCAGCTCTGGTAAGGTCCCCGCATGGACGGTGAATCCTCAGGAGTGCTGAAACGGGACCGCGTACGGGAGTTCCTGCTCGAACTGGTCGAGTCGCGGCACCCGGGCGACGCGATCCCCTCCGAGCGCACCCTGTGCAGCCGGCTCGGCGTCTCCCGGCCGACCCTGCGCGCCGCGGTGGACGAACTGGTGGCCACGGGCGTGCTCGTACGCGAACACGGCCGCGGCATGTTCGTGGCGCCGGAGAAGATCACGCAGGAGATGGTCTCGGACGATCACGCGCTCGCCCTGCCACAGGCCTCCGGCACCTGGTCCAGCCGGCTCCTGGAGTTCACCACGATGCCGGCGGGCGCCCGGGTGGGCCGCCGGCTGCGCATCTCCCCGGCCGCCGAGATCATGTACGTGGCGCGGCTGCGCATCGTCGACGAGGCGCCCATGGCCCTCGAATACCTGCACATCCCGGCCGAGTTGGTGCCGGGTCTGAGCGCCGAGGAGCTGGAGGGCGGCGATCTCTACGAGCATCTGCGCACCCAGCACGGGGTGCAGGTGCGCGACGCGGTCCAGTCGATCGAGCCGACGGTCACCAGCGAGGCCGAGTCCCGACTGCTCGACGTACCCGTGCTCTCCCCCGCCCTGCTCTTCGAGCGCCTGACCACGGACACGACGGGCCGGCACGTGGAGTACGTGCACTCCGTCTACCGGGGCGACCGCTACCGCATCGTCTCGCGCCTCACGCTCGGCGCCTCGGCCACCACCGCGGCCCACCACCCGGGCATGCCGCCGGACGGCCTGGGCTTCGGGGCGGCGGTGCGCTCGATGACGCGGGGGGATGTGCACGGGGTGGACTAGTCCCGTGCACCCGGCGCTGAAGGCTGGTTCAGGAGCCCGAAGTGGTGATCATCGACATCAGCGCCCGGTGGGTGTCCTCGTCCGCCGCCGCCACAAGTCCCTTGCCGCCGCGGCCGATCGGCAGCCCGTCCACTCCCGTGACCACGCACCCGGCGGCCCGGCACAGGGCGATCCCGGCGGCGAAGTGCACGCTCCCGGACAGGTCTCCGCCGTCCGTCACGTAGGCGGCGCGCTTCCCGGCCGCGACCCAGGCCAGGGCCAGTGAGGTCGAGAGGACGCGCGGGCGGAAGCGCGCCACGAAAGCGGGGTGGGCCAGCAGGTCGACCGCGCGGAAGGCGGGGGCGCTCGGGAAGGGCGGGTCCAGGTTGACGTCCACCAGGTGCGTGGCGGGCGTCGGGACGAGCGGGGTGACGGCGCTCCCTGTCGGGACAAGCGGAGTGTCGGCGTCCCCTGTCGTGGCGAGTGGAGTGTCGGCGTTGCCCGTCGGGACGAGCGGCGCTTCCCCGTCCCCGGTCCGGCACCACGCACGCCTGCCGTCCGTCGCGTACACCTCGCCCGTGAACGGGTCCGCCACCGCCGCCGCGCCCTCGCGCAGCGCCACGTTGACTCCCACGGCCAGGGTGCCGGAGGCGTAGTTGAGCGTGCCGCACAGCGGGTCCACCAGCCATTCGCGGCCGGAGCCCGCGGCGCCCTGGCGGCCGGTCTCCTCGCCGACGATGGCGTCCCCGGGGCGAGCCGTCCGCAGCAGGTCGAGGATCGCGCGCTCCGCCGCGAGGTCGGCGGCGGTGGCGAAGTCGCCCGCGCCCTTGTCGGTCCGGTCGAGGTCCTGGCCGTACATGCGCCGCACCACGTCGGCACCGGCACGGGCGGCGGCCACGGCCACCTCGGCGTCGTCGTGGTCCGCTGTCCAGTCGATCATGCCGTGCAGCGTAACGGGGCCCTCGCGATCCGCCCCCCGGCGGACCCCAAGAGCCCCGTGTCCGCGTGGAGTTACGCGACGATCCAGTCGCTGGTGGCGATCACGGGCTCGACGCCGTCGCGGTGGATGGTGCCCTCGATCAGGCCGTACATCCGGTCGGCCGCGAAGTACACCTCGTTGTCGTTCTTCAGCCCGAAGGGCTCCAGGTCGACGAGGAAGTGGTGCTTGTTGGGCAGGTTGAGCCGGACCTCGTTGACCTTCGGGCAGTGGTCGAGGACGCGCTCGGCCATCTGCGTCAGGGTCTGCTGAAGCGAGTAGCTGTACGTCTCGGCGAAGGCGTCCAGCATGTGCGTGCGCACCTTGGCGTACGAGCGGTCCCAGTCGAACTCCTCGTCCGCAGCGGCGGCCGCCGAGTAGGCCCAGCGCGAGGTGACCTTGGTGGCCAGGATGCGGTCGTACGCCTCCTGGAGGGTCGTGTACTTGTCCTTGATGTAGCCGTGGAACTCCGAGTTGGTCGAGTTCATCACGGTCAGGTCCTTCAGACCGGAGATCACCTGGAGCTTGCCGGTGTTCTCGCTGAAGGTGATCTGCGAGGTGCGCACCTCCTGGCCCTTGCGGACGAAGGAGTGCTGCTCCTTGCGCGTGGGGACCGGGATCCGCTCCCAGGAGTACTCCTCGATACGGATCTGCGCCTCGTGGATCGGCGCCTGCGAGGTCACGAAGTGCTTGGCGAGCAGGATGCCGAAGGCCTCCGGCGAGGAGATGCCGTGCTCCTTGGCGAAGGCGTAGACGGTGTTCTTCGTGGTGTCCGTCGGCAGGCAGTTGGCGTTGTCGCCGGTGAGGTGGACATCGCGGAACTCGCCGCGCAGCGCGACCGAGACGTTCAGGTCGCGGATCTCGTGCCAGGAGCCGTCGCTGCCCTTGCGGGTGACATGGACGATGCGGTTCTCGGCCTTGCCGTACTGGTTCTGCGCGAGTACGTGCTTGCTCATGTGGCTGACCCTTCGGGTACGTGGATACGTCGATCCCGTACGCCCGGCGTCCAGCGTCTGATCACGGCAGACGCTCCCCGCCGTCCGGCCCGCGCGCTGCCTGCGTCGGCGCGCTGCGGACCGCCCCGGGCCTGACGTGCATCCCGGTCCGTCGGTGCCTACGGATTCGAACACGGCCCGTGCGCCGCCCGCAGGTAGTCGATCACCCAAGATCAGGACGGTGATCTTGTGCGGTCCGACATGGCGCGTGCCTGCCGGACCGCACTCCAACCCCCGCCCCGCGCCCGGGTCTTACGGCTCCAGGCGGGCGATCCGGCCCTTCTCGCCGGAGGCCCAGCACCCGAAGTCCTGGGCGCAGTCCACGGTGTCGAAGGAACCCTGGTCGAAGGCCCGCCACGTACGGCCGCCGTCGAAGGTGACATCGGTGCCCGTCGGGCCGACCGCGAGCGCCACGGACTTCGTGTGCGGGAGCCAGGTCACGCCCGAGCGGTACGCGGGCACCGGCTCCGCCGAGGTCTGCCACGTACGGCCGCCGTCGCGGCTGACCGCCGAGGCCTTGGGCGAGGCCTGGTCGGCCCGGTAGTCGCCGCCCACCGCGATGCCCTGCGCACGGGAGCGGAAGGCCAGGGCGAACACGCCCTTGGCCGGGTCGCCCGCGGGGATCGGGGTCTCGGCGGCCGTCCAGGTCAGGCCGCGGTCCGAGGAGTGCAGCACGCGCGCCGTGGCACCGCCGCCCGTCGCGAGCCACACGTCGGAGCGTCCGTGGCTGACCAGGCACTGCCCGCTCGCCGCGAACCCGGCCTCGCCGGGCTGCGCCGGCGGCATGCCCGCGCTGGGCAGCACCTTCCAGTTGCGGCCGCCGTCGCGCGTGGACAGGATCCGGTACTTGCCGTCCACGGGGTCGCTCATCGCGAGCCCGTTCTTCGTGTCGAAGAAGGTGAGGCAGTCGTAGAAGGCCCGGGGCTCGTCGTTGCGGAAAGCCTCGGTCCAGGTCGCTCCGCCGTCCTCGGTGCGGAACACCCGCGAGGCCTCGCCCTCACCGATGGCCAGGACCACGGCCCGCTTGCGGTCGAAGGCCTCGATGTCGCGGAACTCGAGCTCGCCCGCGCCGGGCGGCGACACGTCCGCCCAGCTCGCGCCGCCGTCGGTGGTGCGCAGGACGGTCCCCTTGGATCCGGCCACCCACGCGGTGCTGCGGCTGACGGCGGCGAGCCCGCGGAAGCGCACCTCGGCCCCGCTCGGCTTGAGGTCCCAGCGCAGACTCTTCGTGTACGCGGACACGTCACCGGTGCCGTCCGCGCGCGCTCCCGGTGCCGCACCGCCGTCCGCGGCCGCCGGAGCCGGACCGCTCAGCACAGCGGCCACCGCCGCGACTGCGGCACCTGCCGCCACTCGACGCCGTGTACGCCTCGACTTCCCCAAAGCTGTCATGCGCGGCGAAGCTAGCCGACGCGCCCCGGGGCGTCCAGAGGGCGCGGTGGCCTCAACCGCCCCCGGCGGCATCCGTGTTGGGGCCCGGGCGCGCGGCTCCGACCTGCGGCGTCAACGCGGCGCTGTCCCCCGCGCGGCGGTCGCGGCCCGGTGCGGGCACCCCTAGCGTGGCGCGCAGCCGGACCGCGCGATGCGGCACGCGCCCCGATGTGGGTACCCCTGGCGTGGCGCGCGGTGACACACGTCACGGCCCGCCGCGTGCACGGATCGAGGGATTCCGCCGTCTATTCCAGTGCAGGCCCATCCAGCCAGCCGTCGTAAGGGAGCAAGGGTTGACCACCGTCATCGAACAGGACGTCGAGGCCCGACTCGTCGCGGCCGCACCGCGGATGCCCACCATCCCCGCGACGCTGGCCTATGACCGCAGCGACCCCTTCGCCGTGCGCATGACCTTCCCGGCGCCCGCCACCCTCGAAGGCGTGGAGGTCTCCTGGACCTTCGCCCGCGAGCTGCTCACCGCGGGCGTGGAGGAGCCGTCCGGAGACGGTGACGTGCGGGTGCGCCCGTACGGCTACGACCGGACCGTGCTCGAGTTCCACGCCCCCGAGGGCACGGCCATCGTGCATGTCCGCACGGGCGAGCTGCGCCGCTTCCTCAAGCGGTCCACGGCCCTGGTGCCGGCCGGCCGCGAGCACCTGCACCTGGACGTGGACCAGAACCTGGCGGAGCTCCTTGGCGGAGCCTGCTGAGGCGGACCGCCCCAGCCCGGAGGTACGTCCGGTCCGCCGCGACGGAACAACTCGTCGAGCTCGGCTCGGCCGAAGAGCCGTGGAGCCCGTCGAACCGCCGCCTCAGCCGAACAGCTCGTTCAGCTCGCCGTACTCGATCGCGCCCGCCATGTGCGTGTAGCCGCCCGTGGTGAGCACCTCCTTCGCGGCCCGGCGCACCAGGCCGTGCACGGCCTCCGCGATCCGGCCGCCGACGCTCACCCGCGCGACCCCGGCCCCCGCGAACTCGCCCACCTCGGGCGCACCGGGCCCGGCAAGGACGTTCAGCGGCGCGTCGATCCCGTCGACCAGCTCCTTGACCAGCCCGAGGTCCACGACGCCGGGCACGAAGATCCCGTCGGCGCCCGCCTCCCGGTAGACCGCGGCCCTGCGCAGGGTCTCCGCGAGCCGCCCGCTCTCCTCGCCCGCCTGCCGCAGATACGTGTCGGTGCGCGCGTTGAGGAACAGCGGCACTCCGGCCTCGTCCGCGGCGGCCCGCGCGGCCGCGATCCGCTCGGCCATCTCCTCGGCCGGGCGCAGTCCGCCGTCCACCGAGTCCTCGAGGTTGACGCCGACCGCTCCCGCTCCGAATACGGCCCGTACGGTGGCGGCCACGTCCTCGGGGCGCTCGCCGTAGCCGCGCTCGATGTCGGCCGTGACCGGCAGCTCGACCGCCGCGGTGATCCTGCTGACTGCCTCGACCGCGCGCTCGCGCTCCAAATGGTCCCCGTCGGCGGCGCCCAGCTCCCAGGACACCCCGGAGCTGGTGGTCGCCAGGGCGGCGGCTCCGGCGTCCTGGACGATGCGGGCGGAGGGGATGTCCCAGACGTTGGCGAGGACGAGCGGACGTCCGGGGGTGTGCAGGGCGTGCAGGGCACGGGCCTTGGCGATGAGAGCGGCGGTGTTCGTCATGCCCCCACTCAATCAAGCACCGGGCGGGGGACGCTGGCGAATTTCCGACATCGAGGCGCCGGTCCCTGCCCCCCGGTCACCAGAAAGATCGGTTGACAGTCCGAGCAGCGCCGTCTTACGGTGTAAGGGCTTCTGTTGCCGCCGATTGGAGAAGGACGTTGCTCGTCTGAGGTCCTGAGACACCGCGCCTGATGCAGTGCCTGTGCACTGTGCGCGTCGTGTGCGACCTCGGCATGTGAGCCGTCCTCCTTGCGGAACAGGGCTTCTTTGTTGCCCCGGGACCTCCCTGAAGCCTTTCCTTCACGGACCGTCCCGCCGCCCCAGGACCTGTCTCCTGCGAGCTGTCGCCCGCGGTGTCTCGTACGTCGCCCGCCACCCACCGCGACCTCGAGAGGCAGCCCGTATGTCTACCTTCCCCACCTCCGTATCCGCCACCGCGCTCGACTTCACCTGGCCCGACGGGACCGAGGTCTTCGACGACCTCCAACTGGCCGTCGGCCCCGGCCGCACCGGCCTCATCGGCGTCAACGGGTCGGGAAAATCAACCCTGTTGAAACTGATCGCCGGTGAGCTCACCCCCACCGACGGCTCCCTCAGGATCGCCGGCGAGGTCGGCTACCTGCCGCAGAACGTCACGCTCGACACCGCACTCAGAGTCGACGAGGCGCTCGGGATCGCCGCGACCCGCGCCGCGCTGCACGCCATCGAGGCGGGCGACGCGAGCGAGGAGAACTTCACGGCGGTCGGCGACGACTGGGACGTCGAGGAGCGCGCCGTCGCGATGCTCGACCAGCTCGGCCTCGGCCACATCGGCCTCGACCGCACCATCGGCGAGGTCTCCGGCGGCGAGTCCGTGCTGCTCAGGCTGGCGGCGCTGCTGCTGCGCCGCCCCGACGTGCTGCTGCTCGACGAGCCGACGAACAACCTCGACCTGTTCGCGCGGCGCCGGCTGTACGCCGCCGTCGCGGCCTGGTCCGGAGTCATGATCGTGGTCAGCCACGACCGTGAACTCCTCGACCTGGTCGACCAGATCGCCGATCTGCGCTCCGGCGAGGTCGTCTGGTACGGCGGCAACTTCACGGCGTACGAGGAGGCGCTCGCCATCGAACAGGAGGCGGCCGAGCGGATGGTGCGCGTCGCCGAGGGAGACCTCAAGAAGCAGAAGCGCGAACTGTCCGACGCCCACGTCAAGTTGGCCAAGCGCGTGCGCTACGGCAACAAGATGTACGCACAGAAGCGCGAGCCGAAGATCATCATGAACGCCCGCAAGCGCGAGGCCCAGGTCTCCGCGGGCAAGCACCGCATCATGCACGAGGAGAAGCTGAAGGAGGCGAAGGAACGTCTGGACGAGGCGATCGAGGCCGTACGCGACGACGAGGAGATCCGGGTCGACCTGCCGTACACGGCGGTGCCGCCGGGCCGTCAGGTCCTGACCCTGCGGAACCTCGAACTCGCCTACGGGGCGCGCGTGAAGGGCGAGTTCGACCTGCGCGGGCCCGAGCGGATCGCGCTGATCGGGCGCAACGGTGCGGGCAAGACCACGCTGCTGCGCACGGTCACGGGTGAACTGCGGCCCGTCGGGGGCGAGGTGGAGACGCATGTGCCGCTGCGCTTCCTGCCGCAGCGCCTCGACGTGCTCGACGGCGCCCTGACGGTGGCGGAGAACGTGGCGAAGGCCGCGCCCGACGCCACCAACAACCGGGTGCGGGCGCGCCTGGCCCGCTTCCTGTTCAAGGGCGCGCGGGCCGATCAGCTCGCGTCGACCCTGTCGGGCGGCGAGCGGTTCCGCGCGGCGCTCGCCGCGCTGATGCTCGCCGAGCCGGCGCCGCAGCTGCTGATGCTGGACGAGCCGACGAACAACCTCGACATGGCCAGCGTCCGTCAGCTCACCGACGCGCTGGACGCGTACGAGGGAGCGCTGATCGTGGCCAGCCACGATCTGCCGTTCCTGGAGTCGATCGGGATCACCCGGTGGCTGCTGCTCGACGGTGAGCTGCGCGACACCAGCCTGGAGGAGGTGCGGGAGCTGATGGCACTGAACTGAGGCGCCGGACGCCCCGGAAATCGAGGCATGACGCGGGCGTGAGTGCGGTCGCGGGACGGCCGCACTCACGCTGCGCGTTGGGGACAAAACGGACTGCGCGGGGCCCTGATCAGGGATCTCCTTTACGCGATGCTTAACCTACGGTTTCGTAACCTACGAACCCGTAGGTACTGCGCGACTTCGCGCTGCCCGCGTATCCCCCTGCCCCAGTCCCCAGGAGCACCCGTGACTCTTACCTCTCCCCACCTCGGCAGTCCGACCGGCTGGACCGACGCCCGGTTGCTGTACGCGCTGGAAGAGGTTGTCGAGAAGGAGCTCAACCGGCACCTCAAGGTCACCAAGGACTGGATGCCGCACGAGTACGTGCCGTGGTCCGACGGCCGCAACTTCCCCGGATTCTTCGAGGACGGCGAGGCCTGGGACCCCAGCCAGTCCAAGGTGACCGACATCGGAAAGACCGCTCTGGTGGTCAATCTGCTGACCGAGGACAACCTCCCGAGCTACCACCACGAGATCGCCACCCTCTTCGGCCGCGAGGGCGCCTGGGGCACCTGGGTGCACCGCTGGACCGCCGAGGAGGGCCGGCACGGCATCGTGATGCGGGACTACCTGCTCGCCTCGCGCGCGGTGGACCCGGACAAGCTCGAGCAGTTCCGTATGTCCCACATGTCGGAGGGCTTCGAGTCCGACAACCGGCACTCGATGCTGCACTCCATCGCGTACGTGGCCTTCCAGGAGCTGGCCACCCGCATCTCCCACCGCAACACCGGCCACCAGTCCGGTGACCCGGTCTGCGACCGGATGCTCGCCCGTATCGCCACGGACGAGAACCTGCACATGGTCTTCTACCGCAACCTGCTCAAGAACGCTTTCGAGCTCGCCCCGGATCTGACCATGCAGGCCGTCCGCGACGTGGTGGTCAACTTCCGCATGCCCGGCCACGGCATCCCCGGCTTCGAGCGCGCCGCCGCGCAGATGGCCATCGGCGAGATCTACAACATGCGCATTCACCACGACGACGTGCTCTCGCCCGTCCTGCGCTTCCTGAAGGTCCTGGAGATCCAGGGCCTGGGCCCGGAGGGCCTCAAGGCGCAGGAGGAGCTCGGCCTGTTCATGAACGGGCTGGACGCGGAGGCCGCGAAGTTCGACGAGAAGCTGGCCGCGCGCAAGGCGCGGCTCGCGGCGCGCGCGGCCGCCCAGTAGCCACCCCTCTGATCGGCGGGCCGCACCGGCCCGCCGATTCCGGCCGAACCGGCCCGTTCACGAAGCACCCCGGCGGTGCCACGTTGCCCCCATGGCGCAGACCCATGAGTGGATGTTCTCGGTCGAGTAGGCCTGAACCGCGGCCCGGGGCACCCGCTAGCGCCGGGAGCGCCTGAGGGCGAGCCGCTCTTTCTCGGAGAGGCCGCCCCAGACGCCGAAGCGCTCGTCGTGCCGGAGCGCGTGGTCGAGGCAGGCGGCGCGGCCGGGACAGGAGGCACAGATGCGCTTGGCCTCACTCACGGAACTCCCGGGTTCCGGAAAGAAGAACTCCGGCCCGGTCTGAGCGCACAGGGCGTCCTCGTGCCAGGCGGGTGTGGGGGTGGCTGCAGTCATGCGGGGCATGGGCAGAAGCCTGCCGCGTGGCGTGAAACGTTCGCTCAACGAGAGATCAACGTGGACGGGGGCTGCGGGCCTGCTGGGCTCGGGGTGCCGCGTGCCGGGCCGGTGGCGTGGTGCCGCGCGGCTGACCGGCGAGGTGCCGCGGGGCTGACCGGTTGCGCGGTGCCGCGTGCCGGGCCGGGTGCCGCCTGCCCGCCCGGTCCCGGAGTGCCGCGCGGCCGCCCGATCGCGGGGCGCCGCATGCCACGCCGGACCGGGGCGCCGACTGCCGGGCCAGAGGTGCCTGCCCGCACCTGCACGCGCCCGCCGCGACGCCGCGATTACCGGTGACACCGGCGGCTTCGGCAAGATGGGCGTCATGACCGAGATCCGCACGCCCCGCCTCCTCCTCCGCCGCTGGCTCGACAGCGACCTCGTACCGATGGCGGAGATCAACGCCGACCGGCGGGTCATGCGCTGGGTGGACGACGGCTCGGTGCGCAGCCTGGACGAGACCGCCGAGGACATCGAGCGGTGGGAGGAGGAGTGGGACGAGGAGGGCTTCGGCCTCTTCGCGGTCGAACTCCTCGCCTCGGGCGAACTGGCCGGCTTCACCGGCCTCACCCTGCCCGAGTACCTGCCGGAGGCACTGCCCCACCCGGCGATCGCCTGGCGGCTCGGCGCACCGTTCTGGGGCCAGGGCTACGCCTCCGAAGCCGCCCACGCCACGCTGGAGTTCGCGCTCCAGGACCGCGGCCTCGACCACGTCGTCGCCATCAGCAGGGTCGGCGACACGGCCTCGGCGAACGTGATCGGCAAGCTCGGCATGGTCCCCGAACGCGAGACGACCCATCCCGAGTACGACGTACCGCTGCAGATCCACGGCATCGATCTCACGGAGTACGCGGCATAAGTTCCGCGCCGGGTCCGGTTGGTCGCGGATCCGTGCCGCCCGTGTCACGCCACCGCTGCGGGCCCCGGTCCCGAGGAACCCGTAGCGCCGCCGACTGGTGTTCCCCTGCACAACCAGTCACCGTGCCGAAGGGGTACACACCATGGGCGGCAACCGCTACTTCACCTGGGACGGCTACTACCGGGGCCCTGGCGCCGGCATCGGCTTCCTGATCCTTCTCGGCTTCATCGTCTACGCGGCCACGCACCCCGGCACACTCGACAGCATCCTCGAGTCGCTCCGGGGACAGTTCGGCGACCTCACCGCACCAGAGGTCACGCCGCCCGCGGACCCGACAGGCACGCCGCCCACCGACCCGGGAGGCGCGCCGCCTCCGGCAGGACCGGATGCGGCACCGGCGCCCTGACCCTCGGGCCGCGAGGCGACCGGACACCGGTCAGGCCACCGCCTTCAGATGCCGCGGATCACGCGAGGTCCGCTCCGCGCGCGGCAGGCGGTCGACGGCCGGGCCGCGGGTGAGTACGGCGAGCAGCGTGGCCGGGCGGCTCGTGCGGTTGGCCAGCGTGAAGAGCTCGCCGCGCGGCACCATCACACACGCGGCCGGCCGCAGCGTGATCCGCCCACGGCCCGGACTCTCCACGTCGACCTCGCCGTCCACGCAGGTCAGGATCGCCTCGGAGCCCTCGTACGCATGCGCCTCGCGCTCCGCGCCGGGAAGCATCCGGATCCGCGCGACGGCCAGCTCCTCCAGCGGCGCGCCCCGGGGATCGAGGCGCGCGACGGACTCCTCGCCCGCCACGGGCCGGGGGTCGATACGGATCGGGTACATCTCGGGCTCCAGGTGCTCGGACCACGGGCCGGCCGCATGCGCCTGCCTCACGGACCGGGCTCGGACGGCCCGTACGGCATCCCCCGAAGACGACATCGTCGATTATCACATCCCGGACATTTGCCACGCATTCGAGGGCGCCCGCGCCCGGACGCGATGCGCCGAGGGCCCCGCGACACCGGACCCACGGCACACCCCGCCCGAGCAGCGCCCGCAGCGCCTCACTCCTGGTTCGGATCGCCCTTGATCAGCGCGAGCCGCGCGCCCTGCGGATCGGTCACCTTCGCCAGGCGCCCGACGCCCGTCATGGACGTGGGCTCCATCTGCACGCTCGCCCCGAGCTCGCGCGCCTTGGCCACGGCTTGGTCCACGTCCTCCACCTCGAAGTACGGCAGCCAGTGCGGGCCGCGCTCGGCCTCGACCGGGTCGTCGGACCGGTCCACGATGCCGCCGTACATGGCGTCCTCGTCCGTGCCGCCCGGGTGCACGGAGGTGTAGGACCCGCCCGGGAACTCGACCGCGCTGGTGCGCAGCCCGAGCGCCGCACCGTAGAACGCGGCCGCCGCGGGGACGTCCGTGGTGTACAGCTCGACCCAGTTCAGCGAGTTCGGCTCATTGACCAGCTCGAATCCCTTCATCTCGCCCGGCTGCCAGATGCCGAAGCCCGCGCCCGCCGGGTCGCTGTAGAGCGCCATGCGCCCGAGCGGTCCGACATCCATGGGCGCCATGAGCTCGGCGCCCGAAGCCTGCTCGACCGCCTTCGCGGTCGCGTCCGCGTCGGGTGTCTGGAAGTAGATCCCCCAGCCGGGCTCGCCCTCCTCGGGCGCGACTTGCATGCCGCCGGCGACGGCCTGCCCCTTGCTGCGGTACGTCACATAGCCGCCGAACTCCTCGGACGACTGCGCCTCCCAGCCGAAGAGGGCGCCGTAGAACGCGTTGGCGGCTTCGATGTCCGGGGTGCCGAGGTCGACCCAGACCAGAGAACCGGTGACAAAACGGGTGGTGAGCATGAGCCACTCCTTTGTGGGTCCCGTTGTCCTGCCGCTCCCGAGTCTTGCACCGCCCACTGACAACCGCCCCGCCACTGCCGAAGCGGAGCGGGGCGGTCACCTGCGGTGGTAGTGCGCGGGCGCACTCAGTGCGCGTGTGCGGCCCCCGAGTCCTCGGCCGGCTCCTTCGCCGACGACTTCTCCGCGGCCCCGTGGCCCTCATGCCCACCGTCGTGCCCGGGGATCGTCCCGTCCGGTTTCGCGACGAGGAAGAAGCCCGCCATCCCCATGTCGGAGTGGCTCTGGACGTGGCAGTGGTACATCCATGCGCCGGCCCCCACCCGCTCCCCCGCGATGATCTGGAAACCGAAGGAGTCGGCGGGTCCGGTGATCTTGTTGTCGATCACCGGCGAGGGGTCCTCGGGGCCGGACAGCATGCCGGTGCGGTTGTCCGCCCAGCGATGACCGTGCATGTGGAACGTGTGGTAGAACTCGCCGTGCGTGATCATCACGATCTCCACGCGGTCGCCCACCGTGGCCTTGAAGTCGGGCCCGGTCTTCAGGTTGTTGATCGTCATGTCGTTGAAGACGATCGTGAAGGTCTTGTCGGGCAGGATGTCGCCCTTGCGCCGCACGATCAGCGGCCCGTACAGCCCCTTGCGCAGACCGCCGGTGCCGTGGTCCGTACCGACGACGTGGTCGTGGTAGTGCCAGTAGCCCGCGCTCCCGGCGCGCCAGGTGCCGTCCGCGCGGCGCCCCGGCGCGTGGGTGCGCCAGGTGTACGTGCGCGAACCCCCCGGCTCCACATGGGAGTTGTTGTGCCGGGTGCCGTCGCTGGTGATCTCGTAGTCCACGCCGTGCGGGTGCAGCGAGACATCGATGTCGAGAGTGTTGATCACCTCGATGTGCAGGGTGTCGCCCTCGACCATCTCGATGAGCGGCCCCGGTATGGACGCCTTGCCCTTCTCCAGGCCGTAGCCGAGCTGGCCGTCGGCCAACTCCTCGACGTAGAGCGTCATATGGCGCACCGCACCGCCCGCGGGCGCCACCGCCGCCTCCGCCACGGCCGAGGCGGAACTGCCGGATCCGGCCGCCGACATCGATGTCAGACCGGTGGCGACCACCGCTCCGCCGGCGAGAAGCCGCCGGTTGAAGACCCGTCTGCCGAGGTTTTCGAGGCTGCTTGCCGACTGCTCGGGCATCTGCGAACTCCCCATGTCCGTACGGAGGTTGCTGAGGCGCGGGTGGCCCCGGTGACGGGCACACGGTAGCGACGGGATCTTCATTTATCCACACTCAGGACAAAGTTCGATCCAGTCCGGTCATAGCTATTGGCGGGACGGGCAAAGCTGGCTAGCTTCCTATGCGCTGTTGCCGTTACGGACGAGGGGTGGGTGAACACATGCGGCTACCACCGCATCAACAGCCCTGGAAACACCGAGGGTTGAGCGCGGCACGACGCAGATCGAGACGGGCCTGGGCGGCCGGGATCGCGGCCGGGACGATGACCGTGGGGCTGCTCGCCACGGCACCGGCCACCGCGCGCCCCTACCCGGATCCGCCGCGGACCGCGACCGAGCAGACAACGATGTCACTGCCGTCCCCGCCGGGCGGTAGCAATGTGCGCGTCCTGGTCTTCTACGCCTCGGCCACCGAGGAGTCTCCCGTGGTCAACGCGGGGATCGAGGCGATCGAGCGGATCGGCCAGACCGGACCCGAGAACCAGCGCTTCACGATCACCGCCTCGGACAACGCGGGGATCTTCACCAACGAGAAGGCGCTCGGCAAGTTCAACGCCGTGGTGTTCCTGACCGGCGGCGGCGATGTGCTCGACGCCGAGCAGGAGTTGGGCCTTGAGGCGTACATGGAGGCGGGCGGCGGGTTCGTCGGCCTGCACAACGCGGCCCGTACGGAACCGTATTCGGACTGGTTCACCGGTCTGATCGGCGCCCGGCCCGCGGCCGGCAGCGGCGCGAGCGCGCAGCGCGCCACCGTCGAGGTCGGCGACCGCCAGCACCCGGCCACCAAGGACCTGCCTCTGGAGTGGAAGCGGCTCGACAAGTGGTTCAACTGGAAGGAGAACCCGTCGGGCAAGGTCCACACCGTCGCGCGCCTGCGCGAGTCAACCTACAAGCCGGGCGAGGGCGCCAACGGCTGGGACCACCCGGTCTCCTGGTGCCGTGACTACGACGGCGGACGGTCCTTCTACACCGCGATGGGCGGTACGGCGGACGCGTACAGCGAGGTCGACTTCCGTACGCACCTGCGCGGCGCCCTCAACTGGACCACGCGTCTGGTGCGCGCCGACTGCAAGGCCACGATCGACGCCAACTACAAGGCCGAGCGCCTGACCCAGCCCAACCAGCCGGGCCAGAACGACCAGATCGGCGAGCCGCACGGACTGGTGACCGCCAAGGACGGCCGGGTCCTGTACATCGGCCGCGGCGGCGCGGACTCCTCGCAGCCGGTGGTCACGGACTGGAACAACCCGGACATCGGCAAGGGCAACGGCGAGGTCCACGTCTACGACCCGAAGACGAAGACGGTCACCAAGGCGGCCGCGCTCAGCGTCTTCGGCAACAAGGGCGGCGGCGACGAGCTGATCAAGGTCGAGGAGGGGCTGCTCGGCATCGAGCTCGACCCGGACTTCCTCACCAACGGCTGGGTGTACCTGCACTACACGCCGCACGCGAAGATCGACCGTGACAAGCGGATGGCCCAGCGCTACGTCTCCCGGTTCACGCTCGACCTCGCGACCAACAAGCTGGACCTGGCCAGCGAGAAGGTCCTGCTCCAGTGGCCGGTGCAGATCCACAGCTGCTGCCACGCGGGCGGCGGCATGGCGTGGGACTCGAAGGGCAACCTGTACATCGCGACCGGGGACAACAACTCCTCGCGGTTCAGCGACGGTTACTCGGGCAACAACCCGGAGCCGAACTACAAGGGCGTCTCCTTCGCCGACGCGCGGCGCACCGCCGGCAACACCAACAACCTCAACGGCAAGATCCTGCGGATCCACCCCGAGGACGACGGCACGTACACGCTCCCGGCCGGCAACCTGTTCACGGGGAACGAGCCGGACGAGGGCGGCGGCAAGACCCGCGGTGAGATCTACGTGATGGGCGTGCGCAACCCCGCGCGCATCTTCGTGGACCAGAAGACCGACATCCTGTACGCGGGCTGGGTCGGCCCCGACGCCGGTCAGCCCTCGACCACCTGGGGTCCGGCGAAGTACGACACGTTCGCCGCGATCACCGGTCCCGGCAACCACGGCTGGCCGTACTGCATGGGCAACAAGCAGCCCTACCGCGACCGCAACCTGCCGGATCCGACCAAGCCGCTGGGCTGGTACGACTGCGACGCCCCGCGCAACGAGTCGCCGAACAACGACGGTCTCGTGAAGCTGCCGCCGGTCACGTCCAACACCATCTGGTACTCGCCCGCGGGCGGCGGCCCGGACTTCCCCCGGGACGCCAACGGCATCCCGTCGTACAAGGCCGAGGAGCAGAAGTTCCTGCTGCCGTGGCTCAAGGGCGGCGGCCAGGCCACGATGAACGGCCCGGTCTACCGCTACGACGCGGCCAAGGCCGGCGAGGGCGCCTGGCCCTCGTACTGGGACGGCAAGTGGTTCGTCGGCGACTTCTACTTCGGCGACCAGCCGCGGCACGCCCTGCTCACCGACCCGAGGACGGTCGGCAAGGGCGGCACCCCGGTGCACGCCGAGTCCCTGAAGAAGATCATCCCGGGCGGCAACGACGCCATCAACAACCTGATGGACTGGAAGTTCGGCCCTGACGGTTCGCTGTACGTCCTCGACTACGGCCGCGGCTTCTTCACCTCGGACGCCAAGTCGGCGTTGTGGAAGGTCACTTACCACGGCGGCGCGGCGACTCCGGCGGCGGACAAGCTGGCGAGAGGAGCCCAGTCATGAGGAATTTGATCCAGAGACCGCAGCTGCGGGTGCTGCTCGCGACGCTGCTCCTCATGCTCGGACTGTCCGCGCCCGTCGCGTACGGCGAGGAGCTCGGGCAGGCGGAGGCGAAGCAGGCGGCGGCCGCGGCCCAGACGCTGACGTGGACGGCGGGCGACCCCATCGACCGCTATCTGTCGGCGCCGACCACGGCGGTGGCGGGTGCGACGACGATCGTCTTCGAGAACAGCGAGGCCACCGGGAACACCACCGGGATGCCGCACACGCTGACGTTCGACATCGCGGACCCCGAGTACAACAACGACGTGCCGCTGAACATCCTGGCCAACCCGAACGACGACCAGGGCGGCCGGCACACCGCCGAGGTGGTCCTCACCCCGGGCCGCTACCTGTACCACTGCACCATCCCGGGCCACGGCACGATGCAGGGCATCCTCGTCGTGACCGAGGGCGGCGGCGAGGACACCACGGCGCCGACCACCTCGGCGAAGGTGGACGGCACGAAGAACGCCGACGGCGCGTACATCGGCCAGGCCACCGTCACGGTGGACGCCGTGGACGAGAACGGCGGTTCGGGCGTCGAGAAGGTGGAGTTCGCCGTCGGTGACGCGGGCGAGTGGCAGCCGTACACCGGCCCGGTCGTGGTGAACACGGTGGGCGACCACAAGATCCGCTACCGGGCCGCCGACAAGGCGGGCAACGTGGCCCCCGAGAAGAGCGAGTCCTTCAAGGTGGTCGCTCCGGACACGAACGACACCACGCCGCCGGACACCTCGGCGACGGTGACCGGTGAGCAGAACGGCCAGGGCCAGTACGTGGGCATGGCCACGGTCACCGTCTCGGCCTCGGACGCGGGCTCGGGGGTCAACACCACCGAGTACGCGGTCGGCGCGGACGGTGCCTGGCAGCCGTACACCGCTCCGGTGATGTTCCACGACCCGGGCACCTACAAGGTGCGCTACCGGGCCACGGACAAGGCCGGGAACGCGGCGGCCGAGAAGAGCGTGGACTTCACGCTCGTGGCGCCTCCGGTGGAGGACAAGACCCCGCCGGTGGTCACGGCGAAGGTCGACGGGAACCGCAACTTCGACGGTGCGTACGTCGGTTCGGCGAAGATCACGCTGACCGCGACGGACGACGACTCGGGGGTCGAGAAGATCGAGTACTCGCTCGACGGCGCCCCGTACGTGGCGTACACGGGTCCGCTGACCCTCGACCGCTTCGGCCGGCACGAGGTCCTCTACCGCGCCACGGACAAGGCGGGCAACGCCTCCGAGGCGAAGGAGGTGGCGCTGACCGTCGTCGAGGGCGGCGACCCGTCGGCGCCGAACTGCCCGGAGTACGACGAGCGCGAGACGGTGTTCGTCGGCTCCATCAACACGGGTGTGCCGAACCGTATGACGAAGTCGCGGTGCACCATCGGCGAGCTGATCGAGGACGAGAAGTCCTGGTCGTCGCACGCACTGTTCCTCAAGCACGTGGACACCGTCCGCGACCGGCTGATCGCCGAGGGCATCATCGACGGACGCGAGGGGCGGTTGATCTACCAGGCCGCGAAGAAGTCCGGCATCGGCACGCCCGGCAACACCACGGGCTACCGCCCGCTCTTCGACGGCACCCGGTCGTCGTTCGACAAGTGGCAGCACGTGGGCGGCGGTTCGTTCCAGCTGAACGCCGACGGCACGATGACCTCGGGCACCTCGAAGGCCGGGCTCGGCATGCTGTGGTTCCCGGAGCGCAAGTACACGGACTTCTCCTTGAAGCTCCAGTGGCGCGACGACGCTCCGGCCAACGGCAACGCCAACTCCGGTGTCTTCGTCCGCTTCCCGTGGGTCCACGACCACCCGGAGGAGTCGCGTCCGGAGTGGGTCGCCATCAAGTACGGGCATGAGGTGCAGGAGTTCGACAGCCCGACCGGCGACATGTACAAGACCGGTTCGATCTACGGCTTCGACCGCGTGGGTCTGGCCGGTGCGGGCGTGACCCCGAAGGGCACGTGGAACGACTACGAGATCCAGGTCGTCGACCAGCACTACAAGATCTTCCGCAACGGTGTGCTGATCAACGAGTTCGACAACACCGGCGGCCAGGTCTTCGAGCCGCCGCGGTCCGACGACCCCGGCACGGACGGACGGCGCTTCGCCTCCGGCTACATCGGGATCCAGGTCCACGGTGTGACGGACGTGGTCTCGTACCGCGACATCCGCATCAAGGAGCTGTAGGCGCACGGTGACACGGAGGGTGCCCCCATCCTGCTGCACGGGATGGGGGCACCTTTCCGTACGGGCCCGACGAGGTTCTGTGCGGGCCGGGCGAGGTCTCTGTGCGGGGCCGGCGAGGGCCGTACGGCGCGGCTCAGGCCTCGTACAGCTTCTCCCCGTACGCCGCCCCGTAGAAGGCCTCGATCTCCTCGATGTCCTGGTGCTTGCGGGTGGTCGCCTTGGCGATCTGCGCCGTGGACGGCACCGCCTTCGGGTCCCAGGTCTCCGGCTGCCAGGTGGCGGAGCGGATGAAGGCCTTGGCGCAGTGGAAGAAGACCTCCTCGATCTCCACGACCAGGGCCAGCGTCGGCCGGTGCCCCTTCACGAGCATCTCGTCGAAGAACGAGGCGTCCTTGACCAGCTTCGCGCGCCCGTTGATGCGCAGGGTGTCGCTGCGGCCGGGGACGAGGAAGAGCAGGCCCACGTGGGGGTTCTGCAGGACGTTGAGCCAGCCGTCGGCCCGCCGGTTGCCGGGCCGCTCCGGGATCACGATGGTCGTGTCGTCGAGCACCTTCACGAAGCCGGCCGGGTCGCCCTTGGGCGAGGTGTCGCACCGGCCGTCGGCGTCCGCGGTGGCCATCACCACGAGCGGCGACTTGGCGAGCCATGCCTTGTCGTACGGGTGCAGGCTGGTGCGCACCTTGCCGGCGGCGGGAGCGTCCGGCTCCCGGATCAGCTCGCGCAGCTCCTCGACGCTGCGGATCTCCGTATAGGTGTGCGCGGCGACCTTCCCATCGGTGTCCGCGGCTTGCGCATCGGTGTGCGCGGTGGCTTGCGCATCGGTGTGCGCGGTGACCTCTGCCGTACTCATGAACGCCCCCCAGGCTCCAGGTGATCGGAACCCTACTCCTCCACCTTCTTCGCCCGGCTCGGTGCCACCCGCTTCGGCTCGCCCGGCATCTTCGGGTAGTCCGGCGGGTACGGCAGGTCGCCGAGGCCGCGGTCCTGCGCGTCGCGCGCGTAGAGCTCGAGCAGGGCGTCGAGGGTGTGACGCTTGACGTCCATGTCCGCGTGCACATCGCCGAGTTCGGCGAAGCGGGCCGGCATCGTCCTGATGTCGAAATCCTCCGGCGCCACGTCGTCCACCTCCTCCCATCTCAGCGGCGCCGAGACCGGAGCGTGCGGCTTCGGGCGTACGGAGTAGGCGGAGGCGATGGTGCGGTCGCGGGCCGCCTGGTTGTAGTCGACGAAGATCTTCGCGCCGCGCTCCTCCTTCCACCAGGCCGTGGTCACCAACTCCGGCATCCGGCGCTCCAGTTCACGCCCCGCGGCGATCACCGCGTGCCGCACCTCGACGAAGTCCCAGCGCGGCTCGATCGGCACGAACACATGCAGTCCGCGGCCGCCGGAGGTCTTGGGCCAGCCGACGAGTCCGCCGAACTCGTCCAGTACGGCGCGCAGTTCGTGGGCCGCACGCACGGCGTCCGCGAAGTCCGTGCCGGGCTGCGGGTCGAGGTCGATGCGCAGCTCGTCGGGGTGGTCGGTGTCGTCGGCGCGCACCGGCCAGGGGTGGAAGGTGAGGGTGCCGAACTGGGCGGCCCAGATCACCGCGGCAACGTCGCTCGGGCAGATCTCGTGCGCCGTGCGCCCGCTCGGGAAGGTGATCTCGGCGGTCGGGATCCAGTCCGGGGTGTTCTTCGCGGCGCGCTTCTGGAAGAAGGACTCGCCGCCCACCCCGTCCGGAAAGCGCTCCAAGGTCGTCGGGCGGTCGCGCAGCGCCCGCAGGATGCCGTCGCCGACCGCGAGGTAGTACTCGCCGAGGTCACGCTTCGTGTACCCGGTCTCCGGAAAGAAGATCTTGTCCGGGCTCGACAGGCGCACCTTGCGGCCGCCCGCGTCCAGCTCGATCGCAGCTCCACCCATGCAGGTCACGGTAGGCCGGGGCGGCCCGCCCTGCATACGGAAGCGCCCGTACACCAGGCGGGCCGCCGCCCGAGCCAGCACAATCGAAGGCATGGACCTGCCGGTGATGCCGCCCGTCAAGCCGATGCTCGCGAAGTCCGTGGCCAAGATCCCGCCGGATATGCAGTACGAGGCGAAGTGGGACGGGTTCCGGGCGATCGTGTTCCGCGACGGGGACGAGATCGAGGTCACCAGCCGTACGGGCAAGCCGCTGACCAGGTATTTTCCCGAGCTCGTGGAGTCGCTCCGGGCGAATGTGCCGGCGCGGTGCGTGCTCGACGGCGAGGTGGTGATCGCGCGGGACGGCCGGCTCGACTTCGACGCGCTCACCGAGCGCATCCACCCGGCGGCCTCCCGCGTGCAGCTGCTCGCGGAGCAGACCCCGGCCTCGTATGTCGCCTTCGACCTGCTCGCGCTGGCCGACGAGTCCCTCGTCGACACCCCGCTCGCGGACCGGCGGGCCAAGCTGGTGATGGCCCTCGCGGGTGCACAGGCGCCCGTGCACATCGCTCCCGCGACCACCGACGAGGAGGTGGCGCGCCAGTGGTTCGAGCAGTACGAGGGCGCCGGTCTGGACGGCGTGATCGCCAAGCCGCTGGACCTGCTCTACCGGCAGAACGAACGCCTGATGTACAAGATCAAACACGAGCGCACGGCCGATGTGGTCGTCGCCGGATACCGCCTCCACAAGAGCGGGCCCGTCGTCGGCTCGCTGCTGCTCGGGCTGCACGACGGCCAGGGCGTGCTCCAGCACGTCGGGGTGGTCGCGGCGTTCCCGATGAAGCGGCGCGCCGAGCTGGTCGTGGAGCTGGAGCCGCTCCGTATGGAGTCCGTGGCCGGGCATCCGTGGGCGGACTGGGCCGACGAGTCCGCGCACGAATCCGCCCGGCTGCCCGGCTCGGTCAACCGCTGGAGCGGCAAGAAGGACCTGACCTGGGTGCCGCTGCGGCCGGAGCGGGTGGCCGAGGTGGCATACGACCACATGGAGAACGGCGCCCGTTTCCGGCACACCGCGCAGTGGCGCCGCTGGCGGCCCGACCGCACGCCGGAGAGCTGTACGTACGAGCAGCTGGAGGAGCCGGTGTCGTACGACCTCAGTCAGGTGCTCGGTCCGCGGCAGGCGGGCGACACCTCGCCATGAGGTGACCTGCGCATCTCAGATTTTGTGCGTTCTTGTTGGACAGGCGAGCCCGTGGGCGGCGAGGCTGGGCGAGAACGCTTTCTGACCATGGAGAGAGGTCCCTTCCGTGTACGCAGCCGCACCCGGCCGTTATGACTCCATGCCCTACCGCCGCACGGGCCGCAGCGGCCTGCTGCTGCCCGCCGTCTCCCTCGGCCTGTGGCACAACTTCGGCACCGACCGCTCCCTGGACCGGCAGCGCGCCATCATCCACAAGGCGTTCGACCTCGGCGTCACCCACTTCGACCTGGCCAACAACTACGGTCCGCCGCCCGGCGCCGCCGAGACCGCCTTCGGCCGCATCTTCCAGGAGGACCTGCGCGCCCACCGCGACGAGATCGTGGTCTCCACGAAGGCCGGCTACCTCATGTGGCCCGGCCCGTACGGCGAATGGGGCTCGCGCAAGTACGTCCTCAGCTCCCTGGACCAGTCCCTGAAGCGGATGGGCCTGGAGTACGTCGACATCTTCTACTCGCACCGTCCCGACCCGCAGACGCCGCTCGAGGAGACCATGGGCGCGCTGGACTCGGCCGTACGACAGGGCAAGGCGCTGTACGCGGGCATCTCCAACTACTCCCCCGAGCAGACCCGCGAAGCCGCCCGGATCCTGCGCGAGTTGGGCACCCCGCTCCTGGTGCACCAGCCCAAGTACTCGATGTTCGACCGCACTCCGGAGGACGGTCTGTGGCCGGCGCTGAACGAGGCGGGCGCCGGGTCCGTGGTGTACTCGCCGCTGGCACAGGGACTGCTCACCAACCGGTACCTGGACGGCATCCCGGCCGACTCGCGCGCCGCGGGGCTCAGCCCGTTCCTCAGCAGCAACAACATCACCGACGAAACGGTCGCGCGGCTGCGGGCGCTGAACGACATCGCGCGCGAGCGCGGCCAGTCGCTCGCGCAGATGGCCCTGGCGTGGGTGCTGCGGGAGCCGACCGTGACCTCGGCGATCGCGGGCGCCAGCAGCCCCGAGCAGCTGGCGGACAGCGTGGCGGCGACGGAGAACCTCGCGTTCGCGCCGGAGGAACTCCAGCGGATCGAGAAGCTGTTGGCGGGCTGAGGCAGTAGTCGTCGGCCGACTGGGGGCCTGCGAGGGCAGCAGGCCCCGGGGGCACGAGCTGGGGCTCACCCGGCGAGGTCGACGGTGAGCCCGAGGCCTCGCTCCCCCGCCCGGTCGATCAGGAGGCGCGCCACGGCGAGGTCCTGGAGGCCGACGCCCACCGAGTTGAAGAGGGTCAGCTCGTCGTCGGCGGTGCGTCCGGGTACTTCGCCCGTCAGGACCGAGCCCAGCTCCGTACGGAAGTCCTCCTCGCCCAGGGCGCCTTCGGCGAGCGGGATCAGCACCTCGCCCGACTTCGCGCGCGCCGTCTCGTACGCGTCGACGACGATGCGGCAGCGCAGCACCGCCGCCGTGTCGAGTTCGCGGTGGTCGGGGCGGGGCGGCGCACCGACGGCGTTGATGTGCTGGCCGGGCTTGAGCCATGGTCCGTGCACGAAGGGGTCGCGGGCGGGGGTGAGGGTGCACAGGACGTCGGCGTGCTCGGTGACGGAGCGCGGGTCGGCGAACACCTTGGCGGGGAGGCCGAGTTCGGAGGTCACCCAGCCCGCCAGGGCCTGTGCGTTGGCCGGTGTGCGGCCCCAGATCAGGACGTGCTCGTAAGGGCGCCCCGGCAGCAGGGCCCGCACGTGGGCGCGGGCCAGCGGGCCGGTGCCGAGCAGGCCGAGCGTGCGGGCGTCCGGGCGGGCGAGGGCGCGGGTGGCGACGGCGGTGGCGGCGGCGGTGCGGATACGGGTCAGCTCGGCGCCGTCGAGAAGGGCGGCGCAGGCGCCCGTCCGCGCGTCCACGGCGAGCACGGCGGAGCGCTGCACGGGCAGACCGCGCGCCCGGTTGGCGGGCAGGTCCGCGAGGAGCTTCACGGTGGCGAGGCGGTCCGGCGCGGAGGCCGCCGCCATGGCGAGGAAGGCGCCGTCGGCGCCGGCGTTCCCCTCGCCGGTGCCCTCCTCGTCGCGCAGGCGCATCGCGGGTGGCGCCGGCAACTTCGCCTGGCCTACAGCCAGTTCGCGATGGGCGCGGGCGACGGCGTGCTCCACGTCCTCGACGGCGTCGGCGAGCAGCGTACGGATCACGGAACGGGTCAGGATCAGGGTCATCGTGCGGGTACTCCTGGCGTCGAAGGGTGGGCCGGATGCGGCGGTCCGGGTGCGGTGCGGGGCAGACAGCAGGGCGCTGAGCGGCGGCCCTGTCCGGCTTTCAACTCGCCCGTACGAAGGGCACCGTGAGCCCGGACGGCGCCCGGCTCCGCCCGACCAGACCGCTCACCGCCAGCAGCGCGAACACATACGGCAGGGCCACGAGCAGCGGTGCGGACAGATGCAGGCCGAGCGCCGGCGCGGCGAACTGGAGGGACTGCGCGAGCCCGAACACCAGGCAGGCGAGCAGCGTCGGCCAGGCGCGCCAGCGACCCGCGATCACCGCGACCACGGCGAGATAGCCGATACCGCCGGTGATGTTGTCGCTGAACGCGTGCACTTCGGAGAGCGCGAGATGGGCGCCGGCGAGCGCCGAGGTGACGCCGGTGAGCAGGACGGTCCCGTAGCGGATCGCGGTGACGGGCAGTCCGCTGCGGTCGGCGGACAGCGCGTCCTCGCCCACGGCGTCCACCGCGAGCCCGGCCGTCCTGCGACGGCTGAACGCCAGGGCGAGCGCGAGAGCGAGCGCGAAGGCCAGGTAGCCGAGCAGGGTCTGCTCGAAGAGGGCCGGGCCGAGGACCGGGATCTCGTGCAGGAGCGGGACGGCCAGCGGATCGAGGCCGGGCAGGGTCTTGGCGCCCGCGCCGTCGCCGAAGACCAGGCGTGCCCCGTAGGTGGTGGCGCCGAGGGCGAGGGCGTTCGCGGTGATGCCGGTGACGATCTGGTCGGCGCGCAGGGTGATGCTGAGCAGGGCCTGGAGCGCGGCGAACAGCAGCCCCGCGACCACAGCCGTGAGGACGCCGACGGCCGCGCTGCCGGACGCGTCCGCGCCCACGGCGCCGGCGAAGGCCCCGGTGAGCATCATGCCTTCGACGGAGAGGTTGAGAACTCCCGCGCGTTCGCTGAGGAGTTCACCGGAGGAGGCGAGGAGCAGCGGGAGCGCCATCCGTACGCCTCCCGAGGCGAGTTCTTCGGCTACGGCGCTCATCGACGGCTCCCCGGTCGGCGGGTGGTGAACAGCATGGCGGCGGCGATGGACAGGACCAGGACGCTCTGGACGATCTGCACGGTCGACGCGGGGACTTGGGCGGCGAGCTGAAGGTTGATCCCGCCGCTGGTGAGGAAGCCGAACAGCAGGGAGGCCGCGGCCACGGCGGTGAGCGAGCCGCGCGCGAGCAGCCCGACGACGAGACCGGCGAAGCCGTAGCCGGAGGAGAAGTGTTCGGCGAGGACGTACGGTGCGGTGGCGACGAGCGCCGCGCCCGCGACACCCGCGAGGCCGCCGGCGACCGCGAGCCCGCCGCCTTCGAGCCGCCCGACGGGCAGCCCGAGCCGTGCGGAGGCGGCCGGCGAGTGGCCGACGGCGCGCAGCCTGAGGCCGAGCGCGGTGTGCCGCAGGACGATGCCGGTGACCACGACGGCGAGTACGGCGATCGGCACCACGGCGGTGGCGGGTGACTCCGGGCCGCCGATCAGTGGGAGTTGGGCGCCCGTGGGCAGGGGCGCGGACTGCGGGAGGGTCTCGGAGGAGGTGACGGGCTGCCGGAGCAGAGCCTCCTCGTGGACGGCGACCGAGACCAGGCCGATGCCGATGAAGTTGAGCAGCAGGGTGGTGATCACCTCACTGGTGCCGCGCCGCACCCTGAGCCAGGCCGCGATCCCCGCCCAGGCCGCACCGGCGAGAAAGCCGGCGACCAGGACCAGGGGCACTCCGAGGGCGGCGGGCACGCCGGCGGGCAGCGCGAGCCCGACGGCGGCGGCCGCGGTCCCACCGGCGCAGAGCTGCCCTTCCCCGCCGACGTTCACCAGGCCCGCGCGGTGGGCGACGGTGAATCCGGCGGCGATGAGGGCGAGCACCGCGGCCGAGTTGAGCGAGCTTCCGATGGCGTACGGGGACCCGAACATGCCCTCGTCGAGCGCCTGCCAAGCGGTGGCGAGCTCGGCCCCGGCGGCGAGGACGAGCAGCATGCCGACCCCGAGGGCGAACAGCGCGGCGAGGCCGGCGACGGCGAGGGGGTGCCGCGGCGCGGCACGGAGGGCGAGGCGGAGTCGGGTGGGGTCGAGTGCGGCGGGGCGGGGCGGGTGCGGGTCGGGGGGTGGTGGGGACGGGGGTTGGGTGGTGGTGACTGGGGCTGACATGAAGGTCCTTGCGGGGAGGGGGTGTTGGGGTGGGTGGGTGAGGGTGTGCTTGTGGGTCGAGGCAGGTGCTTGGGTGTTGGTGTGGGCTGGGACTTGACGGGGCGGGCCGGGACTTGGCGGGGAGGGCCGGAGTCGGCAGGGGGCCGGTGACGGGAGCCGAGCTGGTGACGGGAGCAGCGGGCGTTGTCAGTGGTGGGCGGTAGCCTTGAAAAGGGCTCGGCCCCCCGGGAGGGAGGGGTCTGCGCGAGGGGCCGTTTCGGACTTACGCCCCGGCGCCCACCCCCACCCCCGAAGCCGCCCCCCGCTCCCCCTCCACCCCCACCATCAGCGCCCCGATCCGTTCCCGCGCGTCCGCGGCCCGCGGGTCCACGGGACCGAGCAGCCGCCCCCGGTAGGCGACGACCACGCGGTCGCACAGGGTGAGCAGTTCGTCGAGTTCGGCGGAGACGACCAGGACGCCCGCACCCCGCCCGGCGGCGGCGCGGATCCGCGCGTGCACCGCGGCGACCGCGCCGATGTCGAGGCCCCGCGTGGGCTGCGCCGCGACCAGGCACTTGAGCGGGTCGAGCGCCAACTCCCGTGCCAGGACGACCTTCTGCTGGTTGCCGCCGGACAGCGAGGCCATGGGCGCGAACGGCCCGGACGCGCGGACGTCGTGCTCGGCCAGGGCCGCCTCGGTGGCGCGGCCGAGCGCCGCCCGGTCGAGGAACACACCGAAGCGCCGGAACTCCCGCAGCCGCCCGAGATGCAGATTCTCGGCCACCGACAGCGCCGGGACGCATCCCTCGTGGTGCCGGTCCTCGGGTACGACGCCGAGGCCCGCCCGGGTGCGGGCGGCCGGGAGGGCCCGCGTCAGTTCCCGGCCGTCGAGTTCCACGCGCCCGCGTTCGGGGGTCAGTGATCCGCCGAGGACCGCCGTCAGTTCGCTCTGCCCGTTGCCCTCGACGCCGGCCACGCCCACGATCTCGCCGAAGGCGACGTCGAGCGTCGCGTCCTCCAGGGCGTACGCACCGTCCGCGCGCCGCACGGTCACCTCGCGCAGGCGCAGTGCGGCCCCTTGCGGGGTGCGGGCGTCGTCGGCACGCACGGGCCCGGCGGCCGGGACCACCTCACCAGGAACCACCGGATCCGGCCCCACCACCGCAGGGTCATCCAGCCCCACCGCCGCAGGGTCATCCAGCCCCAACACTCCAGGGTCATCCAGCCCGTCCGGCCCAGGGGCATCCGGGCCCACCGCCTCGGGATCCTCCAGCCCCACCGCCCCCGCCAGCGTCGCATCCAGGTCCCCGGCCGCGCGGCCGATCATCAGCGGGACGAGTCGTCGCGCGGACAGGTCCTTCGTCGTCCCGTCCCCCGCGACCCGCCCGCCGCGCAGCACCGTCGCCGCGTCCCCGGCGCGTACGGCCTCGCCGAGCTTGTGCGTCACGAGGACCACGGCGTGGCCGGCGTCGGCGATCCGGCGGCAGGTCTCCAGGAGCGCGTCGGTCTCCGCAGGGCCCAAAACGCCCGTCGGTTCGTCGAGGACCAGCAGGCGCGGATCACGCAGCAGCGCCTTGACGATCTCGACACGCTGGCGCACCCCGACGGGCAACTGCCCGACCACGGCGTCCGGTTCGAGCTCCAGACCGTACGTCTCCCGTACGCGCGCGATCCGGGCGGCCAGGCCCGGCAGCCTGAGCAGCCGCAGGTTCTCACCCACCGTCAGCGTGGACACCAGGGAGAAGTGCTGGTGCACCATCGCGACGCCGGCCGCGAGCGCGTCGGCCGGGCGGCGGGGCGCGTACGGCTGCCCGTAGAGCCGCAGCGTCCCGGCGTCCGGGGTGAGCGAACCCGCGACGGCGTGGCACAGGGTCGACTTCCCCGCGCCGTTCTCGCCGAGCACGCAGTGCACCGTGCCCGCCTCGACGACCAAGTCCACGCCGTCCAACGCGACCGTGCCGCCGTACGACTTGGCGAGGCCGGAGACCTCCAGGGCCGCCGTCACCGGGTCTTCACCTTCCCGGACTCGATGCCGGCCTTCACCTCGTCGAGCTTCTTCGCGATCGAGGGGTCGGCCTCGCCGCAGAGGTGGATGTTGTTCTGCGGGTCCTCGAAGGTGAGCCCGAAGTGCACCGCCTCGGGCTGCCAACTCCCCTTCACCAGCTGGTCGGTGGCGTATTCGATCTCGGCGCCGATGTCGGTCTCCACGTACGCCGCGTACGCCTTCTGCGTGCCGCAGTCCGCCGGGATCGGTCCGCCGATGAGCGTGCCGCCCTTGCCGGCGGCCGCCTGGACCACGCCCTTCTGGCCGAGGTTCAGGATCTGGCCGAGGACGTCGGCGCCGGCGCTGTAGTCGGCGAGCGCGGACTGCTTGGCCTTCGCGGCGTCGTTGAAGTCGCCCACGTACTGCGGGGTGAGCACCTCGACGTCCGGCACGACGGCCTTGGCGCCGCGCTCGAACTCCTTGGCCGCGTTCACGATCGCCGGGAGTTCCGCGCCGCCGACGAAGCCGACCGTCTTCTTCTTCGACAGGAGGGCGGCGGCCGCGCCCGAGAGGTACGCGGCCTCGGCCTGCTGCGGGTCGTAGAGGGCGAGGTTGGCGGTGGGCTTGCCGTCCGCCGGGCCGCCGATCTCCGCGAACTTCACCTTCGGGAAGCGCGCGGCGACCTTCCGTACCGCCGCGTCGGTCTGGCCGCCCATGGAGATCACCAGGTCGGAGCTGGTGGCGAAGCGCACGAGGGCCTGTTCGTAGTCGGCGGCCTGCACCTGCTCGACCTTGCGGAAGGTGACCTTTCCCGCGTGCTCCTTCGCGGCCCGCTGGTAGCCGCGGTAGGCGGACTCCATGAAGCCGCCGTCCGAGAGCGAGCCGGGGAACAGCACCCCGACCTTCAGCGCCCCCGAGCCCGAAGCGCCGTCCTGCGCCGAGGAGTTGCCGCCGCAGGCGGTGAGTGCGAGCAGTCCGGCCACGGAGAGGAGCGCCGCGGGGGCGAGGGTGCGCCGGGAGTGGATGAGTGCCACGGGGTGCCTCCAGAGGGAGGGGCCGGGTGCCTGGCTGGGCGGCACCGCGAGCCCGCTAGTGGTATACCGTTACGCGCCCTCAGTCTGGAAGCCGCTTGTTGCCTGCGTGTTAGCGGCCGGTAAGCAGTACGCACCCGGGCTCATCGGCGAAGTACGCGCTTGCCGCACCGTCCGCATAGGCTGGGCGGCACAGCGAGCGGAGGAAGACCTTGGCGATGGCGGCAGGCCGGGCGGGCACAGCACGCGGTTCCCTGCGGGATCTCGCATACGACGCGCTGCGGCGGCGCATCCTCGACGCCGAACTCGCACCGGGCACACGGCTCGTCGAGCGCGACCTGGCCGCCGAACTCGAGGTCTCCCGGATCCCCTTGCGCGAAGCGCTGCGCCGGCTGGAGGCGGACGGCCTGGTGCTGCTCGTGCCCCACCGGGGCGCGCTGGTCTCGCCGTTCACGCCGGCGGACGTGCGCGACCTGTTCGACGTACGGGAGTCCCTTGAGTCCCTCGCGGCCCGGCTCGCCGCCGAGCGCGCGGACTCCGACGGCCTCGGCCGGCTCGCGGCGCGCCTGAAGGCCGCCCGTACGGCGATCGAGGCGCAGGACCGCGCGGGCATCGCCGCCGCCAACGCGGGCTTCCACACGGACATCGTCGACCTCGCGGACAACCCGCTCCTGAGCAACATGATGCGGCCGCTGGAGGCCCGCACCCACTGGCTCTTCCGGCTGACCGCGCAGCGCGACCCCGCGCAGCAGTGCGCCGAGCACGAGGAGATGTACGAGGCCATCGCGGCGGGCGACGCGGACCGCGCGGCCGCGCTCGCGCACGCGCACGTGGTGGACGGCCGCGCGGAGTCCCTGGCCCTCGCCGAGGAGTGGGCCCACCCGGTGATCGACCCGCAGCGGGTGGCGGCACGGAGGCGGCGGCGCGGTCCGGAGTAGACGCCCGGCGCTTCACACGAACTCCCTTAAGACATTCGGCACTTCAAGGGAAGCGGAGACCGTCCCTCCCCTCGCCTGAGCGGCACCGCGACCGGGTATCCGTATCTCCATGACGCCCTGTGCACGCACGGCCCGTCGTCCCGCATGCCCCGCCGCTTCCCTCGCGCCCCGCCTCCGGTCCGCCTCATGAGGCGCCGGCTGTTTCTCGCGCTGCCCGCCGCCGCCACGCTCGCCGCCTGTACCTCCGGGAACCGCGAGGACCCCGGCGACCGCAAGGCGCCCCGCCGCACGCCGTCGAGTTCCGCACCGCCGGAGCCGCGGCCGCGCACCGTCCGCAGGCCCACCGTGCTCGCTGTGAAGATCGACAATGTGCGCCCCGCCCGGCCCCACACGGGCCTGCGCGAGGCCGCCGTCATCCATGTCGAGCAGGTCGAGTCGGGTCTGACCAGGCTCCTCGCGGTCTATACGGGCGGGCGGTTGCCGCAGTCCGTCGGGCCGGTGCGCAGCGCGCGCGAGACGGACCTGGAACTGCTGCGGCAGTACGGGAAGCCGATCCTCGCGTTCTCCGGCGCACAAGGCAAGTTGCTGCCGCTGATCGACCGGGCGGAGCTGTATCCGCGGTCGCCCGCGCAGGCCCCGGCCGCGTACTTCCGCTCATCCGCCCGGCCCATGCCGCACAACCTCTACCTCCGGCCCGCACGCCTGTCCCCCGCCCCCGACAAGGAGGCGAGGGCGACGGACCTCGGGCTGCGGTTCGGCGAGGCACCGGCCGGCGGGCGCGCCACCGAGGAGCACACGGTCCGCTATCCGGCGGCGCGGTACACCTTCACCTGGTCAGCCGCGCGCGGCCGTTGGCGGGTGTCGATGGACGGGGGCCGCTCCGGTCTGACGCCCTCGACGGTCGTCGTGCAGTACGGGGTCGTACGAGACTCCCGCTTCCGCGACCGCTGGGGCAACGTGTCGCCGTACACCGAGACCGTGGGCGACGGGGATGTGCTCGTGCTGCGCAACGGGCGGGCGTACGAGGGGACTTGGCGCCGCGCCTCAGCCGTGGAACCGACGGTCTACACCGACCGGGACGGCCAGCCGGTGGCGTTCGCCGACGGCCAGGTGTGGATCGTGCACACCGCCGCCCGCTGACGGCCCTCTGCGGCGCCTGCCCGCAGGGCGGCGCAGGGCCCGGTAGCGCCGGCTGCCGCGCTGGAGCCCCACCTGGATCGCGGCTCCGCCGACGGTCGCGGTGAGGCTGAAGACGACCGCGCCCACGACCGTGCCGAACAGGCCGAGGGCGGAGGCCAGCAGCGCTCCGGAGACGACGCCGAGCGCCGAGCCGGAGACCTGCGCGACGCTCAACTCCCCTGCGGCCACGGCCCTCTCGGGGGTGAGTCCGCCTCCGGACTTCTCGGGCCCGGCCGTACCCTCCTCGGCCCCACCCGCCCTCGCCGACCCCGGGCCGCCTCGCACGTCCGGCTCCGCTGCGCCCCCGAGCGGCGCGCGGCTGCGGTCCGCCCCCGTGCGCTGCATCCGCTCAATACGGTCCGCCCGGTCCGTGCGATCCCTGGGACCGGTGCGGCCGCCGGGACCGGTGCGCTCCCTGCCGTGCCTCGAACCGCGCGGTGCAGCATGCCTCGCCTTCTTGGCCATCGTGATCCTTCACACATCGGGTGCAGTCCCTCGATGCTCGAAGCCGAGAAGATAGATGGCACGGCCAACTAGTTCGACGGGGAGTACAGGCGCGTGAGGGTGCTGTGATGCGGGGAGGTCAGCGGGCCGACGGGCGCGAAGAAACGCGCAAAATTCGCATATCTCCCCCATCGCGCTCGTCCCCTCGGACCGCAAAGGCAACCTCGTTCAGGCGATCACGGGGCTCGCACTGATTCGAACAGGGCGCCGGGGAGGAAAGCTGCGCCTGCACAGCCGCAGCGCGCTCGCGGGCGCGCCCTCCCAAGGAGCCTCGATTGTCCTCTCTCGCCACCGGACGCCGTCGCCGCACGGTTCCGCTGCTCGCGCTGCTCGCCGCGGGCTCCCTCACCCTCGGCGCCGCACCGGCCGTCGACCGCCACGACCCCGTACCGCCGCAGGGCCCGCAGGCCGCCGAGCTCGACGAGTACACGCCGCTTGAGGCGTACCAGCAGGTCAAGGGCCCGTGGAAGATCTCGCCGTACACCGGTCTGATGGCCAAACAGGGACCGGTGCTCGCCGTGAAGTTCGACAACGCACGGCGGGCCCGGCCGCACCACAACCTCGACAAGGCCGACATCGTGTACGTCGAGAAGGTCGAAGGCGGCATGAGCCGTCTGATGGGCATGTACTCCAGCCGGCTCCCCAAGAGCGTCGGCCCGGTGCGTAGTGCCCGCGAGTCGGATGTGGAGCTGCTCAAGCAGTTCGGCCGGCCGGCCCTCGCCTACTCCGGTGTGCGCAGCGCGCTGCACAAGTACCTGAAGAACTCCCCGCTGTACGTCCGCTCGCACGGGGCGCTGCCGCGCGCCTACTTCCGCGTCCCGGGCCGCTCGGCCCCGCACAACCTGTTCGTGGACCCGGCCAAGGTCCTGAAGTCCGCTCCGGGTGCCTGGAAGCCGCGTGACATCGGCTTCCGCTTCGGCCCGGCGCCCAAGGGCGGCACGCCGACCGCCGAGCGCACGGTGCGCTACGCCTCGGCGAGCCACACCTTCCGCTGGTCGCCGTCGAAGAAGCGCTGGTTCGTCTCCTTCGACGGGGCGCCCGCGCGGCTGAGCAACGGGCAGCAGATGAGCGCGCGCACCATCGTGATCCAGAAGGTGAAGATGCCGCCGTCGAAGTACCGCGACGTCAACGGTGCCGTCACGCCGTACATCAAGACCATCGGCGAGGGCTGGGCGTACGTCCTGCGGGACGGCAAGGCGTACAAGTCGTGGTGGATGCGGCCGAACGCCAAGAGCGGCACGAAGTTCATCCAGAAGGGCGGCAAGCCGATGCCGTTCGCGCAGGGCCAGGTCTGGATCGTGTACGAGGACGCCTGAGCCACAGACAGGAAGCGCGGCGGCCCCCGGTGCTGGGGGCGGCCGCGCTTCTGCGTGCCCGGAGCGGGCCTCTAAGGTGGGCCGATGACTGCGTTCGAGGTGTTCGCCGGGGCCGACGACTCCCCTGTCCTGCTGCATGTGCCGCACGGCGCATGGGAGATCCCCGCGGCGGTTCGGCGGGACATCGTCCTGGACGACGAGGCCCTCGCCGCGGAGGCGCGGCACATCACCGACGCACACACGGCGGAGATCGCCGAGGCGGCGGCCCGCACGGCCGTCACCACCCCGTGGCGGTTCGTGAACCGGCTCTCGCGTCTGGTGGTCGACCCCGAGCGCTTCCCCGACGAGCGCGAGGAGATGCGGGCCGTCGGCATGGGCGCGGTCTACACGAGGACCACGCACCGCGAGGACCTGCGGCCGGACGGCTTCGACCACGAACCGCTCCTGGAACGGTACTTCCGGCCGTACGCGGCGGCGATGACACAGGCGGTGGAGGAGCGGCTGGAGGCGGCGGGACGTGCGGTGGTCGTCGATGTCCACTCGTATCCGAGCCGGCCGCTCCCCTACGAGCTGCACGGGGACGGGCCGCGCCCGCCCGTGTGCCTGGGGGTGGACGCCTTCCACACACCGCCCGGGCTGCTCGCGGCGGCCGAGGAGGTCTTCGCCCGCTTCGGCGGCACGGCGGTGAACTCCCCGTTCGCGGGGACGTACGTCCCGCTGCGTTTCCACGGGCGCGAGGAACGCGTCCAGGCACTGATGATCGAGATCCGCCGCGACCTGTACATGAGCGAGCCGGGCGGGCCCGCGGGGGAAGGTCTGCGGGAACTGGGGGCGGCTCTGGCCGAGCTGGTCGAGCGCGTGGGTCAACTTCCCTGACGGTACGGCTTGGTGGCGACCACGGCGCGGGCCCTCGGTGAGCCGTCGGCGCGCCGGCCGAGGTCCGTGAGCTCGCGCAGCGAGACCTCGAAGCCCGTACGGGTCAGCTCGGCGCAGACCTCGGCGAGGCCGAAGCCCCGGTAGTACATGACGAAGGGCGGCCGCCACACGGCGTTGCGCACCTTCATCACCGCGTCGAAGCCGAGCAGCATCCAGTACGCGCGCGAGCGGATCGGCGGCGGCGCCCCGATCGGGAAGACGAAGCGGCCACCGGGGCCCAGGACGCGGTACGCCTCGGCGAACAGGGCGGGTCGTTCGCGCGGCAGGAAATGGCCGAACGCGCCGAAGCTGACGAGGAGATCGAAGGCGGACCCGGCGAACGGCAGGGCGAACGCGTCGCCGCGCACCAGGTCCACGGGGACGGTGGGATGGGCGGCTTCGGCGACTCCCTCGGCTTCGGCGAGTCCGTCGGCTCGGGCGGCAGCGGCGGCCTGGGCGAGCATCCCCGCGCTGAAGTCCACCCCCGTCACCCGCTGCCGGCACACCGCGCGCAGCACCTCGGTCCCCGCGCCCGTGCCGCAGCACAGGTCGAGGCCGCGGTCGAACGGGCCGAGCTGGCGCAGCTCGCGTTCGACGGCGTCCAGGACGGCGTCGGGGGTGCGGAAGGGCGTGTGGTCGAACTTGGGCGCCAGGAGGTCGTAGCCGTGCTCCACGGACGACAGGGCCTGGACGGCAAGTTCACGCAGGCTCGGGCCTTGGGGATCGAACATCACGCGCAAGGATAAGTCCGCCGACGCCGCGCGGAGTGCACCTGTCCGACGTCGGAAAAGGCTTACCCCCGAAGCGGCGGCCCGGGTAGGAAGGGACCATGACATCCCTTGGCGCTGTGTTCCGTCCCCAGTCCCCGCCCGAGCAGCTGCGTGCGGTGGCCCAGGCCGCCGAAGCCGCCGGCCTGGAGCAGCTCTGGCTCTGGGAGGACTGCTTCCTGGAGAGCGGCATCGCCTCCGCCGCGGCCGCGCTGGCCTGGACCGAGCGGCTGAAGGTCGGCATCGGGCTGCTGCCGGTGCCGCTGCGCAACGTGGCGCTCGCCTCGATGGAGGCGGCCACCCTGGACCGGCTCTTCCCCGGCCGCTTCCTTCTCGGCATGGGCCACGGGGTGCAGAGCTGGATGGGGCAGGTGGGGGCGCGCGCCGAGTCGCCGCTGACGCTGCTGCGCGAACACCTCGACGCGATGCGGGCGTTGCTGCGCGGCGAGCGGGTGACCTGCGAGGGCCGGTACGTACGCCTGGACGGCGTGGCGCTCGACTGGCCGCCCGCCGCACCCGTGCCGGTGTACGCCGGGGCGAAGGGTCCGCGCACGGTGCGGCTCAGCGGGGAGGCGGCGGACGGCACGGTGTTCGAGGCCTCCACCACGCCCGCGGATCTGCGCGCCGGGCTGCGCCTGATCGACGAGGGCCGGGCGGCGGCGGGCCGCGACGGCGACCACCACGTGGTGGTGTACATGGCCGCGGCCACCGGGCCGGGCGCCGAGGACCGGCTGCGGGCGGAAATCGCCGCGTTCGGGGAGGAGTTGCGGCCAGGGCTCGGCGCGGCGGGCGATGCGCAGACGATCGCGAAGGCCGTGGAGCTGCTCGCGGACGCGGGCGCCGACTCGGTGGTGCTCCAGCCGACGGCGGACGAGCCGGACCCGGTGGCGTTCGTACGGTTCGTCGCGGAGGAGGTACGGCCGCTCGTGGGCTGAGCGCCGGGGGGCGGCCTGTGCGACGCACGCCCGAGGGCGAGGCCCGGCCCGTGGGCTCAGGCCTCCTTCTCGTCCGCGTACTGCGACTCCGGCTGCGGCGGATGCTCCTCGCAGTCGGGCTCGGACCGCGGGCCCGGCTGGAGCGGCACCCGCACGTCGGGGTGCTGGAGCGGCACGGCGGCGTGCGGGGCGCGGGCCGCTTCCAGCTGGGCGCGCAGCGCCCGCAGCTCCACGTCCTGCAACTGCACCTGGATGTCGAGTGCCTGCATCCGGCGCCGCTGGGCCAGCAGGTAGCGCACCTTGGTGCGCAGCGACCACGGGTCCACCGGCTTCATCACCAGGTCCGCGACGCCCAACCGGTAGGCGACCCGGGCGAGTTCGCTGTCCCGGCCGAACCCGGTCAGGAGGATCACCGGAATGTGCTGAGTCTGCTCCACGCGCTGCATGTAGCGCACCACGTCGAGTCCGCTGACCTGCGGCATGACCACGTCGAGCAGGACGAGTCCGATGCCGCCGCGCAGCACCGCCTTCAGTGCGTCATTGCCGCTGGTGGCACGCTCCAACGGCTGGCCGAGCGGCGCCAGCGCGCTCTCCAGGGCGAACAGGTTGTCCTCGTGGTCGTCGACAAGAAGCACCCTCTCCTCACCACTCGCCATACCCCAGCCCCCTCGCTCACACGTCCAGGGTAGGGCCGACGGCGGCCGAGATGGCCCGGATGGGGAAAGGGCTTCACTCCGAGTGTCCGTGAGCTGACTCACCGACAGGAACCAGGCCCACAGGGCGCGTTCGTCCTCGCGCGGCACACGCACGGCCTGCGTACCGCCACGTCACCCGGGGGCGCGGGCACAGTGCCGGACATCCCGCGCATAAGCCACAGCTCTTCCCGGATCCATTGACCCCCCTCGTTCACCCACCTAATCTCCATCTCCATACACGAACGTCGTCTACATATGGGGATGCAGTCATGGAAGAGATCACGGCGCGGCCGGAGCACACCACCGGGCGGCTGCGCGACGGCATGGCGCGCGGGGTCCTCTCCTTCCCCCTCACCAGCTTCGACTCCGACGGCGCGCTCGACATCGCGGGCTACCGGGCCTATCTGGAGCGGCAGTTGGCGACCGCGCCCGGTGCGGTGTTCCCGGCGTGCGGCACCGGTGAGTTCCACGCGCTGGACGAGGACGAGTACCGCGCGGTCGTCGAAGCGACCGTGCAGCTCACCGCGGGCCGCATGCCCGTCGTCGCGGGGGTCGGTTACGGCTGGGCGCAGGCACTGCGGTTCGCCCGGATCGCCGAAGAGGCAGGGGCGGACGCCCTGTTGGTGCTGCCGCACTATCTGGTGGAGGCCCCCGAGTCCGGATTGGTCGAGCAGGTCCGCCGGATCGCCGCGGGCACCTCGTTGCCGCTCATCGCCTACCAGCGGGGCCAGGTCGCCTTCGGTGCGGAGGGCGTGCGGGCGCTCGCGCGGATCCCCGGCGTGATCGGGTTGAAGGACGGGCACAGCGACCTCGACCGGCTCCAGCGTCTGACGCTTGCCGCACCCGAGGGGTTCCTGTTCTTCAACGGGGCGCCCACCGCGGAGATCCAGGCCCGCGCATACGCGACCGTCGGCGTCCCCGCGTACTCCTCGGCGGTGCACGCCTTCGCCCCCGAGATCGCGAACGCCTTCTTCACGGCCCTGCGGACCGGGGACGAGGCGACCACGGCGCGGCTCCTGCGCGAGTTCTACATCCCGCTGGTCGAGCTGCGCGACACGGTCCCGGGCTACTCGGTGTCGCTGGTCAAGGCCGCCGCCCGGCTGCGCGGCCTGCCGGTCGGCCCGGTCCGCGCCCCGCTCACCGACCCGACTGCCGCGGATCTCGCCGTACTGCGCCAACTGCTCGACACAGGCCTGAAGTTGATTTCCTGAGCCCCGCCGACTCCTCCCTGTCAAGGAGCCGACCGCTCCCTCCCACAGAAACGGACGCCATGCCGAAGCAGCCGACCGTCACCGCCTTCGCCGTCTACCCGGTCGCCGGCCGGGACTCCATGGAGCTCAACCTGTCCGGTGCGCACGGACCGTACTTCACCCGGAACATCGTGTTGCTCACCGACTCCGAGGGCCGTACGGGCCTGGGCGAAGTGCCCGGCGGCGAGCGGATCACGCAGACGCTGCGCGAGGCCGAGCCGCTGGTCGTCGGCGCGCGGGTGGGCGACTACAAGCGGGTCCTGCGGTCGGTCGGCGAGCGGTTCGGCGACCGGGACGCGGGCGGCCGCGGCGCGCAGACCTTCGATCTGCGCACCACCGTGCACGCGGTCACGGCCGTGGAGTCGGCCCTGCTCGACCTGCTGGGGCAGCACCTGGACGTGCCGGTCGCGGCGCTGCTCGGCGACGGCCAGCAGCGTTCCTCCGTACGCGTCCTCGGCTACCTCTTCTACGTCGGCGACCCGGACCGCACGGACCTGGAGTACGTACGCGAACCGGAAGCGGAGCACGCGTGGTACCGCATCCGGCACGAGGAGGCCCTGACGCCCGACGCGATCGTGCGGCAGGCCGAGGCCGCGTACGAGCGGTACGGGTTCGAGGACTTCAAGCTCAAGGGTGGTGTCCTCGCCGGGGCCGAGGAGGTCGAGGCGGTGCGCGCGCTCAAGCGGCGCTTCCCCGACGCCAGGATCACCCTCGACCCCAACGGGGCCTGGTCGCTGCGCGAGGCGGTGGAGCTGTGCGCACCGCTTCGCGACGTGCTCGCGTACGCCGAGGATCCGTGCGGGGCCGAGGAGGGCTACTCGGGGCGCGAGATCCTGGCGGAGTTCCGGCGGGCCACCGGTCTGCCGACGGCCACCAACATGATCGCCACGGACTGGCGGCAGCTGACCCACGCCCTGGCCCTGCAGTCGGTGTCGATCCCGCTGGCCGACCCGCACTTCTGGACCATGCAGGGGTCGGTGCGCGTCGCCCAGCTCTGCCACGCGCTGGGCCTGACCTGGGGCTGCCATTCCAACAACCACTTCGACATCTCGCTCGCGATGGTGACGCACTGCGGGGCCGCGGCGCCCGGCGCGTACAACGCCCTCGACACGCACTGGATCTGGCAGGAGGGTCTGGAGCGCCTGACGGTCGAGCCCCCGCGGATCGTGGGCGGCAAGATCGCGGTGCCGGACGCGGCCGGCCTCGGTGTAGAGCTCGACATGGACCGGCTGCTCGCGGCCCACGAGCTGTACGAGGAGAAGGCGCTGGGGGCGCGGGACGACGCGGCCGGCATGCAATTCCTGGTCCCCGGCTGGGAGTTCGACCCGAAGCGGCCCTGTCTGGTGCGGTGAGCGGGCGGCCGTGCCCGGCGGCCTGTCCCAGCCCATTGACCACGCAAGCCCCCGGGCCCGGCTCGGTCAGCCCGTGACCACGCAAACCCCCGGCCCGGTCAGCCCTTGACGACCCGGGTCTCCACGCCGGGCAGCCCCTTGTCCCACCAGTGCCCGTACCGCCCGTACACCTGCGGATCGCGGTCGGCCAGCCAGCTCACCAGGCGTGCCGCCTCCTCCGTAAGGTCCCGCCACTCGCCGGCCGTGAGCCTGCGGAACGCGGTGAGTTCGAGCCCGCCGCCGACGGCCCGCCACACACCGGCGACCCGGCCGTCCACCAGGAGGCAGGGCAGCACATCGCCGTTGCGCCGCACGGCCGCCGGGCGGAACTCGGCGGGCATGAGCCGGCCCGGCAGCACATGGGCGAGCAGCGAGCTGTCCCACATGGGCAGCAGCCGAGGCGATACGGGGGTGTCCTCGTCGGGGACGGTGGCATCCGGCAGGTCGTACAGCATGCTCCGTCCCGTGCCGCCGACGCGGGCGAGCCGCTCGCCGAGATCCTCGACCGCCTGCTTGATCACCGCGCTGGTCAGCAGGGTGAAACGGGCGAAGTCCTGTGCGGTGGCGGGTCCGAAGGCCCGCAGATACGAGAGCAGCAGCCGCTGCACGCCCTCCCGCGCGCTCACCTCGGGGGCCGCGGGCGCGGCACGGAAGGTGTTGCGGTGACCGAAGGACCAGGGTCCGCCCACCGGTACGTGGTGCAGCGGCGCGTACGTGCGCAGGGCCCACCACGCGCGCTCGGTGCCGGCGCCGCGCCGGGCGAGCACCTCGGCCTCCACCTCCGCGGAGGTGCGGGCCTGTTGCAGATACGGCGTGAGCTCGGCGAGCAGGGTGTCGGCGTCCTCCGCGGTGAGCCCGGTGTCCGTGAAGCGGCGGTCGTAGAGGCGCGAGGCCCGCAGACTGCTCACCATCGCCGCATGGAAGGCCGGGTAGTCCTCGGCGTGGACGGCGTGCAGGGTGATCCGCATCAGGCCGGCCTTCACGATCCGGCCGTCCGCGAAGGCCGCGTCGAGCTGCTCGGCGGCGAAGTTCTCGATGCGGTTCCACAGCGCGAGATACGGGGAGGCCGGGGTCTGCGCCTGCAGCGCGCAGACCTGCCGGACCGCGTCCGGCACGCTCAAGGGCCGCCGCTGCAACAGCATTTGGCGGTCCAGGGTGGCGAGGGCGAGGCGGCGCGCGCTGAGGGTCATCCGGGCAGTATGCACGGCGGGTACGACAGCGGCCCGCGGCTGAGGTGGCGCGGCGTCCGCAGCGCTCTTCGCACACCTCGGAACCGCAGGTCTCACCCCACCGACCACGACTCCCGCCCGTTCAGATACGCCACGTCCGCGCCGGTCGTCCTGCGGTACGCGGCGTCGATCCCGGCGAGTTCGGCCTCGGTGAGCACGTCCTCGATCCGTTCGAACCCTTGCGGGGCCCGCCGGGCCACCGTGGCGAGGATCCGGTCGGCGGGCATGTCGCGGTGGGCGAGCACGAGGGCGTTGGTGACCGGCAGCCGTTCCGCCTCGTACGCCCGCAGCGCCTCCTCGGGCCCGCCGGCCGTCGCCAGGTGGCGGGCGAGGCAGCGGGCGTCGAGCACGGCCTGGGACGCACCGTTCGAGCCGATCGGGTACATGGGGTGCGCGGCGTCGCCGAGCAGGGTGACGCGGCCGCGGCCCCACCGGGGCAGCGGATCGCGGTCGACCATGGGGTATTCGAGGATGCGGCCCGTGGACCTGATGAGGTCCGGTACGTCGAGCCAGCCGAGGTCCCAGTCGGCGAAGTGCGCGAGCACGTCCGCGCGTTTCCCGGTGCGGTCCCAGTCGGCGGCGGCCCTGCCGCTGCCGCTGCCGCTGCCGCTGCCGCCGAGCCGTACCTCGGCCACCCAGTTGACGAGCGCCCGCCCGCGGATCTCGGCGGACCGCGACACCGGGTACGCCACGAACTTCGCGGTCTCGTTGCTGCCGGCGACCGCGAGGGTGCGGCCGCCCAGGAACGGCTCGGTCTTGGCGAGCCCGCGCCACATCCGGATCCCGTTCCACAACGGGCGCCCCTCGCCGGGGTGTAGCCGGGCGCGGACGGTGGAGTGCAGTCCGTCGGCGCCCACCAGGACGTCCGCGGTGAGGGCGCGGCCGCTCGCGAAGTCCACCCGTACCCGGGTGCCCTCGTCGTGGAATCCGGTGACCGCAGCGGCCGTGTGCACCTCGCCGATCCGAGCGAGCACCGCGTCCAGGAGGATCCGCTGGAGGTCGCCGCGGTGCAGGGAGTACTGCGGCCACAGATAGCCGAGGTCGCGGCCGCGCGGCTCGCCCCAGATGCGGCTGCCGTGGCGGTCGAAGTGGACCATCTCGGCGGTGGGGATGCCGGTCTCGGCCAGTACGGTGCCCAGGCCGAGCTCGGTCAGCTCCCGTACGGCGTGCGGCAGCAGGTTGATGCCCACGCCCACCGGCCGCAGGGAGCGCGCCGCGTCGACGACGGTCACGCCGAGTCCCGCGGCGTGCAGGGACAGGGCGGTGGTGAGGCCGCCGATGCCGGCGCCCGCGACGAGGACGTGGGTCATGGGCGGCGCACCGCCCTGCCCACCTCGGCCCGCAGCGCCACGAAAGCGGGGTGCTCGCGGGTGGCGATCTGGTCGCGGGGTGCGGGCAGGTCCACGCGGAGTTCGGTGTGGACGGTGCCGGGGGCGCCGGTGAGGACCACCACGCGGTCCCCCACGTAGACACTCTCGTCGATGTCGTGCGTGACAAGCAGGATCGTCATGCCGCCCTCGCCTCCTCTGACGGTGAGCAGCAGATCCTCCAGGTCCTCGCGGGTCTGGGCGTCCACGGAGCCGAACGGTTCGTCCATGAGGAGCAGGCTCGGCCGGTACGCCAACGCCCGGGCGATGGCGGCCCGTTGCTGCATCCCGCCGGACAGCTGCCACGGATACTTGCGCACCGCGTCCGCGAGCCCCACCGCGGCGAGCGCCTCCTCGGCCGCGGCCCTGCGCTCGCGCCGTCCGAGGCCGCGGCGCCGCAGCACGAGCGCCACGTTGTCCCGGACCGTGAGCCAGGGAAAGAGGGAGCGCGTGTAGTCCTGGAAGACCACGGCCAGGCCGTCCGGCACGCGGTCGACCGTGTTCCCGTCGAGGGTCACGGTCCCTTCGGTCGGGCGCAGCAGTCCGGCGACGCAGCGCAGCAGGGTCGACTTGCCGCAGCCCGAGGGGCCGACGAGGCAGACGAGTTCGCCGCGTTCGACTCCGAGGTCGATACCCGTGAGGGCGCGGTGGCCGTCGGCGTAGCGGTGGCCGAGCCCTTTGATCTCCAGCACGTGCGGTCAGTCCTGCCTTTCGCGGTGGTGGCCGATGAGCCGGCGCTCGACGAGCAGGAACACTCCGTTGAGCAGATAGCCGATGAGACCCAACAGGGCTATTCCTGCCCATAGTTCGGTGGGCAGGAAGCCCCGTTCGGCGTCGTTGAGGTGGGCGCCGATGCCGCCGCCCGCGCCCATGAGTTCGGCGATCACCATGAGGATCAGGGCGAAGCCGAGCGCCACCCGCAGTCCGGCCGCGGTCCTGGGCGCGGCGGCGGGCAGGACCACGCGCAGGATCCGCGTCGCCCTGCCGAACCCGAAGGCGCGTGCGGTGTCGAGATACAGCGGCTCCACTCCCCGTACCCCTTCGACCGTGTTGAGCAGTACGGGCCACACGGCCCCGAAGACGATGGTGGCCACCTGCATCTCGGTGCCGAGCCCGAAGACGACGAGGAAGAACGGGATCAGAGTCGGCGGCGGAATGGCGCGGCCCAACTGCAGGACGGGATCGAGCAGTTCGAACAGAACCCTGCTCAGACCGATGGCCACGCCCGCCGCGATCCCGACGGCGGCGGCGATCGCCCAGCCGGCGAGGAGGTGCGTGAGGCTGGGGCCGAAGTCGTCCAGAGCCTTGTCGGAGAGGAACAGCCGGGAGGCGGGCCCCGACCACCACAACTCCCGTGCGGTGGAGGCGATCTCGGTGGGCGGCGGAAAGTACAGGTCACCGGCGGCCCGCGCTGCCGCCTCCCAAAGGGCGAGGAGCAGGACGGCCAGCCAGATCCGCCCCACGAACCCACGCACCGCACGCGCCCTCCCCGCCAGACCCACCTTGCCCGCCTCGCTCGCCACACCTTCCTTCCCCGCCACACCCTCCTTGCCCGTCACCGCACGGCCCGCCAGCGGAATATCCGCCGCTCGGCCGCGACCAGCAGGCCGTTCGCCAGGAGCCCGAGGACACCGGCCCACAGCGCGCCGGCGAGCATCAGGTCGGGCCGCCCGCCGCCCGACTGCGTGGCGAGCAGATAGATGCCGAGCCCGCTCTCGCCCCCAGCCCGCAGCTCCGCGCTCACGGCGACGACCAGGCCCACGGCGAGCGCGATCCTGACCCCGGTCAGGACGAGCGGCGCGGCCGACGGCAGCGACACCCGGAGGAGCACGCCGAGGGGCCCGAAGCCGAAGCTCCGCAGGGTCTCCTTGGCGACCGGCTCCACCTCGCGCAGCCCGTACAGCGTGTTGAGCAGGATCGGCCACAGGCAGGCGTAGCAGACCAACGACCGCTCCACGCGCCCCGGTTCGACGAACACGAGGATCGCGAGCGGGATCAGCGCGACCGACGGAATGGGGCGGAGCAGCTCGACCACGATCAGGGCGGCCCGGTCGAGCACCGGCACCGAGCCGAGCAGCAGGCCCGCGGGCACGGCGAGGACGACGGCGAGCAGCACCCCGCTCAGCCACGCCGCCACGGTCGCGCCAAGATGCCCGCCGAACTCCCCGTCCGCCGCCATCTCGACGGCGCCGGAGAGGATCTCGGTGGCCGGCGGCACGGAGGCCGCGTCCACGACTCCGGTACGGGACGCGGCCTCCATGACGCCGAGCACGAGCAGCACTCCGGCGCCGCCCAGCAGGACGCGCCGGGCCCGGTCAGCCACCACGGATGAGCAGCCCCGGCACGTCGACCTCGCCCTTCACGTAACCGAACTCGGTCATCAGGTCGGCGACCCTGCGCAGCCGTTCCTCGCTGACCTCGGTCGGATACGTGCCGAGGGAGATCTCCTTCGCGACCGGCGCGGTGATCTTCGTGTACGAGGGAAGGGTCTGCTCGACGAGCGACCTGTCCTCGGCCATGGCCTGCGCTGCGGCGAGGGCACGCTGGAACGCAGCGACCGTCTTGGGATGCTTCTCGGCGAACTCGGCGGTGGTCCCGTATCCGGCGATCGGGAAGTCCTTCGTCGGCTCGGCCCCGAGGTCGCGGAGGACCCGGCCGGTGCCCGACGCGGTGATCTGCGTGACGAACGGCTCGACGGCCTGCACCGCGTCCACACTGCCGGACTTCAGGGCGGTCCCCATGTTGGGCATGTCCACCTCGGCGAAGGCCTTGTCGTCGTCGAGCGCGACCCCGGCCTCCTTGGCGGCGGCCTTCACGAGCAGCGCGCTGATGTTGCGTTTGGTGTTGACGCCGATCCGTTTGCCCTTCAGATCGGCCAGCGACTTGATGGGCGAATCCTGCTTCACGAGGAGCGCGTGCGTCCCGGGAGCGGACTGGAAGGCGTCGGCGACGATCCGGACGTCGATGGCCTTGTTCGTGTCGGCCAGCATGAACGACACGTAATTCCCGAAGGAGACATCGAGGGCGCCGGCCTTGAGCCGGCTGATGGACTCGGCGCCGCCGCTCAGCGTCTGCGTCCGCACGGTCAGCCCTTCCTTCGCGAACAGCCCCTTGGACCGGGCGAGTTCGAACGGCGCGGTGTCGGCGACGGGCATGGTCCCGACGGTCAGCGTGCGCTTCTCGAGCCCCTTGCCGCCCTTCGCACCCTCCCCGTCACCCCCGCCCTCTCCCCCACAGGCGGTGGCCAGCAGCGCGGCCCCGACAACCACCGCGAGACCCCGTAATCGCAGTAATCGCAGAAATCGCAGAAATCGGAGTAATTGGAGTAATCGGAGTAATCGCAGACGCATGACTGCTCCCCCTCATCGCCGCAACGGCGCCACGCACCGGTCATGTGCATGCCCGCGGGGAGGGTAGCGCGCGAGAACACGCGTGCCCAGACGGCCTCGCGCCCAACTGCCGTACGTGACACCCCTGTCGCCCCGGGGTCGACCAGACACCCACCCTTCGACATACGCTCCGGTGATGCTGATCGAACACCGCGGCCGCCGGCCCGTCGTCCACGAGACCGCCTACGTAGCCCCCTCCGCCGTAGTCTGCGGCGCCGTCACCCTCGGCGAGGGGGCGCGCGTCCTGCACGGTGCGGTCCTCACCGCGGAGGACGGCGAAGTGCGGGTCGGCGTGAACACCGTCGTCATGGAACACGCCCTGATCCGGGGCCGCGCCGACCACCCCGCCGTCATCGGCGACTCGGTCCTCGTCGGCCCGCACGCCCACATCAACGGCGCGACGTTGGAGGACGAGGTCTTCGCCGCCACCGGCGTCTCGGTCTTCCCTGGCGCGGTCGCGGGCACCCGCTCGGAACTGCGCATCAACAGCGTCCTGCACGCCAACTCGACCCTGCCCCCGGACACGGTCGTCCCCATCGCCTGGATCGCCGCCGGCACCCCGGCCCAGCTCTTCTCCCCAGACCGCCACGAGGAACTCCAGCCGGTCCAGATGCCCCTGGACTTCCCCCGCACGCTCTACGGCGTCCCGCGCGGCACGTCATTGCGGACGATCATGTCGGGGCAGTCGGAGTATTACGGGGCGCATCTGGCTGACCGGGTCATCGAGGAAGGTTGAACTCGTTCGTGACCCGAGCTCTCTGGGGGCTACCGTGCCCCGGTGACGCCCTCGCCGCAGCCTCTCCCCGCCCGCCCCCTCCGCCCTGCCCTCCCTGTCATCCCTGTCCTCTTCCTCGACATCGACGGGCCGCTGATTCCGTTCGGCGGCAGCGACCACGCGACGTACGGTCACGAGCCGAGCGCACCGGACGCGAACCCCCTCCTTGCCCGGATCGACCCCGGCCTGGGGCCCTGTCTGCTCGGGCTTCCCTGCGAACTCGTGTGGGCAACGACATGGGGCGAGGAAGCGAACACGGAGGTCGCACCCCGGCTGGGCCTTCCGGCGCTGCCCCTTCTGGGCTGGACCAGGGAGGAAGGCCGGCTGCACTGGAAGACCCGGCCGATCGTGGAGTGGGCGAATGGCCGCCCCTTCGTCTGGATCGACGACGAGATCACGGACGCGGACCGGGCCTGGGTGGCATCCGCCCACCCGGGCCCGGCTCTCCTCTACCGGATCGATCCCCAACTCGGCCTCACGGAGGCCGACCTCCAGGAGGTGGCCCGCTGGTTGCGGGCCCCCTCCTCCCGCCTCTAGCGCTGTCGCCGTCCGCGCCGGCTCGGGACCTGGGGACCGTGCGCTCCGGTGATCGGGACCACACGGACTGGGAAGTGGCCGCCCACGGGCGAGACGACGCCCTTGCCGCTGGGGGGGCCTGCGTACCAGATGGTGGTGGGGTGGGCGCCTGAGCGCCCTTCCAGCTTGTAGCTGTAGGGAACGGGCTGAAGGATCAGTGTGTCCTTGGCGAAAGTCGTCTTGATCCGGAATCGTTCTGTGTTCTCACTGTGCACCACGTGCTCACAAGGGAGTGTTTGCCAGGGGTACGTACGCAGAATCCGATCGGCGTGTCTGGCGTGATACACGCCCAGGGAAGCCAGCCATACTGCGGCGCCTCCGCAGATCAGCGAAAGGGCAATGGCGTGGGGCAGGGCAACGCCGATGGGGACACCGGTGGCCGCCAGGAGCGGTACGGCCAGGGCGATTGCCGCGGTCGCAGCCGTCCAGCGCCGCCCGCGCGCGTGCAACCTCTTGAGCCCGGCCGCGGTCGCGGCCTCGTCGATGGCTGTCTTGGTGAGGGCAATGCGAGTCATGTGAGCAACTCCGCGAGGCGAGACTTCGGTTGGCGAACAGCAGGAGGGCGGTTCGGCTCGTCGAGGCTGAACGTGGACGCAATCGCTCCGAGGATCTCGGTGCAGACCTCGGCCTGAGTCAGGTCGGAGCTGGTCAGAGTCGCTGTGACCAGGCACGGCGTGCCGGGGATCAGGAACGAACACGCCGCCTGGCAGACCGTCACTGCCGCGTCACCGCCGCACTGGAGCAGTCCAGCCGTGAAACCGGCCGGAACCGCACCCGCGACCGTTCGGAGCTCGAAGGTGTCCGCCGTCCAGTGCGGCCACTCCTGGCGAACGAGCAGGGCCCGGGCAGCCGCGATCTGCGGATTCCGCACGGCGGTCCGAACGGCCTGCAGCGCGAACAGCGAAGTCGTCACTGCGTCACCGGGTCCGCTTCTGTGCAAACCGAGTGCCGAGTAGAAGGTGCCGTTCTCCAGGATGCCGCCCAAGGTGTCCGCCAGCTCCGGATCCATCTCCCTGAGCGGCATCAACTCCTTCTGGTCGAATTGCAGATACCCCGGGGGCAGCCGGAACCAGAGCGGCGGAACCCGATCCATCGAGAGCCTCACAGCGTGGAGAAGGCGCGCGAAATGCGAGCCAAGTTGGATGGGGCGTCGTCAGAGGCGATCCGTGCCGCGTCGACAGCTGTTGCCGTGGCCGCGTAGGTCTCGTTGTCCTTGGCATCAGTGACATTGGCGGCACCCGTCGCCACACCGGTCGCCGAGACGCCCACCTCCACGGCTTCCTTCGTGCGAGGACTCACCCCATGCAGTGCCCACTCGGACAGCGGGTTCTTGACCCGGGCGATCTCCAGGCCGCCCGCTTTCGCGCTGTCCTTGAAGCCAGTGACGCCAGCACGTGCAACGGCCATACCCGCATCATCCGCTGCGCTCGCTGCCCTCATAGCCGCGGCCGCGCCCTTGGCGCCGTGGGCGGCCGTGCCGACGATCGGCAGGGCTCCCAGCGCGTCGCCGGCGAGCGTGACAGTGCTGTTCCAGAACTCGGCATCGAACTTGCCCTCCGTGAAGCCACGTTTGATCGCTCCCGTGGTCTTCGGATCTCGCGCGTGGAGGCCGAGCGCTCCGATGCTCGCTGTCGAGGCGATGGTCAGCGCGATCGCCACACCTACCGGGGTGGTGGCGACAACCGCAGCGAGCCCGGCGAGCGAGGCGCCCAGAGCCAGGTAGTCGCCGAGATCTTCGTCGATGAACTCGACGATCTCATCAAGAACCCCCGGCTCCTCCGGAGCCCCCTCCCCCGCCCCCTCCAAAGCCCGCCCCACTTCCCGGGCACCCTCCAGGTGCACCCCCTCCAACTCCCGCGCAAGCCGCAGCACATCGGCCACCGCATCACGGGCGCGTTCCAGGCCCTCGGGGTCCTCCGTCGCGTGGGATGCCGCGGCCGTGAGGGCCGAGGTCGCGCGGGCCGCGCGGGATTCGTAGTCGCGGGCCGTCGTGCGGCGGGCGACGACGCCGTCGTGCCAGCGGAGCAGGGCCGACGAGGCCTTCGACAGGGACTCGTGGGCCGACCGGAGTCGTTGCGGAAGGTCCTGGGTGAGGGCGCGGCGGAAGGCGTCGCCGCCCTCGCCCTTCCACGAGGTGGACGAGCGCTGCAGGCGGTCGACCAGTTCGTGGGAGGTGCCCAGGGCCTTCGCCGCCTTGGCCACCTGTTTCTGGAGGGCGGAGATCTCCGCGGGGTTTCCGGGGACCGGGTCGAATCCGAGGTTCGGGTACTCCGATTCAGCCATCCGTCCGCACCGCCTTCAGCGCCTCCGCGATCGCCCGGTTCAGTTCGACGTAGCCGTTGTGGCTGAGTGCGACCGCGGACTGGATGCCGGCGATGCGGGCGCCGAGCTGTTCGGCGCCGTAACTCCACGACTCCTGGAAGCTGTCGCACGCCGCGTCGAGTTCGGCCGTGCCGATCTGGTCGGCCCGGACGTGGTCGAGGGCGCGGCGGGCCTCGGCCAGGGAGTCCACCGAGTCGGCCAGGGCCTTCGCGAAGCGGCCCAGTTCGCTGGTCCGCACCCGCAGGTCCGAGTGATCGTCTGTCATGGCGGAGCACCCTGGCAGAGCGCGCGGCTCATCGGACAATCCGGTGTCACCCGTACGGGGATCGGTCCGGTGAGGAAGGGCCGGGGCGCCCCCGACGGACCAGTCCCTGGTGTCGCCCGGACAGGTGGTGGGCAGAGTCGAGCGCCAGGACGGCAGGACGGCAGGACGGCAGGACGGCAGGACGGCAGGACGGCAAGACGGCAAGACGGCAAGACGGCAAGACGGCAAGACGGCAAGCGGGCCGGGCGCTCCCCGCACAGGGAAGCACCCGGCCCGCTCGTGCGCGCAGCCGCTTGGGAGTTGCTACTTCTTGGCGCCGAAGTTGCCCAGACCCTTCGGGTTGAGGTGGGCGATGTGGCCGCTCTCCGTGCCGGCCGAGGGGTCGATGACGCAGTCGATCAGGGCGGGGCCGCCGGAGGCCAGCGCCTCGGTGAGGGCCGCCGTGATCTCGGCCGGGGTGGTGGCGCGGTAGCCCTTGCCGCCGAAGGCCTCGATCATCTGGTCGTGCCGGGCCGCGCTCATCAGGGTGGTCGGGGACGGGTCGGCGGAGCCGCCGCCGCTGGCCTCGTTCCCCTTGTACACCCCGCCGTTGTTCATGATGACGGTGACGACGGGCAGCTTGTAGCGGCAGATGGTCTCCAGGTCCATGCCGCTGAACCCGAAGGCGCTGTCGCCCTCGACCGCGACCACGGGCTGCCCGGTCTCCACGGCGGCGGCGATGGCGTATCCCATGCCGATGCCCATGACGCCCCAGGTGCCGCTGTCGAGTCGGTGGCGCGGCACGCTCATGTCGATGACGTTGCGCGTGATGTCCAGGGCGTTGGCGCCCTCGTTGACGAGGTACACCTCCGGGCGCTCGCGCAGGACGTCCCGTACCGCCTTGAGCGCGTTCATGAACGCCATCGGGTGCGGGTCCGCCTCCAGGCGCTTGGCCATCTTCGCGGTGTTGTCGGCCTTCTTGGCGCCGAGCTCGTCCTTCCAGGCCTGCGGGGCGCTGATCTGGCCGGGCTTGGTGCGCTCGGCGAGCGCGTCGAGCACCGATTCGATGTCGCCGACGAGCGGTGCGGCGATCGGCTGGTTGGAGTCCATCTCCTTGGGCTCGATGTCGATCTGGATGAACTTGGCGTCCGGGTTCCAGCCCCGCTCGCCGTGGTTCAGGAGCCAGTTGAGGCGCGCGCCCATCAGGAGCACCACGTCGGCCCGCTTCAGGGCGAGCGAGCGCGCGGCGGCCGCGGACTGCTCGTGCCCGTCGGGCAGCAGGCCCTTGGCCATCGACATCGGGACGTACGGAATGCCCGTGGACTCGATGAACTCCTTGATCTTGTCGTCCGCCTGGGCGTACGCCGCGCCCTTGCCGAGCACGACCAGAGGCCGCTCGGCCGCGGCGAGCAGCTCGATCGCGCGGTCCACGGCCTCGGGCGCGGGCAGCTGCTTCGGCGCCGGGTCGACCAGCTTGCTGAGGGTCCGCGCGCCCTCTTCCGCGGGCATGATCGCGCCGAGCACGGCCGCCGGGATGTCGAGGTACACGCCGCCCGGCCGCCCGGAGATCGCGGTGCGCAGGGCGCGGGCGATGCCGCGGCCGATGTCCTCGACGCGGCTGATGCGGTACGCGGCCTTCACGAAGGGCTGGGCGGCGGCGAGTTGGTCCATCTCCTCGTAGTCGCCCTGCTTGAGGTCGACGAGGTGGCGCTCGCTGGAGCCCGAGATCTGCACCATCGGGAAGCAGTTGGTGGTGGCGTTGGCGAGGGCCACGAGTCCGTTCAGGAACCCGGGCGCCGATACGGTCAGCGCGATGCCGGGCTTCTTGGTGAGGTAGCCGGCGATGGCGGCTGCGTGGCCCGCGTTGGACTCGTGCCGGAAGCCCACGTAGCGGATGCCCTCGGCCTGTGCGAGGCGGGCGAGGTCGGTGATCGGGATGCCGACGACCCCGTAGATCGTCTCGACGTCGTTGAGTTTGAGCGCGTCGACGACGAGGTGATAGCCGTCGGTGAGCTCGGCCTCGGCTTCAGCGCTCGCCGCGGTGTCGGTGGCAGCAGCAGTGTCGGTCATGGTCCGAGCTCCTCCTTGGGCGGTGGTACGTGCGGCTACTCGTCTCACCTTGCGCACCCCGCTCGCGGCCGTCCAAGACCTTTCGGCGACCAGCCGATAGACGGCGTCTATCGAGCGCTCGACTCCCGCCCGCCACCTGGGAGTTCGGACCGTTTGATAAGCGCCTGCTATCGGGTGTTCGCCAGTGCGTATTGGACGTGCGCGGATCGGCCGCGCAGTCTCGCTATCGGGTGTGTCCCGTTCGTCGTTGCGATCGGGTGTGTCCCGTTCGCCGTCCCGACCGGGTGTGTCCCGTTCGCGTCCCGTACGAAGAGGTGGTGGTCATGGCCGTGTCGACCGCGGCGTCCGTGCGGGGTGTGTCGCTGCACCGCCCGCCGGCCCTGACCGGCCTCGCGGATCTGCTCGACCAGTCCGTACGGGAGCGGCCCGCGGCGACGGCGCTGGTGGTCACGGCCGACCGCGTCCGCCTCACATACCGCGCACTCGACACCCTGGTCGACGACGCGGCGCGGCGGCTCGCACGCGCCGGGCTGCGACGCGGCGACACGGTGGCGCTCGTGTGCGCCGACACCGTGGAGTTCGTCGTGGGCCTGCTGGGCACGGCGCGCGCGGGGCTGGTGGCGGCGCCGGTCGATCCGGGGTGGGCCGCGGGTCAACTGGCCGACCGGATCGAGGGGTTGGGGGCGCGCGCGGTCCTCGCGTCCGCGGACCTCGACGTGCCGGGTGCGTGGACGCTCGGCGTCGATGTGCCGCGTACGGCCGTGGAGCTCGAGCCCGGCGATCTGTGCGAGCGGCGGCGGGGCCCCGGCCCGCACCCCGACGACAGCCTGGTCCTGTTCACCGTCGGCACCAGCGACCGCGCGAAGATGGTCCCGCTGACGCGCGCCAACGTGACGGCGGCGGTCCGCGGGATCTGCGGCACGTACGAACTCGGCCCCGGCGACGCGACGGTCGCGGTGATGCCCTTCTTCCACAGCCACGGCCTGCTCGCCACCCTGCTCTCCTCGCTCGCGAGCGGCGGCTGTGTCCTGCTGCCCGACGGCGGCCGCTTCTCGGCGGCCACGTTCTGGGACGACGTACGGGCCGTGGCGGCCACCTGGTTCACGGCGGTCCCGGCTGTGCACGAACTGCTCCTGGAACGCGCGGAGCTCGACTACCCCGGGCCCGGGGCGGCCCCCCTCAAGTTCGTCCGCAGCGCCGGCGCACCCCTCAACACGGCCACCCAGCGCGCCCTGGAACGCACCTTCGGCGCCCCGCTGCTCACCGCGTACGGCATGACGGAGTCCACCCACCAGGTCACCAGCGAACCGCTGCCGCAGCACGGCTTCCTCAAGCACGCCTCGGCCGGCCGGCCCACAGGGGTGGAGCTGCGCATCGCGGACGCAGACGGGCGGCCGTGCCCGACGGGGACCGAGGGCGAGGTCTGGGTGCGCGGGCCCGCCGTGGCCCGCGGGTATCTGGCGGACCCGGCGGCGACGGCCCGCAGCTTCCTGGACGGCTGGCTGCGCACCGGCGACCTGGGCCGCCTGGACGAGGACGGCTACCTGTTCCTGTCGGGCCGCATCAGGAATCTGATCCACCGTGGCGGGCGCCGTATCTCCCCGGAGTACGTCGAGGACATCCTGGCGGGGTGCCCCGGGGTCCTCGAAGCGGCCGTCTACGGGCTGCCCGACGCGGAGTTGGGGCAGCGCGTGGGCGCGGCGGTGGTCGTGCGGGAGGGCGAGTACCTGGGCTCGGAGCAGGTGCTGCACTACTGCCGGGGGCGCCTCGCGATGCCGGGGGTGCCCGACCGGGTGGAGATCGTCGGCGCTCTGCCCCATACGGCGCAGGGCGGCCTGGACCGGCAGGCGATCCGCGCGATGTTCGCGTGAGTCCCGCCCTGTCGGCCATCCGGCCCTGTCCGTTGCCCCGCTCTCATCCGACGGCCGCCCGCACCCGATGCCCCTCGGCCGACACCGACCCCTCGAAGAACTCGTCGAGGGCGAGGCCGGTGGCCGCGGTGACGAAGGCCCGTGCCGCCACCGAGCCGGGTGTGGCCGCGTGGATGGCCAGGGACACCCGGGCCCGCGCGTCCGGCTCGACCAGGCGCACCGCCCGGGTGCGCCCGATCACCGGCATCGCCCGCAGCCACGAGTGCGGCACGATGCTGGCCCACTCCCCCACGCCCACATGCGCGTACAGGGAGGCGATCGAGTCGGTCTCGACCTGCGGGGTGGCGACCAGGCCGCCCTCGGTGAGCACGTCGTCGATGAGCTGGCGGATGCGCATGTCCGGGGTGAGCAGCGCGAGCGGCAGCTGCGCCGCCTCGGCCCAGGTCATCGTCGCCGCCTGGGGCAGGAGCTGCTCGCCGGAGACGACCATGTAGCGCTCCTCGTACAGCGGCACGACCTGGAGTCCCTCCTGGTCGTCGGCCCCGAAGTAGCCGATCACCGCGTCGAGCTCGAACTCCCTGAGCTGACGCAGGAGTTCCTTGGTCGCGAGCCGCGAGCGCACCTGCACCTTGGCCAGCGGGTGCGCCGAGCAGAAGGCGCCCACGGGCAGCGCGAGCGTGGTGGACGCGGTCGGTTCCGTGCCGAGCCGCAGCGTCCCGGTGATGCCCGACTGCACGGCGGCCACCTCGGCCTTGAACGCGTCCTGTTCGGCGAGGATCCGCTTGGCCCACACCACGAGCCGCTCACCCTCGGGTGTCAGTCCTTCGTAGGTGTGTCCGCGGTTGATCAGCGTGACGTTGAGCTCGCGTTCCAGCTTCGCGATGGCCGCCGACAGGGCGGGCTGCGACACGTAGCAGGACTCGGCCGCACGCGCGAAGTGCCGTTCGCGTGCGACCGCCACGAAGTACTCCAGCTGGCGAAAGAGCACGGCAACCCCTCCCTCCGCGGCGTCCGCGGGGTGACGACCCCATGGCTACGCTACAGAAGCGATCACGGATTGCATACAGTAGACGGCAACCAGTTCGCGTACGGCGGCAGTTGAGCGCCTCCCTCACAGGCCGGCCCCGAGCGCCCCGAAGGGGTCCGCCTCCTCCGAAGCGGACCCCTCGTACAAGCGCCGGGCCTAGTTCTTGCCGGTCTCCTTCTCCATGCCGGGCTTGAGCGGCATGGCGGTGACCTCGAACGGGTTGGCGTTGATCTCCAGCGTGATCACGTGGGTGCCGGGCTTGAGGTCGACCCCCAGGACCTCGCGCAGCTCCTTGGCGTACGACTCGGAGAGCTTGAACTTCCAGTCCCGGGGCCCGAAGGAGATCTTCCCGCCGTTGACCCGCGGGTTCACCAGGTCCGCGTAGAACTCGGCGGTGTTGTAGTGGGCCAGTTCGAGCTCGTGCGGGACCGGCTTGTCGTCGATGTAGACGTTCGCGCTGGCCTTGTTGATCAGCGGGAAGTCGTGCAGCCAGAAGCCGTCGACCTTGTGCGAGCGGCCGGTCTTGGTGTTGGTGAACTTCCAGCCGCCCGGGTACCAGATGCGCCCGTTGGTGAAGTTGATGTTGCTGTAGCCGACGGCGCCCACCGGGGTCCAGACGCCCTTGCCGTCCTTGAGCGGACCGACCGGGCACACCGCCTCGACCTTGATGTTCAGGCGCTTGAGCTCGGCGAGCGTGGCCGGGGCGAAGGGCAGGGTGCCGGTGCCGCTCTGCATGAAGAACCAGAAGGCGGTGCCCATTTCGGGCGCCTTGTCGTAGTAGCCGGGCGCGTCCTTCTCCAGGGTGTGGGCCGTCGGGATGCAGTTGGTGGCCGGCGGGTTGCCGGGCGGCAGCGGGCCGGAGGCGGTGGCCGCGGCGGCGGTGCCGGTGAGGGACAGCAGGACCGACGTGGCGACGGCCACGGTGGTGGTACGCAGGTGCATCGGGTTCTCCCGGGGAGCTCGTCCCCCCTCGGACAAGATCAGTGAAAGGGCGCCGGACACAGCGTGCGACCAGAAGGGTCCGTACGGGGGACGCTCCGGTCACGGTCGGTGACCGGCGCGTGCTCGGCGGCCGCGCTCAGAACACCCCGTGCGGAACGGCCAGATACGGGAAGCTGCGCGACAGCTCGGTCGGCGGCCCCGAGGTCGTGAACCGGAACAGGGGCGCGTACTCCTTGCTGCCCGGCTCCCCCATCGCCACCCGCACGAGGACGTGCGTCGGGTCGTCGGTGAGCCGGCGCCCGTTCGGGAAGCCCTGCGGGTCGCCGTCGAGGAAGCCGCCCTTGCGGGGTGCGGCGCTCACCGGGGTGGACATGTTGAGGCGCAGCTGCTCGGCGGGGCGGAAGGCGCCGGCGTCCGCGTCGGCGTTCATCACCTGCGAGTTGAGGTCCTGGGTGATCGGGCAGGAGCTGCCCTCGCCGACGGGGCAGCGCACCTTCGCGGACAGGCCCGTCATCAGGAGCTCGAACATGTCCTTGCGGGGGTTGGCGGGTGGCGCCGTCATCCCGGGATGGGTGGCGTGGAAGGCTTTCGGGCCGCGCAACTTCGTCACCATGTCGATGAGTTGACGGTTGCTGGCGTCGTCGGCGGCGTCCCAGGTGTTGAACTGGTCGGCCACGCCGCCGAGCACCCCGAGGGGCATGCCGCGGGAGATCGCCGCCGGGGTCAGGTAGTTGTCGGGCGCGAGCGCCTCGTTGACGATCACGTTGCCGACCCGGGAGACCTGCGCGTAGCGCGGCCCGCCGGACGCGCCCTGCTGCACGTTCATCGTCTCGCGCGCGGCCGTGGCCCAGATGCCGACGACGGGGTTGCGGGCCGGGTCGCCGTTGAGAGCGAGGGCCTTCTTCGGCACTTGCAGGGCCATCACCGTGACGTTGGTGCCCTGCAACGGGCTGAACGGGGTGGGCAGTTCCGTACCGCTCTTGAGGATCTCCATCTCGCGGGCGTCGTTGAAGAACGGGTCCGCGGCCTGCCCGGTGTACACCTTGCCGCCGCCCGGCAGCGGCAGCGTGGCCTCCGCGCGCAGCCTGCCGTAGTCCGGCATGCCGGCCGCACCCGCCCGGCTGGGCGCCGCCACGGCGTCACGGATGAGCACCTTCGCGGGCTTGCCGGGGCGCAGTTCCTCCAGCGTGTAACGCTGCTTGAACTTCAGATGCGGCGAACTCAGCGACTCCACCGGCCCGTTGAGCACACCGAGGAACTCGCGGCTGCCCTCGTCGCGGAAGGTCCAGCGGTAGGTGACCTCGGGTCTGCCGGTGCCGCGGCTGTCGATGTTCAGGTCGTAGCGGGCACGGGTGGCGAAGGCCGTGGGCGGCAGTACGCCGTTCACGGGCAGGCTCAGGGCCTGGTACGTGGTGATGAGGGTGACCGTGTCCGGCGCCTCGGGGCTGGTGAACGCGTACAGGTCACCAGCGTTGATCTCCGGGTCGAGCATGGCGCTCGGCGCGTCGATGTGGCTGCCGGCCCGTGCGCTGTCGCTGCCGGGCCCGGCCCACGCGGCGAAACCGAGCAGGGTCAGGGTGGCGACTGCGGCGGCCGCGGGACCGCGACGGCTCTTCGGTGACATCAGTGACTTCTGCGACTTCAGCAACTTCAGCAACTTCAGCGGCTTCGGTGGCTTGGGTGCCATGGCGGGTCTCCTGGCGCGTGCGGGCGGCCGGTCAGTGCGGCAGCGGCCGGTAGGGGAAGGTGCGCGTGGACGGCTTGGGCGGGGTCTTGACCAGCGCGTGCTTGGTCAGTGCGTCCGTCTGCACCCCGGTGAGGCCGCCCATGAGGAAGCGCATCTGGAGCGCGTCCGTGTCGTCCGTGAACCGCCGCCCGTTGGGGTAGCCCTCGGGGTCGCCGTCGAACATCGTTTCGCGCTGCGGCTGTTGCGAGACCGGGGTGGCCATGTTGAGCCGCAGCACCTCGGCGGGACGTACGGCCTTGGCGTCCACGTCCTTGTTGAGGGTGTGCGCGGTGACCTTCTTCAGGCCGTGCAGCAGGTACTCGACGAGGTCGGGGCGGGGGTTGTCCGGGGGCTCGGTCCCGGTGGCCAGGCTGATGTTGCGCGGCCCGAACGGCTCACGCACCTGCTCGATCATCGCCTCCCAGTCGCCGTCCCGGTCGGGGGTACGGCTCTGGTACTGGTCGCTGAGGCCGCCGGGCGTGCCGATCAGCGGCAGACCGTCGGGGAACATCGTCTCGGTGAAGTGCGGCTGCCCCATCCGCGAGACCTGCACCCACCCTGCGTCCTCGCCGCCCTGCACGTCGAGCGAGCGGCGGGAGGCGGTGGCCCAGATCCCGATGACGGGGTTGCGCTGCGGATCGCCGCGCAGCGCCAGGTCCTTCTTCGGGATCTGCAGGGTCATCGTGTTGGCGTTGGTGAACTGCACCGGGTTGAACTCCGGCACGAGCGGGATGCCGAAGCGGATCTTCGCGTAGAGACCGACGTTGAAGAGGAACGAGTCGGCGATCTGCCCCACGTACGTGCGCCCGCCGCCCGGCAGTTGGGCGGTGGCGTCCCGGCGCAGCGCGTCGTAGTCCGGCATCAGGCGGCCGCCCGCGTACGAGGGGGCGACCGCGCCGTTCTCGACGAGGGTGCGGGCGGGTCTGCCCGGGCGCAGCTCCTGCAAGGTGTACGTCTGCCGGAAGCGCACCGCGTCGTCCGCGAGCGAACGGACCGGCGCGCTCACGGCCGCGCCCGTGCCCGGCGGACGCTTGTCCTCGGTGCGGAACGCGTAGCGGTACGTCACCTCCGCCTTGCCGTCACCCGTCGAGTCGACGTGGACCTCGAACCGGGTGTCGGTGGCGAACGGGTACAGGGTGAGCGGGCTGCCCGGCAACTGAAGGGCGTGGTAGTCCGCCGCGATGGTCACGGTGTCCGGGGCGTCCGGGCTGGTGAACGCGTACAGGTCGCTGCCGTCGCGCGGCAGGTCGGCGAAGGTGGACGGCGCGTCCACGTGGCTGGCGGCCCCGGCCTGACCGGAGACCGGGCCGGCGAACCAGCCGGCGGCGAGCACGGCGCAGGCGAGCGCCACGGACGACGCGGGCAGAGTGAGTTGACGGACCCTCACGTGACGACCTCTCCATCAGGCCCGCGGAGCGACGGGCACCCGCCCCCACTGAACGGCCCCTGGGGGCGGTTGGCGATCGGGGTGCGCCGCGCGGGGGACGGGGTAGGCCATCCGGTGTCCCGGCCCAGCGGGGAAGGACCTTCAAAGGCTCTTCAGAGGAGCAGCTCGGCGGCGCTGCGCAGGGCCAGACCCGCGCCGACGAGGATCACCAACCCGGCCGTGAGCCGGGGCAGGACCGCCCGGATCCGGGCCACCGTGCGCGCGGTGCGCCCTGCCTCCAGGAGCGTCCGTGCGCGGTGCCCGAATCGTGCGACCAGCAGACCGGCCGCGGTGAGGACGGCGGCCATGCCGAGCCCGTACGCGAACACGAGCCCGACACCGAACGCGGTGCGGTGCAGGGCGATCGCGCCGAGCAGCACGACGAGCGCGGAGGGGCTGGGCACGAGCCCACCGGCGACGCCCGCGCCGAGGAGGGTGCGGCGGTGGGTGTTCGCGTGACTGTGGGCGTGCTCGTCACCATGAGCGTGACCTTGGCCGTGCTCGTCACCGTGAACGTGCGGGTCACCCTGAGCGTGCGCGTGACTGTGACCGTGTGCGTGGACGGGCTCGTGCACATGCCCATGCCCATGCCCGTATGCGTGCCCATGCCCATGCCCGTATGCGTGCCCATGCCCATGCCCGTGCCCGTATGCGTGCCCATGCCCGTGCGCATGTCCATGCCCCCACCCCCTCCTCGCCCCCGCCCCCCGCAGCAGCACCGCCCCGACCCCCACCACGACGAGCCCGCTCGCCACCCCGAGCAGGTGCAGCACGCGTTCCGCGGCGAAGGCGGCCGAGACCGTGATTGCCGCGCCGAGCGCGAGCACGCCCGCGGTGTGCGTGAAGGTGACAGTCGCGCCGACCGTCACCGCGTCCCGTACCGAGCCGCGCCGCCCGGCCAGGCACGCGGCGAGCACGGTCTTGCCGTGTCCGGGCAGCAGCGCGTGCCCCGCGCCCAGAAGCAGCGCGAGCGCCACCGCCGCGAGCCCCACCGGCCAGGTGAGTCCGTCGCGCGCGGCGAGCGAGGCCAGCTGCCGGTCCATCGCCGTGGTCCAGCCGGCGTCCGAGGGCATGCCCTGCCCGTACGGTCCCGCCTGCCCGCCGCCCGCTCCCCCGCTCGCGTACCGCAGCCGTGCCACCCGTACGTCCAAGGGGTCGCCGAGCAGGTCCTGCGGATAGCGGCGCAGCTCACCGGAGACGCTGCGCTCGGGCACGTCCGAGGAGACGAGGCGCAGGCCGGGACCGGCCGCCGCGGTGACCTCGCGCCATCCGATACGGCCCTCTCCCCCGTGGTCGGCGAAGCTCAACTCGCCCGCAGCGGGCGCCTGGGCGCCGAGCCGGCACGTGATGCGGCTGATCTTCAGGCCCGCCTGTCCCGGCAGTTCCTCCATGGCGCTGTGCTCCACCCGCCAGCCGAGCGCGCGCCCGTCCACGCGCACCTCGGCGTCCCGCGCCGTCGTGGCGCACACCTCCCGCGCGTGGGCCGCCAACTCCCCCGCCGCGAGGCGTCCGTCGCGGTCGGTGTCGATGCCGTCCTTCGCTTGCAGGGTGGGGATCTCCGCACGGTCGACCACCGCGTGGTCGACGATCCGCCCGGGCTCCACGCTCAGTCCGTGGTACCGGCTCACGGTGAAGTTGCCGAGCGGATGCGCCTGCGCGGGAGCACCTGCCCCGATGCACAGGACCGCGGCCGTCAGGGCCAGGACCACCGACCGCCGCCGCACCCGGCTCACGCTCCGCACCGGGCGCCGAGTCCCCGCGCCGCTCACGCCCCGCCCCCCGCCCGCAGCGCCGCGCGGGCCGCCCGGGCCTTCAGCGGGGAGAAGTGCGGGTTGATGCGCAGGGCCTCGTGCAGGTGCTTGCGCGCACCGGCCTCGTCGCCGAGTGCCCGCGCGATCTCCCCGCGGTGGTACGCGAACGAGGCCGGGCGCCAGCCGAGCGCGGCCGCCGTCCGTGCGAGCGGAGCCGCCTCGGCCGGACGGCCCGCCCGGTGCAGCGCCCAGGCGAGCGCGTCCGCCACAAGCACACTTCTGCGGCGCGACCACTCGGCCCGCAGCCGTTCGACCGCCGCGCGGGCGTCCCCGTGGTCCGCCTCGAACAGGCCGAGCGTCAGGTCGTCCTCGGCCCCCTGCGCCTCTAGGAGACGGATCTGGGCGCGCAGCACCTCGTATTGCCGCCGCGCCTCGGCACCGCGGCCGAGCGATTCGAGGAGTTCGCCGTACGCGAGGACGTACTCGGGCAGCGGGACCCGTCCGGTCACGGTGCGGTAGTCCGCGAGGGCGTCCTCGGTGCGGCCGAGCGCGGCGCGTGCCTTGGCCCGTCCGGCGAGCGCGGCGTGTGCCGCGGGGTCGGCGCGCAGGGCCTCCTCGTAGCGGGCAAGGGCCGGTGCGACTCGGCCGCGTTCCCAGTCGAGTTCGCCGAGCCGGTGCAGGCAGAAGGCGCGGTCGGCGGGGTCGGAGGCGTCCTCGAGCGCGCGCCGCAGGGCCTCCGCGGCCTCGTCGGTGCGTCCCTGCATCTCCAGTTCGTAGGCGGCACGCGTGAAGGCGGGCACTCCGGGTTTGAGGTCGAGCAGCCGCTGCACGGCAGCGGTCGCCTGGGGGTAGCGGCCGAGTTGGGTGTACGCGTCGGCGAGCACCGGGTACACGGTCCAGTTCCCCGGCTCCGCCCGCTGCGCCCGCTCGCCCCAGGTGCGGGCGGCGGCGAAGTCGTGGCGTGCGTTGGCGAGTGCGCCCATGCCGACGAGCGCCGGGACATGGCCGGGGCTCAGGGCGAGGGCGCGCTCCAGGGCCTCTTCGGCGCGCGAGTGGTACGAGAAATCGGCGCTGCGCCGGGCCTGCTCGATGTAGCCGGCGGCGAGGCCCGCCCAGACCGTGGCGTCCTTCGGGTGCTCGCGCAGCCAGGCGCGGCGGGCCGCGATCTGCTCCCCGAGGTCCTGGGCTCCGGCGGTGACCGGCACCGCTCCCTGGGCAGGCCGGGGCGGGGCCTCCGGCCCGAGGCTGATCAGTCCTGCGGTCAGCCCGCCGACCACCGCGCAGGCGACCGCCGTCGCCGCGGCCTTGCGCCGACGCGGCTGCCGCGCCCTTTGTTCCTTGATCGTCTCGCCGTCCACGCCCTCACTGTGCGGCGCACGCGAGGGTCCGGGACGGCGGCGGTACGACGAACGCCACGAGCCCACCCGGTTGGCAGACCGCCGCCTTCCGGAGGCAGGCGGCGGCTACGGAACGGCGGCGGCCTCGGGCTGCGGGGTCATCGGCCGGCGCGGCGTGGGCAGGGACGCCTGTTCCCAGCGCTTGCTGACCCGGATGTAGCCGTAGATCACGGAGCCCATAGCGGCCAGGATCAGGAGGCCGAAGAGGGCCGGGTACTGGGACATGGCCACCGCGCGGAAGCGGTACATGAGAAGCAGGCCGGTGAAGACCACGGCGCCGTACGCGGCAAGGCGCAGGGCCGGGCGGTCCCAGCCGTGGGCCTGCGCCCGCAGGGCCGCCTCGATGGTGAGCACGAACACCACGCCCGACACGAGGTCCACGCCGTAGTGGTAGCCGAACCCGAGGGTCGCGCAGAGCGTGGCCACCAGCCAGAACGTGCCCGCGAAGCGCAGCAGCCGCGGCCCTTGCCGGGAGTGGATGAACAGGGCGGTGGCCCAGGCGGTGTGCAGGCTGGGCATGCAGTTGCGTGGGGTGATCTGGTCGAAGAGGACGGGCTGCGGTGCGGTCAGCTTGACCGGGATGTGCGGCCACATCTGCCCGGCGGCCCAGATCCCGCCGTCGACGCCGTACGCGAAGACCGGGCCGACCACCGGGAAGATCATGTAGATGCCGGGCCCGAGCAGGCCTATGACGAGGAAGGTCCGTACGAGGTGGTGGCGCGGGAAGCGCCGGTTGCCCGCGACGTTGCGCAGCTGGTAGAGCGCGATGACCACGGCGGCGACGGCGAGCTGCACGTAGACCCAGTCGAGGAGGTGCGACCCGACGGGACCGACGGCTTCGAGGACCTGGCCCGCCACCCAGGAGGGGTTGCCGAGCGCGTGGTCGGCGGTGGCGAGGTACGGGTCGAGGACCGTGGGCTTGGTCTTGGAGGTGATCAGCAGCCAGGCGTCGCCGGTCTTGCGCCCCGCCACCAGGAGCAGTCCGAGTCCGACGCCTTTGAGGAGCAGGACACGTTCCGCGCCCTCGCGGCGCGTGAGGGCGATCACGGTGACGCCCACCATCACCCACAGGGCACCGTTGCCGAAGTTCATCGCCGCGCCCAGCGCCCAGCGCACCGCCCAGAAGGCCAGGTCGACGGTGACCGCCGCGCCCAGCGCGATGAGGCGCTCCCGTCTGGTGAGGACCACCATCATCAGGGCCATGGCCGCGTAGAGCAGCGGTCCCGACGCGGGTGCGAAGATCAGTTCACGCGCCTGCTGGGTGAGCGGGCCGGGGACGCCGTAGTGCCGGGCCGCGAATTCCAGGCCGGTCACGAACGACAGGGCGACGACACCGGCGACGACCCACACGATCGTCATCGGCCGCCACGTCGCGACCCCCCGGAGGCGGTTCGTGCTGGGCGACGGCTCCTTTGCCGTTTTCGGTATCAATTCCCCTGGCCAGTTCGCTCGATAGTGGCTGGATGGTCGCTGTCTGTCCTCGGCTGCGCTGCTTCCCTGGAGGATGACGATGCTAGTGATCGTGACGGATCGAACATGCTAACGGAGCAGGACGGGCGCCTGTGCATCGGCTGTGACTCGGGGCGCGGATGTGGCGCAATCCCACCTCTGAATCAACGTCCCGTCCAAGCCCCGGCCCGAGGTCTCGTCCTCTCTGCGCGGTTCCCCCTACGTTCCACCTCCACCTCGCGCTACAGCAGGCGGCGGATCATCCGGTGGCCGCGAGCACCGTCGTACGGCCGCCCAGCGCGCGCGAGAACTGGTCGGTGACCTGCTCCAGCGCCTCGCGCGTGGCGGGCTCGACCTCGAGCGTGCCGTCCGGGCGCGGTTCGATCAACTTGTCCAGAACGAACCAGCCAGGCGTGATATGGGCGGGCCCCATGGACGCGAGGACCGGGCGCAGGGCGTAGTCGATGGCGAGGACGTGCGCGGTGGTGCCGCCGGTGGCGAGCGGAAGGACGGTCTTGTCCTTCAGGGCGTACTGCGGCAGAAGGTCCAGGAGCGACTTCAGGAGTCCCGAGTACGCCGCCTTGTACACGGGAGTGCCGATGACCACGCCGTCGGCCTGCCCGAACAGGGCGGTGGCCTCGATGATCGCCGGGTGGGCGAAGTCGGCGTGCAGCAGCGCCTCGGCCGGGAGCGTACGGACGTCGAGGGGGATCACCTCGTGTCCCTGTGCGGCGAGCCGGCGGTCGAGCTGACGCAGCAGCCGGGCGGTGCGGGAGGTGGCGGAGGGGCTGCCGGAGACGGACAGGACGGTGGCCATGGCGGGGCCTTTCTCGGGAGGGGCGAGCGAGGAGGAGAAGCGGAGAGGGGAGGTCAGGCGCCGGCGCGTTCGGGGGCCGGCCCATCGAGCACGGGGGCCCACGGGAACGGCGGATCGGGGATCTCGCGGCGCAGCACCGGGGCCACCTCGGACTGGAAGCGCGCGAGCGAGTCCCGGTGCTGGGCCGGCGTCAGCCCGGCCGCGTCCGCGGCCACATGGAACACGGTGTGCCCGAACTGCTCGTGGTAGCGGTGCACTTTGTCGATCACCTGCTGCGGGCTGCCGACCAGCGCGGAACTGCGGGCGACGAAGTCCTCCAGCGTGGTGAAGACGGGGTCGAGGCCGAGGCTCTTCTGGAGGGCGAGACTGCCTTCGAACACCGGGCGGTACGCGGCCAGCGCCTCCTGGGAGGTGCGCGCCACGTACACACCGGCCGTGCCCGCGCCGACCGTGATCCGGGCCGGGTCGTGACCGTGGTGCTCCCAGCGCTCGCGGTAGTGGCGGATGAGCGCCGCGTACGGCTCGATGGGATGGGTGACGTTCGCGGAGAACAGCGGGTCGCCGTAGCGGGCCGCGAGCTCCACGGACTCCTTGCTGGTGGCGCTGCCGTGCCAGACGCGGACGGGACGCTGCAGCGGCCGGGGCCACACCTCCGCGTTCTCCAGCGCGGGCCGGAACCGTGTCGCCGCGCTCACCTTGTCCTCGCGCCAGATCCGCCGGAACACCTCGTAACTCTCGGCGTTGCGCTCCCACTGATCCTCGGGCGTGACCCGGAAGAGCTCGCGCTGCGCGGCGCCGTTGCCCTTGCCGATCATCAACTCGAGCCGCCCGCCGGAGAGATGGTCGAGCGTCGCGTAGTCCTCGTAGGCGCGGACCGGGTCGAGCAGGCTGAGCGTGGTGACGGCCGTGAACAGCCGGATGCGGGTGGTGAGGGCGGCGATGTGGCTGAGCACGACAGGGGGCGCGGAGGAGAGGAACGGGTACTCGTGCCGCTCCCCCACGCCGAACCCGTCGAAGCCCAGCTCCTCGGCGAGCAGGGCGTTGTCGACGACTTCACGGAATCGTTCGGTGGTCGTGGTCTGCTCGCCCGTCACCGGGTGCGGGCTGTGCACGATGAGGGTGATGGCCAGGAACTTCATGGTGCCGTGGGCTCCTTGAGCAGGTGGGCGGTGCGGTCCGTGACCGGCCGTACGGGGCCGGGCAGGCCGAGGTGTTCGCGGAGGGTGCGGCCGGCGTAGGCGGCCCGGAACAGGCCGGCTTCGCGCAGCCGGGGCACCAGTCCGTGGACGAGCTGCGGCAGTTCGGCCCGCAAGGTGGTCGGCACGAGGTGGAAGCCGTCCGCCCCGGTCTCGGTGCGCCACTGCGCCAGTCGGGCCGCCAGGGCGGTGGCGGCTCCGGTGAAGCGGGTTCCGGGGGCGGGTGGCGGGCGGAGGTCGTAGCCGTCGCCCAGGTCGGAGCCGTTGCACAGATCGACCTCCACGCGCAGCAGGAGGCGCAGCTCGCGCGGGTCGCGTCCGGCTCCGCGTACGCGGCGGAGCAGTTCGGTCCGTGCGGTGCGTGCCGCGGCGGTATCTGTCGCGTGCAGGAGTACGACGTCGGCGTGCCGTGCTGCCAACTCCCAGGTGCTGTCCGGCGCTTGGGCGGACAGGGAGACGACGAGGGGCGGGGCGCCCCGGGGAGGGCGCCGCCCGTCGCGTATCACCGTCTCCTCCCTCTCCTCCTCGGCGTCACTCACCAGCCAGCCGGCCCGCCCGTCGCTCACGGAGTCCAGGGCTGCCAGGTCAGGAGGGGTGGGCGGCGAGGGTGCCGTCGGTACGAGGCCGATGCGGCGGGTCAGGGGCGCGACCCGGGCGATTTCCGCGAGCGGGTCGGGGGCGAAGGAGGTGCCGAGCGTGACGAAGTCCAGGGCGCCCTGCTCGGCCAGTCCGACCAGGGCGGTGCGTGCGGGGGCGGCGAGGCGGTCGGGCGCGCCCAGCTCCACGGCGAGGTTCAGCTCTCGGGGCATGCCGGTGCTCCCTACGCGGCGTTCTTCGGCAGGCCCGGCGGGTTGATCTCGGACTTCGGCACGGCCTCGTCGGACAGGCCCCAGCGCGCGAGCACCTTGGCGTAACTGCCGTTCTCGATCACGTGGTTGAGGGCCGCGGCGAGCGGCTTCGCCAGGCCGCTGTCCTTCTTGGTGGTGGCCGCGATGAGGCCCTGGAGCGTGGCTCCGGCACCCGAGTAGGTACCGACCACCTCGGTGTTCCCGCTGGTCACCGCGTGGTAGGCGGCCGTCGGGTTGGGCCCGACGTAGAGGTCGATACGGCCGGACCTGAGCGCGAGATAGGTGTCGCTCTCGCTCTGGTAGTACTTGATGTCCACCGGCTCGCGTCCGGCCTTCTCGTTCTCCTTGCTCCATTCGACGAGGAGCTTCTCCTGGTTGGTGCCGCTGGACACGGCGACCTTGAGACCCGCCACGTCCTCGGGTCCCGCGACCTTCAGACCGCTGCCCTTCTTCGCGGCGAAGCCCAGGTTGTCCTCGCGGTAGGTGGCGAAGTCGTACTTCTCCTTGCGCTCCTCGGTGACCGTGATGTTGCTGAAGCCCACGTCGTACTTGGCGCTGTCCAGGCCGACGAAGATGTTCTCCCAGGAGACGGTGTTGATCCGCGGCTTCAGACCGAGCACGTCGGCGACCAGGTGGGCGAGGTCGGGTTCGACGCCGATGACGGTCTTGTTGTCGGTGGCGTAAAACGTGAGCGGGGCGGCCGAGCCGGAGGAGTCGACGATCTCGAGGGTGCCGCGCTCGCGGATCTCCTCGGGGACCTGGGCGGCGATCGCGTCCACCTTCGCGGTGGTGATGCGCTTCCGGTCGGGGCTCGTGTCGATCCTCGTCTTGGATCCGGGGGCGGCGGCCACGTCGGTGGTGCCGGCCTCGGGGTTGCCGCAGGCGGCCAGGACGAGCGCCGAGGCGGCCAGCAGGGAGGCGGCGAAACGGCGGGGGCGCGGGGCGGCAGCACGGCGAGGGCGGGAGACGGTCAGGGCTGGCACGGCAGAGCTCCTTGCGGAAGTGAGGACATGGAGAAGCGGGAGGGGTGTCAGAGCACCTTGGAGAGGAAGGCGCGGGTCCGCTCGTGCTGCGGGGCGTCGAGTACGGCCGCGGGCGGCCCCTGCTCCACGATCAGGCCGTCGTCCATGAACACCACGGTGTCAGCCACCTCGCGGGCGAAGCCGATCTCGTGGGTGACGACCACCATCGTCGTGCCGGAGCGCGCCAAGTCCTTGATGACATCGAGGACTTCACCCACCAGCTCGGGGTCGAGCGCGGAGGTGGGTTCGTCGAAGAGCAGCACTTTCGGCGATACGGCGAGGGCGCGGGCGATGGCCACACGCTGCTGCTGTCCTCCGGAGAGCTGGCGCGGGTAGGCCCCGGCCTTGTCGGCGAGCCCGACCCGGTCGAGCAACCGCCGGGCGGTGTCCTCGGCTTCCCTGCGCGGCCGGCGCAGGGCGGAGACGGGGGCCTCGACGAGGTTCTCCAGAACGGTCAGATGCGGGAAGAGGTTGAAGTTCTGGAAGACGAACCCGATGTGGGTGCGCTGCTTCAGGACCTCCTTCTCCTTCAGCTCGTACAGCTTGTCACCGGCCCGTCGGTAGCCGATGAGCTCGCCGTCGATGCTGATCCAGCCGCGGTTGACCTTCTCCAGGTGGTTGATGGTGCGCAGGAGTGTGGACTTGCCCGAGCCCGAGGGCCCGAGGATCACGGTGACCTCGCCGGCGCGGACCCGGAGGTCCACGCCGCGCAGCACGTGCAGGGGTCCGAAGCTCTTGTGGACGCCGTGCACGTCCACCATCACCTCGCTCATCGGCGGTCTCCAAAGGGCTTGAGCGGTACGGGAGTCGGGGGCCCGGGCCGGGCGGCCGCGGCCCGCATCCCGAGGACGAGGCGGCGGACGCGCTGGAGCGGGGTGGGTGGCGGGGTGCGGTCCGCGCCGCGGGCGTAGTGCCGCTCCACGTAGTACTGGGCGAGGGAGAGCAGCGAGGTCAGCACCACGTACCAGGCGGTGGCCACGAGCAGCAGCGGGATCACCCGGCCGTTGCGGCCGTAGATCACCTGCACCTGGTAGAAGAGCTCGCCGATGGCCATCACGTAGACCACCGAGGTGCCCTTGAGCAGGCCGATGATCTCGTTCCCCGCGGTGGGCAGGATGGCGCGCATGGCCTGCGGGAGCACGATCCGGCGGATCTGCCGCAGCCGCGGGATCCCGAGCGCGGCGGCCGCCTCGGACTGCCCGCTGTCCACGGCGAGCACCCCGCCGCGCACGATCTCGGCGGCGTACGCGGCCTGGTGGAGCGTGAGCCCGATGACGGCGGCGCCGATCGTGCCGATCAGACTGTTGCTGTCCACAGACCAGAACACCGGCCCGAACGGGATCCCGACCCCCAACTGCTCATACAGGGCACTGAGGTTGAACCAGAACACCAGCTGGACGATCATCGGGATCGAACGGAAGATCCAGATGTAGGTCCAGGCGACGGTCTGCAGGACCGGACTGCGCGACAGCCGCATGAAGGCGAGCAGAGTGCCGAGCAGGAAGCCGAGGACGGTGGCGTACGCGGTGAGTTGCAGCGTCACCCAGACGGCCTGGACGATCGTGTCGGAGAAGAAGTAGGCGGCGAAGACCTCCCACTCCCAGACGGGGTTGGTCGCGAGGCCGTGCGTGAACTGGGCGACGAGGACGAGCACGGCGAACGCCGCCGCCCAGCGGGCGTAGTGGCGGGTGGGGACGACGGTGTACCCGGCCTTGTCGGGCGGGTCCGCCACGGGTGCGGCCGCGCCGGGCGGCGCTTGGTCGGTGAGCGATGACATGGCAGCCGGCTCCGCTCAACTCTGCGGGTGTTCGGGCGGGTTGATACGGGAGGCCTCGATCGCGGAGGCGGAGGTGCCCCACTTCTTCAGGATCCGGGCGTACGTGCCGTCCTTGATCAGTTCGTCGACCGCGGCCTGGAACGCCTTGGTGAGCGGGGAGCCCTTCTTGAAGGCGAAGCCGACGTCGAGGCGGTGGAACTCGCCCAGGAACTCCGTCTGCGAGGCGGGCTGGGCCGCCTGGTACCGCAGGCCGTTGATGGTGGACATGACCACGTCGATCCGGCCCTGCTGGAGCGCGGTGAGGGTGGCTCCGTTCTCGGAGTAGACCTTCACCTCGTACGGCTTCCTGCCGTGCTCGGCACACACCTCCTTCCGCGCGGTGAGGGTGGCCTCGAAGGTGGTGCCGGCGCCGGTGCCGATGGTCAGGCCGCACAGCTGCACGAGGTCGGTGACCTTCTTGCCGAGCTCGGTGTTGCCCTTCTTCACGGCGAAGCCCTGGCCGTCGTTGATGTAGGTGACGAAATCGATGGTCTTGAGGCGTTCGGTGGTCACGCCGAAGTTGCCGGTGCCGACGTCGTACTTGCCGCTGCCGAGCGCGGGCAGGATCGTCTCGAATGAGGCGTCCTGGCGCTCGAGGCGCAGCCCGAGGACCTTGGCGACGGCGTCGGCGAGGTCGATGTCCTGGCCGGCGGGCGGCTTGTCCGCGCCGTTCGGGTAGTACGCCCCGGGCGGGAAGCCGACCGAGCTGCCGACGCGCAGGGTGCCCGCCTCGCGTACCTCCGCGGGCAGCAGTGCCGCTGCCGACTCCACCTTGCGTACGGCCGCGACCGGGTCATCGGTGGGCGCGGCGGAGGCCTGGGCCCCGGCCGGCGCGGCGGCCGTACCGGAGTCGGCTCCGCAGGCGGTCACGGCCAGCAGGGGCAGCAGGACCAGGCCGGCGGCGAGCCGTATGCGGGTTCCGGATGCGCGGATCTTCACGGGGCGGGGGCCTTTCCGGGGGTGGCGGGCGTGAGGTGTTCCTCGAAAGGGGTGAGGTGCTTCTCGAAGGGCAGCGGGCCGATGGTTTCCGGGTCGGCGCCGGTGTCGAACAGGGGCGTGTAGCCGGTGGCCAGATACAGGCCGCGCGCCTCGGGCTGGCGCGGCCCGGTCGTCAGGTAGACGCGCCGGTACCCGCGGGCGGCGGCCTCGCGCTCCAGCTCGGCGACGACCCGGCGGCCGAGCCCGCGGCGCCGGGCCGCGGAGTGCGTCCAGATGCGCTTGAGTTCGGCCGTCTCGGCGTCGTACCGCCGGAAGGCCCCGCCGGCCACGGCCTCGCCGCGTTCGAGCAGCAACAGCAGCAGTCCGCCGTACGCGGGGGTGAACTCCTCGTCCGGATAGCGGGAGATCTCGGCGTGGGCGTCCTTGCCGTAGCGCTCGGTGTACTCGTGCCCGAGCTCGCGCAGCAGCGGGCGTACGCGCGGGTCGGCGACGGTGACCTCGATGACGGTCAACTCGGGTGTGGGGGTTGGCTGTTGGGGTGCCGAGGTCACCGGTTGCGGCGCGGTGGCCGTTCGCTGAGGTGCGGAAGTCATCCGTTCACCGCCGTGAGGGTCCGGTCCGTGCCGGCCGCGTGCTCGCCGGCACGCTTCGCCTCACGCTCGGCATCACGCTTGGCGACCTCCTCGCGGACGATCGGGATCACGTGCCGGCCGAAGTCGATGGCGTCACCGAGCAGGTCGTAGCCGCGGGCGGACAGGATGTCGACGCCGAGGTCGTAGTAGTCGAGCAGCGCCTGCGCGACCGTCTCGGGCGTGCCGACCAGCGCGTTGGAGTTGCCGGCGCCGCCGGTCGCCGCGGCGGTCGGGGTCCACAGGGCGCGGTCATAGCGCTCGCCTGCCTCGGCGATGGCGAGCAGGCGCTGGGAGCCGGCGTTCTCCGGGGCCTGGCCACGGTGATGGCGTACGAGACCGGATTCGCGTCGCTCCCGGATGGCACCGACCGTGCGGTGCGCCTTCTCCCAGGCCAGTTCCTCGGTGGGCGCGATGATCGGGCGGAAGGCGACCTGGATGCGGGGCACGTCCGTGCGGCCCGCGGCCTTGGCAGCGGCCTTCACCCGCTCGATCTGCTCGGCGGTCTTCGCGAGGGGTTCGCCCCACAGGCAGTAGATGTCGGCCTCGGCTCCCCCGGCCCCGTACGCGGCCTCCGACGAACCGCCGAACGAGACATTCGGCCGCGGCTGCTGCACCGGGAACACATCGCTGACGAAGTCGTGGAAGCGGTAGTGCTCGCCCTCGTGATCGAAGGGCTCGTGGGTGGTCCAGATCTTCTTGACGATGCGGATGTACTCGCGGGTGCGGGCGTACCGCTCGTCCTTGGTAAGGGTGTCGCCCTCGCGGCCCTGCTCGTGGTCGTTGCCGCCGGTGATGAAGTGCACGGTCAGCCGGCCGTCGCTGATCCGGTCGAGGGTCGCGAAGGTCTTCGCGGCGAACGTGGGATACGAGACGTTCGGCCGGTGGGCCAGCAGGATCTGCAGCCGGTCGAGGTGGCTCGCGAGATAGGCGGCGGCAGGCGCGGGATCGGGCGAGCCGGAACCGTAGGCGAACAGGACCCGGTCCCAGCCGTGGTCCTCGTGCGCCCGGCCGAGGCGGAGCGTGTACTCCTTGTCGAAGGCTCCGCCGGAGCGGGGCGTGGTTTCGGAGCCGTCGTTGGTGGCGGCGATACCGAGGAATTCCACGGGCATGGCAGTGACCTTTCGGGCAGGACCGCATGCAGGCAGGGGAGAACTGCCGTGAATGCAGCGGAAAATGAGCAGCCGTCAGCTGATCGTCAGCCGATTGCGGCGGGCGGAGGAAATCCGGGAAAAGGCAGGAGTGAAGACGCCGGACGTCGGAAGAAATACCGAATGCGCCGGAGGAACTGGAGTTACCGGCAGCGCGGCGCAGACGACGGGAAAAGGCGGCGGAGGAGGCAGCGCGCGCAGGGCGGAACTCGGCCCGCGACGGGGTCACCGAGGGAGGGAAGGGCCGGTCAGAAGGCCCGCTGCCGCGTCAGGCGCAACACGCCGCGGACCACACCCGACCGAAGTCGATGTGGCTGCGCGTCACCAAGCGCTCCTGGGCAGTCATGCGATCCATTCAGCAGGACGCCGGGCGGCCCGTCAAGGAGTGACCGGATAATGGGATGCCGATTCCAGGCGCGCAACAAATGCTTCAACTGCCCGCAACAAAAGAGCTGTTGACACCTCTCTGCGCACGCCGCATACGATCGGAATCGGGCCGGCTCCGTCCTGCGCGACGGGCGGCCCTGCCGTGTTGAGGGACGCGGCGCATGTGACGCCTATGACGTCTGTCCTTGTCGCCCGCGATCCCTCCCCGGAGCCTTCTTCATGGTCACGCCCTCCGAAGTGAAGCCCGTCCCGGCACCGGCCGGCTCCCCTCATCCGTCCCCGAAGAAAACCACGGACACGAACACGGCCACGGACACCGCCCCGCGCATCGTGCCGCGCCGGCACGTGGGCCGATGGACGACCGCGGCTCTGGCCCTTCTCCTCCTCGCCCTCGTCCTCAACTCCGTCCTCCGCAACGACGCCTTCCAATGGGGCGTGGTGGGCCGCTACTTCACCACCGCCGCCGTACTCGACGGCCTGCTCCTCACCCTGTGGCTGACCGGCGTGGTCATGGTCCTCGGCTTCGCCCTCGGCACCGTCCTCGCCGTCATGCGCCTGTCCGCCAACCCGGTCCTCGCCACGCTCAGTTGGGGCTTCGTGTGGATCTTCCGGTCCACGCCGCTGCTCGTCCAGCTCCTCTTCTGGTTCAACATCGGCGCGCTCTACCCGACCCTGAGCCTCGGCATCCCCTTCGGCCCGGAACTGCTGTCCGTCAAGACGGTCAACCTGCTCGGCCCGACCCTGACCGCCGTGATCGGTCTGACCCTGCACGAGAGCGCGTACGCCGCGGAGGTGGTGCGCGGGGGCATCGTCGCCGTGGAGTCCGGCCAGACGGAGGCCGCGCAGGCGCTCGGTCTGAGCAAGTCCCGCACCCTGCGCCGGATCGTCATCCCGCAGGCGATGCGCTCGATCGTGCCGACCGCGGGCAACATGCTGATCGGCACCCTGAAGGGCACGAGCATCGTCAGCGTCCTGGCCGTGCACGACCTGCTGTACTCCACCCAACTGATCTACAACCAGACGTACCAGGTCATCCCGCTCCTGATGGTCGCCACGCTCTGGTACATCGCGGTCACGAGCGTCCTGAGCACGGGCCAGTACTACGTGGAACGGCATTACGCCCGCGGCACCTCCCGCAGCCTGCCGCCCACGCCGCTGCAACGGGTGCGCGCGAGGACCTCCGTCCTGCGCGGCCGCGTCTACGCGGTCACGGCACCGAGGCCTCGTACGGCCGACGGCGGCACGACCGACGCGGGTCCGACCAACGAAGGTACGGGTACGACTGCGGGCGGCCAGCGATGACCGGTCACCTCCCCGCGCCCCAGCTGACCGGCCACCGTCCTGCGCCCCACCAGACCGGCCACCGCCCGGCGGTCCTGGCCATCGTGGGCGCGGGCCCGCGCACCACCGGCCTCCTCGAACGCTTGGCGGCCAATGCCCCTGAACTCTGGCCGGACGACCGCCCGTTGGAGATCCATCTCATCGATCCGCACCCACCGGGCCCGGGCCGGATCTGGCGCCACGACCAGTCCCCGCTCCTTCGCATGAACTCCATGGCCGAGGACGTCACGATGTTCACGGACGAGTCCTCGACGGTCGACGGGCCGGTGCGCCCCGGCCCGTCGCTCGCGGAGTGGGCCGCCCAGTTCTCCGGCGCCGGTCCGCGCCATCTCCCGTACACGGAACCCGGCGACCCGGAGGTCCTGGCCGAACTCCGCACCCTCGCACCCACCGACTTCCCCACTCGCCGCGCGCAAAGTGCCTACCTGGACTGGGTGTTCCGACGCGTGCTCACCGAACTCCCGCCCACGATCACGGTCACGTGGCACCGCACGACCGCGACCGCCGTCTCCGGCGAGGTCGACGGCGTGCAGGAGATCCACTTCACCAGCCACCGCACCTCACTCCGCGCCGACCTTGTGATCCTGGCGCAAGGCCACCTGGACTCGTCCCCGGACCCCCGCCACGCGGCCAACGCCGCCTTCGCCCGCCGCCACGGCCGCTTCCACCTGCCACCCGCCTTCACGGCGGACGCCGACCTCTCCTCCCTCCGTCCCGGCGAACACGTCCTGGTCCGCGGCTTCGGCCTGGCGTTCATCGACTTGATGGCGCTGCTGACCGAGGGCAGAGGAGGCACCTTCACCCCTTCGAACTCAGCCGACGGCGCCCTCACCTACCACCCGTCAGGCCAAGAACCGATCCTCCACATCGGCTCCCGCCGCGGAGTCCCGTACCACGCCAAAACCCGCTACCGCCTCCAGGGCCCCCGCCCACCCCTCCCCCGCTACTTCGGCCCCGAAGCCCTGGACACCCTCCTCGCCAAGAGCACCCACGGCCCCCTCGACTTCCACCGCGACGTCTGGCCCTTGATGGCCAAGGAGATCGCCTACGGCCACTACCACGAGCTCTTCCACGCCCACCCGAACCGCGTAACGCTGCCGTGGCCGGCCTTCTCCTCCACCTACGACCAACTCCCCTGGCACTCCCCGCACATGAAGACCCTCATCGCCTCATCCATCCCGAACCCGACAGACCGCCTGGACTTCGCCACGCTCGACCGCCCCTTGGCGGGCGTCCGGCTCCCCTCCCCCTCCGCCCTCCAGAACCATCTCCGCACTCTGATCGCGGAGGACGTGAACCGCCGCGAGAACCCGCACCACAGCGCCGACCTGGGCGCCTTCCACGCCCTGCTCTCGATCTACGGCCAGCTCCCCCGCCTCGTCGACGCGGGCCGCCTCTCCGCACGCTCGGTCACCGAGGACCTGGACGGCTGGTGGCGCGGCTTCTTCAGCTTCCTCGCCTCGGGCCCCCCGGGCTTCCGCCTCCGCCAGCTCCTGGCCCTCTCGGAGGCAGGCATCGTCCACTTCCTGGGCGCAGACGTCACCATCGCCACAGACGAATCAACCGGCACCTTCACGGCCACGTCCCCCACGGTCCCCGGCCACACCACCCACGCCACAGCCCTCATCGAGTCCTACCTCCCCACTCCGTCCCTGACGCGCACGAGAGACCCCCTCCTCCACTCCCTCCACACGGCGAACGCCCTCACGGAGGAAACCCTCACGGACCCCACCACACCCCACCCCCACCCCACGGGCTTGCTGAAGGTCACCCCTACAACAGCCCACGTCGTGGACCCGTCGCTGAGCAATGGCCCGCACCCCCGCCGCATAGCCCTGGGCGCCCCGACCAACAGCCGCGGCATCGCAGCCTTCGCCCGCCCACGGACGGATGCACCGGCGTTTCGGCAGAACGATGGGGTGGCTCGGGGGGTGCTCCGGATACTGCGGGGAACGTCGACTGCCGGAGAACGACAGATCCCCGCGGTCTCCGGAGAGACCGCGGGGATCTGATGTGTGTCCGAGGGGGGACTTGAACCCCCACGCCCGATAAAGGGCACTAGCACCTCAAGCTAGCGCGTCTGCCATTCCGCCACCCGGACTAGGTGTCTGCCGTTCGCGGGGTGTTCCCCGCGGCGACATGGACAACAATACCAAGCTTTCGGGGTGCCTTTCACCTGCGTATACGGGGCGGCTGCGGAGGGGGCGGGCAGGGGCGGCCTACCGTCTGACCATGAGTGATCGCCACGTCACCGAGAGCGCCGTCGCGCGGCTTCCGCGGCCTTTGTCGCAGGTGAGAGAGCACTTGCGGGACACGTTCTGGTTCGCGCCGACGGCAGGGCTTGTCGTGACCGCCGCGCTGTGGGTCTTCACGTCGGAGATCGATCAGGAGATCCTGCGGGCGATGCAGGCGGACGGCGACACGGAGGGCGTTGCCGCGGCGGTCCGGTTCGCCGAGGACGTGAAGCCCGTGGTGAGTGCGATCAGCTCCGCGATGATGACGTTCATCGGTGTGGTGTTCAGCATCTCGCTCGTGGCCGTGCAGATGGCGAGCGGCCAGTTCACGCCTCGGGTCGTACGGGTCTTCGTGCGCTCCCGGATCACCAAGCTGACGTTCAGCGTCTTCCTGTCGACCTTCCTGCTGTCGCTGCTCGTGCTGATCGCCTACGACGGTGCCACCGACCCGCAGGAGGTCGTGAGCGTGCCGCTGCTGCAGGCCGGGCTGGCGCTGCTGATGGTGGGGCTGAGTCTGGTCCTGTTCATCGGGTACGTGAACGCGACGCTGCGGCTCATGCGGGTCGGCTTCGTGATCGACCGGATCACGCAGGAGGCGTTCCGTGTGGTGGCCAAGCTGCCGCCGGTGCGCGGGGTCGAGTGGGACGCGGAACCGGAGACCGGGCGGATCGTGCACAAGGGCCGGGCCGGCGTGCTGCGCGACGTGAACATCGCTCGCCTCGTGCGGTCGGCCCGCAAGCACGGTGTGGTGCTGCGGCTGATCCCGCAGATCGGGGACTTCGTGGTGCCGGGGACGCCGGTGCTCGCGGTGCACGGCGGGACCGCCGCGGTGCGGAAGGTGCCCGTCTACTCCCTGTCGGTGGGGATCGAGCGGACCTTTCATCAGGATCTCGGGTTCGGGCTGCGGCAGCTGTCGGACATCGCGCTGCGCGCGCTGTCCTCCGCGGTGAACGATCCGACCACCGCGGTGCAGGCGGTGGACCGGATCGTCCAGTTCCTGGCGGCGCTGGCGGACAGGCCGCTGGAATCCCTGCGTCACTGCGATCGCCGCGGGCGGGTACGGCTGATCCAGCCGGTGCCCGGCTGGGAGGAGCTGGTGGATCTGGGGTTCGCCGAGATCCGCGGGTGTGCGGCGGGCCATCCGCAGGTGACGCGGCGGCTGCTGGCCGGGCTCGATGATCTCTTGCTGCTCGCGCCGCCGGACCGCGCGGCCTGTCTGCTGCGGCACCGCGCGCTGCTGGCTGCGGCGGTGCAGGCCGCTGTGCCGGAGGCGGCGGACCGTGAGTTCGCCCTTCAGCCGGACCAGCAGGGCATCGGCTGAAGGGCGGGTTCAGGGATGTACGGACGCCCTCGATGGATGCAAGGGCGTCCGGGGTAGCGCCGGTGGCGTTACGGCATCAGGTGGTAGTCCGGGAAGTTCCCCGGGATGCGCTCCCCCGCCGGCCCCTCCGTGACCGAGCGGACCAGGAGCTCGCCGCCGACGAAGGCGCCGCGCCAGGAGGCGCCGAAGCCGCCGAAGAGTTCTTCGCGGTCGCCGCGGGAGCGGGGTTTGCCGTGGCCGACCTTGAAGGCGCGGATCTGCGGGGCCAGGCGGTCGTAGGTCGCCTTGTCGTCGGTGGAGAGGGTGGCGACCAGGGCGCCGTTCGAGGCGTTCATCGCGGCGAGGAGTTCTGCCTCCGTGTCGACCAGGACGATCGTGTCGACCGGGCCGAAGGGTTCCGCGTGGTGGAGGGGGGAGGAGGGTGGAGGGTTCAGGAGGGTGACGGGGGTGAGGTACGCGGAGGTGTCCTGGCCCGGCAGGAAGTGGCCGTCCGCGAGCGAGCCCCGGTACAAGGGGACGGCTCCTCGGTCGATGGCCTCGGCGACCTGGTCGGCCAGTTCCTTGGCCTTGGCCGCGTTGATCAGAGGGCCGAAGTCCAGGGTGGGGAGCGGGTCGGCGGGGTCGGCGACCGCGAGGGGGTGGCCGATGCGGAGGGTGCGTACGGCCGGCAGGTACGCGTCCAGGAACTGGTCGAAGAGCGAGCGCTGGACCACGAAGCGCGGGTAGGCCGTGCAGCGCTGCTTGCCGTAGTCGAAGAGCTTGGGGATGACCGCGGAGAGCGAGGGCCAGTCGCTGAAGTTCCAGATGCCCCAGGTGTTGAGGCCCTCCTGCTCCAGGTTGTGGCGCTTGCCGAGGTCCGCGACGGCGGTGGCGACGGCGGCTCCGGTGTCGCGGCCGCCCACGAAGGAGACGCAGCCGATCTCCGGTGAGCGGACCAGCGCTTCGGAGAGTTCGCCGCCGCTGCCCGAGACGAGGGTGACGGGGATGCCCTCGCGGTGGGCGAGCGCGCAGGCCAGGGTGAGGCAGGCGACGCCGCCGTCGGTGGGGGTCTTCGCGATCACCGCGTTGCCGGCCAGGGCCTGCACCAGCATCGCGTGGACCAGGACGGACATGGGGTAGTTCCAGCTGGCGATGTTCGAGACGGGGCCGGGCAGGGGTGCGCGGCCTTCGAGCATCGCGTCGATGTGGTCCACATACCAGCGGACGCCGTCGATCGCACGGTCGACGTCCGCCTGCGCGAGGCGCCAGGGCTTGCCGATCTCCCAGACGAGGAGCAGGGAGAGCAGTTCGCGGTGTTCGGTGAGGGCGTCGAGGGTGGCGGCGACCCTCGCGCGGCGTTCGTCGAGCGGCAGGTGGCGCCAGGCGCGGTGCTGGTCGAGGGAGGCGCGGACCGCGGCCCGGGCGGTGTCGGAGTCGAGCCGCGGCGGCCCGGCGATCGGGGTGCCGTCGATCGGGCTGGTGGCCGGGAGGGCCCGGCCGTCGGCGTGCCAGGTGCCGTTCCAGAGGTTGCGGACGCGGTCCTCGTCGAAGGCCTCGGGGGCGACGGCCCGGCAACGCTGCCAGGCGTCGCTCCAGGTCGTACCCGGCTTGAGGGACAGGGAATTGAGGGTTGTTGCCATGAAGGGTCTCCGCTCACGGTGCACAGTCGGGGCGGGGCGTATGGCGCTTGCTACCTGACGGTAGGGCGTGATGGGGCAACTCTGCTGTGGCCGGGGCCACTTGAGGCGGTACGGCGAGGGCTGTGGCCGGGCAGCCACAGCCTCCGCGGCTCGCGATCAGCGCTCGTGATCAGTGCTCGGTGTCGAGGGCTTCCAGGACCAGTCGGGCCGTTTCGGACGGGGTGGATCCCACCCGTACGCCTACGGCTTCCAGCGCTTCCTGCTTCGCCGCCGCCGTGCCGGACGAGCCGGAGACGATCGCGCCGGCGTGGCCCATGGTCTTGCCTTCGGGGGCGGTGAACCCTGCGACGTAACCGACGACGGGCTTGGTGACGTGCTCGCGTATGTACGCGGCCGCACGCTCCTCCGCGTCGCCGCCGATCTCGCCGATGAGCACGATGAGTTCGGTGTCGGGGTCGGCCTCGAAGGCTTCGAGGCAGTCGATGTGCGTGGTGCCGATGACGGGGTCGCCGCCGATGCCCACGCAGGTGGAGAAGCCGATGTCCCGCAGCTCGTACATGAGTTGGTAGGTGAGCGTGCCGGACTTGGAGACCAGGCCGATGCGGCCCGGCTTGGTGATGTCGGACGGGATGATGCCCGCGTTGGACTGGCCGGGGGTGATCAGGCCCGGGCAGTTGGGGCCGACGATGCGGGTGCCGCGTTCTTTGGCGTACGCCACGAAGGCGACCGAGTCGTGGACCGGGATGCCCTCGGTGATGACGACCGCGAGGCCGATGCCGGCGTCGGCGGCCTCGATCACGGCGGCCTTGCAGAAAGCGGGCGGCACGAAGACGATCGTGACGTCCGCGCCTGTCGCGTCCATTGCCTCGCGCACCCCGCCGAAGACGGGGACCACGCGGTCGTCGAAGTCGATGCTCCGGCCCGCCTTGCGGGGGTTGACGCCGCCGACGACGTTCGTGCCGGCCGCGATCATGCGGCGGGTGTGCTTCATGCCCTCGGCGCCGGTCATGCCCTGGACGAGGACCTTGCTCTCCTTGGTCAGGAAGATGGCCATGGTGTGCTCCTGGTGTCCTGTGGGTGACGGCTACTTGGCTGCGGCGAGGTCGGCGGCGCGCTGGGCGGCGCCGTCCATCGTGGGCTGCTGCTCGACGAGCGGGTGCGCGTGTGCGTCGAGGATCGCGCGGCCCTGTGCCGCGTTGTTGCCGTCGAGGCGTACGACCAAGGGCTTGGTCAGGTTGACCTCGCCGAGCGCCTGGACGATGCCGTCGGCCACGGCGTCGCAGGCCGTGATCCCGCCGAAGACGTTGACGAAGACGGACTTCACCTCGGGGTCGGAGAGGATCACGGAGAGACCGTCGGCCATCACCTGAGCCGATGCGCCGCCGCCGATGTCGAGGAAGTTGGCGGGCTTCGCACCGCAGCCGGCCACGACGTCGAGGGTGGACATGACCAGGCCCGCGCCGTTGCCGATGACACCGACCTGGCCTTCGAGCTTGACGTAGTTGAGGCCCTTGGCGGCCGCCTTCGCTTCGAGCGGGTCGTCGTGGGCGGATTCCGCATCACCCCAACGCGCCTGCCGGAACCGGGCGTTGTCATCGAGGGTTACCTTGCCGTCGATGGCCATCAGCCGGCCGTTCGCGGTACGGACGAGCGGGTTGACCTCGACGAGGACGGCGTCCTCCTGCGTGAGGACCGTCCAGAGCCGTACGAGGATGTCGGCGCTCTCCGGCGGGAGCTTCGCGGCGGCGGCGATCTCCGCGGCCTTGTCGGCGGTGACGCCGACCGCCGGGTCGATGTGGATACGGGCCACCGCCTCGGGCCGGGTGGCGGCGACCTCCTCGATGTCCATGCCGCCTTCGGCGGAGGCGATCGCGAGGAACTGGCCGGCCGCCCGGTCGAGCACGTAACTGACGTAGAACTCGCTCTCGATGTCCACCGGCTGAGCCAGCATCACCTTGTGGACGGTGTGGCCCTTGATGTCCATGCCGAGTATCTGGCGGGCCGTGATCTCCGCGGCCGCGGCGTCGGCGGCGAGCTTGACGCCGCCCGCCTTGCCGCGTCCGCCGGTCTTCACCTGCGCCTTGACGACGACCTTCCCGCCCAGGCGTTCCGCGATCGCGCGGGCCTCCTTGGCGGTGTCGGCCACGTCCGCGTCCGGCACCAACACGCCGTAGTCCGCGAAGAGTTCCCTGGCTTGGTGTTCGTACAGGTCCAATTTCGGCTCCTGACTCGAAAGTGCCGCACGCCCCCTGGACACCACCCACCGGATGCGGGATAACAAGGTTCATACAGTATTCGTCGACTGTATGCAATCTACCGCGACAGCACTCCTGCCCCGCTCAAGGCCGCTTTTCCGGCTGGCCGCAGGCGCTCGAACTCCGCAGGGAGAGAAGGGAATTCGCCATGCCCGACGGTCTGATCGCACCACCCGTCACCGACGGGCGGCACCTCGCCCGGGAGCTCGGCGGTGACGCCGCACAGGTCGCCTTCGCTCTGGGGCTGGCCCACTTCGAGGCTCTGGCCGCACACGGTCGGGCTGCGTCAACCGCCTTGGATGCGACGGCGATTGAGAGCCTGGCACATCTGCTGGCGCACGCCGAACAGCCCGTGGCCGTGCTCGGCAGCGGCGTATGGGCGGCGCGCGCCACCGATGCGGCCGTCGAGCTGATCCGCACGCTGGGGATGCCGGCGTATGCGGACGGAGCCGGTCGCGGCACCCTGCCGCCCGGGGACACCCATCACTTCCTGCACTCGCGGGCGTATGCGTTCGCCGGTGCCGATGTGATCCTCGTCGTCGGTTCTCCTTTCGGTGTTCGGGACTCCGGTCTACGGGACTTCCGTGCCGGTTACGGCAGGCGGATCTCGCCGCACGCGACCGTCGTACAGCTCGACGCCGGCGGCACGGGCCGGGTCCTGCGTGCCGTGGCGCAGTGCGCCGCGGGCCATGCCGTCGGGGTGCGCGCAGACCAGGCGGCCACGCGGCGCAAGGCGTGGTTGGACGAGGTGCGGGCCGCGGAACGGACCGCCGAGTCCTTGTGGACGAAGCAGCTGACCTCGGATGCCTCGCCCGTCCACCCCTTCCGTCTGCTCGCGGAGATCGACCGGTTCCTCACCGAGGACTCGGTGTTCATCGCCGACGACCCGTGGTCGGCCGAGCTGGCCGGCCGGGTGGTGCGGCCCTGGACTCCCGGGCACTGGATGGACCCGGGGCCGCTCGGCACCGCAGGCGTCGGGTTCCCGTTCGCGCTCGCCGTCGGGGCGAGCGGCGCGCACCGGGAATCCGTCGTGCTGTTCCGCGACGATCCGCTCTCCACGGCGGCCGGGGGCTTCGCGTCCCTGGTCCGCCATCACCTCCCCTTCATCGGGGTCGTCGCCCACACGGGCGCCGCCCCCTTCGTCAACCGGGCCCGGGCGCACGGCGGTTACGGCGAGGACGTGCGGGACCCCGCCGCCCTCCGCCCCGCCCTGGAGCGCGCCCGCGCCGCGGGCATCCCGGCCCTCATCGGCGTGCGCACCGATCAGGACGCGTACCTGCCGGGGGCCGTGAACCAGCCGGATCGACCACATGACGCGAGCGGACCGGACCGACCGCATGGCACGAGCCGACCGGACCGACCGCACGGCATGGGCCACCCGGACCGACCGCCCCACGGCGACCCGCCCACCCCCAATGAACAGAGCAACCGGCACCACCCGCCCCACCAGACCGACGAACCCAGGAACCAGTAGAGGAGCGCTGTGCCATGACGACACAGACGAAGGCACTGGACGGCGTCCGCGTCCTCGACATGACACACGTCCAGTCCGGGCCATCGGCGACGCAGCTGCTCGCCTGGCTCGGTGCGGACGTGGTCAAGTTGGAGGCCCCGACCGGAGATATCACCCGCAAGCAGCTACGCGACCTGCCCGATGTCGACTCCCTCTACTTCACGATGCTCAACTGCAACAAGCGGAGCATCACCCTCAACACCAAGACGGAGCGCGGCAAGGAGATCCTCACCGAGCTGATCCGCCGCTCGGACGTGATGGTCGAGAACTTCGGTCCGGGCGCGGTGGACCGCATGGGGTTCACCTGGGAGAAGATCCAGGAGATCAATCCTCGTATCGTCTATGCCTCCATCAAGGGGTTCGGCGACGGTCCGTACACCAACTTCAAGGCGTACGAAGTCGTGGCTCAGGCCATGGGCGGCTCGATGTCGACCACGGGCTTCGAGGACGGCCCCCCGCTGGCGACGGGGGCGCAGATCGGCGACTCGGGGACAGGCATTCACGCCGTCGCCGGCATTCTGGCGGCGCTCTTCCAGCGGGAGAGCACCGGTCGGGGGCAGCGGGTCAATGTGGCCATGCAGCACGCTGTGCTCAACCTCTGCCGGGTGAAGTTGCGCGATCAGCAGCGTCTGGCCCATGGCCCGCTCGCTGAATATCCGAACGAGGACTTCGGCGACGAAGTTCCCCGGTCCGGAAACGCGTCCGGCGGCGGCCAGCCGGGCTGGGCGGTCAAGTGCGCACCGGGCGGCCCGAACGACTACGTGTACGTGATCGTGCAGCCCGTCGGCTGGAAGCCGATCTCCGAGTTGATCGGCCGCCCCGAGCTCGCCGACGACCCCGAGTGGGCCACGCCCGAGGCCCGGCTGCCCAAGCTCAACAAGATGTTCCAGCTCATCGAGGAGTGGAGCGCGACCCTGCCCAAGTGGGAGGTGCTCGAGAAGCTCAACGCGCACAACATCCCGTGCGGTCCGATCCTCTCGACCAAGGAGATCATCGAGGACGACTCGCTGGTCGCGAACGAGATGGTCGTGAAGGTTCCGCACCCCGAGCGCGGCGAGTTCACCACGGTCGGCTCCCCGCTGAAGCTCTCCGACTCCCCGGTGGATGTGAAGAGTTCGCCGCTGCTCGGCGAGCACAACGAAGAGATCTACGTCGGCGAGCTCGGGCTCGGCGACGAGGAAGTCCGTCTGCTCAAGTCGACTGGAGTGATCTGACGTGATGGCCGAAGACCGTGCGCTGACGGTGCGGGCCCTGCTCGACACCGTCCGCGCCGAGGGGCGCAGCACTCTCACCGCGCCGGAGGGCAAGGTGATCGCCGACGCGTACGGCATCGCTGTACCCGGCGAGGAGCTGGCCCGCGATGTCGACGAGGCGGTCGCCGCTGCGGCACGCTTCGACGGACCGGTGGTCCTGAAGATCGTCTCCCCCGACATCCTGCACAAGACCGACGCCGGCGGTGTGATCGTCGGGGTCGAGGGGGCCGCGGACGTACGGGCCGCCTTCCACAAGATCATCGCCAACGCCAAGGCGTACAACTCCGCGGCGAAGATCGACGGCATCCAGGTGCAGCAGATGCTGCCGCCCGGCCAGGAGGTCATCGTCGGTGCCGTCACCGATCCGACCTTCGGCAAGGTGGTCGCCTTCGGGCTCGGCGGTGTGCTCGTCGAGGTGCTGAAGGACGTCACCTTCCGGCTCGCTCCGGTCAGCGCCGACGAGGCGCAGACCATGCTCGATTCGATCAAGGCAGCGGAGGTCCTGAAGGGTGTGCGCGGCGGGCAGCCGGTGGACCGCTGGGCGGTGGCCGAGCAGATCCGCCGGGTCTCCGAACTGGTCACGGACTTCCCGGAGATCGTGGAGGTGGACCTCAACCCGGTGATCGCCACGCCCGAGGGCGCGGTGGCCGCGGACATCCGCGTGATCCTCACCGACGAGCAGCCCAAGCAGCGCCGGCGCTACAGCCGCGACGAGATCCTGCGCTCGATGAAGCGGCTGATGCAGCCGCGCGCCGTCGCGGTGATCGGCGCCTCCAACGAGCAGGGCAAGATCGGCAATTCGGTCATGCGCAACCTCATCGACGGCGGTTTCGCCGGGGACATCCACCCGGTGAACCCCAAGGCCGATGACATTCTGGGCCGCAAGGCGTACAAGAGTGTCACGGACGTTCCCGGTGAGGTGGATGTGGCGGTCTTCGCGATCCCCGCCAAGTTCGTGGCATCGGCGCTGGAGGAGGTGGGCCGCAAGGGCATACCCAACGCCGTCCTCATCCCCTCCGGCTTCGCGGAGACCGGCGAGCACCAGCTCCAGGAGGAGATCGTCGCGATCGCCGAGCGGCACGGCGTCCGGCTCCTCGGCCCCAACATCTACGGCTACTACTCGACGTGGCAGGACCTGTGCGCCACGTTCTGCACGCCGTACGACGTGAAGGGCGGGGTCGCGCTCACCAGCCAGTCCGGCGGTATCGGCATGGCGATCCTGGGCTTCGCCCGTACGACCAAGACCGGTGTGTCGGCGATCGTCGGCCTCGGCAACAAGTCCGACCTCGACGAGGACGACCTGCTCACCTGGTTCGGCGAGGACCCCAACACCCAGTGCATCGCGATGCACTTGGAGGACCTCAAGGACGGGCGGGCCTTCGTGGAGGCCGCGCAGGCGACCGTGCCGAAGAAGCCGGTGGTCGTGCTCAAGGCCGGCCGTACGGAGGCCGGCGCGAAGGCGGCCGGCTCGCACACCGGGGCCCTCGCGGGCGACGACGCGGTGTACGACGACATCCTCAAGCAGGCCGGTGTGATCCGGGCGCCCGGGCTGAACGACATGCTCGAGTACGCGCGTGCGCTGCCGATCATGCCCACGCCCCAGGGCGACAACGTCGTGATCATCACGGGTGCGGGCGGCAGCGGGGTGCTGCTCTCGGACGCCGTGATGGACAACGGCCTGTCCCTGATGGAGATCCCGGAGGACCTGGACGCGTCCTTCCGGAAGTTCATCCCGCCGTTCGGCGCCGCGGGCAACCCCGTGGACATCACGGGCGGCGAACCGCCTTCGACGTACGAGGCGACCATCCGGCTCGGACTCGAGGACCCGCGGATCCACTCCCTGGTGCTCGGTTACTGGCACACGATCGTCACTCCCCCGATGGTCTTCGCCGAGCTCACCGCGAAGGTGGTGGCCGAGTTCAAGGAGCGCGGCATCGAAAAGCCCGTCGTCGCGTCGCTCGCGGGCGATGTCGAGGTCGAGGAGGCCTGCCAGTACCTCTTCGAGCACGGCGTGGTGGCCTACCCCTACACGACGGAGAAGCCGGTCGCGGTGCTCGGCGCGAAGTACCGCTGGGCGCGCGCGGCCGGGTTGTTGGGGGGCGGTCGATGAGCTGAGCGAGCTCACCACGGGGCCTGCGGCGACCGCTCGCCGCAGGCCCCGGCACCAGCAAGGAAGTTGGACAGGGGGCGCTGGCCAGGCTTCTTCGACGCTAGGGGTGCTGTAGCTCAATGACTACAACTGATCTGCCGACGTCGGCTCCATATCGCGAGCTGGTCGACAAGAACGGCCGTGTGTACCGGGTCGGCGAGTCCGACATCGACATCATGGGCCGTAAGCGCAAGTGGATGGTCATCCTGCCGTGGGTCGGGATGATGGGGATCAGCTCGGCGGAGTACGCGTTCGCCTCGGCCGAGGACACGCTGCACCAGGCACACAACTGGTCCAGCACCAGCATCTACTGGATGCTGACGACGTGGGTGTTCTTCCAGGCGGCGGTCGCCTTCCCGGCGGGCAAGCTGCGTGAGTCCGGGAAGCTGCCCGCCCGCTGGGCGATGATGCTCGGCGCGGCCGGCACCTTCATCGGCTATCTGTCGCTGGCCTACGCACCGCACGTGATGCTGGCGGTGATCGGGTTCGGCATGTTCAGCGGTATGGGCGCGGGCATGGTGTACGCCACCTGCGTCAACATGGTCGGCAAGTGGTATCCGGAGCGCAAGGGCGGCAAGACGGGCTTCGTGAACGGCGGCTTCGCCTACGGTTCGGTGCCGTTCGTCTTCCTCTTCCACGGCTACATGGACGGGTCCAACTACCAGTGGGTGCTGGTCTCCGCAGGTCTGTTCCTCGCCGGAGTCGTCGCGTACGCGGGCTTCTTCTTCAAGGACCCGCCGAAGAACTGGTGGCCGGCCGAGGTCGACCCGCTGAACCCGCCCGCGGACCCGCGCGCGGCCCGCTCCCTGCAGAAGAACCCGCCGGCTGTCAAGCAGATGACGCCGAAGGAGGCCTGGAAGACGGGCCGTGTGGCGGTCATGTGGGTCTGTCTCGCCTTCACGTCCGGCGTGAACATCTTCGGCATCTCGTTCCAGGTCGACATCGGCGAGTCCGCCGGGTTCGCCGCGGGCATCGTGGCCACGGCCATGTCCTTGAAGGCCATCGTCAACGGCACGGGGCGCGGTGTCATCGGCTGGCTGTCCGACCGGTACGGCCGCAAGCAGTGTCTGCTCTTCGTCTGTATCGTCCTCGGCGCCTCCCAGTTCGGCATCATCTGGTCCGCCGAGGCCAAGAACCTGCCCTTGTTCCTCATCTTCTCCGCCATCTCCGGCTTCGGCGGCGGCGCCATCTTCCCGATGTTCGCGGCGATGACCGCCGACTACTTCGGTGAGAACCACAACGCCTCCAACTACGGCATGGTCTACAGCTCGAAGCTGGTCTCCGGCCTGGGTGCCGGTATGGGCTCCGTCGCCGTGACCGCCTGGGGCCTCAACGGGGCCTTCACCCTGGCCGGCTCCCTGTCGTTCGCCGCGTTCTTCATCGCCCTGTTCCTCAAGGCTCCCGGACGCGACTACAAGGGGCGCCTCGTGAAGCCCAACCCGCAGCCGATCAGCCGCGAGGCCGAGTAGCCTCCACCGCTCGCAGCAACGTCTCGGAGCACGTCATACGCAGCGCATCAGGGCCCGCCCGCTCCCCAGGGGCGGGCCCTCGCTGTTCTTCCTCCAGTCTCCCACCGTGATTGCATACTGTCTACTATCTCAAGTCCGCTGTGGTCCGGCTCATAGTGCCCAACGGCCGCTGTTCCGGCGCCCGTTCGTATCCGCCTGACGGGCTGTGTCGATTACGGCACCTGCCGATCGACGTACGGGTGAAGGCAGACCGGCCGACGTACAAGGGAACGCCGACCGGTCGACGTACAAGGGAACGCAGCACCCGAGACCACAGGAGCACCGATCATGATCGTCACCGCGGACTTCGTCGTATCCCTCGACGGCTACCTCGCCGGCCCCGGCATCGCACCCGACAACCCGGGCGGCGACGGGGCCGAGGCGATCTTCGCCTGGCTGCACGACTGCGCGAGCTGGCGTGAGCGGCAGGGCCTGGAAGGCGGCGTCGAAGGGCCGGACTCGGAGATCGTCCGCGAGTGGTTCGACGGCACGGGAGCCGTCGTCATGGGGCGCACGATGTACGAGCTGGGCGCGGAGTTCTGGGGTGAGGACCCGCCCTTCCGCACCCCTGTCTTCGTGCTCACCAACCGGCCGCAGGAGACGCTGGTGAAGAAGGGCGGCACGTCGTTCGTCTTCGTCACGGACGGCATCCACAGCGCGCTCGACCGGGCGAAGGCCGCGGCGGGCGGCCGCGACGTCGACATCGCCGGCGGAGCCGACACCGTACGGCAGTACCTCGCCGCCGGACTGATCGACGAACTGCAGCTGCATGTCGTGCCCGTGCTGCTCGGCGGCGGGCTGCGGATCTTCGACGGGCTCGGGGCGGTGAAGGGCCCGCTGGAGAAGGTGCGGGTCGTGGACACTCCCCTGGCCACGCACGTGAAGTACCGGTTCACCAAGGGCTGACGGCACGCGGAAGCCCCTGGCCGGGTGGCCAGGGGCTTCGCGCGGCGCGGTCCGGTCAGGGGCCGGGCCGGCTGCCGGTCAGGGGACGGCCGTCAGTCGCCGCAGCGCTCGCGCAGCGAGTGCAGGTGCGCGCTCGACTTGCGGGCGAACGCGAAGGACTCCACCGGGTTGTCGTGCTCGGCCTGCCAGTGGTGGTAGCGGCGGCCGTTGTGCGACCTGCGGGTCACCTCCGAGAGGAAGGTCTTGTAGTCGATGTCGCCGTCGCCCACGTCCGTCATGCGGTAGCCGTATGTGGACGTCGGGTCCTTCGTGCCGTCCTTGACGTGGAACAGCGGGTATCGGTGCGGCTGCTTGAGTACGTACTTCAGCGGGTCGAAGGGACGCGGTGTGCCGTCGACCTGCTTCGAGAAGCGGAACTGGCCGGCGTACGCCCAGAAGATGTCCATCTCCAGGAAGACCAGGTCGGGGTCGGTCTCGGCGAGCAGGACGTCGTAGAGGCGGACGTTGGGCTTGTCCGAGGCGAACATGAACTCTTCCGAGTGGTTGTGCTGGTAGAACTTCATGCCGCGCTTCCTGGCCTCGGCACCGTAGGTGTTGAACTCCTCGGCCGCGCGCTTCCACGCGTCGACCGTGTCGCCGTAGCGGAACGGGCCCGAGGCCGTGCCGATGTGCTTGAGCCCGAGCGCCTGGGCGTCGTCCAGGACCTTGTTGAGGTTCGTGGCGAAGGTGTACGCATTCGGGTCGTTCGAGTAGTAGCCGACGTGGCTGCCGATCGCGTTCAGACCGTGGTCCCGGGTGAGCTGCTTGAGCTGGGCGAGGGTGATGGCGCCCGCCGAGCCCTGGGTGTATCCGGCGTACTCGACCTCGTCGTAGCCGTACTTCTTGAGCTCGGCGAAGACGGCGGCGAAGCCGAGCGTGGAGACCTTGTCACGCAGGCTGTAGAGCTGGATGCCGAGGCGGCCCTCGGGCAGGACCGGGCGGCCGCGGCCGTGGCCCTGGGACGCCGCCTGGGTGTCGGCCGCGGCGGACGGGGTGGCGGCCGCGCCGATCAGTGCCGCGGCGGAGACGCCGGCCGCCACGCCCAGCACGTTCCGTCTGCTGAGGCGCTGGGCGAGCTCCGGGTCCTGAGGAGTACGAGGAGTGCGGGCCATGCGGGAACTCCTTTGATTCATGGGGCGTTGGGAGTGGTGTCAGGCTGCTTCGCGGGCTTCAGCCGAGTCCCGCGAGCGTGAGCAACAGCGACTTCACATCGGTGGCCCGCAAGGAGCCATCGACAGCGCGGGGGGTGGAGATCAGGATGAGCGGACCGTCTTGCGGGTCGTCGGGGAGCCTGCCGTGGCTCCCGCGAATAGGTGACGGGTCCAGGGGCACGACCGCCATGCGGTAGCGCATGCCCAGCTTCTTGCGGGCCAGTGCGCCGGCGGCCTTGAGCCGTACGTAGGGGTCCTCGGGGTCCATGAAGAGTTCGACCGGGTCGTAGCCGGGTTTGCGGTGGATCTCGACGAGCTGCGCGAAGTCGGGGGCGCGCTCGTCGTCGAGCCAGTAGTAGTACGTGAACCAGGCGTCCGGTTCCGCGACGGCGACGAGTTCGCCCGAGCGCGGGTGGTCCAGGCCGTGCTTCTTCTTGCCCTCGTCGTCGAGGAGTTCGTCGATTCCTTCGAGGCCCTCCAGGGCCTGCTTCGTCGCGTCCATGTACTCCGGGCTGCGCACGTAGATGTGCGCGAGCTGGTGGTCGGCCACGGCGAACGCGCGGGAGGCCATGGTGTCGAGGTACTCCATGCCGTCCTGGGTGTGCACCTCGAGCAGGCCTGCCCTGCGCAGGGCGCGGTTGATGTCCACGTGGCGGCTGACCCGGGTGATGCCGTACTCGGACAGGGCGACCACGGTGCGGCCCTCGGCCTTCGCGTCGGCGAGGAGCGGGGCGAGGGCGGCGTCGATGTCGCGGGCCGCCTTCAGGGAGCGGGGGTCGTCGGGGCCGAACCGCTGCAGGTCGTAGTCGAGATGCGGGAGGTAGCAGAGCGTCAGGTCGGGGTGGCGGGTGCGCATGATGTGGCGGGTCGCGTCGATGATCCACTGCGAGGAGGTCAGGTTCGCGCCCGGGCCCCAGAACGTGAAGAGGGGGAATGTGCCGAACTTTTCGGTGAGTTCGTCGTGCAGCGCAGGCGGCCGCGTGTAGCAGTCGGGCTCCTTGCGGCCGTCGGCGTAATAGACAGGACGGGGGGTGACGATGATGTCGGTGTCCGCGCCCATGGCGTACCACCAGCAGATATTGGCGACCGTGTAGCCGGGGTGCACACGGCGGGCGGCGTCCCAGAGTTTGTCGCCCGACACGAGCCGGTTGTGCTGGCGCCACAGCAGGACGTCGCCGAGCTCGCGGAAGTACCAGCCGTTGCCGACGATGCCGTGCTCGGCGGGGAGCGTGCCGGTCAGGAACGTGGACTGGGCGGCGCAGGTGACGGCGGGCAGGACGGTGCCGAGGGTGGCCTGGGAGCCCGCTGCGGCAAGGGACTTCAGGTTCGGCATGTGCGCGAGCAGACGGGGGGTGAGGCCGACGACGTCCAGGACGAGGAGGGGGGTGGGGCCGTCGGGCTTCGAGGTGCCTTGGCCCTTGGCCTCGGGCTGCGGGGTGGCCGGCACGGGGCCGTCGGGCTTCGCGTTGTCCGGCGTGGGGGTGACGGTCATGGCAGCTCCTTCAGGCCCAGGTCGACGAGGAGGTCGCGGGCGAGGGTGAGTTCGGCGGCGATGCCGTCGGCGAGCTGGGTGCGGGCGCGCGGGCGCAGCTCGTCGGGCAGGGCCTGCCAGGTGTACGTCTCGACCTCCAGGTGCCGGGTGCGCGGGGCCGGGCCGCCCACCAGGCGGGTCAGGACGTCCTTCAGGACATCGAGGGTGGAGGTGAGCGGCGGCACGGGGGCCGCGTGCAGCGGGACGTGGAAGTGGGAGCGCCAGGCGCCGGCCTCGGGCAGCGCGCGGCCGGCGAGCGCCTCGCCGAGGTCGTCGGTGCCGTGCAGTCCGTCGGCGGTGCGGGTGCGGGTCTGGTGCAGGAAGCGGGGTTCGTCGAAGGCCGCCAACGCGGCGCGGACCTCGGCCAGTTGGGGCTGCTCGGCGTGGAGTGCGGCGGACAGCTGGACCTTGGGAATGGGAATGCGTGCGGCGGCCAGGGCGTCGAGCGCGGACCCCGGATCTTCGAAGGAGGTGGCGAGATGACAGGTGTCGACGCAGATGCCGATGCGGTCGTGGCCGATGGCGGTCAGGGGCGCGATGGCGTCGGCGGTGGTTTCGACCGTGCAGCCGGGTTCGGGTTCGAGTCCGATGCGGATGGAGCGGCCCGTGAGTTCCTCGAGGGCGTCGAGGCGCTGGGCGAGGGTGCGCAGGGCGTCGAGTGCGGTGGCGGCGCGGGCGTCGTCGTAGGCCGTGCGCCAGGCGAGCGGCAGGGTCGAGATGCTGCCTTCGGTGGCGTCGTCCGGGAGCAGGGAGGTGAGGAGGCGGGCCAGGTCGGTGGTGTGCGTGAGGCGTTCGGGGTCGGCCCAGTCCGGCTTGTAGACGCGGTACTTGACCTCCTCGGCGCCGAAGCCCTCATAGGGGAAGCCGTTGAGGGTGACCACTTCGAGGCCGCGGCGGTCGAGTTCGGCCTGCAGTCCGCGCAGGGCCGCGGGGTCGGCGACCAGGGCGCGTGCGGCGTCGCGGGCGAGCCACAGGCCGATGCCGAGCCGGTCCCTGCCGAGCCGTTTGCGTACGGGCTCGCAGTGGTCGCGGAGCTGGGCGAGCACGCCGTCGAGGGTCTCGGCGGGGTGGACGTTGGTGCAGTACGAGAGGTGGATGGTGGAGCCGTCGGGGTGCCGGAAGCGCATGGCTCACTCACCGCCGCGCAGGATGGAGTTCCCCTCGTGCGTGGCGTCGGTGTCGGCGACGTCCAGGTCGAGGCGTCCGCTGAGTCCGTAGAAGGCCACGGGGTTGCGCCACAGGACCTGGTCGACCTCGTCGTCCGTGAAGCCGGCGGCGAGCATGGCGTCGCCGACCTTGCGGGTCTTCAAGGGGTCGCTTCTGCCCCAGTCCGCGGCGGAGTTGACCAGGACCTTCTCCGCTCCGTACTCCTTGAGGATCGCCACCATCCGGTCCTCGTCCATCTTGGTGTCCGGATAGACGGAGAAGCCGAGCCAGCAGCCCGCCTCCTTGGCGTCCTTGACGGTGGTCTCGTTGAGGTGGTCGAGCAGGACGCGGTCGAGCGGCAGCGCCGACTCGCGGACCACGTCGATGGTGCGGTGCAGGCCGGCGAGTTTGTCGCGGTGCGGGGTGTGGACGAGCGCCGGGAGTTCCGCGTCCGCGGCCATCTGGAGCTGGGCGGAGAGGGCGGCGTCCTCGGCCGGGGTCATGGAGTCGTAGCCGATCTCGCCGACGGCGACGACGTTGTCCTTCATCAGATAGCGGGGCAGCTGGTCGAGGACGGGGGTGCAGCGGGGGTCGTTCGCCTCCTTGGGGTTGAGGGCGATCGTGCAGTGGTGGGCGATGCCGTACTGCGCGGCGCGGAAGGGCTCCCAGCCGAGGAGCGAGTCGAAGTAGTCGTAGAAGGAGGACGGGGAGGTCCGGGGCTGGCCCAGCCAGAAGGCCGGCTCGACCACGGCACGGACGCCGGCCGCGTACATGGCCTCGTAGTCGTCGGTGGTGCGCGAGGTCATGTGGATGTGGGGGTCGAAGATGCGCATCAGTTCTCCTGGGGGGACGCGGCGGCGGACGCGGGCTCGGCGGGGTCCTGGGCGGGGACGGTGCCGGCGGGGACCTCGGCTGACGCGGGACCGGCGGACGCGGTGCCGGCGGGCTCTGTGTCGGCGGGCGGCTCGGTCGCGCACTGTGTGAGCGTGAGGACGCGGTGCAGGTCGCCGGGGACGGGGCGGCCTGCGGCGGTGCGCTCACGCGCGTAGTCGCCGAGCATGCGGGCGAGTTCCGCGTCGCCGCGGGCACGGTCCGCGAGTGCGGCCACGGCGTCGACGCTCACGCCGGTGAACAGGCACTTGAGGACGGCGTGCCGCCAGTCGTGGGCGTCGAGGTGCTCGGCCCCGTACGGGCCGACGGCCGCGGCGACGAGCGAGGTGTCGTTGGTGCGCAGGGCGTCCTGGACGAGACCGACCGCCTCGGGCCCGGGGACGAGGTGGGCGAGCGCGTGCAGGACGGCTCGGCGTTCGGCGGCGGTGCCCTGCTCGTACAGGCGCGTCAGCGCCGCGGCGTCGGCGCGGGCGGCGTGCAGGAGCAGCAGCCTGGCGTCGTCCGCGTGCCGGGTGCCGCAGCGGCGGCCGGCCTGGGCGAACCTCAACTCCCAGACGGGGAGAGCACCTTGGGCTGCCTCGCCTTGAGGCGCCGCGGCCTCGGAGAGTGCCTGGTCGAGCCAGCTCCTGGCGCCTTCGTCCAGGGCGGATTCGAGACCGGCGCGGAGGGTCGCGATCCCTGGGGTGCTGGTCATGGCCTGCCTCCTTCGGCGGCGGCGCGCACCGCGTTCTCCGCGCGGCGCAGGAACTCGATGGACTGCTCGGCCAGTTGGGGTCCCGCGTGGGAGTGGCGGGGCAGTTCGACGACGGTGAGGCCTTGGTAGCCGGTGGCGGCCAGCGCCTCGAGAACGGGTGGGAAGTCGATCTCGCCCGCACCGAAAGGAAGGTGTTCATGGACGCCGCGGCGCATGTCCTCGATCTGCACATGCCGCAGCCACGGCGCGGCGTCGCGCACGCACGCGGCGGGCGGCGCCGGCTCGAGGCACTGGCAGTGGCCGATGTCGAGCGTGAGGCCGAGCGCGGCCGGCGCGCCGAGGTCTGTGCGGAGCCGGTGGAAGTCGGCGATGCAGGACAGGAGGTGGCCGGGTTCGGGCTCGATGGCAAGGGGTGTGCCGGCGCCCTCGGCCGCCTCGACGACCGGCGCGATCGCCTCGGCCAGCCGCTTCCACGCGGTGTCGTCCGGTGTGTCCGCGGGCTTGATGCCGCTGAAGCAGTGCACGGCGTGGGCGCCCAGGTCGGCGGCGACGCGGACGGCCCGGGTCAGCAGCCGCACCCGTGCGGCGCGCCGGTCGGGGTCCGGGTCGAGCAGCGAGGGGCCGTGCTTGCTGCGCGGGTCGAGCACATAGCGTGCGCCGGTCTCGACGGTGGCCGTGAGGCCGAGTTGGTCCAGGCGGCGGGACACCCGTCGGGTGCGGGCCGCCAGGTCGGGGGCCATCGGGTCCAGGTGCATGTGGTCGAGCGTGAGTCCGACGCCCTCGTATCCGAGGTCGGCGAGCAGGCCGAGGGCGTCGTCCAGGCGCAGGTCGGTCAGCCCGTTCGTGCCGTAACCGAAGCGGAGGCTCATGCGCGCCTCACCTTCTGTCCGAAGCGGAGGCTCATGTGACGCTCACCTTCCGTCCGAAGCGCCGGGCGGCCGGCGCGAGTGCGGCGGTGACGAGCGCGAGTCCGGGACGTCCGGCCCGGGCCGCCAGTGCCGCCTGGAGCGGGATCGTCGCGCGGATCCCGCCGCCCACGGCGCGCTGGGTGAGCTGGGGCGAGGGGTTGAGGAGGGCGTGGAGGAGAGGCTGGGCCGCGGTGAGGGCGTACAGGGCCCCCAGCGCCGATCGAAGACTGTCGGCCGGGCGTGGGCCCGGCAGGCCGAGGACGGCTGTGATCGCCCGGCCTGCCGGGAGTCGGTGGGCGACCGCGTCCGACCGGCGTGCGGAGAGCCGGCGGGCAGTCGGCTGTCGGGCGGCAAACTCGCCGGAGCCTCCTGGAGCTCCGGCAGGCCCCGCGGCCCCGGCGACACCTGCGCCATGGGCGGCATCCGCGGCATCCGAGGCATCGGCAGCTCCGCCGACCCGCCCGTGCGCCACCGCGCGGGACAGCACGGCCGTGACCGCAAGTCCCGCCAACGGGGCGAGGGTTGAGCCGCCCTCCGCCTCGCGGCGGGAGACCGCGGTGACCGAGAGGGTGTGGGCGCCGAGCAGGGCGGAGGACGACAGGGCCGGGCGGATGTGTCCGGTCGTCGCGGCCGCGCCGAGAAGGAGGTCGAGGGAGCGTGCGCCCGCCATGGCGAGCGGACCGGCCGGGGTGTTCTTCAGCCCCAGGTCGTACGCCCACACCGCCCCTGCGAGCGCGCCCGCGACCGCCAGGGCGCGCCGTCCGGCGAGCGCCGCGAGCGCGAGTCCGGCCGTGGTGAAGCCGGCGGCCGCGGCGAGCGCGGCGCCAGGGGTGATACGGCCCGAAGGCAGCGGGCGGTGGGGGCGCTCGACGGCGTCGATCTCGCGGTCGGCCCAGTCGTTCAGGGCCATCCCCGCCTCGTACAGGCACAGCGAGGAGCCGATCGCGAGGAGGGTGCGCGCCTTGGGGCGCGTGCCGCCCGCCGCGACGCCGGCCAAGGCGTCGCCGGGGACGGTGAACAGGGCCGGGACGCGCAGGAGTTCGGCCCAGTCGCCCGGCCGTGGCCGGCTGCGGGACGGCTCCTGGCCGGTGTCGTCAGCGAGGGGAGCGGAGGCGGAGGGCTCCCCGTCCTCGTTGACAACGTTCTCCGCAGTGGTCCCATGCGCTGACGCCCCGGCTCGCCGCGCGTCCGGTCCGGACCCGCCCCGGGCGGCCGAACGTGCAGCACCGGCAGGGTCAGTGCGCCCGACCTCGCCGACCGTGCACCCGACCTCACCGGCTGTGGGCCCGGCCTCGCCGACCGTACGCCCGACCTCGCCGACTTTGGGCCCGGCCTCACCAACCACGCGCCCGGCCTCACCAACCACGCGCCCGGCCTCACCGACCGTACGCCCGACCTCGCCGACCGTGCGCCGGGAATCGCCGGCGGTGCGTCCGCGGCCGGTCGCCGCCCAAGCCGCTCCGGCAGCACCCACCAGCGCGACCGCACCCGCCAGCGACAGGAGACGCAGGGTGCCGCCGCTCATCGGTCGGCCCGCAGCTGTTCGGCGAAGGAGAGGAGTTCCGTGAACTGTTCGCCCAGGGAGGAGGAGCCGCCGTCCGGGTCCTTGAAGTAGAAGCCGAGTTCCGGGCGCGGGCCCGTCAGACCCGCGTCCCGGGCGCGCGCGACGAGCCGGGCGAGGTCGAGGACCAGCGGCGCCGCGAGCGCGGAGTCGCAGCCCTGCCAGATGGTCTGCAGGACCATGCGGGAGCCGAGGAAGCCGTCGAAGGCGATGTGGTCCCAGGCGGTCTTCCAGTCGCCGAGGGCCGGGACGTCGTCGATGTGCACCTCGCCCTGCGGTGCCTTGCCGAGCACGTCGGCGAGCACGCGCTCCTTGCCGGCGTTCTTCGCGGCGGCAGCGGCGGGGTCGGCGAGGGCCGCGCCGTCCCCGCCGCCCAGGAGGTTCGCGCCCGACCAGGCGCGCACGTCCAGGGCGCGCTGCAGGAACATCGGCGCGAGCACGGAGCGCAGCAGGGTCTGGCCGGTCTTGCCGTCCCGGCCGGCCCAGGTGAGCCCGGACGCGGCGGCCTCACGGGACACGGCGGGATGGTGCATGCCGGTGGAGGGGGTGAAGTTGACATACGGCTGACCGGCGCGCAGGGCGGCCGCCGCGTACAGCGAGCTGACGGGGAGCCGGTCGGAGTCGGGGCCGGGCAGGGGTTCGGTCGAGGCGACGTTGACCACGACGGCTCCGGCCAGTTCCCGGCGGCGTACGAAGTCGGTGAGGTCGGCGGCGAAGGCGGTGATCAGTTCCTCGTCCGTGCGGGTGTCGCCGGCCTGTGGGCCGCCGGGCCGTATCTCGGCGTCCGCCGCGGCGAGTTCGGCCGCGACCGCCTGCGGCAGGCCGTGCGGCAGCACTCCCCCGGCGGCCAGGTGTTCGGCGCGCTTGGGCAGGGGGCAGCTCGTCGTGTCGTGGCCGCCGAAGACCAGGGAGGAGAGGGGGGCCAGTGCGCAGTCCGCGAACGGCGGGGTCTCGGTGACCATGCCGGTGGCCGGGTGCAGCCCGGCGGCGACGGCCGCCGCGCCGGCGACGACAGTGGTGGCGACGGAGCCACGGGCCCCGATGAGCCACACCCCGAGGGCGGGTGCGGTGGACGGCGGGCGGGGGGATGCGGACGTGGACACAGGGAGCCTCCTGTCGTGCACGGACCAATGCCGGATGGTTGCGCCGGGGCCGGGCGGGGCCGGCTCCCGGGCAGGGTCGCGCCCGGGCCGCCGGCCGGAGCCGGCGCTCGGATTGCGCCTCGCCCGGGTGCCGATCGGAGCCGGCGCTCGGACAGCGTCGCGCCGGGTGCCGGGCGGGGCCGGCCCCGGCGCAGGTCGCCGGAAGGAGGACCGGTGGCCGGCCGCCCCCGTGATCAATTCGGGGGCGGCCGGTCCGGCCGGGACCCGACGTCTCGCTCCCCCACAGGGAGGGGAGGTGGCGACGGGCCCGAGACGTCGGGCGGAGGTCCGGCGTCCTCCGCCCGACGCCGTTCTAGGCGCCCGAAGTGGGCAGTTCCTTGAGCTGGATGTCGCGGAAGGAGACCTTGTCGGCCGCGCCGTGGTTCTGCAGGCCGATGTAGCCGTCCTTCAGACTCCGCTCGGGGTCCGTGTTGGTGAAGTCGTTGATCTTGACTCCGTTGAGGAACACCTGGAGGCGCTCCCCCTGGACCCTGATCTCGTACGAGTTCCACTGGCCCGGCGGCCGCAGGACCTGGTCACGGGCCTTGATGTTGGCCGACTTGAAGGAGTAGACCGCGCCGGTGGTGCGGTCCGGTGCGTCCGTCGCGTCGATCTGGATCTCGTAGCCCTTGTTCACCGCGGACCACGGGTCGTCGGAGGCCGGGAAGCCCACGAAGATCCCGGAGTTGTCGTCGCCCTGCATCTTCCAGTCGAGCTTCAGGGAGTACGACTTCAGCTCCTTGGCCTGGTACCAGAGCAGACCCATGCCGCCCTCGGACTCCATGACCCCGTCCTTGACCACGAACTTGCCGGGGCCGGCCTGCTTCCAGCCGTCCAGGGTCTTCCCGTTGAAGATCGACCGGTAGTCGGTGTTCGGCTTGCAGTCCGCCTTGACCTGGCCGGTGGCGTACTGGAGGCCGCCGAGCAGGTGCTTGCGGAAGGCGTCCTCGGCGTACGACTCCTTGGTGTGGCCGCCGCCGGTGTAGAAGGAGCGGCCGCCGCCGTAGCTCTGGCACCAGGCGATCGGGTGGTCGCCCTTCATGTTGCCGCCGGAGTACGTGGTCTCGTCGAGCGTGGCGAGGATCTTGGCTTTGTCCCGCGGGTTGGAGCGGTAGTTGTACCACTCGTCGGTGCGCTCCCAGGCCTCGTCCAGGTGCGCGGTGGACGGGTGGTCGTGGTCCTCCACGCGGACCGTGGCCTTCTGGATGGCCGGGTGCGAGTGGAAGTAGGCGCCGGCGAGGCCGCCGTAGAACTCCCAGTCGTACTCGGTGTCGGCGGCCGCGTGGATGCCCATGTAGCCGCCGCCGTTCGCCACGTAGCCCTCGAACGCCTTCTGCTGCTCGGCGTTGAGCACGTCACCCGTGGTCGAGAGGAAGACCACGGCGTCGTACTTGGCGAGGTTGGTGGTGGTGAACTGCCCCGCCTCCTCGGTGGCGTCGACCGTGATGCCGGCCGGCGTGCCGAGTTCCTTCAGGGCCGCGATGCCCGCCGGGATGGAGTCGTGGCGGAAGCCCGCGGTCTTGGAGAAGACGAGGACCTTCTTGCCGCCCTTGAAGGGCTCGGTGGAGAACTCGAAGTCGTCCACGTCGTAGAGCGCTCCTTCTCCGCCCTTGAAGACCAGGTAGATCTCGGTGGTCTTGCCGGGCAGGGCCCGCAGCGGGACGTCCACGTTCTGGAAGGTGTCCCAGCTGCCGGTCGGCGGGATGTACGCGGAGCCGTGCAGCGGTCCGGTGGGCGAGCCGGTGCGCAGTTCGATGAAGCCGCCCGCGCCGCCGGAGGAGGCCCGTACGGTCATCTTCTTCTGCCCGGAGAACTTGTACGGGGTGAAGGAGATCCAGTCGCCGTCGTTGATGTCCCCGACGGTCTTGCCGCCGTTGGCGCCGGCCTTGTCGTACGTCTTGACGCCCGACTGCTTGCCGAAGTGCTCGGCCTGGCGGTGCAGCGGCTGGAGCACGGCGCGGGCCGTACCGGTCAGCGCCTCCTGGCCGTTGGAACCGCCGTCGGTGTACGAGGCACCGACGACGCCGTAGATGTTGGCGTTGGGGTCGTGGCCGCCGTCACCCGGAGGCGGCGTCAGCGTGCCCTCGCAGCCCATCTCGCTGGTCAGCTCGTGGGCGTGGGAGTCGTGGCCGAGGCTGTAGGTGACCTTGACCTTGGAGCAGTCGACGGTCTCGTCGGGGTCGGTGACCGTCACCTTGAAGGGGACGGGCTTGCCGAACTCGGCCAGGGTGCCGTTGCCGGGAACGTCGATCTTCACCTTGGGCTCGGTGTTGCCGACCACGATCCGGACGCTGGCGTTGCCGGTGTTGCCCTCGGGGTCCTTGGCGGTGAAGGTCGCGGTGTAGGTGCCGACCTTCTTGTACTGGTGGGTGGGGTTGAGGCCCTCGCCCTTCGTACCGTCGCCGAAGTCCCAGCTGTACGTGAGATCGGTGGAGTCCGCGTCCTTGGCGGAGGCCGTGAAGGCGACCTTCAGGCCGGCCGCACCCGAGGTCTTGTTGGCGCTGACCTCGGCGATCGGCGAGAAGCCGTCCTCGGCGTTCTCGATCCGGTAGAGCGCGGAGTGCTCGTCGCCCTGGAACCAGGAGACGCCGTAGTCGAGGACGTAGAGCGCGCCGTCGGGGCCGAACTCCATGTCCATGATCTGCGTGCCGGTCCACGGCAGGGTCTTGATCTCCTTGACCGAGCCGTCCTCGTTCTGCGAGATCGGCTTGATCCAGCGGCGGCCGAACTCGCCGGCGAAGAAGTCGCCGTCGTACGAGGCGGGGAACTTGACCTTGGAGTCGAGGTTCGCGTCGTAGCGGTAGACCGGGCCCGCCATCGGGGACTCGGAGCCGGTGCCGAACTCGGGCACGCTGCCGCCGTCGTACGGGATCCACGCGGCCTGGGCGGGCGGCAGATCCGTGAGGCCGGTGTTGTGCGGCGAGGTGTTCTTCAGGTTCGCGCAGTCGAACTTCGGACCGGACTCCTTGGTGGCGAAGTCGTAGTCGTTGTACGCGTCGTTGTTGCCGGTGCAGAAGGGCCAGCCGAAGTTGGCGGCCTTCGTGACCTTGGCGAACTCGACCTGTCCGGCGGGGCCGCGGGTGGCGGAGGCGGCACCTGCGTCGGGCCCGTAGTCACCGACGTACACGATGCCGGTCTTGTCGTCGACGCTCATCCGGAACGGGTTGCGGAAGCCCATCGCGTAGATCTCGGGGCGGGTCTTCTCGGTGCCCGGGGCGAAGAGGTTGCCCTCCGGGATGGTGTAGGAGCCGTCCTCGGCCACCTTGATGCGCAGGATCTTGCCGCGCAGGTCGTTGGTGTTGCCGGAGCTGCGGCGGGCGTCGAAGGCGGGGTTGCGGCCCTCGCGGTCGTCGATCGGCGTGTAGCCGTCGGACGCGAAGGGGTTGGTGTCGTCGCCGGTCGACAGGTAGAGGTTGCCCTGCGCGTCGAAGTCGATGTCGCCGCCGACGTGGCAGCACAGGCCGCGCGAGGCCGCGACGTCGATGACCTTCTTCTCGCTGGCGGTGTTCAGCGTGCCGTTGGTGTTCAGCGTGAAGCGCGAGAGGCGGTTGACGCCCTCCCACTTCTTGAACTCCTCGGCGGTGCCGGTCTCGGGGGCGTCGCCCGCGGGGGTGTCGAGCGGCGGGGCGTAGTAGAGGTAGATCGCCCGGTTGTTCTTGAAGTCCGGGTCGACGGCGACGCCTTGCAGGCCTTCCTCGTCGTGGCTGTACACGTCGAGCTTGCCGGCGATCTTGGTGACGCCGCCCTGGTCGGTCAGGCGCAGTGTGCCGTCGCGCGAGGTGTGCAGGACGCTGCGGTCCGGCAGCACGGCGAGCGACATGGGCTCGCCGGTCTCGGGCTCGCCCTTGGCGAGCGGCACCTGCTGGAACTGCCCTTCGGCGGCGGCCGGCTGTTCGTCGTGCTCGGGGTGGCCGGGGTGGGCGCCGGCCACGGTCGCCGGGGCGCCCACGGCGAGCAGGAGGCCGGTGAACAGGGCGAGGGTGGAACGGAGTCTCGGACGCTTGTCTGCTCTCGGAGCTCTTGGAGTGAGATCTCTGCTTCTGTGCACGAAGTCCCTCCGGAATGCGGGTGGGCCGTACGAAACGGTGCTTAGACGTGCTCTGCGAGCGGGGTGCGCCGTCACCCCGAAGGACTCATGTCCTGTACACCTCAGGGACCGTAGCCGGGTTCGTCCACTTCCGAAAGACGTTGTGCAGCAAGGAAGTTGAACTTTTTCCTCGCGGAGGACAAAGCCGCAGAGCGAAGCCCAACTCCCGTACACCCAGGACCACTTGACGCTGCACCGGATGCAGGGAACGCTCAAGCAGCCCTGTCACACACATCACAGAAGCCACGCCCTGCCACATCTGCGCCACTACAGAAACAACTGGACAGAAGGGAAAACGGAGTGCGTATCACCAAACGCGTCCTCGGGACGCTCGGGATCGGCGTCGCCTCCATCGCGGCCGGGGTCACCCTCGTCTGGGCCGCCGCCACGGACAACATGGTGCCGACCGGCGCTTCCAACGGCCCCATCTGCTACGCCGGCGATTCCAGCGGGTCCGGACGATGCCAGACCGACAATGCCGCGATGTCGATCTGGCGCCAGGGCACCCTGGAAACGGTCGACAGAAACATGGTCGCGAACGTCCTTTCCAACGAGTACTCCCCGACCGATCTGGCCATCAGCTACCCGTCCTCCGCCCAGTACACGGGCAGTTCGGAGACCGACGTCATCTATCAGGAGGACACCGTCTCCGGCACCGCGGTCGGCCGTAACTGGTGCGACGACACGGTCTCCTCGTGGCGCTGCGACCAGCAGTACGTCCGTATCGAAGGCGGCGGCGACTACACCTACGGCCGCACCTGTCACGAGACCGGCCACGCGGTCGGCCTGCTGCACGGCGCGGACGCCAACCCGCGCCTGTCGAACAGCAACTCGGCGCTCGGCTGCCTCGTCACCCCGACCAGCGGCGGCGAGAAGCTCGGGTCCAACAACCGCGAACACATCAACCAGGTCTACTGAGGAGGCCGACAGTGAGACGACTGACCCGCTTCGCCACCGCGGCCGGCCTCGCCACCGCCTCGGCCCTCGTCTCGTGGCCGTTCTTCAGCCAGGGCGACACACACGCGGAAGCAAAGCCCGCCGGCCGTGACGTCGTGGTCTCGCACGGCGAGGACCGCCGCCCCAACCACACCGCCGCGGACTGGGTGACGTACGCCGAACACGTCGTGGTGGTGAAGGTGACCGCCGAACGCGAACTGCCCGCCTCCCAGGAGGAGCTGGCGGCCGGGGAGGGGTATCTCCCCCGCCAGGTCGACCTCGCGGTGCAGAAGGTCCTCTGGTCCAGCGAGAAGTCCACCACCCAGGTGCCCGCCTCCTTCCCCTGGCTGGCCGACGGCTGGTCCTTCCACGGCACGGAACGCACCCCCATGGTCATGGAGGGGACCCCGCGGATGGAGGTCGGGCACACGTACGTCATGGCCGTCGAATGGCAGCCCGGCATCAGCGAAGGCGGCGACGAGATACCCGGCCAGTGGCGCGGACTCGGCTCCGGCTCCACCATTCCGTACGACGACGGCGTGCTCGGCCAGGGCGAGTCGGAGGGCGAAATCCTCAGCCCCGCACAGACCTTGGCGGCCGCCGAAACGGGACCGGACGGGCTCTCGCTCGAGGACTCGCTCACCGGTAAGGACACCTCCGCCCTCGTCTCCGCACTGAACTCCGCCGAACCGCTGCCGGCCGAGGACTTCGGCCGCTGACCGGCCCGGCCCGCGCAGTCGCGCCGGGTCACCGGGGCCCGCCGCCATGGGCGCGGGCCCCGGATCCACGGCGCCGGCCGCCTCGCCGGCGCCCTAGTCGCTCCCGAAGGCCGCGTCGAAGGACGTGGTCGGCAGCTCGTAGTCGTACGCCTTCAGCATGGTCAGCGCCTCCGGGGCACCCCGCAGCCGGTCCATGCCCGCGTCCTCCCACTCGACGGAGATCGGACCGTCGTAGCCGATGGAGTTGAGCATCCGGAAGACGTCCTCCCAGGGCACGTCACCGTGCCCGGCGGAGACGAAGTCCCAGCCGCGCCGCGGGTCGCCCCAGGGCAGGTGCGAGCCGAGCCGCCCGTTGCGGCCGTCGAGGCGGCGCCGGGCCTCCTTGCAGTCCACGTGGTAGATGCGGTCGCGGAAGTCGTAGAGGAAGCCGACCGGGTCGAGGTCCTGCCAGACGAAGTGGGACGGGTCGAAGTTCAGGCCGAAGGCCGGGCGCCGGTCGACCGCTTCGAGGGCCTTCACCGTGGTCCAGTAGTCGTAGGCGATCTCGCTGGGGTGCACCTCGTGGGCGAAGCGCACACCCTCGGCGTCGAAGACGTCCAGGATCGGGTTCCAGCGCTCGGCGAAGTCCTCGTAACCGCGCTCGATCATGGACTCGGGCGCGGGCGGGAACATTGCGACGAGATGCCAGATCGAGGACCCCGTGAAGCCGATGACGGTGTCGACCCCGAAGGCGGCGGCGGCCCGTGCGGTGTCGGCGATCTCCTTCGCAGCACGCTGCCGCACCCCCTCCCCCCCGCCGTCGCCCCAGATCCGCGAGGGCAGGATCGCCTGGTGCCGCTCGTCGATGATCGAGTCGCAGACGGCCTGGCCGACGAGGTGGTTGGAGATGGCGAAGCACTTGAGGCCGTACTTCTCCAGGAGCTGGTGGCGCCCCTTGATGTACGCGGGATCGGCGAGGGCCTTGTCGACCTCGAAGTGGTCGCCCCAGCAGGCGAGTTCGAGACCGTCGTAGCCGAAGTCGCGGGCGTGCTCGCACACCTCCTCGAGCGGGAGATCGGCCCACTGGCCGGTGAAGAGCGTGAAGGGACGCGTCATGTCCGGGCCTCCTCGGCAGGTGTACGGGTCATGTCCGGGCCTCCTGTGCCGGTACGGGGGTGAAGGCGGAGTTCTTGGCCGCGCTCTCCTCGACCGCCGCGAGGACCCGCTGCACCTGCAGACCGTCCGCGAAGGACGGCGCGGGCGCGGTGCCGGAGGCGATCGCGTGCACGAGATCGCGCGCCTGGTGGACGAAGGTGTGCTCGTAACCGAGACCGTGGCCCGGCGGCCACCAGGCCTCCAGGTACGGGTGCTCGGGTTCGGTGACGAGGATGCGGCGGAAGCCGGCCGAGCCGGCGGGCAGGGTGTGGTCGTGGAACTCCAGCTCGTTGAGCCGTTCCAGGTCGAAGGCCAACGAGCCCTCGGAGCCGTTGAGTTCCAGCCGCAGCGCGTTCTTGCGGCCGGTCGCGAACCGGGTGGCCTCGAAGGACGCGAGCGCCCCGTCGGCGAACCGCCCGGTGAACAGGGCCGCGTCGTCCACGGTCACCTGGCCGCGCTCCGCCGAGGCCGCACCGGAGAGCCCGGCCGAAGAACCGGCGAGCAGCGGCCGCTCGCGGATGAACGTTTCCGTGAGCGCGGACACCCCGGCGATCAGCGATCCGGTGACGTACTGCGCGAGGTCCACGATGTGCGCCCCGAGATCACCGAGCGCCCCCGAGCCCGCATGCTCGCGCTCCAGGCGCCAGGTCAGCGGGAACTCCGGGTCGACCAGCCAGTCCTGAAGATACGTCACGCGTACGTGGTGGATGGTGCCGAGCCTGCCCTCGGCGACCATCTTCCGCGCCAGGGCCATGGCCGGCACCCGGCGGTAGTTGAAGCCGACCATGGCCAACTGTCCGCGGGCGGCGGCCCGTTCGGCCGCCTCCAGCATCGCCTCGGCCTCCTCGACCGTATTGGCCAGGGGCTTCTCGCACAGCACATGCTTGCCGGCGTCCAGAGCGGCGATCGCGATCTCCGCGTGGCTGTCGCCCGGTGTGCAGATGTCGACGAGCTGCACATCGTCGCGCGCGATCAGCGCCCGCCAGTCCGTCTCCGCCGCGGCCCAGCCGTGCCGGTCCGCTGCCGCCTGCACCGCGGCCGGGTCCCGTCCGCAGATGGCGGCGAGCCGGGGCTCAAGCGGCAGGTCGAAGACCCGGCCCGCGGTGCGCCACCCCTGGGAGTGGGCGGCGCCCATAAAGGCGTAGCCGACCATGCCCACGCCGAGCCCGCCGCGCCTCACGGCGGCGGACTCCTGCTTGCCTTGTACGTCCTCCATACGGGATTCCTCCTAGTCGGCTTGCGCTGCCGCGGTCGTCTGCCGTGGGGGGGATGACCGCGGCACGAGGTGCGGATGTGACGGCCCCCGGGCCCGCCGGGCCCGGGACCCGCGTCCGCATCACTTGAAGCCGGTGGGCTTGTACTGGGCGACGTTGGTCTTGTCGACGACCGCCGAGTACAAGGTGACCGAGGACGGGATCTCGAACTCGGCCATCCCGCCGATGCCCTTCGCCTGGCCGAGGGCGCGGGCCAGGTCGATCGCCGAGGCGGCCATGGTCGGCGGGTACAGGACGGTGGCCTTGAGGACCCCGTCGTCCTTCTCGATGTGCTCGAAGGCGCTGGCGGCGCCGGCGCCGCCGACCATCAGGAAGTCGTCGCGGCCGGCCTGCTGGATCGCCTGGAGGGCGCCGACCCCCTGGTCGTCGTCGTGGTTCCACAGCGCGTCGAAGTTCTTCTGTGCCTGCAGCAGGCCGGCCATCTTCGCCTGCCCCGACTCGACCGTGAACTCGGCGGCCTGGCGGGCCACCTTCTTGATGTTCGGGTAGTTCTTCAGGGCGTCGTCGAAGCCCTTCGTGCGCTGCTGCGTGAGCTCCAGGTTGTCCAGGCCCGCGAGCTCGACGACCTTGGCGTCCTTCTTGTCCTTCAGCTTCTCGCCGATGTAGTGCCCGGCGTTGAGGCCCATGCCGTAGTTGTCGCCGCCGATCCAGCAGCGGTAGGCCTGCGGCGAGGAGAAGATGCGGTCCAGGTTGATCACCGGGATGCCGGCCCGCATGGCCTTGAGGCCGGCCTGGGTCATCGCCTTGCCGTCGGCCGGCAGGATCACCAGGACGTCGACCTTCTTGTTGATCAGCGAGTCGATCTGGCCGATCTGGGCGGCCGCGTCGTTGGAGCCCTCGGTGATGTCGAGCGTGACGTCGGAGTACTTCTTGGCGCGGCTGCGGGCGTTGTCGTTGATCGCGTTCAGCCAACCGTGGTCGGCCTGGGGTCCGGCGAAGCCGATGGTGACCTGCTTGCCGGGCTTGTCGTCGGCGACCGGCGCCTCCGAGGGCTTGTCCTCCGACTTGTCGCTCGGCTCGTTGCTGGTGCAGGCGGTGAGGAATGCACCGGTGGAGACGGCGGCGGCCCCGAAGAGCAGCCCTCTGCGGCTCGTGAACTCTGGCATGACGGACCCTTCGCTGAGTGTGGGTACGACGGAATGAGCGGGGGAAGTGCGGGGGTGCGATGAGCGTGGGACGTGAGGGGGTGCGCTACGTCGTCTGGTTGCGCGACGTGCGGTTCTGCACGAGGACGGCGACGACGATGATCGCGCCCTTGGCGATCTGCTGGGTCGCGGTCTCCAGGTTGTTGAGATAGAAGATGTTGGTGATCGTCTGGAAGATCAGCACGCCGAGCACGGCGCCGACGATGGTGCCGCGCCCGCCGCTGAGCAGGGTGCCGCCGATGATGCACGCGGCGATGGCGTCGAGCTCGTAGAGATTGCCGTTGGTGTTCTGGCCCGAGCTGGTGAGCGCGATCAGCATGAACGCGGCGATACCGCAGCACAGTCCGGAGAGCAGATAGACGTAGAGGCGCTGCCTGCGTACGTCGATGCCCGCCAGGCGCGCGGCCTCGTCATTGCCTCCGACGGCGACGGTGCGGCGGCCGAAGGTGGTGCGATTGAGCACCAGCCAGCCGATGACCGCGACGCCGGCGAAGATCAGCGCGAGCGGCGGGATGCCGAGGACGTAGGAGTCCTTGTAGTTCAGCTCCACGACCGAGGTGACGGTGACCGACTGGGTGCTGCCGTCGGTGATCTGCAGGGCGAGTCCGCGCGCCGAGGCGAGCATCGCGAGGGTGGCGATGAACGGCACCATCCTGCCGAAGGCGATCAGCACGCCGTTGACGAGTCCGCACGCGACACCGACCAGGATCGCGGTGAACAGGATCCCCCAGAACCCGAACTCCTGGGTGGCCACCGTCGTCGCCCACACCGAGGCGAGCGCGACGATCGCACCGACGGAGAGGTCGATGCCGCCGCTGATGATCACGAAGGTCATGCCGACGGTGACCACGCCGATGACCGAGGCCTGGGTGATCATCAGCTGGAAGTTGTCGACCGCGAGGAAGTTGTCTGGCTTGGTGATGCCTCCCGCCACGATCAGGGCGATCAGCACACCGAGCAGGGACAGCGTCTGCGTGTCGGCGCGGAAGAACGTGAGACGCCGAGAGCTCGGCTTCGAGGGCTCCTTGGGTGCGGCGAGCACAGTGGCGGCCTCGCGGCCGTCCTGGTCCGCCTTCGAGGCGGGGGTGGTCATGTCGCCGGGCTCCCTTCCATCACGAGATCGAGTACGCGGTGTTCGTCGAGCTCCTGCGCGGGCGACGTATGCACGACGCGGCCTTCGCGCAGGACGAGCACCCGGTCGGCGAGACCGAGCACTTCGGGGACTTCACTGGAGACGAGCAGGACGCCGAGACCCTCGTCGGCGAGCCGCCGGATGACGGCGTAGAGCTCGGCGCGCGCACCGACGTCCACGCCGCGCGTGGGCTCGTCGAGCAGCAGCACCTTGCAGCCGCGCAGCAGCCAGCGGGCGAGTACGGCCTTCTGCTGGTTGCCGCCGGACAGGGTCCGCACGGGCACGGCGGGGTTGTCGGGGCGCAGGGAGAGCTCCCGTACGGCCTTCTGCGCGGCCGTGAACTCGGCGCGCCGGTCGAGCCAACCGCTGCGGGAGAAGCGGGACATGGAGGAGACGGAGACATTGCGCGTGACCGACTCCAGCATGAGCAGCGCCTGGTGCTTGCGCTCCTCGGGGGCGAGCCCGAGTCCGGCCCGGACCGCGGCCCGCACACTGCCCGGCTTCAGCTCCTCGCCGTCCACGAGGACACGGCCCGAACTGGCCTTCCTGGCACCGAAGATGGTCTCCAGGATCTCGGAGCGCCCCGAGCCGACGAGACCCGCGAGTCCGACGATCTCGCCGGGCCTGACCTCCAGGTCCAGCGGCTCGAACTCGCCCTCGCGGGACAGGCCTTCGGTCTTCAGAAGAGCCTTTCCCGCGGCGGCCTCCGCGGGCCGCTCGGGGAAGACGTACTCCACGTTCCGCCCGGTCATCAGGGAGACGACCTCACTGGTGGGCGTGGTCTTGGCGGGCAGTCCGACGGCCACGGCCCGGCCGTCCTTGAGGACGGTGACCCGGTCGCCGATGCGCCGGATCTCCTCCAGGCGGTGCGAGATGTAGACGACCGCGACACCGTCGGCGGTCAGGTCTCCGACGATACGGAAGAGGTTCTCGACCTCGTCCGGGTCCAGGGCGGCCGAGGGCTCGTCCATCACGATCAGCCGCACCTCGTGCGACAGGGCGCGGGCCATCGACACGATCTGCTGGTGCGCCGCGGAGAGCCGCCCGACGAGGGTGCCGGGGTCGATCTCGGGGTGTCCGAGCCGCTTGAGCAGCTGGGCCGCCCGCTCCTTGGCCTCCCGGCCCCGTACGACGAAACCGGCGCTGGTCGGCTCGTGCCCGAGGAAGACGTTCTCGGCCACGGACAGGTGCGTGACGAGGTCCAACTCCTGGTAGATGGTGGCGATTCCGAGCCGCATCGCCGCGATGGGCGAGCGCAGCGTGACCTGCTCGCCCTGCCAGGTGATCGCGCCGTCGTCGGGCTGGTGGACCCCGGCGAGCACCTTGATCAGGGTGGACTTGCCGGCGCCGTTCTGCCCGAGCAGACAGTGCACCTCTCCGGGCAGCACTTCGAGGGCGACGCCGTCGAGCGCGCGGACACCGGGAAAGGACTTGGTGATGCCGTCCATGTGCAGCAACGGCTGTTGGGGCGGAAGGTCGTGCTCTGGTGCCATGGCATTTCCCCTCGGCGGGCGTGCGGTTCGTTGCCGGTGAGCGGGCAGGGCGGGTGCGGTGCGTGCCGTGAGCGGGCAGGGCGAAGCCGCGCGTCGTACCGGGCGCGGGTCCGGATGGGGCGGGACAGGGGCTCCCGGCAAGGGGGAGCAGCCTGTTGACTGGTGCGGCTCTTGCGGTCGTACGGGATCGTGCTCGGGGCGGTAGGTACGTGGGTGTGGTGCTGCGGTGCGCGATGGTGCTCGGGCGGCACGTGGGCGCCGCGCGGCCGTGCGGGTGGTGCGGCTCGTGCGAGTGGCGCAGGTGGAACGGGTGGCGCAGGTGGTGCGCGCCGGTCTGGATCAGGCCGGCGAGAACAGGTGGTCGCTGATGAGCCGGGCCGCGCCGATCACTCCGGCGGTGGGGCCCAACTCGCCCAGGACGATGGGCAGATTGCCGGTCGCGAGCGGCAGCGACTGGCGGTAGACCTGGGTGCGGATCGCGGCGAGCAGGGTGTGCCCGAGTCCGGTCACACCGCCACCGATCACCACGAGCCCGGGGTTGAAGAAGGAGACCAGACCGGCGATGACCTGCCCGGTCCGGTTGCCGCCCTCGCGGATCAGCTCCAGGGCGGCGGCGTCACCGGCGGCCGCCGCGGCGGCCACGTCGGCGGCGCTGAGCCGGCCCTCGAAGCCCTCGGCCTCGATCAGCGCGGCGAGTTCGGGGGAACGGCCCGAGGTGGCCGCCTCCTCGGCGTCGCGCGCGAGCGCCGCACCGCTGAAGTGGGCTTCCAGGCAGCCCCGGTTGCCGCAGGCGCAGGGCCTGCCGTCCGGCTCCACCTGGATGTGGCCGATGTCGCCGGCCGAACCCGTCGTACCGCGGTAGACCTCGCCGCCGACGACGATGCCGCAGCCGATACCGGTGCCGATCTTGACGCAGAGGAAGTCCTGCACGGAGCGCGCGACGCCCGCGTGCTGCTCCCCCATCGCCATGAGGTTCACGTCGTTGTCGACCATGACCGGGCAGCCGAGGTCCTGGCTGAGCGCCTCCCTGACGGGGAAGCCGTCCCAGCCCGGCATGATCGGCGGCGCGACCGGAACGCCCTCGGGGAAGCGCACCGGACCCGGTACCCCGATCCCGGCCCCGTCGAAGCCTTCGGCGAGCCCCGAGGCCTTCAACTTCGCGGCCATGGCGAGGACTTGCTCGAAGATCGCGACGGGGCCCTCGCGGACGTCCATCGGCTGGTTGACGTGGCCGAGCACCTCGAGCTCCGCGTTGGTGACGGCCACGTCGACGGAGGTCGCGCCGATGTCCACGCCGAGGAAGCGCAGCTCCGGCGCGAGCCGGATGTTGTGGGAGCGGCGGCCGCCCCGCGAGGCGGCCAGGCCGTCGGCGACGACCAGGCCCGTCTCCAGGAGACGGTCCACCTCGACGGCCAGCTTCGACCGTGACAGGTCGACCTGGTCGCCGAGCTGTGCCCGTGAGTTCGGCCCGCCGTCACGCAGCAGACGGAGCAGTCGCGCCTGGTGCGCGTTCGCGGGTCGAGCCGTCATTCGTCTCACGCCGCCCCTCCCGCCGTTCTCCGGCATCCGCTGGCTTTCGAGGGGAAAGTAGCAGCGGTTGACCTGTGGGGGAAGAAGTTGCGCAGGAATCCGGTCCAACTTTCTCCACGGACAGGACAAAGATGCGTTCGGGCCCGCTGGGACGGGTGCGTCGCGGGGTGGGCCGGGCGGTCAGGGCCGCGGGGTGGACAGCCCAGTGCGCGGCGTGGTGGTGGGGTGGACAGCCCGGCCCGGGCTTGCTGAGGTGGGAGTCCGCGCGCGAACGACGAGAGGGCTCGTATGTTCCTGGTCACCGGCGCCACCGGCAACGTCGGCTCGGAAGTCGTCTCCCACCTGCTGCAACAGGGCGCCCCAGTACGGGCGTTCAGCCGCTCGGGCCGCCCTCGCACCGACTCCGCCGAGCCCTTCGCGGGCGATCTCAACGCTCCGTCCTCGGTGGCGGCCGCGCTCGACGGCGTCCGCGGAATCTTCCTGCTCCCCGGCTACCAGCGGCTCCCCGAGACGCTGGCGCGGTGCGCGGAGGCGGGCGTGGAGCGCGTGGTGCTGCTCTCCAGCAGCTCGATCCCCGGCGGCGAGCGCACCAACGCCGTCACCCGCTACATGATGGAGTCGGAGGAGGCCGTGCGGGCGAGCGGCCTCGCCTGGACCTTCCTGCGGCCGTGCGCCTTCGCCTCCAACGCCCTGCAATGGAAGGACCAGTTGGCGGCCGGCGATGTGATCCGCGCGCCCTTCCCGCACGTACGGCAGGCCACCCTGGACCCGTACGACATCGGCGCGGTCGCCGCCCTCGCCCTCACCTCACCCGGTCACGAGGGCCGGGCCTACGCCTTGAGCGGCCCGGAGCCGCTGCTGCCCGAGGAGCGGGTGCGGATCCTCGGGGAGGTGCTCGGGCGCAAGCTGGTCTTCGCCGGTCAGACGGACGAGGAGGCGCGGGCCGAGATGAGCGCGCAGATGCCGGCGCAGTACGTGGCGGCGTTCTTCCGCTTCTACGTGGACGGGACGCTGGACGAGTCGCCGGTGCGGCCGGCCGTGGAGCAGCTCACGGGCAGGCCGCCGCGCACGTTCCGCACCTGGGCCACGGAGCATGCCGGGGCGTTCCGCTGAGCTCGCACGGTCTGCCCACTGGCACCACACGGAGGCCCGGACGCGGGGGCGAGCGCACAGGCGCGCGCCCGCCCCCGCTCACACGACGGATCAGCTCTTGCCGAGCATCTCGTTCATCGCGTCGATCTCCTCGGACTGCGAGGTGATGATGGCGCCGGCCATCTTCTTCGCGGGCCCGTGGGCGCCCTCGGCCTGCTCCGTCTTCGCCATGGCGACAGCCCCTTCGTGGTGCTTGATCATCAGCTCCATGAAGGCGGTGTCGAAGGCCTCGCCCGAGGCCTTCTCGAGGTCCGCCATCTCCTCGGCGGTCATCATGCCGCCGCCCCCGCCATGGCTGCCGTGGCCGGCGTCGCCCTCGGCGGGCACGTCCTCGCCCCAGGAGGTGAGCCACCCCGTGAGGGTCTTGATCTCCGGGTCCTGGGCCTTCTTGATCTCCTCGGCCAGTCGCTTGAGCTCGGCCGACCGGGCGCGCTCGGGCGCGAGTTCGGCCATCTCGACCGCCTGGCGGTGGTGCGGGATCATGCCCTGCGCGAAGGCGACGTCGGCGGCGTTGAACGTGCTCTTCCCGTCCTGCGGAGCCGACGGGGAGGCCGCGGTGTGGCCGCCGCCGTGCCCGGCGGAAGCGTCCTCGCTCCCGCCGCAGGCGGCCAGGACGAAGGCGGCGGCACCGGCGGCGGCGACCGCCACGGCACGGCGGAGACGGGTGCGCGTGCTGCTCTTGCGGAATGACATACGGGTCTTGCGCGATGACATGCGGGTATGACTCCTTCCCGCACGGCCCTTCGCTGCGGGCCGCGCGGATCTGCGGATTCCGGGTGTACGCGGGCACGGCAGCGCGGTACTCCGGCGCGGGCCGGGGTGTGCTGCCGTGGCGGTACGGCCTATATCCGCAGGAGTTGGAGTTCGGCGAGGTCGGGCGGTGCCCGGCCGCGCTCGGCCGAGGCGAAGGCACCGGCCGGCCGCGGCGGGGCGTCGGACTCGCCGACACCGGCCGGGCTAAGGGCGGGCGGTGCGTAGGGCGAGCCGATGCCGGTCGCCGCGCAGGTGCCGTCCGCATGCTCCAGGTGGTCGGAGCCGTGGCCTTCGTGTGCGCACCGCGCACGCTCGTGACCGGAGCCGGGCACCTGGGCCGTGTCCTTCGTATGCGCCATGGCGGCCGCGTGGGGCGTCGCCGGCGTCTGCGCGAGGGCGGCGCCGCCGGGCGGCAGGGCGTGCATGCCGAGGACCCCGGTCAGCACGGCGAGGACCAGCAGCACGAGGAGCCGCCCCGCGGGACGGCTCCTCGATGCGCTGCTGACGGTCACCCGCTCATCGTACGCAGGGCACTTCAGCCAGCATTGCGCTGGTGGTACGTACGGCGGGTGTGCTCGGTGTGGGCGCGCATGATCTCGGTGGCGCGCTGCTCGTCGCGGTCGGAGATCGCCGCGATCAGCTCGCGGTGCTCGATCCAGGACTGCTTGCCGCGCTGGCGTGCGACGGGGGTGTAGTACCAGCGCACGCGCTGGTCGACGCGGGCGGCCAGTTCGGACAGGACGAGGTTGCCCGCCAGCTGCATGACCTTCGCGTGGAACTCGGCGTTGGTGGCGACCACCAGGTCCACCTCGCCGTCGGCGACCGCCTGCTCGCCCTTGGCGCAGAGCTCCTCGAGCGCGGCAATGCCGGCCGAGCCCGCGTTCGCCGCGGCGAGCCGCGCGGCCTCCGCCTCCAGGAGCGTACGCACGGTGAGGAGCTGGTCGGCCTCCTCCTCGGTGGGCTCGTGGACGAACGCGCCCTGTGCCGGCCGCAGATCCACCCAGCCTTCGGTGTTCAGACGCTGCAACGCCTCGCGCACCGGCTGGCGCGAGACGCCGAGGTGTCCGGCGAGCTCGCTCTCGACGAGATGCTGGCCCGGGCGCAGGGACCTGGTCGTGATGAGTTCGAGCAGGGCCACGTACACGCGTTCGCGCAGCGGGCCGGGGCGTTCGAGCTTGGGCACCGCTCCTTGCGGCAGTCCAGCGGACAACATCACGAACCCCCTCCTGGGCGGCGCCACCGCCGCACGGTCAACTCGCCCCACACGGATGGGCATTGGCTATCGTCTACAGTCTACCGAGCACAATTTCCAGCGTGGGTAAGAGTTGCCCTCATCACACAGGGATACGCCTGCGTACACAAAGCGACGACCGAGGCGCGTCCTCGCACCTCGGCCGTCGCAGACGGAACGCCTTCTTCAGCCCGTGAAGAGCTGGGTGGCCTTCCGCACCAACTCGTAGAGGCCGTATCCCAGCGGGATCAGCACCCAGAGCCAGGCGAAGGCGATCAGGGCTCGCCGGTCGGGCGCACCGGCGCCCGGCTCAGGCGGACTGCTGCTCGACGGAGGAGTCATCGGTGGCCTTTCGGGGTGCGGGGATGTGGTGGTGGCGCGGATGCACCGGGCGTACCAGCTCATTGGCGACGAACCCGACGACCAGCAGCCCGATCATGATGGTCAGGGACATTCCGTACAGGCCCGGGCCGCTCTTTCCGGCGCTTTCCTGGGAGTCGGCCACCCAGTTGACGATGAGAGGTCCGAGGACTCCGGCGGTGGACCATGCGGTCAGCAGCCGGCCGTGGATGGCGCCGACCTGATAGGTGCCGAACAGGTCCTTGAGATACGCGGGGACGGTCGCGAACCCTCCGCCGTAGAAGGAGAGGATCACCAGGGCGCAGAGGATGAACAGCGGCTTGGAGGAGTCGCCGAGCGTCACGATGAGCAGGTACATCAGCGCTCCGACACCGAGGTAGACCCGGTAGATGTTCTTGCGGCCGATCAGGTCGGAGGTGGAGGACCAGCCGATCCGGCCCGCCATGTTGGCCGCCGAGAGCAGCGCGACGAAGCCGGCCGCGGCGGAGACGGAGACCGGTGTGGCGGTGTCCGCGAAGAAGTCGGTGATCATCGGGGCGGCCTTCTCCAGGATCCCGATGCCGGCCGTGACGTTCATGCAGAGCACCACCCACAGACACCAGAACTGCGGGGTGCGGATGGCCTGGCGGGCGGAGACCTGCACGCCGGTGAGTTCGGCCGGCCTGCCGTCGGGTGTCTGCTCGGGCCGCGGCACCCGGATCAGGAGCACGCCCAGTGACATGAAGACGGCGTACGTGAGGCCGTGCACCAGGAAGGCCAGGGCGATGCCGCCGCTGGTGGCGCCGAAGGACTCGATCATCTGCGCGGACCAGGGCGAGGCGATGAGCGCGCCGCCGCCGAAGCCCATGATGGCGATGCCCGTGGCCATGCCGGGCCGGTCGGGGAACCACTTGATGAGCGTGGACACCGGGGAGATGTAGCCGATGCCGAGCCCGACACCGCCGACGAACCCGTAACCGAGGACGATCAGCCAGTACTGCTCGGTGGCGGCCCCGAGCGAGGCGAGCAGGAAGCCGGACGAGAAGCAGACGAGGGCGACGGTCATCGCCCAGCGCGGCCCGTTGCGTTCGACGAGGGTGCCGCCGAAGGCGGCGGACAGGCCCAGCATCACGATGCCGAGCTGGAAGGGCAGGGCGCTCTGCGTCCCGGTGAGGTCGAGCGCCGATTCCAGTGGGGGTTTGAAGACGCTCCAGGCGTAGGCCTGACCGATGGACAGATGCACCGAGAGGGCGGCGGGCGGGACGAGCCAGCGGCTCCAACCGGGTGGGGCGATCGGAGGGGTCATGGGTGCGCACCCTAGAGATCACCAAGGTGGTTGAAAAGAGGAAGGAACTCGCCAAGTGGTCGGATGAGTGCGCCGGTTGAGGGGCCGGAGCGCCTCCAGGCCCCAGGATGAGGCCGTGACTGCTCACGACTTCGACATGGATACGTTTCTGCGGCGGCCGCTGACCGCCCGCCTGGCGACCGAAGGGCCCACGGTGCGGCCCGTCTGGTACCTGTGGGAGGACGGGTCCTTCTGGGTCCTGACCGGCCCCTGGGCCCGGCTGCCCGACCTGGTGCGCCGGAATCCCGCCGTCGCCCTCGTGGTGGACGAGTGTGAGGTGGCCACAGGCCGCGTCCAGCAGGTGATCGCCCGGGGCCGGGCCGAGCTCCTGCCGTTCGACGTCCCGCGGGGGCGGCGCAAGCTGTCGCGCTACCTGGGGCCGGACGAAAGCCTCTGGGACGAGCGCTTCCTGGGCTACCTCCTGGACGACCCGGCCGAGCGGGGCACCCTGTGGCTGCGGCTCACCCCCGCCTCGCTGAAGGCCCAGGACCTCAGTTACTCCGTACGCCCTGCGAGGTGACGACTCGGGCTCGCCCGTGCCGTCCCACAACTTCCGCTCGTACGCGGTGGGTTGTCGGGATGGTTCCCATACTGTAGACAATATTTCGTCGACACTAAGCAGTTCGGGTCACGCCGACCCGGCACTCCCCCGGGCCACCAGGCCCGCCGTACCCCCGGGCCACCAGGCCCGTCACACCACGGGCCACGAGCCCACGCTCCCGAAGATCGGCTTCCCTCGACCGAACGGAGAGCTCCACAGTGAAAGTTGCAGTTGTCGGCGCCGGTGCGATCGGCGCCTACGTCGGAGCGGCGCTGCATCGCGCCGGCGCCGACGTCCATCTCCTGGCCCGTGGACCGCACTTGGCGGCCATGAGGCAGCACGGCGTCCAGGTGCACAGCCCGCGCGGGGACTGGACCGCGCGGGTGCACGCCACCGACCGGGCCGAGGACATCGGCCCCGTCGACCATGTCTTCCTGGGGCTGAAGGCCAACTCCTACGCGGCGTGCGGGCCGCTGGTCGAGCCGCTGCTCCAGGACCACACCTCGGTGATCGCGGCCCAGAACGGCATCCCGTGGTGGTACTTCCACCGCCACGGCGGCCCGCACGACGGCAAGCGGATCGAGAGCGTGGATCCGGGCGGCGCGGTGAGTGCGGTCCTGCCGCAGGAGCGCGCGATCGGCTGTGTCGTCTACGCGGCCACCGAGTTGGACGGCCCGGGCGTCGTACGCCACATCGAAGGCACCCGCTTCTCGATCGGCGAGCCGGACCGCTCCGTCTCCAAGCGCTGTCTGGAGTTCAGCGAGGCGATGCAGGCCGGCGGCCTCAAGTGCCCGGTGGAGCCGGATCTGCGCAACGACATCTGGATCAAGCTGCTCGGCAACATCTCGTTCAACCCGATCAGCGCCCTGACCCGGGCGACGATGCGGGAGATGTGCCTGCACGACTCCACGCGCGGGGTGATCGAGCAGATGATGGCCGAGACGCTCGCCGTGGCCGAGGCCCTCGACTGCCGTCCGGAGATCTCGATCGAACGCCGGATCGCGGGCGCGGAGCGCGTGGGCGACCACCGCACGTCCACGCTCCAGGACCTGGAGAAGGGCAAGCCGCTCGAACTCGACGTCCTGCTCTCGGCCGTGGTGGAACTGGCCGGGATCTCGGGAGTCGAGGTCCCGACGCTGCGCACGGTCGCGGCGATCTCGGATCTGCTCGCCCAGGGCACGGCCGTCGCGGCCTAGGGCACGGCCGTCACGGCCTGAGGACCGGGCCGGGCATGCGCACGCAGGGCCCGCATGCCCGTCCTGATCCGCCGGCCGATCGACAAGCCCTCCGACAAACCCCTTGCACGAGGCTTCCGTTGTCACTCGGGCGACAGAATACTGTATGCAATACAGGCATGAGGAGCTCAGCGTGAAGAAGCGAGACCGAACTCCCAAGACGTACAGCCGACTTACCCACCCCATGGTCCGCGACGAGAAGAACGGTCCGCTGCGCAGGGCCACTTGGGACGAGGCGCTGGCGAAGGCGGCGGAGGGCTTCCGGCGCACCCGGACCGAGCACGGACCGGATGCGTTCGCCATGCTCTCCTGCGCCCGCGCCACCAACGAGATGAACTACGTGGCGCAGAAGTTCACCCGCGTGGTGATGGGGACCAACAACGTCGACTCCTGCAACCGCACCTGTCACGCCCCGAGCGTGGCCGGCCTCTCCGCGGTCTTCGGATCGGGCGGCGGCACCTCCTCCTACGAGGAGGTCGAGCACACCGACTTCATCCTGATGTGGGGCTCCAACGCCCGTTTCGCGCACCCGATCTTCTTCCAGCACGTCCTGAAGGGGATACGCAACGGGGCGCGCATGTACGCCGTCGACCCGCGCCGCACCTCCACCGCCGAGTGGGCGGAGAGCTGGCTGGGGCTGAACGTCGGCACCGACATCCCGCTCGCGCACGCGGTCGGCCGCGAGATCATCGCCGCCGGACTGCACAACAAGGCCTTCATCGAGCGCGCCACCACCGGCTTCGAGGAGTACAAGAAGCTGGTCGAGCCCTGGACGCTCTCGCTCGCCGAGAAGGTCACGGGCGTCCCGGCGGCCGCCATCAAGGACCTGGCCCACGCGTACGCGAGCGCCGAGCGCGCCCAGCTGTGCTGGACCCTCGGCATCACCGAGCACCACAACGGCACGGACAACGTACGGGCGTTGATCAACCTGTCGCTGCTCACCGGCCACGTCGGACGGTGGGGCGCGGGCGTGCAGCCCCTGCGCGGCCAGAACAACGTGCAGGGCGGCGGCGACATGGGTGCGATCCCCAACCGCCTGCCCGGCTTCCAGGACATCCTCGACGACGGCCACCGCGCCAAGTTCGAGTCCGCCTGGGACGTGGTGATCCAGCCGAAGTACGGCATGACGCTCACCGACATGTTCGAGGCGATGGAGCACGGCGAGCTCAAGGCCGTGTACTGCATCGGCGAGAACCCGGCCCAGTCCGAGGCCGACAGCGACCAGGCCCTGCGCCGCCTGAAGAACCTCGACCACCTCGTGGTGCAGGACATCTTCCTCACCAAGACCGCCGAACTCGCGGATGTCGTGCTGCCCGCGACGGCCGCCTGGGCCGAGACCGACGGCACGACGACCAACAGCGAACGGCGAGTTCAGCGGGTGCGGGCCGCCCTCACGCCGCCGGGTGAGGCGCGCGAGGACATCGAGATCATCTGCGACATCGCGGGCCTGCTCGGCCACGACTGGAAGTGGGCCGACGCCCAGGCCGTCTGGGACGAGCTGCGCTCCCTGTCCCCCGACCACTTCGGGATGACGTACGACCGGCTCGACGCACACCAGGGCCTGCAGTGGCCCTGCCCGGACACGGACAAGCTCCCGTCGTCCTTCCTGCACGGCAGGCTCTGGGAGACCGACCCCGAACGGCGCGGGAAGCCCGCCGCGTTCGGCCTGGTCGAGCACGATCCGCCGGTGGACCTCACCGACGAGAACTTCCCGATCCGGCTGACCACCGGCCGGCGCCTCGACTCGTACAACACCGGGGTGCAGAGCGGCAGTTTCGCCTCTCCGCTGCGCCGCGGCGAGTACATCGAGCTCTGTCCGGAGGACGCCGAGCGGCTCGGGGTCCGGGTGGGCGAGGAGGTGCGGGTGGCCTCGCGCCGCGGCACCGTCACCGCGCCCGTGTGGGTGGACCCGGGGCTCAGGCCCGGGCTCGCCTTCATGACGTTCCACTTCCCGGACGAGGTGGACACCAACCAGCTGACGATCGAGGCCAACTGCCCGATCGCGGGGACCGCCGAGTTCAAGGCCTCGGCGATCCGTATCGAGAAGCTGCACGCGAATGAGCCCGTCGCGGCCGTGAGGAGCTGAGGCAGGACATGGATCTGCACTTCGGTGACAGCAAGCCGACCGATGAGGAACGGGCCGCGATCGACGCGCTGCTCGGCCCTCCGGAGTCGGCCTGGGAGGGGGCGTCGGACCGTACGGACACCGACCTTCGCTGGGCGCGGGGAGGCCGGGCCGCACGGGAGCGGCGCGATCTGTTGTTGCCGGGGCTGCACGCGGTCAACGACCGGGTGGGATGGATCAGCGAGGGCGCACTCGACTACCTCTGCCGGCGGCTCACGGTCCCGCCGGCGGAGGCGTACGGGGTCGCGACGTTCTACTCCATGTTCGCCGTGAAGCCCCGCCCCGCGACGGTGCTGCACGTGTGCACGGACCTGGCGTGTGCGTCCCGGGACTCCGCCTCCTTGTGCGCGGGTCTCGAAGCACGCCTGGGTCCGGCGGGCACACCGTCGGGGGCGGGGGTCCTCTGGGAGAAGAGCCCGTGTCTGGGCCTGTGCGAGCGGGCGCCGGCAGCGCTGGTGATACGGGCGGGGGCCGAGCCGGCCGCCGAAATGGGCCCCGGCAAGCGGCTGTTGGGCGCACTGAGCGGGGGCGACCCGCTGCCCGGCGAGCGGACGCGGGCCACCGCCGTCATCGGCCCGGCGACCGTCGACAGCGCGATCCTCGCGGCCACCGCGCCCGAGACGGCCCCCGAGGAGCCGCCCGCTGCGCTCGCGGTGCCGCAGGCCGGACAGGACGGTCTCGTCCTGCTGAAGAACATCGGCGTCGTGGACCCGTACGACCTCGACGACTACCGCTCGCACGGCGGCTACACGGCCCTTCGTACGGCCTTCTCGATCGGCCCCGCGGGCGTGATCCGCGAGGTCAAGGACTCGGGTCTGGTGGGGCGCGGCGGCGCGGCCTTCCCCACGGGCGTCAAGTGGCAGGCAACCGCCTCGCAACCGGACCACCCGCACTACCTGGTCTGCAACGCCGACGAATCCGAGCCCGGCACCTTCAAGGACCGGGTGATCATGGAGGGCGACCCGTACGCGCTCGTCGAGTCGATGACGATCGCGGGCTACGCGATCGGCGCGCGGCAGGGCTACCTCTATCTGCGCGGCGAGTACCCACGGGCCCTGGAGCGCCTCACGCACGCCATCGAACAGGCCCGTTCCCGCGGCCTGTTGGGCGAGAACATCATGGGCCAGGGCTACGACTTCGACATCGAGATCCGCCGCGGAGCGGGCGCGTACATCTGCGGTGAGGAGACGGCGCTCTTCAACTCCATCGAGGGCTACCGCGGTGAGCCGCGCTCCAAGCCCCCGTTCCCGGTGGAGAAGGGCCTGTTCGGCAAGCCCACCGTCGAGAACAACGTCGAGACGCTGGTGAACGTGCTGCCGATCCTGACCATGGGCGCCCAGGCGTTCGCGGCGATCGGCACCGAGAAGTCCACCGGGCCGAAGCTGTTCTGCGTGTCCGGGAACGTCGAACGCCCCGGGATCTACGAGCTGCCGTTCGGCGCGACCCTCGGCGACCTGCTCGAACTGGCGGGACCGCCCGAGCGGTTGAAGGCGGTGCTGCTCGGCGGCGCGGCCGGCGGTTTCGTGCGGGCCGACGAGCTGGACATCCCGCTCACCTTCGAGGGCACGCGCGAGGCGGGCACGACGCTCGGCTCGGGTGTGGTGCTGGCGCTGGACGACAGCGTGCCGCTGCCGCGGATGCTGCTCCGTATCGCGGAGTTCTTCCGCGACGAGTCATGCGGCCAGTGCGTGCCCTGCCGGGTCGGCACCGTACGGCAGGAGGAGACGCTGCACCGGATCGCGGATCGCACGGGAGCGGCCGCGGCGGAGGACATCGCCCTTCTGCGGGAAGTGGGGGCGGCCATGAAGGACGCCTCGATCTGCGGTCTGGGGCAGACCGCGTGGAACGCCGTGGAATCGGCCATCGACCGTCTGGGAGCGTACGAATGACAGCACCGGCCATGCCACGCAACTCCTCCGCCGTGCCGCTCGGACTGCCGCGCCGGCTCATCGAGTTCACCCTCGACGGCCAGGAGGTCCGGGTCCCGGAGGGGTCCACGATCCTGGACGCCTGCCGGGCCGAGGGCAAGGACATACCGACCCTGTGCGAGGGCGACACGCTGCGGCCGAAGAACGCCTGCCGCGTGTGCGTCGTCGAGGTCGAGGGCGCCCGTACGCTGGCGCCCGCGTGCTCCCGCAAGGCCGAAGCCGGGATGACGGTCCGCACGGACACCGAGCGGGCCCGGCACAGCCGCAAGATCGTCATCGAGTTGCTCGCGTCCTCCGTGGACCTCTCCACCACCCCGAAGGTGGCGGAGTGGATCAAGGAGTACGACGCGAAGCCGGACCGCTTCGGACCGGACGCGGCCCGGCTCAACGAGGAACCACGGGTCGACAACGACCTGTACGTCCGCGACTACGACAAGTGCATCCTCTGCTACAAGTGCGTGGACGCCTGCGGCGACCAGTGGCAGAACACCTTCGCGATCTCCGTCGTCGGCCGCGGCTTCGACGCGCGGATCGCGGTGGAGCACGACGGCCCGCTCACCGAGTCGGCCTGCGTGTACTGCGGCAACTGCATCGAGGTCTGTCCCACGGGCGCGCTGTCCTTCAAGTCGGAGTTCGACATGCGCGAGGCCGGCACCTGGGACGAGTCGCAGCAGACGCAGACCACCACCGTCTGCGCGTACTGCGGAGTGGGCTGCAATCTGACCCTGCACGTGCAGGACAATGAGATCGTCAAGGTCACCTCGCCGCACGACAACCCGGTGACCCACGGCAATCTCTGCATCAAGGGCCGCTTCGGCTACCAGCACGTACAGAACCGGGACTGATCACTCATGGGACGCGTCACGGAACGGCGCCGGGTCATCCGGGTGCGGGGCGGACACATCTCCGCGCGCCCGGACACCCTGGTCGCCGAGGAACCTCTGGAGATCCGGCTCAACGGCAAGCCGCTCGCCATCACGATGCGCACGCCGGGCGACGACTTCGCGCTCGCGGCGGGCTTCCTCGTGAGCGAGGGCGTGCTCGGCGCCGCGGAGGAGCTCCAGTCGATCGTGTACTGCGCGGGCGCGACCGTGGACGGCTCGAACACGTACAACGTCGTCGATGTCCGTACCGCCCCCGATGTCGTCATCCCCGACATCACCCTGGAGCGCAACGTCTATACGACGTCCTCCTGCGGGCTGTGCGGAAAGGCCTCCCTGGACGCCGTGCGCACCACCGCGCGCTGGCCGATCGACGACACGCAAGGTGACACCGCTCCCCCGGTCCGTCTGGACACGGACCTGCTCGCCCGCCTCCCCGACCGGCTGCGGGAAGCACAACGGGTCTTCGACAGGACCGGGGGTCTGCACGCCGCCGCCCTCTTCACGGAGGACGGCGAACTGGTCGACATACGCGAGGACGTGGGCCGGCACAACGCGGTGGACAAGCTCGTGGGCCGCGCCCTGCGCGACGGACGCCTTCCGCTCTCGCGCTCGGTCCTTCTCGTCTCGGGACGCGCCTCGTTCGAGCTGGCGCAGAAGGCCGTGATGGCGGGCATCCCGGTGCTCGCCGCGGTCTCCGCACCGTCCTCGCTGGCGGTCGACCTGGCCGCGGAGACCGGCCTGACACTGGTCGGGTTCCTGCGCGGCGACTCCATGAACGTGTACGCGGGTGAGCAGCGCCTGGCGCTCGGGGCGACGGCCTCGACCGGCTGAACGCCGCGTCGCCCGCGACACGAAAGGCGGGGCCCGGTCGGACGGGGAGCGCCCCCTGCGTCCGACCGGGCCCCTTTCGTACTTCCGTACGCCCACAGAGCACTGTGCTCCGCGGCAGCCGCCCCTACAGCACCTCGTCCACCCGCCGCAGATCCCGCAGCCAGGCCTCCGCCGTGCTGTCCGAAGGCGCCCGCCAGTCGCCCCGCGGTGACAGGGAGCCGCCGTGGGAGACCTTCGGGCCGTTCGGCAGGGCCGAGCGCTTGAACTGGGCGAAGGCGAAGTAGCGCTTCAGGAAGACCTCCAGCCAGTGGCGGATCTCCGGCAGGTCGTAGGCGCCGCGCTTGTCCTCGGGGAAGCCCGGCGGCCACGCGCCCGCCTTCACGTCGTGCCAGGCGTGCCAGGCCAGGAAGGCGATCTTCGAGGGGCGGAACCCGAAGCGCAGCACGTGGAAGAGCGTGAAGTCGTGCAGGGCGTACGGGCCGATCTTCGACTCCGTGGACTGGAGCTCCTCGCCCGGCACCAGCTCCGGGCTGATCTCCGTGTCGAGTACGGCCGTGAGCGTGGCCCCGGTCTCCGCGTCGAACTGTCCGCTGCTGACCACCCACCGGATCAGGTGCTGGATCAGCGTCTTCGGCACGCCCGCGTTCACGTTGTAGTGGCTCATCTGGTCGCCGACGCCGTACGTGCACCAGCCGAGCGCCAGCTCCGAGAGGTCGCCGGTGCCGAGCACGATGCCGCCGCGCTGGTTGGCGAGCCGGAAGAGGTAGTCGGTGCGCAGGCCGGCCTGCACGTTCTCGAAGGTCACGTCGTAGACGGGCTCGCCCTCGGAGAACGGGTGGTCCATTTCGTCGAGCATGAGGCGGGCCGTCGCCGTGATGTCCAGCTCGGCGGCCGTGATGCCGAGCGCGTTCATCAGCCGGTGCGCGTTGCCCTTGGTGTGCTCACCCGTGGCGAAGCCCGGCATGGTGAAGCCGAGGATGTCGGTGCGGGGCCGGCCCGCCCGGTCCATGGCGCGCGCCGCGACGATCAGCGCGTGCGTGGAGTCCAGGCCGCCGGAGACGCCGATCACGATCTTCGGGTTGCCGATCGAGGCCAACCGCTGTTGCAGGCCCGCGACTTGGATGTTGTACGCCTCGTAGCAGTCCTGCGCGAGCCGCTCGGCGTCCGCGGGCACGAACGGGTAGCGCTCCAGGCGCCGCCTGAGGCCGAGGTCCGTGGTCGGCGGGTCGAGGGTGAAGGCGATCTCGCGGAAGCCGCCGGTGCGCGCCTCGTGCACCCGCCGGTTGTCGTCGAAGGTGCCCATCCGCATGCGCTCCTGGCGCAGCAGGTCCAGGTCGACGTCGGCGACCGCGCGCCGGTCGCCGTCGGGGAAGCGCTCGGTCTCGGCGAGCAGCACCCCGTTCTCGTAGATCATCGTCTGGCCGTCCCAGGAAAGGTCCGTGGTGGACTCCCCCGGTCCCGCCGCCGCGTACACGTAGGCGGCCAGGCAGCGGCTGGACGCCGAGCGGCAGAGCAGCTTGCGGTCCTCGGCGCGGCCGACCGTGATGGGGCTGCCCGAGAGGTTGAGCAGGACCGTGGCCCCGGCCAGCGCGGCCTCGGCGCTGGGCGGCACCGGCACCCACATGTCCTCGCAGATCTCGGTGTGCACCACGAGTCCCGGCACGTCCTCGGCGCGCAGCAGCAGGTCGGTGCCGAACGGCAGCTCCTGTCCCGCGAGGCGGATCGTGCCGCCGCGCTCGTCGTCGCCGTCGGCGAGCTGGCGTCGCTCGTAGAACTCGCGGTAGGTCGGCGGGTACGTCTTGGGCACGACGCCGAGGATGCGGCCGCGGTGGACCAGGACCGCGCAGTTGTAGACGCGGTGGCGGTGGCGCAGCGGGGCGCCGACCACGAGCACCGGAAGGAGGTCGGCGGAGCCCGCCACGATCTCCTGGAGCGCCGACTCCACCTCGTCGAGGACGACGTCCTGAAGGAGCAGGTCCTCGATCGAGTACCCGGTGAGGGTCAGCTCCGGGAAGACGGCGAGGGCCACGCCTTCCTCCGCGCACTCCCGCGCCTGGCGCAGCACCGCGGCGGCGTTGGCGTGCGGGTCAGCGATGTGCGTATGACCCGTGCACGCGGCGATACGTGCGAAGCCCTGGCTGTAGAGGGACCAGAAGTTCAAGGCGCGCCTTCCCCGGCTCGACGGACTCGTTCTCGCCCCATCCTCCCTCCGACCTGCCCGGGGGCCCAATCCGGGGCGCCACCGGTGCGGCGGACACGAGGCCCGTCGGGCGGCGTGCCCCGGGTCGTGAGGCGGGGTGTTCCAGGTCGTACGGGTGCCCCGTGACGGCTGCGGGATTCGGCGGTGCACGTGCCTTGTGGGCCCGCGGGCGCCCCAAGTACCGTCTGGGACTTGCACGTTGGACGTCCTACGTCTGATGTCCGTTTGCGTCCGTACGCACCCGGCACAGCCCTGTTCGCACCCGGCACAGCCCTGTTCGCACTCGCAGAAAGGGACCACCCGCATGCCGGCACCGCATCGCGCACGACAGAGATCCGCTCCCGTGGGGTCCGCACCCCTGAGATCCGTACGCCTGAGGCCTGCACGTCTGAGATCCGCACGTCGGAGGCCCGCCCTGGTCAGCGCGGCCGCCGCGCTGCTCCTCCCCGGCCTGATATCGGCCGCCGCTCCCGACGTGCGGAGCGCGGCCGCCCCGGTCTTCGAGCAGCAGATCCTGTTCAAGGCCTCGCAGGACCCGGGCTACGCCTGCTTCCGCATCCCCGCCGTCGTGAAGACCACCAAGGGCACACTGCTCGCGTTCGCCGAGGGGCGCGTGAACGACTGCTCGGACGCCGGGGACATCGACCTGGTCCTCAAGCGCTCCACGGACGGGGGCCGCACCTGGGGCCCGCTCCAGGTGATCAACGAGGGCGACGGGGACACGCACGGCAACCCGGCCCCGATCGTGGACCGCGAGACCGGCCGGATCGTGCTGGCCGAGACGTACAACACGGGCCGCACCGACGGGAAGAACTGCGCGGTCCCCTGCGACCGCACCCCGCATATGCAGCACAGCGACGACGACGGTCTCACCTGGTCCAAGCCGCGCGACCTGAGCGACCAGATCCTGCCGGACCACTGGAACTCCTGGTACGCGACGGGGCCGCACCACGGTGTGCAGCTCAGCCGCGGCAAGCACAAGGGCCGCCTGGTGTTCGGCGTGAACACCGAGACCTGGGACGGCACCCGCGTCACGGCCAACCACGCGGCCCTGATCACCAGTGACGACGGCGGCGACAACTGGAGGATCGGCGCCACGGACACGTATCCGGTCTCGGCAAAGGACGGCACCTTCCGGCAGAAGCCGAGCGAGATGGCGCTCACCGAGCGTCCGGACGGCTCGCTCTACATCAACGGCCGCGAGCAGGACGGCACCGATCTCGGGCACCGCACGCACGCCGTGAGCCGCGACGGCGGCGACTCCTTCACCGGTCCGTTCACCACGATCCCCGACTTCTACACCCCTCAAGTCCAGGGCTCCACGCTCCAGTTCAAGGGCCGCATGCTCTTCGCCGGTCCCGCGGACCCGGACCGGCGGCGCACGATGATGGTGCGCTCCTCCTACGACGGCGGCCGGACCTGGGACAGCGTGGACCGCGGTACGCAGGTCACGGCGGACTGGTCGGGCTACTCGGACATGGTGCTCGCCGACGAGGACACGGTGGGCCTGATGTACGAGGGCGGCGCGGTGGACGCCCGTGACGAGATCCGGTTCGCGCGGTTCACCGAGGACTGGCTGAAGCCGCGCCGCGGGCCGGACCCGAAGACCGCGGACCGGGCGCGCGGAGCCGCGGACGCGGCGGTGCTCGGAGGCGCGCGCACCACACCGGGCCGCTTCGGCCGGGCGGTGGCCTTCGACGGCACGGACGACGCCGTACGTCTGCCGTTCCGGCGTGAACTCCCGCTCGGGACCGTGGACTTCACGGCGAGCGTCTGGTTCCGCTACGACGCCACGTCCGGCGAGCAGCCGATGCTCTGGATGGGCGGCGTGGGCACCAACCAGCCGCAGGTGTGGCTGCGCGGCGAGCCCGAGCAGAACCGGGTGAGCGCCCTGATCACCACGCGCGAGGGCATGACCCCGGTGCGGACCGCGGTGGCCCGCACCACCTCCGCGTACGACGACGGGCAGTGGCACCAGGCGGTGCTGCGGCGCGGGAACGGGGAGTTCTCGCTCACCGTCGACGGCGTGCGCACGGCGGTGGCCGACGTGCCGGGGTCGGTGAGCCGGACCTCGGGCTTCGGTGTGCACCTCGGCCAGAAGCTCGACTCGCGCGCGCACTTCACCGGGGCGCTCGACGAAGTGCGGGTGTACGACCGGCTGTTGACCGACGCGGAGCTGGCGGCCGCGTCCGGTCGCGACGCAATCCTGTGGCTGCCCATGGACCGGATCAGCGACAGGAACTAGCGTCGCCTTCCATGTCCGCCACGGGGTCCGTCAGGGGAAGGCCGGGTGCGCGCAGGCCGGGATCACGCTCCTTGCTGATCGTGCTGCTCGCCCTGGCCTGCGCGGCCGTGCTGCTCATCGCCCTGCCGGAGGAGGACCGGCAGGGCGGTGCGGCCTGCGAGGGCCGCACGGTCGCCTCGTGGAAGCCGGACGAGGCCACCACCGGGGAGTTCGCCCGCTACGGCAACGACGGGACGCGCCTCGACGACTGGACCGGCGGCGACGGCACGCACTCGGTGCGGCTGCCGAACGGTCAGATCCTCTGGCTGTTCTCGGACAGCTATCTGGGGCAGGTGCACATGCCGCCGAACCTCGAGGGCCAGCCGCACCACTGGCGGGACGCCGGCGCCCCCTTCGTGCGCAACAGCGCGGTGGTGATGTCGCCCTCGGGGCGGCTCGAACAGACCCTGCCCGCCCCGCTGTTCCCGGATCCGGCGCCGCAGCAGTGGCGCTGGCCGGTGGCGGCGCAGGTCGAGCCGCGCTCGCCGGGCTCCTCCGAGCAGGTGGTCCGGGTGCTGCTGTGGACACGGGCCGCGGCCCCCGCACCGTGGATCTACGGGGTGCCGACGGCGACCGAGGTGGCCACGCTCTCGCTGCCGGACCTGCGTCTGGAGGGCATCGTGCGGATCTCCGACCAGAGCTCGGTGCAGGATCCCTCCCGGCGGGTCCTGTACGGCACGACGGCAGTGCACGAGGACGGCTTCACGTATGTCTACGGCGGCAACGACGGGAAAGCCGCACAGCGTCCCGCCTCCCACGCCTATCTCGCGCGCGTCCCGAGCGGGCGCCTGGCCGAGCCCGACGCCTGGCGCTACTGGGACGGCGAGGGCTGGAACACGGCCGTCGGCAAGGCGGAGCCCGTGCTGGGCGACGGGGAGCGCAAGGGCGTGGGCTCCGCGTTCGCGGTGATACGGCAGGACGGGAACTGGGTGCTGTTCACGATGGCTCCGGGCACCGCGGGCCTGCGCACCATCCAGACGTACTGGGCCTGCGCCCCGCACGGACCCTGGCACGGACCGACCCGGGACTTCGCGCCGCCGCTGCCCGAGGACAGCGCGCCGCGCCAGGACCTCGCCGCGTACAACCCGCAGATCCATCCGGATCTCGGCGGCAACGGCTTGGCGCTCAGCTACGACGTGAACTGGCTGGACGCCGCCCCGCGCGTCGGGGAGACCCACATCAGCCGGAACGTGTCGCTGTACCGGCCGCGGTTCGTGCGACTGCGCCTGGAGGAGCCCCAGGAGTAGTCCCGGTGATCTCCGGTCCCGCGCGTCCGTCCAGGGCGCGGGCCTCCGGGTCACGCGCGCGCCGCTTGGCGATCACCGCGCAGACGATCAGCTGCATCTGGTGGAAGAGCATCAGCGGCAGCACGGCGAGCGAGGCGTGCGCGCCGAACAGGACGCTGGCCATGGGCAGGCCGCCGGCCAGGGACTTCTTGGAGCCCGCGAACTGGATCGCGATCCGGTCCGAGCGATCGAACCCGAGCCGCTTCGCCCCGAACCAGGTGACGGTCAGCATCACCGCGAGCAGCATCGCCTCCACGCCGAGCAGCGCGACCAGACGCAGCGGCGTCACCTGGCTCCAGATGCCCTCGACCATGCCGAGGCTGAACGCGCTGTAGACCACGAGCAGGATCGAGCCGCGGTCCACGTAGCCGAGCACCTTCTTGTGCCGGGCGATGAACGGGCCCACCCAGCGCCGCAGCAGCTGGCCCGCGACGAAGGGCACGAGCAGCTGGAGCACGATCTTCACCAGGGAGTCGGCGGAGAACCCGGCCTGCCCGCCGATCAGCACGGCCGCGAGGACCGGCGTCAGGAAGATACCGATGAGCGAGGAGAAGGAGCCCGCGCAGATCGCGGCAGGCACGTTGCCGCGCGCGATCGAGGTGAACGCGATGGAGGACTGCACGGTCGAGGGCACCAGCGTCAGGAACAGGAAACCGCTGTAGAGCGCCGGGGTCAGGACGTACGGGACCAAGCCCTTGGCGGCCAGGCCGAGCAGCGGGAAGAGCGCGAACGTACAGGCGACGACCGTCAGGTGCAGCCGCCAATTGCGCAGCCCGTCCAGCGCCTCGCGGGTGGACAGGCGCGCCCCGTACAGGAAGAAGAGGAGCGCCACGGCCGCGGTCGCACCGCCCGAGGCGAGGTCCGCGCCGGTGCCGCGCGCCGGGAGGAGTGCGGCGATCCCGACCGTGCCGAGCAGCGCCAGGATGTACGGGTCGATCGGCAGCCAGGAGGGCCAGGTGGGGCGTTTCACGTGCGTGGTGCTCCAAAGTGGGGGGCTGCTGGTGGTGCTCACGTGCGGGGTGGGCCGCGAGGGTCGGTCGGTTCGGGCGCCGGACGGGGTGGTGCCCGGACGCGGGCGGGGTTCCGGGACGGGTCGCCGGTGACGGACCACCGGGCCCGGAACGTGCCCTCTCCATCGTCCTCCTGATCACCGAAATCGGGAATCCTGCATACAGCACTTACTGTCATCACGCTCCGCGATAACCGTCTACGCTGGGCGTATGTACGACCCGGTGCATCTGCAGACCTTCCTCGCGGTGGCGCAGACCCTGAGCTTCACGCAGGCCGCGCGCCGCCTCGACCTGCGCCAGTCCACGGTCAGCCAGCATGTGCGGCGCCTGGAGGCGGCGGCCGGGCGCGCGCTGTTCACGCGGGACACGCACAGCGTGGAGCTGACGGAGGACGGCGAGGCGATGCTGGGCTTCGCGCGGTCGATCCTGGAGGCGCACGAGCGGGCGAGCGCGTTCTTCGCGGGTACGCGGCTGCGCGGGCGGCTGCGGTTCGGGGCCTCGGAGGACTTCGTCCTCGGCCGGCTGCCGGAGATCCTCGAGACCTTCCGGCACGAGCACCCCGAGGTGGATCTCGAACTGACGGTGGAGCTGTCGGGCACGCTGCACGAGCAGCTCGCGGAGGGCGCTCTCGATCTGGTGCTCGCCAAGCGCCGCCCGAAGGACCGGCACGGCGCGATGGTCTGGCGCGACGAGCTGGCCTGGATCGGCGCGCCCGGGCTGCGCCTGGAGCCGGACCGCCCTGTGCCGCTGATCCTCTATCCCCCGCCGGGCATCACCCGGGCCCGGGCGCTCGATGTCCTGGAGCAGCAGGGCCGCGCCTGGCGCATCGCCTGCACCAGCGGCAGCCTCAACGGCCTGGTGGCGGCGGCCCGCGCGGGCCTCGGAGTGATGGCGCACGCGCGCGGGCTCATCCCGCCGGGTCTGAGCCGGGTACGGAGCGGCGGGCTGCCGGAGCTGGGGCCGGTCGACTTCGTTCTGCTGCACGGGCGGCACCGCGGGGCCGGGACGCAGGAGGCGGCGCAGGCGCTGGCCCGGGCGATCCTGGCGGGCGGGGACCGGTTGCGGAGCAGGGGCTGAGTGCCTCCCCCTTCCCGAAGGCCGAGGGGAGGTTCCCGTCACACGCGCCGGAAGGGCCCCTCCCCTTCCCGTACGCCCAGGAGCTCGCCCTGGTCGGTCCACAGCGCGCGTGTGCCCGTCCGGTACAGGCGTGAGCCCGCGGGCCCGTACGGATCGGGGGCGAACCGGGACGCGGGGACGCCGCGGCTGGCCGTGATCAGATGCGGCCCGGTCACGTACAGCTCGCCGGGCACACCGGGCGGGCAGGGGCTCAGGGTCGCGTCGAGCACGTAGGCGCGGGTGTTCCAGGCGGGGCGGCCGAGCGGGACCGGGCCGAGGGCGTCGGGGCGGCAGAGGTGGTGGGTGACGGCCCCGGTGCCGTGGGCGTGCCCGAACAGGCGGTGCAGGTCCGCGTCGGGAAGCCGCCGTGCGGCGTTCCGTACGTCCTCGCGGGTGAGGACGTCTCCCGTGCAGATCACCTGGCGCAGGGGCGGCGCTTCGCCCGTCGTCGCGAGGTGCGGCAGCAGGCCGCGCAGCAGTGAGGGGTCCATGTGGCAGCTGGTGACGCCCCGTTGGTGGAGCGTGCGTGCGAGCCGCGCGGGCTCGCGTGCGTCGCCGGTGACGACGGCCGCTCCGTGCCGCAGGGCGCGCAGGGCCTCGGCCACGTCCTCGATGCCGGCCGTCAGGAACAGCACCCGGTCGCCGGGGCCGACCGGCGCGACGGACTGGAGCCAGCGGACGCGGTGGTCGAGCGCGGAGTGCGGGACCACCGCGGCGGTGCGCGGGCAGACGGCGGCGGCGTGCTGCGGGGTGAGGGCGCGCGGCGGGTCGATGCTCAAGTAGCCGTTCTCCGGACCCAGTTCGCGCAGCTCGGTGACGGCGGCGGGCGCGGGGCCCGGCACCCATGCGCCGCCCGACTTGAGGACGGCGAGCACACCGATGAGCGTGTCGGTGACCGAGGGAAGCGCCAGGCGTACCGCGCGGCCGGGCCCCGCCCCGTAGGAGATCAGGCGGCGGGCGACGCGGTTGGCCCGCGCGTTGAGCTCCCCGTAGGTGAGGCTGCCGCGGGCCGTCACGAGCGCGGGCGCGTCCGGGGTGCGGGCGGCCTGCGCCTCGAACGGGCCGATCGCGGTCGTGGGCGGTACGGGGTGTGCGGTGGCGTTGAACTCGTGGACGACCAGGGCGAGTTCGGCCGCGGTGGGCGGGGCGTGGACGATCCGCGGCAGCTCCGCACGGCTGAGCGCTACGGTCACCGCTCGGCCCCGAGCAGCGGCGCCCAGACCTCGATGGCGGGCCGTTCGGCGAGGTCGGCGAAGGAGGCCGTGATGCCGAACTCGCGCGCCCAGCGCTCGCGCAGGGTCATCAGACGCACCGAGTCAAGGCCGTAGTCGACGAGGTTCTCGTCCTCGGGGATGTCGGCGGGTTCCTCGCCGAGCACGTCGGCGACGTCGGCGCGGATCCGTTCCACGGTGAGTGCGGCCATCGGTCAGGCTCCCTTCGGCGCGTGGCCGACTGTGGCGGCGGCCAGGACGCGGTCGGTGGTGGTGACGACGGCGCACTTGCCGGCCGCCCAGGCGAGCGCCATGTCATGGTCGGCGCGCGAGAAGTCGGCCACGGCGTCGGCGACGACGAAGGCCTGGATGTCCCGCATCCAGGCGTCGCAGGCGGACATGAGCACGCCGATGTGCGCGTACACGCCGGTGATGACCAGTTGGTCGCGGCCGCGCAGCCGCATCCGCTCGTCGAGGTCGGTGCGGACGAACGCGCTGTACTTCCACTTGGTGAGCACGGTGTCCCCCGGCTCGGGCGCCACCGCGTCGGCGATGGCCTTCGCCTGCGGGTCGTCGGGCAGGCCCGGCCCCCAGAAGTCCTGCTGGAGTCCCCGTTCGCCGGGCGACTGGCCGCCGGGCTGGGCCGAGTAGACCACGGGGATGCCGAGCGCACGGGCCTGCCCGGTCAACTGCCGTACGTTCGCCAGGAGTTCGGGAACGGGCGACTGGTCGGGCTTGAACGCGCGCAGGAAGTAGTTCTGGAGGTCGTGCACGAGCAGGACGGCACGGTCCGGGTCCACCGTCCAGCCGACCCGGTTGGCGGGCAGTTCCTCGGCGGTGGGCAGGGAGTAGGGGGTGATGGCGGGCAGCGCCATGGGAGGGGCCTTTCGACGGTGCGGGGCGGGGTGGGCTAGGCGACGCCGGGGCCTGGATCTCCGGCAGCGCTGCTGCGCAGGTCCTTCTTGGAGACCTTGCCGATGCCGGTCTGCGGGAAGGCGTGGACGAACGCGACGCGGTCGGGCACCTTGTAGGCGGCCAGGCCCCGTTCGCGCACGTACTTCTTGATCGCGACCGGTTTCAGGCCCGGGTCGGCGCCGGCCCGCAGGATGACGTAGGCGCAGGTGCGTTCGCCGAGGTAGTGGTCCGGCACGGCGACCACGGAGACGTCGTGGACGGCGGGGTGGCCGAGGATGACGTTCTCGACCTCCTCGGCGGCGATCTTCTCGCCGCCCCGGTTGATCTGGTCCTTCGCCCGTCCCTCGACGACGAGGTGTCCGGTCGCGGTCCTGCGGACCACGTCGCCGGTGCGGTAGAAGCCGTCCTCGGTGAAGGAGCGCTTGTTGTGCTCGGGCGCGCGCCAGTAGCCGCGGATGGTGTACGGGCCGCGCGTCAGGAGGTGGCCGGTGCCGCCGGGCTCGACCTCCCGGTCCTGGTCGTCGACGATCCGTATCTCGTCGTCCGGGGAGATGGGCCGGCCCTGGGTGGTGACGATCGTCTCGTACGGATCGTCCAGGCGGGTGTAGTTGACCAGGCCCTCGGCCATGCCGAAGACCTGCTGGAGGGTGCAGCCGAGCGCGGGCCCGACCCGGCGCGCGGCCGCCTCGCTGAACTTGGCGCCGCCCACGAGGAGTACCTGGAGGCTCGACAGGTCGTGCCGGGTGTCGGGGGCCGCCTCGGTCCAGACGAGGGCGAGCGGCGGCACGAGCCCGGTGAGCGTGACCTTCTCGCGCGCGATCAGCGGGAAGGCGGTGTCCGGGTCGGGCGCGGGGCACAGCACGACCCGCCCGGCGGCGTACAGCGTGCCGAGTGAACCGGGGCTGCTGAGCGGGAAGTTGTGCGCGGCGGGCAGCACGACGAGGAAGACGGAGTCCTCGGTGACGCCGCAGATCTCGTTCGATCCCCACAGCGAGTAGAGGTAGTCGTCGTGGGTGCGCGGGATCAGTTTGGGCACGCCCGTGCTGCCGCCGGAGAGCTGGAGGAAGGCCAGGTCGGACGGCTCGGGCTGCTCGTACGCGAAGGCGTCCGGGTGCAGGGCGAGGTCGCCGAGGGCGGTGTGCGGGCCGGCCTCGCCGACCACGAACACGTGCTGGAGCGTGGGCACTTCGGCTTGGACGCGCGTGGCGAGCTCGTCGTAGGCGAAGCCGCCGAGCCGTGTGTCGGGGATGATGTACGCGACCGCTTCGGTGAACGCGCAGAAGTAGCGGATCTCGGTGTGCCGGTGTGCGGGCAGCGCGAAGACGGGCAGCGCGCCGATCCGGAAGAGCGCGAAGACCACCTCGAAGAACTCGGCGACATTGGGCAGTTGGACCACGACGCGGTCGCCCTTGCCGATGCCGTACGAGGTGAATCCGGCGGCCAGGCGCCGGGCCCGCTGGTCCAGCTCGCCGTAGGTCCAGGCGATGTCGCGCGCGGGGTCGCTGACCGCCACGCGGCCGGGGTGTGCCGCGGCACGCTCGGCGAGCATCTGGCCGAAGGTCTCGCCGCGCCAGTAGCCGGCGGCGCGGTAGCGCTCGGCGAACTCCTCGGGCCACAGGGGTGCGTCGGGGTGGTTCATCGCGCGGCTCCCGTGACGCCGCGGTCGACGCCCACGGCGTCGAGGAAGGTGCGGAACTTCGCGCCGGTCTCTGCGGTCTCGGCGGCGGGCGAGGAGTCGGCGACGATGCCGGCGCCCGCGTACAGGCGGAGCCGGTCCCGTTCGGCCTCGGCGCAGCGTATGGTCACCACCCACTCGCCGTCGCCGCCCGCGTCGCCCCAGCCGACCATGCCGGTGTACAGGCCGCGGTCGAAGGGTTCGAGCTCGCGGATGACCTCGCGCGCGGTGGCGGTGGGGGTGCCGCCGACGGCGGGGGTCGGGTGCATCGCGTACGCCAATTCGAGGGCGGACACGGCGGGTTGGCGCAGGGTGCCGGTGACGGTGGTGGACAGGTGCCACATGGTGGCGGTGCGGATGAGCGTGGGCTGCGCGGGCACGTCGAGCTCGCTGCAGTACGGGGCGAGTGCTTCGCGTACGGCGTCGATGACCACGGCGTGCTCGTGCAGGTCCTTGGCGGATTCGAGGAGGGCGGCGGCCCGGCGGACGTCCTCGGCGAGGTCGGCGCTGCGCGGGGTGGAGCCGGCGAGCGGGTTGGCGGTCAGGGTGGTGCCGCGGCGGGCGACGAGGAGTTCGGGGCTGGCGCCCAGGAGGGTGCGGCCGGGTCCGGCAGGAACGGCGAAGGTGTAGCCGGAGGGGTCGCGGCGGGCGAGGCGCTGGAGCATCGCGGGGAGGTCGAACTCGCCGCCGGGGGCGCGGAGTTCGAGGGTGCGGGCGAGGACCACCTTGGCGAACGCGCCCGCCTTCATACGGCGTACGGCCTCGGCCACGGAGGCGGCGTACGTCTCCGGCGCGGGCACCGGCAGCAGGTCCCAGTCCCCGGAGTGCGGGGCGGGTGCGGGCAGCGCGGTGAGCGGGTCCTCGCGCAGGGGCGGGGCCCAGTGGGCGACCTCGGGCACGGCGAGCCGCGCGGGCGCGGCGGGGTCGAAGGGCACGGCGCCGACGACGAGGGGCGCCAGGTTGCCCGCCCGTCTCTGCGCGGTGAGCGTCTCGGCCACCCGCAGGGGCAACGGCCTTGCGTCGTGCGGGACTTCGGCCCTGGTGCCGTGCGCGAGCAGGGTCCGCGTGGGCGAGGCGAAGAACCGGGCGTCGCCGGGCGCGTAGGCGTCGAGCAGCCCGGTGGCGGCGCCGACGATGCTGTCGGCGTCCTCGGGGGTGGCCGGCGCCTCGTGTGCCGTGGTCACCAGTGACTCCTTGATGGTCGGGGTGTGGGGGATGCGCGCGGCCGGTTCGCGGCCGCGGGCGTCGGCGCCCGGGACAGGTGGTCCGGGCGCCGCGGGAAGGCACAGGGAGTCAGGCGCGCAGGGTCGCGCCGCCGTCCACGTACAGGTCGTGCATGGTGATGTGCCGCGCCCGGTCGGAGACCAGGAAGGCGACGGCCTCGGCGATGTCCACGGGCTCGGCGATCCGGCCGAGCGGGATGCCGACGCGGTACGCGGCGGGGTCGCCGTCGATGACGCGCCGCTCGGCCGACTTCTCGTCGCCGTCCCAGAGTTGGCGCTGCATGGCGGTGTCGGTGGAGCCGGGCGAGACCACGTTGCACCGCACCTGGTCGCGGGCGAGTTCGAGCCCGAGGCATTTGGTGAACATGGTCGCGGCGGCCTTGGACGCGGCGTAGGCGGCCATGCCGGCGCGCGGCACGCCGGCCGCGTTGGAGCCGACGGTGACGATGCAGCCGGAGCGGCGGGCACGCATGCGCCGGGCTGCCGCCCGTGAGGTGGCGAAGACGCCGGTGGTGTTCACGGCGAAGGTCTCGGCCCAGTCGGTGTCTCCGAGTTCGACCACCGGCGCGGGGCGCAGGATGCCGGCGACGTTGACGAGGATGCCCAGCGAGCCGACCGTGCGCTCCACGTCCTCGACGAGGGCGTCGACCGCGGCCGCGTCGGTGATGTCGGCGGGGCGTGCGAGGACGGCGGGCTCGGGTCCGGCCCCTTCCTCAGCCTTCCGCCGGTATTCGGCCTCAAGTGCCTTGACGGCGGCGGCGTTCCGGTCGACGGCGACCACGCGCGCCCCGCGTGCGGCGAGGGTGCGGGTGACGGCTTCGCCTATCCCCTGACCCGCGCCGGTGACGAGCGCGATCCGCCCGTCGAGTTCCTTCTGGTGCACAGGAGCCCCCTCGACCGCACCGTCCGATTGACTTAGGTAAGGCTAACCTAACACAACGATCTTGAGGGGAGGCAGGGGGTCGCGGATGCGCATTAGGTTAGCCTTACCTTATGTCGCTACTGCAAGGGGAACGCGCCGAGTTGGCCGAACCGGAACCCTCCCCACCGGCCCGACCCACCCGCCGCCTCCCCCGGTCGGCCGGGCTCCTGCTCGCCGCGGTGCTCGCGCTCGCCGCGGCCTCGCTGTGCATCGGCGCGGGCGAGGTCGGCGCGGCCGGCGTCCTGGACTACCTGGGCGGCAGCGACAGCGCGCGGCTCCAGCTCGTCGTCGGCGAACTGCGGCTGCCGCGCACCGCCACCGCGCTCCTCGTGGGCGCCGCGCTCGGTGTCGCGGGCTGCCTGTTGCAGGCCGTCACCCGTAATCCGCTGGCCGAAACCGGACTGCTCGGCGTGAACGCCGGAGCCTCCCTCGGGGTCGTCGCCGGCATCGCGTTCCTGGGCGTGGAGACCGGTTTCGGCCATCTGGTCTGGGCGTTCGCGGGCGCCGTCCTCGCCAGTGGACTCGTGCTGCTCATAGCGAGCGGCTCCGGGGGCAGTTCTCCGCTGCGCCTGGTGCTCGCGGGCTCCGCGCTCGGTGCCATCTTCGGCGGTCTGACCAGCCTGATCGTGGTCAACTCGGCCCAGGCCTACGACGGTTTCCGGCAGTGGGTGCTCGGTTCGCTGGCGGGGATCGAGGGCTTCGGCGAACTGCGCACGCTCGCCCCGGTCCTCGCCGTCGGGTTCCTCGTCGCCCTGTGCGTGGTGCGGCCGCTCTCGGCCCTCGCCCTGGGCGACGATCTGGCGCGCGGTCTCGGCCACCGGCCCGGTCTCATCCGCGTGGTGGTGGCGCTCTCGGTGACGCTGCTCACGGCGTCTGCGGTGGCGCTCGTCGGGCCGGTCTCCTTCCTCGGACTGCTTGCCGGGTTCGCGGCCCGCACGCTCGCCGGGCCGCGCCTGTTCGCGCAGATCGGCTGCGCGGGGCTGATCGGTGCGGGGGTGCTCACGGGCGCCGACGTCCTGGCGCGCGTGGTCTCGAAGCCGTACGAGGCTCCGGTGTCCGTGATCCTCGCGCTGATCGGCGCCCCGGTCCTGATCGCCATCGTGCGCTCCCAGCGCCTCGGCGCCCTCGGCATGACCGACCCCGAGCCCGCTTCGGCCGCGGGCCGTCAAGCCGCACCGTCCGACCGCCGTCTGGTGGTGCGGCGCGGTCCCTTGTCTCTGCTCGTGGCCTGGCGGCCCGCGCTGGCCGCGCTGCTGCTCTCGGCCTTCCTCGTGGCGGCCGTGGTGTTCGCCGCGTACGCGGGCCAGAGCGATCTGGACATTCCGCGCACGTTCCGCGCGATCTTCGGGGTGGGCGACCACTTCGACGTGCTGCTCGTGCAGAAGTTCCGGCTCGGGCGGATCGTCGCGGCCCTGACGGCGGGCGCCGCGCTCGGGCTCGCGGGCTGTCTCACCCAGACCCTGGCCCGCAACCGGCTCGCCACCCCGGAGTTGCTCGGCGTCAACGACGGGGCGACGGCCGCCGTCCTGGTCTCGGTCACCGTGTCCGGCACGTTCGGCGCCTGGTGGGCCGGCCCGATCGGCGCCCTGGTCGCCGTGCTCGTGGTCACGCTGGTGGCGGGCGGACTCGGGCAGCGCGGCTACCGCGTGCTCGTCGTCGGCCTCGCGATGTCCGCGCTCGCCTCGGCCGCCACCCAGGTCGTCCTGGCGCGGCGCTCGCTCAGCTCGGCGAGCTCGCTCTACACCTGGGCCTCGGGCAGCCTCAACGGGCGTTCGTACGACGTCGCCTGGCCGGTACTCATCGGGCTCGCGCTGCTCATCCCGGCCTCGCTCGTGGTGGCCCGCCAGCTCAATGTGCTCCGGTTCGACGACGCGACGGCCTCCTCCCTCGGCGTCTCCCCCGCCCGCGTGCGGCTGGTCTGCATGCTGCTCGCCGTCGCCCTCGCCGGGCTCGCGGTGGGCATCTGCGGCCCGGTCGGCTTCGTCGCCCTCGCCTCCCCCGTGATCGCCTCGCGGCTGGCGGGCCCGCTGCGGGTGCCGGTCCTCGGATCGGTCCTGGTGGGCGCCATGTTGATCCTGCTCGCGGACACGCTCGGGCGGACCGTGTTCGACGGTGTGGAGGTGCCGGTGGGCGTGGTGACCACCGTGCTCGGCGGGCCCTTCCTGCTGTGGGTGCTGCTCGGCCGCTCCTCGGCCGTCCGCCTCTGACCGATCCCCCTCCCTCTCTTCCCGGCCACCGCGCCTTCCCGTGACGCAAGGAGTCCGATGTCGTACGAAAGCCCTGTCCTCACCGCGCTGCGGGACGGCGGGCCGCAAGCGGTCCGGGAGTTCTGGGAGCGCCTGGAGACGCTCGGCACCCCGCTGGTCGAGGAGGACCCGGCGGATCCGGCGTACCGTCAGGTGACCTTCGTATGGCGGGACGATCAGAAGGAGCCGGCGGACGACGTGGTGGTGCTCCTGCACACCGTCACCGACAAGGACCGGCACGCCGGGGACCTCACGCCGCATGCGATGCGGCGGGTCGAGGGCACGGACGTGTGGGCGCTGGCGTACCGGCTGCGGGCCGACCACCGCGCCTCGTACCAGTTCCACGTGGCGCGCGGGCCCAGGTCCGAGACGCTCGGCACCCATCGCGCGGCGTGGCTGCGGACGCTCGACGGGGCCGTGCCCGATCCGCTGAACCGGGGTGCGCTGCTTCCGGGGGACGGCAGGCGGCAGGGGGCGTCGGTCCTCGAACTGCCGGACGCCCCGGCCCAGATGACGTACGAGGACGGGGAGGACCGGACGGTCGAGGCCGAGGTGTCCGGGCGCCGGGTCTACGTCCACCGGCCCTCGCGTCCCGGCCCGCACCCGGTGGCCGTACTGCTCGACGGGGAGGTCTGGGGTCCGCGGCTCGGCTTCGGCCGGGCACTCGACGCCGCGGTCGACCAGGGACTGCTGCCCCCGATGGTCACCGTCATGGTGGACACCATGGGACGCGACGCCCGCGTACGGGATCTGAGCTGCAGCGGCGCCTTCGTGGACTGGCTGGCCGATGTGCTGCTGCCGTGGGTACGGGCCGAGTTCGGGGCCACGCACGATCCGAGGCGCACGGTGATCGCCGGGCAGAGCGCGGGCGGACTCACGGCCGCGTTCGCGGGCTTCCGGCGGCCGGAGCGGTTCGGGAACGTGCTGTCGCAGTCGGGGTCCTTCTGGTGGCCGGACGACACCGAGTTCGACGCGGGCAGCGAGTGGCTGACACGGCAGTACGCGATCACCGAACGGCGGCCCGTGCGCTTCCATCTGGAGGTGGGGCTTCAGGAATGGATGCTGCTCGCGCAGAACCGGCACCTGCGCAATGTGCTCGAGGCCAAGGGATACGAGGTGACGTACCGGGAGTTCAACGGCGGGCACGACTACGCGTGTTGGCGGGTCGGGCTCCTGGACGGGCTCGTGGGGCTGGCCAAGGGGTGGTAGCCGAAGGGGGCGGACTCCATCTGGAGTCCGCCCCCTTCGTCCAACGAGGCTTCAGACCGTCGCGGCCTCTTCCTCCTCCAGGACCGGTGGCTGCGGTGCCCGCTGCGGCATGCGAAGGGCCCAGACCACGCCGAGGGCGACCAGCCCGGCCGTGACCAGGATCGCGACCCGGTACGGGCCCGCGTCGGCGTCGCCGTGGCCGGAGGCGCCGAGGGCCGAGACGACCGCCGCGGTCACCGCGATGCCGAAGGCGCCGCCCAGCGTGCGGACGATGGTGAACAGGCCCATTGCCTGGCCCATGTGGGGCGGCGCGATGCCGGCGAACCCGGCGATCTGGATCGTCAGGACCGCGGTGCCGAGCACCAGACCGACCGCGAACATGAGGATCCGTACCGCCCAGGCGTTCTCCGCCACGGCCGGCAGCGCGAGGGCCGCGAACACCAGCGCCGCCAGGACCAGCGCGGGCGCCGCGAGCCGCCGCGGGCCGAGCCGCGGCAGCAGCCGGTCGACCGCCTGCGAGGCCAGCATCAGACCGAGTGCCTCCGGGAAGACGCTCAGCCCCGCGTCGAGGGCGGAGGCGCCGAGCACCGCCTGATAGAGCAGCGGGAACACGAACAGCACGCCCATCAGACCGGCCGAGGTCACCAGGGCAAGGACCGTCGCCGCGGCGTACTCCCGGTCCTTGAACAGCCGTAGCTCCAACAGGGGTGTCGTGGCCCGGAGTTGATGCAGCACCGCGGCCACCGCGAGGACGCTCCCCGCGAGGGCACTGACCAGGATGGACGCGGTGGTCCAGCCGTGCGAGGGCCCGAAGCCCAGCGCGTACGTGAGGAAGCCGAGGGCGGGGGTCGCGAGCAGGAAGCCCGTGCGGTCGAAGCCGCCTTCGGTCCCCTCGACGTGCTCCCGGATGCCGACCAGGCCGATCAGGACGGCGGCGGCGCCGATCGGCACGTTCACGAAGAACAGCCAGTGCCAGGAGAGGTGTTCGGTCAGGAACCCGCCGAGCGGCGGCCCGAGCGCGGGCATCAGGGCGGTCGGCACGATCAGCACCTTCGCCAGCTTCACGCGGACGTGCGGCGGAAACGTACGGAAGAGCAGGGTCATGCCGACCGGGGTCAGCAGACCGCCGGCCAGCCCTTGCATCACGCGTGCCAGCACCAGAGCGGTCAGGGAGCCGGACAGGCCGCAGGCCGCCGAGGCCAGGGTGAACACGGCGAGCGCGCCGAGGAACACCCGCTTGGTGCCGAACCGGTCGCCCAGCCAGCCCGCCACCGGCAGCGCGACGGCGAGGCTGACGAGAAAGGCGACCTCGACCGTGTTCGCCGCCGAGACCGGCCGGCCGAAGTCGCGGGCGATGGTGAGCAGGGCCGGGTTGACGATGGTCGAGTCCAGGCCGTTCATGCACATGGCGGCGGTGTAGACGACCACCACGGCGGCGCGCGAGGGCGCCACCGGGATCCTGGGGGTCTCCGCGGTCATCGGGCGGCGGCCGGCGTCAGATCCGTCCAATGGGCGGTGATCCAGTCCAGCGCCTGCTGCCGCGCGCACGGGCCGTGGGCGGCCCGCCAGCCCTCGGGCACGGCGGCGAAGGAGGGCCAGAGGCTGTGCTGGTCCTGGTCGTTCACGAGCACCAGGAACTCGCCGTCGCCGTCGAAGGGGTTGGCGGGGGCGTCGCTCATCGGGTCTCCAGGGTGTCGGGGTGGGGGGTGGTGGGGCGGTGCGCGGGGGTCCGCTCGATCTCTTCGATGCGGTCCGCGACCACGCGCGCGATGTGCCCGATCGGCTCGGGCAGCGTCATGTCCTTGTGCGAGCAGGCCACGTCGGTGTTCTCGATCCGGCCGGTCACATACGGGGTCCAGGTCTCGGGCGTGAGGGTGTCGTCGATGGTGTCGACGGTGGCCCGGAAGAAGAGCACGTCGCCGTCGAAGAGGCGGTGGTCGAAGCCTCGTACCAGGTGATTGGTGTTGAGGTAGAGGGAGTTGAGCGCCTCGATGGTGCGGTCGTCGAGGCTTGCCAGCGGGGAGCCCTCGCGGCGCAGCACCTCGGCGACGGCGGCCAGTTCGAGCGGCTTGCCCTCAAGGCTGTCAGGGCCGTATCCGCCCATGGTCAGGAGCGCTTCGAGGGCTTCGGCCTGGTCGGGCACGGGCAGGTCGCGGAAGCCCTCGGCCGGGTAGGCGTCGAGGATCGCGAGCAGTTCGACGCGCTGGCCGAGGTCCTGGAGGCGGGTGGCCATGGCGTGCGCGATGATGCCGCCGGTCGACCAGCCGAGCAGACGGTACGGGCCCTCGGGCCGGACCTCGCGCAGCCGGTCCACGTAGTGCGCGGCCAGCTCTTCGAGGGTCGTCGGGAGCGGTCGGTCCGCCGTGGCCCGGCCCACGCCCTGCGCCTGGAGGCCGTAGAGCGGGATGTGCTCGGGCAGATGGCGGATGAGACCCGCGTAGCACCAGCTGAGGCCGCCGGCCGGATGGACGGCGAAGAACGGGTTGCCGGGGGCGTCCGGGCCTGCGGGCCGCAGCGGCAGCAGGACGTCGAGCGGGTCGTCGGCCAGGTCGCCGGTGTCGAGGGCGGCCTCCAGGGCGGCGGGCGTCGGCGCCTGGAAGACCGTGCCGATGGTGACCTCGCGCCCGAGCGCGGCCTTGATGCGGCCCGCGAGGCGGACGGCGAGCAGCGAATGGCCGCCCAGATCGAAGAAGTTGTCGTCCACGCCCACCCGGGGCAGGCCGAGCACGTCGGCGAACAGCTCGCACAGCTGGGCCTCGCGCGGCCCGCGCGGTGCGCGGCCTGCGGTGACAGCCGCCGCGTGGTCCGGCGCGGGCAGGGCCTTGCGGTCCAGCTTGCCGTTGGCCGTCAGCGGCAGCCGGTCGAGGAGCACGACGGCGGACGGCACCATGTGGGCGGGCAGTTCACGGGCTGCGTGCTCGCGCAGGTCGATGCGGCCTCCGGCCGCGTGCCCGGGCAAGTTCGTACCGTCTCCGGCCGCGTCCTCGCTCACATCGGTACGGTCGCTGACCGCGTACGCGACCAGGCGCTTGTCGCCCGGGGTGTCCTCGCGGACGATCACGGCGACGTCGGCCACCTCCGGATGGGCGGCCAACACGGCCTCGATCTCGCCGAGTTCGATCCGGAAGCCGCGGATCTTGACCTGGTGGTCGGCGCGTCCGAAGTAGTCGAGCCGGCCGTCCGTGCGGCGGCGCGCGAGATCGCCCGAACGGTACATGCGGGTGCCGGGCGGGCCGTAGGGGTCGGCGACGAAGCGTTCCGCGGTCAGGGCGTGCCGGCCCAGGTAGCCGCGCGCGAGGCCCTCGCCGGCCACGTACATCTCGCCGGTGACGCCGGGCGGTACGGGTTGCAGGTACTCGTCCAGGACGTAGACGCGCAGGTCGGGGATGTTGACCCCGATGGTGCTCGACGCGCTCGCGGCCGCCGTCTCGCGGTCGAGCGCGAAGTACGAGACATGCACGGTGGTCTCGGTGATCCCGTACATGTTGACCAGGACGGGAGCGTCCTCGGCGTGCCGGGCGTACCAGTCGTCGAGCCGGCCGAGCTCCAGGGCCTCGCCGCCGAACACGACGTAGCGCAGGGCGAGTTCGGTGCCGGGGCGTTCCCGGTCGGCGGCGGCCAGCTGGTAGAAGGCCGACGGGGTCTGGTTGACGACGGTGACCTTCTCGCGGGCGAGCAGGTCGAGGAAGGCCGCCGGGTCGCGGCTGACGAGGTGGGACACGACCACGACGCGGCCGCCGTGCAGCAGCGCGCCCCACAGCTCCCAGACGGAGAAGTCGAAGGCGTAGCTGTGGAAGAGCGTCCACACGTCGGGCTCGGCCGCCCCCTCGAAGCCGAACCAGTGCTCGGTGGCGGTGAACAGGCGCAGGACGTTGTGGTGCGTGACGGGGACGCCCTTGGGCCGGCCCGTGGAGCCCGAGGTGTAGATGACGTACGCCATGTCGGTGGGGCGCAGCGGGCGAGTGCGTTCGGCGTCGGTGAGGTCGTGGTCGGGGTGCTGCGGGAACCGGTCGTGCGGGCCGAGGAAGGCCGGGCGTTCGCCCTGCGGGGCGTCGACGAGGACGAGGGGCAGGTCGTTGGCGGGCAGCCTGCGCACCGTGGCGGAGTCGGTGACCAGGGCGGCGGGCCGCGCGTCCTGGAGCATGTACGCCAGCCGGTCCGCGGGATAGTCCGGGTCCATCGGCAGATACGCGGCCCCCGACTTGGCGACCGCCAGGAGCCCCACGACGAGGTCGAGCGAGCGCGGCAGGGCGAGGGCCACGATGGCGCCGGGGCCGATGCCCTGCGCGGTGAGGGTGCGGGCCAGGCGGTTGGCGCGCGCGGAGAGTTCGGCGTAGGTGAGGTGCTCCTCGCCGCAGGTGGCGGCGGTGCGGTGGGGGTGGCGGGCGGCGACTGCTTCGTAGCGGGTGGCGAGGGTGGTGGGGGGCTCGGTGGTGGGGTGCTCGGTGGTGGATGGCGCCGGGGTGGTAGGTCGGTCCGTGGGCTCAGTGGGGCCGAGGGCCGGGGACGTCGGGTTGTTCCACTCGACGATCGCCTGGTGGTGCTCCTCGGGTGAGAGGAGCGGGAGCAGGCCGATCGGGGTGTCGGGGCGGGCGACGGCGGCGGTCAGGAGCCGTGCGAGGCGGTCGGCGAAGGCCTGCGCGGTGGCGCGGTCGTAGAGGTCCGTACGGAATTCCAGGAACCCGCCGATCCCACCCCCGGCCCGCTCCCCCACGTTCAGCGTGAGGTCGAACTTCGCGGTGCCCGAGGGCACGGCGTCCATCCGGGCGGTCAGCGCACCGAGCCGGAACTCCGTGTCGGGCACGGACTGCCAGACCAACATGGTCTGGAACAGCGGGTGCCGGGCCAGCGAGCGCGGCGGGTTGAGGTCCTCGACCAGGCGGTCGAAGGGCAGCTCGGCGTGCTGGTGCGCGGCGAGCACTGTGCTGCGGACCCGGTCGAGGAGCGTACAAAAAGTCGGCGCACCGAACGTGTCAGTGCGCAGCACCAGGGTGTTCACGAAGAAGCCGACGAGATCGGCGGTCGCGTCCTCCTCGCGGCCGGCGACCGGGGTGCCGATGGGGAGGTCCGTGCCGGCGCCGTGCCGGGTGAGGAGCGTGGCGAGCGCGGCCTGCACGACCATGAACGCGGTGGTGCCGGTGTCGCGGGCGAGGGTGCGCAGGGCGGTGTGGGTGGCCGCGTCGATCTCGAAGGGGACGGCGTCTCCCTCGTACGAGGCGACGGCGGGCCGCGGCCGGTCGGTGGGGAGTTCGAGCTCGTCGGGGAGGCCGCTGAGCGTGGCGCGCCAGTGGTCGAGGAGCCGGGTGGCATACGGGGTGGGCGCCTCGGGGGTGCCGAGCAGGCGCTGCTGCCAGGCGGTGTGGTCGGCGTATGCGACGGGGAGCGCGGTGAACTGCGGGGCGCGGCCTTCGGACCGGGCCGCGTAGGCGGTGGCGAGGTCGCGGGCGAGGGGCGTGGTGGAGGCGCCGTCGGCGGCTATGTGGTGGAGGAGCAGGAGGAGGGTGTGCTGCCCATCCGTGTCGTCGGTGAACAGTGTGGCGCGGAGCGGCAGTTCGGACGCGAGGTCGAAGGGGTGGCGGACGGCGGCCCGCAGCCGGGTCGCGAGCGGGGCGGGGTCCGTCAGCGGTTCGACGGCGAACGGTACGTGAGCCTCGGCAGCCGGGATGACCTGCGCGAACGGCTCGTTGTCAGCGGTGCCGTATACGGTCCGCAGTGTCGAGTGACGCTCCGTGACATCGCGCAGGGCAGCTTGGAGCGCGCTCTGGTCGAGAGGGCCCGTGAGGGTGAGGACGAGCGGGATGTTGTAGGTGGGGCTGGGGCCTTCGAGACGGTGCAGGAACCAGAGGCGCTTCTGCGCCGGGGACAGCGGGGGGTGAGTGGTGTGGTGGGACGCGATGTGGTGCGTGGCACCGTCCGGGTGTGGGGCGTCGTCTCGGCGCGAGGTGCCGTCCGGGTGCGAGGTGCCGTCCAGGCGTGGGGCGTTCGGCTGCTGCGGTGCGTCGGCGGCCGGGCGGCGGGCGGGCTCGAGCACGGGCCGGTCCGCGTCGTGCGCGGCCTCACGGACGAGCGCGGCGAGCCGGGCGGGCGTCGGGGCGCGGAACACGTCGGCGAGCGTGACCTCGGCCCGGAAGGTCTCGCGCAGGCGCGCGGCGAGCCTGCCCGCGAGCAGGGAATGACCGCCGAGGGCGAAGAAGTCGGCGTGCGGGGAGGGCAGTTCGGGCAGGTCGAGAAGGCGCGCGAACAGTCCGCGGACCAGGTCCTGCTGTGGCGTGCCCTGGCCCGTCTCGGCGGGCTCCTCGGCCGTGGGCACGGGATCGGGCAACGCGTGGTGGTCCAGCTTGTCGTTCGGCGTACGGGGCAGCGCGTCGAGCAGCAGCAGCGCACTCGGCACCATGTGCTCGGGCAGGCGGGCGGCGAGGTGGTCCCGGAGTGCGGCCGGGTCGGGGGCGGCCCCGCTGGCCGGTACCGCGTAGGCGAGCAGCCGCTTGCCGTGCGCGGAGTCACGGGCGATCACGGCGGCCTGCGCCACCTGGGGGTGCGCCGCCAACACGGTCTGGATCTCGCCGGGTTCGATCCGGAAGCCGCGGATCTTCACCTGGTCGTCGGCGCGCCCGAGGAACTCGAGGGTGTGGTCGGCACGCCGGCGCACGAGGTCGCCGGTGCGGTACATCCGGGCTCCGGGCTCTCCGTGCAGCGGCCCGAAGGGGTCGGCGACGAAGCGTTCGGCGGTGAGGTCCGGGCGTCCGAGGTAGCCGCGCGCGAGGCAGGCGCCCGCAATGTAGAGCTCACCGGTGACGCCCGGCGGGACGGGCCGGAGGGAGGAGTCGAGGACGTAGGCGCGGGATGCGCGCATGGGACGGCCGACGTCGGCGGGCACGCCGCCCGCCCCCTGCGCGTCTGCCGCGCCCGCCGAGTCGGCCGCCGCGGCACCGGCCGCAACCGCCGCTGCGGCGGCCTCCGTTCCGGCGTCCCCCGCTACAGCGCCCTCGGTTCCTGCGCCCTCCGATCCCGCGCCCTCCGTTCCGGCCGGCAGCCAGTAGTACGCGTCGACCGTCGTCTCCGTCGGCCCGTACAGGTTGATCGGGCGCACACCGGGCGTGCCGGCGAGCCGCCGCCACAGCGCCGGGGGCACGGTCTCGCCGCCGACCACGATCACGGCGGGGTGGTGCCGCCCGGGCTCCAACAGGCCCTCGGCGACGAGCGCTTCGGCGTACGAGGGGGTGACGTCGAGGTAGTCGATGCGGTGCGTCTGCACGTACGCGTTCAGCGCGCCGGTGTCGCGGTAGGTGGCGTCGTCCAGGACATGCAGTTCATGGCCGTGCGCCATCCAGAGAATCGGATCCCAGGAGGCGTCGAAGGCGAACGAGGCGCTGTGCGCCACCGCGAGCCGCTCACGTCCGGTGCGGGCGACGGCGGGCGCGATGTGGTCGGTGCCGTGGCCCGCGTACAGGTTGGCGAGGGAGGCGTGCGTGACCACGACGCCCTTGGGGCGTCCGGTGGAGCCGGAGGTGTGGATCAGATACGCGTCCTGCTCGGGGCGGGGCGCGGCAGGCGCCGTGCCCGGCCGGCCCGCGATCCGCCCGCGCGTCTCCGCGTCGTCGAGCAGCAGCGCGGGCAGGCCCTCGCGTACCGGCGCGGGCAGGGCGCGCACGGTGGCCGCGTGGCCGAGCACGCACACCGGGCGGGCATCCGCCACAACGGCTGTGAGGCGCTGCGCGGGGTGGCCGAGGTCGAGCGACTGACAGACGCCGCCCGCCTTGAGCACGGCGAGCAGCGCGAGCACGGTGTCGGTGCCGCGGTGCAGGGCCAGGGCCACGGGATCGCCGGGCACCACGCCCGACGCGCTGAGTTCGTGGGCTAGTTGGTTGGCCGCATGGTCCAGTTCGGCGAAGGTCAGGGCCTGCCCGGCGCCGTCCGCGGCTCCGCGCACCGCGACCGCGTCCGGGGTGCGCGCGGCCTGCTCGGCGAAGAGTTCGGGCAGGGTGCGCGGGCAGGGCGGCTCCGTGCGTCCCGCCGTGGCCGAGCGGATCTCGTCCGCGTCCAGCAGGTCCAGGGAGCCGACCGGCCGCCCGGGGTCGTCGAGCAGAAGGGAGGTGAGGGCATCGAGGTAGCGCAGGAAGCCGCGTGCGTGCGTGGCGAGTGAACCGGCGTCGTAGCAGGCCGGGTTGGCGTCCAGGCCGAGCCGCAGTCCGCCCGCGCGGCCGGGTGCGGCGGTGACGGCCAGGTCGTCGACGGGTCCGGCGGCGAGGTTGTGCACCGTGCCGGGCAGGCCGGCGAAGTCCAGGGTCTCGTCCTCGAAGGCCTTGATGTTGACCATGGGCCCGAAGAGCGGGCCCGGGTCGGCGGACCGTCCGAGGTCGTGGCGGAGCTCTTCGAGCCGGTGGCGCTGGTGGCGGCGCACCGAGCGGACCTCCAGGACGACACGGCGCAGGAGTTCGGCTCCGGTGTCGGCGGGGCGCACGGCGATGCGCAGCGGCATGACGTTCACGAGCATCGCCGGGGTGCGCAGGGCTTCGGGACCGCGCCGGTTCATCAACGGCAGACCGAGGACGATGTCCTCGGCGCCGGTGATGCGGTGGGTGTAGCCGGCGGTGGCGGCGATGACCAGCTCGGCCCAGGTGGCCTTGACGGCGCGCGCCGCCTCGGTGAGCCGGTCGGCCGTGCCCGGCGCGAGGTCGTGGGCGCGGCGCAGGACGTGGCGGGCGGGGGCGGCGGGGCGGCCCGCGAGCGTGACGGGTCGCGGCCGGTCGGCGAAGCGGGTGCGCCAGAACTCGCGGTCGGCGGCGTGCTGTTCGCCGCCCAGGTACGCCTGCTCGTCGGCGATCAGGGCGCCGAGCGCGCCGAACGGGTTCGGCGCGGGGTCCTCGCCCTTGGTCAGCGCCGTGTACACGGCGGCCACGCGGGAGGAGATCAGGGTGAGCGCGTAGGCGTCGACGGCTATGTGGTGCACGCGTCGGTACCACCAGTGCGTCTCGTCGTCGATGCGCAGCAGGGCCTGTGTCATGAGGGGGCCGGCGACGGGATCGACGGGGAGTTCCAGGTCGGCCCGCATCCAGGCCTCGGCGGTCGCGCGCGGGTCGGGGTCGGCGCGCAGGTCGAGCCGTTCGAGGGTCCAAGGGCGGTCGCGTACGACCTGCTGAAGCGGCCCGTCGGGCCCCTCGGAGAACTCCAGGTTGAGCGTGTCGGCCTCGGAGACGGCCTGGCGCAGGGCCTGTTCGAAGAGGTCCGCGTCCAGCGGTCCGGTGATCTCGACGCGGTCGCCGGTGTTGAGGACGGGGTTCGCGGGGTCGAGGTGCTGCGCGTGCCAGATGCCCGACTGGGCGGCGAGGAGCGGGAGCCGGACCTCGCCTCCGGATATGCCCGCGGAGCTCGCGCCGGTGCGGTCTTCGGTCTCTGGATCACGCATGGGAGGACTCCCCGAGGTGTACGGCTGGTCGGTGGTCCGCAGAAGCGGTGGGTCGTTGACCCGCGGAAGCGGTCGGTCGACGGTTCGCGGCAGCGGTCGGTCGATGGTCCGCAGCGGTGCAGGCAGGCGCGGGACGCGTGCGGCCCCAAGGACCGGAGCCGCGAACTTAGGTAAGCCTAAGCTATCTTACGAATCATGACCATCACCGCCGCCACCGCACCCACCGCACTCAAATCGGCCATCGCGGAACGCATCACGGCACGCCACCGCCATGCCCTGCTCGCGCTCAGCCGCCGCATCCACGAGCACCCCGAGACAGCGTTCGAGGAGCGTCAGGCCGCCGCCTGGTGCGCCGAACTCCTGGAGCAGCAGGGCTACTTGGTGACGTCGCCCGCGTACGGCCTGGAGACCGCCTTCACCGCGACGGCCGGCAGCGGACCCACGACCGTCGCGCTGGTCTGCGAGTACGACGCGCTCCCCGGCCTCGGGCACGCCTGCGGCCACAACCTGATCGCGGCGGCCGGGGTGGGCGCGGCGCTCGGCCTGGCCCCGTACGCGGACGAACTGGGTCTGACGGTACGGGTGCTCGGCACGCCGGCCGAGGAACGGGGCGCGGGCAAGGCGCTGTTGATCGACGCGGGCGCGTTCGACGGGGTGGACGCGGCGATGATGGTGCATCCGTGCCCGTTCGAGGTGGCCGAGTTCAGCTCGTTCGCGCTCGGCACGCTGGAGGTGGAGTTCACCGGGCAGGCCGCGCATCCCAGCCTCGATCCGCACGAGGGGCGCAACGCGGCCGATGCCCTGACCGTCGCACAGGTCGCCATCGGCCTGCTGCGTCAGCAGCTGCCCGCGCACTGGAAGGTGCACGGCGTCACGACGTTCGCCGGCGACGCGCCCAACCTCGTCCCGGCCCGCGCCACGGCCTCGTACGAGATACGCGCCCTCGCGGCGGAGGATCTGCGGGAGCTGCGCGAGCGCGTCGAGGCCTGCTTCCGCGCGGGCGCGCTCGCCACCGGCTGCGAGGTGACGCTCACCCGCCCCGAGCCCGACTACCTGGACTTCCGCACGGACCCGGCGCTGATCGCGCTGTGGCGGCAGAACGCCGCGCGGCTCGGGCGGCCCGAGCCGATGGCGAAGGGCGCGTTCGCCTGCACGGACATGGGCAACGTCTCCCATCGCGTGCCGGCGATCCATCCGGTGCTCGACATCACGGGCGGCGCCTGCGGCCCGCACGAGCCGGAGTTCGCCGAGGCCGCCCGCTCCCCCAAGGGCGAACAGGCCCTGCTCGACGGGGCGGTGGGCCTGGCGTGGACGGCGGCGGACTTCGCCGCCGCGCGCACCGCCTGACCTCCGGACCTCCGGTCCTCCGGACGTGCCGCCGCCCGCCCGCCCTGACACGGGCGGGCGGGCACGCGAGCGGGCGGGCGAGCGAGCGGCGGCCCCCAGCGAGTCAAGGCGCCGCGGGCCACCCCAGGCCCCCCAACTCACTGCTTCGCAGTCAGCGCCGTCTTGATGTCGTCGAGGACGACCTGCGCGGCCAGCGGTCCGCCGCGCGTGGACCACACCGAGCCGTCCACGGTGGTGACATGGCCGTTCTTGACGGCGTCCAGCTCCTTGTAGGCGGGCTTGCCCTGGACGTCCTTCAGCGCCTTCTCGCCGTCCGGCGTCAGGGTGGAAAGGAACAGCCAGTCGCCGTCGATCTCCTCGATCTTCTCCAGGCTCAGGGCCGGCGTGTGCGCGTTGCCGTCCTTGTCCTGCGCCTTGGGCCGCTTGAGCCCCATGTCGAGGGCGATGCCGCTGGCGAACTGCTTGTTCTCCATCCAGCTCGGACCGTCCGGGTTCCAGCGCACGATGCTGACCTCGGAGCCCTTGGCCTTGCCGAGCTCGTCGCCGGCCTTCTTGGCGGCACTGTCGTAGTCGGCGATGACCTTGTTGGCGGCGTCGAGCTTGTTCACGGCGTTGCCGATGCCGCGCAGCGACAGCTTCCAGTCGTCGGTGGGCGCCATGGTGACCAGGGTGGCCGGGGTGATCTCGCGCAGCTGCTTGAGCACCTGCTCGTCCTGCATGTCTCCGGCGAGGATCAGGTCGGGCTTGGCGGCGATCACCTTGTCCATGACCGGCTGCAACAGATTGCCGACGACCGGGACGCCCTCGACCTTCTCCTCCAGGTAGGCCGGGGGCTTGTTGAGTCCCTGGCCGTTGGTGATGCCGGCCGGCTCGATGCCGAGCGCCAGGACCGCGTCGAGGTCCTCCTGGGTGAGGGTGACGATCCGCTTGGGGTGGGCGGGGACCTCTATCGCCTTGCCCGTGGCGTCCTTGACGGTACGGGTGCCGCCGGACGCGGCGGCCTGGTCGGTGGACTTCGCCTTGTCGCCCCCGGAGTCGGAGCCTCCGCAGCCGGCGAGCAGCAGGGCGGCCGCTCCCGCGACGGCGAGCGAGCGCAGTGCGCGACTGCCGGTGAGAGTAAGGGACTTCATGAGAACGCTCCGGAATCCGGTGGGGGACGTGAGGGCATGACGGGGCCCGGGACGTGCGGTTTGGGGCATGCGGGAGCACACCGGACCGCCGCACGACGGGCCGCCGACAACGAGCAGAGATTAGGTTAGCCTTACCTTGCAAAGCAATCGCCCGTGGGCGACAGACGGCAGGAAAGGCCACTGAACCGGTGCAGATCACCACCGAACGTCTCAGCGCCGGTTACCCCGGCCACCCGGTCGTGCAGAACGTCGACCTCGACGTGCCCAGCGGACAGGTGGTCGCCGTGGTGGGCCCCAACGGGTGCGGCAAATCAACCCTGTTGCGCACCGTCGCCCGTCTGCACCGCCCCGCGGAGGGCCGGGTCCGCATCGGCGGCGAGGACGTCTGGCAGCTCAGCCGGCGCCGGGCCGCCCACCTCATCGCGCTGCTCCCCCAGTCACCCCAGGCTCCCGAGGCGGTCACCGTCGAAGGGCTGGTCCGCTACGGCCGCCACCCCCACCAGGGCCTGTTCCGGCAGTGGTCACGCGAGGACGAGGCGGCGGTACGGGACGCACTCGCCGCCACCGGCACGACGGCCCTCGCCGGCCGCCGCCTCGACCAGCTCTCCGGCGGCCAGCGCCAGCGCTGCTGGCTGGCGATGGTGCTCGCACAGCAGACTCCGGTGGTGCTGCTCGACGAGCCGACCAGCGCGCTCGACCTCGGCCACGCGGTCGAAGTCCTCGAACTCGTCAGGGAGGTGGCCGCCGCGGGCCGCACGGTGATGATGGTGCTGCACGACCTGGCCGGCGCCGCCCGCTACGCCGACACCATCGTCGCGATGCACGCGGGGCATGTGGTCGCGCACGGCCCGGCCCACGAGGTGGTCACGGCCGAACTGGTCGAGCGGCTCTACGGGATCGAGGCCGACATCCTCGCGGCCCCGGGCGACGGCGCCCCGGTGGTCATCCCGACCGCCCGGGACCGTATGCCCGTCTAGACGGCCCCGGGGCCGGGCCGCATGCCCGTCCGGACCGCCCGGGACCGCACGCCCGCCCAAGCCTCCCCCGCAGGGAGCCGCGCGCCCGACCTACCCGCAGTCGCCGTACCGCACCCCCAACTCCCTTACCACCCGCGCCATTTCCGCCCGCAGCTCGGGCGGCCCGAGCACCTCCACCTCTGCCCCGAGCCGCAGGAACTCGCCCACCGCGAACGCCGTGGACTCGACCGGCAGTTCGGTGCGTGTCCACCCCTCGCCGTCCGGCCGCCCGTTCTGCGCACAGGCCGCGGCCTGCCTCCCGGTGAGGCGGGCCGCCCCCGCGTCGGTGACCCGCACCAGGGCGGTACCGGAGTGCAGCCGGTCCTGGAAATCCTCCTGATAGCGCCGCCAGTAGCCCGCGAGATCGAACTCCTCCGGCGCCTCGAACTCCTCGTCCGTCACGTCCAGTCGGAGCATCTGGTCCACGCGGTACGTCACGGGCCGCGGCCCGCTCACCACGTACCAGCGGCCCGCCTTCAGGACGAGTCCGTACGGTTCCAGGCGCCGGTCGACCTCGGTGGGCTCCTTCCAGCGCCGGTAGCGCACCCGCAGCACCCTGCGGTTCCACACGGCGTGCGCGACATCGGTCAGATACGGAACCTCGTCGGCGTCCGCGTACCAGCCGTGGGCGTCCAGGTGGAAGCGGGACTTGATCCGGGCGCTGTGGGCGCGCAGTTCGGGCGGCAGCGCCGCCTCGACCTTGTGCTGGGCCGCGGCGAGCAGCGACCCGAGCCCGAGCTCGGCGGCAGCCCCCGGCACCGCGGCCAGGAAGAGCGCCTCCGCCTCGCCGGTGGTCATCCCGGTCAGCCGGGTCCGCCACCCGTCGAGCAGCCGGTACCCGCCGGCGTGCCCGGCATCCCCGTACAGCGGAACGCCGGCCGCGGCCAGCGCCTCGACGTCCCGGTACACGGTCCGCACCGACACCTCCAGCTCACCGGCGAGCTGCGCGGCCGTCATCCGGCCGCGGCTCTGCAACAGCAGGAGGATGGAGACGAGCCGGCTGGACTTCACCGACCGAGAATGTCATCCGGCGCCGACGGCCGGCCGCCCGGGACCGGCTCCCTGCGCCGCAGCCATTCCTCCGGCACCCCGTCGAGACCGGTGCGAGCGCCCACCACCCCGCCGGTGATGGCGCAGGTGGTGTCCACGTCGCCCAGGCCCTCGGCCGTGCTCCACAGGGCGGAGACCAGGTCGTCGGGGTGGCGGGCGGCGGACCAGAGCGCGAAGGGAACCGTGTCGTCGGCGCGCACGCGCTGGCCGTTGCCGAGGAGGTCCGAGGCCCGCCAGGGCGCGGTGTCGGACGGGACCTCCGCGGCTCGGTGCAGCCCCTCGCGCACCGGGCCGTCGGGGGTACGGTCCGCGACCTCGCGCAGGTCGAGCTCGCCGCGTGCGGACAGGGCCGAGGCCACCGCGACCGCCACGGCGCCCGCGACGCCGATCCGATGCCGGTGCGTCACCTCGGCCGACAAGACGGCCTGGTCGGCGGCCCGTTGCAGATCGTGTGAGAACCAGGCACCCAGGGGCGCCACACGCATCGCCGCCCCGTTGCCGAGACTGCCCTGACCGTCGAAGAGCTCCGCCGCCAAGTCCTCCCAGCGGCCGGACTCCTGGAGCAGGCGCGGCAGCAACTGGTGCATGCCGTAGCCGTATCCGCGACCCCGGTCCATGTCGTAGAGCAGCGCGAAGGAGAGAGCGAGCGGGCCCTGGCGGATCTCGCCGTACTCGTCGAGCACCCGCTGGATGCCGAGCGCCATCACCGTGTCGTCGGTGAAGTGCCACTCGGGCTCCGCCGGCATCTGCCGGGCCTGTATCTGCTCGTACGCCTCACTCGGCGTGCGGAACAAGGGGAACCACCGCTCCCCGAACGCGTCCCCGAGGGCGAGGCCTTCGAGACTGCGGCGCGCGGCGGATCGGTTCGGGGCAGGCGTGAGGGAGGGGGTCATACGGGGATCATGCCGAGGGCTCCCTGTGAACGCCCCTTATTTTCCCGGACGTTCAGCAAGCCCGCCGCCCTCGGGCGAGAACCGGGATTTTCACTGACAGAAGATGTCAGTGAAGCCCTCCTACCGTCCACCCATGGCTTTCACCGAGAAGTACCTGTGGACGCCGCCGCCCCTGACCGTGGGCGGCCGGCACATCAAGCGCTACCACGTCAGTGCCGATCCGGCGGGCATCGCGCCGGAGGTGGAGAAGGCGGCGTACGCGATCCTGCCCGAGCTGCTGCCCGAAGCCGACGGCACACCGCCCGCGACCTTCGTCGTGCTGCACCGGGGCGGGGACGACGGGGCGTATCTCAACGCGTACAGCTGGGTGTGGGACAACGTGCTGCACTTCGGCGGTGCGGCCGCGGGGCAGCCCGTGCTCGGGTGTCCCGACCGCGATCCGGCGCACTTCGTCCGGCCGGATCTGCCCTGGATCGGGTGTGTCTGGGAGATCACGCCGATCACGCATGAACGCAACGCCTGGGTACGGCACATGCTCGCGCCCGATGCGCCCGACCTCGACGGCTATCTCGCCGACTCCCTGCCCGAAGGCACCACCGGACCGTTCGGAGACCCCGCATGAGCAGCGCGTACGACTTCGACTTCCTCACCGGGCGGTGGCGGGTGCGGCATCGCAAGGCGCTGGACTTCCTCGATCCGGAGGCCGCCGGGTGGCGGGAGTTCGACTCCGTGACCGAGGGCGGCACGCACTTCGGGGGCGCCGCGCACTTCGACGAGATCACGATGCCCGACTACGCGGGGCTCACGCTGCGGCTCTACGACCGGGAGACCGGTCAGTGGTCGCTGTACTGGGCGGACAGCCGGTCGGGGAAGCTCTACCCGCCCGTGACGGGGCGGTTCGGCGCGGACGGCACCGGGCAGTTCTTCGGGGACGACAGCCACGAGGGCAAGCCGGTGAAGGTCCGCTTCGTGTGGTCGGGGATCTCCGCGACGACCGCGCGCTGGGAGCAGGCCTTCTCGGTGGACGAGGGACGGACCTGGGTCACCAACTGGATCATGGAGTTCGCGAAGGAGGGCACGGCGGCCCGGTGACCGCGTCGTACAAATTCGGTGGAGATTACGCCACCGAAACTTACCGACGGGTCAGTAATTAGTCCCACCCTCCTACCTTGTGGCCCCATTTAAGGTGCTGACCTGTACGTATCGACCACGTCCCGGGCCGGAACGCCCCCTCCCGCCCGGGCTCGCCGTGGGGTACGTTCACCGCGCATCAAGGAGCCACAAGGAGATTCCACTTGCGCGAGTTCACCTCACCTCCCCTGGCGTCCTCGGCGCCTGCGGTGGGCGGCCTGGCGGACGTGGTGTTCGACCATGCCCAGGAGGACCCGCTGCACATCGCCCTCGGCCGCAAGGTCGACGGGCAGTGGACGGATGTCACCTCGGCCGAGTTCTGCGCCGAGGTGCTCGCCCTCGCCAAGGGGCTGCTCGCGCAGGGCGTGCGGTTCGGCGACCGGGTCGCCCTGATGTCCCGTACGCGCTACGAGTGGACGCTCTTCGACTTCGCGCTGTGGACCATCGGCGCCCAGGTGGTGCCGATCTACCCCACCTCCTCGGCCGAGCAGGTCTTCTGGATGCTGCACGACGCGCAGGTCTCCTCCTGCGTCGTGGAGCACGAGGACCACGCGATGACCATCGGCTCGGTGATCGACCGGCTGCCCGCCCTCGAGCGCCTGTGGCAGCTGGACGCCGGCGCGGTCGGCGAACTCACCGCGGCGGGGGCGCACATCGAGGACGAGACGGTGCACCGCCACCGCCGGGCGGTCACGCCGGACTCGGTCGCGACCGTGATCTACACCTCCGGCACCACGGGCCGCCCCAAGGGCTGTGTGATCACGCACGCCAACTTCATGTTCCAGTGCGACACCATCGTCCGCCGCTGGGAGCCGGTGTTCCACACCAAGCCCGGCGACGAGCCCTCCACCCTGCTCTTCCTGCCGCTCGCCCACGTCTTCGGGCGGATGGTGCAGGTGGCCGCGGTGCGCGGCAAGGTGCGGTTCGGCCATCAGCCCGACCTGAGCGCGGCGGCGCTGCTGCCCGACCTCGCCGCGTTCCGGCCGACGTTCTTCCTCGCCGTGCCGTACATCTTCGAGAAGATCTTCCACGCGGCCCGCCGCAAGGCCGAACTCGGCGGCAGGGCGGGCCCGTTCGACAAGGCGGCCGACTGCGCGGTGAAGTACGCGGAGGCGCAGGAGCAGAAGGCGTTCGGGCTCGGCCCCGGGCCCTCGGCCGCGCTGCGGATGCAGCACGGCCTCTTCGACAAGCTCGTGTACGCCAAGCTCCGCGAGGCCATGGGCGGCCGGGTGCGGCACGCGATGTCGGGCGGCTCGGGCATGGACCGCAAGCTGGGTCTGTTCTTCGCGGGCGCGGGCGTGCACATCTACGAGGGCTACGGACTCACCGAGTCCACCGCCGCCGCCACCGCCAACCCGCCGGAGCGCACCCGCTTCGGCACGGTGGGGCAGCCGCTGCCCGGCACGACCGTGCACATCGCCGAGGACGGCGAGGTCTGGCTGCACGGCGCGCATGTGTTCCAGGGCTACCTCGGCGACCCCAAGGCCACCGACGCGGTGCTGCACGACGGCTGGCTCGCGACGGGCGACATCGGCGCGCTCGACGAGGACGGCTTCCTGACGATCACCGGGCGCAAGAAGGAGATCCTGGTGACCTCCGGCGGCAAGTCCGTCTCGCCCACCCAGCTCGAGGAGCGGGTGCGCGACCACCCGCTGGTGGCCCAGTGCATCGTGGTCGGCAACGACCGGCCGTACATCGCCGCGCTCGTCACCCTGGACTCCGACGCCGTGGAGCACTGGCTCAGCATGCGCGGCAAGGCCACCCCCGCCCCCGAGGACCTGGTGCGCGACCCGGACCTGGAGATGGAGGTGCGGCGCGCCGTCGTGGCCGCCAACACCCTTGTCTCGCAGGCCGAATCCATTCGTACGTTCCGCATACTGGCGCACCAGTTCACCGAGGAGCACGGACTGCTCACGCCGTCCCTGAAGCTCAAGCGCAAGGCCATCGAGCAGGCCTACTCCGCCGAGGTCGAGGCGCTCTACACCAGCTGACCCAGCTCAGGACCGGGCTTGACCGGGCCATGTCTGTACGTCCCCACCATTTCTGACGGGTCATCAATTGGCGATGCGTCACTTATTGACGACTCGTCAGGTCCCCCACAGAATGCGGAGACTTCGACGGAGGGACAGGGCTGTGTTGCGATCGTTCCGCGCCATCGCAGCAGCGTCTGCAGCGCTGCTGCTCGCTACTGCGTGTAATTCGGCTTCCAACTCGTCCGGCAGCTCGGGCGATCCGGGCAAGGGTGCGACGGTACGGGGAGTGACCGACGACTCCATCAAGGTCGGCGGCATCGTCTCCATGACCACCGCGAGCGGCTACAGCAAGAAGGACACCGACCTCGGCGCCAAGGCCCGCTACGACCGCGCGAACGCGGAGGGCGGGATCAACGGCCGCAAGATCGACTACATCGGGGCCGAGGACGACGGCCAGGACCCGGGCAAGAACCTCGCCGCGGCCCGCAAACTCGTCCAGCAGGAGAAGGTGTTCGCGGTCTCGCCGATGAGTTCGGTGACCTTCTCCGGCGCCGACTTCCTCGAGCAGCAGAAGGTGCCCACCTTCGGCTGGGGCACCATCCCGCAGTTCTGCTCCAACCCGCACATCTACGGCTTCAACGGCTGCCTCGTCCCGATGCCCGGCGGCACCATCACGCAGTCCTGGCCCGAGGGCCTCGCGCATGTGCTCGGCGGCGCGAAGGGCAAATCCGTGGCGATCCTCGCCAACGACAACGACGCCGGCAAGTTCGGCATCCGCACCTACCAGCAGGGCTTCGCTGCGGCCGGTTTCAAGGTCGCGTACGCCAAGGCCTCCGTGCCCGCGACCTCCACGCCGAACGACTGGTCCGCCTACACCAAGGAGATCCTGCGCTCCAACGGCGGCAAGGCGCCCGACGCGGTCGTCTCCGTGATGCAGACCCCGTACAACATCGGCCTGTTCACCGCGCTCAAGCGCTCCGGCTTCAAGGGGCTGCTCACCGACCCGACCGACTACGACCCGGGGCTGCTCGCCAAGAAGACCACCGCGCAGGCCCTCGACGGGGTCCATGTGCTGCTCTCCTTCGAGCCGTTCGAGTCGGACAGCGCGCAGATGCAGCAGTTCAAGGAGGACATCAAGAAGGCCGCGGGCAAGGACGTGCCGCTCAACATGCACATGTTGACCGGGTACATGTCCGCCGACTTCTTCCTCGCCATCGCCGAGAAGGCCGGCAAGGACCTGACCGTCGAGTCCTTCCAGAAGGCCGCGTCGACCTACTCCGACACCGGCACGATGGTCGGCGACCGCGCGCTGCCCAAGGGCCAGAAGGAAGCGTTCGGCTGCGGTGCGCTCGTACAACTGAAGAACGGAAAGTACGAGGTGTCGTCGCCCTTCAAGTGCTACGAACCGATCCCGTTCAAGTAAGGGGTCACGGGCATGGCTGACCTTCTTGGCTTCGTGCTGAGCGGTCTGGTCTCGGGCGCCCTGTACGCCCTGCTCGCGACCGGACTCGTGCTGTCCTATTCGGCCTCCGGACTGTTCAACTTCGCCCACGGCGCGACCGCCTACCTGTGTGCGCTCGGCTTCTACGAGCTGCACTCCGGCTTCGGCTGGCCGGCGATCCCGACCGCGCTCCTGCTGGTGTTCGTGATCGCGCCGGGGCTCGGCTGGGCGCTGGACCGGCTGATGTTCCGCAAGCTGGCACGGGTCGGCGAGACGGCGCAGATCGTCGCCACGATCGGTCTGCTCGTCGCGCTGCCCGCGCTCGGCCTGTGGGTGGTCGAACTCCTTGAGGAGGCGGGCGCTTCGGTGAAGCCCGCCGAGAACCAGTTCGGCCTGCCGGGCGTCGGCCCTTCGCCGGCCGAGTCCTGGCAGCTGATGGACGGGGTCGGGATCGACTCCGACCAGCTGATCACCTGGGTGGCGACCGCCGTGGTGGCGGTGGGCCTGTGGATCCTCATGCGGCACACCCCGCTGGGCCTCAGGCTGCGCGCCTCGGTGGACAACCGCTCGCTGGTGGAGCTGCGCGGCATCAGCGCCGACCGGCTCTCCTCGCTCGCGTGGATGCTGTCCTCGGGGCTCGCCGGGCTCGCGGGAGTGCTCGCCACTCCCCTGCTCGGCCTGTCCTCGCACGACTTCACGCTGTTCCTGTTCGTCTCCGCGACCGCCGCGGTGCTGGGCCGCTTCATGTCGATCCCGCTCGCGTTCGCGGGCGGGCTCGGGCTCGGTGTGCTGCAGAACCTGGTCGCGGGGTACGCCTCCTTCGCCGACGACATCACCGGCTTCCGTACCGCCGTGCCCTTCCTGATCCTGTTCGCCGGGCTGCTCATCCTCACCCGGCGGCAGCGGACGGCGGGGACGGCCGCGGTGGACGCCCCGCCGATCGACTACCTGGCGGGCAAGTCCTGGGCGCACAAGTGGGGTCCGTGGGCCGTGGCGGCGGTGCTGCTCGCGCTCGCGTTCTACACCGTGACCACTCCGTTCTGGAGCGGCATCCTCGCCCAAGGCCTGGCGATCTCCCTGGTGTTCATCTCGTTCACCGTGGTGACCGGGCTCGGGGCGATGGTCTCGCTCGCACAGGCGACCTTCGTGACGGGCGCGGCGATGGTGGCGGGCCTGCTGATGAGCCACGGCTGGCCGTTCATCGGCGCCGCGCTCGTCGGCACCTGTGTGGCGGCGGTGCTCGGTGCGCTGGTCGCGCTGCCGGCGCTGCGGCTCGGCGGCCGCTCCCTCGCGCTCGCCACGCTGGCGCTGGCGTTCCTCGCCGACCAAGTCCTCTTCCAGATGGGTTGGTTGAGGAACGGCGACACCGGCTGGGAGATCCCGCGACCGGTCTTCGGACCCGTCGACCTCACCGACGACCGCGCCATGGGCGTGGCCATGGTGGTCCTGGTGGTGGCGGCCGTGGCCGCGGTCAGCGCCCTGCGCGACTCGCCGTCCGGGCGCGCGATGCTCGCGGTGCGCTCGGCACCGGCGGCCGCGATGGCCTCGGGCGTGTCCGTGGTCCGTACGAAGCTGATGCTCTTCACCCTGTCGGCCGGGCTCGCGGGCTTCGGCGGGGTCATGTACGCCTCGTATCAGACCCGTATCACCGCCACCGACTTCACCGCGATGACGGGTCTGATCTGGCTCGCGGTGGTGGTCGCGGCGGGTGTGCGCAGGCCGCAGTTCGCGGTGGTCGCCGGCCTGGTGTTCGCGGTCATGCCGCCGCTGATGTCGGACTACGTCACCGAGTCCGCGCATCTGCCGGTGATCCTGTTCGGTCTGGCCGGCCTCGCGCTCGCCAACGACCCGGACGGGTACGCCGCAGCCGCTTCCGTACGGCGCCACCGGCGCAAGGCGGCGGCGTCCTCGCCGGCTCCGGACGGCGGGGCGCGGCCGGCGGATCCCGCACCCACCGCGACGGACGCCGCGCTCCAACTGCGGGGCGTGCGGGCCGGATACGACGGTGCGCCCGTCCTCACCGGGGTCGACCTCGCGGTACGCCCCGGCGAGATCCTCGCGCTGCTCGGCCCGAACGGTGCCGGGAAGTCCACCACCTGCAAGGTCGCGGCCGGGCTGCTCTCCGCGCAGGGCGGCACGGTGTACGTGGCCGGGCACGACGCCACGCGGCACGGTGCGGTACGCCGGGCCCGGGCCGGGGTGGTCCTCGCCCCCGAGGGCCGCGGCATCTTCCCCTCGCTCACCATCGAGGAGAACCTGGCGCTGCACCTGCCGGACAAGGCGGCGCGCGAGGCGGTCTACGCCCGCTTCCCGCGCCTGGCGGAGCGGCGCAAGGTGACGGCGGGTTCACTGTCGGGCGGCGAGCAGCAGATGCTGGCGCTCGCCCCGCTCCTTCAGGACCCGCCGAAGGTGCTGATCGCCGACGAGCCCTCGCTCGGTCTCGCGCCGCGCGTGGTCGACGAGGTGTTCCAGCTCCTGACCGAACTCCGGGACGCGGGAACGGCGTTGCTGCTCGTGGAGGAGAAGGCGGCGGAGATCCTCGGCGTCGCGGACACCGTGGCGTATCTGTCCCAGGGCAAGGTGACCTGGTGCGGTCCGCGTTCGGAGGTGCAGGCGGACCGGTTGACGGAGGCCTATCTGGGGATTGCGGGGGCGAAGGGCTCCGAGGGCCCGGACTCCGAAGGGCCGGACTCCGAAGGCGCGGGCTCCGAAGGGCCGGGTCCGGAAGGAGCGGGTTCGGAAGAACAGGAAGCCGGCTCGGCGGGGGTGAACGGCGCGGTGCCGCGCCCTGCGCAGCCCGGTGACGCCCCGACCCCCACCGCAGCCGACACCGGAGACGCCGACAACGGCACCGACACCAGCACCGGCACCGGCACCGACCCATCCGCACCCTCGACGGAGGTGGCCCGGCCATGAGCAGATACCTGCTGCAAGCCGAGCACGTCGCCGTGCGCTTCGGCGGCATCAAGGCCCTGACCGACGTCTCCCTCGGCATCGCCCCCGGCGAGGTCTGCGGACTCATCGGTCCGAACGGGGCGGGCAAGACCACCCTGTTCGACGTGGTCTCCGGCATCCGCAGGCCGGACGAGGGGCGCGTGCTCCTCGACGGCACGGACATCACGCGGCGCTCCCCGGTGTGGCGGGCGCGGCACGGGATGCGCCGTACGTTCCAGCGGCAGCAGCTCTTCGGGCAGCTCACCGTGGCGGACAACCTGGTCGTGGCGCAGGAGTGGCGCGGCGGGGGCGGCGGGCTCGCGGCCGACCTCGTCGCGTCGCCCACCCGCCGCAGCCGGGAGAGCGCCCGCCGCGCACGGGCCGCGGAAGTCCTCCGCTCCTGCGGCCTGGACCACCTGGCCGAGGACTATGCGGGCGCCCTGCCGGTGGGCCGGGCCCGCATGGTCGAGCTGGCCCGCGCCCTGGCCGACCCGCCCCGCGTCCTGCTCCTGGACGAGCCGGCCTCGGGAATGACGGCCGAGGAGCGGGCCCAACTGGCCGCGGTGATCCGCCACTTGGCGGAGGAGGAGGGCTGTGCGGTGCTCCTCGTCGAGCACAACGTGGCCTTCGTCATGGAGCTCTGCGCCCGCGTGGTCGTCCTCGACCTGGGCTCGGTCCTCGCGGAGGGCACGGCGGCCGAGGTCCGCGCCGACCCGAAGGTGCGGGAGGCGTACCTGGGGGCGGCGGCCTGACTCGCGGGCACCCGCGAAACCACGGGGGTGGCCGGTTCCCGTCCGGGAACCGGCCACCTTCCTGTGCGCACCGCGAGCTGCCCTGACGGGACGCGGACAACCCCGGTGTGGAGTTAGGGTCGGAAGTGAACAAAACCGACTGTCGACGGAATGGATCACGCCCGCTCCCTGTTGGAGTCAGGCGTACCACCCCACCACGTAAGGATCGAGAGCTCGTGAGCAAGGTCCCCAGCATCACCCTCAACAACGGCGTAGCGATGCCGCAGCTCGGTTTCGGTGTCTGGCAGGTGCCGGACGACGAGGCGACCAAGGCCGTCGCCACTGCCCTGGAGGCCGGGTACCGCAGCATCGACACCGCCGCCATCTACGGCAACGAGGAGGGCACCGGCAAGGCGCTCGCCGCCTCCGGCATCGCCCGCGAGGAGCTCTTCGTCACCACCAAGCTCTGGAACTCCGAGCAGGGCCACGACTCCACCCTGAAGGCGTTCGACACCTCGCTCGCCAAGCTCGGCCTCGACTACGTCGACCTGTACCTGATCCACTGGCCGCTGCCGTCGAAGGACCTGTACGTGGACACGTACAAGGCCTTCGAGAAGATCTACGAGTCCGGCCGCGCCAAGGCCATCGGCGTCTCGAACTTCACGGTCGAGACCATGGAGCGCCTCCTCGGCGAGACCTCCGTCGTGCCGGTGATCAACCAGATCGAGCTGCACCCGCAGCTGCAGCAGGCCGAGCTGCGGGCGCTGCACGCCAAGCACGGCATCGCGACCGAGGCCTGGTCGCCGCTGGGCCAGGGCAAGGGCCTGCTGGAGGTGCCGACGATCGTCGCGATCGCGCAGAAGCACGGCCGCACCCCGGCGCAGGTCGTGCTGCGCTGGCACCTGCAGCTGGGCAACGTCGTGATCCCGAAGTCGGTCACTCCGTCGCGTATCGCCGAGAACATCGACGTGTTCGGCTTCGAGCTGGACGCCGAGGACCTCGGTGCCCTCGCCGCGCTCGACGAGGGCAAGCGCCTGGGTCCGGACCCGGCCGTGTTCGACGTGGCCTGATCTCTCCCGGCAGGAACGCGAAAGGGGCCGGTACAGGACGTTGCGTCCCGTACCCGCCCCTTTCGCGGCGTCCGCGCACCTGGCTTCTGCCGACAGCAGAACGTTCCGGCACGCCAGGCCGCTCCCCCGCTTCTAGGCTGGAGGGGTGAGCAGCCACGAGAACGCGCCCGACCAAGCCCGTGTCATCCAGCTGAGGCCCGGCCAGCGCCCCGCGCCCCCGGCCGCCCCGCCCAAGGAACCGCTCTGGCGCGACCTCGTCGGAGACGTGCTGCGCCGTGAACGCCTCGCGCAGCAGCGGACGTTGAAGGACGTCGCGGACGAGGCACGGATCTCGATGCCGTATCTGTCCGAGGTCGAGCGCGGCCGCAAGGAGGCTTCGTCCGAGGTGCTCGCCGCAGCGGCCCGCGCACTCGGCCTCAGCCTCGCCGAGCTGCTCGGCCGGGTGCAGGGCGAGATCCTGAAGGTCACCGCGCTCACCTCCGCGGCCCCGTCCCGTGCCGCCACGAGCGTCTCCGCGCACACCGCCACGAGCGTCACCTCGCTCACCTCCGCGGCACCCGCGCGGACCGGCACGAGCGTCTCCACGCTCGGCCGGGGCGAGGTCCGGCTCGCGGCCTGACCCCGCCCCTTCGCCCTGCGGCCGGCCCGCCCTCGCCCGAGGGCGGGTTCAGGCCGCGGCCTTCACCATCCGCCGGCTCAGGACCTCGTCCGCGAGGCCGTACGCCACGGCCTCCTCGGCCGTGAACACCTTGTCGCGGTCCATGTCGGCCCGCAGCGTCGCCACGTCGTGGTCCGTGTGCCGCGCGAGCACCTCCTCGACCTGGCTGCGGATCCGCACCATCTCCTTGGCCTGCAGGGCGAGATCGGAGACCGTGCCCTGCGAGCCGCCCGCCGCCGGCTGCCCGAGCAGCACGCGCGCGTGCTCGAGCACGAACCGCCGGCCGGGGTCGCCGCCCGCGAGCAGCACGGCCGCCGTGGAGGCCGCCTGGCCCACGCAGTACGTGGCGATCGGCGCGGTGATGTACGACATCGTGTCGTAGATCGCCATGAGTGAAGTGAACGATCCGCCGGGCGAGTTGAGGTAGATCGAGATCTCCCGGTCGGGTGCCGAGGACTCCAGGTGGAGCAGCTGCGCGATGACGACGTTGGCCACGCCGTCGTCGATCTCCGTGCCGAGGAAGATGACCCGCTCGGAGAGCAGCCGGCTGTAGATGTCCGAGACCCGCTCGCCCTGCGCCGTGCGCTCGATGACGCTCGGAATCGTGTACTGACCCATCGTCAGACCCCCAGTCCCATCCGCGGCTTCGTGCTCTTCGGCCGCACGTCGTCGAGGGAGGCCAGCACGTGGTCGACCATCCCGTACTCCTTGGCCTGTTCGGCCGTGAACCAGCGGTCGCGGTCGCCGTCGCGGGCGATCGTCTCCGGGCTCTGGCCGGTGTGTTCGGCCGTGATCTGCTCGATGGACTTCTTCATGAACTCCAGGTTCTCCGCCTGGATCGCGATGTCCGCGGTCTGGCCGCCGATGCCGGCGGAGGGCTGGTGCATCATGATCCGCGCGTTCGGCAGGGCGTAGCGCTTGCCCACGGTGCCGACGCTCAGCAGGAACTGCCCCATGCTCGCGGCGAATCCCATCGCGAGCGTGGAGACGTCGTTGGGGATCAGGCGCATCGTGTCGTAGATCGCGAGCCCGGCGTGCACGGAGCCGCCGGGGCTGTTGATGTACAGGCTGATGTCGGTGCGCGGGTCCTCGGCGCTGAGCACCAGCAGCTGGGCGCAGATGCGGTTCGCGGACACCTCGTCGACCTGGGTGCCGAGGAACACGATGCGCTGGCTGAGCAGTTGGGCGGCGAGGTGGTCGTCGTAGCGGCTCGGCGGGGTGTCGCCCTCGGCTGCGTACGGGATCATCGCTCCTCCTCACGGTGGGGTGGTCGAGCTTCCGACTCCACCTTCGGCGCACGAGGGCGCCGCCGTAAGGGATCTTGGCCCTGGGCAGATTCGCCGAGGGCAGAGCGACTGCGGGAGGGCCCCGCGCGGAAGCGGGACGCGGCGCGCGCGAAAGCGGGGTGCGGGCCGAACGGACCGCACCCCGCAAGGCTGTTGAGACCGGCCCTTACGGCTTTACGGCGAAGTGCACCGTCTGGGCGCCGAGCACGAACACGTCGTCGCGCCGGTGCACGCTCAGCTCGTCCGCCGGGTCGAGGAGCCGGTCGAGGGCGGCGCGGTCCTCCGCGTCCAGGTGCTCGCCGAGCATCTCGCGGCCGCGGCCGAGGATGTCCACGATGTGGGCGCGGGCCTCGGGCGAGGGCGGGGCGGGCAGGTCGATGAGGTAGCTGCGGGTGGCCGCGGGACGCAGGCCCGCCGCGGTCAGGAGGGCCGACCAGTCCTCGGTCTCGCGCTTGGTGCCGTGCAGGGACTCGCGCATCTCGTTGAACCAGTTGTCCCGTACGACCTCCATGCGGTTCTCCAGGAACGGGCGTCCGAACCCGAAGTCCCGCGGCAGGAAGCGCGCGGACAGGCCGCCTTCGAGCAGTACGAGCACGCCGCCGGGGGCCAGGGACTCGGCGAGGCGGGCGAGGGCGGCACGCTGGTCGCCCATGTGGTGCAGGGACTGGCCGAGCCACATCACGTCCGCCGGCCCGATGCCGTCGAGGCCTTCGGGGAGCTCGGCCTCATGCGTGCGGACCCGGCTGTCCAGGCCCAGGCGCTTGGCGCGTTCCTGCGCGCGCTCCAGCAGGGGGCGGGCCGCGTCGACGGCGTACGCCTCGGCCTCGGGGAAGGCCTCCGCGAGCCGGCAGGTGAGGATGCCGGGGCCGGCGCCCGCGTCGATGATGCGGGCGGGGGCGCGGTCGAGGATGTCGTGCTTCAGGTCCTCGATGATGCCGGTGTACTGCGGGGCGTAGACGGTGGCGCGCTGTTCGAGGTACTCCGCCATCGCGCCCCAGTCGAGGTCCTTGTTCTCGTGGTGGCCGTGCCCGTGGGCCGCGCCGCCCTGGTGCTGGTGGCCCTCGTGCCCGTGGTGGCCTTCGCCCGGCCCGTGCCCGGCGTGGCCGCCCTGCCCGTGGCCGCCCTGCCCGTGGCCGCCCTGCCCGTGCCCGCCGTGGCCTTGCCCGTGCCGGCCCTCGCCGTGGTCGTGGCCTTCGCTGCCGTGTCCCGTGGTCGCCATGTCCGTCTCCCGCGCCCGTAGCGTCTGTCTGCTGGTGCTTCCAGCCTCAGGGGCTTTCGGGCGATACGGCAAGTTCTCTTGCGGTTCCGGCAAACGCCCGTTCCGGCATACGCCCCGTCTCAGCCGCCGGCCCGCAGCGCCACCAGCCGGAAGCGCGGCTCGTCCCGCCCCTCGTCCGGCCGCGGAAGGCCCTCGACCGCCTGTGCGAGCGCCTCGAGCTCGGGGCCTTGCGCCGCCACCCGCGTGCGGTAGCGCCCGGCGCGCAGCGCCTCGGCGACCGTCCGGGGAGACCGGCGCTGCCCCCGCCCGGTGAACCAGGTCTCGCCCGCGAAACCGAGCCCGTGTCTGCGGGCGAGCTCCAGGACATGCCCTGCCTCGTCCGCCGCAGGCCCGCGCCGATACGCCGCGAACAGCGCGTCGATGTCGGAGCCGACGTCGTGCCCCGCGTCCTTGTCGACCGTGGTCACGAAGACCCCGCCGTCCCGCAGCACCCGGGCGCACTCAGCGATCACGGGCTCGGCGTCGGGCAGCAGATGCAGCAGCCAGACCGCGCTGACCGCGTCGAACGAACGGGAGGCGAACGGCAGGCGTCCGCCGTCCCCGAGCACCACCGATCCGGGCAGTCGCCCGGCCGCCCGTACCGCCATCCCGAAGGCCGCGTCCACGCCCACGACCCGCAGCCCGGGCGCGGTGAGCCGTTCGGTCACGATCCCGGTGCCGCAGGCCACGTCGAGGAGCCTGCGGGCCCCGGCCGGCAGCAGCTCACGGACCGCCGCGGCGGCCGCTTCGGCCCGCGGCACACCGCCGCGCGTGCGGTCGTAGACGGCCGCTTCGGCCGTGTAGTCCAGCACTCAGCTCGCTCCGTGTCCGGCCGCGAGCGCCTCCACGCGCTCGGCGAGCTCGAAGTCCTTCTCGGTGACGGTGCCGCCCGCGCTGTGCGTCTGCACGGACAGGCCGACCGTGTTGTAGCCGAGCGTGAGGTCGGAGTGGTGGTCCAACTCCTCCTGGACCTGGGCGATATGGACCACCATCGCGGTGGCCGCGAAGTGCGAGCCGAGGCGGTAGGAGCGCTCGAGCCGGTCCTCGGCCAGCGACCAGCCGGGCAGTTCGCGCAGGCGGTCCTCGATGTCCTTCTGCGAGAGCGGTTCGACAGCCATGACGTACTCCTCAGATCCGCGTCGGTTTCGCGACCGGCCACCTTCAGCCTGCCATACACCTGCGACAACGGATGCTCTACGGTCGTACGCATGACTCCTGCCGCCGGTACGGCCTCCGCCCGCACCAAGCAGACCGCCCCGGCGAAGGGCGCGGGTCCGCTGCTGCGCGCCTGGCGCGAGCAGCGGCGCATCAGCCAGCTCGAACTGGCCCTGCGGGCCGACTCGTCGGCCCGGCACATCAGCTTCGTGGAGACGGGCCGGTCCCGCCCGAGCGAGGAGTTCCTGCTCCGCATCGCGGACCACCTGGAGATCCCCGTACGGGAGCGCAACGCGCTGTTCCTGGCGGCCGGTTACGCCCCGCACTACCCGGAGACCCCGCTGGACGAGCTGAGCACGCTGCGCGAGGGCCTGGAACAGCTCCTCCAGGGTTACGAGCCGTATCCGGCCCTGATCGTGGACGCCACGTACAACGTGGTCGCCGCGAACCGCGGTATCGCGATGCTCATGGACGGCCTGGGCGAGGAGGTGCTCACGGCGCCGCTGAACGCCATGCGCCTGACCCTCCACCCCCGCGGCCTCGCCCCGAGGATCCGCAATCTCGCGGAGTGGCGCGGCCATCTGCTGCACCAGATGGAGCGGCAGATCGCCCTGCACCGCTCGGACGCGCTGCGCGAGCTGTACGAGGAGGTGGCGGCGTACCCGGTCGAGAACCCGGGTGAGAGCGCGGTGGACAACTCCCCCGTCGCCTACGTCGCCCTGCCGCTCCAGCTCGACCACGACGGCCGCACCCTCTCCTTCATCTCGTCGATCTCGACGTTCAACACACCCATGGACGTGACCGTCGCCGAGCTGGCCGTCGAGACGCTGCTCCCGGCCGACCCGGCGACGGTCAAGTACCTTCAGTCGCTGCTCCCTTGACCTTCCTCAGCTCCTGGTCATCGCGCGCAGCGCGGTGTACTGGAGCGCCGCGAACCCGGCCACGGTGACGGCCTGCATCGGGATCCACACGGTTCCCGCGGTGCTGGGACTGAACCACACGACGAGCGCGACCAGACTCATCACCGCCCACGCGAGGTTGATCTCGACCACGGCGCGCACGGGCAGCACGGGCGGCCGCTGCCGCGCGGCGAGCAGCCCCACCCCCGCCGCGAACACCACGAGCCCGGCACCGAGCGCGAGCAGCAGCCCGGACCCGACCCCGAGCAGACGCCCGAGCGGCCCGTTGGCGAGCACATAGGCCAGCCCGTTCGCCCCGGTCACCACAGCGTCCAGACCGAGGAAAAGCCGCAGCGCGGCACGGGGCTCACGGGTGCGCAGGGGACCGGCGAGGGGGGCCATCGACGAAGCGGACATGAGATCAACCTCCGAGGCGATACGGGGACGTACGGGCAGACGCTGCGAACGGGGCCGACCGCCGAGACCGAGTGCGCGGCCTCGGTGGCCGGTGCGTCCACCTTGGCGGGCAGGGGGTGGGGTGGTCGATTACGTCGGAGGTAATGCGAGCGCCCATGCGGGGTGGAGCGGGCTACACCCCAGGTGGGGAGTCTGCTGGCTCGTCCGGGACGGGGGCTGGTTGCGACCGTTTTCCTGTCAGTGCTCGGCTCAGGAAGGCGGACGGGATGTTCAGGCGGCGTACGGGCGTACCGGCAGGTGGGACAGAGGTGGGCCGGGCTGTGGCCGCTCTGGAGCTGGACGGGGTGGGTCGCGAGTACCGCAAGGGTGTGCGGGCGCTGGACGAGGTGACGCTGCGAGTTCCCGCCGGGCGGCTGGTCGCCGTCATGGGTCGTTCCGGGTCGGGGAAGTCCACCTTGCTGCAGTGCGCAGCCGGGCTCGACCGGCCGACGTCGGGGACCGTGCGGATCGGCGGACAGGATCTCGCGCGGCTGGACGAGGCCGGGCTGACACGGCTTCGGCGTGACCGGGTCGGGTTCGTGTTCCAGGCGCTGAATCTGGTGCCTTCGCTGAGTGTGCTCGAGAACGTTTCTCTGCCGCTGCTCCTTGCGGGTGGGGCCGGGGACGCGGAGCGGGAGGAGCGGGCGCGGGCCGCCCTGGCCGCGGTGGGGCTGGCCGACCGCGGCGGGGACGCCCCCGCGCGGCTGTCGGGCGGTCAGCAGCAGCGGGTGGCGATCGCGCGTGCGCTGGTGACCGCGCCCGCCGTGGTGTTCGCGGACGAGCCGACCGCCGCGCTCGACCCGGTCACGGCGGACACCGTGCTCGCGCTGCTGCGTTCGGCCGTGGACGAGCAGCGCCGGACCGTGGTGATGGTGACGCACGATCCCTCCGCCGCGCAGTGGGCGGACGAGGCGGTGTTCCTGGAGCAGGGGCGGGTCGCGGGTCGCCTGCCCGAGCCGGATGCGGCTCATGTGCGGGATGTGCTGCGGGAGTTGGCCGGTCTGCCGCGTGCGGCTGGTGTGGTGGGAGGCCGGTCGTGAGCAAGGCCTCCTCTCTCCTTGCGGCCCGCGGGCGGCAAGCGCACCGCCGGGCCTGGTACGCGGTCGTCGCCGCGCTGGTGCTGACCTCCACGCTGCTCGGCACGTTCGCCCTCATGATCGGAGCGACCGCGCTCGGGCACGCGCGCGTGGAGCGCTACGCGGGGGCGCCGGTCGTGGTGGCCGGCGATCAGACCACGCGGTACACCGCCAAGCCGTGGGGCTCGGACCCCGAGACCGTGACGGCGGCGCTCACCGAGCGGGTCCGGGTGCCCGCGACCGCCCTCGATGTGCTGCGGAAGGTGGACGGGGTACGGGCGGCCGTACCCGATGTGGTCGTGCCGGTCGTGCCGGTCGCGGCTCCGGGTGCCCGTGACCGGCTCGACGGACGGCCGTGGCAGGCCGCCCAGTTGGGTCCGTACCGGCTGCTGGAAGGGCGCGCGCCCGCGAAGGCCGGTGAGGTCGTCGTCTCCGGGCGGCAGGGCGACGGCACCTCGCCGGGCGACCAGGTGCGACTGCGGGCGGGCGGCACCGTCCGTACGTACACGGTCGTCGGTGTCGCCGAGGGGGAGGAAAGTGTCTACTTCACCGGGGCGCAGGTCCGCGCGCTCGCGGGTGACCGCGGTGCGGAGGCCGACGCGATCGGGCTGCTGCCCCAATCCGGCGTCGGAGCAGGCGAGTTGTACGAGCGTGCGCGTGCCGCACTGGACGAGGCCGGTGTCCGTGATGTCAGCGCTTCGGAGCGCGCCGAGGGCGACGCGCGGCCGCTGCGCGTCCTGACCGGTGACGGGCGAGGTCTGGCCGAGCATCTGGACGCTCCCGCCGCGCGGAGCGGCGCCTTGGAGATGCTGGCCTCCGTGGCCGCCTCCGTCGTCCTGATCGCACTGCTGGTGATCTCCTCCCTGGTGGCCCAGGCCCTGCGGCAACGCGCGGGCGAGCTGGCCCTGTTGCGTGCGGTGGGCGCCGCACCGCGCCAGCTGCGCGCCGCGGCCGGGCGTGAGGTGCTGCGCGTGGCGGTGCGTCCGGCGCTGGCGGGTGCGCTGCTGTCCGTGCCCGCGTTCCTGGGTCTTCTGCACCTGCTGCGCGGCGGCGGTGCGCTACCCTCGGGGCTCGAACTCCCCACCCCTGCCTGGCTGTTCGCGGCCCCCGTCGTGACGGCCGGTCTCACGATCGGTGCCGCACGCCTGACCGCGTTCTTCGGCTGCGCACGGGCCGCCCGGATCCGCCCGGCGCTGGCGCTCGGCGAGGCGCGGGGCGCGGCGGCGGATCCGGGACAGGGGCGTCGTATCGCCGGTGTCGTGCTGCTCGGCCTCGGCGTGAGCTCGGCGGGTGTGTCCGTGACACAGAGCGGGTCGGCGGCGGCGATGGCCGCCAGTACGGCGGCGCTCACGATGGTGATCGGCTGCGCGGTGCTCGGTCCGTGGATCGCGCGCGGTGCGCATGCGGCGGTGCGGCGCGTGCTGCGCCGGCGGGGGCCTCAAGGCAGGCTCGCGGCGGCCGAGTTGGGCGCACACCCGAGCCGCTTCGGTGCGGCGATCACGCCGATCGTGCTGGTGACGGCGTTCGTCGTGGTGCAGCTCGGTGCGGGGACCACGATGCAGCACGCCGGCGAGCGGCAGGCGAAGGCCGCGCTGCGGGCCGAGCTACAGGTGACCGGGGGCGCCGACGTGGCCGAGGTCCGGCGCATCCCCGGGGTCGGGGCCGCCACGGAGATCCTGCGCAGCACGGTGGTCGTGGCCGGCAAGGAGGCCGGCTCACCCCGGCTCGACCGGCTCCCCGTGCTCGGTGTCACACCCGCGGGCCTCACCCGGACCCTGGATCCGCAGCCCGTCGAGGGCTCGCTCGAGCGCTTGGGTCCCGGCACGGTCTCGGTGAGCGCCGACCGCGCCCGGGCGCAGGATCTGCACGTCGGTTCGCGGGTCACGGTGCGGTTCGGGGACGGCGTGCGGCGGTCCCTGAAGGTGGTGGCGGTGCATGAACGCGGCCTGGCCGTGGGCGAGTTCCTGTTCGCGCGCGCCGAACTGGCCCGGCATGTCACCTCCCCGTACGGCGGCGACGTGCTCGTGGCCACGGCCCCGGGTGCGGATGTCCCGGCCGTGCGCGAGCGCCTGAGCAGGTCCCTGGACCGCGAGGTGTCCGCGGCCCGGCCCGTCCACCTCACCCTCCCCGACCAGGCGTTGAACGACCGGCTCGGCGGGATCGCCGTCGCCGCCATCGGCGGCTTCACGATGATCGCGGTCCTGAGCACCCTCACCCTGATCGGGGTGGGCCGCCGCCCCGGGCTGCGGCTGCTGCGCCGGGTCGGTGCCGGACGGCGGCAGGTCCGCGGGATGCTGCGCGCCGAGGCGGCCGTGATGACGCTGACCGGCCTGGTGGTGGGGACGGCGGTGGCGGCGGTACCGCTGCTCGCCTTCGCCTTCGCGACCGCCCGTACGCTCCCGTATCTCCCCCTCGCCCAAGCCGCGGCCATCGCGGCGGTCGTCACGGCGACGGCCTTCGCGGGCACGCTCCTGCCGACGCGCAGAGCCTCCGGGTGAGCCGCATCCGCACCGCGCCGGGCATCGCCATCCTCGCGATGCCCGGCGCCGCGTCCCGGCGGTCGCTCGGCCCCGTTCGCCCCCGCGGCCGACCGACGCGACGCCGGGTGCCGCGCCCCGTACTCCCCGGCGCCCTGCCCCGCTCAGTGCGCGGCATCCAGCCGGGCCCGCTGGTCCGCGGAGAGTTCGAGATCGACCGCGGCCAGGTTCTCGTTCAGCTGGTCGAGCGAGGACGCGCCCGCGAGCGGGATCGTCGGGATGTCGCTGTCGATCAGCCAGGACAGGACGACCTGGTTGACGGTCGCGCCCGTCTCCTTCGCCACCTCGTCGAGCACGGCCCGGCGTGCGGTGGTGCCGGCGTGTTCGAGCGGGTAGTCCAGGGGCTTGTCGGCCCGGGTGTAGGCGCCGGCCAGGAGGGGGCTGTACGCGACCAGGGTCAGCTCGGGATGGGCCCGCACGTAGCTCTGGAGCTCCCCCGTGAAGACCCCGATGTCGCCGTCCTGCGAGAGCTGGCCGGGGATGTCGGCGCGGCGGCGGAGATACGTGTGGTGGTACTGCAGCACCTCGTAGCCGGGCAGTCCCGCGGCGGCCGCGAGAGCGCGGGCCCGCTCCACCTTCCAGCCCCAGTGGTTGCTGACCCCGAGCAGGCCGACGGTGCCCTCCTCGACGAGGGCGGCGAACCCTTCGACGGTCTCCTGGAGCGGGGTCTTCGGATCCTCGATGTGGGCGTAAAGAAGATCCAGCTTCTCCACGCCGAGCCGTTCCCGGCTGGCCTCGGCGGACTCTCGGATCGTGCGGGCGCTCAGCCCTTCGGGGTTGTCGGTGTAGCTGGTGCCGGGGGCCAGGGGCCGGGCGCCGAGCTTGGTGGCGATGACGATCTCGTCGCCGATGCCGCGGCTGCGCCGCCAGTTGCCGAGGACGGTCTCGCTCTCGCCGCCCTGCGAACCGGTCTCCCAGAACGCGTAGTTGTCGGAGGTGTCGATGAAGGTGCCGCCCGCCTCGACGAACCGGTCGAGGAGCGCGAAGGCGGTGGCCTCGTCGGTACGGGTGCCGAACAGCATGGCCCCGAGGCTGAGCACGCTCACCTCGCGGCGGGTCGCCGGACTGCTGCCGATGGTGCGGTAACGCATGGGTGTCCTCCCCGGTGGACCGCGGTGTGCGGTGCCTGTGCCGAGGAGTCTGCGTGTTGAAGTGCACGCGAAGGCAAGGGAGTTCGCGAACGAAGCCGGCGCCTCGGCCGTCGAGGCGGGCGAGGGGCCTCAGCGGTCGAGGCACGCGAGCGGCCCGCCGGCCGTGCGGGCGGTCGAGGCACACTAGGGACCCGTGGGCCGCTGGGGCGGACTCGACCCCCGGCCGTCGCCGCAGGCCGGTGGGCGCGGCGGCCGAAGCAGCCGTGCAGTCTCAGGCGTTGAGGTACGCGAGCACCGCCCGCACCCGCCGGTGTCCGCCGTCCGTCGGCGGCAGCTCCAGCTTCGCGAACACGTTCCCGATGTGCTTGTGCACCGAACGCTCGGTGATCACCAGGGACTTGGCGATGGTCGCGTTGTCGTGCCCCTCCGCCATCAGGTGCAGGACCTCGCGTTCACGCGGGGTCAGGGACTCCAGGGGCGAGTCCTGGCGGCGGCGCGAGAGCAGCTCGGTGACCACCTCGGGGTCGAGCGCGGTACCGCCCGACGCGACCCGCTCAAGGGCGTCGAGGAACTCGTCCACGCGCCCGACCCGGTCCTTGAGCAGATAGCCCACGCCGCGCGCACCCCCGCCGAGCAACTCGGCAGCGTATGTCTCCTCGACGTACTGGGAGAGGACGAGCACGGGCAGGTCGGGCAGCGACTCGCGGGCCGTGAGCGCCGCCCGCAGCCCTTCGTCGCGGAAGCCGGGCGGCATCCGCACGTCCAGCACCGCGACGTCGGGGCGGTGCTGGAGGAGCAGCGGCAGGATCTCGGGGCCGGTGGCGGCGACGCCGGCGACCTCGTGGCCCGCCGACTGCAGGAGCAGCACGAGGCCCTCGCGCAACAGGGCGTTGTCCTCGGCGATCACCACGCGCACGGCAGCTCCACTTCGATCTCGGTCGGCCCTCCGACGGGGCTGGTCAGGCTCACCCTGCCATCGAGGGCCGCGACCCTGCGCCGCACCCCGAGCAGTCCGCTGCCGGCCGACTCGTCCGCTCCCCCGCACCCGTGGTCGCGCACGAGGACGCGGAGCTTCATGGGGGTGCGCGCCAGCTCGACCTCCGCGCGGGTGGCGCCGCTGTGCTTGGCCGCGTTGGTGAGGGCCTCGGCGACCACGAAGTACGCGGCGGCCTCGACGGCGGCAGGGGCGCGGGGCCCGTCCGCCACACCGTCCGCGGACACGTCCACGGAGAGCCCGCTGGAGGCGGCGAGGGCGCGCACGGCGCCGTCGAGGCCGCGGTCGGTGAGCACGGGCGGATGGATGCCGCGCACGACGTGCCGCAGTTCGGCGAGGGCCTGCTCGGCCTGGTCCTGGGCGTCGTCGAGGAGTTTGCGCGCGGCTTCGGGGTCGCGCTCGTAGGCGCGTTTGGCGAGCCCGATCCGCATGGAGAGGGCCACGAGGCGGGCCTGGGCGCCGTCGTGCAGATCGCGCTCGATCCGGCGCAGCTCGGCCCCGTGCGCGGCGACGGCGCCCGCGCGCGTGGCGGTGAGCTGTTCCACGCGCTGGACGAGGTCGGCGCCGGGCGGCGGCTGGAGCAGCGCGCGCGACCAGGAGCAGGACAGATCGGCGAGCACGTCGAAGACGGGCAGCACGACGGGCCGCCGCCCGAGCACCCCGCACCAGATGCCGTCCACGAGGACCGCCGGCACCCAGAGGATCAGGGCCAGGTAGCTCAGGATCAGGCCGTACAGAAGCTGGGCGAGGACCCAGCGCAGGTCGCGGTAGGTGGCCGGGTCCGTGGTGGCGTGGCGCAGCCGCTCGGCCAGCGGACCGGTCAGCGGCAGATACGCCTCGGGCACGCCCTCGCCCGCACGGGCCGCGACCCGGCGCCGCTCGAAGGAGGCGAAGCGCCGCACGGTCTGCACGGTCTCGGGCAGCAGGCCGGCGCCGACGACGAGCAGCGTGGCGGCAAGGCCGAGCAGGATGAGCCCGAGCATCACGTAGCAGGCGATGCTGAGCGCGGCGCCCACGAGCAGGTGCCGGGTGGCGCGCCAGGCGCGCCCCACTGCCGCGTCCATGCTCGTCCGCCCCGCTCCGTCCATGGTCATCAGGCTAGTCGGCCGCCCGGGCCGCTCAGACCTGCGGCTTGTCGCGCAGCAGCCACAGGCCCACGGCGGAGGCGAGGAGGACGACGCCGGTGGGGATCGACACGGCGACCTGGGTCGCGCCCTCCCACAGGAAGCTGCTGGAGACGTTGACGACCAGGGCGGCGACGAGCACCAGCCAGAGCAGGGGCTTCATGAGGAACTCCGGGGGTTCGGAACGGTGGCTTGCCTGACCCATCCTTCCTGGGGCGGAGCGGCCGCCACGACGGTGCCCGCTGGTGGATCCGGGGTGGAGCGGGCTACACCCTCGTACGGGTTGCCCGACATGTGCCCTTCGTCCCACGGGCTTACCGTCGGCTCATACGTGTCCGCACGCGACATCCGTGTCCGCACGCGCCGACCGAGGGAGCCGAGCGGTGACCGACCAAGTGACCGAGCCGGGCGCCGCACTGTTGCGCGCCGGGAAGTTCTTCCGGCGCGGCACCGCCGCCCCCGACCTGCACAGCGTGCAGCTCGAGGGCGGGCGGCAGGCCGACACCTTCTACCGGGACCGCTGGAGCCACGACAAGGTCGTGAACTCCACGCACGGCGTGAACTGCACCGGTTCCTGCCGCTGGAAGGTGTACGTCAAGGACGGCATCATCACGTGGGAGACCCAGCAGACGGACTATCCGAGCGTCGGTCCCGACCGCCCGGAGTACGAGCCGCGCGGCTGCCCCCGCGGCGCCGCGTTCTCCTGGTACACGTACTCGCCGACGCGGGTCCGCTACCCGTACATCCGCGGCGTGCTCGTGGAGATGTACCGCGAGGCGAAGGCCCGCCTCGGGGACCCGGTGGAGGCCTGGGCGGACATCCAGAACGATCCGGGGCGGCGCAGGAAGTACCAGCAGGCCCGCGGCAAGGGCGGGTTGGTGCGCGCCACCTGGGACGAGGCCCTCGAAATCGTCGCGGCCGCCCACGTCCACACCATCAAGCAGTACGGCCCGGACCGCGTGGCCGGCTTCTCGCCGATCCCCGCGATGTCGATGGTCTCGCACGCGGCCGGCGCCCGGTTCATGTCGCTCATCGGCGCCCCGATGCTGAGCTTCTACGACTGGTACGCGGACCTCCCGGTCGCCTCCCCGCAGGTCTTCGGCGACCAGACCGACGTGCCCGAGTCGGGCGACTGGTGGGACGCGGCGTATCTGATGATGTGGGGCTCCAACGTCCCCGTGACCCGTACGCCCGACGCGCACTGGATGGCCGAGGCCCGCTACCGCGGCCAGAAGGTGGTCGTGGTCGCGCCGGACTACGCGGACAACGCGAAGTTCGCCGACGAGTGGCTGCACCCCCACCCCGGCACGGACGCGGCGCTCGCGATCTCCATGGGGCACGTGATCCTCAAGGAGTTCTTCGTCGACAGGAAGACCGACTTCTTCGACGACTACGTCCGCAAGTACACCGACCTGCCGTTCCTTGTGACGCTGACCGAGAAGGACGGCGGCTATGTGCCGTCGAAGTTCCTGCGCGCCAGCGACATCGGGCAGGACAGCGAGGCCGCCGAGTGGAAGACGGTGGTCCTCGACGAGAACACCGGTCAGCCCGCCGTCCCGAACGGTTCGCTGGGCTTCCGCTGGACGGATTCCGGCAAGGGCAGGTGGAACCTCCAGCTCGGCGGGATCGCCCCTCAACTCTCCCTGCACGGAACGGAGTTCGCGACCGGCGTCGAGGTCAAGCTGCCGCGGTTCGACACGGAGGGCGGCGAGCACGGCCAGGGCCGCGGCGAGGTCATGACCCGCGGCGTGCCGGCCACGCGGCTCGGCGGCCAGGACGGACCGCTCGTCACCACGGTGTTCGACCTGCTGCTCGCGCAGTACGGCGTGCAGCGCGAGGACCTGCCCGGCGAGTGGCCCGCCTCGTACGAGGACACCTCCGCCCCCGGCACCCCCGGCTGGCAGGAGGAGCTCACCTCCGTTCCCGCCGCGCAGGCCGTGAAAATCGCCCGGGAGTTCGCGCAGACCGCCGAGAAGTCCCGCGGCCGCTGCATGATCCTGATGGGCGCCGGCACGAACCACTGGTTCCACTCGGAGCAGATCTACCGCTCCTTCCTCGCGCTGCTCCAGCTCACCGGCTGCCAGGGCCGCAACGGCGGCGGCTGGGCGCACTACGTCGGTCAGGAGAAGTGCCGTCCGGTGACCGGCTGGGCGACCCTTGCGGGCGCGGGCGACTGGTCGAGGCCGCCGCGGCAGATGATCGGCGCGGCGTACTGGTTCCTCAACACCGACCAGTGGCGCTACGACAAGTTCCAGGCCGACGTGCTCGCCTCGCCGCTCGGTGAGGGCCGCTTCGAGGGGATGACGGGCGCGGACTGCCTTGCCCTGTCGGCGCGTTCGGGCTGGATGCCCTCGTATCCGACCTTCAACCGCAACCCCCTTGAGCTCGGCGAGGCCGAGGACCCCGTGGCGCATGCCGTCTCCGAACTCAAGGCGGGCACCCTCAAGTTCGCCTGCGAGGACCCCGACGCCGAGGAGAACTGGCCCCGGGTGGTCACGCTGTGGCGGGCCAACCTGCTCGGCTCCTCCGCGAAGGGCGCCGAGTACTTCACCAAGCACCTGCTCGGCACGCACTCCTCGCTGCGCGCCGAGGAGGCCGGTCCCGATGTACGGCCGCGCGATGTGAAGTGGCACGAGGAGGCCCCGGAAGGAAAGCTCGACCTGCTCCTGTCCCTGGACTTCCGGCAGACCTCCTCGACGCTGCTGTCCGATGTCGTGCTCCCGGCCGCCACCTGGTACGAGAAGCACGACCTGTCGACCACGGACATGCACCCGTACGTGCACTCGTTCACGCCGGCCGTGAACCCGCCGTGGCAGGCGCGCACCGACTTCGACACCTTCCTCGGACTGGCCCGTAAATTCAGCGAGTTGGCGCGTCCGCACCTCGGCACGCGCAAGGACCTGGTGGCCACGGCGCTCCAGCACGACACTCCGGGTGAGATCGCCCAGCCGGGCGGTGTGGTCCTGGACTGGAAGCGCGGTGAGTGCGAGCCGGTCCCGGGCCGGACCATGCCGAACCTCACCGTCGTCGAGCGCGACTACACGGCGATCGGTGAGAAGTTCGCGGCGCTCGGCCCGCTGGTGGAGAAGCTGGGCCTGCCCGCTAAGGGCATCGCGCTCCACCCCGACCAGGAAGTCGAGGAGCTCAAGGAGCGCAACGGCACGGTGCGCGGCGGCCCGGCGGACGGCCGCCCGCTCCTGGACACCGCGGTCAAGGCGGCCAACACGATCCTCGCCCTGTCCGGCACGACCAACGGGCGCCTCGCCACCCAGGGCTTCCACACCCTGGAGCAGCGCACCGGCCAGGAGATGGCGCACCTCGCCGCCGAGGCCGAGGGCAAGCGGATCACGTACGCAGACACGCAGGCCGCTCCCGTGCCGGTGATCACCTCCCCCGAGTGGTCGGGAAGCGAGTCGGGCGGACGCCGCTACACGGCCTTCACGCTCAACACCGAGCACCTGAAGCCCTGGCACACCCTCACCGGCCGCCAGCACTTCTTCCTCGACCACGACTGGATGCACGAGCTCGGCGAGGCGCTGATCGTGTACAAGCCGCCGCTGGACATGCACCGCCTGTTCGGCGAACCGCGGCTCGGCGCGGACGGGCAGAAGGAAGTCACCGTCCGCTACCTCACCCCGCACAACAAGTGGTCCATCCACTCCGAGTACCAGGACAACCTGTTCATGCTGTCGCTCTCGCGCGGCGGCCAGAACATCTGGATGTCCCCGCAGGACGCGGACGCGGTGGGCGTGAAGGACAACGACTGGATCGAGGCGGTCAACCGCAACGGTGTGGTCGTGGCCCGCGCGATCGTCTCGCACCGGATGCCGCAGGGCACGGTCTACATGCACCACGCGCAGGAGCGCACGGTGAACGTCCCGAAGACGGAGACCACCGGCAAGCGCGGCGGCATCCACAACTCGCTCACCCGGGTCCTGATGAAACCGAGCCATCTCATCGGCGGCTACGCCCAGCTGTCCTGGGCCTTCAACTACCTCGGCCCGACGGGCAATCAGCGCGACGAAGTCACCGTCATCCGTCGCCGTTCGCAGGATGTGGAGTACTGAGATGCGCGTGATGGCCCAAGTGGCGATGGTCATGAACCTCGACAAGTGCATCGGGTGCCACACGTGCTCGGTCACCTGCAAGCAGGCGTGGACCAACCGCACCGGCATGGAGTACGTCTGGTTCAACAACGTCGAGACGCGGCCCGGGCAGGGCTATCCGCGGCGGTACGAGGACCAGGAGAAGTGGCAGGGCGGCTGGGTCCTGAACAAGCGCGGCGCGCTCAAGCTGAAGAACGGCGGGCGTCTGAAGAAGCTGGCCCACATCTTCTCCAATCCGAAGCTGCCGGAGATCAAGGACTACTACGAGCCCTGGACGTACGACTACAAGAACCTCACCGACGCCCCGCTCGGCGACGACTTCCCGGTGGCGGAGCCGCGCTCGCTGATCAGCGGCAAGCCGATGAAGATCGAGTGGTCCTCGAACTGGGACGACAACCTGGCGGGCGCGGTCGAGCACGGGCCGCAGGACCCGATGGTCGAGAAGGTCCGTGAACAGGCTGCGGAGAAGGTCAAGTTCGCCTTCGAGCAGACCTTCATGTTCTATCTGCCGCGCATCTGCGAGCACTGCCTCAACCCGGCCTGCGTGGCCTCCTGCCCCTCGGGCGCGATGTACAAGCGCAGCGAGGACGGCATCGTGCTCGTGGACCAGGACCGCTGCCGCGGCTGGCGCATGTGCGTGACCGGATGCCCGTACAAGAAGGTCTACTTCAACCACAAGACCGGCAAGGCCGAGAAGTGCACGATGTGCTACCCGCGCGTCGAGGTCGGCCTGCCGACGGTCTGCTCGGAGACCTGCGTGGGCCGTCTGCGCTACCTCGGTGTGATCCTCTACGACGCCGACAAGGTGACGGAGGCCGCGTCCACCAAGGACGACAAGGCGCTCTACGAGGCCCAGTTGAAGGTGTTCCTCGACCCCGAGGACCCCGAGGTGCAGCGGGCCGCGGAGAAGGCGGGGATCCCGTACGACTGGATGGAGGCCGCGCGCCGCTCCCCCGTCCACGCGCTCATCAGCAAGTACAAGGTGGCGCTGCCTCTCCACCCGGAGTACCGGACCATGCCGATGGTCTGGTACATCCCGCCGCTCTCCCCGGTCGTGGACGCACTCACCGAGACGGGCCACGACGGCGAGGACGCGGGCAACCTCTTCGGCGCGATCGACACCCTCCGCATCCCGCTCGAATACCTCGCCGAGATCTTCACGGCGGGAGACGTGGCCCCCGTCCGCGCCTCCCTCAACAAGCTGGCCGCGATGCGCTCCCACATGCGGGCCATCAACCTCGGCGACCGGCCCGACCACTCCATCGCCGACTCGGTGGGCATGAGCGCCCGGGAGATCGAGGAGATGTACCGGCTCCTCGCCATCGCCAAGTACGAGGACCGCTACGTGATCCCGACGGCGGCGATCGGCGACGCGAAGGCCTTGGAGGAGTCGGCGGTCCCCGACACCTGTTCGCTGGACCACGCCGACGGCCCGGGCATGGGCGGCGACGGGCCCTTCGGACAGGACTCGGGCAAGAAGCAGCTGCCGCTGGTCTCGATCGAGAACTTCCACGCGGCCCGCAAGCGCCAGACCGCCGACGAGGAACCGTCCGACGTGAGGGAGCAGCAGCCGTGAGCCACGCGGTCCTCTACCAGGCAGCCGCCTTCTGCCTGTCCTACCCCGACGACGAGTTCCGCGCGCGGCTCCCGCTCCTCCGCCAAGCCGCCCCGCAGCTGCGCGAGTTCCTCGACTTCGCCGACGACAGCGACCCGACCGACCTGGCCGCTCACTACGTGAAGGTCTTCGACTTCAAGAACCGGCACAGCCTGTATCTGAGCTGGTGGCGCGACGGGGACACGCGGCGGCGCGGCATGACCCTCGTCGGCTTCAAGCAGGTCTACCGCGAGCACGGCCTGGAGTTCTCCGACGAGGAACTGCCGGACTTCCTGCCGGCCGTCCTCGAATTCTCCGCGCGGGTCGACACCCGCCTCCTCCTCGAATTCCGCCCGGGCCTCGAACTGCTCCGCCTCGCCCTCACCGACCACGGCACGCCGTACGCGGGCGTCCTTCAAGCCGTCTGCGCCACGCTGCCCGGCCCCTCCCCCAAGGACAAGGCCGCGGCGATGGCGATGGCCAAGTGCGGGCCGCCCGTCGAAACCGTCGGCCTCGAACCCTTCACCCTCGTGGGAGAGCCCTCATGAACACGCTCCTCTGGGGTGTCCTGCCGTACGTGGCCGTCGCGCTGCTCATCGCGGGCACCTTCTGGCGGTTCAAGTACGACAAGTTCGGCTGGACCACCCGCTCCTCGCAGGTCTACGAGTCCAAGCTGCTCAACATCGCCTCGCCGATGTTCCACTACGGGCTGCTCTTCGTCCTCGTCGGCCATCTGATGGGTCTGTTCATCCCCGAGTCCTGGACGGACAAGGTGGGCATGGACGAGGACCTGTACCACAAGCTCTCGCTGTACGGCGGCACGGCGGCGGGCGTGCTCGCGGTCCTCGGCATCGCGCTCCTGCTCTACCGCCGCCGCACCAAGACCCCCGTCTTCAAGGCGACGACGGTCAACGACAAGGTCATGTACCTCGTCCTCCTCGCGGCGATCGTCATGGGCATGTGGGCCAAACTCACCAACTCCAGCCCGTCCCACGGCTACGACTACCGCCTGACGATCGCCCCCTGGGCCCGCTCCTTGTTCACCCTCCAGCCCGACATCGACAAGATGGTGGGCGTCCCTCTGACGTACCAGATCCACGCCGTCATCGGCCTGCTGCTCTTCGCCCTGATCCCGTTCACACGCCTGGTCCACATGTTCAGCGCACCGGTCCAGTACCTGTTCCGCCCGTACGTGGTCTACCGCAGCCGCGACACGTCGCAGCTGGGGTCGCGGGCGGAGCGGCCGGGGTGGGAGCGGACGAAGTCCTGACCCTGGCCGGGCGAGCGGACCGAGTCCTGTTCCTGCTCGGGCAGCCGGGTGCGGCGGCGGATCGGTGAGAGCCATATCGGCAGGAAGCTGAGGGCCATCAGGACGCCACCGGTCCACAGGACCGCGCGCAGCGAGGCGAACTCGCCGATCAGGCCGGCAGCCCCCGCGGCCAGGGCCATCGACCCGGTGAACATGAAGCGGAACGTGGCGTTCATCCGGCCGAGCAGTCCCGCCGGGGTGAGCTGCTGACGCAGGCTCACCCCGAGCACGTTGCCGAGGCCGGTCTTGAACATGAAGCAGAACCAGGCGGCCGAGGCGAGCCACAGCAGGCCGCCGCCCCCGATCAGCGGGACGATCAGCGCCGCCGGTGCCGCGCAGAGGTTGGCGAGGGCAAGGCCCCTGCCGAATCCGAGACGCGCAGCGAGGACACGGGCGCAGCGCGCGCCGGCGAAGATGCCGATGCCGCCGATCGCCCAATAGAGGCCGAGCAGGCCCTCTGACAGGGCGAGTTCACGGACGAACAGCACCGGGAGCATGGTGTTGACCATCACGCTGCCCATGTTGCCGAGTGTTCCGGTCAGGACGAGGGCACGGAGTTCGGCGTCGCCGAGGACGTGGCGCAGACCCTCGGAGATCTGGGCGCGCAGGCCGGCCCGCGGCCCGGCCTGCTCCGCCGGGGCGGCGTCCGCGCTCTTGAGACGCCACAGCTGGAGTCCTGCGGCCAGATGTCCTGCCGCCGCGCACGCCAGGGCGACCGGTGCGGTGAGGAGTTGAACCAGGCCGCCGCCCGCGCCGCGTCCGGTGACGTTGCCCGCCGCCTGGAGGCTGACCAGGGCGGCGTTGGCCGGTACGAGGCTCGCGGGGCCGACGAGACGGGGCAGGGTGCTCTGCGAGGTGACGTCGAAGAACACGGTGCAGACCCCGTCGAACAGCACGACCGCGCACAGCTGGCCGAAGGTGAGGACGTCGAGCCACCAGGCCACCGGGACCGAGGCGAGCAGCGAGCCCCGGCACAGGTCCGCCGCGATCAGGACCCTGCGGTGCCGCATCCGGTCCACCCACGCGCCCGCGGGCAGCCCGATCGCCAGAAACGCGACGGTGCTCAAGGCGGCGAGCAGACCCACCTGACCGGGGCTCGCGTCGAGCACCAGGACGGCGAGCAGGGGCATGGCGACGTACGAGACGTTCGTACCGAGGACACTCAGCGTGGAGGCGGCGAACAGCGTACGGAAGTCGCGTATCCGCCAGGGAGATGCGGTGGGCATGACCGGTACGGTGCCCGGACCGCCAGGCCAGGGCCAATGTTTTAGGCTCGGCTGAATCCATGGGGAGGTGCGGCCGTGCTGGAGCTCGAGTTCACGGCGGAGGACGTGGCCCGGACCCGCTTCGCGGTCTCGCCGCTGTGGGAGGTCATCGCCGGCGTACGGGTCCTGTCCGGCTCCGACACCCAGGGGCTGCACCGGCGGTGGGCCGAGCAGACGCGTGCGCGGATCACCTCGGCGCGGCTCGATCTCACCCCGCTGACCTCCCTGCTGCCGCCCGCCGAGCAGCAGCTCCCCAGCTTCCTCAGCCCGCCGCCCACCACGCCCGGGCCCTCGCTCGACGTGGAGCTCGCCACGCTCCGGGCGACCCCGCGCGACCTGCTGCACACCGCGTCTGCGGCGGCGCGGCCCGCGGTGGAGGCGCTGCGCGCGGATCCCGGGCGGGGCCTCGGCCGGCTCACCGAGGTGATCTCCGCGTACTGGGAGCTCGCGATGGCGCCCTACTGGCCGCGGATGGCCGAGTTGCACGAGGCCGACATCCAGTACCGGGCTCGGCGCTTCGCCGAGGGCGGGACACGTCATCTCTTCGCGGATCTCGGCGAGCAGGTGACGTGGGACTCGGGGACCCTCCAGATCCACCATCTGTTCTTCCACGGCGTGCGGCCCCTGCGCGGGCAGGGGCTGCTGCTCGTGCCCTCCGTCTTCTCCTGGCCCCGGATGTGCTCCAAGACCGAGGCGCCCTACCAGCCGACCCTGCGCTATCCGCCGCGCGGGGTCGGCCAGTTGTGGGAGGCACCAACCGTCCCGGCCTCGGCCGCCCTCGCCGGGGTGCTCGGGGCCTCACGCGCCCGGCTGCTCGCCGCACTCGCCGTACCCGCCTCCACCACCGATCTGGCCGCGCGCCTCGGCCTCACTCCCGGCGGCACATCCCAGCATCTGACCGCCCTGCGCGCGGCCGGTCTCGTATCGGCGCACCGGGCCGGCCGCTCGGTCCTGTACGCGCGTACGCGGGTCGCGGAGGCGCTGGTGGCCGGGGCGGGCGGATCGGACACGGCCGCCCCGCCCGGCCCGCAGGCTCAGGCCGCCCCGCCCCTGGTGTCCTGATCGCCGGGCGCGTCCCGCTCGTCGTCCACGATCTCCGCGTCGACCACGTCGTCGGCGGACGAGGCGTCCTGCGGCTGCGCGTCCTCGGCCGACGCGTCCTGCGGCCCCCTACCGCCCGCCCCCTGCGTCTGCGCATACATCGCCTGCCCCATCCGCTGACTCACCGTCGCCAGTTTCTCCGTGGCGGCGCGTAGTTCCTCCGTGTCGGCGGCCGACTGGCCGATCACCCGCTTCAGTTCGGTCAGCGCCTCCTCGACCTCCGTCTTCGTGTCGGACGGAATCCGCTCGGCATTGTCCGCCATGAACCGCTCGGTCTGGTAAGCCAGTTGCTCCGCCGTGTTGCGAGTCTCGGCCGCCTCCCTGCGCTTGCGGTCCTCGTCCGCGTACTGCTCGGCCTCACGCATCATCCGGTCGATGTCGTCCTTCGGCAGCGCCGAACCGCCCGTGACCGTCATCTTCTGCTCGCGGCCGGTCGCGAGGTCCTTGGCCGAGACGTGCATGATCCCGTTGGCGTCGATGTCGAAGGTGACCTCGATCTGCGGGACGCCTCGGGGTGCGGGCGGCAGGCCGGTGAGGTCGAAGACGCCGAGCTTCTTGTTGTACGCGGCGATCTCCCGCTCGCCCTGGAAGACCTGGATGCCGACCGAGGGCTGGTTGTCGGTGGCGGTGGTGAAGACCTCCGAACGGCGGGTGGGAATGGTCGTGTTGCGCTCGATCAGCTTCGTCATGATGCCGCCCTTGGTCTCGATGCCGAGGGACAGCGGGGTCACGTCGAGCAGGAGCACGTCCTTCACGTCGCCGCGGATCACGCCCGCCTGAAGGGCGGCGCCCACAGCCACGACCTCGTCCGGGTTGACGCCCTTGTGCGGGTCCTTGCCGGTGAGCTGCTTGACCAGGTCGGTGACGGCGGGCATACGGGTCGAGCCGCCGACGAGGATGACGTGGTCCACGGCGGAGAGCTTGATGCCGGCGTCCTTGACCGCCTGGTGGAAGGGCTCCTTGCAGCGGTCGAGCAGGTCCTTGGTGAGCTCCTGGAACTGGGCCCGGGTGAGCTTCTCCTCCAGATGCAGCGGTCCGGCCGAACTCGCCGTGATGTACGGCAGGTTGACCGTCGTCTCGTTCGCGCTCGACAGCTCGATCTTCGCCTTCTCGGCGGCCTCGCGCAGCCGCTGCACGGCCATCTTGTCCTGGGCGAGATCGATCCCGTGCCCGTTCTTGAACTGCTTGACGAGGTGCTCGACCACCCGCTGGTCCCAGTCGTCGCCGCCCAGTTTCGTATCGCCGTTGGTGGCCTTGACCTCGATGACGCCGTCGCCGATCTCGAGGAGCGACACGTCGAAGGTGCCGCCGCCGAGGTCGAAGACGAGCACCGTCTGCTCGTCGCCGCGGTCGAGTCCGTACGCGAGCGCGGCGGCCGTCGGCTCGTTGATGATGCGCAGCACCTTGAGGCCCGCGATCTCACCGGCCTCCTTGGTGGCCTGGCGCTGGGTGTCGTCGAAGTACGCGGGCACGGTGATCACCGCGTCGGTCACCGTCTCGCCCAGGTAGGCCTCGGTGTCCCGCTTGAGCTTCTGGAGCACCCGCGCGGACAGCTCCTGGGCGCGCAGCCGGCTGCCGTCGATGGTGCCCTCGTCGGGGAAGCGCCAACTCCCGTCGCCCATATGGCGCTTCACGGACCGTGCGGTGCGCTCGATGTTGGTGACCGCCTGCCGCTTGGCGACCTCGCCGACCAGCACCTCGCCGTTCTTGGCGAAGGCGACGACCGACGGCGTGGTGCGCGCTCCCTCGGCGTTCGCGACCACGGTGGGCTCGCCGCCTTCGAGGACGGCGACCACGGAGTTCGTCGTGCCGAGATCGATACCGACCGCACGTGCCATGTCAGTCCCCTTCCCGCAACCCGCTCCCGGATCTCCAGCACAAAACTTGAGCGGCCCGTTGTCAATGGCCCGGTATGCCCCGGACGGCCGGCCCGGTTGCCCACGCCGTCTGCGGTTGTACGGTCGGGGGCATGGAGCAGCGCATCAGCCTGATCACTCTCGGAGTCACCGATCTCCCGCGCGCCAAACACTTCTACGAGGCACTCGGCTGGCGCGGCCAGGAGGTCCAGGAGACCGTCTTCTTCCAGGCGGGCGGCCTGGGACTGGTCCTGTGGGGACGGGACAAGCTGGCGGCGGACAGCGGCGTCGAGGGCGGCGCACCGGGCGTCGCCTTCAGCGGCATCGTGCTCGCGCACAACGTCCGTTCCGACAAGGAGGTGGACGCACTCCTGGCGGCCGCGGAACAGGCGGGCGGCACGATCACCAAGCCGGCCGCGGTGAACCCGGTGGGCTTCTACTCCGGCACCTTCGCCGACCCGGACGGCCATCTGTGGGAGGTGGCGCACAACCCGGGCTTCCCGCTGGCCGAGGACGGCACGCTCACACTGCCGGACTTCGGCGCGGCCTGAGGATGTGCGGCCTGAGGATGTTCCCGTACGGGCTGAGGAATTTCCGTACGGACAGAGCGGGCAGCCGACAGCGGACAGCAAGACGCCCCCGGCCCGGACACGAAGTCCGGACCGGGGGCGCCCCGGTACAGCGGCCGCTCAGGCGAGCTTGGCGCTCAGCGTGATCGTGGTGCCGGCGAGCGCCTGGCTGACCGGGCAGTTGGCCTTGGCGTTCTCGGCGGCGGCCTGGAAGGCGGCGTCGTCGATGCCGGGCACCTCGCCCTCGACGGTGAGGTGGATACCGGTGATGCCCGTGCCCGGCTGGAACGTGACGTCCGCCGAGGTGGTCAGCTTGGTGGGCGGGGTGCCCGCACCGGCCAGGCCGTGCGAGAGGGCCATCGAGAAGCAGCTGGAGTGCGCCGCCGCGATCAGCTCCTCGGGGCTGGTCTTGCCGTTCGCCTCCTCGGCGCGCGAGGGCCAGGAGACCGGCTGCTCGCCGATGCCGGACGAGTCGAAGGTGACGGTGCCGGCGCCCTCCATGAGGGAGCCTTCCCAGACGGTGTGTGCGCTGCGCGTGGTGGCCACGGCGGTTCCTTCCTCTGCGGGACGTCAGCGGACGGGTTGTTGGACGTCCGCCCTTATCCGACCACATCCGCCGCGGTGCTCGCGATCAGGTCACGCGGAAAACGGGACCATTGCGGGTGAACGGCACCGGTCAGGGCCTCAGACCGGCTGCGCGGCGCGTACCTTGCGGGCCGACATCCACGCGTAGACGAGCACGCCCGCGAAGAGGAACAGCACGCCCTGGTACACGGGTTGGTAGCCCGCGCCCGCCACCAGCCACATCGAGAAGCCGAAGGCGGCCAGGGCGATCAGGGAGTCCGCGGCAAGCCGGCCGCGATTCACCAAGTCTCCCCGGCCGCACAGCAGGTGGTAGATCTGGGCGGCCGCGGCCAGGAGGTAGGGGACGGTCGCCATGAACGTCGTGACCGTGACGAGGAGGGTGAAGACCCCGTCCGCGCCGGCCGCGTACTGGTAGATCGTCAGAAGCGAGGCGAGGGTGACGGTGACGCCCACGCCGACGGTCGGCACACCGCGCGCCTTGTGCGTGAAGACCTGCGGGAACAGTCCGTCCTTCGCCGCCGCGTACGGGGCCTGGGCGCTGAGCAGGGTCCAGCCGTTGAGCGCGCCGATGATGGAGATCACCGCGGCCCAGGCGACGAGGGTGCCGCCCCAGGTGCCGTCGAACATGACGTTGACCGCGTCCGAGAAGGGCGCGGTGGAGCTCACGACCTGCTCATGCGGCAGCATGCCGAACACGGCGAGCGTGCCGAGCAGATACACGACCGCGGCGCACAGCAGGCCGAGGACCGTGGCGCGTCCGACATTGCGCCGCGGGTTGCGCACCTCGCCCGCGCTCATCGCGGCCGACTCCACGCCCAGGTACGAGAAGAGCAGGATCGCGGCGGCCGCGGAGATCGCGCCGAGCGGGCTCTCGCCGTCGGCGAGGAACGGACCCAGGTTGCCGGAGTCGAAGAAGAACAGGCCGCCGATCGCGACGAGCAGCAGCGGGGCGAACTTCAGGACGGTGGCGACGAGTTGGACGGCGCCCACGTACCGCGTACCGGCGAAGTTGGCGAAGCCCGGCAGCCACTGCACCACGAGCGCCGCCAGACACATGGACCACTTGTGCTCGACCACGGCGGGGAACAGCACGCCGAGGTAGCCGACCGCGATGACGGCGAGGGCCGCGTTGGAGACCCAGGCGGTGATCCAATACGACCAGGCCGCGAGGAAACCGGCGAAGTCGCCGAAAGCCTCACGGGCGTAGACGTACGGGCCGCCGGTGCGCGGGTCGCGCCGCGCGAGCCGGCCGAAGACCAGCGCGAGCGCGAGCGCGCCGAGGGTGAGCACGCCGAAGGCGACCAGGGCGATCGTGCCGTAGGGGGCCACCGACGCGGGCAGCAGGAAGATGCCGCCGCCGACGATGTTGCCCATCACCAGGCAGGTGGCGATGGGCAGTCCGAAGCGCCGGGCGTGCTTGCTGCGCTCGTCCGGCTCGTCGGGTGCGTCGAGTACGCCGTGCTGGTGCGGCGCGTCGGCCGGCTGGGGTCCTGGGGTGCGGTCCATGCGGACACGCTGCACCACTTCACACGGTTTTGTCCGCTGCGGCGCGTTCGGCGGCCGCAACATCACCGGGCGGCCGCAACACGAGGTCGAGCTCCGCGGGGTCGGGCTCCGGCACGGGTACCTGCGGGCCGTCGGCCTCGCGCAGCCACCGGCGCAGGACGCGGTGCACGCGCTCGGCCCCGACCAGTTCACGGCCTTCGGGCACGGGCGCGGACAGCGCGACGGGCGAGAGCAGGAACGGGTGGCTCTGTTCGCCGCCGAGACCGCCGTGCGAGCCGATCTGCTCCTCGAACGCCAGCACTTCCCCGTCCTCCACCGCCGAGTTGACCATGATGTCGGCGGTGTGCGGGAAGGAGTCGGTGCGGCGCACGGCGGCCAGGGTGCCCGGGCCGAAGTCCGCGAGCGGGCCCGACTCCTCCGCGTCCTCGGGCAGTTCGTCCAGGTGGAGTTCGGCGCCGCGCGCGCCGAGGATCACACCGGAGCCGCGCTCGGAGCGTACGAGCACGAAGCCGATGCCCGGGTGGTTGGCGAGCGTGGGCAGCAGGGCCGGGTGGCGGGCGTCGATCTGCTCGCGCGTCATGCGTTCGGGCACGTCGGGGAACGACACCAGGCCGAGGTTGCCCGAGGCGAGCACGAGGGGCCCCTTGCCGGCGGGCGGGCGGTGCTCGCCCTTGCCCTCCTCGACGGGCCGGTGCATCGCGGCCCGTACCGCCGAACGCGCCTCGGCCCCGCTGTGGGTGCGCCGGGCCTTGCGCGGCACGGGGAGTCCGCAGCCGGCGCGGACCAGGTCGGCGAGGGTGAGCCCGTAGCGGTGCCGGAAGGTCTCCCCCGGGCTCTGGCCGTGGTCGGAGAGCAGCACGATGCGGTACGGGCGCGGCGCGTGCTCGGCGACCTTCGCGATCAGGGCGATGGACCGGTCGAGGCGTTCGAGGACGAGCTCGGCGTCCCTGCTGCCCGGGCCGGAGTGGTGGGCCACTTCGTCGTACGCGACCAGGTCCGCGTACACGGCGGTGCGGCCGACCAGCATGTCCCCTATCACCGCGGCGACGACCACGTCCCGTTCGACGACGGTGGCGAAGGCCCGGATGAAGGGGTAGAGCCCGCCGCGCTTGACCCGCGGCCGGGTCCTCCTGATCCGTCCGCGCACGGACTGGCCGATCTCGCGGCCCACCTCGGCGACGAAGGACATCGCCGTACGGACAGCGTTGGCGGGGTCCGAGAAGTAGGCGAAGTACCCCGCGCGCGACCGGTTCTCGCGGCCGCGGCGGGCCGCGATCGACAGGACCAGCGCCACCTGGTCGGCGCCCCCGCTGAACAGGTTCCCGCGGCTCGCGCCGTCCACCGTGAGCAGGCCGCCGTCGCCGGTCCGCTTGATGGCGCGGCGCTGGAGTTCGGCGGCGCTCGCGGGCCGGTTGCAGACCATGACCTCGCCGGTCTCCTTCTCGTACCAGCGGAAGGCCGGGATGTCGAAGTTGTCCCCGTGCAGGATGCCGAGCTGGCTGGCGCCGGTCTGGCTCGACCAGTCGGTGCGCCAGGGCGTGAGCCGGTGGGTGGTCTCCAGCCAGGAGGCGACCGTGGGCATGTGACCGGCGGCGACGGCGCGTTGCAGCACGTCGTGGCCGACGCCGTCGAGTTGCAGGAAGACCGTGCCGGGCAGCCGCGGGCCGCGGGCGGCGGCCTGCTTGCGGCGCCGGCGGTCCGCGAGCCGGTAGAGCCGGCGACGGTAGGCGTCGTCGTCGCGCACGGCGAGGGCCGCGCCGGTGGCGGAGGCCACGGCGGACATCACGGCGGCGACGAGCACCGCGGTCTCCGGGGCGGCCTCGCCTCGGCCGTCGGGGATGAGGCTGAGGGCGATCAGGAACAGCGAGCCGTTGAGGAAGAAGACGAGGAGACCGAGGACGAGGGCCGGTACGAGGAGCAGGGCGCGCACGATCAACGGCCAGACGAGGGCGCTCAGTACACCGAAGACGGCCGCCCCGATGCCGGCCGTGATCCCGATGCGGGTGGCGCTGTCCCCCGAGTCGGCCTGCAACCGGAAGTCGGGCAGGATGCCCGCGAGGATCAGCATGGTCAGGGTACTGGCCGCCCAGACGGCCGTCATGCGCCACAGGGTGCCGCCGGCTCGCCGCCACCGTCCTTCTCGGGCCACGTCCACCTCGCACCTTTCCGGACACTTCGGGTGCCCGGACCCCAGGGTTTCATATGGGCGGGGGTGGGTCGGGGTGGTGCGGACGGGTCGGTGCGGTGCGGGGAGCTCCGGTGCGGGGTCCGGCCTTCGTCCGGATGCCGGGCCGCTCGTGAGCGGCAGCGGGTTCAGCAGCCGTCGTACCCCGCCGTCGGCATCGACAGGCGGCGGTGGACCCGGGCTTTCATGTCCGCGTCGTACGCGGGCTCCGTCCAGCCCACCGTCTCCAGCCGCACCGAGCGGCGGGCGCACTCCGCGGCGAAGGCGGGCAGGGAGAGCAGGGCGCGGTGCAGGACCCGCTCGTTGGGCGCGACGAACGCGTCCACCGCGCCCTCGTCCACGGCCTGCCAGAGCGCACCGTGGTCGGGGCGGGTCGCGTGCAGCAGGAGTTCACGGGTGATGACGTGGCCGTGGTCGGCCGCCCACCGCGCGCACATCGCGTGCTGTCCGCGGCTGTCGACGAGGAACGGCTCGCGGTCCAGCTCCTCCAGCGGGGTCAGCGTGGCGATCGCCGCGACGCGCAGCCCTGCCATCAGACATCCCCCTGTGCCGTCGGCATCCCCGGGTCCGGCAGGTGCCGGCTGCGGCAACCCGCGTCCCCGCTCCCGCTCGTGCGCACCGACCCTACTGCGCCCCGTATGGTCGTAGGAGGTACGTGAGGCGAACAGTCGCGGAACGCACAGCGGAAGGATCAGCTCGGTGCCGGTGGAGATCACCTGGTGGGGGCATGCCACCTGCACGGTCGAGGACTCGGGGACCCGCGTGCTCACCGATCCGCTGTTCGCGCGGCGGCTGGCGCATCTGCGCCGCCGGCGCGGCGAGCTGCCCGGCGAGCAGGCCGCACGGGCCGATGCCGCGCTCGTCTCGCATCTGCACGCCGACCATCTGCACGTGCCCTCGCTGGCGCGGCTGCCCGAGGGCACTGCCGTGGTACTGCCGCAGGGCGCGCGGGCCGCGGTGCCCGGTCTGCGCAGGCTGGCCCATCTGCGGTTCACCGAGGTCGTGCCCGGTGACGAGGTGCGGGTGGGCGAGGTGACCGTGCGGGTGGTCACCGCGCGGCACGACGGGCGGCGCCTGCCGGTCGGCCCGCACCGCTCGCCCGCGCTCGGGTTCGTGGTCGAGGGGGCCGCGCGCACCTACTTCGCCGGGGACACCGGCCTGTTCGACGAGATGGCCGAGGCGGTCGGCGCGGTGGACGTGGCGCTGCTCCCGGTGGGCGGCTGGGGCCCGTTCCTCGGGCACGGTCATCTCGACGCGGCCCGCGCCGCCGAGGCCCTCGCGCGGATCGCGCCCCGCAGTGCGGTCCCGGTGCACTTCGGCACGTACTGGCCGATCGGCATGGACGCGGTGCGGCCGCATGAATTCCACGCCCCCGGCCACGAGTTCGTACGGCAGGCCGCGCTGCGTGCCCCCGAGGTGGCCGTGCATCTGCTCGCCCAGGGCGAGAGCGTGTGGCCGGAGGTCGCGAGGTGAGCCTGCTCGCGATCGCCGAGGTCGTCCCGCCGGAGACCCAGCAGGCCGTCGGATACCCCTCGCTCTTCCTGCTCGTGGTGCTCGGCGCGCTGGTGCCGGTGGTGCCGACGGGCGCGGTCGTCAGCTCGGCGGCCGCCCTGGCCTTCCACCACTCGGCACCGCAGTCGCAGCTGTACGTGTTCGCGGTGGCGGCGCTCGCCGCGTTCCTCGGCGACTCGATGCTCTACTGGCTGGGCGCGCGCGGACTGCGCTCGAAGAACGGTTCGCGCTGGCTCAAGGCCATCCGCGAGCGTGCCCCGCAGGAGCGGCTCGAGCAGGCGCAGGACAAGCTGCACGAGCACAACGTGACGGTGCTCGTCCTGTCCCGGCTCGTGCCGGCCGGGCGGATCCCGGTGATGCTCGCGTGTCTGCTCGCGAAGTGGCCGCTGCGGCGCTTCGCGCGCGGCAACCTGCCGGCGTGCCTGGCCTGGGCGGTGACGTACCAACTCATCGGGATCCTGGGCGGTTCGCTGTTCCCCGAGCCGTGGGAGGGCGTGGTCGCGGCGGTCGCGCTGACGGTCCTGATCAGCGTGACGCCCGCGCTGTGGCGGCGGATGCGGGCGCGGTTCAGCACGGGCTGAACCACGGAAGCGGCTCGGCTCGGCGCGGGCTGAGACCTGGCCGACCCCGTGCTTCAGCCCGCGCCGAGTTCGCCGGCACCCACCCCGGAGTCGTCGGCGCCCGGCACGCCTTCGAGGACGCGGGACGCGCCGACCGGCAGGTCCCACAGGTCCGCGCGGGCGAGGCCCGCCGCGCGCCAGGCCTCGCGGACGCGGTGCAGGGGTTCGAGGACGGGTTCGGCCGAGAGCAGGAAGGTCGCCCAGTGCATGGGGGCCATCCGCTGCGCGCCGAGGTCGTCCATCGCGCGGACCGCCTCCTCCGGGTCGCAGTGGACGTCGCGCAGCCACCAGCGGGGTTCGTACGCGCCGATCGGCAGCAGGGCGAGGTCGATGCCCGGGTGGCGGCTGCCGATCCGCTCGAACCAGTGGCCGTATCCCGTGTCCCCGGCGAAGTAGACCTTCCGTCCGCGCGGGTCCGTGAGCACCCAGCCGCCCCACAAGGTGCGGCAGGTGTCGGTGAGGCCTCGCTTGGACCAGTGGTGCGCCGGGACGCAGTCGAAGCGCACCCCGCGCAGTTCGGCCGCCTCCCACCAGTCGAGTTCGGTGACGCAGACGAAGCGCCGGCGGCGGAACCAGCGGCCGAGTCCGGCCGGCACGAACACCGGGGTCTCGCGCGGCAGCCGCTTGAGGGTGGGGGCGTCGAGGTGGTCGTAGTGGTTGTGGCTGATGACCACGGCGTCCACCGTGCCCAGCGCGTCCCAGGCGAGTCCGGGCGGGGTGACGCGGGCCGGGGTGCCGAGGATCTTGCGGGACCACACGGGGTCCGTGAGCACCGTCAGGCCGCCGATGCGCACCACCCAACTGGCGTGCCCGACCCAGGTGACGGCCACGGTATCGGCGTCGACCTTCGGCAACGGGCCCGGTTCGAAGGGGAGGTGGGGGATGTCCTTGAGCGTTTCGCGGCCCGGGCGCACCGCCCCTTCGCGGGCGAAGCGGGCCAGCGCCTTCACACCGGGCAGCGGTGCGGTGAGGCGGTCGGCGAACGAGCGGGGCCAGGTGCGGTGTTCGGCCAACGGCCGCAGCGCCGAGCCGGCGGCGGTCTGCGGGGCGGAGGTGAGCTCCGCTCCGGCCGCGAGGGAAGGCGACTCCTGGGTCATCGAGGCGGCTCCAAGTGCTGGGCGTCGGCGCGCAGTCCGTCGAGCGCTCCGGCGAGACCGGTGAGCGCCCGTTCCACGTGCGGGAGTTCCAGAGGGTCGGGTGCGGTGAGGGCGGCCAGGCGCTGCTCGGTGTCGGTGCCGAGCAGCGGGCCGACCGGGAGACGGGCGCGCAGGGCGCCCAGGTCGTCGCCGAAGCGGTGGCCGCCGGGCACCGGCATGCCGAGCCGCTCGGTGAGGTGCTCCTCCAGCTCCATCGCGTCGCCGACCCCGCGGGCCGCGAGTGCGTCGCGCAGCGGGGCGAAGTCCGCGTACAGGTGCCGTCCGGCGACGGGGGCCCGGCCGAGGGCACCGGCGGCGAGCAGGGCCCGGTGCACGGCTTCGGCGACCTTCGCGTACAGCCGTACCGCGGCGGTGAGGCGACCGGTGACCTCGTCGGGCTCGCCGAGCGCATAGGCGGCCGCGGCCGCGACGGGAGCGGCGACCTGGGCGCCGAGTGCGGTCAGGGCGTCGAGGGCGCGGGCCCTGAGCTCCGCGCCGCCGGGGGTGTCCGGGAAGCGGGCGACGGCGGCCGGCCAGTCGGCGGGCAGGTAGCCGCCCACGAGGTCGGTGACCACCGTGACCTGCTGCGGCACCATCTCGGCCGGGCCGATCAGGACGGTCTCCTCGGGGTGGTGCAGGGTGTCGCGCCAGGTCTCGTCCGAGACGATGTGCAGCCCTTCGCCGAGCGCGGCCTCGACGGTCTCGTGCAGCACCTCGGGGGGCGGCACCGTCGCGGTCGGGTCGTCGGCCACGGACAGCACGAGCAGCCGCGGATCATCGCCCTCGGCGCGCACCCTGCGGACGGTTTCGAGGAGCGCGTACGGATCGGGCACTCCCCCGCACTCGGGCGGGGTCGCCACATGGAAGGCCCGCCGGCCGAGCAGCCGCACCTGGGGCGCCCACCAGGCCGTGCACGGACGCGGCAGCAGGACGTCGCCGCCGGTCGCGGCGATCAGGGCGCACAGGAGCGGGGCCGGGCCCGCCGCGGCGGCGAGGTGGCCGCGCTCGGAGGGCAGTCCGCGCCGGCTCCAGTAGCCGGCCGCGGCGTCGAGGAGGGCCGGGCTGCCGCCGGGGGGTTCGACGTGTGCGCGCCCGGCGGACGCGGCCAGGACGGCGGCGAGTTCGGGGAGCACGGGCAGTCCGGGGTCGGGGGCCGGCGGTCCGTACCGGACCGGGCCGTGGCCTTCGGGGACCGTCCGCGGCATGCCTGCCTCCGTGTTCTCGTACCGGGTCCGGTGGACCGGGAGTCTTCTGGCGCCGGGTGGCGAGGGGAAAGGACGTGCCACCGCCCGTATCCCTGCCCGTGCGGGGGCCGGAGGATACGGGCGGATCGGTTCACTCCGTACGGGCTCGCGGGACGGGTCCCGTCGCACCCGCGGGTTCTTCACGCACGGGTTCTTCACGCGCGGGTCAGCTGTCCGGGTCCGCCTGCCGGCGGCGGATCACGTAGAAGGTGGCGCCGAGCGCGCCCAGGACGAGGACGGCTCCGGTCACCATGGTCTGCGCGGAGTCGGTGAAGCTGCCGCCGATACCGCCCTGCACCCCATAGTGCGTGGGGGCGCCCCGGTCGACCGTGAAGCTCGCGCTCCACTGGGAGCCGCCGGGGCAGGTGCCGTCGACACCCCACTGGGAGGAGGTGCCGACGGAGTCGGGGCCGCCGCTGCGGAAGTTGGCACCGGCGGCGATACGGGCCGTGCCGTTGTAGGCGGGTCCGACGCCCGGGATCGCGGCGTTCTCGACCTTGTGCAGCCGGACCGAGCCGCCGGCGAAGGCCTGCGAGTTCGCGGTGATGGAGTCGGGGTACCAGCCGCGGTCCGCGTAGGGGCAGGAGACGGAGATGGTCACCATGCCGCCGGGGGCGACGGTGCGCGGGCTGACTTCCGCCGCGGTGTCGGCCGCGTGGGCGGGCGCGGCACCGGCCACGCCGGCGGCGGCCAGCGCGGCGGCTGCGAACACGGGGGCGATGCGCATGGGTGCGGCTCCTTCGGTGCCTTCGGCACGGCACGCACGCGGTGCCGCGCACCCATGGAAACCTGACTCCTCGTCACCCGCGCGTGCCGACGGGCCATTCGCGGGACGTCCGGGGCCGGTCGGGTGAGCCGCGCCGGTCGCTCCGGGCGGCGCTTGCCGCGCACGGCGCGAACTGGGGCGCCGGCGTAACGGCCTCAGGTGGCCAGGGTGGTCAGGTCCTTCTCCAGACCGCGCCCCCGGCGCCGTACGACCGCCGCCGCGACATCCGCGAGCTTCTCGTTGGAGTGCTGCGAGATGCGCCGCAGGATCGCGAAGGCTTCGTCGGCGTCGCAGCCGAGCACATGCATCACGATGCCGCTGGCCTGGTCCACGACGGGGCGGGTGCGCAGGGCGGTGCCCAGCTGGTCCACCTCCGTGAGGGCCGCGCGGTAGCGCTCGTCGCGGACCAGCGAGGTGGCCGCGAGTTCGCCGAGCGCGCGGGCGGCGCAGCAGCCGTTCTTCAGGAGGCTGCCGCTGCGGAAGCTGTAGAGGCTGAGGGCCACCGTGAGGCCGGCCCGCGGGAAGGGCAGGGTGACGGCGGCGCGTACGCCGGAGTCGAGGGCGCGGGCGCGGAACTCGGGCCAGCGCTGCTCCTGCAGCAGGTCGTCCGCGCCGACCGGCTCGCCGGTGGCGATCGCCTCGGGAATCGGGCCCTCACCGGAGCGCAGCTGCGCGGTGACGACGGAGGCGAGATCGGGGTGGGTGACCGCGACTGGCCCCGGCCGGCCGTTGCGGGCCCCTTCGGCGCCCGGCTCGCTGACCGTGGCGTCGGCTCCGCAGCAGCCCGCGGTGCAGCGGGCGGCCTGTTCGGCCAGCTCCGAGAGCTGGCGTCCGGGCAGGACGGTGGCGGGCGCGTGCCATGCCGGTTCCGGCATCGGGCTCTCCTCCTCTCTCCGGTCGCGTTCCCGCAGGGCAGGGCGGGAAACCCGGCGCACGGGAGCGACCGGCACATATCACCTGGCGGGACAATTCCGTACGTCGGCGCAGTGCCCTGCGCGAACGCGCTTCCAGGGGCTAGCTTTCGACCTATGGCGCAAGAAGATGAGTTCGGTGAGGACCTCGCGGATTTCCTGCGCCGCGTCGATGAACTGAAGACAGCCCGCACCACACCCGACGGCGATCTGCGCTCCGTGCTCGACACGGCGCTCTTCGAACTCGACCATGTGGCGGAGCAGTTGTGGCCGCGATACGAGCAGATCGCCGCGGCGAGCGGCCAGTTCGCCAACCGTCACGAGGAGCAGCTGCTGCGCGCCGTCTTCCAGCGCCTGCCGCTGCCGGTCGCCCTGGTGGACCGCGACACCGTGGTGCGGCGGCTGAACTTCGCCGCGTCCGGGCTGACCGGGGTCAGGTCGGGCTTCGCCACCGGCCGGCCGCTGGCGGGCATGTTCGCGCCCGCCGACCGCGCCGCGCTGCGCTCGCAGACGGCGGCCGTGGCCCGCGGTGACGGCGACCGCAGCCTGACCGTGCATCTGCAACAGCGGCCGCACGACGGCATACGGGCCACGCTGACCGCGCTGCGGCCGGGGCCCGAGCCCCGGCCGGTGGTCCTGGTGGTGCTCCAGCCCGGCACGTCGCAGCGGCTGCCGCGCCCGGACCGGCCCTACGGTCCGGCCCCGGACCTCGCCGAGGCGACGCGCAACGCGGCGCTGCTCGACCTGATCGACGCGATGACCACCGAGCTGCTCACGACGAAGCCGGGGGCCGGCCGTGCGGAGGTGCTGCGCAAGGTGGCGCAGGTGCTGCACGGGCGCTTCGCGGACTGGGTGGTCGCCGACCTCGGGGCACGGCAGCCCGCGCGTACGGAGGTGCTCGGGCCGGGCGACAAGGCGGCCGCCGACGCCGTGCTGCGCCAGGATCCCGCCGGGTGCCCCCTGGTGGTGGAGGCGGCACGGGGCGGCAGCACGGCCCTCCAGGTACGGCCCGAGGACCCGGACGCCTTCGGGCGGGACGCGGACGGCACCCCGGTCCTCGTACGGGCCGATGTGACCTCGCTGCTGTGCGTGCCGCTCGCCGGTCCGGAGGGCGGCCCGGTCGAGGGCGTCCTCACGCTGTTCCGGTGCGGCGCGCGGCTCGCCTTCTCGCTGGCGGAGGCCCAGGCGGTGGACGTGATGTCCCGGCATGTGGCGCTCGCGTTGCGCAGGGCGCGCTGAGGGCGTTTCTGCCGTACGACAGGCGGGGCCCCTGCTCCGGTACGCCGGTGCGTTCGCAGCACGCCGGTGCGCCGGGGCGAGCGGGGCGCCCGCACCGGCGTCACCGTTCGTGACCTCAGGTGGTCCGGTGCGGTAGCCGCGGGCGTCAGGCGGCGGTGCCCTGGAGCTCACGCTCCTCACGGGCAGCGGCCTGGTCCTGCATGACCTCCTCGCGCATCGAGGCGCAGCAGCGGCTGATGAGGCGCGAGACGTGCATCTGCGAGATGCCGAGCTGTTCGGCGATCTTGCTCTGCGTCATGTCGCCGAAGAAACGCATGTAGAGGATGGCGCGCTCGCGTTCCGGCAGGGCGCGCAGCCGCGGTTTGACGGCTTCGCGGTCGACGACGACGTCGAGCGCGGGATCGGGGGAACCGAGGGCGTCCCGCAGCGCGTATCCGTCGTCGCTGCCGGGGAGTTCGGCGTCCAGGGACAGGGCCGTGAAGCTGTCGAGCGCTTCGAGTCCGGTGCGGGCCTCGTCCACGGTCATGCCGGCCCGCTCGGCTATCTCCTCGATCGTCGGCGAGCGGCCGGAGATGGTCTGGGCGAGGTCCTGGGAGGCGAAGCGCACACGGTTGCGCAGGTCCTGGACGCGGCGCGGTACGTGGAGGGTCCACATGTGGTCGCGGAAGTGCCGTTTGATCTCGCCCGTCACGGTGGGCACGGCATAGCTCTCGAAGGCGTGGCTGCGTTCGGGGTCGTAGCGGTCCACGGCCTTCACGAGGCCGAGGGCGGCGACCTGACGCAGATCCTCGTAGGACTCGCCGCGGCCGCGGAAGCGGCCCGCGAGGCGGTCGGCCATGGGCAGCCAGGCGCAGACGAGCTGCTGGCGCAGGGCGTCCTTCTGGGGGCCGACCGGCAGGGCGGCCAGCCTGCGGAAGTCCGCGGCGGTGTCGGGGGCGTCGTCGTGCGGGTGACGGGTGGAGCCTGTGGAGGTACGCATGGAAGCTGCATCTCCCTGGTGGTGCTCGCAAGGTGTGGCGACGGTCACCGGGGAGGAGCGCGCGGCCGGGCGGACAGAGCACATCCGGGCAGTCACGGCTGCTCCCGCGGATGTGCCTCCGTTCCGAAGCACACTGTGCGCGTGCCCCGGTGCGGCCCTGCCAAACACATCACCCTTCTGACCAGTCCTCCTGGGCGCGTTTGCCCGTGGTCATGCGGGAGACCCGGACGGGGACATCCCGTCGGGAAGGGTCCGATCATGGCACTGTTCGCTGTCTTGACCCCCCTGGTGATGCTGGGCGTGATCATCGCGCTCGGCCGCTACGAGGAGCTACTCCTTCCACCGGCTGCGGATACCGAAGAGCCCCCGGTCATCCGCGAGGTGCCCACTTCCTGAGCACCGCGGCGGCATGTCCGGACCGGATGGGGGTACAGCGACCGGGGTCACCCGGTCATCCCCGGGCACGGGGATTCGCAGGAAGGGCCCGCCATGGCGGACATCGTGAGGGACGTGATGACTCCGGGCGTGGTGACCGTGCGTCCCGACGCGTCCCTGGTGGAAGCCGCGCAGCTGATGCGCGCACAGGACATCGGGGGCGTGCTGGTGGCCGCCGAGGGCACCGTGCTCGGCGTGCTCACCGACCGTGACATCACCTTGCGGGCCGTGGCCGACGGAGCCGATCCGCTGACCGTGAGCGCCCAGGCGGTGTGCACCCCGCATCCGGTGTCCGTCTCCCCGGACGACTCGGTGACGACGGCGGTCTCGCTGATGCGCGAATACGCGGTGCGGCGGCTGCCGGTCATCGAGGACGGCCGCCCCGTGGGGATGCTGAGCCTGGGCGACCTGGCCGTGGCGCTCGACCCGGCCTCGACGCTGGGCAGGATCAGCGAGACGGCACCGGACAGCTGGCCGGGGTGAGGTGCCGGAGCCGGCCAGGGTGAGATCCCGGAGTCGGCCGGGGTGAAGTCCCGGAGTCGGTCGGGGTGAGCCCGGGGCCAGGTCCGCCCGCGGGTCAGGCCGTCAGGGCCGGCGGCCGAGCAGGCACAGCAGCTTCGTCTGGGCGTCGGCGCCGGGCGGCGGCTCCACCGGGGACGCGAAGACGCCGCTCTTGGCCAAGTCCGCCGCATACGGGGCGACTTCACGTACCGCCGCGTCGATCAGCGGTTGCGGCAGCCGCTCGTCGACACCGGTCGCCCGGGACAGGTCCCAGGCGTGCACGACGAGGTCCGTGGTCATCTGCGCGCAGTACGCGGACGCCGGGGTGTCGCCGTACGAAAGCCGCACCGTACGCTCCAGGGCCCCGGGGGCGGCGAACGCCTCGTGCGCCGCACGGGCGCTGCGGTCCCAGGTGCCGACCGGGTCGTCACCGAGCACATCGCCGTCGTAGGCGTCCCCGACGTCGTCGATGCCCGCGCCGTCCCGGACGAGCGGGACGGCCCAGAGCTGCTCGGCGACGAGGTGGTTCACGAGGTCGCGCACGGTCCACTCCGTGCAGGGCGTGGGTGCGGTCCACTGGTCGTCGGCGATGCGGTGCACCCGGTCCGAGAACAGGGCGACGGCATCGCGGTGTTGAGTGAGCACGCTTGCAACAGCCATGCCTCCAGTGTCCCGCCGCGGGCCGGTGATCGCAGGGCCACGGGGTCGCCCCCGCGGCCCCTCCGCCGACCTGCGCGGACGTGCTCAGCGCGCCCGCTCGACCCGCCGCTCGTCCCACACCGGCTGAGCGGTCTCGCGCACCTTGCCGTCCGACCCGAACACCAGATAGCGGTCGAAGGACTTGGCGAACCACCGGTCGTGCGTCACCGCGAGCACCGTCCCCTGGAAGGCCTCCAGGCCCTCCTGCAACGCTTCGGCGCTCTCCAGGTCCAGGTTGTCCGTGGGCTCGTCGAGCAACAGGGCGGTGCAGCCCTTCAGTTCGAGCAACAGGATCTGGAAGCGGGCCTGCTGGCCGCCGGAGAGCCGGTCGAAGGGCTGCTCCGCCTGGTTGGTCAGCTCGTAGCGCCGCAGCCGCGACATGGCCGCGCCGCGGTCCTTGGCGTAGTCGTGCCAGAGGATGTCGAGGAGGGTGCGGCCGAACAGCTCGGGGTGGGCGTGGGTCTGCGCGAAGTGGCCGGGCACCACGCGCGCGCCCAGCTTCCAGTGGCCGGTGTGGGCGACCTCGCCGCCCGCGAGCAGCCGCAGGAAGTGGGACTTGCCCGAGCCGTTGGAGCCGAGGACGGCCACCCGCTCGCCGTAGAAGACCTCCAGGTCGAAGGGCTTCATCAGGCCGGTCAGCTCCAGGCCCTCGCAGGTCACCGCGCGCACACCGGTGCGCCCGCCGTGCAGGCGCATGGTGATGTCCTGCTCGCGCGGCGGCTCCGGCGGCGGGCCCGCCTCCTCGAACTTGCGCAGCCGGGTCTGGGCGGCGCGGTAGCGGGAGGACATGCCGTCGCTGTTCTCGGCCGCCTGGCGCAGGGTGAGGACCAGCTTCTTGAGCTGGGCGTGCTTCTCCTCCCAGCGGCGGCGCAGCTCCTCGTAGCGTGCGAAGCGCTCCTTGCGGGCCTCGTGGTACGTGGCGAAGGAGCCGCCGTGCACCCAGGCCTCGGCGCCCGCGGGACTGGGCTCGACGCTGATGATCTTCTCGGCGGCGCGGGCGAGCAGTTCGCGGTCGTGCGAGACGAACAGGACGGTCTTGCGGGTCTCGGCGAGCCGCTCCTCGAGCCAGCGCTTGCCGGGCACGTCGAGGTAGTTGTCCGGCTCGTCGAGGAGCAGCACCTCGTCGGTGCCGCGCAGCAGCGACTCGAGGACCAGGCGTTTCTGCTCGCCGCCGCTGAGGGTGCGCACATCGCGGAACTGGGCGCGCTCGTACGGCACTCCGAGGGCCGCGGTGGTGCACATGTCCCAGAGCGTCTCGGCCTCGTAGCCGCGCGCCTCGGCCCAGTCGGACAGCGCCTGGGCGTACTGCAGCTGGGCGGCCTCGTCGTCGACGGTCATGATCGCGTGCTCGGCGGCGTCCACGGCCTTCGCGGCTTCGCGGATACGGGGCGTGGCCACCGAGACGAGCAGGTCGCGCACGGTGGTCTCGTCCCGTACGGAGCCGATGAACTGGGGCATCACGCCGAGGCCGCCGCTGACGGTGACGCTGCCGCCGTGCGGCTGCAGCTCGCCGGAGAGCAGGCGCAGGAGGGTGGTCTTGCCGGCGCCGTTGGGCCCCACGAGGGCGACGACGGCGCCCTCGCCGACCCGGAACGAGACATCGCCGAGCAGGGCCCTCCCGTCGGGGAGGTAGTACTCGAGGTGCGCGGCTTCCAGATGTCCCATGGGGCGGATTGTGCGGGGCGCCCTCGGGCCGGGGCAAACGGATTTCCCCCGCGCCCCGGCCCGCCGGGCACACCGCGGCGGCGCCGCGTGCCCCCGCACACAGTCCCGGCTGATGTTGCGGCCCGCGGGTACGCGGGGACCATGGGTAATCACGATGTGTTCTCCGATCCTCATGTCAAAGGTCCGGTAGCGGTGGTCTCCAGCGGCCGGTCGCGGCTCGTCCGCCTCGACCTGAAGCTCTTCGACGGCGTCGCCCGCCGCCACTGGCCCGGCGCCGATCCGCTGCTGCCGATGCTGAGCCGCAGCGCCAACCACGGCGTGCTCTGGTTCGCCGCGGCCGGCGCCCTGGCCCTGACCCGCTCGCCGCGTGCGCGCCGTGCCGCCGCGCGCGGGCTCGCCTCGCTCGCGCTGGCCTCGGGCACCGTGAACACCCTCGGCAAGCGGGCCGTGCGCCGCGCCCGACCGCTGCGTGACGACGTACCGCTGATCCGGCAGCTGAAGCACCAGCCGATCACGACCTCGTTCCCGTCCGGGCACTCCGCCTCGGCCGCGGCCTTCGCGACGGGCGTCGCGCTGGAGTCGCGCCGCTGGGGCGCGGTGGTCGCGCCCGTGGCGGGTGCGGTCGCCCTGTCCCGCGTCTACACCGGCGTGCACTATCCGACGGATGTCCTCGCGGGAGCGGCGCTCGGGGTGGGCGCCGCTTTCGCCGTACGGGGGCTCGTGCCCACCCGCGACCAGATCCGGGCTCCGGGCCGGCCGCACGCCGAGGCACCCGTCCTGGACGAGGGCGAGGGTCTGGTGATGGTGGTCAACTCGGGGGCGAAGACCGCCGCCCGGGCCCAGCTGCTGCTCGCGCATCTGCCGGGTGCGGAGCTCGTGGAGTGCGAACCGGCCGTGTTCGAGGAGGAGTTGGAGAAGGCCGCGGGGCGGGCGCGCGTCCTCGGCGTGTGCGGCGGCGACGGCTCGGTCAACTCGGCCGCGCAGGTGGCGCTGCGGCACGATCTGCCCCTCGCGGTGCTGCCCGGCGGCACGCTGAACCACTTCGCGTACGACCTCGGCGTGGAGGGCGAGCGCGATCTGGCACGTGCCCTGACCCGCGGCGAGGCCGTGGCGGTGGACGTGGGGCGGTTCCGCGCCGGGGAGTCCACCGGGATCTTCCTCAACACCTTCAGCCTGGGCGTCTATCCGGAGCTCGTCCGCCACCGCGACCGCTGGGCCAAGCGGATCGGCGGCTGGGGCGCGGGCATTCTCGCGGCCGGCGACGTGCTCGGCTCGGAGCATCCGCTCGAGGTCGAGATCGGCGGCAAACGGCGGGCGCTGTGGCTGCTGTTCGCCGGCAACGGGACGTACCACCGCATGGGCCTGGCCCCCGCGCGCCGGCACGACCTGGCCGACGGGCTGCTCGACGTACGGGTGGCGCACGGCGGCCGCAGGCCGAGTGCCCGGCTGCTCGCGGCCGCGTTCGCGGGACCGCTCAGCCGCTCCCCCGCGCACGCCGCCGTCCGGGTGCGCCGGCTGCGGGTGCAGCGGCTCGCGCCCGGTACGCCGCTCGCGTACGACGGTGAAGTCATCGCGGCGGGCGGCGAGTTGGAGCTGGACAAGCTGCCGGAGGCACTGACGGTGTACCGCCCCGAGCCGTACTGACACTCCGTCATGCGCGTCTCGCATGGCAAGACACAGATCTCATAATATGGCGCGAGCGCGTACGGTTCTCGGTATCGCCCCGGGTGAAGGCGCCCGGGGCACTGCCGGAAGGGGACCGGTCATGGCCGAGGAGACCGCCGTCTACACGCACGGGCACCACGAGTCGGTGCTGCGCTCGCACACCTGGCGCACCGCCGCCAACTCCGCGGCCTACCTCCTGCCGGAGCTGAAGCCCGACCACCGGATCCTGGACGTGGGCTGCGGACCGGGCACCATCACCGCCGACCTGGCGGCCCTGGTGCCACAGGGGCACGTGACGGGGGTCGAGATCGCGGCCGGCGTCCTGGACCAGGCGCGGGCCACGGCGGCCGAACGCGGCCTGGACAACGTGGAGTTCGAGGTGGCGGACGTGCACGGGCTGCAGTACGCGGACGACAGCTTCGATGTCGTGCACGCGCACCAGGTGCTCCAGCACGTGGGCGATCCGGTGCAGGCGCTGCGCGAGATGCGCCGGGTGACCCGGCCCGGCGGGATCATCGCCGTCCGCGATTCGGACTACGCGGGCATGGTCTGGTACCCGGAGCTGCCCGTCCTGGACGAGTGGCAGGCCCTGTACCAGCGGGTCGCGCGGGCCAACGGCGGTGAGCCGAACGCCGGGCGGCGTCTCAAGTCGTGGGCGCTGGCGGCCGGTTGTACGGACATCACCGCCACCTCGGCCACCTGGACCTACGCCACGCCCGAGGAGCGCGCGTGGTGGAGCGGCCTGTGGGCCGACCGCACCACGTCCTCCTCGTACGCGACCATCGCCGTCGAGGGCGGACACGCGAGCCGCGAGGACCTGGAGCGGATCGGCGCCGGATGGCGTGCGTGGGGGCAGGCCGACGACGCCTGGTTCTGCGTGCTGCACGGGGAACTGCTGATCCGGGTCTGAGGGCCCTCCGCCCCCTGCCGTACCGGGAGTTCAGTCCCGCGGCAGCAGCGGGCCCAGCGGTCCGAGGTCGAGATTGAGGTCCTCGGGCCGCAGCCCGTAGCGGTCGCGCAGCTCGGCCATGCGGTCCTCCAGGAGCATCAGCGTGAGCCCGATGCGCTCCTCCTGGTCCTCACTGAGGTCCCCGGTATCGAAGCGGCGCACCGCCTGGCGCTCCATGAGCTGGCGCAGCAACTCGACCACGGTGAGCACGAGTTTGACCAGGTCGCGCTCGACGGTGTCGGGGTCGAGGTCCATCCGGCGCGACGGGCGCTCGGGGCGGGGGGACGCCGGGCTGTCCCGCAGTGCGGACTCCGAGAGGTCGCGCAGGACGTCCGGCACCGGGCGCGGGGAGTCCGCGTCCGGCAGGTCGTACCACTGCGCGCCCGCCGCGCCGGTCTCACCATGGGGCGTGCGCGCTGCCTCCGTCGCACGCGGCGTCTCCGTCGTGCGGGGTGTCTCCGGCGTGCTCATCGCGTCACCTCGCCTCGATCGCGCCCGCCGCGCCCGGCAGGTCGAAGGGGGAGGGCACCTGTTCGTTCACCGAGCTGATCAGGGCGTTCAGATCGATCCGTACGAGATCGACGTCCGCGATGCGCAGCGTCACATCGCCCGTGATCACCACACCGCCGGCGAGCAGCCGGTCGAGGAGGTCCACGAGGGCGATCTCGCGCCGCTCTATGACGGTCACCGCGCCTCCTCTCCCGTACCGGAGTCCGGATCGCTGAACGAGTACGCGGCCCACGGGCCGGTCAGTTCCACGCGCAGGCCGGGCTCCTGGTCCTTGGTGCGCTCCACGCACTCCACGAACTCCTCCGAGTCCGAACGCCCCACCAGATAGGCGGCGTTGAGCACGTTCTGGCCTTCGGCGCGGGACAGCGCCGGGTTCTGCGGCGGGTGCAGCCGGGACGCGGCCGAGCGTGCGGCCAGGTCCGTGTGCAGCTGCTGCGCGAAGGATTCCGCGCGCGCCCACAGCCGGTCCGCGTCCTGCCGGCGGGTGCGGCGCATCCGCAGGTAGTCACGGCCGCTCGCGGGACGGTCCGCGGCCGCCGCGGCCCCGGCAGGCTCCACGGGCTCCGCGTACACCTTGACGCCCCACTCCACCCGGCCGTCGATCCGCGCGAGCAGGGCGCGCAGCTGCTCACCCTCGTCCTCCAGCATCGTGCGGACACCGCTGTCGTCCCGGAACACCGTGCCGAGCCGCAGCGGCAGCGGACAGGTGACGGTGGTCAGGGCCGCGATCACCGACTGGTGCGCACGGGCGGTCTCGCTGACCCAGTCGAGGTCCTCCAAGTGGGCCTTGAACGGCTCGTAGCCGAAGTCCTCGGGCGGCACGTGGCTGAGCACGGCGACCAGGCCGCCGTGCGCGAGCTGCTTGAGCGGTGCGCCGCCCACCCCCACGAGGTCCGCCTGCAAGGCGGCCTCGAAGGGGCGGCACACCGCGTAGACGTAGCGGAGCTGATTCATCCGGGGGCCTCTCCCTCCCTGCGGAGCTCATTCATCCCGAGCGCTCTTCACCCTCCGGCTGCCCGCTCTCCTGCGCCGTCTGCCGGATCTCCTGCGCTCCGCCGTCGGCGCCCGCTTCGAGCCGGCCTCCGGACCGTCCTTCGAGCTCGGCGATACGGGCCTGCAACTCCTCGTTCTCCCGTGCCAGTTCTGAGCTGCGGCGGTCCACCTCGCGGCGGCGCGCTCCCGAGGACAGCGCGGGGTCGTCCTCCCACCAGTCGATGCCCATCTCCTTCGCCTTGTCGACGGAGGCGACGATCAGGCGGAGCTTGATGGTGAGCAGCTCGATGTCGAGCAGGTTGATCCGGATGTCTCCCGCGATCACCACGCCCTTGTCGAGGACGCGCTCGAGGATGTCGGCGAGGTTGGCGCCGCCGTCACGTCCGTAGGGCTCGGGGAGCCGGCTGGCGGTGGTCATCGGCGCCCGGTCCCGGCGTAGTCGTCACGGCTTTCCTCTTCGTACTCCTCGTCCTCGGGCTCGTCCTCGTACGCGCCCTCGGCCTCCTCGTCGTACTCGCCTTCCGGCTCCGTGTCCTCGTCGTCCCGGTCGTCCCGGGCCTCGCGGTCGTCCTCGTACGCCACCTCGTCGTCATCCTCCTCGCCGTGGTCGTCGTACGCGTTCTCGTCGTCCTCCTCTGGTTCCTCGGATTCGTCCTCGTATTCCTCGCCGTATTCGTCCTGCTCGCCCTTGGCCTCCTCCAGCTCGGCGCTCTCGCCCTCCTCGCCTTCGGCGCGCTCCTCCTCGGCGAGGGCGTCCTCGTGGCTGACGACCACCTCGCCGTCGCGGATCTCCCCGCGCCAGCCGTCGCTCGCCTCGCCCTTGAGCGAGATGTGCCGGGCGAAGTGCTTGAGGTCGAGGCGGGCGCGGCGGCCCTGGGCGCGCCAGATGTTGCCCGTCTTCTCGAAGAGGCCCTTCGGGTAGTACTCGATGATCAGCAGGATCCGCGTGAGGTTCTCGCCGAGCGGGTGGAAGGTCACCACGCCCTTCGTCGTGCCCTTGGCGCCCTCGGAGGTCCAGGTGATGCGCTGGTCGGGTATCTGCTCGGTGGTGTGCGCCTTCCAGCTCCTGCTGGACCAGAAGACCTTGAGGTTCCAGTCGGACTGGGTGTCGTCCGCGACCGTGGCGCCCTTGACGCCCTTGGCGAAGGTCGAGAACTCCTGGTACTGCGTCCACTGGTCGTAGGCCGTGCGCACCGGCACACCGACGTCGACGTATTCGAGGATGACGGTGGGCTTCTGGCCCGCGCCGCCCTTCTTGCGCTTGCCGCCGAGGCCCTTGACCGCGCCCATCAGGCGGTCCTTGAGGTGGCTTCCGGTGAGCTCCACGGCGCTGCGCACCGGGCCCTTGCCCTCGGCGAGCTTGCGGCCGCCCTTGAGGGCCAGTTGCGCGAAGCCGGGGCTCTTGCCCTCGGCGATGTCGTTCAGCTTGACGGTGGCCGAGCCGAGTTTGTGGCCCACCCCCACCAGCGCGCGTTCGAGCTGCGCCAGCATGAAGGCCTGCGCCTCGGCCTTGAGACGGTCGGCGGCCTCGCTCTTGGCGAGGCCGGTCAGCGGATTGTCCTTCGCGTCAGCCATCGCTGCGGCCTCCCTTCGCGCGGGTGGTGCGGCGGGCCGCCGACTTCGCCGCCGAGGTGGTCTTCTTGGCGGTACGGGAGGCCGTCTTGCCCCCGGCGCTCTTCGCGCCCGACGCGGTCTTCCTGGCGCCGGTGGTCTTGCGTGCGGCGCCGGTGGACTTGCTTGCGGCGCTGGTGGACTTGCGGGCCGTGCCCGACGCCTTGCTCTTCGCGGCCGAGGCCGGCTTGCGTGCGGAGCGTTCGCCGCCGCGCGAGCTCTCCTCCTCGTCGGAGCCGGATGCGGCGTCGTCATCGCGGGACTCGGACCGCGCGCGGTCGTCGTCCTCGTCCTCCTCGGACCGCGCCCCGGGGATCACCCCGGACAGCCGGTCCTGCACCCCGAGCGTGCGGTCGCGCAGCCGGTCCGAGATCCCGTCGAGGCCGCGTTCGAGCACCGCCCCGGTCGCGGCCTTGCCGACGCCTCGCACGTCCTCGCGCAGCTGGTCCCCGATCTCCTTGAACTGCGGGTTGTTCAGGAGCTGTTGCTGGACGAGCTCCGCGAGCGCGCGCGGGGAGAGCGGGAGCTTCTTGCCGGCGACGAGCGTGCCGACGGCGAAGGCCAGTTTCATCTTCTTCGTGCGTCCGAGCACATATCCCGCCCCTACGGCGAGGCCAAGTGCCATGCGGTTCATGGTTGATTCGTCCGTTCCGTCGCGTGCTGGAGCCGGTCGAGGAGCTCGTCCTCACCCCGGTCGAAGGTGTCCTCGTCGATCTCGCCCGCTTCGAGCTGCTCCTCGAGGCGCGCGAGTTCGGCACGGATCGCCGCGGGGTCGTAGTACTGCCGCTCGGCCTCGTCCACGATCTGTTCCATCACCCAGAAGGAACCGCGGACGGGCGCGAACGGCAGCAGCACGACCTCTTTCACGAGGCTCGTCAGACCCATGTCAGTGGCCCGCGGTCTGGGCGGCGTGCTGGGCCGGCCCCGGTTCGACGAAGCTGTACGGCGGCAGCGGGCCGTTCACCTTCAGGTCCAGGTGCGGGTGGTCGCCCCGCAGCTTGTCGACCGCGGAGAGGAACCCGTCGGAGGAGTCCCGCGCCACGAGGAAGGAGATGTTGGCGAGCCAGCCGGTGCTCTGCGGACCCACGCTGACGGATTCGGCCGCGCCTTCCAGCCGTTCCTGGATCTCCACCGCGTCGGCCGCCTCACGCGCCTGCACGGCCTGGACCACCATCTCGCCCAGCCTGAGCCGCTGTTCGTACGTGCCGCCCGCGGCCTCGCGGTTGGCCTCGGTGAGGGTCCGTATCTCGGGGTTCTCGGCCATCACGCGGTGCAGCACGGCCTCTTCGTCGTGCGTGGCCTTGACGTTGTACTCGACCCTGCCGTCCAGCGCTTCGAGCCGTTCGGTGTAGTGCTCGGCGCGCTCGGCGAGCACGGCGGCCACCGTGTCGTCGTCGGGTGCGGTCGAGCCGAAGCGCATGGGCAGCACCGGTCCCTGGGCGCCCGCCTCGCTCAGCACGTTCTGGTGGGCGAGCAGATCGTGGCGCTTGGGCCGCAGGTTCTCCGGAGAGTCGCTGACGATGGCCGCGAGTTCACCCCCGGTGACGGTCCGCACCGGCAGCGCGGGGTCCCCGATCCCTTCCGTGCCCTCCGGCAGCGACGGATGCGACTTCCGCACGATGCCGTAGATGTACGTGGTCACTCCGCCTCCTCCTGCCGCTTGCGGGAGGTGCTCCGCTTGGTGGTGCGCTTGGGCGCCTCCTCGCCTTCCTCCCGACGGCCGTCCTCGCGCGACTGGCGGAACGCGTCGGAGATGGTGTCGGCGGCACCGCCGAGCGCGCCCTTGGACTTGCCGCGCGAACCCGATTCGGTGATCTCGCCGACCAGGTCGGGCAGGCCCGGGCTCTTGCGCGGTCCGGCCTCCAGGTCCAGGCGGTTGCAGGCCTCGGCGAAGCGCAGATACGTGTCCACGCTGGCCACCACAACCCTGATGTCGATCTTCAGGATCTCAATGCCGACCAGGGAAACACGCACGAACGCATCGATCACCAGGCCGCGGTCGAGCACGAGTTCCAGGACGTCGTACAGGCCGCTGGTGCCGCCTGAGCCGCCGGTTTGCTGTGCAGGAACTACGGTCATTCGGACCGGTCCTCCTCGTGAGTTTCGGTGGGTTCCCGGCCCGCAGTGCGGGCCGGCCGGTACGGCGCGGTCAGCGCCCGCCGGGACGCTGGGCGTCGGCGCGTCCGCGTTCGTAGCGGCGGACGCGGCGGTAGCCCGTGAGCATGCCCTGCGGGTCGAGGTCGACCGCGTAGGTGGCGAGCAGGCTCATGGTGTCGGGGACACGAGTGAGTTCGAGCACCTCGATCTCCAAGTGCCAGCCGTCTTGGGTGCGTTCGAACGCCGAGACGCTCTCGGCCTGCATCCCGGTGAGCTCGGCGAGCTGCAGCCGGGCTTCGCGCAGCACCTCCATCGGCGCCGCGGCCTGCTCGCGGTCCTGCTGCGCCTCCGGCTCGGATTCCTTTTCCTGCCGGGCGTTCTGCCGTTCGTTCTGCCGGGCGCCGTTGCCGCTGCTGTTGTTCGCGGACCGGGTGTCCTTCCGGGTCTTGCTGGTTTCTGTCATCAGAACCTCCAGCTCCGAGTGACCCGCACCCCCGCGCGTCAAACCCTTGCGGAACGCTTGACGTTCGGGTGAGGAGAGCCACAGCTTCGGGAGCCCATGGCGTCCTGCTGAAGACCGGTCAGGTGACGGCCTCGATCCCGTCAGCTGACGACGGCCTGCTCCACGAGCAGCCGTACGGCCGCGGCCACGGACGCCGCGTCGATCCCCGCGGAGCGCAACTGCTCGCCCGGCGTGGCGGATCCCGGCATGTGCCCGACGGCGAGCCGCACGAAGCGCGGCACGGGCCGGCCGTCCGAGAAGGCCTCGAGCACCGCGTCCCCGATGCCGCCCTCGACCCGGTGGTCCTCCACGGTCACCAGACAGCCGGTCCTGTCAGCCGCCTCCTGAAGCGTGGCGGTGTCCACGGGTTTGACGGAGTAGAGGTCGATGACACGGGCGGCGATGCCGGCCTGCGCCAACTGGTCGGCGGCGTCGAGCGCTTCGCGTACCGTCACACCGGCCGCGACGATCGTCACGCGGTCCTCGTCCGAGGAGCGCAGGACCTTGGAGCCGCCGATCGGGAAGCGCTCTTCGGGCCCGTAGATGACGGGTGTCTCGCCGCGCGTGGTGCGCAGATAGCCGATCCCGGGGCGCTCGGCGAGCGCGGCGACCAGGTGGGCCGTCTGGTTGGCGTCGCACGGGTAGAGCACCGCCGAGCCGTGCAGCGCGCGCATCATCGCGAGGTCTTCGAGGCCCATCTGGGAGGGCCCGTCCTGTCCGATGGAGACACCGGCGTGCGAGCCGACGAGCTTGATGTCCATGTCGCTGATGGCGGCCATGCGCAGGAAGTCGTGGGCGCGCGTGAGGAAGGCCGCGAACGTCGAGGCGTACGGGACGAAGCCGCGCGCCGCGAGTCCGGTCGCGGCGGCCACCATCTGCTGCTCGGCGATGTAGCACTCGAAGAACCGCTCCGGGTGTTCCTTGGCGAACAGCTCCGACTTGGTCGAGTCGCTCACCTCGCCGTCCAAGGCGACCACGTCCCCGCGCGCCGAGCCGAGCGCGGCCACGGCCTGCCCATAGGCGCTGCGCGTGGCGACCTCGTCGCCGACCTCGAACCGCGGCAGGTCGAGATGCCCGCTGCGTACGGCGTGCAACACCCGTGCGGCGGGCGGCTGTTGGACCTCGATGCGCAGGTTCCTGACGCCGCCCAGCTCCTCGACGGCCTCCTCGGGCTGCTTCAGCGGCTTGCCGTGCAGGCCTTCGCGGTCCTCCGCGGCGGCCACGCCCTTGCCCTTGAGGGTGCGGGCGAGGATCGCGGTGGGCTGGCCGAGCGTGGAGCGGGCCTCGGCGTAGGCGCGGTCCACGTCGCGCACGTCGTGGCCGTCGCACTCGACGGTGTGCCAGCCGAAGGCCTGGAAGCGGCGTGCGTACGCGTCGAGGTCGTGGCCGTGGCGGGTGGGGCCGCGCTGGCCGAGGCGGTTGACGTCGACGATCGCAGTGAGGTTGTCGAGGTGTTCGTGTCCGGCGTGCTCGGCGGCCTCCCACACCGAGCCCTCGGCGAGCTCGCTGTCGCCGCACAGGACCCACACGCGGTAGCCGACCCGCTCCAGGCGCTTGCCGGCCAGGGCCATGCCCACACCGACCGGCAGGCCCTGGCCGAGCGAACCGGTGGCGACCTCCACCCAGGGCAGGGCCCTCGGGGTGGGGTGGCCTTCGAGGCGGCTGCCGAGGGTGCGGAAGGTCCGCAGCTCGTCGTCGTCCACGAGGCCGACGGCCTTGTACGTGGCGTAGAGCAGCGGCGAGGCGTGCCCCTTGGAGAGGATGAAACGGTCGTTGCCGGGGTGCTCGGGCCGCTCGAAGTCGTGGCGCAGATGGCGCGCGAACAGCACGGCCGTGAGCTCGGCGGCCGACATCGAGGAGCTGGGGTGCCCCGACCCCGCGGCGGCCGCCACGCGTACCGAGTCCACCCTCAACTGCTGGGCGATTTCGGCGAGTTCGGCGTCAGTCGGCGGGGTCATCGGGTGCCTCCCTGTGTGGTGCGGGCAGTCGGGCGAGTTCGGGGGACGAGGTGTCGAGGGGCACCGACCAGGAGCGGACCATGCCGAGCTGGACGCCCTGGCGCGGCAGTGCCGCCTCCAGGAGCCAGTCGGCGGCCACGCGGATGCGGTTGCCGGGCATCGCGGCCAGGTGGTAGCCGCGGGTGACGGCCGCGGCGGGAGGTCCCGCGAGCGGGAGGCCGAGCGGGTTCGCCGCGGCCTTCACCCCGCCGAGGTCGACGGTGAAGCCCAGGTCGTGGTGCTTGTACGGGGCGCGCTCGCCGATGCCGAGCGAGGCGGCCACGTTCTTGCCGGCCGTGGCGCCCTGCCGCCAGGCGTGCTGGGCGGTCATCGGGGTGTACGAGCCGGGCTTGGTCACGTCCGGTACGGCGGCCGCGTCCCCGCAGGCGTACACCTCGGGGTGGCCGGGGACCTGGAGGTAGGTGTCGACGAGCAGGCGCCCGCGTTCGAGCGGCCGCCCCGTCGCCTCCACGAGCGGGTCGGGCCGTACGCCCACGCACCACACGATGGTGCGTGTGTCGACGAACTCGCCGTCGTCCAGGAGCACGCCCTTCTCGGTGGCCTCCTTCACGGAGGTCCCGGTCCGTACGTCCACGCCGCGCTGCGTCAGCACCTTGTGCGCGGTCTTCGAGAGTTTGGTGTCCAGCTCGGGCAGGACGCGCGGGGCGATGTCGAGCAGCATCCAGCGGGCTTCGAGGTCCGGGTGGCGGCGCAGCAGCGAGTCGGTGAACAGCTTTCCGTGCGCGGCGACTTCGGTACCGGTGTAGCCGGCGCCCACGACGACGAAGGTGCAGCGCGCCGGGTCCTTGTCGTTGGCGGCGAGTTCGGTCTGGCGGATCACGTGGTCGCGCAGGTAGAGCGCCTCGGGCATGCCGCGGAATCCGTGCGCGTGCTCGGCCACGCCCGGTACGGGCAGCAGCTTGTTGACACTGCCGACGGCGAGCACGAGCCGGTCGTACGACAGCGTGCCGACCCCGCCCTCCGGGTCGCGGTACTGAACGGTGCGTCCGTCCAGGTCGAGGCCCTCGGCCTCACCGAGCACCAGCCGCACCTTCGGCAGCGTGCCCGTGAGGGAGACGGTGACGCGGCGCGGTTCGAGGACGCCCGCGGCGACCTGGGGCAGCAGCGGCAGATAGAGGAAGTAGTCGGTCGGGTTGAGCAGGACCACTTCGGCTCGGTCTCGGGCCGCCCGGGAGAGGGTGCGGGCGGCCCGGTATCCGGCGAAGCCGGCCCCGACGATCACGATGCGGGTGCGGCTCACGTTGTCGGCCTCCTGCTGGTGGTCACGATGTCGGCCTGCTGCTTGTGGTCACGTTGTCGGCCTGCTGCTGGTGGTCACGGATCTGCCGGGTGCCCTTGGCCTCCGGCGCCAAACGTTTCCGTGGGCCGGGCCGGGTTACCCGACCCGCACCCCCTCCCGTCAGGGCGTCTCTCCCCTTCCGGGAGCGCCGCCCCTCCCCCATCGGGAGTCCGGCGGGCACCCCCCACTTCGCCCGAGAGCCGAACAGCGATGAAGAACACCGTGGCGCTCCAGACGCCTGCCGTCTCCGCCTACTCCGTCCCCACCGACGCGCCCGAGGCCGACGGCTCCCGCAGCTGGGACACCACCTCGGTGGTGGTGGTCGAGATCGGCGCCGGCGCCGCGACCGGCACCGGCTGGACCTATGCGCCGCCGACCGCCGCCGATGTCGTACGGGAGCAGCTCGCCCCCGTCGTCACCGGTCTGGACGCCTTCGACATCCCGGCCGCGCACGAGGCGATGCGCGCCGCGCTCGACGAGCCGGGGGCGTGCGGTCTGACGGGGTGCGCGCTGTCGGCCCTGGACATCGCCCTGTGGGATCTGAAGGCGCGGCTGCTCGAACTGCCGCTGTTACGGCTGCTCGGCGCCGCCCGCGACACGGTTCCCGTGTACGGCAGCGGCGGCTTCACCACGTATCACGACACGCATCTGGCGGCGCAGCTCGGCGGCTGGGTGCACGGGCAGCGCATCCCGCGCGTGAAGATCCGCATCGGCGAGTTCCACGGCCGGGCGGTGGCGCGCGACCTCGCGCGGGTGCGGGCGGCCCGCCATGTCATCGGCCCGCACACGGACCTGTACGTGGACGCCGGCGGCGCCTACACCCGCAAGCAGGCGGTCCGGGTGGGACGGGCGCTGGCCGCCCTGGAGGTGGGGTGGTTCGAGGCGCCCGTGGCCGCGGACGATCCGGCGGGCCTGCGGCTCGTACGGGACGCGGTGGTGTGCGATGTGGCGACCGGCGGGCGCGCGGGCGACCTGGCCGCGCTCGCCCGGACGGTCCCGGCGGTGGACTGCGTGCAGGCGGACGCCACACGGATCGGCGGGCTCACGGCCTGGCTGCGGGCGGCGGCGCTCGCGCAGGCTCACGGCCTGGAGATCTCCGCATGCGGCGCACCGCACGCCCATGCGGCAGTGGCCGCGTGCGTACCGAATCTGCGGCATGTCGAGTGGTTCCACGACCATGTGCGGATCGAGTCGATGTTCTTCGACGGCGCCCTTGACCCCACGGGCGGCGTCCTGCGCCCGGACGGCGGCATCGGGCACGGACTGCGGCTGCGCACCGAGGAGGTCGGGGAGTACCGGGTGGCTTGAACGGGCTCGTCACGTGAGCTGGGTTCGGCGGTGGGCGGGGCCGGGCTTCGTGCGGGGCCGGGGCCGGGGCCGGCCCAGCGCGTGGCGGCGGGCCGGGCTTATCGCGTGGCGCGGGCCGCGGGCGGCGTGCGAGCCTTCCGGCATGCAGCGTGCGGAGGTGCTTCTGATCGGCGGCCGGTCCGGGGCGGGCAAGTCGTCGGTGGGCTACGAGGTCTCGGCGCTGCTGCGCGCGGCCTCGGTGGGCCATGCGTACATCGAGGGCGACGTCCTCGACCACATCCACCCCGCGCCCGCGGGCGACCCCGACCGCTCCGGCATCACCGGGCGCAACCTCAAGGCCCTGTGGGCCAACTACTCGGAGCTGGGCTGCCGACGGCTCATCTACACGAACACGGCGGCGGTGCTCGGCGGCGAACAGTGGCTGTTCCACGGGGCGTTGGGCCCAGGCATCCGCTACGTGCACGTCCTGCTCACGGCCTCCGACGCGACCGTCGAGGCCCGGCTGCGTGGGCGCGAGCGCGGTTCCGAGCTGGCGGAGCAGCTGCGGCGCAGCGCGCTCGCGGCGCGGCGGCTCGATGAGCACGCCGCGCCGGGGACCGTGCGCGTGGCGACCGACGGGCGGTCGGTCACCGAGGTGGCGCGGGAGGTCGTGGCGGCCACCGGCTGGTGACGGCCGTCATGGCCGACCCGTACGCGCCAACGTCCGTTCAATTGCAACTCAGTTGGCGCCGGTCGGCGGACCGGGATTCCGCGTCGGCCGCTCGGCCGGCGGCTCGGGGGCGGGCGGTCCGGGGTTGTGGGTCCGCGGTTCGAGCGGCGGCTCGGTCGGCGGGGGCGAGACCGGCGGGGTCGGGGCTCCGGGCGAGCCGCCCGGCGGTACCACCGGCGGGACGTCGGGCGCCGGGGGCGCCTCGGGGGCCCGGGTGTCGCGGCCGTGCGGCGCCTCGGGAGTCGCGCCCCGGCCACCGGAGGCGTGGGGGCGGGCCGCGTTGCGCAGCGCGTAGGCCGCACCGGCCAGGAGCACGCCCATGATGAGGGCGGCGGCCCAGTCGGGCAGCCCGATCGCGAACACCAGGCCGAGGGCCAGCGCACAGGCGGCGCCCGCGTACAGGGCGACGGCGCCCGACGCGGCGTAGAGCGAGGCGGTACGGCGCTGCTTGCGGGTCTGCTTGCGCAGCTCGTCGCGGAGTTCGGCGCGCAGTTCCTCACGCAGCTCGGCACGCACCGTCTCCCGGACGACCTGGGCGAGGGTGTCGCTGATGCTCTTCTCGATCGTGTCCGTAGGTGAGCTTCCCGTGCGTTCCATGCGGACCGGGTACCCCTGCCCCTGCACGGCTAACGCGGGCCGGCCTGGGGGCGCCGCGGCCCCGGCACGGGCCGTTCACGGGAAACGATCTCCCGGCCGCCGGGCGCCAACTACCCTCGGGCGTATGGAGATTCTGGGCACCACGCTGCGTATCTGCGTCGAGGATCTGGACACCTCGGTGGCCTTCTACGAGCGGCTCGCGGGCGCCAGAGCCCTGCGCTTCGAGCGCGGCGGGGTCCAGGTCGCGGCCGTCGGCTGCTTTCTGCTGATGAGCGGCCCCGAGGCCGAGCTCGAGGTGCTGCGGAAGGTCACGGCGACCATCGCGGTGCCCGATGTGGACGAGGCGCACGAGGTGCTCAGCGCCTCCGGTGCGCACATCGTCGCCGGTCCGGTGCCGACCCCGGCGGGCCGCAACCTGATCGCGGTCCACCCGGACGGCACCGTCTTCGAGTACGCGGACCAGCGCTCCGTCCGCGGCTGACCTTCATCCGCGGTCCGCGCCCGGCCCGGCGTCGGCGGTGTCCGGCTGCGGCGCGGCGGGCGGGCGCATCCGGAAGTCGTACGCCGCCGGCAGCGGCTCGTCCGTCAGCGCCGCCCAGGTCTCCACCAGCGCCTCGGAGCCCTCGCGCAGATCGGCCACCTCGAAGCCCTCGTCGAAGATGCGCCGCGCCGCCTCCTTCTCCCCTTCGGCGATGAGGAGTTGGGCCTCGATGAGCCGGAAGCGGCCGCGGGTCCGGGTGACCGGACGCAACCGGTCCCAGACCGAGCGGGCCTCGGCCGGGCGGTCCGCGGCGAGCAGGGTCGCGATGGCCTCGCGCCCGAGGGCCGCGCAGGCGGCCGTCCAGACCTCTCCCTCGCGCCGTTCCGCGCACAGGTCGTCGAAGGCTTCCGTGTAGCGGTCGGCGGCCCGTTGCAGCTGGCCCGCCTCGCGGTCGGCCACGGCAAGGCAGCGCAGCAACGGCCATACGGACGGGGCGAGTTCGAGCCCCCGCTCCCAGCTGCGCACCGCCTGCGCGTAGTCCCCGGAATGCCACTGCGCCACCCCGAGGTGGTACTCGTTGAGCGGCGCCGCGGGCGCCGTCTCCAGCATGTCGCGCCAGTGCCGGGCGACCAGCGTGGGGCCCGGCGGGGTGACCCGGCGCGGTTCGGGACAGGTGCCGGTGTGGGACAGCTCGATCCAGGGGGCCTGGTCGGCGTCGAGCGTGGACTCGTCGAAGGGCGTGCCGGGCAGTTTGTGGCCGGCCCGGAGCACTTCGAGCGCGCCCCACCCGGATCCGGTGGCCAGCCGCTCGCCGGGTTCGTGGTCGGCGTGCGGCTGCCACTGCTCGTACGCCTTCTGCACCTCGCCCCGCGGAAGCGCCTCCTCCAGACGCGCGGCTACCTCTTCACGAGCGGCGCTCCAGTCGTCGCCGTGGACACGGGCGGGGTCGGCGCCCAGCGGTCCGTACGCCTCGAACCAGCTGATCTCGCCCTCGGCTTCGAGCCGTATGTGTTCCAGCTGGGTGCGGGCGAGACCGGCCTGGATCTCGGCGTAGCCGCCGGTGCCGGGCTCGGTGAGCCACTCCTGCCAGCGGCGGCCGCCGGGGCTGCTGCCCCAGGTGAAGAGCTTGCGGCCGCGCAGCCGGTCGGTGGAGGTCTGCACGAGTCCGTGGCCGCTGTCGTCGAGCGCGCCGATCCAGCGGCGTTCCCCGTCCGGCAGTTCGTAGAAGTAGTCGGCCGGGGAACCGCTGTTGAGGGGGTACGAGGTGTCGGTGCCCGCGTGGGCGGGGACCGGGACGCGTTGCAGGGCGCGTTCGTAGCCGTGGTGCCAGGCCTCGTCGGCGGGGGCGAGGACGCGGCGCTCCTCGGGGACGGCGATGTTGGACCACCAGTACAGGGGCACGGGCTTCTCGTGCGGATTGCGGATCCGTACGCCCACGTACAGGAATTCAGCGTCCTCGGGCAGCCACAGGTCGACCTGGAAGGGGGTGTCGCGCAGCCGCTCCCACTCCCACAGGCGCAGCATCGGTGTGCCGTCGGGCGCCTCGACGCGGGCGGCGTGGACCGGGGCGCAGGACAGGGTGCTGTGGCCGGTGGCGCCGATGTTCCATTCGATGCCGCCGGAGAACCAGGCGCCGTTGAGCGCGAAGTCGGCGGGCTGGAACACCGGGTTGGTGTAGAGGAGTTCGCGGCCGGTGGGCTTGTGGTGCATCGAGTGGACCCGGCCGCCGAGGCCCGGCAGCACGGTGACGCGGAGGCGGGAGTTCTCCAGGATCAGGGTGTCGAGGGTGAGCTCGGTGCGTTCGCGGTCGTAGCCGTCCAGGACCGGTGCGGGCAGGATGCCGGTCAGCGGCCGGTAGCCGAGCTGGCGGCGCATGTCGAGCGGCATCGTCGCGCGCACGCGCTCGTCGACGGTGACCTCGTGCACCCGGGTCGGCGGGCACAGTGCGGGCAGCGGGTTCGCCGGGCCCAACGGGGCGCCGGGCAACGTCAGTTCGGCACGTCGGATCGTCGTCACCCGACCATGGAACCTGCCGACGGCAGCGGTCGCCAGGGGACCTCCGGGTCAGGATTGGGCAAAACCGACGAGTGCGTCGACCACGAGGTCGGCGAGGAGTGCGCCCGCGGTGCCGTCGGGGTCGAGGTCCGGGTCGTAGATCGTGACGTTGAGTCCCACGCAGTGCTCGGATGCGGTCAAGGTGCCGAGCAGGTCGAGGAGTTCACCGGGCTGAAGTCCGTCGGGGTCGGGGGCGTCGACGGCGGGCATGACGGAGGGGTCCAGGCTGTCGGCGTCGAAGTGCACCCAGAACCCTTCGAGTTCGCGGATCTCCAGGGACTGCCGCACAGCGCCCGCGATCTGAGCGGCGCCCCACTCGCGGATCTCGCCGACGCTCGCGTGCGGAATCTTCAGCTCGCGCAGCTCCGGCCGCTGTGGGTCGTCGTCGCGGATGCCGAAGAGCCGGACGTCCTCGTCCTTGAGGTAGGGCTTCAGGCCTTCCAGGTCGGTCAGGTCCTCCTGCCCGCGTCCGGTCGCGAGGGCCAGCTCCTCGCCGCCGGCCGCACCGACCCGGTCCGAGTTGCCCGGGTGGCGGAAGTCGGTGGAGCCGTCGATCGCGGCGAGCCCGTAGCGTCCGATACGGCGCATCGCGAGCGAGGCCCCGAGCTGGATGGAGCAGTCACCGCCGAGCACCACGGGGAAGTCGCCGGCGCGCAGGTGGTGCTCGATGCGGTCGGCGAGCTTGACGGTGTACGCGGCGATGGCGGCGGCGTTGAACACCCCGTCGCCCTCCTGCCAGTCGCCCCGGTCGTAGCGCGGCGGCACGACCACGCCGCCCTCCAGAGCACCGAGCCGCTGCACGATGCGCTGCTCGCGCAGGGCGCCGGCCAGCTTGTAGACACCGGGCACGGTGCCGGGGGCCGGCGGGCGCAGGCCCAGGTTGGAGGGTGCGTCGAGGACCACGATGCGTCGCATGGGGCCCATCCTCGACGACGTAGGGTTGATCGCTCAACGGGTATACGGGCTGGGGCCGCGCGACAGGCATACGGGCTCCGGCCCGCCACAGGCATACGGGGTTCGGCCCCCGTGACAGAGAGACGGGGCCCGGGCCCCGCGACGGGAGCAGAAGCGGCATGGGCGCAGCACACACGTACCGGGTCATCGTCCGAGGCGCGTTCGAGGGCCTCGCCGACGAGGTGCGCGCCCGGCTGCTCGCGGAGGTCGACGACCACGGGATGACGGCGATGCGGTTCACCGAGGAGGGCTCGCTCGCGTACGACCGCACGCTGAAGCACTTCTCGTTCCGCTATGTCGTCGTCTCGGACAGCGACGACGGCGAGGAGATGGCGGGCGCGATCGCCGAGGACCGGGCGGAGGGTGCGCTGCGGGAGCTCGGGGCCGGGCACGGGACGCTCACGTCGAAGGTGACGGACATGGACACGATGAAGATCAACCGGAAGGGCCGCTGACGGCTTTCGCGCGCACCGGAAGGGCGCGCTGACGGCATCCGTGTGCACCGGCCCGGCCGCTTCCGTGCCGGGTCAGCCCGCCGCGAACTCCACCACCGCCAGCGCTCCCGCCGGGTGCACGGCCACCGTCTTGAGGCCCGCCTCCCCTGCCAGCTCGGCGAGTTGGGCCGCGGTGCGCTCCTTGCCCGCGAAGAACACGAGCATGCGCAGGTCCATCTCCGTACGGACCTGCGCGCCGTCACCGCCGATCTTCTCGATCACGAAGACCCGGCCCGTGCTGCCCGCCGCCTCCGCGCAGCGGCGCAGGATCGCGAGGGCCGAGGCGTCGTCCCAGTCGTGCAGGATCGACGAGAGCACGTAGCCCCCGTATCCGCTGGGCAGTGCGTCGAAGAAGCTGCCCTCGACCGCGTCCGCCCGTCCCTTCAGCCGCTCGGCCGTGAAGCGGATCCGCGCGGACTCCGCGGTCCGGTCGCGGTCGAGCACCGTGCCGTGCAGCTCGGGGTGCGCCCGGAGCAGGGCGGTGAGCAGCGCGCCGTTGCCGCCGCCGACGTCGATGACGCGGCCGAGCGAGCCCCAGTCGTAGGCGGCGGCGATCAGCGGGCCGTCGGTGCCGATGTCGCGGCTCATGTGGGTGTCGAACCGCTCCTGCCGGTCCGGGGTGGTGGCCAGGTCGTCCCAGAACGAGGCCCCGTACCGGAGCGGAAAGCCCGGCAGCCCGGTCCGTACGGAGTGCAGCAGCTCGACCAGGGACAGGTCGGCGCGGCCCACCGCCGAGCCCATGTCGAGCCAGGGGTGCAGATCGCCGGCGTGGTCCGCGTGCAGCGCGGCGCCGAGTCCGGTGAGCGCGTAGCGGCCCTCGGCGTCACGGTCGAGCACCGACTTCCCGGCGAGGTGGGCGAGCATCCGGTCCAGGGCGTCGGCGTCGGCGCCCACCACGGCGGCGAGTTCGCGGGCGGAGCGCGGTCCGCCGTCGAGGGCTTCCGCGATCCGCAGGGTGGCGGCGGCGCGGATCGCCATCGGCGTGGCCAGATCGGCCAGTTCGGCGAGGCGGTGGAGCGCGGGGCGCTCGCGCTCGGGGGCGGTGGCGGGCGGGCCGGTGCCGTCCGAAGAACCCTCGGTTCCGCCGCCCGGAATGTCCGCAGTCATGGCGCGTCCTCTCCCCAGCTCCCCCGGGCCCTTCCTCCGGCGGCGGACGCGGTGGCGTCGCCTACCGGACCATGTCCTTCGTGAGGGCCCACCGCTCATGGTCGCGCCAGGCCCCGTCGATGTACAAGAAGCCCGGCGAGAACCCCTCCAGACGGAACCCGCAGCGGCGGGCCAGCGCGATGGACGCGGCGTTGAGCGGCTGGACGTTGATCTCCAGTCGGTGCAGGTCGAGCGGGGGTGCGAAGGCGTACGCGATGACGAGCCGCAGCCCCTCGGTCATCAGTCCCTGCCCGGCCGCGTGCGCGAAGGCCCCGTATCCCAACGCGCCGTTGCGGAAGGCGCCTTGGACGATGTTGTTGATGTTGATGTAGCCGGCGATCCGTCCGCTGTCGTTCTCGCAGACGAGGAACCCGGCGCGTGCGGGGTCCTCGATCAGCCGCTGCGCGTACACCGTGAACTGCTCGTCGGTGAGGGGCGGGGCGAGCCAGGGGTGGTGGAGTGCGCGGCTGGCGCGGGCGAACGTGGTGAAGGCCTCGCCGTCGGCGTACGTCAGGGGACGTATGCCGACGCGAGGCCCGGTGGCGAGCGGGGTGGTCCGGGCGTCCATGCGGGCACCCTAGGACTTCGACGGCCCGGTCACTCGCCGGGGCGGGGCCGTCCATCCGCACGCGTGCTGCTTCTTGGCGGCCCGCCCGCTATTTCTGGGCGGCCCCCCGCTACTTCTTGGCGGCCAGCCCGCTATTTCTTGGCGGCCGGCTTGGGGCAGGTCTCCGTCTTCTTCACGACGCCGATCCGCAGCGCCTGGCCCTCGAGCTCCACGCCGGGAGCAGGGCTCTGCGTGCAGACCTTCCAGTTCAGCGGCCACAGGATGTTGCGCTTGAATCCGCTGACGTCGTGCAGGTCGACGCGGGTGCGGTAGTCCACGGTCTGGAACACGTCCATCAGGGCCTTGCCCCTGAAGTCCGGCATCGGCGGTCCCGCGGCCGCCGCGGTGGTCACGGTGAGGGCCGTCGCGGCGAGCACGGTGCCGGTGAGCACGCCGGCGCGCTGGATGAGTCGAGTCACTTCCGTCTCCTGGTGAGGTAGGCCCCGCACAGCGCCCCGATCAGGCCCGTGAGCAGCAGCGCCATCCACAACGGCATGGTCACTTCGGGGATCAGCAGGCGGATCTTGGTGCTGCGGGTGTTCTCGAAGATGAAGATCAGGCCGAGGATGCCGATCGCGGCAACGGTCAGACGCCCGGGAGTCATCAGCCCCTTGGCCTTGGCTTTGCCGCTGCTGGAGTTGTTGGAGCTCATGCGGGACCTTCCGTCCGGGGTAACGCCGTCGCCCCCTGGGGTCAGCATGAACAGCACAAGCCCGGGGCGCACGCGGCCGGTGCTCCTGCGGGTGGCGCGGTGGGCCTAACGGGTGAGGCCGGTGGCCGGGCGGGCGGGGTGCGGGCTCACTGGGACCACGGCAGGTGCGCACCGGGCCGGGTGCGCCGCGACGCGGAACGGAGCGGGCCATGACGCAGCGGGCCGACCTCGGCGGGGTGCAGGAGACCTCGCTGATGACGCTGTACCTGCGCGCGGTCGACCAGGGCCGGGCGCGGCCCGTCCTCGGCGACCCGCACGCGCGGCGGGCCGTGGAGCGGATCGACTACGACTTCGGGCGGCTGCGCGCCCTGCGGTGCATCGCCCCGCTGGTGGCGGCGCGGGCCCGGCGCTTCGACACGTGGACGGCGGAGTTCCTGTACGAGTGTCCCGACGCGCTCGTGCTGCATCTGGCCTGCGGTCTGGACAGCCGACCGCTGCGGGTGGAGCGGCCGGAGACGGCGCTGTGGATCGACGTGGACCAGCCCGAGGTGATCGCACTGCGCGAGCGGCTCTACGGGCCCGTCGAGGGCGTACGCACCCTGAGCGCTTCGGTCACGGACGCGGGGTGGTGGGCGGAAGTGCCGCGCGACCGGCCGACCATGGTGGTGGCCGAGGGCCTGCTGATGTATCTGCCGCCGGACGAGGTGAGCCGCCTGGTGAACCGCGTCGTGGAGCACATCCCGTCGGGCCGCCTGGTCTTCGACGCCGTGGCGCCCTGGGTGCGGTCGCTCTCCGGCCTGCATCCGCTGCTCCGTCGCGCCCACAGCCCCTTCCGCTGGTCCCTGGCCTCACCCGCCGTCTTCGCCCGCGCCCACCCGCCGCTGCGCCTGCTCAGCGACCTGAGCGCCCTGGACGACCTCGCCCGCCACCGCTCGTCGTCCCCCTCCCGCACCCTGCTGCGAGGCCTCGCCCGGACCCCGGGCCTCGGCGACGGGCTGCGGTTCCTGCGGTTCGGGATCACGCCGGGCGGGTGAGGGCGGGGCGGGGTGCGGGTGCGGGCCGCTGCGGGCGGGGCGGGAGGAGCGGCGTGCGGGTGCGGTCCGCTGCGGGCGGATGGCGTCGGGTCGGCCTGCGCCGTACGGGTGCGTCACAGGGGGCTCCCGGACGGTGCGGGACCAGTTCGGGCAGGTGCGGAGGGGCCCATGCGGCAGCGCACCACACCCCGGTCGGCGGGGGCTCACGTGACAGCGTGCCGCACCCCGGACCAGCGAGGCTCACCGGCCGAACATGCTGCACCCCGCCCCCGGCCCGGCTCACCTCAACGCCGGCACCTCAAGGCGCAGTTCACCCGCCTCCGCGTCCAGCACGGCGGGGACGCCGAGTGGGATCGTCAGGGCGCCGTCGCAGTGGCCGAAGCCGGCGTCCTCCAGGACCGGGATGCCCAGGGGGCCGAGGCGGTCGGTGAACACCGCGCGGATCTGCTCGTACGGGCCGCACTCCTCCCACGAGCCGAGCAGGACGCCGGCCACCCCGTCCAGCCAGCCGCTGCGCAGGAGTTGGGTGAGGAGGCGGTCGATGCGGTAGTCCTCCTCGTCGATGTCCTCGATGCACAGCAGCCCGCCCCGCGCCGACGTCCTGGCGTGCGGGGTGCCGAGGTCCGCGGCGAGCAGCGCCAGGCAGCCGCCGAGGGTCACTCCCCGGGCGCGTCCCGGCACCAGCGCGCGGCCTCCCCTGAGGGTCTGCACCGTCTCCGGGGCGAACAGCGTGGCCTTCAGATGCTCCTGCGCCCGCGCGTTCTTCAGGAAGTCGGCGGTCGCGGTCATGGGCCCGTGCAGCGTGACCAGACCGAGCCGCGTCGCGAACGCCTCGTGCAGGGCGGTGATGTCGCTGTACCCCACGAACACCTTCGGCCCGGCGGCCCGCATCGCGTCCCAGTCGAGCAGGTCGACCATGCGCTGGACGCCGTAGCCGCCGCGCGCACAGAGCACGGCGGACACCGAGGGGTCGCACCAGGCCGCCTGGAGGTCGGCGGCCCGGTCCCGGTCGTCACCGCCCAGGTAGCCCAACGTCGGGTGCCCGTCGAGGACATGGGGCGCCACGACGGGGTCGAGGTCCCAGCCGCGCAGAATGTCGAGCCCGGCCTGGAGCCGGTCCTCGGGCACGGGCCCCGAGGGCGCGACCACGGCCACGCGGGCTCCCGGTGCCAGGCGCTGCGGCCGGGTGAGGGGCGCGAGGCCCCGGGTCGGTGCGGGATCGTCCCAGCCGCCGTCGATGGTCTCCCCCTCGCGTCTCACTTGCTCAGCTCCAGCGTCGCGATGCCGGGCGGGTGGAGCCCGAACACCTGGGCGTACAGGGACAGTTCGGCCTCCAGGGCCCGGATCATGGTGTCCGCGCGGCGGAAGCCGTGCCCCTCGCCCTCGAAGGCGATGTAGGCGTGCGGGATCTGCCGGCCCTGCATGCGCGCCAGGAACCGCTCCGCCTGGCTCGGCGGGCAGATCACGTCGTCGAGCCCTTGCAGCAGGAGGAAGGGCGCGGTGATGTGCTCGGCCTGGGCCGCGGGCGACCGCTCCACGTAGCGTCCCCGGACCTCGGCGATCGGTCCGACGAGCGACTCGAGGTAGTGCGATTCGAAGTCGTGGGTCTCGCCGTTCGCCCAGCTCACGAGGTCGAGCACCGGGTAGATGATGGTCCCGCAGGCATAGACGTCGGTGGTCGCGAGGGACGCGGCCGTCGTCCAGCCGCCCGCGCTGCCGCCGCGCACGGCGAGCCGCGCCGGATCGGCGGTGCCCTCCTCGGCGAGGGCCCGCGCCACCGCCGCGCAGTCCTCGACGTCCACCACGCCCCACTGCTCCCGCAGCCGCTCACGGTAGGCACGGCCGTACCCCGTCGAGCCGCCGTAGTTGACCTCGGCGACGCCGATGCCCCGGGAGGTGAAGTAGGCGATCGACAGGTCGAGTACGAGCGGTGCGTGTCCGGTCGGGCCGCCGTGCGCCCAGATCACATAGGGCGGCAGGGTGTCGTCGGGGCCGCGGCGCGCCGGATGGTGCGGCGGGTAGATGTGGGCGTGGATCTCCCGGCCCTGCGGTCCGCTGAACGTGCGGATCTGCGGCTCGGGGTAGTACACGGGGTCGACCGGGTCGTCGTGCGCGGCGCCGATGACCCGGGCGCGGCCCGTGCGGGTGTCGAGTTCGACCACCTCGACGGCGCTGCGCGGGCTGGCGGCCGCGCCCACGACGCGGCTGCCGTGCGCGGCGAGCGTGGAGGTCCACTCGGTCCAGGGTCCCGCCACGTCGACGACGTCGCCGGTCTCGGGGTCGAGTATGCCCAGCGCGGTCACGCCCGCGCCGTGCAGCACCGCCACCGTCCCGTTCTCCAGCGGGGCGAACCACCGCAGCCCGATCTTCCAGAGCGGCCCGGCGAATTCCTCCTCCCGGGGGCAGAGCGCCACCGCGGCGCCCGCGCCGGTCGGGGGCGGGTTTCCGTCGCTCCCGGCCGTGACCTCGCAGCGGTACAGGTTCCACCAGCCGCTGCGGTCCGAGGCGAACAACAGCGTGCCGTCGTGGGCCCATTCGGCCTGCGGCACGGACTCCCGCGGCCCGCCCGCCACCACGCGGGGGCGGGTGAAGGCGCCCTCGGCCGTCACCTCGGCGACCAGCAGCTCCGTCCCGTCCCAGGGCATCCGCGGATGGTCCCAGCCGATCCAGGCGGCCAGGCCGCCGTCCGGCGACACCCGCGGTGAGGTCACGAACTTGTGCTGCTCGTCCGCCAGTTCGCGTACGGCCGTGCGGTCCGCGGCGGCCGAGCCGTCGAGCGGCACGGCGGCCGGCACGCGCCGCACATCCTCGGGCCCCTCGCCGGTGAACTCCTCCAGGACGCACCACACTTCACCGCGGTCGAGGTGGATCCGCGGATCGGCCCAGCGCAGCCCGCCGCCCACCGGGGACACCGGTGTCAGGGGTACGGGCTCGGCTCCGGGCACGTCCGGCTCGTACGCGTAGAGGCGCTGGTCGGCGAACTCGCAGAACACCACGAGCGGTCCGGCCTCGCGCACGACCGCGGCCCACGGGTGTCCCCCGTATTCGATGACGCGGCTGCGCACATTCCACGGCACCGCGAGCACCGACTCCTCGCGGCCGTCGGCGCGCCGGCGCACCAGGGCGCGGCGGCCCGCCTCGGCCGGGCGCGGCTCGGTCCACCACACCTCGTCGCCCACGAAGCCGACCCATTCGGGCTTGCCGTCGTGCGAGGCGGCGAGTGCGGCGTCGATGGGCGAGGGCCAGTCGCCGTACGGCTCGGTGCGCACCATGTCCCCCATTCCGCTAGGCCGTTCGCAGGAAGCGGCTCAGCACGCGGGCGCCGAAGTGGAGGGCCTCGACGGGCACCCGTTCGTCGACGCCGTGGAACATCGCCGCATAGTCGTAGTTCTCCGGGAGCTTCAGCGGCGAGAAGCCGTATCCGGTGATGCCGAGGCGGGAGAACTGCTTCGCGTCCGTCCCTCCTGACATGCAGTACGGAATGACATGCCCGTCCGGTTCGAATTCTTCGAGAGCGGCCCGCATCTTCCGGTACGTGGGCGAGTCGACGGGGGCTTCCAGGGCGATCTCGCGGTGGTGGAACTCCCATTCCACGTCGGGTCCGGTGAGCTCGTCGAGGGTCTGGCGGAACTCCTCCTCGCCGCCCGGCAGGAACCGCCCGTCGACGAAGGCCACGGCCTCGCCCGGGATGACATTGACCTTGTAACCGGCCTGGAGCATCGTCGGGTTGGAGCTGTTGCGGACCGTCGGCTCGACCAGGGCGGCGGACCGGCCCAGCTTGGCGAGCAGCGCGTCCACGTCGAAGTCGGCCGCGTACACATCGGTCTCGACGCCGTGCAGCCTGGCCAGTTCGGCGAGGGCGGCGCGCACGGTGGTGGTGAGCCGCACGGGCCACTGGTGCTCGCCGATCCGCGCGATCGCCTGGGCGAGGTGGGTGACCGCGTTGGCCCGGTTGACCTTCGAGCCGTGGCCGGCCCGGCCGCGTGCGGTGAGCTTGAGCCAGCCGGTACCGCGCTCGCCGGCCGCGATCGGGTAGAGCGACATTCCGGGTCCCGCGTGGAAGGTGAAGGCGCCGGATTCGCTGATCCCCTCCGTACAGCCCGCGAAGAGGCCGGCGTGCTGCTCGACGAGGAACCCGGAGCCGTCGGCGGCGCTGGCCTCCTCGTCGGCGGTGAAGGCGATGACCAGGTCGCGGCGGGGGCGGATGCCCTGGCGGGCCCAGGAGCGGATCACCGAGAGGATCATCGCGTCCATGTTCTTCATGTCGACCGCGCCGCGGCCCCACACGACTCCGTCGCGCAGCTCGCCGGAGAACGGGTGGACCTGCCAGTCCGCGGCCTCGGCGGGCACGACGTCGAGGTGGCCGTGCACGAGGAGCGCGTCCGCCGAGGGGTCGGTGCCCTCGATGCGCGCGACGACGTTCGCCCGCCCCGCCGTCCGCTCCAGGAGCACGGGCTCGAGGCCCGCGCCGGCCAGTTGCTCCGCCGCGTACTCGGCGGCGGGCCGCTCCTGGCAGTCGCCGCCGCCCCGGTTGGTGGTGTCGATCCGGATCAGCTCGGAGGTGAACCGGACCACCTCGTCGAGCCCGGCCGCGTCGATCCCGCTGTCGGTGGTGTCCGTCTGGTGGGTGATGTGCTCAGCCATACTGCTCCTCGACCGCGGCGGAGACGACCGTGGTGACCGCCTTGAACGTACGGATGCCCTCATACATGGTCGGACTGGTGTAGGCGACCTTCCGCTCGCCGGTGCGCTCGACTCCGGGGACCACGGTGGCGGAGAGCGACAGGTGCTCGGCGTCGAACTCCAGCTCCACGGTGAACGGCCCGCCCCGCACCGGCTCATGACGCACCGCCAGGGCCGCCGCCTCCTTCGCGGCGGCACGGATGTCGGCCGCGGTGCGCGCGGGCGTGCGGCACACCGCCGCGTACCGCGACACATGGTCCTTGACCGCCACCTTGAGCGCGCCCGGCGCATAGCCGAGGGCGTCCTCGCAGGTGAGGTCGTCGCCCGTGACGAGCACGACGGGGACGCCGAACTCGGCCACCACATGCGAGTTGAGCAGGCCTTCGCTGGCCCGCACCCCGTTGACCCACACGCCGGTGATGGAGTTGGCGAGATACGTGTGCGCGAGGACGCCCTCCGCGCCCGCACCCGTGTGGTAGCCGATGAACGCGATGCCGTCCACGTCCCCGTGCTGCACGCCCTCCACCATGCTCAGCGACTTGTGGCGGCCGGTGAGCATCTGCGCCCGGTCGTCGAGCTGCTCCAGGAGCAGATTGCGCATCGACCAGTGCGCCTCGTTGATGAGCACCTCATCGGCACCGCCGTCGAAGAAACCGAGCACCGCGGCATTCACGTCCGAGGTGAACAGGGAGCGGCAGCGCTCCCATTGGGCATGGCCGGGCAGCACGTCGGCCGGCCAGGTCACACCGGTGGCGCCTTCCATGTCGGCGCTGATGAGGATCTTCATGCGGAGACCGTACGCGCTGGGCCGAGGCCCGGACCACCCCTGTGGATAACTGTCGCTGGACTGGACCTCTGGCTCTTCCACAGGGGTTGCCAGGAGCCCGTCCGGCACCTGGCTGACCTAGCCGCCACGCCCTCCACCGAGGCCAAGGAACGCTTATGGGGCACAGTGGCCGCAGGCCGCGGACCGGCCGGCGACAGGAGGCGGAGATGAAGACCATCGGGCTGATCGGCGGCATGAGCTGGGAGTCGAGCGCCGAGTACTACCGGCTGCTCAACGAGTTCACGCGCGAGCGCCTCGGCGGTCTGCACTCGGCCCGCTGCGTCCTGTACTCCGTGGACTTCGCCGAGATCGAGGAACTGCAGGCCGCCGGCGCCTGGGAAGCGGCCGGGAAGATCCTCGCGGACGCGGCACGCGGGGTGGCCGCCGCAGGCGCGGACATGGTGCTGATCTGCACGAACACCATGCACAAGGTCGCCGACCAGGTGCAGGACGCGGTGCCGGTCCCGCTGGTGCACCTCGCGGACACCACAGCACACGCGGTCACGTCCGCGGGACTGCGGCGGGTCGGTCTGCTGGGCACGGCGTTCACGATGGAGCAGGACTTCTACCGGGGCCGCCTCGCGCGCCACGGGCTCGACGTGCTGGTGCCGGACGAGCAGGAGCGCGCGCTCGTCCATCACGTCATCTACGAGGAGTTGTGCCTCGGGGTCGTCCGCGAGGCGTCCCGCGCCGCGTACCGGAGGGTCATCGACCGGCTGGTCGGCGAGGGGGCGGAGGGCATCATCCTCGGCTGCACCGAGATCGAACTCCTCATCGCCCCCGAGCACAGCCCCGTCCCCGTCTTCCCGACGGCACGCCTGCACGCCGAGGCCGCGGTGGCGCTGGCGCTGGGCGAGGGCTGACGGCGGGGCGGCCCACCTCGGCCGGTGTCACCAGAAGCCGCAAGCCGGACGGCAGCCTCAGCGGTCGAGATGCCGCGCCCACGCGAAGCAGAAGCAGCCGTAGCAGCAGATGCCGAGGGCGATGCCGGTCAGGAGCGCCGGGCCGAAGGGCTGGTCGAGTACCTCGCGGAGCGCCTGGTCCAGGCCGCCCGACTTGTCGGGTTCATGGGTGAGGGCTGCCCATCCGAACAGGACCCCCACCACGGCGAGCGCCAGGCCCTTCGCCACGTGGCCCGCACGCCCCAGCCATGTGTACGCCGTGCCCGTGGTCCCCGACGTGCCGCGCCCGTCGAAGGTGTCGAGGAAGCGGTCCGTGAGGCCGTTGCGCACCAGATGCACCCCGATGCCGATGATCACGGCGCCGACGGCGGCGACGATCGCCTGCCCGGCCGGCAGGTCCATGAGCCGCGCGGTCAGGCTGTCGGTGGCCTGCTCGTTGTCCTGCTGCTTGGAGCCGAGGGCGATGCCGAGCGCCGAGGTGCCCAGCACGCCGAACACGACCGCCTTGCCCGCGGAAGCCAGCCGCCGCCGTGTCCGTTTGCGTTCCGTGCGGTGGCCGACGGCGGCTTCGATCAGCTGCCAGACGACGAGCAGGTACATCCCGACGGCGGTCGCCCAGACGACCGCCCCGCCCATGGGCCCCTGCGCCAGCTCTTCGATCGCACCGGTCGGCGAGGCGCTGCCCGCGCCGTCGCCGAGAGCGAGCTGCACGGCGAGCCAGCCCACGACGACGTGGACGAGCCCGTAGGCGAGGAGGCCGAAGGAGGCCGCCCGGTCGACCCAGTCGCTGCGGTCGGCGCGCCGTCCCAGGCGGCGGGCGCGGAAGGAGAGTTGGCTCATGGCCTGACGAATTGCCCGCCACGCGGGGGCTACACCCGGGAAACCGGCCCCGCTCCGGCGCACGGCACGGTGCCCGTCCCCCGGGCCCCGCTGCCGCCCCGTATGCCTGAATGAGCCCGCGCCTCATTCCTCAATGAGCCCGCACCTCATTCCTGAATGAGCCCGCACCTCATCCTCCCCAGAAGCCGTCAGGCCCACCAATTCCGCATGGCCGCCCCTGCCCGGGGAACTGGAGCGGAATGCCCGTCCGCCACCGCTCGGAGGGAAGTGATGGCCCAGACTCGCGCACGGGGCGTCGCCCGGAAGTCCGGGAGACGCCCCGCACGTCCGTCCGCCGCCCCGACGCGCAGGCCCGTTCCCTGGCCGGTGCGCGCCCTGGCGATGCTGCTCGCGCTGGCCGCGATGGTGGCGTTCGGGGTGGTGCTCGCCCGGCTCACCCTGCAACCGTCCTCGGCATCGGTGCCGCTCACGCACACCAACCTGCGGCCAGGTGAGTCGATACGGGACTACCTCGCCCAGCCGGCCTTCCGCGACACGGTCAAACAGCTCGGCGGCAACATCCTGCTCGGCGTGCCGTTCGGAGTTCTGCTTCCGGTGGTCGCCCCAGGTGCGCGCGGCATCCTGCGGGTGTTCGCCGTCACGGCTTTCGTCATGCTGTGCGTCGAGGTGGTACAGGGCGCCGTGATCACCGGCAGGGCGTTCGACATCGACGACGTCCTGCTCAACACCACCGGCGCGCTGCTCGGTTACCTGCTGGTGGGGCGGCGGCTCGCCCGCAGGATCCATCCGCCGCGCCGGCGCCGGTTCCGCTGGTACGGCAGGCCCGACGAGGCCGAGGCCGTACGCGAGGAGCGCTCCTCCCGTACGGCACGCCGCTCACGCCCGAGGAAACCGACACCGGCCGGGACCGCACCGAGGACGACGGAGAGCGGCCGCACCGGGTGGAGGCTGTGGCGCCGGACGTGACGTGGACCGCCGGCCGCTCACAGCGTCCTGTGCGGGCGGGTCAGCTCGGCGCGGACTGCGTCCCGCCGAGCGGCCCGCCGCCGCGCCCGTACCGCACCGCCACCGTCTCGGCCACGATCGCGACCGCGACCTCCTCGGGGGTACGGCCGCCGAGGTCGAGCCCGATCGGCGACCGCAGCTTCGCCAACTCGCCCTCGCCGAGGCCCGCTTCCCGCAGCCGCCGCTCGCGGTCCTCGTGCGTACGCCGCGACCCCATCGCCCCCACATAGGCGACCGGCAGGCGCAACGCCAGCTCCAGGAGCGGCACATCGAACTTGGGGTCATGGGTGAGCACGCACAGCACGGTCCGCCCGTCGACCTGCGTGCCGGCCAGGTACCGGTGCGGCCAGTCGACCACGATCTCGTCCGCGTCGGGGAAGCGTGCCCGGGTCGTGAAGACCTCGCGCGCGTCGCACACGGTCACGTGGTAGCCGAGGAACTTGCCCGCCCGCACGAGCGCGGACGCGAAGTCCATCGAGCCGAACACGATCATCCGCGGCGGCGGCAGGCTCGACTCCACGAACACCGTGAGCCCGCCGGGGCACCGCGAGCCGTCCTCCGACAGCTCCACGTTCCCGTTGCGTCCGCCGTCGAGCAGCGCCCGGGCCTCGCGCGCCACGGTGTCCGCGAGCCCGTCGCCACCCCGGCCGGGTGCGTCCGGCACCAGCTCATCCGCACCCAGCGTCCCGTCGTCACCCGGGCCCGGTGCGTCCGGCACCTCCTCATCCGCACCGAGCGTCCCGTCGTATGCCCCGTCCGTCCGCACCACCACGGCCCGCCCCACCAACTCCGTGGGCCCTCGGACCACGCGGGCGAGTGCCACGCCCTCGTCCCCCGCGGCGGCCTCAACCGCCTTGGTGAACAAGGCCCGTTCGCGCGTGCCGAGCCGCACCGGGGTGACCAGGACGTCGATCACCCCGCCGCAGGTGAGCCCCACCGCGAACGCGTCCTCGTCGCTGTACCCGAACCGCTCGAGCACCGGCTCACCGTCCGCCAGCGCCTGCGCGCACAGCTCGTACACCGCGCCCTCGACGCAGCCGCCGGACACCGAGCCGATGACGGTGCCGTCGGCGTCCACGGCGAGTGCGGCACCGGGGCCGCGGGGTGCGCTGCCGCTCGCGCCGACGACGGTGGCGACGGCGAACTCCCGGCCCTCGGCCAGCCAGCGGCTCAACTGCGGTGACAGGTCAAGCACGGTGGGACTCCCCCGTCCCCGAAGGCTCCGTGCCCGCGCGAGATCCCGCAGCCGCCGACGCCTCGCCCGCCAGGACCCGGTCCGGCCGGATCGGCAGCTGCCGGTGGCGTACGCCGGTCGCGTGCCGTACGGCGTTCGCGACGGCCGCGGCGGCACCGACCACGCCGATCTCGCCGACTCCCTTGATGCCGACCGGGTCGCCGGGCGTCGGGTCGTCCACCCAGTCCGCCTCGACGCGGTCCACGTCGGCGTGCGAGGCGACGTGGTAGCCGGCGAGGTCGGCGCCGACGAGGCCGCCCGTGCGCCCGTCGCGCACCGCCTCCTCGTGCAACGCCATCGAGATGCCCCAGACCATGCCGCCGACGAGCTGGCTGCGTGCGGTGAGCGGGTTGACGATCCGGCCCGCCGCGAACATCCCGAGCATGCGCCGTACGCGCACCTCACCGGTCGCCGGGTCGACGGCGACCTCGGCAAACTGCGCGCCGTACGAGTGCCGTTCGGCCGGGGTCTGGCCGGCGAGCGCGGTGGTGCTGTCCGAGCGGACGGTGAGCCCGTCGGCCGGGATCTCGGCGCCGAGGGCGAGCCGCTCGCGCAGTTCCTCGGCCGCGGGGGTGATCGCCCAGGCCCAGGAGCTGGTCCCGGCCGAGCCGCCGGCGAGCCAGGCGGGGCCGAACGCGCTGTCCCCGATGCGGACGCGGACCTGCTCCGGGCCGACGCCCAGGGCGTCGGCCGCGATCAGCAGGAGAGCCGTACGCGCTCCGGTGCCGATGTCGGCCGCGGCGATGCGCACCGTGAACGTCCCGTCCGGCCAAGCCGTGACCGCCGCCGTGGACGGCACCGCGAAGGCGTGGAAGGTGGCCGCCGCGACCCCGGTGCCGAGCAGCCAGCGCCCGTCGCGGCGCAGCCGCGGACGCGGGTCGCGCTCGGCCCAGCCGAAGCGGCGGGCGCCCTCCTCGAAGCAGGCGCGCAGGCTGCGTCCCGCGAACGGCAGCCCGCTCACCGGACCCACCGCGGGTTCGTTGCGCAGCCGCAGCTCGACCGGGTCGACGCCGCAGCGCTCGGCCAGTTCGTCGAGCGCCGACTCCAGGGCGAAGGAGCCCGGCGCCATCCCCGGCGCGCGCATCGAGGTCGGGGTCGGCACGTCGAGGCGCACGATCCGGGCGTCGGTGTGGTGGGCCGCCGCCTCGTAGAGGACTCGGCCCGCGGCACCGGCCGGTTCCACGAACTCGTACACCTGAGAAGTCTGGCTCAGCGAGGTGTGCGCCAGCGCGCGCAGGCGTCCGTCCGGGTCGGCGCCGAGGCGGACGCGCTGGGCGGTGGGGCTGCGGTAGCCGGCGAGGCTGAACATCTGGCGGCGGGTCATCGCCACGCGTACCGGGCGCCGCAGCTCGGTGGCCGCCATGACGGCCGCGATCTGGTGCACCCGTACGCCCTTGGAGCCGAAGCCGCCGCCCACGTGCTCGGAGCGCACGCGGACCGTGCCGGGCGCGAGCGAGAAGGCCTGCGCGAGGTCGTCGGCGGTCCAGCTCGCGCCCTGGTTGGAGTCGAGGACCTCGAGCCGCCCGTCCTCCCAGTACGCGGTGCAGGTGTGCGGCTCCATCGGGTTGTGGTGTTCCTCCGGTGTCGTGTACGAGGCGTCGACCACGACCGCGGAGGCGGCGAGCTGGGCGTCCAGGTCGCCCTTCTCGACGGTCGCGGGCACGACGCCGTCCACCGTGTACGCGTCCGCGCGCCCGGCCCGGAACTCCGTGTCGTGCGGCTCGGTCTCGTACTCCACGGCCAGCGCGTCGGCGCCCGCCCGCGCCTGCTCGGGCGTCTCGGCCACGACGAGCGCGACGGGCCAGCCCAGGTGCGGCACCCGGTCGTCCTGGAACGCCCGCACCGTCGGGTCGGGCGCGCTGCCCATGATGCTGGGGTAGTCGGCGCGCACCCGCGGCGCGTTGTGGTGGTGCAGTACGGCGACGACTCCGGGCATCGCGCGCACCGCGGCGTCGTCGATGGACCGGATCCGGCCGCGCGCGACCGCGGAGAGCACCAGGCTGCCGTGGGCGAGTCCGGTGAGCGGGATGTCGCCGGTGTAGCGGGCCGCGCCGGTGATCTTCTCGCGGCCCTCCACGCGGGTGCGGGAAGTCCCGACGGCGCCTGTTGCCGTGCCCTCGGTCGTCGGGGGAAGTGTGGTGGTCATCGGGCCGTTCCCTCCTCATCGAGTGCTGCTTCGGCGAGTTCCGTCAGGACGGCGATCGTGAGGTTGCGGATCAGCGTGACCTTGTACGCGTTGTCGTCGAGCGGTGCCGCGGCGGCGAGTTCGGCGTCCGCCGCGGCGGCGAAGGCCTCGGGCCCGGCCGCGGCCCCGTTCAGGGAGGCCTCGGCCTTGCGGGCGCGCCAGGGCCGGGAGGCCACCGCGCCGTACGCGAGCCGTACGTCCTGTACGCGCCCGTCCCGCACCTCGAGGGCGGCCGCGACCGAGCCGATCGCGAAGGCGTAGGAGGCGCGCTCGCGCACCTTGCGGTAGCGGGAGCGGACCGGCGCGGGCGGCAGCGTCACCGCGGTGATCAGCGCGCCCGCGGGCAGCGCGGTCTCGCGGTGCGGGGTGTCGCCGACCGGACGGTAGAAGTCCGCGAGCGGCAACTCGCCCTCTCCCTGGGCGGTTTGATACGTGACCACCGCGTCGAAGGCCGCGAGCGCCACGCCCAGGTCCGAGGGGTGCACGGCCACGCAGTGCGCGGAGGCGCCGAGCACGGCCGCGTTGCGGTGCTCGCCGCCGATGGCCGAACAGCCGCTGCCGGGCTCGCGTTTGTTGCAGGCGCGGGTGAGGTCGGTGAAGTAGCCGCAGCGGGTGCGCTGGAGCAGGTTGCCGCCGACGGTGGCCATGTTGCGGAGCTGGCCGGAGGCGCCCGCGAGGACGGCCTGGGCCAACGCCGGGTAGCGGCGGCGCACTTCGGGGTGGGCGGCGAGGTCGCTGTTGGTGACGGTGGCGCCGATCCGCAGTCCGCCGTCGGCGGTGGTCTCGATGGCGTCGAGCGGCAGGTCACGGATGTCGACGAGCAGTCCGGGGCTCTCGACCCCCGCCTTCATCAGGTCGACGAGGTTGGTGCCGCCGCCCAGGAAGCGTGCCCCCGGGTCGGCGTCGAGCAGCGCGACGGCGCCCTCGACGTCGGCGGCCCTGCGGTATCCGAACTCCTTCATGCCACGGCCTCCTCTGCGCCGCTCGGCTCCCGGTTCGCGTCGGTGCCGTGTACGCGCGTCGCCCCGGCGCCGGGTGCCCGGCTCGCCTCGGCCGCGTACCCCACCGCCTGGACGATGGACACGTACGCGCCGCAGCGGCACAGGTTGCCGCTCATCCGCTCGCGGATCTCCTCCGGTGTGAGCGGCGGCGGTCCCGCCTCGGGCCGCACGTCGGCGGTCGCGGCGCTGGGCCAGCCGGCCGCGTGCTCCTCGATGACGGCGATGGCCGAGCAGATCTGCCCGGGCGTGCAGTAGCCGCACTGGAAGCCGTCGAATTCGAGGAACGCCTCTTGTACGGGATGCAGGCGCCCTTGCTCGGCCACGCCTTCGATCGTGGTGATCTCGCGCCCTTCGGCGGCCACGGCGAGCTGGAGGCAGGACAGGGAGCGGCGCCCGTCGACCAGCAGGGTGCAGGCACCGCACTGGCCGTGGTCGCAGCCCTTCTTGGTGCCGGTCAGGTCGAGCCGCTCGCGCAGGGCGTCGAGCAGGGTGGTGCGGTGGTCGACGGTGAGGGCGTGCTTCTCGCCGTTGACGTGCAGGACGATGGCGCCGGCGGTCGGGTGCGGGGGCGCCGCGGATGCGGACGGTGTGGCGGCGGCCGGGTCGGACGTGGTCATGATCAGCCCTCTTTCGCGTGGCGGAGGGAAGGTCGGAGAACGGCTCGGCGGAAGGGCCGGGGCGGCGGGTGACGACTGCGAGCCCGCCCGCGGTGTCCATCGGCTGCGCGGCTCGCTACCCTGGAGGCAACCGGACAGCTGTCCGTTCACCTGGAAACGTACCGGACAGCTGTCCGCTTCGCAAGAGAACACGGCCACGGCCGCCCGCACGGGCGACGCGGCGGAAGGAATGAGGCCCCATGGCGCAGCAGCGACCGGACAGCGCGCAGCAGACGGCGTCTGAGCGCCCGGCGGCTCCCCTGCGCTCGGACGCGCAGCGCAACCGGGAGCGCATCCTCGAAGTCGCCCTGGCCGAGATGACCCGCGACCCCGAGATCCCGCTCAGCGCGATCGCACGCCAGGCGGGCGTGGGACAGGGCACCTTCTACCGCAACTTCCCGAACCGGGACGCCCTGGTCCTGGAGATCTTTCGGCACGAGATGACGCAGGTGGCCGACAGCGCGGCACAGCTGCTTGAGACCCTGGAGCCGGCCGAGGCGCTGCGCGCCTGGATGGACCGGCTCGCCGACCACGCGCTGGCGAAGGCGGGCCTCGCGGAGGCGCTGCGGCACGCGATGAGCGCGACCGGCGCGGAGAAGCCCTCGCCGGCCGGCCTGATGGCCGCCGTGCGCACGCTGCTCACGGCGGGACAGCAGGCCGGGACGATCCGCGAGGGCATCACCGAGGAGGACTTCTTCTATCTGATCGCGGGGCTGTTCAGCATCCCCGCGGACGAGCAGTGGAAGGAGCGGTCGACGCGGATGCTCGACCTGGTGATGGACAGCCTGCGCACGCGCTGACTGACCGACCCGCGCCACGCTTTCGTCCGCGCGCACCAGCTCACCGGCCCGCGCCACGCTTTCGTCCGCGCGCACCAGCTCACCGGCCCGCGCTTCGCTCCCGTACGCGGGCACCCGCGGCCGCCCCGCACCGTGCCTTCGTCCGCGCGCACCCGCCGGCCGCCCCGAGCCGCACTCCCGTACGCGCGCACTCGCCCCCTCGCGCTCCCCCCTACGTCCGCCCCACCACCAGCCACTTCGACGGCAGTTCGATGCGCTTCCCGTCCGGGGTGAAGTCCGTGGTGATCAGGGGCATTTCGCCGCTCTCGAGCACGGCCAGGCCGGCCGCTGTGAAGAGCTCGGGGACGGCAGCGTCGGAGACCTCGGCCGGCGCGATCCCGTGCTGGAACACCGGAAGCAACTTGGGCGGCGGCCCCGCGGGATGCTGGGCGAGACCCATCAGGATCGGCCCGGCCTGCTCGGAGAGCTCGACGAGGAACGCGCGGCCGCGCTCGCCGAGCAGCGTCGCGATCGACTCGGCGAGGGGACCGCGGTCCGCGGGTTCGCACTGGTGCAGCACGCCGCGCATGTACACGTGCGCGTCGCCGAGTTCGTCGTGCAGGGCCTGGACGGCCGCCTTGTCGACAGCGTCGAGCTGCCGGTACTCGGCCCGGCCGACGGTTTCGGGCGCGGCCCGGTCGGCGTGCTCGGCGTGGTCGATCGCCGCCTGCGACAGGTCGGCGCCCACGACGTGCGGGAAGCGGTCGGCGAGGAAGCGCGTCTGTGTCCCGTTGCCGCACCCCAGGTCGACCAGGGGCAGGCCGGTGGCCGCCAAGTACGGTTCCGCCAGGGCGAGATGGAGGCCCGCGGTGAGCGCGGGCTCCGCATCCCAGAAGACGGCGCCCTGCTCCTCCGGCGCCGCGCGCCAGAAGCCCTCCCACGCCTCTTTGTACCGGCTCGTCACGCTCATGACCGACTCTCCCCAGGTTGTCGCATGTAGAGATCGGTCTACCGTCGGCAAGGGCATGCGGACAAGCCACCGGCGCATTCCTTCACCGATCATCCGGGCGTCGCACGCCCCATGTGCGCCTGTGCGCGCCCCCTGCCCCACCTGGAGCGGACGTCATCCGGCAGCTTCAGAACAGCCGGCCTCGGCAGTCCCGGGGCCACTCCGGCTCAACGCCGCCGGGGCAACCCCAGTTCGCACCATACGGACTTGCCGGCGGCGGTCCGGCTCGCGCCCCATTCGCGCGCGAGACGCTCGACCACGTTCAGCCCCCGTCCCGCCTCGTCGGCGGGCCCGGCGCTGCGCAGCGTCGGCAGGGTGTGGTCGTCGTCCTCGACCTCGCACAGCAGCACGTCGGTGCGCACCAGCCGCAGGCCGATGTGGCGGCCGTGCGCGTGCCGGAGTGCGTTGGAGACCAGTTCGTCCACGAGCAACTCGGCGCTGTCGCTGACGGATTGGAGGCCCCAGGCGGTCAGCTGCTCGCGCACCAGACGTCGGGCACGGGCCGCCTCGCGCGGGTCGAGGGCGAGCTGCCAGTGCGCCACGTCCTCCGGCCGCACCCCGTTGAGCCGCGCCATCAGGAGCGCCACGTCGTCCTTGCGGCCGCCGCGCGTGTTGAGGGCGCGGATGATGGTGTCGCAGGCGTCGTCCATGGACGCGGCGGGGTGGGCGGCCGACTCGCAGAGGGTGGCGAGCCCGACGCCGATGTCCTCGCCGCGCATCTCGACGAGACCGTCGGTGCACATCACGAGCCGGTCCCCGGGCTCCACGGGCACCCGCACGGTCTCGAAGGGCACGCCTCCGACGCCGATCGGCGCTCCCGTGGGCAGATCGAGCAGCTCGCTGCGCCCGTCCTCGGCCCGTACGACCACGGGCGGGATGTGTCCGGCGTTGGCGATCTGGAGCTCGCCTGCGATGGGGTCGTACACCGCGTACAGGCAGGTGGCGAGGTACTGGTCGCCGAGGCGCTGCGCGAGGTCGTCGAGGTTGCGCAGAAGCTGTGCGGGCGGCAGGTCGAGCGCCGCCATGGTCTGCACGGCGGTCCTCAACTGGCCCATCATCGCCGCCGAGTTGAGCCCGTGTCCCATCACGTCGCCGACGACGAGCGCGGTACGCGAGCCGGGCAGCTTGACCGAGTCGAACCAGTCGCCGCCGACCCGCCCGAGCAGCGTGCCCGGCAGGTAGCGGGTGGCGATGTCGCAGCCGGCCATGCGCGGGGCGATGTGCGGCAGCATCGAGTCCTGGAGGGTCTCGGCGACGCTCTCCTGGTACGTGTACATGCGCGCGTTGTCCAGCACGAGCCCCGCACGCGCGGCGAGTTCGGCGCCGGTGACGCGGTCCATGTCGTTGAAGACGGCCCGCTCCGGGTGGCGCAGCAGGATCATGAAGCCGAGCACCACGTTGCGCGCCTTGAGCGGGACGACCAGCATCGAGCGGTTGTTGATCAGCGGCCGGATGTCCCGCTTCTCGAACTGGGCCGCGATCTTGGTGCCCATCTCCTCGCTGATCCGCGGCACGAGCACCGGCTGCCCGGTGGTCATGCACTGGAAGAACGGGGTGTGCACGGGGAAGGGCATGGACTCGCCCACCGGCACCACGTCGTCCCAGCGCCCCGGCTCGTCGGTGTGCTCGACCGCGACCCGGTGCCACAGGGTGGTGGCGTCCGGCGGTCCGTCGGGGAAGCCCTCACCGGCCACGACCTGCTCGCGCAGATACGTACCCGCCACGTCCGTGAACCGCGGCACGACCGCGCGGCTCACCTCGATGATCGTCTGCGCCAGATCGAGGGAGGTGCCGATGCGCCCGGAGACCTCGTTGAGGAACTCCAAGTGCTCGCGCACGGCGGCGTATTCGAGGTCCTCCTCGACCGCGGCCTGCGCCTGTCGCGGCGGGGGGATCGCGGACTCCTGCGCGGCGCGCCGGCGCGCACGGCGCTCCTCGCGCCGGGGCACACCCCAGTCGGGGGTCACGGGAACGCGGTCGCTCTGGCTGAACTCCAGGACCGGATAGCCCAGTTCGAGCACCTGCGAGACGATCCGGGAGCTCTCGCCGACGCTCATGCTCGGCAGGATCTCGGGCAGCCGGCGGGCCAGCTCCTCGCTGCCGTCGAACTCGGTGTGCAGGGCGAACCCGGGGGCGATCCGCTCCACCGGGGTGCCGTCCTCGTCCTGGTCGAGGCCCGCGGCGTCGGCGGCGAGCACGAGCAGCCGCTCGGGCCCGGGGCCCACCAGGGGATACGCCCACCACAGGACGTCGATCCGGTCGGGCCCGGGGTCGCCGAGGCGGGCGCGGCCCGCGGCCGGGTAGGAGGTGCGGCCGCCGAGCGAGGCCTCCAGGTCCTGGCCGAATTCGCGGTACGCCTCGTAGTCCTCGTACGCGCTCATCGGCGCCGGGTCCTCGGGGAGCGCGCCGGAGACGGGCAGCAGGTCGACGGCGGGGCGGCCCACCGCCTCCTCGCGGGTGGGGCCGAACAGCCGGCGTGCGCCGGTGCTCCAGTGCGAGACGAAGCCCGCGCCGTCCACGACGACCACGGCCAGCGGGATGCGGCCGGTGACCGCGCGCAGCGCGTCCGGCCCCAGTCCGTCGCCGTGGCCCGTGAGCTCGCGGGGTCCCTGCAGGGGATCCCTGGACCGGTCCATCGTGTGGGCTCCCCTCCCTTCCCGTGGCGCGTGGGCGCGCCAAAGGTCCATGCCGACATCAACCACGGTACGGCGGCGGCACCTCGCGATGTGCGGCAACGGGGAAATAGGGGCGCACGCGCGCCCCCTGCCCCGCGTCAGCCCAACTCTCAGTCCTCGTGGCTCAGTTGGAGATCGCGCTCGGTGCGTCCGCCGCCCGCGACCTGGAGGACCGTGGCCACCGGCGGATAGCCCGCGGCGATCACCGTGTACTCGCCGGAGGACAGGTCGACGAAACGGAAGGTGCCGTCGGGGCCCGTGGTGAGCGTGTCGACCACGTTGCCGGCCGCGTCGAGCAGGGTCACCCGCGCGTCCTCGACCGGGCGTCCGCCGCTCGCCCGCACAGTGCCGCGAAGCACCGCCCCGCCGGCGAGCTCGATGTCCTGCCGGGTCTCGCGCGAGGCCTGCACGCTGACCGGCAGCGCGGCCGGGCGGAAGGCGGGGGCGCTGGCGGCCAGGGTGTACTCCCCCGCCACCAACTCGTTGATCACATAGCCGCCTTCGCGGCCGCTGCGGGTGCTGGCCACCACCTCGCCGCGCACGTCGGTGAGGGTGACGGCGGCGTCGCGCACGGGCGTGCCCTCGGCGGTGACGACCACCCCGGCCAGGCGGCCCGCGCCGCCGAGCACCACGTCGAGTTCCACGGGCCGTTCGCCGACCGTGACGGAGACGGCCTGCGGCTGATGCCCGCCGGCGGCCGCGATCAGGACGTACGAGCCGGCGCCGGGCGTCGACAGGGCATAGCGCCCGTCCTCGCCGCTCGCGCCGCGGCCGATCTGCTGCCCGGAGACGTCGATCAGGGTGAGGGCGGCGCGCGGGACGCTGCTGCCGTCGGAGTGCTGCACGGTTCCGCAGACGGGGACCCCGGCCGCGTACGCCGTACGGGCCGGCGGGATCTGGGCGGCGGGCTCGGCGGCGGGGGCGTTGTGGGACACCAGCGGTTTCTCCTTCAGGAACAGGGCGAGGACGAAGCCGAGCAGCAGCACCGGCACGAGGTAGAGGAAGATCCGCGGCATGGCGTCCGCGTACGCCTGGATGTAGCCGTCCTTGAGTGCGGGCTCCATGGCGTGGACGAGCTGCGGGGTGATCGATTCCGCGTCCGGCAGGTCGGCTCCGGCGGGGAGCCGGTCGGCGAGCGCGTCGGTGAGGCGGCTGGCGAAGAGCGTGCCGAAGACGGCCGCGCCGACGCTGCCGCCGATCTGCCGGAAGTAGTTGTTGGCGCTGGTGGCGGTGCCGAGGTCGGCGGGCGGCACCGCGTTCTGCACGGCGAGGATGAGCACCGGCATGATCAGGCCGATGCCGACGCCGAGTACGGCCATCCAGATGCTGTACGCGAGCCGCGAGGTGTCCGTCTCGAGCAGCGAGAGCAGCCACATGCCGACCGCGGAGACGAGGCCGCCGACGATCGGATACACCTTGTAGTGACCGGTCTTGCTGATCAGCTGTCCGGAGATGATCGAGGCGAAGACGATGCCGCCCATCATCGGCAGCATCAGGAGGCCGGACTCGGTGGCGGTGGCGCCGTCGACCATCTGAAGGAAGGTCGGCAGATAGCTGGCCGCGCCGAAGAGCCCGACGCCGATCACGGCACCGACGACACCGGTGAGGTTGAAGGTGGCGTCGCGGAACAGGTGCAGCGGGATGAGCGGTTCGGCCGCGTACTTCTCGGCGACGAGGAACAGGGCCGTGGAGACCACGGCGCCGGCGGCGAGCCCGATGATGACGCGGTCGCCCCACTCGTACTCGGTGCCGCCCCAACTGGTCAGCAGCACCAGGCAGGTGGAGGCCGCGGCGAGCAGCACCGAGCCGAGCACGTCGAGCCGCGGCCTGACCTTCGGCTTCGGCAGCTTGAGCACCACCGCGACGACGGCGAGGGTGATCAGGCCGAACGGGACGTTGAAGTAGAAGCACCAGCGCCACGAGGCGTGGTCGGTGAAGAAGCCGCCGAGCAGCGGTCCCGCGACCGAGGCGAGCCCGAAGGCGGCGCCGATCAGGCCCATGTAGCGGCCGCGCTCACGCGGCGGCACGATGTCGGCGATGATCGCCTGCACACCGATGAACAGGCCGCCCGCGCCGATGCCTTGGATCGCGCGGAAGGCGATCAGCTCGTTCATGGAACGCGACCAGCCCGCGAGGGCGGAGCCGATCACGAACACGACGATCGCGAACTGGAAGACGCCCTTGCGCCCCCACAGGTCCCCGAGCTTGCCGTAGATCGGCAGCCCGATCGTCGAGGTCAGCAGGTACGCGGTAATCGCCCAGGGCATCCGGTCGAGCCCTTGAAGATCACCGACGATCTTCGGCAGGGCGGTGGCGACGATCATCTGCTCGAGCGCGGCGAGCAGCAGGGCCAGCATGAGGCCGATGAAGACCAACTTCACCTGGCGCGGGCTGAGTTCGACGGCCTGCGCGGGCGGCGGTCCGGGGTCCTGCGGGGGCGCCGCCTCGGCCGGCGCTTCCTTCACCAGAGTGGTCCCGCCCACGTACCCGCTCCCCTCGTCGCGCTTTTCGCTCAATTCCCGCAATACGCGACAACTGCGATAAGCGCGACGAGTTACGGCAGAAAACCCTCAGCGGGCGAGAACCACTCGAAACGGTGACCAGGGCAACTACCCTTTCGTGTGGCGCACTTCGCCACGGGAGACCGGTGTCCGGGTACGTACGGCGACCGTCGGCGCCGGAACCCGAGGCCCAGGCTCAGGCCGCCGGCTTCTCCATCTCGGCGGCCAGCTTGGCGAGCACGGCGTCGTAGATCCGGCCGAGCCCCTTGGGCGCGAAGGTCTTCTCGAAGAAGCCGCCGATGCCGCCCGCGCCGTTCCAGACGGTCTGCACGACCACGCGCGCCTTGCCCTCGCCTGCCGGGGTGACGGTCCAGGTGGTGACCATCGAGGAGTTGCGGTCCTTCTCGACCAGCTGCCCGTCGGTGGGCTCGTCGACTTCGAGCAGGCAGTCGCGGATGCGCTTGCTGGTGGCCTGGAGCTTCCAGTGCACGAGGGTGCCCTTGCCGTCGCCGCCCTCACGCACCTCGTACTCGCTGAAGTGCTCGGGCAGCAGCTTCGCACGCGTGCCGCTGTAGTCGGCGAGGGCGTCGAAGACATCGTCCGGCTCCGCCGCGATGATCCGCTCGGTCACGGCTTCGACCTGGGCCATGGTCTTTCCTCCACTGCTGCGTTACGGGGCTCGCCGGGCGATTCGCCCGGCGGGCCCCATTGTGTCGCGACGCACAGGCCCTCCGTCACGCGGGTGGAGAGAACGGCCGGTCCGCCTTGACACCGTCAGCCGGTCTTGACATAGACGGCGCGACCGTAACCCTCCAGCTTCTGCACCAGATACGGACCCGCCTGCTCCAGGGTGGCGGGCAGTTCGGCGATGCCGTGACTGCCGACGACGGCGTAGGTCAGCACCACTTCCCCCCTTTCGATGCGGTACGTCCCGTCGATGTCGACGATCCCGGACCAGACGCACTGCACGCGGGGCGGGCAGGGCGCCACCCGCTCCTGCATCGCGAAGCGGCCGTCGCGTTCGAACGTGATGCGGCGCTCGTACGCGCGGTCCGCGCCCCCGCGCGGGGAGATCCAGGTGCCGACGACGCTCCGGTGCGGGCGGGTCTCGTGGTGGGCGGGTCCGGGGCCGGCCGCGGCCGCGGGGGCCGCATAGGCGGCCACGGGGAGCAGCAGTGCGGCGGCCAGCGCGCAGCTCCACAGGCGAGTGGTTCGAGTCATGGGGTCAGCGTCCGGTCCGCCCGGGGCCGCCCCGCCGCGACACGCCGCATGACCTGCCCTTCACCGGGTCTCCGGACCGGAGTCGCACGATCAAGGGAACACATGTTCTATTCTGTGCGGCAGTGCAACCGAGGAGGCTCCATGCGCTGGGACAACCTGACCCACGAACGACCGCGGGACGCCGCCCTGTTCGGTGCGGACGCCGTGACGACCAGGACGTTCGACACTCCGGAGTTCGCGGGGATGACCTTCCACGAGATCCGGGCGAAGTCGATCGTGAACCGCGTCCCCGGGGCCTCGCGGATGCCCTTCGAGTGGACCGTGAACCCCTATCGCGGCTGCACCCACGCCTGCGTGTACTGCTTCGCCCGCAAGACGCACAGCTACCTCGACCTCGACACGGGGCTCGGCTTCGACTCGCAGATCGTGGTGAAGGTGAACGCGCCGGAGCTGCTGCGCCGCAAGCTGGCCGACCGCCGCTGGCAGGGCGAGCACATCGCGATGGGCACGAACGTCGACTGCTACCAGCGGGCCGAGGGCCGCTACCGCCTGATGCCCGGCATCATCTCCGCCCTGCGCGACTACGCGAACCCCTTCTCGATCCTGACCAAGGGCACGCTGATCCTGCGGGACCTGGAACTCCTCAAGCAGGCCGCCGAGGTGACCGAGGTGGGCATCTCCGTCTCGGTGGGCTTCACGGACCAGACGCTGTGGCGCACGGTCGAGCCGGGCACACCCGCGCCCGAGCGCCGCCTCGACGTCGTGCGCACCCTCACCGAGCACGGGATCGGGTGCGGGGTCCTGATGGCCCCGGTGATCCCGTTCCTCGGCGACTCCCCCGCGCAGCTGCGCTCGACCGTGCGGGCGATCGCCGCCTCGGGCGCCACCTCGGTGACCCCGCTCGTGCTGCATCTGCGCCCCGGCGCCCGCGAGTGGTTCATGGCCTGGCTGGGCCGCCACCACCCCCACCTCGTACGGCGTTACGAGCGGTTGTACGCGGAGGGGGCGTACGCGCCGAAGTGGTACCAGCGGCGGATCACCCGCCATGTGCACGAACTGGCCACCGAGTTCGGGATCGGGCCCTCCTCGCGCGGCGCGGCCCGGCGGATCGAGCGTCCCGCCGCAGAACCGGCCCGCAGGGAAGGCACGCGTTCCGGGCCGGCACCGCTCCCCCACGTGCCCCGTCAAGCACTAAGCCAGGAACCGACTCAGCTCACCCTCCTCTGACTGTTTCCCCTCGAAACGGTCAACTCTCTTCAGAATTTGTCCTTCCGGAGGCCGATTCCGGGACGATCGGCGTGGGTTGCGGCACGCGCAGCCCGGCCCCGGGCCGCGGGAGGCGGTCCGGATCCTCCGTACCGGGAGGTCAGATGAGAACTCGCACAGTCGCGTTGGCCGGTGTCGCCGCCTTGGTGGGGGGACTGCTGAGCGCGGTCCCGTCGGCCGCGGGCACCCCGGGCGCCGAGCGGGCCCCGGCGGCGCGCAGCACCACGCTCAAGTGGAAGGACTGCTCCACCGAGAACTATCCGACGCTCCAGTGCGCCTCGCTCAAGGTTCCGCTCGACCATGCGAAGCCGCACGGCAGGAAGATCACCCTCGCGCTCTCGCGGGTGCCGCACACCTCGGACGCGAAGTCGTACCAGGGACCGCTCCTCGTCAATCCCGGAGGCCCGGGCGGCAGCGGGCTCACGCTCGCCGGGTTCGTGGCGGGTTCGCTGCCGAAGAAGGTCGCTTCGACGTACGACGTGATCGGCTTCGATCCGCGCGGCGTGGGCAAAAGTGAACCGGTGCTCAACTGCCGGCCGGGCCACTTCGATCCGGTCAGGCCCGACACGGTGCCGGTGACCAAGAGCATCGAGCAGGCCAACCTCAAGCGGGCCAAGGCCTTCGCCGACGCCTGCGGCAAGAAGTACGGCTCGCTCCTCGATCACATCGACACGGTCAGCGCCGTGCGCGACATGGACGCGATCCGCAAGGCGCTCGGCGCCAAGAAGATCAACTACTTCGGCTACTCGTACGGCACCTACCTCGGCGCCGTCTACGCGAAGCTCTATCCGGACCGCGTACGCCGCGCGGTCCTGGACTCGATCGTCGACCCGACGGGCGTCTGGTACCGGGACAACATCGACCAGGACCACGCCTTCGACGCCCGCCACAAGGCCTTCGCGGCGTGGGTGGCCAAGCACGACGCCACGTACAAGCTGGGCAAGGACCCGGCGAAGATCGAGGCCAAGTGGTACGCGATGCGCGCCGCGCTCGCGAAGAAGCCGGCCGGCGGCAAGGTGGGCGCGAGCGAGCTCGAGGACACCTTCATCCCCGGCGGGTACTACAACGGCTACTGGCCCTACCTCGCCGAGGCGTTCGCGGCCTTCGTGAACGAGAAGGACGACGCCCCGCTGATCGAGGCGTACGAGAACTTCGCCGCGGTGGACGCCGCGGGCGACAACGGGTACTCCGTGTACGCCGCGGTGCAGTGCCGGGACGCCTGGTGGCCGCGTGACTGGGGACAGTGGCGGCACGACATGTGGAAGGCGCACGACAAGGCACCGTTCATGACGTGGAACAACGCGTGGTACAACGCGCCGTGCGCGTTCTGGCCGACCAAGCCGCTGAACCCGCCGGACGTCTCCAACTCCAAGCTGCCGCCGGTGCTGCTCTTCCAGGCCACGGACGACGCGGCGACCCCGTACGGCGGCGGACTCGTCGTCCACCGCAAGCTGCACGGGTCGAGCCTGGTGGTCGAGGAGGGCGGCGGCAACCACGGCATCACGCTGAGCGGCAACGCGTGCCTGGACACGTACCTGGCGGACTACCTCGCTTCGGGCAAGGTGCCACGGGGTTCCGGTGAGGTCGATGCCACGTGCGCCGCGCTGCCGGAGCCCGAGCCGGAGACCGCAGCGGCGGCTTCGTCCTCCGGGGGCGGGGCGGCACTGCACGGCCTGATGGGCTTCCGCTCCTGAGGCCCGGTTCCGCGTGAACCGTCGGTGTCCGGCCCGCCCCGGCGCACATTCCGGGGCGGGCCGGGCACACCCTCGGCCAGGCGCAGCGCACGGTCAGGCGCAGGCCCGCCACAGACAACTCCGCGTGGTGCGGGAGAGGATGGGCCCCATGAGCGAGCTCACCCGCATCCCTGCGCCCGAGGGCGTCCACCCGGCCACCGCGTACACCCATGTCGTCCTGGGCACGGGCACGTTCGTCGCCGTGTCCGGTCAGGTGGCACTCGACGAGGACGGCGCACTCGTCGGTCCCGGTGATCCCGCGGCGCAGGCACGGCAGGTCTTCGAGAACCTGAAGCGCTGCCTGGCGGCCGCGGGCGCCGGCTTCGACGACGTCGTGAAACTCACCTACTTCGTGACGGACACGGCGTACATGCCGGCGATCCGGGACGCCCGCGCCGCGTACATCGACCCCGAGCGGCTGCCGGCCTCGACGGCCGTGCAGGTCGCGGGCCTGGTGGCGCCGGATTTCCTGATGGAGATCGAGGCGCTGGCCGTGCTCCGCGGCGGGCGGCTCACGTGAAGGGGTCCGAGCCGCCCCCGGGAGGTGCGCACGTGGACGCCCACGTACGCGAGATGACGGCCGAGGACATCGACGCGGTCTCCGAGATCCGGGTGCGCGGCTGGCAGTTCGCGTACCGGGGCCTGATGCCGCAGGCGCATCTGGACGCGCTGGACATCGAGGAGGACGCGGCCGCACGGCGGGAGTTCTGGGCGAAAAGGCCGCCCGGGGTGCGGGCGTTGGTGGCCGAGCGCGCGGGCCGGATCGTCGGCTTCTGCGGGTTCGGACCGACGCGCGACGACGATCAGCCGGAGGGCGCGTACCAGGTGTATGCGATCTACGTACGGCCGGCGGAGCTCGCCACCGGTGCCGGACGCGCCCTCATGGACGCGACCCTCGACCGCTGCCGCACCGCAGGCGCGCCCGCGGTCTGCCTGTGGGTACTCACGGGCAACGAGCGCGCCCGCCGCTTCTACGAGCGGGCCGGCTTCCGCACCGACGGGACCTCCGCCACGTACGACGTGGACGGGGTGCCGGTGCCCGAGGTGCGCTACGTCCGACAGCTCGGCTGATCGTTCGCTACGTCCGGCGGCTCGGCTGATCGTTCGCTACGTCCGACGGCTCGGCTGATCCTCGGCCGGTTCCCTGGTCGACCACAGCCGGCCCATCGCCGCCGACTGCAGCAGGAAGCTGAGGACGGCGGTGGTGTGGAAGAGCCAGCCCGTGGGGGCGGGCCCTCCGTACACGACGTCCTCCAGGGGAACGTAGAGGAGCAGCGTCGGCAGCAGCGGGAGCAGGGCCGCCCAGTAGCCGGGGACGAAGCCCTCGGCATCCGCGACGGTCCCTTCGTAGACCGCGCCGGCCAGGGCGCACGCGGCGATCAGGCCGAGGTAGCCCAAGGACAGCGGGTTGGTGACGGTGAGCCGGATCAGCCGCCGCAGCAGAGACTTCATCGCTCCCCCAAGTCCCGTACGGACAGGGCCAGTACAGCAGCGGACACGGCCCGCCGTCACGGCGTGCGGTGCGACAGTGGCCGGATCAGGGCGTGGTCATCCGCGCCAGGGATGCCGTGGCCGCCGCGGCGAGCCGTGGATGGGCGCGGGCCGCCGTGAGGGCCGGGACCGCGCGCGAGTCGGCGAGCGCGCCCAGGCCTTCGACGCAGGCCAGCGCCACACGCCAGTACGGGTCGGTGGGTGAGGCGAGGCGGCGTTCGAGGACCGTGATGAGGGCGGGTGCCGACTCGGGCGCCCGCAGCTCGGTGAGCAGCCGCACCGGGTGGAGTGCGTAGGCGACGCGGAGTTCGTTGGTGGCGAGGGCCGCGGCGGCGCGGGCCGTGCGGGGGTCGCCGAGGCGTGCGAGCGCGTGGGCGGCGGCCGAACAGCGCTCGGGGTCACGGTGGTTGAGCAGCAGCACCAGGGGCTCGAAGGCGCGCCCGTCGCCCTCCCGGCCCAGCCGGAGCGCGGCGAATTCACGGGCCCACAGGGGGCGTTGGGGCTCGGTGAGCACGCGGGCGAGGGCGTCCGGATCCTTGCTCGCGCGCAGCCGTTCGAAGGTGACCGCGCCCTCCTCACCCGCCTCGCGCCGTAAACGCTCTGTCACTGATCGCCACGCTTCGTCCATGACGGCCACCCTAGCGAGGGGACTTCCGCGCGCCCGCGAGACCCCGGCGCCGTGAGGCAGACCACAAACTCCGGGGGCTGGCGCGCTCGTTACCCGCCGGTTAAGCTCAGACGAGCGGGGCACACCCCGTAGAGATACTCCCGTCGGCCTGGTGACGCAGCCGGCGAGAGCTTGTCGGTTCGGTACATCGTTCGCGACGCGGCCCCGGGACAGGGCCCGTCGGAATTCACCGGCCCTGCGCCTCGGCGCGCGGGCCGGATCACCGGCTCCGTGTTGTGCGCACGGAACGGACTTCACCGGTCGCGCCGCAGCGCGCGGACCGGACTTCACCGGCCCCCGTTTCGCGCGGACCTGATCTCACCGGCCCCGCCTTCGCGCGGCCGGCCGGACACACGACACAACTCCCGTACGCCGTAGGCCTGTCGGCGACCGTGCGTGCGCCCCTCCTCAGTCGTCACTCTCCCTCCCTGGAGTCCTCGATGGACCGTCCCGACCGTCCCGAACAGAATCTGCGCACCATCGCCGTCATCGGCCTGGGCACGATGGGCACCGGCATCGCCGAGGTGCTCGCCCGCGCCGGCCGCGAGGTCATCGGCATCGACATCAGCGAGGCCCAGGCCGTGCAGGCCGTCTCCGCCCTCGAGTCCTCCACCGCACGCGCCGTGCAGCGCGAGCGGCTGACGCAGGAGCAGCGGGCCGGACTCCTGGCCCGCTTCCGGACGTTCACCGAGCTGGCCGCCGCGGCCGAGGCCGACCTGGTCATCGAGGTGATCCCCGAGTCGTACGAGCAGAAGAGCCGGCTCTTCCGCGAACTGGACGCGGTCGTGCGCCCGGACACCATCCTCGCCACCGGCACCAACGCGCTGTCGGTGACCCGCCTGGCCGCCGAGTCCAGCCGGCCCGAGCGGGTGCTCGGCCTGCACTTCTTCAACCCGGCCCCCGCGATGAAGCTGGTCGAGGTGGTCTCCTCCGTCCTGACCGACCCGAAGGCGGTGGACGCGGTCATCTCGCTCGCCCACGACCTCGGCAAGGAGCCGGTGTCGGTCGGCGACCGCCCCGGGTTCGTCGCGGACGGGCTGCTCTTCGGCTACCTCAACCAGGCGGCCGCGATGTACGAGGCGAAGTACGCCAGCCGCGAGGACATCGACGCCGCGATGAAGCTCGGCTGCGGTCTGCCGATGGGCCCGCTCGCGCTGCTCGACCTGATCGGCATCGACACCGCGCGCACCGTCCTCGACGCGATGTACTCCGAGTCCCACGACCGGCTGCACGCACCGGCCCCCATCCTCAAGCAGCTCAGCGAGGCCGGTCTGACCGGCCGCAAGGCGGGCCGCGGCTTCTACACGTACGCCGCCCCGGGCAGCACCGAGGTCGTGCGCGACGCGCTGACCCCGCTGGAGGACGCGCAGCTCGCCGCGGGCCGCGAGGTGCGCAGCGTGGGCGTGGCGGGCTCGGGGACGATGGCCTCCGGGATCGCCGAAGTGTTCGCCAAGGCCGGGTACGCCGTGGTGCTCGCCGCCCGCAGCCAGGAGAAGGCGGAGACCGCCAAGTCCCGTATCGCCAAGTCGCTTTCGCGCTCCGTCGACAAGGGCCGGATGACCGCCGAGGCGCGGGACGAGACCCTCGCCCGGATCACGCCCGCGGGCTCGTACGACTCCTTCGCCGAGGTCGACCTCGCGGTCGAGGCAGTCGCCGAGGACCTGGAGATCAAGCAGCAGCTGTTCGCCACGCTCGACAAGGTCTGCAAGCCGGGCGCGGTGCTCGCCACCACCACCTCCTCGCTGCCCGTCGTCGCCTGCGCCCGCGCCACCTCGCGCCCGCAGGACGTGATCGGCATGCACTTCTTCAACCCGGCCCCGGCCATGAAGCTGGTCGAGGTGGTGCGCACGGTCCTCACCGCGGACGACGTGCACGCCACGGTGCGCGAGGTCTGCGCGAAGATCCGCAAGCACCCGGTGGACTGCGGGGACCGCGCCGGCTTCATCGTGAACGCGCTGCTGTTCCCGTACCTCAACAACGCGATCAAGATGGTCCAGGAGCACTACGCGAGCCTCGACGACATCGACGCCGCGATGAAGCTCGGCGGCGGCTACCCGATGGGGCCCTTCGAGCTGCTCGACGTGGTCGGCCTCGACGTCTCGCTGGCGATCGAGCAGGTCCTGCACCGCGAGTTCCGCGACCCGGGTCTGGCTCCGGCGCCGCTCCTGGAGCACCTCGTGGCCGCGGGCTGCCTCGGCCGCAAGACCGGTCGCGGCTTCCGCGAATATGCCAGGCGCTGAGACCGCACAGGACTGGGGAGGGCTGCTCGATCCGGCGGCCGGCCCTCCCTCCGCGGCGCAGCACCCCGAGGCCATGCAGTACGTTCGGTCCATGCCCAATGCCGCCAACACGCCCAGAACCACCTCCGCGTCCGACGCACCGGAAAGTGCCGCGGGCAGTCGCGCCGCCGCCCAACGGCTGAAAATGCGCAGGGAGCTGGCGGCCGCGGCGATGGAGCTGTTCGCGGCCAAGGGGTACGAGGCCACGACCGTCGACGAGATCGCGGCGCGCGCCGGAGTCGCGCGCCGCACCTTCTTCCGCCACTTCCGCTCCAAGGAAGAGGCGATCTTCCCCGACCACGACGACACCCTGATCCGCGCGGAAGCGGTGCTCAATGCGGCTCCCCCGCACGAGAACCCGCTCGACACGGTGTGCCGCGGCATCAAGGAAGTCATGAAGATGTACGCGGCCTCGCCGGCCGTCTCCGTGGAGCGCTACCGGCTCACCCGCGAGGTGCCCACGCTGCGCGAGCGCGAGATCGCCTCGGTGGCCCGCTACGAGCGGCTGTTCACGCGCTATCTGCTCGGCCACTTCGACGAGCAGGCCCACCACGACGGCGACGACGACCCGCTGCTCGCCGAGGTGGCGGCTTCCGCGGTCGTGACCGCGCACAACCATGTCCTGCGGCGCTGGCTGCGCGCCGGCGGCCAGGGCGACCTGGAGGGCCAGCTCGACCACGCCTTCGCGATCGTCCGCCGCACGTTCGGCACGGGCATCCTCGCGGGCCGGGCCCCCTCGACCTCGGCGCCCGTGGCCTCCGCACGGACCGAGGGCGAGGTCCTGGTGACGGTGGCGCGCACGGACGCCCCGCTGGACGAGGTCATGCGCACCATCGAGCGAGCGCTGCGCCCGCAGGCCTGACCCGCAAGGCCCCGAATACTCGCAAGTAACGTACGCCACATTCACCGGACGGCCGCCCCTGAAAAGGGGTGGCCGTTCTTGCATTTCCGCAGGTCAGAGGGTGTTTGCTCGTCGAATTTGATCGATCATCGCTCATCTGAATCCACCTGGTGACACCTGAGAGAAAATGTTGGCACTCGGTGTCTTGCCGCTTGGCACGCCGTGCCATAACTTGAAATCAGTCCGGGCGGCCGGCGCGCAGAGAACCCTCGTGCGCCGGCTGTCCCCTCAGGGCTCCGCAAGGCTCCTGAGCGCCCGGACGCCTGCGTCACAGGCACCTCCTGCGCACACAACGCGCCGCCATACCACCGCACTTGGCAGTCTCCGCCGAACCGACGGCACCACCCCAGCAGTTCCTCAACGCACCCTCACCCCGACGTACCGCTTTCGCCGGAGGCAACACCGTGAAGGAAATCCTGGACGCGATCCAGTCGCCGGACTCCACCCCCGCCGACTTCGCCGCGCTGCGCATCCCCGAGTCCTACCGCGCGATCACCGTGCACAAGGACGAGGCCGACATGTTCGCCGGTCTCGAGACCCGCGAGAAGGACCCGCGCAAGTCGCTGCACCTCGACGAGGTCGCGGTGCCCGAACTCGGCCCGGGCGAGGCCCTGGTGGCCGTCATGGCCAGCTCCGTGAACTACAACTCCGTGTGGACGTCGATCTTCGAGCCGCTCTCCACCTTCAACTTCCTGGAGCGCTACGGCCGCACCAACGAGCTGGCGAAGCGGCACGACCTGCCGTACCACGTCATCGGCTCCGACCTCGCGGGCGTCGTCCTGCGCACCGGCCCCGGCGTCAACGCCTGGAAGCCGGGCGACGAGGTCGTCGCGCACTGCCTCTCCGTGGAGCTGGAGTCCAGCGACGGCCACAACGACACCATGCTCGACCCCGAGCAGCGCATCTGGGGCTTCGAGACCAACTTCGGCGGCCTCGCCGAGATCGCGCTCGTCAAGTCCAACCAGCTGATGCCGAAGCCGGACCACCTGAGCTGGGAGGAGGCCGCCGCTCCCGGTCTGGTCAACTCCACCGCGTACCGCCAGCTCGTCTCGCGCAACGGCGCCGGCATGAAGCAGGGCGACAACGTGCTGATCTGGGGCGCGAGCGGCGGACTCGGCTCGTACGCCACGCAGTTCGCACTGGCCGGCGGCGCCAACCCGATCTGCGTGGTCTCCAGCGACCAGAAGGCGGAGATCTGCCGGAAGATGGGCGCCGAGGCGATCATCGACCGCAACGCCGAGGGCTACAAGTTCTGGAAGGACGAGCAGACCCAGGACCCGCGGGAGTGGAAGCGGTTCGGCAAGCGGATCCGCGAGCTCACCGGCGGCGAGGACATCGACATCGTCTTCGAGCACCCGGGCCGCGAGACCTTCGGCGCCTCCGTGTACGTCACGCGCAAGGGCGGCACCATCACCACCTGCGCCTCCACCTCGGGCTACATGCACGAGTACGACAACCGCTACCTGTGGATGTCCCTGAAGCGCATCATCGGCTCGCACTTCGCCAACTACCGCGAGGCGTGGGAGGCCAACCGCCTGATCGCCAAGGGCAAGATCCACCCGACGCTCTCCAAGACGTACTCCCTGGAGGAGACCGGGCAGGCCGCGTACGACGTGCACCGCAACCTGCACCAGGGCAAGGTCGGCGTGCTCGCGCTCGCGCCCGAGGAGGGCCTCGGCGTGCGGAACGAGGAGATGCGCGCCAAGCACATCGACGCCATCAACCGCTTCCGGAACGTCTGATGACTCCCCCTCAGGAACCCCAGACACCGCGGGAGCCCACGCAGCGGCCGCGGCAGAAGGACCGTCCGTGGCTGATGCGGACGTACGCGGGCCACTCCACGGCCGAGGCCTCCAACGCCCTGTACCGCCGCAACCTCGCCAAGGGCCAGACGGGTCTGTCGGTCGCCTTCGACCTGCCGACCCAGACCGGCTACGACCCGGACCACATCCTGGCCCGCGGCGAGGTCGGCCGGGTGGGCGTCCCGGTCTCGCACCTCGGCGACATGCGCCGGCTGTTCCAGGACATCCCGCTGGAGCACATGAACACCTCGATGACCATCAACGCCACGGCCATGTGGCTCCTGGCCCTCTACCAGGTGGTCGCCGAGGAACAGGGCGCGGACATCGCCCAGTTGCAGGGCACGACGCAGAACGACATCGTCAAGGAGTACCTGTCGCGGGGCACGCACGTCTTCCCGCCGGGACCCTCGCTCCGCCTGACGACCGACATGATCGCCTACACGGTGTCCCACATTCCCAAGTGGAACCCGATCAACATCTGCAGCTACCACCTCCAGGAGGCGGGGGCCACACCGGTCCAGGAGATCGCGTACGCGATGTCCACCGCCATCGCCGTTCTCGATGCCGTACGCGACGCAGGGCAGGTCCCCGAGGAGAAGTTCGGGGATGTCGTCGCCCGCATCTCCTTCTTTGTGAACGCGGGAGTCCGCTTCATCGAGGAGATGTGCAAGATGCGGGCGTTCGGGCGGATCTGGGACCAGATCACGCGCGAGCGGTACGGCATCGAGAACGCCAAGCAGCGGCGCTTCCGTTACGGGGTCCAGGTCAACTCCCTGGGCCTCACGGAAGCCCAGCCGGAGAACAACGTCCAGCGGATCGTCCTGGAGATGCTGGCCGTCACGCTCTCCAAGGACGCCCGCGCCCGCGCCGTACAACTCCCGGCCTGGAACGAGGCGTTGGGACTGCCGCGGCCGTGGGACCAGCAGTGGTCGCTCCGTATCCAGCAGGTCCTCGCGCACGAGAGCGACCTGCTCGAATACGAGGACATCTTCGCGGGCTCGCACGTCGTCGAGAAGAAGGTCGACGAGCTGGTCGCGGAGTCCCTCGCGGAGATCGACCGGATCCAGGAGATGGGCGGCGCGATGGCGGCCGTCGAGTCCGGCTACCTCAAGTCGCAGCTGGTCGCCTCGCACGCCGAGCGGCGGGCCCGGATCGAGGCCGGCGAGGAGAAGATCGTCGGGGTCAACATCTACGAGACCACCGAGCCCAACCCGCTCACCGCCGACCTGGACACCGCGATCATGACCGTGGACCACGCCGTCGAGGCGAAGGTCGTGCGGGCGATCGGCGAGTGGCGCACCACCCGTGAGGAGTCCAGCGACCGCCAGGGCCTGGGCGACCCGTTCCACTACCCGACCACCCGGCAGGCGATCGAACGCCTCAAGGAGGCCGCGGCGGGCACGGAGAACCTCATGGAGGCCACGCTGGAGTGCGTGCGCGCCGGGGTCACCACCGGCGAGTGGGCGGGGGCGCTGCGCGAGGTGTTCGGCGAATTCCGTGCCCCCACGGGCGTCTCCTCCGCCCCGGTCGCGGTCACCGCGGAGGAGGGCTCCCCTCTCGCCCTCGTCCGCGAGAAGGTGCGCCGCTCCGGCGAGGAGCTCGGCGGCAAGCTGCGGCTCCTGGTCGGCAAGCCGGGCCTCGACGGGCACTCCAACGGCGCCGAGCAGATCGCCGTACGGGCCCGTGACGCCGGCTTCGAGGTGGTCTACCAGGGCATCCGACTCACGCCCGAGCAGATCGTCTCGGCCGCGCTCGCCGAGGACGTGCACTGCGTCGGTCTGTCGATCCTGTCGGGCTCGCACGCCGAGCTGGTGCCGGATGTGCTCGCCCGGCTCCGCGAGGCGGGGGCGGCCGACCTGCCCGTCATCGTCGGAGGCATCATTCCGAGCGCCGACGCCGCGCAGTTGAAGGCGGCCGGAGTGGCCGCCGTCTTCACCCCGAAGGACTTCGGTATCACGGAGATCATCGGCCGTATCGTCGACGAGATCCGGCAAGCGAACCAGCTCGACCCTCTGGAGGTCCCCGCATGACCAGCCCCGTGAACCGGCTTCGCCCGCGTCGCTCCTGCCTCGCGGTGCCGGGAAGCAACCCCCGCTTCCTGGAGAAGGCCCAGGGCCTCCCCGCCGACCAGGTCTTCCTGGACCTGGAGGACGCCTGTGCGCCGCTGGCCAAGCCCGAGGCGCGGCACACCATCGTGAAGTTCCTCAACGAGGGCGACTGGACCGGCAAGACGCGCGTGGTGCGGGTCAACGACTGGACCACCGAGTGGACGTACCGCGACGTCGTGACCGTCGTCGAGGGCGCGGGCCAGAACCTCGACTGCATCATGCTGCCGAAGGTCCAGACGGCCGAGCAGGTCGTGTCCCTGGACCTGCTGCTCACGCAGATCGAGAAGACCATGGGCTTCGAAGTCGGGAAGATCGGCATCGAGGCGCAGATCGAGAACGCGAAGGGCCTCAACAACGTCAACGCGATCGCCGAGGCCTCCCCGCGCCTGGAGACGATCATCTTCGGCCCGGCCGACTTCATGGCCTCGATCAACATGAAGTCCCTGGTCGTGGGCGAGCAGCCGCCCGGCTACGACGCGGACGCGTACCACTACATCCTGATGAAGATCCTGATGGCGGCCCGCGCCAACGACCTCCAGGCGATCGACGGCCCCTACCTCCAGATCCGCAACGTGGAGGGCTACCGCGCGGTCGCCCAGCGCGCCGCCGCTCTCGGCTTCGACGGCAAGTGGGTGCTGCACCCGGGCCAGGTCGAGGCCTCGAACGAGATCTTCTCGCCCTCGCAGGAGGACTTCGACCACGCCGAGCTGATCCTGGACGCGTACGAGTACTACACGTCCGAGGCGGGCGGCAAGAAGGGCTCGGCGATGCTCGGCGACGAGATGATCGACGAGGCCAGCCGGAAGATGGCGCTTGTCATCTCCGGCAAGGGACGTGCGGCCGGCATGCAGCGCACGTCGAAGTTCGAGGCCCCGGAGGCGTAAGACACCATGCAGTTCGGCCGCACCTACGAAGAGTTCGAGATCGGCGCCGTCTACAAGCACTGGCCCGGCAAGACGGTCACCGAGTACGACGACCACCTCTTCTGTCTGCTCACCATGAACCACCACCCCCTCCACATGGACACGAACTATGCGGAGAAGACGACCGACTTCGGCAAGAACGTCGTCGTGGGCAACTACATCTACTCGCTGCTCCTCGGCATGAGCGTCCCGGACGTGTCCGGAAAGGCCATCGCCAACCTGGAGATCGAGTCCCTGCGCCACGTGGCGCCGACCTTCCACGGCGACACGATCTACGGCGAGACGACCGTCCTCGACAAGACCCCGTCGAAGTCCAAGAACGACCGCGGGATCGTCTACGTGGAGACGAAGGGCTACAAGCAGGACGGCACCCTCGTCTGCGTCTTCCGCCGCAAGGTCATGGTCCCCACCGAGACGTACATCAAGGAGCGCGGCGGCGAGCAGCCGGGCCGCCCGGAGCTGCAGGAGAAGAACTAGCCATGAGCCGCCTCGCCCAGACCCACGGTCTCACCGAGATACAGCAGGAAATCCTGTCCACCGTACGGGACTTCGTGGACAAAGAGATCATTCCGGTCGCCACCGAGCTCGAGCACCGCGACGAGTACCCGCAGGACATCGTCGACGGGCTCAAGGAGTTGGGCCTGTTCGGCCTGATGATCCCCGAGGAGTACGGGGGCCTGGGCGAGTCGCTGCTCACGTACGCGCTCTGCGTGGAGGAGATCGCGCGCGGCTGGATGTCCGTGTCCGGGATCATCAACACGCACTTCATCGTGGCGTACATGCTCAAGCAGCACGGCACGCAGGAGCAGAAGGACTACTTCCTGCCGCGGATGGCGGCCGGCGAGGTGCGGGGCGCGTTCTCGATGTCGGAGCCCGGGCTCGGCTCCGATGTGTCGGCGATCACATCGAAGGCGGTCAAGGAGGGCGACGAATACGTCCTGAACGGCCAGAAGATGTGGCTGACCAACGGCGGAACGTCAACTTTGGTCGCCGTTCTCGTACGAAGTGACGAAGGACACCCCGAGGGCACCGCCGCCCACAAGTCGATGACCACCTTCCTGATCGAGAAGGAGCCGGGATTCGGCGAGGTCCGACCGGGTCTGACCATTCCCGGCAAGATCGACAAGATGGGTTACAAGGGGGTCGACACCACCGAACTCATCATGCAGGACCTGCGAATTCCGGCCAATCGCGTCCTGGGCGGCGAGACCGGCCGAGGTTTTTACCAAATGATGGACGGGGTCGAGGTCGGGCGCGTGAACGTCGCAGCGCGTGGCTGCGGTGTCGCTCAGCGTGCCTTCGAGCTCGGCGTCTCGTACGCGCAGCAGCGCCACACCTTCGGCAAGCCCATCGCCCAGCACCAGGCCATCCAGTTCAAGCTGGCCGAAATGGCGACCAAGGTGGAGGCGGCCCATGCGATGATGGTGAATGCAGCACGCAAAAAGGACAGCGGGGAGCGAAACGACCTCGAAGCAGGGATGGCGAAGTACCTCGCCTCCGAGTACTGCAAGGAGGTCGTGGAGGACGCGTTCCGTATCCATGGCGGCTACGGATTCTCCAAGGAGTACGAGATCGAGCGTCTCTACCGCGAGGCCCCGATGCTGCTGATCGGTGAAGGTACCGCCGAGATCCAGAAAATGATCATTGGTCGGAGGCTGCTCGAGGAATATCGAGTTCAGGGCTGAACGTCCGGAATGGGGCGATAAGTCAAGGACGAAGATCACACCCTGTGAGCACTCTTCGGACTCCGACTCGGCTTCCTGGCTTGCCCAGTTGCGGTGCGCAACCGCTACCATCCCGGGAAAGCCGCCGTCCCCCGTCACAGCGCGGCATCATCCGCTACGAAGGTCATCCATGCCCCACAGCCAGAACTCTGCACCAAGCGACAGCCGCCGTGGCGTACGCCTTGCTCGCGGAGCGTCGCCGTGGCTTCTGCCGACCGTCGCCACCGCAGCTCTCAGCCTCGCCCGTGCGCGCCGCTCCGGCGCCGCGAAGGCCGTCGCCGTGCCCGCCACCGCCCTGGCGGCGGGCATGCTGTGGTTCTTCCGCGACCCCGAGCGCGAGATCGCCCAGGGCCGGGTCATCTCCCCGGCCGACGGCGTGGTGCAGAGCATCATGCCGTGGAAGGACGGGCGCACCCGCGTCGCCATCTTCATGAGCCCGCTGAACGTGCACGTCAACCGTGCGCCCCTCGCGGGCACGGTGACGTCGGTCGAGCACATCCCCGGTGGGTTCGTCCCGGCGTTCAACAAGGAGAGCGAGAACAACGAGCGCGTTGTCTGGCACTTCGACACCGAGCTCGGCGACATCGAAATGGTCCAGATCGCGGGAGCGGTCGCCCGCCGCATCGTTCCTTACGTGCCCCAGGGCACCAAGGTCGAGCAGGGCGAGCGCATCGGTCTGATCCGCTTCGGCTCGCGCGTCGACATCTACCTGCCCGAGGGCATCGAGGTGGACGTCGAGGTCGGGCAGAAGACCGTGGCTGGGGTGACTCGCATTGACCGTGGTTGATCCTGACACACAGGCCGGCTGGGTTCCCGAGGCGGAGGAGGACGACGAGGAGGAAATGCCTCTGTCGCTCCGCCTCTCAATAGCGGACACCCTGACCCTCGGGAACGCGACCTGCGGGTTCATGGCGGTGTACTTCACCACCACCGGCATCCTCATCCCCCACTTCACGGGCAGTGAAGAGGTGGGCATGGCGCGGCACAGCGCGGCCACGGCCGTGATCCTGATGCTGTGCGCCGCGGTCTTCGACCTGTTCGACGGCCTCGTCGCGCGCAAGCTGCGCTCCTCGCCGATGGGCGCCGAGCTGGACAACCTCTCGGACCTGATCAGCTTCGGGCTCGCGCCGGCGTACTTCGTGCTCGTGTACGGCATGGTGACCGACGGTGCCCACCAGAAGGTGGCCGCGGTCGGGGCGATCGTGGTGCTGCTGGCGGTGGTGCTGCGGCTTGCGAGATTCTCGTGCGTCACCGTGAAGGACGGCACCTTCCAGGGCATGCCCTCGCCGTTCGGTGCGCTGACCGTGGTCTCGATCGTGCTGCTCGAGCTGCCCTTCATCGCGACGCTGCTCGCGGTGGCCGGTACGGCGTGGCTGATGGTCTCGCGGGTCGAGTACCCGAAGCCGCGGGGGCGCCTCGCGGTCGCGATGCTGTCGTGGATCGTGCTCAGCATGGGTCTGCTCGCCGCGTGGGCCTTCGACGCCCCCGGCGGTCAGCTGCTGCTGCAGACGGGCTGTGCGCTGCAGCTGGTGCTCGGTGCGGTGATCCCGCTGTTCGCCACCGCTCGGCGGGTGAACAACTTCCGGGACAACCGGCGGGAGGCTCGGGCGGCGCAGCTGCCGTAGGGCTTGCTCGTACGTGACGAAGGGCCCCGAACCGTTTCGGTTCGGGGCCCTTCGCGTGCTTGGGCGGCTGGTGCGGGTGGATCAGTGCCGTCCGGCAGGGTGCGGATGAGCGGCTACCTCTTGAAGGACTTCGCGGCGTCGGAGATCTCGGCCTCGCGGACCACCGACGAGCCGCCCTTCGCCGCCTTGTCCGGCTTGATGATCACGCTTTCCAGGGACGAGGGCGCGCTCGGGTCGGTGAAGTCGTGGACGCCGAAGCCGGCGTTCCAGTCCTTGATGCCGAGCAGCGCCTTGTCCACGCCCTCACGCGTCAGGTCCTTGGCCTCACAGGCCCGCTTGAGCGCCTCGCCGAAGGTCTCGGCGGCCGTCCAGCCGGCGACCACGCCGTTGTCCAGCGAGTCCTTCGGGTAGGCCGCCGCGTAGTCCGCGGCGAGCTTGCTCGGGCCCTCGGCGTCGTCGCCGATGGGCAGCGACGGGGTGGAGATGTAGTACATCTTCTCCAGGGCGGGCGCGGCCTGGGTGCCGAGCAGCTGCGGGGCGTACGCGGAGTTGTTGCCGATGATCGGCACCGTGAGACCCGTGGCCGCCGCGACACCGACCAGCGAGGCCGCCTGGCGCGGGCCCGCGCTGATCACGATCGCCTTGACGCCGGCCTTCTTCAGGGCGGCGACCTGGGCGGTCATGTCGTTGTCCGTGGGCTTGATCTTCTGCTCGACGACGGTCAGGCCGTTCTGCTCCGCCATGTACTTCGAGCCCGCGAGCGCGTTCTCGCCGTAGTCGCCCTCGAAGTACACATGGCCGAGCTTGTCGCCCTTCTTGAGGCCCTTCTCCTTCATCAGGAAGTCGATCGCATTGATCGTCTCGATGTCGTACGTGGAGCCGAGGACGCGGATGTACTCGCTGCCGAGCAGGGACGCCGACCAGGCCTGCGGCAGGACCAGGGCCTTGTCCGTGGTGATGCGCTGCTTGACGGCCGCGACGAAGGGCGAGCCGATGAACTGGGCGAAGCCGAGCACGTCCGGTTCCAGCTCCGAGTAGCCCGCGACGGCCTTCTGCGGGTCATAACCGTGGTCCCTGACCACCAGCTCCAGTTTGCGACCACAAATGCCGCCTTCGGCATTCGCCTGCTTCACGTAGAGCTGCTGGGCCTGGGTGACGCTCTTGCCGAGCGTGGCGTACACGCCCGTCATGTCGGTCAGCACACCGAGCTTGATGGTCTTGTCGGTGACGCCCACATCGGTCTTGACGCCGCCGGCGCCCGCCTTGCCGCTGTCCTTGTCCTTCGCCTTGGAGCTGCAGCCCGCGGCTCCCGCGATCGCCAGGAGGGCCGCCAGCGCGGCGGCCGTGGCCTTGTGCGGCCTGCGGCTCCTGTGTGCACGTGGTGTTGTCATCGGTCGTTCCCTTCGGTGCCTGAGGGTTGGGCGGAGCTTGCTTTCGGGCGCCGGGCGGCGAGGCGGACGAGCCCGCCCGGCAGGAAGAGCACGACGGCCACGAGCGCGGCGCCGTAGAGGTACTTCGCGGCCTCGCCCGGGCTGACCCCGCCGGTGCCGGCCTCGGAGACGAGCGGCAGGGAGTCGCTGTAGCGGGTGAGGATCTGGGGCAGCAGCGAGACGAACACCGCGCCCACGACGGCGCCCGAGACCGAGCCGAGACCGCCGATCACGATCATGGCGAGGTACTCGAGCGAGAGGACCATGCCGAAGTACTCGGGCACGGTGCGCTGGAAGACCAGGGCCAGCAGGACGCCCGCGAGGCCCGCGTACATGGAGGAGAGCACGAAGACGGCGGCGCGGTAGCGGGCCACGGGGACGCCCATGACGCCCGCGGCGATCTGGTGGTCGCGGATGGCGTTCATCGCGCGTCCCGGCCGGCCGCGCAGCACCCCGCGGGCGAACAGGCCGCCGGCCAGGAGCAGGACGAGGCCGAGGTACCAGAGCTTCTCGGCGGTGCCGAAGGGCACGGCGGCGACGAGCAGCTCGCTGTCGTCGAAGGTGAGGCCGAAGATGCTGAACGGGGGCACGTCCCGGCCGTTGAAGCCGCCCGTCAGGTCGTGGGCGTTGAAGAGCACGTGCTGGCCGATGAAGATCAGCGCGAGGGTGGCGATGCCCAGGTAGGCGCCGCGCAGCCGGCCCGCGATGGGGCTGAACACGCCGCCCGCGACGCCCGCGAGCCCCACGGCGAGCACGGCCGCGAGCCAGGTCGGCAGGCCGAGCCCGGTCAGGCCGTCGGCGCCGTCCCCGGCGAAGGCGCAGTAGCCGTACGCGCCCACGGCGAGGAAGAAGGCGTGGCCCATGGAGAGCTGGCCGGTGGCTCCGGTGAGGAGGTTGAGGCCGATCGCGCCGATCGCGGCGGCCATCGCGAACAGGCCCGCCTGGAGCCAGAACCGCTCCAGGTAGAACGGCAGGACGAGGAGGAGCACGAACCCCGCGAGCCACACGTAGACGCGCGGGCCCGGCAGTTTGCGGGTGCGGGGTGTGGCCGCCTCGGGTGCCGGCTTGGTGAGGACGTCAGACACGGGCGAGCTCCTTCGTACCGAACAGGCCTGCGGGGCGGACGAGGAGGATCGCGACCATCACGAGGTAGGGCGCGAGCTCGCCGAGCCCGCGGCCGAGGAAGGTGAGGTCGCTCTGGTAGCCGGTGGCGAGCGACTCGGTGATGCCGACGACGAGGCCGCCGACCAGCGCGCCGGTGGTGGAGTCGAGGCCGCCGAGGATGGCCGCGGGGAAGGCCTTCAGGGCGGCCAGCGAGGTGGCCCGTTCGAGGCCCGGCGTCGGGAAGACGGTCAGGAAGAGTGCGGCGACGGCCGCGAGTCCGCCCGCGACGGCCCAGGCGCCGAGCGAGACCCGGCCCAGGCGGATGCCCATGAGGGCGGCCGTCTCGGCGTTCTCGGCTGCGGCGCGCATCGCCACGCCCCAGGAGGTGTAGCGGAAGGCGAGCAGGAACGCGGTGATGAGCAGTCCGGCCGCGAGGAAGGCGGCGATACGGGTGTGCGCGATCGTGAGCGGCCCGATCTCCAGGACCGCGTCCCCCCAGGGGTCGCCCACCGCGAGCACGTCGGTGCCGATGCGCCGGGTCAGATCGGTGACCAGCAGGATGTCCACGCCGATGGTCGCGATGGCGAGGACGCTGTGGTCGTGGCCGCGGTAGCGGCGCATCACCAGGAACTCGATCGCGGCGCCGACCAGGGCCGCGCCCGCGATGCCCACGAGCAGCGCGGGCCAGAAGCCGATGTCGTCGTGCAGGACGGCGGTGACGTAGCCGCCGGCCAGCAGGAGCGAGGCGTGGGCGAAGTTGACCACCTCGGTTGCCTTGAAGATCACCACGAAGCCGAGGGCGATCAGGGCGTAGACGGAGCCCATCGAGACGCCGTTGAGGAGGAGTTCGACGAAGGTGGACATCAGGCGGACTCCTCGCTCTGGCCGAGGTAGGCGCGTACCACTGCCGGATCGTTCTGTACGGCGGCGGGTGTGCCGTCGGCGATGCGCTTGCCGAAGTCGAGGACGGTCACCGAGTCGGCGAGCCGCATGACCATGCCCATGTCGTGCTCCACGAGGACGATCGAGATTCCGAGGCTGTCGCGTACACCCGCGATCACGGCCGCCGTGCGCCGGCGTTCGTCGGCGGTCATGCCGGCCACCGGCTCGTCGAGGAGCAGCAGCCGGGGTTCCATGCAGAGGGCGCGGGCGAGTTCGGCGAGTTTCTGCAAGCCGTACGGGAGCGAGCCCGCGGGCTTGGCGAGGTGCTCCTCGATGCCGACGAACGCGGCGATCTCGCGCACCCGTTCGCGGTGCCGGGCCTCCTCCCGTACGGCCTGCGGCAGCCGCAGCCCGGCGGCCACGAAGCCGGTGCGGGTGAGGCGGTGGCGGCCGAGCAGGAGGGAGTCGGCGACCGTGGCGCGCGGGGGCAGGGCGAGGTTCTGGAAGGTGCGCGCGATGCCGCGGGCGGCGATGCGGTGCGGGGGTTCGCCGGTGAGTTCGTGCGCGCCGAAGCGGACGCTGCCCGAGGTGGCGCGGTAGACGCCCGACAGGACGTTGAAGCAGGTGGACTTGCCGGCGCCGTTGGGTCCGATGACGGCGTGCACGGTGCCGGGGGCCACGGTGAAGTCCACCGCGTCCAGGGCGGTGAGGCCCGCGAACTTGACGGTGAGGGCGCGGACTTCGAGCGCGGGCACGTCCTGGGCGGTGGCGGCTGCGGTGTCGCTCACGGGGTGTCCTCCCATCGCGTGAGGACCGGATGCTCGGCGGTGGCGCGGCCGGCGTCCGCGGCGGCGTCCTCGTCGACCACGCCGAGGTAGCGGCGGCGGACCTCGTCGGAGGCGGCGAGGGTGTCGGCGTTGCCGGAGAGGGTCACCTCGCCGACTTCGAGGACGTACGCGGTCTCGGCCAGCTTCAGGGCGAGCGCGGCGTTCTGCTCCACCAACAGGACCGACACACCTTGGGAGTTGATCTCCCGGATGGTGTCGGCGATCCGGGCCGCCATCAGCGGGGCGAGACCGAGCGACGGCTCGTCGAGGAGCAGCAGCCGGGGTCCCGCCATCAGGGCGCGGCCCACGGCGAGCATCTGTTGCTCGCCGCCGGACAGCAGCCCCGCCCGCTGGTGGGCGCGTTCGGCGAGGACGGGGAAGAGCTCGTGGACGCGGCGCAGTGCGGCGGCCTTCGCGGCGCGGTCGCCGCGTGCGCCGAGGGCTCCGGCGCGCAGGTTGTCCTCCACCGTCATCCGCGCGAACACCTGCCGCCCTTCGGGCACTTGGCAGATCCCCTCGCCGACCACGCGGTCGGCTCCGGTGCCGTGCAGCGGCTTCCCGTCGAAGTGCACGGTGCCGGTGGCGGAGCCGCCGTGGAAGGCGAGGGTGCGGGAAATGGCGCGCAGGAGCGTCGACTTGCCGGCGCCGTTGCCGCCGAGCACCGTGACACACGCGCCCTCGGGCACGTCGAGCGAGACCGAGCGCAGGGCGCGCACGGGTCCGTAGGACGCCGACAGGTCGCGCACAGTGAGTGCGGCACCTTGCATGGCTCCCCTTTCGAAGGCGGGGCCCGTCCGCGGGGGCGGGCCGGCGCGGGGTGGGATGGCACAGAATCAGCACCGACCGGTCGGTACGTCTACGGACCGGTAGCGAAACGTTGCCCGTGACCAGAGGAGGGGTCCCGCGGTTGTGCTGCAGCACAACATCGCGTGTCAGGGGCCTGTGCGCCCGGCGCGGGAGGTGGCATCCTCAGCGCTCATGGCGGCTCGTGGACCGCGTACCAAAGAAGAGTGGAAGGTCCTCGCCGAGGCCTGCGAGGCGCTGCTCGGGCGCCTGCCGGACCTCGTCGAGGCGCACCTTCGGCGCCTCGACGCGCACTCACCGACCTACGAACACGTCGTCCCGTACGACCAGCACTGGCAGCAGGCCGAGCGGGCGATGCGGATCGGGATCGAGACGATGTGCGCGCCGCGGCACGCGCCGCGCCGCGATCTGGAGAACGCGGAGTGGATGGGGCGGCACAGCGCGCAGCAGGGGCTGCCGCTGAACCTCCTGGTGCACGCGTACCGGCAGGCGGGCCGGCTGGTCTGGGACGAGCTGCTCGCCGAGGCGCAGTCCCACCATCCCGAGCGGCTGCCGGTCCTGATGCAGGCGGCGTCGATGGTGTGGTCCTCGGTGAACGAGCAGGAGGACATCCTCTCGGAGGCGTACCGGGCCACGGAACTGGAGCTGCGCCGGCGCACGGACGAACGGCTCCAGGCGCTGCTCGACGCGCTGCTCGACGGCCAGGACGCGCCGGAGCTCACCTCGCGGGCGGCGGCCGGCCTCGATCTGCCCGAGCAGGGCCGGTACGCGGTGGTGGTGCTGCCGCTCGACCGGCGTGACGGCAGCGAGCCGCTGCACCGGCTGATCCGGGTGACGGGGGTGCGGTTCGTGTGGCGGATGCGTGCGGACTGCGAGTTGGGGGTCGCGGCGCTGGACGACTCGGTGGGTCTGGACGCCCTGTCGGGGCTCCTCGAAGCGGGGTGCACCGGGCCGGGCGGTATCTCGCCGGTGGTGGGCGGGCTCGCGGAGCTGGGGCATGCGCGGCGGCTCGCGGAGCTGGCGCTGCGGACCTGTCCGCCGGACTCGACGGCGATCGTGCGCCTTGACCGGCGGGTGCCGACGGCCCTGGTCGTGGGCCAGCCGGAGCTGGCGGGGCGCCTGGTGAAGGACGTCTTCGGGCCGCTGCTCGCGCTCGATCCCGCGGACCGTGCGGTGCTGTTGGAGACGCTGGACGCGTGGCTGGAGTGCGAGGGGTCCGCGGGGCGGGCGGCCGGGCGGCTGTACTGCCACCGCAACACGGTCTTCAACCGGTTGCGGCGGCTTGAGCAGTTGACGGGGCGGGATCTGTCGCGGCCGCGGGATCTCACGGAGATGACGCTGGCGTTGGATGCGCATCGGTTGGCGGGGTGAAGGGGTTTTTGGGTGCCGGGGGCTCTTTGGGTGCGGAGGGCTTCTTGGGTGCGGGTGGGGCGTGGTTGCGGTGGGGGCGGTTTCCCCTACCCGCCCCTTCCCGAAACCAGGGGCTTCGCCCCCGGACCCCCTGGGTGGGCACCCGAGCTGGGGCTTGCGCCTCGGGGCCCGCCTTGGTGCGCACCCACGCGGGGGCTTCGCCCCCTGCACCCCCCCTTTGGGGCTTCGCCCCTTGCCCCCGTATCGCGCCTGAACGGCGCTCGTCCTCAAACGCCGGACGGGCTGACAGTTGCCCCACGGGCGGCATCCGCTCACAGCCGCGAGGCACCCACAGTCGCGAGGTGCCCACAGCCGCGAGGTGCCCACAGCCGGCCTCACCCCGTACGGTGGCCGTCCACCAACTCCACCGCCCCGCCGCCCTCCCGCAGGACCGTGAGGGCCGCTCGTACGCGGCGGGCGAGGCTCGGGAGGAGGTACGTGTCCAACTCGGCCTCCGGTACCAGCTTCCACGAGTCGAGTTCCTCGCTCTGGAGGACGATCGAGGCGAAGGTCGCCTCCGGGTGGATTCCGCCGTCGTACAAGTACGCCGCCAGCGGGGGGCGGTCGGGGCGGAGGGGGACCCAGTCCACGGCGAGGAGTGCGCCCGGGGTGATGTCCAGGGCGGTCTCCTCCAGGGTCTCGCGGCGGGCCCCCTCGCGCGGGGTCTCGCCGGTGTCCGACTCGATCGTGCCGCCCGGGAGCGCCCAGCCCTCGCGGTAGTTGGGCTCGACGAGGAGGACGCGGCCCGCCTCGTCGCGCAGGAGCGCCGCCGCGCCCGCGAGGATCTTGGGGAGGCCTGCGATGTACGTGGCAAAGTCAGCGGTCGTCACCCTGGAACTCTAGCCAGGGCCAGGGTGCGCGCGGCCAGTTCGGTGATCGCGGTGCCGTCCCAGCCGAACACCGCGCTGCTGACCCGGTCTTCGAGCGGTTCCACCCACGAGGGCGGGATCGCGCAGGCGCCGCACAGGACCCCGGCGAAGGAGCCCGCGGTCGCGCCGTTCGAGTCGGTGTCCAGGCCCCCGCGTACGGTCAGCGCGATGGTCGAGGTGAAGTCGCCCTCGCCGTACAGGAGTCCGGCCGTCAGGACCGCCGCGTTGGGGAGCGTGTGGATCCAGCCGAGGCCGGAGAGTTCGGTGTCCACGGCGTCCAGGGTCGCGGACCAGTCGAGGCCCGAGGCGTGCAGGCCCATGACGCGGCGGACGGTGCGCGCCAGGCGGCTGCTCGCCGGGAAGACCGTGAGCGAGACGTCGAGTGCCTCGCGGACCGAGGAGGCGGTGAACGCCGCAGAGATCAGGGCTGCGGCCCACATCTCCCCGTAGACCCCGTTGCCCGTGTGCGAGAGCACCGCGTCGCGGCGCGCGCTCGCGGCGGCGCGGCGCGGCTGTCCGGGGTGGGTCCAGGCGTGGATGTCGGCGCGGATCAGGGCGCCGATCCACTCCTGGTACGGGTTGTCGTACGTGGCCGTGAGCGGGGGCTTGAGGCCGTTCGCGAGGTTGCGGTAGGCCGCGCGTTCGGCGGTGAAGGTCTGGAGGTACGGCAGGCGGAGCAGCCACAGGGCGCCGACCTGTTCGGTGGTGAAGTCGAAGCCGTACGTCTCCAGGAGTTCGAGCCCGAGGATCGCGTAGTCGATGTCGTCGTCGCGGCAGCTGCCGCGCACCCGGCCGCGGACGCAGGCGCGCCACTCGGGCCGCAGCTCGAACTCGGCCTCCGCGCCGACCGGTTCGGGCAGGTAGCCGGTGAGCGGCAGCGCGTCGTAGCGGCGCAGGTAGCGGTCGATGCGGGCACGGGTCCAGTAGTCGCCCCGCTCGACCGGCTTGCCCAGCATGTTGCCGGCGATCCGGCCGAGCCAGCCGCCCAGGATCCGGTCGCCGAGGTTCTTCGCGTCCGGTGAGGTCTTCGGGTCCGGCACGTCCGCCGGGGCCGGTGGTGCGCTCCGGTCCGTCTCCGGTGGGGTCATGGATCCGGTGTACCCACCGGAGCGCGGCGGTCACGGGGGCCGGTCACCTCTCCTGCTGCTCCGGCCCGTACCACTGGTGCACCGCCCTGCCGCCCTCGCCGAGCGGCAGGCTGATGTGTTCGAGTACGTCTTCGAGTACGTCGATGTCCCCGGTCCTGATGAGGGGTTCGGGGCGCGGGCCCGCGGGGGCGGCGGCAGCGGTCACGGTGAGCGCCGTGACCACCGCCGCCGCGACCGCACCCGCCTTGCGCACGGCCGCCATCTCAGTCCTCGTCCTGGCTGCGGGACTTCACGGCCCTGCGCAGCCGGTGGTGGCGGGTCGGCGACTGCTCGGTGATGGCGTCGCCGACCATCGCCTTCACCGCGTCGCGCAGACCGTGCAGCGCGTGGTGCCTGCGCGGCCCCGCGCCCGGGTCCTCGCGGAGTTCCTTGAGCAGCGCCCAGCACAGCGTGAGCATCACGACGACGAACGGCAGGGCCACCAGGATCGTGGCGCTCTGCAGCGAGTTGAGGCCGCCGGCGACCAGGAGGACCGCGGCCACCGCCGCCATGAGCACACCCCACAGCACGACGAGCCAGGTCTTGGGGTGCAGGGCGCCGCGGCTGGTGAGCGAGCCCATCACCAGGGAGGCGGAGTCGGCGCTGGTGACGAAGTACGTCATGACGAGCAGCATCGCGATCCAGGAGGTGACCGTGCCGATCGGCAGCGCGTCCAGCATCGCGAACAGCGCGGCCTCGGGGCCCGAGGCGATCTCGGCGGCCATGTCGGTCCTGCCGGTGGAGTCGAGGCGGATGCCCGTACCGCCCATGACGCAGAACCAGACCACGGTCGCCGCGCTCGGCACCAGCAGCACGCCGACGAGGAACTCGCGGATGGTGCGGCCGCGCGAGATCCGGGCGATGAAGGTGCCGACGAACGGCGCCCAGGACATCCACCACGCCCAGTAGAAGATCGTCCAACTGCCCAGCCAGGACCCGTCGGTGAAGGCTCCGGTGCGGGTGGCCATGGGGATCAGGTTGATCAGGTAGTTGCCGACGCTCGCGGGGATCGCGTCGAGGATGTAGACGGTCGGGCCGATGACGAAGATGAAGGTCATCAGGCAGGCCGCGAGCACGATGTTGAGCGTCGAGAGCCACTTGACGCCCTTGTGCAGGCCGGAGAACGCGGAGGCGACGAAGGCCGCGCCCAGCGACACGATGATGATCACTTCGAGGGTGGTGGTGTCCTTGACGCCCGTGGTCAGGTTGAGGCCCTTGGCCACCTGGAGGGCGCCGACGCCGAGGCTGGTCGCCGTGCCGAAGACGGTGGCGAAGACCGCGAGCAGGTCGATCATCCGGCCCGGCCAGCCGGCCGCGCGCCGCTCGCCGATCAGCGGCACGAAGACCGAGCTGAGCCGGTTGCCGCGGCCCTTGCGGAACCCCGCGTAGGCGAGCGCGAGGCCCGCGATGCCGTAGATCGCCCAGGGCGTGAACGTCCAGTGGAAGAACGAGTACTGCAGCGCGGTGCCGGCCGCCGAGGCCGTACGCGGCTCCACGCCCGCGGCGGCCGGCGGCGGGCTCAGGTAGTGCTGGAGCGGTTCGCCGACGCCGTAGAACATCAGGCCGATGCCCATGCCGGCGCTGAACATCATCGCGATCCACGCGAGGTTGGTGAACTCGGGCTCGGAGTCGTCGCGGCCCAGGCGGATCTGGCCGAAGCGGCTGACCGCGATCACGGCGCAGAGCACCAGGAAGATGTCGGCGGCGATCACGAAGAGCCAGGCGAAGTTCTCCAGGACCCAGGCGAGGGCGGACGACGAGGCGCCGGCGAAGGAGTCCTTGCCGATCGCGGCCCAGGCCACCACGCCCACGACCACCGCGACGCCGATGCCGACGACGGTGAAGTCGGGCTCCCGTGCCTCCCCGGGGCCGCCGCCCGCGGCCGGCTCTTCGGTGCGTCCGGGCGGGCCCGGCGGGTCCGCGGGACCGTTCTGATCGATCGTTTCCGTGCTCATGACGCCCCACTATGGTGGGAAATAGACCGGTTTTTCTCCTGGGCACGCCGTCTCGCCGTACGGGTGGCCATGGGCAGGGACCCCTTGCTCCGGTTAAGGTCGGGGCGGCGCGACTGCCTTGACGCGAGCAAGGCCCGAAAGCAAGGGGAACCAAGGTGGCGGACGCTGCAGAGACGGCTCACTCGGCGGCTCACTCGTCGACAGAGAACCGGGTGCTGATAGCCGCGGACAAGTTCAAGGGTTCGCTCACGGCCGTGGAGGTCGCCGAGCGGGTCACGGCCGGGCTGCGCCGGGTGCTGCCGGAGCTCGCGGTCGAGGCGCTGCCCGTCGCGGACGGCGGCGACGGCACGGTGGCCGCGGCGGTCGCGGGCGGCTTCGAGCGACGTGAAGTGCAGGTCACGGGCCCGCTGGGCACGCCGGTCACAGCTGCGTACGCGCTGCGGGGCGACACGGCCGTGGTCGAGATGGCCGAGGCCTCCGGGCTCCAGCTCCTTCCCGAGGGCGTCTTCGCGCCCCTCACCTCCACAACGTACGGCTCCGGCGAGCTGCTGCTCGCGGCCCTCGACGCGGGCGCGCGCACCATCGTGTTCGGTGTCGGCGGCAGCGCCACGACCGACGGCGGCGCGGGCATGCTGGCCGCGCTCGGCGCGACCTTCCTGGACGGCGCGGGCGAGCCGGTGGGCGCGGGCGGCGGTCCGCTGCGCGACCTGGCCTCCGCGGACCTGTCGGGCATCGACCCGCGCTTCGCCGAGGTGGACCTGGTCCTGGCCAGCGACGTGGACAACCCGCTGACCGGCCCGAAGGGCGCCCCCGCGGTCTACGGTCCGCAGAAGGGCGCGACCCCCGAGGACGTCGAGACCCTCGACGCCGCGCTCGCCCACTTCGCGCAGGTCCTGGAGAAGTCCGTGGGCCCGAAGGCCGGCGAGCTGGCCGCCTCCCCCGGCGCGGGCGCCGCGGGCGGTATCGGCTACGGGGCGCTGGTCGCGCTCGGTGCCCGCTTCCGTCCCGGTATCGAGGTCATGCTCGACGTGCTGGGCTTCGCGCCGGCCCTGGAGCGGGCCACGCTGGTGATCACCGGCGAGGGCTCCCTGGACGAGCAGACCCTGCACGGCAAGGCGCCCGCGGGTGTGGCCGCGGCGGCGCGTGCGGCCGGGGTCGAGGTCGTGGCGGTGTGCGGGCGGCTCGCCCTGCCGCCGGAGGCGCTGGGCAAGGCCGGGATCCGCCGGGCGTACCCGCTGACCTCGGTGGAGCCGGACGTGGCGAAGTGCATCGCCGAGGCAGGACCGATCCTGGAGCGGGTGGCCGAGCAGATCGCCCGCGACTTCCTGAACTGAGCGCGCGGGCCCGGGTGCGGGCGGGGCGGCACGGACAGCGCACGGGCCGGGGTGCGGCACGGACACCGAACGGGTCGGGATGCCGGGTGGGCCGGGTGGAAACCCGCTCGCCCCCGCACCCCGGGCTCCGTACCCTCGCGGCATGACCCAGTCACGTGCCGCGCTGCCCCTTGTCGCCGTCCTCACGGGTGCCGGGATCTCCACGGACTCCGGCATCCCGGACTACCGCGGGCCCAACGGGCTGTGGCGGCGCGATCCGGAGGCGGAGAAGCTCGTCACGTACGACTACTACGTGAGCGATCCGGACATCCGGCGCCGCTCCTGGCAGATGCGCCTGCAAGGCCCCGCCCGGCACGCGGAGCCCAACGCCGCGCACCGCGCCGTCGCCGCGCTCGAACAGCGCGGCTTCCCCGTGCGCGTGCTCACGCAGAACGTGGACGGACTGCACCAGCGCGCCGGCCTCTCCGCCCGCAAGGTGCTCGAACTGCACGGCACCGCACGGGAAGTGGTGTGCCTCGCCTGCCATGAGCGCGGTCCGATGGAGGACGCGCTCGCGCGGGTCGAGGCCGGTGAGGAGGATCCGGCCTGCCGCTCCTGCGGGGGCGTGCTCAAGTCCGCGACCGTGATGTTCGGTGAGCGGCTCGATCCGATGGTGATCGGCGAGGCGATGGGCATCGCGAAGGCCTGCCAGGTGTTCTTCGCGGTCGGCAGCAGCCTTCAGGTGCAGCCCGCCGCCTCGCTCGCGGGCATCGCGGCCGAGCACGGCGCACGCCTGGTGATCGTCAACGCCGAACCGACCCCGTACGACGACGTGGCGCACGAGGTCGTACGGGAGCCGATCGGGACGGCGCTGCCGCGGCTGCTAGCGGCGCTCTCGGCGTAGCGCCTGACAGCCTGCGTTTCCGGGCGGTCGGCTAGAACAACACCTCGGCCGCGCCCCGGCGTTCGAAGTCGAGCAGGCGGCGCTTGCGGTCGAGGCCGCCGCCGTAGCCCGTGAGGCTGCCGTTGGCGCCGACGACGCGGTGGCACGGGACGATGATGCCGATCGGGTTCTTTCCGTTGGCGAGGCCGACCGCGCGGGAGGCGGCGGGGTTGCCGAGGGCCTCGGCGAGTTCGCCGTACGTGCGGGTCTCGCCGTACGGGATCTTCAACAGCTCGGCCCATACGGTGCGTTGGAAGTCTGTGCCGTCCAGGTGGAGCGGCAGGTCGAAGGTGGTGCGCTCGCCCGCGAAGTAGGCGGTGAGCTGTTCGACGGCCGGGGCGAACGCGGTGTCGTCCGGTGCGCCGAAGGTCTCCTCGGCCGGCCGGTGGCGCTGGGCGGTCATGTACAGGCCGGACAGGATGCCGTCCGTCGCGACCAGGGTCAGCGGTCCGTACGGGCTGTCGATCACGGTGTGGGTGCGCATGGCGGGATCCTCGGGTCTTTCGAACTCCCGCTTCCCGGATGCCTGTCGGGGCTTGCGGGGTCGCAGGGGCTCGAACGGGCTTATACGGGAAGGACGTTGATGGGGTGGTCGTCGGTGGCCCAGAGGTACTGGACCGCGTAGGCGCGCCAGGGCTGCCAGGCCGCGGCCCGGGCGGTGAGCGCGGCGGGGGTGGCGGGCAGGCCGAGTCCCTGGGCCGCCTTGCGGACGCCGAGGTCGCCGGGCAGGAAGGCGTCCGGGTCGCCGAGGGCGCGCATCGCGATCACCTCGATGGTCCAGGGGCCGAATCCGGGCAGGGCGGCAAGGCGCGCCCGGGCCTCGTTCCAGTCGGTCTCCACGCCCAACTGGAGTGAGCCGTCCGCCAGTCGGCGGACGAGGTTCAGGAGGGTCGCCCGGCGCGTGCGGGGCATCGCCAGGGTCTCGGGGTCGAGGCCGGCGAGGGTCCGCGGGTCGGGGAAGAGGTGGGTGAGTCCGCCCTCGGGGTCGTCGATCCGGTCGCCGTGCGCCAGGACGAGGCGGCCCGCGTGGGTGCGGGCGGCAGCGGTGGAGACCTGCTGGCCGAGGACGGCGCGGACCGCGAACTCCGCCTCGTCCACCGTGCGCGGCACCCGCCGCCCCGGTGCCTTCGCGACCAGCGGCGCGAGCAGCTCGTCGGAGCTCAACTGGGCGTCCACCGCCACCGGATCGGCGTCCAGGTCGAGCATGCGGCGGCAGCGGCTGATCGCGACGGTGAGGTCGCGCTGGTCGGTGAGGGCGAGCCGGCAGGCGATGTGGTCGGGCCGCGGGGACAGGGACACCACGCCGTGTCCGTACGGCAGGCGCAGCGTGCGCCGGTACGCGCCGTCGCGCCATTCCTCGACGCCCGGCACGGCGGTGGCGGCGAGGTGCCCGAACAGGTTGTCCGGGTTGAGCGGGGCGCGGAAGGGCAGCCGCAGGCTCAGCACACCCGGTGCCGCCGCCTCGGCGCGCCGGCCGGCGGCGCGGGTGCGCAGCTCGCCCGGGGTGAGGGCGAAGACCTCCCGTACGGTCTCGTTGAAGGTACGGATCGAGGCGAACCCCGCGGCGAACGCGATCTCGGCCATCGGCAGCGCGGTCGTCTCGATCAGCAGGCGCGCGGTCTGGGCCCGCTGGGAGCGGGCGAGTGCGAGCGGCCCGGCGCCCAGCTCCGCCTGGAGCTGGCGCTCCACCTGGCGGGTGCTGTAGCCGAGCCGGACGGCGAGGCCGGGCACGCCCTCGCGGTCCACGACCCCGTCGCCGATCAGCCGCATCGCGCGGGCCACGAGGTCGGCGCGATGGTTCCACTCGGGCGAGCCCGGGGTGGCGTCGGGGCGGCAGCGCTTGCAGGCCCGGAAGCCGGCCTGCTGGCAGGCGGCCGCGCTGGGCAGGAAGGTCATGTTCTCGGGCTTGGGTGCGACCACCGGACAGCTGGGCCGGCAGTAGATGCCGGTGGTCCGTACGGCGGTGAAGAACCATCCGTCGAAGCGCGCGTCCTTGGACTGGACGGCTCGGATGCAGCGCTCGGTCTCGGTGTGCATGGCACCAGCTTCGGGCAAGGCCGCGGGCTTGGCTGGCGGAAATCCGACATGGACCTGTGCGGGAGCGGCGAGGGCACGGTCCCACCGCACGTACGGTCCGGGCGGTACGGGCAGGGCCAAGGTCCGGGAGCAATGGCGGGCGGAACAGGTCCAATGGCTGACCGGGCGGACCTCGCGGACGCGGGACATTGGAAGGCGGCCCACTGTCCACCGCGAATCCTCCCACCATGCCGCAGCCCACCGCACCGTCCCGCCCCTCCCCCGCGCACGCGCCCGCGCCCGCGCCCGCGCCTGTGAAGACCTCCGGGCACGCCTCCGTGAAGGCGTCCGCGAAAGCCTCCGCGAAGGCCTTCACCTCGCGCGCCGTGCCCCAGTTCGGGGACGCGAACCTGGTGCTGCGGGCCGCGCTGGCCAGTGCCCTCGCCTGGTGGATCGCGGCCGATCTGCTCGGCCTGTCCGCGCCGGACCTCGCTCCGGTCGGCGCCATGCTGGCCTGCCAGCTCACCCCGTACGGCACCGCCCGGCGGGCCTTCCACCGCGGGGCCGGGGTGGCCTTCGGCGGGGCCCTGGGCCTGACCGCCTCGATGACGGTCGGGGTCACGCCCCTGACGATGTTCGCGACGGTGCTCGTCGGCATGTGCGCGGGCCGGCTGCTGCGGCTCGGCGGCCAGGTGCACCAGATCGCGCTGACCGCGGTGCTCGTGATGGGCGTGCCCGGGCACTTCGACTACGGCGTGCACCGGCTCGCGGCGAACCTGATCGGGGTCGCGATCGGCGCGGCGGTCGGGCTCGCGGTGCCGCCGCCGCCCTTCGCACGACGGGCCGCGGAGAAGCTCGCGCGGCTGTCCGGGGAGATGAGCGCGCTCCTGACGGAGATGGCGCAGGCGCTGCGCGGTGAGGACTGGGACCGGCACTGCGGGGAGTGGGTGGAGCGGGCGCGCGGCCTGTCCGAGCGGCTCACGAAGGTCCGCAAGGCGGTCGCGGCGGCCGAGGACGCCAACCGCTGGCGCCCGCACACCGAGGCCGCGGTCCGCCGTGTGGAGCGGCTCGTCGAGTCGACCCGCTGCCTCGACCACGTGGGGCATCAGATACGGGGCATCGCGCGCGGTCTGTACAACCTCACGTATCGCGAGGGCCGCCCGCCGGCCCTGCACTGGTCGCAGCACGACCGGGCGCTGCGGCCCGAGCCGACGCGTGCGCCGGAGGGTCTCGACCAGGTGCTCGCCGATCTCGCCGGCTCGCTCGCGGTCCTCACCGAACCCCGGCTGCTGCACGACACTCCGACGCCGCAGCTGCGCGCCACGCTCCGTGACCGCCTGGGCGCGGCCGAGACCAGCTTCCTGACCAGTGCACTCGCACAGCAGCCCGCCTATGCCGAGTGGCGCGAGCTGTGCACGGCCGGGATCCTCGAGGACGCCCGCAAGGTGCTGCACGAACTGGATCCGCAGGTGGGACCGCACCAGCGGGCCTTTCGTGACTGAGCACACCATCCGTGGCCAGTCGGCCTTCTGCGGCCGCTCGGCCTCGGGTGACCGAGCCGGCCTCCGTGCCGAGCCTGCGCGAGCCGCCTGTGGGCCACGTGGCTAGGCTGGGCGGATGAGCGAGAATCCCCCTCCTTGCCCGAAATGCTCCTGTGTGTACACGTACGAGATGAACGCGCTCGTGGTGTGTCCCGAGTGCGCCCACGAGTGGGTGCCGGGCCAGAACGCCGAAGGCGCCGAGGGCTCCGGACCCGAGGAGCGGGTGGTCAAGGACGCCGTGGGCAATGTGCTGCGCGACGGCGACAGCGTGACGGTCGTCAAGGCCCTCAAGGTCAAGGGCAGCCCGTCCGGGATCAAGGCCGGCACCAAGGTGCGCAACATCCGCCTGATCGACGGGGTCGACGGGCATGACATCGACTGCAAGGTCGACGGCTTCGGCGCGATGCAGCTGAAGTCGAGCGTGGTGAAGAAGGCCTGAGCCGGGGGGCCGCCCGGCACCGGGCTGCGGTCAGGCGGTGGCCACCGGCTCGGTGAGCAGCGAGTCGTCCTCGGTGCGGGCGCCCGAGAGCCGGTAGCGGGCCGCGATCAGGGCCATGTCGATGTCACGGGTCCCCGTGGCCACGCAGAGGGTGTACTGCACGTCGTCCAGCCGCCGTGCCGCCTCGGCCGAACCCTCGTGTGCCTGCAACGCCGTCAACGACTCGTACTGCTCGACGAGGTCCTGCAGCACGGCCGGGTGCGCCAGCAACATGGAAATACCCCTCTCTGTACGCCGGTTGACCGCGAGCTCCATCGCGGCACAGGGCCGGATACCCGGCGGTCCGACGATCATTCCGAACCTTTTGCGGCCGCTCACGGACCGCCGTGGCCACCGGAAATCTGCCGGAAGTCCGATGCGTTTGGGCGTGTGGGGCCAGGGCAAGCGAGTCTCGTGCTTCGGACCGGAGGCGCTGCCGCAGGAGCGGTGTGTCCAGGGTCCGGCTCTCCCGGTTCTGGACCATCCGTCGCTGCGGATTCACATCACCACGACTCCACGGCGAAGAGGGAACACATGTCCACCGACATCCAGGCCCGTCCGCACACCGACCGTGCCGCGCTCACCAGTGTCCGCGGCGGGCGTCATCCGCACGACGACGCACCCGACACCTCGGCGCAGTTCGCACGGTTGCAGTCCCTGGACGACGGGCCTGAGCGTGATCTCATCAAGGAGGAACTCATCGAGGCCTGGCTGCCGATGGCCCACCGCATCGCCGGCCGGTTCCGCAACCGGGGCGAGGACCTCGACGATCTCCGCCAGGTGGCCGCTCTCGGCCTGGTGAAGGCGATCGACCACTTCGAGCCCGAGCGCGGCGCGTTCGAGAGCTATGCGGTGCCGACGATCACCGGCGAGATCAAGCGGCACTTCCGTGACCGCTCCTGGAGCCTGCGCGTGCCGCGCCGGGTGCAGGATCTGCGCAACCGTATCCGCGTGGCCCAGCAGGAGCTCGCGCAGGATCCGGGCACGGGCACCGCCGGGATCGAGACGCTCGCCGAGCATCTGGGTATCACGGTCGACGAGGTCAAGGAAGGCATGCAGGCGCTGCACAGCCATACGACGCTGTCGCTCGACGTCGAACTGAGCTCGTCCGACAGCGGGTTCACGCTGGCCGACGCGCTCGGCGCCCCGGACACCGCGTACGACACGGTGGTGGACCGCGAGGCCGCCAAGCGCGGTCTGCGGATGCTGCCCGCGCGTGAACGCACCATCCTCTACCTGCGGTTCTTCGAGGACATGACGCAGCAGGCGATCGCCGAGCGGCTCAACCTCTCGCAGATGCACGTGTCCCGGCTCATCTCGCGCAGCTGCTCCAAGGTCCGCGAGCAGGCGCTCGCGGACGACGCGGCCGGGACCGCGGAAACGGCCGGGGCGGCCGGGGTCGCGGAGCCGGCCGGGCTGTCCCGCGCGGCCTGAGGGGCGGCGTGCTGTCCGCGTGCTGTCCGGCGGCCGGTGACCACGGCCGCCGGACGGGGGCGGTTGCTCGTACCGGCGGCCTGCGGGGGCGGACGGCAGGGCGGGCCGGGTCGGTAGCGTGAGCGGGACCCGGTGGCCTCGTCAGCGGTGTGAGCAGGAATCACCGGCTGCGTAGCGGCAATCACCGGCTGACTGTGCAGGCGGGAATCAACCGCGCCTGTGAGGCGAAGGTCAGCGGTGGGGGTGGCCGCGCCGGTGGCGGGTGGCGAGGGCGTGCAGGTACTCCAGGGCGTCCCGTACGACCGTCTCCTGGTGCCGGCCCAGCCACCGTCCGGCCTGGCCCCCTATCGCGGTCAGGGCGCGGACCTGCGCGGCGGTCAACTCGGCCGTGGGCGCGGCCAGATGGGCGGAGACCATGCCCACGCACCGGCCGTCCGTGCCGACCAGCGGGATGCTGTGGCAGGCGCGGCTGCCCGCCTCGAGGACGGCCCGGCGGGCGCCCTCGCTGAAGACGGGGTCCGTGTGCATGTCGTGCACGGTACGCAGCGCGACCTCCGTCTCGGCCGCGGCGCAGGCGGTGCCCGGGCCGTCGACGAGCGCGAAGTAGTCCACGAACTCCTCGCTCAGGCCCGCGTGCCGCTCCAGGCGCAGTCCGCGCGTGTGCGGGTCGGGCAGCTGTACGTTGCCCATGTCCGTGCCGGTGATCGCCATCACCTGGGACAGCACGGCGCGCAGGACTCCGCTGTGGTGGACCGGCTGGGAACCGTCCAGGCGCAGGGCCGGGAGCGCGGGCGACCGGGCCGCGGCGGCCGGGGAACCAGAGGCCGGTCGCGGTGGCGGGGCGGGCGGTGGTCAGCACCGCGTCGACCACCGTGCGCAGCTTGATGTTGAACCGCTGCGAGGCGTGCCGCAGCAGCGCGAACGCCTCGTCGGCGTGCGCCAGCCGATAGCGCTCCATGATGATGCCCTGCGCCATGGCGACGGTGGGACGACTGCGGTCGCGGGCCCTGAGGTGACGCAACTCCCCCCGCGGAGCGGGCGAGTTCCTCGCGGAGCGCTTCGAGACTGCTGCTGTTGCTGTTGCGCAGCGCGGCGGACGCGTCGTCCTCGGTGTCCTGATCGCGTCGCTCGGGGTCGGGCCTCAGATCCATCCGGTCCGCTCCTCAGGTCCTCTCGGGCAGCATGTCTGCCACCCCGTCCCCGACGGCAGGCCGAGCGGGACCGCCGTACACGAAGCGGCGCCGGCGGCTGCTTGCCCAACCGGCCGACGCCTACCCAGGGAACGTACTGACAGAACTGCTCCTTCGGGTGCGCTCCGAGTAGTCCGGCCGCTGATCCGCCAAACCTGTTTCGCCGACTGAGCACCGGAGAAACGCAGAAATCCGGACCGGACCGGGCGCGCCCCGTTCAGAGGCGCCCGCCGGTCCAGCGGGCGACCGGGCCGCGGCGGCCGCGCTCGGCCCGGCGCCCCACGGCGTAGGACCCGGCGCTCACCGCGGTGACGCCGAGGGCCGCGCCCGCGGCGATCAGCTTGCGGTTCTTCAGTACGGTCCAGGCGGTGAGCGCCACGGCACCCGCCTGCCCCACGGCCGAGGTAACCGCCTTGCGGCCGCTCTCGATGCCCTTGAGTGCTGTGCTCGCGCCCTTCCCCGCGGCCCCGGCCGTCTCCTCCGCCGCCTGTCCGGCCTTGCGCGCGGCCGCTCCGGTGGCACGGCCCGCCGACTCGGCGGCCGCACCCGTCGCACGGCCTGCCGCCTCGGCCGCTTCCGCCGCCGCGCCGCCCTTGGCGCGGGCGCTCCCCTTGGCCTTCTCCGTGGCCTCGGCGGTCTTCGCCTCCGCCGCGGCCTGCGTCTGCTTCGTGGCCTCTGTGGCCTTCGTGGCCGCGCGGCCGGTGCCCGTCCTGCCGGTCCGCTTGCCCTGTGTGCTGCTGCCCGGTTCTCCGTTGTCATGCGTCATGCGGTTGCGGTTAGCCCGATCTTCGCCGGACAAACACAGGGTGAAGATCACGGCGGCCGGAACCCGCGCACCGGTACGTCCTCGGTCCCGGCACCCCACATGACACGCGGCCGGCCGGGCACTCGCGTGGAGCGGCCGTCGGCGGTGGTGCCCGCGGCGCACGACGGCCGAGGAGGCGGGGACATGACCGGTCGGGCACACGAGGCTTCCGGCAGCGGCTCGTGGACGTCCGGGGGCGGCGCCCACGGCATCTGGGAGTTCGACGCACGGGGAGAGATCGACGCCGGGGAACGTGACCGGCTGATCGCCGCTCTGCGCGAGGAGGATCCGCGCGACGTGGTGGTCCTGGCCCACGACTGGCACAACGACCGTGCGCTGGCGGCCCGGTTCGACGAGCTCTTCGCGCAGCTGCTGCGGGCCGAAGTGCCCGGCGCCGCACCGACGTTCGTCGGCGTGCGCTGGCCGGTGATGCGGTTTCCGGACGAGTCGGCGCCGCATGTCCCCGAGGAGACGCGCCGCAGCGCGCGCGCCGCGCTCCCCGCTCTGGACGAGGCGACGGCACGGGCCCTCGCGGCGGCGTACCCGGAGAGCACCGAGGCGGTGGAGCGGCTGTGCGACCTGCTCGCCCGCCGGCCCGCCGCCCATCCCGCCCTGGACGACTTCGGCTCCGAGCTGCGCCGTATGGCCGAACTGCCGCTGACCGACGCCCGCGCGGAGTTCGCGACGGACGCCGAGGGCGACGCGCTGCCGCAGCACGACCCGGTGATCCTGTTCGACGACACCGCCGCCGTGTGCGGGGAGTTCGCGACCGCGCTCGACGAGGCGCACGAGGCGGTGGAGGCGGACCGGCGCCGTCCGGAACGCACCGAGGAGCAGGAGGAACCGGCCGGAGGGCAGGTCTCGCACCACGGCACGCTCGCCGAGTCCGCGGTGCTCGGACCACGCGCCGCTGATCCGCCGAGCCCGCGGCTTCAGGAGCCGGGGCCGACCCAGACGGCCGGCGGATTCGGCTCGGACCGCTACGAAACGGACTACGCCGACCTGTGGCGCGGGGCGCACGAACTGCTGCGCCAGGTCGCCGGGCACACCTTCCGGCGGCGGGCGGGAGTGGTGGGCGCCTACGGGCTCGCTCCGGTCCTCGGCCTGCTGGCCCAGGCGCTCCCGCAGGCCCGTATCCACTTGGTGGGGCACGGGTTCGGGGCGCGCCTTGTGGCCTTCGCCGTGCGCTGTCAGCCCGAGGGTTCGCGTACGGTCTCCTCGCTGGTGCTGCTCCAAGGCGCCCTGTCCCACTTCGCGTTCGCCGACCACATGCCCCACCAGATGCGCGGCAGCGGAGTCCTGGCCGACTGCGAGCACCGGATGTCCGGGCCCATCGTGTGCTGCTACTCGCACTACGATCTGGAACTGGCGCTGATGCATCCGCTGGCCACCCGCATGGTCGGCGACTCGGCCTCCATCGTCGGCCTCGACCGCAAGTGGGGCGCGCTCGGCCACGACGGCGCCCAGGCCGCGGCGTCGTTCACCGCCACCACGCTGGACGAGGTGCTGCGGCACGGGATGGGCGACCGGCGGTGCCTCAACGTCGATGTCTCCGCCGTGGTCCGTGAGGGCGACGCGCCGGCCGGCGCACACCACGACGTCCTGCGTCCCGAACTGGCCCGTCTGGTCGCGCTGTCGGCCGGTCTCCTCGGGGAAGTCCGAAGCGGCGTAGAGGAACGGAACGGCGTAGAGGAATGGAACGGCGGGGAGGAGCGCGACGGCGGGGAGGGGCAGGGCGACGGAGAGGGACACCCTCGCCCGGCCGCGCGGTCCGGCGGCCGTACGAACGGATCCTCGTCCGATGCGCGTGGCGGGGAGTGACTCCCGTCACGTCGGGCACGCGTTCTCCAATGGTGCTTGCCGCCCACGGTCCGACGCGCCCGCACGGCAGGGCAGGGCACCAGGCACGGCGTCCGCCATACGACGGCAAGACGCCACGCGCCGCACGAGATGACCGCGACGCACAACAGGACCGACGCACAACAGGACCGACGCACACCTGCAAGGAAAGGAGCCGGGCATGCACCGGCGTACCGGCCGGACCGACCTGTCCTCCGGGGCTGCGGCGCCGCCCTCCTCGGCCGCGGAGGCACGGAGCAGGATCCGGCGGCTGTTGAGCAGCCGTCTCGGCCGCAGTGACGATGATCTGTGCAAGGACGTCCGGGTCACCGACATCCTCCTGGTGACCTCCGAACTCTGCAGCAACGCCCTGGCCCACGGCGGCGGGATCGCGGCGTTCCGGGCGCGGTTCGAGGAGGGCGGTCTGGCCCTGGACGTGGCCGACCACTCCTTCCGGCTGCCCGTGACACGGGCGGAGTCCTCACCGCACCTGGCGCCGGGGGGTTACGGCTGGCGTCTGATCCACCGCCTGGCCGGCCGGGCGAGCGTGACGCTGTGCTCGGACGGCAAGGTGGTCAGCGTGTGGATGCCGCTGCGCAGGCCGCCCGCCGAGAGCCTGGAGGCCTCCGCCTGAGCGGCACCCCGGCCTCGTAGACCTCTTACTCCTCCCAGACCTCGTACACCAGGAGCCTCACCCACCCCGGCGACCCGTCGGATACACGTGCGCCGCACATCACATCACCTCGCCAGGCATCACCTCTTTCCATCGGGGTAATCGCAGCACCGGAATTCCGCCGGGATCTTCGCTTCGAGGCCACCGTGCGGGACGGAACCGCCGTCGAACACGAGAGGTGTATGTGAGTCCGCGGGAAGACGCCACCAGGCAGCGTCTGCACGACGTGCTCTGCGAGCGCGAGAAGGAGATCGCCGACCGCTGGGTCGGTCTGCAGCTCGAGCAGACCGATGCGAACGAGCTCGACGCGAGCGACCTGCACACCGAGGCCGCCCAGTTGATCTCGGCGCTCACCGCGGGGCTCGCGGGGGACACACCGGTGCACCGGCTGGTCGTCTCGCAGGGTGAACTGCGGAGCTGCGTCATGGAGTTGTCGCTGCACCGCGCCCGCGCCGGCGCCTCCCCCACCGACACCTCGCTCGCCGTGCTCTCCCTGAAGCAGGCCCTGCTCGAAGCGGTGCAGCACACCACCCGGGACACCGCGGAGCTGTTCGCGGCGGCGGTGCTGATCAACCGGCTGCTCGACGCGGCCGGTGCGCTCTCCTTCGAGACGTACGTGGAAGGCCGCGAGGAGATCATCCAGCGGCAGAGCCGGCAGCTGCTCGAAGTGTCCACGCCCGTGGTGCGGTTGTGGCGCCATGTGCTCGCGGTGCCGCTGATCGGCACCCTCGACACCACGCGCACCCAAGTGGTCATGGAGAGCGTGCTCCAGGCGATCCAGGACCACGAGGCGCAGGTGGCGATCATCGACATCACCGGGGTGCCCGCGGTGGACACCGCCGTCGCGCAGCATCTGATGCACACCGTCAACGCCGTACGCCTGATGGGCGCGGACTGTGTCATCAGCGGGATCCGCCCGCCGATCGCGCAGACCATCGCGCAGCTCGGCATCGACCTGTCGACCATCCTCACCAAGGCGACGCTGGCCGACGCCCTGGCCGCGGCGATCCAGCTCACGGACGAGCCGACGCTTGCCACCGGTGGCGCCACCGACCCCGCGGCGGCTTCCCGGTGAACGGCCCGCGGCCGTCGGCCGTACCCATCCTGCGCCTCGGCGACGTCCTGGTCACCGGGCTCCTCAACGAGCTCGACGACACCTCCGCCCTCGCCTTCACCGACGAGCTCACCGAGCGTATCGCCGCGGAGGGCGCGCGGGGCGTCCTGATCGACATCTCGCGCCTTGAGATCATCGACTCGTTCGTGGCCCGCACGCTGACCGAACTCACCACCATGGCCCGCCTGTTGGGCGCGCGGGTGCTCGTCGCGGGCATGCGCCCCGCCGTGGCCATCACGCTGGTGGAGCTGGGCCTCGAACTGAAGGGTGTGGAGACCGCGCTCAACGCGGAGCAGGGCATGTCGGCCCTGGGCTGGAGTCAGGTGCACCAGCCACCGGGAGGGGTCCCGTATGACGCTCTACGATGAGGAGTTCAGCGCCCGTCGACGGCTCACGCTGCGCGGACACGCCAGCGCGCCCGGCGGTACGCGGACGGCGCAACCGGTGCACGCCACCCACGCGGTGCGCAGCGAACAGGACCTGCTGTCCGTGCGGCACGCCGTACGCGCGGCCACCGTCGAGGCCGGTTTCGCCCTGGTGGACCAGACCCGGATCGTCACGGCGGCCAGTGAGCTCGCGCGCAACGCGTATGTGCACGGCGGGGGCGGTTCCCTGACCATCGAGGTGCTCGGGCACGGGCCGCGGCGCGGGGTCCGCCTTACGGTGCGGGACCAGGGTCCCGGCATCCCCGACGTGGACAAGGCCCTCACCGACGGCTGGACGACCGGCAGCGGACTCGGCCACGGCCTGGGCGGGGCACGGCGGTTGATGCACGAGTTCACGATCGACACGGCCGTGGACCGGGGCACCACGGTGACCGCGATCCGCTGGAACGACCGGTGAGCGCCGTGGCCGCCGACACCACGGCGCACATCCGCATCGACCACCACAGCGCGGTCCATGTGGCGGCGAACGCGGCACGCAGCTCGGCCGTGGCCTGCGGGCTGCCGGGCCCGCTGCCGGAGCGGGCCGCGGTGCTCGCCAGCGAGCTCGCCACCAACGTGGTCAAGCACGCCAGGGACGGCGCGCTCTACATCCAGCCCGTACCGCACGGGACCGGCGTCCAGATCATCGCGGTCGACCGCGGTCCCGGGATGGCCGATCCGGCCCGGTGCATGGACGACGGCTACACCAGTACCGGCTCGCTCGGCTCCGGGCTCGGCGCCGTCCGCCGCATGGCGGGCACGTTCACGATCCGCTCGCAGGTCGGCCGGGGCACGCTGGCCTGCGCCGAGGTGACCGCGCCCGGCGCGCCCGCCGTGCCCGGCCCCCCGATCGGTGCCCTGTGCCTGCCCGCGGAGGGCGAGCAGGAGTGCGGGGACTCGTGGGCCGTCGCGGAGACCGGGGAGGGCCGCTGCGTCGCGCTGGTCGACGGGCTCGGCCACGGACACGCCGCCGCACAGGCCGCGCAGGCCGCCGTGCGCGCCTTCCGTACGTCGGCCGCGCGGCCGCTGCCGGAGGTGCTGCGTACGATGCACCGCGCCCTGCGGCATACGCGCGGTGCGGCGGTGGCGCTCGGGCGGCTGCGGCCCGCGGGGCTGGAGTACTGCGCCATCGGCAACGTACGGGCCGCGCTGACCAGCCCCGACGGGACCGTGCGCCGTCTGGCCGGGCGGCCCGGCGTGGTCGGCTGGAACCTGCCCGAGCCGTACGTGGAGCAGCTCGCCACACCGACGGGCAGCTCCCTGGTCGTGCACAGCGACGGCATAGGCGACCCCTGGGCCCACCAGCCGCCGCCCGCGCTGCTGCGTCTGCCCGCGCCGCTGCTCGCCGCGTCCCTGGTCCACGGCCACCGGCTGCGGCGGGACGACGCGACGGTCGTGGTCACCGGGACGGCACGGCCGGACGCACCGCACCCATGAGTCACGCCGCACGCGAGGAGCGCTCCATGATGCCGAGGTACGACGGGGGACACTCGGTGATCCCGCACGGGACCACGCACCGGACCCTGTCCTGCCTGCGGGACACCCTGATGCAGCTGACCGAGGAGCTGCGGCTGCCCGCGGACCTGCGGGCGCGGCTGCTGCACTCGGTGTCGGCCGTGGCCGCCGCCGAACTCGACGCGGGCCGCCAGGTCTCGCTCCAGGTGGCCGCGGAGCCGGCCGCGGACGGCGGACCGCCCCAGCTGGTCTTCCACCTGCACACCCCGTTCGCGCCGCGCGCCCCCGCTCTGGCCGGACTCCCGCTCCCCGCCGAGCGGTTGGGCGGCGAACTGACGATCTGGCGCGTGCCCTCGCAGCCCGCGGCCGCCGCGTCCGGAGGGCTCTGCGCGCAGTCCGCGATCCCCGTTCAGGCCGAAGGCTCGGCGCGCCCTGCGTCCGTGGTCGAGCAGCTCGAGCAGGAGCTGCGTGCGGCCCGCGAGCGGGCGGACCGGCTCGCCGCCGAACACGAGCGTCTGTCCCGCGAGTTGAGCGAGACGAACAGCGGGGTGCTCGCCCTGTACGTGCAGTTGGAGGAGCGGGACGAGCAACTGCGCAGCGCCCACGGCCGGGTGCTGCGCGAGCTGGAGGACGCCCTGCGCCCGCCGCCCGTGCAGGTGGCGGGGCTCGAGATGGCCGTGCACTACGCGCCCGCCGATCCGCACGCCCCGACCGGGGGCGACCTCTACGACTGGTTCGAGCTGCCCGACGGCACGATCCACATCACCGTCGTCGACGCCCTGGGGCACGGGGTCACCAGCACCCGCGGCGCCCTCGACGTCACCCATGCCGTCCGCACGCTGGCCCTCGAAGGGCACCCGCTGGGCTCCATCGTGGCCCGCACGGACGAGATCCTGCTGCCGCTGGACCAGGAGTTGATGTCCACGGTGCTCCTGGCGCGCATCGATCCCGCCGACGGACGCGTGGCCGTGGCCAACGGCAGCCACCCGCCCCCGCTGATCGTGCGCACCGACGGCGGCACCGCGCTGATCGAGGCCCGGGGCCGCGGCATCGGCTACCCCCTGGCCGGCAGCGAGGACGTCCTGCACGAACGGCTGCTCCCCGGCGACCTTTTGGTGCTCTACACGGACGGGCTGACCGAGAGCCGGCGCGATCCGATCGAGGGCGAGGCCCGCCTCAAGGCCTGCGCGGCCGAACTGCGGCACCACCCCATAGAGGAGATCCCCGGCGCGCTCGCGGCCCGGCTGCACACCCGCATCCTGCACGCCGACGACACGGTCGCGCTCGCGGTACGCCGTACGGACTCCGGACCGGCACCCCGCCGTGGACACCCCGACCAAGCGGACCGCCGTACGCACCCCGACCAAGGTGAATCACCGTGATACAGCCACGCCCGCTCACCGTCGACCATACGTCCGACCGCCGGGGCACCCTGCTCACCCTGTGCGGAGAGCTCGACTACGAGGCCACCGGGTGCGTGCAGGAGGCCCTGCGGCATGTGCGGCTCTCCGCCGGGGAGCGGCTGGTCCTCGATCTGTCCGCGGTCACCTTCTGCGACTCCAACGGCGTCACGCTGCTCGTCGGCGCCCACCGCACCGCCCGCGCACAGGACGCGGACCTCGCCGTCACAGGGCTGCTGCCGCCGGTGGCGAAGGTGCTGCGGATCACCGGGCTCGACACGGTGCTCGCCGTGTACGGGACGCCGGAGGAGGCGTTCGCCGACGTGCCGTGAGGCTCGGACCGGCGTGCCGTAAGGCTCGGACCGTCCGGCCGTACAGCTCAGACCTGCTGCGCGAAAGCCTCGTACGCCCGCTCGTCGAAGAGCACGAACCGCACGTCCTCCACGGCGGTCTCCGCGCCCTGCACCGTAGCGACCGCGATCCGCGCGCCGTCGTCGAGCGGCCAGCCGTAGACGCCGGTGGAGATCGCCGGGAAGGCCACGGAACGCGCGCCCAGCTCGTCGGCCACGGCGAGCGAGCGGCGGTAACAGGAGGCCAGCAGCTCCGAGCGGTCCTCGCCCGCGCTCCACACCGGACCGACCGTGTGGATCACCCAGCGCGCGTCGAGCCGGCCCGCGGTGGTCGCGACGGCGTCCCCGGTCGCGAGTCCCTTGCCGTAGTGCGAAGCCCGCAGTTTGCGGCAGGCCTCCAGGATCTCCGGGCCGCCCTTGCGGTGGATCGCGCCGTCCACTCCCCCGCCGCCGAGCAGCGAGGAGTTGGCGGCGTTGACGATCGCGTCGGCGGTCTGCGCCGTGATGTCCCCCTGAACGAGGGTGAGCGTGGGCACGGCGCCTCCTAGCGCTGCTGCCGGAGGCGGCGCCAGACCGCCTTCGCCGCGTTGTGGCCCGACATGCCGTGCACGCCCGGGCCCGGCGGCGTGGCCGAGGAGCAGAGGAACACGGCCGGGTGGGAGGTGGTGTACGGGGACGCGGAGAGCTTCGGGCGCAGCAGGAGCTGAAGACCCGAGGCGGCTCCGCAGGCGATGTCGCCGCCGACGTAGTTGGCGTTGCGCGCGGCGAGTTCGGGCGGTCCTGCCGTGGCGCGGGCGAGGACGAGGTCCCTGAACCCCGGGGCGAAGCGCTCCACTTGGCGCTCGATGGCCTCGGTGAGGTCGCCGGTCCAGCCGTTCGGCACATGCCCGTACGCCCAGAAGACGTGCTTGCCCTCCGGGGCGCGCGAGGGGTCCGCGAGGGTGGGCTGCACCGTGATCAGGAACGGGTTCTCGGGCGCCAGGTCCGTGCGGGCGGCGGCATGCAGGGCGGCGGCGATGTCCCGGCTGCCCGGGCCCACCTGCACGGTGCCCGCCCGGCGCGGCGCCTCGGCGGTCCACGGGACCGGCCCGTCCAGGGCGTAGTCGACCTTGAACACACTCGCGCCGTAGCGGTAGTTCGCGTACGCGCTTCCCAGGCCCGCGATCCGGGCGAGCGCAGTCGGCGAAGTGTCGAAGACGTACGCGCGCGCGGGCGGCAGGTCGTCCAGGCGCTTGACCTCGTAGTCCGTGTGCACGGCGCCGCCGAGGTCCTTCAGATACGCGGCCAGGGCGTCCGAGATGGACTGCGAGCCGCCGCGGGCCACGGGCCAGCCGTGCGCGTGCGCGGCCAGCGCGAAGACCAGGCCCACCGCGCTGGTGGCGAAGCCGCCGAGCGGGGCGATGACGTGGGCGACGAGGCCGGCGAAGAGGGCCTTGGCGCGGTCGTCGTGGAAGCGGCGGTTCATCAGCCAGGTGGACGGCGGCAGGCCTGCGAGCCCGAAGCGCGCGAGACCCACCGGGTCGCGCGGCAGGGAGCTCAGCGGCAGCGACATGAAGTCGCGGAACAGGGTGTCCGTGTGCGCCAGGAACGGGGTGACGAGCCGCCGGTACGCGCCCGCGTCACGCGGCCCGAAGGAGGAGGCCGTCTCCGCGACGGAACGGGAAAGGACCGCGGCCGTGCCGTCGTCGAAGGGGTGCGCCATCGGGAGCGGGGCGTGCCGCCACTCAAGGCCGTAGCGCCCCAGCGGCATCGCGTTGAACGCCGGGGACGAGATGCCGAGCGGGTGGGCGGCCGAGCACGGGTCGTGGCGGAAGCCGGGGAGGGTGAGCTCCTCGGTGCGGGCGCCGCCGCCGATGGTGTCCTTGGCCTCGAACACGGCCACGGAGTGGCCTCGGCGGGCCAGCTCGGCCGCGGCGGTCAGCCCGTTCGGACCTGCGCCCACGACTACGGCGTCGAGCATCGACGGCACCTTGGACTCCTCTGTCGGCCGGGGCCAGTGCGTTCAGCATACGGACCCCGGTCCGCGCCCTCGCTCCGTGCCCCCACTTGCACGGAAAGCGCTCGCTCCCTCAGCCGGCCAGCAGCGCCACGATCCGCCGCACCGTCTCCGCGTCCCGCGCCGCCGTGAACGGCAGGGCATTGCCTCCCCCGATACGGAACGGCTCGCCCGCCACCGTCAGGTGGCCGCCGCCCGTCTCCGTGACGAGGAGCAGACCCGCCGCGTGGTCCCAGCTGTTCTCCCAGCTGAACGCCACCGCGTCCAACTCACCCTTGGCGATGGCCAGATACTCCAGGCCCGCCGAGCCGCACGGGCGCGGGGCCACGCCTTCGGTGCGCAGGCCGAGCAGGGCGCGCTTCTGGTCCGGGGTGGTGAAGTCCGGGTGCGAGGTGGCCACTTGGAGCTCGCAGTCCGCGGCGGCGGGCCGGCGGACCAGCGGCTGCCCGTTGAGCTGCACGCCGCGGCCGCGCACGGCCACCGCCATCTCGTCGCGCGCGGGCGCGTACGTCCACGAGGCGAGCACCTCGCCGCGGCGGGCGAGGGCCACGAGGGTGCAGAAGCCGGGGTCGCCGTGGACGAACTGGCGGGTGCCGTCCACGGGGTCCACGATCCACACCGGGGCGTCGCCGTGCAGCGCCTCCAGGATCGAGGGGTCGGCGTGCACCGCCTCCTCGCCGACCACGACCGAGCCGGGCAGCAGGGCGGTCAGGGACCGGGTGAGGTGCTGCTCGGCGAGGCGGTCGGCGACCGTCACCAGGTCGTGCGGCCCGTTCTTCTGGACCACCTCGTGCGCGGCCAGCTGGCGGAAGCGCGGTGTGATCTCCTCGGCGGCGGCCTTGCGCACAGCGGCCTCCACCTCGTGGAGGCGGGTGTCGAGGAGGTCGGTGAGCCGGATGTCGAGAAGGTCTTCGTTGCCTGTCTTGTCGTCGATCATGTGTCCATCCCACCACGGAGCACTGACAGCCCCCACCCGGAGGGTGGACCCCGGGTGGAATCCACGTGAACCCTGGGCTCGGCCCCCGCACGGACCGCCGGGGCCGGACCCGCCCGCCGGGCCCGGCCCGGTGCGAAGCTCAGCGCCCCACCGCGTACCCCTGCATCCCCCGCGGATTCGCGCCCGCCGACAGCACCCCGGTCTCGGGATCACGGGCCACCGCGCTCAGTCGGCCCTCCGACCAGGGCGCTCCCACCGTGACCTGGTGCCCGCGCCGCCGCAGGTCCTCGATCACGGGCTCACCGAGGCGGGACTCGACCGTGAGCTGGCCGGGCAGCATGCCGCGCGGGTAGAAGGAGGACGGCACGTGGTCGGTGTGCCAGTTCGGGGCGTCGATCGCCCCTTGCAGGTCGAGCCCGCCGCGGACCGCGTCCGCGCCCGCCACGTGCAGGAAGAAGGGCAGCTGCCACTGGTCCTGCTGGTCGCCGCCCGGGGTGCCGAAGGCCATCACGGGGACGCCGCCGCGCAGCGCGAGCGAGGGCGTGAGGGTGGTGCGGGGCCGGCGTCCGGGCGTGAGGGAGTTCGGCAGGTCCGGTTCCAGCCAGGCCATCTGCAACCGGGTGCCGAGCGGGAAGCCGAGTTCGGGCACGACGGGGTTGGACTGGAGCCAGCCGCCGCTCGGGGTGGCGGCGACCATGTTGCCCCAGCGGTCGACCACGTCGATGTGGCAGGTGTCGCCCCGGGTCTCTCCGTACTCGCTCACGGTCGGTTCGCCGGCGCCGGAGGCGAGGCCGAGGGCGTCGAAGGCCGTGCGGCCCTCCACGTCCTGCGCGGGGGCGGCGAGCCGGGGTATCCGGCCGAGCGGCGCACCGGGCCGCAGTTCGAGCGAGGCCTTCGCACCGATCAGCGCACGGCGCTCCGCGTTGTACGCCTCCGAGAGCAGCGCGTCGAGCGGCACGTCGGACCCGGCGTCCCCGTACCAGGCCTCACGGTCGGCCATGGCCAGCTTGCAGCCCTCGACGAGCAGATGGACGTAGTCGGCGGTGCCACGCGCGGGCAGTTCGCCGGGCAGCAGCGCCAACTGCTGGAGCAGTGCGGGTCCTTGGCTCCAGGGGCCGGCCTTGCAGAGGGTCCAGCCGTTCCAGTCGTACGTGGCCGGCGCCTCGTATCCGGCACGGAAAGCGGCGAGGTCCTCGCCAGTAAGCGTGCCGGTGTGCCGCTCGCCGCTGGTGTCGAGGGTGGGCCGCGCGCTCTGGCGGACCAGCGCCTCGCCGATGAAGCCCTCGCGCCAGATGCGGCGCGCGGCGTCGATCCGGGCCTCGCGCGTGGGCCCGGCGGCCTCGGCGAGCAGGCGGCGCCAGGTGGCGGCGAGCGGGCGGTTCACCAGCAGCCGGCCCGGGCGCACCACCGGCAGGTACACCTCGGCCGATGAGGTCCATTCGGTCGCGAAGAGTTCGCCGACGGTGGTGATGGTCTCGCGGATCTTCTCGACGGGCGGGTGCCCTGAATCGGCGTATCCGATCGCGTACTTGAGGACCTCGTCGAGGGATTTGGTGCCGTGGTCGCGCAGCAGCACCATCCATGCGTCGAACGCGCCGGGCACGGCGGCGGCGAGCGGTCCCGTGCCGGGCACGAGGTCGAGGCCGAGCCCGCGGTAGTGCGCCACGCTCGCGCCTGCGGGCGCGGGCCCCTGCCCGCACAGCACCCGCACCTCGCCGCCGGCGGGCGCGAGGAGGATCGGCACCTCGCCGGCCGGACCGTTGAGGTGCGGCTCCACGACGTGCAGCACGAATCCGGCGGCGACCGCCGCGTCGAAGGCGTTCCCCCCGTCCTCGAGTACGGCCATCGCGCTCTGCGAGGCGAGCCAGTGCGTCGAGGACGCCATGCCGAACGTGCCCTGGAGGGTGGGTCGTGTGGTGAACTGATGATCGGCCATGCCCGCAGGCTAACGCCAGGGTCTGTCAACAGGCCTGACGCCGGGGTCTGTCAACAGGCCTTACGCTCGGGCCTCATGACCGGATCACCGCCCCCGACCCACGTGCTGGCCGCGTTCGCCGCCGGGGCCGCGCCCGTTCCGCTGCCCGGAGGTCAGGGCACCACATGGCGTGCCGGTGAGGTCGTCCTGAAGCCGACCGGGATGCCCGAGGAGGCGGCCTGGCGCGCGGAGGTCGTGGCCGCGCTGCCCGAGTCCCCGGAGTTCCGGGTGGCCCGTCCGGTGCGTGCCGCCGACGGCCGGTGGACTGCGGACGGCTGGGAGGCCTGGCGGCTCGTGGCGGGCCGGCCCGATCCGCACCGTACGGCCGATGTCGTCCGCACCGGAGCCGCCTTCCACGCGGCGGTCGCCGAACTCGCCCTCGGGCGGCCGGAGTTCCTGGACGAGCGGGACGACGCCTGGACGCGGGCCGACCGGATGTCGTGGGATCTTTCCCAGGACGGCCGACCGGCCGACGGCGAAGGAGGGTTCGGGATGCTCGCGCCGCTGCTCGCCGCGCGGGAGCCGATCTCCCCGCGCGACGAGCAGCCCGTGCACGGCGATCTCCTCGGCAATGTCCTGTTCGCGGACGGACTGCCGCCCGCCGTGATCGACTGGCCGGTGTACTGGCGGCCGCCGGCCTGGGCCTCGGCGGTCGCCGTCGTGGACTCCCTGCTCTGGTACGAGGGTGACGAGAAGGACCCGGGCCTGCTCGCGCCGTGGACCGACGACCCGTACCGGCATCAACTCCTGCTGCGCGCGCTGGTCTACCGCATCGCGACGACACAGGAGCTGGGCCGGGCGCCCGAACCCACGTACGCGCGCACGGCGAAGCTGGTGCTCGGCGGCGCGTAGGGCGGCCGGACACTGGGCGCTCGGCCGCCCTCCTCCGTACTAGCGCCCGTTCCGCGAGAAGTGCTGGTAGTCCGGGTTCGACCAGCGGCCGCCCCACTGCCAGCCGACCGCGCGGAACGCCCGCGTGAGCGCGTCGCCCTCGCGGATCACGCCCTTGGCCCTGTGCGTGCGGTCGAGGTGGCGCGCCCCGGCCGGCGGATGGACCCGGCCCGTGCGGTCGACGTACGGGTTCTCCACCGTGTTGATGTCGATCGCGTCCCCGTACGCGTGCTGCGAGAGCCGGCCCGGATTGCCCACCACCTGGCGGCAGTTGAAGGCCGAGGTGTTGTCGTCGGCCATCGAGGCGTGGTCGCTGCCGTTGTACGCGGAGACGGGCCGCATCTTGCGGATCGGGAACTTCGCGGCGAACGCCTTCCCGAACACGTAAAGCACCTCCTTGGCGACCCGCTCGTGCACCACCATCGCGCCGGTGTGCACCTTGCCGTCGAAGCCCCAGTGGCTCATCCGCAGCAGGCGGAGGCGGTGCGGCGGCACGGGGCAGCCCGGCCGGTAGGTGCGGCCGAGCGCGGCCCGCGTGACGGGCAGGGTGCGGTGCCGGAATACGGGGCGCTCCGGCGCTGCTGCCTGGAGGGCGGCCTGCGACGGCGCGGACCGCACGGGTGAGGGGGAGGGAGTCGGAGGAGGCGCGGCCGCCGCGGGGCTCGCGCCGGCCGTGAGCAGCAGGGCACCGGCCGCGGCAGCGACCCGAAGTACGATTTCCACCGAATCACCATAAAGAGGGCGACCGGGGTGGGCTCGGTCGACAAGCCGGGAGGCAGCACAGTGCACGGCGAGTACAAGGTTCCCGGCGGCAAGCTCGTGACCGTCGATCTGGACGTGGACGAGAGAGCGGGCGTGCTGCGGCACGTGCGGGTGGCCGGGGACTTCTTCCTGGAGCCCGACGACGCCTTCGAGGTGCTGAGCCGGGCGCTGGACGGCACGCCCGCCGACACCGACGCGGCGGGCCTCGCGGCCCGGATCGACGCCGCGCTGCCGCCCGGCACGGTCCTGTACGGGCTGACAACGGAGGGCGTGGGCATCGCGGTGCGCCGCGCGCTCGCGCACGCCACCGACTGGACCGACTACGACTGGCAGCTGATCCACGAGGGTCCGCAGCCGCCCGCCCTGCACATGGCCCTCGACGAGGTGCTGACCACCGAGGTCGCCGAGGGGCGGCGGCCGCCGACCCTGCGGATCTGGGAGTGGGGCGCACCGGCGGTGGTGATCGGCAGTTTCCAGTCGCTGCGCAATGAGGTGGACCCGGAAGGTGCCGAGCGGCACGGGATCGAGGTCGTCCGGCGGATCAGCGGCGGCGGCGCGATGTTCTGCGAGCCGGGCAACACCATCACGTACTCGCTGTCGGTGCCCGACGCCCTGGTGCAGGGCCTGTCCTTCGCGGACAGCTACGCGTACCTCGACGACTGGGTGCTCGGCGCGCTCGGCGACATGGGGATCAAGGCCTGGTACCAGCCGCTGAACGACATCGCGACCGAGGCCGGGAAGATCGCGGGCGCCGCGCAGAAGCGGGTCGCGGCCGGCGGGGGCGCCGTGCTGCACCACGTGACGATGGCGTACGACATCGACGCGGACAAGATGCTCGAGGTGCTGCGGATCGGCCGCGAGAAGCTCTCCGACAAGGGCACCAAGAGCGCGAAGAAGCGGGTGGACCCGCTGCGGCGGCAGACCGGTCTGCCGCGGGCGGCGGTCATCGAGCGGATGGTGGAGTCCTTCCGCACGCGCTACGGACTCACGGCGGGGAAGGTCACGGACGAGGAGCTGGCGCGGGCCGAGGAGCTCGCGCGCACCAAGTTCGGCTCGCCGGAGTGGACGGCCCGCGTTCCGTAGGCGCGAGGCCGGGACGGCTCGTTCGGGCGTGCCGGCTCATTCGGGTTTGCCGGCTCGTTTGCCCGCGCCGACTCATTCGGGCGTGCCGTCGGCGGCGGTCTTCTCCCAGGCGGAGACGCCGATGCGGGCCGCGCTGCCGATGTCGATGGGGCCGCCGTCGCCCGGCTTCACCGCGTGGCCGGCCCGTCCGGGTGCCGGTGCCACGTCGAAGTAGGTGCCGTGCGGGGCGGGCCGCGCGGCGTCGGTGACGGTGTTCCGCCAGGCCACGGTGGCGCTGACGGACTCCCCCGGCTGCAACAGGATCGGTTTGGGCTCGGTGTTCCTGATGCCGCTGGAGATGCCGTCGGTGCCCTTGAGCACCTCGATCGCGACGGGGTCGCGCTGCTCGTCGAGGACCGTGAGGGCCGGATAGCCGTGGAACTCGTAGGCGCCCGTACCGCAGTTGGTGAGCGTGATGCTCATGGCACGTAGCCCCATCGCCGAACTCACCATGCCCGCCGACGCCTTGAACCCCTCGCCGGAGCAGGGGACCTCCATCGGCACCGACGGCGGATCGCCCGCCGGGTCGGTGGGGCCGGGCGGCGTCAACGGGTCGACGTCGACCGGCGGTTCCCCGCCCGCGGCCGGCTGGGAGGAGCGCGCCGGGTCGGCCTCGCGCTCCAGCTCGTCGGCGAGCGAACTGCACCCGGCGGCAAGGGAGGCGGCGAGCGCCAGGGCGAGTGCGGTCCGTACGGGTATGCGGGTCACGGGCCGATCATGCCACGAGCGGCCGCCGCGCCTTCCGGGGCTTCAGGGCCTGGGGGCACCGGCGCTTCGGCGCTTCACGCACCGCGGGCCCGGGGCACCGGCGCTTCACGCACCGCGGGCCCGGACGAGCCCGCTCTCGTACGCGAAGACCACCAGCTGGGCCCGGTCCCGCGCCCCGAGCTTCGTCATCGCCCGGCTGACATGGGTCTTCGCCGTGTACGGGCTGATCACCATGTGGGCGGCGATCTCCTCGTTGCTCAGGCCGCGCGCCGCGAGCGCGGTGACCTCACGTTCGCGCGGGGTGAGGTGTTCGAGACCGGGTGCCGTCGCGCGGTCCGGCGGGCGGGCGACGAACTCGCCGATGAGGCGACGGGTCACCGCGGGTGAGAGCAGCGCGTCCCCGGCCGCGACGACCTCGACGGCCTGGAGCAGGTCGGCGGGTTCGGTGTCCTTGAGCAGGAAGCCGCTCGCCCCGGCCCGCAGTGCCTCGAAGACGTATTCGTCCAGGCCGTAGTTGGTGAGGATCACCACCCGCACCCCGGCGAGCGCGGGGTCGGCGACGATGGCGCGGGTGGCCTCGATCCCGGTCATCACCGGCATCTGCACGTCGACGAGCGCGATGTCCGGCACCTTGGCGCGCACGAGTGCGACGCCCTGTGCCCCGTCGGCCGCCTCGCCCACCACCTCGATCCCGTCCTCGGCATCGAGCAGCGCACGGAAGCCGGCGCGCATGAGGGCCTGGTCGTCCACGAGCACGACGCGGATCACTGCGCCTCACCGACCCGCACGTGCCCGTCCCCGCGGTCGGGCGCCGACTGCCGTACGAGGAGCGGGAGTCGGGCCCGTACGAGGAAGCCGCCCGCCTCCTGGGGACCGCACTCCAGCGTGCCGCCCACCGCCTCGACCCGCTCGCGCATCCCCGTCAGACCGATGCCCGGGACGAAGTCCGCGCCGGCGCGGGCTCGTCCGTCGTCCTCCACCGCCACCTCCAACACCCCTGCCTCGACGCCGAGTCGGACCCGCACCCGCGCGGCGCCCGCGTGCCGGGCCGCGTTCGTGAGGGCTTCCTGGACGATGCGATACGCGGTGTGGCCGACCTCGTCGGGCAGGTCGCCGTCGTAGTCGGTGAGGGTGACGGCGAGGCCGGCCGCGCGGGCCCGCTCCACGACCTCCTCGACCCGGCCCGCGGGCCCCTGGTCGCGCAACACCACGAGGGTGGCGCGCAGTTCGCGCATCGCCTCGCCGCTCGCCTCCTGGATCGCGAGCAGCGCCGGCGGCACCTCCTCGCCGCGCTTGCGGGCCAGGTGCACGGCGACGCCCGCCTGGAGCTTGACCACGGCGATGCTGTGGGTGAGGGAGTCGTGCAGTTCGCGGGCGATCCGCAGGCGCTCCTCGCCCGCGCGGCGCAGGGCGGCCTCCTCGCGGGTGCGTTCGGCTTCCACGGCGCGCTGTTCGGTCTGGCGCAGATACGCCTGCCAGTTCTGGTCGGCGAGCCCGGTCACGACCGCGCAGAGGAACCAGCCGGCGAGCAGCAGCGTCGCGTCGAGCCCCTCCCCCGCCACGGCGAAGACGGCGAGGAACAGCAGGCCGGCGAGGGCGCCGAGCCCCCGGTGTCCCGCCCGCGACGCCGTGTGCACCGCGCCGACGACGGGCAGGGCCGCCGCCGCGCCCGGCTCGGCGAGCACCACGTAACCGGACAGCAGAAGGGTGGTGACGGCGAGGACCGCGCGCGGTGCGCTGCGGTAGCCGGCCAGGGCGAGGGAGCCCGCGAGGGCCAGGGCATAGGCGGTCACGCGGGTGTCGTCCGGCGCGGAGGCGGCCACGAGGCCGCCGACCACGACGGCGAGCACGGCGTCGGCCGCGCGGGCCCGCCAGGTCACGGGCGGCCGCACCCGCTCGGCGGCAGCCGCCTGCGCCCTCCGGTACTCGGCCGCGCGTGCCTTGCGCGAGTTGGCGGGCTGCGGGTGGGCGGGATCGGCGGGGCGGTCAGGACTGGTGGGGTGGACGGGCCCGGCCGAGTCATCGCGACCACCTGGGTGGTCCCGACCGGCCGGGCGGCCAGGGTCGGCCGAATCGCCGGAACCGTCCAAGTCGTGGGGGCCAGCCGGGTGTTCGAGACCCGCAGTGTTGTCAGGGCCGGCCAAATCGCCGGGACCGGCCGGATGTGCTGCGCCGAGGCCCGCCGGGTGCGCATCACCCGAGCCTCCGGTCCGCGAGCCGGCGGCCCCGACCGCACCCACGCCGCCCTCGCCCTGCCCCTCTGCCGCCACCGCGCTCCCCTCCCGTCCTTACCTACCGACCCACGCGGGCCGCGCCCTCCATGCACGGCGGCACCTGACGCTCCGGCCCGCACGCACCCTGCCCGCACGCACCTGGCGCACCCGCACCCCCGGCCTGCGAACTCCGCGTACGCACGCACCCGGCACACCCGCACCCCGCCCCACGCGCACCCTAGACGCAGCTCACCCCGCCCCACGTCATCCGTCGGCACCGTTTCCCGTCTACTCCCCCTGTAGTAGGGCCCGTTGGGCACCGCGTCGCGGGCAGCAGCCGCGGGGCGGTCCGGGTGTACGACGACCCGGGCAGCCTGCCGGGGCCAGCATCGAGGGCATCGGAAGGCGCCGGTTCCGCAGGCCGGACGGGCGCCCCGCACCCACCTCGGAGGCCCACGATGCCCGGACCGTTCCGCTACACGAACCCCACCCCGGCCAAGGCGGCCACCGGCCGCACCGCCGCGGTCTACGCCCAGATCGGCACGGACTTCGGCAGGGACAGCCTGCCCACCTTCCAGGTCCTCTCGCCCTCGTACGAACTCCTCAGCTCCGCCTGGGCGTTGATGCGGGAGTCGCTGCTCGCCGGCGAGGGCTCGCGCACCGGCAAGGAGCTCGCCGCCCTCGGTGTCTCGCAGGCCAACCGCTGCCGGTTCTGCGTGGACGCGCACACCATGCTGCTGCACGCCACCGGTGAACACCGGCTCGCCGAACGGCTGGCGGCCGACGGCGTACCGGAGGACGAGGGGCAGGCGCGGATCCTCGCCTGGGCGCGGGAGAGCCGCGCACCGGAACATGCCGCGCTCCCGCCGGTCGCGACGGCCGAGCACCCCGCGTACATCGGCACGGCCCTGTCGTTCCACTTCATCAACCGCATCGCCTCCGCGCTGCTCACGCCGGATCTGCTGCCGGGCGGCGCCCAGCGGTACCGCGCGGTGCGCTCGCTGGCCGGACGTTCCCTGGCGCATGCGGTGCGCCGCACCCTGGAGCCCGGTCTGAGCCTGCCGCTGCTCACGCACCGCGCCGCCGGTCCGGCCTGGGCCGCGGGCACCGAGGTCGGCGGCGCGTTCGCGGCGCTGCGCAACGCCGCCCTGATGGGCGCAGGCCTCCTCGAGCCGGACGAGCGGAAGGAGGTCGAGGCGCGGGTCGCCGCATGGCGCGGGGAGCATCCGCCGCCCGACTGGCCCGCGCTGCCCGCACGCGAGGAGCGGCCCGGCGTCCGCGTCGCGCTGCTCGCCGCGCTGGCCCCGTACCGCATCACGGACGCGGACGTGGCGGCCTGGCGCACCCCGCAGCACGCCGACCACTGCCTGGTGCATCTGATCGGTTACGGCGCCTTCCTCGCCGTGGACCGGATCGCGACCGCGATCGACGCCGCCGCGGTCGACGCCGCCGCGCTCACCGACCGGCACGCTCCCCCGCCCGAGCCGGCCCGGCTCACCGACGCCACCGACCGCGCGGCCGACACCGCCGACGACCCCGCCCAGGAGACACGATGACCACGCTCGACACCTCCGCCCTGCCGCAGTCCGAGGTGTGGAACGGCAGCGTCGGCGCCCATTGGGCCGCGCACCACGACCGCTACGACGCGATGCTCGCCGAGTTCGACAAGCCGCTCTTCGCGGCGGCCGCGATCCGGTCCACCGACCGGGTGCTCGACATCGGCTGCGGCGCGGGCGCGACCTCGCGCGAGGCGGCGTGGCTCGCGGGACGCGGCCGAGTGCTGGGCGTGGACATCTCGGCGCCGCTCATCGAGCGGGCGCGGGCCGATCTGCTGCCCAACCTCTGGTACGAGCTGGCGGACGCGGAGACGTACGCCTTCCAAGAAGCGGGTTTCGACGTGCTGATCAGCCGGGGCGGCGTGATGTTCTTCGCCGACCACCGGGCCGCTTTCGCCAACCTCGCCCGCGCCCTCGCGCCGGGCGGCCGCTTCGCCTTCGTCTGTCCGCGGCCGGTGGACGCGGACAGCGCGGAGGCCCGGGTCTTCGGCCGGCTCGCCGAGATCGATCCGGCCGCGCCCGATCCGGCGGCGCTCGCGGCCCACCGGGCGATGGCCTCGCTCTCCCGGCCCGAGCAGCTGCGGGCCGCGCTCGCCGGTTTCGCGGACGTGGCGATCAGCGCGGTGCACGCCACCTCGCGGTACGGCAGCGATCCCGAGGATGCGGTGGACTTCGTGCTCTCGCGCCGTCCGCACACCGAGGTGCCCGGCGGGACGCGGGCGGCGATGGCCGAGGAGTTCGCGCCGTACGCGGGCCCGCTCGGGGTGCGGCTGCCGTCGAGCGTGTGGCTGGTGACGGGGCGGCGGCCCTGAGGGACCTGACGGCCCTGACGGCGCTGACGGCCCTGGCAGCTCGGCGCGAGGCCGCAGCTCCGCAGCGACCGGCCATCTGCCGCAATTCCGGCATTACCTGACCAAAATGGACCAAACAAGGAAGCAACTGGCAGGCGCCGGACGGGACATGACCTTCCTCTCGTCCGGCTCCCCTGTTCCCCACGGCTGCACTTGTGGCACTGTCTTCCCTCACACCCCCGCTCTCGCGCGGCTGACCCCCGCGTTTCCCTTGCAGGAGGTGGACGCCATGCGTTCGCTGCCACTGCTGCTCGCCGCGCGCCTGCTGCCGGTCGCCGTCCTCGCCGCGGCCGGCTGGGCCTGGACGAGCGGCCCGTACGCTCCCGACGACATCAAGCCGGCCGCCGCACCGCGCCCCCAGCCCACCGCGGAGGCCGTCGCCTACGACAAGCCGCCGGAGCCCTGCGGCGCGATCGACTCGGCCGCGGTCAAGAAGCTGGTGCCCGGCGCCAAGCCGGCGGGCAAGGAGATAGAGCTCACCGACCCCGACCGGCGGCGCACCTGTTCCTGGAGCGCACTCAAGGACTACGACTACCGCTGGCTCGACGTCTCCTACGAGGTGTTCGCCACGCAGAAGGCCGCGGCGGCCGCGTACAAGAAGCGCGAGCTCAAGGACCCGCGGCCGCTCGACGGCCTCGGCGAGTCCGCGACGCTCGGCGTCGAGCTCACCACGAAGGACAAGCAGCAGACGCGCGAGGCCGTGGTGGTGGCGCGCTCGGGCAACGCCCTGGTGACCGTCACGTACAACGGGTGCGACTTCGAGTCCCGCAAGGCGCCGGGCGCCTCCGCGATGCAGGAGGGCGCGGAGGCGGCGGCCCGCGCGGCGATGGAGCAGCTCACCGCGCAGGCCTGAGCCCTCAGGGGTTGCGGCTCCGGGCCCTCGACGCCGGCCCGCGCCTGGCTCAGTAGTGCGTCCCCATCGCCTGCCGCACCTCGGCGAGGGTGGCTTCGGCCACGGCGCCGGCCCGCTCGTTGCCGCTGCGCAGCACCTCGCGGAGATACGTACGGTCCTTCGCGTACGCGGCGCGGCGGGCGCGCATCGGCGCCATGAACGTGTTGACCGACTCGGTCACGCGCCGCTTGAGCGCGGCCGCCCCGCCGCCGATCTCCTCGGCGACCGCGTGCGGGTCCCCGCCCTCGCACAGCGCGGCGAGCAGCACGAGGCTCGACACCTCGGGCCGGTGCTCCGGGTCGTACGTGATGTGCCGCTCGGCGTCGGTCCTCGCCCCCTTGATCAGCTTCGCGGTCGCGTCGGCCGTGGCGCCGAGCGCGATCGAGTTGCCGCGGGACTTGCTCATCTTGGTGCCGTCGGTGCCGAGCAGCAGCGGCGCCTCGGAGAGGAGTGCGTCCGGGACGGGGAACACCGGCCCGTAGCGGTCGTCGAAGCGCCGCGCGACGGTGCGCGTGACCTCCAGGTGCGGCAGCTGGTCCTGGCCCACGGGCACCAGGTTCGCCTTGCAGAAGAGGATGTCCGCCGCCTGGTGCACGGGATACGTGAACATCAGGCCGCTGACCGCCGACTGGCGCGAGTGGGCGATCTCGTCCTTGACGGTGGGGTTGCGCTGCAACTCGGCCACGGACACCAACGACAGGAACGGCAGCAGGAGTTGGTTGAGTGCCGGGACGGCGCTGTGGGCGAAGATGACGGAACGCTCGGGGTCGATGCCGACGGCCAGGTGGTCGAGCAGCAGCTCCTCGACGGTCTCCGCCTGCCGCTCGGCGACGTCGCGGTCGGTGAGCACCTGGTAGTCGGCGACGAGGACGAAGGTCTCGACGCCCGCGTCCTGGAGTCTGACGCGGTTGCGGAGCGTCCCGAAGTAGTGGCCGAGGTGCAGCGGCCCGGTGGGCCGGTCGCCGGTGAGCACCCGGAAGCTGCCGGGCTCGCGCCGGATCCGCTCTTCGAGCTCGGCGCTGCGGCGGCGCGCGACGGCGAGGCTGTCGGTGGTGAGGGCGGTGCCGGTGATGGTGTCGGCGGTGGGGGTGGCGCGGGTGAGGATGTCGGTCTGCATCGGGGGCTCCTGCGGTGCGTGGGCGGGGTGGGCATCCGGGCCGGAACGGGCCGAGCGGGTCCACTGCACGCAGGGATCGGGCCGTCCGAAAGGGATCGGCCCGGGGTGTGTCTGAACAGTGGCCGCTCCTAGGAGGAGCGCCACCAGGACGGACAGCACGTGATCGACATGGGTTCAGCGTACGGCAGGGCGGCCGGGGCGCGCACCGGCCTTTCTGCCCGTCTTCGGGTACGGCTTTCGTCCTGACCGCGGTGGGGGCGCCCCGCGAGCGGAAATGGCCCGGCGTCGGTGGCCGTCGGATCCGTATGATCACCGGACTCCGAACCGATCCGGGAGGATCCGATGCAGCCGAGGGCCGGCACCGTACGGGCCGTGAACCGTCTGACGCGGCGCTGGGCCGAGGCGCTGCCCGGGGACGAGTCGACGGTGTTCTCGGCGCCGAGCCTCTGGCCGCTGCTCGCGCTGCTCGCGGATCCGGCCGCGGGTGCGGCCCGCGACGAGCTGGAGGACGCCGTCGGTCTGCGGGCCGAGCACGCGATACGGGCGGTGCACGACCTGCTCGACGCGTTCGCGGCGCTGCGGGGCACCCGCACCGCACTCGGGCTCTGGACCGGAGAGGATCTCCCGCTGCATCCGGAGTGGACGCTGCGGCTGCCCGCGGGGATGGCGGGGCGGCTCGACAAGGATCCGCGGGTCAGCAAGGAGCGGCTGGACGCGTGGGCCGCGGAGCGCACGGACGGCCTGATCCCGGCCATGCCGGCGAAGTTCGACCAGGACACGCGGCTCGTCCTCGCCGCCGCCCAGCTGGTGCGGACGCGGTGGCTGCGGCCCTTCCGCGAGACGCTGCTCCGGACCGACCGGGGACCCTGGCGCGGTCGCGAACTGCTCGGGCTGCACCGCTTCACCTCCGTACTCGACCGGGTGGCCGTCGTGGGGACTCCGTCGGGGCCGCTCACCGTCCTGAAGGTGCTCGGCGACACCGGCGTGGACGTCCATCTGCTGCTCGGCCCCGAAGACGCGGAGCCTTCCGAGGTCCTGGCGCAGGGCATGGACGCGCTGCACGCGAAGGATCTCGTCACGGGAGACCGGCTGCCGCTCGGCCGGCCGGGGCCCGGGCTCACGGTCAGCCACGAGCGCAGCACCCGCCCGGACCCTCAACTCGACGTCACCACCAGCCCGTTCCGCATCCGGTCTCAGCACGATCTGCTGAAGCGGGCGGAGCTGTACGGGCTGCGCACCGCCTCGGATGCGGGCCGGGGCCACTTCCCGGGCACGGGACCGGAGCCGCTGGCCGTCACCACCGCGGCGCAGGCGGCGCTCGCGGTCTTCGACTCCGAGGGCTTCGAGTCCGCCGCCGTCTCGGTGCTGCTCGCGGCGCCCGGTTCGGCCCCGCGCCCGCCGCGGCACACGGTGCGTCACATCGAGGCCGTCTTCGACCGCCCCTTCGGCTTCCTCACCGTCCACCGCACCTCGAAGCTGGCGCTCACGGCCGGCTGGGTCGCCGATCCGGTGCCGTACTCCGAGGACGACGACGGCCCGTGGGACTGAACCAGGGGTCGGCCGCGATCGCCGTGAAGGCCCGCTGCGCGGGACCTCCGTCCGGGACCGTCACCCGCCAGTGCGCGTCCTCCTGCTCGCCGTCGCGGTGGAAGTAGACCAGGGCCTTGAGGCCGGGGAAGGACTCCTTGACCGCGCCGTGTGCCGCGGTCAGCCAGGCGGCCTGCACCGGGTCGGAGTCCGCCCGGTGCACCCCTGTCTCCCCGACGACGAACGGTTTGCCGCGGTCCACCGCGAAGGCGTGCGCCGCGTCGAACAGCAGGCTGAACGGCCGGTAGTCGTACGCCGGTTCCGCCGGGCGCGGCCGCGCGTACCCGTCGGCGCCGATCCAGTCGACGTACGCGTCCCCGGGGTAGAACGGTTCCGCCTTGGCCGTCTCGCGGTAGGCCCGCCAGGTCGGGCACCACACGAACGCGACCAGGGGCGCCTCCCGCGCGAACCTGCCGTGCACGTACCGCCAGACGTCCTTGAACAGTGCGGAGTCGGCGTAGCGCAGATCGAACTCCCAGGTGAAACGCAGCAGGAGAGGCGCCCCGAGCGAGCCGAGCGCCCGTGCCTGGCCGTCGATCCACGCATCGTGCGTGCCCGCGAGGATCGCCCGCAGGCGTGCGGTGTCGCCCGCGGCCCACGAGAGCATCGGGATACGGCCGGCCGCGAGGTCGGTGCGCATCCGGGCCAGGGGCGGGGCGGCGTCGTACATCTGGAAGCAGTGGTTGATGCCGAGCCTCTGCCCGAGCTTCGATTCGAGTGGTTCGGGTCCGGAGACACCGGTGTCGTCGCCGATGTAGTTGTACGCGCCGAGGTGCGCGCCGGAGGGCGGGATCAGCGAGGCCGTGGATGCCGTGCCGGCGGCCCGCGCCGGGACCGCCGTGAGCAGGGGTGCCGCGGCCAGCGCCAGCGCGCCGCGTCCGAAGCCGCGTCGGGACGGGCCCGGCCCGGGAAGGCCGGTCATCGTCCGCCCCCGATCTCGATCAGGGTGAACTCCGGCTCCGGTACGCGGCGTCCGGTGCGCGCGTCGGTGACGGCCGCGCCCCACTGGGTGAACTCCGGTGTCTTGTCGCGGTATCCGCGGTTGCCGCGCAGGGTGATGCGTCGGCTGTCGCGGACGCTCATCGCTGACGGGTGCGGTCCGAGGACGGTCGCGACGCGGAAGAACACCGAGTTGGCGAAGAGCAGGTCGCGGCAGCGGTCGAGTACGGCGGCCTGGGAGCGCCAGCCGTGGATGTGGTCCTCGGTCTGGAGGGCGAGGAACTCCCAGTGCGCCACGGCGCTCAGGACGACCTCGCGCCGTTCGTGGTGCTCGACCGACAGCTCGTACAGGCGCGCGGGTATCGCGGTGTCCTGGACCAGAAGGCCGTTGTCCGACCAGCCGTTGGCGCTCCAGATATTGGCGAAGGTGCCGCCTCCGCCGCGCACCCAGATGCTGTGCTTGTGGCGGCCGCGATAGGTGTAGCCGGGGTTGCCGGTCTCGGCGGCCCCCTCGGGGTGCCACTTCACGAACTGGGTGGTGATGTCGGCGAGTTGGGACCCCGGGCCGGAGCGCCACAGGAGGCTGACCGCGCCGGGGGTCTGCTCGGCGGTGTCGAGGCCGAGGCCGCTGACGTGGTTGCGTCCCCCGTGCGGCGTGGAGAGCAGGGCCCGTGGGCGGTCCGGGTCGCCGAAGTGCGGGTGGGCGTCCACCGTGCGCAGCCAGGTCTGGCGCGGGTGCAGGCCGATGAGCCGTGAACGGGTGTGCAGGGCCAGGGTGTCGCTCAGGTGGTACTGGCCGATGGGCACGAAGACGGTGTCGTGCCGGTCGACCGCCGCCTGGAAGACCGCGAGGTCGTCCGCGCCCCGGCCGATCGTGCGGCCCATCCGCCGCGCCACGTCGGCCACGCTCACCCATTCCTCGACGGGTGGGGGCGGTGGGGCGTCGGTGCGCAGCACGGACCGGACACGGTCGGCACTCACTCCGCTCGCGGTCTGCACGGAAACGCCGTCGCGCCTCGACTCGGCGCCGGTCAGGGCGTCTTCGACGCGCAGGCCGTACGTGAGCTCGCGGACGACGCCGTCTCCCGGGCCGCCGGTACGCGTGCCGCTCTGCGCACGCCGGAGCAGGGTCGGGGTCGCGGTGGTCGTGCAGTCGAGGAGCGTGAATTGGTTGCCGAGGCGGATCAGGTCGTTCTCCGCGCCGGGGATCGACGTACTGTCGTTGAGCACCGCCACCGCGTCGGTGACCGCGTCGAAGTGGGAGCGCTCGACGTAGAGGTGCTGCCACTGGTCCGGGAAGGACTCGAAGCCGCGCGGGGTGCGGGCCACCACGGCGCGGACGACGGTCAGCTTGGCGTCGTTGAACATCGTGACCGCGGCCCTGCGCTGCCCCTCGAAGCGGCAGTCGAGCAGCGTGGTCTGCCAGCCCGCCGAGGCCGCGTACGCCTGGAGGCCGACGTCGCCGCCGAAGACCCGTACGCGCTGGATCAGGTTGGCGTTGTGGTCGATGCCCGCGAGGCCCTCGCCCACCTCGATGTCCAGATCCTGGAGGACGCACAGTTGGGCGCCGCCGAAGCGGACGGCGAGCGCGTCCGGGTTGCCGGGCTCGATGCGCAGGTCGAGGTTGATCAGCCCGGAGCCGAAGGTGTCGTTGTTGGCGTACGAGACGGGTCCGCCGACCGGGCGGCGCAGGAAGCCGAACATCTCGCGCGGTGTGCCGTCGGCGTATCCGGGGGTGTGGGCCGCGAGCACGAAGAGGGGGCGGCGGCGGCCGTATCCGATGACGCGCACCGAGTCGGGCACCGTGACGCGCGAGGTCAGCCGGTAGCTGCCCTCGGGAACGAGGACGACTCCGCCGCCGTCGCCCTTCGGGAAGTCCCGGGCGCCGAGCAGGATGTCGCCGAGCCCGTTGGCCTGGCCGCGCCGCGAGGCCTCGTCGAGTGCGGCCTGGACGGCGGCGGTGTCGTCGCCCACGCCGTCCGCGTGCACCTCGTAGCCGGGGCTGCCGAGCAGGACGGCGGCGGGGTCCGGCGGCCGGCTGGTGTGGATCGAGCGGTACGGGACGGGGTCGGCGTAGGCGGCCGGTGACGCCGCCGGGGTCGCGGCCGACGCGGGCCGCGGCAGCAGCGGTACGGCGGCGACGGCGGCTCCGAGGCCGACGAAGCCTCGTCTGGACAGGCTGCGGTCCGGCGCGGCGGTCGCGCCGCGGTGTGTCGCTCCGGACGCGCCGGGCGTGCCGGACGCGCCGGGGGCAGGCGAAGACATGCGGAACTCCCTCTACTGTGCGGGCAGTTGGGATGGTTCGGTGCGGTCAGCGGGCGGCCGCCACGGTCTGCCCCGGCTGCGGGGCGCAGGGCAGGATCCGGTGGCGGTCCACCGCACGCCCGTCGATGAGGTCGGCGAGCAGGGCCAGGGCCTGCGCACCCATCTCCTCGCGGGGGATGCGGAAGCCGGTCCAGGACAGCTCGCTGCGCAGGGGCAGTTCGGGTTGTCCGAGCACGGCGAGGGACAGGTCGCGGGGCACGTCCAGGCCGCGCCGCGCTGCCGCGGCGCGGAGCTCCTCGGCGCGGTGGCTCTCGGCGAGCAGCAGCCCGGTGAGCCGGTTGTCGAGGACGAGGTCGACGATCTCGTCCGGGGTGAGACCGGCGGGGTCGAGGGTGAGCGGCCGCAGTCCCGCCTCGCGCAGCGCCGCGCGGTAGCCGGCGAGGCGGTCCCGGTGCGCCTCCCGGTCGCCCGCGGCACCCACGTATCCGATGCGCTCGTGGCCATGGCTGAGGAGGACGCCGACGACGTCGGCCGTGGCCCGCGCATAGTCGGCCCCGACGAACGCGAGGTCCGCCCCGCCGGGCAGCTCGCGCCGACCCACGAAAACGAACGGGAAGCCGTCCTCGCTCAGCCGTGCCAGCTCCGCCTTGTCCTCGCCGCGCCCGAGCAGCACGCAGCCGTCGGTGACCGCCAGTTGGGCACGGCCCTGTGCGGTGAGGCTGCGCCGGCCGTCCACGACCGGGGCGCTGGTGAACAGCAGCAGGTCGCAGGCGCGCCGTTCGGCCTCGGCCTCGATGCCGCGCAGGAACGGAAAGTAGAAGTCGGCGCCGGTGGAGGGGAAGACCGGCTCGTACGTGAAGACGCCGACGATCTGGTTGCGGCCCCGCGCCAGACGCTGGGCCAGCGGGTTCGCGGTGTATCCGGTACGGGTGATCGCGTCCATGACGCGCCGCCGGGTGGCCTCGCCCACGCGGTCGTGCGCGGCGTTGAGGACGAGGGAGACAGTCGCCTGGCTCACCCCGGCCATCCGTGCCACATCGGCCTGCGTCACGCGCCCTGCCACGCCCCACCTCCCGCCGGTCCGTCATGCGCATAACTGGCTGCCCCGGCCGGGCTGTCCGCCGGGGCCGTCTGGGCACGGATGCTCAAGGCTGCGGAACCGGGGTGTCAAGGGCCGGGCTGTTGTTATCCGTATAACCGGGAGGCGCGGACTTGCCGGCCGAGGGGGACGGACGCCGGACCTTCCGGGCCCCAACTCCCGCCCCCACCAGGGCACTTGCCGGGCGTGACCCCACCCGAGCGTCGGCACTGAATTGCTAATCCGTATTACTCCTGCCGCAACACCCTTGACGCAGCGCGTGATCCGCCCCTAGCTTCCTCGGCATCCGCTCCAAGCAATACGTATTAGCCACGCTACGTGAGGGGTTTCCCGCCCATGTCTCAGGCTCCCGGCCGGCTCACCCAGCGGGACATCGCGCGTCTCGCCGGAGTCAGCCAGACCACGGTGTCGCTGGTGCTCAACAACCGGCCGGACGCGGCCCGTATCGCGCCCGAGACGCGGGAGCGGGTGCTGCGGGTGATCCGCGAGACCGGGTACGCGGCCGATCCGCTGGCCCGCCGGATGCTCAAGCAGCTCAACCAGATCCTCGGGGTGTTCACCTACGAGCCGGTCTTCCCCTCCACGAGCGCCGACTTCTACTACCCGTTCCTGCGCGGGATCGAGGAGAGCGCCGAGGAGAGCGGCTGCGATCTGCTGCTGTTCACCAGCGCTCCGGTGCAGGACGGGCTGCGCCGGATCTTCCACGAGAACAACCGGCTGCGGGTGGCCGACGGCTGTGTGCTGCTCGGTCGCGAGATCCCCGCGGCCGAGCTGAGCCGCCTGGTCGCCGAGGAGTACCCGTTCGTCTGCGTCGGACGGCGGGACGACGCGGACGGGCGCGCGGTGCCGTACGTGGGTGCCGACTATGTGGCCGCGACGGCCGAACAGGTCGACCGGGCACGGGCGTCGGGGCACGAGCGGTTCGCGTTCGTCGGGCCCGGTGCGGGTGCCGAGTCCTCGGCGGACCGGCTCGCGGGCTTCCGCCGCGCGGCCGGCGAGGACGCGCCGCAGGTCGGCGTGGAGGTGCCCGAGCCGGCCGACCGCTTGGAGCGGATCCTCGACGCGGGCGCCACGGCCGTCTTCGTGGACTTCCTCTCCGACGCCGTGGAGCTGACCCACGCGGCGCACGCCCGTGGTCTGCGCATCCCCGAGGACCTCTCGGTGATCGCGCTCGGCGATCCCACGACGCCGGTCGAAGCCCCGTACGCCTACACGGGCTTCACCATCCCCCGCCAGGAGATGGGCCGCCAGGCCGTCGAGCTCCTGACGCAGATGCTGCACGGCCAGGCGCCGGTCACCCAGCGCCTGCTCGCCTGCCGGCCGGTACAGGGCGGCACGCTCGCCCCGCCGCCGCGCCGCTGAACCGACGCCCCTGCACAGCACCACGCACTGCACCGACGCACCACGGCCGCACCACGGCAACTCGCCGCACAGCACCACCGCACGGCACAGCACCACCGCACACGTTCCTTCCACACAAAGGAGACCCATGCAAGCGGACGTCCTCGTCATAGGCGGCGGCACCGGCGGAGTCGCCGCGGCGCTCGGTGCGCTGCGGGCCGGCCGGAGCGTGCTGCTCACCGAGGAGTACGACTGGCTCGGCGGGCAGCTCACCAGCCAGGCCGTGCCCCCGGACGAGCACACGTGGATCGAGCAGTTCGGCGCGACGGCCTCGTACCGCTCGCTGCGGGACGGCGTCCGCGACTACTACCGGCGCCACTACCCGCTCACCGAGGCGGCCCGCGCCCGCCGGGACCTCAACCCCGGTGCGGGACACGTCAGCCGGCTGTGCCACGAGCCCCGGGTCTCGGTGGCCGTGATCGACGCGATGCTCGCCCCGTACCGCGGCTCGGGCCGGCTGACCGTGCTCCAGCCCTACCGTCCGGTCGCGGCCGAGACCGACGGCGACCGGGTCACCGCCGTGACGGTGGAGCACCGGGACACCGGCGAGCGGCTCACCCTGACCGGTGCGTACGTCCTGGACGCCACCGAGACCGGTGAGCTGCTGCCGCTCACGGGGACGGAGTACGTCACCGGGTTCGAGGCGCAGTCCGACACCGGGGAGCCCAGCGCGCCCGAGGAGGCGCAGCCGCTGAACCTCCAGGCCGTCTCGTACTGCTTCGCGCTCGACCACGTCGACGGCGACCACACCATCGACAAGCCGGCCTCGTACGACTTCTGGCGCAGTTACCAACCCTCCTTCTGGGGCGCGCCGTTGCTCTCCTTCAAGGCCCCGCATCCGCGCACCCTGGAGCTGGTCGAGCGCGGGTTCACGCCGAACCCGGGGGACGATCCGCTGTCGGTGATCGCCGACCAGCGGGTCAGCGGCGGGGACATGAACCTGTGGACGTTCCGGCGTATCGCGGCCCGCGACATGTTCACGCCGGGCGCGTACGAGAGCGACATCACGCTCGTCAACTGGCCGATGATCGACTACCTGGAGGGTCCGGCCCTCGAAGTGCCGGACGCCGCGGGGCACTTGGCGCGGGCCAAGGAGCTGTCGTTCTCGATGCTGTACTGGCTGCAGACCGAGGCCCCGCGCGCCGACGGCGGCACCGGCTTCCCGGGCCTGCGGCTGCGCGGCGACGTCACCGGCTCGGCGGACGGCCTCGCGCAGGCCCCGTACCACCGTGAATCGCGCCGGATCCGCGCCGAGTACACCGTCGTCGAGCAGGATCTCTCGCTCGACGTGCGCGGCGGCAAGGGCGCCGTGAACTACGGGGACACGGTCGGCATCGGGATGTACCGCATCGACCTGCACCCCTCGACGGGCGGCGACAACTACATCGACGTGCCGTCCAGCCCGTTCGAGATCCCGCTGGGCGCGCTGATCCCGCAGCGCATGGAGAACCTCCTGCCGGCGTCCAAGAACCTCGGCACCACCCACATCACCAACGGCTGCTACCGGCTGCACCCCGTCGAGTGGAACATCGGCGAGGCCGCAGGGCTCCTCGCGGCGCACTGCGTCGAGCAGGGGCTGAGCCCGCGCGCCGTGCGCAACACCCCCGAACGGCTCGAGACCTTCCAGCGACTGCTCACCTCGCATGGCGTGGAGCTGCGCTGGCCCGACATCAGCGGCTACTGATCAGGAGCACCCCTCATGCGCAAGCAGACCCGCATACGGCTCACCGCACTCGCCGCCGGCTCGGTCCTGGCGCTCACCGCCTGCGGCGGCGGATCCGGCACCGCGTCCGACGGTCCCGTCCATCTGCGGATGACGGTCTGGTCCGGCTCCCCCGAGCACCTGAAGCTCCTGAACGGGATCGCGGACGAGTACCGCAAGGCGCACCCGGACGTGAAGTCCGTCAAGTTCGACGTGCTGCCGCTGGAGAACTACACGACGACGCTGACCACCCAGATCGCCGGCGGCAAGTCACCCGACCTGGCGTGGATCTTCGAGAACTCGGCCGCGGACTTCGTGTCCTCGGGCGCGCTCGCCGAGGCGAAGGTGAAGAACGCCGAGGACGTCCTGCCGTCGGCGAAGAAGCTCTGGGAGCAGGACGGCAAGCTGTACGCCTACCCCTTCTCCACCTCCCCGTTCGGCGTGTTCGTCAACACGGACATGCTGAAGGAGGCCGGGCAGCCCACGCCCGCCGAGCTGATCGAGCAGGGCAAGTGGACCTGGGACGAGGTCTCGAAGCTCGGCGCCGCGGTGCACGACAAGAGCGGCAGGACCGGCATGGTGATCCGCGACTTCGACTACAAGGCCTGGGACAACCTCGCCACGTACTGGAGCGCCTGGGGCGCCGAGGCCTGGTCCGAGGACGGCAAGACCTGCGGGTTCGACAAGCCCGAGATGGTCGAGGCGATGACCTCGCTGCACAAGGCGGTCTTCGAGGACGAGTCGATGCTCGCCCCGGGCACCACCGCGGACTTCTTCGCGGGCGAGTCCGCGATGACCGTCACGCAGATGAGCCGCGCCTCCCTCCTGGAGGACAAGTTCAAGTGGGACTTCGTGCCGCTGCCGAGCGGCCCGAAGGGTGAGTACGACGTGATCGGGCAGGCTGGGATCGCGCGGCTTGCCAAGAGCGCGCACCCCGAAGAGGCCGACGGGTTCCTGGAGTTCCTGACGAACCCGGAGAACTCCGCGAAGCTCGGCGCCTACTTCCCGCAGGCCCGCACCTCCCAGCTGGACCCCGCCACCCTCGCCAAGTCGAATCCGAAGCTCAGTGAGCAGCAGCTCGCGGACGTGGTGGTCGACGGCATCAAGAAGGGCAAGGTCAAGCCGGTCCACATCGGCCAGGCGGAGATCAACGAAGCGGTGCGCGGCGCGCTCGACCCGCTGTGGAAGAAGGACGCGGACGTCGAGAAGGTCCTGCGGGGCGTGTGCACCGCGATCAAGCCCCTGCTGGAGCAGTGACCTCGGATGAAGACCCCCGATCGGACGTCCCCATGAAAACCCTCGAACGTCCCCGCACCCCCGCCGCCGGCCGGTCCGGCGGCGGGGAGGCCGGCCGCCCCGCCACCCGGCGTCCGCTGTGGACCGCCAGGCGCCGCGACCAGCTGGCCGGCTACCTCTTCATCGCGCCGCAGCTGATCGGCTCGGTCCTGTTCGTGCTGATCCCGCTGGGCCTGGTGGTCTGGTACAGCTTCCACGAGTGGAACGTGCTCGCCGGCACCTTCCACTCGGTGGGCGGCGACAACTACCAGAAGCTCCTGGACGATCCGAAGCTTCCGGGCGTCCTGAAGTCCACGGCCTACTTCTCGGTCGGGCTCGTCGTCCTCAACCTCTCGCTGGCCCTGGCCCTCGCGGTGCTGCTCAACCAGAAGCTGCGCGGCAGCGTGGTGTTCCGGACCTTGTTCTTCTCGCCGGTCGTGGTCTCGCTCGTCGCCTGGACGATCGTGTGGGGCTTCCTGCTCCAGAAGAACGGCGGCATCAACGCGGGCCTGGACCTGTTCGGCATCGAGGGGCCCAACTGGCTGCGCAGCGAAGGCACTTCGATGGCCGCCGTCATCGTGGTCCAGGTCTTCAAGAACGTGGGCCTGAACATGGTGCTCTTCCTCGCCGCCCTCCAGGGCGTGCCGCGCGAGCTGTACGAGGCGGCGACGATGGACGGCGCCGGGCGCTGGCTGCAGTTCTGGAAGATCACGATGCCGATGATCAGCCCGACGGTGCTGCTCACCTCGATCATCACGGTGGTCGGCTCACTGCAAGTGTTCGCGCAGATCGCGGTGCTCACGCAGGGCGGGCCGAACAGCTCCACGACCGTCCTCGTCTACTACCTCTACCAACAGGCCTTCAAGTTCCACCACTTCGGCTACGGCGCGACGCTCTCCGTGCTCCTCTTCGTGATCGTGCTCGTGCTGACCGTGATCCAGTGGCAGATGCGCAAGAAGTGGGTCTTCCATGAGTCGTAAGCTCTCGCCGCGCGCGAAGCTCGTCCTGTACGGGGTCATGCTGGTCCTGTGCGTCCCGTTCGTCTTCCCGACGTGGTGGATGGCCAGTTCGTCCCTGAAGCCGGTGAGCGAGGTGTTCGCCTTCCCGCCGTCGCTGCTTCCGGCGAACCCGACGGCCTCGGCGTACGAGAAGGTCTTCGAGCTCCAGCCATTCGGGCAGCAGTACTTCAACAGCATGTACATCGCTGTGGTCGTGACGCTCGGCACGCTGGTCGTGTCGTCGATGGCCGGCTACGCCTTCGCGCGCATCCGCTTCCGCGGCCAGAACGTGCTCTTCCTGGTCGTCCTGACCGGCCTGCTGATCCCGTCCGAGGTGACGATCGTCCCGCTGTTCCAGATGTTCAACGACTGGGGCATGATCGACACGCACTGGCCGCTGATCCTCGTCCCGGTCCTGGGCGCGCCCAGCGTGCTGGCCACCTTCATCATGCGGCAGTTCTTCATCGCGCTGCCGGGTGAGCTGGAGGAGGCGGCCCGCATGGACGGTCTCGGCCGCTTCGCGATCTACTGGCGGATCGCGCTGCCGCTGGCCCGCCCGGCCCTGGCGGCGGTGGCCATCTTCACCTTCCTGCACAGCTGGAACCTGTTCCTCGAACCGATCGTGTACCTGACGACCCCGGACATGTTCACGCTCCCCCAGGCCCTCACGCAGTACGTGGACGCGTACGGCGGCCCGATGTGGAACGTCCAGCTGGCGGCTGCTTCGCTGACGGCCTTCCCGGTCCTGGCGGTGTTCGTGTTCGCGCAGCGGCAGTTCGTGGAGGGGCTTGCGCATACGGGGCTGAAGTAGGGGTGGTGCGTGACTGAAGCTGCGGCGGTTCGGTCAGGCCCGTCGCAGCCGCACCAGGTAGCCGAGGAACCGGTGCTCGCCGCGGTCCTCGACCCACTTCTCGGCCCGGTCCACGTCGCTGAGCAGAGCGGTGCCCGGCACGGCGTGCAGGGTGCGGTCCGCTCCCGGGGCGTACCGGCAGTGCACGTACTGGAGGGCGGTCACGGTGCCGCGCACCCTGTTCTCCTCCCGCTCGGGGTCGGCGTCGCCGTGATGCTCCTCGGCGAAGTCGACCCCCGCGGCACGCTCGGGCCCCAGCACCTTCGCGAGCCACTCGCGGTCGGGCCGGTGCACGGTCCAGTCCACGGCGTCCCCGGTGGAGAAGGGCTCACCGCAGCACTCCATCTGCCAGCTGTCCATCCACACCGTCACCGTCAGCGCGTCCATGCGCCGTGTCTACCAGGTGCGGGGCGCCGGGAGCCGGTGCCGGAGTGCCGCGTCACGCGATGCCGCGCCCCGCGGCCCGGTCGCGGGACCCGGTGGACAGCAGCAGGTAGAGCAGCGCCGCCGAGGCCAGCCCCACCGCCCAGCCGTAATCCGACAGGGGTTTGAGGAACGGGATCAGGCCGTCCTCCGGGAACGGGCCCTTGCCCGGGGCCGAGTGGGAGCCGCCCACCGCGAGGACCGCGCCCACCACGAAGGCGGTCACCGCGCGCCAGTTCCAGCCGCCGCGGTACCAGTAGCGGCCCTCCTTCACGTACAGCTCGACCAGGGCCAGGTGCGTTCGGCGCAGCAGCCAGTAGTCGGTGATCAGGATTCCGGCCACCGTGCCGAGCAGTCCGCCGACCACACCCAGCCAGACGAAGATGTAGAACTCGGGCGTGGAGATCAGTTCCCACGGGAAGATCAGCACGCCGACCACGCCCGTGATCAGCGCTCCCGTACGGAAACTGATCAGGCGCGGGGCCAGGTTGGACAGGTCGTAGGCGGGCGAGACCACGTTCGCCGCGAGGTTCACCGAGATCGTGGCCACCAGGACCGTGATCAGCGCGAAGACCAGCCCGAAGGCGTTGTCGGCCTTCGCGGCGAGCGGGACCGGCTCCCAGATCGGTTCGCCGTAGACGGCCTGCGAACCGGACGTGACCAGGACCGACATGAGGGCGAACAATGTCATGGTCGTAGGCAGACCAAGAGTCTGTCCCCACACCTGCGCGCGCTGGCCGCGCCCGAAGCGCGTGAAGTCGGGGATGTTGAGGCTCAGCGTGGACCAGAAGCCGATCATGCCCATGAGCGCGGGGAAGAAGACGGGCCAGAACTCCGCGCCCCAGCCGAGCGTCGAGGGCTGGTCGAGGAGCGGGCCGAAGCCGCCGGCCTTGTCCGCGATCCAGATCAGCAGCACCGCGGCGCCCACGAGCACGAACGGCGCCGCCCAGTTCTCGAACCGCCGCAGCGTCTCCATGCCCCGGTAGATGATGGCGAGTTGGAGCACCCAGAAGAGCAGGAAGCACAGCCACAGCGCCCAGGGCTGGCCGCCGATCACGGAGGTCTTCGCGAACGAACCGTCGAAGAGCTTGTCGAGCAGTACGAAGATGCCCTGGCCGCCGATCCAGGTCTGGATGCCGAACCAGCCGCAGGCCACGGCGGCCCGCAGCAGCGCGGGCAGGTTGGCGCCCCGGATCCCGAAGGAGGCGCGCGCGAGGATCGGAAACGGAATGCCGTACTTGGGGCCCGCGTGCCCGGTCAGGAGCATCGGGAAGAGCACCAGGACGTTGGCGAGCGCGATGGTGAACACCGCCTGCTTCCAGTCCATCCCCAGCGCGATCAGGCCGGAGGCCAGCGTCCAGGAGGGGATGCAGTGCGCCATGCCGATCCACAGGGCCGCGAAGTTGTACGTGGTCCAGTGGCGGTCGGCCAGCGGCACCGGCCGCAGGTCCTCGTTGGCGTACGGACTGTCGGCGGGATAGGCGCCCGGTGCGAGTTCGACCTGGCCTTCCGCGTTGACCGACTGGGTGCCGGGTCCGGTCTCGCCGCTGTCTTGGGGTGCAGGTTTCGCGTACGTCATGTCCGGTCCCCTCTTGAGGATTGCCGTGATGACACACCGAGCCGATGACGGAAACTGCCCACCCGACGGCTGGAATACACCCCTTGGGACGTGGCGGTACGGTCGCCCGGGCCGCGGCGGTCCGGTCAGCCGGAGCAGTGGTGCGCCGGGCGGCCGGAGCAGCGGCGCGCGGGTCAGGTACCGGCCGCCGGAAAGTGCTGGAGGAACGCGTCCGCGCCGATCGCCATCGAGCGGCTGAAGGGCGTGTCCATGTCCCAGATGAGGTAGAGCAGGAAGGCGAAGAGCGCGGAGTACAGGCCGGCCACCGTCAACTCCCGCGGTGTGCGCCGGATCTGCAGCGCGAAGACCATGCCGATGGACACCAGCGCGCCGGTGACGAGGCCGAACCACACCACGCCGGGCATGGTGGGTTCCGCCGCGGCCATCCGGTCGGCGCGGGCGTCGTCGGCGAGGGCGACCTGGTCGGTCATCGGCGCGTAGGCCTGTCCCTGGAGCTCGTCGCGCGGTTCGCTCTCCTGCACGGTGCGGCGCACGGCCGCGAAGAGCCGGTTCCCCTCCTCGGTCGGCCGGTGGTGCTCGGCCACGTGGGCCCACTCGCTGCGCACCGCGTACGTGACGTACGCGTCCACGCTGCTCCGGATCGCGGCACGTTCGGCCCCGGGGAAGACCTCGGCCCGCTCGTACACCTCGTGCAGCGCCTGGGCCTCGGTGTCCACGACGCTCTGGGCGGCGCCGCGGGCCTCCCACACGCCGGCGATCGCGAGGCCGAGCACGATGGCATAGACCACGCCGATCATCATCGTCATGTACTCGATCACGTCGGGGGTCTGCGTGGGATCGTCGTCGTCGCCGAGCCGGCGCCGGATGAGCCCGCTGGTCACGTAGATGACGGCACCGATCGCGGCCACGGCGGCCAGCATGACGAGCCAAGGAGGCATGCCCAACTCCGGGTGTGTGTACGGGTGGTGCGGGGTGGAGCGCTGTGCTGCGGGATGGCGGGTGTGCGCGGGTCAGCGTCGGCCGCGGCCCGCACCGAGCGCGGCGGCGGCGAGTACGGCAGGGGCGACGAGCAGCAGGGTTCTGGTGGTGAGGGCCCCGCCCTCGGGCTTCTCGGCGGCGGACGCTCCGCGATAGGCGCGCGGGATGGCGGGAGTGGGGCTCGGGGTTGGGGTGGGAGTGGGGGTGGGTCGCGGCGGCGGATCGGCGCGCACGGGGTCCGGCGGAGGAGCGGGTGGTGCGGAGGCCGGAGGCGGGGGTGGGGGCGGTGCGGGTGGAGGCGGTGGCGGCGGTGGTGGCCGTCTGGTCGGGGCAGGGGGCGGTGGCGGCGTGCGCCGGCAGGCTGCCCGTACCGCGTCCTCGACGTCCTTCTCTCGGGCGATCCGGGCGAGTTCACCGAGATCGAGGTCTGTGCCCGTGAAGCCGCAGCCTTCGGCCGGGAGGGCAGCGGGTGCGTGTGCCGTTGCCGCCGCGGCGGGCGTGACCGGCAGGACGGGCACCGCCACGGCCGCGGCGCAGACGAGCAGTGCGCCGGCCACTCTCAGCGGCACCGCGGCGCGCGGCGGCTCACTCCGGGACGGCATAGCGCTCGGCGAGGGCGGCAATGGTCTTGCGGTTCATGGGAGTTCCGTCCTGGAGCGCGGACAGGGTGGCGCGGAAGATGTCCAGAGTGAGCGCACAGAAATCTCTCACCGGCCCGCGGGGAATGGAGTCCGTGTACGCCTGCGCGCCGGGCAGATGCCTGCGCGCGTAACGGCACATGTCGTCCCTGGACCAGCCCTCGGGGAAGAAATCCACACCCCGCCCGAGGTCTGATTCACGGTTCCAGGCGATGTTCGCCGCCTGCACCGCACGGCCGAATGCGACGGCTTCGGGAAAGCGGGTGACGATCGCGGCGTGCCGGTTCCACAGGTCCGAGAGCGTGATGCCGATGGAACTCGCCACCGCGAAGGTGTAGCGGTCCAGATCGGCCTCATCCTTGATCCGGAATCCGGCCGCGACCCAGTCCGCCATCCGGTCGGCGAGCGCCGCGAGGGAGTCCCACAGGCGGGGCGCCATGTCGTGCGGCGGCAGCTGCACGGCCCAGCGGTGGAAGTCCCGTGTGACGGGCTCCAGTTGGGCGCGGTACGGGCGGAAGAGGTGGTCCACCTGCTGTTCCGTGAACGCATCCGTCTGTAGCAGGCGGCTCGCCCCGCGCAGCAGGGCGATCTTGGCCTCGGCAGGGAGGCGCGGGTGGTCCTCGATCTGGTCGAGGGCGCGGTTCGCGAGGTAGTACGCCGCGACCGCGTCCCTCAACTCCCCGTCGAGGCGCATGATGGGCAGGAAGAACGTCCTGCTCGTGCCCTTCAGCGTTTCCATGACGTGCGTATCCAGCATGTACTTCCGTCTCGTGGCATTCGGCGCTCCGCGTGGACGATTCCGTGTTACCCAGGGCGCTTTGACGGCATTCCGGGAGCGGGAATTTCCGCCGCAATCCGGGAACTCATCACTCGATCGTGTTCCCACACTCCGTGTCATCCCTTGATAAATCCCGGTGTTTGAAAGCACGGATGCCTGAACTGGCGCGGGAAAAGGCACTTTTGCCGCCGTCGGGAGTCCCGGTCGCCGCCGTCACGCCGCGTTTACGAGCGGCGGTCCCCAGGAAGTCTGCGGGGGCCGCGCCGTAGAAATGCGCCGGGCCGCCGCGTATCCGTACGACAGCGGCCGCCCGGCCTGTTCGCAGGAGGTACCTTCGTGAGTGACCTTCCCCTGCCCGGACCCGGATCGCTGTGCTGGCGGCTGCTCGGCCAGCGCAGAATGCTCCTCGTGACCGGCCGGGCGCTGGTCCTGGAGGCCGCCCTGCCGGCGGGCGGTGCGGCACTGGCCCGGCACTCCACGTACCGGACGCGCCCGCTGCGCCGGCTCGAACTCACCCTGGAGAGCCTGCAACGCCTCACCTACGGCGACCCGGACACCCGGGCCCGCGAGTTCGCCCGCATCCGCCGCGTCCACCGGCACATCAACGGAACCGATGAACAGGGCCGCCGCTACGACGGCCTGGACGACTCCAGCCGCACCTGGATCGCGGTCACGCTGTACGACGCGATGGTCACGATGGAGCGCCTGGGCGGACGGCCGCTCACCGAGGACCAGGAAGCGCAGCTGTACGACGAGTGGCGGCTCATCATGCTCGCGTTCGGCATGGCCGACAGCACCATCCCGCGGGATGTGGCGGAGTGCCGTGCGTACCTCGCGTCCATGGTCGAGGAGACCCTGGAGGACAACCCCGAGGTGCGCCATCTCCTCGGCGCCCTGTACGCCTCGCTGCCCCGGCCGCCGTGGCTCGCCCGCTGTCCGGCGCCGGTGTGGAAGGCGGCGTGCGCCCTCGCGGAGGTGGTGATGCGGTCCGTGCTGCGGGCCGACCTGCCCGCCGCGTACCGCCGGCGCCTGGGGCTCACCGCCCGGCGCCGGGACCGTGTCCTCTCGCGACTGGTGCACCGTACGGCCCGCAGTTGTCTGGCCGGACGGCCCGTACGGTGGCGGTACCTGCCGCTCGCGGCGGCCGCGCTCGAGGGCCGCCCGGTTCTGCCGCGCCCGGCGCGGCGGCGCGGCCCGGTGCCGGTGCAGCGCGCGGGCGATGCGCGCCCGGTCAGGGTGGGGCGCTTCTTCGACGAGGTGCTCGACCAGACCGGCGACGGCTATCTGACCCGCGAGGACCTCCAGGCCATGGTGCGTTCGGTGTGCTGGCCCCTGGACCTCGACGAGGACGCCGAGCAGCGGGTCTACGAGGCCTTCGACGCGTGGTGGGAACAGCTGGCGGGCCTGGACACGGACGGCGACGGCCGTGTCTCGCGGGAGGAGTTCGTGGCGGGCGCGCGGGTGGAGTCGCCGGCCGACACGGCGGCGGAGTCCGCGGGGGAGCCGCCGTCCGGTTTGCTCACCGCCATGGGAGCGGTCTTCGACGCGGCCGACAGCGACCGCAGCGGCTGTCTGGACCTGGCCGAGTACCGCCGGATCTTCGGCCCGAAGCTGCATCCGGACGACCTGGGCCGCGGGTTCCGTGAGATCGACCGGGACGGCGACGGGCAGATCACGAAACCCGAACTCCTCGACGCCCTGGCGCAGTTCTTCACCGCGCGCGGCGACACCGAGGCCGCCGTGCACCTGTTCGGCCGTTCCTGAGGAGTGCCCTTGCGCGACCACGACGAAGAGCACGAGTCCCCGGACGGGACCGCCGAGGGTCCACGGCCTGCGCGCAGGCTGCTGCGGAGCGCGGACGGGCGGCTCACCGAGGACCGACGCCCTGCCGAGGACGGGCGGCTCACCGACGACGGACGTCCCACCGACGACGGACGTCCCACCGGCGACGGATCCCCCGGTCGCACGGTCGGCCTCGCCGAGGTGCGGGCGCTGTTGCAGGCGGGCCAGCGGCTGCGGGTACGGGACGGGACGACGGGCGGGGACTGCACGCTGGACGTGGTCACCGAGCTCCTCGTCTCCGCCCTGCCACAGGAGGGCGCACTGCCGGGCGGTCTCGCGGGGCTGTTCGGAGGCGGACCCGCCGGACTCCTCGGCGGCGGTGGGCCGGGAGCGGCGGGCAGGGAGCGGGCCCGGTGACCCACGGACGCAGCTTCAAGGTCGGCCAGTTGATGACGCTGCTCGTCGCCGATGTGCTCACCTCGCGCGAGCGCATCGGCGTCGAGCACACCGAGCTGGCGCGCAGACAGCGCCGCGCCCGCCGCATCCGGGAGGTGATCGAGCACCTGGGGCCGTTCTGGGTGAAGGTCGGACAGATCCTCGCCACCCGATCCGATGTCGTCTCCGACGCCGTCCTGGCACAGCTGGCCGGGCTCCAGGACTCCGTGCACTCCGAGCCGTTCCCCGTCTTCGAACCGGTGCTCCGGCAGCAGCTCGGCCCCCGGTGGGCCGCCACGTTCCGGGAGATCGACACGGAGGCACCGCTCGGCTCGGCCTCGCTCGCCCAGGTCTACCGGGTGGTGCTCGCCGACGGCCGCGACGGCGTGCTCAAGGTGATGCGGCCCGGCACCCGGGAGCGCGTGTACGCCGACATGGCGTATCTGCGGCGCGGGGCGCGGCTCGCGGGCCACGCGGTGCCCCGGATCGGGTCCGTGCTCGACGTCGAGGCGACCCTTCAGGTGATCTTCGACTGCATGCAGCCGGAGCTGGACTTCACCACCGAGGCCAAGCACATGGCCCAAGGCCGGCGCATGGCACGGGACTTCAAGGGCATCCACATCCCCGAGGTGTATCTCGCCACGCCCGAGGTCCTGTTGCAGAGCACCGCACGGGGCACGGCGCTGAACCAGACGGACCTGTCGGAGTTCTCGGCCAGGCAGCGCCGCCGGATCGGCCGCGACCTGCTCACCTTCATGTACCGGGGCTACTTCGTGGAGCGGATGTTCCACGCCGACCCGCACCCGGGCAACATCTTCGTGCACCCGGAACACGGCGCCACGCTCATCGACTGGGGCATGGTCGGCCGGATCGACCGGAACCTCGGGTCACTCGGCATCATGGCCCTCACCAGCCTGGCCCAGAACGACGCGCGCGGTCTCGCCTCCGCCTGGACCGAGATGGGCCGGGCGACCCCGTTCGCCGATCTCCTCGGCTTCCAGGAGGACATGACCCGGCTCGTGCCGCTGATCACCGCAGCGGCCCTGGAGGACCTCGACTTCGGCGTGGCCCTCACCCAGGTGCTTCGCTGCGCGGCCCAGCGCGGGATCCGCACCAGTCCCATGGTCGGCATGCTCGGCAAGTCGATCACCAACATCGAGGGCTCGGTGCGCCTGGTCGCCCCCGAACTGTCCGCCCTCGACGTCTTCGAGGACGCGCTCACCGACGTCATGGTGGAGCTCGCGCGCGATGTGCTCTCCCGTGAGCAGGCGGCCCGCCGGGCCCTTGAGCTGATCCTGGCGGCCAACTCGACCTTCGACCAGCTCCGTTCCACCCTGCGCGACCTGGCGAACCGTGAACTGACCATGCGCATCGGCCTGTTGCCCGGACACGGCATCGGCAGCGACAGCAACGGCATCCTGACCCGCCGTGTCGCCCCGGTGGTGGCGGGCGGGCTCGCGGTGTGGGGCGTACGGCGGCTGACGGGCCCGCCGAGGAGCGGCTGAACGCGGCTGACCGGCCCGCCGAGGAGCGCTGAACCCGGCCGGTCGGCCGCTCCGCGCCCGGTGGACGCGGCGAGCGCGCCGTGAGCCCCGTCCCGCGCGCTCCGCCCCCTCAGTCCTGGAGCGCCGGAATGACGGAACTCCCGTACGCGTCGATGACCTGCTCCCGTGCGTCGTGCATCGCGTACACCGCGAACTGGTCGACGCCCAGCGCCTTCAGCGTGCGCAGCTTCTCGATGTGCGCCTCGACCGGGCCGAGCAGGCAGAAGCGGTCGACGATCTCGTCCGGCACGAAGTCGGTCGACGGGTTCCCGGCCCGCCCGTGGTGGCTGTAGTCGTAACCCTCGCGCTGCTTGATGTACGCGGTGAGGGCCTCGGGCACGAGCGAGGAGTGCTCGCCGTAGCGGGAGACCAGGTCGGCCACGTGGTTGCCGACCATGCCGCCGAACCAGCGGCACTGCTCGCGCGCGTGCGCGAGGTCCTCGCCCACGTACGCGGGGGCGGCCACACAGATGGTGACGGACGACGGGTCGCGCCCGGCCGCCTCCGCGGCGTCCCGTACCGCGCGCACCATCCACTCGGTGAGGAACGGATCGGCGAGCTGGAGGATGAACCCGTCGGCCTTCTGCCCGGCGAGCGCCAGCGCCTTCGGGCCGTACGCGGCCATCCAGACCGGCAGCTTCCCGTCCCGCACCCACGGCAACCGGATGGCCGCACCGTCGACTTGGGCCTCCCGTCCCTCGGCGAGATCGCGGATGACGTCCATCGCCTCGCCCAGCCGGGCAAGGGTGTTGGGCTTGCGTCCGGCCACCCGCATCGCGGAGTCGCCGCGCCCGATCCCGCACACCGTGCGGTTGCCGTACATGTCGTTGAGGGTGGCGAAGGTGGAGGCGGTGACCTCCCAGGTGCGGGTGCCGGGGTTGGTGACCATCGGGCCGACGGTGAGCCGCTGCGTCTGGGCCAGGATCTGGCTGTAGATGACGAAGGGCTCCTGCCACAGCACGGCCGAGTCGAAGGTCCAGCCGTAGCGGAAGCGGTTGCGCTCGGCCCGCTTCATCAGGCTGATCACCTGCGCGGCCGGCGGGTCGGTCTGCAGAACGAGTCCGAAGTCCATGCTGGTCTCCAGGAATCAGGGCCCGCGTCGGGTGGTTCGCGACCTGCGTCTCCGGGGGCGCTTCCGCAGGCCGTGGGCCACCGGGAAGCGACCATCGTGGACTTGTTCCGAGGGGTTGGCAAGAGGGCTCTACGCGTGTCCACCCAGACGGTTTCCCCGTCCTGCCGCCGTACGGGGACACGCACGCCGGCCCCGTACGGCGGCGGTCGTCGCCCTCGCCGTACGGGGTCACCGTTGTCCTGCCGTACGGGGCGAGCCGTAGTCCCGTCGTACGGAGTCAGCCGTTCTCCCGCCGTACGCGGTACGCGAGGTGCAGGACGCGCTCGCCCTGGATGACCACATGCGGATCCTCGAGCAGATGCTGGGCGGCGACCGAGCCGAAGAACCGCTTCCCTGACCCGAACACCACCGGCACCACGTCCATCGCGACCTCGTCCACGAGACCGAGCGCGAGCGCCTGACCGCCCACGTCCCCGGCGGCGACCCCGACGGGGCGCTCCCCCGCCAGTTCCTGCGCCTTCGCGATCGCGCCGCGCACGTCGGTCGCGAAGTGGTACGAGGCTTCGGGGTGCCAGCCCTCGGGCTTGGGCCGGTGCGAGACCACGACCACGTGCTCGCCGGCGGGCTGGTTGCCCTCCCAGCCGTTGGTCATGTCGAAGAGCCGGCGCCCGATCACCAGGACGCCGAGTGCGTTCCACACGGGCTGCACATAGGCGGCCGACACCTTCGAGACCCGCGGTCCGCCGGGCCCGCCGAGGTCCACGTCGCCGTTGCCGTACCACTCGAAGAGCGGCCCGACCTCGTCGTTCTCATCGGCGATGAACCCGTCGACGGAGACGACGTTCTGCATCACTACCTTGCCCATGGCTGCTCCCGTGGTCCGGTGGGCCCGCGCGGCCCTTCACCTGGACAGACCGCCGGCGGCGCGGGAAGTCATCGGTCCGGGGCCCACTGCGCCCCGGCGGTCCGTGACCTCGGCGCGAGGCGGCGCCGGCGGGATGAAAGGGTGGCCGGAGACGGCGATCGCAGCCCGACTTGCTGGAGGACACTTCCGTATGGCCGAGATCCACCGCACGACCCTCACACCCGCCAAGCTGGAACTGCTCACCGGCTGGCTGCCCGGGCGGCCCTGGTACCGGGGCGGCGGCCGGGCACCGCAGCTCGCGAAGGCCGGCGGGTTCCGGCTCGACGACCCCGCGGGCGAGGTCGGGATCGAGTTCATGGTGGTGCGCGATGCGGAGGTCGCGTACCTGGTGCCGCTGACCTACCGGGGCGCTCCCCTGGAAGGTGTCGAGGACGCGCTGATCGGGACCGCCGACCACGGCGTGCTCGGCAGGCGCTGGGTGTACGACGGGTGCCAGGACCCGGTCCTGGTCGCGGAGTTGGCGGCGTTCTTCGAGGGCCGGGTGAAGGCGCAGGCGCAGAGCATCAGCGACCAGGAGGACCGTGAGGTCCTGGCCGCCTACGAGGGCGGCCCCCTCGGCGACGCCGGGATCGCGGCGGTCACCGACACGGAGGCCGGCACCGAGATCCGGTTGACCGGTGGCGCCGTGCTGCGTCTCGTGCGCGTGCCGGAGCCCGGCGAGGGCGACGCGACGGCCGCCGGGCGGGTGACCGCCGTATGGCAGCCGCCGGAGGACGCGCAGGAGCGCGGGACGTTCGTGACGCTGCACCACGGAGCCTGACCGCAGGTCCCTGCCGGATCACGGAGCGGCCCACCCCTCCCAGGCACCCCTCCCCTCCCTTCCGCCCCTGTGCGATCATCGCTCGGCGGGCGGAGGGGATCCGGGAGTCGAACGCCCGCGGGAACAGGCAGGGGGCGGGGAGTTGAGCAGCCGCAAGGACGAGTCGGGGTCGTCGATACCGGACGACGAGTGGGAGCGGTTCCTGCGCGAGGCCGAGTCCGGCACTCCCGGCGCACCCGAGGAACCTTCGGCGCGGGCGCGCATGGTGGCCGGCCGGCTGCGGGCGCAGCCGCAGCAGCCGGAGGCGTGGCGGGCCCATCGTCCGCCCCGGGAGCGGCGGTTCAAGGCCTGGCAGGTCCTCGGACTCCTCCTCGCCCTCGCCGCGCTGGTCCTGGCGCTCTGGCCGGGGGCCCTGTCCGGGCTGACGGGCGGCGGCAGCGGCAGCCGCGGAGCGGGCGGCGGCGCGGACGCCGGGCAGGCCACTCCGAGCGACCCGTTCAAGGGCTCCCCGGCCGCCGGCTGGGCCGAGGGCGCGGCGGGCATCGAGCGGCCCGAGGCGCGGGCCACGGGCTGGATGGACCAGCGGCAGGTCGACGAGGCCCTCGACGCTTCCCTGGACTTCCTCACCGAGTCCAACCTGGACCCCGACGTCCTGCGCGGCGGCCGCCCCGACACGGCGATCGCCCTGGTCAACCCGCACCAGAAGGACGTCCGCGGCCTGCTCACCACGGCGCTCACCGAGCCGACCCGCGACAACGACCCCCTGCTCCTGTTCACGCGCTACCGCACCGACGAGGTCGAACTCGTCGGTGACGTGGTCAAGTCGCGCGGCGGTCTCACGTACGAGGAGGGCGAGCACGGCTCGGTGGTCGTCACCGCGGACGTCACCTTCGTCTACCCCTTCGTCCGCACCGGCGGGGACGACGAGGTCACCCGCACCATCGTGCGCCGCGAGCTGGTGATGAGCTGGGACGACCCGGCCGAGGTGAAGACGGAACCCGGCACGTTCTCCTTCCTCTCCTACAAACTCCATACGACGAACGGCGGTTGTGACGTCTTCGGCTTCCTCTCGCCCACCTTCACGGAGGACCACAAGCCGGCCGACGGCGGCCCGTCCCTGGATCCGTACGACCGCACCGAGGGCCTGGAGGGCACGGGCCGCGGCGACGCCTGCGAGACGGCGAGCCGCTCCTGAGCCGACGCCGCCCGCGCGTCACCGGATGCCTCAGCCTTCTCCCCGTATCTGCCGCAGGATCGTCCCGTCGGTGATCTTCGTGTCGGCGGCGAGCAACAGCGCCTTGCTCAGGATCAGCGACAGGCGGTCGTCCTCGAACGGCAGGAACACCCGACCGCCGCCCGAGGGCGCGCGCCCCGCCGGCACGATGCACAGGTACCGGTCGTCCGGCGCCATCAGGACGTTCGCCGACCCGAGATGAATCCGGTACGTGGCCAACTCCCCCCGCACGACCAGGAAACGGCCCTCCAGTGCGCACCGGTCGGCGATCTTCAGTCGGGGGACGATGCGTTCCAGGGCCGCGCGGCGGATCTCGGCACCGGCGGTCAGGGTGCCGAAGGCGGTGGTGCGCCAGTAGGCGGTGTGGCGGTGCTCGCCCCGGTCGGTCCACTCGGGGTCGGCGGCGATGGAGGTCACACCGATGAAGAGGTCCGCGTCGCGCATCGCCTCGCTGAACACCAGCGGCGGCACCTCGGTGAGCGGTGCCTCGCGCCACTGGCGGCCGGTGCGGCGCTCGAAGCGGACCTGGTCGGTGGCGGCGTGCGCGGGCGAGTGGTCGAAGTCCTCGTCGGCGGGCTCGTGGTGGAGTACGGCGCGCCAGGTGCCGTCGGCGAACTCGCCCCGTGCGGCACCGTCGTATCCCCCCTCGTGCCGCCCGAGGTACCGGGCCTGCCAGCCGCGCTCCTTGAACAGGGCGTAGAGCTGCTGGTAGCGGACGATGTGGGCGGCGAAGCGGTTGGAGTAGGTCCGGGTCTCCTCCTCGGCCGGCGTCAGCAGGTAGATCTCCCGGAAGGCCTGCTTGAAGGGCTGGCGCAGCCGCTCGGCCATGAGGTGCTCGCGCCATCCGCGGACCTCGTCGGCGCAGGAGCGGGCCGGGTGCCAGAGGCGTACGCGGGAGGCTTCGGCGGGCGCCGCGCTGCCGGGGGCAGCCGGCCGCCAGGGGCCGTCCGCGGTGCGGAACTCCCAGATCAGGGCGCGTGTCAGGACCCCTGTCACGGGGTGGTCCCGGTAGTGGCGGCGCCACTCGTCGTACGGCCACTCGCGTTCGGTGGACAGCAGGGCCTCGACGCGGGCGCGCTCGCTCGCGAGGGTGCCGCGCAGCTCCTTGGCGAAGGCCTTGGCCTGCTTCAGTCCCTCGGCGTGCTGCTTCTTCACCGCTGCGGGGGCCGTGCGGGAGGTGGTGCCATCGGGGCGGACGTAGGTGAGGCGCACGGTGGTGGCGTCCTCGATGGTGACGCGCACCTGGTGGTCGCCCAACTCCCAGGCGCGGAGGCCGTCCTGGCCGAGTCCGTGGTCGGGCACGGTGCGCTCGACGAGCTGCTGCGGGGTGATGCCCTGTTGGCCGGCCGCGGTGGTCAGGGCGGTGTCGAGCTGCTTGCGCAGGGCACGGTGCCTGATGCGGGTGCGCAGCCGCCAGAGGGCGTCAAGGGAGGCCGGGTCCCCGGTCTCGGACAGCGCGTTGAGGGCCGCGCCCGCCAGCTTGAGGTCCTCGAGGATGCCGCGTTCGGCGCCGCTCACCCGCAGCGCGAGGGTGCCGAGGTGCCGCACGGCGGCCGGTCCGTCGGACAGCGCGGCGGCCCAGACGAGGCCGCGGACGAGGTCGCCGTCATTCTGGTGCGCCACGTAGTGGTGGTGGTAGTCGTCGGGCAGCCAGGCGGTGTGCGGGCCGTGCCCGCGGCTGCACACCGTCTCGCCCTCGGCGAGGTCCCGCAGGGTCGCGGCCACCGCGTCCGCGGCGTCGGCGGCCGCCATGAGCTCCTGGCAGGTGCCTCGCCACTTCTGGGACGGGCGGGGTCCGGAGAGTGCCGTGAAGTGCCTCAGCAGAGCGGCGAGTTCGGCCGTCGGCTCCTTCTCGGCCCGCTCGCGCAGCGCCGCGGCCCAGGGCGCGCGGGCCGGCAGCAGGGCGGCGGGAAGGTCCGCCTCGTCCGCGCTCGCGAGGAGGGAGCTCAGCCGGCGGCTGAGCCGGGAGCGCACGGGCGCCTCCATGCTCCGGTCCCGCAGCGCCACGTACGCCTGCCGCACCCAGGGCGCGATGGCGCGCCGTTCCTCCGTGCCGAGCTGCTCGGCGGCGTCGAGCGCAAAGGTCAGGCCGTCCGCGAACCACCAGCCCGTGTCGTACTCCGCGACCCGCGCGAGCAGCACGGCGGCCTCGGGCGCCGTCCACCCGCGCACCCGGCGCAGCAAGGGCCGTATCTCGTCCCCGTGGTGCCACAGGGCGACGGCGTCGGAGCGCGCGGCGAGCATCAGACAGAGGACCGCGGCCCGGCCGTCCTCGTCGCCGCAGGCGGCCAACTGCTCGTCCACGGCGGCCCTGGTGGCGGAGGCCCGCAGGTCCGAAGCCCGCGTGCAGTCGAACCTGAGCGCCCGCGCGTGCGCCTCGCGCTGCCGCTCCAATACGTCGGGCAGCCACCGGACGCGGTCGAGCGCGGCGAGGCGCACCTCGTCCAGGGAGTCGTTCTTGCGGGCTTCGGCCGCCAAGGTCTCGTACAGCATGCCGGGATCATGGCAGGGGGGTCTGACAATGCGGTCCCCGCGCGGGCCATGCGATCCCCGCACGGGCGGCGGCGCCCCGCGGACGAGGCTGGCGACGCCGGCGCCGGCCCGCCACCATGGGGCGGGCCGACGCACAAGGGGGGTTCATGAAGCCACGGCTGTTCCTCATCATCGGAGCCGTCGCGCTCGCCGTCGTCTGGACGGTCATGGCGCGGGCCTGGAGCGACAAAGGGTGCAGCCCGGGGCAGGGGTACGCGCTGGTTCTGACGAAGGTGGGCGCGCCCGACGACCACGAGGGGTGTCAACAGGGCCTGGAGGGACCCGAGTTCACTAGCGCGTACGTAGGCTGAGGCCCCGCACCTCTCACGGTCTGCGTACCAAGGTGCACCCGCCCGTGCTCACGGCTTGCGCGCCACTCCGCCCGCGCACGAGACCGGGACCGCCTCGCCCCAGCGGTTCGGCTCCGGGCGCCAGCGCTCGACCGAGACCACGCCGGGTTCGAGGAGCTCGAGGCCGTCGAAGTAGCGGGCGATCTGCTCGATGCTGCGCGGGGTGTACGGGACGGCGCCGCTGTTCTTGTTGTGGCGTGTGATGGCCTCGACGTACGCGGGGTCGGCGTCCGAGCCGTCGTACAGGGCGAGGTAGCTGCCGGAGGGCAGGGCGGCGAGCAGCCGGTCGACGAGGGCCTGCGGCTTCTGCTCGTCGGTGACCAGGCCGAGGATGCCCATCAGCATCAGCGCGACCGGCTGCGAGAAGTCCAGTGTGCGGGCCGCCTCGCGCAGGATCGTTTCGGGATCGCGCACGTCCGCCTCGATGTAGTCGCACGCCCCCTCGGGTGTGCTGGTGAGGAGCGCCTGCGCGTGGACGAGGACCAGCGGGTCGTTGTCCACGTAGACGATGCGCGCGTCCGGGGCGATGGACTGGGCGACCTCGTGGGTGTTGTTGGCGCTCGGCAGGCCGGTGCCGATGTCGAGGAACTGGCGGATGCCCGCCTCGCCCGCGAGGTGGGAGACGACGCGCGTGAGCATCAGGCGGGACTGCCGCGTCACGTCGCGCATGCCGGGATAGACCTCGACGACCTTGTCGCCGGCCATGCGGTCGACCTCGTAGTTGTCCTTGCCGCCGAGGAGGTAGTTCCAGATCCGCGCCGAGTGCGGCCGTGACACGTCGATCCGGCCCTGTACCGCGGAACCGGACTTCTCGGACTCTTCGTTGGCCACGGTCGGCCCCTCCCTCTGTTCGAACCGTCCGAGGTCAACTTACGGGTTTGCGCAGCTTGTTGGGAGGTCCTCGGCCGAACAGCCCGGGAATCGACTGCGGTGTCGGACCACGCTGTTAGCGTGATCGTCCGCCGGCAGCGGCCGGCGTGGAGCGAGGGGGAAGCATCATGGGGGCAGCGGACAGGACGACGTTCCGGATCGGCGGGGATCTGGAGGTGGGGCGGCTCGGTTTCGGCGCGATGCATCTGCCGGCCGGGCCCGGCGCGGACCGGCAGCAGTCGGTGGCCGTGGCCCGGCGGGCCGTCGAGCTCGGGGTCACGCTGATCGACACGGCGTACATGTACGGCGGGGGCGAGAACGAGAAAGTGCTGCGCGAGGCCCTGCACCCGTATCCGGAAGGCTTGTTGATCACCACCAAGGTGGGTGTGGCGCTGACGGGGGCGCCCGGTGAATGGGAGCTGGACGGCCGCCCGCAGGTGTTGCGCGAGCAGGTCGAGCGGGCGCTGACGCGGTTGGGCGTGGAGCGCATCGAGCTGCTCCAGCTGCACCGCATCGACCCGAAGACCCCGCTCGAGGACCAGCTCGGCACTCTGCGCGAACTCCAGGACGAGGGGAAGGTCGGGCGGCTCGGCCTGTCCGAGGTGTCGGTCGAGGAGCTGCGTGCGGCGCAGCAGATCATCGATGTGGCGAGCGTGCAGAACCGCTACAACCTCCTGGACCGCGAGCACGAGCCGGTGCTCGCCGCGTGCGAGCGGGACGGCATCGCGTTTCTGCCGTGGCGCACGGTGGCGTGGGGGAACGCGGGCGCACGGCAGGAAGTCGCCGCGGTGGCGGCCGAGTCGGGCGCCACGCCCACGCAGGTGGCGCTCGCGTGGCTGCTCGCCCGTTCCCCGGTCATGGTGCCGATCCCGGGCACGGCGAAGATCGCGCATCTCGAGGAGAACGTGGCGGCGCAGGATGTGCGGCTGACGGCCGAGCAGTTGGGGCGGCTGGACGGATTGGGGGCGCTGCCCGCGTGAGGTCCGGCGGGCCGCCGCCGGGTGCAGGCCGTCGGACCGGGCAGCCGCCCCCACTCCGCCTCAAGCCACCGCCAGCCGCTCAGGCCGCCCCACTCCATCTCAAGCCACCGCCAGCCGCTCAGGCCGCCTCCTGCCGCACCTCCGCCGTCAGCGCCGCGAGCAGCCAGTCGTGCGACTCGCCCGGGGTCGGCGCCGGCCGCTCCCCCGGCGGCGTGGTCACCTCGGACACCAGCTCCCAGTAGCCGTCGAAGCGCGGATCGGCGGCCAGTTGGTCGGCGAGGGCGCGGCGGAACGCGGGGGTGTCGCGGTGCCCGGCCACCGCCGCGTACGTGTGCACGAACGAGACCAGCGCCTCGCCGGAATGCGGGGCCGCACCGGCCAGGATCTGCCGGTTCGCCAGCTCGTACGCCTCGGCGAGTCCCGTGTACAGGAGCGCGGACTCGCGGGCGCCCGCCGAGCCGTGCGCGGCGGGCTGCGTGGGCTCCTTCACGGTGCAGGGGCGCGTGACCAGGGCGTTGAGGCGGGCGAAGGCTAGGACCTGGCCGGCGGTCGGGCTGTCCGGGGGCTGCGGCACGGCCACGTCGAGGAAGGCCGCGGTCGCCTTGGCCGGCATACGCACCGGCAGCCACGCACGCCAGAACCGGGCGAGCGGCTCGGTGCTCGGCGGGGTGCCGAGCGCGCCGATCAGGTGCAGCCGGTCGGCGCGTTCGCGCTCGGGCGACTCCTGTACGAGGCGGAGTGCGGCCTCCTGCCAGCGCAGCGCGGCCAGTTGGGAGCCGAGGGTGCGCAACTGGCCCGCCACGGCGTCCTCCAGGGCGCCGGCGCGCTCCTCCACGATGCGCCGGACCTCCGGCAGCGGGACGCCGAGGCCGCGCAGGGAGCGGATCAGACGGAGGCGGTCCAGGGCGTCGGGCCCGTAGCGCCGGTGGCCGCCGCCGCTGCGCGGGCGTTCGGGCAGCAGGCCGCGGTCGGAGTAGAAGCGGACCGTCTTCACCGTGGTCCTGGCGTGCTCGGCGAGCTCGCCGATGCTCCACGAACCCTCGGGCGGTGTCGGCATCTGCCCCTCCCTCTCCTGCGGCCGGTGCGCGCCCCCGCGGCCGGTTCCGGGACGCGCGGGCCATCCCTTGAACCTCCCTTGGGGGGAGTTCCTAACGTACCCGCGACCTCGGACCGGCTGCGGACCGGTGCGCGGGCGACGGAGGAGGGAGTACGGGATGACCCGGTTCATTGTGGTTCCCGGCCTGTTCACGGGGGCCGGGATCTGGCAGGAGACGATCGACGCGCTGCTCGCGGCCGGCGCGAAGGCGGAGGTGGTGGAGGCGCCGCGTACCGGTGAGGGCGCGGCGGCCGTCGACCTGGAGGCGCACATCGCACGCGTGGTCGCCGCGATCGACGCGGACGGCGGCGGCGTGGACCGGGCCGGCGTGGTCAGGGGCGACGCTGACGGGGGCAAGGCGGACGGGAGCGACGCGGACGCGGGCGACGGGCAGGCCGCGGCCCGGAACGCACCGGAGGTGGTCCTCGTCGGGCACGCGTACGGCGTGTACCCGGCCGTGGGCGCGGCGGACCGACGCGCCGGTCAGGTCGCCCGCGTCGTCTACGTGGACGGCCCGCTGGTGCAGGACGGCGCGGTCGCCGCGGCCACGGTGCCCGACCCCGAGCTGCGCGAACTCCTGGGGACTGCCGACCAGTTGCCACCGCCCGACCGCGAGGAGTGGGCGCGCTGGGGCAGTACGGCCGGCCTGTCCGACGCCCACCTTGACCGGCTCACAGCCCTGGCCGCACCCCATCCGTCCGGCACCCTGGTGCAGCCGCTGCGTCTGACCGGTGCGGCCGCGGCGCTCCCGACGACCGGGGTGCTGTGCGCGGAGAGCGGCTCGACCATCGCGACGGTGCGCATGCTGGTCGGCTTCGGTGATCCGGCCCTTCAGGCGCTGGCCCGTCCGGAGGTCACGTTCTTCGAACTGTCCACCGGGCACTGGCCGATGCTGTCGCAGCCGCGCGAACTGGCGCAGGCCCTCCTCGACGCGGCCGCGGGCCGGGGCGTCAGCCTCGCGGCGGACGAAGAGCCGGAGACGCCGGGCTACCTGAGGCCCTTCCTCCTCGACGTACCGGAGATCGCACCGGAGATCGCACCGGTACGCGACGGGAGCGTGGACTTCTTCTTCCCGGCCACGGACACCCCTTCGGCGCCACCGCGCCCCGCCGTGGTGATCATCCACGGCGGGCCGGTCCCCGCGGGGATGCGCCCGGAGCCGCGCGAGTGGCCGACGTTCGTCGGATACGCGCGGTACGCGGCCGCGCGGGGGGCGGTGGGCGTGACCCTGAACCACGGCCTGCACGACGTCTCGGACTACCCGCGGGCGGCGGCGGACCTGGCGGCCGCGGTGGATCAGATCCGTGCCGATCCGCGCGTCGACTCCTCCCGCATCGCCCTCTGGTTCTTCTCGGGCAGCGGCCCCCTGACGACCCCGTGGCTGAGTGCCCCTCCCCCGTGGCTGCGCTGCCTCGCCGCCAACTACCCGATCATGGCCCCGCTCCCCAACTGGGGCCTGCCCGCCGGGCACTTCCGCCCGGCGGACGTGGTCGCCTCCGCGGGCCGCCTGCCGCTGGTCCTCACCCGCGCGGGCCTGGAGACCTCGGCGATCGCGGCCACGGTCGCGGAGTTCGTCACCGCGGCTCAGCAGGCCGGCGCCCGCCTGCGCCTCGTGGACGTCCCGAACGGCCACCACGCTTTCGAGGGCCTCGACCCGACGGACGAGTCCCGCGCGGCGGTACGGGAGGCGATGAGACTGGTCCTGACGGAACTCGGGCTCGCCTGAGGGGGAGCCCGCGGACCCTGTGGAGCTGTGGAGCCTGAGCGCAAGGTCCCGGCAACACGACGGCCCGGCAAGGCAGTTCGCCTCGCCGGGCCGTCGGCGCCGTCCGGTTCAGTGCGCCGTCACCACCGACCTACTTCACCCCGAACGCCCGGATGATCTCCTGCCGCACGGATCCGCCGCGGTCGTCCGAGACCGAGGCGCGCAGTGACACGAACTCCGCGTCGCGCGGGACCGCGAGCGTGCCCTTCCAGGCCGCACCCGCACCGTCGCGGAGCTGCACGCGCTGCCAGGTCGCGCCGTCGTCGTACGACACCTCCAGGCTGCCGGAGCCGATCCGGCCCGTGTCCGGTGCGCCCTTCACGTACTCGGCGAAGAGGCCGACGGGGAGCGGACGGCCGCCGCGGACGTCGCCCGCGAGGTCGGTGTCCACGGCGTAGCCGAGGTTGAGCATCGGCAGGAAGGTGAGGCGGTCGGCGGGCGTCGGGGCGGACTTGAAGGTCCACTCGGTGTGGCCCTTCGTGGTCAGCTTGTACCGCGCGGGGTCCGCCGTGGTGTCGGTGACGACCTTGAACTGCTGCTCGCGTGAGGCCACGTCCTCCGGCCGTGCATAGGCGCCGGAGCCCTGCCGGTCGTCGACGAGGCGGCCGTCCACGTACACCTTGGTGGCCTGGGTCAGTCCGGTGCCCTCGCTCCAGACGTCACCGAAGCCGGTGTGGTCCGGGCCCGAGTCGCCCCAACCGGGCACGTTGAACTCGAGGTTGTCGCCGTTGCGGGTCTGGCCCCAGCCCAGGCCGGTGCCGAGCCACGGGTGCTGCACCGGCTTGAACCAGTCGAGCTCCTGGCGGCTGCCGCCCTTGTACGGGAACACGCCGCTGCGCTGCTCGACCACGCCCGGCCCCGTGGTCACCGACTCGTGCCACTCCTGGCCCGCCCCGGTGGAGACGTAGTCCGTGCGCTCGCGCGGGAACGCGATGCGCTCCGGGAAGCCGACCCCGATCGGGTAGGTGTCCGTCATCGAGTAGCGGAACTCGCTTCCCGCGACCTTCTCGTCCGCGTGGAACTTCTGCTCCACGACCGCGAGTTCACGCCGCGTGGGCGCGAAGGTCAGATCGCGGTCCGGGACGGCGCCTGCGTGGCCGTCGGTGAGGTCGTACACGTACGGGGTGTACTCGGTGCCCTCGAGTGCCAGCCGGTCGCCCTCGCGGGCCGCCTCGCGCAGCCGGTCGCCGTCGGTGTCGCCGACCGTGGCCACGTACAGCTCGCGGGGCTCGTACGCCTCGGTGCCCCACCAGTCCATGAGCCGGCCCGCCGCGTCGTCGCTGGCGAACAGCGCCTTCGCACCGGCGTCCTGCGCGTTCTGCGCCAACTGTGCGGCCGGGGTCGCCCCGTCGGCGTGGATCACCACGGCCTTGCCGCGCACGTCCTTGCCGGCGTACGCGGCCGCGGTGCCGTCGCCCGCGTCGACGACCGGGAGCCGCAGCTCGCCGTCGAGGATCGCGCCGCCGTTCTGCACGGTGGCCTCGCCGAGCCGCCGGCCGCCGGCCTCGACGGACAGCAGTGGCTTGCCCAGGCGCCACACGGTCCGGTACGCGTACGTACCGGTCGCGGGCTTGCTGCTCGGCGCGGCGAACACCGAGTCGTACAGCGGCGGGACCTGCACGGCCTCGGAGACGGCCGTGCCGTTGGCCTCGCGCGTGAACTCCATCGTCAGCTGGCGGGTCTCGGTGCGCCGGTCGACCTCGGTGTCCAGCTCCCGCAGTCTGCGGCCGTCGAGGGTGATCTCGCGGTCGCGGTCGAGCTCGATCTCGGGCTCGGTGAAGTAGCCGAGGCCGAGCGAGTCCTTGCCGTGGCTGCCCCGCACGTCGGCGAAGGCGTTGAGCGCGTAGGAGCCGGGCCGCAGCCGGAGTTCGACGGTGCCGCTCTCGTCCACGCCGTAGCCCTCGGCCTGCTCGCGGGCGGCCAGCTTGAGCAGGCTGAACGAGCCGGGCGCCGGTGCGCCGTCACGGTCCTTGATGTGCACGGTGAGCGTGTACCGCTCCTCCTCCTTCACCAGGCCCCACGCGGTGTGCGCGACGGGCTTGCCGCCCGCGGTCGCGGTGATCTGCCCGCCGTTGTTGCCGACGGGGGCCTTCGCGCCGTCGCCGGTGACGGTCGTGGACGCGGTGCCGTGCGCCGGGACGGTCAGCGTGCGGTCGGCGAGGGTCAGGTAGTCGGCGCCCTCGGCCGCGAGCGTCAACTCGACCGGCCGGCCGGTGTGGTTGGTGTAGGTGAGCGTCTTCGTGACCGGCTCGTTGTTCTCGTACGGCCAGCAGTGGAAGCCGAAGTCGACGCTGCCGGTCGCCGTGATCTGAGCCCCGACGGCGTCCGGCACGGAGAGCCGGCCCGCGCCGAGGTCGTACGGGGAGTCGGTGAGGGTCTTGGAGGTGGACATCAGCGCGTTCTTGAGCTGCCGCGCGTCCCAGTCGGGGTGCTGCTCGGCGAGCAGCGCGGCGACACCGGAGACGTGCGGGGTGGCCATCGACGTACCGCTGATGCTCCAGTACGGGCCGTCGCCGCCCTCGGTGATCAGCGAGGAGCGGGCGGCGAGGATCTCGACGCCGGGCGCGGACAGGTCGGGCTTGAGCGCCTGGTCGCCGGTGCGCGGGCCCTTGCTGGTGAAGTACGCGGCGGTGTCCGTGCGGTCGACCGCACCGATGGTGAGCGCGGAGTCGGCGGAGCCGGGCGAACCGATCGTGCCCGGCGCGCCGTTGTTGCCGGCGGCGATCACGAACAGGGCGCCGGTCTCCTCCGTCAGGTTGTTCACCGCCTGGGCCATCGGGTCGGTGCCGTCGGTGCCGATCTGGCTGCCGAGGCTCATCGACACGATCTTCGCGTCGATCTCCTTCGCCGCCCATTCCATGCCCGCGATGATCTCGGAGTCCTGGCCCGAGCCCTCGTCGGAGAGCACCTTGCCGACGGCGAGTTCGGCGCCGGGTGCGACGCCCTTCTCCTTGCCGTCGCTCGCAGCGCCGCTGCCGCCGACGGTCGAGGCCACGTGGGTGCCGTGGCCGTTGCGGTCGGCGACTTCCTGGCCGGCGATGAACGACTTGGACCGGGTGACACGGTCCTTGAGGTCGGGGTGGGTGAGGTCGGCGCCGGTGTCGAGGACGGCGACCTTCACGCCCTTGCCGGTGAGCCCGGCCTCCCAGGCCTTGGCCGTGCCGATCTGCGCGTTGGACTCGGCCATCTCGGCCTTGACCCTGCCGTCCAGCCAGACCTTCTGCACGCCCGCGCCGAAGCTGCGGGAGCGCGCGGCGTCGTCGGTGAGGGTGCGCCACAGTGCGGAGCTGCGCCCGGCCTCGAAGGCCGCGCCGTTGATGCTGGGCAACTCCCGTGACCGCTCGGCCCCTTGGAGCCGCCCGGCCCGCGCGTTCTTCGCGTACGTGACGATCAGCGGCAGTCCTTCGGCGCGCTGGCCGGCCTTCGCCGCGTATCCCTGGCGTATGAGCTCGCTGACGTCGAACAGCCGCTTGTCGAGGCGGCCGGAGTCGAGGAACCCGCGTGCCTCCTCGGGGATCACGGTGAGGTCGCCGTCGGAGTCGGTCCGCGTCCACACCTTGCCCCGCGCGCCCTCGGGCCGCTGCACGTCGACGGTCCTGCGCCCGCCGCCGAGGTCGGTGACGGTCACCTTGTCGCCGGTGATCAGCATGACGGTGTGCGCGGCGCGGGCGGTCTGCCCGGCTGCCGCCCCTGGCGCCGCGGCCGGGTCGCCGGCTGCGTGCGCCTGCTGCCCGAGCGGGAGCAGGACGAGCGCGAGCCCGGCTGCCGTCAGCCGGGCTCTGCGCCGCGAGGGTGCTCTGTCCATGGAACTGCCTCTCCTGCGAAAGCCCCGGGCGGGGTGGGGTGTTCCCGGGTGCTGGGGAGAGTGTCAGCTGTTGAATGTTGCAGCACGATGACCTGATCCGGGCGGGAAGCCGCCATGGCGGCAACCTGCCAGGAGGGACCGGGACAACCGGCTCACACCGCCGCCCACCTGCACGTCTTCGGGCAAGTGCCGCCCGCGCTCGCCTGCACGCACGCCGCCTTCGCTCAGCCGCGCGGCGCCCACAGTCAGCCGTACACCGCCCGCTCTCAGCCGCGCGGCGCCCGCGGAGCCGCGAGTTCCGCGCTGAGCAGGCGGCTGTCGATGTCGTCGAGGGCCAGCCGCAGGCCGCCGAGTGCCACGCTCTCGTCGCCGAGGGTGGAGGTGCGCAGCTCGGGCAGGCGCAGGCAGTGCTTGGTGAGTTCGCCCTCCAGGAGCGGCAAGATCACGTCGGCCGAGCGCGAGAAGCCGCCGCCGAGCACCACGATCTCCGGGTCGAGCGCGAGCACCAGCGCGGCCACGCCCACCGCGAGGTCGCGCGTGTAGCGCCGTACGGCCGTCTTCGCCTCGCGGTTGCCCGCGCGGGCCGCCTCGAACACCCAGGCCGCCGCCTCGCCCGGCCGCGCGCTCGCGGGCACCCCGGCGCAGGCGGCGAGATGGCCCGGCGCGTCCAGCCAGCGGACCGCCTTGAGCGCGCCGATCTCGCCCGCCGCGCCGCCGTGCCCGCGCCGCAGGGTGCCGTCGAGGATGAGGCCCGCGCCCGTACGGATGCCGGCGAGCAGGTACACGATGTCGTCCGCGTCCTGCGCGACGCCCTTCCAGCGTTCGGCCACGGCGGCGAGCTTGCAGTCGTTCTCCACCTGGATGGGGCAGCGGAAGCGGGCCGCGAAGTGGCCGGCCGGGTCGGCCGAACTCCAGCCGGGCAGCGGGGTGAACAGCGAGGTGCGGCCGCTCGCGTCGACGGGTCCGGTCACGCCGACGGTCATGCCCCAGATGTCGGACGGGGTCATGCCGGACTCGTCGAGCAGCGCGTCGATCGCGGCGTCCGCCGCGGCGAGGCGGGCCGCCGGGTCCGCTTCGGGGTCGGCGGGCCGGCGCACCGTCCTGACCAGGTTGCCCTCCAGGTCGCTGAGCATCACGAGGATCTTGTGGACCCCGATGTCGATGCCGAGTGCGTGACCGGCGTCGGCGCGGAACCGGTAGCGGCGGGCCGGGCGCCCGACGACGCTCTTGGCGCCGGGCTCCTCGACCGCGGCCCAGCCCTCGGTCACCAGCGCCTGGACGAGGACGTCGACGGCGGGGCGGGACAGGCCCGTGCGGCCGGCGAGTTCGGTGACGGTCGAGGGCGGGTTGCCGCGCAGCGCCCACACGATGGACAACTGGTTCATCTCGCGCATCCGGGACAGGTCCGTGCCCGTGGTCGCCATGCTGGTCTACTCCCTGGTGGGGATCGCGCGGTACCCGCCGTTGGATATCGCTGAGCAGTTTACTAATCCCCGGGCGGCCCGTGGACGAATCCCGCGGGCCGCCCGGGTCCGGCCGCACCTCGGGGGTGCGGCCGGCTCACCTCACGAGATCGGATAGCGCTGTTGGCCCTCGCGCTCCACGGCCGCCGTGAAGTCCACCTCCCGCCCGTCCAGTGCGAACCGGTAGCGTCCCAGCCTGCGGACCTCGGGCCGGGCCGCCAAGTACGCGGTGAGCGCGTCGAGTTCGTCGGGGTGCAGCCAGCCCGGCGGATCCGAGACCGCGCGGAACCCGCAGATGTCCGCGAGATCGCGCAGCCAGCTCTGCTGATGCTCCGTCAGGAGGTTGAGCCGGCTGCGGAAGTAGACCACGTCCGGGTCGACCTCCAGGAGCGGCGACTGCCACAGCCGGTGCAGCGTGTTGACCACCGCGTTGCGGGCCAGGGCGTCGGACGGGTCCTGGGTGGCGTAGTGCTCCCACTGTGGAGCGACATCGGGCCCGCTGCGGATGCCGTCGAGGAGACCGAGCGAGGGCAGCAACGGGGCGCCGCTGCCGAGGAGATACGTGTCCGGGCCGGCCGCCTCGCGGATGATCTCCAGACCGAGCCGGTACGAGGCCTCGCGACCCATGGGCACGGAGCGGACGCCGGGCGCCGCGGCGGCACCGATGAAGTCGGCCTTGAGATAGCCGAATCCCCAGTCCTGCGTGATGCGCCGGATCATCTCGCGCACATGGTCCTGCGCGTCGGGGCGGCTGAGGTCGAGCGCGTAGTAGCCGGTCCCCCAGTTGTGCCCGGTGATCACCGGCTCGCCGTCCTCGCCGCGCAGCAGCAGCTCCGGGCGTTCGCGCGCGGTGCGCGAGGTGGGCAGGGCGATGAACGGCGCGATCCACAGCCCCGCGCGCAGTCCGGCGTCCTGGATCCGGTCCACCAACGCCCGCATGCCGGAAGGGAACTTGTCGTTCGCCTCCCAGTCCCCCACCTGCTGCTCCCAGCCGTCGTCGACCTGCACGACGTCGAAGGGCAGTCCGCGCAGGGCGGTGATGTCCTTGGTGAGCTGCTCCTCGGTGATGTTCTCGTAGTACGCGTACCAGCTGCACCACACGTTGCCCGCCCGCCTGGTGCTGCGCCCGAGCCGCTCGCCGAGCTGGGCGGCGTATGCGGCGAAGACCTCCTCCTCGCTGCCGTACGCGAGGAACCAGGGCGCGCCGCCGTCCTCGTACCAGCCGGCGAGGGTGTCCCGGTCGGCCACGAGCCGCGGGATGTCGAGGCCGAGCGCGCCGAGCAGCAGCACCCTGCCGTCGGGTCCCTCCAGGGCAGCGAGCGCGGAGGAGTGGTGGCGTGCGGGGTCGTCCCACACCGTGTCGTCGGCGGTGAGGCGGCGCTCGGCGCTCTCGATGCGCAGCGGCTCCTCGGAGAGCCGGCGCCAGCCGCAGGGGCTCCAGGAGTTGTGTCCGTGCCGGTAGAACTGCGCGTCGCCGAGTCCGTGCAGGACCGCGACGCGACCGGGCGGCAGCAGCAGTCCGCCGTCGACGGGCCGCGGTGCGCCTTCGCCTTCGAGTTCGACGGCGAAGGTGCGCTCGCCGACGTCCAGGAGCTGGGCCATGGATCTCCTTGCGTGTGTACGAGGGGGATGGGCGGCAGGAGTCCTGCCGCCCATGCCGGTCACGTCGTCCCGTGCGGAACGGGCTCGCTTGAACCCGTGGGGAACGGGCTTACTTGAAGAGGCCGTTGACCTTGTCGTTGACGCTCTTGAGGGCGGACTCCGCCCCGGTCTGGCCGAGGATCACGGACTGGACCGCGTCCTGGACCAGCGGGTTGATCTCGGTGCCGTGCTCGGTGACGGGCAGCAGGAAGGTGCCGTCCTTGGAAGCGGCGGCGTCGGTGAAGGCCGTCACGTCACGGCCCTGCGCCTTGTGGGCCGCGAGGGCTTCCTCCGTGCCCGCCTTCTGGGCGGGGAACACGACGGCGTGCTTGCCCACGCTCTTCTGGCACTCCGGCGAGGCGAGGAACTTCACCCACTTCCAGGCCTCCTCCTTGTGCTCGGTGCCCGCCCAGATCGAGTCCGCGAGCCCGTTGATGGAGGACTTGCGCCCCTCGGGACCGGCCGGCAGCGGGGCGAAGGCGAACTTCTCCTTCACCTTGGGGTCCGTGAACATGGAGATGGTCCAGGAGCCGACGATGGTCATCGCGCCCTTGCCCGCGGTGATCAGCTCGGAGTTGGCCACGTCGGAGGACTTGTCGAAGCGCGGTGCGTAGCCCTTGTCGATCAGGTGCTTGAACCAGTCGATGGTGGCGGCGAGCTTGGGGTCGTCGTAGTTGTAGTGGGTGCCCCAGGGGTTCTTGTCGAGGTACTGGAAGCCTATGGAGGCGGCGAGCGGGCCCCAGCCGTTCTGCCCGTGCCCGCCGTCGGCCCACTCGGGCAGGAAGCCGTAGGTCTTGACGTGCTTCTTGTCGAAGTCGGGGTCGAGGCCGTTGCGGCCCTCGGCGTCGACGGTGGCCTTGGCGATCGCCTGCTCCAGGGTGCCGCCGTCCTGCGGGTTCCAGGTCAGGTCGGCGAGCTCCGCGGCGGACACGCCCTGCTTCTCGAAGTGCGCGGTGTTGTAGACCAGGCCCATCGTGTCCCAGTCCTTCGGCAGCCCGTACCGCTTGCCGTCCTTCACCCAGGTGTCGGCGAGGCCGGCCTGGAAGCCGCTGAGGTCCACCTTGTCGCGGTCGACCAGCGGCTGGACGTCGAGGAGCTGGCCGTTGGCGGCGAACTGCGGGTAGTACGTGCTCTGGTTGGTCCACACGTCGGGCGCCTCGCCGGAGGCCAGCTGCGTGGTGAGGTTCTGCCAGTACTGGTCCCAGGCCGTCTGCGTGATCTTGACGGTGATGTCCGGGTTGGCCTTCTCGAAGGCGGTGGCGCACTCCTTGTACGCGGGCAGCTGCCGGTCGTCCCAGAGCCAGTAGTCGAGCGTGGTCTTTCCTCCGGCGCTGTCGGAACCTCCGCAGGAGACGAGACCGGCGGTGGCGGCCAGGCACAGCAGGGCTGCGCCCGCACGCCGGTTGATGGATCGCATGATGGCGAACCTCTCTGATGGGTGGGTTACGGGAGGACGTGCGTGGTGCGGTGGGGGGGGGAGGAACCTGCCGGGCTACTTGATGCCGGTGAAGTTCAGGGACTCCACGAGGCGGCGGCCGACCAGGAGCAGGAGCAGCAGGACGGGCAGCACGGACAAGGTCGAACCCGCCATGAGGCCGGTCCAGTCGGGGTTGGTGTTGGGCGACTGCTGCTGGAAGATGCCGAGGGCCACGGTGAGCAGCCGGGTCTCCTCGTCGCGGCCGGTGAGCAGCGGCCAGAGGTAGTCCTTCCAGGCCCATACGGTCGTGGTCAGGCCGATGGTGATCAGCGGACCGCGGCTCATCGGCAGGACGACCCGCCAGAACACCCCCCAGGCGCCGACACCGTCGAGCACGGCGGCCTCCTCCACCTCGCGCGGGATGGAGAGGAAGAACTGCCGCAGGAAGAACACGGCGAACGGGGTCATGAGGATGCTGGGCGCGACCATGCCGGCGAAGGTGCCGAGCCAGCCGAGGTTCTTCACGAGGACGAAGTTGGGCAGCAGCGTGAAGATCGGCGGCACCATCAGGGCGGCGATCAGGATGCCGAAGACGGCGTCGCGTCCGGGGAAGCGGAGCCGGGCGAACGCGTAGCCGGCCATCGCGCAGAACAGGGTCTGGAACGTGGCGATCAGCCCGCTGTAGACCACGGAGTTGAGCAGATAGCGCAGGAAGTCCACCTGGGCGCCGGACCCGCCGGCGGCCACGGCCTCCTCCTGGCTGGTCAGACCGAGCACCCGCAGGAAGTTGACCAGGGTGGGGTGGTCGGGGACGAGCCCGGCGGAGTCGGTGTAGAGGTCGCCCGCCGGGGTGAGGGCGGTGCGGACCATCCAGTAGAAGGGGAAGAGGGTGGCGGCGAGGGCGAGGACGAGCACCGTCCAGGCGGCGATCCGGGCGGGCGAGATCCTCGTCGGGGTACGGCGCTTGGTGCGCAGGTCACTGCGGCCGATGGCGGGCGTCGTGGCGGCAGTCGTGGTGGCGGTCGTGGTGCGGCTCATGGTCGTCGTCCTCCTCAGGCCAGGTCCGAGCGGGAGGCGCGCAGCAGCCGCATCTGCACGGCGGTCAGCACGCCGAGCAGCAGGGCGAGGACGACTGCGATGGCCGAGGCGTAGCCCATGTGGAACTGTGTGAAGGCCTGTTCGTAGATGTAGTAGTAGATGACCCGGGTGGCGCTCACCGGGCCGCCCTTCGTGGTCACGGCGATGGTGTCGAAGATCTGGAACGAGCCGATCAGCGAGACCACCAGGACCAGCGCGAGCACGGGCCGCAGGAGCGGCAGGGTGATCCGGCTGAACATCCGCCACTCGCCGGCGCCGTCCAGGGAGGCGCTCTCGTAGAGGTGCTGCGGCACCTGGAGCATTCCGGCGTACAGGAGCAGGGCCGTGTAGCCCGTGTACGCCCAGGTGTTGACGAGGGCCACGGTCGGCATGGCGAGGGAAGGCGAGTTGAAGAAGCTGGTGGTCTCCATGCCGAGCGCGTCGAGCATGTGGTTGACGAAGCCGAGGTTGGCGTCGAGCAGCCAGAGCCACACCAGGCCGACGGTGACGTTCGGTACGAGCCACGGCACGAGCAGCAGCGCCCGCAGCGCCACCGACCGCGTCAGGCGGTGCATCAGCGTCGCGAGGATCAGGGCGAGCAGGATCTGCGAGCCGATGTTCAGGACCACGTAGTAGCCGGTGACCCGGAGCGCGTTCCAGAACTGCTCGTCCCCGATGAGCTGCTGGTAGTTCTCTGCGCCCGTGAAGTTCGGCGGCGCGAGCATGTTGTAGTCGGTGAGCGAGTAGTAGACGCCGCGGAGCGTCGGATACGCGTAGAACAGCGCGAAGCCCACCAGGACCGGGGCCAGGAACAACCAGGCCGCCTTGCGGTCGTCGCGCGGCCGTCGCGGCTTCTCCGGCCCCGCGGCCTCACCCGTGCGTATGCCGTTGCTCTTGTGCGGCGGCGCAACTGCCGTGTTGGCGCCCATGGTTACGCCTCCGAAGAGAACTCGTGCCGCACCTCTTGTCAGTGTGGCGCCGTGCACACATATTGATGAGCAACAGCGAAAGTTTGTCAATGCTGGCGCATAACCCTGTGAGACCGGGCCGAACATCCGGCTCGGCTCGGGGCTCTCGGGCCCGGTACGCACGGGCCGACGGAACCGACCTGCAACTCCCCCCGATTTCCTGGAGGTTGATCCATGCGCATGTCCCTGCGCAGACGCGGCAGAGGACTGACGGCCGCCCTCGGCGCCGCGGCGGCGGCCCTGGCCCTCGTGGCGCTGCCCGCCGGCGCCCACGCCGCGGACCCCGAGGCACAGACCGCCCGCAAGAAGGCCGCCGTCGCGGCCGCGGGCGTCCCCGAGCGCCCGGCACCCGGCCCGAGCCCGGACCCCTCACTGCCGGTCCACGCCCTGGCGCCGGGCCAGTCCCCCGTGGACAACCCGCTCAAGGGCTTCGCCCGCTTCTACCAGCCCGGCGGCGACCAGAACGCGGGCTACCCGCACTCCCTGACCTGGGCGTACTTCGGGCTCTCCGAGGTCATGAACAACGCCTCGAACTGCGGGAGTTACGACTGGAGCGTGCTCGACAGCGCCCTGGCGGAGATCGCCGAGGAGGGGCACCAGGCGGCCATCCGCTTCTACCTGGAGTATCCGGGCGGCACCGGCACCCACCCCGCCAACGCCATCCCGCCCTGCTTCGCCGGCAAGGTCGCCAACCGTGACAACGCGTACTGGGGCACGACCAGCCCCGACTACGACGACCCGGACCTGCTCGCCGGGCTCAAGAACTTCATCGCCGCCTTCGGCGCGCGCTACGACGGCGATCCGCGCCTGGGCTACATCCACCTGGGTCTGATCGGCCTGTGGGGCGAGTGGCACACCTGGCCCTACGACACGGACACGGCGGGCGACTCGTATCCGAACTACATGCCGACCGACGCGCACGGCGCGGAGATCATGAACGCGTACAACACGGCGTTCAAGAAGACCCGCCTCGAAGTGCGCTACCCGGAGTCGGCGGGCGGCGCCGCGAACAGCCTGCCCGCCATCGGCTACCACGACGACTCCTTCTGCTACCGCGAAGGCAGCCCGGCGGCCGGTGTGACGCTGCCGGTCTCGATGGGCGGCGCGCCCTGGGCGCAGTTGCAGAAGGCCGTCGAGCAGGGCGTGGAGAACAAGTGGATCACCGCGTCCATGGGCGGTGAGGTGCGCCCGGAGATCCAGAGCACCGCGTTCGCGAACTGGCCCGGCGGCTCGGGCAGCGTCGACGACATGAAGGCCTGCATCGAGCTGGAGCACACCACCTGGAAGATCAACGAACGCAGCGGCGAGTACGCGGCCGGCGATCCGAAGGTGGCCGAGGCGGTCCGGCTCATGGGCTACGACCTCAGCGTCAAGAATGCGTACTTCCACGGCAGCGCGCAGGGCAGCACCAAGGTGGGCGTGCAGCTCGCCAACAACGGCGTGGCGCCCTTCTACTACCCCTGGCAGGTCAGCCTCGGCCTCAAGGACAGTGCCGGGAACCTGGTGAAGACCTGGAACACCTCCTGGGACCTGCGCAAGGTCATGCCGCTCAAGATCCGCGCCTTCCCGGACTGGAACGTCGGATCCGACCCCACGTACCTGGACTTCGGCCGGCCGCACTACTTCGACACGACGGTCGACCTGTCCGCCGTGGCGGCCGGTGACTACCAGTTGGTCATGAAGGCCAAGAATCCGCTGGAGGACATCAGTCCGAACGCGAAGAAGCTGCGCTTCGCCAACGCCGGGCAGGGCGCCGACGGCTGGCTCGACCTCGGTGACATGACGGTGGACGCGGGCCAGGGCTCGGATCCGAAGAGCTACGAGGCCGAAGCGGGCGGCAACACGCTCGCGGGCGGCGCGGTGGTCGCCGACTGCGGCGGCTGCTCCGGCGGCAAGAAGGTCGGATACCTCGGCAACGGCGGCACGCTCACCTTCAACGGAATCGACGGCGGCAGCGGCGGCACCCGCACGGTGACCCTGCACTACGCCACCGGCACCGCGCGCACCGCCACCGTGCAGGCGAACAACGGCACGGCGCAGACCGTCCAGTTCGGTCCTACCGCCGACTGGTGGACCACCTCGACGGTCACGGTGCAGGTGAATCTCCAGGCGGGGACGGGTAATCGCGTCACGATCGCCAACCCCTCCGGCTGGGCTCCCGACATCGACCGGATCACCGTGAGCTGACCCGGCGCGCACCGACCCCGAGGGTGAGCCGCCCCGGACCGCCACCGGCCCGGGGCGGCTCACCCGCTCGATACCGGCCCAGGGCGGCTCACCCGTCCGCCACCGGCCCGGGGCGGCTCACCCGCCCGATACCGGCCCGGGCGGCTCGCCCGCCCGATCCACCGAAAGGCACACCGCACATGCCCCACCCCTCCTCCGACCTGCGCCTCGGCGTCCTCGGCTTCGGACTGCGCGGCTCGATCGCCCGCCTCGCGCACCGGCCCGGCGAAGGGTCGCGCGTGGTCGCACTCGCGGACCACCTTCCGGCCGTACGGGCCGAGGCGGCCGCGGCGTTCCCCGGCGCGCGGATATCCGAGGACCACCGGAAGGTGCTCGACGACCCGGAGGTCGAGGCCGTCCTCGTCCTGACCCCGGACCACACCCACGCCGACCTCGGCTGCGCGGCACTGCGCGCGGGCAGACCGGTCTTCGTGGAGAAGCCCCTGGACATCACCGTCGAACGCTGCGACGAGCTGCTCCGTACCGCCCGCGAGACCGGCACCCGCCTCTACGTCGGGCACAACATGCGGCACATGCCCGTGATTCGCCTGATGCGCGAGGTGATCGCGCGCGGCGAAATCGGACGGGTCAGGTCGGTGTGGGTACGGCACTTCGTCGGGTACGGCGGCGACTGGTACTTCAAGGACTGGCATGCCGAACGCCGGTACACAGGCGGCCTGTTGCTCCAGAAGGCCGCCCACGACCTCGACGTGCTGCACTGGCTCGCGGGCGGTTACGCGCGGCAGGTGCAGGCGCTCGGCGACCTCATGGTGTACGGGGACAATCCGCACCGGCGCGCACCGGGCGAGCCCAAGCGGGACGACTGGAACACCGCGGACGCCGAATCCGCCGACGAGGACCACTGGCCCCCGCACACCCAGCGCGGCCTGAACCCGGTCATCGATGTGGAGGACGTGTCCCTGGTCAACCTGCGCCTGGACAACGGGGTGCTGGCCGCGTACCAGCAGTGCCACTTCACGCCCGACTACTGGCGGAACTACACCGTCATCGGGGACGCGGGCCGGCTGGAGAACTTCGGGGACGGTCCGGGGGCGGTCGTGAAGGTGTGGAACGCGCGCCGGTCCGCGTACCGGGCCGAACCCGACGCCGCCTACCGGGTGCCGGACGCGGACGGTGACCACGGGGGCGCCGATCCGCTGCTCGTCGACGAGTTCCTCCGGTTCGCGCGCGAGGGCGGCCCGACCGACACCTCGCCGGTCGCGGCACGGATGGCCGTGGCGGCGGGGGTACGGGCCACGGAGTCGCTGCGGGACGGGGGCATGCCGCGTGCGGTCCCGGACCTGGATCCGGAGCTTGTCGCGTACTTCGAGCGGGGGCAGAGCCTGTAGGCAGCATCGGCGGCGCCCTTCCCGCCGGACGGGAAGGGCGCCGCACCGCTGCGTCAGGAACCCAGCAGCGCCCGCAACCCCGGCTGCAGCCGCTCCCCGTGCGCCCGCACCATCGCGTCGCACAGCTCCCAGATCCGCTCGACCGGCAGGGCCGCCGCGGTCGCCGGGTCCGTCATCGCGGCGTGCCGGATGTGCCGGGGATCGTCGTCGAGGGCGGCGCGCACGACGAGGTCGTTGGCGCTCAGATACGTACGGTTCAGCGCGGTCAGTTGGGGAGGCAGTGAGCCGATGCGCGTGGGCTGGAGGCCGGAGGCGTCGACCAGGCACGGGACTTCCACCACGCCGTGCGCGGGCAGGTTGTCGATCAGGCCGTGGTTCGGGACGTTGCCGTAGACGGTGCGCGGGGTGCCGGTGACGACGCTGTGGATGATCTGCGGCGCGTACTCCATCGTGCCCTCGACGGGCAGCGGCCGGCCGGTCGCGAGCGACTCCCTCGTGCGGTGGTACGCGGCCACGTTCTCCTCGACGATGCCGAGATACGCGCCCACCGGCAGCCGCAGCCGCTCCACCTCGCTGTCGTGGCGCAGATACCAGGGCACGTACTCGCTGGAGTGCTCGCTCGTCTCGGTCGGGTAGGCGCCGAGCCTGCGGTACATGTCGACGCGGACGCGGCGGCGCAACTCCGGGTCGGCGGCGATGCGTTCGTCGAGTACGGGGTAGAGGTCGCGGCCCTCGTGCTCGAAGCGCAGGACCCACGCCTGGTGGTTGACGCCCGCGGCCCGGTAGGTGATCTCCTCGTAGGGGACGTTCACCAGCTTCGCCAGGTCGTGCATGGTCCAGTACACCGAGTGGCACAGGCCCACGACCTTCGTGAGGCCGGTGGCGGCCGTGACGTACTGGACGTTCATCGCCATCGGATTGGTGTAGTTGAGCAGCCAGGCGTCCGGGCAGAGTTCCGCGATGTCCTCGCCGAGCTCCTTCAGGAACGGGAAGGTGCGCAGGGCGCGGAAGATGCCGCCGATGCCGAGGGTGTCGCCGATGGTCTGGCGCAGCCCGAAGCGGGCGGGCACGTCGAAGTCGGTGCGGGTGGCCTCGCCCATGCCGATCTGCACGATGTCGATGACGAAGTCCGCGTCCGCGAGGGCCGCGCGGCGCTCGGCGTGCGCGGTGACCGTCGCGCGGGCGCCGCGCTCGTGCGCGATGTACGCGGCGGCGGCCTGTGCGGTGGCGAGGCGCCCGGGGTCGATGTCGTGCAGGGCGATATGGGCGCCGGCGAGTTCGGGGAAGGCGAACAGGTCGGCGAGCAGGCCCTGGGTGAAGACGACGCTGCCGGCGCCGATGAAGGCGATCTTCGGGCGGGGTGCGTGGCTCATGCGAGGTGTGCTCCGGTGTGGGCGAGGGCTTCGTCCCGGGTGGCCTGGGCCGCGGTGCCGCCGTGGGCCCGCGTGGACAGGCCACCGCAGGCCACGGCGAACCGCAGGGCTTCGTAAGGGGGTTGGCCGTCGAGGGTCGCGGCGACGAAGCCGGCGTCGAAGCTGTCGCCCGCGCCGACGGCGTCGGCGACCTCCACCGGAAGGCCGGGCGCGCTGTGCAGGGTGCGGCCGTCGTGGCAGAGCGCGCCGTCCGCGCCGTTCTTGACCACGGTCAACGGGCCCTGTGCGGCGAGGAGTTCGGCCGCCTCGTGCGGGGTCCGTGCGTCCGGTCCGGCGAGGCGCCGGGCCTCCTGGGCGTTCGGCAGCAGGATGTCGGTCTCGGCGAGCACCGGGCCGAGTCCGTGCCACCGTCCCGACGGATCGTCCTGGGTGTCGAGCGAGGTGGTCGCCCCGTACGAGCGTGCCGTGTGCAGGAGCCCGGGCAGGTCGGCGGCGAGCCGCGGCTGGAGGAAGTACGAGGAGGTGTGGACGTGCCGGGCGGCGGCGAGCAGCTCCTCGGGTACGTCCGCGCCACTGACGGCGGTGAGGGTGCCGGGCGAGGTGAGGACGGCACGGTCGTCGCCGCGGGTGAGGACGACGGTGAGCGGGGTGGGCAGGGCGGGGTCCATGTGCAGGGCGCGGGTGTCCACGCCGCGGGCGGCGAGGGCGTCGCGCAGATAGCGTCCGGCGTCGTCGTCCCCGACCCGGCCGGCGAAGGCCGTCCTCAGGCCGAGGCGCGCGGCCCCGCAGGCCATGATCGCGGCGGAGCCGCCGACGGTGAACGAGCCCGATGCCACGAGCTGTTCGCGCTGTCCGAAGGCGAGTGGTTCGGTGAGGGGGCCGAGGATGACGTCGGGGTTGGCGTCCCCGACGACGAGCAGGTCGTACCGGTGCGGCACACGATCGAGGCTCATCACGGAGCTCCACCTGTGGAGGGCACGTCCCCGCCTCGGACACGGAACGGTCCTGGCGACTCGGTCCGGACTCACGGCGCTGCGGCCTGCATTACCGGCTGGGCGTACCTCTGCGCCGAGGTGCGGCATCGGCGCGCCAGGGAGTAAACCGAGCGCGCTCAGCCATGTCAAGAGCACGGAGTTGAGCGGAAGCGCGCCTGATCGCGCAGATTCGCGCAAGATGCAGGTCCCGTACGGGATCAGGAACGCGCCCTCGGCACTATGCTCACCACGTGCTGAAAAGCGACCGCCACCTGCGCATCATCGAGCACGTCGCCGCGCACGGCAGCGCGGACGTGAGCCGTCTCTCGCTGCTGCTCGGCGTCTCCCAGGCGACCGTGCGCCGCGATCTCCAGCAGCTGAGCGAGCAGCGTCTGCTCGAGCGCACGCACGGGGGTGCGGTGCGCGGCGGGCTCAGTCTCGAACTGCCGCTCCAGCACCGCCTCGACCAGCGCTCCCCGCAGAAGCAGGCGATCGCGCGGGCCGCGGCGGATCTCGTGCCCGAGGGGGCGGTGGTCGGCCTGACCGGCGGGAGCACCACCACGGAGGTGGCGCGGCTCCTCGCCGACCGCGGGCCCGTCACGATCGTGACCAATGCCGTGAACATCGCGGCCGCGCTGGTGCTGCGGCCCGAGGTCACGCTGATCGTGGTCGGCGGCACGGCGCGCAAGGAGAGTTACGAACTGGTCGGCCCCATCGCCGAGAAGACCCTCGCCGACCACCACACCGATATCGCCTTCCTCGGCGTGGACGGCATCAGCGCGGCCCAGGGGTGCACCACCCACGACCAGTTGGAGGCCGCGACGGACCGGGCGTTCGCACGGCACACGAGCAGCACGGTCGTGGTCGCCGAGCACACGAAGCTGGGCCGCGCCACCTTCGCGAAGATCTGCCCGGTGTCCGAGGTGCACACCCTCATCACCGACGAGCGGGCGCCCGAGGGCGAGTTGGCGGCCATCGCGGCGGCGGGGGCGCGGATCACGGTGGTGTGAGGCGACGGCCCGGCGCCGCCGCCTCATCGCACCGTTGGCTCAGCCGCGCGCGAGGGCGATGGACCCGGCCAGCCGGTCTCCCGCCTCGTAGATCATGTACGGCACCCCGCCGTCCGTGCCGAAGCAGGGTGCGGCCGCGCGGCCGCTCTCCGGGGCCGCGGACGAGGAGTCGTAGAAGACGCCCAGGTGGGTGCGGCGGGAGAAGTCGTTGCCGAGTTCGGTGATCAGGATGTTGCCGCCGCTGGCCTTGTCCGTGTGGTAGACGACGTACGTGCTGCCGCCGCGCGAGAGCAGGTGCGCACCGGACACGTTGACCGCGCCGACGTCGGCGTGGTCGATCAGCGGCTCGGCGGCGTACTGCCAGCTCAGCCCGTCCGGGGACCAACCCCAGCCGATGTCGCGGTGGTTGGTGGTGTCGTTGCGCATGAAGACCATGACGTACTTGGCACCCCGGGCCGGCAGGTCGTGCCGGAAGACCCGGGCGTAGGAGGCCTCGGTGGTGCCCGCCGGGAGCATGGACGTGGTCAGGACGGTCCGGTCGTACGTGAAGTGGATGCCGTCCTTGGAGCGGGCGAGGCGCGTGGTGGTGTTCTCGCCGTGGAAGTACAGCCACAGCTCGCGGTGTTCGGCGTTCCACATCACGTGCGGCGAGGACACGTGGCTGACCTTGTAGTGCGGGGACCAGTCGTTCGACACGACCGGGTTGCCCGGGTACTCGGTGAACGGCCCTTCCAGGGAGTCCGCGTACGCGAGGCAGATGCCGCCGGGGGCGTCGTGCGGCGCGTAGTAGAGGTAGTAACGGCCCAACGGGGAGGTCAGCTTGTCGTAGACACCCCGTACGCACGGGAAGATGATCTCGCCGGTGGGGTTGTAGGCGAGCTGCCCCGGGGTGAGCAGGGTGCGCACGTAGCGGTAGTCGGGGAAGCCGCCGGGAGCGGCGGCGGCCGCGGGGGCGCCGAGGGCGCCGAAGGTGAGGGCGGCTCCTCCGGTGGCGGCGGTCCGCAGGAAACGGCGGCGGTCGAGTGACATGAGATGCGGCTCCTTCGGGTGCGGGTACGGGTGCGTGCGGGTGGTGGGGGCATGCGGTGTGGGGCATGCGGGCAGGGGTGGTCGGCAGCCGGCGCGGTGCGGTGCAAACTGCCGTGCGGGGTCGTCGAGTTGTGGAGCGGCCGGGTCCGGCCTGGCGGGTTACGGAGCGGGCGGCGGCGGTCCGGCGGTGTGCCCGGAACGGAACGCGCAGGGCACGAGCGGGGAGCAGTCGGCCCCGCCTTCGGTGAGGAGTGCGGTGAGGGTGCGGACGGCGGCGGCACCCAACTCGGCCTTGGGGACGTCGAAGCCGGTGGGTTCGGTGCGGCCGGCGAGGTCGGCGGGCGGTGCGCCGAGGAGGGCGAGCGAGAGGTCGGCCGGTGCGGTGAGCCCGGCCGCGTCGACGGCGGCGACCAGGGCCCGCCAGGCGGCGCAGGTGTCGGTCTCCTCTGCCACGAACGCCGTGACGCCCTCGGCGAGCCGGGCGCGTACCCAGGAGGCCGTGATCTCGGCGGCGGGGTCGGCGACGCGCACGACGGGGCCGGGCCCGGCGTCCGAAGCCCGCGCCAACTCCCCCTCCCCCAGGGCCGCGCGGAATCCGCGCTCGCGGTCGACGGAGGCGAGCGCCTGGTCGCTCTCACAGACGAGCACCATGCGCCGGTGGCCGAGGGCGGCGAGCCGCCGTACGACCTCCGCCGTGGCCGCCGCGTAGTCGGCACCGACCCAGGCCAGGCCCTCGAGTTCGTCGCGGCGGCCGATGTGCACCGCCGGATAGCCCTGCTCGACCAGCCGGCGCAACGGGTCCGCCGGCACGTGCCGCCCCAGGAACAGGCAGCCGTCGGCCAGCCGCACCCGGTTCAGCTCGGCCGCCCCGCCGCCGCCCCGCCCCGGTGCGGCGCTCGACCCGGTGAACAGCACGAGGTCGTAGCCGCGCGCGACGGCCTCCTGCTCGACCCCGACCAGGATCGGGTAGTACGAGTGCGCCACATCCGTGGGGAAGGTGGCGGTGAAGCTGAACACCCCGAGCAGGTCGTTGCGGGCCGCCGCCAGGCGCCGGGCGGCCGGGTCGGGCGCGTACCCCAACTGCCGTGCGGCTTCGAGGACTCGGGCCCGGGTGTCCGGGTGCAGCGCGATGCCCTGCTTGTTGCCGCTCAGGACCAGCGACACCGTGGTCTGCGAGACCCCGGCGAGCCGGGCCACCTCCGCCTGCCGCGGACGCCCCCGCCGCGCCTTCGCCACCGGCTGCTCGGCCATGGTCGACTCCCCTGACTAATGCGCATTAGTCACCGGCAGCGCGCGGGGCGCCGTCGTGCGATGCGGATCGAGCCGAACCCTGCCGCCCCCGCGAAAGCAGCGTCAAGAGGGGTGGCCGGCTAATGCCCGACTAATAGCGGACGGGCCCGATGCGGGCCTGCGACCAGGGGCGATACGGGTCCGCGAGGACGTGCGCCGGGGGCCTGGGAGCGATGCATCCCGCCCTGCGTCCGCGTGCTCGGCCGAGCGCTCACCCGATTGCTTGCTCCTGCTCGAACAGAGGCTATATCTTGCAGAAACAATCATCCCGATGACTGGAGTCGCGCGCATGAGCCACGTGCACAAGGAACTGACCAGCCAGCCGGAGTGCTGGGAGCGCGCCGCGGCGCTGGCCGCGGAGCACCGCGATGTACTCGGCGCCTCCGGCGAGCGGATCGCCGTGGTGGGGTGCGGCACGTCGTTCTTCATGGCGCAGGCCGTCGCCGCGCTGCGGGAGTCGGCGGGACTCGGCGAGACCGACGCCTTCGCGGCCTCGGAGTTCCCGGTCTCGCGCGCGTACGACCGCGTCATAGCCCTGACCCGCTCCGGCACCACGACCGAAGTGCTGCGGCTGCTCGGCGAGTTGCGCGGCCGTACGGCGACGACGGCGATCACCGCCGATCCGCACACGCCGGTGATGGAGGCCGCGGACGACGTGGTCGTGCTCGCGTTCGCCGACGAGGAGTCGGTGGTGCAGACCCGCTTCGCCACCACCGCGTTCACGCTGCTCCGCGCCCACCTCGGGCTGCACACGCCGCAGGCCGTGGCCGACGCGCGCACCGCGCTGGCCGAGCCGCTGCCCGAAGGGCTCGTGGAGTGCGCCCAGTTCAGCTTCCTCGGCCGCGGCTGGACCAACGGCCTGGCACAGGAGGCAGCCCTGAAGATGCGTGAGGCCTCCCTGTCGTGGACCGAGGCCTACCCGGCGATGGAGTACCGGCACGGCCCGATCTCCATCTCGACCACGGACACGGCCACATGGATGTTCGGCGAGGCGCCGGAGGGTCTCGCCGCGCAGGTCGGCGAGACCGGTGCGCTCTGGATCGAGGGCACGCTCGACCCGCTGGCCGAGCTGGTGCGCGCCCAGCGCCTGGCCGTCGCCGTGGCCGCGCTCAAGGGCCTGGACCCGGACCGGCCGCGGCACCTGACCCGTTCCGTCGTCCTGCCCTCGGCCTGACGGACAGGGAAGGGGGGAGAGTCCGATGCCACTCGCCGAGACCGGCGCACTCGTCGCCGAGGCCGCCGCGAAACAGCGCGCCGTAGCCGCGTTCAACATCATCACGCTCGAACACGTCGAGGCCGTCGTCACGGGCGCCGAGACCGCCGCGTCCCCGGTGATCCTCCAGATCAGCGAGAACGCGGTCGCCTTCCGCGGCGGCCGGCTGCTCCCGCTCGCGCGGGCCGCCGTCGCCCTCGCCGAGACGGCTTCCGTCCCGGTGTCGCTGCACCTGGACCACGTCAAGAAGGACGAGCTGCTGCGGCAGGCGGCCGACGCCGGGTTCAGCTCGGTGATGTACGACGCGGCGCATCTGCCGTACGGGAAGAACCTCGCCGCCACGCGCGCCGCCGCCGACTGGGCGCACACCCAAGGTCTGTGGATCGAGGCCGAGTTGGGCGAGGTGGGCGGCAAGGACGGCAGGCCCCCGCTCGACCCGCACGCGCCCGGCGCTCGCACCGATCCGGACGAGGCCCGCGCCTTCGTCGCCGACTCGGGGGTGGACGCGCTCGCGGTGGCCGTCGGCAGCTCGCACGCGATGACCTCGCGCACGGCGGCCCTCGACCACGCGCTGATCGCCCGGCTGCGCGAGACGCTCAACGTGCCGCTGGTGCTGCACGGTTCCTCCGGCGTCCCGGACGCGGAGCTCGCCGAGGCGGTCGCCGGCGGCATCGCGAAGGTCAACGTCGGCACGGCCCTGAACATCGCCCTCACCGGTGCCGTGCGCACCTACCTCGCCGATCACGAGAGCGTGGTGGACCCGCGCAAGTACCTGGCGCCCGGACGCGAGGCGATGGCGGCAGCGGTGGCGCGGACGATTGGGGTGCTCGCCGCCGGGTGACGCACCACGGCAGCGGTGCGGCGCGGACCGCGCCGCTGCCATGCCTGCCCTCGTTGCCGCTCATTCCCGCCCGTTGCCGTCCGTTGCCACCCGTTGCCGCTCGTGACGAAGTCCTTTACCGTACGGGCGATCAGCACGGAATGCGTCGTCACACCCGAGTACCACTGACGACATCAGCAGCCAGGGGGCCTTCACAGTGTCGGAAATCGTCGAAGCGCAGGCACAGAGCGAACAGCCCGGCGACCCCGAGATCGGCGTCACCGAGCGGACCAGGCACCGCAGGCTGCGCGAGAACGGGAGGGTCCGCAAGGCCGACCTCGACGCCGTGCTGGCGGCCGGTTTCGTCTGTCACCTCGGGGTCGTGGTCGACGGCACGCCCATGGTCGTCCCGACGTGTTACGGCGCCACCGCGGACACGCTCTACTTCCACGGCTCGGTCGCGAGCCGGAGTCTGCGCGAGGCCCCGGCGGCCGAGGTGTGCGTGACGGTGACGCACGTGGACGGCCTCATCCTGGCCCGTTCGGTCTTCGAGCACGGGATCGCCTACCGCTGCGCGATGGTCTACGGCGTCCCCCGCGTGACCGAGGGCGAGGAGAAGCTCGAGGGTCTGCGCGTCCTCACCGAGCAGTGCGCCCCGGGCCAGTGGGACTACGCGCGCGGCCCGTCCCGCAAGGAACTGGCCGCCACCACGCTCCTGGCCCTCGACCTGGCCGAGGCCTCCGTCAAGATCGCGGCCGGCCCCCCGGACGACGGCGAGGGCCCGGACGCGGCTCTGGGTTTGTGGGCGGGCAACGTCCCGATCCGCACGGTGCGCGACGCCCCCGTCCCCGCCCCCGACTTGGCACCCGGCATCGAACTCCCGGCTCACATCGCCGCGTTGCAGGGCTGAGGAGCGCCCGTGCGGGCCCCGGGACGGACCGCAGGACCCGCCTGGTCAGGGGAACCCCGAGACAACCCCGAGAAGCCCCCAGCCTTCCCCGACATGTGTCAGATTCCTTTGACAGGTGCGGCGGGTGGGCGCGACGGTGGCAGGGCCCGGAACGAGCGGAGGGATCGGCATGGCACACGGTCCCGTCCCCTCGGGAGACGAGTTGCTGAAGGTGCTCTCGGCGCTGGGCAATCCGCACCGGATGCGGATCGTCGCGGCCCTGGCCGAGGGCCGCAACTACGTCAGCGCGCTGGCCCGTGACATCGGCATCGGCCGGCCGCTGCTGCACATGCATCTCCAGCGCCTGGAGGCGGCCGGGCTGATCAGCGGGTCCCTGGAGCTGTCCGAGAGCGGCAAGGCGATGAAGTTCTACGAGCTGACCCCGTTCTCGTACGCCCTGACCCCTCAGGCCGTGGCGGCCGCCGCGCGGACGCTCACCGAGGAAGAGCGGACGCTCAAGGAAGAAGAGAAGAAGACGCCAGTGAAGGAGACCTCGACATGAACGGTGCGGACTGGGCGGGAGCGGTCGGCGCCGGCGGCCTCTTCCTCTTCCTGATCGTGGTCGTCTGGCAGCTCGCCGCGACCTGGCGGGCCCGGATGCTGGCCGCCCGCGAGGAGCAGTACAAGCTGATGGCGCTGAAGTACCAGCAACTCCTGGAGGACAGCGTCGAGATGCAGCGCCGTACCGTCGAAGAGCTCACGCAGGCCCGGATGTCGGTGGCCTCGATGGAGAAGATGATGCGCGAGATCGAGTAGGGCGGCCGCGGGCGCGAAGCCGCAGCACCCAGGCCCCCGCCGCCAGCACCACGACCAGCCCGCCGAAGGCCCAGGGGCCCGCGGTGTCCACGGCGTCGGCGAGCCCTCGCTGGACGGTGCCGGCCGCGTCGATCACCGGGTCCTCGTGGGCCGGGTCGCGCTGCACGCGGATCTCGTACCAGCCGTAGTACGCCACGTACGCCCCGCAGAGCAGCAGCAGCGCGCCGCCCGCCCGCGGTGCGCCGGCGCCGAGGCGGCGCAGCCGGGTCGCGGCGGTGCTGCGGGTCAGGGCGACGGTGAGGGCGGCCGCGCCGACGACGAGGCCCATCCCGGCCGCGTACGCGACGAACAGCAGGATGCCCTCGACGGTGGACCCGGCGCGGAACGCGGAGACGACGATGGCCAGGAACGGCGCGATGGTGCAGCCGAGCGAGGCGACCGCGTACGCCGCTCCGAACAGGAACATCGACGGCAGCGAGCGGGTCACGGACGGGGCCCGGCGCACCGTGGGCAGCGGCAGCGGCAGCCGCCGCCCGGCGAGCAGCAGGCCGCCCGCGCCGGCCATGAGCAGCCCGAACACCACGGTGAACCAGGGCAGTTGCTCCTGCACCCGGCCGGCCACCGGCTGCACGGCAAGGCCGAAGACGCCGAACACGGCACCGAACCCGAGCGTGAGTGCGAGCGTGGCGCCGAGCGCGCGCGTCACGGCGGTGCTGCGGCGCGCGGGCTGCGCGCCGGGTCCGTCGCCCAGGACGAGCAGGGAGAGATACGCGGGCAGCAGGGCGAATCCGCACGGGTTGACGGCGGCGAGCAGCCCGGCGCCGACCGCGAGGGCGAAGGGGATGTCGGCCACGGGGCGTCAGCCGGTGAGGCCGGTCAGCTTGTCCGCGAGGCCCTTGCCCGCGGGCAGCACGCCTTCGTACACCTGCTTGCCGTCCCCGTCGAGGATGACGTAGCGGCTCTGCTCGGTGACCTCGAACCGCCGCCAGATCTCGCCCTTCCCGTCGGACAGATGCGGGAATCCGCCGGTGCCGGTGCCGGCGACGAACTCCCGCATGGCGTCGTTGCCGTCGAGTCCTGCGACGCCGAGTACGTGTGCCTTCCCCGCGAAGTCCGCGGCGACGGACGCGGTTTCGGCCGCCTGCGCACGGCACTTGGGGCACCACGGCGCCCAGAACCACAGCACGACGGGCTTGCCGGCGAGCGTCGCGGCGTCGAACTCCTTGCCGTCCACGGTCGTTCCGGTGAAGCGCAGCGCTTCGGGCACCTCGGCGCCACCCTTGGACGGAGGCGTCGTGGACGGTGCGGCCGGGGTGGAACTCGCCCGCGCGGCAGGCTTGTCGGTGCCGGCAGCGGGGGGTTCCTCCGTACCGCAGCCGGTGGCGGCGGCGGTCAGAAGTGCGGCCGTCAACAAGGCGGGCACGGCGGTTCGGGGGCGCATCGCTCCTCCTGGCAGGGGCAGTTGCCGGTCGGAGCCGACCCTACGCACGGCAGGCGGACGGGCGGCCTGCCGTGCGGCTTACGGTTCTGTGACGTCGTGCAGTCGTGAAGTTGTGGCGGCGTGACGGTGCCCTCAGCCGGCCGGGCTCCGCACTCAGGCGCCGACCGCCCCGTCCCGCCCCGGCACCCGGTTCGTGCGCGCCGCCTCCGCCTCAGCCTTCGCGTCGTTCACCGCGGCTGCCGCCTGCTCGGCGACCTCGTCGGCCGCCTTGGCGGAGTCCAGCGACGCGACGTCCGGCGCAGCGGAGTCCAGGGACAGCTGCCCGCCCGCTTCGAGCGCGGCCGCCGACCCGCCGTCGGAGCCGTCCGCGCCGCCCTCTCCCGGCCGCGCGGCGCCCGACTGGTCGCCGAAGGCGCTGGTCACCGTGCGGATCGCCTCGGTCAGCTCGCCCGGGATCACCCAGAACGTGTTGTTGTCGCTGCGTGCCAGATGCGGCAGCGTCTCCAGGTACTTGTACGCCAGGACCTTCGCGTCGGCGTTGTTGCGGTGCACCGCCTGGAAGACCCGCTCGACGGCCTTCGCCTCGCCGTCCGCCCGCAGGATCATGGCCTGCTGGGTGCCCTGCGCCTCCAGGATGTCCTTCTGCTTGGTGCCCTCGGCCGTGAGGATCTTCGCCTGCCGCTCGCCCTCGGCGTGCAGGATCGCCGCGCGCTTGTCCCGCTCGGCGCGCATCTGCTTCTCCATCGCCTCCTTGATGGTGTGGGGTGGGTCGATGGCCTTGATCTCCACGCGGTTGACGCGGATGCCCCACTTGCCGGTGGCGTCGTCGAGGACCGTACGCAGCCGGGTGTTGATCTCCTCGCGGGAGGTGAGGGTCTCCTCCAGGTCCATGCTGCCGATCACGTTGCGCAGCGTGGTGACGGTGAGCTGGTCGATCGCCTGGAGGTAGTCGGCCACCTCGTAGGCCGCCGCCCGCGGGTCGGTGATCTGGTAGTAGAGCACCGTGTCGATGTTCACCACGAGGTTGTCCTCGGTGATCACCGGCTTGGGGTCGGAGGAGTACACCTGCTCGCGCACGTCGAGCTTGGTGTTGATGCGGTCCGCGACCGGCAGCACGAAGTTCAGGCCGGGCTGGAGCGTGCGCCGGTACCGGCCGAACCGCTCGATGTTGTAGCGGCGCGCCTGCGGAACGATCCGCACCGTCGAGGCCACCAGGAAGACCACGACGAGCGCCGCGACGAGTATCGGGATGACCACCGGATCCACGTTTCCTCCTTCTCGAGGGGTCGGCCGTGCACGGACCGTTCCGTGCGAGGTCCGCTCAGGGCAGCAGCTCCCGGGGGTAGACCAGGGCGGTGGCGCCGTCGATCTCCATCACGTCCACCAGCGCGCCTGCGGGAATCACATGGCTTTCGTCGAGGCTGCGGGCGGACCACTCCTCACCGGAGATCTTGATCAGCCCCCGGGTCGCGGTGACCTCCCGCAGCACCTCGGCCCGCTTGCCGATCAGGGCGTCGGTGCCGTCGCGCGAGAGGGGTGCCTGGTCCAGCTGGCGCAGGGCGACGGGCCGGACGACGAGGAGGCCCGCCGCGGCCGCCACGCCCAGGGCCACGAGCTGGCCGAGCAGCCCGACGCCCACGCCGGCGACCACCGCGGCGACCAGGGCCGCGCCCGCGAGCAGGCCGAGCACCAGCGTCATGGTGAAGAACTCCGCGACACCGAGCACCCCGGCGGCGAGCAGCCACAGGAACCACGGCATGGGATCAGCCTCCCTCGGGGGACTTGTCCACCACGCTACGCCGCGGAACCCGGACAGAACAGACTTCTCCCTGCGGCCGGGGGTCCGCGGCCCGCGTGCCGAGGGCCGTCCCGATCGCGCCGAGGCGGTCGGCGAGCAGACCGAGCGCGGCGACCGCCCGCACGGCGGGGTCCTCGTCCGCGCCGCCGAGCGTGTGCCGCCGTACGTGGGCGGCCTTGATCTCCGCCCAGCGCGCGGCCTGCCCCGGGGTGAGCGTCCCCCTGAGCTCGGCCAGCTTGAGCAGGTTGGCCTCGGCGCCCGTGGTCAGCGTCTGGGCCTCGGCCCGGTAGTGGTCCTCGACGACGGCGGCGAGCTCGGCCTCGTTCATCACCGGGGAGATCCGGGCCGCGATCTTGTTCATGTCGCGGTAGGAGCCCTGGAGGCGGAAGGGCGGCTCGGTGCGGGTCGCGTCGTCCTGGGCGGCCGAGGCGATGTACGCCGCGTTCACGGCGAGGACGGTGGCCCGCGCGGTGAGCAGATGCCCCAACACGGCCAGGACCGCGTCGAGTTCGGCCGGCACCCAGGGGTGCTCCAGGCGGTCGCGGCGGGCGGCCGAATCGCCGGACGCCAGCCGTACCAGCAGGTCGAGGTCGGCGCGTGAGTGCCCGGCCAGCGGGGCGAGGAGCGGATGGGAGGTGAGGGCGTTCTCGACGAAGCTCAGCGCGAACGCCTCCTCCTTCCCGGTCAGGACGTCGCCCAGGTTCCACACGTCGGCCCGGTTGGCCAGCATGTCGGGGATACGGAAGCGGCTGCCCGACTCGGTGTACGGGTTGCCGGCCATGCACACGGCGAACCGCTTGCCGCGCAGGTCGTGGCCGTTGAGGGTGCGGGTCGCGTCGCACAGCGGGATGAACTTCTGGAGCAGTTCCGGCGCGAGGTGCTGGATGTCGTCGAGGTACAGCAGGGTGTTGGTGCCGGCGGCCAGCGCGAAGGCGATCTTCTCCAGCTCCCTGCGGGCCGCGGCGTCGCGCGCCTCGGCCGGGTCGAGCGAGGTCACGGTGGAGCCGAGCGCGGGCCCGTCGACCTTGACCAGGAGCATGCCGAGCCGGTCGGCCACGTACTCCATGAGCGTCGTCTTGCCGTATCCGGGCGGCGAGACGAGCAGCAGCAGCCCGCTGGAATCCGTGCGCTTCGCGTCGCCCGCCGCGCCGATCTGCCGGGCGAGGCTGTCGCCGATCAGCGGCAGGAAGACTTCGTCGACCAGCCGGTTGCGGACGAACGTCGTCATCACGCGCGGGCGGTGCGCGTCCACGTCGAGGCGCGCGCGCTCGGCCGCGAGGAGTGCGCCGCGCCGCTTCTGGTACGCGCGGAAGCCGGGGACCTGCACCGCGGCGAACTCCCCGGTGCGCGCCAGGAATTCGTCCAGGCGCAGGGCGAGCACGCCCCGGGTGATGCGGGGGTGGGTGCCGAGCAGACCGGTGACGACGGCGGTGGTGCGGCCCTCGGCCTCGTACCACGTGAGGTCCGGGCAGAGCTCGACGGCCACCGCCTCGGCGAGGTCCCCGGCGTCGAGGTCCTCGCCCGACGCCGCGGCGTACGCGTGCAGCCACCCTTCGACGAGCTGCCGCCGCTCGGCCGGCCCGGTGAGCGCGCTCAGGTCGTCGGCGTAGGCCGAACCGCCCACCGCGCGGCGGAACTTGTCCAGGAGCGTGCGGGCCGTGGCGGACCGCGCGAACCCGGCCGGGGCGCAGGTCAGCTCCTCGAAGAGGTACGCGGCGGCCGCGGCGCTGCCGGTCGCGGCGGCCAGTTCCGCCTCGAAGGCGGCCACGGCGGGCGAGGGCCCGAAGGTGTCGCGGGCCCGGGCGAGGGACACCGCCCGCCGCGACAGGGCGGCACGCTCGTCCTCCGCGATGTCGTGAGCCCAGTACAGGGCAGCCGCCGCCCTGGCCCGGGGCGTGTGACGCAGCCGCCCGGCGCCGTCGAGCAGACGCAGCAGGGCGGTGAGGATCGCGGTGGCGTCGTGGTCGTGGACGCCGCGCTCGTAGCCTTCGTCGTACGCGGCCTCGGCCGCCCGCCTTACCAGCAAGGCGAGTTGACCCGCGGCCAGGGCCTCGCCCAACGCCTCCGCACCGTGTGCGGCGAGCAATCGGGCGGCCAGGTGCTCGGCGCGGTACACCGACGCGGACTCCGAGGGCAGCTGCCGCTCCCCGTAAGGGCTGCCGGTGGTGACCTCGGGATCGGTGATGGGCGCGCGGTAGTCGGTGCCGGTCAGGGCGAACGCGAGGCCGTCCCCGTGCGGGACGAGGGTGAGCTCGGGCGGCTGCCGGTGCACGGCGAACCGGTGCCGGCCCAGCCGCACGGTGGCCCCTCCGTCGGCGAACAGCTCGGTGCGGTCGCGCAGGGACCGTACGGCCTCCTGGCGGGCGGACTTGAGCCGGCCGGCCAGCTCTTCGGACCGTGCCTGGTCGCCGAGTTCGCGCAGCTCGGCGGCGGTGCGGCGGACCTTGGCCACCATCGGGTCGGAGGCGAAGTACGTGGCGACCGCGTCCGCGGAGTCCAGTCGGGCGGCGCGGCGGGTGAGCGTCGCAAGGACGCGGGAGGCCGAGTCCGCGAGGTGCTGTGCGCGGCGGGCGCGGGCGTCCTGAAGGCCCTGTTTGCGCGCGGTGAACGCCTCGTGGATCTCCTCGCGCCGGCCGTCGAGTTCCGCGAGCAGGTCTTCGTGTTCGGCGAAGCGGGACTCCAGGCCCTCCAACTGGGCCAGGAGACCGCCGAGTTGGTCGTCACAGGCGTCCGGGGTGGTGGCCGCGGCGAGCGCGCCCGTGACGGACTGGCCGAGCAGGGCGAGTTCGGCGGCGAACTCCGCGCGGCCCTCCCGTTCGAGCAGTTCGGCTCGGCGGGCGGCGAGCGCGGCACGGGCGCGGTTCACGCCGCCGAGGACGGCCGCGATCCGCTCCAGGACGGCGGTGCGGACGGTGGCGTCGGCGATGTCGAGGCCGGTGACCACCTCGGTCAGGGTGCGCAGACCGGAGGTGAGCGCGTCGATGCGCTCGCCGACCGGCGCGGCCTCGGCGGCCGTTGCGATCGCTGCGGCCCGGGCGGTCAGCCGCTCGGTCTCCGCGTGGTGGTCGGCGAAGGCGTCCTCGCGCCGCAGGAAGGTCACGGCACGCCGGGCCGCCGCTTCGATGTCCCCCGCGACGTCCGCGGCGAGGGCGTCGATCCGCTCAGTGTCCGCGTACCGCATCTCCTTGAGCGTCGCCAAGTGCCCCTGCGCCCGGCGCAGTTCGCTGATCCGGGACACCCACGCGTCGGCGCCGGCGGGGGCCTCGCCGCGGATCCGGCGCACGAGGCGCGCGATGTGGGCGGCCGAATCCGCCAGCGCTTCGGCGGCCTGCCGGGTGAGCGTCTGCACGGTCTCGAACTCGGTCAGGACCTGTTCGGCGGTGGCGCGCAGGGCGTCGAGCGGCGTGCGCAGATCGCCGGTGACGGGGTCGCCGAGCCAGTGGTGCCGGTCGGCGGCGCGGACGCAGGCGGCGGCCAGCGCCGCGTACACCGCGCTGTTCGGTGTCGCCTCCCGTGCCTGCCGGGCGAGCGAGAGGCAGTCGGAGATGCCGGTGACCAGGTCGGCGTTGCCGAAGCGGCCGAGGGGGCCGTCGCCCGCGGGCGCGATATGGGTGTCGGAGACGTACGGCGTCTGCCAGAACTGCAACGGGTGCACCCGCGCGGGCTCCCCCGCGCCGCCCCGCAGCACGGCCATCGTGCCGTCCTCGAACAGCGCGTGGCCCGCGCAGACGAGCGGGGTGGCGATCTCCTCGCGGATCAGGTTGTACGGCAGCAGGAGGCTGCGGCCCGATGCGCGGGAGTGGTAGGCGTACAGGAGGTCCTCGCCGTTCGGCGAGCGGACGCAGCGTTCGAACTCCAGGTCATCGGTGTCCGTGTCGAAGGTCTTCACCTCGCCGGTGGCCAGGCAGGAGCCGCCGGGGAAGACGATGCCCCGGCCGTCCGGCAGACGCCGGCAGGACCGGCCGATCGCGTCCAGGCGCACCACGCCGCGCGTGACCGTGTTGAAGACCAGGTGGCGGTAGGTGTCCTCCTTGTACGGGCGGACGCGCAGGAGCACGAGCACACCGAGCCGTGCGTACGCGATCTCGGCGTCCGCGAGGGACTGCAACTGCTCCTCGACAGGCTCGGCGTGGATCCCCTCGCCCGTCTCGGTGTCGTCCTCGGTCTTGACGGTGAGCCGGCCGCCGACGGTCGAGACGTACACCGCACCGTCGTCGATCCGCACGTGCGGGTGACGGCCGGTGACGTGGTCGTCGCGGGTGGCGGCGGTCCAGTCGAAGTCGTGGGGCGGCGGCAGGACATGGTCGCGTTCGCCGCGCGCGTCCAGGAACCGCACGCCGTCCCGGGAGACGGACCAGCGCAGGACCCGGATGTCGTCCGGCTGTTCACCGGCCTGGAAGACGGCGAGCAGCTTGCCGTCCACGTGCCGCAGCCGGAGCAGCCGCGCACCCCGGAAGTAGCGGTGCAGGGCGGTGAACTCGTGGGCGAAGGAGGGATCGTCGAGCAATCCGGGCACGGCGTCGTCGGGCAGCCGGGTCAACTCCCGGTCATAGAGGGCGAGTACGTCGCCGACCGCGGGGGCGGCGCCCGGCGCGAGCGGCGTCCGCGCGCCGACGAGCAGGCGGCCGTCCACCGCGACGACATCCCGCAGCACCCGGGCGGAGTCGGAGCGCAGCTGCGCCGTCCCGGTGAGCGTGAGCCCGGTGGTGCCGAACTCGGCGATACGCGCCTCGTTCAAGGCCTGGGCGCGGCGGGCCAGTTCGGCGGCCTGCGCGGCGAGACGGTCGCGGAGCACCTCGTACGCGCCGGCGTCGATCCCGACGGCGGGGGCGGCGTCGCCCCCCTCAGGGCTCCGGCCCGCAGCCGCCACCGCGTCAGGCTTGCCCGAAGCCGTCACGTCCCCATCGGCTGACGTCGCGTCACCACGGGCCGCAGCCGACACACCACCGGCGCCCGCCCCCGTCACATCACCCACGCCCGCACCCGTCACATCGGCCCCCGCCGTCGCCTCCCTGCCGGTCCCCATGAATTGCCCTCCTCCGTGGGCCCCGCCCACCTGCTGATTCCGGTGCCGGAGCCACCGCCCCCCGTGCGGCGGCTCCGGCACCCCGACCGCTCCCCCCTGGGGCGGTCAGGCCTTGGCGGTGCCGTTGAGCGTGGCGGCCGTGACAGGGTCCGCGTCCGCTGCCGTGCCGGTGGTCGCGCCCGCTCCGCTGCCGGTGGCCAGTTCGCTGAGCGGCATGTCGGCCACGCCCAACTGGCGTGCCTTGTCCAGGAGTTCACCCAGCGGCCCGCCCGGTGCGCCGCCGCCGGAGGGCATCAGCCGCATCAGGAGCGCCGACACCGTCAGGTTCTGCACATCGGCCGAGGACACCGAGCCGAGGACGCGGGTCAGGTCGTCTGTGAAGGAGGCCGAACCGTCCAGCCACGGGCCGGCCAGGGACTGCGCGGTCTGCGAGTTCTGCACGAAGCCGTCCACGCTCCGGCCGAGCGAGATCGACGAGAGCAGCCGGTCGAAGAACACCGACTCGCCGCCCACGATGCTGATGTCGGCGCTCTCCAGGCCGGTCGCGAGCACCGTGGCCTGCGCCTCGGCCACATGGCGCTGCACATCGATACCGGCGAGCCGGATGTCCTTCTCCGCCTCCAGGCGCAGCCGGTACTCCTCGTGTCCGCGCGAGGCCTCGTCGAGGGCGGCCATCGCCACGGCCTTCTGGTTCAGGCCCTCCGCCTCGGCCTTGAGCTTCTCGCCGATCGCGGTCGCCTCGGCCAGGGCCTTGGCCCGCAGGCCTTCCGCCTCGGCCCGCAGCCGCGCCTCGGTGGCCTCGGCCTCGGCGCGTCCCGCCTTCTCGATCGCGTCCGCCTCCTTCTCGCGCACCTGGACGGCGGCCAGGCCCTCGGCGGCGGACTCGGCCTGGATGCCTTCGGCCAGCCGCAGCTTCGCCTTGGCCTCCAGGTCGGCGGACTTCAACTGGGCTTCCGCCAGGGTGAGTTGTTCGGCGGCTTTGTGGGTGGCCGCGGCCTCGGCGGCCTCGGCCGCCTTGATGTCCTTGACCAGCTTCTCCTGCGCCTCGGCCTCCGCCGCGATGATCACGGCCTGCCGCTCCCGCTCGGCCTCCTCGACGGCCCGCAGCCTCTTGATGGACTCCTCCTGCTCGGCGACCGTACGGTCCACGGCCACCCGCTCCCGTACGACCTCGGCGATGTCCCGCTTCTCGGTCTCGACCTCCTTGTTGGCGGCGATCCGGGTCAGTTCGGTCTCGCGGTCGCGGGCGATGACTTCGAGGAGGCGGTCCTTCTCGATGCGCTCGTTCTCGATGGCGATGACGCGCTCGCGGTTCTTGGTGGCGACCGCGACCTCGCGCGCCTGGTTCTCGCGCTGGATGCCGAGCGCCTCCTCGGTGCGCAGGAAGGCGCTCTGCGCGCGCAGCCGCTCCTCCTCGACCACCTTCGCGGTCTCGGCCTCCTCGCGGGCCCGCACCGTCTCGATCTCGCGGCGCTGCTTGATCTCCGCGTCCGCCTGCCGGCGCTCGAGTTCGAGGATGGCCTCGCGCGCGTCGACGTTCTGCCGGGTGATCTCCTTCTCCTCGTGCCGCTGGAACTCGTTGGTGCGCACGTGCTCGACGGCGGTCAGCTCGGTGATCTTCCGGATGCCCTGCGCGTCCAGGACGTTGGCCGGGTCGAGCTGGGTGAGCGGGGTCTGCTCCAGGTAGTCGATCGCCGCGTCCTCCAGGCTGTAGCCGTTGAGGTCGATGCCGATCAACTCGATGATCTTGTAACGGAGTTCCTCGCGCTTGGTGTAGAGGTCGGTGAAGTCCATCTGCTTGCCGACGGTCTTGAGCGCCTCGGAGAACTTGGCGTTGAACAGCTCCTGGAGCGTGGCCTGGTCGCTGGCGCGTGCGGTGCCGATGGCCTGGGCGACCTTGATGACGTCGTCGACGGTCTTGTTGACCCGTACGAAGAACGAGATCCGGATGTCGGCGCGGATGTTGTCCCGGCAGATCAGCCCGTCCCGGCCGGTCCGGCTGATCTCGATGGTCTTCACCGAGATGTCCATGACCTCGGCCTTGTGCAGCACGGGCAGCACGACCTGCCCGGTGAACGTGACGTCCACCTTGCGGAGTTTGGAGACGATCAGCGCCTTGCCCTGTTCGACCTTGCGGAACAGTCGGCTGAGCGCGAAGAGGACGGCGAGGGTGACGAGCAGGACGGCGGCAGCGGACAGGCCGATGCCCACAGTGGTGGCATCCATGTGAAATCCCCGGTCGAGAGATGGGTGGAGCGCGGCGCGCGGGCGCGGACAACTGGCCGCGGGGCGCGACGGGTTCGGACGGGTCGAAAGCCTCAGACGGAGCGGTCGGCGGACGGCCGGGCGTCCGCCCCGGGTTCGTCGGGGACCCACTTCGCCGGCGCGGAGGCGGGCGGCCGGAAGGCGGAGGCGGCGAGCAGCAGGAGCGCGGCCACGGGCACGAGGGAAACGGCGAGGCTGTCGATGAAGCCGCCCATGGTTCCCCTCCCTTGCCCGCGCGCCCTCGGGAAGCACGCATTGCCGGTACCCGGCACCGGAATCTCACCGGAATCCCACCGGGATCCCCCTCGGTGCCGCTCGGAAGGCATCCTCGCATCGGAGCGCGCACCGGCACATTGCCGTTGACCGGCAGTCTTGACGCGTCTTTAATGCCGGAGCGGTCCCATGGAGGCACCGCACCGTCCCCGGCCGACGCGCACCGGGCCCGCGCCACCGGGACGGCACGACCGGAGGGACGGCATGAGGGGCGGGCAGCATGACGGGCGGAACGGCATGACTGGCGGAACGGCATGACGGGCGAAGGCAGCACGGGAGTCGGCACGCGGCCGGAGGTACCCGAGGAGCACCTGGCGGGATACGCCCGGTGTCTGACGGAGGCCTGCGCGACCGGCCGTCGCCTGACCCGCGACGAACTCGACACGCAGCGCGCGCACGGCGAACTGGCCGCGGAGGCAGGCATCGGCCTGCGCTCCCTCGTCCGCGTCCTGCTCGCGGCCGCCGAGGACGTCCGTCCGTCACTTCCCGGCACGCAGACGGGCCACCTGCTGTCGGCCGCCGCCCAGGCCGTGGACGCGTTCGCCGAGGGCCACGAACGCGCGCAGCGCCTGGCGATCCGTCAGGAGGAGGCCGCCCGCCGGGAGTTCATCGACGACCTCCTCTACGGCCGCAGCGACCTGGGACGCCTGGCCGAGCGCGCCGAACGCTTCGGCCTGCTCCTGTCCCACGCCCATACGGTGGCGGTGGCCGAAGGCCCGGAACCGTACGCCGACGGCTACGCCGCGAGCCGCCGCATCGAAGCGGCACTCACCGCCCGCTTCGGCCACCGCCGCATCCTGCTCACCACCAAGGACGACCGGCTGATCTGCATCGCGCCCGGCGACGAGTCCGAGGTCGTCACCTACTTCGCCAAACAGGCGTACGCGGCCACGGACGGCGGCCGCGTCGGCATCGGCCGCCCCCACCCGGGCGCGGGCGGCGTGGTCCACTCCTACGAGGAGGCGCTCGGCGCCCTCGACCTCGCCGCGCGCATGGACCTCGAAGGACCGGTGCTGCACGCGGCCGACCTGCTCGTCTACCCCGTCCTCGCCCGCGACCGGCAGGCCATGACCGACCTGGTCGAGAGCGCACTGGGCCCGCTCGCCCGGGCCCGCGGCGGCGCCCAACCTCTGATCGACACCCTGGCCGCCTACTTCGACAGCGGCTGCGTGGCCGCCGAAGCTGCCCGCCGGCTGTCCCTGAGCGTGCGCGCGATGACGTACCGCCTCGAACGCATCCACACCCTCACCGGCTACGACACCGCGAATCCCACCCACCGCTACACCTTGCAGACCGCCGTCATCGGGGCACGACTGCTCGGCTGGCCGGGCGAGGGCCTGTAGGCCTCGGCCAAGACCTTGGCGCGGCCCGCCCGCTCAGTGGCTTGCTTCGAGCTCGCCGCTGAGCCGGCCGTGCAGGTGGGCGCTGTGTGCGTTCAGTCCGGTGATCTCCACGGACTTGCCGCGCTGGCGGTACTTGGCCTCGACGGTGTCGAGGGCGGCCACGGAGGAGGCGTCCCAGACGTGGGCGGCGCTCAGGTCGACGACCACCCTGTCCGGGTCGCCCGCGTAGTCGAAGCGGCCGACGAGTTCGTTGGCGGAGGCGAAGAACAGCTCGCCCGTCACCCGGTAGACCACGGTGGTGCGGTCGGGGTCGGTGACGGCCGTGACCTCGGCGACATGGGCGACCCGCCGGGCGAAGACGGCCATGGCGGTGACCGAGCCGACGACGACTCCGATGGCGAGATTGTGCGTGGCCACGACCACGGCGACCGTGACCGCCATGACGGCCAGCTCGCCCGCGGGCATCCGCTTGAGGGTCTTCGGGGCGACGGAGTGCCAGTCGAAGGTGGCGAAGGAGACCATCACCATGACGGCGACGAGCGCGGCCATGGGGATGTCGGAGACGACCGGCCCGAAGACGATGCAGAGCACCATCAGGAAGGCGCCCGCGAGGAAGGTGGAGAGCCGCGTGCGCGCCCCGGACACCTTCACGTTGATCATCGTCTGGCCGATCATGGCGCAGCCGCCCATGCCGCCGAAGAACCCGGTGACGATGTTGGCGATGCCCTGCCCGATGGACTCCCGGCGCTTGTCCGAGGGGGTGTCGGTGATCTCGTCGACGAGCTTGGCGGTCATCAGGGACTCCATCAGACCGACCAGCGCCATCGCGAAGGCGTACGGCGCGATGGTGCCGAGCGTGTCCAGGGTGAACGGCACGTCCGGCAGCCCCGGAACCGGCAGCGAGGAGGGCAGTTGGCCCTTGTCCCCGACGGTCGGCACCGCGATGCCCGCGGCGAGGGTGACGACGGTGAGGACGACGATGGAGACCAGCGGCGCCGGCACCACCGTGGTGACCTTCGGGAAGAACACCATCAGCGCGAGCCCGGCCGCGAGCATCGGGTAGACGGCCCAGGGCACGTCCGTCAGTTCCGGGATCTGGGCCATGAAGATCAGGATGGCGAGGGAGTTGACGAAGCCGACCATCACCGAGCGCGGGATGAACCGCATCAGCCTGGCCACCCCGAGCAGGCCGAGGACCACTTGGAAGACGCCGGCGAGGATGACGGCGGCCACCAGGTGGCCGAGACCGTGCTCGCGGTTGAGCGGCGCGATCACCAGGGCCACGGCACCCGTGGCGGCCGAGATCATCGCCCGCCGGCCGCCGACGACCGCGATGGTGACGGCCATGGTGAAGGAGGCGAACAGACCGATGGCCGGGTCCACCCCGGCGATCACCGAGAAGGAGATCGCCTCGGGGATCAGGGCGAGGGCCACGACGAGACCGCCGAGGATCTCGGTGCGCCAGACCTTCGGATCGGACCACCAGTCGGGCTTCAGGCCGCGCAGCCGCTCGGTGGCGGAGCGCGGGGACACGGCAGCGGCAGAGGACACGGAACGCGGACCCATCGGGCTCGGGCACTCCGGAGATCACCACCGGCGCGCGGAACTGCGCGCGGGAACGCACGAAGGTTCCCGCGCCGGACCCGCGGACGACGGCGGGCTGACGTCATGGGGCGGGAGCACCTGAGGGGGTTCCGCCCGAGATGCGGGATGATCGCTCCCGCACCATGGAAGCGGGGACGGCACGGAGCCGGACCCGACGCTCACAACTCTACCCTCACGTTACGGTAGAGATGAACCGGGTCCGGCGGCTCGGCGGAACAGAGAGAAGGGTGGCGGGCCACGTGGGCAGCGGGCACATGCAGATCGGCGAGGTCGCCGCACGCACCGAGCTGTCGCTGCGCACGATCCGGCACTACGAGGAGACGGGCCTGGTCACGCCGTCCGCCCGCTCGCAGGGCGGCTTCCGTCTCTACACCGAGGCCGACGTGGCGCGCCTCATGGTCATCCGCCGGATGAAGCCGCTGGGCTTCACCCTGGAGCAGATGCGCGAGCTCCTGGACGCCACCGACCGCCTCGACACCGGCGGGGACCTGCCGCCCGAAGAGCGCCAGGACCTTCTCCAGCGTGTCCGGACCTACGAGCAGTCCGCGACGGAACAGGTCGAGAAGCTCCGCGTCCAGCTCGCCCGCGCCGAGGACTTCGCGGCCACGTTGCGCACACGGCTGCGGCAGGCCGACCCGGGGTCGGGGCAGGGCTGACCCGCCGACCCCGGCAGCCGGGCGCCGGCGGACCAGCCGGTCAAACCGTCACTTGCCCGTCCCATACGGCAGCAGCGCCATCTCGCGCGCGTTCTTGACGGCCGTGGCGATCTGCCGCTGCTGCTGGGCGCTCACCCGCGTCACCCGGCGGCTGCGGATCTTGCCCCGGTCGGAGATGAACTTCCGCAGCAGGTCGGTGTCCTTGTAGTCGATGTACGTGATCCCTGCCTGATCCAGCGGGTTCGGACGGGACTTGAGGGGCTTGCGGGCGGCGCTGTCGCGGCGCGGGGACATGGGTCAGACCTCCAGGAGGGTGTCGAAGTCGGAGTGCAGGTGCTGCCAGGCGGCGCGCCCGGCCGCGTACTCGCCGTCGGTCAACAGGCAGGATTCGAGGACCTGTTGCAGCCCGTCGCGGTCCAGACCCGGCGAGGTGAACACGAGATGCTGGCCGCAGTCGCCGTGCTCGGGATGCCAGTCGAGGGCCGCCGCCGCGCGGCGCACGGGCGGTACGAGCTCCCAGGCGGCGTCGGGCAGCGAGGCCAGCCAGGGCCCGGCGCTCTCCACGCACAGGGCGCCGCCCGCGGCGTCCCAGGCGAGCAGGGTGTCGGGCCGGTCGGCCAGCCAGAACCGGCCGCGGCTGCGAGCGGCGGCGCAGGTCAGATCCTCCAGGGCCGCGTACAGCCGCGCGGGGTGGAAGGGCCGGCGCGCCTGCCAGACGTACGTGGCGACACCGGCCTCGTCGGCCTCCTGCGGCAGCAGTGCGCAGGCGGGGTGCTGGGCGGCGGCGGCCGCCTCGACATCGAACCCGGCGAGCGCCGCGGCCGCCAAGTCGCACTCCCCCAGCCGCACTTGACGTGCGGTCGGGTGCAACTGGCGCAACAGCGCCCGGTCCTCGTCGTCCGCCTCCTCGCTGTCGGCCACGGCGAGCACATTCGCGTACTCCAGCTGCCGCGCGAAGGTGTCGGCGACGGTGCGCTGGTCGGTGCGGGCGGCGGCCAGACCGGCGGCCGCGAGATCGTCCCCGTTGCCCAGGCAGGGCAGCAGCAGCGCCGGGTCGACGGCGGTGATCACGGCGGTGACGGTGAACCCGCCGCCGGCCACGACCTCGGCCATCGCCTTGGGCTCGACCGAGTCCCACAGTTCGACGACCGCGAGCCGGGTCAGTCCCGCGTCGGCCAGCCGCTCCAGCTCGGGCAGCAGGTCCTCGCGCAGCGCGCAGCAGGCGCAGTCGTTGACGAGCGGCGCCTCGCCGCTGCTCACCGGGCCGTTCGCGTCGCGCAGGGTCCGTATCACCGTGCCGTGGGCGGCGGTTGAGAGGTCATGGTGCAGCGCCACGCTGCCGGGCACCGTGGCGAGCAGCCGCTCGACGGCGGCCCGGCGCGCGTCCGCGTGCAGGCCGCCGACCAGGGCGACGGCGAGCTCCATCACTTCTCCCCGCCGCGCACGGAACCGTAGCGCCGCTCGAAGCGCTCGACGCGCCCCGCGGTGTCGAGGACGCGCGCGGTGCCCGTATAGAAGGGATGGCTGACGTTCGAGATCTCGACGTCGACGACGGGATAGACGTTGCCGTCCTCCCACTCGATCGTCTTGTCGCTGGTCGCGGTGGACCGGGTCAGGAAGGCGTGGTTCGCGGCGCGGTCACGGAAGACGACCGGGCCGTACGGCGGGTGGATGCCCTGCTTCATGGATGCTCAGCGCTCCTCTCGGAAGTCGACGTGCCGCCCGGCCACGGGGTCGTACTTGCGCAGGACGAGGCGGTCGGGGTTGTTCCGGCGGTTCTTGCGGGTGACGTAGGTGTATCCGGTGCCTGCCGTGGAGCGGAGTTTGATCACGGGGCGCAGTTCGTTGCGGGCCATGTCCGGTACAGTAAATGAAAATGGTTCCCATTACCAACCACGGTCTGCGACGAGCGCCGCAGGCCCGCCCACCGAAAGGCGACCGACCTTTGTCCGCGCACTGCATGCTGACCGGCCGCAAGCCCGGCTTCGGCCACCGCATCTCCCACTCGCACCGGCGCACCTCGCGCCGCTTCGACCCGAACATCCAGCGCAAGCGCTACTGGCTCGCGAGCGAGGGCCGCCATGTCCGGCTCACGCTGAGCGCCGCCGCCGTCAAGACGGTGGACTCGATCGGCATCGAGGCCGCGGTGGCCCGGATCCGCGCGCGAGGGGTGAAGATCTGATGGCGAAGAAGAGCAAGATCGCGGCGAACGAGCGGCGGCGCGCGACCGTCGCACGCCACGCGGCCCGCCGGGCCGAACTCAAGGAGATCCTCCGCCGCCCGTCGTCCAGCGAAGCCGAACGCCTCGCCGCCCGCGAGGAGTTGTCCCGCCAGCCGCGCGACGCCTCCGCCACCCGCGTCCGCAACCGCGACAGCGTGGACGGCCGGCCCCGCGGATACGTGGGCGCGTTCGGCCTCTCGCGCGTGAACCTGCGGAAGCTGGCGCACGCGGGGCATCTGCCCGGGGTGCGCAAGTCGTCCTGGTAGGACGCATGAAGGCGGATGCCTCCCGCGGCGCGCGCTGCGGGAGGCATTCGTCTGTCGGGCCCGCGGAACCTCACGCCTGGAGGTCGGACGCGTACCCGCACCCCCTGCGAGCCGGCCGCAACTGGTCCGGCCGGCCCGCAGGGACGTTCGGCCGGGACGTCCGGCGCGGCGCGGGCGTAGATTCTGGGGCGTGTGTCCGACGGGTCGGACGAGTTGGACGCCTCGACTGCCGGACGGACGCACCCATGCTCTACGGTTTCCGGAAGACGCCCGGCTTTTTCCGGACGTGACGTGACGGAGGTGTGACGGTGGCCCCGGATGCCGCTCAGCGCAAGACAGCCACGCGGAGCCCGGACGGGCCCGCCAAGGTGACGATCACCGAGATCGCGCGGGAGGCCGGGGTCTCCGTACCGACCGTGTCGCGCGTCGTCAACGGGAGGTCGGATGTCTCACCCGCCACCCGGGCCAAGGTCGAGGACCTGCTCCACCGGCACGGCTACCGGCGGAAGCCGCCCGCGCCCGGCGACCGCGCGGCCCTGATCGACCTGGTCTTCAACGATCTCGACAGCCCTTGGGCGGTGGAAATCATCCGAGGGGTCGAGGAGGTCGCGCACGAGTCCGGTGTGGGGACCGTGGTCTCCGCCCTGCACGACCGGGTGGGCTCGGCCCAGCAGTGGATGACGAATCTGCGGGCCCGCGCCTCGGACGGCGTGCTCCTCGTGACGTCGGTGCTCGAACCGGTCTTCCACGAGGAACTGCGCCGCCTGGGCGTGCCGTTGGTGGTCATCGACCCCGCCGGTTCGCCCGCCTCGCAGGAGCCCACCATCGGTGCCACGAACTGGGCCGGGGGCATGGCGGCGACCGAGCATCTCCTGACGCTCGGGCACCGCAGGATCGGGTTCATCGAGGGCCCGCCCCGGCTGCTGTGCTCGCGCGCCCGGCTCGACGGCTACCGGGCGGCGCTCGACGTCGCGGGCGTGGCGGTGGACGACGCGCTCATCGTGCCCGGCGACTTCTACCACGAGTCCGGGTTCACCGGATGCAACCAGCTGCTCGACCTGGCGGACCCGCCGACCGCGGTGTTCGCGGCCAGCGACCAGATGGCGCTGGGCGCGATCGAGGCCCTGCGCCGGCGCGGCCTCAGGGTGCCCGAGGACATGAGCGTGGTCGGCTTCGACGACCTGCCCGAGGTGCGCTGGTCCTCGCCGCCGCTCACCACGGTGCGCCAACCGCTGGCGGACATGGGAAAGTTGGGGGCCCGTACGGTGCTCGACCTCGCGCGGTCCGTCGCACCGGCCGCGCCGCGCGTGGAGCTGGCGACGGAACTCGTGGTCAGAGCCAGTACGGCGGCGCCCCGCGGCGTATAGCGGCGGCACCGCGATCCGGCACTCCTCCCGGGGGTGTCAACGGCCTTTTTTGTTCAGGCCGTTGACACCCCCGTCGTGCGTCCGTAACTTCCGTGACCATCTCCCGATAATTATCGGATCTCTTCCGGAAGGTGCGCCATGCCGCATGCAGTCCGCTCGTCCTTCTCCCGGCGCCGGTTCCTCGGGGTGGTCTCCGTCGCCGGCCTCGGCACCGCCGTGCTCACCTCCTGCGGGGACTCCGACGACGGCGGCAGCACGGACAGCCAGGGCCGAACTGTCGTCGAGTGGTGGCACATCCGGACCACCGAGCCCGGCAAGACCCTGTGGCCGCAGCAGGCCAAGGCGTACGAGAAGGCGCACCCCGACACCAGGATCAAGCTCGTCCCGTTGGAGAACGACGCGTTCAAGGCGAAGATGACGGCGCTCGTCGGCACGGGGAAGCTGCCGGACATGTACAACACCTGGGGCGGCGGTGTCCTCAAGCAGCAGGTGGACGCCGGTCTGACGGAGGACATCACCGACCAGGTGAAGGACTGGATCGGCGACCTGGTGCCCGCGTCGCGCGTGCCGTACGAGTTCGACGGCAGGATCTACGCCGTTCCCGAGGAGATCGGCGCCGTCGGCTTCTGGTACAACAAGGCGCACTTCAAGGAGGCCGGGATAGCCTCCCCGCCCGCGACCTGGGCCGCGTTCCTCGACGCCGTCAAGAAGCTCAAGGACGCCGGCATCACGCCGATCGCCCTGGCCGGCAAGGAGAAGTGGCCCGGCATGTACTACTGGGCGTATCTGGCGATCCGCATCGCCGGGGTCGACGGCATGCAGAAGGCCGCCGACGCCAAGGACTTCACCGGCGACGAGTTCGTCAAGGCGGGCGAGCACCTCAAGGAGCTGGTCGACCTCGACCCGTTCCAGAAGGGCTTCCTTGGCGCCGCGTACCCGGGCCCGACCGGTCAGGGCGCGACCATGGGCAACGCCAAGGCGGCCATGGAGCTGATGGGCCAGTGGGCCCCCAACGTGCAGAGCTCGGAGGGCAAGGGCCTCGGCGACGACCTCGGCTTCTTCCCCTTCCCGGCCGTCGAGGGCGGCAAGGGCAAGTCCACCGACGTCTTCGGCGGCGGTGGCGGCTACGCCCTGCGCAAGGGCGCGCCCAAGGAGGCCCTCGAGTTCCTGAAGTGGTTCGTCGGCCCCGAGAACAACCGCGTCATCGTCAAGGACGGCGGGATGATCCCGGTGAACACGAAGGCCCTGGACGCGCTCACCGACCCCAACCTCAAGGCCGTCTCGGACCTGCTCAACTCGACCACGGCTTTCCAGCTCTACCTCGACCAGGCCTACCCGCCGGCCGTGGGCCAGGAGGTCAACGACTCGGTGGCCGCCCTCATCGCGGGCTCCAAGTCCCCGGCGGACGTGGCGCGTTCCATCACCCAGGTGGCGAAGAGCCAGTAACCGACGATGACCTCGACCCAGATCAAGGAGGCGCGGCCCGCTCCCGCGAAGGAGCAGGCCGACCCGCCGGCCAACCGGCGCCCCCTGGCGCTGCGGGTACGGGACTGGCTGACCGCCTTCTCGTTCACCGTCCCCGCGCTCGTCCTGTTCGCGCTGTTCGTGCTCACACCGATCCTGTACGCCCTGTACGTCAGCTTCTTCAACTGGGGCGGATTCGGGGCCCCTTCGGACTTCGCCGGGGGCGACAACTACTCCCGCCTCCTGGACGACCCGGTCTTCCTCGGCGACCTGTGGCGCGGTCTGCTGCTCGTCCTGCTGTCCGTGGGCCTGCAACTGCCGTTCGCGCTCGCCATGGCGGTGCTGCTCAACCAGAAGGTGCGCGGGCGGGCCGTCTACCGGATGCTGTTCTTCGCCCCGTACGTCCTGTCGGAGGTGATCACCGGAGTCCTGTTCGCGATGATCTTCGCGCCGGACGAGGGGCTCGCCGACCGGGTCCTCGGCGCCGTCGGCCTCGACCACGTCGGCGGCCTGTGGTTCGCCGACCAGGACTGGGTGCTGCCCACCCTGTTCCTGGTCATGATGTGGAAGTACTTCGGCTTCCACATGATGCTCTACCTCGCCGGTCTCCAGGGGATCCCCGCCGAGCTGCACGAGGCGGCCCGGATCGACGGGGCGAACGCCTGGCAGCGGTTCCGCGCCATCACGCTGCCGCTGCTCGGCCCCACCATCCGGATCAGCGTCTTCCTCTCCGTGATCGGCGCCATCCAGCTGTTCGACCTCGTGTGGGTGACCACGCAGGGCGGCCCCGACCACCACTCCGAGACGATGGCGGTCACCCTCTTCCAGTTCGGCTTCAAGCGCTACCAGATCGGCTACGCCAGCGCGATCAGCATCGCGATGTTCCTCATCAGCCTGGTCTTCGCCCTCGCCTACCAGCGGTTCGTGCTGCGCCGCGACACCGAAGGAGCCCTCACCACCATGCGAGGCAACCGATGAGCGGCCTCAGCCACACCGCGCGCCGGCGCCTGCGCTCCACTCCCCTGTACGTCACCCTGTGGCTCGTCGGCGTCCTCATGGTCACGCCGATCCTGTACGCGCTGGTGTCCGGGTTCAAATCCACCGACCAGCTCTCCCAGAACCCCTTCGGGCTGCCGTCGCCGTGGAACGTCTCGAACTACACGGACATCCTCGCGGACAGCGCGTTCTGGCGGATGCTCGGCTCGTCCACGCTGATCGCCGTCGGCACGACGGTGCTCACCGTCGGCACGGCCGCGCTCGCCGCGTTCGGGCTCGCCCGGTTCGCCTTCAAGGGAAGAGAGGTGATGTTCACCCTCTTCACCGTCGGCCTGATGTTCCCGTTCGCCGTGGCGATCCTGCCGCTGTTCGTGCTGCTGCGCACCTTCGGGCTGCTCGACAACCCCTGGGGCGTGATCCTGCCGCAGGCCGCGTTCGGCCTGCCCATGACCATCGTCATCCTGCGCGGCTTCTTCCGGGAGATCCCCGGTGAGCTGGAGGAGGCCGCCACGCTCGACGGCTGCTCGCCGCTGGGGTTCTTCTGGCGCATCCTGCTGCCGATGGCGCGCCCCGCGCTCGGCACGGTCTCGGTCCTCGCCATCGTCGCCAGCTGGAACAACTTCCTGCTCCCGCTGCTCGTGTTCAGCGAACCCACCTGGTGGACGATCCCCGTCGGCGTGCAGCAGTTCCAGGGCCAGTACTCCAGCGACACGGCCCGCATCTTCGCCTACCTCGTCCTGTCCATGGCGCCCGCGCTCGCCTTCTACGCGGTGGCCGAACGGCAGCTGATCGGCGGCATCACGATGGGCGCGACCAAGGGCTGACCTGCGCCACCCACTCGCCAACACCACCTACACGTACCGCACTTGAGGAGTTCCATGGTCGAGCCATGGCAGGACACCACCCTGCCCGCGCACACCCGGGCGGCGGACCTGCTCGCCCGGATGACCACCGAGGAGAAGACCGCCCAACTGGCCAGTGTGTGGATCGGCGCCGATACCGACGGTGCCGACGTCGCTCCCGGCCAGCACACCTACGCCTCGCGCAGCGCCGCGCTCGAGGCGCTGCTCCCGTACGGACTCGGCCATCTCACCCGCCCGTTCGGCACGGTCCCCGTGGATCCGGCCGAAGGCGCCGAGCGCCTGGCCGGTCTCCAGCGCGCCATCCGGGCCGGCAACCGGTTCGCGCTGCCGGCGATCGCGCACGAGGAGTGCCTGACCGGGTTCACCGCCTGGCAGGCCACCGTCTTCCCGACCCCGCTCGCGTGGGGCGCCACCTTCGACCCCGACCTCGTCGGCGAGATGGCCCGCGGCATCGGAGCGTCGATGCGCTCGGTCGGCGTCCACCAGGGCCTCGCCCCGGTGCTCGACGTCGTCAGGGACGCCCGCTGGGGGCGTACCGAGGAGGCCATCGGCGAGGACCCGTATCTGGTGGGCACGGTCGGCAGCGCGTACGTGAAGGGCCTGGAGGCCGCCGGGATCGTCGCCACGCTCAAGCACTTCGCGGCGTACTCGGCCTCGCGCGCGGCCCGCAACCACGCACCCGCCTCGATCGGTCCGCGCGAGCTCGCCGATGTGATCCTGCCGCCGTTCGAGATGGCGATACGGGAGGGCGGCGCCCGGTCCGTGATGCCCGCGTACAACGACATCGACGGGCTGCCCGCGCACGCGCACCCGCAGTTGCTCACCCAACTCCTGCGCGAGGAGTGGGAGTTCACGGGGACGGTCGTCTCCGACTACTTCGGCGTCTCGCTCCTGGAGGAGGCGCACAAGGTCGCCGACGGCGAGGACGCGGCGGCCCGGCTCGCCCTCGCCGCCGGGGTCGACGTGGAACTGCCCGCCGCCCGCTGCTACACCCCGGGCCGGCCCCTGGACCAGGCGGATCTCGACCGGGCGGTGCTGCGCGTCCTGACCCAGAAGTGCGAACTGGGGCTGCTCGACCCGGGATGGGAACCGGAAGGCACCGGCGGCGCGCCCGTCGACCTCGACCCGCCCCACCTGCGCGACCTCGCCCGCCGTGTGGCCGAGGAGTCGGTGGTGCTGCTCGCCAACGACACGGGGGTGCTGCCGCTGGACGACGGGCTGCGGATCGCCCTCGTGGGGCCGCTCGCCGAGGAGCAGGCGGCCATGCTCGGCTGCTACACGTTCCCGCGGCACGTCGGGGTGCACCACCCCGAACTGCCCGCCGGCGTCGAGGTGCCGACCCTCGCCGAGTCGCTCCGTGCCGCGTTCCCGGGGTCCGAGTTCCTCGCCGGGCCGGACGGCGCGGACGTCGTCCTCGCCGTGGTCGGCGACCGGTCCGGCCTCTTCGGGCGGGGCTCTTCGGGCGAGGGCTGCGACGCCGAGGACCTGCAACTGCCGTACGGGCAGGCCGAGATGCTCGACGAAGTGGCGGCCTCGGGCGTGCCGTTCGTGATCGTCGCGCTCAGCGGCCGGCCCTACGCCCTGGGCCGCTGGGCCGGGCGTGCGGCGGCCGTCGTGCAGGCCTTCTTCCCCGGACAGGAAGGCGGCCCGGCCGTCGCGGGAGTCCTGTCCGGGCGGGTGGAGCCGTCGGGGCGGCTGCCGGTCTCCGTGCCGCGCGGCCCCGGCGGCCAGCCTGCCTCCTACCTCGCTCCGCCGCTGGGCATGAACGGCTTCCCCAGCACCGTGGACCCCACGCCGCTGTACCCGTTCGGGCACGGCCTGTCGTATACGAGCTTCGAGTGGGGCGTCCCCCAGTGCGAGGCACCCGAACTCCCCACCGACGGGGAGACCACGATCCGGCTGACCGTCCGCAACAACGGCGAGCGGCCGGGCACCGAGGTCGTCCAGCTCTATCTGCACGACCCCGTGGGCACCGTCGCCCGGCCCGAGGTCCGGCTCGTCGGCTACGTCCGCGTGCCGCTGGAGGCCGGCGCGGAGGCGGAGGTCCACGCCACGTTCCCGGCCGACCTCGCCGCCTACACCGGGGCCGACGGCCGGCGCGTCGTCGAACCCGGTGCGCTCGAACTGCGGGTCGCCTCCTCCAGCGCCCGCGTCCACCACACCGTGCCGCTCGCCCTGACCGGTCCGGTACGCGAGGCCGGGCCCGGCAGGCGGCTGCGCTGCGAGCTGCGCGTCAAGTAGCCCGCCGCGCGGGGCCACGGGCAGGGTGCCCGTGGCCCCGTCGTCGGTTCGCCGTCAGGACGCCGGGTCCCCGTACTGGAGCCCGCGCCCGTTGGTGCCGACGTACACGCGTCCGAACACGTCGGGGTCACCGGTGATGACGCCGGTGCCGCCGATGCCGCCCCACTGGTGGGCGTCGTCGTTGACCCGGAGCCAGGTGGCGCCCTTGTCGGTGGAGCGGAACACGCCCGTGACGTCCTTGACCGTGCCGATCAGATACAGGGTCTGGTACGAGGCGTCCGGTGCCGCCTTGCCGTAGCCGACGGCCGAGGCGGACTGCACCGTGGCGAGCGGCGCGAAGGTGCGCCCGCCGTCGGTGGAGTGCAGCAGCCCCTTGCCGTGTCCGGCGATCCACAGGTCTCCGGAGACGCCGGGCACGGCCGTCAGGCGCCCTTCGGGCAGGCCCGTGGCGCGGGCCCGGAAGCTCGCGCCGCCGTCGGTGCTGGCGTACAGCGTGCCACCGGACAGGGAGTAGAACGTCCCGGCCGCGCGGCGGTCGGCGACCACCACGGCGTCCGTGCCGAGGCCGCCGACCTTCGCCCAGCTCGCCCCCATGTCCGTCGAGCGGTACGGCACTTGGCCCGCCTGGGTCCAGACGAGGGCGGAGCCGTCCGCGGACAGTGCGACGCGTCCGTCCTGGGCACCGGGCACCGGCTCCGCCTTGAAGCCCTGCCAACTGCGGCCGCCGTCGGTGGAGTAGGCCCCGTCCTGGGCGCCGCCCCGGCCGACGCGGACCATCGTCGAGGGCTCGGCCTGGGCGAAGTCGATGTCGGTGCTGTTGGTCATCAGCGGGTTGCTCAGGCGCCCTGCGGGCACCTTGGTCAGGTCGTCGTGGCGGAAGCCGCCCTGGTCCCCCATGGACGTGACGACGGAGGCGCCGCCGGGCGGGGCGACCGCGTCGAGCAGCGCGGTCTCCTCCAGACCCCGCGCGCCCACGCTCCAGTGGCTGGTGCCGCCGCTGTCGGTCGCCGTGGCGTCCCTGCTGCGCCAGATGCCGTTGCCGGTGCCGTACAGCACATGCCCGGAGTCGAAGGGGTCGATGGCCAGGGCGGTCATCCAGTGGCCGGTGTGGGTGCCCACATACGGAGCGGCGGTGGCGTCACGTACCGACTTCTCGGCCAGCGCCTGCCAGGTGGAACCGCCGTCGGTGCTGCGGTAGATCTCGTCCTCGGGCCACCAGCGGTCGAGGGTGGTGACCATCACCGTGTCCGGCCTGCGCGGGTCGACGGCCAGCCCGGAGAATCCGTAGGCGCCCTTGGACGGCGAGACGTTCTTCCACGTCCCGCTCGCCGGCGTGTACTTCCACACCGAGCCGGCGGTCACACCGTTGGGCCCGAGCTTGTCGGTGTACGTGAGGTACAGCGAGCCGTCGCCCGAGACCACGCCGTGCTGCGGCAGTTGGCCCGTGGGCTGCCCGGCGACGGCCCGCCAGGTGCTGCCGCCGTCCGTCGAGCGGTACAGCGAGGTCGAGGTGTCGCCGACGCCCACGTACACGGTCCGGCTGCCGGCTTTCCCGTAGGAGACGAAGGAGATCCCGCCGCCGCTGCTCGCCCCGTCCTGCACGGGGAACGAGGAGACCTGGCTCCAGGTCGCGCCGTGGTCGGTGCTGCGCCACAGGCCGTTCTTGCGGGTGCCGAGCAGCAAGGTGCGGTGGTCGGCGGGGTCGACCGCGAGGCGCTCGCCGGCGCCGCGTCCGTCCTCGTTGGCGCCCAGTTTGAACGGCAGTTCGGTGCGCTGGAAGGTGCGGCCCCGGTCGGTGGAGCGCAGGAGCGCGCCGTTGCCCGCCCAGCCGTTGGTGTAGGTGCCCGCGGCGAGGTAGAGGCGCCGGGGGTCGACGGGGTCCGTGGCGACCGCGTCGATGCCGAGCAGGTTCCAGTCCTTCTCGCCGATCCAGTCGGTCAGCGGGATCCACTGCTCGGCGCCGGTGTCCCAGCGGTAGGCACCGCCCATGTCGGTGCGCGCGTAGAGCAGGCCCTTCTCGCTCGGGTTGAACACAAGGCCGGTGACGTAACCGCCGCCCACCACCTGGGCGTTCTTCCAGGTGTACGGACCGGAGGCCGCGGCCTCCTGCGGGTCACCGGCCGGGGCCGCCTTCACCAGCTTCCACTGCTGGTTGGTGCCGCCGTGCCCCGGATACTGGATCACTGCCGCGCCGTCGGTGCGTGAGCCCCCCGAGACGTCGAGGACCTGTCCGCTCCTGCGCGAGACCAGGGTGACGGCGCCGGAGCCGCCCGCGTCCTCGATCCTCCACTCCTGCGCGGTCGAGGCGCTGTCGCTCTGCTGCTCGGCGGCGGCCCCGCGCGCGGCCGATTCCCGCGCGATGCCGAGGACTTTGCCGCTGTTGCGGTTGACCAGCTCGTGATAGCCGTCCCCGGTGGGTCGCAGCCGCCACTGCTGGTTGGCGGTGTTCTGGTCCTTCCACTGCTGGACGCGGGTGCCGTCCGCGGTGGAGAAGGCGTTGACGTCCAGGACCTTGCCGCTGCGCACGGACACCAGCCGGTAGAAGACACCGTCCTCGACGGTCGCCGCCTGCGAGTCCTCCTGGGCGAACAGGAGATACGGCACGAGGACGGCCGGCACACCGACGACGAGTCCGGTGGCGGTCCAGCGGCGGCGGTGACGTCCGCGGCGTCTGCCGGGCGAGTGGTGGTTCATGGGGGGTGTTCTCCTTGCGTGCCGTTCATGGACGGAAGTCGGACGAACCGGGCCTGGTCGGAGCCGGGTTCCGCCTTCTGGTCGTCACGGGCGTCGCAAAGGTTGCCGTCGGTCGGCACTTTTCTCTCCGTCTTCTTCTCCGTCGCGCGGCGAAACGGTCAACGTCCGGTATTTCGTACGGAGTTCGAAGTTTCGGTGCAGAAGGTAGAGCCGCGTTCCGGGCGCGTCAACACCTCTCACGGAACCGCGTCGGGAGCCCTCTCCCCATGGCCCGCACGCTTCGGCCGCGTTACGCAAACGTGACGTCGCCCTGCTGCGCGACCTCTTGACCGAGGTGAATTGTTAGCGCTCACAATGACCCCCGCGGTTGTCCAATCGGCTTGAGGGGGTGGGTGGTTATGACGCAGGCGCAGCTTCGGCCGCCCACCATGGCCGATGTCGCGCGGCTGGCCGGCGTGTCCCACCAGACCGTCTCGCGCGTCCTGGGGAACCACCCCAACGTGCGGCAGGAGACCCGGGCCAAGGTGCTCCGGGCGATCGAGGAGATGGGCTACCGCCGCAACTCCTCCGCACGCGCCCTGGCCACCCGGCGCACCAGGACCCTGGGCGTGGTCGCCTCCGACACCACGCTGTACGGCCCCGCCAGCACATTGTTCGCACTCGAGGAGGCCGCACGAGCCGAGGGCTATCTCGTCTCCACGGTCAGCCTGCGCAGGCTGACCGTGGACAAACTGTCCGAGGCGCTCGACCACCTCAGCGAGGGCGGAGTGGAGGGCGTGGTCGCCATCGCACCGCAGCGGTCGGCGGTCGAGGCGCTCGCCGGACTGCGTTACCCGTTCCCGGTGGTGACGGTGGGCAGCGGATCCGGCCTCGGCATCCCCAGCGTCTGCGTGGACCAGTACGCGGGAGCGTGTCTGGCCACCGGCCATCTGCTCGCCGCGGGCCACCGTCAGGTCTGGCACCTCGCCGGCCCAGAGGACTGGCAGGAAGCCGCCGACCGGGCCGCCGGCTGGCGGGCCACGCTCGAAGCGGCGGGCGTGGAACCGCCGTTGATGCTGCGCGGCGACTGGAGTCCGCAGTCCGGCTACCGGGCGGGCCAGGAACTGGCCCGCCGGGCGGGCAGCGGGCTGACCGCGGTCTTCGTCGCCAACGACCAGATGGCACTCGGGGTGCTGCGGGCGCTGCGCGAGGCGGGCGTGCGCACTCCTGAGGATGTGGCCGTGGTCGGATTCGACGACATTCCGGAGTCGGAGTTCTACGCTCCTCCGCTCACCACCGTGCGGCAGGACTTCCCGGCGGTGGGCCGGCAGAGCATCGCCATGCTCCTCGGATTGATCGAGGGGTGCGGCCCGCCCGGTCCCGCGCCGATCGCCATCGAGCCCCAACTGGTCGTGCGCGCCAGCACTTTCCCGTACACGCCCGGGCAGGATGCCCGCACCGCCTGAGACGGCACCCGACGTACCACCGATGTTCCACCCCGTTTTTTTGGCCGAGATTTCGAACAGTGATCGGCAGGCTGGACAACGCGCAGCCTGTCCCGGAACGCAAGGAGATGGACCATGCTCAACCGAAGGAAGTTCCTGACCGCCGCGGTCGGCGTGGCATCCGCGGGTGCCCTGGCGGCCTGCGCCAAGGAGGACAAGGGCTCGACGGGCACCGGCAGCAACGGCGGCGGGGGCGGCAAGAAGCTCACCCTCGGCTTCTCGCAGGTCGGCTCGGAGAGCGGCTGGCGCACCGCCAACACCGAGTCGGTGAAGTCCGCCGCCCAGGAGGCGGGGTTCACCCTCAAGTTCTCCGACGCACAGCAGAAGCAGGAGAACCAGATCTCCGCGATCCGCAGCTTCATCGCCCAGAAGGTGGACGTCATCGCCTTCTCGCCGGTGGTCGTCACCGGCTGGGACGCGGTCCTGAAGGAGGCCAAGGCCAAGAACATCCCGGTGGTCCTCACCGACCGCAGCGTCGAGACCTCCGACGAGTCCCTGTTCGTGACCCTGGTCGGCTCGGACTTCACGGACGAGGGGCGGCGTGCCGCCAAGATCCTGGAGAAGGTCCTCGAGAAGGCCGGCCACAAGGGCCCTGTGAAGATCGCCCAGTTGGAGGGCACCACCGGTGCCGCCCCGGCGATCGAGCGCGCCAAGGGCTTCAAGGAGGTCATGGACGCGGAGCACAAGGACGACTGGAAGATCGTCGTCAGCCAGACCGGTGACTTCACCCGCGCCGGCGGCAAGCAGGTCATGTCGGCCTTCCTCCAGTCCAACCCGGACATCGACGTGCTGTTCGCGCACAACGACGACATGGGCATCGGCGCGATCCAGGCCATCGAGGCGGCCGGCAAGAAGCCGGGCAAGGACATCCTCATCGTCACCGTCGACGGCGTGAAGGACGGCTTCGTCGCCATGTCCGAGGGCAAGATCAACGCCATCGTCGAGTGCAACCCGCTGCTCGGCCCCCAGCTGATGGAGGTCGTGCAGAAGGTCAAGAACGGCGAGAAGGTCGAGCGCTGGGTCAAGACCGAGGAGAGCGACTTCCTTCAGGAGCAGGCCAAGGACGCGCTCCCCACCCGCAAGTACTGACCTGCCGCACGCAGGTCACGACCCACCGCGCGCGCAGATCACGACGCACCGCGCGCACGTCAGGACCCACCTGCACGCGCACGTCACGACCCGCTGACGCGCACGTCACGACCCACCGCACACACCGGCAGGGAGCCCCGCTCGGCCGGCCCGACGACCGAGGGCCGGCCGGAGGGCTCCCCGCAGGCGGATACGACATCCATGAGGAGCGCTGCCATGGCAGAGCCGCGGCCCGTCCTGGAGATGACGGGCATAGTCAAAGAGTTTCCGGGGGTGCGAGCTCTGTCGGGTGTCGACTTCCGGCTCTTCCCCGGCGAGATCCACGCCCTGCTCGGCGAGAACGGCGCCGGGAAGTCCACCCTCATCAAGGTGCTGACCGGAGTCCACACCCTGGACGGCGGCAGCATCACGCTGAGCGGCCGGCCCGTACGCTTCGCCGGCCCGGCGCAGGCGCAACAGGCCGGCATCAGCACCGTGTACCAGGAGGTCAACCTCTGCCCCAACCTGTCGGTGGCGGAGAACATCTTCATCGGGCGCGAGCCCACCCGCTTCGGCCGCATCGACTGGAAGCGGCTGCGCCGCGAGGCCGCCGGGCTCGTCGACCGGCTCGGCCTGGACATCGACGTCACCGCTCCGCTGTCCTCGTACCCGCTGGCCGTGCAGCAACTGGTCGCGATCGTACGGTCGGTGGGCACCGCGGACGGCGAGGGGGCGGGCACCAAGGTGCTCGTCCTGGACGAGCCGACCTCCAGTCTGGACCGCGGCGAGGTGCTCGAACTCTTCGCCCTGATGCGGCGGCTCAGGGACGAGGGCGTCGCGATCCTGTTCGTCTCACACTTCCTCGACCAGATCTACGAGGTCTGCGACCGCATGACGGTGCTGCGCAACGGCACCCTCGTCGGCGAGCACATGGTCCGCGATCTCGACCAGGTCGGCCTCGTCCAGCTGATGATCGGCAAGGCCCTCGGCCAGCTCGACGAGCTGCACGAGCACCAACTGCACGCCGACGTAGGCGAGCCGCTGCTCGAGGCGGAGGGCGTCGGCCGGGCCGGCGGCATCGAGCCGTTCGACCTGGAGATCAAGAAGGGCGAGGTCATCGGACTCGCCGGATTGCTCGGCTCGGGCCGCACCGAGCTCGCCCGGCTGCTCTTCGGCGCCGACCAGCCGGACAGCGGCAAGGTCACCGTCGGCGGCAAGGAGGTCGCGATGAGCGCGCCGAACGACGCGATCGGCGCAGGCGTCGCCTTCTGCTCGGAGAACCGCAAGACCGAGGGCCTGATACCGGACCTGACCGTGCGCGAGAACATCATCCTCGCGCTCCAGGCAGCCCGCGGCTGGACCCGTCCCATCCCCACCGCCCAGCGCGACGAACTCGTCGCCAAGTACATCGCGGCCCTCGACATCCGCCCCGCCAATCCGGAGGCGCGAGTCGGCCAACTCAGCGGCGGCAACCAGCAGAAGGTGCTGCTCGCCCGCTGGCTGATCACCCGGCCCCAGCTGCTGATCCTGGACGAGCCGACGCGCGGTATCGACATCGGCGCGAAGGCCGAGATCCAGAAACTCGTGGTCTCGCTCTCCGAGGAGGGCATGGCCGTCCTGTACATCGCGGCCGAGCTGGAGGAGGTCCTCCGGCTCAGCCACACCATCGGCGTGCTGCGCGACCGCAAGCTCGTGGCGCGTATCGCCAACGGGCCGGAGATCACGCCCACCCGGATCCTGGAGACCATCGCGAGCGGAGAGCACCAGTGACCACCACGCCACGCTGGCGAGCGCTGACGCACCATCACCTGTTCTGGCCGGTCGCGGTCCTGGTCGTCCTGCTGCTGGTCAACATCCCCTTCACGCCCGACTTCTTCTCGATCAAGATGACGGACGGCCACCTCTACGGCAGCCTCGTCTCGATCGTGCTGTTCGGCTCGCCCCTGATCCTGGTCGCGGTCGGCATGACCCTCGTCATCGCCACCGGCGGCATCGACCTCTCCGTCGGCGCCGTGGTCGCCATCACCGGCGCCCTGACCTGTGCGCACCTCAGTGAACAGGCCGACCAGAACGCCCTGTCCGGGGTGTTCACGGCCCTGGCCATCGGACTCGCGGCCGCGGTCGTCTGCGGTCTGTGGAACGGCTTCCTGGTCGCCAGGATGGGCATCCAGCCCATCATCGCCACGCTGATCATCATGGTCGCCGGGCGCGGTGTCGCCCAGCTGATCACCGACGGGCAGATCATCACGGTCAGCAGCGAGCCGTACAAGCTCATCGGCGGCGGCTACTGGCTGACCCTGCCCTTCTCGATCTTCGTGGTGCTCGCCGTCGTGGCCGTCACCGCGCTGCTCACCCGCCGCACCGCGCTCGGCCTGCTCGTCGAGTCCGTCGGCGGCAACGCCGAGGCCAGCCGGCTGGTCGGCATCCGCTCCCGCCGTATCAAAATCATGGTGTACGTGTTCTGCGCGCTGTGCGCCGGCATCGCGGGCCTCATGATCAGCTCCAACACCTCGGCCGCGGACGGCAACAACGCCGGTCTGTGGATCGAACTCGACGCCATCCTCGCCGTGGTCATCGGCGGTACGGCGCTGACGGGCGGCCGCTTCTCGATCGGCGGCACGGTCGTCGGCGCCCTGGTGATCCAGACGCTGACCACCACGATCTACACCATCGGCGTACCGACCCAGACCAACCTCGTCTTCAAGGCCGCCGTCGTCATCGTCGTCTGCCTGATGCAGTCCCCGAAGTTCCGCGCCAAGGTGTTCGGCGCGAAGCGCGCCGCCCAGCAGCCCCCGGCACCGGCGGCCCCCGCGGACACCGCCCCGACCGCCGATGCCGCACCGAAGTTGGAGGTGTCGTGATGAGCACGACCACCGCGAGGCCGAAGGCGGCCGACAGCCACCCCACGAGCAAGGCCGCACGCGTCCTCGCCGACCGGCGGCTGCCCGTCATGGTGACGGCCGCGCTCTTCCTCGTGATGTACGCGGCCGGCCTGAGCCGCTACCAGAACTACGGGTTCGGCGAGGCGCAGGTCTTCCTCAACCTGTTCATCGACAACAGCTACCTGCTGGTCGCCGCGGTCGGTGCCACCTTCGTCATCCTCTCGGGCGGCATCGACCTGTCCGTGGGCTCCGTCATCGGCTTCACCACCATGTTCACCGCGTGGCTGGTGGAGCGGCAGGGCCTGCCGCTCGTGCTCGTGATCCCGCTGGCACTCGGCGTGGGTGCGCTCGGCGGCTTCCTGATGGGCTATGTGATCCACAACTTCGAGATCCAGCCGTTCATCGTGACGCTCGCCGGTCTGTTCCTCTACCGGGGCCTGTGCCTGGTCATCAGCAAGGAGTCCATCGCGATCGGCGACGCCTCGGTGAGCAGCATGGCCCAGACCCAGGTCTCCCTGGGCGGAGCCTTCCTGTCGATCGGGGCGATCGTCGCTCTCGTCGTCCTCGCGGCGGCCTTCTACGTCCTGCACTACACGCGGTTCGGGCGGCGGGTGTACGCCGTCGGCGGCAACGAGCAGTCGGCCCTGCTGATGGGTCTGCCGCAGGGCGGCACGAAGATCTCGGTCTACACGGTGAGCGGCTTCTGCTCGGCGCTCGCCGGGCTCCTCTTCACGCTCTACATCCAGTCCGGGGACCCGCTGCACGCCACCGGCATGGAGCTGGACGCGATCGCCGCGGTGGTCATCGGCGGCACCCTCCTGACGGGCGGTTCCGGCTTCGTGATCGGCACGCTGTTCGGCGTCCTCGTCCTGGGCCTGATCAAGAGCCTGATCCAGTTCGAGGGCACGCTCAGCTCGTGGTGGACGAAGATCGCGACAGGCGTGCTGCTCTGCGCGTTCATCCTGATCCAGCGGGCGATGACGGCCCGCAGGAAGACCTGAGCGACAGCAGGACGGAGCCGGCCCGAGGGGGAGCTCGGGCCGGCCGCGTCACGCCGTCAGCGCTGGAGGGTCAGCAGGCCGGGGCGGTACGGCAGGAGGCCGTAGTCGGTGCCGTCCGAACTCGGGCTGCGCCCCTGGTAGAGCAGCTGAAGGTTGCAGGGGTCGACAGTCATGGTCTGATCCGCGCTGGTGCGGAGCAGTTCGCCGTGGCTGATGTCGTCGGTCCAGGTCGCACCGCTGTTGGCCTTGCCCGCGAAGGGGTTGGCCTCCGTGGCGGCCTGCGGGGTCCAACTGCCGTTCAGGCTGGTGGCGGTGAAGGAGCGGAAGTAGCGCTTCTCGTCCGCGCCACGGGCCTCGACGAGCATCAGGTACTGGTTCCGGTCCTTGATCTTGTAGACCTGCGGGGCCTCGAAGAGGTTCTTCACCGTGTCGCTCATGATCGTCGTGTACGAGGATCCGAAGCTGCCGGGGAAGTTCCCGATCGGCATGCTCGCCCGGTAGATCTTGCCGTTGTCACCGGCGAAGAACAGGTACATGTTCGACCCGTCGGCGATCAGCGTCTGGTCGATGGGCCCGGTTCCGGAGTCGGAGATGTTGCCGGTGAACAGCGGCTGCTCCGCGGACCAGCCGTTCGGGTTGGTGGGATCGCTGGAGGTCCGGTACGTGAACTTGGCACTGCCCCACTGGTAGGCGAGCACCCAGATGTTCTTCGGCCGGAAGTAGAAGAGCGTCGGGGCGACGGCGTTGAACGGTGTCGCGTTCTGGCCGGCCGTGGCCATCTCCGGCCAGTTGGTGAAGGGAGTGAAGGCCATCGAGCCCCACGCCTTGCCCGTCCCCGCGGCCCCGTGCGTCGTCGCGTAGACGAGCTGTCTGCCGTTGTACGGGGCGACGGTGAAGTCCTTCAGCGAGGCCCAGCCCGGGTTCGGCTGCGCCAGCGCACCCGTGGACGACCAGCGGTAGCTCGAAGGCAGGGCGCAGGTGCCGGGGTTGCCGCCGCCCACCTTGACCAGCTGCCACTGCTGATTGGCGCCGCCCCAGTCGTCGTACTGGACGATGTTCGCGCCGTCGGCGGTCGAAGCCCCCTGCACTTCAAGGGCCTTGTTGCTGTGGCGCGCGATGAGCCGCACGTATCCGTCCGGGCTGTCGGCGAGGCGCCACTGCTGGTTGGCGGCGTTCACGTCGGTCCACTGGTGGACCGCGGCGCCGTTGGCGGTGGAGGCGCCGCTGACGTCGAGCACCTTGCCGGAGTGGCGGGACTTGATCCGGAAGTAGCCGCCGCCGGAATCGACGAACTGCCACTGCTGCTGGGGCTGGTCGTTCCTGGCCCACTGGGTGATGCGGGCGCCGTCGCCGGTCGCCAGGTTGTAGACGTCGAGTGCCTTGCCGCTGCCGCGGTTGACCAGCACATACGAGGCGGTGGGGTCGACCGTCGCCGCACCGGCGGGCTGGGCGCCCAGGACGCCGGCCACGAGGAGCAGGGGCGCGAGGACGGCGAGCAGTCGTCTGAGGTGGAGCAGGGTGATGGAGCGGAAACGCATCGAGGGTCTCCTAGGTATCGGAAAAGTTCCGGAAACGTAACGGAGAAACGACGCCACAAAGTAGGGAGGGGCGAGCCATCGGTCAAGGGACGGGGTTGAACTGGCCGTAAAACAAGCGCTGCTGACGCCATTTCGGTGACCTTGCGCCTCCCGAAAACTCTCGGACGATGAACGGAAACCTCTTCCGCCCGAGGTGTTGACGCGCCACCGTCAAGCGACCAATCTTCCCGTCTGAAGTACCGGTCAGCGTTCGACATTTCGAATACGGGCTGCCGTCCGATCAGCCCGCCCCGTCACGACCTGGAGGTACCGTCATGGGCTCGTACGCCCTCCCCCCACCTGCCCGCCGCAGAAGGCTCCGCGTCCTGCTGGCGTCACTGGCCGTCGGCGCACTCGGTACGACCGGCGTGCTGGCCGCGCCGCCGAGTGCCCAGGCGGCCGAGAGCACGCTCGGCGCGGCGGCGGCGCAGAGCGGCCGCTACTTCGGCACCGCCATCGCCGGCGGCCGGCTCGGCGACTCCGCGTACACCACGATCGCGAACCGCGAGTTCAACTCGGTGACCGCCGAGAACGAGATGAAGATCGACGCCACCGAGCCCCAGCGGGGGCAGTTCAACTTCACCGCCGGCGACCGGGTCTACAACTGGGCGGTCCAGAACGGCAAGCAGGTGCGCGGCCACACCCTGGCCTGGCACTCGCAGCAGCCCGCCTGGATGCAGGCCCTCAGCGGCAGCACCCTGCGCCAGGCCATGATCAGCCACATCAACGGCGTGATGGGCCACTACAAGGGCAAGATCGCCCAGTGGGACGTCGTGAACGAGGCCTTCGCCGACGGCCCTTCGGGGGCCCGCCGCGACTCCAACCTTCAGCGCACCGGAAACGACTGGATCGAGGTCGCCTTCCGCACCGCACGCGCCGCCGACCCGGCCGCCAAGCTCTGCTACAACGACTACAACGTCGAGAACTGGACCGCGGCCAAGACCCAGGCCATGTACAACATGGTCAAGGACTTCAAGCAGCGGGGTGTGCCGATCGACTGCGTCGGCTTCCAGTCGCACTTCAACGAGGGCAACCCGTACCACAGCAACTTCCGCACCACGCTCCAGAGTTTCGCCGCCCTCGGCGTCGACGTGGCGGTGACCGAGCTCGACATCCAGGGCGCCCCGTCCTCGGCCTACGCGGGCGTCACCAACGACTGCCTGGCCGTCCCGCGCTGCCTCGGCATCACCGTCTGGGGCGTGCGGGACACCGACTCCTGGCGCCCGGAGCACACACCTCTGCTCTTCCAGGGCAACGGCAGCAAGAAGCCCGCCTACGACGCCGTGCTCAACGCACTCAACTCCGGCTCCACCACGCCCCCTTCGGGCGCAGCCCGGATCCGAGGCGTCGCCTCGGGCCGCTGTGTGGACGTGCCCGGCGCGAGCACCACGGACGGCACCCAGGTCCAGCTGTGGGACTGCGGCAACGGCACCAACCAGCAGTGGACCCACACGGCCGCCGGCGAACTGAGGGTCTACGGCAACAAGTGCCTGGACGCCGCGGGCACCGCCAACGGCGCCAAGGTGCAGATCTACAGCTGCTGGGGCGGCGAGAACCAGAAGTGGCGGCTCAACTCCGACGGCTCCATCGTCGGCGTCCAGTCGGGCCTCTGCCTGGACGCGGCCGCGGCGGGCACCGCCAACGGCACCATGATCCAGCTCTACTCCTGCTGGAACAGCGGCAACCAGCGCTGGACCCGCAGCTGATCCAGCCTGCCCGGCCCGGTCTGGAGGAGCGCTCCGGGCCGGGCAGGTGACACCCTTGCGCGTCCGGATGGGCGGGCGACACCCCGGGCGCACCCGCGACCCCGGGGCGTCGCCCGCCCGTCCTGATCAGCCGAGGTACTGGCTGGTCCCCCGCGCCAGATAGGCGCCGTGTCCGGCCCGGCCCACGAACTCCCGCTTGTCGATGACGAGTTCACCGCGCGAAAGGACCGTCTCCACCTGCCCGGTCACGCGCTTGCCCTCATACGCCGAGTAGTCCACGTTCATGTGGTGCGTCTCGGCGGACATCACCTGCTCCGCGTGCGGGTCGTAGATCACCACGTCCGCGTCCGCGCCCGGGGCGATCGTGCCCTTCTTGCCGTAGAGGCCGAACATCCGGGCCGGGGTGGCGCAGGCGATCTCGATCCAGCGGCGGCGGGTGATGCGGCCCTCGACGACCGCCTGGTGGAGGAGGTCCATGCGGTTCTCGACGCCCGGCATGCCGTTGGGGATCTTCGAGAAGTCGCCGCGGCCCAGCTCCTTCTGGCCCACGAAGCAGAACGGGCAGTGGTCGGTGGAGACCACCTGGAGGTCGTCGGTGCGCAGGCCCCGCCACAGGGCGGCCTGATGTTCCTTCGGGCGCAAGGGAGTTGAGCAGACGTACTTCGCGCCCTCGAAGTCCGGCTCGGCGAGGTTGTCCGTGGAGAGGAAGAGGTACTGCGGGCAGGTCTCGCCGAAGACCGGGAGGCCCTCGTCCCGGGCGCGGGCCAGCTCCGCGACCGCCTGCTCGGCCGAGACGTGCACGACGTAGAGCGGGGCGCCGGTCACCTGGGCCAGTTTGATGGCGCGGTGGGTCGCCTCGGCTTCGAGCAGGGCCTTGCGCACCTCCCCGTGGTAGCGGGGGTCCGTCTCGCCGCGCTGGAGGGCCTGTTCGACCAGGACGTCGATCGCGATGCCGTTCTCCGCGTGCATCATGATCATGCCGCCGTTGGCCGCGGCGCGCTGCATCGCCCGCAGGATCTGTCCGTCGTCGCTGTAGAAGACGCCGGGGTAGGCCATGAACAGCTTGAAGCTGCTGACGCCCTCCTCGACCAGGAGGTCCATCTCCTTCAGGGACCGCTCGGTGACATCCGACATGATCATGTGGAAGCCGTAGTCGATCGCGCACCGGCCGTCCGCCTTCGCGTGCCACGCGTCGAGGCCGGCGCGCAGCGACTGCCCCTTCGACTGCACGGCGAAGTCCACGATCGTGGTCGTACCGCCCCAGGCCGCCGCCTGCGTGCCCGTCTCGAACGTGTCCGAGGCGAAGGTGCCGCCGAACGGCAGCTCCATGTGCGTGTGGACGTCGACGCCGCCCGGGATCACGAACTTCTGGGCTGCGTCGATCACGCGGTCGGCCGTCCACCCGTGCGTGCCCGGCGTGCCGAGCGCGGCGATCCGGCCGCCCTCGATCAGCACGTCGGCGTGGATCTCGTCGGCAGCCGTGATGACGAGGCCACCAGTGATCAGCGTGCGGGTCATCGTTCGCACCTCCTCAACCGCGGGTGGCACACCCCGGTTCGGTCGTCGGGTCGGGTGTCGGGGTTCTTTCCAGGTCAGGTCGCCGGTGAACCCGCCGGCCCGCAGGTCGGCAGGCGTCGATCCCCCGACCCTCTCTCGCGCGCGGGCCGCTGCCAAGAGGGCCCGCCGCGCGGGACCCCTTGACGGCCCACCCACACCCTCGGATACTGACGGCCAAATCGATTTGGCCAAATCGATTTGGCTCTCCGCTCCAGGGCCGGATCGAAGTGGACATCCGAGCGTGCCGAGACTCCCGAGAGGAGCCCGAACGTGTCCCGACCACGCCAGTCCCCGCCCGGTACGGAAGCCCGGTCCAGTGCCGGAGCCATGCCCAGCGCCGAGACCCACTCCAACACCGAAGCTCTGCCCAGCGCCGAGGCCAAGCCCGGTGCGGAGGCCCGGCCCGGTACCGAGGCCCAGCCCGACGCCGAAGTGCTCCCCGGCACGGAAACTCTCTCCGGTACGGAGCAGGTCGCAGTACCCGCGCCCCGCGCCGCCGAAGTCCCCCCGCCCATGGACGCCGAGCCACCACCCGAGGCCGGGGCAGGGGCAGGGTCCGGGTCCGGAACCGAGGCCGGGGCGCAACGTCAACTCCCCCACCCCGTAGACGAATCCCGCCCCCGCGGGCGGATCCTGCTCTTCGGGATCCAGCACGTCCTCGTCATGGCGGCCACGCCCATCTCGGCCATCTTCCTGATGAGCGCCACGCTCCGGCTCGACCCCGAGCTGACGGTCGGGCTGCTCTCCGCGGCCTTCGTGCTCTCCGGCGTCGGCTCGCTCGTCCAGTCGCTCGGGCCCTGGAAGTTCGGGCCGCGGCTGCCGTTCGTGATGCTGCCGGGCGGTGCGCCGCTCATCCTCTTCCTCGCCATCGCCGAGCAGCACGGCCTGCCCACGGCCACCGGCGCGGTGGTCCTGACCGCGGTGTTCTACTTCGTCGTGCTGCCGGTGTTCTCGCGGCTCCTGGCCTTCTTCCCCGCCCTGGTGATCGGCACGATGATCGTCATCGTGGGCGTGAACCTGGTGAAGGTCGGCGCGACCCTCGTCACCGGGCGGCCCGGCGAGCCCGGCTTCGCCGACCCGGGCAACCTCGGTCTCGGCATGGCGACGATCGGCTTCACCGTCGCGTTCTATCTGCTGTTCAGCGGCATCCTGCGGCAACTCGCGGTGATGCTCGGCCTGTTGGCGGGCACCGCGCTCGCCGCCGTGCTCGGCGGCATCGACTTCGGCGCCGCCGGGGCGGACGGTCTGCTGAGCGTGCCGCAGCCGATGCCGTTCGGTTCACCGCAGTTCAACCTCGTGGCCGCGCTGCCGCTGATGCTCTACAGCCTGGCGTCCATGGCGGAGGCCACCGGCCAGACCGTGATCAACGCCGAGGCCGTGGGCAAGGAGATCGACCGGCGCACGGCCGTGCCCAAGACCATCCGCGGAGATGCGCTCACCTCGCTCGCCGGCGGCTTCTTCGGGCTGCCGCTCATGGTGACCAGCGGCGAGAACATCGGCATCGTCCGGGTCACCGGCGTCCGCAGCCGGTACGTGACCGCCGCGGCCGGTGTGGTGCTCATCGCGATCGGCTTCCTCGCCCCCGTGACCCACGCGATCAGCGTGATCCCGTCGGCGGTGGTCGGCGGCACCGCGATGGTGGTGTTCGCGGTGATCACCGTGCTCGGGGTGCAGATGCTCGGCCGTTCCGACCTCGACCGGCACACCAGCACGTTCATCTGCGCGGTCGCGCTGGCCCTCGGTCTGCTGCCGATCCTCGTCCCGGGGGTGTACGGCGGCTTCCCGCCGAACCTCCGCATCCTCCTCGAAAGCGGAGTCGCGGTCGGCGCGTTCGTCGCCGCCGTCCTCAACGTCCTCTTCCACCACGTCAGGCCCGGCGTCGTCGCCCGCCTGACCCGCCCCCGTACCGAAAGCGACTGATGAACCAGCGCACCGACGCTCCCCCGGCCGGCCCTGAGCCCGTGGACAACCTCGAACGCCCGGACCGCCCGGACCGCCCGGACGACCCGCGCCACCCCGGAACCCCCGCCGCTCCCGATCGGCTCCGTTCCCAACTCCTCGACACCACCGGCCCGTTGCTCCTCGCCCCCGACGCCGTCCTGCTGCCGGAGGGGCCGGCCGACGGGTACGGCGTGGTGGTGGACGGCGGTGTCTTCCGTGCCGTCGGTCCCCTCGCGGAGCTGCGGCGCACCCACCCCGGCCTCGCCCCGGTCCGCCTGGCCGGCCACCTCCTGATGCCGGGCTTCGTGGACGCCCACCACCACCTCACCCAGAGCTTCGGTTCCGCGCTGGCCTTCGGTGAGCCCTCGGAGATCTTCCGCCGCGTGTGGGTGCCCCTGGAGAACGCGCTCGACGAGGAATCGGCGTACGTGGCCGCCAAGTTGGCGGCGCTGGAAGCCCTGCGCGGCGGTTTCACCACGGTCGCCGACGCCGGCACGCGCGCGCCGGTCGACGTGGACGTGATCGCTTCGGCGGCCCGGGACGCGGGCCTGCGGTGCGTGCTCGGGCTCGTCTGCAACGACGCCCCCGCGGAGGACCCGGCCCGCACATCCGCCGCTCCCGTGGCCGAGGCGACTCCCGGAGGCTCCACCGTCGCCGAGCGTGCCGAGAAGCACCTCGCCCGGTACGCCGGCGACCCGCTCGTCCACCCCTCCCTCGCGATCTCCATCCCCGAGGCGGCCACCGAGCGGACTCTGCGGCACACCGCACGTCTGGCCGCCGAGGCCGGTGCCGTGGTGCAGATCCACGTGAACGAGCACCTCGCGGGCGTCGAGCGCTCCCTCGTACGCCACGGTCTGCGCCCGCTGGAACACCTGCACCGGATCGGCGCACTCGGCCCTCAACTCCTGGCCGCGCACGCCACGTTGCTCACGCCGCGCGAGCTGACCCTGCTCGCCGACACCGGGACCGCCGTCAGTTACAACCCGGTCGCCAGCGCCTGGAAGGGCAACGCGGTCGCGCCCGCCGTCGCCCTGGCCGAGCGCGGCATCCGCTTCGGGCTCGGCACCGACGGCACCCGCGGCGACGGGTTCCGGCTCGCCGACGCCGCGGAGTTCGCCCAGCGGCTCGCGTACGGACTCGCCACCGGCGACTCGTCCTGCGGCGCCGGCTGGACCTGGCTCGAACAGGCCACGCGGGGCGGCGCCGACGCCCTGGGACTCGGCGCCCGCACCGGCACGATCGCCGCGGGGCGCGCCGCCGACTTCCTGCTCGTGGACACCGAGACCCCGGAACTCGCGCTCTCCTGGGACCTGCCCTGGGAGCTGGTGCGGCGCGGCAACCGCGACCAGATCAGCGCGGTGTTCGTCGGCGGGCGGCTGCGCCTGTGGCAGGGCGCACCGGTCGGCTGGGACGGCCGCGCGTTGGTGCGCAGAGCCGGCGAACTGGCCCGCACCGTAAGGGAAAGGGCCGAGGTGAGACGCGCCCATCCCACCTCCACGACGGCCCGCGCGCGGGCCCTGACGGCACCGGGACGGAGTGCGGAGCGGTGACCGTCACAACCCTCGTGGTGCTCGCCCTCACGGTGGCCGCCGCCTCGTTCGTCCAGGGCAGCAGCGGGCTCGGCTTCGCGCTGATCGTGGCACCCGTGGCCGGGATCCTCGATCCCGGCCTGCTCCCGGTGTTCGTCCTCGCATCGATGATCCCGCTCAACGTGTACGTGGCATGGCGCGAGCGGGACGCGCTCGATCTGCGCGGGGCCGGCTGGATCACGGTGGCGCGCATCGCCGCCACTCCCGGCGGGCTGGCGCTGCTCTGGCTGATCCCCGACCGCAGTCTCGGGCTCTTCGTGGGCCTCGCGACGGTGCTCGCGGCGGTGGTGAGCCTGCTCGCTCCGGCGTTCGCGCCCGGGCGTTCCGCGTACGTGGCGGCGGGTGCGGTCACCGGCCTGACGGAGACCGCGACGGGAGTGGGCGGCCCTCCGCTGGCCCTCGTCTACCAGCACCGGCCGCCCGCCGAACTGCGCGCGACGGTCGCCCTGTGCTTCCTCGTCGGTGAACTCGCGTCCCTGCTGCTGCTGTTCGCCACCGGTGAGGGCCATGCGGCCGACCTCGGCTGGGCGCTCGCGCTGCTGCCCGCGATCGCGGTGGGCGCGTGGCTGAGCCGCCTGGTGCACCACCGCTTCGACGCACGCAGGATGCGCCTGTTCGTGCTCGTCTTCGCGCTGGTCTCGGGGGCCGTGTTGATGCTGGGCCTGTAACCGGCCGCGTGCGCGCAGGAGTTGGGAGGGCCGGTCCCGGTCGGGCGCCGGCCCTCCCCGTCAATTGCCGGGCTGCGAGGGCTTGTTCCGTACCGACGAAGCCCTGACGACCACCCGGGGCGCCGGCGCCGTGGCCGTTCGTGCGGCCTCCGCGTCGCCGCGCAGGCGGGCGAGCAGCAGTTCCACGGCATCCGCCGCCGCCCGGTCCAGGTGCAGGTCCACGGCGGTCAGCGGCGGTTCGCAGGTGCGGGCGCGCAGCCCGTCGTAGCGCGTGACGACCAGGACGTCGTCCGGGACGGCGCGTCCGCTGTCCTTGATCGCCCGGACCGCGCCGACGGCGAACACGTCCACCAGGGCGCAGACCGCGTCGATGCCGGGGTGTTCGGCGAGCAGCTGCGCGCAGGCCGCGTAACCGGCCTCCTCGCCGCCCGCCTCGGGCGCCGTACGGACGAGCGGCGTCCACCCCTCTGCCGCGGCGGTGCGTTCGTAGGCCTCCCGCGCGTCCACCGACGAGTGCCGCGCGCCGGAGCCGATGATCAGCGCGGGCTGCCGCGCGCTCTGCTCCTTCAGGTGGGACAGGAGCAGGTCCGTGACGAGGGCGCCGCGCAGGTCCACGTAAGGCGCGTCCTCCTCCGGCGCCACGGGACGGCCGAGCGTGACGTACGGCAGGCCGCGCTCCTTGAGCCGGGCCGTGGCCGCGTCGTCCACGTCGGGCTCGACGACGATGGCGCCGTCGATGTCCACGGAGTACAGCGCCGATCCGGACGCCTCCACCGGGGGCACGAGCACGAGGGCGTAGTCGTGGGCGAGGGCGCTCTCGGCGGCAGCGGCGGCCACCTCCATGTAGAAGCCGAGCCGCGACGGTCCGCCGGCCACGGAGAAGGGCATCGACGAGGCCAGCGCGATGGCCTTGGCCTGCCCCCGACGCAGGCGCTGCGCACGCAGGTTCGGCCGGTAGCCGAGGTCGGCGGCGACCTGCTTGATGCGCTCCCTGGTACGGGGGTCCACCTTGCCGAGCCCGTTCAGCGCGTGCGAGACCGTCGTACGCGACACTCCGGCGACCCGGGCGACATCGGCGATCGTCGGCGGCCGCGTACCGGACGTACCGGAACCGGAAGGTGACATCTGGGCGCGGACTCCTCGCGTGCGGACGGCGGACGACGACCCTATCCTCGCCCACCGGACACAGGCGATCCCCATCGACCGGGCAGCCGCCGCCTCATCGGCCGGGCCCGGCGCCCGGAGCACCACGCGGCACTCCACGCCCCGGGCCCGCCCGCAGCTACAGCTACAGCTACAGCTACAGCTACAGCTACAGCTACAGCTACAGCTACAGCCACGCGTCTCACACCTCGCGCAGCGCCCGCTCCAGAATCGCCGCGCCCTCTTCCGCCTCCGCCACGGTCAGGCTGAGCGGGGGCGCGATGCGCAGGGCGCTCGTGCTGTGGCCGCCGCCCTTGCCGATCAGGAGGCCGCCGGCGCGTGCGGCCTCCAGGACCGCCGTGGCGCGCTGCGGCGACGGCTCGTCCGTGCCCGGTTCGCACAGCTCGATGCCGAGCATCAGACCCCGGCCGCGGACCTCCCGTACGGCGGGGACCGAGGCGCAGGCCGCGCGCAGGCGCTCCAGGAGGAGGCCGCCCACGCGGCGGGCGTTGCCCTGGAGGTCGTGTTCCAGGAGGTACGAGAGGTTCGCCAGGCCCGCCGCCATGGTGACCGGAGAACCGCCGAAGGTGGAGATGGAGTTGGCGTCCAGGCAGTTCATGACCTCGGCGCGGGCGACGACCCCGCCGATCGACATGCCGTTGCCGATGCCCTTGGCGAAGGTCAGCATGTCCGGCGGCCCGGACTGCGCGTGCGCCTGCCAGCCCCAGAAGTGGTCGCCGGTGCGGCCCCAGCCGGTCTGCACCTCGTCCGAGATCCACAACACCCCGCGCGCGGCGAGGACTTCGCGGAAGGCGGCGTAGAGGCCGTCGGGAGGCGAGGTGAAGCCGCCGACGCCCTGGATCGGCTCGGCGATCAGGGCGGCAGGGGTACGGCCGTGGCCGAGGAGGTCCTCCAGGTCGGCCACGCACGCGGCGATGAACTCGGCATCGCTCAGCGAGGCGTACGGGCCCCGGGTGCGGACGCCGCCGTGCACGTACAGCGTCTGGAGCGGGGACAGCGACGTGGGCGACCACGCGCGGTTGCCCGTGATGCCGACCGCCGAGAACGAGCGGCCGTGGTAGCTGTTGCGCATCGCGAGCAGGGTGTTCGAGCCGCGGTAGGCCGTCGCGAGCAGCAGCGCCGTGTCGTTGGCCTCGGTGCCCGAGCTGGTGAAGAACACGCGGGCGTCGGGGATGCCGGACAACGCGGCGATGCGCTCGGCGAGTTCGACCATCGGGCGGTCGAGGTAGAGCGTGGACGAATGGATGATCCGGCCCGCCTGCTCACTGATCGCCTTGGTCACCTCGGGCAGCGCATGCGCGGTCATCGTGGTGAGGATGCCGCCGAAGAAGTCCAGGTACTTGGTGCCGTCGGCGTCCCAGACGTGGCGGCCCTCGCCGTGCGTCAGCTCGATCGGGTCCTCGTAGTAGAGGGCGAGCCAGTCGGGCAGCACCTTGCGGTGCCGTTCGTACAGCTCCGCGGATGACGTCGACGTCACGGCTGCACCAGCCCTTCGTACGCGTCGGGACGGCGGTCGCGGTAGAACGCCCACTGGTTGCGCACTTCCTCGATCAGGCCGAAGTCCAGGTCCCTGACCACCAGTTCCTCGGTCTTGTCGCTCGCGGTCTCGCCGACGAACTGGCCGCGCGGGTCCACGAAGTACGAGGTCCCGTAGAAGTCGTTGTCGCCGTACTCCTCCTGGCCGACCCGGTTGATGGCCGCGATGAAGTACTCGTTGGCGACCGCGGCGGCGGGCTGCTCCAGCTGCCAGAGGTACGCGGACAGACCGCGCGAGGTGGCGGAGGGGTTGTAGACCAACTGGGCACCGTTCAGGCCGAGTTGCCGCCAGCCCTCGGGGAAGTGCCGGTCGTAGCAGATGTACACGCCGACCTTGCCGACCGCGGTGTCGAACACCGGCCAGCCCAGGTTCCCGGGCTTGAAGTAGTACTTCTCCCAGAAGCCCTTGACCTGCGGGATGTGGTGCTTGCGGTACTTGCCGAGATACGTGCCGTCCGCGTCGATCACGGCCGCGGTGTTGTAGTAGAAGCCGGCCTGCTCGACTTCGAAGACCGGGACGACGATCACCATGCCGGTCTCGCGGGCGAGTGCCTGCATCCGGACCACCGTGGGCCCGTCCGGCACCGGCTCGGCCCAGCGGTAGTGCTCCGGCTCCTGCACCTGGCAGAAGTACGGCGCGTTGAACACCTCCTGGAAGCCGATCACCTGCGCACCCTGGCGCGCGGCCTCCCGGGCGTGCTCCTCATGCTTGGCGATCATGGATTCGGTGTCGCCTGTCCAGGTCGCCTGGACCAGTGCGGCGCGTACGACGGTGGCCATGAGCTGCTCCTTCGACGAGACGCTCGCTGTCGACCTCTCGACCCCGCCGGGCTCTACGCCCGTAGACGACGGAGGTGGAGCCATGAACGTACGACCAGTCCAGGTGCGGGGCAAGACCGCCTGCCGCAAGCCCGCGCCACCGGCGGCTTTTCCTACTCGTACGGGTGAGGGACGCTCCCGGCGCGCGGGCACCGGGAGAGGCGGGCTAGACCCCGAATCCCGCCACCCGCAGCGCGTGCGCCAGGTCGCGCCGGCAGTCCCCCGAGACCGACTCGGCGGCCTTGAGCAGCGGCGGGATCAGACGGTCCGGGTCGGCGGTGACGATGCGCGCGGCCTCCTCCGGCGTACGGACGCGCAGGAACGCCTCGAGCAGCACCTCGGCCTGCACCCTGCGCCCGGCGTCGGCCATCACGAGCGCGGCCTCGCCGATCTCGGACGCGGGCCGGCCCACGCCCTGGCGCAGCAGACGCTTCGCGTCGTCGTGGCGGCCGGCGGTGCCGAGCGCCTCGGCGACGGCGACGAGGTCGGCGGGCGGCAGCGAGGCCGCCTCCCACAGGAGCGTGGCCCAGTCGGCGCCGAGCCCGGCGCGCTGCAACTCCTCGGCGAGCAGCGGCAGTTGCCCGGGCGGCCGGCGGGCCGCCTCGCACAGCAGCACATGGGCCTCGCCGGTGCGGCCCGCGCCGCGCAGCGCGATCAGCTGGGCGACGGTGGCGGCGGTGGCGCGGGCCGCGGCGCCGGGTGCGCTCCCGGGCGGCGCCGCGGGTGCGGCCTGCTCGGACATGCGGCCGTGGCGGGCGCCGCGGGGCGGGGTCTGCTCGGCGATCTGGCCGTAGCGGGCGCCGCGCGGCGGGGTCTGCGCCGCGGTCGGCGGGACGGAACCGGCGGTGTCCGCCCCGGGCGCGTACCGGGCGCCTCTGCGCGCGAACCGGCGCGGGTGCGGGGCGCCCCGGCTGCTCCGCTCCTCCTCGGCGGGTGCCGCATCCGGCTGCCGGGGTGCGAAGAAGTGGTCCGTGTCGGGCGGCATGACGCGGGGCTCGTGGCGCGGCTGTCCGTGCCGCGGCGGTGCCTGGATCCGCTGCAACCGCCCCTGGAGTTCCGCCACGCGCGCGCTCGCCCGCTCGTGGTCGTCCTGCGCCCACGCGAGGTCGAGCCGCAGCCGGTCGGCGTCGAAGGGGGAGGCGGTCTGGAGCAACTCCCCTATCTCGCCCTGCCGTTCGGCCGCGTACCGCTGTTCCTTGAGCATCAGCTCGAGCCGCTCGCCGAGCCGTTCGCGCGCGCCGGGGCGGGTGTCGACATGGCGGAGCAGGCGCTGGTGCAGGGCGCGGGCGTGGGCCATCTCCTGGGCGGCCCGGTCCCGGCCGTGGGCTGCCGCGAGATCGTTGAGCAGCGCCTCGACCACGTCCCAGGGCGGGGCCTCGCGTCCTTGCAGGCAGGCGCGCATCCCGTCGGGGTCGCGGCGGAGGAACACGCCGCACCACCCACCGTCCTGGTCGATGCGTCCGACCAGGCCTCGCAGATACTCCGCGAACTCCCGCACAGGGTCCGCGTGTTGCCCCGCCGTCATGTGTCCCCCACCAGACTGGACCCTTCCGGTCCATGTGTGTCCGGCAGCATTCCACACCTCGCGCGTTACGGGGCGGCTACGCGGAGTTTTCGTAGGTGCGCATAAGAGCCGAGGAAAAGGTGGCACCGCGGGGTCTGCCGGGCAGAGTGACAAACCGCCCCGTTCCCTCTCACATGGACCCGGTCTCCGGATGTTCCGCCACCAGCCTCTTGGGCGCCGCCTGCCGCCACGAGTCGGCGAGGATCGCGGCGAGCTCCTGCTCGTCGTCCAGCGCGCCGAGCCGCACCCGCAGCCAGGGGTAGCGGTCGTCGTGGCCCTCGCGCAGGAAGAACTTCTCCGGTTCCGCGGCGATCAGTTCGGCCCGGTCCTCCTGCGGGCACTTCACGCCGAGCACCGTGTCGGAGTCGTCGAGCGAGGCGAACACCTTGCCGCCCTCGACCCGGAACGTGGGCAGTCCCCACGCGAGCTTCTCGAAGGCGCCCGGCAGGGCGAGCGCGATCCGGCGTGCGTCGTCGGAGTTCAGGGGCATCACGGCCTCCGGGCGGTCCGGGGCACGAGGGCCCCGGGTGTGCGGGCGCCTCGCGGCCCGGGTGTCGGGCCGGCGCAGTCGCCCTTGTGGTCTCAGGTCTGCGACAGGCTCACCGCGATGCCCGTGTGCGGCCGCTTGCCGAGCCGCGCGAGCATCGCCGGGTAATCCACCATCCAGTACTGCCACTTGTACTTGCGCGAGAGCAGCCGCCGCACCTTCGGCATCTCGCTCTCGTCCAGGAGCGTCGCGGTGCCTTCCGCGCTGACGGCCCCGTCGGCGACGCGGCCGCGAAGGTCGCAGGCGGTCACGACGACCCGCTTGTCGTGGCGCAGCCGCTTCACCTTCCACGTGTCGGTCTTCGTCCATACGTAGAGGAGCGCGCCGTCGCTGACCACCCAGACCGGTGTGGAGACGGGGGTGCCGTTCTTCCGGTACGTGGTGAGGGAGATGTAGCGGGAGCGGCCGAGGGCCTCAAGGGCATCGCTGGTCATGACAGCCGACCCTATCCGTGCCGGTGCAGCCGCCGAAGGCCCTGCCGTGCGTCAGGGTCTCCCAGGCCACGAAGAGGTCGTCGGTGCCGGCCGGCCGCATGCGCTGCGCCAGCTTCTGTCCGTACGGCAGCGCGAGGCCGAGCCGTCCGCTCAGGTGGTGCAGGACCACCTCGAGGTCGGGCCCCATGGTCAGCCGCGGCCTGCCGCCGCAGAGCGACGTCGGCATGGGCGCGCCCAGCTGGTGGCGGGCGTGGAACTCGACGGTGGCGCGCAGCCGTTCGCGTACGGGCCCGTACAGGTCGACCCCTTGGAGGTGGGCGGTCTCGGCGGCGTGCGCGGTGGCGGCGAGGGCGTAGCCGACGTGCTCGAAGTTGCGGCAGGACTCCTGGGCGAGCCCGTCCACGAAGGTCCGCTGGCCGAACCAGAACTCCCGGATCTCCTCGGGCGTATCGGCCTTGCCGCCGGGCGGCGCGAGGGGCACCTCGCCGTCGCTGCGCAGATAGAAGTACGCGGGGACGCGGGCCTTGAAGCGGCGTACCGCTTCCTCGAACACGCGGCGGTCGTCGAGGAAGACGCCGATGGCCAGTGCGGCGTCGGTCATCGTGAGGTCCCAGTTGCCGTTGTAGTCGGCGACCTCCTCCGCGTACTCGCCGAGGTAGGCGTGGCGCAGCATGCGGCCGAAGCGCGCCGCGTCCGCGACCGGCCAGCCCTCGTAGGTGTGGCGCACGAGTTCGGCGGCGCGCGCCCAGGTCGAGCCCGCCCAGGCGGCCTGCAGCGCGGAGTTGCCCTCGGTGTGGTCGGTGAGCACCTGCGACCAGGCGTCCATGATCCGCACGGCGCGGCGGGCGTGGGCGGGGTCGCGGGTGACCGTGTAGAGCAGCGCCTGGGTGTAGGCGGCGATGGCGTCCTCGCGCTCGGCCGTGCAGGCGGGCGGCTTCTTGTACGGCGGGCAGGCGACGACCTTGTGCGGGTGCGGCCGGTAGTCCGCGGCCGCGTACCGGCTCTCCTTCATGCGGCGGTACGCGGAGGCCTGCGGCTCGCGGCCCTGGGCCACCGCGCGCCGCAGCGTGTCGATCCCGTCGAGGTCGAGCAGCACGCCGGGGTGCCGGAAGCCGGAGCGGATGTCGTCGGGCGGCGGGGGCGGGGGTGCGGCGGCCCCGAGCAGGGCGGCGGTCAGGAGCGACAGCACGACAACCCGTCCCGTACGAATCCGCAGCGAACGCCTCATGCCACCGGCTCCCTCGTCCGCGGCGGCTCCCCGCCATGGGTGAGCGTCTCCCAGGCCACGAACAGGTTGTCGGTCCCGGCCGGCCGCAGCTCGCCGGCCAGCCGCCGCGCGTGCGGCAGGCGCAGGCCCAGGCGGTTCTGCAGGTGGTTGAGCGCGATCTCCGCGTCGGGCCCCATGGTGAGCGTGAGCTGCCCGCCGCACAGCCACTCCGGCCCCGCCTCCGCCTCGCTCACCTGGTACCGGGCGTGCAACTCCAGGGCGGCGCGCAGCCGTTCGGCCACGTCCTCGTAGAGGTCGATGCCCTGGACTCGCGCGGTCTCGGCGACGTGCGCGGTGGCGGCGATCGCGTATCCGACGTGCTCGAAGTTGCGGCAGGTCTCCTGCGCGAGGCCGTCCACGAACCGCTCCTGGCCGAACCAGTAGCGGGTCAACTCCGCGCGGGATTCGACGAGTCCGCCCGGCGGGCTCTTCGGGTGCGGTCCGTCGGAGCGCAGATAGAAGTACGCGGGCACGCGCTGCCGTACCCGCTCGACGGCCCGCGCCAGGACCGCACGGTCGTCGAGGAACACCCCGATGCCCGCCGCCGCGTCGGCCATCACCAGGTCCCAGTTGCCATTGCGCCCGAGCGAACCGCCCGCCACCTGCTGCAGATACACCTCGCGCAGCATCCGGTCGAAGCGCGCGACGTTCTCCGGGGGCCAGCCCTTGTACACGTACCGCATGATCTCGCCGGCCCGCGCCCACATCGATCCCGCCCAGGCGGACTGCAGACCGGAGTTGCCCCCGCTGTGGCTGCGCAGCGTGCCGGACCACAGGTCCATGATCTCCAGCGCTTTGCGGGCATGGTCCGCCCGGCGCGTGACCACCCACATCAACGCGTGTGTGTACGCGGCGATCGCGTCCTCGCGCTCCTGCACACAGCCCTTGCCGGGGCGGTCGCCCGGCGGGCAGACGACCTCGGTCTGCGGCTGCACGAAGTACCAGAGCGAGGCGTAGCGGCTGGCCCGCATCGCGTCGAAGGCCGAGGCGTACGGCTCGTCGCCGGCCCGCACCCGGGCCCGTACGAAATCGAGCCGCGCCCGGTCGAGCACCGCACCGGGATGCTGGAGCGGGCGGGGCGCGGGGGCGGGGCGCGGCAGCGGAACGGTACGCGGCGCGGGGGCGGTGGAGACGAGGAGGGGCAGCAGCACCGCGGCGAGCACGGCACGCACGAGAGCCGAGGGACGAACCATACGGGCAGCCTGGCCCCGCCCGGTCCCGCGCGCAGGATCTGTTACTCCCCCTGCGCCCCGCCCCTGCTCGGCCGCTCGCCCGCCCCGGCGAGCAGGTCCTCGCGGTGGGCGCGGGTCAATGCGCACAGGTGGTCGAGGGGAGCCATCAGGGAGCGGCCGAGCTCCGTGAGCGCGTACTCGACCCGCGGCGGGTTCTCGTCGTACGCGGTCCTGCTCACCCAGCCGTCGCGCTCCATCGCCCGCAGGGTCTCGGTGAGCACCTTGGGGCTGACCCTGTGCAGGGGCACCTTGAGCTCGGTGAAGCGGCGCGGTCCCGCTTCGAGGCAGCGCAGGACCATGCCGCTCCACTTGTCGCCGACGCGGAACGGCATCCGGTGCCCGCAGTCGGCCTCGAACATGTCCGCGCGCAGCGGTTCGATCCGGCTCATGGGTGAAGGGTACGGCGGCGGCTCCGGGGCTTCTCGAAGCGTCCTGGCCCCGGTTCCCTTGAAGTAACCGGACCTCCCCGTCCTACGGTCCAGCCCTCAGCACACCTACGGACCAGGGAGTCCCCATGAGCAAGATCGTGATCTTCGGTGCCGGCGGCCGGGTCGGCGGTGCGGCGGTCGCGGAGGCGGTGCGGCGCGGGCACACGGTGACGGCCGTGGTGCGCGACCCGGCGAAGTACCCGCATCTCGGCGCGGATCAGGTCACCGTCGTACGCGGCGATGTCACCGACGCCTCGGTGGTGACCGCGGTCGCGGCGGGGCACGACGCGGCGCTGAACGCGTCGGCGCGGCTCGATGTCCCGTCCGAGGAGCACTTCACCGCGGCGGCCCGCGCGCTGGTCACCGGCCTCGGCGAGGCGGGGGTGCGCCGGCTGCTCGTCCTCGGGATCGCGACGACCCTCGAAACCGCGCCGGGTGTACGGGTGATGGACGATCCGGCGTTCCCCGCGGAATACCGGGCCTTCTCACAGGGGCATGTCGCCGAGTTCGAGCTGCTCGGTGAACGCGCGGGCGGGCTCGACTGGTTGATGGTGGTGCCGCCGATGGACCTCGCCGCGGACGCCCCGGCCACGGGTGCGTACCGAACGGCCGTGGGCACGGTGGTCGAGGGGGCGGGCCGGATCTCGCACGCCGACCTGGCCGTGGCCCTGCTGGACGAGATCGAGCGCCCCGCCCACCACGGGGTGCAGCTGGCGGTGTCGGCCTGAGCGGCCACCGATCCCCGGCCGCCCGGAACGGGCCCCGGGCAAGCCCTGGCGCACCCCGGCCCGTAGCGGCCCTCAGCCCACGTTCGGCACGAACCCGAGGTGGACCGGATGCTGCTCCGAGGCGAGCACGGCCGCCAACTGCGGGGGCCAGAGCGCCTCTTGGGTGCTCGCGAGCTCGGCCGGCGTCCACCAGCGCGCGCCCAGGATGCCGTCCGCGGCGTGCGCCTCCGCCACCTCGGGGCCAGGGGCGCGCCGCGGCCCGTGGGCGCCATAGATGTGCTCGTGCTGGCGTACGGGGATCCCGGCGCGCGTGAAGTCGTGCTCCCAGGTGCACAGCAGCCCGCCGAGCGCGAGGTCGCGCCAGCCGGTCTCCTCGTGCAGCTCGCGCAGCGCTCCGGCCCGGGGCGTCTCGCCCTCGTCCAGTCCGCCGCCGGGCATCGCCCAGTGCGGGCCGACCTCTTCGTTTTCGTAACGGAGCAGGAAGAGCGAGCCGTCGGGGGCGAGCACCGCGACGCGGGCCGCCCTGCGCGGCGTACGGATCACGCGGGCAGTGGTGTGCAGCGGGCCAGGACCTCGTCGAGGGAGAGGCCGAGCGCGGAGGCGAGCGCGGCGACGGTGAAGAACGCCGGGGTCGGCGCGCGGCCGGTCTCGATCTTGCGGAGGGTCTCGGCGGACAGGCCGGCGACCGCGGCCACCTCGTTCATGCTGCGGGAGCCGCGGGCCTCGCGCAGGAGCCGGCCGAGCCGCTCGCCGCGCTCGCGCTCTTCGGGGGTGAGAGGGGTGCGCACCATGCCGTTATTCTAATACCGACCGGACCGTTATTGTTATACCGCATCGACCGGTATAGTAATTGGCATGGTTGAGATCAAGACGGATCAGTCGCTCGAAGCCATGCGCGCCACGGGGCGCGTGGTGGCGCAAGGACTCACGGCGGTACGGGAGCAGGCCCGCGTGGGCAGCAGCCTGCGCGAACTGGACGAGGTGGCGCACGAGGTGCTGCGCGCGGCGGGCGCGTCCTCGCCCTTCCTGCACTACAAGCCCGCCTTCGCCCCCACCCCCTTCCCCGCGGTGATCTGCGCTTCGGTGAACGACGCGATCGTGCACGGCATCCCCGACGGCTACCGGCTGCGCGACGGCGACCTCGTCTCCATCGACTTCGGCGCCGAGCTGGACGGCTGGGCGGGCGGCTCGGCGATCAGCTTCACGGTCGGCACCCCGCGCCCGGCGGACACGAAGCTGATCGACACCGCGTTCGCCGCCCTGGAGGCGGGCATCGCGGCCGCCACGGTCGGCAACCGCATCGGCGACATCGCCCACGCGATCGGCACGGTCGGCCGGGCCGCCGGCTACGGGATCCCCGAGGGCTTCGGCGGACACGGCATCGGCCGCCAGATGCACGAGGACCCGTCCGTGCCGAACGAGGGCCGCCCCGGGCGCGGCATGATCCTCAAGCACGGCATGGTGCTCGCGATCGAGCCGATGCTGATCGGCGGCGGCACGGACCGCTACTACGAGGACCGCGACGGCTGGACCCTGCGCACCGTGGACGGCAGCCGCGCCGCGCACGCCGAGCACACGGTGGCGATCACGGACGACGGCCCGCGCATCCTCACACAGCTCTGACCCCTGCTCCGGCCCCGAGCCCGGTCAGCCGCCGTTCACGAACTGCCGCGCCAGCGCCTGCCCGAGCCGCACCGCCTCACGGTGGCTCTCGATGGGCCGCACGCGCGAGTCGCGGAAGAAGATGTACGTGGCTCCGCCGTCGGCGCCCCCGTGCACCGGATGCGGGTCGATGCCGAGGGCGCGGGCCGTGGCGTACGAAGCCTCGCCGATGAGGTCGGTCGGACCCGTGTCGCCCACGACCGCGTACTGCACCTTGCCGCGGTAGATCACGGCGACGACTCCCCCGCCGTGCACGCCCCACTTGCGGTGGTCCCAGGCCTTGCTCGCGCCGGGCACGACCACGTACGGCAGCGCGGCGGAGTCGAGTTGGCGGCCGGCCGAGTCCTGGAAGGCGGTGGTGGGCTGGAAGTACGGGTCGGTCTTCTTGCTGCAGGCCCGGCTCGGGCGGCCGTCGCAGTCGATGTCGAGGTCGGCCTTCCAGAACACGACGCCCTTGCCGCCGCACACCGGGATGTCCGCCCGTGCCCCGGCGTCCGTACGGAAGCGTCCCGCGGAGACGGGACGGCAGTCGCGCACCTTCGACAGGAGCGCGTCCGCCGCCACCGACCCTTCCTGCGCGCTCGCCGGCGGGAGCGCCGCGGCCAGGAGCACCGGGGCGAGTACGGCGGGAAGGACTGCACGCAAGGGACCACTCCTCGGACGCGGGCGGGACGGGCCGGCTCGGTACGCCGCAGGGGCCGGCGCACACCCGGCCCACCTTCACCGACGCCCGTCCGCCTCGCACCTTTTGCTGCCCCGGTCCGCACCTGCCGCCTGCCCGGATCATCCCTTTCACCTCCCCGTCGGCCCCGTGTCCCGACGTGTCGCACCTTGCCGGGACACACCCTCGGTGGCCGCGGAAAAGACGCCGGGGGACCCTCGAACAGAGGTCCGCAGGCCCGCTAGAGTGCGCGCCCATGAGTGAAGCCCTGCGCATAGTCGTCATCGCCGCGGCCGTCGCCGTGGTCGCGGTCGCCCTCGGCTGGTACGCCCGTACGTACTTCTGGCGCCGCAAGCTCAGACGCAAGCAGGCCTTCTTCGGCCTCCCGCAGAACTCCGAGTCGCTGCTCGTCGTGAACCGCGACGCGGGCGGCCCGGACCTGATGATCTCGCGCAACGACGTGTTCGCGCTGCTCGAACTCTCCGCCCTGATCAAGGACTGCGGCGCGCACGCCCAGCTCATCACGCACGACTCGGCCCAGCAGGGCTTCGGCGAGCGCACCGAGTTCTGCGTCGGCGGCCCCTCGTCGAACCGCCGGATGGCCGCCCACATGCACTCGCTGCTGCCCGGCGTCCGCGTCAACACCGACCCCGAGCCCGGCCCCGACCGCGGCGCCTTCCAGATCGGCTCCGAGCGCTACCGCATGGAGCCCGGCATCACGGAGTACGTGATCCTCGCCCGGCTCACCGCGGGCCAGGGCCGCGAGGCCCGCCCGGTGTTCCTCTTCTGCGGCCAGCGCGCCGTCACCAACCAGGCGGCCACGCGCTACCTCGCCAAGCATCACGAGCGCCTGACCCGCAAGTACGGCGGCAACTCCTTCGTGCTGCTCCTGAAGGTGGTCAACTCCCAGGCGTACGGCCCGGACGTGGTCGAGCTGGTCGCGGACGTGACGCGCGCGGCCCAGGAGCAGGCCCCCGCCCCGAAGAACTCGCACCGGGCGAAGTCCTAGCACCGCCCGCGCCTGCGCATGCCGGGACTTTCGTCCCGCACCGCATGCCGAAAGCCACCTCCTCGCACTCCGGCGTCCGCGTCTGCCCGAATTACCGAGATTTTTCCCGGCAATTCGCAACCACACGAGCGACTTCCGACTCCTCCCCCAGGAACAGCACCACTGGAGGAGGACCCTGTGAGCCGCACCCGCCGTCACCCCCTGCCCCGCACGGCCCGGATCGCCGCGCTCGCCGGCACCTCGATGCTCGCGGTCGCCCTCAGCGCCTGTTCGGGCGGCGGAGGCGACGGCAAGGGCGCGCTCGGCGCCGACGCCGGCGCGAAGGTCGCGGTGAACCTCACCGGCGACAACGCGAAGGCCGGGGAGCAGGTCAAGGTCACCGCCACCGAGGGCACCCTCGAGAACGTCTCCGTGAAGGACGGCGAGGGCGACGCGCTCGCCGGGAAGATAGCGGGCGACGGCAGGACCTGGACCTCGGACCGCGTGGCCGCGCCCGGCACCACGTACACGGTCGAGACGAAGGACGACCGGGGCCGCACCGGCACGCAGCGGTTCGCCACACAGCAGGCCGGCAAGGTCAACAAGCTGGACTTCAACTTCAAGGCCGGTTCCACCGTCGGCACCGCCATGCCGGTCTCCATCACCTTCGACCACCCGGTCAAGAACAAGGCGGCGGTGGAGAAGCAGCTGAAGCTCACCACCGACAACGGCACCAAGGGCTCCTGGGGCTGGTACCAGGACCAGGCCGGCCGCCAGCGCGTGGACTGGCGCCCGCAGACGTACTGGAAGCCCGGCACGAAGGTGAAGCTGGACGCCGACCTGAAGGGCGTGGACTCGGGCGCGGACGGCGGCTGGTTCGTCCGTGATTACGACAACACCTTCACCATCGGCAAGGACCAGCAGGTCGAGGTCGACCTCGACAGCAAGCGGCTGCAGCTCGTACGGGACGGCCAGGTGGTCAAGTCCATTCCGGTGGCGGCCGGTACGCCCGGCGGCGAGAAGGCCTCCTGGGACGGGAAGATGGTGCTGATGCGCAAGGAGGGCACCATCCGGATGACCTCGCAGTCGGTGGGCCTGGGCGACGCCTACGACAAGATGGTGCGCGACTCGATGCGCCTGACGGACTCGGGCATGTACGTGCACGCGGCCCCGTGGAACGCGGGCAACTACGGCCGGGTCAACAACAGTTCGGGCTGCGTGGGCATGAGCGACGCCGACGCCGACTGGCTGTACGCGCAGGTGCAGCCGGGCGACCTGGTGGAGGTCACGGGCCCGGGCTCGAAGGGCCAGGCGAAGCTGGGCAACGGCTACGCGGAGTGGAACATGAGCTGGACCGCCTGGCAGAAGCTCAGCGCGCTCACCCCGGGGACCCACTGATCTTCAACCCCCGGTAGCTCACCGATCTTCAACCCTCCGGGATCCTACTGATCTTTACCATCGCGTAACTTACCGACGGGTTACCTCCGGTAATGAACTGACGTTACCGTCAGGTCACTTTGCACTGACACGAGTGAGGAGTGACCCGTGGGACTTCCCCGCAGAGCCCTGCGCACCACCTCGATCAGCTCGCTCTCCGCGGCCCTCGTCGCGGGCGCCGCCTTCGGTCTGGCCCCCGCCACGGCGGCCGCGGCGCCCGCGACACAGGCCGCGCAGGCGGCGGATGTACGGTTCGTCGACATCCCCGGCGACGGCGGCACCGTACTCAAGGGCAACGTCTTCAGCCCGTCCGGCGCCCAGCCCGGCCAGAAGTTCCCGGCGATCGTGCTGCCCACCAGCTGGGCCGTGCCGCAGATCGAGTACATCGCGCAGGCCCAGAAGCTCGCCGACTCCGGCTATGTCGTGGTGAGTTACAACTCCCGCGGCTTCTGGCAGTCCGGCGGGAACATCGAGGTGGCCGGCCCTCCGGACATCGCCGACGCCTCCCGCGTCATCGACTGGACCATCGCCAACACCGCCGCCGACCCCGACAAGATCGGCATGGCGGGCGTCTCCTACGGCGCCGGCATCTCACTGCTCGCCGCCGCCCACGACAAGCGCGTGAAGGCGGTCGGCGCGATCAGCGGCTGGGCCGACCTGATCGAATCGATCTACTCGGGCCGCACCCAGCACTCCATGGCCGCCGGCCTGCTCACCGGCGCCGGCTTCCTCACAGGCCGCCCGAGCCCCGAACTCCAGCAGATCATGAAGGACTTCCTCGGCTCGAACCTGGCCAAGGAACAGGAGATGATCGACTGGGGACGCAAGCGCTCCCCCGCCACGTACCTCGACCAGCTCAACGCCAACAAGCCCGCGATCATGCTGGCGAACGCGTGGGGCGACACGATCTTCCCGCCCAACCAGTACGCGAAGTTCTTCGCACAGCTCGACACCCCCAAGCGCCTGGAACTGCGCCCCGGCGACCACGCGACGGCCGAGGCCACCGGTCTGCTCGGGCTGCCCAACGACGTCTGGACCAACACCCAGCGCTGGTTCGACCACCACCTCAAGGGCGTGGACAACGACATCGACCGCGAACAGCCGGTCCAGCTCAAGTCCCGTACTTCCGGCGGCTACGAGGGCTACGCGGACTGGAAGTCGGTGGGCCCGGCGACCACGCGGATCCCGCTCAACGACACCGAGAAGCTGCTCGCGAACGTGGACTCGGGCGCCAACGGCGGCATCGTGCTGCTCTCCAACGCCCTCGACCAGTTCCTCAAGACCCCGCCGACCGCTTCCATCCCGCTGCTCCCGCGCACCTTCGCGGCCGTCTGGCAGTCGGGGCGGTACGACAGCGCGCAGCAGATCCGCGGCACCACGAAGCTGCACACCACCGTCACCAGCACGAAGCCGAGCGGCACCCTCGTCGCGTATCTCTACGACGTGGGGCCGCTCGGCGTCGGCAAGCTGGTCTCCCACGCGCCGTACACCTTCCACGACAAGGCTCCGGGGCAGGCGTTCGGCGTGGACCTGGAGTTGTTCTCCACGGCCTACGACGTGCCTGCCGGACACAAGCTCGCGTTGGTGATCGACACGGTCGACCCGCTCTACATCGAGCACAACCCGACCGGCGCGCAGCTGACCTTCTCCTCTCCCGCGGCCGACCCGTCGTTCGTATCGGTGCCGCTGCGCGAGAAGTGATCTCCGGCTGCTGCCGGGTGGGGTGCTCCGTGCTACTGCCTCCCCGGCAGCAGCGTCCCTGGTTCGGCCGGTGCGACATCCACGGCCTCGACCTTCGGGTTGCGCTGCTGTCGTCTGGACACCCAGGTGGCGAACCAGGACAGGAGCATGCACATCCCGATGTAGATCGGCGAGATCACCATCACCACGGGGATGAACGGCAGATCGTAGTCGAGATTCGACGCGATCAGCTTGCCCGCGTGGAGGAACTCCTCGTAGGTGATGAGGTAGCCGAGCGAGGTGTCCTTGAGGGCCACCACGAGCTGGCTGATGATGGCGGGCAGCATGGCGCGCAGCGCCTGCGGCCCGAGCACGTAGCTCATCACCTGCGTCTTGCGCATCCCGAGGGCGTACGCGGCCTCGCGCTGCCCGCGCTCCACCGAGTTGACGCCCGAGCGGAACACCTCGGCGAGCACCGAGCCGTTGTAGAGCGTCAGACCGGTGACGAGCGCGGGCAGCGGCTGGACCTTCAGGGCCACGAACACGAAGAAGATCATCACCAGGACCGGCATGGCCCGGAAGAACTCCACGATCAGCGTGGCCAGCCAGCGCACCGGCTTGTGGTCCGAGAGCCGCCCGACGGCGAGGATCGCACCGAGGACCAGCGAGAGCACCGCGGCGATCGCGAAGGCCTTGAGCGTGTTGCCGAGGCCCTTGAGCAGGAGCTCCTGGATTCCCTTGTACGTGAAGGGGTTCCACTTGGCCGCGGTGAACTGGTCGGTGTCGAACAGGAGATAGAGGATCCAGCCGACGACCGCCGCGATGAGCACCGTGGACAGGACGCCGTAGAGCATGTGGCGCCGTTCGGCCTTGGGGCCCGGGATGTCGTAGAGGGCGGTGGAGCTGTGGTCGAGGGCTTTCATCGGGCGACCCCCCAGCGCTTTTCAAGGACGTTGAAGAGCGCGCTGATGGTGAGAGTGATGATCAGGTAGCCGACGGCGATCCAGACGAAGGTCCAGATGATGCTGTAGCCCAGCTCGTTGAGCGTGCGATACGTGCCGAGCAGTTCGGTGACGCTGAAGGCGCCGGCGATCGCGGAGTTCTTGGCGAGCGCGATCAGGTTGGAGCCCACCGGCGGGATCACCGAGCGGAAGGCCTGCGGCAGGATCACCTGCGACAGCGTCTGTCCGAAGCTCATCCCGAGGCTGCGGGCCGCCTCGCCCTGCCCCTTGGGCACGGTGTTGATGCCCGAGCGCAGCGCCTCGCAGATGAACGCCGAGGTGTAGCAGCCGAGCGCCAGCACCGCGAACACCTTGAAGGGCAGCACGAGTCCGAAGCGCGGCAGGCCGAGCAGCACCGCGAAGAACAGCAGCGTCAGCGGGGTGTTGCGCAGGACGGTGACCCAGACCGTGCCGAAGACCCGGAAGGAGCCCACGGGCGCGACCCGGAAGGACGCCATGATGAAGCCGAGCACGAGGGCCAGGACCGAGGCGTAGACGGTCAGTTCGACCGTGCCGAGGAAGCCCTCGCCGTAGGTGGAGAAGTTCTCCGTCAGTACGTTCATGCCGGCCCCCTCAGCTCGCCGGGTAGCGGTCGATGGGCGGGGGCGTGGGCGCGGGCACTCCGGACAGGCCGAGCGTCGCGTCGTACGCCTTCTTCCAGGTGCCGTCCTTCTCGCGCGCCGCCAGGGCGTCGTCGATGGCGAACCGCAGCGCGTTGTCCCCGCGCGGGACGCCGATGCCGTACGGCTCCTCGGAGAAGGGCTTGCCGACCAGCTTCATCTCCTCGGGCAGCTTGGCCGCGTAGCCCTGGAGGATCGCGTCGTCGGTGGTGACGGCGTCGACCTGGTAGGTGAGCAGGTTGTCCACGCAGATCGAGTACGTGTCGTACGCGACGAGGACCGCCTTCGGGTAGTCGGCCTGGATGCGCTGGTACGGGGTCGAACCGGCGGCCGAGCAGACCTTCTTGCCGTCGAGGTCCTGGGGGCCGCTGATGTCCTCCTCGTCCTTGCGGACGAGCAGCCCCTGGCCGGCCATGTAGTACGGGCCGCCGAAGCCGACGAGCTTCTTGCGGTTGTCGTTGATCGTGTAGGTGCCCACGTAGTAGTCGATCTGGCCGTTCTGGAGGGCGGTTTCGCGGTTGGCCGAGGCGATCGTGCGGAACTCGATCTTGTTCGGGTCGAAGCCGAGCGAGGCGCCGATCATCTTGGCGATCTCGATGTCGAAGCCCGAGTAGACGCCGCTGGCCGGGTCCTTCTCGCCGAGGTAGGGCTGGTCCTCCTTGGCGCCGACGACCAGGCGCCCGCGGCGCTTGGCCTTGTTCCAGGTGCCGGAGTCGGGCAGCTGGAAGTCGGTGGCCACCTGGTACTTGGGCAGGTCCTCGGGCTTGGGGCCCTTGGTGGGCGGGGAGCCCTCCTTGCCGCAGCCGGCGGCCGCGAGGGCGGCCAGCAGCAGGGCCGCGAGCACACGTGTGGTACGCATCTGGTTCTTCCCGTCCCCCGTCAGTGCTTCAGGATCTTGGACAGGAAGTCCTTGGCGCGGTCGCTCTCGGGGTTGTTGAAGAACTCCTCCGGAGCGCGGTCTTCGATGATCTTCCCGTCGGCCATGAACACGACGCGGTTGGCGGCCGAGCGCGCGAAGCCCATCTCGTGGGTGACGACGACCATCGTCATGCCCTCGCGGGCGAGGGACTGCATGACCTCGAGCACCTCGTTGATCATCTCGGGGTCGAGGGCCGAGGTGGGCTCGTCGAAGAGCATCACCTTGGGGTCCATGGCGAGGGCGCGGGCGATGGCCACGCGCTGCTGCTGACCGCCGGAGAGCTGCGCCGGGTACTTCTCCGCGTGCGCCTCGAGCCCTACGCGGGCGAGCAGTTCACGCGAGCGCTTGTCGGCCTCGTCCTTCTTGCGGCCGCGCACCTTGACCTGGGCCAGCGAGACGTTCTGCAGGACCGTCTTGTGCGCGAAGAGGTTGAAGGACTGGAAGACCATCCCCACCTCGGCCCGCAGCTTGGCGAGGGCCTTGCCCTCCTCCGGCAGCGGCTGCCCGTCGAGGGTGATGGTGCCCGACTGGATGGTCTCGAGCCGGTTGATCGTCCGGCACAGCGTCGATTTGCCCGAGCCGGACGGCCCGATGACCACCACCACCTCCCCGCGTCCGACGGTGAGCTGGATGTCCTGGAGGACATGCAGCTGCCCGTAGTACTTGTTGACGTCACGCAGCTCGATCAACGGATCGACGGCCATGTACGGACCTGCCCACTCTCAGCTGTTCAGTCCGCGCAAACTATCCACCGCAATATGGGACTTAACAGGCGACACGCATGATTCGGGCATTAACCGTATTTTGCTCAATGGGGTGTTGGGGGTGCGCCGCCGCGGCGCGGGTCAGGCCTCCGAGGCCTCCGCGTACACCTGGGACAGCTCGGGGGCGCCGCCCACCGCCCAGTCCAGGCCCGCTTCGACGACCTGGATCTCGCGGCCGGAGGCGAGCCGGACCACCGGGTGGCCGCCGGGCCACACGTGCCACGTGGCGCCCGGCACCGTGCGCACCACGACCGTACCCAGGTAGAGACCGGCGTCGTTGCCCAGCCATGGCAGCAGCTCCGGGTCGTCGCGCCAGCGCGGGAGCAGCTGGTCGAGCGCCTCCAAAGAGGCCGGGGTGTCGTCGAGTTCGAGTCCGACGCTCTCAGCCTGCGAGCGCAGCAGGGCGCATTCGGAGAGCAGCTCGGCCACGCCCTCGGGGTCCTCCTCGAAGGCGGCCGCGAGGGGCGCATCGCTACTGTCGGCCGCGTGCTTCCTGCGCCATCGATCGACAAAAGGGATGTTCATAAGCCAAGCCTCGCATCCGTGGCGGCGGGGCACCACAGGGCGCGCGGGCCGATCTTGGCACTCGCACATGTGCTCGTTCCGTGGTCGTTCCTCCTTGAATTCAGGGCGAGTTCAGACCAAGGTCATTGACGCGTTCCTGCCACCGCCTTGGCTTCGGGGCGCACCGGTCGTCATGCCGTCAACGGAAGGAGTCTTCGTGCGCCGAGGTTTCTGGGGTGGAGCGGTCGCGCTCGCGCTGGTGGCGGGGACTGCCCCCGGCGCCGTCGCGGCCGACGCCGGACCGCGGCCCGCGGCGCCGTTGGAGCGGCTCTTCGACAACCGTGCGATCAGCGACGACACGGCGCCCGGCGCCGCGGACTTCGACGGTGCGGGCGCCTCACTGTCGGCCCAGGACCTCGCGGCCGCGGGCTGGACCCCCGGCCGCTCCCTGACCGTGGACGCCACCCGGCTGCGGCTGCCGCGCTCCGCGCCGGGCGAGCGCGACAACGTGCGCGCCGACGGTCAGAACGTAAGGGTGCGCGGCCGCGGCGGGGCCCTGTCCTTCCTCGTCGCGGGGACGAGTGGCGAGGCGAGCGGGACGGGACACGTGCGCTATCGCGACGGCTCCACGTCCTCGTACGAGCTGACCGCGCCCGACTGGCGCACGGGGCCGCTCGCCACCAAGTCCGTGGCCCTGCCCCATGTGAACACCCCGGACGGCCAACTCGCCGAGAAGGCAAGGCTGTACGTGGTCTCCGTGCCGCTGGCCCCGGGGCGCGAGGTCGCCTCGGTGCGGCTGCCGCGCGATCCGGGCGCGGCCGATCTGCATGTGTTCGCCGTCTCCGTACGGGAGTCGGCGCGCGGCCTGACCGGCACCTGGTCGGCGTCCACGGGCGGCTACACGGCGGTCGGGCCGTGGACGGACCGCACGCTGCGGCTCGTGGTGCACACCTCGGCGGGCGGGCCGCGGATGCGGATCAGGCTGGCGAACACCTTCGCCGGCTCGCCGGTGCGGATCGGGGCGGCGAGTGTCGCGGTGCAGGAGGCCGAGGCGGCAGCGCGTGCGAAGCCGGTGCCCCTGACCTTCGGCGGTGAGGCGGGGGTGGAAATCCCCGCCGGCGCCCAGGTGTTCAGCGACACGGTGGACTTCGACGTGCCCGCCGACAGCAGTCTGCTCGTCTCGTTCCAGCTGTCCGGCACGGTGCGCGCGGCGCCCATGCACCAGCATGCGCTCCAGCAGTCGTACGTGAGCGAGGCCGGTGACCACACCGGGGACGCGGAGGCGGCCGCGTACACCTCGACGATCAGCACCTGGCCCTTCCTCACCGGGGTGGACGTGGGCGGCTCGGCGCCGTCCGTGGCGGTGCTCGGGGACTCGATCACGGACGGGGTGAAGTCCACGCCGGACGCGGACCGGCGCTGGACGAATGTGCTCGCGCGGCGCCTGCTCGACCAGGACGAGGTGCCGGCGTACGGGGTCCTGAACCACGGCGTCTCGGCCAACCGCGTCCTCACCGACCGGTATCCGGGCGACGGGGTGTCCACGGACACGGGCGGGGTGAGTGCGCTGCACCGGCTGGAGCGGGATGTGCTCGCGCAGACGCGGGTCCGTACCCTCGTGGTCTTCGAGGGCGTCAACGACGTGCGGTGGGGCGCGAAGGCCGGGCAGGTCACGGCGGGCCTCGCGGAGATCGCCGCACGCGCGAAGGAGCGCGGGCTGCGGGTGGTGGCCGCGACGATCGCGCCGTGCGAGGGCGAGGCGCTGTGCACGGCGGCCGCGGACGCGGAGCGGCAGGCGGTCAACGCGTGGATCCGCACCAGCGGGGTGTACGACGCGGTGCTCGACTTCGACGCCGTGCTGCGCGATCCGTCGCATCCGGCGCGGCTGCTGCCCGCCTACGACAGCGGTGATCACCTGCATCCCGGGGACGCGGGGCTGGCCGCGCTCGCGGAGTCGGTGGATCCGAAGGTGCTGTAGGGCGGCGGCGCGCAGGGACGGGGCCCATACCGGCTGGGCGGTGCGGGCCCCGCAGCTGTGCGGACGGGCGTCAGACGTCCAGATCGACGACGACGGGCGCGTGGTCCGACGCGCCCTTGCCCTTGCGCTCCTCGCGGTCCACGTAGGCGTCGGTGACGGCCTTCTGGAAGGCCGCGTTCCCGTACACGAGGTCGATGCGCATGCCGCGGTTCTTCGGGAAGCCGAGCTGGCGGTAGTCCCAGTACGTGAACGGCACGTCGTACTTGAGCGGGCGCGGCACGATGTCGTTGAGCCCCGCCTCGCGCAGGGCGGCGAGCGCGGCGCGCTCGGCCGGGGTGACGTGGGTCGCGCCCTCGAAGAGGCTGATGTCCCAGACGTCCTCGTCGGTCGGTGCCACGTTGTAGTCGCCGAGCACCGCGAAGGGACGCGAGCCCTGGGCGTCGCTCGCGACGGCGGCCTTCAGGGCCTCGAACCACTGCAGCTTGTACGCGTAGTGCGCGTGGTCGGGCTCGCGCCCGTTCGGCACGTACACCGACCACACGCGGGCGCCGCCGCAGGTGGCCGAGATGGCGCGGGGCTCCTCGACGCCGTCGTAGCCCGGGTCGCCGGGCAGGCCCTTGACCACGTCGTCGAGGCCTACGCGGGAGACGAGCGCCACACCGTTCCACCGCCCGTTGGCGTTCACCGCGGACTCGTAGCCGAGCTCGCGCAGCTCGTCGGCGGGGAACTGCTCGGCGGCGCACTTGGTCTCCTGGATGCACAGCACGTCCGTGCCGCTGTTCTCCAGCCAGGCCAGGAGGCGGGGCAGACGGGCGGTCACGGAGTTCACGTTCCAGGTGGCGATACGCATGCCGCCAATCTACCGGTGGGGACTGACAGCGCCGTCCCCGCCGGGGTGACGAGCCCCGGGGTCGAAGCCGGGTCCGTACCGGAGCAAGATGGGTCGTATGGAGCTCACCAAGAAAACCCATGCATGCGTACGCCTGGAGAAGGACGGCCGCTCGCTCGTCGTCGACCCCGGGCTGTTCGGTGAGGCCGACGCGGCCGTCGGGGCCGACGCGATCCTCGTCACGCACGAGCACCCCGACCACTTCGCCGAGGACCGGCTGCGCGCCGCCCTGGAGGCGAACCCCGCCGCCGAGGTGTGGACGCTGCGCTCGGTCGCCGAGCAGATCTCGGCCGCTTTCCCGGGCCGGGTGCACACCGTCGGGCACGGGGACACCTTCACCGCGGCGGGCTTCGACGTCCAGGTGCACGGCGAGCTGCACGCCGTGATCCACCCGGACCTGCCGCGGATCACCAACATCGGCTTCCTCGTGGACGGTTCGGTCTTCCACCCCGGCGACGCGCTCACCGTGCCGGGCCACCCGGTCGACACGCTGCTGCTGCCCGTGATGGCCCCCTGGAGCAAGGTCTCCGAGGTCATCGACTACGTACGCGAGGTCAAGCCGCGGCGCACCATCGACGTGCACGACGCCCTGCTCACCGATCTGGCCCGCCCGGTCTACGACACGCATCTGACGAACCTGAGCGGCGCGGAGCACCTGCGGCTCGCGCCCGGGGACGGCACGGGGCTCTGAGCCTGGGGCGGGCCGGGGTGCCTGCGGGCGCGCCCCCAGGCACCCCGGCCCGCGAGGCGCTCACTCGCGCGGGGTGGTCTCCTCGCGGATCACGGTGCGGGCCACGCGGAAGGCCGCGTTGGCCGCCGGGACGCCGCAGTACACGGCGGTCTGGAGCAGGATCTCCTTGAGCTCGTCCGGCGTGAGCCCGTTGCGCAGGGCGGCGCGGGTGTGGAAGGCCAGCTCCTCCAGGTGGCCCGCGGCGACCAGAGCGGTCAGCGTGACCGCGCTGCGCATGCGGCGGTCGAGCCCGGGCCGCGCCCACACCTCGCCCCACGCGTAGCGCGTGATCAGTTCCTGGAAGTCCTCCGAGAAGGCGTCGCTGCCTTCGAGCGCCCGGTCCACGTGCGCGTCGCCGAGCACCTCGCGCCGCACCTTCATCCCGATCTCGTACGGATCCGGACGCCCGCCCGCGCCCTGCTCCGGCCCTTCGACCGGGGCGATCTCGGCGATCGGGCCGCGGGCGCCGCTCGCCGGGGCCCCGAGGACCGGGACGGGCGCGGGAGCGGAGAGCGCCACGTGCGCCTCGGTCCACGCCGTCGAGAAGTGGTGCACGAGCAGGTCGGTGACGGCGGCCGGCTGCTCGACCGGCGCGAGGTGCGAGGCGCCCGGCACGACCGCGAGCCGCGCGTCCGGTATGCCGGCGACGAGGGTGCGGGCCTCGGCGGGGCCGGTCACCTGGTCCTCGGAGCCGACCAGGACCAGGGTGGGCACGCCGATCCGGCCGAGCTCGGCGCGGATGTCGAAGGAGGCGAGTGCCTCGCAGGCCGCGATGTAGCAGCCGGGGTCCGTGGTGCGCACCATCTGCACGGCCCACTCGGTGATCGCGGGCTGGGCGGCGGCGAAGCCGGGCGTGAACCAGCGGTCGGGCGAGGTGCGCGAGACCGGGTCGAGCCCGTTCGTACGGACGACCACGCCGCGCTGCCGGAACTCGTCGGCCGTGCCGAAGCGGGGCGAGGCGGCGATCAGGGCGAGGGAGGCGACGCGCTGGGGGTGGCGCAGCGCGAGGTCGGCGCCGATCGCACCGCCGAGCGCGCAGCCCGCGTATCCGAACCGCTGGATGCCGAGCTCGTCGAGCGTGGCGAGCAGCCGGTCGGCGAGGCCCTGCACGGAGTCGACAGGGTGCGCGGGCGCACCGCCGTGCCCGGGCAGATCGAACCGCAGGACACGCCAGGTCCCGGCGAGCTCGGGTATCTGGCGGTCCCACATGTGCCAGGTCGTCCCCAGGGAGGGGCCGAGGATCAGGACAGGGGCGTCGTCCGGGCCGTCGAGCCGGTACTGCAGGGTTTCAGGCGTCGTCTCACTCACCCGCAACACGCTGCCACATCCCGCGCGGAGCCCCGGTTGTGGGGTGGGGCTGCTCGCGAGACCCGCGCAGGTCTGTGCCGACCGGAGCACAGGTTCTTCACAGAGGTGGGGCCGGCTTCTTCGCGGGGTAGCCGACGCGGTCCGCCTGTAGGCCGACCGACGGACCGGGCAGGCTGCCCGCGCTGTGGGGCCGGGCTCGCGCTGGACATCGTCGGCGCCGGCTACTTGGCCGTGTCCGCGCCCACCAGGACTGCTCGTGGCGAGCGCCACGAGCAGGAGGGCAGAGTTGTTTCCATCACGAACATGACGCGATTCGGTTCGGTGTCGGGTTGCGCGGGTTTCCTTGCATGGCAGAGTCCGCGAACGGGCCGGGTGAGCGATGGGGAAAGAGCCGCGGTTCAGCAGATTCACGATCAGGACCGTGTAGTACATCTGCCGCACGCGCTCCTGGGCGCATCCGCACCGCCCGCGACCGGGCGTTCGAGTCTTCGGGACGCTCAGCCCCGGATCGGCGTCCTGGGCTCCGTGCCCCGCTGTCGCCCCCGACGGCCCCAACTACCCAGAGAATTCGGAATAGTTGCCGGGTCAACTTGCAGACCAGATCCATTAGCATCGGCGCGGTCGGAACGAGCGAATGCGAACACAGGACCCTGTCGAGAGGGAGACAAGCATGCGCAAGAGAGCAAAGGGTGCGGCAGTGGTAGCGGCAATGGGGATGGCGTTCGCATTCACGGGGCTCTCTGCGCCCGCGGCGGGTGCGTACACCAACTCGAACCTGCGTTTCTCAGCATGGGAGCCCGACACCAGCAACTGCCCCTGCTCGGACAGCAGCGGCCTGGACTACACCAACTTCAAGTACGACGAAGGCGGCGAGGCGCTGAAGCTCGTGGTGAAGAACAACGGCACCGCCGTGGCACAGGTCGAATTCCACCCGTCCGACGAGCTGCTGTACATCTACGACGGCAAGAACGACGGCGACACCATCTACGTCGCCGCGCACTGGTGGGAGAACGGCATCAGGAAGAACGCCGTCTACTGGGTGTCGGGGACGTCCGACGTGCTCGACATGAACGTCGTGGAGATGGACGAGGACGACGACCTCGAAGAGGGCAAAGCCGTGTACTTCAAGCTCTACGACGACAGGGAACTGTCCGACGAACTCACCGAGTGGTACGACTACGTCGCGCACGCCTGACGCACCATGTCAGGTGCCTTCGGCACGCCCGTCCAGCAGTCCCGCGAGGTCGCGTACGACTGTGTCGGCGCCGTGTTCCCGCAGGGCGTCCGCCTGGCCGATGCGGTCCACGCCGATCGCGTAGCCGAAGCCTCCGGTGCGGGCGGCGTCCATGCCCGCGAGGGCGTCCTCGAAGACGGCCGCCTCGTGCGGTGAGACGCCCAGGTCCTGGGCCGCCGCCAGGAAGGTGTCCGGGTGCGGCTTGCCCGGCAGGGCGCGTTCCTCGGCCACGACGCCGTCGATCCGTACGTCGAAGCGGTCCGTCATGCCGACGGAGCGCAGCACCGCCGCGCAGTTGGCGCTCGCGGAGACCACGGCGGTGCGCAGCCCGGCCGCGCGGACGGCGTCGACGTAGCGGACCGAGCCCGGGTAGGTCTCGACGCCCTCCTGCTCGATCTTCCGCAGCAGCAGGGCGTTCTTGGCGTTGCCGAGGCCGTGCACCGTGGCGCGCTCGGGCGGGTCGTCCGGTTCGCCTTCGGGGAGTTCGATGCCGCGCGAGGCCAGGAAGGTGCGGACTCCGTCGGCGCGCGGGCGGCCGTCCACGTACGCGGCGTAGTCGCCGACCGGGTCGAAGGGCCGGAACCCGGCCCCGTCGCGCCGGCGCAGGAACGCATCGAAGGTCTCCCGCCACGCGGCGGTGTGCAGCGTGGCCGTGCTGGTGATCACCCCGTCCAGGTCGAAGAGGCAGGCGCGGATGTGGGCGGGCAGGCCGAGTTCCGTCATGGGAACCGGCTCCCCAGGGGGATCGGTCCCATGCACGCGGAGGGCCGCTGGCCCGGCCCCGCGTCGGCCCGACCCACCAATAACACTTTGGTCCCGTCGCGCCGAGAACACGTTTGGTCCCGTCCCACCGAGAACACGTTTGGTCCCGTCCCACGGGGAACACGTCTGCTCGCCCCGTGCACCGACGACGGAGGAACCCCCCATGCACGAGCAGCAGCACCCCGCCGAGCAGCACCCGCAGCCCGAGTTCCCCGCGCAGGACCAGCCGCATCCGGGCTGGACGGGGCCGATGGACCCGCCGCCGGACCACGGCGAGGAGTCCTATCGCGGCAGCGGCCGGCTCGCGGGCCGCAAGGCCGTGGTGACCGGCGGCGACTCGGGGATCGGACGTGCGGTGTGCATCGCGTACGCGCGCGAGGGCGCCGATGTGCTGTTCACCCATCTCGACAGCGAGAAGAACGAGGCCGAGGAGACCGCCCGCTGGATCCGGGAGGCCGGGCAGCAGGCCGTGGCCGTGCCCTGCGACATCCGCGAGGAGGAGAACTGCCGCGCTCTGGTCGAGCGCGCGGTGGCGGAGTTCGGGCGCATCGACGTCCTGGTGAACAATGCGGCGTATCAGATGTCGCAGCCGGACGGCATCGGGGCGATCACCACCGAGCAGTTCGACCGGGTGGTCCGCACGAACCTGTACGGGATGTTCTGGCTGTGCAAGCTGGCCCTGCCGCATTTCGCCGAGGGCGGCAGCATCATCAACTCCACGTCCGTACAGGCCTACAAGCCCAGCCCGCACCTGCTCGACTACGCGATGACGAAGGGCGCCATCGTGACGTTCACGCAGGGGCTCGCGCAGATGCTGGTGGAGCAGGGGATCCGCGTGAACGCGGTCGCGCCCGGGCCGGTGTGGACCCCGCTGATCCCCGCGACGCTCCCCGACACCGTGGAGTTCGGCAAGCAGGCGCCGCTGGGGCGGCCGGCGCAGCCCGCGGAGATGGCGCCCGCGTATGTGTTCCTCGCCTCGCAGGAGGCCTCGTTCATCACGGCCGAGATCCTCAACGCCACCGGCGGGACGCCGCTTCCCTGAGGACGCGGTCCGGTGCCATCGGTTCAGGCGGCCAGGAGTTCGCTCATGGCCTGGGCCGCCTGCACCGAGGCGTCGGCGCAGCAGTTGTTGAACAGCACGTGCACCGAGGCGCTCTCCTTGGCCAGGACGCGGATGCGCGGCACCCACTCCTCCAGTTCGCGGCGCTCGTACGTGTGCCGGTAGCGGTCCTCCTTCGAGCCGTGGCCCCAGTGCGGGCTGCGGCCGTGGAAGCGGACGACCGAGAGCTCGGGCGAGGTGGCGCGGACGGCGGGCAGGAGTCCGGGGGCGTCGACCCCGACGAACGGGATGTGGTGGCGGGCGAGGAAGTCGGTGAGGGAGACGAGGGGTTCGGGGGCGTACCAGCCGGGGTGGCGGACCTCCACGGCGATGGGGGCGCGGATCGCCTCGGCGCAGCGCAGGATGCGGTCGGGCGCCTCGGCGCTCGGCGCATACCAGGGCGGGAACTGGAACAGCACACAGCCGAGCCGGCCCGCGGCGCGCAGCGGTGCGATGCCCTCGTCGAAGCGCCGCCACAGCTCGTCCATGACGTCGGCGGGCAGGTCGCCGGCGCGCAGCCGGCGCCCGGGCGGTCCCGCGGGCCGCAGGTCGGCGGGCAGGGCGCGCACGGCGACGGAGTGTCCGGTGAAAGGCGCGAACGCCTTGATGTCGAAGGTGAATCCGGGCGGGGTGCGTTCCACCCACAGGCGGGAGTTGCGCGCGCTCGGCAGGGCGTAGTACGCCGAGTCGCTCTCGACTACGGGGAAGCGCGTCGCGTAGAACCGCAGCCGGCCCTCGGCGTCCCGGCTGCCGCTCGGGTACCAGCCCGAGGAGACCAGGGCCGGGTCGGTCCACGAGCAGGTGCCCACCCGGATCGCCGTGTCGATGCCGCGTGCCGGGTCGTCCACCGCGCTTACCGCCCTTCCGGGCGCGACCGGTCGGACGCAGGCGCTTCCCGGTCCGACGCACGCGCTTCCCGGGGCGGGCCGGCGTCCGCTGGCCGGGGCTCCAGGCGGACCACGATGCCTTTGGACGTGGGGGTGTTGCTGCCCTCGGCCGTGCTGTCCAGCGGCACGAGCACATTGGTCTCCGGGTAGTACGCGGCCGCGCAACCCGGCGGTGTGGAGTACGGCACCACCCGGAAGCCCTCCGCGCGCCGCTCGATCCCGTCCCGCCACACGCTGGCCACATCGACCAAGTCGCCGTCCGACAGGCCGAGTTCGCGCAGGTCGTGCGGGTTGACCAGGATCACACGGCGCGAGCCGTGGATGCCCCGGTAACGGTCGTTCATGGTGTACGGGACGGTGTTCCACTGGTCGTGGGAGCGCAGGGTCTGGAGCAGGAGGTGGCCCGCGGGGGCGCTCAGGGCCGTGAACGCGTTGCAGGTGAACTGCGCCTTGCCGCTGGGCGTGGGGAACACACCGTCGTTGACCGGGTTGGGCAGGCCGAAGCCGCCGGGTTTGGTGACCCGCGCGTTGAAGTTGTGGAAGCCCGGCACGATGCGCGCGATCCGCTCCCGGATGTGCCCGTAGTCGGCCTCGAACTCCTCCCAGGGGACGGCCACTTGGTCGCCGAGCGTGCGGCGGGCGAGCCGGGTGAGGATCGCGACCTCGCTGAGGAGGTGCTTGGACGCCGGTTCGAGGTGCCCGCGGGAGGCGTGCACCTGGCTCATGGAGTCCTCGACGGTGAGGAACTGCTCGCCGCCGCTCTGGCAGTCGCGTTCACTGCGGCCGAGAGTCGGCAGGATCAGGGCGGTCTCGCCGCAGACCGTGTGGGAGCGGTTGAGCTTGGTGGAGATGTGCGCGGTCAGGCGGCAGCGGCGCACGGCCTCCGCGGTGACCTCGCTGTCGGGGGTGGCCCGTACGAAATTGCCCGCGAGCCCGAGGAAGACCTTGATCCGGCCCTCCTTCATGGCGCGGATCGAGTCGACCGTGTCCAGACCGTGGTCGGCGGGCGGCTTGAAGCCGAACTCCTCCTCCAGGGCGTCGAGGAAGCTCTGCGGCATCTTCTCCCAGATGCCCATGGTGCGGTCGCCCTGCACGTTGCTGTGCCCGCGCACCGGGCAGACGCCGGTGCCGGGGCGGCCGACACTGCCGCGCAGGAGAAGGAAGTTGACCACCTCGCGAATGGTGGGCACGGCGTGCTTCTGCTGGGTGAGGCCCATCGCCCAGCACACGACGGTGCGTTCGCTGGCGAGCACGCGGTCGCGCAGTTCCTCGATCTGCGCGCGGGTCAGACCGGTGGCCGCGAGGACCTCGGGCCAGGAGACCGTACGGCGCAGATGGTCGGCGAACTTCTCGAAGCCCTCGGTACGGGCCTCGACGAACGCGCGGTCCACGACGGTGCCGGGAGCCGCCTCCTCCGCTTCGAGCAGCAGCAGGTTGAGGGCTTGGAACAGGGCGAGGTCGCCGCCCAGGCGGATCTGAAGAAACTGGTCGGCGATGTTGGTGCCGCGGCCGACCACGCCGCGGGGCTTCTGCGGGTTCTTGAAGCGCATCAGGCCCGCTTCGGGCAGCGGGTTGACGGCCACGATCGTGCCGCCCCTGCGCTTGGTCTCCTCCAGGGCGGACAGCATGCGCGGGTGGTTGCTGCCCGGGTTCTGGCCGAGGGTCAGGACGAGGTCGGCGTGGTGCAGATCGGCCAGGCTCACATCGCCCTTGCCGATGCCCAGCGTCTCGTGGAGTGCGGTGCCGCTGGACTCGTGGCACAGGTTGGAGCAGTCGGGCAGGTTGTTGGTGCCGAGGGCGCGGGCGAACAGCTGGAGGACGAAAGCGGGTTCGTTGCCGGCGCGGCCCGAGGTGTAGAAGACCGCTTCGTCGGGGCTGTCGAGCGAGCGCAGTTCGCGGGCCAGGATGCCCAGCGCCTCGTGCCAGTCGACGGGCTCGTAGTGGTCGGAGCCGGGGCGCTTGACCATGGGGTGGGTCAGACGGCCCTGCTGGTTGAGCCAGCGGTCGGAGGCTCGGGCCAGTTCGGAGACGGGGTGGCGGGCGAAGAACTCGGGCGTGATACGGCGGGTGGTGGCGTCGTCGTTGGTGTGCTTCGCGCCGTTCTCGCAGTACTCGTTGACGGCCCGCTCCCCCGGCTCGGGGTCCGGCCAGGCGCAGCCGGGGCAGTCGAAGCCCTTGGTCTGGTTCAGGTCGAGCAGGTTGCGGGCCGTGTTCCGCGGCGAGGTCTCTGCCAGGGAGTACCCGATCGCCTGGGCGACCGCGGGGACGCCTGCCGCCCAGGTCTTCGGCGGGGTGATCCGCGCGTGTTCAGGGCCGGGGTCGGTGGTCGACGACTCCCGGGATCCGGTCGGTGCCTCTGACACGGGTCGGCCTTTCGTTCGGTGGTGTGGCGTCAGGCGGGGCTCGGCGGGGCGTCGCTCAACCGCGTCCACGGGCTGCGTGCGTGGGCTGCGTACATGCCCCGCGTACATGGCCGGTGCGCCTCAGCCGGTGGGCCAGTGCGGGACCGGCCGCGGACGGTGCTCGGCGTGCGGGATCACGTGGCCGCCGCTGACGGTGCCCCGCCACGCACCGGTCTCCTTGCCCTGGCCCTCGATGTACTCCTTGAAGCCGCGCAGGCTGCCGTGCACCTGCCGCCGGACCAGGCCGAGGAGGTCCCCGGCCCGCTCCAGCGCGCCCTGCGGGCTGAACTCGAGGCGGTACGTGACCCGGCAGCGGTGGTCGTCCAGCGGCTCGAACGACACCGTGCCTGCATGCTCCGGCTCGTCGAGGCTGCGCCAGGAGATGAGCTCGTCGGGCCGCTGCTCCTCGACCTTGGCGTCGAACTCCCGGGTGACACCGGCGATCCGGGCCACCCAGTGCGACAGGGTCACCTGCGGCTTGTCGACGCGCTGCACGCCGTCCATGAACCGGGGGAACGTCTCGAACTGCGTCCACTGGTTGTACGCGGTGCCGACCGGCACCCCGACGTCGACCGAGCCCTCGATCACACTCATGGCCGCGCTGCCCTGCCTCTCCGTGCCGGTCGGTGGAGAGTGCCGCGTACCCCGGGCCGTAAGGGGTCAATCCCGGGCGGGGCGAAGGGCTGGGGCTTGAGAGGGGGTGATCCGGCCTGGCGCGGTGCGGCTTCCAGTGACGCGGGACCCGGTGGCGCGCGCACCGGCAGCGCCGTGCCGTCGTGCGCGGCGGCGCAGGGCGCGTCCGCCGGACGCGTACCACTGGTGCGCCAGCAGCACCGCGAGCGCGATCCCGACGATGTCCCCGCCGTAGTACATGAGTTGGGAGCCCGTGCGCAGGTCGGCCGGGGCGTAGGAGGTGCCGGGCGGGCCCGTGGCGTAGAGGGACTTGGCCAGGACGCCGTGGGTGGCGGAGGCGGCGAGCAGCGCGGCCGCGCGCAGACCGGTGCCGGCGCGGTGCCGCATCGGCTCCACGGCGAGGACGGCGAGGGTGAACAGGATGCCGGACAGCAGCAGATGGAGCGAGACGAGCAGCTGCGCCTCAGACCGGTGGTGCAGGTGCGCGGCGGTCGGCGTCCGGTACAGCACCCACAAGCTCACGGTGTGAGCGAGGGCGGCGAACGGCGGCCACAGGAGCAGGGCCGCCGGGCGCGAGCGGACGAGGGCGAGCAGCGCCCGCCGCGGGCCGAGAGGAAGGGTGCGCAGGGCGAGCGTGACCGGCCGGGCCACGACGAACAGCAGGGGCGCCGCCATCCCGAGGGCGAGATGCGCGGCCATATGGCCGGTGAAGGGCGGCAGTTCACGCAGCGGGGCGAGCGGCAGTCCGTTCCAGGGTGCGGTGAGCCCGGTCACGGTCAGCGCGCCGCCCGCGCAGAACGCGAGCGGGCGCGCGAGGGGCCAGGCGTCCCCTCGCGCGCGCAGCCGGACCGCCGCCGCCACGTAGCCGAGGCAGCACGCGGCCACGGCCACGCACACGGCGGCGGTCACCGGCGCCTTCGCGTCCGGACCAGGAGCACCACCCCGACGAGCAGGAACAGCACCGCGACGGAGTTCCACGTCCAGTCGTACGGGGTCAGGTCCACGTCGTAGCGGATCTGGTGGAGCTCCAAGGCCTTGTGCTGGAAGGTGCCGTCGTACAGCTGGAAGCCGCCGAGCCCCAGGCAGAAGCCGGACCACCAGGCCGGTTTCACCAGACTTCCGCGGCGCCGCAGGTCGGCGAAGAGGAACACTCCGGCGACCATGGCCGCCCAGCCGAACGCATGGAAGATCCCGTCGGAGACCAGGCCGGCCTCGCTCGACGCCTTGTCGTAGAAGTGGTGCCAGTGCAGGAGCTGGTGGAACACCACCTCGTCGACGAAGGCCGCGAGGCCGACCCCGGCGAAGGCCCCGCCGAGGCGGGACCTGCCGTGGCCCGTCAACGTCCCATGACCTTGCGGACCGCGTCGCGGGTGCGGTCCACGATCGCCGCGACCGGACCGAGCAGGGCGTTCCTGGTGCCGGTCTCGACCCCCGGGTGGGGGTGCGTGGGCGCCGTGGCCTCCGCGGCCCGCAGGGCCTTGGCCATCGTGGCCAGCTGCGCGGCGCCGGAGGTCCTGCGCACATGCGGGAACTCGTAGCGCTCCTCGGCCCGCGCGTGGTGCATCACCTCGGTGCGCAGCCTGAGCAGTTCGGGCAGGAACTTGGGGTCGTCGGTGTCCATGTCCTCCAGGCGTGACAGGATTTCCTTCGCCCCCTTCTCCTCGGCGAGCCGCTGCTCGATCACCTTCTCCGCCCCCGGGTGGGCGGTCCTGGCCATCGGGTGCAGCACCTCCTCCTCGGCGGTCTCGTGCACCGCGAGCAGGTGCACCAGGCGCCGGAAGGCCTCAGTGCGGGCCTCGCCCGAGGTCTTCTCCACCTCGTCGAAGAGGTTGCGGATGTCTCCGTGCTGCCGCATCAGCAGGGCCACCACGTCTTCGGCCACCGCTCACTCCTTCCGCTCGCGGGAGGCGGCGTCGGGGTGCTCGCCCGAGGGCTGCCACCGGTACTCGCCGCCGAACTGCTCCCGGTGCTGCGCCATCACGCGCTCGCTGGGCGGCTCCTCGCCGCCGTGGATCTGCTCCTGGAGCCGCTGGAACCGCTCGTGCGCGTCCCGTACGTATCCGGCGCCGAGCGTGGTCAGGTCGATCTGCGTGTCGAGCAGGTCGCGGATGACTCCGTGGTTCGGCTCGAAGGTGAGCACCGGCGGCAGCTCGGGGGCGAGGATCTCCTGCGGTTCGCGCCCGTCGTGCCGGCGCATCAACTCACAGGCGATCCGCAGGTGTTCGAGCTCCATGTTCAGGTGGAGCTCCCAGATCGCCTTCACGCGCGGGTCCGGCTCCTGCTCCATGAACGAGTGGTAGAGGTAGCACTCGTTGTACTCGTGGTTCACGAGCTGCTCCCACCAGGTCTCCCCCGGGTCGACCAGCGACTCGTAGTGGGTGACGTGCTCCTCCTCGACGAGGGCGATCTCCTGGTAGAGCTGGCGGGCGATCGGCTCCATGTACTGGGGGCCGACGTTCATGTAGAAGTTCATGGTCTGCTGCTCGGCCGACATCACGGTCAGGGCGTGCAGCTTGGACAGCGGGCTCGCGGCCGCGCGGTCGTAGGGATCGCGGACGTTGTCCTCGGGGTGGCGGTGGTGGAACTTGGTGGGCCGCCCGGGCATGACCTCGGTGAGGCCCTCCACGATCGTGTCCGCCTTGCGGTGCTCGATCATCTCGTAGAGGTTCGCGTACCGGTACAGGTGGTCGAAGTCCTCCAGGACGCCGAACTCGTAGGCCTGCTTCAGATACGGATCGGGCTCGGAGCGCGCGATCCACGCGGTCAGGTCCACCGCCACCTGCTCGTAGGCGATGGTCGTCTCCAGGACCGAGGCCAGGCCGGGCAGCAGCCAGTTGACGGCCTTCTGCTGCTGTTGCTCGATGTAGCGGACCTGCGCGAGCTGCCGCTTGACCTCCGGGTCGGGGCAGTGTCGCGCGAACTGGTGGCTGAACATCACCGCCTCGGTCTCGATCCCGTTCATCGTGATGATCCGGCAGCGGGTGTACGGGTCGCAGTGGTCGGGGTCGATGGGCTCGACGTCCAGTTCGCGCCAGGTGCGCAACTGGCGGTCCAGCGGGATTCCGCGCTGCTCCAGGGGGTTGAAGGTCATGCGGGCCTCCTCGGCCTGCGGACGGAAGGAGAGCGCCGGGTACCCGCCGCCCGGGTCCCCATGCCGCCGGATCCGGCATCGGCGGGAGCCGCGGATCGCGGGTGGTGCGGCGGACTCGTGACCGGCCGGCGGGGTACTCGCGGGGCCCGGGCGCCCGCCGGGTGCCCTGAGAAAGGACCGACCGTGATGTCTTCGTCCACACGCGCCGCAGGGGCCCGCTCCCCCGTCCAGCACGCGGCGCTGCTCGTCGGTGCGGTGTTCCTGCTGGTCGGGGTGCTCGGGTTCGTGCCCGGGGTCACCACGGACTACGACACCATGAAGTTCGCCTCGCACGAGTCCGGTGCGGAACTCCTCGGCGTCTTCCAGGTGTCCGTCCTGCACAACCTCGTCCATCTGCTGTTCGGGGTCGCGGGGGTCATGCTGTCCCGCACCGCCTCAGGGGCGCGCTCGTATCTGCTGGTCGGCGGCGCCGTCTATCTCGTCCTGTGGCTGTACGGGCTGTTCGTCGGCCATGGGGACAGCGCCAACTTCGTCCCGGTCAACACAGCGGACGATTGGCTGCATTTCGGACTCGGGCTTGGCATGATCGCGCTGGGCGCGCTGCTGACGCGCGGCCGGTCGGCCACGTCACCGGCCAGGTGATCCGTACGGCAGGAGAAGCACCGTGACCCGAGCAGCGCTCATCGTCATCGACATGATCAACACGTACGACCACGACGATGCCGAGCTTCTCCTGCCGTCCGCCGAGGCCGCGCTGCCGGCGCTTCTGAAGCTCATCGAGCGCGCCCGGGAGCAGGACGTCCCCGTGATCTACGCCAACGACAACTTCGGCATGTGGCGCTCGCACCACGGCGAGATCCTCCAGACGGCCCTGGAGGGTCCGCACGCCGGGCTGGTGCGGCCGCTCGCACCGGACGAGAACTCGCAATTCGTGGTCAAGGCGCGGCATTCGATCTTCTACGAGACCCCGCTGAGCTATCTCCTCGACCAGCAGGACATCGGGCACGTGGTGCTGTGCGGCCAGGTCACCGAGCAGTGCGTCCTGTACTCCGCCCTGGACGCGCACATCCGCCACCTCCGGGTCACCGTCCCGAAGGACGCCGTGGCCCACATCCACGAGGACCTGGCCGAGGCCGCGCTGCGGATGATGGAGCGGAACATGGGGGCCCGGGTGGTCGACGCGGACGAGGTCGCTTTCGGCGATTCGTGAGGCTCGCGGCGCGTTCGGCGGTTCGAGAGGCTGCGGCGCGTCAGCTGCGCGCCCACCGTTGCAGCGCGTCGGAGGCACGGCGGCACTCCTCGCACAGGCGGGTGGCCTCCACGATCAGGACGCCGTACGGGCAGGCGGGATCGGCCAGTGGCAGGCTGCGCCGTACGGCCTCGTCGGCGAGGTCACGGCGCAGTCCGGCGGCCTCGTCCGTCAGGCGGGTCAGCTCGGCGGCCTGCGCGGGCAGCCGGTCCTCGTCCACCTCGCCGAGGACCTGGGCGAACTCCCGGATGCGGTCGAGGCAGCGCGCGTACGCCCGCAGGAACGCTTCGTCCTCGTACCGCTCCTGCTCCTCGTTCCGCCCTTCGAGGCTGCGGTGCAGCGAGGCCACCTGGTAGAGGGTGCGCTCCAAGGCGTCGAGGACGGTCGCGTAGCCGTCGAAGCTGGTGTGTTCGCGGTGTCCGCGCAGGTGGCGGCGGGGGTTCAAGGGGATGCTGTCCTGTGCTGTGCGCAGCTCGGCGCGGGCCTGTGCGATCAGGACGTCGGTGTGGTCCACGCGCAGCCGCCCGAGGCCGGAGCCGCTCCCGTCCGGCCCGCCCTCGCGCAGGGCGCGCGCGACGTCGTCGAGCAGTTCGGCCAGGGTGCGGGCGAGGATGCCGATGCCCGTCTCGGCGCTGCGGTTGCGCATCGGCGGTACGAGCACGACGTGCACGGCAAGCGCCACCGCGGAGCCGATGAGGACCAGGAGCACGACCTCGCCGAGGTCGGCCGCACGGTCGCCCGCTCCCGCCACGGCGACGTAGGTGCTGAAGGCGAAGAACGCGGCCGTGGGGACCTGGGAGCCCTGCGGGCCGAGCTTCGCCCAGCGCCCGATGCCGAGGGTGACGAGGGCGACCAGCGCGAACGTCACGAGCCCGGTGCCGGTCGTGACCGTCAGGGCCGCCTGCACGGAGACGCCCACGACCACGGCGCCCACGTACCGGAGCGCGTGCATGACCGACTGGTAGACCGTGGTCTGGAGCACGATGACGGCCGAGAACGGCGCGAACGCCGGCGAGCGGGCCTGTAGCAGATCGTGGGCCACGGCCCACGCGAGCGTCGCCGCGAGGGCGCCCTTGCCGATCAGGAGGACGGTGTGCCGCTCATGGCCGGCCCGGGTCACAGTGCGCCGCAGCCACTGGGCGGCGCCGTTTCGGCGGATCATCATCAGGCTTCCCGCAGTACCCCGCAGCCTGGAAGCCATGTGCGGCAGGCCGGGAGCGACGGGCGGCAGGCCGGACGGCGCGGTCGCCGGACGCGGGCCCCGGCCGGCGCGCGGCGGGACGGAGGCCATCGCGGCGCGCCCGGCCGACTCGGGGCCTCGGCGGTACGAGCAGTCGACGCGGACCGCCGACCGCCCACGGCGCGACTGGCCGGACGCGGGCCCCGGCCGGCGCGCGCGGCGGGCGGGGGCTTTGGTGGCGCATGGCGACTCGGCCCCCACCACCGCGGCAGCGCCCCGGCGGGCCCGCGCCCTCGATGGTCCGGAGTGGGCTCCGTCCGGCTGCGGAACGTGGGATCCCGCTGGACGGCAGGCCGGGCCGACCGCTCATGCTGCCGAGGACCCCGAGTCGGCCGGGTGCGCCGCCGAGGACCGGATCCCGCCATCCACCACGCGTCTCCGAGCACCGAGCCCCGCCACCAGGCCCTCCAGCCCACCGGACCGCACCGCCACATACCCCGCCCCCGTACCACCACCCCGGACCCGTACCCGCCCGCACGCATCTTCTGCGCCAATCGAGGCACTCAGTCCGCATGGGCACACACCGCACCTCCCCCTCCTCCGCGGCAGAGCTGCTGCCCGGCCGCGACGAGTCGTATTGGATGGCCTCGAGTCCGTCGACGGCGCTGCCGCCGCTGACGGAGGACACCGAGGCGGACGTCGTGGTCGTCGGCGGCGGGATCGCCGGGCTCAGCACCGCGTGGGAGCTGGCCCGCACCGGTCTGCACGTGGTGGTCCTTGAGGCGGACCGCATCGCCGCCGGGGTCACCGGCCACACCACCGCGAAGGCCTCGGCCCTGCACGGCCTGGTCTACGAGCGGATCCTGCGCACGCGCGGCGAGCAGGCCACGCGCCTGTACGCGCGTTCCCAGCAGGGCGCCGTGGAGCGCATCGCCGCCGTCGCCGCCGAGCTGGGCGTGGACTGCGCCTGGGAGCGGCGTCCCGCGTTCACGTACACGACGGACCCCGGGAACCGCGACGCGCTGAAGGCGGAGGCGAGCGCGGCGCACGGGGCCGGTCTCGACGTGCACTACACGGTGGAGACCGCGCTGCCCTTCGAGGTCGCGGCCGCCGTCTGCGCGGAGGGCCAGGCCCAGTTCCACCCGCGGGCCTACCTGCTCGCCCTGGCCACGGACCTGGCCGCACGCGGCAGCGTGATCCACGAGCGGTCCCGGGTGACCCGGCTGCACGAGGGCTCCCCGTGCCGGGTCACGACCGAGGCCGGGTACACGGTGACCGCGCGGGACGTCGTGGTCGCCACGCACTACCCGGTCTTCGACCGCGCCCTGCTCTTCGCGCGCCTGTCCCCGCGCCGCGAACTGGTCGTCGCCGCCCCGCTGCCCGAGGGCGCGGACCCCGGTGGCATGTATCTCACCGAGGACGGCAGCAAGCGGTCGGTGCGCACGGCGCCCTACCCCGAGGGGGACGGCGGCCGGCTCCTGATCGTGACCGGCGAGAGCTTCACACCGGGCGACGGCGACGCCACCGCGGGCTTCGCACGGCTCGACGCGTGGATGCGCACCCACTTTCCCGTCGGGGAGACCGCCTACCGCTGGGCGGCGCAGGACAACGACGTGAGCGACACGGTCCCGATGATCGGCCGCTACCACCCGGGCGCGAAGCACACATACGTCGCCACCGGCTTCGGCGGCTGGGGCATGAGCGGCGGCGTCCTCGCCGGCCAGCTCCTGACCCGGCTGCTGCACGGCGAGGAGCCGCCGTGGACCGGTCTGTACGATCCGCGCCGGCTGTGGAGCACCGTACGCGAGGCACCCTCGCTGCTGCGCCAACAGGCCGATGTGGCACGGCACTTCGTGGGCGACCGCATGGCCACCACGCACGTCGACTCGGTGGCCGAGATCGCCCCGGGCACGGGTGCGGTGGTACGGATCGGCGGCAGCCGGTGCGCGGTCTACCGCGACAAGGACGGCACCGCGCAGGCGGTGTCGGCGCGCTGTACGCACCTGGGCTGCCTGGTCGCCTTCAACCAGGCGGAGACGGCCTGGGAGTGCCCCTGCCACGGCTCGCGGTTCGCGCCGGACGGCTCGGTGCTCCAGGGCCCGGCCACGCGGCCGCTGCCGCAGCGGGACGTCTCCGGCGAGTAGGCCCCCTCCGGCGAGTAGGGCCGGCCCGCCTCACTCACGTACGCGCCTGCGGTGGCTGGCGTCGCACCATGGGTAGCGGCGGCTGCGGCGGCAGGTGCACAGGGCGACCCGGAAGCGGTCGGAGCGGACGGTGGAGCCGTCCTCCAGGGTGACCTCGACCGGGCCGTCGACCAGGAAGGGGCCGTCGCGCTGGACGGCTACGCGGCACGGGTCTTCCGCGCCCTGCGAAGGCGCGGTCTCAGGACGTTCGTTCGGCACGGATGACCACCAGCTCTTCCTCGTGCTCGTCGGGCCCGACGAAGCCGCCGGACCTCAAGTAGGCGCGTCTGCCCCGCAGTACGGGCCCGAACGGGATGAAGGACCGCTCCACCGTGGTCGCCTTGAGCCCGGTGGCGCGCAGGACCGACAGGGTCAGCTCCGGGTCGTTGAGCGCGCTGTGCACCATGAGCAGCACACCGCCGGGGTTCAGGAGCGGCGGGGCCTGCCGGCACAGCCGGTCGAGGACCGTCCGGCCGTCCGGCCCCGCGTCCCAGGCACGCGCCGGTCCGCGGGCGGGCAGGTCGGTGTCGGGCGCCGGTACGTAGGGCGGGTTGGCGAGGATCAGGTCGTACGTGCCTTGCGCGGCCGGGCTCAGCAGGTCGCCGCGCAGGACGCGCACCGGGAGTCCGGCGAGCCAGGCGTTCAGGCGGGTGTTGAGCACGGCCTTGCGCGAGACGTCCACGGCGGTGACGCGGGCACCGCGCCGGGCGGCGGCCAGGGCCAGGGCCCCGGTGCCGGTGCACACGTCGAGGACCCGCGCCCTGTCGGGCAGGCTCTCGCGTGCGAGGGCCGCGGCGAGGAGTGCACTGTCGGCCTGGGGCGCGTACACACCCGGCAACCTGCGGACGTTCAGGCTCACTTGGGGATCCCCGGGGCCGTCTGCTCCAGCGGTTCGCGCAGCGAGGTGTGGCCGGCCTCCCAGTGCGCGAGCAGGTGCGCGCCGAAGCGGTCCTCCAGGAACGTGGTCGCGTCGATGCCGAACACGATGTCCGGGGCGAGCTGCGGCTCCTCTTCGAGGAGTCCCTCGATGACGTCGTGGCGCACCACTTGCTCGTGCACGGCGTCCGCCTCGACGTGCTCGGCGTAGAACTGTTCGGCGTCGGCTCCGGCGCCCGTGCGCGCCATGGCCCGGGCCAGCCGGCGCGAGCCCGGCGAGGAGGTGATCTCGGTGACGGCGAACTGCCCGGCCAGGGCGCCGCGCAGGCGCCGGTGCAGGCCGAACAGCGACATGACGTTGACGGTGGCGAGGGCCTCGGCGCAGGCGGCGTCCACGTAGCGGCCGTAGGCGGTGTCCAGGCCGAGGTCGGCCATCAGGCGCGCGAAGAGTTCGGCGTGGACGCGGTCGGCCCGCCCGCCGCCGTATTCGTCGAACTCCACGGCGGCCATGCCCGCCTTGGCCCGGCCGCGCAGCCGGGGCAGCACCCAGGCGTGCGGGTCCGCCTCCTTGAGGTGGTAGAGCGAGCGGTGCACCGCGTACTCGCGCAGCTGCCACAACTCGCCCTTCTCGCCCAGGTGATGGGTGACGCCCTCGCCGTCGGCCGGCTCGGCGAGGAGCCCGGCGAGCGCCTCGTCCACGCTGCGGTTGCGGGCCGCGTCCGCGCGCAGGGCGACGAGAAAGCGGCGCTCCAACTGCTGCCGGAAGGCGAGGAGTTCGGGATCCCACTCGGTGGTGTCGTCGACGCCCGCGAACCCCCGGTAGTGGAGTTCGTAGCAGAGGTAGAGGGCGAGCTGGAGGTCGTCGCCGTACGGGTCGGCGCGGTGCACGAGGTCGGTGGCGCAGCGCGAGCCGGGGCCGCGCAGCGAGTCGAGGACGCAGGCGGACAGGACGCCGCGGGAGCGCGGCAGCGGGGGGCCTTCGAAGGTGATGGCCATGGTGGAACCAGTGCTCCTGAGGGGTGGGGGGCTGATACGGGACGGCTGCGCGGTCCCGGCGCGCGTGCCACGGGACCGGCGCGGGACGTTCAGGCGGCACCCCTCCTCCAGGTCGTCCTCGACGCCCTTCGTGTCGTCCTGCGGGCGAGCACTCCCGCGGCTGTCAGGCCCGAGGCCAGCGCCGCGGCCCCGGCGCGACGCACCGCCGTACGCCTGCGGCCGTGCCAGCCGCCCGTCTCGGCCCCCGGATCGCCGGGCGGCCGCAGGACGTTGCCCGCGGTGGGCGGCGCGGTGCGGGCACGGGAGAAGTGGGAGCGGTCCATCTGGTGCGCGAGCAGCCGCTCGACGAGGGCGGGCGTGGCCTTCGCCTGTATGCCGAGCACGCGGCCCGCGGGCCCCACGTAGGCCTCCCGGCGCGGGCGGCGGGCGAGGCGTACGACGGTCTTCGCGGCGCGGCGCGCGGTGTAGACGGGCGCCATGGGGGTCACCGCGCGGCCCGAGTAGTTGGCCGCGCTGCCGAAGAAGGGGGTGTCCATGGTGGCGGGGAGCAGGGTGCAGACGTGGATGCCGCGCTGCCCGGCGAGCCGCAGCTCCTGGCGCAGACAGCCGCCCAGGGCGCGGACCGCGGCCTTGGACAGGACGTACGGGGTGTTGTACGGCACGACGGCGGCGCCCACCACGGAGGACACGTTGATCACCGTGCCGTGCCCCTGGCCGCGCATGACGCGCAGGGCGGCGCGGGAGCCGTTGACGCAGCCGAGCACGTTCGTGTCGACGACCTGCCGGAAGACTTCGGGCGGCACCTCGGCCAGCGGCCCGAAGGCGGCCACGGCGGCGCTGTTGAGCCAGGTGTCGATCCGGCCGAACACGGTGACCGCCTGCCGGGCCAGCCCGTCCACGGCCTCGGCGTCGGACACGTCCGTGGGGACGACGAGGACGCGGACGCCGTGCCGGTCGCGGCATTCCTCGGCGAGCTCCTCCAGCGCGTCGGCCCGCCGTGCGGCGAGTACGAGGGAGCGTCCCCGGGCGGCGAATTCGTGGGCGCACGCCCGGCCCACCCCGCTCGACGCTCCGGTGATCACGACGACCTGTTCCTGTTCGGCCACCATGAGGACCGGCTCCTTCCGCTGCTCGGCTCGGCGTCCCCGGCGCGCTCGCGGCACACCCTGGAGCAGCCGAGTGCCCTGAACCCCCCTGCGCCACACCGCGTGACCCGTATCGGGGTGTAGGGCGAGCGCAGGCGGTCACTCGGCAGGCGTGCAGTGATCCGGAGCGGAGGCGTTCCGGTCCTTCCCGGTCGACCGGCGACCGGCCGAGCGCCCGGAGGCAACCGTGGCCGTACGTCATCAGCTCATCCGCCGATCCCCCGAGGCCCTGTGGGAGGTGCTCGGCGACGAGACGCGCTACCGCGACTGGGTCGTCGGCACGCACACGACGCTGCCGGGCGAGGGCGACTGGCCCAAGGTCGGCTCCACCCTGCGTTACACCGTGCGCCTGGGGCCCCGCACCTTCGAGGGTCATACGGTCGTCCGCCGCCACGAACCCCCGGGCGCCCTCGAACTGGAAGCCCACAGCGGCCCGTTGGGCAGCGCGCGCATCGCCTTCGACATCCGCCCCTGGGGCGAGCACACGCTGGTGATCATGGATGAGCACCCGCTGCGCGGCGTGGGCGGACTGCTGCACAACAGCGCCCTGGACACCCTGCTGCACCTGCGGCACCGGCGCCTGCTGAGCCGGCTCGCCCAGGTCGTGGAGGACGGCTCCGCGGAGTCGGACTCGTCCTCTGCCGTACGGGACGCGCCGGGTGCGGAGCGGAGCAGGCCCGCACCGGGCCCTGACGCGGCGGCGGCCGATGCCTGACGCGGTCGTCGTCGGCAGCGGCCCCAACGGCCTGGTCGCCGCCAACCTGCTCGCCGACGCGGGCTGGCAGGTCACCGTCCTGGAGGCGCAGGACGAGCCGGGCGGGGCGGTGCGCAGCGACCGTGCCGTGCACCCCGACTACATCAGTGACGTGTTCAGCGCGTTCTATCCGCTGGCCGCCGCCTCGCCGGTGATCGGCTCGCTGGGGCTCGACCGGTACGGACTGCGCTGGAGCCACGCCCCGCATGTCCTGGCCCATCCGCTGCCCGACGGGAGCTGCGCGGTCCTGGACCGGGACCTCGGGGTGACCGCGGCGAACCTGGACGGGTTCGCGCCGGGCGACGGCCAGGCGTGGCGGGAGCTGTGCCGGGAGTGGGAGCGGGTGGGCGGTCCGGTGCTCGACGCCCTGTTCACGCCGTTCCCGCCGGTGCGGTCCGCCGCCGCGCTCGCGGCACGGCTGCCGGCCGCGGGCGGGCTCCGCTTCATACGCGAACTGCTGCTTCCCGTACGGCGGTTGGGCGAGGAGCGGTTCGCCGGCGAGGGCGGCCGGGTGCTGCTCGCCGGCAACGCGCTGCACGCCGACCTGGCTCCGGAGGCCGCGGGCAGCGGCGGATACGGCTGGCTGCTGTGCATGCTCGGCCGGCACCACGGCTTTCCGGTGCCGGTCGGGGGCGCAGGAGCGCTGACGCGGGCCCTGGTCGCGCGCCTGCGGGCGCGCGGCGGACGCGTGGAGTGCGGGCGCAGGGTCACGGAGGTGGTCGTGCGCGGCGGCCGGGCGCTCGGCGTCCGTACCGCCGACGGCGAGGCGGTACGCGCCCGCCACGCCGTGCTCGCCGACGTCACCGCTCCGCAGCTCTACGGGGAGCTGGTCGCCCCCGAGCACCTGCCGTCCCGCATCCTGGCGGATCTGCGGCGCTTCGCCTGGGACTTCGCCACGTTCAAGGTCGACTGGGCCCTGGACGGCCCCGTCCCGTGGACCGCACCGCAGGCCGCCGGCGCGGGGACCGTCCATCTCGCCGACGGCGTGGACGCGTTGACGCGGTACGCGGCCCAGCTCGCCACCGGACACGTACCCGACCGCCCCTTCCTGCTCTTCGGCCAGATGACCACCGCGGACGCGACCCGCTCCCCCGCCGGCACGGAGTCCGCCTGGGCCTACACCCACGTACCGCAGGAGATCCGCGGGGACGCGGGCTCCGGGCGGATCACCGGCCGCTGGGACAAGGGCGAGCAGGAGGCGATGGCCGAGCGCATGGAGGAGCAGGTCGAGCGGTACGCGCCCGGCTTCCGCGGCCGGATCCGCGCCCGCCGCGTCCTGGCGCCGCCCACGCTCCAGGCGGCCGACGCCAATCTGCACGGCGGAGCGATCAACGGCGGCACCGCGGCCCTGCACCAGCAGCTCGTCTTCCGCCCGGTACCCGGCACCGGGCGCCCGGGCACCCCGGTCCGCGGCCTGTACCTGGCGTCCGCCTCCGCCCACCCGGGCGGCGGGGTGCACGGGGCACCGGGGGCGAACGCCGCCCGCGCGGCCCTGCGGGCCAGGGGTCCGGTGCGGGCCGCGGTCGCGGCGGCCCGGAGGCGGTGAGGGGACCCCCACCCCGCCTCAGGGCGACCGCCTCGCCCTCACGGCACAAGCAGCGTCTTGATCATTCCGTCCTGCTTCTCCTGGAAGGTCCTGTAGGCCTGCGGCCCCTCCTCCAGCGGCAGCCGGTGCGTGGCGAACTCGTCCACGCCCAGCGGGTCCTCGTCGGTGAGCAGCGGCAGGATGTCATCCACCCAGCGCCTGACGTTGGCCTGGCCCATACGGAGCTGGATCTGCTTGTCGAACAGGGTGAGCATCGGCAGCGGGTCGGCCGCGCCGCCGTACACGCCGACCACGGAGATCGTGCCGCCGCGGCGCACGATGTCGATGGCCGCGCGCAGGGCGGCGAGCCGGTCCAGGCCCGCGGTCTCCATGAAGCGTTCGGCGAGTGCGTCGGGCAGCAGGCCCACGGCCCGGTGGGCCACCTGCGCCACGGGCGCACCGTGCGCCTCCATGCCGACCGCGTCGATCACGGCGTCGGTGCCGCGTCCGTCGGTGAGCTCGCGGATCGCGGCCCCGATGTCCTTGCCGTGCCGGCGCAGGTCGAGGCACTTCACGCCGTCGGCGGCCGCGCGCGTGAGGCGTTCGTTCACGAGGTCGACGCCCACGACCAGGCCCGCGCCCCGGTGCTTGGCGATGCGGGCCGCCATCGCGCCGATCGGCCCGAGCCCGAGCACGGTCACCGAGCCGCCCGGCGGGATCGCCGCGTACTCGACGGCCTGCCAGGCGGTGGGCAGGACGTCGGAGAGGTAGACGTAGCGGTCGTCGCGCGGCCCGTGCGGCACCTTGACCGGCAGCCGGTCACCGAACGGCACCCGCATGAACTCGGCCTGCCCGCCCGGCACTTGGCCGTACAGCTTCGTGTAGCCGAACAGCGAGGCGCCGGTGCCGCGCTCGCGGACCTGGGTGGTCTCGCACTGGGACTGGAGCCCCTGGCCGCACATGTAGCAGTCGCCGCACGAGACGTTGAACGGAACGACCACACGGTCGCCGGGCGAAAGCGTGGTCACCTCAGGGCCCACCTCCTCCACGAGACCCATGGGCTCGTGGCCGAGGATGTCCCCGGGGTCGAGATAGGGGCCGAGGACCTCGTACAGGTGCAGGTCCGAGCCGCAGATTCCGGTGGACGTGATCCGGACGACGATGTCCGTCGGATCCTCGATCTTCGGGTCGGGCACGGTCTCCACCCGGACGTCCCTCTTGCCCTGCCAGGTCAGTGCGCGCATGGTGCGGATCCTCTCGGGAGGCGTTCCGGTCTATCCGTACGGGATCCGGCCCGGCGAAAGGACCGGCCCCCCGCCGGGTGCCCGTCGAGGAGGGCGTTACGCGGCGGGGGGGCCGGGAATCGGCTGCGCGACCGGTGCCGGTTACCCTGCGTCGGCGCCGATGTGCGGGCTGTTCGGGAGGGTGGTGCCGTAGTAGTCACGCCCGCCGCGGCCGGACACCGCCGCCCCCGCGCCGATCGCCGGGGAGCCGGTCTTCAGCGTGTACGCGGACGGGCACGGCTGCGGTCCCGTGCCCGAGGCCGGGGACCAGGCGCAGGTGCCACCGCCGCCCGGTGCGGTGAACAGCGGATCACCCCACACCTCGCCGGTCGCGTGCCCGGCCGCCTTCCATGCGGCGAAGTCGGGGTAGGTGGTGCCGCCCCAGCGCCAGCCGGCGGTGTTCGCGCCGTAGTACAGGTTGTTCGCGAGCGTCATGCCGGTGTGGCCGTTGGGGTTGTAGAAGAGCTGGCCGGTGCGGCCGTACTTGTCCTTGTTGGCCATGTGGCAGACGTTGTTCTTGATCTGCGAGCCCGCGCCCCAGCTGCCCGCGGCGTAGCCGAAGTGGAAGCAGGCGCTCGACGTGTCCTTCGTGGTCTGGGCGTTGTCCGTGTACAGGGTGTTGCCGTAGATCGACAAGGCGTTCTTGGGGGCGATCGGCACGACGTCGAAGAGGCCGCCCTGGGCCTTGGCCGCGTCGTCGTTCTCGGAGATGTTGTAGCGGTAGGTGTTGGGGCCCCAGACCCGGCCCGCCGCGGTCGCGGTGTAGGCGAGGAAGCCGCTGCCCGCGTTGTCGTGCGTGTAGTTGTACTCGACGAGCGAGTTGGTGGTGCCGCCGTCGAGGTCGATGCCGTCCCAGTCGCAGCCGGCGGTGAGGCCCGGCAGGGGGCGCACGTTGTAGACCTCGTTGTGCCGGATGGCCACGTTGTTCGAGGTGTACGTCATGATCCCGCTGGTGCCACCGCAGGAGGTGACGTGCGCCCCGATGTCGTGGACGACGTTGCGCTGGATGACCGCGCCGTTCCAGCCGTTGGCGCTGATGCCGGCGCTGGTGGTCTGGGGTGCCATGCCGAGGTTGTAGACGGAGTTGCCCTCGACGCGGACGTTGGTGATGTTGACGCCGCTGCCCCAGCCGTAGATGCCGGGCCCCGCGGTGGAGGTCGGGCTGGAGCCGTGCAGCGCGTTGTTGCGGATCTGCACGTCGTCCAGCGGTCCTGAGTTGCCGTTGACCGCGTAGCCGAGCACCATGATCTGCCCGCCGAAGGTGCTGGTGGAGCCGCTGGGGGTGGCGAAGCCGGAGATGTCGGAGTCGGCGACGAGCAGGGACTTCGTCGCGGTGGTGGAGGTCTGGTTCTGGAGCAGGACGCCGGCGGCGGTCGTCCCGCCGTTGACCAGTTTCAGGCCGGTCAGCTGGAAGCCGCTGACGTTGTCGGCGGTGACGGCGGCCGAATAGTCCCCGGTGCAGGTGGACTTGAGGGTGGCCTTGCCGGTGCCGTACGAGGTGACCTTGAAGGGGGTGGTGGCCGAGGACGCCGGCACGTTGGCGGTGTTGAAGGTGAGGCAGCCGGAGAACCACTCCCCGCCCTGGAAGGCGACGGTGCTGCCCTGCGGGAACTTCGTGGCGTTCACCTTGGCCGGTGTCTTCCATGCCTGGTCCGGTGAGGTGCCGCTGTTGCTGTCGCTGCCCCACGGCGACACGTAGTACGTGGTGGTGGCGGCGTGCGCGGTGCCGGTGGCGGCGCCCGCGAGCAGCGGTCCCAGAAGTGCGGGGACCGCGAGGAACGCACAGAGTTTCGCTCTCATGCTTCTCCCTTCCGCGGGTGCGCGACGACGCGCGCACCCGCGGCCGACGGCTCAGGTGATCAGGAGGGTGCGCGTTGCGGTCGTACGGGAACTGGTGCCGGTGTGCAGGTGGATCTCGCCCGGCTCGACGAGGAACACACCGGCCGGGTCCTCCGTCCAGAAGCCGAGGTCCTCGGCGCCGAGCGTGAAGCGGACCTGCCGCTCCTCGCCCGGCGCGAGCCGCACCCGGCTGAACCCCCGCAGCCTGCGCACCGGTTGGGCGATGCTCGCGGCGGGGTCCTGGACGTACAGCTGGACCACTTCGTCGGCCGTACGGTCACCGGTGTTGCGGACGGGGACGGTCACCTCGACCGTCGCGCCCGCCTCCAGTGCGGCCGCGGTGATCCGCTCGTGGTCGAGGCGGGGTGCGCCCGTCTCGAAGGTGGTGTAGCTCAGGCCGTAACCGAAGGGGTAGGCGGGCCCGTCCTCGACGTCGAGATAGCGCGACACGTACTTCACCTCGGGTGCCGCGGGGTCGTAAGGGCGGCCGGTGCGCTCGTGGTTGTAGTAGAGCGGGACCTGGCCGACGGAGCGCGGGAAGGTGACGGGCAGCTTGCCGCCGGGCACGACGGCGCCCGTGAGGACGTCCGCCACGGCGGTACCCGCCTCGATGCCGGGGTGCCAGGCCATGACGACCGCCTGCACTTGATCCGCCCAGGCGCCGATGGTCAGGGGCCGCCCGGCGACGAGCAGCACCACGCAGGGGGTGCCGGTCGCGGCGACCTCGGCGACGAGGCGTTCCTGGGCGCCGGGCAGGCCGAGTTCGCTGCGCACGGCGGCCTCCCCGCTGAGCGCGGGCGCCTCGCCCACCACGAGGACCACGGCGTCGGCGGCTTCGGCCGCGGCCACGGCCGCCGCGATGCCGGAGGGGTCCGTGCCCTCAGCGGAGGCGCCCTCGGCGTGGGTGATCTCCGTGTCCGGCAGCGCCTCGCGCAGTCCGGCGAGGACGGTGACCGCTTCGGGGGCGCCCGGCAGCGTCCAAGTCCCCAGCAGATCACCGGAGTCGGCGAAGGGCCCGACCACGGCGAGGGAGCGCAGGGCGGCGGGATCGAACGGCAGGGTGCCCGCCTCGTTCCGCAGGAGCACCATGCAGCGCCCGGCCGCCTCGCGGGCCGCGGCCCGTGCCGCAAGGGTCGGCCCGGTGATGGCCGCGGACTCCTCGACGTACGGGCGCTCGAAAAGCCCCAGGCGCAGCTTCAGACGCAGCACCCGCGCCACCGCGTCGTCGAGCCGCTCCTCGGTCAGCGCGCCCGACGCGAGCAGCTCGCGGCCGTGGTCGACGAAGGTGGTGGAGACCATCTCCATGTCGACCCCGGCGGTCAGGGAGCGTCGAGCCGCCTCGGCCTCGTCGGCCGCGCTGCCGTGCGCGATCAGCTCCTGGACCCCGGTCCAGTCGCTGACGACCACGCCGTCGAAGCCCCAGGACTCCTTCAGGATCCCGCTGAGCGTATGGGAGTTGGCGTGCGCCGGTACCCCGCTGATGGTGTTGAAGGCGGCCATGACGGTGGCCGCGCCCGCGTCCACGGCCGCCTTGAACGGGGGCAGGTACAGGTTGCGCAGCCGCTGCTCCGAGACGTCCACGGTGTTGTAGTCCCGGCCGCCCTCCGCTCCCCCGTACGCGGCGAAGTGCTTGGCGCAGGCGGCGAGACGGTCGGAGGCGGCGAGGTCATCGCCCTGGTAGCCCCGCACCTTCGCCGCCGCGTACGCGGAGGTCAGATACGGGTCCTCGCCGATGCTCTCGGCGATGCGGCCCCAGCGGGGCTCGTGGGTGACGTCCATCATCGGCGAGAACGTCCAGTGGATGCCGTTCGAGCGGGCCTCGCGGGCGGACACCTCGGCATCGGCCGCCGTCACGGCGGGATCGAAGGCGGCGGCCTGGGCCAGCGGGATCGGGAACGTGGTGTGGTAGCCGTGGATCACGTCGAGCCCGAACACGAGCGGGATGCCCAGGCGCGACTCCTCCACGGCGATGCGCTGGAGGGCGTTGCTCGCCTCGGCCCCGACGACGTTGAGCACCGAGCCGAGCAGCCCCTTGCGGGCCGCCGCCTCGGCGGCCGCGGTGTCGCCGCCGCCGGGCCCGGTGTCCCAGGCCCAGGCGAGCTGCTGGAGCTGGCCGAGCTTCTCCTCGACGGTCATCTGGGCGAGGAGGTCCGCGATACGGGACTCGTGATCGTGGTCGTTCCGGACGGAGTTCTGGTGGTCGTGGCCGCTCATGGCGGGTCCTCTCGTGTGCGGATCGGGCCCGCGCCCCCGGGGTCAGGTGCCGGGGGCGCGGGAGCTCGGCGCGGCTGCGGGCGCGGGCGCGGGAGCTCGGCGCGGGGCTGCGGGCGTGGGCGCGGTGAGCCTGTCAGTAGTGGTGCGGGCGGCTGCGGATCTCCTCGGGCCAGGCGAGCCGGATGCCGAGGGTGTGGCTCAACAGCCGCTGGTAGTCGGAGAGTTGCGTGGGGTCCGAGCGGACCTTGCGGGGCGGCAGGGCCCGGTCGAGGCAGTGGCCGGCGAGCGCGCCGACCGCCTCGCCGATGGCCCACTCGACGGGGTGCAGGCGGTAACAGCCGTTGGTGATGTGCGTGGTGCCGATGTTCTTGTTGGCGGGCAGCAGGTTGTCGACGCGTACGGGGATCAGCGCGCCGAGCGGGATCTGGAACGGATACGACTCGATGTCCACGTAACTGCGGCCCGCGGTGCTCGGGTGCAGATCGATCCGGTAGCTGCCGAGGCCGACGCTGTCGTGGAAGACCTCGCAGCCCGCGCCCGGCGGCCGCGCCGCGACGCCCACGTGCTGTTCGAGGACGGTGAACTCGGCCTTGATACGGCGGGATTCGCGGATGTACGGCGCCTTCGCGAGGCCGTCCGGCGTGCCCGTGACATCGGGGCGGAGCCGCAGTCCAGGCCAGCCCGTCCCGCCGTCGGGGCGGGGCGCCTCGGTCTGAAGCCAGTGCAGGAAGGAGAGGGAGAGCCCGCGGGCGGCGTCGAGGGCGGCCGCGCGCTGCTCGGGTCCGACGCCGAGGAGCGGCGCCTCCCAGTAGTCGATCTGGGGCCAGTTGACGACGGTGATGTCGGAGGCGAAGGCACCGGCGGCGAACTGCTCGCGGGCGAGGACGCGGCGGAACTGCCAGAGGTCGAAGTGCTCCCCCGCCTCCCGGTCCGCGTCCATGAGCTTCCAGGTCCGCTCCTCCAGCGTGATCGGCACGACGTCCGTGAAGGAGAGCTGGGGTCCGGGCCAGAAGGGGGCGACGGCGCTGCTCCAGTGGCCGTAGGCGGCCGGCCGGTCGATCGTGTGGTCCTCGCCGGGCCGGTGCTCCAGGGCGAAGCACCAGGACACGGCCTGCTGGTCGAGGGGGTCGGCGGTCTCGGGCGCGTGCGGCTCCCCGGTCTCGTCCCGCCCCTCGGCGCCGAACACGTGCTCCACACCGGCCAGTTCGAGGAGGTCCCCGAGTTCGGTGGCGTCGGCCACGTAGGCGGCGTGCACGGTGAGCTCGTGCCCGTCCCGGCCGGCCAGCGTGACCGCCTCGATGCGGTCGCCGTCGGTGTGCGCGGCGACGGGCTCGTAACCGGTGAGGACGGTGATCGCGCCGGAGGACCGCCAGGGCGCGAGCATCTCCTCGATGACGGCCACCGCCACGCGCGGTTCGTGGCACATGCGGCTGACGATTCCGAGTCCGGGGTCGAGCCGCGGATCCTCGGCGGCGGCCGGCAGCAGGGGGTAGTTGCGGCGGTAGTACGCGCGCACGCGGCGGCGCAGTTCCGCGTAGCCCGGCGGTGCGGCGGACCCTTCGATCCAGGGATGCTCGTCGGGCGGCACGGCCTGGGCGGTGAGCTGGCCGCCGAGCCAGTCGGTGGTCTCGGTGAGGACCACGGTGCGGCCGAGGCGGGCAGCGGTGAGCGCCGCGGCCACACCGCCGAGCCCGCCGCCGACGACGAGGAGCTCGGTACGCATTTCTCTCATGGGGCTTGGTTCCTTCTGCCGGTGCTGCCGGACTGCCGTTCGGGGAGGTCGCATCGGGCGTACGGGGGCGTGGGACTGCCGTTCGGGGAGGTCTCATCGGACGTACGGGGGCGAGACGGGGCAGGGCGGACGGGCCGTACGCCGTTCCGGGGCAGGCGGGAGCGGCGGACGGCGCCGCTCGCGTGGGCGGCGCGCCCTGATGGCGCCGGGATGGGGTGTGCGGGCTGCTAGTCGCCCACGGCAGCCACCGTCGTGCCCGGGATCAGCGGGCAGGGCACGAGGAGGCTTCCGGTGCGCTGGTCGGGGTCGTCGAGCATGGCCTGCAAACGGTCCACGGCGATCCGGCCGATCTCGGTGCGCGGGATCACCAGCGAGTCCCACTGGCCGGACAGGTCGGCGGGTGCCGCTTCGAGCACGGCCACGGACACGTCGTCGGGGATCTTCCGTCCCCGGGCGGCCAGTTGGTCGCGCAGGGACTCCGCGAGCCGCACGCTCTCCACCACGATCGCGGTGGCCGCACCGCCCGCCACCTCGTCCAGCCAGTCGGCCTCGATGCCGTGGGCGCCGCGGAAGCCCGGGGACTCATCGGTGAGGCCGAGGCGCTCCACCGCCTCCGCGTAGCCGGCGCGCCGGTCCTCGTACGGTTCCATCTCCAGCCACTCGCGCACGTATCCGAGACGGCGGTGGCCGAGCTCCGCGAGCCGGTCCACGATTGCCCCGCTCGCCCCGCGGTAGTCGGGGACGACCTGCGGGATCTCCGCGCCGGGCACCTCACGGCGGCCGATGTGCACGAACGGGTAGCCCTCGTACCAGAGCCGGGCCAGCTCGCCGCGGTCGGTGGAGACACCGAGCAGGATGCTGCCGTCGGCCATGTTGAGCCGGTTGGTGCCGTCCTTGTAGATCTTGCGCTCGCCGCGTTCGCCGCTGCCGCCGGAGCCGGTCGAGGTGAAGAGGACCAGGTCGAAGCCGGTCTCCTCGGCCCGTTCCTCGATGCCGAGCAGGAACTCGAAGTAGAAGTCCTCGCGTGCGTGCGGGAAGACCCGCTCGAAGGTGTGCACGCCGAGGAGGTTGGTGCGCTTGCCGCGCATCGCGCGGGCTGCGGGGTTGGCGACGTAGCCGAGCTCCCGTACCGCCTGGAAGATGCGCTGCCGGGTGTCCTCGGGGATCCGGGCCGTCGCCGCGTTCCCGCTGATCACCCGGGAGACCGCCGACTGGGAGACCCCGGCCAGGCGCGCCACGTCCGCCTGGCTGGGCGCCTTGCCGCGCCGTCGTGCTGTCACGATGCCCCCTCGGGTGTCCTGCGCCGGGCGGCGGTCGCCTCGGCATGGGTGGTCGCGGCCAGTTCCCCGGCCCGGCCCTTGGTGTGCAGCCAGCACTTGGCCCAGTGCCCGCCGCCCAACTCCGTGCGCGGCGGCTCCTGTTCGCGGCACTCCTGCATCGCGAAGGGGCAGCGCGGATGGAACCGGCAGCCGGCCGGAGGATCGATCAGGCTGGGCGGTTCGCCGAGTTCGTCGGCGCCCGCGAACAGCGCCTCCCGGTCCTCCACCCCGCGCTCGGGGTCCGGCGACGACTCTATGAGCAGTTTGGTGTACGGGTGCTGCGGCGCCGCGATCACCTCCTCCTTGGGGCCGGATTCCACCATCTGTCCCGCGTACATCACGGCGATCTCGTCGCAGAGATAGCGGGCGCTGGCGATGTCGTGCGTGATGTAGAGGAGCGCGAGCCCGTCCTCGGCGCGCAGCCGCTGAAGGAGGTTGAGCATCTCCAGGCGGATGGACACGTCGAGCATGGAGATGGGTTCGTCGCCGAGCAGCACCTTGGGTTCCACGGCGAGTGCGCGGGCGATGACCACGCGCTGGCGCTGTCCGCCGGAGAGTTCGTGCGGGAACTTGGCGGCGAACTCGGCGGCCGGCGTGAGGCTCACGCGTTCCAGGAGTTCGGTGATGCGGCGGTCCCGTCCGGCCCGGTCGAGCTGCGGCTGGTGCAGGCGCAGGGCGCGGTCGAGGTTGTAGCGGACGCGGTGCAGCGGGTTCAGGGAGCCGAAGGGGTCCTGGAAGATCAGCTGCACCTCGGAGTGGTAGGCCCGCCGCTCGCGCCGGCTGCCGCGCACGGGCTCGCCGCGCAGCAGGATCTCGCCCTCGGTCGGCTCGTGGAACCGGGCAAGCATCCTGGCCAGCGTGGTCTTGCCACTGCCGCTCTCCCCCACAAGCGCGAGGATCCGGCCGGGCTTGAGCCGTACGGTCGCGTGCTCCACGGCCCGTACGACGGAGGTGCGGCCGAGGGTGCCGCGGACGGTGAAGTGCTTGGAGACGTCGCGGGCTTCGAGGACGTACCCCTCGTCGGGCGAGGGTGCGCCGTGCCGATCGGTCACGGACACCTCCTCGCCCGCCTCCTCGCCCGTCACCCCGTGCAGGAGGTCGCTCATCGGACTCCGCCTCCTTCTGTCTCGTCGTGGGGGCGCTGTTCACCGAGCGCCTGGCCCCGTTGCTCGGAGAGGCCGTGGTTCCGCTGCTCACCGAGCAGGCACGCCACTTCGTGCCCGGGCCCGGCCGCCACCGGCAGCAGGGCCGGCAGCCGCTCGTCGCAGCCTGCGGTGCGCTGCCCGCAGCGCGGGTGGAACGGGCAGCCCGGGGGCGGGTTGCGCAGGTCGGGCGGGGTGCCGGGGATGCCGTGCAGGGTGCGCAGCGGGGCGTGCAGCGGCGGGAAGGAGTCGCGCAGGCCCTGGGTGTACGGGTGCCGCGGATCGCGGTAGAGCGTGGCCGCCTCGCCCACCTCGACGATGCGCCCGGCGTACATGATGGCGATCCGGTCGGCGAGCTCCAGGAGCAGCGACAGATCGTGCGTGACGAAGACGACCGCGAAGTCCAACTCGCGGCGCAGCCTGAGGACTTGGGCGAGGATCTGGCGCTGCATCACCACGTCCACGGCCGTGGTCGGCTCGTCCATCACCACGAGTTCCGGTCCGCAGGCCAGCGCGAGGGCGATGGCGGCGCGCTGGCGCATGCCACCGGAGAGCTGGTGCGGGTAGGCGCGGACCCGGTCGGCGGAGATGCCGACGAGGGCGAGGAGTTCGGCGGCGCGCGCCCAGGCCCGCTTCTTGTCGAGCGTACGGTCGCGGGCCCGCAGCACGTCCGCGAACTGGGCGCCGATCGGCATCACCGGGTTGAGCGCGTCCATCGCGGACTGAAGGACGATCGACAGGGCCGACCAGCGGTAGCGGCGCAGCTGCCGGCCGTCGAGCGCGGCCAGGTCGACGGGCGGTGCGTTGTCGCGGCCGTGGAAGAGGATCTTCCCGGCGGTGGTGACGGCGGGCGGGCGCTGGAGCCGGGTGAGGGCGGTGATGAGGGTGGACTTGCCGGAGCCCGACTCGCCCGCCACACCGAGGATTTCGCCCCGGCGCAGGGTGAAGGAGACATCGGAGCAGGCGCGGACGGGGGCGCCGCCCGTGGCGTACTCGACGGTGAGGCCGCGCACGTCCAGGACGGTGGTCCCCGCGGTCGTCTGCGAGCGCTTCTCCTGGCCCGCGGTTCGTACGGTCATCGGGAGCCTCCTCCGGTCGTGGCGGCGGCCCGGGCCAGGCGCTTGGCACGCCGCACCGATACAGGGCGGGCCGCCCGGAGCTTGGGGTTGGCGAGTTCGTCGACGCCGAAGTTGACCAGCGCGGCCGCGGTGCCGATCAGGGCGATGCACAGGCCGGGCGGCACGAACCACCACCACAGGCCGCGCAGTACGGCGCTCTGCTGCTGGGCGGACTGGATCATCGTGCCCCAGCTGATCGCCGAGGAGTCGGAGATGCCGAGGAAGGCGAGCCCCGCCTCGGCCATCACGGCGCCGATCATCGCGTGCAGGAACATGGAGGCGATCAGGCCGGTCAGGTGTGGCAGCACCTCGAAGAAGACCAGGCGGCGGCCCTTCTCGCCGAGCATGCGCATCGCCCGGACGAAGTCGCGGTGGGCGATGCTGAGCGCCTGGGCGCGCAGCGTGCGGGCGCCGCCCGACCAGCCGAAGAAGCCGATGATCAGGGCGATGGTGGTCAGGCCCGTGCCCTGGAGGTAGCCGGCCACGATCAGGATGAGCGGCAGCACCGGCAGGACGAGGAAGAGGTTGGTCAGGAAGTTCAGCGCGCCGTCGACGCGCCCGCCGTAGTAGCCGGCGGGCACTCCGACCAGGATCGCCATGGCCGTGCCGACCAGCGCGCCGACCAGGCCCACGTACATCGAACCGCGGGCGCCCGCGACGACCTGGGCGAGCACGTCCTGCCCGAACTGGTCGGTGCCCAGGAGGTGTTCGCCGCCGGGCGGCTGGGCGATGGCGCTGGTGTCGTTGGCGCGCGGATCGAGTCCGAGCAGTTCCGTCAGCCAAGGGCCGAGGAGGGCGAGCAGCATGAAGAAGGTCAGGACGGCGAGGCCGGTGCGGACCTTCCAGCTCGCGAGGAACCCGGTGCTCAAGGCCGTCACCCTCCTTCTCTGATACGGGGGTCGAGCAGGGCGTACACCGAGTCGGCCAGCAGGTTGGCGAGCAGCACGGTGAGCATGATCAGGAAGAACACCCCTTGCATCACCGGGTAGTCGCGCTGCTGGAGCGAGGTGTAGAGCAGATAGCCGATGCCGGGGTAGTTGAAGACCACCTCGGTGAGCAGGGCGCCGCCGACCACGTGACCGAGGGCGAGCGCGAAGCCGGTGAAGTTCGGCAGCACGGCGTTGCGGGCCGCGTACCGCAGCAGCACCCGGCGGTGGGAGAGGCCCTTGGCCTGGGCGAGCAGCACGTAGTCCTCGCGGACGGTGGTGACCGTCATGTTGCGCATGCCGAGCAGCCAGCCGCCGAACGCGGAGAAGACGATGGTCGCGGCCGGCAGCGCCCCGTAGTGCAGGACGCTCAGGAGGAAGGCCGGCGAGAAGCCGACGGCCAGGTCGGCGTCGTATCCGCCGGAGAGCGGGAACCAGCCGAGGACGAAGGCGAACAGCCACAGGCCGAGCAGCGCCATCCAGAAGTACGGGACCGCGGAGACGAAGGTGGTGAGCGGGCTGACGACGGTGTCGAAGCGGCCGCCCGCCTTCCAGCCCGCCACCGCACCGATGCCGGTGCCGAGGACGAACGCGACCACGGTGGTCGAACCGACCAGGAGCAGCGTCCAGGGCAGGCCCTGCCAGACCAGTTCGCTGACCGGCACGGGGTAGTTGCTCACCGAGACGCCGAGGTCGAAGCGCGCCAACTGGCCCAGGTAGTCGAGGTATTGGCGGCCCAGGTTGGCGCCCGGGTCGCCGAAGATCTTCTGGATGGACTCCAGGGCGCTCGGGGAGAGCTGCTGGCCGCTGGCGCGCTGGAGCTTCTCCACGATCGCGGCGGACGGGTCGCCCGGCATCAGGCGGGGCAGGAAGAAGTTCAGGGTGAGCGCCGACCAGGCGGCGGCCAGGTAGAAGCCGAGGCGGCGCCCCAGGAACCCCCAGCGGCGAGGAGCACGGGCCCGGCGCGCAGGGGGCGCCGGATCCGTCTTCTCCAGGGTCATGGTGGTCACTTGGCCGCCCGCTTCAGGGACTGGAGGGTGCGTGTGGCATCGGGGCCGAGGCCGAGCATGGGGACGGCGGTGAAGTTCTCCGGGGTGGGCCAGCCGGTCCAGCGCTTGGCGTTGACGGCGACGAACCAGTAGCTGTTGTAGATCGGCGAGAACGGCACCTGCTCGGCGACGATCCTCTGCAGCTCGTGCGCCGCGCTCTCGATCACGGCCGGATCGTTCGTGCCCTGCATGCGGGCGATCGCGGCCTCGGTCCTCCCGTCCTTCCAGCGGCCGAAGTTGGTGGCCGCCTTCTCGCCGAGCGGCCGGTACGCACGGCTGCTGAGCGCGCTGTAGAGGCCGGCGACTCCGGCGCCGCCCGTGGTGGAGATCGTGAGGTCGAAGTCGCCGGTCTGCTGCTGCTCGAAGAGGTTGGCGCCGGGAGCGCCCGTGGACTTCACGGTGAGTCCGAGGTGCTTCTGCCAGCTGCGGATCATGAGGTTGGCGTAGGCGTCCCAGCCGAAGTCCTGGTTGAACGAGATCTTCGGCGTGTACGACTTCCCGTCCTTGACGAGCTTGCCGCCCTTGATCTCGTAGCCGCTCTGCTCCAGTTCCCTGAGCGCGGCCGCCACGTCCACCTGCTGCACCTTGCCCCGGTACTCGGGCAGGATCACATCCGCGAAGATCTCGTCGACCAGGCCGGTCGGTCCCGCCTCGGTCCCCGGGCGCTGGAGGGTCGTGACGATGTCCTTGCGCGGGATGGTCAGGGCGAGCGCGCGCCGCACGTGGACGTCGTCGAAGGGTGCCCGCGCGGTGTTGAAGAACAGCGAATAGGCGCCGCCCGTCGCGTACTTCTCGTACAGGTGGTGCTTGGGGTCCTTCGCGACGTACTCCTTCTCGGCCCCGTTCCAGGCCTGGAGCGTCCAGTCGACCTCGCCGCGCAGCAGCTGCGCCTTCACGGTGTCCGGGCTGGTCGGGACGATCTTCAGCGTCTTCAGCTCGAACGCGCCGCCCCAGTAGTCCTCGCGCGCCTTCAGGGTGAGCTGCTGTGCCGCGAAGCGCTCCAGCGTGAAGGGGCCGGTGCCGACCGGGTCGGGGTTGGTCCAGCTCTTGAGGTCCTTGCCCTCCCATATGTGCTTGGGGACGATCGGGACCTGGATGGAGGCGAGTTGGCTGGACTCGCTGAACGCGGGGCGCGGCCAGCGGACGGTGACGGTCCGCTCGTCCTGCTTCTCGACCTTCTCGTACGTGATGCCGCCGGTGTTGAACGACGGGTCCTTCAGCGGGACGCCGAGGGAGAAGACGACGTCGTCGGCGGTCAGGGGCTTGCCGTCGGAGAAGGTCACGTCGTCGCGCAGCTGCACGGTGAGCGTGGTGCCCGCCTCGTCGAACTCGGCGCTCTCGGCCAGCCACGGCTTCACCTTCGCGCCGTCGCTGTAGTCGACCCGGAGCAGCGACTCGTAGATCAGCTCGCCGTGCGGGGTCTTCTGGGTGGCGGGCGTGAACATGTTGTAGTTGCGGACGAAGGTGGTCCCCGCGTCGGTCTTGCCGAACACGAGCGTGTCCACGGCCTTGCCCCCGCCGGTGCCGGCCGCGCCCGCACCGGTCCCCGCCGTGCAGGCGCTCGCCCCGAGCGGGACGGCGAGGGCCGCCGCGGTGGCGCGCACTAGGAAGTCTCGTCTGGTGGGCATGGCTGACTCCTGCTCTTCGTGATCGCTGTGCGGGGCGCTGAAGGAGGTGCTCATACGTATGAGCGCTGATGCGGACGGCACTCGGGCGGCTGCTTCTACGTATGACCAAGGAAAGTAGAGTCGTTACGGGGGTGCGTCAAGACGGTTGCGCCGAGGTTTTTCGGCCACGAACGCCGTCTCAACGGGCAGGCGACAGCGGCCACTTGGGGCGCACGGCGGCGAGCGTTCGATGAACTGCCAGGCCACGGCCGGGCTCGCCGCCGGCGGAGCGGTCCTCCCCGTAGCGAAGCAGCACCTCCCCGGGCCGGGAATTAATCGCTTGCCCCGCCCCCGGACCCGCTGCTGTACTCACACCCGCCGAACGCCGCGACGAAGCGGCGATACGAGGAGGAATCGGAAAATGCGCCAGACGTCCATGTCCCGCTCGCTGACCCCGACCCTCTCCTCGAAGGACATGACGCTTCGTGCTCTCCCACACCCCGTCGCTGAATCTGGGCATTCTGGCCCATGTCGACGCAGGTAAGACCAGTCTGACCGAGCGGCTGCTGCACGCCGCCGGTGTGATCGACGCTCCCGGGAGCGTCGACGAAGGCAGCACACAGACGGATTCGCTCGCTCTGGAGCGCCGTCGCGGGATCACCATCAAGTCGGCGGTGGTCTCGTTCCCGATCGGTCCGCCCGGGGACCGGGTGACCGTCAATCTCATCGACACCCCCGGCCATCCCGACTTCATCGCCGAGGTGGAGCGGGCGCTCGGCGTGCTCGACGGCGCGGTGCTCGTCGTGTCGGCCGTCGAAGGGGTCCAGGCGCAGACGCGGATCCTGCTGCGCACGCTGCGCCGGCTCGGCATCCCGACGCTGATCTTCGTGAACAAGATCGACCGTGGTGGTGCGCGCTTCGACGCCACCTTGCGCCAGATCACCCAGCGCCTGACCCCGGCCGCGCCCGCGATGGGAACGGTGCACGGCATCGGCACCCGTCAGGCGCGCGCACTCCCCCACGGACCCGGGGACGACGGCTTCCGCCGGCGCCTGGCCGAGGTGCTCGCCGAGCAGGACGACGAACTGCTCGGGGCCTACGTCGAGGGCGCGTCCGTGCCGTACCGGCGGCTCATCCGAGGCCTGTCCGAGCAGACGCGGGCGTGCCTGGTGCACCCGGTGTTCTTCGGTTCGGCGGTGACGGGCGCCGGCGTGTCCCCTCTCATGGACGGCATCCGCACGTTGCTGCCGCGTGTGCGGGAGGGCGGCGGACGCGGGCCGCTGTCCGGCACGGTGTTCAAGGTGGAGCGCGGTGGGGCGGGCGAGAAGATCGCGTATGTGCGGATGTTCTCCGGTGCGTTGCGGGTGCGGGAGCGGGTGCCGGTGGGGCGGGTGCCCGGTGGGCCGGACGGATCGGCGTACGCGAGCGGGCGGCTCGTGGGCGAGCGGGGTGCGGACCGGGAGCCCGGGCACGGGCCGTACGAGAGCAAGGTGACCGCGGTCGAGGTCTTCCACGAAGGCGCGGTCGAACGGCGTTCCGAGGTGCGGGCCGGCGAGATCGCGAAGGTGTGGGGGCTCGGCGAGGTACGGATCGGGGACTGGGTGGGCGAGGCCCGCAAGGACTCCCCGGACGCGCACTTCGCGCCGCCCACCCTGGAGACGGTGGTGGTCCCCGGCACGGAGACGGACCGCGGCGCGCTGCACCTCGCACTGGCCCAACTCGCCGAGCAGGACCCGCTGATCGGCCTGCGCCAGGACGACGTGCGCGGCGAGGTGTACCTGTCGCTCTACGGCGAGGTGCAGAAGGAGGTCATCCAGACCACGCTCGCCGAGGAGTTCGGCCTCGACGTCGCCTTCCGCGAGACCACCACGATCTGTGTGGAACGCCCGGTCGGCGTGGGGCACGGCTACGAGAAGGACCTGCCGCCCTTCCTCGGCACGGTGGGGCTGCGCGTCGAACCCGCTCCCCCGGGCAGCGGCGTGGCCTTCGGCCTGGAGGTCGAACTCGGTTCCATGCCGTACGCGTTCTTCAAGGCCGTCGAGGAGACGGTGCACGAAACGCTCGGCCAAGGGCTGCGCGGCTGGCGGGTCCTGGACTGCAAGGTGACGATGACGCACTCGGGGTACTGGCCGCGGCAGAGCCACGCGCATGCGACCTTCGACAAGAGCATGTCGAGTACGGCGCGGGACTTCCGGCAGCTCACCCCGCTGGTCCTGATGGACGCGCTCCGGGGGGCGGGCACGCGGGTCGAGGAACCGGTGCACCACGTCCGCCTCGACCTTCCCGCGGACGCCCTGAGCCCGGTGCTCTCCCTGCTGGGACGGCTGCGTGCCGTGCCAGGGACGCCGGAGATCCGGGGTGCGGTGTGCTCGGTGGAGGCCGAGATCCCGGCGGCGAGCCTGCACCGCCTGGGTCAGCTGCTGCCGGGGCTGACCCGCGGCGAAGGGGTGGTGGAGTCGTCGTTCGCGGGCTACCGCCCGGTGACGGGCGAGCCACCCGCGCGCCCGCGCACGGACCACAACCCGCTGCACCGCAAGGAGTATTTGCTGGTGGTGACGCGGTTGCGGTAGGGCGGGGCGGGCGGCCTGGGGGCTGGGGTTGTGCAGTGCTCGCTTGCGTCAGCCGGTCAGCGCGCCCACGGGGTCGAGGTCTCTCGTGCCGCGGGGCCACCAGTCGTCACGGCCGGGCTCCGACTCGTACGGGTACCAGTAGCCGTCCCTGCCGTAGCGCAGCTGGAGGTGGCCGCCGGGGTGGGTGAGGCGGTTGTGCGAGGGGCGGAACGGCGGGTGTTCGGCCGCGAGGAGCGCCGGGCGCGCCTGGTCGAAGGGGCCGGCCGGAGGATTCCAGGTCTCCTCCAGGACGGCGAGTCCGTCGAGGCCGCCCTGCCGCCAGGCGGCCACGGCGCGCGCGAGGTCGGTGGTCGAACGGCCCGTCGCCTCGGCAAGCCGCGCATACAGCGCGCGGGTCTGGCCGGTGAGCCCGGATCCCGGCTGGGAGGCGGCGATGCGCACCGCGTCCTGCCAGAGCGTGAGTCCGGCGAGCGGGTCCTCGCCGGTGCCCAGGAGTGCGTGGGCGCGGGCGGCCGCGTCGGTCGCCAACTGATCGAGGGCCAGGGGGTCGGGCCCCCCGGGCGCCGCCGGGTAGGCGGGCGGCGGGCCGGGCTGCGCGGGCCTCGGCAGGGGTGCGGGCAGCGGCGGGAGCGCTTGCGCCCGCGCTTCCATGGCCTGCGCCGCGCGGACGCCCGGCATCGGCGGCGCGGCCGGTTCCGCGCGGGCGGCGCGATGGGCGTTGCGGCGCGCGAGGGTGTCGAGCAGCCCGTGCTCGCCCCGGCCGCGGAGCAGCAGGAGCACGAACGGGTCCGCGTCGAGGAGGCGTGCCGTCTGGTAGCAGAGGGCGGCGGCGTGCTTGCACGGGTGGCCGAAGTCCGGGCAGGAACAGTCGGGTTGGAGGTCGCCCGGGCCGGGCAGCAGGTCAACGCCGAGATCCACGAGGCCTTGCGGCAGCTCGCGGTCGAGCAGCGCCGCGAGGTGCCCCGGGTGGTCGGCGGCGGCGTCCAGGAACCGTTCCCAGTCCGCGTCGTCCAGCGTGCGCAGCCTGATCCGCGTCCGGTACGGGCGCTGGCGGCTGCCCTGCACATACGCGAGCACATTGCCGGGCGTCACGGTGATCGCCTCGACATGCCCCTGATCCGCGTACCCACGCCCCCGCTTGAGCCGCGCCGGATCCGCGGCGACCTCTTCGAGGGCCCGCACCCAGGCGTTGCCCCACCAGGTGTCCGCGAACTCTCCCTCGCGGGTGGGGCGTTGGGGCAGCGCGGAGAACGTACGACGCAGGTCGCGCTCGAACCTACGGGAGGTGTCGGCTGCCCTGCTCGCGGAGGCATCGATCGCTCTGCTCGAGGAGGTATCGATCGCCCTGACCGCGGAGGTATCGGGCGCCGTGACCGCGGAGGTATCGGGCGCCCTGACCGCGGAAGCGTCGACACCGCCGAGCTCGCCCCGCCCGGCCGCCTTGCGGCGGGCCGGGCTGCTGAAGTCCGCAGGAGATGCCCCGGACAGGCCCGCGCAAGGCGTCTCTTCCGAGTCCGTAGAGGGCGACTTCGCGGCGTCCGTGCGAAGCGTCTCGGGTGCGCCGGCACGGGGCGTCTCGGGCGAGTCCGTGCGAGGCGGCTGGGGAGCGTCCGCGCGGAGCCTCTCAAGCGAACCCGCACATGGCCCCTCGGGGGCGCCCGCACCTGATTCCACGGGTGCGCCCGCACGCGGACGCTCGACCCCATGCGTACGCGCCTCGCCTGATGCGTCGCCCCTGGCGCCCAGAGCCGGGGCGTCGCCTGTGCCCCCGCGCCCGATGCTCTGCAGGAGCCCGGCAAGATCCGCGGCTGCGGCACGGGGACGGCGCGTGCCGGTCCCGTCCGCGCGCGCCGACTCCCCCTGAGGCCGGTCCCGTTGGGGCTTGGCCCGGCGGGACGTCTGCCCGGTCCGGCTCGGGCGCGTCGAACGCTCCTCCTGGCGCGCCGCCGCCCGCGCCGCCCGCAAGGCCGCGCGGGCTTCATCGGCCTCGTGGCCTTCACGCCGTCCCTGGGGGGACTCATCCTGCGGAGGCGCCCCTTTCGCGCGGCGCTCCTGCGCCGACTCATCGTCGGCATCGGAGTTCTTCAGCGAAGGGTCAGTCGCATCGTCAACGCCCTCGGGAGCAGGGGCACTTGAGGGCACCACCGTCGCGGCCGACCGTGCCGCACGCAGCGCGGCCCGTGCCGCGTCCGCGGGACGTGCGGTCGCGTCCCGGCTCGTGGCCGACGTCTCCGGCGCCCCTGCTTGGCGCGCGGGCTGGGGTGTGGGGTCCGACTCCTCGGCCGAACCGTCGGAGCTCGACGCCGCATCCGCGGACGGTGTACCGGAGTTCGACGCATCAGCCGACGTACCGGCCTCCGACGACGTACCGGAGTCCGGCGACGCGCCGGACGCCGAGCCGTGCCCGGGTGCCGAGCCCGGAGCCGCGGTGCTCGGCTCCCCATCCGCGCCCGACCCGACCGAGGCCGCATCCGAACCCGACCCGACCGAGGCCGTCCTCCCCGCCGCCCGCTCCCGTTCCCGCTCCGCGCGCGCCGCTCGCAGCGCCTCGCGGGCTCGGTCTGCTGGGCTGCCCTTCGGTGTGCTGCTCATGCCGACCTCCTCAGCGACACCAGGTCGGCCAGGTCGCGGTCCGTGAGTTCGGTCAGGGCGGACTCTCCGGAGCCCAGGATCGCCTCGGCCAACTCCCGCTTCGCGGCGAGCATGTCGGCGATACGGTCCTCCACCGTGCCCTCGGTGATCAGGCGGTGCACCTGGACGGGCTGGGTCTGGCCGATGCGGTACGCGCGGTCGGTGGCCTGCTCCTCCACCGCCGGGTTCCACCAGCGGTCGAAGTGGATGACATGGCCGGCCCGGGTGAGGTTGAGCCCCGTGCCCGCCGCCTTCAGGGACAGGACCAGCACCGGGGTCGCGCCTGCCTGGAAGCGGTCGACGAGCTTCTCGCGCTCCGCGACCGGGGTGCCGCCGTGCAGGATCTCGACCGGTACGGCGCGGGTGGCGAGGTGTGCGGCGATGAGCCGGGCCATCCCCACGTACTGCGTGAAGACGAGGACCGAACCGTCCTCCGCGAGGATCGTGTCCACCAGCTCGTCGAGCAGGGCGAGTTTGCCCGAGCGCCCCTCGAGCCGCACCCCGCCGAGCTCCGTGCCGCCGCCCTCCTTGAGGTACTGCGCCGGGTGGTTGCAGATCTGTTTGAGGGCGCCGAGGAGTTTGAGGACGAGGCCGCGCCGGGCGATGCCCTCCGCTGCCTCGATCGCCGCCATGGACTCGCGGACAACCGCCTCGTAGAGCCCGGCCTGCTCGCGCGTGAGGGGCACGGGGTGGTCGGTCTCGGTCTTCGGGGGCAGCTCGGGCACGATGCCGGGGTCGGACTTCTTGCGGCGCAGCAGGAAGGGCCGCACCAGGCGCGCCAACCGCTCGGCGGCGTCCGGGTGTTCGCCTCCCTCGACCGCGCGCGCGTGCCGCGAACGGAACGCCTTGAGCGGTCCGAGCAGCCCGGGCGTCGTCCAGTCGAGAAGGGCCCAGAGCTCCGAGAGATTGTTCTCCACCGGTGTGCCGGTGAGGGCCACGCGGGCGGGTGCGGGGATGGTGCGCAGCGCCTTGGCGGTGGCCGACACCGGGTTCTTCACGTGCTGCGCCTCGTCGGCCACGACCATGCCCCAGGCCTGCTGGGCGAGGCGGGGCGCCGCGCTGCGCATCGTGCCGTAGGTGGTGAGGACGAAGCCGCCTTCGAGGTCGTCGAGGGTGCGGCCCGTGCCGTGGTAGCGGCGCACGGGGACGCCCGGGGCGAACTTCTCGATCTCGCGCTGCCAGTTGCCGAGCAGCGAGGCCGGGCACACGACGAGGGTGGGCTCGCTGCGGGCGCGCTTGAGATGCAGGGCGATGACGGTGATGGTCTTGCCCAGGCCCATGTCGTCGGCGAGGCAGCCGCCGAGGCCGAGCGAGGTCATCTGGTCGAGCCAGGTCAGGCCGCGCAGCTGGTAGTCGCGCAGGGTGGCCCGCAGGCCCGGCGGCGGTTCGGCCGGGGCCAGGGCGGTGGTCAGGCGGGTGCGCAGGGCGGCGAGCGCGCCGACGGGCACGGCCTCGACCTGCTCGCCGTCGACCTCGGCCTCGCCGGTGAGCGCCACCGACAGGGCGTCCACCGGGTCGAGCAGGCCCAGCTCCCGTTTGCGTGCCTTGCGGACGAGCGCGGGGTCGACCAGGACCCAGCAGTCGCGCAGCCGGACGACCGGCCGATGGGACTCCGCGAGCAGGTCCATCTCGGCCTCGCTGAGCGGCTCGCCGCCGAGCGCCAGCTGCCAGCGGAATTCGAGGAGTTGGTCCGCCTCGAAGAAGCCGGTGCCGTCCGTGGCCGAGCCCGGTGCCGGGCGGACGATCGCAGCGGCGGACAGGTCCTGCGCGAGGTCGCGCGGCCAGTGCACGCCCACCCCGGCGGCGGTCAGCCGGGCGGCGGCGGTGCCGAGCAGCTCGTACAACTCCTCCTCGGTGAGGGCCAGTACGTCGGGGGTGTCCCGCTCCGTGAGGCGCTCCAGCGGGGGCCAGACGCGGGCGGCGCGGCGCAGCGCGAGGGCCGCGTCCACCCGGGCGCGCGGCCCGAACACCGCGTCGCCCTCGCCCGCCCACAGCGCCGCCGCGTCGATCACGAGGGTGGGGTCGGCGAGGCTGTGCACCTGGACGATCGCAGCGGCGCCCGGGGCCTGCTCGTCCTCGCTGCGGTCGAAGAGGTGGTAGCCGCTGAGGTCGAGGCGGAACGAGATGCGCACCCCGGTGTCCATGCCGGCTGCCGCTTCCGCCGCCCAGTCTCTCGCCTCGGGCAGCCGCTGCGGGGCACGGGCGGCGAAGGGCGCGCCCACCGCATGGCCGGCCGCGGGGGTGCGGGGCAGGGTGTCGGCGACGGCGTCGAGGAAGGCCCGCATCAAGGCTTCGGGAGCCGGGAGCTGGAGCGGTTTGCTGCCGGGCAGCGGGCTCGCGTGGCCCTCGTACGGCAGGGCGGCGGCGACCGCGCGCAGGTGGCGGATGTCCTCCGCTTCGAGCGGTCCGGCCCGCCAGGCGTCGAGGTCGTCGCCGGTGAGTCCGGGCAGCAGCCGGCCGCGGGCCACCAGGTGCAGGGCGAAGTGGGCGGCAGCGCCCCAGGCGGCGGCAGCGGGGTGGGCCCGCGGTGCGGTGCGGGCGTGCAGCAGGGCCGGGAGTGCCTGCTCCAGGTCGAGTGCGAGGGCGGGCACCTGGACCGTGCGGATTACGGCACCCCTTCTCCGTACGACCGCGAGATCCGTCGGCTGCGGTGCGAGGCCGGCGGGCAGCGGCGCGTCCTCGGGTGACCAGAAGGCCATACGTCCGTCGCGGGGCAGCGGTGCGGGCAGGAAGACGGGGGCGAGGCGCGCGAGCGCGTCGGCGGGCATGATCGCGGCGCACCTCCTCGTCTGGTCCGCGGGCCGCACGACCTGGTCCGGTCATGTGCCGACGACTTTACGGACCGGCACTGACAATCGACGGTCCGCGCAGGTCAGCGCCGTGTCCGCAAGCCGTGGCGCCGGAGGCCGCCCCCTCTGACGAGTCGTCCGTGCAGCAGGACGGTGGGCATGCGGTCTACGGTCCGGTGGGCCGGTGGGCCGGTGGACTGGTCTACGGGGTCGCGGTCGACACCACGTACACCCGGGGCCGCTCGGGGTCCGCGCTGTCGACCACGACGTCCTGCGTCGGGCGCGGGTCCTTCTGCTTGTGGGTCAGGCCCGACCACTGGCCGGGGGCGCTGAAGTCCCAGCCCGCCACACCCTGGTCGCGCTCACTGATCGTGATCTCGCCCGCCTCCAGGTCGGAGGGCTTGCGGTCCAGCTTCGCGAGGAAACGCTTCAGCCCGTACGGCGTCGTCTCGAACTGCACGTAGAGCCGGCTCGTGCGCCAGTTGTTCGTCTCGTAGTACGCCGTCTTGGCGGCGTCCCACGGCAGCCACACCTCGTAGATCCGCCGCTGCAGACGCGTCGGCCAGCCCTCGGTGAGGCCGGTCGCCGAGTACCTCGCCTCCTTGTCGCGCCCGCTGTCGCGGCTCTGGCCGGCTGAGATGGCCAGATAGCCGGCCGGGACGCCGATCAGGAGCACGATGATGATCGCGGTCAGCCAGCGGCGCCGGATCATGTGCCGGCGGTCCTCCTCCGGCCGGCGCGGCGGCTCGTCCGGCGGCGGGGACTGGCGGGGCACGGACGGCATCTACGGGTTTCCTTGCGTGGTGCTGGGGTCGCTGCCGGGGGCGGCGGTGTCTGCGGGGCGCGGGGCGGTGTCGGTGGTCTGCGGGGCGGGTGCTTCCGTAGAGGTAACGCCTGTGCCGGTCTCCGCGGTTCCGGCCGTCTTCCGTGGGTCGGTGTCCAGGTCCCGTGTGTCGCCGAGCGGGGGGATGCGGCCGTTGCGGATCGCCTGGGCGTAGCGCTCGTAGCGTTCGTGGCGCTCGACGCGGCGGCGCTTGGCCCGGCGGAAGCGGCGGGCGACGAGGCGGGCCAGGTCGGCCGCGCCGACCATGCCGGCCTCGGGTCCGAGCTGTGCCTTGGCGATACGGGCCTCCGGACGGTAGCCGCGGCCGGTGAGCTGGCGGCGGAAGGCGTCGCGGGCGGGCACGATCAGGAGGTCGTCGGCCGCGCTGACGCCGCCGCCGATGACGAAGCAGGAGGGGTCGAGCGCGGCGGCGAGGTTGGCGATGCCGACGCCGAGCCACTGGCCGATGTCCTGGAGCAGTTCCACGCACATCGCGTCGCCCTCGCGGGCGAGCTCGGTGATGAGGGGGCCGGTGATGTCGGAGATCTGACCGCCGACGCGCTCGACGATGTTGTACGCGACGGGGGAATCGGCCGCGGCCAGTTCGCGGGCCTCGCGGACCAGGGCGTTGCCCGAGCTGTACTGCTCCCAGCAGCCGCGGTTGCCGCAGGGGCAGCGGTGTCCGCCGGGGACCACCTGCATGTGGCCGAACTCGCCGGCGACGCCGAACTTGCCGCGCTTGACCTGGCCGTTCTCCAGCATGGCGCCGCCGATGCCGGTGCCGAGGGTGATCATGACGAGGTTGTCCTCGCCCTGGCCCGCGCCGAAGCGCCACTCCGCCCAGGCGGCGGTGTTGGCGTCGTTGTCGACGAGGACGGGGACGGCGAGGCGGCCCTCGAGGGCTTCGCGCAGGGGTTCGTTGCGCCAGGCGAGGTGCGGGGCGAACAGGACGCGGTTGCGGTCCGCGTCCACCCAGCCGGCGGCGCCGATGCCGACGGCGTGCACGTCGTGGCGGTCGGAGAGGTCGAGCACCAGTTCGCAGATGGTGTCCTCGACGACCTTGGGGCTCTTGGACTTGTCCGGGGTCTCCGTGCGCAGCTTCTCCAGGATGACGCCGTCCGCGTCGACGACGCCGGCCATCACCTTCGTACCGCCGATGTCGATGCCGACGGTGGGCACGCGGGGGGCGGTGAGGTGCGAGCGGCGCTCGCGCGTGCCGACGGTGCGGAGGGTTGCTCGCGCGGAGCCTCGGTGGGCGAGATCGCGGTAGGTGCTCATCGGGGGCGATTCTATGGGGGTGCGGGGCGTCTGGACGGTTGGCCCGGGCGGGCGGGCTGTCCGGGGCGCGCCCCGTACCCTGCTCCGCCGCTCCGCGGCGGCGTTGTGGTCGGGGGCTGACGCCCCCACCGCCCCCATTCCGGGGCTCCGCCCCTGGACCCCGCCGGAGCTCCGCCGCTCCGCGGCGGTGGGTACGTGTGGGGGCCTGACGGCCCCCGCGCCCCTGGCCGCGGCTCAGCCACCGTTCGGGGGCTCCGCCCCCTGCCCCCCGCCGGAGCTCCGCCGCTCCGCGGCGGTGGGTATGTGTGGGGGCCTGACGGCCCCCACGCCCCTCGGCTCCGCGCCCGCGCCTCGCGTCGGGGGCTCCGCCCCCTGGACCCCCGTCACCGCGGCGTCGCGACCCTCGCGACCCTCGCGACCCTCGCGACCCTCGCGACCCTCGCGACCCTCGCGACCCTCGCGACGAATGGTGCGGGGGGCGGGGGCTCCGAGCAACCGCCGCCGCGCCCAATACCGCGCAAGCCAGAGCCCGGATGTGGGGGCCCGGAGGTGCAGGGGCTCACCGCCCCTGCACCCCTCCGCACCCTCAGGACTCGTCCGTCCGCTCCCCGCCCAGATGCAACGGCTTCGGAGCGCGTTCCAGTTCGTGGCTCAGTTCTTCGAGTTCCGAGCCGCCCGCCATCTGGCGGGTCAGTTCGTCCAGGGTGATGGCGTCCTTCGTGTAGCTGCCCGCCATCGTGCCGCGCTTGAGGAGGACGAAGCGGTCGCCGACCAGGTACGCGTGGTGCGGGTTGTGCGTGATGAGGACCACGGCGAGGCCCGCGTCGCGTGCGGCGGCCACGTACTTGAGGACGACACCCGACTGCTTGACGCCGAGCGCCGCCGTGGGCTCGTCCAGGACGAGGACCTTCGCGCCGAAGTAGACCGCGCGGGCGATCGCCACGCACTGGCGCTCACCGCCCGAGAGCGTGCCGATGGGCTGGTCCACGTCGCGCAGGTCGATGCCCATGCGGAGCAGTTCCGCGCGGGTGGTCTCGCGCATGAAGGCCACGTCCATGCGCTTGAAGGGGCCCGCGCCCTTCGTCGGCTCCGAGCCGAGGAAGAAGTTGCGCCAGACCGGCATCAGCGGGACGACCGCCAGGTCCTGGTAGACCGTGGCGATGCCGCGGTCCAGGGCCTCGCGGGGCTTGCCGAGGCGTACCTCCTCGCCCTCGATGCGGAAGGTGCCCGCATCGTGCTGGTGCAGACCCGCGATGATCTTGATGAGGGTGGACTTGCCCGCGCCGTTGTCGCCGAGGACGCAGGTGACCTCCCCGGCGTGCGCCTCCAAGGAGACGCCTTCGAGGGCGCGGATGTTGCCGTAGTACTTGCTGACGTCGTCGAGCTCGACCAGCGCCTTGCCGGCCGTGGCCGGAGACGTCTCCGTCACCGCAGGAGCCTCGCTCATTTCGTGGCCTCCGCCCGCTTGCGTACCCAGTGGTTCAGGAGCGTGGCGAGCAGCAGCATCGCGCCGAGGAAGAACTTGTACCAGTCGGCGTTCCACTCGGCGAACACGATGCCCTTGCTGACCATGCCGAAGATCAGTGCGCCGAAGGCCGAGCCGATCGCGGAGCCGTAGCCGCCGGTGATCAGGCAGCCGCCGATGACGGCCGCGACGATGTAGATCAGCTCGTTGCCCACGCCTTCGCCGGACTGCACGCGTGCGAAGGAGAACAGCAGGTGCTGGCCGGAGATCCAGGCGCCGAACGCGACGGCCATGTAGAGGCCGATACGGGTCTTCGTGACGGGGACGCCGACCGCGCGGGCCGCGTCACCGTTGCCGCCCACCGCGAAGATCCAGTTGCCCCAGCGGGTGCGGAGCAGGATCCAGGTGGCGAGGGCCACCAGGGCCAGCCACCACAGGATCGTGATCTTGAAGTTGACCCCGCCGATGGAGATCTCCGAGGCGAAGACCGTCTGCGCCGAGGAGAAGCCCTCCATGTCGGCGATCGACTTGGTCTGCACGGTGCCGCTGATCAGCTTGGTCAGGCCGAGGTTCAGGCCCGTCAGCATCAGGAAGGTGCCGAGCGTCACGATGAAGCTGGGCAGTTGCGTCCGGGTCAGCATGAAGCCGTTGAAGATCCCGATGCCCAGCGTGACCAGGAGCGAGACGAAGACGCCCACCCAGACGTTGGCGGTCATCTGGTAGCTGAACATCGAGGACGCGAGCGCCGAGGACGTCACCAAGACGCCCGCCGACAGGTCGAACTCGCCGCCGATCATCAGGAGCGCCACCGGCACCGCCATGATGCCGAGCGTGGAGGCCGCGTAGAGCACGGTGCTCAGCGAGGACATGCGCAGGAAGCTGTCCGCGGCGAACGAGAAGAAGACGAAGACGGCGACGGCGCCCATCACCGCGCCCAGTTCGGGCCGGGACAGGAGCTTCTTCCACACGGACGTTCTCAGCAGCCGCTCGTCGACGGTCGCTGTGCTCATCGGGTCCCCCGTTCCGTACGGACGATGCTCATCGCGTCCCCCGCTGCGTGTACTCGAGCAGCGCGCCCGCGTCCTTCTCGGTGATGATCTGCGGCCCGGTCAGGACGGGCCTGCCGCCGCCGAGCACGTTCGCGTTGTAGCGGTAGAGCCACAGGAGGTCGACAGCCTCGTAGCCCTGGAGGTAGGGCTGCTGGTCGACCGCGAAGCCGTACGTCTTGGCCTGGAGGCCGCGCGCCACGTCCTCGTTGAGGTCGAAGGTGTCCACCTCGGCCTCGCTGCCGGCGTCCTTCTTGGCCTTGACCGCGGCGTCGGCGAAGGGCGCGCCGAGCGTGATCACCGTGTCGATGGCGGAGTCGGCCTGGAGCTTGGCGCCGATGCCGGCCTGGACGTCGGGCATGTTGGTGCCGTCGACGTACAGGTTCTGAAGATCGCCCTTGAAGGTCTTCTTCGCACCGGCACAGCGCTGCTCGTGGCCCACGTTGCCCTGCTCGTGCAGGACACAGAGGGCCTTCTTCCTGCCGCGCTTGGTGAGCTCCTCGCCGACGGCCTCGCCGGCGATCTCCTCGTCCTGGCCGATGTGGCTGAGCGCGCCGAACTCCTTGGACTCGGCGGAGCCGGAGTTCACCGTGATCACGGGGATGCCGGCCTTCTTCGCGTTCGCCATGACGCCCTTCATGGCGTCCGGCTTGGCCAGCGTGACGATCAGGCCGTCGACCTTCTTGTCGATGTACGACTGGACGAGCTGGGCCTGCTGCTGTGCCTGGTCGTCGTGGGCGTACAGGAAGTTGATGTTGTCCTTGACGGCCGCCTGCCTGGCGCCGCTCTGGACGATGTCCCAGAAGCTGTCGCCGTCGCCCGAGTGGGTGACCATGGCGAAGGTCCACCTGGGTGTGTTCACGGCCGCCTTGCCCTGCGCCTCGGCCGAGGCCTTGCGGGCGTCCTCGGCGCGCTTGCCGCCGGTGCTGCTGCACCCCGTGATCGTTGCGCCAAGCACCGCCGCCATCGCGATGGCCGCCATGTTGGCCCACGTCCGAACCCTTGCCACGAAGCCGTGCCCTTCTTGCTGCCTTGCCCGGTGCGCCGCCGCCGCGTATGCGGCAGCGAACGCCCCAGTATTACTGACCGGCGATCTAGGTCGCCGGACAGGTACCGGGTGGCGGCTGGGCCATACGGTCCAGCCGCCACCGGGCAGGGCGAGGGCGGCGGCGGTCACCGCGTGCCGTTCTTCGCCAGCTTCTCGAGCTGCGGGACGTCCTTCTCCGTGACGATCGCGGGGCCGGTGAGGACCTGCTGGCCGCCGCCGATCACGTTGAGGTTCGTCTTGTAGAGCCACAGGCCGTCGACCGCGAGGTAGCCCTGGAGGTAGGGCTGCTGGTCCACGGCGAAGGTGATCGCCTTGTTCTTCATCTGCTCGGTGACGGCCTCGTTCAGGTCGAAGGTGGAGACCTCGGCCTTGCTGCCGGAGTCGGCCTTGGCCTTGATCGCGGCCTCGGCGATGCCGGCGTTCAGCGTGACGATGGCGTCGATGTCGTCGGTGGCCTGGAGCTTGGCGGCGATCTGCGACTGGGTCTGGGGCATGTCGGTGCCGGGCACGTTGATGTTCTCGGTGGCGCCGCCGAAGGCCTTCTTGACGCCCGCGCAGCGGTCCTCGAGCGAGACGTTGCCCTGCTCGTGGATCACGCACAGGGCTTTCTTGCGGTTCGTCTTGCCGAGCTCGGCGCCGACCGCCTCGCCCGCGACGGACTCGTCCTGGCCGATGTGGTTGAGCGCCCCGTACTCCTTGGAGAACTGGCCGCCGGAGTTGATGGTGACCACCGGGATGCCGGCGGCCTTCGCCTTGGCGAGGACGTCCTTCATGGCCTCGGGCTTGGCGAGCGTGACGATGATCCCGTCGACCTTCTTGTCGATGTACGACTGGACGTGCTGGGCCTGCTGCTGCGCCTGGTCGTCGCTCGCGTACAGGAACTCGACGTTGTCCTTGTCGGCGGCGGCCTGCGCGCCCTTCTGCACGATGTCCCAGAAGGCGTCGCCCTTGCCGGAGTGCGTGACCATCGCGATCGTCAGCTTCGGCCCGGAGACCTTGCCGCCCTTGCCGCCCTCGTCCGGCTTCTCCTCGGACCCCTTGCCTCCGGAGTCACTGCACCCCGCGACGAGTACGGCGGCCGTCGCGAAGGCGGCTATCGCTGCTGCGGTACGGCGTGTACGCATGGTGGACCCACCTCTTCTCCCGGCCGCCGGGATGCGGCTGGACGTGTTGTAGCGGGGGCACCGGACGCCGTCAATGCGTTTGTCAGAACATTCGGACTTCGTTACCCAGTCGCGTCGGCGGGCTGAAGATCTCAGCCCGGCCCGGCGGCCGTCTCAGGACCGTACGAGGAGCTGGAACTCGAAGGAGTAGCGCGAGGCCCGGTAGAGGTGGGAGCCGTACTCCACCGCGCGGCCCATGTCGTCGAAGGTGGTGCGGGCCATCGTGAGGACGGGGGCGCCCTCCGGTTCGCCGAGCCGGGCCGCCTCCTCGGCGCCGGCCGCGCGGGCGCCGATGGCCTGGCGGGCGCTGTGCAGGGTGATGCTCGCGTTGCGCATCAGGCGGTACAGGCCGGTGGCCTCCAGGTGCGGGGTCTCCAGCGGGAGCAGGCCGACCGGGAGGTGGTTGCGCAGATACGCCACCGGCTCGTCGTGGGCGAAACGGAGCCGTTCGATGCGGTGGACGTCGGCGCCCTCGGCGAGGCCGAGCATGGCGGCGACCTCGGCGGAGGCGGGTTCGACGACGTTGTGCAGCACCTGGGTGGCGGGACGCTGGCCCGCAGTCTCCAAGTCGTCGTACAGGCTGGACAGTTCGAGCGGGCGCTTCACCTGGCTGTGCACGACCTGCGTGCCGACTCCGCGCCGGCGCACGAGGAGTCCCTTGTCCACGAGGGACTGGATGGCCTGGCGGACGGTGGGCCGGGACAGGCCCAGGCGCCCCGCGAGCTCGATCTCGTTGCCGAGCAGGCTGCCCGGGGCGAGCTTGCCCTGCTCGATGGCCTCTTCCAGCTGCCGGGACAGCTGGTAGTACAGCGGGACCGGACTGTTGCGGTCCACGGCCAGGGGAAGCGAGGCGTTGCCCACGCCGCTCACCGCTGTCCGTGCCGCTGTGTTCCCCGCAGTGTTCTCGCGTGGCACTGCTCGCTTGGACACGGGGCGAGCGTAGTCCTGTGTCCGGTTGGCAGGAAGTGGTGAGGTTCGATTGTCCTGACAAAGGATGGACAGGGCCTGGCGGGCCTGCCACGTTGATGCCATGCGTATCGGACTCATCGGAGCCGGCCGGATCGGCTCTTTCCACGCCGCCGCGCTCAGCCGCCACCGCGACGTGGGCTCGCTTCTCATCGCCGACGCGGACCCCGCGCGTGCCGCCCTGCTCGCCCAGCGGCTCGGGGAGACGGCGGCTCCTGGCGTGCGCGAGGTGTTCACCTGGGGCGTGGACGCGCTGGTGATCACGGCGGCCACGTCGGCGCACGCCGCGCTGATCGAGCAGGCCGCGCGGGCCGGCCTTCCCGTGTTCTGCGAGAAGCCCATCGCGCTCGATCTGCCGGGCACGCTGGCCGCGCTCGCGCAGGTGGAGGCGGCGGGCACGGTGCTGCAGATCGGCTTCCAGCGCCGCTTCGACGCCGGGTACACGGCCGCGCGCGAGGCGGTGCGCTCGGGCCGCCTCGGCCGCCTGCACACGGTCCGCGTGATCACCTCGGACCCCGCTCCCCCTCCGGCCGAGTACCTGCCGCTGTCGGGCGGCCTGTACCGCGACTGCCTGATCCACGACTTCGACATGCTGCGCTGGGTGACGGGGTGCGAGGTGGAGTCGGTGTACGCGACGGGCTCGGACGCGGGCCCGTCGATGTTCCGCGAGGCGGGTGACGTCTCGACGGCGGCGGCGGTCCTGACGCTGACGGACGGAGTGATGGCCACGGCCACGGCCACCCGCCTCAACGGCGCGGGCTACGACGTCCGCATGGAGCTGGCGGGCGAACTCGATCAGGTGGCGGCGGGCTTGGACGACCGCACGCCGATCGCCTCGACGGAACCCGTGGGCCCGCCACCCGCCTCGAAGCCCTGGCCCGGCTTCCTGGAACGCTTCGCCCCGGCGTACGAGGCGGAACTGGCCGCCTTCGTCTCGGTCCTCCTGGGCGAACGCGAGAACCCGTGCGACGGCCGCGAGGCACTGGCCGCGCTGCGGGTGGCGGAGGCGTGCGAGGTGTCGCGGCGGCAGGGGCGTCCGGTGCGGGTGGCGGAGATCGGGTGAGCGGGAGGGTGGTTGGCGCGGTCCGATGAGGGTGCGGCCTCCGGTCAAGGAGTGCCGCAGCCGCCCGCTCGGTTCAGGTGGAAGGGCGGGGCCTGCCTTGTCCGGAGCCCGCCCGGCTCTGCGGGCCGCACAGGTCGCGTCGGCGACTTCCGAGGGAGCGACCGGGTTCGGCGGCTCGCCCAGCCGATTGCCAGGATGCGCCCGACCGGTCGTGACGACCAAGGTGCTCCCGCGGAAGTCGGCGCACACCACCGCGTAGCCGAGCGGCGACCGGAGAAAGCGCCTGGCTGTACGTGGGCTTGTGGCGGACACGCCAGCGGTACGAGGTCCCGTCCACCACGATGCGCCGCGCACCAATGCCACGGCGACCTCCCCGCCTCGCGTACCCGACAACGACGAACCGTACTCGCGGCCGGAACACCCCCGGGCGAAGGGCTGGAGCGCACAGCAGCCGCACGAGCCCGCCGCCCCGGCCTCAGTCCAGCAACCGGATCGTCGGCGCCCGCGTGCTCGTCGCCACCGGGCGTTCGCAGTGCGTGCAGGATTCGCTCGTCGGGCGGAGGGTGTTCGTCTGGGTGGTGAAGGGGTGGGGGTCCGTCGGGGGTTCGTCGGGGCAGGTGTAGCCCAGGTGGAGGCGGACCCAGGGCTGGAGGGTGGGGGCCGCGCCGCGCAGGCCCGTGCGGGCGTCCGTGAAGGGGGCCCACCAGAAGCTGACCACGGCGCGCAGCGCGAGGCGGTCGTCGCCCGAGGTGACGTCGAAGGCGGCGATGCGGGCCGCCGTGTAGTGGCTGGGGAAGCCGCTGCTGGTGCTGCCCGAGCACAGGGCCCGTTCCGCGCCGAGTTCGAAGACCGTGGTGCGGGCGGTGCGTTCGCAGATGAAGCAGTCGAGGGCGAGTTCGAGCTTGGACCGCCAGTGGACATGGTGGAAGCCCTCACCGCCGCCGAGGCGGGCGGTGAGTTCGGCCGCTATCTCCAGCTGGCGCTGCATCAGGAGCCGGCGGTGTTGAGGACCGTCCCCTGGGCGACCGCGCAGAGCGTCTCCGTACCGTCCTCGTCCACGCACACCAGGTCGCAGCGGACCACCGCCTGGCGGCGGCCCGCGTGCACCACCTCGGCGCGGGCGAGCAGCGTACGGCCGCGGGCAGGGCGCATGTACTGGATGGAGAAGCCCGCGGTGAGGACGGCGGGGCCGAGGGCCGAACCCGCGGCAAACGTGAGGGAGTTGTCGGCGGCGTAGGCGAGGACGCCGCCGTGCAGGAAGCCGTTCTGCTGTTCCAGCTCCTCGCGGATGTCCAGTTCGAGCACGGCCGCCCCGTCGCCGAACGCGGTGATCCGCGTCTTCAGGAGGCGGCTGAACGGCTGGGCGTCCAGGACCTGTTCGGCGACGGCGAGGTCGAACTCCGGCATCGGATCCGGCATCGGGCTTCCTCCCGGTGGGGCGGCTGAGGGCTGCGGCCGCATTTCACCACTTCACCGGCAGGTTGCGCACCCCCCTCACCAGCATCCCGGGCAGCCACGGCCCCGGCACCCCGTCGAGCGCGAGGTCCGGGCAGCGTTCCAGGAGGGAGCGCAGCGCGATACGGGCTTCGAGGCGGGCGAGCGGTGCGCCCATGCAGAAGTGGATGCCGTGGCCGAAGGCGAGATGGCCCTGCGTGGAGCGGTCGGGGTCGAAGCGCCCGGGGTCCGGGTAGCGGGCGGGGTCGTGGCCGGCCGCGGCGAGGGAGACGAGGACCGCGTGCCCGGCGGGGATGGTGACCTCGCCGACGGTGACCGGCTCGGCGGTGAAGCGGTACGTGGCGTTCTCGACCGGGCCCTCGTGCCGCAGGGTCTCCTCGATCACCGCGTCGATGCGCCCGAAGTCCGCCCGTACGGCGGCGAGTTCCCCGGGGCGGGCGAGCAGGGCGTGCACGGCGTTGCCGATCAGGTTGACCGTGGTCTCGTGCCCGGCGATCAGGAGCAGGAAGGCCATGGCCCGCAGTTCGTCGGCGGAGAGCTGGTCGCCGTCCTCGGCCGTGGTGCGGATCAGGGCGCTGAGGAGGTCGTCGGCGGGGGCCGTGCAGCGCTTGTCCTCGATCAGTTCGTCGAGATACGCGGCGAGTCGGGTGACTGCCGCCATCTCCTCCTCGACTCCGGTGGGGGCGACGACCTCGTTGGACATCGCGCGGAAGGCCTCGCGGTCCATGGCGGGGACGCCGAGGAGTTCGCAGATCACGGTCAGCGGGAGAGGGAAGGCGTACGCGTCGATGAGGTTGGTGCGGCCCCGCTCCCCCATCGCGTCGAGGAGTTCCTCCGCGATCTCCTGCACGCGCGGGGCCAGCGCCTGGACGCGGCGTGCGGTGAACTCCCGTGCCACCAGCTTGCGCAGGCGGGTGTGCTGGGGCGGGTCGGCGAGCAGGAGGTGGGTGCCGATCGGATCGCCCTCGAAGCCCGAGCCGTCGAGGGCGGAGGGGTGCTTGACCAGCCGGGGATCGGTGAGCGCGGCCCGCGCCTCCTCGTATCCGACGATCAGCCAGGTGTACATCTCCTGGTACGGCGGCGCGAGGCGGACGAAGTGGGCGGGGCCCCGGCTGCGGAGCTCCGCGTAGAGCGGGTACGGGTCGCGGGTGAACTGCTCGCCGTAGGCGCCCAGGTCCACCACGCCGAACGGGGCGGCCGCTTCGGCCGGTTGGGCCGCACCGGCCGGTTGGGTCGGATCAGTCGGCTGGGGCAGTTCGGCCGGTTCCGTCGACGGGGTCGGTTCAGTCGGTTCGGTCATCACACGTCTCCCTGCTGCCGGCCCCGAGGTCATCCACCCCGAGGCTAACCCGGCGTGCCCGCGCCCGAAGGCCGGAGTCGATCACCGCGCGCCGACGGCAGGCCCTGCGCCGCCCCGCCCCGGCGCTCGGGTACCGAACTCCCCGGCTCCGCACCCCGGCCTCCGGCCTCCGTACCCGACCGCACCGCACCCCCGGCCTCCAGGAACCGCGCGAGCGGCAGCGTCGCCGCGCCCACCGTCACCGCGTCAGGACCGAGCCGACCGAGCACGAGCGAGGTGCCGGCGAAGGGGTGGCGCAGGGCGTACGAGGCGGCCGCGTCGCGGACCCGGTCGAGCAGGCGCGGTCCGAGCAGCAGGCCCGCCCAGCCGCCGACCACGATCCGCTCGGGGTTGAAGAGGTTCACCAGGTCGGCGATCCCCGCGCCCAGGTATTCGGCCGTCTCGTCGAGCAGCGGCCCGGCGGCCGGATCCGCCAACAGCTCGGCCAGCGCGCCCTCTTCGTCCGCCGCGGTCCAGCTGCCCCCGCGCTCGCGCCACCGCTGAAGGACCGCTTCGGCTCCCACGTACGCCTCCAGGCAGCCGCGCGAACCGCAGCGGCAGCCGCGGCCGCCCACCACCTGGAGGACCGTGTGCCCCCACTCCCCCGCGCTGCTGCTGGCGCCCTGATACGGCACCCCGTCGGCGATCACGCATGCGCCCACGCCGGAGCCGATCAGCGTGACCACGGCGTTGCGCGCGCCGCGTCCCGCGCCGAACCACATCTCGGCGCGGCCCAGGGTCTTCGCACCGTTGTCGATGAACAGGGGGATGTCCGCGGGGAGTTGGCCCGACTCCCGCAGCAGGGAGCCGAGCGGCACCGCGTCCCAGCCGATCGTCTGGCCGTGCACGACCGAGCCGGAGTCCACGATGCCGGGGACGCCCACGCCGATGCCGAGGAGCCCGGTCACGGGGACCGGCCGCACCGCGCCGCCGAGCAGCACCTGTTGCAGCCCTTCGCCGATGAGCCGCACCACGCGCTCGACATCGTGCCCGTCGGGCGGCAACGGCAGGTCGGCGCGGGCGAGTTCGGTCAGGGCGAGGTCGAAGAGCTCCACGCGGATGCGGGTCTCGCCCACGTCCACGCCGACGAGGTGGCCGCTGCCGGGGGCCACGCGCAGGAGCGTACGGGGCCGTCCGCCGTCGGACTCCACCGAGCCGGCGTCCTCGACGATGCCGTCCGCGATCAGTTCGCCGGCCACATTGCTGATGGATCCCGAACTGAGTCCGGTCAGCGGACCGAGCTCCTGACGGCTGAGCGGACCCTCGAAGTAGAGCTTCGTGAGCACCGTCGAGCGGTTGCTGCGCCGCAGGTCACGCACCGTACGCCGGTGTGGTTCCGCCATCGTCGCCCCTTCGCGGTACGCCTCGCCCCGAGTGGGCGCGGCGCCAACTCCCGTGCGTTCGTGACCATAACGTGCTGGTCAACTCGTGCGCGACCTCTTGACGCCCCCTTCTCTCACTACTTAACTCACGCCTTGAATTTAGCCGTGACGCCCGTTCATGAGTTGAACGGGGCCACCCCCGGAGAGGGGCCCTCATGCGCCACATACGAGCCGCCGCAGCCACCGCCCTGGTCCTCGCCCTGACCGCCACCGCCGCAGCCTGCGGCGGCGGGACGGCGACGAACGGCGAGGGCAGCAACAAAAGCCCGAAGAAGCTCACGTACTGGGCCTCGAACCAGGGTCCGAGCATCGAGGCCGACAAGGAGATCCTCACCAAGGAGATCGCCAAGTTCGAGAAGCAGACGGGCATCGACGTCGAGCTGGAGGTCGTGCCGTGGGCGGACCTGCTCAACCGGATCCTCGCGGCGACCAGTTCGGGCCAGGGCCCGGACGTCCTGAACATCGGCAACACCTGGTCGGCCTCGCTCCAGGCGACCGGCGCGCTGCTGCCCTGGGACGACAAGACCTTCGACCGGATCGGTGGCCGTGACCGCTTCACGGAGTCGGCGGTCGCGGCCACGGGCGCGGAGGGCAAGGACCCGGCGGCGGTCCCGCTGTACTCGCTGTCGTACGCCCTCTACTACAACAAGAAGATCTTCAAGGACGCGGGGATCGAGAAGCCCCCGGCCACCTGGGACGAGCTGGTCGCGGCGGGCAAGAAGGTCACCAAGGGCGACACCTACGGTCTGGCTCTTGAAGGCAGCAATCTCTCCAACCACATCCACCAGGCCTTCGTCCTCGCCAAGCAGCACGGCGCCGACTTCTTCACGGCGGACGGCAAGCCGGACTTCACCTCGGACGGCGCGGTCGCGGGCGTGAAGCAGTGGGTGGACTTCATGGCCAAGGACAAGATCACCTCCAAGAGCGTGGCCGAGTACGCCCAGAACCAGTCGCTGAGCGACTTCTCCAAGGGCAAGGCCGCGATGGTCCTGTGGCAGGCCGCCGCGTCCACCTTCAAGTCCCAGGGCATGGACGAGAGCGAGTACGGGGTCGCGCCCGTGCCGGTGCAGTCGGGCACGCCGGGCCAGGGCGAGCAGATCAACTCGATGGTGGCCGGCATCAACGTCTCGGTGTTCAAGAACAGCGACAACCTCGACGGCGCCATCGACTTCGTGAAGTTCCTGACCTCGGACGAGGAGCAGAAGATCCTCAACTCCACGTACGGCTCGATCCCGCCGGTCAAGGCGGCGCAGCAGGACGCGGCCTTCGACAAGCCCGACACGTCGGTGCTCCGCGACGCCCTCGGCACCAGCGCGGCGCCGCTGCCGCAGGTCCCGGAGGAGTCGCAGTTCGAGACCGTGGTGGGCACGGCCATCAAGGACCTGTTCGCCGACGCGGCCGCGGGCCGTCCGGTGACCACGGAGTCCGTGAAGGCCGCGCTCGCCAAGGCCGAGCAGCAGATGACGAAGAGCTGAGGCCCGCGCCGTGACCTCGCTCGACCTGAAGGCGCCCGCGGCGGGGGAAGCCTTGAGCTCCCCCGCCGGGGGTCCGCCCCGCCGCCGCAGGCTGCGGATACCCGACCGGCTGCGGCGCGGCGGACTGCCGTATCTGCTGCTGCTCCCGGCGCTCGCCCTCGAACTCCTCATCCACCTGGTGCCGATGGTCGTCGGCATCGTGATGGCCTTCAAGGAACTCACGCAGTTCTACATCCGCGACTGGGGCAGCGCGCCCTGGGCCGGGTTCGACAACTTCCGTGTCGCCGTGGACTTCGACGCCCCGATCGGCGCCGAGCTGCTCCACTCCTTCTGGGTGACCTGCACCTTCACGGTCCTCGCCGTCGGCTTCTCCTGGCTGTTCGGTGTGACGGCCGCGATCCTCATGCAGGAGGGCTTCCGCGGCCGCGGCGTACTGCGCGCGGTGTTCCTCACGCCGTACGCGCTGCCGGTGTACGCGGCCGTGATCACCTGGGCGTTCATGTTCCAGCGGGACAACGGCCTGGTGAACTCGGCGCTCGGCGGCGACAGTTTCTGGCTGATCGGCGAAAACAGCTTCTGGGCGCTGACGATTGTGGCGGTCTGGAAGACCTGGCCGTTCGCCTTCCTGATGCTGATGGCCGGACTCCAGAACATCCCGCGGGAGCTGTACGAGGCCGCCGCGATCGACGGCGCCGGCATCTGGCAGCAGATCCGCCGGATCACCCTGCCCTCGCTCGCGCCCGTCAACCAGGTCCTCGTCCTGGTGCTGTTCCTGTGGACCTTCAACGACTTCAACACCCCGTACCTGCTGTTCGGCAAGGGCGCGCCCGAGGCCGCCGACCTGGTGTCGATCCACATCTACGACTCCTCGTTCATCACCTGGAACTTCGGCTCGGGGTCCGCCATGTCGGCGCTCCTGCTGCTGTTCCTGCTGCTCGTGACGGCGGTGTACCTGCTGCTCACCTCGCGCGGAAGGAAGGGTGCCGATGCCTAGGTCCACGCCTGCCAGGAGCCCGCTGGCCCCTCCGCCGTCCTTCGTCTGGACCCGGCGGATCGTCCTGACGCTGCTCGCCCTGTTCGCGCTGCTCCCGGTGTACGTGATGCTCTCCAGCTCGGTGAAGCCGCTGGAGGACACCCTGGGCGAGTGGAGCTGGATCCCGAGCCGCTTCACGCTGCGGCCGTACGTGGACATCTGGGAGACGGTGCCGCTCGCAAAATACTTCGTGAACTCGCTGATCGTGGCGGGTGCGGCCACCGTCTGCTCGGTGGTGATCGCGGTGTTCGCGGCGTACGCGGTGAGCCGCTACCGGTTCCGCGGCAAGCGGCTGTTCACGGTCACGATCCTGTCCACGCAGATGTTCCCGGGCATCCTCTTCCTGCTGCCGCTCTTCCTGATCTTCGTGAACATCGGTAACCAGACGGGCATCGCGCTCTACGGTTCGCGCGGCGGTCTGATCCTCACGTATCTGACCTTCTCGCTGCCGTTCTCGATCTGGATGCTGATCGGCTACTTCTCCTCGATCCCGCGCGATCTGGACGAGGCCGCCATGGTCGACGGCTGCGGGCCGCTCGGCGCCCTGTTCCGTGTCGTGGTGCCGGCCGCCGTGCCCGGGATCGTCGCGGTCGCCGTGTACGCCTTCATGACCGCGTGGGGCGAGGTGCTCTTCGCCTCGGTCATGACGAACGACACCACGCGCACGCTGGCCGTCGGCCTCAAGGCGTACGCCACCGAGAACAACGTGTACTGGAACCAGGTGATGGCCGCCTCGCTGGTCGTGAGCGTGCCCGTGGTCGCCGGTTTCCTGCTGCTCCAGCGCTATCTCGTCGCCGGCCTCACCGCCGGGGCCGTGAAGTGACGCGCCACCGCACCGCACCACCCGTAACTCATCTGATGGGAAAGGCACTTCGTGACTTCGGCTGACGACCTTCGCTCCCTGCCCGCGGACTTCGTCTGGGGCACGGCCACCTCGGCGTACCAGATCGAGGGCGCCGTCGCCGAGGGCGGCCGCTCCCCCTCCATCTGGGACACCTTCTCGCACACCCCGGGGAGGATCGACGCGGACGACAACGGCGACGTGGCCTGCGACCACTACCACCGCTGGCGCGAGGACCTCGCCCTGATGCGTGAACTCGGCACGGACGCCTACCGGTTCTCGGTCGCCTGGCCGCGCGTCGTGCCGGGAGCCGACGGGGTGGTGAACGCCGAGGGCCTGGCCTTCTACGACCGTCTGGTCGACGGGCTGTGCGAGGCGGGCATCACCCCTCATCTCACGCTCTACCACTGGGACTTGCCGCAGGCGCAGCAGGACCGGGGCGGCTGGCCCGAGCGCGCCACGGCCGAACGGTTCGCCGAGTACGCAGCCGTGGTGGGCGAGAAGCTCGGCGACCGGGTCAAGGACTGGTGCACGCTCAACGAGCCGCTCTGCTCCGCGTGGATCGGCCACCTGGAGGGCCGGATGGCCCCGGGCCTCACCGACCTCGCTGCGGCCGTCCGCGCCTCGTACCACCTGCACCTCGGCCACGGCCTCGCGACGCAGGCGCTGCGCGCGACCGTCCCCGGCGCGCGGGTGGGCATCGTGAACAACCTCAGCCCGATCGTGCCCGCGTCGGACCGGCCCGAGGACATCGAGGCGGCCCGTCGCGCAGACGGGCACACCAACCGCTGGTGGCTCGACCCCGTCTTCGGGCGCGGCTACCCGCAGGACATGCTGGACCTGTATGGGGTCGAACTTCCGGTCAGGGAGGGCGACTTGGAGCTGATCGGCGCACCGCTCGACTGGCTGGGCGTCAACTTCTACTTCCGCCAGGTCGTCGAGGCGGACCCCGCCGGGCCCGCCCCGTACGCCCGCCAGGTGCCGGTGGAGGGCGCCCCCACCACGTACATGGACTGGGAGGTGCACGCGCAGAGCCTGGAGGACATCCTGCTGCGGGTCACGCGCGAGTACGGGCCGGAGCGCCTGTACGTGACGGAGAACGGTTCGGCGTACGTGGACACCGTCGCCCCGGACGGCTCGGTCTCCGACCCCGAGCGCACCCGCTATCTGGAGGAGCACCTGGCGGCCTGCGCCCGCGCGGTCGCGGGCGGCGCTCCCCTCGCCGGGTACTTCGCGTGGTCGCTGCTCGACAACTTCGAGTGGGCGTACGGCTACGACAAGCGCTTCGGGCTCGTGCACGTGGACTACGCGACGCAGAAGCGCACGGTGAAGGGAAGCGGGCGGCGGTACGCCGAGCTGATCGCCGGACACCGGGGGCGGGGGCGCAAGGCGGCTTAGCCGTGCGGGCGAGGTGGCGGCCGCGGGTCTCCCCGGCCGCCGCCCCGCCCCCGCGGGCGCCGCTCCCGGATCCCGGCCCCTAGGCGCCGCTCCCGGGATACAGCGCGCGGCTCGTCTCCTCCGAGCGGCGCAGATGCGTCTCCGCGCTGTCGCCGAGGGCCTGGAGGACGCCCGTGACCACCGTCTCGGCCACCGCGAGCACGGGGACGAGGGTGTCGTACGGGGTGGCCGCGGTGCCGACATGGCTGGGCAGGACGACGTCCGCCACGGCGGAGATCGGCGAGAGCCAGCTGTCCGTGAACAGGACGACCTTGCCGCCGCGCTCGGTCACCAGCGTGGCCAGGGCGAGCAGTTCGGGCTCGTAGCGGCGGAAGTCGAAGACCGTGAGGACATCGCGGCGGCCCGCGCGGGCCAGTTCTGCCGTGCGCTCCACCTGTCCCTCCGCCAACAGGCTGACGTCGTCGCGGACTTGGAGCAGGTGCAGGCCGAGGTAGCGGGCGTGCAGTCCGCTGAACCGGCCGCCGGTGAGCAGCACGCGCCGTTTGGGGTCGGCCAGGAGATCCACGGCCCGTTGCAGGTCGGCGGGCGGCAGCGCGGAGAACGTGGCGTCGAGGGCGGCGGCGTGGCTGCGGGCCGATGAGGCGAGGAGCTCGTCGGCGGGCGAGTCGCCGCGCGAGGCGAAGCCGGTGGTGGCGTAGAGCGCGAGCGGGGAGGCGTCGCGCTGGTCGAGCTCGTCGCGCAGGGCCTGCTGGAACTCGGGGAAGCCCCGGTAGCCGAGCCGGTTGACGAAGCGGATGACCGTGGGTGCGCTGACCCCCGCGCGTTCGGCGACCTTCGCCACGGTCTCCAGGCCCGCCGCCGGGTATGCGGCCAGCAGGGCGCGGGCCACCTTGCGCTCGGCGGGGCTGCACTCGCCGAGCCCGCGCCGGATGGCCTCGGCCACGGTGGCCGCCGCCACGGGGTCCTTCGTCACCCGCACACTCCTCATGTCCGTCGTTCCCTCGTGCTGCCGTGCTCGTACTGCCGTGCACGTGCTGCCGTGCACGTGCTGCCGTGCGCGTGGTGTCGTGCGCGTGGTGTCGTCCGCAGGTCGGGCCCGGAGCACGGCCGCTCCGGGCCCGACCCTATCCGCGGCCCGCTCAGGGGGCGTACACGTCCAGGGCCATGCCGTGCAGCGTGGACGGGGTGCGGCCGTCCGCCGTCCAGGCGCTGTAGCCGGTGGCCGGCTTGCGCAGCTCCACCGCGAACTCCGGACCCGTCTGGTACGAGTAGTCGGTCATGCGCGTGGAGCGCCCGCTGGTGGCGAGGTCGGAGGCGTTGCCCGTGAAGACGTACGCGGAGAACACGTCGTTGCTCGCGCGCCGCGCGCTGCGGTCGCGCGGGACGAGCGCGGTCCGGCCGGCGGCTGGGGTGACGCCCCAGGTGTACGGGTCGTAGCGGTCCCCGTCGGTGAGCTGGCTGTAGCGCACCGCGTCCAGGGCCCACTCGCCGTTGCTGGTGTACGCGTCGGCGGCGCGCAGGTCGAAGACGGAGACGGCGCGTTCGCCGAGCACCCGCAGGACCTCCTGTCCGCTGCCGACTCCGGTGACCTCCAGGGCGGTGTTCTCGTCGAGGCCGAACACGCGGGACTGGCCGGTGTCGGCGGCCAGGCGCAGGGCGCGGCCCTGACGGCCGCGGGCGGCGAAGTGGGTGTCGAGGTGGCCGTGGGTGAAGAAGTTGAAGCCGCCCGACGGCAGGTAGCCCAGGCGCGTGGCGTCCTCGAACCAGCCGGGCGTGGAGCCGTCGCGCAGCGCCTCGTAGCTCTCGCCGCCGGTGATCATTCCGGCGCCCGCCTGGATCTGGGCGCCGGCGCTGGTGCCCGCGACGACCGCGCCCTGGAGCAGGCGGCTGCGGATCGCGGCGAGGAGCGCGGTGTCGCGGCCGTCGGCACGCTTGAGGACGGTGGCGTACCGGTACTGGTCGCCGCCGCCGAGGAAGAAGCCGGTCATCCCGGCCGCCTTGGCGGCCAGTGCGCTGTCCTCCGCGGCCGCGGGGCTGTCGATGTGGACGGGCAGCCACTCCGCGGATGCGGCGCCGTTGCGCTTCAACAGGTCGGCGTAGAAAGCCCCGTTGGCGGCCGCGTCGTCGGGGTGCGAGCCGGTGGTCAGGACGCCGAAGCGGGCGGTGGAGCCGCCGGCCGCGGCGACGATCCGGCCGTAGATCCGGGTGTTGGTGTCGGCGAGCGCTCCGCCGACGAGGACGAGGGTGCCGCCGGTCGCGGCCGTGCCCGCGCCCCGGCGCCGGTCGGCGGCGGTGGCGTGGGCCTGGGCGGTGGGCAGGGCGACGGCCGCGGTCAGACCGGCGGCGGCCGTCAGGAACGCACGGCGGGAGTGTGGTGCAGAGGACTGGGGTGCCGAGGACATGCGGACCTCCACAGAAGGGGACGGGACTTGGGGGGACTGCGGCTGTGCTGCGTCAGTGCTGCATCTGTGCTGCGTCAGTGCTGCGTCTGTGCTGCATCTGTGCTGCATCTGTGCTGCGTCCGGACCGCGGCCCTGTGCGGGCCGCGGTCCGGAGTTCAGGAGCGCCTCGGAAGGGCCCGGGCGCGGGGTGCCCCGGACGGGTCCGGGGGCGCGGTGCCCCGGACGGGTCCGGGGTGCGCGGTGCCTCAGGCCGGGCTGCCGGCCCCGAAGCGCGCGATCAGGGCGGCGAGCAGGGTGCCGCGCGGGACCACCGACGCGAGGTCGAGCCATTCGCCGGGGCTGTGGTCGCCGCCGCCCACCGGGCCGAGCCCGTCGAGCACCGGAACGCCGGTGCCCGCCGCGTAGTTGGCGTCCGCGACCCCGCCCGTCTCCGTGACGCCGAGCGTGAAGCCGAGCTCGGCGGCGATGCCCACCGCGGCGGCGGCGAGGACCGCGGCGGGCGCGGTGTGCTCCATCGGCGGGCAGATCTCGCCGTGCACGACCTCGGCGGAGGTGCCCGGCACCCAGGTGTGCGCGGCCAGCGCGTCGATCTCGCGCAGCACGGCGTCGAGTTCCGCGCGGCTCACCGCACGGACCTCCACGTCGAGGACGGCCTCGTCGCAGACGATGTTGGTGCGCGTTCCGGCGCGTACGCGCCCGACGTTGACGCCCTTGAGCTGCTGGAGCGCCACCACCAAGTGGGCCGCGGCGAGCGCCGCGTTGGCACCGCGCTCGGGTTCGATGCCGCTGTGCGCCGCCTTGCCGCGCAGGGTGATGCGCAGGTCGACCGCGCCCTTGCGGGCGATGACGACATCGCCGTTCTCGCGGGCGCCCTCCAGGCAGAACGCGTAGTCCGCCTCGGCCGCAAGGGATTCGGTGAGGGGCCGGCTGCCCGGTGAGCCGATCTCCTCGTCCGGGGTGAGGAGGACGACCAGTTCGCCGTACTGCTCCATCCCGGCGTCGGCGAGCGCCCCGGCCGCGGCGAGGCCGAGCAGCAGTCCGCCCTTGTCGTCGCAGACGCCCGGGGCGTACGCGATGCCGTCCTCGATCCGCAGCGGACGGGCGGCGGCGGTGCCGCGCCCGTACACCGTGTCGAGGTGCGCGAGCAGCAACACCCGCCGCCCGTGCGGGAGTTCACCGCGGCGCCGGGCCACGACGGCGGCACCGAGCGGCTCCGCGCCGGGTCCGGCGACGGGGACGAGGCGTACCTCGAAGCCGAGTGCGCGCAGCCGCCCGGCGGCGAACGCGCCCGCCCGGTCGACCCCTTCGGCGTCGTCGCTGCCGGAGTCGATGGCGGTGAGCTCGCGCAGGTCGGCGAGGTAGCGCGCGTAGCGCCGCTCCATCGCCTCGCGCAGCGGGCCGAGTCGCACCCCTTCGTGCGCGGGGGCGCTCACAGGACCTTGGACAGGAAGGCGCGGGTGCGTTCCTGTACGGGACGGTCGAGGACCTCGCGGGGGTCGCCGGCTTCGACGACGACCCCTTCGTCCATGAAGACCGCCGTGTCGGCGACTTCGCGGGCGAAGCCGATCTCGTGGGTGACGACGACCATGGTCATGCCGTCGGCGGCGAGGGACCGCATGACGTCGAGGACGTCGCCGACGAGTTCGGGGTCGAGCGCGGAGGTGGGCTCGTCGAAGAGCATCAGTTTCGGTTCCATGGCCAGGGCGCGGGCGATGGCCACGCGCTGCTGCTGCCCGCCGGAGAGCTGCGCCGGGTAGTGCCCGGCGCGGTCGCCGAGGCCGACCCGGTCGAGGAGCTTGCCGGCGCGTTCGCGGGCGGTGGCCCGCGACTCGCGCCGTACGCGTACGGGCGCCTCCATCACGTTCTCCAGGGCCGTCATGTGCGGGAAGAGGTTGAAGCGCTGGAACACCATGCCGATGTCGCGGCGCTGCAACGCGATCTCGCGTTCCGGGAGTTCGTGCAGCGCGTCGCCGCGCCGCCGGTAGCCGACGCGCTCGCCGTCGACGGTGAGGGAGCCGCCGTCGAGCCGTTCGAGGTGGTTCACACAGCGCAGGAAGGTGGACTTGCCGGAGCCCGAGGGCCCGAGGAGGCAGCAGACCTCGCCGCGTCCGACGGTCAGGTCGATGCCCTTGAGCACCTCCAGCTTCCCGAATCGTTTGGTGACGCCTTTCGCGACGACCATGGGGGCGCTCACGCTCCGGCTCCCTTCCTGGTGCGGGGTCGTACGGCGAGCAGGCGGCGCAGCGGGGAGGCCGAGGCACTCGACGTGCCGCGCCCGTAGCGGCGTTCCAGCCAGCCCTGCGGGATGGAGAGCAGGGAGACGAGCAGCAGGTACCACAGGGCCGCGACCACGAGCAGCGGGATGACCTTGTAGTTCTGGGCGTACACGTCCTGGATGTTGGACATGAGGTCGTGGCCGGCGATGACCGAGACCAGCGCGGTGGTCTTGAGCATGGTCACGGTCTCGTTGCCCATCGGCGGCACGATGACCCGCATCGCCTGCGGCAGCACGACGCGGCGCAGGGTGAGGCCGGGCCGCATGCCGAGCGAGTGGGCCGCCTCGGCCTGCCCGGGGTCGATGGACTGGATGCCGCCGCGGATGATCTCGGCCGCGTACGCCACCTCGTTGAGGCCGAGCGCGAGCAGCGCCGCGATCGTCGGGGTGATCAGCTCGGAGGTCGGGGCGGCGAAGAAGGTGACGTCCGTGAACGGGATGCCGATCGCGAGCTCCTGGTAGAGCGCCCCGAGGAAGCCCCAGAAGATGATCTGCACGAGGATCGGCGTACTGCGGAAGAACCAGATGAACAGCCCGGCCAGCAGGGACAGGACGGGGTTCGACGACAGCCGCATGACCGCGACGGCCGTACCGCCGACCAGGCCGATGACCATGGCGGCGGCGGTCAGCCACAAGGTGGTGACCAGACCGCTGAAGACCGTCTCGTGGAAGAGGTACTCCCCCACGGTCGCCCAGTCCAGGTTCGGGTTCTTGGCGAGGGACCACAGGGTGCCGGCGCCGAGGACGAGGACCACGGCGGCGGTCGCCCAGCGGCCCCAGTGGCGTACGGGCACGGTGTGCAGGTCCTCGTCGGGCACGGCCTGCGCCTGCGGTGCGGCGAGCGCCGGGGCGGGGGCCTTCATCAGTCCACCGCCGCGTTCTTGGTGGCCTTGTCCAGACCGATGGAGGCGACACCGTACTTGTCGAGGATCTTCTTGTACGTGCCCTCGTCCATGAGCTGCTGCAGTGCCTTCTGCAGGGTGTCGGCGAGCCCGGCGTGCTTCTTGCTCACGGCGATCCCGTTGGGCGAGGCGTTGTAACCGCCCTTCGCGGCCGGGTCGTCGACCAGGTCGAAGGTGGAGCCGTCGCCCACGGTCTTGGCGATGTAGCCGGCGGCGGGCTTGGTGATGACGGCGGCGTCCGCCTTGCCGCTGCTGACGGCGAGCTGGGTGTCGGAGTCCTTGGGGTACGTCTGCAGCTCGATCTTCGGCTTGCCCGCACCGGAGCACTCCGCCTGCTGCTCCTTGACGAAGTCCGCCTGGTTCGTGGCCGCTTGGGCCGCCACCTTCAGGCCGCACAGGTCGAGGGCGGTGGTGACCTTCTCCGGGTTGCCCTCGCGGACCAGGATGCCGGTGCCGGAGACCGAGTAGTCGACGAAGTCGACCACCTTCTGGCGCTGCTTGTTGTCGGTCATCGCGGAGATGGCGAGGTCGAACTTGCCCGCCTGGATGGCCGGGATGATGCCGTCGAACTTCTGCGGCGTGAACGCGATGTCCACGCCGAGCTTGCCGCCGAGCGCCTGCGCGAGGTCGTAGTCGAGACCGGTGATCTCCTTGCCGCCCTCCTGCACGAACATCTCGAAGGGCGGGTACGGCACGTCGGAGGCGACCCGCAGGGTGCCGGCGTCCCGTATCGCCGCGGGCAGCGCGTCGTGCAGCGCCTCGTCCTTCTCGACGGTGGCGCCCGCGACCGTCATCGGCGCATCGCCCTTGCCCTTCGCCGAGCCGGCGTCCGCGTCGTCCCCGGAGCCGCAGGCGGTGACGAACGCCAGACCGGCGGCGAGGGCGACGGCGCCCGCGGCACGGCGGGCGGACGCGGCGGATGAGGGGGTCCGCAGGTGAGGAGGCATGGGTGGGTCCTTCCAGGAGTCCACGGGGTGCGCCATGAAGTCCACGGGGCGCGCGATGACTGAACAGAAATTACAGATTCGCACGCTCGACGGCTAGATGTAACAAACATAACTTCCAGGTAACGGAGAACAGGGACCGCCGAAGGTGTCCGAAAAGCTGCCCGCCGCCCGCATCCGCACGGGCACCCGGCACCGAAGTACGGACAGGCCCCGCCTTGCACGGGGCCGTGCGGGAGAAGAGTGAGAGCGCACGCGCTCCCCTCCGCCGGCCGCGGCCGGTGCGTGCGCTCTCACGGCGGGCCGGCGCCTGGACGGCGGGCGCCGGCCGCTCATCGCGGTGCACGCCGCCCCGGGCCGTACGGCCCTTGGTGCCGTACGGCCCTTGGTGTGACTTCGGTGTGCCTCCGCAGGCGGGGCGCTACCATCCCGGCGGGATGGACGGCCGTTTCCCCACCGGCCGGGGTGTACCGGAGGGAGCACGGTGGACCAGCGCGCACGGCCCGAACAGGACTTCTCGGTGTTCGCCGATTCCGTGCGGTTCCCCGGGCCGGGGCGGCTGCGGGTGACGGAGGCGATGACGCGCCTGGAGGCCGAACGGCTGCGGGTGGTACGGGCGTTGGAGCACGGGCAGCCGGTCGCCGCACGCGTCCTCGGACGGGGCGGGCAGGAGATCAACCAGAACATCGTCCGCGAGCTGCCGTCCTGGCGCACCCTCGACTCCGTCAAGCCGACCGGTTCCCTGGAACGGCTCGCCGTGAGCCTCCCGCACAACACGTACGCGATGCAGGCCGGCCTCCGGATGACCAGCGTGTGGCACCGCGACGCGCTCAGCCCGGACGTACGGCTCGTGCTGTCCGGCGAGGACCCGGAGGTCTACTTCTTCGGCTACGGGCCGCTGGAGATGAAGATCGTCGACGGGGTCGAGGTGCTCCTGGAGGGGCCCACCGTCCGCAACCGGACGACCGTCGTCGTCGTACGGGACCCCGCGTGCCTCGCCGCCGCGCGCCGCTACTGGGACGCGGTGCGTGCGACGGCGTACCCGTGCGCCGCCGAGCAGTTGCCCGTCGACGGCCTCACCGAACGCCAGCGCCGCGTCGTCGCGCTCATGCTCACCTGCTCCTCGGACGAGCAGATCGCCCGCCGGCTCGGACTGAGCGTGCGCACGGTCCGTACGGAGGTCGCCGTGATCCTCGAACTCCTCGACGCCCCGACCCGCTTCGTGGCCGGCGTCCGGGTCCGCGAACTCCTCAGCCGGATCACCGCCTGACCCGCCCGCGGCCGTGCCCGGCTGCAGGATGCTGCAACCCTGCGCCGCCGGCGCCCGGCAGTCTTCTGCGCATGCGAAGGTACCGAAAGTTCATGAGCGGCCTCACGGCCGTCGTCAGCACCGCGCTCGGGATGACCGTGCTGACCGCCGCGCCGGCGTCCGCCGCCCAGATCAGGCACAAGTGCGAGGGGTCGGCGGTCATCCGCTGCGCCAACGTCGAGATGCCCTCCCCCGGCGTCTTCAACGCGCACGGCCGGGTGACCGACAACGGCACCGGCTACGACGTCCAGGTCATCGAGGTGCGGCTCGAGTACAACCTGAACGGTGTCTGGACCCTCCTGCGGACCGAATTCCCGGCCGACCGCTGGGAACCCGTGCAGGACACGGCGCGCACCGAGACGTACTCGTGCGGTTCGTCGGCACGAAAGAGCGTACGGGCGAAGGTCTACGTGCAGTGGCGCAGCGGCGGCAATGTGAGCGGCGACTGGGTCACGACCCCCACGGAGCCCCCGACGTACATCTGCCCCCGCTGACCGTGGGCCCAGGGCCCGGCCGACGCGCGACCGGGCCCTGGGCCCTGGGTCAGATCCTGTCCGGGGTGACGCGGGCCTGGTCCGCCAACCGGAAGCTCAGCTCTATCTCCCACTTGTCGAGGTCGGGCTCCAGGCGCGGGTCCGTGTGGTAGCTCTCCAGCCGGCAGCCCCACGCCTCACCGCCCTCCGTCCGCACCATGTCCCACTTCAGGCCCTTGGCGTGGCCCCACTTGAGCAGGGAGGAGGCCACGCCGAGGAGCTTGTCGGGGTGGCCGACGTGGTGCACCGTCGCATAGCGGCCGGCCGGGAGGCTGCCGGCGAACAGGTCGGCGGAGGGCAGCCGGACCCGCTCGTGCACCGGGACGCCGGCCACCACCTCCAGCTCACGGTCCTGGTCCGAGGGGTCGATGAGCTCGTACTTGAAGAACGGGCCGTCGACCGGCGTGATGCCGCGCTCCCCGAGGAGTCCGACGATCTCGGGCAGGCGGTCGGCGATCAGGCCGAAGGTCGACCAGGTGACGCGGCCGCGGACGCCGACGAACGGCTGCTCGGCCCGCTCCACGATGCGCGGTTGAGTCCCCATGGGGGCGATACTGCCGGGCCGCCCCGCGCGGCGCACCCCGGCGGACGCGTCCTTCGGGGCCTGTTCCGCAAGGGGCGTACCGCAGGAGCCGCCCTCTCCCCTACGCGGGCCCGTCCTCCAACAGCCCCGCGTCGTGGGCGAGCAGCGCGATCTGCACGCGGTTGTTCAGATCCAGCTTCGTGAGGATGCGGCTGACGTGCGCCTTCACGGTCGCCACGCTCATGTAGAGCTCCTCGGCGATCTCCGCGTTGGACTTGCCCTGCCCGACGGCCACCGCGACCTCCCGCTCGCGCTCGGCGAGTTCCGCGATGCGCGCGCGTGCCTTCTCCCTGCGTCCGCCGTACGGGTCCGGGCCGGCCGCCTGCGTGATCAGCTGGCGCGTGACCGCGGGCGAGAGCACCGGCTCACCCGCGGCGACCCGGCGCACCGCCGCCACGATCTCGGCCGGCGGGGTGTCCTTGAGCACGAAACCGGCGGCGCCCGCACGCAGCGCCCGCAGCACCTGCTCGTCGGCGTGGAACGTGGTGAGCACGACGACCTCGGGCCCGTCGCCGCGGGCCCGCAGCCGCTCGGTGGCCGTCAGGCCGTCGACCCGCGGCATCCGGATGTCCATCAGGACCACGTCGGGCCGGGTGCGCTCCACGAGCGCGGCCACCTCGCTGCCGTCCGCGGCCTCGCCGACGATCTCGATGTCCTCGCTGCCGCCGAGCATGAAGGAGAGCCCCGCCCGCACCAGGGGGTCGTCGTCGACGAGCAGCAGACGGATCACGTTCATGGAGCCACGGTATCCCGCCGCGAAGGCCCCACCCGCCCCGCCGGAGATCGCTAATCTGACCGTCGACCAGAACGGATCTCTGGAGATTCCTTCCAGGAACGGGGAGTTGACCACGTGGGGGACCCATCGATGAGCCGGCCGCCGGAGCCACCGGAGCGGGGGCCCGACCGACCGCCGCTGTCCCGGTTCTCGTACAGCAACAGCCGCCCGAAGCGCACCCTCGCCTCGCGGCTGCCGCGCTGGGAGCGCCGCACCGTACTCGTGGCCGGCGCGGCGCTCGCGGCGCTGCTGCTCGTCGGGTCCGGGGTGTACGCGCTCGGCGGCGACGGGGACGGCGGCACGTCGCGTACGGAGGCGGGCCGGACACCGGGCCAGGACGCGAAGCAGCCGTCCGCGTCGGCCACGCCCGGCGCGAAGCCCACGGGCGTGCCGCTGCCGCAGGACATCAACGCCGGGCTCGCGAAGGGCGAGGCGAAGGCCTGGTACGCGAAGAACGAGCAGGATCTGCCGGGCGGCAACACGCTCGTCCACGATCTGTGGTTCACCGACGGCCTCGTGGTGCAGGCGCTCTACCGCGAGGTCACCGCGTACAAGGTCGCCGACGGCACCGAGGCCTGGAGCATCCCGCTGCCCGCCGAGGTGTGCGACACCCCGGTGAATCCCACGCCGGACGGCAAGGTCGTCGTCGCGTACCGCGATCCCGGCAAGCAGAAGGGCACCTGCAACCACCTGCAGATGATCGACCTGAAGAAGGGGGCGGGCGGCTGGCGCAAGAAGCTCGCCGAGAAGGGCTCCCCCGGCAGCACGATCATCATCCACCTGGCGATCACCGGGAACACGGTGGCGGTGGGCCGTGACGTGAGCGCCGACGCCTACCAGGTCTCCGACGGCAAGCCGCTGTTCGACCTCGGCAAGGACAAGACAGGCGGCTGCACCCCCAACGATGTCGCGGGCGGCAGCAAGCTCCTGGTCCTCGACTGGTGCTCGGGGACGATCGGGTCGTACGGGCAGATCAAGGAGGTCGACCCCAAGTCCGGGAAGATCAAGTGGCGTTACCAGCTGAAGGACAGGAAGACGAAGAAGGCCATGCCGTGGAAGTTCGGCAAGGTGTACTCCGTGAACCCGCTGGTGGTGTCCGTGTACGAGTCCGAGGACATCTTCAACTGGTCCGTGATCGCCCTGAAACCCGACGGCAAGCTGCGCTCCGCCCTGAACGCCGGTAAGTACAAGTTCGAGCCCTGCGCGGGCGAGGGCGATTCCGGCCGCGGCACGCAGAACTGCCGGGGTGGCGCGGTCGGCAAGGACACCTTCTACATGTCCACGAAGTCGCCCGATGCCGAGTCCCTCGGCCCGACCCGGATCGTCGCGTTCGACCTGAAGAACGGCAAGGTGAAGTGGGCTTCGCAGCCGGAGGACAAGCGGGAGTACCTGCCCGTCGCCGCCGAGGGTTCGTCGGTTATCACGTATGTGAAGGCGACCATGAAGGAGCCGGGGCGGATCGTGCGGATCGGCCCGAAGGGCGGCAAGGCCAAGACGCTGCTGACGTTCGGCAGGACGGCACAGCCGCTGGAGTACGAGGCGATGGCCGGTCTGACCGCCTATCGCGGCGGCCGCTTCTTCCTGTCGGACACCCTGCTCAGCGGTGACGACACGGGCGAGCGGGCACGGCTGCTTTCCTACGGAGGCAAGTGATGAGCCAGTCCACACCGCCTCCGCCGCAGCCCGGCTTCGGCCCGCCGGTGACGCCCCCGCCCTTCCTGGCCGCCCCGCCCTCCGCGACCGTCACGCCCCCGCCCGACCGCCGCCCGCCGCGCAGCCGGCTGCGGTGGATCGTCGCCGCCGTGGTCGCGCTCGCGCTCCTCGCGGGCGGCGGCGTCTGGTTCGCGGTGGCGGGCGATGGCGAAGGAGGAGCCGGAGACGGCAAGCAGGCGGACGCCCGCTTCGACGGGCCCGGCACCGAGAAGAAGCCGGCCACGACCGAGGCGGGGCTGCTCTTCCATGTGAACGATCCGAAGGTCGGCAAGGGCGACTTCTACCCGGCTCCCGGGTCGTGGGTGACCGAAGAGACGTATGTGAAGTCCGGGGTGGGCAACGTCGTCGGCTACGACCTCGACAGCGGCCGCCAGGTCTGGGAGATCCCGCTCGGCGGACAGGTCTGCGGCTATACGCAGCGCCTCGACGAAGGCCGTACGGGCGTCCTGTACCGGGACGGGAGGGAAGCCAAGGGCAAGGCGACTCCGTGCACGGAGATCGCGGTGCTCGACCTGGACGCCGGGATGCTGCTGTGGCGCGGCAGCGTCGAGCTCTCGGGCAAGAAGACGATCTTCGCCCAGATCGCGGTCGGCGCCGGGAAGGTGGCCGTGGCCGGCGACGAGGGCGGCGCCGCGTTCGACCTCGCGACCGGCGAGCTGCGCTGGAAACCCCAGCCCGGGGAGCCCTGTTACGACATGGCGTACGGGGGCGGCGATGATCTAGTCGCGCTGGAGGTCTGCGGGCAGGACGGGAACCAGCGCGCACAGGTGCAGGTGCTCGACGAGGCGGGCAAGGCCCGCGCCACGTACAAGATGCCGCGCGATCTCGGGTTCGCGAAGATCGTGTCCTCCGATCCGCTGGTCGTCGCGGCCTTCTCGGAGGACATGAAGCTCACGGACTACTTCTCGATCGACCGCAGCAAAGGCACTTTGCGCAGCAAGATCGCGGTGGATCCGGAGCGCACCATGAAGGCCTGCACGCTCGACGCGCAGGCCGAGTGCCCGGGACTCGCGGTCGGGAACGACCGGCTGTACCTGGCCACCGCGCCGCGCCCCGAGCCCGGCAAGGCCGCGGCCTCCAACGAGATCGTCTCGTACGACCTGGCCACCGGGAAGGCGACCGGGCAGCGGGCGGACTCGGGCGGCAAGACGCCGGTGTTCCCGCTGCGGATGGACGGTCGTGACGTGCTCGCGTACCGGCAGCCGACCACCAGCACGCCCGGGCAGGTGTTCCGGCTCGACGGGCGCACGTTCAAGGAGACGGTCTTCCTCAGCGTGCCGCCGGACGGCGAAGACGCCCAGGTGCTACGGCACTTCGCGCCCGGGACCGTCGAGTTCCGTTACGCGCGGGGGCGGCTGTTCACGGCGGAGCTGTACATCCGGGAGCCCTACTCGAAGTACGAACCGACGTATCTGGCGGCCGCGTTCGGGGCGGGGTGAGGAAGCTCGCTCCGGGGCGGGCTGACTCAACTCGCTCCGGGGCGGGCGCGGGTGAGCGTCGAGCGGGCGCGGGTGAGCCCGGAACAGGCGCGGGTGAGCCCGGAGCGGGCGCGGGTGAGCCCGGTGCCCGGGACGTTCAGCGTTCCTGCCAGGGCAGCCAGGCGTGCACACGGAAGCCGCCGTCCGCCTCCTTGCCGTGGCGGAGGCGGCCGCCGGCCAGCGTGGCCCGTTCGGTGAGGCCGATCAGTCCCTGGCCCGAACCGGGGACGTGCGGCACCTCGCCGGGCGGCGCGGCATTGCGGACGTCGAGGGTGAGCCCCTCGCCCGGTGAGCCGCCGACCCGCAGCGTGACCACGGCACCGGGGGCGTGCTTGCGGGCGTTGGTCAGCGCCTCCTGCGCGATCCGGTAGGCGTTGCGGCCGGTGGCGGCGGGGACCGCCTTGGGGTCCTCGATGCGGTGGTCGAGAAGGATCTCCATGCCGGCCTGCCGCGACTCGGCGACGAGCTGGTCGAGCGCGGTGAGTGTGGGCTGGGGCCGCCCCGACTCCTCGGCCCGCTCGTCGGCCCGCAGCACGCCGATGATCTCGCGCAGATCCTGCAGCGCCTCGTGGGCGCTGTCCCGGATGACGCCTGCGGCCCGGGCGATCTCCTCCTGGGGCGCGTCGGGGCGGAACTCCAGGGCGCCGGCGTGCACGCTCAGCAGGGTCAGGCGGTGGGCGAGCACATCGTGCATCTCGCGCGCGATGGCCTCGCGCGCGAGCCGCTGCGCCTGCTCGGCCCGCAGCTCGGCCTCGGTCTCGGCGCGCAGGGCCCGGTCGCGCAGGGACAGCAGCAGCTGGCGGCGGGAGCGGACGAACATGCCCCAGGCGACGACGGTGGCGCTGAGCAGCACGGCCAGGGCCACGGCCACGCCGTACGGGATCTCGGGGTCGGGCCGCACCCAGTAGTAGAACGGGATCAGCGCGGTGGTGATGCCGCCGATCCACGCGACGTAGCGGAACGGGCGGTGCACCGCGAGCGTGAACAGGGCGACCGCCGCCGCACCGCCGCCCGTCTCGGAGATCACGGTGACCGGGACCATCGCGACGGCGAGCGCCACCGGCCAGCGCCTGCGCAGCCACACGGCGGCACAGGCCAGGGCGCCGACGAACTGGTCGAAGTGGGCGGCGCCGCGGGAGATGTCGGGGTTGGTGCCGACCGACTCCGCGCCGATCAGGCCGATCACCACGGCGGCGAAGAAGCACAGGAAGTCGACGATCCAGTCGCGTGCCGTGCGCTTGGAACGCCCGTCGCCCTTCGCCGCGGCACGGTCGGGGTCGAGCTCGTCCGCCAGGGCGGAGGGCAGCAGCGCGGGCCAGCGGTAGGCGGGCGCGGGCCCGCGGACCTCGGGCGGGTGCGAGGGCAGGTCCGGCGGCGGGGCGTAGGGGTTCGGCTCCTGCGGCCCGCGGGTCGGTTCGGGCGCGCTCCGCCGCCTGCGCTTGCTCCAGCTCACAAGCGACAAATCTACGCAGAGATCGGCGCCCGGAGGCAGGTCGGCGGGATCCGTAGACGAAAGTCGCGCCGGGACCGACCATCGGCCACCCGGCGCTCGCCCGACGGCCGATGCCCCGGACCGCGGCCGCGGCGCACGATCGGGGCCATGAAAGATCTTTTGCAGTTCCTCGGCGTGGTCCTGCTGTTCCAGGGCACGGGCGCGGTGGTCTACGAGCTGTTCGGCTGGGTGAGGTGGGGCCTCATCCAGCAGCTGGGCTTCTTCGACGGCTGGGAGCTGTACGCGGGCATCACCGTGCTGGTCCTGGCGGTCGCGCTGTTCGCGGCGGCGGAGAGCACGAAGTCCTGAGGACGCGGCGGCCTTGCGCCCCGTGCCGCCTGGCCGGACCAGCGGGCCGGGGCAGCCGGGCGGCCGGCGGCCTCGTGGAGCAGGAGCCGCCGGCCGCCCCGCACACGTCAGCAGGCGTAGTCCACCAGGTCGAACGACGCGTAGTGGTCCGCGGTGTAGTAGTCCTCCTGGTGCTCCTCACCGGTGACGATGCGGCGCGCACCGCGGTCGTCCGAGCCCGGGGTCTCGACGGTGTACTCGTGGTAGTAGCCGGAGGTCTGCCGGGGCAGCAGGCCTTCGCGGTTCTGGAAGACGGTGCCGTCCTGCGGATACGGGTAGGGCCCGCCCGCCTCGATCAGGTCCAGGGTGTCGTGGGCCTGGCTCGGCAGGGCCGAGTAGCAGATGTCGCCGACGGCGGCCGGGGCCGCGGTGGCCGGGGCCGCGGTGGCCCGGGAGGCCCCGGCGGCCGAGTCGGCCAGGGGGCCCGCGGCGGCCGTCGGAGCAGCGGCGCCGAGGAACAGCGCGGCGGACAGGGTCAGGGCTGCGGTGATACGTGGGGGGATTCGCATGCCCTCAGAATGACGCGCGTAGACCCTGACGTGTCAACGTCAAGGAAGGTGAACTCCGGTGAATTCTCCGGGAGTTCGCCCCCACCGTCCGTCCACATCCCGGCCCGGCGCGGCGAGCTGTTACCCTGAGGGAGAAGTTGACCGTGTGACGAGGAGATGCAGACGTGGCGGGTGACGACGACATCTCCGGGTGAGATCCGGAGCTGACGGCCCCCGGCCGGCGCACAGGAGCGCCGCCGAGGCGGGTCCGTTTCGCCGTACCCCTTTTCCCGTCTGCCCCGGGCAGAAGTCCGTCCGCCGGTCACGGCCACCGAGCACCCCGCGCACGCAACCGCCGCCGAGCCCGTCTCGTACGCGACCGCCGCGCCGCTCCCCCGCCGCCTGGACCGCCGGCCTCTGCCCTCATCCCACACGAGGCCCTTCATGTCCCACGCTTCGATCGTCGGCTCCCACCTGTCCTTCGCCTGGCCCGACGACACCCCCGTCTTCGACGATCTGTCGTTCACCGTCTCGCCGGGCCGCACCGGCCTGGTCGCCCCCAACGGTTCGGGCAAGAGCACCCTGCTCAAGCTGATCGCCGGTGAACTCCGCCCCGCCAAGGGCACCTTGACCACCGAGGGCGTCCTCGGCTACCTGCCGCAGAGCCTGCCGCTCACGGGCGAGCTGACCGTCGCCGAGGTGCTCGGCGTGGCCGAGGTGATCCGCGCGCTCGACGCCGTCGAGTCCGGCGACGTCGACGAGAAGCACTTCACCGTCATCGGCGACGACTGGGACATCGAGGAGCGCACCCGCGCCCAGCTCGACCGCCTCGGCCTCGGCGCCCTGGACCTCGGCCGCAGACTGCACACCCTGAGCGGCGGCCAGGTCGTGTCGCTCGGGCTCGCCGCGCAGCTGCTGCGGCGGCCCGATGTGCTGCTGCTCGACGAACCCACCAACAACCTCGACGCCGAGGCCCGGCACAAGCTGTACGACGTGCTCGAGGACTTCTCCGGCACGCTGCTCGTGGTCAGCCACGACCGCGCGCTGCTCGACCGGATGGAGCGCATCGCCGAACTCGGCGCGGGCGAACTGCGCCTGTACGGGGGCGACTTCACCGCGTACGAGGAGGCCGTACGGGCGGAGCAGGAGGTCGCCGAGAAGAATGTGCGCAACGCCGAGCAGGAGCTCAAGCGCGAGAAGCGCGAGTTGCAGCAGGCCCGCGAACGGGCCGAGCGGCGGGCGAGCAACGCCGCGAAGAACCTCAAGAACGCGGGGCTGCCCCGGATCTTCGCCGGCAACATGAAGCGCGGGGCGCAGGAGTCCGCGGGCCGGGCCGGGCAGATGCACGCCTCACGTGTCGGCGAGGCCAAGGCCCGCCTCGACGAAGCCGGGCGCGCCCTGCGCGACGAGCAGCGCCTCGTCCTCGACCTGCCGGGCACGAAGGTGCCCGCGGGCCGTGACCTGTTCGTCGGCACGGGGATGCAGGTCCGCCTCGGGGACCGGGAGGTGTTCGCGCCGGGAGGCGTCGATCTGAGCATCCGCGGCCCGGAGCGGATCGCCCTGACCGGGCCCAACGGCGCGGGCAAGACCACGCTGATGCGGCTGATCACCGGGGAACTCGCCCCGGAGAGCGGGGAGATCAGGCGGAGCGAGGGGCGGATGGCCTATCTGTCGCAGCGCCTTGACCTGCTCGACCTGGACCGGACGGTGGCGGAGAACTTCGCCGCCTTCGCGCCCGAGCGGCCCGAGGCGGAGCGGATGAACCTGCTCGCCCGGTTCCTGTTCCGGGGCGCCCGGGCCCATCTGCCGGCCGGGGTGCTGTCCGGCGGTGAGCGGCTGCGGGCCACGCTGGCCTGTGTGCTGTGCGCCGAACCGGCGCCCCAGCTGCTCCTGCTCGACGAGCCGACGAACAACCTCGACCTGGTCAGCGCGGCCCAGCTGGAGAGCGCGCTGAACGCGTACGAGGGCGCCTTCATCGTGATCAGCCACGACGAGCGGTTCCTCACCGAGATCGGCGTCAACCGCCGGCTGCGGCTGGCCGAGGGAACGCTCACGGAGACGGGGGCTCCCGGCGTGTGAGCCGCCGGCGTGTGCAGTGGCCCGCGTCCGAGGCTCCGTGCCCGGCGGGCCGTTCCCCTCTCACGTCGGACGGTTCCCCATGCCCCATCCCGCACCCCGCCCCGCCCTGCTCGCCCACGAGGTCGTGCGCGTCCTCGGCGGCCGGCGTGTCCTCGACGGCGTCTCGCTGACCGCGGCGCCCGGCCGCCGGATCGGCCTGATCGGCGAGAACGGCGTCGGCAAGTCCACGCTCCTGCGCCTGCTCGCGGGCGTGGACACCCCGGATTCGGGGAGTGTCACACGCCCCGCCGATCTCGGCTTCCTCCACCAGGAGCTGCCGTTCGAGCCCGGCGACACCGTCGCCGCCGTCCTCGACGAGGCGCTGCGCGAGGCCCGTGTGGACCTCGCCGAACTGGCCCGGCTCGGCGAGGAGTTGGCCCGGATGCCCGAGGACGACCCCGCGCACGCGGAGCTCCTCGACGCGTACGGCCGGCGTCTCGCACAGGCCGAGGAGCGCGCGTCCTGGGACGCCGACCGCCGCGCCGCCCTGGTCCTCGACGGTCTGGGCCTGGGCGCGGTCGCCCCCGCGCGCACCCTCGGTTCGCTCTCCGGCGGGCAGCGCGGCCGGCTCGCGCTCGCGGCTCTGCTCGTACGGCGCCCCTCGGCGCTGCTGCTCGACGAACCGACCAACCATCTCGACGACTCCGCGGCCGCGTTCCTGGAGGAGCGGGTGCGGGAACTGCCCGGGACCGTGGTGCTCGCCAGTCACGACCGCGCGTTCCTGGACGCGGTCTGCACCGATCTCCTCGACCTCGATCCGGCGGCGGACGGTCCGGTGCGCTTCGGCGGCACGTACAGCGCGTATGCGGCCGTGCGGCGGGCGGCGCGGGAGCGCTGGGAGCGGCAATACGCCGAGGAGCAGGAGGAGTTGGCGCAGCTGCGGCATGCGGCCGGGATGACCGCGCGCCGGGTCGCACCGGACCGCGGCCGCACCGACAACGAGAAGATGGGCTACGGGCACCGGGCGGGCCGGGTGCAGAGCCAGATCGCGCGCCGCGTGCGCAACGCCACGCGCCGCCTCGACGAGCTGGAGCGCACCCAGGTCGCCGCGCCGCCGCGCCCGTTGCGGTTCGCGGCGGCCGAACTCGCGGCGGGAACGTCGGAGCAGGGGCACCCCGCCGCCGAGGAGCCGCTTCTGGCGCTGCGGGACGTCGGCGTCCCCGGCCGGCTCGCGCCGGTCGCCCTCGAACTGGCGGAGGGCGACCGGCTGTTGGTCACCGGCGGGAACGGGACGGGGAAGTCGACCCTGCTCGCCGTGCTCGCGGGACGCCTGGCCGCCGAGGGGCCGGTGACACGGCGGCCCGGGCTCACCGTCGGTCTCCTCGCACAGGACACGGTGTTCGCGCGGCCGGGCCGCACGGTGCGGGACACGTACGAGCAGACGCTCGGCCCGGTGACCGCCGGGAAGGTGCCGTTGGACTCGCTCGGTCTGCTGGCCGGGCGGGACCTGGACAAGCCGGTCGGGCAGCTGTCGGTGGGTCAGCGCCGGCGGCTCGCGCTGGCGCTCCTGGTGGCCCGGCCCCCGCAGGTGCTGCTCCTCGACGAGCCGACCAACCACCTCTCCCCCGCCCTGTGCGACGAGCTGGAGGAGGCCCTGGGTCCCGGTCCGGGCGCGATCGTGGTGGCGAGCCACGACCGGTGGCTGCGGCGGCGCTGGGCGGGGCGGGAGCTGCGGCTCGGCACGTGAGGCGCGCGGTGAACGCGCCTGTGCCTCAAGGGAGTTCGCCGCATTGCGGCGGGCCGGTGCGCCTCACGCGTCCCGCCGCCGTACCGCTTCGACCGCCACGAGCAGCGCACCCGCCGCCCAGGCGGCGTACACCAGCCAGGCCTCCGTGACGGTGACGGGGTACCTGCCCGCGCCCCAGTGGTTGCCGCTCAGCGTCTCCCAGGCGCTGAGCGGCATCGCGTTGCCGATTTCGGCGACCCAGCGGTAGGTCTCCCCTTGGAACAGCACCGGCAGGAGCAGCAGCGTGAGGATCGAGCCGACGACCGCGCCCGCGGCATGCCGCACCACGGCGCCGATCGCCATGCCCACCAGGGCGCACAGCGGGGCGAGCAGGGCGGAACCCGCGACGGCTCGGAGGGCGTCGGGGTCGGCGAGCGAGACGCCTCCGTGGTCGCGCAGCAGGTACTGCGTGCACAGGAGCGCCGTGCACGCCACGGCCGCGCCGAGCGCGGTCATCACGCCGGTGACCACCGCGGCCTTGGCGAGGACGACCGCGCGCCGGTCGGGCACGGCGGTCAGGGTCGTACGGATGAGACCGCTGGTGTACTCGCCGAACACGGCGATGGCGCCGACGCTGCACGCCACGACCATGAAGATCTGCCAGGCGGGGTCGAGGAACGCGGTGTGCATCGCGTCGAAGGTCAGCACCGGCTTCTCGGGCGTTCCCGGCGGCGGGGCCGGCGGCTCCGCGGGCAGGCGCGCGAGGCGGTCGGCGTTGGACCAGGCCGAGTTGACGTTGATGCCGATCACGGTGAGCGCGCCGGCGCCGAGCACCCAGTAGGTGGAGCGCAGCGACCAGAGCTTGATCCACTCGGCGGTCAGGAGCTGGCGGAAGCGGGCGGGCGCGTGCGGCACGGCGGTGGCGCCCGAGGGGCTGCGTACGGTGGTGGCGGTCATCGGGGCTCTCCCGCGAGGTAGTCGACGCTGTCGGCGGTCAGTTCCATGAAGGCCTGCTCCAACGAGGAGCCCAGCGGGGTGAGTTCGGTCAGGACGACGGCCTCGCGCAGGGCGAGCTCGCCGATCCGTGCGGGGTCGGCGCCGGTCACGGTCAGGCCCTGCTCCCCCGCGACCACGCCGGCGCCCTCGGCGCGCAGCGCGGCCGCCAGGCGCTCGGGATCGCGCGCCGCGACCCGTACACCCCGCCGTGTGCCGCGGGCCGCGAACGCGCCGAGGCTCTCCGCGGCGATCAGTTCGCCCCGGCCGATGACGACGAGGTCCTGGGCGCACAGCTCCATCTCGGACATCTGGTGGCTGGAGACGAAGACGGTGCGGCCCTCGGCGGCGAGCCGGCGCAGCAGCGCGCGCAGCCACTGCACGCCCTCGGGGTCGAGGCCGTTCAGGGGCTCGTCGAAGACGAGCACGGGCGGGTCGCCGAGCAGGGCGGCGGCGATGCCGAGCCGCTGCTTCATGCCGAGCGAGTAGCCGCCGATCCGCCGGCCGGCCACGTCGGCGAGCCCCACTTCGGCGAGTACCTCGGCCACCCGCCGGCGCGGGATCCCGTTGCTCGCGGCGAGTGCGGCCAGGTGGGCGCGGGCGGAGCGGCCGCCGTGCACGTCCTGGGCGTCGAGCAGCGCGCCGACCCGGCGCAGGCCGCGCGGGCGCCCGGCGAAGGCCTGCCCGTCGACGGTGGCGGTGCCCCCGGTCGGGGTGTCGAGGCCGAGGAGGAGGCGCAGGGTGGTGGTCTTGCCCGCGCCGTTGGGGCCCAGGAAGCCGGTGACCCGGCCCGGGCGGACGGTGAAGGTGAGGGCGCGTACGGCGGTGGTGTCCCCGTACCGCTTCGTGAGCTCGCTGACTTCGATCACGTGAACCACGGTGGCCCGTGCGGGGCCGGTCCGGCATCGGGCCGGCGGGCACATCCGGCGGGCCGAAGTAGCCCACGGGCGTAAGCCCGCGGGCCGATGTCGGGCCGGGTGCGGCCTGCCTATGATCGCGGCATGAGCGCCCGTCCCGCCCCGTCCGACGCCGCATGAGCGGCGTCCCGCCGCCGCGCCCCGCGGCCGTGCGGCCCCGGCGCGCGGCGGTCGTCGAGGCGGCGGTCTGGTGCGCGGGGCTCGCCTATCCCGTGCTGCTCGCCGTCGCCGCGCTCCACGAACCCGAGCCGACCGGTGCGCGGCTGATCCCGTCCGCGCTGCTCGGGGTGCTCCTGGTGCCGCTGCTGCTGCGCCGTCCGCTGCCGGCGCTCGTGCTGCTCGTGGCCGGGTCGTTCGCGGCGACGGTGCTCGCCCCGGAGCGTTACCCGCAGGCGGCGCAGGGCTGGCAGATCGCCTATCTTCAGGCGCTGTTCACCGACGTGGCGGTGGGGTTCACCGCGGCGACGCGTGCCCGGCGCACCGGTCTCGCGGCCGCCGCGCTCGCCGGGGTCACGCAGGTCGCGGCCGTGCCGTACTACCGCTCGGGCGCCGACGTCACCGTGACCACCGTCCTCACCCTGCTGCTCGCCCTGGCCACGGCGTGGCTGGTGGGCAACTCGGTGGCCGAGCGCAGCCGGTACGCCCGTACGCTGCGCGACCAGGCCGCCGCCCAGGCCGTCACCGCGGAACGGCTGCGGATCGCACGGGAGTTGCACGACATGGTGGCCCACAGCATCGGCATCATCGCGATCCAGGCGGGGATGGGCCGCCGGGTCATCGGGACCCAGCCGCAGGAGGCGGGGAACGCGCTGGCCGCGATCGAGTCCACCAGCCGCGAGACCCTGTCCGGGCTGCGCCGGATGCTGGGGGCGCTGCGGCAGTCGGAGGGCGCCCCGCTGGATCCGGCACCGGGCCTCGCGGACTTGGACCGCCTCGTGACGGCCGCGGGGGACGCGGGCGTACGCGTGAAGCTGCGGACGACGGGCCGGCCGCGGCCGCTGCCCCCGGACCTCGAACTCGCGGCGTACCGCGTCGTCCAGGAGGCCCTCACCAATGTGGTCCGGCATGCGGGGGTGCCGGACTGCGAGGTGACCGTCGGCCACGGCGAGGCGGAGCTCTCCGTCGAGGTGACCGACGGGGGCCGCGGCGCGGCGGTGGGCGCCGAGGGGTACGGAATCGTCGGGATGCGGGAGCGGGTCGCGCTGCTGCACGGGGTGTTCGAGGCGGGGCCGCGCCCCGAGGGCGGCTTCCGGGTGGCGGCCCGGCTGCCGGTGCCGGAGGAGGAGCGATGAGCGCAGCGGGCGCCGGAGGTGCCGTGGGGCCCGTACGGGTCGTGCTCGCCGACGACCAGCCGCTGGTGCGCAGCGGGCTGCGCGTCCTGATCGCGGACGACCCCGGCATCGAGGTCGTGGGCGAGGCGGGCACGGGTGCGGAGGCGGTGCGTCTGACCGCGGAGGCGCGGCCCGACGTGGTGGTCATGGACATCCGCATGCCGGGCATGGACGGCATCGAGGCGACGGGCCGCATCACGGCCGCGCACCCGGACACGCGCGTCCTGATGCTCACGACCTTCGACGACGACGAGTACGTGTACGGCTCCCTGCGCGCCGGCGCGTCCGGATTCCTCGTCAAGGACATGGAGCTGGACGCGATCCTCGACGCGATCCGGGTCGTCGCGGGCGGGGACGGTCTGATCGCCCCGAGCGTGACGGGCCGGCTCATCGCGGAGTTCGCCGCGCGACCCGAACAGGGGCGCCCGAAGCGGGAGTTGACGGGGATCACGGGGCGCGAGCGGGAGGTCCTCACCCTGGTCGGGCGAGGCCTGACCAACGCCGAGATCGCCACGGAGCTGTTCATCAGCGTCGCCACGGCGAAGGCCCATGTGGCGCGGCTGCTCGCGAAGCTGGGGGCGCGGGACCGCGTCCAGCTGGTGATCCTCGCGTACGAGACGGGGCTGGTGTCGGCTTCGGGGTGAGGGGCGCCTCCGTCTGAGGCCTGATCCTCGCAGACGGGTTCAGGCGTCCTCGCCGGTCCGGCCGGCCCTGCCGCGGCGTTCGTCCTCCAGGCGCTGGGAGCGGGCGAGGCCCTGTTTCGCCGCCTGGTGCTCGGCCATGCGGAGCCGGGTGGCGGCGGCGGTGTACAGCGCGGCGCCGAGCACCGCGAGCGGCAGCGCCAGGGCGATCAGCAGGACGGGCAGGCCGAGAGCGGCACCGCTGTGGCACAACTCGCCCGTGTACTGGCGGTCGGCGAGGCCCGGGGCCTCGCATTCGGTGTACGGCGACTCCACCGGGATGACCAGGAGGGCTCCCGCCCAGATCCACAGCCCCGCAGCCGCGACAAGCACCGCAAGGCCCCAGCCGCGGTGCTCACGCGCCTTGGCGCGGAACTTCTGGTCGTACGCGACATCGGCATCCATAGCGTCCTCCCCGTACACGGCTCCCCCATGGGGATGCACGGCCCGGGCGACACGGTTCCCAGCGGGCTCCCAGGCACCGCGTCACGCCGCCCGCCGCCCCCACCCCGTCCCCACCAGTACGAGCGCCGCGCCCGCGAACCCGAGCGCGCCCAACTGCTCGCCGCCCAGGGCGATCCCGACCGCCGCCGCCCACAGGGGCTCGGTGCCCAGGAGCAGGCTGACGCGCGAGGGCGAGGTCCTGCGGACCGCCCACATCTGCACGAAGAACGCGAACAGGGTGCAGAACACCGACAGGAAGACCAGGCCGGCCCACTCCGCCGGGCCGAAGTCCGCGGCCGCCGACCAGGGCGTCCCGCCCGTGCCCGCGGCGGCCAGGAGGGCGAACAGGAGGACCGCCGTGCCGAGTTGGACGGTGGTCAGGGACAGGGAGTCCGCGTCCTGGACCGCCTTGATCCGGGCCATCGCGAGCACGTGCACCGTACGGGCCAGGGCGGCGAGCAGGATCAGGAGGTCGCCGAGCGAGGGCGTGGTGAAGCCGCCGCCCTGCGTGAGCAGGACGACGCCGAGCACCGAGAGGCCGGCGGCCGCCACGAACGCGGGCGAGGGCCTGCGCCGGCCCAGCGCCGCCTCCGCGAGCGGCGTGAAGATCATGGTGAGGCTGATGATCAGGCCCGCGTTCGTGGCCGACGTGTGCACGACGCCGTAGGTCTCCAGGAGGAAGATCCCGCCGAGGATCACCCCGAGCAGGGCGGCCCCGCGCCACTGCGCCCTCTCCAAGGCGCGCAGCCGGCGCCATCCGGCGAGGACGAGCACGGGCAGCACGAGCGCGAACCGCAGCACGAGCACGGCGATGACGGTGTGCGTGGTCGTGATGCCCTTGGCGGCGAGATAGCTGGCACCCCACACGACCGCCACGAGCAGCACGGGCAGATCGGTGAGCCAGGCAGGGCGGGGTGTGCGCACGGCGGGCGCGGCGGCGAGCGTTGACAAGGGCGGGTCTCCAACCGAGCGGAGGGTGTGGAGACTTCGGCGGCTCTCACCTGGGCGGAGTCACGGTAGCCGCAGGTGATCACCTCGGGTAGGGGGATCTCACGCTTCGGTCGCGGACCGGCATCGCAGCCGTCCGGGCGAGCGCATCAGCGCGCCCCGGCACCCGCCTCCGCGACCGATCTCCGCGGCCGATCTCCGTGTCCGATGCCCGCCAGCGTCCGGCCCGCGCGGCGGCTGTGATGGACGGCGTAACCAGTCGGGCCGGAGGCGCCGCGGAGAGCCGCGCCCCGGACAGTCGGGAGGAGAACCCATGAACGGCAAGGTGGCCCTGGTGACCGGCGGCAGCCGTGGGATCGGTGCGGCGATCGCCGTGGAGCTCGCGCAGGCGGGCGCCGACGTCGTGATCACGTACGTACAGGGAGAGGAGGCCGCCCGCGAGGTGGTCGCCAAGATCGAGGCGACCGGGCGGCGCGGACATGCGGTCCGGGCCGACGCGGCGGATCCCGCGGCCGCGGTGGGCGTCGTCGAGGAGACGGTGAACGCCTTCGGGCGGCTCGACATCCTCGTGAACAACGTCGGCGTCGGTGCGCTCGGCCCGCTGGAGGACTTCGCGGCCGAGACCGTGCAGCAGGTGATGGACGTCAACGTGCGGTCGGTGTTCCTGACCACGCAGGCGGCCGCGGTGCGGCTCGGCCGGGGCGGGCGGATCGTCACGATCGGCAGCTGCATGGCCCAGCGCGTGCCGGGCCCGGGCGGGACGCTGTACGCGATGAGCAAGGCCGCGCTGATCGGGCTGACCAAGGCGCTGGCCAGGGAGCTGGGCGGGCGCGGCATCACCGCGAACATCGTGCACCCGGGCCCGGTCGACACGGACATGAACCCGGCCGACGGCCCCTTCGCGGAGCCGCAGGCCGCGATGACGGCACTCGGACGGTTCGCCACGACGGCGGAGATCGCCTCCATGGTGCGCTACTTGGCGAGCGAGGAGGCCTCGTATGTGACGGGCGCGGAGCTGTCGGTGGACGGCGGGCACGCGGCCTGACGGTCACGGGGCGGTGCACCCGCGCCGGCGTGCGGGCGCGGCCGCGTTCCCCTCGTAGCGCCAAAGGGCGTGTGGGGGCATGCAGTTGAGGCGCACCGGGGCTGTCCACCCGGTGCGCCTCAAGCGTGGTCAGGAGCAGGCCGTCAGCCGCCGAGCTCCTGGTGGCGGGCCGCCAGCTTCGCCGCGCCGTCCTCGGTCAGCGAACCGAACAGGCGCAGGCGGGAGAAGCCGCCGTCGGGGTAGATGTCGATGCGGACCTGCGAGCCGACCACCGGGGCGTCGAGGACGAAGCGGTGGTTGGTGTCGGGCTGCAGGCGCGTGCGCGGCAGGAACTCCTGCCACTCGGCGTCCTCGCTCGACCGCACCGAGAGCGACGCCCAGCCGGCCGAGTTGCCCTTCAGGTACGCGGTGTCGATCTCGATCGCGCGGATCGAGGACTCGGCGACGAGCTGGTAGTTGATCCAGTCGTTGCCGTTGTCGCGGCGGCGTGCGGTCTCCCAGCCGTCGTCCATCTTGCGGGAGCGGCCCGGGTTGATGGTGTTGACGGGCGAGGAGTAGAAGCGGTTGGAGGCGTCGAGCACCTGGCCGCCGTTCTCCAGGGCGACCACGTCGAAGGAGCCGAGCGCGGCGAGCCACTTCGGGTCCGGCACGACCTCGCCGTAGACACGGAGGCGGGCGATGCCGCCGTCGGGGTGCTGGTTGACGCGCAGGTGCGTGAAGCGCTGCTCGGCCGTCACCTCGAAGCCGTTCGCGGCGTGACCGCCGACGGCCGTACGGGGAACGATCGTCGTCCACTTCACGTCGTCCGCGAGCAGCTCCTCCGGGGTGGGCGCGAGCGAGCCCTCCCAGTTGACGCCCTCGATGGAGACGGCCTGCGGCATGTTGCCGCGGAAGTGGGCGGTGTCCACGACGACGCCGCGGATGACGCCGGGGGCGCCGAGGCGGACGAGGGCCCAGTCGTGGTCCTCGGCGGTCGGCCAGGGCTGCTCGGCCGAGACACCGCGGCGGCGGCGGGTCTCCCAGCCGTCCATGACCTTGCCCTTGTGGCCGAAGTGCTCGGGGTCGAACTCGGCGGCCTCGGGGACGAGCAGGTTCTCGCGCATGGCGAAGAACTCGTCGTTGGCCGCGATGACACCGGCGCCGAGGGTGCGGTCGGCGAGGTTGGCGTAGTGGGTGAACGGGAACTCCGCGGTGCGGTAGTCGGCCCAGGGGTCGCCGCCGCCGTACGGGTTCGCGTTGCCGGTGAACGAAGCTATCTCAGACGCCACGGTGTCAGTTGTTCCTTTCGAGAAGGCGGCCGACGGGCTCGGTGAACGCGCCGTCCGCGTAGATGCGCTCGCCGCGCAGCCAGGTCGACTTGACGACACCGCTCAGGGTCTTGCCCGCGTATGCGGTGACCTTGTTGCGGTGCTGCAGCTCGGCCGCGTCGACCGTGAAGGTCTCCTCGGGCGCGAGGATCGCGAAGTCGGCGTCGCGGCCTGCCTCGATCGCGCCCTTCTGGTCGAGTCCGACCAGGGCGGAGGTGCGCGCGGACATCCAGCGCACCACGTCGTCGAGGCTGTGGCCGCGCTTCTTCGCCTCGGTCCAGATGGCCGCGAGGCTCAGCTGGAGACCGGAGATCCCGCCCCATGCGGTGGCGAAGTCGTCCGTCTTGAGATCGGCGGTGGACGGCGAGTGGTCGGTGACGATGCAGTCGATGGTGCCGTCGGCGAGGGCCTGCCACAGGAGGTCCTGGTTGGCGCCTTCGCGGATCGGCGGGCAGCACTTGAACTCGCTCGCGCCGTCGGGGACTTCCTCGGCGGTGAGCGTGAGGTAGTGCGGGCAGGTCTCGACGGTGAGCTGCACGCCCTCGGCCTTGGCGGCGGCGATGAGCGGCAGGGCGTCGGACGAGGAGAGGTGCAGGATGTGGACGCGTGCGTTCAGGCGCTTCGCGGTGTCGATCAGGCCCTTGATGGCCACGTCCTCGGAGATACGGGGACGGGTCTGCAGGTAGTCCTCGTACTTGGGACCGGACTTGTGCGGGGCGGCGTCCAGCTCGCCCGGGTCCTCGGCGTGCACGATGAGCAGGCCGCCGAAGCCGGCGATCTCGCCCATGGAGGCGGCGAGCTGCTCACCGTTCAGGTGCGGGAACTCGTCCACGCCGGACGGGGACAGGAAGCACTTGAACCCGTAGACGCCGGCGTCGTGCAGGGGCTTGAGGTCCTGGACGTTGTCCGGGAGCGCGCCGCCCCAGAAGCCGACGTCGATGTGCGCCTTGGCGGCGGCGACTTCCTGCTTCGTACGGAGGTTGTCGACCGTGGTGGTCGGCGGCAGGGAGTTGAGCGGCATGTCCACGAGGGTGGTGATGCCGCCGGCCGCGGCCGCGCGGGTGGCGGTCCAGAAGCCCTCCCACTCGGTGCGGCCCGGGTCGTTCACGTGGACGTGGGTGTCGACGATGCCGGGCAGGACGACGAGGTCCCCGAAGTCCTCGAGGCGGGCGCCCGCGGGCACCTCGGCGTCGTGGGCCGCCACCGCGACGATCTTCCCGTCGGCGACCGAGACCGATGCGGCCTTCGTCCCCTCGGGTGTGACCACCCGCGTCGAGCGCACCACCAGATCCACGTCGGACACCCTCACCCTCACTTCCGTAGCGCCTGCCGTCTCCGCTCCGCGGTCGGACTTCCACTGTGCGGAATTCAACGGTCTGTTGAACGGAGTCTCGCCCCGGGACTGCGGCCCGTCAACCCCCTCCTGCCGGGACCCGGAGCGGACCGCAGGCCAATTGGAGGTTTCCATAGAGCGGAAACTGAATTTCAGACTACAGAATGGATCATGGCACAATCAAGGGAGGGCCCGATTGTGGAAAGGCATCGCCCGGAGCCGGACAAACAGCCACCGACCGGCCCCGCTCCCACCCCACGCAGTGGCCGGCGGCCGCAGCACCGGCGATAAGCTGCTCCTTCCTGCCTGCACGAAAGGACCGCGCCGTGCCGACGTCCAGCGCCAGCACCACCGACTCCAAGGCCGCCGCAGCGAGCGGCGGTGTCCAGTCCCTCGAGCGCGCCTTCGATCTGCTCGAGCGGATGGCGGACGCGGGCGGAGAGGTCGGACTCAGCGAGCTCTCCGCCGCCAGCGGACTGCCGCTGCCCACCATCCACCGCCTGATGCGCACCCTGGTGGCCTGCGGCTACGTCCGCCAGCAGCCCAACCGTCGGTACTCGCTCGGCCCCCGCCTGATCCGCCTCGGCGAATCCGCCTCGCGGCTGCTCGGCACCTGGGCGCGGCCCTACCTCGCGCGCCTGGTCGAGGAGACCGGCGAGACCGCGAACATGGCGCTGCTCGACGGCGACGAGATCGTGTACGTGGCGCAGGTGCCGTCCAAGCACTCGATGCGCATGTTCACCGAGGTCGGCCGCCGCGTCCTGCCGCACTCGACCGGTGTGGGCAAGGCACTGCTCGCGCACACGCCGGCCGACGAGGTGCGGGCACTGCTCGCGCGCACCGGGATGCCGGCCGCGACGGAGAAGACCATCACGACGCCCGACGGTTTCCTGGACGCACTGGAAGAGGTGCGGCGTACGGGATACGCGGTGGACGACAACGAGCAGGAGATCGGGGTCCGCTGCCTGGCGGTCTCGGTGCCCAACTCCCCGACCGCGGCGGCGATTTCCATCTCGGGGCCCGCGGGGCGTGTGACGGAGGCGGCGACCGACAAGATCGTGCCGATCCTCCAGCAGGTCGCCGCGGAGCTGTCGGTGGCGCTGGCCAACACGAGCGGTTCCTGACCCCTCGGGGCAGGGTGCCGCCCCGCGGCGGTGAGGGGTTCGAGGGCCGAGGCCCTCGGGCCCCTTTCTTTTCGGGCTGCTTCCCGTATGCGAGGTCGGGCAGCGTCCCGTGTGCGAGGCCGGCCGCCCTTTCGGGCCGCGCCCGTGTGCGAGGCCGGGCTGCGCCCCCTGTACGGGACCGGCCGCCCGTCCCGCTCCGGTCAGCGCGCGCTGCCGAGCGCGGTCAGCGGGTCGACCGCGGTGATCCGGCGCACGGAGAGCGCCGCACCGAGCAACCCGAGCACGATCAGGACACCCGCGGGCAGCAGGACGGTCGGGGCGTCCAGGACGAACGGCACGTCACCTCCTTCGATGAACGCACCGGCCCCGACCGCGAGCGCCGTACCGAGCCCGCACCCCGCGGCCAGCATCACCACCGCCTGCCCGAGCGCGTCCCTGAGCAGATACGGAGTGCCGGCGCCCAGCGCCTTCAGGACCGCGATCTCGGGGCCGCGCTGGATCGTCCACACCGTGAAGAACGCCCCGATGACCAGCGCCGAGATCACGAAGAGGAAGCCGCGCATCAGCTGCAGCGAACCGTTCTCCGCCCGGTAGGAGCCGATGGCGCCCAGCGCGTCGTCGAGGCTGCGCGTGGTGGTGCCCGCGGCCGCGTCACCCGCCGCGAGGTCGGCGCCGTCGGTGCGCAGCGCGATCACGGTGGCCTGCTCGTCCACGCCCGTGCCGTCGTGCCCGATGCGCTGCCAGTCGTCGAGCGCCATCCAGACCACGGGCGTATGGCTGTACGAGGCCTCGCCCGCGACGGCGGCGACGGTCAGCTCGACCGGACCGACGCGGAGCTTCTCCCCGGGCCGCACGTCCAGCTCGTCGGCCGCCTTCGCGGCGAGCACCGCCCGCCCCGCCCCGACACCCTCCGGCGCGACACCCGAACCGGGCTCGACCCCGAAGGCCGAGACCCCGGTGCTGCGGTCGCCGGCCGCGCCGCCGAGGGTGCGGATGCCGATCGGGGTCGCCCAGCGGACGCCGGGCCGCTCCGCCCAGATGCGCCAACTCCGCTCCGCCACCGTCGAGTTGGCGAAGGACAGCGACTGGCCGCCGGTCGGCTCCGCGAAGGCGAGCCGGTCGGCGGGGAGTTCCGTGATCGCGGAGGTGTTCTCGCGCGCGAGCCCGGCCGTCAGACCCGAGAGCAGGCCGACGAGCAGCGTGATCAGCACGACCACCGCGCCCATCAGCGCGAACCGCCCTTTGGCGAATCCGATGTCTCTCCACGCGACGAACATGTCCCCCACCTTGGCGCCCGACTCCCCGGCCGGCGCTCGCCGCACCGGGCGGGTCTTTCTATCAGGCGGCCCCGCCCACCCCAACGCCACCGCCAACGCACCGCCACGGCCACCGCCCGGCGGAGCGACCGCCCCGAATCGACATGCAAGCATCGGCTTGCCTATCGTGGGGTCATGTCGGAAGATGTTTTCAAGGCGCTGGCCGACCCCACCCGTCGCACGATCCTCGACGAGCTGGTGGACCGGGACGGCCAGAGCCTGTTCGAGATCTGCTCGCGGCTGGCGATGAAGCACGGGCTCGCGCTCAGCCGCCAGGCGGTCAGCCAGCATCTGGCCGTCCTGGAGGCGGCGGGCCTCGTGGTCCCGCGGCGCGAAGGCCGCTACAAGTTCCACGACCTCGACACCCGGCCCCTCGATCAGATCGTCACGCGCTGGCTGACGCCCCGAGCGCCGCAAGCGACCCCCGCGTCCCCGGCACCCGGGACGCACCCGACCCCCGAAGCACCGGAGAGCACCCCATGAAGATCCACATCACCAGCGTCTTCGTCGACGACCAGGCCAAGGCCGAGCGGTTCTACGTCGACAAGCTCGGCTTCGTGAAGAAGCACGACATCCCGCTCGGCGAGGACCGCTGGCTCACCGTGGTGTCGCCGGAGGCGCCCGAGGGCACCGAGCTGCTGCTCGAGCCGAGCAGCCACCCGGCCGTCGGACCGTACAAGAGCGCTCTCGTCGCGGACGGGATCCCGGCCGCCCAGTTCCTCGTCGAGGACGTGCACGCCGAGTTCAAGCGGCTGCGCGAGCTGGGCGTGGAGTTCACCCAGGAGCCCGCGGAGATGGGCGACATCACCACCGCGGTCCTGGACGACACCTGCGGGAACCTGATCCAGATCATCCAGATGAACTGACCCGGTCCACGGCGTCCCGCACCGCGGCCAGGGCGGGGGCCAGGGCACTCACCGAGCCGATCGCCCCGGCCACCAGGAGCAGCGAGCGGCGCAGCCGGGCGGGCTCGGCCGCGCCGCCGGCGGCCGTCTCCTCCAGCGCCGCCAGCTCCTCCTCGGCGATCCCCCGGTCCGGGAACTCGCCCGGATGCGCGGCCAGTTCACGGCGCAGCCGGGACACGGCCGAGCGCAGCGCGCCCAGTGGATCCTCGCCGCTGTCCGTCACCGGCCGCCGCTGCCCCACGCTTCGCAACACCGTTTCATCCCCCCAGGCAGGTCCCTGCGCTTCCCGGCGGTGGTCAGCCGCCCGGCGCGAGCCGCCAGTAAACGCCACCGGGCGCACCGGGCGCCACTCCGGCCGTGTGGATTCCGGATCAGTCCGTGGGCTGGGCGTCGAGCGCGTTGCGCCACAGGGTGACGTCGATGGTGACGTAGTCGCTGGGATCGGATTGCGGAGAGCGTCCCTTGTACGTGACCAGCGCGATGTGGCCGGAGGAGGACCGGACGCAGATGCGGGAACCCTTGGTGATGCGGTCGAAGCCGATGCGGTCCGCGTACCGCGTCTCGTCGCGGCACGTCTGCAATGTCCCTTCCTGGGCATTGTTGAGCAGGATCAGCTTGTTGCCCGTGTACTCGCCCACCTCGAAGCCCCGGTCGCTGTCGGAGCCGGCGTACGCGAAGTCGGACTTGTCCTCGTCCAGGTTCTGCGGCTTGAGCTGGTCGTCGGAGAAGTACAGCTCGTATCCGAAGGGAACCTCGATGTCCTTGTAGTCCACGGGCTGCGGATCCGGCACAGCCTTGCCCCCGCCCTCCGGACTCTCGCCGGGGCTCGCCTCGCCCGACGGCTCCTGGACCGCCGGGTCCTGGGAGCCGGGGTCCTGGGAGCCGGGGTCCTGGGCCGGCTCGTTGCGTCCGTCGTCGGCCTGCTGCTCCTGCTTGCCCTTGCTGCCGTCGTCCTTGAGCAGCGCATACGACCCGGCGGCGCCGCCCGCCCCGAAGACGAGGGCCGCGATCGTCACCGCCAGCAGCGTCCGGCTCTTCCTGGGCGGCCGCGACGCCTGCGCCCCTGCGGCGGGGCTGTGCCCGTACGACACCGCCGACTGCTGCAACGGAGCTGTGCCACCGGGCGGCGTACCCCCCTGCGTCACGGGCGCCGGCTGCTGCAGAGCCGCCGTGTCGTACGGGGACGGCCCGAAGCCGGGCGGCGGGGTGGCCGGGCCCTGGGCCTGGGTCGCCGGGGCGGTCGGCGGGTGGGTCGCGGGTGCGGTGCCCTGGGGCGGCGTCGGCGCCGCGGCCGGCAGGCCCGCGGTCGGCAGCGGCGGAGCGGGCACGGCGTCCTGCGGCGCGGAAGCGGGAACGGGCGGCTGCGCGGGCTGCTGCACGGGGGCGGGCGGCGCCGCGGGCGGCTGCGGAGCCGCGGCCTGCGGCTCGGGCGGCGGGGTCTGCGCGGGCGCGGGCGCGGCGGCGCGCTGGGTGATGTCGGCCGCGACCGCCGTCGGCAGCCAGTCCTCGGGCCGGCGCAGCACGGTCTCCGCGTTGGCCGCCTGGCACAGCGCGATGACCTCCATCACGGAGGGCCGGGCCTCGGGGTCCTTGGCCAGGCAGCGGGTCACCAACTCCCGCAGGGCCTCGGGCAGTCCGGTGAGATCCGGCTCCTCGTGCACGATGCGGTAGAGGACGCCGTGCGAGGTGCCCTCGCCGAAGGCGGGCTTGCCGATCGCGGCGTACGCGGCGACCTGGCCGAGCGCGAACACGTCCGTGGCCGGGGTGCACGGCCGGCCCGCGGCCTGCTCGGGCGCCATGAACGAGGGCGTGCCGATGGTGACCCCGCTGCCGGTGAGCGAGGTGGCGTCGGCGGCGCGGGCGATACCGAAATCGATGACGCGCGGACCGTCGGCGGCGAGCAGCACGTTCGACGGCTTGAGGTCGCGGTGCACGATGCCCGCGCCATGAATGACATGGAGTGCCTCGGCGATGCCGGCGACGAGCAGCAGCACCGTCTCGACCGGGAGCTTGCCGTGCTCCACGACGGCGGCGGACAGCGCGGGTCCCGGCACGTAGGCGGTGGCGAGCCAGGGGTTGTGCCCGTCGGCGTCGCTGTCGATCACGGGCGCGGTGTACAGACCCTGCACACGCTGGGCGGACTGCACCTCCTGGCGGAAGCGCCGGCGGAACTCCGCGTCCTCGCTCAGCTCGGGCCGGATCACCTTGATCGCGACCGGCCGGCCGCCCGGCGTATAGGAGAGATAGACCTTGCCCATGCCGCCGGACCCGAGTTTGGCGCTGAGCCGGTAGCCCGCGACGGCCTTCGGGTCGTCGTCCTCCAGCGGCTTGAACACGCCTTCGCCTTCGTGCTTGTGCATCAATTCCCGTTCCCCACCGTGCACTTGACCCACCCGAGACGTCGGGAACCTTATCGGAACCGGCCGTCGCAGGGGCCATGCTGTATGCCTTTGGTATGGCACATACACGTAACAACGCCCCGGTCGCGGGCCTGCTGCTCGCGGCGGGCGGCGGACGGCGCCTGGGCGGCCGCCCGAAGGCCCTGCTCACCCACCGCGGCCGGCCCCTGGTGGAGCACGCGGTGGGCGTGCTGCGGGCGGGCGGCGTGGAGCGGGTGCACGTGGTGCTCGGCGCGCAGGCCGACGACGTACGGGAGCGGGCCTCGCTGCCCGGCTGTGTGCTCGTCGACAACCCGGACTGGGCGGACGGGATGGGTTCTTCGCTGCGGGCGGGGCTCGCCTCACTCGTGCGGACGGACGCGCGGGCGGTGCTCGTCTGCCTGGTGGACCAGCCGGGGATCGGCCCGGAGGCGGTGGCACGGGTGCTCGCCGGGTATCGCGACGGGACCTCGTTGGTGACAGCGACGTACGACGGGGTACGCGGACATCCCACGCTCTTCGGACGGGAGCACTGGGCGGGCATCACCCGCAGTGCGACCGGCGACCGAGGGGCGCGGGCCTATCTCAAGGAGCACGCGGACGGGATCACGCCGGTCGAGTGCGGGGACGTGGCGCAGCCGTACGACATCGACACCGAGGCGGATCTGGCGCACCTTGAGCCATAGGAGCCGCGGGGCGTGAACGTCCCGTGACGGCGCTGGCACTCAGCGCCATGGTCGCTCGACCCGGAGAATCTCGATATCAACAAACCATTGAACTTCCACCATGAGGAAACTACTATCCACTGGTCAGAAGCCCGCCCCGCACATCCGGCGGCCGGCGGCCCCTTGGACCCGAACAGGACCTGACGGCACTCAGTGCCGCGCACGGCTCCCCCGCTGAAGGAAGTGACAGCTCATGTCCGCACCAGCGCCGTCCCCGCTGGCCATCGTCGACGCCGAGCCCCTGCCCCGGCAGGAAGAGGTCCTCACGGATGCGGCCCTCGCCTTTGTGGCCGAGCTGCACCGCCTGTTCACGCCCCGGCGTGACGAGCTCCTCGCCCGCCGCGCCGAGCGCCGCGCCGAGATCGCCCGCACCTCCACCCTCGACTTCCTGACCGAGACCGCGCACATCCGTGCCGACGACTCGTGGCGGGTGGCCCCCGCTCCGGCTGCGCTGAACGACCGCCGCGTCGAGATCACCGGCCCGACCGACCGCAAGATGACCATCAACGCGCTGAACTCGGGCGCCAAGGTCTGGCTCGCGGACTTCGAGGACGCCTCGGCCCCGACCTGGGAGAACGTGGTCCTCGGCCAGGTCAACCTGGTGGACGCCTACACCCGCAACATCGACTTCACCGACGCGAAGTCCGGCAAGTCGTACGCCCTGAAGCCGGCCGACCAGCTCGCCACCGTCGTGATGCGCCCGCGCGGCTGGCACCTCAACGAGCGCCACCTGGTGGACGAGTCGGGCAAGCCGGTCCCCGGCGCCCTGGTCGACTTCGGCCTGTACTTCTTCCACAACGCCAAGCGCCTCATCGAGCTCGGCAAGGGACCGTACTTCTACCTGCCGAAGACCGAGTCGCACCTCGAGGCCCGGCTCTGGAACGAGATCTTCGTCTTCGCCCAGGACTACGTCGGCATCCCGCAGGGCACCGTCCGCGCCACCGTCCTCATCGAGACGATCACGGCCGCGTACGAGATGGAGGAGATCCTCTACGAGCTGCGCGACCACGCCGCCGGCCTGAACGCGGGCCGCTGGGACTACCTGTTCTCCATCGTCAAGAACTTCCGTGACGGCGGCGAGAAGTTCGTCCTGCCGGACCGCAACGCGGTGACGATGACCGCGCCGTTCATGCGCGCGTACACCGAGCTCCTCGTCCGTACGTGCCACAAGCGCGGCGCGCACGCGATCGGCGGCATGGCGGCCTTCATCCCCTCGCGCCGCGACGCCGAGGTCAACAAGGTCGCGTTCGAGAAGGTCCGCGCCGACAAGGACCGCGAGGCCGGCGACGGCTTCGACGGTTCCTGGGTCGCGCACCCCGACCTGGTGCCGATCGCCATGGAGTCCTTCGACAAGGTCCTCGGCGAGAAGCCGAACCAGAAGGACCGGCTGCGCGAGGACGTCGCGGTGGCGCCGGGCGACCTGATCGCCATCGACTCCCTTGACGCGCGTCCCACGTACGCGGGTCTGCAGAACGCCGTCCAGGTCGGCATCCGCTACATCGAGGCCTGGCTGCGCGGCCTGGGCGCCGTCGCCATCTTCAACCTGATGGAGGACGCGGCCACCGCCGAGATCTCGCGCTCGCAGATCTGGCAGTGGATCAACGCCGGTGTGGTCTTCGAGAACGGCAAGACCGCCACGGCCGAGCTGGCTCGCGAGGTCGCGGCCGAGGAGCTGGCGAACATCAAGGCCGAGATCGGCGAGGAGGCCTTCGCGGCCGGCCACTGGCAGCAGGCGCACGACCTGCTGCTCCAGGTCTCGCTGGACGCGGACTACGCGGACTTCCTGACGCTGCCGGCGTACGAGCAGCTCAAGGGCTGAGCCGCACCGCTTCCGTGCGCTTGGCCCCGGGTTCCGCCCGGGGCCAAGCGGCGTTTTCGGCTGTCCCGCCGTCAGTCCCGCATCCGCGCTTCGCGCGGATCTCCTCAATCGCCGGAGGGGCTGAATGCGGACCAGTCCCGCTCGGCCGCCGGCTTGCCGTGCAGGTTCGGGACCTGCTTGAGCCAGGCCGGGCGGCCCGCCTGGGTGTGTGCGGCCCGGCGGGCGTCCGCCGCCGCCAGCTCGTCCCGCGAGGGGAAGTCGGTCGGCAGCCAGGACGCCGAACTCCTCGCGCGCGCAAGGAGATACGTGACGTACGCGTCCCGTACGGCGTCGGGCGACGCGAAGCCGGGCTCCTCGGCCAGCCAGGCATCGGGGATCAGCGCGACGACCTCCCGCAGCAGCTCCTCCGTCACCTTCGGCGCGAGCTCCGCGTCGGCCGCGCGGGTGTCCGGGCCGTAGCCGCCCAGCGCGTGGTGCCTGAAGTCGTACGCCTTGTCGGGCGCCGCCCCCTCCCAGCGGTGGTGGAAGACGAGCGCCGCTCCGTGGTCGATCAGCCACAGCTTCGGCGGTGCGGTGCCGAAGGTCGGCCACACCATCAGGTTCGAACTGTGCACCGTGCGGTCCACGTTGACCGTCAGGGCGTCCAGCCACACGATCCGCCCGGCCTCCAGCGGACCGACCTCGAACGAGGCCGCGACCTCCGGCGTGAAGTCGACCGCGCCCGGCAGGAAGTCCATGCCGAGGTTGAGCCCGGGGCTGGCCTTCAGGAGGTCCTGCACCTCCTGATGCGGCTCGTCCGCCCCGAGCGCCGGGTCGAAGTGCGCGAGCACCAGCTCCGGGAAGCGCAACCCGAGCCGCCGCGCCAGCTCCCCCACCAGGATCTCGGCGACGAGCGCCTTCACGCCTTGGGCCGCCCCGGTGAACTTGAGGACGTACGTCCCGAGGTCGTCCGCCTCGACGACCCCGGGCACGGAGCCTCCGGTGCGCAGCGGATTGAGGTAGCGGGTGGCGGTGACTTCTCGGAGCACCCGGCCACTGTAACCGCGGGCGATCTCAGCGGCCGAGCGCTTTTGCCAGCGGTCCATCCCCTGTGACCTGGACGTTCCCGCCGCGCACCGCGTCGGCGACGCTCAGCTCGCCGCGCGCGAGCGCGTCCCCCGCGGCCGCGTCGAGGGTGAGCCGTACGTCCGGTGCGTCCGGGCCCGGCCACGGCCCTTCGCCGTACACCGGCTCCCCCGCGTCGACCCGTACATGGAACTGCCCTTCGTCGAGCCGGACTTCCACGGTGCCCGGCTCCCCGAGCGCCGACAGCCCGCGCAGCAGGGGCAGGGCCAGCCAGTGGGCGCGCACGGCGTCGGTGGGGCGGCGCTCGCCGAGCTCCGCGGCGCCCCACTCGCCCAGGGCTTGCAGGACCGGGAGCACCTCCCGGCCCCGGGAGGTGAGTTCGTAGACGTACGCGGACGAGGGGGCGGGCAGCTTGCGGCGCAGGGTGACGCCGGACTGCTCAAGGTCCTTCAGGCGCGTGGCCAGCATGTCCGTGCTGACCCCCGGCAGGTCGGCGTGCAGATCGGTGTAGCGGCGCGGGCCCGCCAGGAGTTCGCGGACGATCAGGAGCGCCCAGCGGTCCCCGACGACGTCGAGGGAACGGGCGACGGCGCAGTACTGGTCATAGCTTCTCCGGCGTGACGAAGGCCTGCTCATGTGTCTCAGCATACGTAAGTTGTTGGACTTTCCAAGCGGGAACTTGGTAAAACCAAGTAACCCTTGAGTCCCTGGAGGCACGCGATGGAGTTCCGGCAGTCGAGCAAGCTGAGCGAGGTCTGTTACGAGATCCGCGGCCCGGTCATCGAGCAGGCCAACGCGCTCGAGGAGGCGGGCCACAGCGTGCTGCGCCTGAACACCGGCAATCCCGCGCTCTTCGGGTTCGAGGCCCCCGAGGAGATCGTCCAGGACATGATCCGGATGCTCCCGCAGGCCCACGGCTACACCGACTCGCGCGGCATCCTGTCGGCCCGGCGCGCGGTGGCCCAGCGCTACCAGACCCTGGGCCTCGACGTGGACGTCGACGACGTCTACCTGGGCAACGGCGTCTCCGAGCTGGTGTCGATGGCCGTACAGGCGCTGGTCGAGGACGGGGACGAAATCCTCATCCCCGCCCCGGACTTCCCGCTCTGGACCGCCGTCACCACACTCTCCGGCGGCAAGGCGGTGCACTACCTCTGCGACGAGCAGGCGGACTGGAACCCGGACCTCGCGGACATCGAGTCGAAGATCACCGACCGCACCAAGGCCCTGGTGATCATCAACCCCAACAACCCCACGGGCGCGGTCTACCCGAAGGAGATCGTCGAGGGGATGCTCGACCTCGCCCGGCGGCACAGCCTGATGGTGCTGGCCGACGAGATCTACGACCAGATCCTGTACGACGACGCCGTCCACCACTCGGCCGCCGCCCTCGCCCCCGACCTGGTCGTCCTCACCTTCTGCGGGCTCTCCAAGACGTACCGCGTGGCGGGCTTCCGCTCCGGGTGGCTGGTGGTCACCGGCCCGAAGCAGCACGCGAAGGACTACTTGGAGGGCCTGACCATGCTGGCCTCCATGCGCCTGTGCCCCAACGCGCCCGCCCAGTACGCCATCCAGGCCGCGCTCGGCGGCCGGCAGTCCATCCACGAACTGACCGCGCCCGGCGGGCGGCTGCGCGAGCAGCGCGACGTGGCCTGGGAGCGGCTGAACGAGATCCCGGGCGTGAGCTGCGTGAAGCCCAAGGGGTCCCTGTACGCCTTCCCGCGGCTCGACCCCAAGGTGCACAAGATCGTCGACGACGAGAAGTTCGTCCTCGACCTGCTCCTGCGCGAGAAGATCCAGGTGGTGCAGGGCACGGGCTTCAACTGGCCGCGCCCCGACCACTTCCGCATCCTCACCCTCCCCTACGCTGACGATCTCGACGCCGCGATCAGCCGGATCGGGCGGTTCCTGAGCGGATACCGGCAGTGAACTCCGTACCGGCAGAGGACTTCTGCACCACCAGCACCACCAGCACCACCAGCACCAGCTGCTCCACCTGCGCCTTCCCCAGTTATACGCAGTTCGCCTCGCCCGGCCTGGTACAGGCGATCGTGTCCGGGGAGCTCGACGCGCGACTCGATCCGGCGTGGCGGGACTCGGGCGCGGCCGACGCCGAGGACTACGCGCGGTGGTGCGGGCACCTGTGCGGGGCCACCTGCCTGCGCATGGCGCTCGGCCCGGCGGCCCCCTCGCTCTTCGAACTGCGGGACGGCGCAGTCAAGTTCGGCGCGTACACCGTGGACGCCGAGGGCGCGATCCGCGGAATGATCTACGCGCCCGCGGTGGATTTCGTACGGGAGGTGTACGGGGTCGAGGCCGAGGTGCACCGGTCACTCACCGTCCCGGAGCTCGGCGGGCTGCTCGACGCGGGCCGGGTCGTGATCGCCTCCGTGCACTTCGCGATCCGGCGGGCCCCCGAGCCACCGCCGCGCCGTGGCGGGCACTTGGTGCTCGTCACGGGACGGACGGCGGACGGCGGCGGCTTCCACTTCCACAACCCGTCGGGGACGGACGCGGCCACGCGGACGGCGGAGCTGCCGGTGGAGGTGTTCGAGCCGTACTTCGCTGGGCGGGGGATGTCGCTGGTGCCCTCGGGGGCGACGGTGGCTAGGAGCGTCTGATCACGGGAGCTCGAGCTCCATGCCCGGCCGGATCAGGTCCGGGTCGGCGCCGATCGTCTGCCGGTTGAGCGCGTAGAGCTCCTGCCAGCGGCCCTGGTCGCCGAGCTCGCGGCCGGCGATCGCGGAGAGGGAGTCGCCGGGACGGACGGTGTACGTGCGGGCCCCGGCGGCGGGTGCGGCTGCGGGCTTCGGCGCGGCGGCTTCCGGCTCGGCGTGCGCGGGCTCGGTCTTCCCGGTGGCGTCCGGCCGGCTCTTCGCGTCCTGCTCGCTCTTGGTGCCCTGCTCGCTCTTCGCGTCCGTCTTGCCCTTCGCGTCCGCCAGCAGCCGGTCCGCGGCGGCCTGGGTGGCGGAGGCCGCGTCCTCGGTGAACTTCGATCCGGCCGGGCCGCTGCTCCTGACGGGCGACTCGGGCGCGCTCGCACCCGCCGAGGCCTGCTCCTGGAGCTGCTCCTTCACGGCCTCGCCGGCACTCTCGGCCTTGTCCCTGGCGCCCTTGAACGCGTCGAAGATTCCCATGCTTCCTCCTGGGGATGCGACCCCCCTCTCCGGCCACTGTGTCCCGGCGGCGGCCCGCGCGCACCGGGAGCCCGGGGGCGGTTGTCAGTGCCGGGCGGCACCATGGCGGTGAGGGGAAAGGCGGCACGGCAGGGAAAGGGGGCCCACGTGACCACAGGCCGGCTGACGGCACCGCTGCGCCGGGTGATTGCGGATGCCGAGGAGGTGACGGGCCGGATCAGCGGGACCGAGACGCAGCTGGAGGCGCTGGTCAAACACGGTCTCGCGTTCCGGCACGCGCGGCCGCCGCGTGCGTACTTCCTGACGCCGGCCGGGCACCGGCTGCGCCAGGAGGTGCTGACCGCGGCACCGCCGCCGACCGCGCGCGCCGCCGAGTCGCCGCGCGGGGTGTTCGCGGCGCGCACCGGCGCGGAGAGCGACCCTGGGCCGGAGGGCCCGGCGCGGGTCCGTGAGGTGCACAGCGCCTGGCAGGGCCTGGTCGAGCTGCGCCGTATGACCAATCCGGACGGTGCCGTGGACCGGCCCTGCGGCTGGGAGCGCGCGCACCTGGTGCAGGCGGCGGCCCTCGCCCTGGAGGCCGGCGGCTGCCGGCCGGGCGTGGACGGCAGCGGCGGTTACGTGGTGTCCGCTACGCAGCAGCCGGAGGCGGTGGAGATACGGGGCGGGGAGCCGGCCGCGCTGTCCTCGTACGCCGAGGTCCTGACGGAGGCGGGCTGGCAGGTCGGCGAACACGGGACGCGCGGCCGCGGACGGGTGCTGCTGGCCTCGCCGCGCCGGGTGTGAGCCGGGCGGCCGGCCGGAATGCCGTGCGGGACACGGCAGTTGGAGCAAGGGGACGACGTACCCGTGGAAGGGATGGACGTGGCAGACGAGTTCTTCGCGCCGGTGACCGTGCGCGGCTATGAGACCGATGTGCAGGGGCACCTCAACCAGGCCGTGTACCTGCAGTACGCGGAGCATGCGCGCTGGGAGCTGTTCGAGGCGGCGGGCATCCGGCAGCAGGACCTCCAGGCGCAGGGCGTCGGTCCGGTCGTCCTGGAGACCACGATCCGCTACAAGCGGGAGCTGCGGGCGGGCGACAAGGTCGAGGTGACCTGCGCGTTCGAGTGGGGCACGGGCAAGACCTTCCGGCTCCGGCAGGTGATCCGGAAGACGGACGGGACGGTGGCTGCGGAGGTGTCCGCCGTGGGCGGGATCCTGGACCTGCGCGAGCGCCGTCTGATCGCGGATCCGGCGGACCGGGTCCGCTCGCTGGCGAAGGATCCGGGGCGCTTCGGACTCTGAGCGCGCCCGGGGGTGCGGGCGGGACGGGCCCCCGCACCCCGCCCGCCCCACCGCCGCGCCCCGTCCCGTACCCTGAAACACGGCCGCGACTGGCGCAAAAAGGTGGAGCACCACCGGGGAGCGGCCCGGCGCACACCTGGCGCCGCAGCACCGCACACCTGCCGCGCGCCTGGGCGATCGAGACCACTGCCGACGCTCAGGAGGACCCTGTGACCAGCGCCCCCAAGACCGCCCGCTTCATGGACGGCACCGCACTCGCCCGCGAGATCACCGAGCGCACCGCGGCCCGCGCCAAGGCGCTCACCGAGCGCACCGGCAAGGCCCCCTGTCTCGCCACCGTCCTGGTCGGCGAGGACCCGGCCTCGGTGACGTACGTGAAGATGAAGCGCAACCGCTGCGCGAAGGCCGGCATCGAGTCCCGGCACGTCGAGCTGCCCGCGGACATCACCACCGAGGAGCTCGTCGCCACCCTGACCGGGCTCTCGGAGGACCCGGACGTGCACGGCATCCTGCTCCAGCACCCGGTCGGCGAGCACATCGACGAGCGCGCCGCCTTCGAGGCCATCGCGCCGGAGAAGGACGTCGACGGCGTGACCATGGCCTCCTTCGCCGCGATGGGCTTCGGCCTGCCGGGCTTCGCCTCCTGCACGCCGGGCGGCATCATGCGGCTGCTGGACGCGTACGACGTGGACCCCACGGGCAAGCGCGCCGTGGTCGTCGGCCGCAGCGCGATCCTGGGCAAGCCCGTGGGTCTGCTGCTGCTCGGCCGCAACGCGACGGTGACGTACTGCCACTCCCGTACGACGGATCTCTCCGAGGTGGTGCGCGAGGCGGACATCCTGGTCGCGGCCGTGGGCCGGCCCGAGTTCATCCGCGGCGAGGACATCAAGGAGGGCGCCGTGGTCATCGACGCCGGCTACAACCCGGGCAATGTGGGCGACGTCCACTTCGCCTCGGCCGCCGAGCGCGCCTCCCTCATCACTCCGGTGCCGGGCGGCGTCGGACCGATGACGATCGCCGTGCTGCTCGAGCAGACCGTGGACGCGGCGGAGCGCCTGACCGCCTGAGTCAGCCCGCGGACGGGTAGGGGCGCGGGACCCGGGGGCCACGGACGGCGAGGGGCGCGGGACCCGGAAGCCGCGGACAGCGAGGGGCGCGGACCCGGAGGGCCGCGCCCCGCACCCTCGACTCGCCTACTCGCGCAGCTCCTTCAGCGTCGCCTTCGCGTCCGCGACCAGCCACTTCTCCACGTCCACGGCCGACGGGACCTTGCTGTCGCCGCTGGACGAGGCGCTGTAGTCGCTCCAGCCCATCCGGAAGGTGAACCAGCCCTCGCGGACGTTCAGCTCCATCCGGTTGAGCTCGTCGTCGGTGTCGCTGGTCTCCGTGGTCAGCCAGGCTTCGTCACCCAGACCGTCCAGCTTGGTGACGATGGTCTTCGAGCCCTCGTAGTCGTAGTCCTCGTTCGACTTGGCGAGGTCGGCGTACTCGGGCTCCGGGTCCGCCTTCTTGTGCCAGGTCGCGTTGTACGTGAGGTAAGTGCTGGAGTACTCGTCCGTGGACTGCTTGTCCTTGAGGTCGAGGCTGCAGTAACTCTGGTCCACGGAGGGGCGCTTGGAGGAGTACTTCGTCTCGTCGTTCTCCTCGGTGCCCTTCTCGTAGCGGTCCTCGAAGGAGGACATCTGGGCGACCGAGCACAGGTCCTTCTCGTACGCGTAGCCGCCGAGGTCCGCGCCGGGCGAGCCGAGGTTGCCCGTGGCGAACAGGGCGCCTGCCCACACCGCGGAGGCGACCACGACACCGCCGATGCCCCACACCCAGCCGGGAATCCCCTTGCGCGGCGCGGGCGGTGGCACCGGCGCACCGAACCCGGGCTGCACACCGGGTGCTCCGGGCATGCCGGGCGCCCCCGGGACGCCCGGAGCCGCCTGCTGCGGGAAGGGCGGCGGGGCCTGCTGGGCGTACGGGTTCTGCTGGACCGGCGCCTGCGGAGGCTGCGGGGACGGCTGCTGATAGGGGTTCGGCTGCGGCGCTCCGCCGGGTCCGGGTATCGATGACATGGGGGGGAATCTATCCGCCGGGACGGGCCGTTCATGCCTCGGGCCGGGACGTGGACAGCTCCCGGGGGCTCAGGACTGAACGATCGAAACGGTCAACTGTGCTCGATCTATTGAGCGTTTGAACGCTTGCGTGCTAGAAACCGCTTACTCCCCACCCCCGCTTGCTCCCTGCCCCGCTTGCCTCCTGCCCCAGTCGTACGTCCCCCCTCCCCCCGGAGCCCTCCATGACGACGTCCTGGTCCCGCCGCGGTTTCCTCGCCACCAGTGGCACCACCGCACTCGCCCTCGGCCTCACCGGCACGCTCACCTCCGGCAGCGCGCAGGCGCTGGCGGGCGGGGCGGCCGAGGACGAGTTCGCCGCGCTGCGCGCCAAGTGGCGGACGCTGATCCTCGGCGAGGGCTTCAGCCCCACCGTGGAACCCTTCAAGTCCAAGCTGGCCGCGCTCGGCACGAACGCCAGAACCGCCTGGGACTCCATGGCCCCGGCGGACGGTTCGCTGTGGCCCGGCATGGTCTACAAGGACCCCGAGCCGGACACCGACCAGGAGTCGTACGGCTACTCGGGACAGATCCAGTCCACCTTCGGCAAACTCTGGACGATGGCCGAGGCGTACGCGCAGCCCGGCACCGGCCTGACCGGGGACGCGGGACTCAAGGACGCGGTGATCACCGGCGTCGAGCACCTGTACACGCAGGTCTACAACGAGAACCAGGCCCGCTACGGCAACTGGTACAACTGGCAGATCGGCGCCCCGCACGCCCTGATGGACATCGCCGTCCTGCTGTACGAGCACTTCACGCCCGAGCAGATAGCCAAGTACTGCCGCGCCGTGGACCACTTCGTGCCCGACTCGGTCATGGACAACTACACCGGCACGAGCACCGGAGCCAACCGTGTCGACCTGTGCCGCTCCATGATCCTGCGCGGCGTCGTCGGCGGCAGCGCGCAGAAGATCACGCTCGGCCGCGACTCCCTCTCCCCCGTCTTCCCGTTCGTCACCAAGGGCGACGGGTACTACGCCGACGGCTCCTTCATCCAGCACACCTCGATCCCGTACATCGGCGGGTACGGAGCCGTGCTCAACGACGGGCTCGGCCGGCTCTTCGCCCTGCTGCGGGGCACCGGTTGGCAGGTCACTGACCCGGGTGCGCAACAGTTCCTCGACACCGTCGAAACGGCGATCGCGCCGTTCGTCTACAACGGCCTGATGATGGACAACGTGTCCAGCCGCGGTGTCACGCGCGGTCTGACCGAGAGCGACCCCTTCCAGCTGCCGCAGGACGACCACACCAGGTCGCACGGCGTGATGGGCTCGATCGTGCTGCTCGGCAAGGGCGCGAGCCCCGAGCAGCAGGCCCGCTGGAACGCGATGGTCAAGGGCTGGATGCGCCGCGACTACTACGGCACGGCCCTGGAGGACCCCAAGCTCAGCTTGTTGCGCACCTCGCAGCTGTACGAGCTGGAGGCCGACGACTCCGTCAAGGCGGCGCCCGAGCCGGTGGAGCACCGGGTGTTCTGGAACATGGACCGCGTCACGCACCGCCGCCGCGACTGGGCGGCGTCCGTGAGCATGGCCTCCACGCGCATCTCCCACTACGAGACGGGCAACGGCGAGGGCCTGCGCATGTGGCACACCGGGTCCGGCTGGCTCCAGTGGTGGGGCGCCGACCACGGTCTCGAGCAGTACGCGGACCACTACTGGCCGACCGTGGACCCGTACCGCCTACCGGGTGTCACCGTCTCGAAGAAGCCGCTGACCGACGGGCAGGGCGGCGACTGGGCGGGCCCGAGGCCGGACTTCGCGTGGGTGGGCGGGGTCACGGACGGCGAGTTCGGCACGACGGGACAGCATCTGCGCGGGATCTTCTCGACGATGAGCGCGAAGAAGGCCTGGTTCTGGCTGGACGACGCGATCGTCTGCCTGGGCGCCGGGATCACCTCGGCCGACGGCGCGGGCGTGGAGACGGTGGTCGACAACCGCAACCTGGGGGCGTCGGGCACGCCCCGCCTGCTGCTCGACGGCCGTCCGCAGTCCACCGCGCAGGGGTGGAGCACGCGGCGCGAGGGCACGGGATGGGCGCATGTCGAAGGACACGCGGGCTACGTTTTCCCGGGCGGTACGACGCTGAACGTGCTGCGCGAGGAGCGCACGGGCGCCTGGAAGGACATCAACCGGGGCAGCTCGCCGAAGCAGTTCACCCGCCGCTACCTCACCCTGTGGCAGGACCACGGCACGGACCCGGCCGACGCCTCGTACGCGTACGTCATGCTGCCGGGCGCGAGCGCGGCCCGCACCGCGGCCCGGGCCTACGACCGCGGCTGGCTGGAGATCACCGCCAACTCCCCGCAGCAGCAAGGGATCCGGGTGCCTTCGCTGGGCTTCACCGGGATCAACTTCTGGGCGGCGGGCACGGTCGGCAAGGTCACGGCGAGCGCACCGGTGTGCGTGCAGATCCGCGAGAGGCGCGACGGCACGGCCACGATCAGCGTCGCCGACCCGTCCCGTACGGTCACCGGGCTCACGCTGACGTGGAAGCGGCCGGTCAAGTCCGTGACGAGCAAGCCCGGTTCGGTGACCGAGGCGCGCACCGGCCGCGAGCTGGTGCTCACCTTCGGTGATCTGAGCGGCAGTTACGGCGCGACGCAGAAGGTCCAGGTCCGCACCGCCTGACGGCGGTTGCCCTCTGGGCCCCCTCGCCCCCTCCCGCTCGTCCCCCTCCCCCTCGGCCCATTCTCCGGAGACCGCAATGACGCGTTCCTGGTCCCGCCGTTCCTTCGTCGCCGCCGCCGGCGCCGCCTCGCTCGGTGCGTTCGCGCTGGGCACCCCGCTGTTCGGCGGGGTCGCCCACGCGGCGACCGAACACGACACGCTGCGCGCCAAGTGGCGGACCCTGCTGCTCGGTTCGGGGTTCAGCCCGACCGCCGAACCCTTCAGGTCCAAGCTCGCCGAACTCGGCGCGAGCGCGAGCGCCCACCGCGCGAACATGGCCCCCGCGGCCGGTTCGCTCTGGCCCGACCTGGTCTTCGCGGACCCGGAGCCGGACACGGACCAGGACTCGTACGGCTACTCGGGCCGGATGGCCGAGAGCTACATCCGGCTGTTCACCATGGCCCAGGCGTACTGCCAGCCGGGCACGGGCGTCACCGGGGACGCGGCGCTGAAGACCGCGATCCTCACCGGCCTCGACCACCTCTACGCGCGGGTCTACCACGAGAACCAGGCGCGCTTCGGCAACTGGTACAGCTGGCAGATAGGCGCCCCGCAGGCGCTGCTCGACACCTGCGTCCTGATGTACGAGCACCTGTCGGCCACGCAACTCGCCGACTACTGCCGGGCGGTGGACAAGTTCGTCCCGGACTCCGCCGTCGCGAACTACACCGGCACCTCGACGGGCGCGAACCGCGTCGACCTGTGCCGCGTCCTCGTCCTGCGCGGCGTGGTCGGCGCGAACTCGGCGAAGATCGCGCTCGGCCGTGACGCGCTCTCGCCCGTCTTCCCGTATGTCACCAGCGGCGACGGCCTGTACGCGGACGGCTCGTTCATCCAGCACACCACCGTTCCCTACACCGGGAGTTACGGGTCCGTGCTGCTCGGCGGGCTCGGCCTGCTCTTCGCTCTGCTCGCCGGCTCGACCTGGGCGGTGACCGACCCGAAGCGGCAGATCGTGTTCGACGCGGTGGAGAACGCGTGGGCGCCCTTCCTCTACAACGGCCTGATCATGGACGGCGTCTCGGGGCGCGCCATCAGCCGGGGCATCTCCGCCACCGACCCGAAGGCCGTGATGCACAGCGACCACTTGCGGGGCCATGCCATCCTCGCGTCCATCGTGCTGCTCGCCGAGGGCGCGAGTGCCACGGAACGGGCGCGCTGGCGCGGCCTGGTGAAGGGCTGGATCCAGCGCGACTACTACAGCCCGCCGCTGCAGAACCCCTCCCTGAACGTGGTCGGCCTGTCCCGCCTGCACGCGGTCGCGAACGACGGCGCGGTGAGTGCGCTGGCCGAGCCCGTCGGCCACCGGCTCTTCCCGTCCATGGCCCGTGCCACGCACCGCCGCCCCGGCTGGGCTGCGGCGGTCAGCATGGCGAACAAGCGGATCACGTACTACGAGACCGGCAACGGCGAGAACCTCCGCGGCTGGCACACGGGCTCCGGGATGCTCTACTGGTGGGGCTCCGACTACGCCAACGGGCAGTACAGCGACGCCTTCTGGCCCACGGTCGACCCGTACCGCCTGCCGGGGATCACGGCCTCGCGCAAGGTGCTCGCGGACGCGGCCGGCGGCGACTGGGGCGCCTCGCTGCCGGACGTGAACTGGGTGGGCGGCGCGACGGACGGGCAGCGCGCCGCGCTCGGCCAGTATCTGCGCGGCCTCCAGTCCACGCTGATGGCGAAGAAGTCCTGGTTCTGCCTGGACGACGCGATCGTGTGCCTGGGCGCGGGCATCAAGTGCACCGACGGCGCGGTGGTCGAGTCGACGGTCGACAACCGCAACCTCGGCCCGTCCGGCGGCAGCGGCTTCACGGTCGACGGCACGCTCAAGCCCGCCACGTATCCCTGGTCCGAGACGCTGACCGGGGCGAAGTGGGCGCACATCGGCGGCCACGGCGGGTACGTGTTCCCCGGCGGCGCGACGGTCAAGGCGCTGCGCGACTCCCGTACCGGCAGGTGGAGCGACATCAACCGGGGCGGCGCGACCACCGCACTCAACCGCAAGTACCTGACGCTCTACGTCGACCACGGGACGAATCCCACCGACGCCTCGTACGCCTACCTGCTGATGCCGGGTGCGAGCACGAGCCAGACCGCGGCCCGTGCCGCCGACACCGCCTGGGTGCAGATCCTCGCCAACACCGATGACCAACAAGGCGTCCGGGTGCCCTCGCTCGGGTTCACCGCGGTCAACTTCTGGTTCGGCGGGACGGTCGGGACGCTGACCGCGAGTGCGCCCTGCTGCGTGATGATCACGGAGAAGGCGGACGGTACCGCGGTGGTCTGCGTGAGCGACCCGATGCGCATGCAGACGGCGCTGACGCTGACGTGGCACCGGGCCGTCGCGTCGGTGGTCTCGAAGCCCTCGACGGTGACCTCGGCGACCACCGGATCCCAACTGAAGCTGGAGTTCGGCGACTTGAGCGGGACGGCGGGGGCCACGCAGAAGGTGACGGTGCGGCTGGGGTGAGCGGGCGTCCGGGGTGAGGGGTGGCCGCCCGCCGGGGCGAGCGTACGGCCGCCCGCCGGGGTGGCGGGCGGCCGTGGATCGCTTGTCTGCTCGCGGGGGTCAGCGCAGGCGGAGCCGGAACACGTCGTCCGCCGCGTTGGTGTCCCCGGGCACGAGGTCAGTGGCCCCGGAGCTGAAGACCACGGCGCCGTCCGCGGTGAACGCGGCGTACCCGACGTCCCCGTACTCGCGCCCGTCAGCGTCCACCGGGACGAGCAGCTCGGACGGGCCCGTGCCGCTGACCTCGCGGACCCGGATCCCGCCGTCCCGCCAGGTGCGGTAGGCGACATGGCGTCCGTCGGGGCTGATGGCCGCGGGCGAGCGGGTGGAGAAGTCGGCCTCGCCGCCGTGGTCGCTGTGGACGCGGACGGCCGTGCCCGTGCGCAGGTCGCGCACGAAGACGTTCCAGCTCTTGTCGTCGTCGCCGGGCACGATGTGGTCGTCGGCCGACTCGAAGGCCACGTACCGCCCGTTGCCGCTGATGACCGGGTTCTGCGACTCGCGCTTCATCGGGGTGCCGTCATGGCTGACATCCGCGCGGGTCAGCGTGCCGGTCCGGCGGTCGCGTACGTAGACCTGCGCCCAGTCGTCGCCGCGCGGGCCGTTCGTGTAGTTGTACTGGTACGCCACGAAGCGGCCGTCGTCGCTGATCGTGGGGCGCAGTGCGGCGCGCGGCTGCCAGTCGGGGCGGTCGTGGCTGACCCGCTCCGTGACGTTCTCCTTCAGGTCGCGCACGTAGATCCGGCCGCCGTCGTCCACGGTGGGCTCGGGCGGATAGGCGGCGCTGAAGGCGACGTACCGGCCGTCCGCGCTGATCACGAACTCCGAGACGTAGGCGCCCTGGTAACCCTCGGGGATCTCCACGTCCACCCGCTCGGGGCGCGTGTCGCTGCCGAGGCGGTGCACGAAGTGCCCCTGCTCGCCGTCGACTTGGCCCTCGAACAGGACGTACTTCCCGTTGCCGCTGAGCGTGGCCGTGAGGTCGGACCCGGCGGCGACACCGGGGATGACGAGCCGCTTCACCGTGCCGCTCCTGAGGTCCTTGAGGAACCACGGCAGTCCCGCCGCGGGCTTCCCCTTCTCGAGGTTGCCGGCCTGCGAGCGGAACAGGACCGTCCGTCCGTCGCGGCTCACGGACGCCTTGCCGCTCGCCGCATCCGCCTGGGCGCCGCTCTTCGCGGTGCTGATCCGTTCGTACGCCGCCTGCTGCGGTGCGGCGGCCCCATTCTGATCCGCGGCATCGTCAGCGATGGCGATCGGCGCGACGGACGCGGTGAGTGCGATGGTCAGCGCGGCGACTGTGGCCGCGCGGTTGGAGCTGGGCATGCGTATCCCCCGTAGCCCTCGTTTCCCCCGGCCGTGCGCCGAGGACTCATAAGCATGCAAACCCACCTCGCGTCACAGGGTCAATACGCGCCTTTCAGTACAACCCGGATGGCCGCTCATGCGTCCGCCCGGAACCCGGGGCCGCTCAACTCTCGGCCGGAACCGTGTGGTTGAGGGCGTGCGGAAGCGCCGCCGCCTGCTCGTGCAGCGCCTCCACCAGCGTCTCGGCCTGCGGGTGCACGCGTCCGCGCAGGGTCGCGACGCCGAGGTGCCGGGCCGGCGCGGGTGGCCGGATCGGTACGGCGCGTACGCCCTGGACGGCCGGGGTCAGCGCGATCGACGGGATCAGCGAGACGCCCAGGCCCGCGGCGACCAGGGAGCGGGCGAAGAAGTAGTCGGTGGTGGTGCTGCGCACGTCCGGGGTGAAGCCGGCCCGTTCGGCGTGCCGGCGCAGGAAGTCCGCCGTCTTGAGGCAGCCGAGCACCCAGGGTTCGGCCGCGAGCTCGGCGATGTCGAGGAGCGCCCGGCCGGCCAGCGGATGGTGCTCGGGCAGCACGACATGCAGGGGGTCGTCCATCAGTGCGCGCCATGCGAGCCGGTCACCGGGTCCGGAGCGGTCGGGCAGCGGCCCGTCGAAGTGGTACGCGAGGGCCAGGTCGACGGCGCCCTGGCGGACGAGCGGCAGGCTGTCCTCCGGCTCGGCCTCCCTGACGTGCACCACTGTGCCCGGGTGCGCCGCGGCGAGGCGGGTCAGGGCGCCGGGCAGGAGGAGGCGTCCGCCGCTGCTGAACGTGGCGACGGTGAGCTGGGTGCGGCCGGTCTCCAGGCGGTCGACCTGCTGCCGTGCGTGGGCGAGCTCGGCGGCCACGGACTCGGCGGCCCCGACCATGATCCGCCCGGCCGGGGTGAGGGTGACGCCGCGGGTGCTGCGGGTCACGACCTCGGCGCCGAGGCTCCGTTCGAGAGCGGCGACATGCTGCGACACGGCGGAGGGGGTGAGCCGCAGCTCGGCCGCCGCGCGGTTGAAGCTGCCGTGTTCGGCCACGGCACGCAGGACCCGGAGACGCTGCACATCGATCAACAGTTTTCCTTTATACGCATTCAGCAAGTGGCCACTTCTGCTGATGACTGTAGGGGCCGAGGATGACGGCATGCAACGCAACGAAGCCACCCACACCGGCCGCCACCTGCGGATCTGCGTCATCGGCGGCAGCCGCTACTTCGGCCGCCTCCTCGTCGAGCGGCTGTACGCGGCCGGCCACCACGTCACAGTGATCAACCGCGGTACGAGCCGTCCGCCCGCCGGGGTCGAGCACCTCGTGGCCGACCGGGACGACGAGGCCGCCCTGGTCGCGGCGCTCGGCACCCGGACCTTCGACGTGGTCGTCGACCAGGTCTGCTACACCCCGGTGCAGGCGGAGATCGCCGCGCGGGCGTTCCGCGGCCGCGCCCGGCGCTATGTGATGACCTCCACGATCGAGGTGTACGACCCCGCGACCGCCGAGCTGCCGGCCACGGCGCCGGACACCTTCGTACCGGAAACGGCCGTGGACCCCGCGGACTGGCGGGTGCGGACCGACCTGCCCTGGCAGGACGCGGCCTACCTGGAGGCGCACTACGCCGAGGGCAAGCGGCAGGCGGAGGCGGTGTTCACGCGGGACGGCGGGTACGCGTTCGCGAGCGTGCGCAGTGCGCATGTGCTGGGCGGCGGGGCGCTGGAGTTCACCGGCCGGCTCGCCCACTACGTGGACCGCGTGCGCGCGGGAGCGCCGGTCGCCGTGCACGCCGAGCCGCTGCCCAGCGTCTTCATCCACTACGAGGAGCTGGCCCGGCTGCTCCAATGGGCCGCCGCCGAAAGCGAGTTCACCGGTGCGCTGAACGCCTGCTCGGACGGTGCGCTCGACGTGCGCGACCTGGTCGGGACGATCGCGGAGCGGACGGGCCGGGAGCCCGTGTACGAGACGGTCGCGAGCGGCGGCTCCGCCCCGGTCTCGCCCTTCTCCTTCGACCGGCACTACGCGATGAGCAACTCCCGTGCGAAGCAGCTCGGTTTCCGCTTCTCCGCCACGCGGGACTGGCTGCCGGAGGCCGTCGACGAGGCGCTGGCCGGCACGCACCGGCAGTACGTCTGAGACGCCCCAGCCTCACTGCATTCGGCCGTATTCCACCGCCTTCCCCCGCATTCCACCGAGGAGCGAACCACCCCATGCAGTTCCGCCGCATAGGAACCACCACCGTCAGCGCCGTCGGCCTCGGCGCCATGCCACTCTCCATCGAGCACCGCCCCGACGAGAGACGCGCCCTCGCCACCGTCCACGCCGCGCTGGATGCGGGCGTGACCCTCATCGACACCGCCGACAGCTACCACTGGCACGCGGGCGAAACCGGCCACAACGAACGGCTGATCGCCCGCGCCCTCGCGTCCTACGGCGGCGACACCTCGGCGGTGCTCGTCGCGACCAAGGGCGGGCGCGGGCGCCCCGGAGACGGCAGCTGGACGGTGAACGGCAGACCGGAGCACCTCAAGCAGGCGGCACAGGACTCCGCACGGCGCCTGGGCGTGGAGGCCGTCGGCCTCTACCAGCTGCACAAGCCGGATCCGCACGTGCCGTGGGCCGAATCGGTGGGCGCCCTGCGGGAGTTGCTCGACGCGGGCACGATCCGCGCGGCCGGGATCTCGAACGTGACCGTCGAGCAGATCCGTACGGCGTACGACCTCCTCGGCGACGGACTGGTCTCGGTGCAGAACCGCTACTCCCCCGCCGTGCGCGACAGCGATCCTGAACTGCGGCTCAGCGCCGAGCTCGGTCTGGCCTTCCTGCCGTGGAGCCCGCTCGGCGGGATCGCCCGCAGCTCGCTCGACGGTCCCTCGGGCGCCACGTCCGCCGGTACGGCCTTCCACCGTGTCGCCGCCGCGTACGGCGTCAGCCCGCATCAAGTGGCGCTGGCCTGGCTGCTGTCCCGGTCACCCGCCGTGATCCCGCTGCCGGGCGCGAGCCGTCCCGCCTCGGTCCGAGACTCGGCGGCGGCTGCGGATCTGCGCCTGGACGAGGCGGAGTTGGACCTGGTGGACACCGAACGGCTTGGTTGATCAGTGGAGTTCAGCTCTTGGTGGCCGCTCCAGGACCCGGGCCTCGCAGGACCCCGGTCAGCGTGCCGGTGGACGCGACCGCGAGGACCGAGAAGCCGACGATCAAACACGTGGCTGTCACACCGAGACCGGCCGCGGCCGCGGTGACCACGCCGGCGCCGAGCGGGCCGAGCGCGGTGTGGATCGTCCAGAACGCCGAGGTGACGCGGCCGAGGAGATGGCTGGGAGTGACCTCTTGACGCAGGGACATCGAGCTGATGCCGGCGATGCCCATGCACATCATGGTGACGAGCAGGAGGGCGCCCACCGTCGGCACGTTGCCCGCGAGGCCGATGCCGGCGACCGCGAGTCCCGCGAGCGCGGATCCGCCGATCCACACGACACCGAACGAGAGGCGCCGGCGGATACGGGCCACCGCGGCCGAGGCGACGAAGGAGCCGACCGTGCCCGCGGTCAGCACGTAGCCGACCGTGCTGTCGTGGCCGCCTAGGTCGTGCTTGACCAGGTAGATCACCAGGTCCGTGAGTCCGTACATCAGGAAGGAGAAGAGGGAGAGCAGCAGCGTCAGGGGGCGCAGGACGGGGTGGGCCCAGAGGAACCTCGCACCGGCCAGGAACTCCTCGCGCACACCGCCGCGCCGGCGCTCGGCACCGTCAGCACCGCCTTCCTCCACTGCCCCGTCCGCACCTTCGGCTCGGTCGGCTCCCTCAGCTCGCTCGGCTCCTTCCGGACGCGGCCTCGCATCGAAGCGTACGAACAGGATCCCGAGCGCGGAGACGGCGAAAGTCGCGGCGTCGACGCCGATCGCGGCGGCCGGACCCGCGGTCGCGGCCACGAACCCCGCGAGGGCGGGGCCGGCCATTCCGGCGGCGGCGTAGGTGGCGAAAAGGTGACCGTTGGCCTTGGTGATCTGATCGCGTCCGACCAGCGCGGGCACGACGGTCACGTAGGTGACCTGGAAGAGCATCGAGAAGCAGCCGGCGACCGGAACGATCGCGTAGACCAGCCAGATCGGCTCGCCGCCCAGCCAGGCCAGCGGGATCGAGAGGTAGAGCAGACAGCGCGCTCCGTCGGCGAGCATCAGCAGCCGTCTGCGGTCGAACCGGTCGGCGACGACACCCGCGAACAGGCCGGTGACGATGGAGGCGACGCCGGTCAGCGCCGTGACCAGGCCCATCTGGAGCACCGAGCCGGTGGTGTGCAGCACGAGGAGCGGCAGGGCGACGTACGAGAAGGAGTCGCCGAGCGCGGAGAGCGCCTGGACGCCGAGGAAGGTGCGGTAGGAGGAGTTGCGCCACAGGCCGCCAGGCGCGCCGCCGGCCCGCTGCCGATGCCGAGGCTGCTGCCCATGCCGATGCTGAGGCTGAGGCTGCGGGGCGGATATGTCCTCGGACGGCACGCGGCTTCTCCTCCTGCACGGCGACGGGCGGGAGTTCATCCCATCACGCGGCGGCGGGGGTTCCGCGCTCGGCCGTGAAGGTTCTGCCCTCGGCAGAGGCGCGGGTGATGACGATGTGTCATGTCAGGCATATGGCAACCCTGTTACGTAAGTGCAGGGCCCTTGCGGGATTCCTATGGACCCGTCAATCTTTCGCACAGCGACGTGGCCGTCACGGATTGACATGACCATGGCGGTGTTCGTCGTGTGCTCCACGCACCCCCCGCACCACCCCCCACCAGTGCACCATCCACGAGGAGGACCCCTCAGATGGCACAGATGCGTCCCGCACGTCGAAGACTGGCAGGCATCGGAGCGACGGCCGTGGCGGCCCTCGCCCTGGGACTGGTCTCGGCTCCCCACGCAGGCGCGGCTCCCGTCGGCAAGATCGAGAACGCCGGCGCCGAGGGAGCGATAGCGAACAGCTACATCGTCACGCTCGACAAGGACGCCGCGAAGGCCGGCTCCGAGAAGGGCAAGGCGCTCGCCAAGGAGTACGGCGCCCAGATCGAGCGCACGTACCAGAAGGCGCTGAACGGCTACGAGATCGAGGCCACCGAGGCCGAGGCGGAGCGCTTCGCCGCGGACCCGGCCGTGGAATCGGTCGTGCAGAACCGTACCTTCAAGATCACGGCGACCCAGCCCAACCCGCCCTCCTGGGGCCTGGACCGGATCGACCAGAAGACCCTGCCGCTGAACCAGAGCTACACGTACCCGGACAAGGCCGGTGAGGGCGTCACCGTCTACGTCATCGACACCGGTGTCCGCATCAGCCACAGCGACTTCGGCGGCCGTGCCTCGTACGGCTACGACGCGGTGGACAACGACAACACCGCACAGGACGGCAACGGCCACGGCACCCACGTCGCCGGCACCGTCGCGGGCACGTCGCACGGCGTGGCCAAGAAGGCGAAGATCGTCGGCGTCCGCGTGCTCGACAACAACGGGTCCGGCACCACCGCCGGAGTCGTCGCGGGCATCGACTGGGTCACGCGGAACGCGGTGAAGCCGGCCGTCGCGAACATGAGCCTGGGCGGCGGCGCCGACTCCACGCTCGACGCGGCCGTGCGCAACTCGATCGCCGCGGGCATCACGTACTCGCTGGCCGCCGGCAACGAGTCCACCAACGCCTCGACCCGTTCGCCCGCACGCGTCACCGAGGGCATCACCGTCGGCGCGACCACGAGCAGCGACGCCAAGGCGAGCTACTCCAACTACGGTTCGGTCCTGGACATCTTCGCCCCGGGCTCCTCGATCACCTCCTCGTGGCACACCTCGGACACCGCCACCAACTCGATCTCCGGTACGTCGATGGCGGCCCCGCACGTCGCGGGCGCGGCGGCGCTGTACCAGGCCGAGAACCCCACGGCCACCCCGGCGCAGGTCCGTGACGCCCTGGTCGCCGCGGCCAGCACGGGCGTGGTCACCAGCCCGGGCACCGGCTCGCCGAACGCCCTCCTGAACGTCGGCTCCGGGGGCACCACCCCGCCGCCCGGCAAGGCCTTCGACAACGCCACGGACTACGCGATCGCCGACAACGCCACCGTCGAGTCCCCGATCACCGTCAGCGGCGTGACGGGCAACGCCCCGGCCGCGCTCCAGGTCCCGGTCAACATCGCGCACACCTACATCGGCGACCTCCAGGTCCAGCTGATCGCTCCCGACGGCACCGCCTACACCCTCAAGGGCTACGGCACGGGCGGCAGCGCCGACAACATCAACACCACGTACACGGTGAACGCCTCCGCGGAGACCGCCAACGGCACGTGGAAGCTCCGCGTGAGCGACAACGCCCGCTACGACACGGGCAAGATCGACTCATGGGGCCTGCGCTTCTAGCCCGGGCCACCTCGCGGGCCCCGCGCCTTCGAGCCCTCCCCGGCTCGTAGCACGCCCGCACACCATCCCGTGAAAGCCGGCCGCCGCCCTGTTTGTGGGGCGGCGGCCGGTGCTGTGCGTGCGCCCGCCGAAAAGGCACCGCCACCCGTGGGCATGCTGTCCTGCGTCCACCGACCGGGATGGAGGAGTCCATGACCGACCTCACCTCGGGCAGCGGTGTCCCGAGCACGCGGGAGACCTGGACCCGTTACGGACAGATCCAGCTCGACCGCGGGTACATGCCGCCCGTGCCCGAGCGGCTCGACTGGGGCTTCTGGGCCGGTGTCGGCCCGGGCACCGAAGTGCTGGGGCCGGTGCGCGGCAAACGCGTGCTCGACATCGGGTCGGGGCCGGGCCACCACGCCGTACACCTGGCCCGCGACCACGGCGCCCGCGTGGATGCCGTCGAGCTGTCCCCCACTCAACACCGGCGGGCGATCACGCACTTCGGCGCCGAGCCCGGGGTGCGGTTCATCAACGCCGACGTGGTCGAGCATCTGCGGGCCGCGGATCCGTACGACGCGGCGTACGGTCTGCGGACCTTCGGCTGCATCGACCCGCGCCATCTGCTGCCGTCGCTGCGGGACGGGCTCCGTCCGGGCGCACCCCTCGTCTTTTCGGCTCTGCACACCGACGCCGAAGGACAAGGGCCGTCGTCCGTCGTCGTTCCTCGCCAGGGGACGATACGGATCAAGGGGCAGGAGCCGATCCCGAGCCAAGGCTGGGCCTTGGCCTCGCAGCTCTGGGAGGAACTGCTCGTCGGCCACGGATTCCGTGTGGAGGAGAGCCAGGTGCTCCACGCGCCCGAGCCCGACAACCCGGTGGCCGTGCATCTCATCCGCGCACGGCGCGCTCCGGGCACCGTGGGCCGGTAGCCCCGACCCGTAGACCGACCGGGTACCGCTTCGATCGAATCGATCAATTCGCCCTGAACGGTGGCTCGTTCGATCGATCCCTGTTAGAAAACGCTTGCTCGTTCGCCCGCGGCATCTCCGCCGCGGGCGGGATTCCCTCCCAACCCCCGAGGAGCTTCCGTATGCGCAAGCGCACCGGCACCGTCACCGCCGCCGTCGGGGCCCTGGCCCTCGTCACCGTCTCCCCCGCCCACGCCTCCGTCATCTGGGACGGCGATGCCTCCGGGGGTACGGGGGTGTTCTCGTCGATCCTGTGCGAGTCGCCCGGGAGTGTGGTGGCGCAGGACAACCACGACGGGCGGGGCATGGTCTTCAAGTTCAACAAGCCGCTGGGGCTGGAGCGTTGTGAGGCGCACGGGATCACCGTGGGCGGGTCCCGGTACACCTTCCGGAACGACTCCACGTACTGGATCGGCTGGGACACCTCCACCAACACCGACGACGCCGCCACGATCTTCCAGTGGAAGTCCTACGGGACGGGTGAGCAGCACCAGCAGAACTATCCCGTGCTGATGAAGGTCGAGGGCGGAGTGCTGAAGCTGTTCCACATCGAGGTCGGCGAGAAGTGGACGCTCAAGTGGTCCACGCCGGTCCCGGTCAGCACGTACAAGCGGATCGTGCTCGGCATCACCACGTCGAGCGATCCGGCGAGCGGCCGCGTGCAGGCGTACTACAACGGCACCAAGGTCGCCGACTTCCACGGCCGCACCTGGGACGACCTCGGCAACGACACCCGCTTCGGGGTGTACGGCTCCGAGGTGAAGGACAAGCGGGCGATCAACTGGATCGACGGGCTCAAGGTCGGGACCACGTATGGGGATGTCGACTGAGGGACCCGGCATCAGTAGTGCCGTCCGCCGCGCGGTCCGTTGACGCGGTCCGGTTGTGCGCCCCGGCGTGCGCCGGACCGCCTTTTCGTGGCCGTACGGGAAAGGTGTGCAGGTCGGGGCGGCTGCGGTACGACTGTTCACCGCTCAGGGTGAGCTCGCGCTTGGCGTCGGCGGGGTGTGGGGAGTTGACGGTCTGCCCAGCTCTCGACCAGTTGTCCAGGGGGAACCCGTGCGACTCCGTACCGCCCTGTCCGTCGCGGCCGCCGCCGCCTTCGTCATCGGTCCGACCACGATCGCCCCGGCGCAGGCCGGGCAGCAGCCCGCCCTGATCCGCGGCGAGGTCTGCTTCTGGCCCGAGCCCAACATGATGGGCCCGGGCGGCGGTTGGTGCTATTCCGGCACCGGCTACACCGATGTGCCCGCACGGATCCACGACCACGCCGGGTCGTTCGAGTCCCGCAGCGACGACACCGTGTACGCGATCGACCACCCCAGGTGGGGCGGCTGCACCTACCGCACGATCCCGGGCCGCGCGTACGACATGGACTGGCGGGCCGACGACGACTTCGGCAACAAGATCGACGGGGTCTCCGACAGCAAGGGCGACTGTCAGCCCGGCTGACGGCAACGGATCGGCACGCAGTGATGCCCCGCACCCTCCGTGGCGCCCTCGCCCGCCCGTTCGTCGCCCTCGCCCGCCTGCTCGTCGTCCTCGGTCTGCTCGCCTGTGCGGCCGGCTGTGCGCAGACCCGCGCCCGGCCGCTCACCCCCGACGACACCGTGCGGGCCGCACAGCTTCTCCTCACCGACCGGTGCCTGCGCGCGCAGGGCCTCGCCCCACCGCGCCCCGGACAGCCGCCGCCGTCGAAGGCGGAGCAACGGCGCGTCGTGACCGCCCTGTTCGGTGCCGGCCGTGCGGAGCTCCGGGTGGAGCTGCCGAACGGCTATGTCGTACGCCGGCACACCGACGGCTGCCTCGCGGCCGCGCAGCAGCGGCTGTACGGCGATCAGCCGAGGTGGTTCGCGGTCTCGACGACCGTCGACAACCTCAAGTCCAAGGCTCCGCAGCCCGATCGCGCCGCGTACGCGGTGCTGCGCGAGAAGGCCCTGGCCAATGCCCGGGCCGTACTCAACTCCGCCCGAACGAAAGGAACTTCACCATGAAGCGACCCGTCTCCCTGCTCGCCGCCCTGCTGCTCGCCGCGGGCGGCGCCCTCGCCACCGCCTCGCACGCGGGGGCCGCGGACTGTCCCAGCGGGGAGTTCTGCGCATGGACCGAGGCCAACTACGGGGGCCAGCGCATGAACGCCTCCGGTGACGACGGCTGGTGGGAGAGCTACATCGCCGATGAGGACTCCTCCTGGGCGAACCACGGCATCTCCGGTCCTGGCGTCAAGGACCATGTCCAGGTCTATGAGCGCTCGACCAGCCATCCGCTCGGCCGGGGCGACATGACCATCTGCCTGCGCCCCGGCGACGAGGTGGGCTACAACGCCACGGCCAACGACCGCGGCGACAGCCACACCTGGGCCATGGGCTGCTGAGCCCGCGGCAGCCGTCCGGGGCCCGGCGGACCCCTGTACCGCCGGGCGCCGGACGCCCCGCCCCCTCACCCCCGGCCTCTCAACTCTTCGACCAGGCCCGCCCGTCGAGCGACCTCAGCTCTTCGACCAGGCCCACCCGTCGAGCGTCGCGTGCGAGTCCACCGCGCGGCCCAGTGACGCGAACACCTGCGCCGCGACGTCCTCGTGGCGCAGCTCGCGCTCCGGCTCTCCCGGGGCGATCCCCGGGCCGCGGGCCGCGATCCACGCCGTGGTCTCCCGCGCGGACCGCCCGCCGTGTCCGCCCTCCGGCCGGTGCCCGTGGTCGGTGACCACGATGACGGTCCACTCCTCCTCGGCGTACGCGGCGCGGGCGCGCAGGGCGTCGAGCAGCCGGCCGAGGCGGGCGTCGGCGCGGGCCACCGCCTCCTCGTACGCTGCGCCGCAGCCGAGCAGATGACCGGTCTCGTCCACCGCGCCGAGGTAGACGAAGGAGGCCTCCGGGTCGTCCTCGGTCAGGACGCGCACGGCTTCGCGCGTGATCGCCTCGTCGGTGGCGTCCCAGGCCTCGACCGTGTCGGCGGGTGCGGCGATGTACGTCGTACGGGACGGGGTGCGGAAGAGCGGGCCGCCGTGCGCGACCGTGAGCAGCGGCTGCCAGCCCGCGGCGACATAGGTGTGCGCGCCGTGTTCGGCCGTCAGGCGGCTCGCGAAGTCGGGGAAGATGTGCAGCCGGTTGCCGGAGAAGTCGTTGCCCCACACCGCGTGCTTGTCGATCCGGACGCCGGTGGCGACGGTCGCCCAGCACGGGCCGGACATGGTGGGGGTGCCGGGGTCGATGGTGACGGGGGCGAGGAACCCCGCTTCGGCCACGGAGTCGAGGTGCGGGGTCGGCACGGCGGCCAGGGTGTCGAGCGTGACCCCGTCGATCCCGACGACCAGGACGCGGCGGCGGGGCTCGGCGGTGCTCTCTTCTGCGGACATACGGGTCCCTTCCGGGAGGGGCGGCAGAGGGGGATGCGGCTGAGCGGGGTGCGGCTGAGGTGTACGGCCGCGGCGGTGCGGGCAGAGGGGGTGCGGCCGCGGGAAGTGCCGGGGACCTCAGGGACCTCAGGCCGAGTGCGCCAGCGAGTCCGGGTCCACCCGGTGGTGGAACGGCAGCCCCGTCGCGTACCGCTGGATCTCGTCGATGGCGGCGTCCGCGAGCCGGTGCAGCTCGCCGCCGATGGAGCCCGCGAGGTGCGGAGTGAGCAGCACGTTCGGCAGCTCGTACAGGGGCGAGTCGGCGGGCAGGACCTCAGGCTCGGTGTGGTCGAGCACGGCGTGCAGCCGGCCGGCGCGCAGCTCCTTGGTGAGCGCGTCGGTGTCCACGAGGGAGCCGCGCGCGGTGTTGATCAGGGTCGCACCGTCCGGCATCAGGGAGAGCCGCGCGGCGTCGAACAGGTGCCGTGTGCCGGGCAGTTCGGGCGCGTGCAGCGAGACGACGTCGCTGCGCAGGCACAGCGCGTCCAGGTCCGAGAGCTCCACGCCGAGCGCGCGCGCCTCGTCCGCGCCGAGGTACGGGTCGTACATCAGCACGCGCAGGTCGAAGGGCTTCAGCAGCTCCGCGACCCGGCGGCCGATGCGGGATGCGCCCACGAGGCCCACCGTGCGCCGGTAGTTGCCGACGCCGGGGAACAGTGAGAGCAGCGAGACGTGCCGGCGGGATTCGCGGTAGGCGCGGGCGCCGTCCAGGACGCGTTTGTTGGCGAAGAGGATGGCGGCGAGGGTGTACTCGGCCACGGGCAGGGCGTTGGCGGAGGCGGCCGTGGTGACCACGATGCCGCGCTGCCAGCAGGCGTCGGTGATGTGGTGCTTGACGCTGCCGGCCGCGTGCACGACGGCCTTCAGGCGGGGCATACGCAGCAGGGCGTCGTGGTCCACGCGCGGGCAGCCCCAGCCGGTGAGCAGCACCTCGGCCTCGCGCAGCCGCCCCTGCACCCCGTCCCCTTCGCGGGAGAAGTCGGTCACGACCAGCGTCGGGTCGAGTTCGGCGACGCCTTCGAGGCGGCGGAGCGCGTCCGGTCCGAAGACGGCCGCCTTGGTCTCCTCGCTCATCGCGAGGACGGTGCGGGGCCGGGTCGCGGTGCGCTGGACCGGGGTGGTGGCTGTGGTCACTTGACGGCTCCCGCGGTCAGGCCCGAGCGCCAGAAGCGCTGGAGGCCGAGGAAGGCGAGGATCAGCGGGACGACGGCGACGAGCGCACCGATGATCACCAGGGGGTAGAGCTCGGGCTGCTGGTAGACGTTCTTCATCCAGGCGTACAGGCCGAGGTTGACCGGGTAGAGCTGCTCGTCGCTGAGCATCATCAGGGCGCCGTAGAAGTTGTTCCAGGAGGCTGTGAACGAGAACAGGAAGATGGTCATGAAGCCCGGTGCGAGCATCGGCAGGGACACCGAGCGGAAGGTGCGCAGTTCGCCGGCGCCGTCCATGCGGGCGGCCTCGAGGACCTCGCCGGGGACGTAGCCCTCGGAGAAGACGCGGGCGAGGTAGACACCGAAGGGGTTGACCAGGCTGGGCACGAGCACGGCCCAGTAGGTGTTGGTGAGGCCGACCTCGGAGAACAGCAGGTACAGCGGGAGCGTGGTGACCGTGGCGGGCACGAGGATGCCGACCAGGATCAGGCCGAACAGCTTCTCCTTGCCGCGGAACCGGTACTTGTCGAAGGCGTAGCCGCAGGCCACCGAGATGAGCGTGGACAGGAGCGAGCCGACGACGGTGTAGAGCACCGTGTTGCCGAGCCAGCGGGCGTAGATGCCGTCGTTGTACGCGAACAGGGCCTGGAGGTTGGCGACGAGGTTGAGGTCGCCGAGCGCGAACGGGTTGGTGGCGAACAGGTCCCGGTAGTTCTTGGTGGAGGCGATGACCAGCCAGGTCAGCGGCATCAGGGTGTAGAGCGCGAAGACGACGAGGACGGCGTGGACGGCGGCCTTTGAGGTGAACTGCCGTGGACGGCGGGCGCGTTGTCCCCTGGCCGGCGCGTATGCCCGCTTGCGGGCCGCGGGGATCTCGGCGGCCTGCGGCGTGCGGGCCGCGCGGGGTGTGGTGTGCGTACTCATGCGGCCTTCCAGCGGTTGCCGAGCTTGGTGACGACGTAGGAGAGGACACCGGCGACGACGGCCAGCAGCAGCGAGGCGGCCGCGGCCTGTCCGTAGTCACGGTTCTCGAAGGCCTGCGCGAAGATGTACATGGTCGGCGACCAGTCGGTGCCGAGTTCGGCGGCGCGCAGCTGGATCAGCTTGGGTGCGTCGAAGAGCTGGATGGCGCCGACGATGGTGAAGAGCAGGGTGAGCACGACCGTGGAGCGGATCATCGGGATCTTCACCTGGAGTGCGGTGCGCCAGGCGCCCGCGCCGTCCACCGTGGCGGCCTCCAGGGTCTCGCGCGGGATGGCCTGCAGACCCGCGTAGAAAATGATCATGTTGTAGCCGATCCACTGCCACGCCGAGACGTTGACGATGGAGAAGAACGCCTCGTCCTTGCCGAAGAAGTTCCAGTCGGAGCCGAGCGTGGCGAGGGTGTCGGTGAGCGGGCTGAGGCCCGGGGTGTAGAGGTACAGCCAGATCAGCGAGGCGATCAGGCCGGGCACGGCGTGCGGCAGGTAGTACGCGATCTGGAAGAAGCGCTTGGCGCGGGTGAGGGCGCTGTCCACGAGCAGGGCCAGGCCGAGCGCGGCCCCGATCATCACCGGGATGTAGACCGCGCAGTAGAGCGCGATGTGGCCGAAGGAGGCGAGGAAGCGCTCGTCGGCGAGGGTCTCGGTGAAGTTGCCGAGGCCCACGAACAGCCGCTCGGTGCCGCCGAATCCGAGGCCGGAGGACTGCTCGCGATACAGGCTCATGTAGGCCGCGTAGCCGATCGGGGCCAGGGTCACGAGCGCGAACAGGACGAAGAACGGAACCATGAACAGGGCGGCTGCGCCCCGTTCGTTGCGCCGGTTCCCGCCGGCACGGGCCGCCGGTGTGCGGCTCTTGGCTGGGGTGGTGAGCGGTACGGCCACCGGTGGGCTCCTTGGGTTCGTGGTACGCCGCGGCGGCTGCCGCCCGGCGGGCGGCAGCCCCTTCGGCCGTTACTCCGCGAGCTTGAGACCGCGGTCCTTGATCGCCTTCTCGGCGGCCGCCTGGCCCAGGTCGAGCGCCTTGGTGTGGTCGGCACCGGAGGTGCCCTGGGCGGAGACGACGGCGCCGTTCACCGGGCCCCAGGTCCAGCCGGGCACGATGGAGTCGGCGGCCTGGCCGGCGAGGGCGTACACGTCCTGGCCGTTGAAGTACGAGGTGTCGAACTCCTTGGCCGCGACGGCGCGCATCTCCTCGTTGGCGGGGAGCGCGCTGGACGGGGTCTTCTGGGACTTGATCCGGGCGGTCATCGCCTCGGGGTTCGTGGTGACCCACTCGATGAACTCGGCCGCGGCCTCGGTGTCGCTGCCCTTGGGCGCGATGAACGAGGTGCCGCCGTACATGCCGGTGGCCGGCTTGCCGTCCCAGGTCGGGACCGGGGCGACGGCCCACTTGCCCTTGGCGTCGGGGTAGCTGACGGGGAAGCTGCCCGCGCTCCAGGCCGCGCCGATGATGGTGGCGGTCTTGCCGGTGGCGCGCTCCTTCTGCTCGCCCTCGCCCCACAGCGGGGTCTTGGAGGCGAGTCCGTCCTTGAGGAGGTCGTCCCAGTACGTGGCCACCTTCTTGGAGGCGGCGTCGGTCATGTCGACCTTCCAGGCGTCGCCCGAGGTGCCGTACCACTTGGCGCCGGCCTGCCAGGACAGGCCCGCGAGGAGCGCCGGGTCGCCGCCGCCGAAGTTGGTGATCTTCACCGAGGGGTCGGCCTTGGTGATCTTCTCGGCGGCCGCGCGGTACTCGTCCCAGGTCTTGGGGACCGCGACCTTGTGCTTCTCGAAGATGTCCTTGCGGTAGAACATCTCGATCGGCGTGACGTCGAAGGGCACGGCCCAGGTCTTGCCGCCCAGGTTGACCAGGGAGTTGATGTTCTCCGGGAACTTCTCCTTTACCAGGGCGCCCGAGGCGCCGGACAGGTCCTCGAGGCTTCCGGCGCTGGCGAACTCGGGGAGCATCGAGTAGTCCATCGTGGCCACGTCCGGCGCGTTGCCGGCCTTGATGGCGTTGGTCAGCTTCTGCACGCCCTCCGGCCCCGACGGGACGAGACCGAACGTGACCTTGATGTCCTTCTGGCTCTTGTTGAAGGCGTCGACGGTCTCCTTGGCGCCGGCGGTGGCCGACCAGTAGGTGATCTCGACCGGCTTGCCGCCGTCGGACCCCGCCTTGCCCGAGTCCCTGTCGTCACCGCCGCAGGCGGTGGCGAACAGGGACAGGGAGGCGATCGATGCAGTCAGGGCTATGCGGGCGGTACGGGAAGTGCGCGACATGGCACGGCTCCTACGAGACCTCGAACTGCGATACGGCAGGGCTCAACTGCCTTGCGCAGCTACGGAAAGAACTGCTGAGGAAGGGCTGAACAGGAGCCATCATTTGGGTCCGACCGATCACCGTCAAGAGCGAACGACCAACTCAATCGAAACGATCGGCAAGTTGAGCGTCCGATCGCCCGACTTCAGCCCTTCCCCCCCGCTTCGTCCTCCGACGAGGCGCGCTCCAGCCGGGAGCCGCACGAGGCCCGCACCCTCAACTCGGGCAGCAGGTCGATGTGTTGGCGGGGCCCGGGGTCGGCCCCGGGGTCCGCGGTGAGCCGGGCGAGCAGCAGCTCGGCGGCGCGTGCGCCCACCTCGCGCTTGGCCGGCCCGACCGCCGTCAGCGGCTGGTCGGCGAGGCCTGCCACCTCGTCGTCGTACGCGACCACGGCCAGGTCCTCGGGGACGCGGATGCCGCGCGCCTGCAACCGCGGGATCAAGGTGAGGGCGTCGGTGTCGCTGTGGATGAGCGCGGCCGTGACCCCGTGGTCGTCGATCAGCTCGCAGAGATAGCCGAAAGCGCGGTCGAAGTGCTCGCCGTGGTGGAGCGCGGATTCCTGCTCGAACGGCAGGTCGGGCAGCCGGTCGAGGCCGAGCGCTTCGACCGCCGCCGCGTGCCCGAACTTCAGATGGCGGGCCGTCGGCGAGTTCCGCAGCACGAGCCCGACCGATCGGTGGCCGAGCGAGACGAGATGGCGCACGGCCTCGGCGGCTCCGTGTCCGTGGTCGGAGCGGACCCGGTCGAGGGCCGCGGCGGGGTGCCCGTGCGGGGCCCAGCGCTCCATCAGGACGGTGGGCACGCCGAAGTCGGCCACCCAGGCGCCCTCGGTCCCGCGCGGGGCGCCCTCGTCCCAGGTCGGTGTGATCAGGAGGCCGTCGACGCCCGCCGCGATCAGCCGCTTCGCCTGCTCGACGTCCTCGCCTGGCAGGTAGTTGGTGATGCCGATGGTGATCCGCGCGCCGTGCGCCTCCACCACCTCCCGTACGCCGCGCACCACTTCGGGGTAGTAATAGTTGTTCGTCGGCACGACCAGGCCGATCACCAGGCCCTCGGCGTCGGCCGCGGCGGCCTGCCGGGGGGCCTGCTCGGCGGCGCCGCCCGGCCAGACCACCGCCCCGTGCATCCGCTGGATCTTGCCCTGTGCGGCGAGCGTCTCGACGTCGCGACGCAGGGTCACCGGGGAGACCCCGAGTGCCTGGGCGAGTTCGGCCACGCGGATGCTGCCGCGCTCACGGACGAGTTCGAGCACGCGTTCATGGCGCTGGTCTACGTGGAGTCGCATCGGTTCCCCCTGAGTTGCGGCCGGGCAGGACGACGTAAGCGTATCGATCGCTTCCGATCAAAACGATCCCCCAGGGCAAGATCGCACCAACTGCTGCCGGACTACTGCCGTCCCGTTTGCCCGTCGGCCGCCCGGTTCCTCCCGTATGGACCCAAAACGCCGTGGCGGCCGGGCACTTGAGAAGTGCCCGGCCGCCACGGCCGTACTGAGGTGCGGGCGTACGCCCTGGTCAGCCCCGCGCCAGTGCGCGGAGCCCGGAGCCTGCGCTAGTGCGCCGAGGCCGGAGCCCGCGTCTCCGAGAGGGTCTCGCCCGCCTCCATGGGGTGGGCCACCTCGGCGGCGTCCCGGCGTTCCTTGCCGGTGTGGTTGAAGACGAGGTTGAGCAGGACGGCCGCCACACAGCCGGTGGAGATGCCCGAGTCCAGGATGATCATCGCGGTCTCGGGGAACGCGTGGTAGAACTCCGGGGCCGCGATCGGGATCAGGCCGACGGCCAGCGCTACGGCCACGATGAGGATGTTGTTGTCCTTCTCCAGGCCGGCCTTGGCGAGCGTCTGGATACCGGAGGCCGCGACGGAACCGAAGAGGACCACGCCCGCACCGCCGAGCACCGGCCGGGGCACGGTGGCGATCAGGGAGGCCGCCACCGGCATCAGACCGATCAGGATCAGGAAGCCGCCGCCCACCGCGACCACGAACCGCGAGCGGATCTTCGTCATCGCGACCAGGCCGACGTTCTGCGCGAACGCGCTGCACATGAAGCCGTTGAACAGCGGGGAGATCGCGGAGCCGAGGGTGTCGGCGCGCAGACCGGCGGCGATGGTCTTCTCGTCGGCCGGCTTCTCGACGATCTGGCCGAGCGCGAGCATGTCCGCGGTGGACTCGGTCATCGACACGATCATGACGACCACCATCGACACGATGGCCGCTGCGGCGAACTGCGGGGCGCCGAAGTGGAACGGTGTCGGGAAGCCGATGATGTCCGCCTCACCGATGGCACTGAAGTCGGTGACGCCGAAGGGGATCGCGATGACGGTGCCGACGACGAGGCCGAGCAGGACGGCGATCTGCTTGACGAACCCGCTGGTGAAGCGGCGTATGAGCAGCACGATGACCAGGGATATGCCCGCGAGGGCCAGGTACTTGGTCGAACCGTAGTCGTCCGCCGCGGGGTTGGGCCCCTGCGCCCAGCCGAACGCGACGGGCATCAGCGAGACGCCGATCAGAGTGATCACGGTGCCGGTGACGACCGGCGGGAAGAAGCGGACCAGCTTCGAGAAGAACGGGGCGGCCAGGAAGCCGAGCAGACCCGCGACGATGATCGCGCCGAAAATGATCGGCAGCGCGTCGTCCTTGTCCTTCGTCTGGTCGACGATGGCCAGCATCGGCGCGACACCGGCGAAGGTCACGCCGTTGACGAACGGCAGCCGGGCGCCGACCTTCCAGAAGCCGAGCGTCTGGAGCAGGGTGGCGATTCCCGCAGTGAAGAGGGAGGCGCCGGTCAGGAAGGTGAGCTCCTTCGCGGAGAGCCCGACGGCGGCTCCCACGATGAGCGGCGGGGCGACGACGCCCGCGTACATAGCGGCTACGTGCTGCAAGCCGCTCGTCATCATCTTGAGAGGCGGAAGCTTCTCGTCGACCGGGTGCTTTTCGGGCATCTGGTCGCGGACGCTTTCGTCCTCTGGCACGGCGACTGCTTTGCGAACCCTGGGCGTTGCTGCCACGGCGGTTCCTCCGGTCGGTTAACGCGTCGCCAGCGACGCGGGTGTCTTGGAGGTCGTACAGATGGTGCAAACGTGCAAGTGGTGCAGAGGTGCAGGTGGTGCTGTTCGTACGCGCTATGAAGTTGTCGGGCAGCGATGTGCGGTCGCCTTGCCACGAGGGGTTCGGACGGTCACCGATCCGGTGGGCGCGGACGCATGGGCCTCCGCGCCCACCGGTGTCGGCTGCCGTGGACCCCGCTCGGGTCCACGGCGACCGGTCGAGGGCCGTCCCCCCCGACCGGACTCCTTGGGCCGGCCGCTCCGCCGCGGCGGAGTGCCGGCGTGCCGGGTCAGGCCCCGGCGGCGATCCGCGCCAGGCGCTGGGCCTCGGCGCGGGTGTCACGGGCGATGGCGTCCTCGTCGACCGTCAGGAGACGGTTGTTCTCGACGATCTGCTTGCCGTTGACGAAGGAGGCGGAGACGGGGGCTGCGGCACCGAAGACCAGCGCGGTCACCGGGTCGGCGATGGAGGAGTGGGCGAGGGTGTCCATCTTCCAGAGCACGAAGTCGGCGAGCTTGCCGGCCTCGAGCGAACCGATCTGGGAGGCGCGGCCGAGGACCTGCGCGCCGCCGAAGGTGCCCAGGCGCAGGGCCTGGCGGGCGTTGAGGGCCGCCTCGCGGTGCTCGGCGTTGAGGCGGTTGATGAGCAGCGCGTTGCGCAGCTCGGTGTGCAGCTCACCGGACTCGTTGGAGGCGGTGCCGTCCACACCGAGGCCGACCGGGACGCCGGCCTTCAGCATGTCCGGGACGCGGGCGATACCGGCGGCCAGACGGGCGTTGGAGGACGGGCAGTGCGCGACACCGGTCTTCGTACGGGCGAAGGCGGCGATGTCGGAGTCGTTCATGTGGACGCAGTGCGCCATCCACACGTCCTCGCCGAGCCAGCCGGTGGACTCGAAGTAGTCGGTCGGGCCCATGCCGAAGAGCTCGTGGCAGAACTTCTCCTCCTCCACGGTCTCCGAGCCGTGCGTGTGCATCCGTACGCCGAGCGAGCGCGCCAACTCGGCGCCCTGCTTGAGCAGTTCGGTGGAGACGGAGAACGGGGAGCACGGCGCGACGGCGACCTGGGTCATGGCGTCGAAGGAGGCGTCGTGGTGCTTCTTGACGGTCTCGGCGGTGGCGGCGAGCGCACCGTCGAGGGTCTCGACCGCGAAGTCCGGCGGCAGGCCGCCGTCCTTCTCGGAGCGGTCCATCGAGCCGCGCGCCAGGGTGAAGCGGACACCCATGTCGCGGGCGGCGCCGATGATCGCGCCGGAGAGGTCGCCGGAGCCCTGCGGGAAGACGTAGTGGTGGTCCATCGCGGTGGTGACACCGCCGCGGGCCATCATCGCGAGGGAGCCCTGCGCGGCGGCGCGGGCCATCGGCTCGTCGATGCGCGCCCACGTCGGGTAGAGGGCGACGAGCCAGTTGAAGAGGTTGTGATCGGTGGCCAGTCCGCGGGTGATCCACTGGTAGAAGTGGTGGTGCGTGTTGACCAGACCCGGGGTGACCAGGTGACCCGTGGCGTCGATACGACGGACCACGTTCTCGAGACCCTCGGGAGCCTTGCCGGCACCCACGGACTCGATCTTGTTGTCGGCGACGACGATGTAACCCGAGGCGTACTCGGTGTCGTTCGCGTCCACGGTCGCGATGGCACAGTTTTCGATAACGATGCGCGAAGCCGCCATGGCGGATCCTCGTTCTTCCTCTTCGGATGTACGAACCCGGGGGCCGAGCGGGGTGACGACCGAGTCCGTGGTGCACGTGCAAACGCCTCATCGCGTCTGCCCGTTGCGGGTGTTGCGCAGATGCCCCCGCTCCCCTCCTGGCCCCCGGGCCGGTTCCTTGTCGGAGGATCCGGCCCGGGAGAGACGCCGGCGCACTCGCGTCGGAGGTTGTCGAGGCTCCTCAGGGCTCTTGCGGGCCCCGGGGTTCGAGTCCCTTGCGGGGGCTCAGAGGTTGGTCATGTCCACGGGGATCTGCGGCTCGACACCATCGCGCAGGATGGTGGCCTCGATCAGGCCGTACGGGCGGTCGGCCGCGAAGTAGACCTCGTTGTCGTTCTTGAGACCGAACGGCTCGAGGTCGACGAGGAAGTGGTGCTTGTTCGGAAGCGAGAAGCGGACCTCGTCGATCTCCGCGCGGTTGTTGATGATGCGCGAGCCCATCTGGTACAGCGTCTGCTGCAGCGAGAGGGAGTACGTCTCGGCGAAGGCCTCGAGCATGTGCTTCTTGACCTGCTCGTACGAACGCTCCCAGTTGGGCATCCGCTGCTCGTCGTCGGTCCAGTTGAACCGCCAGCGGCCGGAGACCTGCGTGGCCAGGATGCGGTCGTACGCCTCCTGGAGCGTCGTGTACTTGTCCTTGATGTAGCCCCAGAACTCCGAGTTGGTGGAGTTCATGACGACCAGGTCCTTCAGACCCGAGATGACCTGCCACTCGGAGCCGTTGTACGTGATCTCGGTGACGCGGGTCTCCTGGCCCTTGCGGACGAAGGAGTGCTTGACGTCCTCGGAGCCGATGAACTTCGAGTTGGACTCGGAGGTCTCGATGCGCTCCCAGGCGTACTCCTCGATGCGGATCCGCGCCTGGTGGATCGGGTCCTGCGAGTTCACGAAGTGACGCGCCAGGTGGATGCCGAACTGCTCGGCCGACTCGATGCCGTACTCCTTGGCGAACGCGTACACCGTGTTCTTGGTGGTGTCGGTCGGCAGGACGTTGGCGTTGGAGCCGGTCAGGTGGACGTCGTCCATCTCGCCCGAGAGGGCCACCGAGACGTTGAGGTCCTTGATGTGGTGGGTGGCGCCTTCCCGCGTGATCTTGACGACGCGGTTCTCCGCCTTGCCGTACTGGTTCTGTCCCAGAATCGTGGGCATGTCTGCTAGCTCCCTCGGTAAACGGAGTAGCCGAACGGGTTGAGCAGCAGCGGTACGTGGTAGTGCTCGCCCGGCACGACGGCGAACGTGATCGCCACCTCCGGGAAGAACGCACCGCTGTCCCGATTCGCGGGGGCGTCCTGCTGGCTTTCGGCTTGCTGGTTTGCGGACTTCTTGACGAAGTACGCCTCGGTCTCGAAGTCGAGGCGCACGTGGGTGGTGCCCTCCGGCAGCGCCGGCAGGTCCTTGCAGCGCCCGTCCGCATCGGTGGCCGAGCCGCCGAGAGCCACCCAGTCCGCGTCGGAACCGGCGCGGGCCGCGAGCGAGATGGCGACGCCTTCGGCGGGGCGTCCGATGCTGGTGTCGAGGATGTGGGTCGACACCGATGCGGTCGTGTCAGTGCTCATTGCTACTCAGCTGCTTCCTCTACGAGGCGGGTCAGGCGGATCCGGTTGATCTTGCCCAGTTCGGTGCGGACGATCTCCCGCTCCGTCTCGGCGTCGTTCTCGATCCGGATCTTGAGCTGGCCGAGCATGAACTCGGCCGTGGCGCCGGTCGCGCAGATGAGGAAGACGTGGCCGAACTTCTCCTGGTAGGCCAGGTTCAGCTCGAGCAGTTCCGCCTTGAGCTCCTCGGAGGCGCCGGCCATGCCGCGCTGTTCGCGGGCGGAGGTCGGGTCTCCCGGCTTCGGGCGGCCGATCGGCGGGTGCCCCGCCATGGCCTCCTCCAGGTCCGCCGCGGTGAGCTCGGCCATGGCGGCGTCGCTTGCGGCGAAGAGGGAGTCGGCGTCGGCGTAGGGGCGCTGGGCGAGAACCTTGCTGCCCCAGGCCGAAGAGCTGCACACCTCGTGGAGTTCCGCGGCGGCCGCGGTCTCGTCCGAGGTGTTGAACCGGGTGAGTCCCGGTGTCGTACGCGAAGTCACGGGAAAGCCTCCGTGGCTCGAGTGGTCCCAGGGGCCCTGGTGGAAGCAAGGGTCTTTGGTCCGTGTGCTGGACGGGCTGGGGATTAGCTAAGACCCTCGGCAACACTGCGTCAACACTTTGTTGAAAGGAATTGAACAAAGAAACCCCTGCCTGAAGATCCAGGCAGGGGCTCTTGTGGGTTCGTGCGGGCGGTACGCCGCGAGCTTGGTGCGTTCTGCGGGTACGCACTACTCGCTTTTCGTGGTGTTGTCCCTGTTGAGGTAGTTGTACACCGTGAAGCGGGAGACGCCTATCGCGCTCGCCACGGTCTCCACGCCGTGCCGTACGGCGAAGGCGCCCCGCGCTTCCAGCAGGCGTACGACTTCCTGCTTGGACTTGCGGTCGAGCTCCGCCAGGGGCTTGCCGTGCTTGCGCTCCAGGGCCGCCAGGATGTGGTCGAGGGAGTCCGCGAGCTGCGGCAGGCGCACGGCGAGCAGGTCCTCGCCCTCCCAGGCGAGGACGACGTCGTCGTCACCGGCTTCGGCCGGCGCGATGACGCGGCCCCCCATCGCGTCCACCAGCGGTTTCACCGCGGTGACGAACGGGTGGTCTCTGGGCTCGGTCACTTCTGGCCCCCCTCGCCGATGACGTTGACCTGGAGGGAGACCCGGGTCGCTCCCGCGGCCAGGGCCTTGCGCAGCAGGTCGTCGACCGCGGCGAGGACCGGCTCGGCGCCGCCCTCGGCGGTGTTGCCGAAGGGCCCGACGTCGACCGCGTCCAGTTCGGCGGCCTCGATGACCTCGCGGGCGGCCACGGCATGGGCCGGGGCCTCGTCGAGGTCGAAGGGCTCGGTCGTGAACTCCACTCTCAATCGCACGCCGCCAACCTATCCACCCTCCCGGGATTTACGGGAGCCCCCACTTGACAGGTGACCAGGGCCTTAGGCACTCTTCCGTCAAGTAGAAAGTAACTTCCGCGATACGGAAGGAGCGCCTACCCCTCATGGGATTCACGGACCAGCGCTTCACTGTCAACTCGTCGATCCTCTTCTCGGAGCTGCCGCTCCTTGAGCGCCCGGCCGCCGTCGCCGCGGCGGGCTTCACCGCGCTGGAGCTGTGGTGGCCCTGGGTCGACACCGCCACCCCGGAGCAGGCCGAGCTCGACGCCCTCAAGAAGGCGATCGAGGATGCCGGCCTCCAGCTCACGGGCCTGAACTTCTACGCCGGCCAGCTGCCCGGCCCCGACCGCGGTGCCCTCTCCGTACCCGGTGAGGAGTCGGACCGGTTCCGCGCCAACCTCAAGGTCGCGGCCGACTTCGCCCAGTCGCTCGGCTGCAAGGCGCTCAACGCGCTGTACGGCAACCGCGTCGAGGGCGTGGACCCGGCAGAGCAGGACAAGCTCGCCCTGGAGAACCTGGTGCTCGCGGCCAAGGAGGCCGACCGCATCGGTGCGATCCTCCTGATCGAGACCCTCAACAAGCCGGAGTCCCCGCTCTACCCGCTGGTGACCGCGCCGGCCGGGGTCGAGATCGTGGACAAGGTCAATGAGGCCACCGGTCTCGGCAACGCCAAGTTCCTCATGGACCTGTACCACCTGGCCATGAACGACGAGGACCTGCCGGCGGTCATCGAGGCCTACGCCGACAAGACCGGCCACGTGCAGATCGCCGACAAGCCGGGCCGTGGCGCCCCGGGCACCGGCGAGCTCCCCCTCGAGGACCTGCTCGACCAGCTGAAGAAGGCCGGTTACGAGGGCTACGTGGGCCTGGAGTACAAGGCCGGCGACAAGCCGAGCGCCGAGTCCTTCGGCTGGCTGCCCGCCGAGGCCCGCGCCGCCCGCTGACCCCTGACGCCCGCGTCACCGCCCGCTGTGCGGGCGGGCGGTACCGCAGGGCGACACGTCAACTCATCGACGTACCAAAGCTTTTGAGAAAGGCACCATCATCATGAGCAACCTCCCGAAGATCGCGTGGATCGGCCTCGGCATCATGGGCTCCCCCATGGCCGAGAACCTGATCAAGGCCGGTTACTCCGTCACCGGTTACACCCTGGAGCAGGACAAGCTCGACCGTCTCGCGGCCAACGGCGGCACCGCCGCCGGCTCGATCGCCGAGGCCGTCAAGGACGCCGATGTCGTCATCACGATGGTGCCCGCGTCCCCGCAGGTCGAGGCCATCGCGTACGGCCCCGAGGGCATCCTGGAGAACGCCAAGTCCGGCGCGCTCCTGATCGACATGTCCTCGATCACCCCGCAGACCTCCGTCGACCTGGCCAAGGCCGCCAAGGAGAAGGGCATCCGCGTCCTGGACGCCCCCGTCTCCGGTGGTGAGGCCGGCGCCATCGAGGCCGTCCTGTCCATCATGGTCGGCGGCGAGCAGGCCGACTTCGACGAGGCCAAGCCGGTGTTCGAGGCCCTCGGCAAGACCATCGTGCTGTGCGGTCCGCACGGCTCGGGCCAGACGGTGAAGGCCGCCAACCAGCTGATCGTCGCGGTCAACATCCAGGCCTGCGCCGAGGCCGTGGTCTTCCTGGAGAAGTCCGGCGTGGACCTCAAGGCCGCGCTCGACGTGCTCAACGGCGGCCTGGCCGGCTCGACCGTCCTGACGCGGAAGAAGGACAACTTCCTCAACCGCGACTTCAAGCCGGGCTTCCGCATCGACCTGCACCACAAGGACATGGGCATCGTCACCGACGCCGCCCGCAACGTGGGTGCCTCGCTGCCGGTCGGCGCCGTGGTCGCCCAGCTCGTCGCCTCCCTGCGTGCGCAGGGCGACGGTGGCCTGGACCACTCGGCCCTGCTGCGCGCCGTCGAGCGCCTCTCCGGCTCGCAGGTCTGAGCCCTCGTCCGCTGAACGGCGGACGTCCTGAACCCCGGTCGGTGGCGGCGCTGACACCTGTCCTGTCGCGCCCAGGCGCCGCCGCCGGCCGGAACACCGTCGGAACAGCCAGGCGGAACCCCAGACTTCAGTTTCAACAAACTGTTGACGTCAGGTTCACGGCGTACATACGCTCCTGAAACCGCCTGTGAACCAGCTGACGTAGCAGCAGTTGCCGCAGTCCTCGAAGCTTTTGTACGGAAGGTCACGATGTCGAAGCGCGTGCTTACGACCGAGTCCGGCGCCCCGGTCGCCGACAACCAGAACTCCGCCACCGCCGGCGTCGGTGGCCCGATCCTGCTGCAGGACCAGCACCTGCTCGAGAAGCTCGCCCGCTTCAACCGGGAGCGCATCCCGGAGCGTGTCGTGCACGCCCGCGGCTCCGGCGCCTACGGCCACTTCGAGGTCACCGACGACGTGTCGGCGTACACCTCGGCCGCCTTCCTCTCCGAGGTCGGCAAGAAGACCGAGCTCTTCCTGCGCTTCTCGACCGTGGCCGACAGCCTCGGCGGTGCGGACGCCGTCCGTGACCCGCGCGGCTTCGCGGTGAAGTTCTACACCGAAGAGGGCAACTACGACCTCGTCGGCAACAACACCCCGGTGTTCTTCATCAAGGACCCGATCAAGTTCCCCGACTTCATCCACTCCCAGAAGCGCGACCCCTTCACGGGCAAGCAGGAGCCGGACAACGTCTGGGACTTCTGGGCGCACTCCCCCGAGGCCACGCACCAGGTGACCTGGCTGATGGGCGACCGCGGCATCCCGGCCTCGTACCGCCACATGAACGGCTACGGCTCCCACACCTACCAGTGGACCAACGCCCAGGGTGAGGCCTTCTTCGTCAAGTACCACTTCAAGACGAACCAGGGCATCCGCTCCCTGTCCGCCGAGCAGGCCGCCGAGATCGTCGGCAAGGACGGCAACTCGCACCAGACCGACCTGCTCCAGGCCATCGAGCGCGGCGTGTACCCCTCGTGGACGCTGTACGTGCAGATCATGCCCGCGGCCGAGGCGGCGGACTACCGCTTCAACCCGTTCGACCTCACCAAGGTGTGGCCGCACAGCGACTACCCGCTGCAGCGCGTGGGCCGCCTGGTCCTGGACCGCAACCCCGACAACGTCTTCGCCGAGGTCGAGCAGGCCGCGTTCTCCCCGAACAACTTCGTTCCGGGTATCGGCCCCTCCCCCGACAAGATGCTCCAGGGCCGTCTGTTCGCCTACGCGGACGCGCACCGCTACCGCCTGGGTGTCAACCACACCCTGCTGCCGGTCAACGCCCCCAAGGCGACGGTCGCGAACAACTACGGCCGCGACGGCTTCATGGCCGCCAACGCCCAGGGCCGCGTGAAGAACTACGAGCCGAACTCCTTCGACGGCCCGGTCGAGACCGGCCAGCCGCTGTCGGCCCCGCTCGCGGTGAACGGCTACACGGGCACGCACGCCGCCCCGCAGCACGCCAAGGACGACGACTTCTTCCAGGCCGGCGAGCTGTACCGGCTGATGTCGGAGGAGGAGAAGCAGCGTCTGGTCGCCAACATCGCCGGCGGTCTGTCGCAGGTCTCCCGCGACGACATCATCGAGAAGAACATCGCGCACTTCGCCGCCGCCGACGCGGACTACGGCAAGCGCGTGGAGGAAGCGGTCCGCGCCCTGCGCGACTGACGCTTCCCGCCGAAGCCGTGCCCGGGGTGACGGGAGGTCATCCCCGGGCACCGGCCCGGACCGCCTGCCCGGATGAGGGGTGGCAGGCGGCACGGGCGTCCACCCTCGGTGGACGGCTCCGCCCTTGCGGCGGACAGATGGAGACCGCGGCGGCGTGCGAGCCAGTGCGGTGGTGAAGGTCCTACGGCACGTCTCTCGACCTGAGGGAGACGGCATCGGGGATCATCGCACCCGCCGCGGTCCCCTTCGGCCCCGGGCCCCCGCAGGCCCGCATGACTCCGTCCGGCGGCGTGAACGTCCTGTCGCGCCAGCCTTACGCCGTCGGACGGCAACAACTCCTCAGCCAGAGCGCCGAGTACGGACGGTCCCGTACTCGGCGCTCTCTTTTGCCGTGCCGGCCTCGCACCGCTTCGCGGGCTTCGACCGCCTGCGCCGGCCTGCGGCCGTTGTCCGCGGCAGGCCGTGCGTGACCGGCCGTGCGTTTCCGTCCGGCGCCACCGACCAGGCCGTCGTCTGTCCGCAGCCTCCTGTCCGGCGCCGTCCGGCCCGCACCGCCCGCACCGCCCGCACCGCCCGCGGCAGGGAAATCCCGTGGCCCTGGCATGTATCGCGTGGCAGGCTGCGTGCATGTCAGCGATCGTCCCCGCCCAGGGCGTACGGATGGAGTGGCAGGAGATCCCTGCCACGGTCCGCGGCGCGCTGGAACAGCAACTCGGTGCGCGCGTCGTCGAGGCCGCGACGCAGCGCGGCGGCTTCTCCCCCGGCGTCGCGGCCCGCCTCCGTCTCGCCGACGGCACGCGCGCCTTCGCCAAGGCGGTCAGCGCCGAGGTCAACGAACAGTCCGCCGCCATGCACCGCACGGAGCTGGCCAACGCCGCTCTCCTGCCGCCGGGCACACCGGCGCCCCGCCTGCTCGGCTCGTACGACGACGGCCTCTGGGTGGTGCTGCTCTTCGAGGACGTCGCGGGCCGCCAGCCCCATGTGCCGTGGGTGCCCGCGGAGTTGGACCGGGTCCTGGCCGCGGTGGGCCGGCTGTCCGAACGCCTCACCCCCGCGCCGGACGGTGCGGAGCCGCTGCCCGACGAGCCCTTCAAGGGCTGGCGCCTGCTCGCCGCCGCGCACGCGGACGGCACGGACGACCTGGCGGACATGGATCCCTGGGTACGCACGCACCTGACCGCACTCGCCGCCCGCGAGCGCGACTGCGGCCGGGCCATCGCGGGCGACACGCTCGCCCATGCGGATCTGCGCGCGGACAACATCCTGCTGACCGACGCGGGAGCGGTGTTCGTGGACTGGCCGCACGCCTGCCGCGCGGCCCGCTGGTTCGACCTGCTCGTGATGCTGCCCAGCGTGGCGATGCAGGGCGGTCCGTCACCCGAGACCCTCTTCGCCGCGCATCCCGCGGCGCAGGGCGCGGTCGCGGAGGATGTCACCACCGCGCTCATCGGCCTGACCGGCATGTTCCTGGACCAGGCCCGCCGGCCGGCCCCGCCCGGGCTGCCCACGCTCCGGCCCTTCCAGCAGGCGCAGGGCGAGCAGGCGCTGGCCTGGCTCAAGACGCGGCTCGCAGGCGGCTCGCCCGCCGGGTGAGCGGACGCGCGGTCACATCGGCGGCACCCACTGAGGCGTGCCACGGTGCGGTACGCCACGGTGCGGTGCGGTCCGCTCCGGCGCATTCCACTCCGGTGTGCTCCACTCCGGCGCAGTCCGTTCCGGTGACTCCCAGGCCGGAGCGCTCCACCCCGACGTACTCCTGCCAGGTGCGCTCCACCCGGGCGTGCTCCACTCGGGAGCGGCCCGCTGCCGCGCCCCCAGCGCCCGCTGGATCCGGATCATGTCCACCGACTCGGCGAGCAGTTCGTACTCCGTCGTGTCGTCGCGGGCGATGAAGCGGACCAGGCGGCCGCTCGCCAAGTCCGCCGCGGCGCGCTCCTGTTCGGCCGGGCTGTCCCGCCACGCACGCAGCACCCCGGGGACGTCGGGCGCGTCCCGTGCCATCAGGACCAGCGCGCCGGGCGGCAGCCGGCCCGCCCCAGGCGAGGGGTCGAGCCGCTCGGCGATCCAGGTCGCACGCTCCCGCAGCCACCACATGGCCAGCGGCAGACTCGGTGCGCGATAGGCGCCGAGCGGTACGCCGACCTGCTCACCGCCGCAGATCCCGTACGCGGTCACCTCACAGAGGAACTCCTCGTGCATCGCGGACCCCCAACTCCCCGCGGGCAGCGACAGCCGGCAGCTCAACTCCCCTGCTGCCGTACGGCTATTGTGCGCTCACGGTGCGTATCCGAATATGCATTCGGCAACCAATGGCCGGATCCCCTCACCCTGCGCACCGGCCCCCTCACCAACACCCTTGTGAACGAGCTGTGTTGACCCTTGCCCCCGACCGCTCCCCCACGCCCCGTCCGCGTCGCATGGCTCAAATGTCTCGTTGTCACACCTGAGGCATACAGTCCTCCTGCGTCACAGGATCGGACCGCGTCACAGGATCGGGGGGCCGCATGGACGAGCCGGGCGGGGCGGCCGCGCGACGGGCCGCGCTCGATCATGTCCTCGGACTGATCGCCGCGGCGCCGTGGAGCGAGCTGCTGGTGCTGCGCGGGAGCATGGTGATGCCCGCGTGGGCGGGCGAGCGGGCCCGTGAGCCGGCCGATCTCGACTTCGTCGTGCTGCCCGAACTCCGCGTCCCCGTGGACCCGTTGGCGCCGTATCCGTACCTCGACCGCGTCGACCTCGCGCAGGAGTGGCCGGAGGCGCTGGGCGGCGCCGCCCAGTACGAGATCTGGAGCGACGGGGCCGAGGAGTACGAGACCCGGGGGCTTCGTCCCCGCGTCCCGCCCGAGGGCCTGTACTGGGAGGTGGAGCCGGCCGAGCGGCCAGCCGTACCGCCGTACGACGACCTGATCGAGCGCATACGGCAGCAGCCGCAGGCTCCTGCGGGGGTCCTCCTCGATGTGGAGCGGGCCGCGCCCGACCGGCTGTGGGGGTACATCGACGACTACTGGTACGACGGCGGGACGGGCGACGGCGTACCGGGGGTCCGGGTGCGCATCCCGTGGCACACGCCGGGCGGGCGGGCCGGCGAGCTCCAGCTGGATTTCGCGCTCGACGAGCGGCTGCCCCGGCCGCCGGTATGGACCCTGATACCGCGCGCGGACGGTGGCGCCCCCACGCTGATCCGCACCGCGAGCCGCGAACTCTCGCTCGCCTGGAAGCTGTTGTGGCTGTACGCGGACGCCGCGTCCGGCGACGGCCCGCAGCCCAAGGACCTGTACGACGCCGTGCTGCTCGCGGAGGACCCGCGGACGCGGCTCACGCCCGCTCTGCTGCGCACGGTGCTGCGGAAGTTCGCCGCGGAGACACCCGGTGGGCTGTCCGTCGACGAGAGCGCCTGGGCCCGCTTCCGGGCCGCGCATCCGAACGCGCGGGGCAGCGCGCGGAGTTGGGCCGCACGCCTCGGCGACCGCGTGGACGGCATCACCGCTCGCGCGGCGCCGATCGGCCGCAGATGAAGAGCGGAACCGCACACGACGAAGGGGCGGCCCATCCCCCTCCGGATGGGCCGCCCCTCACATCAGGCGGAGCTCAGGTGCTGAACCGGGCGCTCAGGCCTGGGCCTTGAGCGGCAGGATCGCGGTCGGCGCGTGCCAGTCCTCGGTCGCGACCTCCTCGAACTCCGTCACGTCGGAGATGTCGGCGGTCTTGCTCATCGCGATGTTCGTGACGCGCTCCAGGATCGCCTCGACGACGACCGGGACCTGGTGCTCCTGCGCCAGCTTCTTGGCCTGCTCGAAGGCGTTGCCGAGCTCGGCCGGGTCGGTCACGCGGATCGCCTTGCAGCCGAGGCCCTCGGCGACCTTGACGTGGTCCACGCCGTAGACGCCCAGCTCAGGGCTGTTCTGGTTCTCGAACTCCAGGTTGACCTGGAAGTTGATGTCCAGACCGATCTGCGCCTGACGGATCAGGCCCAGGTAGGCGTTGTTCACGAGGACGTGGATGTACGGGATGCGGTGCTGGGCACCGACCGCGAGCTCCTCGATCATGAACTGGAAGTCGTAGTCACCGGACAGGGCGACGACCGGGGTGTCCTTGTCCGCCTTGGCGACACCGAGCGCGGCCGGGATGGTCCAGCCGAGCGGGCCCGCCTGGCCGCAGTTGATCCAGTGGCGCGGCTTGTAGACGTGCAGCATCTGGGCGCCCGCGATCTGCGACAGACCGATGGTCGTCACGTAGCGCGTGTCCTTGCCGAACGCCTTGTTCATCTCCTCGTAGACGCGCTGCGGCTTCATGGGGATGTTGTCGAAGTGCGTACGGCGCTGGAGGGTGGCCTTGCGCTCCAGGTGCGAGGCGACCCACTCGGAGCGGTCGGGCAGCTTGCCCTCGGCCTTGAGCTCGCGAGCGACCTCGACGAACAGCTCCAGGGCGGCCTTCGCGTCCGAGGTGATCCCGTAGTCCGGGGCGAAGATCTTGCCGATCTGGGTGGGCTCGATGTCCACGTGGACGAACTTGCGGCCCTCGCGGTACACGTCCAGCTTGTAGCCGGTGTGGCGGTTGGCCCAGCGGTTGCCGATGCCGAGGACGAAGTCCGACTCCAGGAACGTGGCGTTGCCGTAGCGGTGGCCGGTCTGCTGGCCGACCATGCCCGCGTTCAGCTCGTGGTCGTCCGGGATGGTGCCCCAGCCCATGAGGGTGGGGACGACCGGGGTGTTGGTGAGCTCGGCGAACTCGACCAGGAGGTCGGAGGCGTCGGCGTTGATGATGCCGCCGCCGGCGATGATCAGCGGACGCTCGGACTCCAGAAGGAAGTTGATCGCCTTCTCGATCTGGGCGCGGGTCGCGGACGGCTTGTAGACCGGCAGCGGCTCGTACGTCTCCGGGTCGAAGTCGATCTCGGCGAGCTGCACGTCGATCGGCAGGTCGATGTGGACCGGGCCGGGACGGCCGGAGCGCATCAGGTGGAAGGCCTGCTGGAAGACGCCGGGAACCTGGGCCGGCTCGAGGACCGTGACGGCCATCTTGGTGAGCGGCTTGGCGATCGAGGCGATGTCGACGGCCTGGAAGTCCTCCTTGTGCAGGAGGTGGCTCGGGGCCTGGCCGGTGATGGCGAGGATCGGGATCGAGTCGCCCGCGGCCGAGTAGTGGCCCGTGATCATGTCGGTGCCGGCGGGGCCGGACGTACCGATCGCGACACCGATGTTGCCCGCCTTGGTGCGGGTGTAGCCCTCGGCCATGTGGGTCGCACCCTCGACGTGCCGCGCGAGGGTGTGGTCGATGCCGCCGACCTCCTTCAGGGCCTTGTAGAAGGGGTTGATCGCGGCGCCCGGCACTCCGAACGCGTTGGTAACACCCTCGCGCTTGAGGATCTCCACTGCAGCGTGGGCGGCTGTCATTCGAGGCATCGCGTAACTCCTGCGTCCAGGCCGGTCCGTGCCGGTCGGCTATCGGGCGCTTCCGCGGGCTCCCCCTCCGGTCTCCACCTCGCGGGGCGGAGCGTCTCATCCGGCGGTTTCCGTAATGCGGAAGTTTTCTTCTGCTATATGGAAGCAATGTAAGAGCTGGTCACGGGAGGCGTCAAGGCCCTTCCCGGGGTCGGGACTGCGACGAAGGTCGGCGAATCCCTCCCCAGAGCTTGGTGTTTGGTGGACGATGAGAGCGCCACCGGGTCGAGTTCGTCGGTTCGTACGGAGCGTTCGTACGGGGAGAGGGGGCGCCGATGTCCGCGGGTGTTCCCGTGCGCTGTCCGGTCTGCCGGCGCGAGCACGTCTATGCGCCGCACGTCTATCCCTGCGCCTGCGGTACGCCGGTCTCGCCGCCGGTGCTCCGCGGCGCCCAGCCGCAGCCGGTCACCCACGTGACCTGGGAGGACGACTGGGTCACAGTGCGCTGCGAGGCCTGCGGCCGACTCGACCAGTGGCCCCAGCCCGAGCTCGGCTGCGGGTGCGGCACGCTGCTGCGCATCCCGGTGAAGCCCGCCACCTCCGGACCGGCCCCCGGCCATGCGCCGCTGCCCCTGCACATCCCGCTGCCGACCACCGCGCCCGCTCCGCGCCCGGCCTTCCACCCCGTGACGATCCGCACGGCACGCGACGCCGTGCAGGCCGCCGCGCTCTATCTGCGCTGGCTCGGCTACCGGGACATCCGCCGCGCCGAGCAGCGCGGCGCGTCCGGTGTGGGCCTCTCCGCCCCGGGCCTGCGCGCGCAGGTCGAGCCGACGCCGCGCGCGATGAGCCTGCGCGATGTCGAATGCGTCTGGCTGACCGCGCTCAACACGTCCTCGGTCCCCGTGTGCTTCTCGCTCGCGGGCTATACGGACGACGCCCGCGCCCGCGCCGACGGCCTGGCGATCCCGCTGTTCGTCCTGGACCTGACGGGCACGCCCCAGCCCGTGAACAGTCCGGCGGACGAGCTGATCAGCACGGGGGCGTAGCGGAGGCCTCGTACCGGGGCGCGGGATGCGTGGCCGATACTGCGGGCATGCGCATCCGACCCGCCGCCGCGGCGGACCTTCCACGCCTCCAGGAGATCGAGCGTGCGGCCGGTGAGCCCTTCCGTGCGCTCGGCATGGCGGCGATCGCGGAGGACGAGCCGCCCGCCCTCGAAGTCCTGGAGGAGTTCCGTGCGGCGGGGCGCGCGTGGGTCGCCGTACCGGAGGAGAGCGATCAGCCGGTCGCGTATCTGATCGCGGAACCGGTGGACGGTGCGCTGCATGTGGAGCAGGTGTCCGTGCATCCGTCGGCGGCACGCCGGGGTGTCGGCCGCGCACTGCTCGACCACGCGGCCGGGTATGCGCGCGCGTCCGGATGCGGCGCCCTGACGCTGACGACCTTCGCCGAGGTGCCGTGGAACGCGCCGTACTACCGGCGGCTCGGCTTCCGCGTGCTCGACGAGGCCGGGCTCGGGCCGGGGCTGCGGAAGATCAGGGCGTACGAGGGTGAGCTCGGCCTCGACCGGTGGCCGCGGGTGTGCATGCGCCGGCCCGTCTGAGGCCTGCGCGGGAACGGGAAAGCCTTACCCAGGACAAACTTACGCAGGACAAAAAGTCCGGGCGGGCCGCTGGTCCGGCCCGCCCGGCCCCCCGCTCGGGAAGCCGCCCGTGTTACGAGGCGACGCGTTCGCCGGTCGGCTCGGCGACGACGATCTGGAGGTGTCCGGGCGCGTACTTGCGCGCCTTGCTCACCATCTTGGCCAGGTCGAACTTCTGGCTCTGCACCGCCACGTACAGCGGGGCGGGCATCGCGGGATGCGCCGACGGGATCTCGCTGCCGGGCGGCAGCACGGTGTGCTCGCCCACCCGCACCCCGATGAGGGCGTGCTCGCCGCCCGGCGTGGCGACGACGAACTGGCGCACGTCCTGCCAGGGCAGCAGCACATTGCCCACGCGGACCCCCGCCGCGTCGAACTGGAAGAGGATCCGCCGGGCGTCGAACCAGCTCGAGATGAACGGGATCGCCAGCACGATCACCGCTCCGCCCTTCATGTCGAGCGCCCAGCCGAGCAGCAGCGCGAGCGCCACGACGCCGATGATGGCCCCCCACAGCCCGGCGAGGTCCTGGCCCGAGAACGGGCGCGTCACCTTGTACCGCTCCCAGCGTGCGCGGCGCTGATTCGCCATGGGTCCCCCCGAAAAACGTCTCGGCTCCTCCGGCCGTCCCCTGACCGGAAGATCACAGTCCAGGACGTTAGCGAGGCGGTGCCCCGGCTGGCTTGGACAAATTTGACCTCGGGCCTGACGACGGCCGGCCGTCAGAGAGCCACGGCGCCTTCCGCCATCCGCGCGGCGACGACCTGACCGGGGGTGACGGCGGCGAGGGCGCGGAACTCCCGGTTGAGATGGGCCTGGTCGTAGAACCCGCAGTGCGCGGTGAGCGCGCCGAGGTCCGCGCTCCCGCTGGCCATCAGGCCCATCGTGCGGTGGAAGCGCAGCACCCGCGCCGACATCTTCGGCGTCAGACCGACCTGTTCGGTGAACTTCCGTACGAGGTACCCGTGGCTCCAGCCGGTCTCCTGGGCGATGCGGGCCACGGGGACCGTGCCGCCCGAGCGCGCGAGCATCCGCCAGGCCTGGTCCACCTCGGGCGCGGGCTCGGGCCCCGCGCCGAGCCGGGCGAGCAGGGCGGCGTCGAGGAGGTCGAACCGCTCGCCCCAGTCCCGTGTGCAGGACATCCGCTCGACCAGTTCGCGCGAGTGCGGGCCGAGGATGTCGGCGAGCTCGACGACCGTGTTGGCGACCTCGCGCATGGGCAGCGCGAAGAGGCGGTAGGCGCCGAGCGGGGTCAGCTCGAGGCGGATCGCCTCCTGTCCGCCGGGGTGGTCCGCGATGCGCGGCCCGTCCTCGAGCCCCGCGACGAGCGAGCCGACCACGCGTATTTCAGGACCGTTCTCCGCAAGCCGGTGCACCTGCGCGAACGGCTCGCCCAGGCTGATGAGGAGGACGGCACGGCCGGTGGGCACGATCCGTACGCGGTACGGGGTCGCGGTGTCCTCCCAGTAACCGGCGTAGCTGTGCAGATACGGCCGCAGCGCCGCCGGCCAGGGCCGGGTCACCCGCCAGCGGTCCCCCGCCAAGCGGGCCATCGTGACCGCGCGCCCGCCGCTCACGCCGTATCCCCTCCCGGGTCGCCGTCCTGCCGAAACGCGCATCATGGCATGTCCGGCCGATGAGCGGACCCTGGTTCACCGTCGGTTCAGCGAGCGTTCACCTTCGGCGCCGCAGACCGCGTCGCATGCACTGTGAGGCCCTCTGCGCCGCGAGCTCTAATGCGCCGCGAGCCGCTCCACGAGGCCGATCGCCCGGGCCAGCAACTCCCGTTCCTTCCCGGTGAGTTCGGCCTCGATGGCCTCGGCGAGCCAGTCGGCCCTGCGGCCACGCGTCTCCTCGAGCAGCCTGCGGCCCGCGGCGGAGAGCTCGACGAGGCTCTTGCGCCCGTCGGTCGGGTGCGCGCGGCGGGTGATCAGCCCCTGCTCCATGAGGAGTCCGACGGCGCGGGCCATCGACTGGGGGCGCACCCGCTGGTCGAGGGCGAGTTCGCTGGTCGTCATCGCGCCGCTGCGGTCCAGGGCGCCGAGCACCGCCACCTGACCGAGCGGCATCTGGTCCTCCAGCTTCACGCGGCGCGTGAGCTTTCCCATCGCGGTGCGCAGTTCGGCGGCGACGGTGGCGGATTCCGGTACGGGCATACCGCACCTTAACGCAGCTCAGCAGCCTGCACAGGCCGGCTGCGCAGCCTGACTGCACAGTTTGGCTGCACAGTCTTGCTGAACAGCAGAACTGAACAGCAACACTGCACAGCATTGCTGTAGAGTTTTCTTCGCAGCCGGGACCAGCGCCACCGTCGTCGCAGCCGGGCCCCGGCCTTCATGCGACAAGGGGAAGGACTCCCATGACCGCCATCACCTCCGTCACCGGCCGCCGCGTCCTCGACAGCCGGGGTAATCCGACCGTCGAAGTGGATGTGGAGCTGGCCGACGGTTCCTTCGGCCGGGCCGCGGTCCCCTCCGGCGCCTCGACCGGCGCGCGCGAGGCCGTGGAGCTGCGCGACGGCGACCCGGCGCGCTGGCACGGCAAGGGCGTCGACAAGGCGGTGGGTCACGTCAACACGGAGCTGGCGGCCGCGGTCGTCGGCCGTGACGCCGAGGACCAGACCGGGCTCGACGCCGCGCTCATCGCCGCCGACGGCACGCCCACGAAGGCCCGCCTGGGCGCCAACGCGATCCTCGGCGTCTCGCTCGCGGCGGCGAAGGCGGCGGCCGCCGCGCACCGTACGCCGCTGTACCGCTACGTCGGCGGCTCCGGCGCCCGCGTGCTGCCCGTCCCGATGATGAACATCGTCAACGGCGGTGCGCACGCGGACAATCCGCTGGACTTCCAGGAGTTCATGATCGCCCCGATCGGCGCGGAGACCTTCGCCGAGGCGGTGCGCATGGGCTCCGAGATCTTCCACACGCTGCGCCGCGACCTGCTCGCGGCGGGGCACTCCACGGGCGTGGGCGACGAGGGCGGCTTCGCGCCTTCCCTGCGTACGGCCGAGGAGGCGCTCGACTTCGTGGTCGCCGCCGTCGAGCGGGCGGGCTACCGGCCCGGCACCGACATCGGCCTGGTCATGGACCCGGCGTCCTCGGAGTTCTTCCGCGAGGGCGTGTACGACTACGCGGGCGAGGGGGTGCGGCGCACCCCCGCCGAGAACGCCGACTACCTGTCCAAGCTGATCGACTCCTACCCGATCGTGTCGATCGAGGACCCGATGGCCGAGGACGACCTGGACGGGTGGCGTGAGCTGACGGCCCGGGTGGGCGCGCGCTGCCAGCTCACGGGCGACGACGTCTTCTGCACGAACGAGTCCATCCTGCGCGAGGGCATCGCGTCCGGGATCGCCAACTCGATCCTGGTGAAGGTCAACCAGATCGGCACCCTCACCGAGGCCCTGGCCACGGTGGACACCGCCCACCGCGCGGGCTACACGGTCGTGATGTCCCACCGCTCGGGCGAGACGGAGGACACCACGATCGCGGACCTGGCGGTGGCGACGGGCTGCGGCCAGATCAAGACGGGTTCCCTGTCCCGCTCGGACCGCACGGCGAAGTACAACCAACTCCTGCGGATCGAGATGGAGTTGGGGGCGAGTGCGGTGTATGCGGGGGCGCGGGTGCTGGGGCGCGGGGTGGTTGCCGGTGCTGCGTGACCTGGTCGCGGAGTTCCCCTTCCTGGAGCTCCGCGCACCGGCCGCCCCTTCGGACCTGACCGCGATCGAGGCCAGGCTCGGCACACGGCTGCCGGATGCGCTGCGGGCGCTGCTGTCCGAGTCGGACGGTCTCGAGGGCGAGTACGGCGAGGGGGTGGTGTGGCCGGCCGCACGCATCCTCGAGGACAACCGCATGTTCCGCTCGCACCCCGATTTCCCCGAACTGTACGAGTCGTTCGACCCCCTGCTGTTCTTCGGGGACAACGGAGGCGGCGACCAGTTCGCGTTCGTACGGACGCCCGAGCGTGACGACGTGTTCGTGTGGGATCACGAGACGGATGAACGCAACCGTGTGGTGGGGTCGTTGGGCGAGTACGTCCGCAGAGCTCTGAGCAGCGGCGGCGGCGACTGGTACCGCTAGACCAGGCCCTCCGGGCCGGGCCCCTGCGCACCCCACGGCTTGCGGGACGCAACGGGGTGCGCAGGGCGGCCATCGGCCTGCCCGGCGCACCCCGTCAGCGCCGAGCGATCAGCGCGAGAACCGCAGCGTAACCAGTTCGAACGGCCGCAGCGACAGGGATACTTCGCCGTCCTCCACCGCGTACGACGGCGCCTCGGCGAGCGGGCGTTCCAGGAGGTCCGTGGCCGTCACCGACGTGACGTCGGCCAGGCCCACCCGCAGCTTCGTGCGGGCGCGGGCGCCTGCCGCCTCGTAGACGCGGACCACCACGTCGCCCGAGCCGTCGTCCGCGAGCTTGACCGCGCTCACCGCCACGGCGTCCGAGGCGATGGTGAACAGCGGGTCCACCGTCTCCGAGGCCGCTCCCGTCACCCGGCGCTCCGGAAGGTTGATGCGGTAGCCCTCGCGGACCGCGTCCACCACCGTGGCGCCCGGCGCGAGCGCGTAGCGGAAGCGGTGGACGCCCTGGTCGGTCTCCGGGTCCGGGAAGCGCGGGGCGCGCAGGAGCGAGAGGCGGACCGTCGTGGTCGTGCCCGCGTCCGAGGTGCGGACGTCGCGCGTCACGTCGTGGCCGTACGTCGAGTCGTTGACCAGGGCGACACCGAAGCCCGGCTCCTCGACATGGACGAAGCGGTGGTTGCAGGCCTCGAACTTGGCCGCTTCCCAGGACGTGTTGGTGTGCGTGGGACGGTACAGGTGGCCGAACTGGGTCTCCGAGGCGTACCGGTCCGCGTGCACGTCCAGGGGGAACGCCGCCTTGAGAAACTTCTCCGTCTCGTGCCAGTCCACCTCGGTGTCGATGTCGAGCCGCTTCTCGCCGGCCGGCAGGGTCAGGACCTGGGTCACGCGGGAGGAGCCGAAGGAGCGGACGACCTCGACGGAGGCCGCCGCCGGGTCCGAGGCGAGCACGCGCACGGAGTCCGCGTCCGTCAGGTCCGTGACCACATTGCGGTAGAACTCGTCGACATCCCAGGCGTCCCACATGTTCGGGAAGTCCGGGTGGATCTGGAGCAGGTTGGCCGCCGCGCCGGGGGCGACGGTCTCGCGGTCCGCCGCGATGTCGTACGCGGAGACGACGAGTCCGCGGTCGTCGATCTCCACGCGGAGCAGCCCGTTGTCGAGGACGAAGCCGCCCTCCGTGCGGGAGGTGAGCTCCACCGAGCCGGTGACCGCGGGGACGCCCGCGCCGCCGGCCGCCACGCCCGAGCGGGTGTGCGAGGCCGCGTTGAAGACCAGCTCGCCCTCGCCGGAGCCGGCCAGGGCCCGCTGGGCCGCCTCGATGATCGACTCCAGCTCGCCGCGCAGCCGCGCGTACGTGGCCTCGGCCTCGCGGTGCACCCAGGCGATGGACGAGCCCGGCAGGATGTCGTGGAACTGGTGGAGCAGCACCGTCTTCCAGATGCGGTCCAAGTCCTCGTACGGGTAAGGGAATCCGGTACGGACGGCCGCCGTCGCCGCCCACAGCTCGGCCTCCCGGAGCAGGTGCTCCGAACGGCGGTTGCCCTGCTTGGTCTTGGCCTGGCTGGTGAGGGTGGCGCGGTGGAGTTCGAGGTAGAGCTCGCCCACCCAGACGGGCGGTTCGGGGTACTCCGCCTCGGCCTTCGCGAAGAAGTCGGCCGGCTTCTCCCAGACGACCTGCGCCGAGCCCTCCAGGTCCTTCATACGGCGGGCCTTCGCGATCATCTCGCGCGTGGTGCCGCCACCGCCGTCACCCCAGCCGGTGGGCGCGAGGGAGTGCTTCGCGACGCCCTTGTCCTTGAAGTTCCGTGCGGCGTGGGCGATTTCACGGCCCAGCATGGAGCAGTTGTACGTGTCCACCGGCGGGAAGTGCGTGAAGATCCGCGTCCCGTCGATGCCCTCCCAGGTGAAGGTGTGGTGCGGGAACTTGTTGATCTGCGACCAGGAGATCTTCTGCGTGAGCAGCCACTTGGAGCCGGCCGCCTTGATGATCTGCGGCAGGCCGCCCGCGAAGCCGAAGGTATCGGGCAGCCAGGCCTCTTCGTTCTCGATGCCGAACTCGTCGAGGAAGAACCGCTTGCCGTGCACGAACTGCCGGGCCATGGCCTCCGAGCCCGGCATGTTGGTGTCGGACTCCACCCACATACCGCCCGCCGGCACGAACCGGCCCTCGGCCACGGCCTTCTTGACCTTGGCGTAGACCTCGGGGCGGTGCTCCTTGATCCAGGCGTACTGCTGGGCCTGGGACATGCCGTAGACGAACTCCTCCTCGGTTTCGAGGAGGTTGGTCATGTTGGAGGTCGTGCGGGCGACCTTGCGCACCGTCTCGCGCAGCGGCCACAGCCAGGCGGAGTCGATGTGCGCGTGGCCGACGGCGCTGATGCGGTGCGCGGAGGCGTCGGCGGGCGCGGACAGGACAGCGGTCAGCTCCGCACGGGCCGCGGCGGCCGTGCCGTTGACGTCCTGGAGGTCCACCGCGTCCAGGCAGCGGCTGACCGCGCGCAGGATCTCCCAGCGGCGGCCGCCCTCGACGGGCAGCTCCAGCATGAGCTCGCCGATGACCTCCAGGTCCTGGATCAGCTCCCAGACCTCGTGGTCGAACACGGCCAGGTCCATGCGCTCCAGGCGGTACTGGGGCTCGTCGCCGGCGGTGTCCTTGTCGCCGAGCCAGGTCGGACGGAAGGGGTTGTCGCCGAGCAGTACGGGGTTGGAGGCCGCCTCCAGGTGCCACTCCACGCGCTCGCCGCCCGCGACCGGGCTGCCGACCCGCACCCACTGGTTGCGCGGGTTGACCGCCTTGATGGGCTCGCCGGCCGGGGTGTAGACGAGCGCCTCGCACTGGAAGCCGGGCATCCGCTCGTCGAAGCCCAGGTCGAGCACGGCCTCGACGGTCCGGCCCGCCCACTCGGCCGGCACCTCACCGGTCACCTTGAACCAGGTGGTGGCCCAGGGAGCCCCCCATGCGTCGCCGACCTTCACCGGCTCGTGCACGGCGGCGAGACCCTCCTCGACCGGCACCGGCTCGCCGGGCGCGGTCCAGGCCTCGACCGTGAGCGGCACGGACGCGGGGTAGACGGCGGGACGGATGCGCTCGTCGAGCACACGCTTGAGGCGGGCCTCTACGAGGGCGCGGTCGTCATGCATGAGGGGACTCCAACTTCCTGTGGGAGCGGGTGGTTCAGGGTCGTGCGGGGTGCTGCTCAGGGTGCGGTGTTACCAGGGGTGGGTGGTGCTCGCGGCCGCCGAGGTGGTGTAGACCTCCCCGACCGACCGTACGTCGAAGCGGATCTCCTTCTCGCCGGGTGCGGCCGTGAGGCCCTTCACATACGCGGCGGTCGCGCAGGTGCCGGTGAGGAACCGCCGCGTGCCGTCCGCGAGGACGCGGTACAGCTCGTAGTGGCGGACGGGCCCGGGCGCGGCCTGCCAGGACAGGCGGAACTGCCCGTCCCCCGAAGCCTTGTCGACCTTGAGGGCGGTGGGGGCCGCGACCGTCTCGGCGGCGTTCTGCACGAGCAGTCCGCCGAGCCGCCACTTCACGGCTCCGGTGCCGGTGAGCCGTACCGCGAGGCCGTGGATCGTGCCGGTGCCGAGCGAGGAGAGCCGCACGTCCGCCGTGGACCAGCCGCTGCCCGCCGTGCCCGCGGACAGGAAGGAGTACGTGAGAGGGGCGCCCGGCTCGGAAGGCTCGCGCAGCGCCACGCCCAGCTCGACCCGCACCGAGCCGGACACGGCGCGCTGGGCGAGGCGGACGACGGTGTCGGGGCTCAACGGGAGCCGGGTGCTGTGCAGTTCGAGGACCACGGGTGCGCTCAGGGTCCCGTCGACCAGGACCGAGGAGCCGCCGCGCCAGGCGTCGGCGAAGTCCAGGGTCACGGAGGGCCGGGTGCCCGTGGTGCGCACGACCCAGCGGCGGCCCGGCAGCACGTCCTGGAGGCCGAGCTGGTTCCAGGCGGCGTCCGAGCGGGCGGCCCCGTCCTCGTACCACTTGAGGCCGTGCCCGGTGTTGAAGGTGCAGCCGAACGGGAGCGAGGTGACGGTGGACTTGTCGGCCACGGCGGTGGCGGGGGCGCGCCAGGTGCCGCTCGACGGGCGCGAGGGGTCGAGCGAGGTGCCGGTCCAGAACTGGTCGTCGGCCGCGTGGAACTGCTCGGGGGTGCGGCCCTCCGGCAGGTGGTTGCGGGTCCACTCGGGCCGGTAGAAGCCGAGCGAGGTGACGTGCGGGCCGCCGGAGGGGAAGAGCGCCTCCCAGTTCACCGCCTTGTTCCAGCCGTTCGCCTCCACGTCCACGCCGGCCCACAGCTCGTAGCGGTCGCGGTCGAGGCTCTGGGCGAGGGCGCCGGACGAACTCAGGTCCGCGGTCGTCCAGTTGAAGTTGAGGAACATGGTGTCGGAGGCCAGGAAGAAGTCCTGGTTCTGGCTGTTGAGGGCGTCCTGCCAGACGATCGACCCGTTCTTGATCATCGAGTCGTACCAGGTGATCTTGAGGCCGTGCGGCTCACCGAGCCGCTTCAGCTCCTTGAGGAAGGCGAGCATCTGCGAGGCGAGGGCCGCATCCCCGCCGCCCGTCTCGGTGTTCACGAACCAGCCGTCGAAGCCGTACGAGGTGGCGACCTGCACCAGCTTCTCGGCGATCGGGAAGCGGCCCAGCGCGTCCTTCTGCACCAGGTCGCGGGTCCACTGGAGCTGGCCGCCGTACGCGGCGGGCGGCAGGAAGATGTTGCCGATGACCGGGACGCCGTTGCGGTGGGCGGCGTCCACGACCGGGGCGTTGGGCGCGAGGATGATGCCCTCGCCCGACGAGCCGCCCCAGAAGACCAGCTCGTCGATGTACGACCAGTGCGTGAGCGCGTAGTAGTCGGCGGTGGCGTGGCCCTGCGAGGGGTTGCCGGCCGTCGGGTGGAAGGAGACAAGGGAGGAGATGCGGCCCTGGCCCGCGCGGGCCGTGGTGTTCACGGGGACCGGCGTGAAGCGCTCGGCGAGCGGCACGGTGGAGCGGTTGAACGCGAGGTCCGGGTCCGACTCGGGCGTCCAGGCCTTGAGCGAGCGCCAGACCGCGCCCGGGTCGGGGGTGCCGGTGGGCAGCGTGTCGGGGAACCAGTAGGAGGCGTACGGCTGGAGGTTCTCCGCGGCCTTCTTGCGGCCGGCCCCCGCACCGGCCGCTCTCGCGGAGGCGGTCGCGGCGTGGGCGGGCCCGGAGGCGGCGAGCAGCCCGGCCGCCGCGGCGGCCGAACTCAGGACGACGGTACGACGGGTGGGGCGAGACTGCGTCATTGCAGGGTGCTCCTTGGAGGGGTCAGTCGACCTCTGACGGGGTGGCCGTCGCGGTGATCCCGCGCGCGGCCAGGTGCTCCTTGTCGTGCTCGTGCTCGGCCAGCACCACGGCGGGGCGCACGCCCTGCGCCGTCAGACGGTGCCAGGCCTCGAAGAAGGCGCCGCCGGGACCGCAGAGTTCGCGCTGCGGCGAGGCGACGGTGTCCCCGGTGTCGAGGACCAGGGCGGTGGTACGGGGAGCGGGCGCGTACTCGCGGTCGCGCCACTCCTCGACAATCCGGGCGATGGCCTGCCCGGCCGGCTTGACCTCGCGCTCGTTGGTCAACAGGCCGAGGCTGTACTCGAGTTCGGGGAAGTCGGCGAGCTCGCGCGCGACGTCGTGCGAGCACCACCAGGTCACGCCCCACACGTCCGCGCAGTCCAGCGCGTTGGCGATGGTGCGCTCGGTGAAGTGGGCGGCGTGCTCGGCCGGAATGTGCGGTGCGGGGGCGCCGACCTCCTGGAGCCAGACGGGACGCGCGGGGTCCGTGTGCCAGGCGCGGGCCAGCTCGATCATGTACGCGGCATGGTGCTCGGTGGCCACGCCCGTACGGCCGTGGCGCTGGGCCGTGCCGTTGAACACCCAGGAGTGCACAGCGGTGGCGGCGCCGATCCGGGCGGCCTGCGCGGGCGTGAAGGGGTGCGCGTCCTGGTACCAGGCGGCGTCGTACTCGGCGTGCAGATGGAACTTCCCGGGCGCGCCCGCCTCGCACGCGGCGATCATCCGCTCCAGCCAACTCGCCGCCTGCTCATGGGAGATGCGGTCCGGGTCGGGGTGCGGATCGTGCGAGAACTGGTTGATCTCGTTGCCGACCGTCATGCCGAGGAAGTTGGGCCGGTCGGCGAGCGCGGCCGCGAGGGTGCGCAGGTACTCCTCCTGGCCGGAGACCACCTCGGGGTCGGCGAAGATGTTCCGCCGGTGCCAGGTCTGGGTCCAGGCCGGCAGGAAGTCGAAGCTGGACAGATGGCCCTGGAGCCCGTCCACGTTGACGTCGAGCCCGCGCTCGGCGGCCGCGTCCGCGAGCGCGACCAGCTGCTCGACGGCGCGCGGGCGGATCAGGGTGCGGTTGGGCTGGAACAGCGGCCACAGCGGGAAGACCCGTATGTGGTCCAGGCCCAGGCCCGCGATGGAGTCCAGATCGGCTCGTACGGCGTCGAGGTCGAAGTCGAGCCAGTGGTGGAACCACCCTTGCGTGGGCGTGTAGTTGGCGCCGAAGCGCGGCGAGCGGGGGCTTTCAGGCATGCGGAAGGTCCTCAGGAGGTGCGTGGGGGCGGCGCGCGCGGTGCGAGGCCGCGCGCGCCCGGCGGCGGAGGTGGTGTCAGCCCTTGACGGCGCCTTCACCGACCCCGCGGAAGAAGAAGCGCTGGAGGCAGGCGAACAGGACGATCAGCGGCGCGACGGCGATGACCGTGCCGGCCGCGACCAGGCGCTGGTTGTTCGCGAAGGTGCCGTGCAGGTAGTTCAGGCCGATGGTGAGCGTGAAGTTGGACTGGTCGCTCAGCACGATCAGCGGCCACAGGAAGTCGTCCCAGGCGCCCATGAAGGCGAAGATCGCGACCACGGCGAGGGTGCCCTTGACGGCGGGCAGCGCGATTTTCGTGAACCGCTGCCAGGCGTTGGCCCCGTCGCAGAAGGCGGCCTCCTCGATCTCGTACGGGATGTTGGAGAAGGCGTTGCGCATCAGGAGCACGTTCAGGGCGCCGATGCAGCCGGGCAGCACCACGGCGGTGAGCGTGTTGTTGAGGCCGAGCTCCCGCATCGTCATGAACTGGGCGATGATGATCGACTCGACGGGCACCAGCATCGCCATCACGAAGGCCACGGTGGCGAGTTTGCGGCCGCGGAACCGCAGGCGGGCCAGGGCGTAGCCGGCGAGCGCGGCGCCCACCACGTTGGTGACGACGTTGGCGAGGGCGACCTTCAGGGAGTTGAGCGCGAAGTCCCAGACCGGGATGAGGTCGGCGACCTTGCCGTAGTTGTCGAGGGTGGGTTCGGAGGGCAGCAGCTTGGGCGGGTAGCTGTAGATGTCCTCGCCCGGTCCCTTGAGGGAGGTGGACAGCTGCCACAGGAAGGGGCCCACCATGATGGCGAACACCGCGAGCAGCAGCAGGTAGCGCAGGACCAGCTGCCAGGCCGGCGGGCGCCGTCCGCCTTCGGCGAGGAACTTGTCCCGTACGGACTTGCGGGGCCGCCGCGGGCGCCGCTCCTTGGCGGGCCGCGTGGTCTCGGGCCGGCCCTCGAGGGTCTGCGCGCTCATGCGTCGCCCTCCTTCTTGTCGGCCTTGAGCACGAGCAGCATCAGGCCGAGGGTGATCACGAACACGACGACGGAGATCGCGGAGGCGTAGCCGACCCGGCCGGACAGGCCCGTGCCCACCTGCTTGATCAGCATGACGAGGGTGGTGTCCTCGCCGCCGGGGCCGCCGTTGGGCCCGGCCATCAGATAGACCTCGGAGAAGACCTTGAAGGCGTTGACCGAGGAGAGCGCGGCCACGAGCACCATCGTGGAGCGCACGGCCGGCACGGTGACGGTGAAGAAGCGGCGGATCGCGCCGGCTCCGTCCACGGCGGCTGCCTCGTGCAGTTCCTTCGGCACGTTCCCGAGGGCCGCCATGTAAATGATCATGTAGTAGCCGAGGCCCTTCCAGACCGTTACCAGCATGGCGCTGATGAGCAGCAGCCACTGGTCGCTGAGGAAGGCCACGGGCCCGATCCCGATCGCGCCGAGCACGGCGTTGACCAGGCCGCGGTCGTCGAGCATCCACACCCAGATCAGGCCGACCACCACGACGGAGGCGACGACGGGGGTGTAGAAGGCGGAGCGGAAGAAGGAGATGCCCGGCAGATAGCGCTGCACCAGCATGGCCAGCAGCAGCGGCAGGATGACCAGCGGCGGCACGACACCCACGATGTAGAGCAGGGAGTTGCGCAGCGCGATCCAGAACATGTCGTCCTGGAACATCTCCTGGTAGTTGGCCCCGCCGACCCACTTGCCGGCGATCAGGGTCCGCTGGTCGGTGAACGAGCTCGACACCGTGGAGAAGAACGGGAAGAGCACGAAGCTGCCGATGATGGCGAAGCCGGGCAGCAGGAACATCCAGGGCGTGCCGGGCAGATGCGTCCGCACGCCCTTGCGCCGGGGGGAACCCGGGCGGCCCGGGCCGCCGCGCTGGGCGGCGGACCGGGCTGCGGGGCCGGTGGAGGGGGCGGCCGGACCGGAGTGCGTCACCGGCTCACCCTTCCTCGTCGACGTGGTGCTCATGACTCGATCAGTCCTTACGCGTCCGGCGCTCAGCCGGCCTGCTGCAGGAGCTTGTCGCACTCGGCGACCGCGTCGTCCATGGCCTGCTTGGCCGACTTCTTGCCCTGCATGGCCTTGGCGACCTCGTTCTTGAGGACCGTCTTCATCTGCTCCGTGAAGACCACCGGCGTGTAGTTGACCGCGGTCTTCAGGGCCTGGGCGGCGGCCACGCGGACGCGGCCCTCGTCGGTGCCGTCGTCCTTGGTGTAGTAGTCGCCGTCGAGGCTGCCCTTGGTGGAGGGGAAGATCGCGACCTGACGGCCGAACTCCTCCTGGTTCGCCTTGTTCGTGACCCAGTGCGCGAACTCGATCGCGGCCGGCTTGACCTTGGACTGGGCGTTCACCATCAGGCCCTGGACGTACATGTTGTCCTTGCCGGTGTTGTTCACCGCGGGCGTGATGCCGATGTTCTTGTAGAGGCTCGGGGCCTCTTCCTTGTACGTCTTCAGGTCGTGCGCGCCGCCGGGGTTCATGGCGATCTGCTGCTGCTGGAACTTGCGGCCCGAGGACTCGGCGACGGCGGTCAGGGCCTGCTCGTCGAGGGCGCCCTTGTCGAAGAGCTCCTTGTACTTCTCGACCAGCTCGACACCCTTGGCGTCGTTGAAGGTGAACTTGGTCTTGTCCGCGTTCATCAGCTCGACGCCGTAGCGCCCGAAGTCCTCGATCGCGGGGGCGTTGGACAGCATGGCGATCTTGCCCTTGCTGTTCTCGGCCATCTTCAGGGAGTCGGCGAAGAGCTGGTCGTAGGACGTCGGGGGCTTCTCGGGGTCGAGGCCCGCGTCCTTGAAGAGCTTCTTGTTGTAGAACATCGGGCCGGTGTTCAGGTACCAGGGGAAGGCGTACGTGCCGGTCTTGCCCGGCATCTCGTGGCCCTTCCAGGCGCCTTCGAGGTACTCGTCCTTGAACTTGGCGGCGGCCTTGTCCTCGTCGAGGTTGAGCGCGAGGCCAGCCTTGGCGAGCGGGGTGGCGAGGTCCGGGGCCACGTTCACGACGTCGGGCAGGGTGCCTGCGGTGGCGTCCGCGCTGAGCTTGTCGGCGTAGCCCTCGGCGGGCTGGTCGATCCACTCGACCTGGACGTCCGGGTACTTCTTCTCGAAGCCGTCGATGACGCCCTCGAAGTAGTCCTTGAAGTTGGTCTTCAGATTCCACGTCTGGAACCTGACCGTGCCCTCGATCTTCCCGGTGGAGTCGGTGTTCCCGTCGCCGCCCGAACCGGTCCCTCCGCACGCCGTCATGACGAGGGCTGAGGTGACCGCGAAGGCGGTGGCAGTGGCGACGCGACGGGATATCCGCATGGCCGGGGCTCCTTTGCTCGGACCGAATACGACAACCGAATTTCTTGCGCCGAATACTCACTTCCGAACCCGGGGACAGTCAACAGATTCCTTATCCCCAAAGGGCCCGACTTCTCGGGACGTTGGTCCACCCTGGCGCGGCGCCGACGGTACTAATGCGGTTTAGCTCATGTCAATACCCTCGCGGCCTCCGATCCATGCTGACGACCTTTGGCCAGGTCAGAGGACCCGTATGGAGCTACGGACGACGGCTCGTCGGCTCGGTCGAGGCCACGCTTGACACGGCCGCGGGCCAGCCTTCACTGTGTGATCACTAATGCGGTTTAGGTAATAAGCCGGGTCAGCGTCGACCAGAAGGAACTCCCCGTGCCGGACCAGGATTTCTCCGTCCACGTAAGCGGTGTCGCCACACCTGGTCTTTTCACAGGCCCCGAGAGCGACCCGCTCCAGGTCGTCCGCGTCCGCATCCGCCGCACGCGCCCGGCGGGCCCGCTGCGCGTCTCGGTCACGGGCCCGGACGTGACCACACCCCGCCCCCGCCTCCTGCGCGCGGACACCGTCGAGGCGTACGCGGGCGTGGACGCGAGGGCCGAACTCGGCGGCTCCGCACGCGAGTCGCTGGAGTCCTGGGCCGAGGTGGCGGTGCGCGCGAAGGGCGCCCCCGGCGACCGGCTCCCCGCGACGGCCCGGGTGCACGCCGCGGACGGGCGCCTGCTCGCCTCGTACGCCTTCGAGCTGACCGTGGCCGAACCGGGCTGGACCATCCGGCTCGTCCCGCACTTCCACTACGACCCGATGTGGTGGAACACCCAGGCCGCCTACACCGCGCTCTGGGACACCCCCCTGCGCGCGGGCGAGCCCGAGAAGGGCTGGGAGTACACGGGCGTGCCCGCGTTCACCCTCGTGCCGCTGCACCTCCAGCAGGCGGCCGACGACCCCGCGTACCGCTTCGTCCTGTCGGAGCTCGACTACCTGAAGCCGTTCTGGGACACGCACCCCGAACACCGGGACGAGATACGGCAGTTGATCCGCGAGGGGCGCCTGGAGATCGTCGGCGGGACGTACAACGAGCCCTCCACCAACCTCACCACCGCCGAGACCACCGCCCGCAGCGCGGGGCACGGGCTCGGCTTCCACCGGGGCGTCCTCGGCGGCGACCCGCGCACCGCCTGGCAGCTGGACGTGTTCGGGCACGACCCGTCCTTCGCGTCCCTGATGGCGGACGCGGGCCTCGACTCGGCGGTGTTCGCGCGCGGCCCGCACCACCAGTGGGGTCCGATGATGGACACCTGGGGCGAGGCGCTGCGGCCGCCGAGCGCGATGCAGCTGCCCGCCGAGTACGACTGGCTCGGGCCGGACGGCGGCGGGCTGCTCCTGCACTATCTGCCCGCGCACTACTCGGCCGGCTGGTTCTCGCACAAGGCGGGCTCGGCGGACGAGGCGGCGGAGCAACTCCTCGCCCTGTACGAGCTGTTGCGCACGGGGGCGGCCACCCGGAACGTGCTCATCCCCATGGGCACGGACTTCTCCTGGCCGCACCCCTGGGGCCTGGACGTGCAGCACGCGTGGAACCGCCGCTACACCTGGCCGCGCATGGAGCACGCGGGACCGCGCGAGCACTTCGCCGCCGTACGCGCCGAGTTGGCGGCGCGCGGGGAGCGGCCGCTGCCGGTGACCCGGGAGATGGGGCCGGTGTACACGGGCAAGGACGTGACGTACGCCGATGTGAAGCAGGCGCACCGCGCGGCGGAGTACCTGGTCCAGGAGGCCGAGACCTTCGCGTCCCTGGTGCACGGTCTGGGCCTGATCCCCTACCCGGCGGACGCCTTGGACAAGGCGTGGCGGCATCTCCTGCACGCCGCGCACCACGACGCGGTGACGGGCACGTTCTCCGACCAGGTGTATCTGGATCTGCTGCCGACATGGCGCGAGGCGTATGAACTCGCCCATTCCGTACGGGAGTCCGCGCTCAGCGCGTTGACGGACGCGATGGACACGCGGGTGCCGGGGAGCTGGGCGCCGGGCAGCACCAAGGCGGAGGCCGGCGAGGCGAGCGACCGCGCCGCCGGGCCCGCCGGCGTGGTCGCCGTGACGGTGTTCAACCCGGTGTCCTGGGCCCGGACCGACGTGGTACGTACGCAGGTCGCCCTCGATGCGCTCGGCGTCGCGGACGCGGCATGCGTCGGGGTGCGCGGCGAGGAGGGCGGCGCGCCCGCTCCGGTCCTGGTCGAGCACGTGCACGACGGGGTGGCGCAGCTCGCCTTCCTCGCCCGCGATGTGCCCTCGCTCGGACACCGCACCTGGTGGCTGGTCGGCACGGACGGGCCGCTCTCCGGCGGGTGGGCCGAGGAGTCCGGTGCCGGCGGCCGGCCTGAGGAGTCCGCGCCGGCGGCGGGCCGCCCCCGTATCGCCAACGCGGCGTTCGCCGTCGAGGCCGACCCCGCACGCGGCGGCGGACTCAGCCGGGTCACCGACCTGAGGAGCGGACGCGAGCTCCTGACGGACGGCGAGGTGGACGAGCTGCTCGTCCAGGACGAGTACCCGGCGCACCCCTTCTTCGAAGAAGGCCCCTGGCATCTGCTGCCCAAGGGCCCGGGAACCGGCTCGGGCGCGGCGCCGGCCGAGGCCGTGACCGTGGAGCGGTCGCCCCTCGGGGCACGGATCGTGGCGCGCGGCCGGACCGGTCCGGTGCGCTGGACCCGTACGACCACACTGTGGGACGGCCTGGACCGCGTCGAACTCACCACGAAGGTGGACGAGTTCGACGGCAGCGACCAGCTGCTTCGGCTGCGGATCCCGGCCGATGTGCCGGGCGCGCTGCCCGTGGCGGAGACCGCGGCGGCCGCGGTCGGGCGCGGGTTCGCCTTCCCCGACAGCGACACCGGCGTGGACCACACACGGGCGCCGTGGACCCTGGACACGCCCTGCCTGAACTGGTTCGCGCTCAGCTCCACACTGCGGGTGCGGTTCGGCGACAGCGACAGCGACAGCGCCGAACGCCCGCTCGGCGCGGGCGAGATCGTGCTGCCGGACGCGGGTCTGCTGGGATACGGGCAGCCCGCGGCGGACGACACCGACCCGCTGCGCGACCTCGTCACCGCGCTGGTGCGCCGGGGCGTGACCACCACGCCCACGCGTGCCGCAGGGCCCCGGTGGGGAGACCTCGCCGTCGACAGCAGCCTCCCCGACTTCCGTATCGCCGTCGGCGGCCCCGAGGTCAACTCCTTCACGGCCGCGGTCCTCGCAGACGCCGGACCGGAGTTCGCCGAGGCCGTGCGCTCCGGCGCCTCGCCCCTGGTGTGGGTGCCGGCGCGCGAGGCGCTGCGCGAGCTGTGGCGGCCCGGCTGCGACCTGACCGGGGTGCGGGACCTTCCGGTGGCCGTGCTCACCGACCCCGCCCGTCTCGGCGCGCTCGCCGAACAGGTCGTACGGGACGGCCTGTTGAGCGCCTCGCGGCCGCGCGACCTCGGCACCGACGAGCCCTTCGAGGACCGCACCGTCGGCTTGCTCGTCCGGGGGACGCCCAGCTTCGCGATCGACACGGCGGGCCGGCTGCACAGCACCCTGATGCGCTCCTGCACGGGCCGGCCCAGCGCCGAGTGGATGGACCCGCCCCGGCGCACCGCGCCCGACGGCAGCTCCTTCCAGCTCCAGCACTGGACCCATGTCTTCGAGCACGCGCTCGTCGCTTCGGACGGCGACTGGCGCGCGGCCGATCTCGTGCGCAGGGGACGGGAGTTCAACCAGCCGCTCACCGCCGTGACCGGCACGCCCCACGACGGCCCCGCGCACCGCGCCTTCTCGCAGCTGTCGGTGGAGCCTTCCCGTCAGGTGGTCGTGGAGACCGTGAAGAAGTCGGCCGACGGCGCCGCGCTCGCCGTACGCCTGCGCGAGACGCACGGCGAGCCAGTGCGGGCCAGACTCACGAAGGAGATGGTGGTGCTCGGCGCCGAGCGCGCGGACCTGCTCGACCGGCCCGTGCCGGGCGGTCCGTCCGGCGAGGACGGGCTGCTCGCGCTGCACGGCAACGCGTACACCACGCTCCGGCTCACCCCCGAGCCGCTGCCCGGGACCGAGGAGCTGCGCGAGGCGGTGCAGCCGGTGTTCAGCCGCTACTGGCTGCACAACACCGGCACGGCGCCGCTCGGGAACGCGCCGTACTCCGTGCAGGTCATGCCGTACGCGCTGACGGCCGGCGCGGGTCCGCTGCGCACCCAGGTCACGCTCACCTCCAACACGGCCTGCGGAGAAGGCAGTTCGGAACAGGAAGCCCTGGAAACCGCCGAGCACTTGGTCGAGGTCCATCCACCCGAGGGCTGGGACGTCTCGTGGACCCGCGACACCGTGCGGACCGGCGCGGGCGGCCACGTTCGGCTGCCGCTGACCGTGCGTCCCGCCCCCGGCGCCGAGCCCGGCGACCATCTCGTACGGGTGGTCGCGACCACGCCCGCCGGCGCGGTCGAGGACGTCCTCACCGTCACCGTGCCGGGGCACGACGGGCCCCCGCCCGGGGTCGGCGTGACGGCGGAGACCGGGCGCGTGGACGTGGCGCCGGGCGGCCGGGCCGAGCTGGCCGTGCGGATCCGCAACGACCTGCACAGCCCGCTGCACGGCGAGGCCCTCGTGGTCTCCCCGTACGGCGGTTGGCGGATCGTCCCCGAGCGGTCCGCCGAACTGCACCTGGCCGCACGGGAGGTGACGCGCACCGTGTTCGCGCTGACTCCCCCCATGGACACGCCGCCCGGTGTCTACTGGGTGCTGATCAAAGCGGTGTGCCAGGGGCGCATCGCCTACGGGCCCGCCGTCGCCGTCCATGTGGGCGAAGGCCCACGCCCACACACCAGGACCGCACAGGACACGCACGGGCCGAGGACCGGGACGGACACACTCGGACCGGGGACCGGACAGGCCACGCACGAGGGGAAAGCACCATGACACCGCAGAGCGACGGCGGCGCCCGGACGACCCCCGCGCGCAGACCCACCATCAAGGACATCGCCCGCAGGGCCGGGGTCTCGGAGAGCGCCGTCTCCTTCGCGCTCAACGGACGCCCCGGGGTGTCCCAGGGCACCCGCGACCGCATCCACCGCGTCGCCGAGGACCTCGGCTGGCAGCCCAACAGCGCGGCCCGCGCGCTGTCCGGGGAGCGTTCGGGGTGTGTGGGCCTGGTGCTCGCGCGGCCCGCGCACACCCTCGGCGTGGAGTCGTTCTTCCTCCAGCTGGTCTCCGGTGTCCAGGAAGTGCTCGCCTCGCGCAAGGTGGCGCTGCTGTTCCAGGTGGTCGAGGACATCGAGGCGGAGTGTGCCGTCTACAAGCGGTGGTGGGCGGAGAAGCGCGTGGACGGGGTGCTCGTCGTCGACCCGCGCAGCGAGGACCCGCGGCCCGAACTGCTGGACTCGCTCGGCCTGCCCTCGGTGATGATCGGCGCGCCCGCGGAGGGCGGCCGGCAGGTGTCGACCGTATGGGCCGACGACTCCGCGGCCATGGCCTCCGTCCTCGCCCACCTGCACGAGCTCGGGCACCGGCACGTGGTCCATGTCGCGGGCCTGCCCGGACTCGCGCACACCGAGCGGCGGATCACCTCGCTGCGCACGGAGGCACACCGGCTCGGGCTCACCGCGATCCGTTCCGTGCCCACGGACTACTCGGACGCGGAGGGCGCGGAGGCGACGCGGCGGGTGCTCGACGAGGCCGTCCCGCCCACGGCGATCGTGTACGACAACGACGTGATGGCGGTGGCCGGGGTCGCCGTGGCGGCCGAGCGCGGCATCAAGGTCCCCGGGGAACTGTCCATCGTGGCCTGGGACGACTCGGCGCTGTGCCGGGTCACGCACCCGCGCCTCACGGCCCTCGTCCGGGACACCTCGGGGTTCGGGCGGCTCGCGGCGGAGGAGCTCCTCGCGCAGCTCGACGGGGGGCCGGTGCGCAGCCTCCAGGCCGAACTCCCGCATCTGGAGCCGCGGGAGAGCACGGGGCCGCCCGCGCCGTGAGCAGGCGGGGCGGGTACGGTGCGCCGGCGGGTGCATGCGCTGTCCGGTGCGGTGCGCTGACCGGTACGGGGGACGGCGCCCGCGCGGACCGGAGCAGCTGCCGACCGCGAGCCGTACGTGAGCCGGGCCGTACGTGAGCCGAGCTGTACCTGAGCCGAGCTGTCCATGAACTGCACTCCAGACAGGAGCACCACCGTGACCACCGTCGATCTGCGGCCGCTTGACGCCTCCGAAGCCGGGCACTCCGGTGTGACGCTCGCCGTGGACATCGGCGGTACGAAGATCGCCGGTGCGCTCGTGGACGCGACGGGACGGCTCCTCGTGAGCGCGCGCCGGCCGACGCCGCGCGGCACCGGCGGGGACGAGGTGATGGCGGCCGTCGAGGAGGTCCTCACCGAGCTGTCCGGCGCGCCCGAGTGGGCGTCCGTGCGCCGCTGCGGCATCGGGAGCGCCGGTCCCGTGGACGCCTCGCGCGGCGAGGTCTCGCCGGTCAACATCGCGGCCTGGCGCGGTTTTCCGGTCCTGGAACGCACCCGTGCGGCCCTGGCCCGCCTCGGCGCCCCCGTGCCCGCCGTCCTCGTCGGGGACGGCGTGGCCATGACCGCGGCCGAGCACTGGCTCGGCGCCGCGCGCGGGCACCGCAACGCGCTGTGCATGGTGGTCTCCACGGGCGTCGGCGGCGGTCTCGTCCTCGACGGACGCCTCCACCCCGGCCCGACCGGGAACGCCGGGCACATCGGCCACATCAGCGTCGAACTCGACGGCGAGCCGTGCCCCTGCGGCAGCCGCGGCTGTGTGGAGATCATCGCCTCCGGTACGTCGATCGCCCGGCACGCGGGCTTCGCGGACGCGGCGGCGACCGCCGAGGCCGCACGCGCGGGCGACCCCAAGGCCCTGGCCGCCTTCGACCGGGCGGGCAAGGCGCTCGCGGCGGGCATCGCGGCGACGGCCACGCTGGTCGAGATCGATCTGTGCGTGATCGGGGGCGGGGTGGCCGCGGCGGGCGACCTCCTGTTCGCCCCGCTGCGACGGCACTTGGAGACGTATGCCGCGCTGTCCTTCGTACGCCACCTGGAGATCACCCCGGCCGCACTGGGCACTGACGCGGGCCTGGTGGGGGCGGCCGCGGCGGCGGGACAGCTGCTCGACGTGTGAGGGCGCGGACGGACGTGTGAGGTACCGGGGGGCTGGGCAGGCGGGCGGGACCGCGGGGGTCAGGCCGGGCGGCTGTCGTATGTCTCGCGGTGCACGAGCACCTCGTCCATGTGGGTCTCCGCCCACTCCTTGACCCCGCGCATGAGGTGCTGGAGCGAGCGGCCGAGCGCGGTCAGCTCGTAGGTGACCGTGACCGGGACGGTCGGGGTGACGGTGCGGGTGATCAGGCCGTCGCGTTCGAGTGCGCGCAGCGTCTGCGTGAGCATCTTCTGGCTGACGCCCGCGAGTTGGCGCGAGAGGTCGGAGTAGCGCAGCGCACGCGGCTGCCCGGCAGTCTCGTCCTCCGCACCGGGCCGCGCGCCCTCAGCCGTGCCGCCCGGCTGCGGGCCCTCGCTGGTCAGCGCGGCCAGGACGAGGGCCACCCACTTGTCGGAGATCCGGGCGAGCAGCTGCCGGCTGGGGCAGACGTCGAGGAACGCGTTGTATTCCCGCTTCGCCTGCTCCCGCTTGTGGGCCGCGGTCGTGGTCGCCATCGAACTACCCTTTCTGTCGGGGGAGTTACGCACTTTCAGGTGCCTACTTCCCGCTGGAGAGCAACGGCTTCAGAGTGATGCACACAGCCACCGAGCACAAGCCACCTGGAGCACCCCATGAACGCAGCCACCTACCGCGCAGCCGTCGTCCGCACGCCCGCGGGCCCGGACTCCATCGAGATCGTCGACGTCCCCCTCACCGCGCCCGGGCCCGGCGAGGTCCGCGTCGAGATCGCCGCAGCGGGGGTCAACCCCGTGGACCTCGGCGTCGTGAACGGCGTCTTCCACGCGCTGGGCATGGTCCACCAACCCGAACACACCGGAATCGGCTGGGACTTCGCCGGCACCATCGCCGCCGTCGGGCCTGGGGTCGAGCTGGCGGTCGGCACGCGCGTCGCCGGTCTGGTCGACGGCTTCGACCGCGATTTCGGCCCGTACGCCGAGCAGCTCGTCATCCCGGCCGCCCAGCTCGCCGTCGTACCGGACGGCCTGGACCTGACCGTGGCGGCGACCGTGCCGGTCAACGCGCTCGCCGCGGCCCAGCTGCTCGACCTGCTCGGGGACGCGCCCGCCGACGGCAACAGGCTGCTCGTGACCGGGGCGGCCGGCGCGGTGGGCGCGTACACCGCCGCCCTCGCGCCGGAGCGCGGCTGGCGCGTGACGGGACTCGCCAGGGAGCAGGACGAGGAGTTCGTACGGAGCCTCGGCGCCGAGTTCACCGCCGCCCCAGAACGCGGCTGGGACGCGGTCGCCGACGGTGCGGCCCTCCAGGAGGCGGCGGTCGCCCTGGTGCGCGACGGCGGCGCGTTCGTCGGCGTGCAGCCGAGCGCGCGGCCGGCCGCCGAACGCGGCATCTCGGTCGACGTGGTCGTCACCCACCCCGACGGCGCGCGCCTCGGCGACCTGCTCGCCCGCACCGCCGCCGGCGAGCTGCCGGCCCGCGTACAGGCCGTCCTGCCCCTGGCCCAGGCCGCCGAGGCCCACCGCGCCATGGCTAAGGGCGGGGTGCGCGGGCGGTACGTGCTGGTGCCCTGAGTACGCGGGAGCGGGGGCGCGGGGTCCGGGAGCGGGGGCGCGGGATCCGGGAGCCGGATCGGCGCCGTCGCTCCCGAGCCACCTCCGGCTCTCACCCCAGCGCGAGCAGCACCGTCGCCACCAGCGCCCCCCAAAGCCCCACCGCCTGACGGCGGTTGACGTGTTCGTGGAGGAGGGTCAGGCCGAGGATCACGGGCAGGGCGGGGTAGAGCGAGGCGAGGACCACGGCCACCGCCAGCAGCTGCTGGTGGGTCGCCAGCAGGTACAGGCTGAGGCCGAGGGCCGCGCCCGCGCCGATCAGGAGCGCCTGGAGGCCCTGCCGCACGGGCACGCGCAGGTGGCGTACGGACGGCGGCAGCAGCACCAGGACGGCGGCGGCGCGGCCCGCGGCCACCGGCCACAGGCCGCCGGACTCCCCGGCCTGGGCGAGCGCGAGGTACTGCACCGCCACTCCCGCGCTGGCCAGGAGACCGTCCGGCACGCCCGCACTCGCCAGGAGACCGTCCCGCACGCCCCGCCGGCCCGGGGTGCCGCGGCCGCCGGAGACCAGCCACAGCGCGGGAGCCGTGACCGCAATGCCCGCCCAGGCCAGGGGCGTCGGGCGGTCGTGCAGGAGCAGGACCCCGGTGAGGACGGACAGGGCCACCGAGGTGACGGCGCTCACCGGCACGACCACGCTCATGTCGCCCCGGGCGAGCCCCCGGTTCAGGAACCACATCGCGGCCGCACTGCCCACCCCGGAGAGCGCGCCCCAGGCCAGGCCGGTCGCCGTGACGGACGGTGCGGGGACGAGCAGGGCGGCCGCCACGGCGAGGACCAGGCCGCCGATCTGGCCGAGCAGCGTGACCGCCGCGAAGGGGATACGGCGTGACAGGATCCCGCCGGCGAAGTCGACGATGCCGTAGCAGACGGCGGAGGCCAGCGCGAGGAGTGCACCCATCCGGCGATGGGTTCCCCGCGCGGCCCGGCTGAAGCACCGGCCCGCGGCCGCCCGGCCCTCGCCCGACCGGACCTCGCCCGACCGGACCTCGCTCGACCGGCCTCAGTTGATCTGCCGCTCCTGCCCCTCCCAGTACGGCTCGCGCAGCTTGAACTTCTGGATCTTGCCGGTGGCCGTGCGCGGGATCGAGGCGCGGAACTCCACCGAGGTCGGTGCCTTGTAGCCGGCGATACGGGCCTTGCAGTGGGCGATCAGATCGGCATCCGTGGCGCTCGCGCCCTCCTCCAGGACCACCAGCGCCTTGATGGTCTCGCCCCACTTCTCGTGCGGGACGCCGATCACCGCGACCTCGGCCACCGCGGGGTGGCTGAAGAGGGTGTCCTCGACCTCGATGGACGAGACGTTCTCGCCGCCCGTGATGATGACGTCCTTCTTGCGGTCGGAGATGGTCAGATGGCCGTCCTGCGGGTCGATCGTGCCGCCGTCGCCGGTGTGGAACCAGCCGCCTTCCAGGGCCGCCGCGGTCTCCTCGGGCTTGTCCCAGTAGCCGTCGAGGACGACGTTGGACTGCGCCAACACCTCACCGGACGGCGCGACTTCGAGCCGTACGCCGAGCGCCGGGAGCCCGGCCCGGGAGAGCTTGCGGGCGCGCTCCTGCGCCGGCAGCGCGTCGTCCTGGGGGCGGGTGCGGTTGAAGGTGAGCAGCGGCGAGGTCTCGGTGAGGCCGTAGATCTGGGTGAACTCCCAGCCCAGTTCCTCCTCCACGCGCTGGATCGTCCGGCTCGGCGGCGGCGCGCCCGCACACACCACCCGCACCCTGTCGCGGCCGGGGATCTCGCCCTGCCAGTCGGCGGCCGCGGCGAGCACCGCGTTCCACACGGCGGGCGCCCCGCACATCAGGGTCACACCGTGCTGCTCGACCCGGCGCAGGATCTCCGTGCCGTCGACCTTGCGCAGCACGACCTGCTTGGCGCCGAGCCCGGCCATCACGAAGGGCATGCCCCAGCCGTTGCAGTGGAACATCGGCAGCGTGTGCAGGTACACGTCCCGCTCCCAGGCGCGGGTGTGCAGGCCGAAGGTGAGGCCGTTCACCCAGATGTTGCGGTGGGTGAGCTGAACTCCCTTGGGGCGTGCGGTGGTTCCGGAGGTGTAGTTGATGGTGGCGGTGGCGTCCTCGTCCGGCTGCGACCACGGGCGCGGCTCGACGCCGAAGCGCATCACCTCGGTCTCGGTCTGCTCACCGAGCACGAAGCGGTGCCGGGCCTTGACCGAGGCGAGCGCGTCGTCGAGCTCCGGGTCGACGAGGACGGCCGAGGCGCCGCTCTGCTGGACGATGTACTCGGTCTCCTCGGGCTTGAGGCGGAAGTTCACGGGCACGGCGATGCGGCCGCTCATCGGCACGGCGAACAGCAGCTCCAGCATCCGCGCGGAGTTGTGGCTGACGACGGCCACGCGCTCGCCCTCGCCGATGCCGAGCGCGTCGAACCCGGCCTGCCAGGCGCGCACCCGCTCGCCGAGCCGCCCGTAGGTGGAGTCCGGTACGACGGATGCGGGCTGGTCCGGCTCGTCGACGACACCGGGGCTGTCGGCGAAGCCCGCCTCCGCCCGGTGGAGGAAGTCCGCGACGGTCATCGGCATCCGCATGGTGTCTCTCCTGTGATCCGCTGCTGTCGGCTGTGATCGGTGGGTTGTCGGTTGTGTTCGGCGGGTTGTCGGTTGCGTTCCGGTGCGGTCGCCCGTGATCGGTGCTCTCGACCGTATTCCGTTCCTCTGCCCCACTTCGGCGGGACCGGCCGGTCTGCGGCCAGTCCCTACGTAGCATCCTGTGCTCAGAGGCACCGGTACCACCAGACCCCGTGGTGTCGGACGGGACCGGAGCGCGGACGTGGGAGCACGAGAGGGGGCCGGCAGGTGACGGGGTACGAGAGGTACGAGGGGCACGAGGGCGAGGACGCCGACGCGTTCGCGTTGCGGTCGGCGCTGGTGCGGCTGCGCCGTGACACCGGGCTGCCCGTGGCGCTCGGCGGGCTGCTCCACGACCGCCTCAAGTCGCCACCCGCGCCGGGCAGTCAGCGGGGCAGGCTGCGCATCGACGAGGTCAGCGGCACGTACTCCAGCGCCCTTCAGGGCATCGGTATCGCTACGGGTTCGGGGCTCGGCGGCAAGACCGTCGCGCTGTCGCGGCCCTGCGCGGTGGTCGACTACCAGGAGGCCCGGCACATCAGCCACGAGTACGACGCGGTGGTCGCCGCCGAGGGGCTGCGGTCGGTGCTCGCGGTGCCGGTGATCGTCCGGCGCCAGGTGCGCGGGGTCCTGTACGGGGCGCTGCGCGCGCCGCGTCCGATGGGCGAGCGGATCCTGACGGCGGCGGTCGCGGCGGCGCGCGATGTCGAACAGGCCCTGGTCGTACGGGAGGAGGCGCAGGCCCTCCTGATGGCGGCGCGCGAGCCGGCCGTGGGAGCGGACGCCTGGGAGCGGGTGCGCGAGGCGCACAGCGCGCTGCGCGCCCTGGCCCCGAAGCTGGACGACCCGCTGCTGCGGGCAGAACTGGAGGCGGTGTACGGCACGTTGGCGTCCGCGGCCGACTCCTCCGTACGGGCCGGGCGCCCCGCGCCGGAGGTGCGGCTCGCCCCGCGCGAGGTGGACGTGCTGGCCTGCGTCGCCCTCGGCGCCACCAACGCGGCGGCGGCCGAGCGGCTCGGTCTCGGCGCCGAGACGGTGAAGGGCTATCTGCGCTCGGCCATGCGCAAGTTGGGGGCGCGCTCGCGCTGGGAGGCCGTGGTGGCGGCGCGACGGGCGGGGCTGCTGCCCTGAGCGACGCCCGCTCCCCCGCCCGCCTGCGAACCCGTGAGCCTGTGAACCCGTGAGCCTGTGAACCCGTGAACCCGCGGCAAGGGCCTGACATCCGCTGCCCCGCGTCACCTAGCATCGCGGCGGGGGTGAGGACATGGTGTCCATGGACCGGCTGCTCGCGTTCGCCGCGATGTCGCTGCTCGTGATCGTGATCCCGGGGCCGAGCGTGCTGTTCGTGATCGGGCGCGCCCTCGCGCACGGCCGGCGCACGGCGATGGCGACGGTCCTGGGGAACGTGGTCGGCTCGTATCTGCTCGTGGTGGCGGTCGCCCTCGGGGTCGGCACGCTGGTGGAGCGCTCGGTCGCGGTGTTCGTGACGGTGAAGCTCGCGGGTGCCGCGTATCTGATGTACCTGGGGGTGCAGGCGTACCGGCACCGCAAGGACATGAAGGCCTCCGCGATCCGCGCCGCGGCCGGGAAGGGCGAGCGGCGCGGGGATCTGCGGACCGTGGCCGACGGCGTGATCGTGGGGGTCACCAACCCCAAGGGCATCGTCTTCTTCGCCGCCGTGCTCCCCCAGTTCGTGGACCATTCCGCGGGCGGGCTGCCCGGGCAGATGCTGATCCTCGGTCTGGTGCCGATCTGCATCGGCCTGGTCACCGACACGCTGTGGGGCCTGACGGCCTCGGCCGCCCGCACCTGGTTCGCCCGCTCCGACCGCCGGCTGTCGATGATCGGGGGCGCGGGCGGGTTCGCGATGATCGGGCTCGGGGTGACGGTGGCGGCCACGGGGCGCGCGGACTGACCGCCCCGCCGCGCCGGGCTCAGGCGCCCACCACCTGCCCGTACCGGAGGTCGTACGGGACCCCCGTGCCCATCGGGCCGTCGAGCAGCCGCGCCGCCTCGGCCTCCAGCTCGGCCCGCTGGGCCTTGGTGAGCGTGCCGAAGGGCTCGAACGTGACGGTCGCCGACTCCTTCTCCTCGGTGAGCTTCCAGGTGCCGGCGAGGAACCCGTCGACGAGGAAGACGCTGTAGGCGAAGTTGCCCAGCCAGGTACGGCCCTTGAGGTCCGGCGGCACGACGCGGGTGCGGTCGGCGTGGGACAGGAGCAGGTTGTCGAACTCGGGCAGCAGCCGGGCCGGCGCCGGGGTGTCCGCGTCGGGGCGGGACGCGTCCGGCAGGTCGAAGAGCTCGACGCCGTGCTCGTCGCGGAAGGTCGTCAGGCCGGGGCGCAGCCGCTCGAACACCTCCCGCATCCGGGTCAGGCCGCTCCAGGTCTGGAAGTCCTTCACGGACGCCGGTCCGAACGCGCCGAGGTAGCGCAGGACCGTGTCGTCCGGGTCCGCGTCCGCGGTGTCGTCCCGGCCGAGCCAGTGCGTCAGCGTCGTCAGCGAGACCTGGCCGCTCTGCCGCCACAGGCCGCGCGGGGTGACCTGGACGAGCGGCAGCGAGCAGCGGGCCGCGATGCCGAGCGCCTGCGGGTCGGCGTCCGGCCAGGTGCGCAGCAGGTGCTCGCGGATCTGCGCGAGCGTGCGCGGCTGCTCCTCGACCAGCTCCTTCGCCTGTGCGGTCAGCCGGTCCAGGTCCACGCCGGCCAGGCCCTTGCGGAACATGTTCAGCTCGCGGGTGCGTGCGGGCTGGACGAGGCGGCGCAGGGCGAGCGCGTCGTCCGCGGTGTGCGTGTGGATCGTGGAGCGCATGGTGACGATCCGGACGAGCTCGCGGTCCTGCATGAGGGCCGAGAACGCGGCCGGGTCGAACTCCTCGAGCCGGGCCGCGAGGGCGTAGTAGGGCGGCTTGACGTTCTGCGCCTGGAGGCCGAGGAGGTGGGACACGGCGGCGGCGGGCTTCATGGGGTGCCGGCGCAGGAGCAGCTGCCGGTCGAGGGTGGCGCGGTTGAGCGCGCGGGTGCTGAGCACAGGACCTTGGGCCTTCTTGGCTGCCGTCATGTGCTGCACGTTAGCGAGGGACGCGGACAGTTTCTGTCCGCGATGCGGCGGCGCGGAAAATCAGTGGACGCGGCTCCGCTTCCCGGTGTTCTCTTGATCCGTCGCCGGGGCTCGCGCACCGGCCGTCCACCCGTTCCTGCACTGATGATTGAGGTGTCTTGATGACCCGCCTCGCGCCGAGCGCGCCTCGCGTCATCGCGTAATACCGACTCAGGTCCCCACTGACCCAAGGTCCACCGAGGCCCGCTCGGCCTGCTCTTGCTGTCATCGCACACTTCTCAGCAAGGAGCACCCGGGTGTCCAGCGATCACCTCGCACACCAGCACCGCACCACCCCGTCCGCGGCACTCAGCACCGACACGTTCACGTGCGTGCGCTGCGGGCTGACCGTGTCGTCGTATGCCGCCGACACGACGCGGCGCAACCACTGTCCGTCCTGTCTGCACTCGCGGCACGTTCTCGACCAGGTCGAGGGCGGTCCGTCCGCGTGCGGCTCGCGGATGAGTCCCATCGCCATCGCCGTGCTGCGCACGGGCGACTGGACGCTCGTCCACCGCTGCGTCCGCTGCGGCGAGCTCAGTTCGGATCCGGTCTGCGCCGACGACAACCAGCTCATCCTGATGCGGATGGCCGTGCGGCCGCTGGCCGATCCCCCGTTCCCGCTCGAAGCGTTCGGCACGCTCTGAGCGCGGCCACGGAGGATTCGCCATGCCACGCCGCACTCGCCGCTCCGGCCGCGACCAGCGCGTCCGGCCGCAGCGCCACAAAGACGTCCTGCATGGCGCGGGGCGTCATCGGGCACATGACTTCCGGTGTACGGGCTGCCGGCTCGACGTCTCCCTCGTCGCGCCCGGCACCGCGCACCGCAATCACTGCCCGAACTGCCTGACAAGTCTCCATGTCGACCTGCGCATCCCCGGCGATCGTGCCGCGGGATGCGGGGGCCGCATGGAGCCGCTGAGCCTGACCGTGCGCCCGGACGGCGAGTGGATGCTGATCCACCGCTGCCTGAGCTGCGGCCGGCTCAGCGCCAACCGCATCGCCGGCGACGACAATGCGCTGGTCCTGGTCCGCCTGGCCCTCAGGCCGCTCCAGGACCGCCGCGTGGCCAACAGCGCGCTGCTCGCGGTGCGTTGACCGGCGCCCGAGGGGCGGAGACTCCCTCTCCGCCCCTCGGTTACCCGGTCGGCCCGCCCCGGTTACCTGCCAGTAGTGCAGATCGCCCGAAGGATCAACCCCCACCTGAAGAGGGCAAGGTCACAGCCTTGACCTCTGCTGCTCCTTTGCTAACGGCGGCTAACATCCGAGCATGACGGTCCTGCCTGACGACGGGCTCTCCCTGGCCGCCGAGTTCCCTGATGCGACCCATGAGCAGTGGCAGCGCCTCGTGGAAGGCGTACTGCGCAAGTCGGGCAAGGAAGTCTCGGGCGATGCCGCCGAGGATGCCCTCTCCACCAAGCTCGAGGACGGGCTCACCACCCGCCCTCTGTACACGCATGCCGACACGGCGCCCGGCCTGCCCGGTTTCGCGCCGTACCTGCGCGGCGCCCGGCCCGAGGGCAATGCGGCCGCCGGCTGGGACGTACGGCAGCGGCACGCGCAGCCCGACCCGGCCAAGGCGAACGAGGCGCTGCTCGGCGACCTGGAGAACGGCGTCACCTCCCTGTGGCTGACCGTCGGCGAGGGCGGTCTGCCGGTCGACGGGCTCGCGCGGGCGCTCGACGGTGTGTACCTCGACCTCGCGCCGGTCGTGCTCGACGCGGGCGCGCAGTTCCCCGAGGCAGCACGCGAGCTGCTCCGGCTGCACGCCGAGCGCGGCACCCCCGCCTCCGAGGTGCGCGGCAGCCTGGGCGGCGACCCGCTCGGGTACGAGGCGCGCACCGGCCGCGAGCAGGACTTCGCGCCGGTGATCGCGTACATCCGCGAGCGGTCCGGGGAGTTCCCGGGGCTGCGGGCGCTCACCGTGGACGCGCTGCCGTACCACGAGGCCGGGGCCTCCGCAGGGCAGGAGCTCGGCGCCTCGATGGCCACCGCGGTCGCGTATCTGCGGGAGCTGACCGCGGCGGGCGTGAGCGCCGAAGCGGCGGTGGGCCAGCTGGAGTTCCGGTACGCGGCCACCGCCGACCAGTTCCTGACCATCGCCAAGTTCCGTGCCGCGCGGCGCCTTTGGGCCCGGGTCGCGGAGGTCTGCGGCACCGCGGGCGCACAGCGCCAGCACGCGGTCACGTCGAGCGTGATGATGAGCCGCCGCGACCCGTGGGTGAACATGCTCCGCACGACGGTCGCCACGCTCGCTGCCGGGGTGGGCGGCGCCGAGTCCGTGACGGTGCTGCCCTTCGACCACGCGCTCGGCCTGCCCGACGCGTTCGCCCGCCGGATCGCCCGCAACACCTCGACGATCCTCCTGGAGGAGTCGCACCTGGCCCGGGTGATCGACCCGGCGGGCGGCTCCTGGTACGTGGAGCAGCTCACCGATCAACTCGCGCACGCGGGCTGGGAGTTCTTCCAGGAGATCGAGCGCGCCGGCGGCCAGGCCGCGGCCCTGCGCTCCGGCCTGCTCCGCGAGCGCATCGCCGAGACCTGGTCGGTGCGCAGCCGCAAGCTGGCCACCCGCAAGGAGCCCATCACGGGCGTCAGCGAGTTCCCGCACCTCGCGGAGAAGCCCGTGCAGCGCGAGCCCGCCCCCGCCGGCCCGGCCGGCGGACTGCCGCGGGTCAGCCGCGACGAGGCGTACGAGGACCTGCGGGCCCGCTCGGACGCGCAGCTGCGCGAGCAGGGCGAGCGTCCGAAGGTGTTCCTCGCGACGCTCGGCCCCGCCGCCGCGCACACCGCCCGCGCCACCTTCGCCTCGAACCTCTTCCAGGCGGGCGGCATCGAGCCCGTCACGGGCGGCCCCGCGGAGTTCGCGGCCTCCGGCGCGCGGATCGCCTGCCTGTGCTCCAGCGACGGCCTGTACGAGGAGCAGGCCGAGCGGGCCGCGGCGGAACTCCGGTCCGCGGGCGCGGAGTTCGTGTTCCTCGCCGGGAAGCCCGCCTCGTACGAGGGCATCGACTCCTACGTGTTCGCCGGCTGCAACGCCGTGGACGTCCTCACCTCCACCCTCGACCGTCTGGGAGTGTCCTGATGTCCATCCCCGACTTCACCGGGATCGCACTGGGGAGCCCGGCGCCGGACACGTCGACGGACGCCTGGCGCAAGGCCGTCGAGGACTCCACCGGCAAGGACGAGGGCGAGCTGCTCTGGGAGACCCCGGAGGGCATCGCGGTCAAGCCGCTGTACACGGGCGAGGACCTGGAAGGCCTGGACTTCCTCGGCACCTACCCCGGCATGGCCCCGTATCTGCGCGGCCCGTACCCGACGATGTACGTGAACCAGCCCTGGACGATCCGGCAGTACGCGGGCTTCTCCACGGCCGAGGAGTCCAACGCCTTCTACCGCCGCAACCTCGCGGCCGGCCAGAAGGGCCTGTCCGTCGCCTTCGACCTGCCCACGCACCGCGGCTACGACAGCGACCACCCGCGCGTGACCGGCGACGTCGGCATGGCGGGCGTGGCGATCGACTCGATCCTCGACATGCGCCAGCTCTTCGACGGCATCCCGCTGGACAAGATGACCGTCTCGATGACGATGAACGGCGCGGTGCTCCCCGTGCTCGCGCTCTACATCGTGGCCGCCGAGGAACAGGGCGTGCCGCCCGAGAAGCTGGCCGGGACCATTCAGAACGACATCCTCAAGGAGTTCATGGTCCGCAACACCTACATCTATCCGCCGAAGCCGTCGATGCGGATCATCTCCGACATCTTCGCGTACACCTCGCAGCGGATGCCGCGGTACAACTCGATCTCCATCTCGGGCTACCACATCCAAGAGGCGGGCGCGACGGCCGACTTGGAGCTGGCGTACACGCTCGCGGACGGGGTGGAGTACCTGCGGGCCGGGCAGGAGGCGGGCCTGGACGTCGACGCCTTCGCGCCGCGGCTCAGCTTCTTCTGGGCGATCGGCATGAACTTCTTCATGGAGGTCGCGAAGCTCCGGGCCGCGCGCCTGCTGTGGGCGAAGCTGGTGAAGCAGTTCGACCCGAAGAACGCCAAGTCCCTGTCCCTGCGCACCCATTCGCAGACGTCCGGCTGGTCGCTGACCGCGCAGGACGTGTTCAACAACGTGACGCGTACGTGCGTGGAGGCGATGGCGGCCACGCAGGGCCACACGCAGTCCCTGCACACGAATGCACTGGACGAGGCCCTGGCGCTCCCCACCGACTTCTCGGCGCGCATCGCCCGCAACACCCAGCTCCTGCTCCAGCAGGAGTCGGGCACCACGCGCACGATCGACCCGTGGGGCGGCAGCGCGTACGTGGAGAAGCTGACGTACGACCTGGCGCGGCGCGCCTGGCAGCACATCCAGGAGGTCGAGGCCGCGGGCGGGATGGCGCAGGCCATCGACGCGGGCATCCCGAAGCTGCGCGTGGAGGAGGCCGCGGCCCGCACCCAGGCCCGGATCGACTCCGGACGCCAGCCGGTGATCGGCGTGAACAAGTACCGCGTCGCCAGCGACGAGGCGATCGAGGTCCTCAAGGTCGACAACTCCTCGGTGCGCGCCCAGCAGATCGAGAAGCTGCGGCGGCTGCGCGCCGAGCGCGACGAGCGCGCCTGCCAGGACGCCCTCGACGCGCTGACCCGCGCGGCGGGCGGGGAGGGCAACCTCCTCGAACTCGCCGTGGACGCGGCCCGTGCGAAGGCCACCGTCGGCGAGATCTCCGACGCCCTGGAGAAGGTGTACGGGCGGCACGCGGGCCAGATCCGTACGATCTCCGGCGTGTACCGCAACGAAGCAGGGGAGTCGGCGAACGTGGACCGCACCCGCGCGCTCGTCGACAAGTTCGACGAGGAGGAGGGCCGCCGCCCGCGCATCCTCGTCGCGAAGATGGGCCAGGACGGCCACGACCGCGGCCAGAAGGTGATCGCCACGGCCTTCGCCGACCTGGGCTTCGACGTGGACGTCGGCCCGCTGTTCCAGACGCCGGCCGAGGTCGCGCGGCAGGCCGTCGAGGCGGACGTGCACATCGTCGGCGTCTCCTCGCTCGCCGCCGGTCACCTCACCCTCGTACCGGCGCTGAAGGAGGCGCTGGCCGAGGAGGGCCGCGAGGACATCATGATCGTGGTCGGCGGTGTGATCCCGCCGCAGGACGTCCCGACGCTCCTGGAGATGGGCGCGACGGCGGTGTTCCCGCCCGGCACGGTCATCCCGGACGCGGCGTACGACCTGGTGGAGCGACTGGCCGCGTCGCTCGGCCACGAGTAGAACCGGCGGAGGCACGGTCCGTACATGCCGAAGATCGATCTTGATGCGTACGTCAAGGGTGTGCTCGACGGGAAGCGGGCGTTCGTCGCGCGCGCGATCACGCTCGTCGAGTCCACCCGGCCCCAGCACCGGGCGCTCGCCCAGGAGTTGCTGACCGCGCTCCTTCCGCACAGCGGCAAGGCGCGGCGGATCGGGGTGTCCGGGGTGCCCGGTGTCGGCAAGTCGACCTTCATCGACGCGTTCGGGACGATGCTGACCGGGCTCGGGCACCGGGTCGCCGTGCTCGCCGTGGACCCGTCGTCCACCCGTACCGGCGGTTCCATCCTGGGCGACAAGACCCGGATGGAGCGCCTGTCGGTGGATCCGGCCGCGTTCGTGCGGCCGTCGCCGTCCGCGGGCACGCTCGGCGGTGTCGCGAAGGCCACGCGTGAGTCGATGGTCGTGATGGAGGCGGCGGGCTACGACGTCGTGCTCGTGGAGACGGTCGGCGTCGGGCAGTCGGAGACGGCCGTGGCGAACATGGTCGACTCCTTCCTGCTGCTGTCCCTGGCCCGCACCGGCGACCAGTTGCAGGGCATCAAGAAGGGCGTCCTGGAGCTGGCGGACGTGCTCGCCATCAACAAGGCCGACGGCCCGCACGAGCGGGACGCGAAGGCGGCGGCGCGCGAGCTCGCAGGGGCCCTCAGGCTCATGCACCCCGCCGACGCCGCATGGACTCCCCCGGTCCTGACGTGCAGCGCCCGCGAGTCCACGGGCCTGGACACCGTATGGGACCGGCTGGAACAGCACCGGACGCTGCTCGAGTCCACGGGCCGCCTCGCGGATAAGCGCCGTGCCCAGCAGGTGGACTGGACGTGGTCGATGGTCCGCGAGGAGCTGCTCGGCCGGCTCCGGGCGCATCCGGCGGTACGGGCCGCGGCGCCGGAGCTTGAACGGCGGGTTCGGGAGGGCGAGTTGACGCCTACGTTGGCGGCGGAGGGGATCCTCCAGGCGTTCACTTCCAGCCCCTGCGGCGATTGAGCAGATCCGCACGAAGTGCGGTTGGGGGGTCTGGGGGCGTAGCCCCCGGTTTCGGGAAGGGGCGGGGTGGGGGAAAGCCCGCGGCAGGCGCCCACCAGCACCGATGCGACGAACAGCACAGCCCTCGACCCCGACCCGCACCCGCCGACCGGGTTACATTGCGCCCGTGACAACGCAGACTCCGCCCGGCTGGTACGCCGACCCCCAGGGCACGCCCCAGACCCTACGCTGGTGGGACGGCCACCAGTGGACCGCCCACACCTCGCCCGTGCAGGGCCAGGTGCCTCCGCAGGCGCCGCAGGCCAACCCGTACGGGCAGCCCCCCGTACCGCCGCAGCCCGCCAGCCCCTACGACGCGCACCAGGTGCAGCGCCAGGTGCAGCAGCAGGCGGGCGTCGCCCCCACCGGGCAGGGCGGCGGCACGCTCTTCAGCGAGCCCGTCCTCGTGGTGAACCAGAAGGCCAAGCTGGTCGAGCTCACCAACGAGTACGCGGTCTACGACCAGCAGGGCAACACCCTCGGCTCGGTCGTCCAGGTCGGCCAGTCCACGGCCCGCAAGGTGCTGCGCTTCGTCGCGAGCGTGGACCAGTTCATGACGCACAAGCTGGAGATCCGCGACGCGTACGGGCAGCCGGTCATGCGGCTGACCCGCCCGGCGAAGTTCGTGAAGTCCCGCGTGATCGTCGAGGCCGCGAACGGGCAGCCGATCGGCGAGATCGTGCAGCAGAACGCCATCGGGAAGATCAACTTCGCGATGGTGGTGAACGGGCAGCAGGTCGGCGCCATCAAGGCGGAGAACTGGCGGGCCTGGAACTTCGCGATCGTGGACCACATGGACCAGGAGATCGCCCGGATCACGAAGACGTGGGAGGGGCTGGCGAAGACGATGTTCACGACGGCGGACAACTATGTGCTGCAGATTCATCGGCCGCTTCAGGATCCGTTGCTGAGTCTGGTCGTGGCGACGGCGCTGACTGTCGACACGGCGCTGAAGCAGGACGCTCGCGGGTTCGGGTAGGCCCTCGGGTGCCGGTGGGGGGCGCCTGCGGCGGGCTTTTCTCCCCCACCCCGCCCCTTCCCGAAACCGGGGGCGCTGCCCCCGGACCCCCGCATCCGAACTTCGTTCGGATCTGCTCAAGCGCCGCAGGGGCTGCTTACGCGTCCAACACGACATCCGACAACGGCACCGACTGGCATGTCAGTGCGTCCGAGGCAGGCAGGTCGTCGGACGGGACGACGCGGTGGGCCACGTCTCCCTTCAGGACCGTGCACGCACAGCTCTCGCACTGGCCCACCCGGCAGCCCGACCTCATCGTCACGCCCGCCCGCTCCCCCAGTTCGAGCAGCGTGCCCTCCTCCGCCGCCCACTCCACCTCGCGGCCCGAGCGGGCGAAGCGCACCGTGAAGCGGGCGTCCTCGGGGACCGGCACCTCCCGCTGCGCCGGGCGGAACTTCTCGCTGAAGATCTCGAAGCGCGGCACGCCGCGTTCGTGCAGGCCTGCCGTGAGTGATTCGATCATCGGCTCCGGGCCGCAGAAGTAGAAGCGGGCGCGGCGTTCCACCAGGGTGTGCGGTGCGATGGCGTCGGCCGTGATGAAGCCCCGCCGGTCGTAGTCCCGGCCCTCCTTCTCGTACGGGAGAGGGTTCGCGTAGTAGGTGAGCACCTTCAACTGCGGGATACGGGCGCACAGTTCGGTGATGCGTGCCCGGAACGGGTGGTCCTCGCCGTGGGCGTTGCCGTAGTGCAGCACCACCTCCGGCACCGTGCCGCCGCTCGCCGCCAGCGTCTCCACATAGCTCAGGAACGGCGTGATGCCGATGCCGCCCGCGACCAGGACCACCGGGGTGTCGGTGTGCGTGGGGATCGCGAACACACCGCCGGGTGAGGCGAGTTCGAGTCGGTCGCCGATGCGCAGCTCGTCATGGGCGTACGAGGAGAAGGCGCCCTCGGCGATACGGCGGATCGCGAGCGTGTAGACCGCGCGGTCGGCGTCCACCGCCGGGCCGGTGAGGGAGTAGCTGCGGGCGAGGTCCGAGCCCTCCGCGCGCACGGTCAGATGCTGGCCGGGGCGGTAGTCGGGGAGCCGGCCGCCGTCGACCGGGGCGAGGGACAGCGTGCGCACACCCCGGCCCTCCTTGCCGGCGGCGGTGACCGTGAAGGTGCGCCGCCCCGGCCACGCCCCGTCGGCGGGCAGCGGGCGCACCTCGCAGACCTGGGAGCGCAACGGCACGGAGCCGCTGAGCGGGTCGGTGGTGGAGTGGTCGACGAGGCGGTTGTAGTTGCTGCCGAGTGCGCTCAGCGGGTCGGCGGCGGGCAGCGCGAGGTCGGTGGCCTGCTGCCACCAGCCGTACTCGCCGACGACCACGGACGGGTGCAGCGAGTCGTCGAAGCGGGCGCGCAGCCGGATCGCGCCGCGCCGGGTGGCGAGTTCGACCCACTGGCCCTCGGCGATCCCGCGTGCGGCGGCCGTCTCGGGGCTGAGGTCGAGGCAGGGGTCGGCGGCGCGGCGGCGCAGCGTGGTGAGGCCGCGCTGCTGGCTGTGCAGGAAGTAGCCGTGCTTGGCGTTGGTGAGGACCAGCGGGAACTCGGGGTCGGGGGCGGCCGGTTCGCGGTGGACGGGGACGGGCGGGTAGCCGTGGTCGAGGAGCCGCTCGGAGTACAGCTCGACGCGCCGGGTCGGGGTGGCGAAGCCGGTGACCGTGCCGTCCGCGCAACACTCGGCGTACTTACGGTACTTGAGCGGGCGCGGCACCCGTACACCGCCGGGCCGCGCGCGGAGTCCGGCGGCCGTCAGGCCCAGCGGCTCCAGCTGCCAGTCCCAGGCCGCCTCGATGTCTCCGCCGAAGAACCCCTCCCCCATTCCCATGCGGGTGGCGAGCGCGAACACCACCTCGGTGTCGGAGCGCGCCTCGCCCTGCGGCTCGACGATCCGCGGCCGCAGCTGCACCTGTTCCTGTGCGCGGTGCCCGGTCTCGAAGCCGAAGCGCAGGCCCTCGTGCTCGTAGGCGCTGCTGACCGGCAGGAGGTAGTCCGCGGTGGCGCTGGTCGGGTTCTCGAAGAGGTCGAGGTGGACCTGGAAGTCCAGCTTGCCGAGGGCGCGGGCGACACGGTCGGAGTCGGGCTGGGCGACGACCAGGTTCGAGCCGAAGCACATCAACGCCCGTACGGGGTAAGGCTCTTGATCCTCGATGGCACGGCACAGGTCGCCCGCGTTGATGTAGCCGGAGGCCTGCGGGCCGAGCGGGTGGCGGTCGAGGCCGAGGGCCTTGGCGCGCTGCTCGGGGGCGAGCTGCCCGGCGGCGGGGCGGTAGGGCGGCGGGGGCGCGACGTGGTTGCCGCCCCGGGTGTCGTAGGAGCCGGTGAGGGCGTAGAGGGTGGCGAGGGCGCGTTCGGTCTGGGTGGCGTTGGCGCTCTGGGCCACGCCCGTCCAGCCGTAGTACGTGACGGACCGGGCCTGTCCGATCTGCTCCGCCAAGGCCCGGATCTCCCGCTCGGGGATCCAGGTCGTACGGGCGACACGGTCCGGGGTCCACTCGGCGCAGGCGTCCGCGTAGTGCTGGAAGGCCGGGACGCAGGTGACTCCGCCGGTGAGGGTCGGGACGTAGTACGTGCCGCGCAGGGCGAAACGCTCCGGGCGGCCCGCGGGGTACCGGGTGTCGTACGTCTCCGCCGCGCCGGTCTCCTCGTTCCAGACCAGGTGGCCCTCGGCGCCCGCGTGCACGTCGGAGGCCTTCAGGAAGTGCCCGTCGTCCTCTCGTACCAGCAGAGGCCCGTTGGTCCAGGTGCGCACGAACTCCTCGTCGTACCAGCCGTGTTCGATGAGGAGGTGCGCGAGCCCGAGGGCGAGTGCGGCGTCCGTGCCGGGGCGGATGCGCAGCCAGTGGTCGGCCGCGAGGGCGCTGGTGGAGCGGCGCGGGTCGACCACGGCGAGCCGCATGCCGCGAGCCTGTGCGGCCGAGACGGCGGCGGACTGGGCGAGCCAGGTCTTGGCCGGGTTGAAGCCCCACAGGAGGGCGAGGTCGGCGTGGGCGTAGTCCGGCGGGGGCAGCGGGGTGCCGAAGGTGAAGGTGTGGGCGGTGTCCTTGTGCCAGTTGCAGAGCTCGGCGCTGTAGACGGTGTTGGGGCTGCCGAAGCCCCGTACGAAACGCTCGATCCATTCGGTGGCGTCCGAGACCATCGTGCCGCTCGGCGTGGCCACGCCGAAGGCCACCGACTCGGGGCCTGTCTCGGCGGCGATCGCGGTGAGCCGGGCCGCGATGCCGTCGAGGGCCTCGTCCCAGGTGACCGGCTCCCAGCCCGGGTCCGGGTCGGACTTGGGGCGGGTGCGGCGCAGAGGTGTGGTCAGGCGGCGGGTGCTGTGCGCGATCTCCGGGGCGGCCCGGCCCTTGGGGCACATCGCGGCGCCTGTGGGGTGCTCCGGATCGGGGCGTACGCCCGTGAGGCGGCCGTTCTCCACAGTGAAGATCGCGCCGCAGCGGGACTTGCAGAGGGTGCAGTATCCGCGCTGTTCGACCGCGGCAGGGCTGGGCACGGGGACTCCCATCGACCTCGGGAAGACTGTCGCTCGACCTTGAGGGCAGCTGTCCCTCCATTGCACACCCTCTGATCGATCATCCGGTCCGGCGGAAGTCCCGTCCCGCCGGACGGCGAAGGCGCGGGCCCGGGACCAAAGTCCCGGGCCCGCGCCCCCTTCGCACGGAGTTCAGCTCAGCGGCTCGATCCAGACGTTCCTGAACCGCACCTTGTTGCCGTGGTCCTGCAACTTGATCGCGCCGGCGGCCGGTGTCTCGGGCAGTCCCGCGCCCGTGGGCCCGTCGATCGCGACGTCGTCGTGGACCTTGCGGCCGTTCCAGATCACGGTGATCCGGGCGTCCTCGGTCTTCTTGCCCTGCGCGTCGAAGCGCGCGGCGCGGAAGGTGATGTCGTACGTCTGCCAGGTCTCGGGCGCGGTCGCCATGTTGTGGTCGGCGGCCTTCTTGAGATAGATCGCCCCGGCCTCGTTGGTGGCGGGGGTGGTGTCCCCGTACGAGTCGAGGATCTGCACCTCGTACCGCTCCTGGAGGTAGACCCCGCTGTTGCCGCGGTCCTGTCCGGTGACGTCGTCCGGCAGCTTCGGGACCCGGAACTCGACGTGCATCTTGAAGTCCTGGAAGGCCTCCTTCGTGCGGAGGTCGCCGCAGCAGACCTCCATGGACTTCTCGGCCGTGTGCGGCCACTCGGGGCTGCGGCCGTCGGCGTGCTGCCAGGCCGCGGCGATGCTGCCGCCGTCGAAGAGCTGCCGGCGCTCGCCCGGCGCGCGCAGGTCGATCGCGTCGAGGTTGACGTGCCCGCTGTCGCCCTCGCGGACGGCGTACGTGATCGTGTTGCGGCCCTCGCGCAGGTTCAGGCGCTCGGTCCGCGTGGACCAGCGGTTCCACTCGACCGTGCTGGGCAGGTCGATCTGCTGCGGATCGCCGCCGTTCACCGACACGGAGACGGTCTTGGTGCCGGGGGCGGGGTGCGGTCCGTTGGCGTAGCGCAGGCCGACATCGTACGCGCCCGCCTCCGCCACGTCCACGGAGAAGCGCGCCGACGCGCCCTGCTCGCCGAAGCCGTCGACGAAGCCGCTGCCGGTGAATCCGGCGTGCTCGGTGTCGATGCCGGCGCTCCCGCCGAGCTGCGCGGACTCCGCGTCGTACGTGGTCTGCGGGTTGTCCGGGCCCGGCTTGGCGTTGAGCGTGTACCAGGCCTCGGTGGACCACAGCTGCTCGCCCTCGGCGGAGGAGAACGGCCGCGGCGAGCGGACGTGCACCACACGGTCGGAGCGCAGGCCCGGGATGGTCAGGCGGACCGTGCGCCGGTCGTCCGAGAGCGTGGCCTTGGCGACGGGCAGGGACTCCTCGTCCACCTTCGGACCGCCGTACGCCGGGCTCGGCGCGTACCGCCACTGCTCCACGGAGTAGGCGCCCTCGGTCAGCTTGGCGGCCGTCTCGTCCGACAGCGGCTTGGTGTAGGTGAGTGCGAAGCCGTCGCGGGTGGCGCGCATCGTCTTGATGTCGAAGGCCGTCTTGCCGTTGGGGGTCAGCTTCTGCAGGCCGAAGCGGAGCTTGCCCGCCTGGCCCCAGTTGCCGTCGGCGCCGAGGCCGCCGACGTAGAGCGCGCCGTCCGGGCCCTCGCTGATCCGCGTGATGCCGGATTCGAGGCCCTGGGTGTGCCGGAAGACCGCGCCCTGGTACTGGCCGTCCACCTTCTCCAGGTCGGCGCGCTGGAGCCCGCCGTACGTCACGTCGCCGAACACCATCTGCCCGGCGAACGGCCCCTTCTTCAACTGCAGCGGTGTGGAGGGCGAGTTGGCGATCTCGTTCTGCGGGAGCCACAGCGCGGGCTTGCTGACCGGCCGGTCGTCGAACGGGCCGTCCGGGTTCATGTAGTGGTTGAAGAAGCGGTCCTGCTTGATGTGCATCAGCTTGGACGCGGGCAGCCAGCCGCCCTGATTGTCGGTGACGAAGAGGTCGCCGCCCGGGCCGCGCCCGATCCCGTTCGGGGTGCGCAGACCGCCGGCGATGTAACTGACCTTGCCCGTCTTCTTGTTGACCTTGATCGTGGTGCCGCGGTTCGGCGCGGGCTGCGGATCGGTGGTCGCGCCGCCGTAGTTGATGGCCACGGACAGGTTCAGGTAGAAGTCGCCCTTGTCGTAGAGCAGTCCGAAGGCGAACTCGTGGAAGTTGCCGCCGTAGGGCCACTCGGCGATCTTCTTCTTCTCGTCGATCACGTCGTCGCCGTCCGTGTCGGCGAGCTCGGTGAGCTGGTGCTTCTCGCTCACGTACAGCTTGCCGTCCACGTACTTGACGCCCATGGGCTCCTTGAGTCCCTCGGCGATCTTCTTGTACGTGACCTTGTCGGGCCCGGTCGGTCCGGCAACGTTGTCGAGCAGGTACACCTCGCCCTTGGTCTCCTGGCTGCCGCCCCAGGTGGTGATCGCGAGGCGCTTGTCGGGAAGCCAGTCCATGGCGGACACCTGCGGCTCGAAGCCCTTCGGCCGCAGGTCGGTGAGCGTGTAGCCGGGGTTGACCTCGGTCAGCGGCAGGCCGTCGCCGGGGGTGTCGTACGTGCCCTCGCACTCCTTGCGCCCCGGTGCGGTGACGCGGACGACTCCGGCGTCGGTGCTGAGCACGGAGTTCGGCACGGTCACGAACTCGCTCGCGCCCGGCGGCTTCCACTGGAGGGTGACCTGCTGGCCGCCGCCCCGGTCGAAGTGGTCGATCTTCAGCGAGGTGTACCCGGCGTTGAGGGTGATCTCGCCGTCCTTGGGCTCGGCTCCGTGCAGGCCGTCGTGGTCGATGACCTGCTGGTCGCCGAGGAACAGCCGGGAGCCGTCGTCGCTGATGAGCCGGAAGCCGTACGTGCCGGCCTCGGGCACGTTGAGGTTGCCGAGGATCTGGCTGACGAAGTTGTCGGAGAACCCGAAGCCTTCGGTCGAGCTCCAGTCGGCGGTCGGTATCAGCTTGTCGATGTTCGGTGTCTGCGCCGGCTTGAGGTCGCAGATCTTCTCCAGCGGCGACTGGATGTCGAACACCCGCAGCGTGACGCCGGGTTCCTGCGGCGGCAGGTCGGCGAAGGGGCGGGGGTCGTCCGCGCGTTCCTCGGCGGCGGCGGGGGCGGCGAGGGCGGTCGCGAGCAGTGCGGTAAGCAGTAGACCGGTGGTTCTTCGGGCTCTTGGTGCTCTGCGGCGGGTGGGGCGGGACATGCGCGCGGGGCGTGGCTCCACGGTTCCTCCTGCGTGGTTCCGCTGTGGTCAACGCAGACTTCTGTGGCGGGGCGACGCTCAGCGTAGGGATGAGGTCGCTGAGCGTCCATACTTTGTCCACAGAAAGGAGAAACTCGTGGGGTCACGCCCCGCCGCCGGTCAACTCCCGGGCAGGATGGGCGGGTTGGCGAGCCGCACCAGCTCGAGGGCCTGCTCTGCGAACCAGTCACCGGCCTTGGGGTCCACCATCCCTCGCTCGGGGTCCTCCGGCCCTGGTGTGCCGCGCAGGCACAAGCCGTCCGACTCGCCGGGGATCTTGACCCACAGACGCGCGTCGTGCAGGGGGTCGCCGGTGCGGAGCGTGGGGCGTGCGCCGAGGCCGCGGTCCGGCGGGTTGCACCAGTCCTGCGGGTCCGTGTACTTGCCGGGCGGCGGGACCCACGGCCCCTGGCCGTTGCGGCTGGAGTCCGTGACGAAGTGCTTCCAGCGGGACGGGGGCGTCTTGACGTTGGCGCCGATCCAGGCTTCGGCCTGCTCACGGGCCGACGACTGGTGCGGACACTGTGCCGCGTCACCGCCCTCGCCGACGTACGCGACGCAGGCCGAGACCAGCCTGCCGAACCAGGAGTTGGCGGCGTCGGTCTGATAGTTGGAGACGTTGGTGAAGAACCCGGTCGCCTTGGCGATGCCGCCCTTCACGAGCCGTGGGGTGATCGACGCGGGGCCGTGCCAGGCGGCATGGCCGGTGTCGAGGTAGACCCTGGTGCCCTTGAGCGGCTCCAACTGGCCGATGGCGTAGTTGATTTCCGCGTACCGCGCGGCGGTCTTGGTGCCCTGGGCGTCGTCCTGCCCGCAGTCGCTCGGCAGCAGCGCGAGCGAGTCGGTCTCCAGGACCACGATCGCCTCGCTGCGGCCGATACCGCGGGCCACGGCGTCGATCCACGCCTTGTACTCGGCGGTGGTGTTGGCACCACCGCCGGAGTAGCCGGAGCAGTCACGGCCGGGCACGTTGTACAGCGAGAACACGACGGTCGCCCCGTCGGCGTCCCGCACCACCTGCCGCGCCTCACGCTCGACCTCGGCAGGACTCTGGTCACCGAACCAGACGGCCTGCGGAGTACGCACCATGGAGACGATCCCGGCAGCATCCCGCAACTGCCCGGCGAGGGCGAGCTCATGGGCCTGGGTGTAGGCGTCCGGATTGGCGGGAGGGGTGTAGAGCCGGGGTCTGTGCCGTTCATCGCCGGCCGCGGCGGCACCCGCTTCGCCGGGCTCGGGTTCGGCCGCCCCGGCCGGACCGACGAGGAAGGCCGCGGCAAGGGCAAGTGCCGCGGACAACAAGGGAATTGCTCGACGTCGCATGGTTCACTCCTGACTCGCAGGGGGACATACGGGAGCGCTCCCACGGATGGTTGTGGAGGGGGGTGGGCGCGTCAAGGCATGGGACAGTCCTGCTCGGTGGCAGCGCAGGTGGTTTCGTACGCTGGCCGCATGGGCCTCGACATGGAAGTGCTGATCGTCGACTGGGAGCGGCTGCGTTCCCTGCCGGTGGAGGAGCGTTCCGGGATGGTCGAGGATGCCGTGTTCGGGGCAGAGGATCTCGAGGTCTATCTGGCACGGCCGGAGGGGTGGTCAGGGCCCGGGGACGGGGACGCCGAGTGGTGGGCGCGGTATGAGTTTCGCGACACGATGACCTCGTACAAGGCGCACTTCTGGGCGGGCAACCGCTGGGACGAGCTGCGTGGCTTCGTCGATGCGTCCCTGCGCGAGGTCCTGGACCAGTTCGCCGCTCCCCTGTTCTGGGGTGAACACAACTACGAGCTCCTGCCGCAGGGGCAGCCGCCCTTCACGCCGGCGGTCGTGTCGCGTCCGGACATGTGGTCGCCGGAGATCGAGGCGATGCTGTGGCTGCCGCCCGAGGACGTGAAGGTGCTGGACCGGTACTGGTCCGAGGTGGCGCCCCGGCTCGACACCCTGCGCGAGCCCTTCGAGCGCCACATCGTCGAACCCATCGGCTGGATCCAGGACTTCGCGTCCTTCGCGCGGCTCGTGTCCGAGTGGGGGGACGTCATCAGCCGGGCCGCCGGGCGCGGCTGGGCCGTCATCGGCCTGAAGTGCTGAGCCGCGGTGCGGCTCACTCCCCCGGGACCACCGCCACCGGACTCTGCGCGTGCTGCAGCACCGCGTTCGTCACCGAGCCCATCAGGAGTGCGTCCGGGCGCAGGCGGCGGCGGTGGCGGCCGACCACCGTGAGGGCGGCCGTGGTCGAGGCCGTGACCAGGCGGCCCGCCGGGTCGCCCGCCGTGGCGATCTGGTCGACCGCGACCGACGGGTAGCGGGTGCGGAAGGGGGCGAGGCGGGCGGTCTGGGCCTCGCGGAGGTTCTGGCCCACCGGGGTGTCGGAGGTGTCGGCGAGCTCGCCGACCACGAGGAGCGAGGTCAGCGGCACCAAGTAGGTGGAGACGACCTGGAGTTCGGCGCCGCGGCGCTCGGCCTCGGCGAAGGCGAACTCCACGGCGGCGTCGGAGGTCTCGTCGGGTGCGAGGCCGAGGACGATCCGTTCCCGTCCGGGGGTCTCGACGCGGTCGGGGGTACGGTCCGCGTGCGGCACGATCACGACCGGGCACGGGGCCTGCATGGCCAGCTTGCGGCCCGTGGAGCCGAGCAGGAGCGCGGCGAATCCGCCCAGGCCGCGCGAACCCAGTACGAGGAGCTGCGCGTCGGCCGCCCGCTCGGCGAGCACGGTGGAGGCGGGTGCGCCGTCGAGGACCGTGTACGTGACCTTGGGATCCGGCTCCGTGCGCGCCGCGTCCTCGGCGCCCTCCGTACGCGACGCGATGAGGTTCTCGACCCGCCACTGGTGGCGCCCTGCGGCGTTCCGCCCGGCGAGGAACTCCTCGACCCGGTCCCGTACCGGATCGCCGTCCTGCTCGACGGGCGCCGGGGAGGGGACCGGGGGCAGGGTCGCGAGCGTCGGCGCGACCGGGACCGGAGCCGCACCGCGCACCTGCACCGCGAGCACCTCCGCTCCCCGCGTTCGCGCCGCCTCCATGGCCCATTCCAGGGCGACGAGGCTGTGCTCCGAACCGTCGACTGCTGCGATCACTGGTGCGTGCGTGCTCATATCTCAAGGGTCCTGCGCGCCCGGACGGGACGGCAGGGACGAAAGGCCCTTGTTTGAAGGTTGGAGCAAGAGGGAGGGCGGCAGGTGACTGTGGTCAGCCCGGGATGCGTTCGATGCGCGAACCGTCCACCAGGCACTCCGGCAACTGCGGCAGCCCGGTGTCCACCGGGAAACCCCAGCTGTGCGCGAGGCTCGCCATGGCCAGTGGGCCGAGTGCGACCTGGGCTCGCGGCGCCGTGGAGTCGCCCCAGAAGCGGACGTGTTCCTTGAGCGCGTCCGCGAGCGTCTTCGCGAACTTCTCGTGGTCGCGGGCGATCAGCCGGTGGAACAGGGCGACCGGCTGGTAGTCGACGGCGTTCACGAAGTCCGCCGGTGCACGCGTCACCGCCTCGCCGTGCGAGGCGTCGATGACGGCGAGCAGCTTCTCCACCACGTCGTCCATGGAGCAGTCGGCGGCGAAGTAGGTCTGCAGGGTGTCGATCCAGTGCAGCAGGTACGGGTCCGCCGTCGGGTCCTCGCCCAGGACGTCGAGCGGCACCTCGCGCAGGCGCTGGATCCGTGCTCGGTCACGGCAGACGATCGCCAGGTAGAAGGTGTCGAGCCAGGCGCGGGCGTCGGCGGGCGGGGCGGCCGGGAAGGCGGGCAGCGGTCGTTCGCAGTCCTCGCCGAGCGCGCAGGACTGCGGCTCGGCACCGGTGAACAGCGCGGTGCCGAGCTGGAGCGAGGTGGCCCAGGCGTCCCAGGTGTCCAGGAGCGAGGCGGCGGGATCGTCGGCGCAGTGCGCGTGCGCGAGGTCGAGCAGCCGCGGGAACGCCTCGGCGAGCAGGGCGGGGTCCTGCGGCAGCCGGGTGAGCAACTCGCCTGCGGTGCCCGCCAGTTGGGACGCGGTGACGTCCGTACGGCCGCGCCCGGGGATGCGGCCCGCGTCGTCGAGCCGCACCAGCGTGCGCATCCGCGTGAGGAGTTCGGACGGCGGCTGGATGGAGAAGGACTTGGCGGCTTCGTCGATGACGGTGAGCGAGGTGATCCGGCCGTCGTGCCACCAGTACACGCGCGGGGACAGCGAGCCGGGACCGTCCTCGTGGGCCCCGAGCCCGTATGCCGCGAGGTCGTTGACCGCGTCGGCGACCGAGCCGTCGACGATCGGGTGGTAGGCGATCAGATGCCGGGTCGGTACGACGAAGAGCGCACCCGCGTCGGGCAGGCTCGCGCCGGTGAGCTGGTGGTGCAGCTGCCCGAGATACAGGGCCCGGCTCGCGACGAATGGCGAGTCCCCGTACACGGATTGCAGGACCGCGCGCCCTTCGAGGGCGATCTCCTCGTGCTGGACGGGCACGCGCGTCAGGTTCTCGTACGCGGCCCGGCCGAGCGCGTCCTCGTCGCCGACCCGCGCCACGTCGGGGTCCGTGAGCATCCGTACGGTGGCGGGCTGGTCGAGCGCGTACGCGAAGACAAGACCGTCGGCGACCAGGCGGGCGTAGCGCATCGTCTGGATCGTCTCGGGCGTGAACGAGCCGTGCGGCAGCAGCCGGCAGTGCACCTCGCGCAGGATCTGCTCGCGGCTCTCGTCGCCCCTGCCCGCCGACCGCAGACTCCTGAAGTGCTCCTCGACGGCGGCGGGCCACTGGTCCTCGGGGAGGAGCCGGCACCGCTGCGCGAGGTTGCGCAGCCCGTGGACCCCGTCCCCCAAGTGGGGTGCGGCGAGTTCGCGCAGGCGGGCGGCCTGGGCGGGGGTGAGCACGGCAAGGTCGGCGTCGGTCGCGTCGGTCACGCGGAGGCTCCCATCCTCGGTCGTCGGCACGACCCTAAAGGGCATCGCATACGCGAAGCCGACCGGGTCCGCGCCGGCCCTGGCACGGCTCCGGGTCCGTACCGGCTCTGGCGCGATCCGGGTCCGTACCGGCCCTGAACGACGAAGAGAGGGCCCGCCGTTGGGGCGGCGGACCCTCTCGTGGTGCTGGTTCAGAAGACGACGGGCCGGTCCGTCAGGCCACCGACCCGATCCGGCCGGCCGGCTGCGCGGACGTGTCGTGGTGGATCGGCGTGTGCGCCCCGGTCAGCGAAACCCCGCTGCCGCCACGGCGGTTGGCCACGATCTCGGCCGCGATCGACAGGGCCGTCTCCTCGGGCGTACGGGCGCCCAGGTCGAGGCCGATCGGCGAGCGCAGGCGGGCCAGTTCGAGCTCGGTGACGCCGACCTCGCGCAGCCGCTTGTTGCGGTCCTCGTGGGTGCGGCGGGAGCCCATCGCGCCGATGTAGGCGACAGGAAGCTTGAGGGCGTGCTGGAGCAGCGGCACGTCGAACTTGGCGTCGTGGGTGAGCACCGCGAGGACCGTACGGCCGTCGACCTCGGTGCGCTCCAGGTACTTGTGCGGCCACTCGACCACGATGTCGTCCGCCTCGGGGAAGCGGGTCTTCGTCGCGAAGATCGGGCGGGCGTCGCAGACGGTGACGTGGTAGCCGAGGAACTTGCCGATACGGACCAGGGCCGAGGCGAAGTCGATGGCACCGAAGACGATCATGCGCGGGGCCGGCACCGAGGACTCGACGAGCAGCGTCAGGGGCTGTCCGCAGTGGGAGCCGTCCTCGCCTATGACGACAGTGCCGTTCTTCCCGCCGTCGAGCATCGCGGTGGCGGAGGCGGCGGCCGTGCGGTCGAGTTCGGGGTGGCCGCCGAGGCCGCCCTCGTACGAGCCGTCGGGCCGTACGAGCAGCGCCCGGCCCATGACTTCGGCCGGACCGTCGGTGATCCGCGCGACCGCGGCCGCCTCCCCCGCGGCGGCCGCGGCCAGCGCAGCGGCGAACACTCCCCGTCCCGGAGCGTCCGCCCGCATGGGGGTGACGAGGATGTCGATGATGCCGCCGCAGGTCAGGCCGACCGCGAAGGCGTCCTCGTCGCTGTAGCCGAAGCGTTCGAGCACGGTCTCGCCGTCCTCCAACGCCTGCATGCACAGGTCGTACACGGCTCCTTCCACGCACCCGCCGGAGACCGAACCGATGGCCGTGCCCTCGCTGTCGACGGCGAGCGCGGCGCCCGGTTGCCGGGGCCCGCTGCCGCTGACCGCCACGACGGTGGCGATCGCGAAGTCACGTCCCTGCTCGACCCACCGGTTCAGCTCTTCGGCGATGTCCAGCATGTTCGGTCTCCTAACGGATGTGTGGATGGGAACAGTCGGTGCTAGTGCAGGCCCAGCCAGCCCTCGATGGCGTTCAGCGAGAAGAAGGCCAGGAAGATGAGGGCGAGCACCCACATCAGCCAGCCGATCTCACGCCGGCGGCCGGTCACGACCTTGATCAGGACGTGGGCGATGATGCCCGCCGCGATGCCCGCGGTGATGGAGTACGTGAAGGGCATCAGGACGGTGGTCAGGAACACCGGGATGGAGGTGGCCTGGTCGTTCCAGTCGATGTGCTTGGCGTTGGACATCATCAGCGAGCCGATGACGACCAGCGCGGCGGCCGCGACCTGGGTCGGGATGACCTGGGCGAGCGGGGTGAAGAAGAGGCAGAGCGCGAAGCCCAGACCGGTGATGACGCTGGCGAGGCCGGTGCGCGCACCGTCGCCGACACCGGCGGTGGACTCGACGAACACGGTCTGGCCGGAGGCGCCGGCGACACCGCCGACCACACCGCCCGCACCGTCGATGGCCAGGGCCTTGTTGAGGCCCGGCATCTTGCCGTCCTTGTCGGCGAGTCCGGCCTGCTGGCCGATGCCGATGATGGTGCCGATGGCGTCGAAGAAGCCCGCGAGGACCAGGGTGAAGACGATGACGCCGACGGTGATGGCGCTGATGTCGCCGATGCCGGAGAAGGAGACCGAGCCGAAGAGGCCGAAGTCCGGCGAGGAGAACGGCGAGCCGTCGATGGTCGGGGAGTTGAGGCCCCAGTCCTTCGTGGACAGTCCGGCGACCTGGTGGACGATCGCGGCGAAGACGGTACCGCCGACGATGCCGATGAGGATCGCGCCCGGGACCTTGCGGACCAGGAGGGCGAAGATCAGGAGCACGGTGACCGCGAAGCAGACGACCGGCCAGCCGGTCAGCATGTCCTTGGTGCCGAGCTGGATGGGCTTGGCGCCCGCGACGCCGCCGTCACCGGGCATCGAGGTGACGAAGCCGGCCTGGACCAGGCCGATGAGGCAGACGAACAGGCCGATGCCCATGGTGATCGCGTGCTTGATCGCCAACGGGATCGCGTTCATGATCATTTCGCGGAGTCCGGTGACCACCAACAGCACGATGATCGCGCCGTAGATGATGCACATGGCCCACGCGTTGCCCCAGGTCATCTGCGGGGCGACCTGGAAGGCCATCACGGCCGAGACGCTGAGTCCGGCGGCGAGGGCCAGCGGCACGTTGCCGAGGAAGCCCATCGCGATGGTGGTCACCGCGGCCGCGAGCGCGGTGGCGGTGGTGAGTTCGGCGATGCTGAGCTGGGCTCCGGTGACGTCCTGCGCGCTGCTGAGGATCACCGGGTTCAGGAGGATGATGTACGCCATCGCCATGAAGGTGGTGATACCGCCGCGCACCTCCCGGCCCACGGTCGAACCACGCTGCGATATGCGGAAGTACCGGTCGAGCCAGGAACCGCCCGATGGTGGAGGCGCGACCGCGCCTGCTCCGTCGTTCGGGGAGATGTCGGCCTTGTTCGGCTCGATGGACTGCTGGGTCATGGTGCCTACTTCCCAAGGTTCATAGGGGCACCCGCTCGAGAGCGAGATTTGGGATTGCTCTGGGCTGCACGACCCGGGAGACGGCCCGAGAACGTTGCGTTGATGCGTGGGGTGTTGCGTGGTGGTGCGAAGTACCGCGAGCGGAGCGGCACTTGGCTCCGGGCATTCGGTGAGGGACCTGTGGGGCTCCCAGGGAGCCGCGTCGGACGCGGCTCCCGGCCGGAAGACTTGACCTATGACTCCTCGGCCACGTCCTGCCCGGAGGTGGGGCGGGAGGGTTCGCCTCCCGCCCCTGACACTCAGGTGCCGGTGAGGTGCTCGGGGCGCACCGGCGTCTTCGTGAGTTCCAGACCGGTGGCGTTCCGGATCGCGGCGAGGACGGCCGGCGTCGAGGAGAGCGTCGGTGCCTCACCGATGCCGCGCAGGCCGTACGGCGCGTTGGGGTCCGCCAGCTCGAGGTACTCGACCGGGATGGTCGGGGTGTCGAGGATGGTCGGGAGCAGGTAGTCCGTGAAGGAGGGGTTGCGCACCTTCGCGGTCTTGGGGTCGACGATGATCTCTTCCATCACCGCGACACCGAGGCCCTGGGTGGTGCCACCCTGGATCTGGCCGATCACGGAGAGCGGGTTGAGCGCCTTGCCGACGTCCTGGGCGCAGGCCAGCTCGACGACCTTGACGAGGCCGAGCTCGGTGTCCACCTCGACCACCGCGCGGTGCGCGGCGAAGGCGTACTGGACGTGGCCGTTGCCCTGGCCGGTGCGGAGGTCGAAGGCCTCGGTCGGGCGGTGCCGGAACTCCTCCTCGATCTCCACGGCCTCGTCCTCGAGCACGTCCACGAGGGACGCGAGGACCTCGCCGCCGTCGGTGACGACCTTGCCGCCCTCCAGGAGGAGTTCGGCGTTGGCCCACGCCGGGTGGTACGAACCGAACTTGCGCCGGCCGATCTCCAGGACCTTCTCGCGGACGAGCTCGCAGGAGTTCTTGATCGCGCCACCGGTCATGTAGGTCTGGCGGCCCGCGGAGGTCGAACCGGCCGAGCCCACCTGCGTGTCCGCGGGGTGGATGGTGACCTGCTGGACACCGAGCTCGGTACGGGCGATCTGCGCGTGGACGGTCACGCCGCCCTGGCCGACCTCGGCCATCGCGGTGTGGACCGTGGCGACGGCCTCACCGTTGATGACCTCGAGGCGGATCTTCGCGGTGGAGTAGTCGTCGAAGCCCTCGGAGAAGCCGACGTTCTTGATGCCGACCGCGTAGCCGACACCACGGACGACGCCTTCGCCGTGCGTGGTGTTGGAGAGACCGCCCGGGAGCGCGCGGACGTCGGCGCCCTCGGAGCTCTCCCACTGGCGCTCCGGCGGCATCGGACGGGCCTTGACCCGGCGGAGCAGCTCGGCCACCGGGGCGGGCGAGTCCACGACCTGGCCGGTCGGCATGAGCGTGCCCTGCTCCATGGCGTTGATCTGGCGCAGCTCGACGGGGTCCATGTCGAGGGCCGCGGCCAGCTTGTCCATCTGCGCCTCGTAGGCGAAGCAGGCCTGCACCGCGCCGAAGCCGCGCATGGCGCCGCAGGGCGGGTTGTTCGTGTAGAGGCCGATGGCCTCGATCTCGACGTCGTTGATGTCGTACGGGCCGACCGACAGCGAGGAGGCGTTGCCGACCACGGAGACCGTCGAGGAGGCGTACGCGCCGCCGTCCAGGACGATCTTGCACTTCATGTGCGTGATCTTGCCGTCCTTGGTGGCGCCGTGCTCGTAGTAGAGCTTCGCCGGGTGGCGGTGCACGTGCCCGAAGAAGGACTCGTAGCGGTTGTAGACCATCTTCACCGGCTTGCCGGTGCGCAGAGCCAGGATCGAGGCGAGGATCTGCATCGAGATGTCCTCGCGGCCGCCGAAGGCACCGCCGACACCGGCCATGGTCATGCGGACCTTGTCCTCGGGCAGGCCGAGGCAGGGCGCGATCTGCTCGCGGTCCGCGTGCAGCCACTGGGTGGCCACGTAGAGGTCGATGCCGCCGTCCTCGGCGGGCACGGCGAGGCCGGACTCCGGGCCGAGGAAGGCCTGGTCCTGCATGCCGAAGGTGTACTCGCCCTTGACGATGACATCGGCGCGCTTGGCGGCCTCGTCGGCGTTGCCGCGGACGATCGGCTGGCGGTGCACGATGTTGGGGTGCGGGACGTGCTTGGAGTGCTTGTCGTCGCGGCCCTCGTGGACGAGCACGGCGTCGGGAGCGGTCGCCGAGGCCTCATCGGTGATGAGGGGCAGCTCCTTGTACTCGACCTTGATCTTCGCGGCGGCGCGGCGCGCGGTCTCCGGGTGGTCGGCGGCCACGAGGGCGACCGGCTCACCGTGGTGACGGACCTTGCCGTACGCGAGCACGGGGGTGTCGCGGAACTCCAGGCCGTAGTTCTTCGCGGCCGGCAGGTCGTCGGCGGTCAGGACCGCGTAGACGCCGGACATCGCGAGGGCCTCGGAGGTGTCGATGGACACGATCTCGGCGTGCGCGACGGTGGAGCGCAGGGTCTGGCCCCAGAGCATCTCGTCGTGCCACATGTCCGAGGAGTAGGCGAACTCGCCGGTGACCTTGAGGGTGCCGTCCGGGCGCAGCGTCGACTCGCCGATGCCGCCCTGGGTCAGACCCTGGGTCACATCCCGGGGGATACCGGTGGTGGTGCCAGCCATGATCAGACCGCCTCTTCCTGACGGGCGGCCGCCAGGCGGACCGCGTCGAGGATCTTCTCGTAACCGGTGCAGCGGCAGAGGTTGCCGGAGAGCGCCTCGCGGATGTCCGCGTCGGACGGCGAGGAGTTGCGCTCCAGGAGCTCGTCCGCGGCGACCAGGAGACCGGGGGTGCAGAAACCGCACTGCACGGCGCCGGCGTCGATGAACGCCTTCTGGATCGGGGAGAGCTCGGTGCCCTCGCCGGTCTGGCCGTCGGTGCCCTTGGCCTGCCAGCGCTGGGCGGCGTCGAGCGAGGTGCCGCAGGAGCCGGAGCCGCAGGCGCCGCCCGGGTGGGCGTCGTCGCGGTGCGCGGCGTAGTCGGCGAGGCCCTCGACCGTCACGACCTCGCGGCCTTCGGCCTGGCCGGCGGCGACGAGACAGGAACAGACCGGCACGCCGTCGAGGCGGACGGTGCAGGAACCGCACTCGCCCTGCTCACAGGCGTTCTTGGAGCCCGGCAGGCCCATGCGCTCGCGCAGGACGTAGAGAAGGGACTCGCCCTCCCAGACATCGTCGGCCGTCTGCTTGCGGCCGTTGACCGTGAAATTGACTCGCATGGTTACGCGGCTCCTTCAAGCGTGCGGCCCTCTGCGTTGCCGCGGTACGACTCCCACGTCCACATCAGCGTGCGGCGGGCCATGACACCGACCGCGTGGCGGCGGTAGTTGGCCGAGCCGCGCACGTCGTCGATCGGGTTGCAGGCACCCGAGGCGAGCGTGGCGAACTGCTTCGCGATGGACGGGGTGATGATCTTGCCGTTGTCCCAGAAGCCGCCCTCTTCGAGCGCCGCGTTCAGGAACTCCTCGGCCTCCTTGGCACGGACCGGGGTCGGGGCCGCCGAGCCGATGCCGGTGCGCACGATGCGCTTCTCCGGGTGCAGGGCCAGGCCGAAGGCGCAGACCGCGATGACCATCGCGTTGCGCGTACCGACCTTGGAGAACTCCTGCGGTCCGGTGGCCTTGGGGATGTGCACCGACTTGATGAGCTCGTCGGCCTCGAGCGCGTTGCGCTTGACGCCCTTGTAGAACTCGTCGATCGGGATGAGGCGCACACCGCGGGCCTGCGACTCGACCTCGACGTGCGCGCCGGAGGCGAGCAGGGCCGGGTGCGAGTCACCGGCGGGCGAGGCGCAGCCCAGGTTGCCGCCGACGCCGCCGCGGTTGCGGATCTGCGGGGATGCGACGGTGTGCGAGGCGCGGGCCAGGCCCGGCAGCTCCGTCTTGAGGTTCTCGATGATCTGGGTGTACGGAACCGAGGCGCCGAGGACGACCTTCTCCTCGCCGACCTCCCACTGGCTCAGCTCCGCGATGCGGTTGAGGTCCAGGAGGTACTCGGGGCGACGGTGGTCGAAGTTGATCTCGACCATGACATCGGTGCCACCCGCAATCGGCACAGCTGTGGGGTGCTCGGCCTTGGCGGCGAGCGCCTCCTCCCAGCTGGCGGGGCGAAGGAAGTCCATCAGAGGCTCTCTTCTACGTATCGGGTCGTTCTGAGGGTCTTTTCGAGCCAGAGGACCTTTGGCCGTGCGGCCCCTGCCCCGACTCGTTCACGTGCTGTTAACGCGGAATAGCGCAAGTACACCGGCAGGACCTTGGTCCCGGTCAGTCACCGAAACCATGAAGGAGTTCCCTGGTCGCTGCTTTCATCTTGTAGATTCGTATGAAGGCCGGGTCCCACCAACCCCATCGGTTTCCTGTCGGAACCGCTTCACCCGGACCGGCGACACGATTCAAGCCAGCGACAGCGGAGAGGTACGACATGCGGCTGCGCGCCCTTCTGGAGACCGACGTGCTCGGCCTGCGGCTCCTCGGCGGCGAGGACGAGCTGGACCGCACCGTCCGCGGCGTCATGACCACGGACCTGCGGGACCCGAGCCGCTATCTCTCCGGCGGCGAGCTGGTGCTCACGGGACTGGCGTGGCGCAAGAGCCCGGCGGACTCCGAGCCGTTCGTGCGGATCCTGGCCCAGACCGGCGTCGCGGCCCTCGCGGCCGGTGAGGCCGAGCTCGGCGACATCCCCGACGACCTCGTCGAGGCCTGCGTACGCCACCGTCTGCCGCTGTTCGCGGTCAACGAGCAGGTGGCCTTCGCGACGATCACTGAGCACGTCGTCCGGCAGGTCTCCGGCGAGCGCGCCGGCGATCTCGCGGCCGTGGTGGACCGCCACCGGCGCCTGATGACCTCGGGCCCGGCGGGCGGCGGCCCGGACGTGGTGCTCGACCTGCTCGGCACCGACCTGGACCTGCGCGCGTGGGTCCTGTCCCCCGCCGGGCGGCCCATCGCGGGCTCCCGCTCGGTCGGCGAGCCGCTGTCCACCGAGGTGTGCACGGCCCTCGCGGCCGAGCACCTGGCCGCCATCCGCACGGGCCGCCGCGGCCCGCACCGTGTGAACGTCCAGGGGTCCACGTACTCGCTCTTCCCCATCCACAGCAGCGGCCGTGGCGCGGCCGCCGCCTCGCGCGACGTGCGCGAGACCGTGCTCTCGGACTGGCTGCTCGCGGTCGAGGCGGACGCGGGCGACTGGCCCGAGGAGCGGCTCGACCTGCTCCAGGGCGTCACGCAGCTGATCTCCGTGGAGCGCGACCGCCGCGACGCGGCCCGTACGGTGCGCCGCCGGCTCGCCCAGGAAGTCCTGGAGCTGGTGCAGACGGGCGCGGCCCCCGCCGAGATCGCCGCACGCCTGCGCGTGGCCGCCCCCGTGCTGCTGCCCGGTCTGGGCGCGGCCCCGCACTGGCAGGTCGTGGTCGCCCGCGTCGAGTGGGAGGGCGGCGAGATCGAGGGCGGCCCGGTGGCGCAGTCGCTCCTGGAGGAGATCCTCGTCGACCCGACCGCCTCGGGCCCCGAGCCCTCCGACCGGATCGCGGTGGCGCACACCGGCGACGAGGCCATCGCCCTCGTACCGCTGCCGGCCGTGGCGCCCGAGGACGGCCCGGAGCCCAGCCTGCTCGCGGACTCGCTGCTCGCCACCGTGCGCGAGCCGCTCGCGGCGGGCCTCTCGGACGACGGCCGCCTCACGCTCGGCGTCTCCGCCTCGGTGCACTCCGCGGACGGTCTGCGCGGCGCCCTGGAGGAGGCCCGGCACGCCCGCCGCGTCGCGGCGGCCCGGCCCGGCACGGTCTGCGCGGCCGGCCACCAGGAACTGGCCTCGCACGTCCTGCTCCTCCCCTTCGTGCCGGACGACGTCCGCCGCGCGTTCACGGCCCGGCTCCTGGACCCGCTGCGCGACTACGACCGCCGGCACCGCGCCGAGCTGATCCCGACCCTCGAGGCCTTCCTCGACTGCGACGGCTCCTGGACCCGCTGCGCCTCCCGGCTCCACCTGCACGTGAACACGCTGCGCTACCGCGTCGGGCGGATCGAACAGCTGACGGGCCGTGATCTGTCGCGCCTGGAGGACAAGTTGGACTTCTTCCTGGCGCTGCGGATGAGCTGAGGCAGGCGCCGGGGACGAGCTGGGCTCGGCGCTGCGGATGAGCTGAGCGCCCGCGCCCGCAGGGGCGCGCGCGTAGCACGGGGCGGGTGCGGTGCACGCACCCGCCCTTCGCTTTCCCAAGATTGTGAATTCCTTCACCCGCCCCCTTGGCGCCCCGCCCCGTTCCGTGCTGAGATGCCGCCACAGCTCAATGACGCGCTCCTGGGGAGGGGAATGTGGCGGACACCGCCGTGTCTGGCTCGGATTCCGTGTCAGGGTCCACGACGTCCGGGGCGAAGCCCCCGGCATCCGCACCGAAGGCCTCGACCGCCTCGGCCACACCGGTCCCCGAACCCGCGTTGAAGAGATCCGCCCTCCAGACCGCCGTCTGGCGCCTGCGCTCGCGCGGCTGCTGGACCGACGCGGCGGCCCTGCTCACCTCCGACCCCTCCCCCGCCGCGGCCCTCCAGCGCGCCTCCTTGCTCGTCGAGCGCTGCCTGTTCACGGAGCAGGGCTGGCCCGAGGCGGAGGACGCGCTGCGCACCGCCGAGGCACTCGCCCAGAACGACGAGGAACGCGGCGCGGCGGCCTGCGAGCGCGGTCATCTCGCGTACGCCTCAACGGTGTTGGCGGTACGGGACCGGGCGGACGAGGCCCGGGCCGCCCTCGGCCGCGCGGCGGCGCTGCTGCACCCGAGCGCGCCCGGCCGCCCGCTCCTGGACTTCCGGCGCGGCCTGATCGCCGAGCACATCGCCGACTCCCCGCAGGCCGCGCTCGCCGCCTACCGCAGGGCCCACGCGGGCGCGGCCGCCCACGACGACCCGCTGCTGCTCTCCTTCACCTGGCGCCACCTCGCCGGACTCGCGCTGCGCGAGGGCGAACTGGCGGAAGCGCGCCACGGTTTCGCGGAGTCCCTGCGCATACGGGAGGAACTGGGCTACCTCGTCGGCACGGCCCCGGCCCTGGTCGCCCTCGCCGAAGCCGAACCCGAGCCGACGGCAAGCCGATTGATGACGGAGGCGGCGCGGTTGTACCGGTTGCTCGGGGGTGTGCCTACGTGGTTGGCGGGACGCTTCCCGAGTAGCCCGACCAGCCCCGCCGGCGCTTGAGGCGATCCGAACGAAGTTCGGATGCGGGGTCCGGGGCTACGTGGCCGAGAAACCGCCGTCCACGAACAGGGTCTGGCCCGTCATGTAGCGCGCGGCCTCGCTCGCGAGGAACAGGGCCGGGCCGGCGAAGTCCTCCGGGGTCCCGTTGCGGCCCGTCATCGTGCGGTTCGCCATCGCCTCCACGCGGGCCGGATCGCTGAACACGGCCTCGGTGAGCGGGGTTTCGACGAAACCGGGGCCGAGGGCGTTCACGCAGACACCGTGCCGCGACCAGGCCTCGGCCTGGGAGCGGGTCAGCGCGCAGACCGCCGCCTTGGAGACGCCGTACGCACCGCTGTTGCCGAAGGCGCGCAGGGACTGCTGCGAGGCGAGGTGGATGATGCGGCCCCAGCCGCGCTCGGCCATCCCCGGCCCGAAGCGCTGCCCCAGGAAGTGCGGCGCGTCCAGGTTCACGGCCATCGTCGTGTCCCAGTCGGACTCGGTCAGATCGTCCAGCGGGGGACGGAGGTTGATGCCCGCGGAGGTGACCAGGATGTCCGGCTCGCCGTACGGGACGACTGCCTGTTCGGCGGCCTCGCGGAGCGCAGCGCGGTCGCCCACGTCCGCGGTGACGGCGGTGGCTTCGAGGCCCTCGGTGCGGAGTGCGTCGACGGTCTCCTGGAGCTTCTCGGCACCTCGGGCCATGAGGACCACTTTTGCGCCCGCCCTGGCCAGGGAGGTGGCGATGGCTCTGCCGATGCCGGAGCTGCCGCCGGTGATGAGGGCGGTGCGGGTGTGGAGGCCGAAGTGGGTGGCGAGGTGGACGGTGGGCTGGGCGGCGGGGTCCGGGGTCATGGGGTGATCTTGCCGCACAGGGTGTCTTCGGGTGCGGGTGGGGCAGGGTGCGGGCCGGTGCGCCTGTGGCGGGCGAGTTCTCCCTACCCGCCCCTTCCCGAACGGAACTGCTACTGCGCCCCGTTGAAGTGCTCCCGCACCAACGAGGACACCACCGCAAGGTCCTGCGCGACCAGCGCGTCGAGCAGCGCCGTGTGCTCCGCCGCGTCGGCGATCAGGTCGGCGCGGCGGACGTGGACCGGCCCCGTGGCCAGCGGCCACTGGGAGCGGCGGTGCAGGTCGTCCGCGACCATCACCAGCTGCCGGTTGCCCGAGAGCGCGAGGATCGCCCCGTGGAAGGCGCGGTCCGCGTCGACGTATCCGGCGATGTCCCCGCGCGCCGCCGCCGTCACCGTGGCCTCCGCGAGCGGCCGCAGCGTGCACCACTGGTCCGCCGGCACGGTGCGCGCGAGGCGCAGCATCACCGGGACCTCCAACAGCGAGCGGATCTCGATCAGTTCGGCCAGTTCCCGTGCGCTTCGCTCGGCGACCCGGAAGCCGCGGTTGGGCACGACCTCGACGGCGCCCTCGTGGGCGAGCTGCTGCATGGCCTCGCGTACGGGAGTGGCCGAGACCCCGAACCGGGCGGCGAGCGCGGGCGCCGAGTACACCTCGCCGGGCTCCAGCTCGCCCCCGACGAGGGCCGCGCGCAGGGCTTCGAGGATCTGCCCGCGTACGGAATGACGCTGGACGGGAGCGGCGGCCGCACCACCGGGAGCCGGACCGGCGGCGGCAGCGGAAGCCACGCCGGAACGGGCACCGGCAGCCACGCCGGAACCAGCACCCGAAGCCACGCCGGGGACCGGCACCGCGGCCGGTGCGGTCGGCTCGCTGTGCGTGTGCTCACCCCGGGCGACCTGCGCGGGGACACGCACCCCAGGCGGCGCGGACGGGCGGCCGGCCCCGCCCTCGTACGCGGCGGCCGAGGCGGGATCCGAGGCGGCGCGCGGTCGGGCCTGCTCCACTCGGGTCCACCTCCTCGGCACACGTTTCGGGTCGCGGGCCCCGGCGGCCCGACCCCCTGACGATAGGGAGCCCCCACCCGCAGTTCAAACATCGAATTCGTCGGGTAAGGTAAGGCTTACCTGCTAACGATCGCGATTCGGTGGTCCCCCGCATGTCCCTTGACGCCGCTCTGCCAGGCGCCGTGCGCGCAGCCCCTTCGGCTGTCGCGGATGCGTACGCGCGCCTGACCGAGGTGTTCCCCGGACTCGCGGTGCACGAACTGGCCGAGGGCGAGCAGGCCCCGCAGGGAGGCGGCTGGGTCGCCGCAGCCCGGCTCGCGGAAGGCGGGGCCGCGCTCGACACCTTTCTCGCATGGGACGACGCGCAGGTGCTCCGGGACTACGGGCAGCAGGCCCGCCCGGACGTGATCGCCAGCTTCGGGCTGCACCGCTACGCCTGGCCGGCCTGCCTGCTGATCACCGTGCCGTGGTTCCTCAGGCGCCGCGTGCCGCGCGTGCCCGTGGCGAACGTCACGTTCCAGCGGACCCTGGGAAAGATAGCCGTACGGGTCGAGGAGTTCGCCTGCCTGCCGGGCGATCCGCTGGCCGCTTCGCCGGGTGCACGGGTCGTGCCCGACGAGGCGGCGCTCATGGCGGAGGTACGGGCGGCGGTGGCCGAGCACCTGGGTCCGGTGCTCGAAGGCTTCGGACCGCGGATGCGGCGCGGGCCGCGCGCCCTGTGGGGCATGGCCACCGACGAGATCGTCGAGGGCCTCTGGTACATCGCGCATCTGCTCGGCGAGGAGCGCCGTGCGATGGCCGAGCTGGAGGAGCTGCTGCCCGGCACCACGAAGCCGTACGTGGGCACGGCGGCGTTCCGCGAGCTCACGGGTCCGAACGGTGAGGCGCTGCCCACCCGGGACCGGGCGAGCTGCTGCCTGTTCTACACGCTGCGCCCGGACGACACCTGCGTCACCTGTCCGCGTACCTGCGATGCGGAGCGGATCGTCAAGCTGACCGCAACCAGCTCCGCCTGAACCACCCGATCGGGTGAGAGTGCTCGAACGCAACTCCCCTGTTCAGTACGGCAGTTCGACCAGAAATCACTCATCCGTAGCCCTCGGCACCCCCTTGGCGTTCTCTTCCCACGAAACCCTCTGAACGCCTTTGCGTCTGCGTCAGGATGACGCCCGGTAGACCCCCTCATGCGACGCAAGGGACCCCGATGAGAATGACCGACATATCGCTGGACTGGCTGCTTCCCGGCGGGGTGCTGCTGCTCGGCATGCTGGTGGCGGTTGCGGTGCTCACGCGCGGCAAGCGGGCCGGTGCGAAGGCCGCCGTGGAGCAGGACTCTTGGGAGCGCAGCGAGGAGCGGCGCCGGCGCAAGGAGGCGATCTACGGATCGGCCTCGTATCTGCTCCTGTTCTGCTGCGCCGCGGTCGCGGCCGCACTCTCCTTTCACGGCCTGGTCGGCTTCGGCCGGCAGAACCTCAACCTGTCCGGGGGCTGGGAGTACCTGGTCCCGTTCGGCCTCGACGGCGCGGCGATGTTCTGCTCGGTGCTCGCGGTGCGCGAGGCCAGCCACGGTGACGCGGCGCTCGGCTCGCGCCTGCTCGTGTGGACCTTCGCGGGCGCCGCGGCCTGGTTCAACTGGGTGCACGCGCCCAGGGGGCTGGGCCACGCGGGCGCGCCGCAGTTCTTCGCGGGGATGTCGCTGAGCGCCGCGGTGCTCTTCGACCGCGCGCTCAAGCAGACCCGCAGGGCCGCCCTGCGCGAGCAGGGCCTGGTGCCGCGTCCGCTGCCGCAGATCCGTATCGTGCGCTGGCTGCGCGCGCCGCGCGAGACCTTCGGCGCCTGGTCGCTGATGCTCCTCGAAGGCGTGCGCACCCTGGACGAGGCGGTGGAGGAAGTACGCGAGGACCGCAAGGCCAAGGAGCAGAACCGGCTGCGGCGGCGCGAGCACGACCGGATGGAGCGCGCCCGCCTGAAGGCGGTGAGCCGGGGCCACGCCTTCAACGGCGGCCGCCGCACGGGCGGCAGGCTGGAGGTGGAGGCCGCCGCTCCGGGCGCCGGCAGCCCGCAGTCACTCGGGGAGCCCGCCATAGCGCCCGCGGAACAACTGCCCGTACGCAGCAGGCCCTCTCTTCAGGCCGTGACCGGCTCTGACGGCCCGGCCACCGTCGACCTCACCGCGGAGGACGACACCCAGACGCTTCCACGACTGGACTCCCTCGAGCAGAAGCTCAAGGATCTGGAGCAGCAATTCGGCTGAGCGTCACAGCAGTCGGGGGCGCCCCGCACCGGGGGCGCCCCCGCTCATGTCATGCGGGTCCGCAGTGTCATGCCGGTCCGCTGTCGAGTTCGAACCACACCACCTTCCCTGTCCCGTTCGGCCTGACGCCCCAGGCGTCCGCGAGGGACTGGACGAGCAGGAGTCCCCTGCCGTTCGTGCGCGTACCGTCGTCGGCGTGCGGTACCCGCGCCTTGGGCCTGCGGCCCGTGTAGTCCCTCACCTCGACCCGTAGCCGCTCCGGTGCCACGGTCGCGGTCAGCACCGCGTCGTACTCCGTGTGCACCAGCGCGTTGGTGACTATCTCGCTGGTCAGCAACTCCGCCACGTCCGAGCGTCCGGGCCTGCCCCAGTGCGCGAGCAACTCCCGTAACGCACGGCGCACTTCGGGCACCGCGCGCAGATCGGAGCGTCCGAGTCTGCACTTGAGTGATGCGTGCTCCCCCTGTGCCGTGGCGCCGTCGGCCGACCGCTGCCTTGCCTGCCCTGTCATGACCCCGCCCCGTGCGCCGATGACGACTCCCCTTCTGCACGTTCGGTCGTACTTGCTCACTTGCTTCCGGCGGCCTGTCTCCTCGAACAGGTTCACGGGATGCATGCCCGCCCGCCGCGCACAGCACGCATGTCGATTCGTCAACTAAGCGGCGGGCGCGGCGTATCGGGGCCTGCGGACGGGAAGCGGGGAACATCAGGAAGAGCGCGTGCGAGCCGACCGGCAAGCGAACAGGAGCCGTGATTTCCGATGCACGATGACCGACCGCTGGTGCAGGGGCGTCTGGAGCGAGCCCTGCGGCAGTTCATCCGCCCCGCCCAGTACGGGGAGCGGGTGCCGCTCTCCCTGTCCGTCTGGCACACACCGGGTGAACCGGTGCCGGTGGGCGAGGCGTTGACGGCCTCGTACGAGCCCTTCGCGACGGGCACGGAGTGGGGCAGCCCCTGGTCCACCAGCTGGTTCAGGCTGGAGGGGGCCGTACCGCAGACCTGGGCGGGCCGCCACGTGGAGGTGGTCGTCGACCCTGGGTTCAGCGGGGAGGGCCCCGGATTCCAGGCCGAGGGGATGCTGTACGACGCAACCGGCGTCCCCCTCAAGGGAATTCACCCGCGGAACCGGCATCTCACAGTGGCCGAGCGGGCCGAGGGCGGCGAGGAGGTGCGGCTGCTCCTCGAAGCGGCGGCCAATCCGACCGTGCTCTCGCACGACTTCGAGCCGACGCACCTGGGCGACATCCTGACGGCCGGGGATCGGCCCATCTACCGATTCGCGTCTGCCGACCTCGCCGTACTGAACGTAGACGTCTGGCAGCTGGTCCTCGACATCGAGGTGCTCTCGGAGCTGATGGCGGAGCTGCCGGCCGACCGGCCGCGGCACCACGAGATCCTGCGCGCCCTGGAGGACATGCTGGACGCGCTCGACCTGCACGACGTGCCGGGCACGGCGGCCGCCGCGCGCACCGCCCTGAGCAGTGAGCTCGCCAAGCCCGCCGCGGCCAGCGCCCACCGCGTCTCGGCCACCGGCCACGCGCACATCGACTCGGCCTGGCTGTGGCCGCTGCGCGAGACGGTCCGCAAGGCCTCGCGCACCTTCGCCAATGTCACGGCGCTCGCCCGCGACTACCCCGAGCTGGTCTTCTCCTGCTCGCAGGCGCAGCAGTACGCCTGGGTCAAGGAGCACCAGCCGCACATCTGGGAGCGCATCAAGAAGGCCGTGGCGGACGGCAATTGGGCGCCGGTGGGCTCGATGTGGGTGGAGTCCGACGCGAACATGCCGGGCGGTGAGGCCCTGGTCCGGCAGATCGTGCACGGCAAGCGGTTCTTCCAGGAGGAGCTCGGCGTCGAGACCGAGGAGATCTGGCTGCCGGACTCCTTCGGCTACACCGCCGCCTTCCCGCAGCTGGCGAAGCTGGCCGGGGTGCGCTGGTTCCTCACGCAGAAGCTCTCCTGGAACCAGACCAACAAGATGCCCCACCACACCTTCTGGTGGGAGGGCATCGACGGCACGCGCGTGTTCACGCACTTCCCGCCGGTGGACACGTACAACTCGCAGTTCCTCGGCAGCGAACTCGCCCACGCGGAGAAGAACTTCCGCGACAAGGGCCGCGCCTCGCACTCGCTGGTCCCCTTCGGCTGGGGCGACGGCGGCGGCGGTCCCACCCGCGAGATGCTGGAGCGGGCGCGCCGGCTGCGCTCCCTCGAAGGGTCGCCGCGGGTCGAGATCGAGAAGCCCTCGGTGTTCTTCCGCGCGGCCGAGGAGGAGTACGCGGAGGCCGCGCCGGTCTGGTCGGGCGAGCTGTACCTGGAGCTGCACCGGGCCACGTACACGACGCAGGCGAAGACCAAGCAGGGCAACCGGTACAGCGAACACCGGCTGCGCGAGACCGAGTTGTGGTGCACGGCGGCGGCCCTGCGCTCCGCGGAGTACGCCTACCCGTACGAGGCGCTCGACCGGATCTGGAAGACGGTGCTGCTCCACCAGTTCCACGACATCCTGCCCGGCTCCTCGATCGCCTGGGTGCACCGCGAAGCACGCGACACCTACGCGCGGGTGCTCGCCGAGCTCGACGCGCTGACGGCCGAGGCGGTACGGGCGCTCGGCCCCGGCGACCTCTCGGTGCTCAACTCCTCGCCGTACCCGCGCAGCGAGGTGGTCGACACGGCGGACGGGCCGGTCCATGTGAACGTGCAGGGCCTGGGCACCAAGTCCCTGGCCGCGGCGGCGGCGCACACCCGTGACTCCGCGCTCTTCGCCGAGGAGACCGACGAGGGCATCACGCTGACGAACGAGCACCTGTCGGTGGCGGTCGACCGCGACGGACTGCTCACCTCCGTACGGGACCTGGACGCCGGGGGCCGCGAGGTGCTCGCGCCCGGCACGCGCGGCAACCTCCTCCAGCTGCACCCCGACCACCCCAACCAGTGGGACGCCTGGGACATCGACAAGCACTACCGGCGCAAGCACACGGACCTCACGGCCGCCGAGTCGGTGGAGCTGGTGGAGTCCGGTCCGCTGCGGGCCGTGGTCCGGGTCGTCCGGGCCTTCGGCTCCTCGCGCCTCACGCAGGAGCTGCGCCTGAGCACCGGCAGCCGGCGCATCGACGTGGTGTGCGAGGTGGACTGGCAGGAGTCGGAGAAGGTCCTGAAGGCGGCCTTCCCGCTGGACGTACAGGCCGAACGGTCGGCCGCGGAGATCCAGTTCGGCCATGTGCACCGGCCCACGCACACCAACACCGGCTGGGACGCGGCCCGCTTCGAGATCTGCGCGCACCGGTGGCTGCGCGTGGCGGAGGAGGGGTACGGGGTCGCGGTACTCAACGACTCCACGTACGGCCATGACGTGACGCGTACCCCGCACGAGGACGGCCTGGGCACCACGGTCCGCCTCACGCTGCTGCGGGCCCCGCACTCCCCCGACCCCGAGACGGACCTCGGCACGCACCGCTTCACCTACGCACTGCTGCCGGGTGCGGGCGTGGGCGAAGCGGTCGCCGAAGGACTGGCCCTGAATCTGCCGCTGCGGGTGGCGGACGCACCGGATGTGGCTCCCCTGGTCACAGTGGACGATCCGGCGGTGACGGTGGAGTCGGTCAAGCTGGCCGAGGACCGCAGCGGCGACGTGGTCGTGCGGCTCTACGAGTCGCGCGGCGGGCGGGCCCGAGCCCGGCTCACGGCGTCGTTCCCGGTGGCGCGGGCCGAGGTGACCGATCTGCTCGAGCGGCCGCTGGGCGCGGCGGACGCGGACGCGGAAGGGCTCACGCTGTCGCTGCGCCCGTTCCAGATCGTGACGCTGCGGCTGCGGCCGGCCTGACCCCGGCACTCCCCGGCGCCCGGTCGCGCGCACCTCGGAACACGCCTGTGCCAGGTCACGCGCACCTCTGAACACCCCTGTGCCCGGTCCCACGAACTGCGGGACCGGGCACAGGAAGGGGTGCGACGTGCGGGCGTGTTACAGGATGCCCAGGTTCAGACCGAGGTCGACGTCCGCGTCCAGGTCGAGGATCGCGTCGAGGTCGAGGCCCAGGTCCAGGTCCAGGTCGAGGGCGACGTCGAGGCCGAGGGCGGCCACGAGGTCGACGTCGACGACCGCGCCGACCGCGAGGTCGAGGTCCACGTCCAGGGCGGCGTCGATCACCGTGTCGGTGTCGATCTCGATGCAGGTGCCGAGCTGGGTACCGAGGTCCGCGAACGCGGCGGCGTTCAGCGCGATGCCGTCCGTGGCCAGCGACAGCGTGGCCTTGCTGGTGCCCTCGTGCAGCTCGGCGTGGACCTCGTCCGCCTTGACGACCGCACCGAGGCGGACGTTGGCCTTGGCGCCGACCTTGGCGGTGATCGCGCCGGTGCGGATGTCGACGGCCAGGTTGGTCACGCGGACCTTCTTGGCGCCCTTGCGCAGCTCGACGCCGCCCTGGAGCAGGACCTTGCCGCCGACGATCTGCTTGTTCTTGTGGGTGAGGACGGAGCCGCGGCCGACCTTGAGCGACACCTCGCCGTCCACGGCCACGGCGCCGCCGATGCCTACGGCCACCAGGCCGTGGGCCTCGAGGTCGAGCAGCGCGTCGAGGTCGAGGGTGAGGCCGGCACCGACGAGGGCGGTGTTCGGGGACGGCGCGACGACCGACGCGGCCGGAGCGCGGTCGGGGGTGGCGGCGAGGGCGGCGGGGGCGGTGACGCCGGAGATGAGCAGGGCGGCGACGGCGACGGCGGAGACGCGGCGGTAGGCGGTCATGAGTGGCACGGGCCTTTCTGTGGAGAAAGTGTGATGGTCACTCGATGACACTTTCCGCGCCGGTCGCCGGACTTGGCGGGCCGCACGCACAGTCCACTCGTACGGCCCACCGACACGCCACCCAGAAGCTCGACACGCCGTCAGGGCGCGCCCTCACATATCAAGGCCTCGGCACATTGCGCAGGTTGGAGCGGGCCATCTGGAGCATCCGGCCCACCCCTCCGTCCAGAACGATCTTGCTGGCGGAGAGCGCGAACCCGGTCACCATCTCGGCGCTGATCTTCGGCGGGATGGAGAGCGCGTTGGGGTCGGTGACCACGTCGACGAGTGCGGGGCCCTTGTGCTTGAAGGCGTCCTTGAGCGCGCCGGCGAGCTGCTTCGGCTTCTCGACGCGCACGCCGTACGCACCGCAGGCGCGGGCGACGGCGGCGAAGTCGGGGTTCTTGTTGCCGGTGCCGAAGGAGGGCAGACCGGCGACCAGCATCTCCAACTCGACCATGCCGAGGGAGGAGTTGTTGAAGAGGATCACCTTCACCGGCAGGTCGTACTGGACGAGGGTGAGGAAGTCGCCCATCAGCATCGAGAAGCCGCCGTCGCCGGACATCGAGATGACCTGGCGGTTGCGGTCGGTGAACTGGGCGCCGATGGCGTGCGGCAGCGCGTTGGCCATCGAGCCGTGCGAGAACGAACCGATGATGCGGCGGCGGCCGTTGGGGCTGATGTAGCGGGCGGCCCAGACGTTGCACATGCCGGTGTCGACGGTGAACACGGCGTCCTCGTCGGCCATGTCGTCGAGGACGGAGGCCACGTACTCGGGGTGGATCGGGACGTGCTTCTCGACCTTGCGGGTGTACGCCTTGACCACGCCTTCGAGGGCGTCGGCGTGCTTCTTGAGCATCTTGTCGAGGAACTTGCGGTCGTTCTTGGTGCGCACCCGCGGGGTCAGACAGCGCAGCGTCTCGCGGACGTCGCCCCACACCGCGAGGTCGAGCCTGGAGCGGCGGCCGAGGTGCTCGGGCCGGATGTCGACCTGGACGATCTTCACGTCGTCGGGCAGGAAGGCGTTGTACGGGAAGTCGGTGCCGAGCAGGATCAGCAGGTCGCACTCGTGGGTGGCCTCGTAGGCGGCGCCGTAGCCGAGCAGTCCGCTCATGCCGACGTCGTACGGGTTGTCGTACTGGATCCACTCCTTGCCGCGCAGGGCGTGGCCCACCGGGGACTTGATCTTCTCGGCGAACTCCATGACCTCGGCGTGCGCGCCCGCCGTGCCGCTGCCGCAGAACAGCGTGACCTTGTCCGCCTCGTCGATCATCGCGACGAGGCGCTCGATCTCCGCGTCGCCGGGGCGGATCGTGGGGCGCGAGGTGACCAGGGAGGTCTCGGCCGCCTTTTCGGGGGCCTGCTCGGAGGCCACGTCACCCGGCAGGCTGACGACGCTGACGCCGCGCTGTCCGACCGCGTGCTGGATCGCGGTCTGGAGCAGGCGGGGCATCTGCTTCGGGTTGGAGATCAGCTCGCTGTAGTGGCTGCACTCGCGGAAGAGCTGGTCGGGGTGGGTCTCCTGGAAGTAGCCGAGCCCGATCTCGTGCGAGGGGATGTGCGAGGCCAGGGCGAGGACGGGGGCCATGGAGCGGTGGGCGTCGTACAGGCCGTTGATGAGGTGCAGGTTGCCCGGGCCGCAGGAGCCGGCGCAGGCGGCGAGGTTTCCGGTGACCTGCGCTTCGGCGGCGGCCGCGAAGGCGGCGGTCTCCTCGTGCCGTACCTGGATCCAGTCGATCGCGGCGTTGCGGCGGATGGCGTCCACGATCGGGTTGAGGCTGTCCCCCACGACTCCGTACAGGCGGCGGACGCCCGCCTTGGTGAGGATGTCGACGAACTGCTCGGCGACGTTCTGCTTGGCCATGGGGTCTGCACTCCTCGTACTGGATGACGGATCTTCGTACGGTTGCAGTCCATGATCTGCGCCTTGCGGCGGTATGTCGCCCGGTGTGCGCCGGTCCCAGGGCGCTCAGGCCTCCCAGACGGCCGCGGCGGTGCGGTCGTCGGCGTATCCCTTCACGCGCAGCTGGATGTCGGCCAGGTAATCCGCGAGACCCGGGGGCTCGCCCTTCGACCAGCGGTCCTTCAGGGCACCTGCGAGCGCGGGCTCGCCGCGCAGCGGTTCCGCGAGACCGCCGCTGCACAGGAGCAGCGTGTCGCCCGGGCGGGCCACGGAGGCGCGGAAGCGGAAGGGCTCGCGGGGCGGGCCCGGCGGCTCGTCGTACGGGCTCGGCGGGGTGGTGATGCCGAGGTCCATCGTCAGCCGGTCCCCCTCGGGCGTCTCGGACGGCACCGAACCGAAGCCGACCACGGGCTCGCCCGCCGCGTCGGCCACCTTCGGCTCGATGTCCTGCCACTCGCCGCCCCTGAGCCGGAAGAGCCCGCCGCCGCCGACGCCGAAGAACACCCGGGTACGGCACTCGGGGTCGGCGGGCAGGAGAAGGCAGCGCAGGGAGGTGGCGGTGTACTCCTCGGGCTCAAGGCCGCGCTCGGCCGCGCCGGCGCGCAGCTTGCCGAGGCTGCGGTCGGTCAGGCGGTGCAGGCCCGACTTCAGGTCCCCGCGCCGCGCGCCCCTGATGTCCTCGGCGAGCCGGGCGTGGCTGCGGCCGACGGCTCGGCCGATCCAGTGACAGGCCTCGGCGGCCGCGAGGTGCGCGCCAGGGGTCGCCCGCGCTCCGGTGGCCATCGCCACCAGGACGAGGGCGCTGTCGCCGCTGCCGAAGCGCGCGGTGAGCAGCGAGTCGCGGCGGACCTCGCCTCGGTAGCGCGCGGAGTCCCCGCGTACGGAGGTGGCGCGCAGCGTGTAGGCCCCGTAGCGGGCGCCGTCGAGCACGGTGTCCGCGACGAGGTTCATCAGCTCGTCGGGGTCGGCGGGCGGGAGGGTGCTGGGCTCGGCGTCGTAGGTGGGCGGGCCGTCGCCGACGTAGTTGGGCAGGGGGGTGGGGCGTCGGGGCGGCTCCGTGGTGGCCGGGCGCGGTGTGTTCTCTGGTCGCTGTGGACTCTCCGTGCGCTGTTCGTGCTGGGTGCGCTGTGGGTCCGTCACGTCCTGCGCTCCGGATGACTGTGATCCGGACGCCTGCGCTCCGGACGCCAGCGCTCGGGACGCCTGCGCCGATACCGCGATGTCCGACTCGCCGGTGTCGGCGGGTCCGGCGTGCTTCGGGCGGCCGGGGCGCTGCGGATCGGCGGGCTGCGGGCTGTCGGACTGCCGGTCGGTGGGCTCGTCGACGGGTGCGGCCGGGGCGGGTGCTGCCGGTGTGGGCGGGGCAACCGGGGCCTGGTTGCTGGGGATTTCGGCGCCCGGTGGTGCGGTGAGGTCGCGGTCGTGGGCCGCGCGCGGGGCCGGTGACGCGGGTCCGGCAGGCGTCGCGGGTCCGGCAGGCGTCGCGGGCGGCGCGGGCGGCGGGTTGTACGGAGGCGGGGTCCAGGTGCGCGGGCGGGGCGGGCCCGCGGGCGGGGGCGGCGGGGGCGCCGCCGGGGCCGTGGCTGGGGGTGCGGGGTGGGCGGGCGGCGCATCGAACCGGGGTGCGCCAGGGGCGCGGTCGGCGTTCGCGGCGCGTACCGCCTCGGCCGCCCGGGCGTCGTCGGCGGCCAGTTCCTCGTCGGCGGCCCGCTTGTCGCCGGCGGCCCACTCCCCACCGGGTGCGGTCTCCTCGTACGGCGGCCGGCTCGCGTGCGGCACCCGGCCCTCCGGCGCCCCGTCCTCCTCCACCACCGTGTCGGCGGCGGACGCGAACCGGTCGTCGAGGGACTCGGGGGTCGCGGTCGGGCCGGTGTCGTCGGCGAGCTCGTCGCCGTACAACTCCTCCCACCAGTCGTCCCCGTGGCCCGCCGTGTCGTTGCGCCTGTCCCCCTGCTGGCTCATGCCCCTATTGTCCACCGCACGCGGCGTACGAAAACGGGGCATCCCGAAAATTCTCGGCGCGAGGAGAACGCGGTGACGAGGCCGTGAAAAGAAATCCCGCGCGGGTGTCGATTCCGGCAGGCTCGGTTCGACGCAAGGGTGAGAGCGCGCAACGGGCGCGCGAGCGCATCGACTCCGACCCGGAAGGTGACGGCCATGCCCAAGGTCCGCGTACACAACATGACGATCTCCCTCGACGGCTTCTCGGCCGGCGAGAACCAGCGCATCGACGCGCCCTTCGGCGACGGCGTCGGCTGGGGCGACGAACTGCACGCGTGGTTCGTCGAGGCCTCGCGGGACGCCGCCGCGGGAAAGACGGGGACCGACGTGGACTACTACGTCCGAGGCGACGAGAACATCGGCGCCACGATCATGGGCCGGAACATGTTCGGACCGCAGCGCGGCCCGTGGCAGGACGAGTCCTGGAAGGGCTGGTGGGGCGAGAACCCGCCGTACCACCACGACGTGTTCGTGCTCACGCACCACCCGCGCCCGAAGCTGGAGATGGACGGCGGCACGACCTTCCACTTCACCGACGACACTCCGGAGCGGGTCCTTGAGCGCGCGTTCGAGGCCGCGGACGGCAAGGACGTACGGATCGGCGGCGGCGCGGCGGTCGTGCAGCAGTATCTGCGCGCCGGCCTGATCGACGAACTGCACCTGGTCATCGCCCCGTTGCTCATCGGCCGCGGCGAACGGCTCCTCGACAACGTGGCGGAGGGCGTGGAGGGCTACCGGGTGGCCGAGATGGTGAGCTCGTCGAGCGTGACGCATGTGATGCTGGTGCGCCGCTGAGGTGCCGTCGCGCGCTCGGCTGCGGGTGCGCCGTGGCGGTCAGCCGCGCGGCCGCCACCGCAGCAGATTGCTGCACAGCTCCGCCTGTTCCACCGCGTCGTCCAGGGCGTGGTGGGTGTGCGGCCGGCCCGGAAGCAGCTCGCGGGGCATGGTCCGCTTGGCGACGGCCCTGAGCGGAAGATTCGCCTTCGCCGCGTACAGGCTCTTCAGGTCCAGACAGCCGGAGTGCCCGAAGGGGCTCCCGCCGGTGAAGCGGAGCAGGTACCAGTAGAGGAAGGTCCAGTCGTACGAGGCGGGATAGCCGCACATGACGGGCTGGGTTCCGGCACTCACCTCGCGCACCCAGGCGCTGAACTCCCGCAGAGCGGTGGAGGGTTCGGCGCCCTCGCGGACCAGCCGGGCCCGGTCGAGGCCGCTCACCGCGAGGGCTTCGGGGTTGAAGTCCTCGCTGATGGGCCGCAGTTCGCGGTAGAAGGTGCGGGCTTCGGGGTCGTACGGCACATAGGCGCCGTCGGGGTCGTGGCGGCCCGCGACCGCCGCACCGAAACTGATCATCGAGTACGGGCCGGGGATGGGACCGTCCGCCTCCACGTCCACGGAGATGTACAGGCTGGGTCCGGCCGCGCGGCGGCTCCGGCTCGGTGCGGACATGGGGGCGAGGATGGCAGGGGCGGCAGCACGCGGGCATCCGGTTTTCGTGGGGTCGACCTCAGTGGTGGTGGGTGCGGCCGGTCCGAAATCCGTGTGCGCACACTTGTGCCCCTCTGTCACGATGCCCGGCATGTCCCACCGTCATCCGGAATCCCTGGAAGTACCGCACACGCTGGAATCCCTCGTCATCCGTCACACCTACCGCCTGCCCGTGCCCGAGGCGCCGGAAGTCGGTCGAGGGGCCGTCGTCGCACGGCAGTTGGATGCCGTGTTGCTCTCCGCGGGGTTCAAGTTGTCCGCGCCGCTTTTCGCGCGGGTCGGGGGGCTGGCCCCGGAGACGGTCGCGGAGCTCGGGCGGCGCACCCTCGATACCGTGCGCCGGATCGTGGGCGATCACGTCGAGCACAACGTGTACTTCATCGACTTCCCGCGGAACGTGCCCGAGACGCAGGCGTTCTGGCTGGAGTGCGTGCGCAAGGCGCTGCTCGACGAGGAGGCCTGGGAGGGCACGCTCGGGCAGCTCCGCGACGGGCTGGTCGATCTGGTGAGTCTGCCGGCGTACGGGCGCTACCAGCACACGTACGAGGAGCTGCTCGCCCGGCACGAGGAGTTGGTCGAGGCCGCCGGTGACCGGGTCACCGTGCTGCACCTCGGGCGGACGGTCGAGGAGGAGGCGCGGGAGCTGTATCTCGCGCTGGCCGGGAGCCGTACGCCGCTCGGCGAGGAGCACCTGGAGGATCTCGGTGTACTGGCCGCGCACTGCGTGGACGGGGTGCAGCCCGGGGAGATACCCGTGCGCGAGCACCGCGCCGTCGTCAACAAGGCGCGGCTCGGGGCGGGTTCGGGCCTGCTGCTCGACACCGTGACCGACGTGCTGCGGCTCGCGTGCGCTCTCGCGGGCGGCGATGTGTCGCTGCGGGAGCCCACGAAGTTCGTGAAGCTGTCGCGGCCCGTGCGCCGCGCGCTGCTCGCCGGTCTGGACGCGGTCGTCTCCGCGTCGCCCGCGAAGCTCGCCGACGTACGCGTGCACCGCGAGGCGTGGAAGCGGCTGGGCGAGCGGCTGCATCCGCACGAGTACCCGCGGTGGCCGTCCGCGGCCCGGGTGTTCGCGGTCGCGCGCGGTGAGGAGAAGGTGCCCTCCCTCGCGGGACGCACGGAGGCGCTGCTCGCCGAGGGTGACGTGGCCGGTGCGGCGCAGCTGCTCACGTCCGCGCCCGGTGTGCTGCTGCGCTCGGTGGACCGGCTGCTGCGCCTGGCCCGCACCGACGAGGAGCGCGAAGCCGTGCTCGCCGCCGTCGGGCAGGCGGCGCCGAAGGCCGCGGGCCGTGTGCTGCTGTCGGTTCGGCTGCATCTGCTCAACCGGGGCGGCCGGCTCGAACAGGGCGGTGCGCGGCGGGTGTTCGTGAACCGGCTCGGGCGCGCCTGGGTCGCCGAGGACACGCGCCCCGCGCTCCCGGCGGCCGTGCGGGACCGGCTGGTCTCGGTGCTCGACGCGGAGATCGCGGGCCGGCTGCCGGAGCCCGGGCCCGTCCTGGTCGACCCGGACATGCTCGAGGTCGCGCTGCCGCTCAGCGGCAAGGCGGTCTCCTCGGGCATCGGCGTGCTGCCGCGCGGCTCGGTGTCACCGGTGGACGGCGAGCTGCTGCGCTTCTTCACGTACTGGAAGGAGCGGCGGGAGACCACCGACTACGACCTGTCGGCGCTCGTGCTCGACGAGGAGTACGAGGAGGTCACCTGGCTCTCCTACACCCGCCTTGCCGACGTGGAGGGCAGGCACTCGGGCGATGTCACCGAAGCACCGGACGGCGCCTCGGAGTTCATCGAGCTGCGGCTCGGCGCGGTGCGCGGGCCGTACATCGTGCCCGAGGTCCTGCTGTACTCCGGGGAGAGCTTCCTGGAGGTGGCGGAGTCCTTCTTCGGGTTCATGCTGCGCGAGGGCGAGCAGCAGGGCCGGCCCTTCGAGCCGCGCACCGTGCGCATGAAGTCGGAGCTGCGCGGTCCCGGCCGCGTCGCGCTGCCGCTGGTGTTCCGGCGCGACGGGGAAGGGCGCTGGCACGCGCACTGGCTGCACCTGTACCTGAAGGGGTCGCCGCAGGCCAACCGGGTCGAGGAGAACAAGGTCACGGTCGGTGCGCTGCTGCGGGGCATCGTCGACCGCGAGCAGCTGACGGTGCGCTGGCTGCTCGGCCTGATGCGCGGTGCGGAGGTGACGGTGTGGGACGGGGTGTCGGTGCCGGAAAGGCCGGTCACGTTCATCGGGATGCGGCGGCCCGAGGGGCTGCACCCGGAGGCGCGGGTGCTCACGCCGGAAAATCTGCGCGACGTGGTGCCGGCCTGACTGCTAGCGTGCGGCGCACCGAGGCCATGAGGCGGCTTCCTTCTCCCTTCTTCATGAATAGACGAATAGCCGCTTCGCTCTCCTCGGTCCGGTGAGGCCCTGGGACGGCTTCCTTCTCAGACTCCTTTGCTGACCTAGCCGTCCCGCTCTCCTCACCGACGACTCGAGGTCCGCCGGGCGACCCCACCCCCCACGGGAAGGACGCCCGGCGGACCGGTCTTGTTGCGAGCAGGGTCAGCGCACGTCGTACGCGCGGACCACCAGCTGCTCGACGGTGTTGCCGTTGACGTCGGTCACCGTGGTCTTCAGGGTGACCGGCTTGCCCGAGGCGCCCGCGTGGTCCACGGTCGCGGTCCGGGTGGCGCCCGAACCGGAGATCTCCGCCTCGGTCCAGGTCTCACCGCCGTCGTACGAGTACGACAGGGCGGCCGACTTGATGGCGCCGGGCGTGTAGCCCGCGTGACCGGTGACCTTCAGCTCGATCTTCTGGCCGTCCGCGGCGGCGAGGGTCTTCATGCCGTCCTCGGGCAGGGCCAGACGCGGGTAGAGCAGCGGCAGGCCCACCGAGTACTGGGCGGAGTCCAGCTTCGAGCGGAACTTCCAGGTCGTCTGCACACCCTGCGAGCGCTCCCACACCCGGGCGGGTGCGCCGAACTTCTCGGTCCGCATGGTGAGTTCGTACGCGGCTTCCTCGGCCGGCACCTCGAAGACGCCGTACGGGACGGGCCGCGTGCCGATCTCCTCGCCGTCCTTCGACAGGCTCAGGTTGCCGATGTCGCCGAACCCGCCGGCCTCGCCGTGGTGCGAGCCGTCGCCCCAGAAGCCCGGTGCGAAGCCCATCAGTTCACCCTGCCGCTCGGCGGTCAGGACCTCCTTGCCGGTGGCCTGGTCGCGCGGGGCGGCCGGTGCGACCGCGCCGTCGTACCAGCGCTCGGTGACGGTGCGGCCCGCGACGAGCTCGCGCTCGGTGCCGACCATGAACTCGCCCCACGGGAAGCTGCTGGAGAGCATCCGCTGCCAGCGGGCGCCGTCACCGGCCGTGTAGTAGTCGGTGCGCTCGCCCGGCGCCGGGACCGTCTCGATGTCACCGAGCATGACCTCGGTGCCGTCCGGCCGCACCGACTTGACGAAGTCGAGGTAGTCGGCGGCCACGCCCATCGCGTGCACCGTGGAGTCGACCTTGGCGAGCCGGCTGTCGCGGACCTTGTAGGTCCGGTTGCGGTACAGCGGACCGTCCTCGGAGAAGGACAGGTTGTACATGTACGGGGTCTTCGCGGTGGCCTTCCAGGACAGCTCCACCGTGCCCTTCGCGAGCTGGTCGAGCAGCGCCTTCGCCTCGTCCGACGGCAGGCCGAGGGCGGGCAGTTCGCCGCCGACGAAGCCGGCGGCCGGGTACCAGCGGCCGGGTGCGTCGCGGTGGGCGATCACCGCGAGGGCTCCGGCGGTCTTGGCGTCCCGGCTGACCCGGGCCACCGAGGTGCTGCCCTCGGGCAGCTTCACCAGGGCGATCTTCCCCTTGACTCCGGCGGCCGTCAGCTCGGCGGGCGTGCCGGCGCCCGCGTCGACGAGCTGCGCCGTCCCGGTGCCGTCCAGGTTGGCCGAGTTGGTGGAGGAGGTGACCGGGTGCAGCGCCTGGCCGCCGACGACCTTCAGCTCGCTGATCTGCGGGGCGCCGCCGCGCCAGTGGCTGCCGAGGCTGAACTCGCCCTCGGTGGCCCGGCCTTCGACGGAGGCGTAGTAGCCGCGGATCGACCGGCCGCCGCTCGCGGTGCCGCCGTGGCCCCAGATGTCGTCCCAGGAGCGCAGGAACGACAGGGTGGTGCCGCGCAGTTCGGCCGGCTTGTCGGTGTCGACGTCGAGCCGGTGCGCCGCTCGGGCGTCGAGGACGATGGTGGTGTCCTTCTTCAGCTCGACCTGCGGGTGGCCCAGGTAGGTGAGCGAGTCGACCAGCGTGGCGTTCTCGCCCGCGTCCGGGGTGGCGACGTAGCCGGACAGGAAGTAGCTGCCGGGACGCAGCTCGTACGTCTGGTCGGCGGCGCCCTCGTTGAAGCGCCGCTCCCCGGTGTTGGCGTCCATGTTGATCACGTCGACGGAGGAGCCGGCGCTTGCCGGCTTGCCCTGGCGGTCGACCAGCTTGACGCGCAGGGTGACCGTCTCGGGCTGCACGTACAGCGAGAACGGCGTCGAGACGGTGGTGCCGCGGGTCTCGGCCACGAGCCGGCCGGCCACGTCTCCGTACTGGCCGCGCGTGAGGTACGCCGTCGGGTCGATGCGCAGCGGGACCTTGACGGTGGCGCCCGCGGGCACGGTCACCGAGCGCTGCTCGACCCTGGCCACGGCGGAGCGGATGCGGCTGCCGTCGTTGCCGGTGACGTCCTCGACGGAGAGGTTCAACCGGACCGGTTCGTCACCGGTGTTGGTGTACGGGACCTCGACAGTGGTGCGGTCGCTGCTGTCCTGCGGCCAGTTGAAGGCACCGCCCTGGACGGCGGGTGCGGAGAGCACCTTCTGGTCGATCGCGCCCTTGACGTCGAGCACGCCGCCGCCCACCTCGCGCACGTCGCCGGGAATGTCCTGGTCGGCGGAGGCCACGAGGGCAGCCTTGAGCTGCGCCGGGGTCCAGTCGGGGTGGCGCTGCTTGAGGATCGCGGCGGCGCCCGCGACATGCGGGGTTGCCATCGACGTACCGCTCATGGACTGGTACGCGTACACGCCGCGGCCGCCGGCCTGGGCGGCGGAGATGCCCACGCCGGGGGCGGCGATCTCGGGCTTGAGGGTGTGGCTGCCGGTGACCGGGCCGCGGCTGGAGAACTGCGCGGTCCTGTCCTCGCGGTCCACGGCGCCGACGGTGAGCACGCTGGGGGCGCAGCCGGGCGAGGAGACGGTGTTGGCCTGCGGGCCGAGGTTGCCGGCCGCCACGACGAACAACGTGCCGGATTTCGCGGCGAGTTCCTCGGTGGCCATGGCCATCGGGTCGGAGCAGTCGCTGGGCGCGCCCGAGCCGAGGCTCATCGAGACGACGTCGGCCTTGCTGTCCACGGCCCACTGCATGCCGGCGATGATCCAGGACTCCATGCCCTGGCCGTAGTCGTTGAGGACCTTGCCGCTGAGCAGTTCGGTGCCGGGTGCGACGCCCTTGTTCTTTCCGCCGCTCGCGGCGCCGGAGCCGCCGACGGTGGAGATGGTGTGGGTGCCGTGGCCGTCGCGGTCCTGGGCGGTGTCGGAGTCGGTGAAGTTCTCCGCCTTCGTGACACGGCCCTCGAGGTCGGGGTGCGCGGTGTCGGTGCCGGTGTCGAGGACGGCGACCTTGGTGCCCTTGCCGTCGTAGCCGGCCGCCCAGGCCTCGGGGGCGTGCACCTGCGCGGTCGACCGGTCGAGGGTGCTCTCGACCTTCTTGTCGAGCCAGAGCTTCTTCAGGCCGCCGGTGGCACGCGACTTGGCGGTGGTGACGTCCTGCCAGAAGTCGGCGGCCTTCTTCTTGTCGGCCTTGAGGGCGACACCGTCGATCGCGTCAAGGACCAGCGCGCGCTCGGCGCCGCGGGGGGCCGCGGGGGCGCTGCGGCCGACGTCCACGGTCTTGTCGTAGACGGCGATCAGGGGCAGGGACGCGGCGTGCCGGTCGTCGTAGCCCTGCCGGATCAGGCCGGAGACGTTGAAGAGCTCCTCGTCCACCGTGCCCGCGGCGAGCGCCTCGGTGACGCCCTCGGGGTACACGTAGAGGTCCTTGCCGGCGGTTCGGGTCTGGAAGAACGGGACCGTGCCGTCCTCGCGCGGCAGCGCGACGGCCGTGCTGCGGCCGGAGTCGTCCGTGGTGACCAGGACCTTGTCGCCGTTGACCAGCGTGACGGTGGACTCCTGGGCGCCCTTGCCTGCGGCCTGCGCGGCCTGGCTGCCGACCAGAGGTCTGCGGTCCGGTTCGGATCCACCCTGTGCGGCCTGTGAGGGCGCGGCCAAGGTGGCGGCCAGGGCCGCGGCGGTGGCCGCAACCAGGGCCTTACGGGATATGGGACGCATATGTCTCCCCCACTAGAGCCTGCGGTGGCGACACATTGGCAAAGAAACGGGTGGTGCAGGGATGATGTGCCGAGGCGGGTTTGTGCCGTGGCCGTTTCCCGCCACGGCGCGAGGCACCGAGGGGTCGGGTTCGGCCGAGAGGTCGGGGTTGTACGTGCGTGAGGGGTACGGGCGGATGCTGGGGGCCATAGGTCTGGACGAGGTCCAGGAGGCGGCGTATCGCGCGCTCGTGACGCTCGGCGCGGCGGACGTGCCTGATCTCGCCGACCGGCTCTCACTGCACGAGACCGACACCGAACGGGCGCTGCGCCGCCTCGAACACCACGGTCTGGCCGCCCGGTCCAGTGCGCGTCAGGGCCGCTGGGTCGCGGCTCCCCCGGGCGTCGCCCTGGGTGCGCTGCTCACCCAGCAGCGCCATGAGCTGGAGCAGGCGGAGCTCGCCGCGGCGCTGCTCGCCGAGGAGTACCGGGCGCAGGTCGACGAGCCGTCGGTGCACGATCTGGTCGAGGTGGTCACGGGCGCGGGCGCGGTCGCCCAGCGGTTCCTCCAGCTACAGCTGGGCGCCACGCAGGAGGTGTGCGCGCTGGTGACCGGGCGGCCCACGGTGGTCTCCGGGTACGAGAACGACGCGGAGGAGCAGGCCACGGCGCGCGGGGTCGCGTACCGCGTGATCGTGGAGCGGGCCGTGCTCGACCTGCCGACCGGGCTGCTCGAACTCTCCACGGCCCTGCGCCGCAACGAGCAGGTGCGGGTGGTGGACCGGGTGCCGACGAAGCTGGTCATCGCCGACCGCTCCCTCGCGATGGTGCCGCTCACCTCGCGCGACGCGGAGCCGGCTGCGCTCGTGGTGCATGCCAGCGGGCTGCTCGAATCGCTCTACGGCCTGTTCGCCTCCGTCTGGCGCGAGGCGCTGCCGCTGCGGATCGGCGAGGACGAGACCCTGGAGACACAGGAGGCCGACGGCCCGGACGCCACCGACCTGGAGATCCTCTCGTTGCTGCTCGCGGGCCTGACGGACGCGAGCGTGGCGAAGCAGCTCGACCTGGGGCTGCGTACGGTGCAGCGCCGCGTGAAGCGCCTGATGGAGCTCACGGGGGTGACCACCCGGTTGCAGCTGGGGTGGCATGCGTATGAACGGGCTTGGGTGGCGCGGTAGTTCCTTCGGGAGCGTCCCCCCTGTCGTTCGTCCGCTCCACCCGCGGCCTGGTCCGCCGGTCCTAGGTCGCGCGGCCGTGCGCACGCGGACCGTGGCCCGATGCGGTGCGGGCCGCCCGGTGCCAGGGTCGGGGCATGACCGCAATCAGCTTCAGCGCCGCGGAGCGCACGTATCTGGAGAGCCAGCGCCTTGGCCGGATGGCGACCGTCGACCCGAAGGGGCAGCCCCAAGCCAACCCCGTCGGGTACTTCCTCCAGGACGACGGGTCGATCCTCATCGGCGGATACGCGATGGGGAGGAGCAAGAAGTGGCGGAATCTGCAGGCCAACCCGCGGATCTCGCTGGTCGTCGACGACATCGTGAGCCTGCGGCCGTGGACGGTGCGCGGGATCGAGGTGCGGGGCACCGCGGAACTCCTCGTCGGACCCCACGCGTTGGGGGCGCATTTCAGCCAGGAGGTCATCCGGATCGTTCCGGAGTGGACGCACAGCTGGGGCCTTGCCGAACGCGGTGAGGACGCCTAGAGGACGCCCTCCAGGCCGAGCAGCCGCTCCTTGCGTTCCAAGCCGCCCGCGTAGCCGGTGAGGGTGCCGTCCGCGCCGATCACGCGGTGGCAGGGGCGCACGATGAGCAGCGGGTTGGCGCCGATTGCGCCGCCCACCGCCCGTACCGCCGCGCGCGAGGCGCCGATGGTGCGGGCGATCTCGCCGTACGTGGTGGTGGCGCCGTACGGGACCGCGTCCAGCGCCGCCCAGACCTGCTCGCGGAAGGCCGTGCCCTCGGTGCGGAACTCCAGGTGGAATTCCTCGAGTTCGCCCCGGAAGTACGCGGCGAGCTGGCGCTCCGCCTCGGCGAAGGCCTCCGGTGCGTGCACCCACCCGTCCTGCACGGTCCGGCCGCCCTTCTGCCCGGGTACGGACAGCGAGCTGAGCGCGCCGGTGCCGTCCCCGGTCAGCAGGAGTTCACCGACAGGGCTCGGGACGGTCGTGTAGTACGTGGCGGTGCTGTCTGTCGTCGTGGTCGTGGCGGTCGGCGCGGTCGTCGTGGTCATCGCTGGAGTTCCTTCTCGGTGCGGGCCGCCTGCACGTGGCGGTGGGCGTAGGAGCGCCAAGGGCGCCAGGTGTCGTCGGAGGGCTCGTCCGGGGGTGCGACATCGGGGTCGCCGAGCGCGCGCGTGCGGATCAGGGCCGCGGTGCGCGGGTCCACCCCGGCCACGGTGCGCAGCGCCTCGTCGGCGTCGTCGCGGTCGGCTCCGGGGTCCAGGCGTACGGAGCCGTCCGCGAGCGCCTTGGCGAGCGGCAACTCGTGGGCGAGCAGGGCGGGTTCGGGGAAGACATGGGTGAGCGTGCCGCAGGGGTCGGCCAGCGCGGTCCCGTACCGCGCGAGCGCCTCCTCGGCCGCCTCCGGCCCGAGGACGGCACGCAGCGCGAACTCCTCCGGGTCGGCGGCACCGGGTGAGCGCAGTCCGGGGCGCGCGGCGAGGAGTTCCGCGAGCCGCGGGTCGGCGGACAGGCGCTCCTCGATCGCGTACGGGTCGGCGTCCAGGTCGAACAGCCGGCGCAGCCGCTGCACGGCGGTGGTGAGGTCGCGCAGGTCGGTGAGGTGGATCCGGGCGTCGAGCCAGGGTCCGGGCGCGTGCTCGTCCACGGCGACGATGCCGGTGCCGTGCGGCAGGCGCAGGGTGCGCCGGTAGGTGCGGGTGCCGGGCTGCCCCGTGACCTCTTCGATCCTGGCGATGGCCTCGGCGGCGAGCAGGTCGAAGACGGAGGCGGCGTGGTACGGGCCGCGGTAGGCGAGGCGCAGCGGGACACCGGCGCTGCCCGCGACCACGGAGCCGGGCCCCGACCTGGCGGCCCCGGCGCCCGGCTTCGGCTTCGCGGTCCCGGCGGCCGGCTTCGCGGTCTTCGTGCCGGTCTCCGTGCGCAGTTCGCTCGGGGTGCGGGCGTAGATCTGGCGGATCGTGTCGTTGAACTGCCGCACGCTGGCGAACCCGGAGGCGAAGGCGACGTCCGTGACGGGGAGCTCGGTGGTCTGGAGCAGGACGCGTGCCGTGTGGGCGCGCTGGGCCCGGGCGAGGGCCACGGGTCCGGCGCCCACCTCGGCGGTGAGCTGGCGCTGCACCTGGCGGGGGCTGTAGCCGAGGCGCAGCGCGAGGCCGGGCACGCCCTCGCGGTCCACGACCCCGTCGGTGATCATGCGCATGGCCCGGCCGACGACGTCGGCCCGCGCGTTCCAGTCGGCCGAGCCCGGCACCGCGTCGGGGCGGCAGCGGCGGCAGGCGCGGAAGCCGCCGCCCTGGGCCGCGGCGGCGGTCGGATAGAAGCGGACGTTGTGCCGCTTGGGCGTGATGGCCGGGCAGCTCGGACGGCAGTAGATCCCGGTGGTCGCCACGGCGAAGAAGAACTCCCCGTCGAAGCGGGGGTCCCGGCTGCGTACCGCCTCGTAGGCGGTTTCCTGGTCGATCACCCTTCCAGTGTGGGCCCCGCCGGGGTGTGCGGCTGGCGGGAATCGGACATGGCGTTCACGGAGGTGCGGGGCCCCACCCGTGGGTGCGGGCCCCACCCGTGCGCTGCCGGGCCCCGCCCGTGCGCTGCCGGAGGTGTCCTGCCCCCCTGCCGCAGCTGTCCCTACGCCCAGGCCATGTTGATCGCCCGCTCGAAGTTCACGTATCCGGCCCGGACGAAGGCGTTCGCCATCGGGACGTTGCCGAGGTCCGTGGCCGCGCGGATCCGCGGTACGTCCTGGGCGGCGAGGATGCGGGTGCCCTCGCCGAGGATGCCGTGGATGTAGCCCTTGCCCCGGTGCTCGGGGACGACCCCGATGTACGCGAGGACGGGGTTGTACCCGTTGTGGGCGGGGATCACGAAGCCGACCGCCTCGCCGGTGTCCGCGAGCGTCGCGATCTGCCACCACTCGCGCGGGGTGGTGTAGCGGGCGAACTCCTCCTCCCACTGCGCCTGCGCCGCCTCGGCCGGGGTCATCCGCTTGAGGTCGTCCTGGCTGTGGAAGTCGAGGGTGCCTTCGAGGGTGCGGGTCTGGAGGGCGAGGAGCTCGGCGTCGTCGAGAGCCGGGCGGAAGGCGAGCCGCGGGTCGCGGGGCGGCAGCTCGGTGCCGGGGCGCCATTCCAGGCGCAGCCGCTCGACGGTGAGCCGGGCCCCGGCGGACTCCAGGACCGACATACGGGTCTCGACTGCGCGCCGCGCCGCCGGGTCCTCGCGCCAGTCGGCCGGGACGAAACGCTCGTACTCGGGCGGGGTCGTGCCCTCGGGCAGGACGGCGGCGGACGCCTTCGCGTACAGCGCGCGGGCCGCGTCGCCGGCGTCCGGATCGCTGTCGTCGACGTCCAGGATGTCGAGGTACACCGGCTCCCCGGTGCCGGTGCGCGCCCACCAGGCGAGCCGGGCCACGACGCGCTCGCCGCGCAGCGCCAGCCACATCCAGCCGGGACGGCGGCGGTCCTCTGCGAGGTCGTCGGCCAGCTCGTGGTTGATCGTGTACGGCAGGGCGGTGAAGAGGTCGATCTCCTCGGGCCCGGATATGGGGCGGAGGACGAGGTCTGAGGCGGTTCCGTGTGCAGGCATGGAGGCCGACAGTAGGCAGCCGCACACCGCCCGTCAACGATCTTTCAGCGCACGAGGCCCGGCGCGGAAAAACATTTGGCGCCGGGCCCCCGCGTCGGGTTACCTTTCCTCCGTCGAACCGAGGACCGGCACCGGGCGGAGCCCGAACCCAGGTCACCGGTCGAGCCGAAATCACTGGAGAACCGGGAGGTGTGACTGATGACTGTCGTCGCCCTGGCGGACCGCGTCCGCACGCAGAAGACCATCACCAACCCCCTTGTGGTCTCCGGCTGATCCCACACTGAACCAACGGCGCCGCCGAGAGCGCGGCGCACTGCCGGGGCCACTTCCCTTCGAAGGGTCCCCCCGAGTTGAATATCTCTTCCTCCTCCCACCCCCTGACCGGCTACGGCTGGGACACGGACTGGGAGGCCGCTTTCGCGCCGTATGCGGAGCAGGGCCTCGTCGTGGGCCGTGTGGTGCGGGTCGACCGCGGGCTGTGCGACATCGTGACCGCCGAGGGCACGCTGCGCGCCGACACCGCGCTCGTCACACCCCGCGATCCCCTGAAGGTCATCTGCACCGGTGACTGGGCCGTCGTCGACACCGTCGCCGACCCGCCGCTGGTGCGCACCTACCTGCCCCGCCGTACGGCCTTCGTACGCAACACCTCGTCCAAGCGGTCCGAGGGCCAGATCCTCGCCGCCAACGTCGACCACGCGATCATCGCGGTGCCGCTGACCGGGGATCTCGACCTCGGCCGTATCGAGCGGTTCCTCGCACTCGCCTGGGAATCCGGGGCCCAGCCCCTGGTCGTCCTCACCAAGGCCGACCTGGTGCCGGACCCGGTGGCCCTCTCGTATCTCGTCGAGGACGTCGAGACCACCGCCCCCGGCGTGCAGGTGCTGCCCGTCAGCTCCGCGCTCGGCGAGGGCGTCGAGATCCTCCAGGCCGTCGTCGCCGGCGGTACGAGCGTGCTGCTCGGCCCGTCCGGCGCCGGCAAGTCCACCCTCGCCAACGCGCTGCTCGGCGAGGACGTCATGGAGGTCCAGGCCATCCGTGACGTGGACGGCAAGGGCCGGCACACGACGACCACGCGCAACCTCCTGGCGCTGCCCGGCGGCGGCGTCCTCATCGACACCCCCGGTCTGCGGGGCGTCGGCCTGTGGGACGCCGAGACCGGGGTGGGCCAGGTCTTCTCGGAGATCGAGGAGCTGGCCGAGCAGTGCCGGTTCCACGACTGCGCGCACGAGACGGAGCCCGGCTGCGCGGTGCTCGCCGCGCTCGAGGACGGTTCGCTCCCCGAGCGCCGTCTGGAGAGCTACCGCAAGCTGCTCCGCGAGAACCAGCGGCTGCTCGCCAAGACCGACGCCCGGCTGCGGGCGGAGATCCGGCGCGACTGGAAGCTCAAGCACGCCGAGGGCCGCGCGGCCATGGAGGCCAAGGGGCGCGGGCTGCGCTGAGGCGCCACGCCGGGCGCGGGCTCCGCTGAGCCGCCCCGCCGCCCGGCGGTGGTGTCAATCCGACTTCCGGTGAGGGGAGTTGTCAGTCACTCCTCCCCTCACCGGCAGGGCCGGTGCCTGGCCGGGCACCGGGGGAGAAGGGCCCGTCGGCCGGCTGTGGCGGCCTGGCCGACGGGCCCTTCGGCATGCCCGGGAGACCCGGCCGCCTCCCCGGCCACCGCCCCCCAGGCCCGGGTGCATTCGTCGAACCACCGCCGCCGCAGCTCCGGGTGCATTCGTCCAACCACTGGCCCGCAAGTCCAAGCCCCGCACCCTTCCGCGCACCGCCCGGACCGGGTGAGGATCCGATGTATGACCGACACCGACACGGATATCGCGTACGTCGTCGACGTCTCCCCCGGCTCCGGCACCCTTCCCCCGCGCGCCTGGCCGCCGGCCTCGGACGCCACCCGGCTTTCTCTGAACGGCAGTTGGCGCTTCCGGCTCAGTCCGTACGCCGACGCGGACACGGCCTTCACCGCGGAGGGTTACGACGCCTCCGCCTGGGACACGCTGCGGGTGCCCGGTCACTGGGTGCTCCAGGGGCAGGGCCGGCACGGCTCCCCCGCGTACACGAACACGCCCTACCCCTTCCCCGTCGACCCGCCCTTCGTGCCCACCGAGAACCCGACCGGCGACCATCTGCACACCTTCGACCTGCCGGCGCACTGGCCGGCCGGCGGCGAGGCGGTGCTGCGCTTCGACGGGGTCGAGTCCTGTGCGCGGGTGTGGCTGAACGGCGCCGAGCTGGGCGAGTTCAAGGGGTCGCGACTGCCGCACGAGTTCGCGGTCACCGGACAGCTGCGCCCCCGCGGCAACGTGCTCGCGGTGCGGGTGCACCAGTGGTCGTCGGGCAGTTACCTGGAGGACCAGGACCAGTGGTGGCTGCCCGGGATCTTCCGTGACGTGACGCTGCTGCACCGCCCCGAGGGCGCGGTCCGCGACCACTTCGTGCACGCCTCGTACGACCACGTTCGGGGCACGGGCACGCTGCGCGTGGACAGCGAGCCGGCCGGCCGCGTCCTGGTCCCCGAGCTCGGCATCGACGTCGCGTCCGGCGAGACCGCGACCGTGCCCGTGGAGCCCTGGTCGGCCGAGCAACCGCGGCTGTACGAGGGCGAGTTGGTGACGGACGGGGAGCGGGTGCGGCTGCGCGTGGGCTTCCGCACCGTGCGGGTCGAGGACGGCCTGATCAAGGCGAACGGGCGGCCGCTGCTGTTCCGCGGCGTCAACCGGCACGAGTTCCACCCGGAGACCGGCCGCACCCTCGACCTCGCGACCATGCGCGAGGACGTGCTGCTGATGAAGCGGCACAACATCAACGCCGTCCGCACCAGCCACTATCCGCCGCACCCCGCGTTCCTCGACCTCTGCGACGAGCTGGGGCTCTGGGTGGTCGACGAGTGCGACCTGGAGACGCACGGCTTCCACGCCGTGGGCTGGCGCGGCAACCCGGTCGCCGACCCGCGCTGGACCCCGGCACTCCTCGACCGCGCGGCGCGGATGGTCGAGCGCGACAAGAACCATCCGTCGGTGGTCGTCTGGTCCCTGGGCAACGAGTGCGGCACCGGCGAGGGCCTGTCCGCGATGGCCGCATGGATCCGCGAGCGCGACCCGTCCCGGCCGCTGCACTACGAGGGTGACCGGTCCTGCAAGGACACCGACTTCTACTCGCGGATGTACGCCGATCACGCGGAGGTCGAGGCGATCGGCAGGGGCGAGGAAGCCGCCCTGGACGACCCGGAGTCGGACGCACGCCGGCGCGCGATGCCGTTCGTGCAGTGCGAGTACGCGCACGCGATGGGCAACGGTCCGGGCGGGCTGGCCGAGTACCAGGAGCTCTTCGAGAAGTACCCGCGGCTCCAGGGCGGTTTCGTCTGGGAGTGGATCGACCACGGCCTCGCGCATCCGGAGTTCGGGTACGCGTACGGCGGTGACTTCGGCGAGGAGCTGCACGACGGGAACTTCGTCTGCGACGGCCTGCTCTTCCCCGACCGCACCCCATCCCCCGGCCTGACCGCCTTCAAGTCCGTGGTCCAGCCGGTGCGGATGGACGGGGACGGCCGCGAGGGGGTCGTACGGATCAGGAATCTGTACGACGTCAGCGACCTGTCGCACCTGGAGTTCGCCTGGGCGTACGAGAAGGACGGCGCAACGGTGCGCGAGGGCGTGCTCGACGTGCCCGCCGTCGGGCCCGGCGGGAGCGTGGAGCTCGCGCTGCCCGAGCCGCCGCGCCGCGACCCGGACGCCGAGACGCAGTGGACGCTGCGGGCGCGGCTCGCCAAGGACACGGCGTGGGCGGAGCGGGGGCATGTGGTGGCGTGGGCGCAGCTGCCGGTGGAGGGCGGCATGCAGCCGCCGGCACCGGGCGGGTCGGCCCCGGTGCGCGCAGGCGGGCGGATCGCCCTCGGCTGCGGGGAGTTCGACGCGCGGACCGGCGCGCTGCTCGCCGTCGGCGGACTGCCGGTGACCGGGTTCGGGTGCGATGTGTGGCGGGCCCCGACGGACAACGACAACGGCATGCCGTGGGTGGCCGGTTCGTCGCTGGCCGCGAAGTGGCGGGCGCTGGGTCTGGACCGGATGCAGCACCGCGTGGAGGCGGTCGAGCCGAGGGCGGATTCCCTGGTGGTCCGCACACGGGTGGCGCCCGCGGCGAGCGACCTCGCGCTGCGCGTCACGTACCACTGGATCTCGAACGGGATCCGCCTCGCCCTGCGCATGGACGTCGAGCCGGAGGGCGCGTGGCAGGTGCCGCTGCCCCGGCTCGGGGTCCGGCTCGGGCTCCCCGCGGCGTACGACCGCGTGACCTGGTTCGGCGCCGGTCCCGGCGAGTCCTACCCGGACACGGGGGCCGGTGCGATGCTCGGGATCTGGTCGGCCACCGTCCCCGAGCTTCAGACGCCGTATGTGCGTCCGCAGGAGAACGGTGCGCGGTCCGGGACCCGCTGGGCCGAACTCACCGACGGGGTACGGCCGTTGCTGGTGGACGGGGGCACGTTCGCGTTCACGGCGCGTCCGTGGTCGACACGGGAGCTGGACGCGGCCGCGCACCGCACGGATCTGGTGGCGGGCGACACGGTGTGGTTGCACCTGGACGCACGGCAGCACGGCATCGGCTCCGCCTCCTGCGGTCCCGGGGTGTTGCCGGATCACCGACTCCGGCCCGGGCAGGAGCAGTTCAGGGTGCAGTTCTCCGTGCGCGACTCAGCCGCGCCGCGCCGCCCAGCGTAGGCCGCCGCGGAGGTGTGCGCGGAACTCCGGGTCCGCGTACGCCTCTTCGGCATGCCCGAGCGCCGTGTAGAACACCCGGCCCGCGCCCTGCTCGCGGCACCAGACCAGCGGGTGGTCCTCGCCCATGCCGCCGCCCTCCGTGTCGTACGAGGACTCGTCGGCGCGGGCGAGGACGCGGGCGCCGGCGGGGCGGGTGTCGAAGTCGTACCACTCGTCCGTGAAGGACCAGACGGGCGGCAGGTGCCGGGTCGCGGGGTGGTCGCGGTCGGCGACCAGGACGCACCCGGGCTGGTAGGCGGGGTGGCGGGTGAAGCGGGCACCGAGGAGCTCGCCGAAGCGGGGCCAGGAGGTCTCGGTGCAGGCCGCCGAGTGCACGCCGAGGAAGCCGCCGCCGCGCTCGACGTACGCGGCGAGCGCGCGGCGCCCGGGTGCGGTGAGCACGTCCCCGCTGGTGAGCAGGAAGACCACACAGGCGTAGCCGGACAGGTCCTGTTCCAGGTCCGCCGGGTCCTCGGTCGCCTCGGCGAAGTGGCCCTCGTCCGCGGCGAGTTCGCGCAGGGCGGCCACGGCGCGCGGGATCGCCGCGTGGCGGTAGTCGGTGGTGCGGGTGAGGACGAGGACCGGGGTCTGCGGCATGGCGCGCTCCTCGGAGGCGGCGGATCACGGGACGGGGGGCGTGCCGGACGGCGCGTTACGGGACGGGAGCGTGCCGGACGGCGAGTGCAGCGGCGTGGCCCTCGTCGACCCTCAGGTCGGTGAGCGTCCAGCCGGGTACGGGGCACGGATGCTCACCCGTGCCGACGACCGTGGCCGCGAACGCCGCGCCCGCGATCCCCTCGCCGGTCCCCTTGAGGTACGCCTCCTTGCGGGTCCAGCAGCGCGCGAACGCCGACGGGCGTGCGGCGGGCGGCAGTTGCCCGAGTTCGGCACGTTCCTGCGGGTGCAGGGCGGCGGCGACGTCGTGCACGGCCGCGGGCGCGGGCACGGCCTCCAGGTCGACGCCGACCGGTACGGCGGCGAAGGCGACGAGCGCGAGACCGCCGCTGTGCGAGAGCGAGAACTGGAGCTCCGGGTGGCCGGCGAGCGCGGGCCGGCCGTGCGGGCCGCCGCAGCCCGGGCAGCGCTCGCGCCGGAAGGCCAGCGCCGCGGGGTCGAGGCCGAGGCGGGCGGCGGCGAGAACGCGCAGCGCCCGGTGCGAGGCCTCGTAGACCGCCCGGTCCTGAGGGCGGCGCAGGGCGGCCGCGCGCTCCCGCTCGGCCGCGTCGAGCACATCGGGGAGCTCGGCCGCCGCGGCCGCGCGGACCAGCCAGACCTCGGGGTACGCAAGCGGGCCGGCCGGCAGCGGGTGGCGGCCGTACTCCTTGGGCTCCGGGCGCTCCTCCTGCTGCTCCGGTTCGGCTCGGTGGATCATGCGTCGACTCTAGACGGCGGCGTGGCGGGGCGGTCCGGACACCGGCATACGTCGGCCACGGCGCACGGTCCGAGGACCGTCAGCCCTCGTCGCGGCTTCACCCGCCGGCGCCCGGCGGGTCCTGAGGCGCCCCGTCGCCCTCGGCCGGCAGGTCGCCGCGCTCCACCCCGCCCGTGCCGCCGGAGGACTCCGGCAGGACGGCGTCGAGTTCGGCGTCGCTCGCCCGGTGCGCCTTCTCGGCGGCCTCGCGCAGCGTCTCCCGGTCGACGGCGGAACGGTCGGCGCTCAGGCGGACCAGGACGCCGTCGACCGGCAGGACGTACGCGTGGCCGGCGTCCGTGCTGCGGTACCAGTGTTCGCCGTCCCGCTCGCAGCGCGCGGACTCGGGGCCGGGGCAGGAGGCCGCGTCCATCGTGCCCGCGTCCACGGACAGCGTGAGCTGCGCGGCCGGGGTGTCCTTGCGTATGTACGTGGCCTGGAATCCGTCGGCACCGACGACGCCGACGGACTGGCTCGCGAGCTCGAACCCCTCGGCCTCGGTGACGTACACCTTGGCGATGTCGATCTGCGCCGCCTGCGCCCGCGCCTCCAGGGCGGCCCGGTCGGGGGCGGGGCCGCCGGAGCCGGCGGATTCGGTGCCGCAGGCCGTCAGGAGCAGCGGCAGGAGGGCGGCGGGCGCGTACCGCGCGAGTCTGTTCATGGGCGCATCTTCGCCCAGGGCGCGGCCTCTTGGGGACGGTGGGGCGGAAGGGAGGACTCAGGGTCCGGATCGCGTCCGTACGACCGCGCGACCGGGAGGCGCATGGTGTCCGATTCGTTCAAGACGCCGCACCGCCGCCCGGCCTACGGTCGTCGCATGACCACGCACCCCGCACCACGCTTCGACATGATCGGCATCGTCGTCTCGGACATGGCCGCCTCGGTCGCCTTCTACCGGCGGCTCGGCCTCGGCTTCCCCGCAGGGGCCGAGCGCGAGCCGCATGTGGAGGTGACCCTGCCGGGCGGACTGCGCTTCGCCCTCGACACCGAGGAGACGCTGCGCTCCTTCCACCCCGGCTGGCAGCCGCCCGCGCCCGGCGGGCGGATCGACCTCGCCTTCCTGTGCGCGAGCCCGGCCGACGTGGACGCGCAGTACGAGGCGCTCACGGCGGCGGGGGCCGGCACCGAACTCAAGCCGTTCGACGCGTTCTGGGGCCAGCGCTACGCGACGGTCCAGGACCCGGACGGGAACGGAGTGGACCTCTTCGCTCCCCTGGAGAGCTAGCCGGACCCGAGCCCCGGCCGGTCCGGAGAACTAGCCGGATGCGGACGCGCCCGCCGCGGTCACCCGGTCACGCCCCCAGGCCGCCAGCGGCTCCAGGGCGTCGTTGAGGCACATGCCATCCTTCGTCAGGGAGTACTCGACGCGGGGCGGCACCTCCTCGTACGAGATGCGCTGCACGATCCCGTCCGCCTCCATCTCGCGCAGATGCGAGGCGAGCACCTTCTCGGTCACGCCGGGAAGCAGCCGCCGCAGCTCTCCGAAGCGGCGGTGCGGGCGCTCGTGGAGTGCCCAGAGGATCAGCACCTTCCACTTGCCGCCGATCACCTCCATGGCCGTGTCGATGCCGCAGATGTGGTCCCCGTCCTCGACCGGACGATTCACCGTCGCCATGTCCCCACCCTTCCGACCTGCTCGCTCACTTCAGGGTAACCACCCACTTCCAAGTGCGTACTTGATCATGCTTTGGGCCGGTACGAGGCTGAAGGACATGGAGAACAACAACGCCGCAACGGCTTCGAAGACCCCTGTCACCCTGCTCGGACTCGGCGCCATGGGCACCGCGCTCGCCCGCACCTGGCTCGACGCCGGCCACCCGCTGACCGTCTGGAACCGCACCCCCGCCCGCGCCGAGGCGCTTGCCGCCGAAGGGGCCCGGGTCGCCGCGAGCGCGGCGGCCGCGGTCGCCGCGAACCGGCTGGTCATCGTCTGCCTCCTGAACGACGCCTCGGTGGACGAGGCGCTGGCGGGAGCCGATTTGAACGGCAAGGACGTGGTCAACCTGATCACCAGCACCCCCGCGCAGGCCCGGGCCCGCGCGGAGTGGGCCCGGGAGCGCGGCGCCCGCTACCTCGACGGCGGCATCATGGCCGTGCCGCCGATGATCGGTGCCCCGGAGGCCGGCGGCTATGTGTTCTACAGCGGCTCGCAGGCTCTGTTCGACCAGTACCGCGAGGTGCTCGCGGTGCCGGCCGGCACCTCCTATGTCGGCGAGGACGCCGGGTTCGCGGCGCTGCACGACGTGGCGCTCCTGAGCGCGATGTCGGGCATGTTCGCCGGGATCACCCACGCCTTCGCCCTCGTACGGGAGGAGGACATCGACCTGTCTGCCTTCGCCCAGCTGCTCGGCGACTGGCTCACGGCGATGGCACCGGCGGTGCACCAGGAGGCGGTCCACCTGAAGACCCGCGACTTCACCTCCGACGTGGTCTCTAACCTGGCCATGCAGGTGGCCGGGAACCAGACCCTGCTGGACACGGCCGAGGGCCAGGGCATCAGCTCCGAACTGCTCCTGCCGTACTACGCGTTGATGAGCCGCACCCTGGAGGTCGGCAGCCCCGAGGAGGGCACGGCGCGGATGGCGGAGCTGCTCGGGAAGTGAGGCGGGGCGTCGGCCGGAGGCGGGAAGTCGGCCGGAGGCGGGGAGTTGCTCGGCGTCACGGTGTGAGGGCGAGCAGCTCCCCGAGCGTCAGGCCGGCCAAGTCCCTTACGTCACGGGCGAAATGGGGCTGGTCGGCGTAGCCCGCAGCAGCCGCGGCCTCGGCCGGCGAGAGCCCGCCGCGTGCCAGCTCAAGCGCGCGCTGGAGGCGCAGGATGCGGGCCAGCGTCTTGGGCCCGTAGCCGAAGGCGGCCAGGGAGCGGCGGTGCAGGGTCCGCGCGCCGAGCCCGGTCTCGGCCGCGACCTCGGCGACCGCGGCCCCTTGGGCGAGCCGCTCGGCCGCGTGCCGGAGCGCGGGGTCGGCCGGTGCGGTGTCGGCGGCGCGGGCGAGGGCGAGTTCCTCGAGTCCCGTACGGGGATCGCGGGCCGCCTCGATCCGGTGCGCGAGCCGGCGGACGCGTGCGGCGGGCCAGAGGTCGGCCAACTCCACGCGTTGGTCGAGGAGTTCGCGGGCCGGCACGCCGAGAAGGGCGGGTGCGGTGCCGGGTGCGAAACGGATGCCGGAGACGGCGGCGGGCGGTCCGTCGGCGGGCCGGTGGGCGCGGGTGTCGGGACCGGCGACGACCAGGCGCCCGTCGAGCCACAGCAGGTCCATGCAGCCGTCGGGCAGCACGGGGTAGGCGGCGTCGCCCCGCTCCCGCTCCCGCGGCGCGCGGCTCCAGACCACGGCCCCGGGGAACACCGAGGCCCGCTCGCTGTACATACGTCGAGGGTAGGCCTGCCGCAGTACGGCCGGGCAAGCGGCGCCCGCAACCCGTCGGCCCTCCCGCGCCAGGTGCACCGGCCGCGCGCTCGAACTCCCACCCGGCACTGCCCACCGACCGCCAGGTACACCGAGCACACGGCCCAAGGGGAGCTGGGCGCATGACCGAAGGCCCGTCGGCACACCGCCCGAGGGCCACCGGCCGCTTCACCGAAGACCCGTCGGCACCCCCGCACCCAAGCCCGCCCCACCCCGCCCTTCCCGGAACTCCGCCGGGCTCACCCCGTACTCCCGCTTGAAGGCGGTCGACAGGGCGAACGGGCTTCCGTAGCCCGCCTTGCGGGCGATCGCCCCGACCGTCAGCGCCGTGTCCCGCAGCAGGTCCGCCGCCAGCGCGAGGCGCCAGCCCGTGAGGTACGCCATCGGCGGCTCGCCGACGAGTTCGGTGAAGTGGCGGGCCAGCGCGGCCCGTGAGACGCCCGCCCGCGCGGCGAGTTCCGCGACCGTCCACGGATGCGCGGGGTCGTCCTGGAGCGCCCGCAGCGCCACGCCCACCACGGGGTCCCCAAGTGCCAGGTACCAGGCGGGAGGTGAGGCCTCCGGCGAGGCGAACCAGGCCCGCAGCGTCGCGATGAGCAGCAGGTCGAGCAGCCGGTCGAGCACCACCTCCTGGCCCGGCTCGTCCCGCACGATCTCCTCGGCGAGCAGCGGGGTCAGCTTGCAGTCCCAGACGTCCTTGCGCAGCACCAGCTGCGGCGGCAGTGCGTCGAGCAGGCGGGAGCTCAGCTCGCCCTGCATCTGGTACGTGCCGACCAGCATCACCGCCGCGCCGTCCGTGCGCCCGCCCCAGGTGCGGGTGCCGAGGTCGATGTAGTCCTTGGCCTCGCTGCCGTCCGGCGCCGTGCACCGGCCGTCCGGCAGGATCACCGCGCGCGGCTCGGTGGCCGGGTCGTCGGCGCAGACGTACGGCTCGGGTCCGCGGGCCACCGCGATGTCGTTGGTGCCGAGGTGGATCTTCTCCCCGTCGTCCGGGATGAGCCAGCCCTCGCCGCGCAGCATCACCATCACGCTCACGGGTGCGCGGTCCTCGATCCGTACGGACCAGGGCGGGTCGAAGCAGGCCCGGATGAGGAACGCGCCTTTGGCGCGGGGGCCTTCGAGGAGACCGGCGAGAGCGTCCATGGCGCTCAGCGTAGGCCGCAGGCCCGCGGGCCGTGAGCTGCTCGCGCGCGTACGCTGCCCCCATGCTTCCCGACGGTCCCGGTGCCGCCGCCGCGCACCACACAGGGCAGGCGGCGGCGCACGTACGGCCGCGGTCCGGCGCCCTCACGGAGGTCGAACTCGCCGACGGGCGGCGGGTGATGGTGAAACGGGACGACGCGCCGGAGGCGACGCATGCCGAGGCGGCGGGGCTGCGCTGGCTGGCCGCGCCGGGTGCGGTCCGGGTGCCGGAGGTGTTCGGCTGCGACCGGCGCTGGCTGGTGACCGAGCTGGTGGCCGAAGGGCGTCCGACCCGCGAGGCGGCCGTCGGTCTTGGCCGCGGTCTGGCGCGGCTGCACGCCGCGGGCGCACCGGAGTTCGGCGCGCCGCCGCCGGGCGGCCCCGTCGAGGCGTACATCGGGCAGGCACCGATGCGCAATGTCACCGGTGACAACTGGCCGCAGTGGTACGCGGAGCACCGCGTACTGCCGTATCTGCGGCGCGCGGTGGACGAGGGCGCCATGGAGCGGCGCGAGGCCGCCGTCGTGGAGGAGGTGTGCGCGCGGCTGCCCGAGCTGGCGGGACCGCCCGAGCCGCCGGCGCGGCAGCACGGCGACCTGTGGAACGGCAACGTGGTGTGGAGCGCGGCGGGTCCCGCGTATCTGATCGATCCCGCCGCCCACGGCGGCCACCGCGAGACCGACCTGGCCATGCTCGAACTCTTCGGCTGCCCGCACCTCGCGGCGGTCCTCGACGGGTACGCGCAGGCGGGACCGCTGTCCGAGGGCCGGCGCGAGCGCGTCCCGCTGCACCAGCTGTTCCCGCTCCTCGTGCACACGGTCCTCTTCGGCCGCTCGTACGCCGGGCAGACCCTTCAGGCCGCACGCGCCGCGCTCCGCCTCTGAACCCCGAGGTCAGGACGGGCTTCCGGCACGCGAGACGCACGCGTATGCCGCCGAGCGTCTCGGCGATGGGAGCCGGGGCCGTACGGCCGTTCACTGGAGTCATGACACAGCAGACGCAGAACCAGCAGGCGGAGAAGCAGCAGACGGAGAACCAGCAGACCGGGCGGACCGACCACCACCGGCGGATCCGGACCGTGCTCGTGACCCAGGCGACCGGCAAGACCGGGCGGGTCGTGGCGGAGGCCGCCGAGCGGGCCGGGCTCGACGTGCGGCGCGGGTCGCGGTCCGCGGCCGTCCCCTTCGACTGGACGGACCGCTCGACCTGGGACGCGGCGCTCGACGGGGTGGACGCGGTGTACCTGGCGCACTACTTCGACATCGGCGCCCCCGGGACGGCCGAGGACGTCGCGGCCCTCGCCGCGAAGGCCCTGGAGAAGGGCGTACGGCGGCTCGTACTGCTCTCGGCGCGCGGCGAGCCGCAGGCCGCGCCGGCCGAGCGGGCGCTGCGGGACTCGGGGGCGGACTGGACGATCGTGCAGGCCGCGTGGTTCATGCAGAACTTCAGCGAGGGCGAGATGTACGGCGGGATGCAGGCGACCGGCGAGCTGGCGTTCCCCGCCGGGGAGACCCTCGAACCCTTCATCGACACACGGGACATCGCGGACATCGTGGTGGCCGCGCTGACCGACGAGGCGCACATCGGCAAGGCGTACGACGTCACCGGACCGCGGCTGCTCTCGTTCCGCACCGCCGTCGAGGAGATCGGCGCGGCGGCCGGCAGGGAGATCCCGTACATCCCCGTACCTGCACAGGCCTACGGCGAGATCCTCACCGAGATCGGAACGCCCGGACCGGTGGCGGAGTTCCTCGTCGAGCTCTTCGAGACGATGCTGGACGGGCACAATGCCTCGGTCACGGACGGGGTCCGGCAGGCGCTGGGGCGCGCGCCGCGCACCTTCGAGGAGTTCGTACGGGAGCACGCGTCGGCCGGGACCTGGAAGGCCTGAGGCAGGCCCCGGGCGCTCAGGGCCCGCCGTGCTCCCCGGGGGTGTCCTTCGTCGAGGGCTGCTTCGGGGGGCGCGGCTCTCCGTGCCGTTTCGCATGGGTGCGCAGCCGCGAGGTGACGTCGTCGGGGGGCAGGAACTGCGCCCAGCGCTCGGGGAATTCGGAGGGCATGTCCGGATCGTCCGGGTCGTCGTCCTCGGCGGCGGCCCGCGCGGCGGCCGCGCGCGCCACTTTCTCGACGGCCTTGGCCTCCCGCATCCGCTCGTTGGCCTCGCGGGCCGCGGCCGTCGCGATGGAGGGCCAGACCCGGTCGATCGCGGCGTTCACCGCCGCGCCGACCAGGACCGCGAAGGCCGAGACACCGATCCACAGGAGCACCGCGACCGGGGCGGCCAGCGATCCGTAGATGGTCGGCCCCTCCACGGTGTTGGTGAGGTAGATCCGCAGCAGGAAGCTGCCGAGCACCCACATGCCGAGCGCCACGAGCGCCCCGGGCACGTCCTCGATCCACGGCGAACGCACCGGCACCGACACGTGGTAGAGCGTGGTGAGGAAGACGATGCCGAGCACGATGACCGTGGGCCAGTACAGGATCTGCACCACGGAGTCGCTCATCGGCACGAGCTGGAGCACCGCGTCGGGCCCGGCCACCATCAGCGGCAGCGCCACCGAGCCGATCACCAGGGCCACCAGGAACAACAGGAAGGCCAGGAGCCGGGTCTTCACGATGCCGCGCACGCCGTCGAGCCCGTACATCACGGTGATGGTGTCGATGAACACCGTCACGGCGCGCGAGCCCGACCACAGCGCGAGGATGAAGCCGAGCGAGATCACATCGGGCCGGCCGCCCTTGAGCACGTCGTCGAGGATCGGCTCCGCGATGTCGTGCACACCCCGGTCGGACAGCACGGTGCGGGCCGCCTCCAGGATGTTGTCCCGTACGGACTGGATGGTCTCGGCGCCGGTCCAGGCGTCCACGTAACCGAGCAGGCCGACCAGCGAGAGCAGCAGCGGCGGCACCGACAGGAGCGTGAAGAACGCGGCCTCGGCGGCCAGGCCCAGAATGCGGTACTCGATACACGAGTTGACCGTGTCCTTGAGAAGCAGCCAGGCGGTCCTGCGCTTGGACACGTTGCGATACACGGCGCGGGCCCGGTGGAGCCGCCCCGAGGGGCGCTCGGGTGTTTCTTTTGCCTGGTGCACGTCCTTACCGTATCCGCATGACCGCACCCACCCACACCGTCACCAACCAGGCCGAGCCCCTGGTGGGATACGACGTGTTCGCCGCCGACCGGGCTCTGGCGGAGGGCGTCGAGCGCCATCTGCCGCAAGGGCTGCGCGAGGAGGTGCGGGAGGAGCTGAGCGCGCTGGGGCGTGCGGCCGGTTCGACCCAGGCCCAGACATGGGGTGTTCAGGCCGACCGGCATCCGCCGGTGCTGCACACGCATGACCGGTACGGGCACCGGATCGACGAGGTGGAGTTCCACCCGGCCTGGCACCGGCTGCTCGCCAAGGGGGTCGGGGCGGGCCTGACCGGCGCGTGGACGCGTGAGCACGGTCACGTCCGGCGGGCGGCCGGATTCCTGGTGTGGACGCAGGTCGAGGCGGGGCACGGCTGTCCGCTGTCGATGACGCACGCGGCGGTGCCCGCGCTGCGCCACGAGCCGGAGCTCGCCGCCGTCTGGGAGCCGAAGCTCAGCTCGCTCGTGTACGACGAGGGGCTCAGGCCCCTGGCGCAGAAGGCCGGTGCGCTCGTCGGGATGGGCATGACGGAGAAGCAGGGCGGCAGCGACGTGCGCGCCAACACGACGCGGGCCGAGGCGCTCGCGGAGGCCGGGACGTACGCGCTGACCGGACACAAGTGGTTCTGTTCGGCGCCGATGTCGGACGCCTTCCTGGTGCTCGCGCAGGCGCCGGGCGGGCTGACCTGCTTCCTGGTGCCGCGGGTCCTCGAGGACGGGACGCGCAACCGGTTCGCGATCCAGCGGCTCAAGGACAAGCTGGGCAACCGGTCGAACGCGTCGGGCGAGGTGGAGTTCGACGGGACGTGGGCGCGCCGGGTCGGCGAGGAGGGGCGCGGGGTGCGCACCATCATCGAGATGGTGGCGGCAACGCGGCTCGACTGCGTGACGGGTTCGGCGGCCCTGATGCGGCAGGCGGTGGCGCAGGCGGTCCATCACACCGCGTACCGCAGCGCGTTCGGCGGTCTCCTTGTCGACAAACCGCTGATGCGCAACGTCCTGGCCGACCTCGCGGTCGAGTCGGAGGCGGCGACCACGCTGGCGCTCCGGCTCGCGGCGGCGTACGACGGCGCCTACGGCGAAGGCAGTGCGCAGGAGCGGGCCTTTCTGCGGCTCGCGGTACCGGTCGCCAAGTACTGGGTGACCAAAAGATGTACGCCGTTGGTGGCCGAGGCCCTGGAGTGCCTGGGCGGCAACGGCTACGTCGAGGAGTCCGGGATGCCCCGGCTGCTGCGCGAGTCCCCGCTCAACTCCGTCTGGGAGGGCGCCGGGAACGTGCAGGCGCTCGACGTGCTGCGCGTCCTGCAACGCGAACCGCAGGCCTTCGACGCCTTCCTGCGCGAGGTGGGGCAGGCGCGCGGGGCCGACCACCGGCTCGACGCGGCCATCAAGTCGCTGCTCACCGAACTCGCCGACCTGAGCGGCATCGAGGCGCGCGCCCGCCGGCTCGTGGAGCGGATGGCCGTGGTGCTCCAGGGCTCACTGCTCGTGCGGTTCGCCCCGTCGTATGTCGAGGAGGCGTACTGTGCCTCACGTCTCGGCGGTGACTGGGGCGTGTCGTTCGGCACCCTGCCGCATACGTTGGATCTGGAGGCGGTCGTGGAGCGCGCGCGTCCGGTGGCATGAGCCGCGCCGGGTCCCGGTGGCGGAACGCCCTCGTGGTCGCGGGGGTGGTGCTGCGCCGACACGGCACCACCCCCGCCTCATGGCCCCGTAGTCAGGCGGGCATGAACGCCGCAGAAGCGGCGGCCGGTTCATTTTCGGTCGGCCGCGCGCTTGTCCGCGAGAGTTGCAAGGGGTTGCATCGTGGGGGCCCGCGGCGACGGGACCTCACGAACCGCCCTCCGTGGTCCCCCTGTTCGGGGGGACCGGTGCGGCGACGGGTGAAGCACGATGCGCACTGGTGTTGTGGGAGGCTCCGGTGACGAATGCAACGATCGACCTGGTCAGGCTGGCGGCGATGGACTCCGTCCATGCGGCCCGGGTGCTCAGGGGCGTGCGCGACGCCGCGCTCTCCGGGCAGCGGCCGCCGGTCGAACCGCGCCCGGTGATCGAGGAGTCCTGGGGGCGGATGCTGCGCGGCGGCGTGGACCCGGACCGCGATGTGCGCAACGGGCTGCTGTCCCGCGAGGAGCTGGAGGAGCGCCGGCGCTCCTCGGGGCTCGCCGAGGTGCTTCCGGAGCTGCGCCGCGGACTCGTGTCCATCGCCGACGCGGCGCAGCACATCATGGTGGTCGCGGACACCGAGGGACGGGTGCTGTGGCGCGAGGGCTCCTCGGCCGTGCTGCGGATGGCCGACGGCCACGGCTTCGAGCTGGGCGCGGACTGGACCGAGGCGACCGTGGGCACCAACGGGGTCGGCACGCCGCTGATCACCCGCCGCCCGGTGCAGGTGTTCTCGGCGGAGCATTTCGTACGGACCCATCACAACTGGACCTGCGCGGGCTCCCCGGTGACCGATCCGCGGGACGGCCGTCTCATCGGCGTGGTCGATGTGAGCGGACCGCTCGACACGATGCATCCGGCGACCCTCGCCCTCGTGCACTCGGTGACCCGGCTCGCCGAGGCCGAGCTGCGCACCCGGCATCTGACCACCCTGGACCGGCTGCGCACCACGGCCGTACCGCTGCTCGCCGGGATCAAGGGCCGGGCGCTCGTCGTGGACTCCCACGGCTGGACCGCCGCCGTCACGGGCATGGCGCCGGCCGACCGGATCGCGCTGCCCAAGTCGTTCGGGCCGGGCCGGGCCTGGCTGCCCTCGCTCGGCGAGTGCCGGATCGAGCCGCTGCCCGGCGGCTGGCTGCTGCGGCCCGACGAGAGCGAGGACGGCAGGCCCGGCACGTCCGCCACGGTGCTGCTCGACCTGAGCAGTCCGCGCCACTGGACCGTCACCGTGACCGGCGACACGGGGAGCTGGACCCATGAACTGACCCCGCGCCACGCCGAGTTGCTCTACCTGCTGGCCGTCTCGCCCACGGGCAGCACCGCGCCCGCGCTGGCCGGCGAGCTGTTCGGCGACCCCGGCCGCGCGGTGACCGTGCGCGCCGAGCTGTCGCGGATACGGCGGTATCTGGCGGGGCTCCTGGAGGGCCGGCCGTATCGTTTCCGCGAGGACGTGGACGTCCGCGTGACGCTCCCGGACGACCCGGCCGACCTGCTGCCCCAGTCGAGGGTGCGGACGGTGGTGCGGGCGCGGCGGGGCGAGCGGGTCTGAGCGCAGGCAGGCCTAGACGGTCTCGGGCCCCCTTTGGGAGCGCGAGCCGCCCCATGGTTCGCTGGGCACCATGAGCATCACTGTGACCACTTGGTCCCTGGAGCAGACCTCGCCCGCCGACCTCAGGCCCGCACGCGAACCGGATCCCGCGGCCGGCGTGCGCATCGAGCGGGCCGAGGTGCCCTCCGCGGACTTCAGCCGCTTCCTCTACTCGGCCGTCGGCGGCGACATCTTCTGGACGGACCGGCTCGCGCTCAGCCGCGAGGAGTGGCAGCAGCACCTGGAGCGTCCGGGGGTCGAGACGTGGGTCGCGTACGAGAAGGGGACGCCGGCCGGCTATGTGGAGCTCGACCCGCAGGACGAGGGGGTCGTGGAGATCGTCTACTTCGGCCTGATCCCGGCCTTCCGCGGCCGCCGCATCGGCGGCCACCTCCTGTCGTACGGCACCGCGCGCGCCTGGGACCTCGCCGAGCGCTGGCCGGGACGCACCCCGACGAAGCGGGTGTGGCTGCACACGTGCAGCCTCGACGGCGAGCACGCGATGGACAACTACCGGCGGCGGGGCTTCCGCCTGTTCGACACGAAGGTGGCGGAGGAGGCCGAGCGCCCGTCGCGCGCATGGTGACGCGGCCCCTCGCACCCGCGGCAGCCTGCCGCACCTGACCTGCCGGGGCGATCCGCCCCCGCGCGGCCCGGGTGACCTGCACCGATACGGTCCAGGTGACCCGGGCCACATTGTCTCGCGATACGGGACATCCATGTCCGCATGATGGACGATGCTGGACTGGGTCCAAAGTCCCGTGCCACGCTTCCGTCATGTCTCGAGCTGGAATTGCCTTGGTGAGTCGGCGTCACGTCGACCTCGGCCGCGTGTCCAGCGCCATCTGTCCGGCGCGCTGAAGCTCTCAGCACCACGCTCGCAATTCCCCACGCTCCACCTCTCTTTGATGACCTGGCGCAATGACGCGCGCGTACTCCCGTACGCCTGAAATCCCGCGTTTGCGCAGGTCAGAGCCGCTCATCTGCAGTGAAGGACACGCCCATGGCCGCCACCCCCGAGAAGCCCGCACCCGCCCCACGCCGCCGGCCGGGACGCCACCGCGGCGAGGGTCAGTGGGCCGTCGGTCACTTCACTCCGCTCAACGGCAACGAGCAGTTCAAGAAGGACGACGACGGTCTCAATGTGCGGACACGTATTGAGACGATCTACTCCAAGACGGGTTTCGACTCGATCGACCCCAACGACCTGCGCGGACGGATGCGCTGGTGGGGTCTGTACACCCAGCGCAAGCCCGGGATCGACGGCGGAAAGACGGCCATCCTCGAGCCCGAGGAGCTGGACGACAAGTACTTCATGCTGCGCGTCCGGATCGACGGCGGCCGCCTCACCACCGAGCAGCTGCGGGTGATCGGTGAGATCTCGCAGGAGTTCGCGCGCGGCACCGCGGACATCACGGACCGGCAGAACATCCAGTACCACTGGATCCGTATCGAGGACGTGCCCGAGATCTGGCGCCGGCTCGAAGCGGTGGGCCTGTCCACCACCGAGGCCTGCGGTGACACCCCGCGCGTGATCCTCGGCTCGCCCGTCGCGGGCATCGCCGAGGACGAGATCATCGACGGCACGCCCGCCCTCGACGAGATCCACCGCCGCATCGTGGGCAACCCCGCGTTCTCCAATCTGCCGCGGAAGTTCAAGTCCGCGATCTCCGGCTCGCCGCTGCTCGACGTGGCGCACGAGATCAACGACATCGCCTTCGTCGGCGTCGAACACCCCGAGCACGGGCCCGGGTTCGACGTCTGGGTCGGCGGCGGTCTGTCCACCAACCCGAAGATCGGCCAGCGCCTCGGCGCGTGGGTGCCGCTCGACGAGGTGCCCGATGTCTTCGAGGGCGTCATCTCGATCTTCCGCGACTACGGCTACCGCCGGCTGCGCACCCGCGCCCGCCTGAAGTTCCTGGTCGCCGACTGGGGCACGGAGAAGTTCCGCCAGGTCCTGGAGGACGAGTACCTGAAGCGCAAGCTGATCGACGGGCCCGCGCCCGCGCAGCCCGTGGGCCGCTGGCGCGACCACGTCGGGGTGCACCGGCAGAAGGACGGCAACTTCTACGTGGGCTTCGCGCCGCGCGTCGGCCGCGTGGACGGTGCCACCCTCACCAAGATCTCCGAGGTGGCCGCGGCCCACGGCTCGGGTCGCCTCCGCACCACCGCCGAGCAGAAGATGCTGGTGCTCGACGTCGCCGAGGACCAGGTCCCGTCCCTGGTGGAGGCGCTCGAAGCGCTCGACCTGACGGTCAACCCCTCGCCGTTCCGGCGCGGCACGATGGCCTGCACCGGCATCGAGTTCTGCAAGCTGGCGATCGTCGAGACCAAGGCCCGCGGCGCCTCGCTGATCGACGAACTCGAGCGCCGCATCCCCGAGTTCGACGAGCCGATCACCATCAACATCAACGGCTGCCCCAACGCCTGCGCCCGTATCCAGGTCGCGGACATCGGTCTCAAGGGCCAGCTGGTGCTCGACGACAACGGCGAGCAGGTCGAGGGCTACCAGGTGCACCTCGGCGGCGCGCTCGGTCTAGAGGCCGGGTTCGGCCGCAAGGTCCGCGGTCTGAAGGTCACTTCGGCCGAGCTGCCCGACTACATCGAGCGGGTCCTCAAGCGGTTCGAGGCCGAGCGCGAGGAAGGAGAGCGGTTCGCGACCTGGACCGCCCGCGCCTCGGAGGAGGCCCTCTCGTGAGCGCGGCGAACGAGGCGAGGGGCACGGCATGAGCGAGCGAGCGGCGCCCTTCCACTGCCCGTACTGCGGGGACGAGGATCTGCGCCCCAACGAGACAGGTCACGGCGCCTGGGAATGCGCGGCGTGCAACCGCGCCTTCCAGCTGAAGTTCCTCGGGCTGCTCGCCCGGGGAGTTCGGCGGACCGCCGATCAGGCAGTCAACTCCGGTGGAGGGGACGAGATATGACCACGGCTCAGACGACACGTTCGAAGGCCGAGCTCAAGGAGCTCGCCGAGCAGGCGGGGCGCGACCTGGAGGACGCGACCCCGCTGGAGATCCTCACGTGGGCGGCCGAGACCTTCGGCCCGCGCTTCTGCGTGACCTCCTCGATGGAGGACGCGGTGGTCGCCCACCTCGCGTCGCGCGCCCTGCCCGGCGTGGACGTGGTCTTCCTCGACACCGGCTACCACTTCCCGGAGACCCTCGGCACCGCGGACGCGGTGGGCGCGGTGATGGACGTCAACCTCATCACGCTCACGCCCGTGCAGTCCGTGGCCGAGCAGGACGCCCAGTACGGGCCGAAGCTGCACGACCGCGACCCCGACCTGTGCTGCGCGCTGCGCAAGGTCAAGCCCCTTGAGCAGGGCCTGGGTTCGTACGACGCGTGGGCCACGGGTCTGCGCCGCGACGAGTCCCCGACCCGCGCGAACACCCCGGTCGTCGGCTGGGACGAGAAGCGGCAGAAGGTCAAGATCGCGCCGATCGCCCGCTGGACCCAGGAGGACGTGGACGCGTACGTGGCCGAACACGGCGTCCTGACCAACCCGCTGCTGGACGACGGCTACCCGTCGATCGGCTGCGCGCCCTGCACCTTCCGGGTCGCCGAGGGCGAGGACGCGCGCTCGGGCCGCTGGGCCGGGCGGGCCAAGACGGAATGCGGGCTGCACGGATGAGTTCAGGAACTGCCAAGGAGAGCAACGTGACCGGAGCCACCATCTGGCTCACCGGACTGCCGAGCGCGGGCAAGACCACCATCGCGCTCGAACTCGCGGGCCGGCTGCGCGCGGAGGGCCACCGTGTGGAGGTGCTCGACGGGGACGAGATCCGCGAGTTCCTCTCGGCGGGCCTCGGCTTCTCGCGCGAGGACCGGCACATCAACGTGCAGCGCATCGGGTTCGTGAGCGAACTGCTCGCGTCCAACGGCGTGAAGGTGCTCGTCCCGGTCATCGCCCCGTACGCCGACAGCCGCGAGGCGGTCCGCAAGCGCCACCAGACCGAGGGCACGCCCTACCTGGAGGTGCATGTGGCCACCCCCGTGGACGTGTGCTCCGTACGCGATGTGAAGGGTCTGTACGCCAAGCAGGCGGCGGGCGAGATCTCCGGCCTGACCGGGGTCGACGACCCGTACGAAGCGCCCGAGTCACCGGATCTGCGGATCGAGTCGCAGGACCAGACCGTGCAGGAGTCGGCCGCGGCGCTTCATGCGCTGCTCAGTGAGAGGGGTCTGGCGTGACGACCGTAGCTTCCGTCGCCGGGGAGACCGATTCCCCGTACGCGCTCAGCCACTTGGACGCCCTGGAGTCCGAGGCCGTCCACATCTTCCGTGAGGTGGCGGGCGAGTTCGAGCGGCCGGTGATCCTCTTCTCCGGCGGCAAGGACTCCATCGTCATGCTGCACCTGGCCCTCAAGGCCTTCCGTCCGGCCGCGATCCCGTTCTCGCTGCTGCACGTCGACACGGGGCACAACTTCCCCGAGGTCATCGAGTACCGCGACCGCGTGGTGGCCGAGCACGGGCTGCGGCTGCACGTGGCCTCCGTGCAGGACTACATCGACCGCGGGGTGCTCAAGGAGCGCCCGGACGGCACCCGCAACCCGCTCCAGACCGTGCCCCTCACCGAGAAGATCGCGAGTGAGAAGTTCGACGCGGTCTTCGGCGGCGGGCGCCGCGACGAGGAGAAGGCGCGCGCCAAGGAGCGGGTGTTCTCGCTGCGCGACGAGTTCTCGCAGTGGGACCCGCGCCGCCAGCGCCCCGAGCTGTGGAACCTGTACAACGGCCGGCACGCACCCGGCGAGCACGTCCGCGTGTTCCCGCTGTCCAACTGGACCGAGCTGGACGTGTGGCAGTACATCGCCCGCGAGGGCATCGCGCTGCCGGAGATCTACTTCGCGCACGAGCGCGAGGTGTTCCAGCGCTCGGGCATGTGGCTGACCGCCGGCGAGTGGGGCGGCCCGAAGGAGAACGAGCCGGTCGTGACGCGCCTGGTGCGCTACCGCACCGTGGGCGACATGTCCTGCACCGGCGCCGTCGACTCCGACGCGGTGACCCTGGAGCAGGTCATCACCGAGATCGCCGCGTCCCGGCTCACCGAACGAGGGGCGACCCGCGCCGACGACAAGCTGTCCGAGGCCGCGATGGAAGACCGCAAGCGCGAGGGGTACTTCTAAATGTCCAGCACCACCGGTCAGTTGACCGACATCGAAGGCCTCTCGGCGACCACGCTGCTGCGGTTCGCCACCGCAGGATCCGTCGACGACGGCAAGTCCACCCTCGTGGGCCGGCTCCTGCACGACTCCAAGTCCGTGCTCACCGACCAGCTCGAAGCCGTCGAGCGGGTCTCCGCGAGCCGCGGCCAGGACGCGCCCGACCTCGCGCTGCTCACCGACGGGCTGCGCGCGGAGCGCGAGCAGGGCATCACCATCGATGTCGCCTACCGCTACTTCGCCACCGCACGGCGCCGCTTCATCCTGGCCGACACCCCGGGCCATGTGCAGTACACCCGCAACATGGTCACCGGCGCCTCCACCGCCGAGCTGACGGTGATCCTGGTCGACGCCCGCAACGGTGTGGTCGAGCAGACCCGCCGGCACGCCGCGATCGCCGCGCTGCTCCGCGTCCCGCACGTGGTGCTCGCGGTGAACAAGATGGACCTCGTCGAGTACGAGGAGTCCGTGTTCGCCGGGATCGCGGCCGAATTCACCACGTACGCCAAGGAGTTGGGCGTCCCGGAGATCACCGCCATCCCGATCTCCGCGCTCGCCGGGGACAACGTGGTGGAGCCCTCCGCGCACATGGACTGGTACGCGGGCCCCACCGTCCTGGAGCACCTGGAGACGGTGCCGGTCAGCCATGACCTCGCCACCTGCCACGCGCGTTTCCCCGTGCAGGTCGTGATCCGGCCGCAGACCGCCGAGCACCCGGACTACCGGGGGTACGCGGGCCAGATCGCCGCCGGCACCTTCCGGGTCGGCGAGGAGGTCAAGGTCCTTCCTTCCGGGCGGAGTTCGAAGATCGCCGGGATCGACCTGCTCGGCGAGAAGGTCGACGTGGCCTGGACCCCGCAGTCGGTGACGCTCCTCCTGGAGGACGACATCGACATCTCGCGCGGCGACCTGATCGTGCCGGCCCACGACGCCCCGGCCACCAGCCAGGACATCGAGGCCACGGTCTGCCACGTCGCGGACCAGCCGCTCACGGTCGGCCAGCGCGTGCTGCTCAAGCACACCACCCGTACGGTCAAGGCGATCGTCAAGGAGATCCCGTCGCGGCTCACGCTCGACGACCTCTCGCAGCACGCCGAGCCGGGACAGCTGGTCGCCAACGACATCGGCCGCGTGAAGGTCCGCACGGCCGAACCGCTCGCGCTCGACGCGTACGCCGACTCGCGGCGTACCGGCTCCTTCCTGCTGATCGACCCGGCGGACGGCACCACGCTCGCCGCCGGCATGTCGGGCGAGGCCTTCGCACAGGGCGAGGAGCCCGCTCCGTCCACCCCCGATGAAGAGGGCTGGGATTTCTGATGGCCATCGACGTGTACGCGACCTTCGCGAAGGAGGGCGGCCGGGTCGGCAGCGGCGCCCTGGGTGCCGGGACCGGGGGTGTCGTGCGATGTGTGCGCTGACCTGTATGCACGCCCCGCGCGACCCGCGCGTTCGCACCCGTGAGCACGCCCTGCCCGTACGACACAGACGAAGACCTGCCGAACTCCCGGCCGCGTACCCGCACTTGAGGGGGACGTAAGAACCGGGCCTCCGAGAGGATCACCTCCCGTGCCTGCCACCAGTTCCGACAGCTTTGCCCGTACCACCCGCTCCACCCGCTCGGCCAAGCGCCAGCGCCTCGCCGTCGCCGCCCTCACCCTCCCGCTGCTCGCGCTCAGCGCCTGCGGCTACGGCTCCAAGTCGGAGGACAAGGGCTCGGACGCCTCCCCCGTCGCCCAGGGCAAGGCCATCGACGGACTCGGCGAAGTGAAGATCGGCTACTTCGCCAACGTCACCCACGGCACCGCCCTCGTCGGCCTCGGCCAGGGCGGCCTGATCCAGAAGGAACTGGGCGGCACCAAGGTCAAGTCCCAGGTCTTCAACGCGGGCCCCGCCGAGATCGAGGCCCTCAACTCCGGCGCCATCGACATCGGCTGGATCGGCCCCTCGCCCTCGATCAACGGCTACACCAAGTCCCAGGGCAAGAGCCTGCGCATCATCTCCGGCTCCGCCTCCGGCGGTGTCTCGCTGGTGGTGAACCCCAAGAAGATCAAGTCGCTCGACGACCTCGAGGGCAAGACCATCGCGACCCCGCAGCTCGGCAACACCCAGGACGTGGCGCTGCTCAACTACCTGGCCGAGAAGGGCTACAAGGTCGACGCGACCAGCGGCAAGGGCGACGTCAACATCGCCCGTACGGACAACAAGGTCACGCCGATCGCCTTCAAGAACGGCGACATCGACGGTGCCTGGGTGCCCGAGCCCACCGCGTCCAAGCTGGTGGCCGACGGCGGCAAGGTCCTGCTGGACGAGCGCAAGCTCTGGAAGGACGGCAAGTTCGTGATCACGAACATCATCGTCCGCCAGGAGTTCCTGGAGAAGTACCCGAAGGTCGTCGAGGCCGTCCTGCGCGGCTCGGTGAACACCAACGCCTGGATCAACGAGAACCCGGACGAGGCCAAGCAGGCCATCAACGACGTGCTCAAGGAAGAGACCGGCAAGGCCCTGCCGGCCGAGGTGATCGACCCGGCCTTCGAGAACGTCGACTTCCTCGACGACCCGCTGGCCGCCACCCTGCGCGACGAGGCCCAGCACGCGGTGAAGGCCGGGCTGCTCAAGGACCCGCTGCTCGACGGCATCTACGACCTGCGTCCGCTGAACAAGGTGCTCAGCGCCGCGGGCAAGCCCTCGGTCGACGACGCCGGACTCGGCGCCAAGTAGCGCAGCACCGCGTCACGCAACCCCTTCGCAAGCCCACTCCCAGGAGGTGACGGTCATGGCAGCCACGCTCACCGAGGCCGCGGTGGACAAGTCGACCACGGCGTCCGCCACGGATCCGGCGTACGCCGCGCGGATCTCCCATGTCTCCAAGTCGTTCGGCCGGCCGGGCGCGCAGCAGCTCGTCCTCGACGACATCACGATCGATGTCGCGCCGGGCGAGTTCGTCACCCTCCTGGGAGCCTCGGGCTGCGGCAAGTCCACGCTCCTCAACCTCGTCGCGGGCCTCGACAAGCCGAGCGCCGGCGAGATCGAGGTGCCGGGCGGGCGTCCGGCCCTGATGTTCCAGGAGCACGCCCTGTTCCCGTGGCTGACCGCGGGCAAGAACATCGAACTCGCCCTGAAGATGCGCGGACTCGCCAAGTCCGAGCGGCGCGACGAGGCCGAGCGGCTCCTTGAGATCGTGCGGCTCAAGGGGGCGTACGGCAAGCGCGTGCACGAGCTGTCCGGCGGTATGCGCCAGCGCGTCGCGCTGGCCCGCGCCATCGCGCAGGACAGCCAACTGCTCCTGATGGACGAGCCGTTCGCCGCGCTCGACGCCATCACGCGGGACGTCCTGCACGACGAGCTGACCCGCATCTGGCGCGAGACGAACCTCTCCGTCCTGTTCGTCACGCACAACGTGCGCGAGGCCGTCCGGCTCGCCGAGCGGGTCGTCCTGCTCTCCTCGCGCCCCGGGCGGATCGCCCGTGAGTGGGAGGTCGGGATCCCGCAGCCGCGCCGGATCGAGGACAGCGCGGTCGCCGACCTCTCCATCGAGATCACCGAACAACTGCGGGGGGAGATCCGCCGACATGGCCAGCACTGAGACCACCACGTCCGATACGCCGGACGCACAGCCGGAGACACGGCCGGACGCGCGGGAAGACGCGCGGCCAGACGCGCGGCCAGACGCGCGGGAGGCGCCGAAGGAGAACGGCGCCGACCTCGCCGGTCTCGAAGCGGGCCTGGACGCCCTGGAGACGCAGACCGCGCAGCGCACCGCCTTCGGCCGCAAGCTGCTCTCCAAGGCGCTGCCCCCGATCGTGGCCGTCGCCCTCGTCCTGGTCCTGTGGCAGCTCGCGTACCACTTCAAGGTCAAGGAGCACTACCTGCTCCCGAGCCCCGCGGACGTGGGCCGCACGCTCCAGGAGAAGTGGCTCGAGGGCACGCTGCTCGACTACGTATGGACCTCGCTGTCCCGTGGCGCGCTCGGCTTCCTCATCTCGGTGGCGATCGGCACCCCGCTGGGTCTGATCGTGGCCCGGGTCAAGGTGGTGCGGGCCGCGATCGGACCGATCCTCTCCGGACTCCAGTCGCTGCCCTCCGTGGCCTGGGTGCCGGCCGCGATCATCTGGTTCGGTCTGAGCGACGCCACGATCTACGCGGTCGTGCTGCTCGGCGCCGTGCCGTCGATCGCCAACGGCCTGGTGGCCGGTGTGGACCAGGTGCCGCCGCTGTATCTGCGGGCCGGCCGCGTGATCGGCGCGACGGGACTCAACGGCGTACGCCATGTCCTGCTGCCCGCCGCGCTGCCCGGCTACATCGCGGGCCTCAAGCAGGGCTGGGCCTTCTCGTGGCGCTCCCTGATGGCGGCCGAGCTGATCGTGAACGCCGCCGACCTGGGCGTCGGTCTCGGCCAACTGCTCGAACAGGGCCGTGAACTGCAGGACATGTCCTGGGTGCTGAGCGCGATCCTGCTGATCCTGATCGTCGGCATCGGCATCGAGCTGCTGATCTTCGCGCCCATCGAACGCCGTGTCCTGCGCAGCCGCGGCCTGCTCGCGAGGGGCTGACCTCCATGCGCACCACGACCTCCCCGCACCCCACGCTCCTCGTCGTCGCCCACGGCAGCCGCGACCCGCGCCATGCCGCGACCGTGCACGCCCTGGTGAACCGGGTGCGGGCGCTGCGCCCCGGCCTGCGCGTGGAGACGGGCTTCCTGGACTTCAACGCCCCTTCCGTTCCCCGGGTGTTGGAGCGTCTGGACGCCGACGGGGTACGGGACGTCGTGGCGCTGCCGCTGCTCCTGACCCGCGCCTTCCACGCGAAGGCCGACATTCCGGCCGTGCTCCAGGAGGCCGCGGTGCGCCTTCCACGGCTGCGGATCCGGCAGGCCGAGGTGCTCGGCCCGTCGCCGCTGCTGCTCGGCGCGCTGGAGCGGCGGCTGTACGAAGCCGGGGTGCGCCCCGGTGAACGTGGCTCGACCGGGGTCGTACTGGCCTCGGCGGGCTCTTCGGACCCGGAGGCGATCGCGGTGATCGCAGAAATCGCGCGGGAGTGGCGGCGCACCGGTTGGTGTGCCGTGCGGCCCGCGTTCGCCTCCGCATCTCTTCCCCGCACGGAGGACGCCGTGCGGGAGCTGCGCGCCCAGGGCGTACGGCGCGTCGCGGTCGCGCCGTACGTCCTCGCGCCCGGCTTCCTGCCGGACCGGATCGCGAACGGGGCGCGCGAGGCCGGCGCCGACGTCCTCGCCGAGGTGCTCGGACCCGCACCGGAGGTGGCGCGGCTCCTTGCCGACCGCTACGACGAGTGCCGTGCGGCCGCCTCGCTCGAACCCGCGCTCACGGCGTGAGGAAAGTCCTCAGGTTGTGTCCGGAATGCAGTTGCCGGGACGCGGCGGTTTGCCTAGCGTCGGCCAGGTGACTCCCGAACTGCGTACGGAACGCCTGGTTCTGTCCCCGTATGTCCCCACGGATGAAGCGGATTTCGTGGCGCTCTTCCAGGACAGCGCGTCCGGCCAGTGGTTCTGGGAGGGTCCCGAACGCCGGCCCGTCGCCGAGGACCACGCCTTGTTCGGCCGGATCTTCAGCCTGATCTACGCCGAGGACCGCTTCCCGGTCTGGGCGGTGCGCCACGAGGGCCGCTACATCGGCCACGCCGAGATCAAGCCCTCCCCCGAGCCCTGGCTCAAGGGTCACGAGATCGTCTACGGGCTCACCGCGCGCAGCTGGGGCCACGGCTTCGGCACCGAACTGGCCGCCGCCCTCACGGCGTACGGACACGAGGAGCTGGGCCTGACGGAGGTGCACGCGACCGTGAACGCGGAGAACGCGCGCTCGCTCAAGGTCCTCAAGAAGATCGGTTTCGTGCACACCAAGGACGTCCGCGAGGACGACGGCAGCACGACCCAGCTGCTCACCCACCGGCGGGGCTCCGATACCGTCGGAGAATGATCGATCATTTCCTGCTCGGCGGTGAACTGCCCGTCCGCCGCCTCGGTTACGGCACCGCCCAGCTCACCGGCCCCGGCTACTGGGGGCCGCGCGGCCCGGCGGCGGACATGACCGCGGTGCTGCGGCGGGCGGTCGAGCGGGGCGTCACGCTGATCGACACCGCCGAGAACTACGGACCGTGGATCGCCGAGGAACTCGTCGCCGAAGCCCTGCACCCGTACCCCTCCGACCTGGTGATCGCCACCAAGGGCGGTGTGGTGCGCACCGGTCCGGACACCCGGCGCATCGACGGCCGGCCCGCGACCGTGCGCGCGATGTGCGAGGCGAGCCTGCGCCGGCTGCGCACCGACCGCATCGACCTCTACCAGCTGCACCGCCTCGACCCCGAGGTGCCGCTCGCGGACCAGCTGGGCACGCTGGCCGAGCTGCGGGCCGAGGGCAAGATCCGGTACGCGGGTCTGGACACGGTCACCGCGGAGGACCTGACGCGCGCGCTCGCCCTCGACCTGGTCCCGATCGCCTCGGTCCAGAACCGCTACAACCTGCTCGACCGCGCCTCGGACGAGCTCCTGAAGCTGTGCGAGCGGCACGGGATCGCGTTCCTGCCCTGGTTCCCTTTGGGCAACGGGGTGTTGACCGAGGATCCGGTGTGCGCGCGGATCGCGCGGGCGCACGACGCGACGCCCGGCCAGATCGCCCTGGCCTGGCTGCTCCACCACTCCCCCGCCCTGTGCCCGACGCCGGGCACGGGGACGCTCGCGCATCTGGAGGAGAACCTGGACGCGGGAGCGGTACGGCTGGGCGCGCAGGAGATGGCGGAGCTGGACGGGCTCAGCTCTGCGGGGTGAACAGCGTCGCCTGGTGGAACCAGAGCCGCCAGCCCTCGGGGGTGAGCCGCCACAGGGAGCTGCGGTGGGCGTGCCGTCCCCCGTTCTCGGTGTCGAACGTGAGCTGGACCAGGTCGTCGGCGAGCTGAACCCCGCGCATGCGCGAGGCGACGAACTGCGTGCCCCCGTCGAAGTCCGACGTGGCGATGGCCTCCAGCATCGACGTGCGGTCCCAGAAGGCCCCGGACGCCCCGAACTCCGTGAACTCCTCGTGCAGCAGCGCCCCGACCCGCTCCGGGTCCCGGCGCACCTCGGGGTCGAGCAGCAGCAGCTCGCCCTCGATGGCGGCGGTGACGGCGGCGGACTGCTCAGCCATGGGTCAGCTCCACAAGCTTGGTGACGGTGTTCCAGTTGCGCGTGGTGGCGATCATGCCCTTGGTCATCCGCGGGCGCGACAGGATTTCCGCCAGCTTGGAGCGGCCGAGCCCGTCGGGTGCGTAGAGGTAGACGCAGCGGTCGCCGAACCGGAACTCCTCGGGCAGGAAGGAGGGTTGGTCGATCTCCTCGTAGCGCCCGGGGTCCGGCTGCTGCGAGAGGTAGGTGACGTGCAGCTGCTTGGGCTCCAGGTCCGCGGCCGGGAACGGGCAGGCCTCGGCGACGGCCTGGAGATACGCATGGTCGCGGACCAGGCAGTCCACCGGGAAGCCGAACTGCTTCTCGATGGCCGCCGACAGCTCGGCGGCGAGGCTCTCCTCGTCGCCCTCGGCCGTCGTGAAGAACGCGTTGCCGCTCTGCAGATGCGTGGCCACGCCGCCGTATCCCAGGCCGGTGAGCAGCGTGCGCAGCTCGGCCATGGGGACCTTGGCGCGGCCGCCGACGTTGATACCGCGCAGCAGTGCCGCGTAAGTCTTCGTCATGTCCGAACGATAAAGGCAGGCACCGACAACCGCGGACGGCCGCCGGGATTCCGACGGCCGTCCGGGGGTGGCCGGAGAGGCCCGGGCCGGGGGCTGGGCCGGAGGCGGTATCAGCCCCGCAGTTCGGCCTCCACCAGGTCGGCCGCGCGCTTGGTGCCGCCTTCGGCCGCGGTCTGCGCCTGGAGCTCCGCGAGCCTGCGGGCGACCTCCGGGTCCGCGGCCAGGGCGAGCACGGCCTCGCGCAGCACCTCGGCCGTGGCCTCCTCGGCCGGGACGTGCCGGGCGACGCCGAGGGCCTGGAGCATGTCGGCGTTGCCGAACTGGTCCACGGCCTGCGGCACCGCGACCATCGGGGTCGCGGTGGCCAGACCCTCCTGACTGCCGCCCGCGCCGGCGTGGGTGAGGAACGCGTCCGCCTGGCGCAGGATCGCCAGCTGGGGCACCCAGGAGTGCACCTCGAAGTTGGCCGGGATCGCGCCGAGTTCGGCAGCATCGACGTGCTTGCCGATCTGCAGCACCACATGCCAGCCGGCCAGATCGCCGAAGGCCTTGATGCACTCCCGGTAGAAGCCGGGCTGCTTGGTGAAGGTGGAGCCGAGCGAGACGAGCAGCACCTTGTCGGCGTCCGCCGGCCGCTGCCACTCCCCCTCGGTGCGCTCGCCCTGGCAGGCGCCGACGAAGGTGTAGACGGACTCGTCGACCCGGTCGGCGTTCGGCTGGAGCGCCTTGGGGATCACGACGATGCAGCGGTCGGGGCGGCCCATGAAGTTCTCGACCGAGAGGTCCATGCCGTTCTCGGCGATCCACCCCGCGAAGGTGCCGAAGAACTTCTTCCCGCGCTCGGTCTCCTTGAGCGGGTCGAACAGCGGCTTGCCCACCTCCTCCTCGTACCCCTTCCAGGCCACGAGGTTCGGCGAGAACTGCACGATCGGCACGCCCCAGCGGTGGGCGAGGACGCGGGCCGGATACGCGGTGATGTCGTAGAGGACGAGATCCGGCTCGTCGCCCTCGTAGAGCTTCTCGAGCTGCGGGAGCGCCTGGAGCGCGTCGGTCAGGAACGGCTCGATGTTGTCGATGAGTTCGGTGCCCCAGGCGTCCGGGTCCTCGTCGGTGGGCAGGGTCGAGGTCCACACCTTCGGCTCGGCTCCGACGGCGGCCACCTTGTCGGCGAAGGACTCCGGAATCGCGTAGGTGACGCGGTGGCCGCGGGCGACGAGTTCGCGGATGACTTCCAGGCTGGGGTTCACATGCCCGGAAGCGGCGATGGAGAACATGGCGATATGCGCGGGCTTGTGAGGTGTCATGCGTTCACCCTAGACGAGACGAGACGTCTCGTGCAAGACGGATCGTCTCGTGAGCCGGATCCGCGGCCCCGAGGCCGGATCGCGGTCCCGAGGCCGGGTCCGCGTCCCCGAGGCCGGGTCCGCTGCTGCAGGACCGGGCGCCGAGGCATGGGACCCGCCCTGCCGGGCACACGGGTGGCCGTAGGCGACGTACCGAACAAGTCATGCCAAAGGAGGCATCTCCGTGAGCTCCTCACTGATCGAAGCCGTCGACGTCAAGGCCCCGGTCTCGGTGAGCTGGACGCTGTGGAACGACGTCGAGCGCTGGCCGTCCTTCCTGAGCCATGTGAAGCATGTGAAGCGCATCGACGGGCAGCGGTTCGCCTGGCAGCTCGCCCTGCCCGGCGCCGACAAGGAGTTCGTGGCCGAGCTGGCCGAGGTGATCCCCGAGGAGCGCATCGCGTGGCACACCACGCAAGGCGTGGAGCACGCGGGCGTGGTCACGTTCCACCGGCTCAGCGACACGACGAGTCGCGTCACGCTGCAGATCGAGTACGACCCGAAGGGGTTCGTGGAGCACGTGGGGGCGCTCACGAACCTCGACTCCACGCTGGCCAACTACGACCTGGGCCAGTTCAAGAACATGGCCGAGCGCGAGGCGGCGAAGGGGCACGGGCAGGCGTGACCGACGGGTCGCCCCCGGCCGGCCCTCACTCCCCCGCCGGGCCTCACTCCGCGGCCGGGCCCGACGTCGACGGCGGATTCCACTCCAGGAGCAGGATCGTGGCGTCGTCGCGGAGTTTGTTCTCGCTCGCGTCGAGGACCGAGTGGATCAGCCGGCGCAGGGTCTCCGGGGCCGGCTCCCCGGTGGAGGCCGCGTGGATCACGGCCTGCGCGAAGCGGTCGGCGCCGAACTCCTCGCCGTCGGCGAGCCGCGCCTCCGTGATGCCGTCGGTGTGCAGCAGGACGCGGTCGCCGGGCTCCAGGGCGATCTGGTGGACCTGCCGGGGCGCCTCGGTGAGCAGCGCGGGCAGGCCCATCGGGACGTCCGGCTCGCGCTCCATGGCCTCGGACACCAGGCGCGGGCCGCGGACGAGCAGCGGCGGCGGGTGACCGCAGTTGATCCAGCGCAGCGCGCCGGTGGCCAGGTCCAGCTGGATCAGCACGGCGGTGCAGAACTGGTCGGGCAGCCAGGCGCCCAGCGCCTCGTCCACCGCGGAGGTCAGCTCGGACAGGTCCGAGCCGGTGCGGCGGGCGTTGCGGCAGGCGGCGAGCGCCACCGCGGCGGTCAGCCCCGACGACAGGTCGTGGCCCATGGCGTCCACGACGGCGGCGTGCAGCGTGGTCGTGGTCAGCGCGTGGTCGTACGCGTCGCCGCCGATCTCGTAGGCGGGCTCCATCACCGCGGTGGAGACGATCCGCGGCGTGCCGATGGTGCGCGGCGGCAGCAGGGCCCGCAGCATCTCCGCGGGCAGTCCCATGGTCTCGGTGCGGGTGCGCTGCACCACGGAGTCCTTGAACGCGCGCTTCGAGGTGATCAGCGGCGCGAGCAGCGAGGCCAGGGCCCGGCTGCGCAGCAGGAACGAGGGGTCCACGGCCGGGGTCGGCACGGCGAGGACGCCGAGCCGCTCGGCCCCGTCGATGAGCGGCAGCCAGACGGTGATGTCCCGGGCACCCTCCTCGACGTGCAGGCTCTGCTTCCGGTACGCCCAGCCGCCGGCGGAGTCGTCGACCGGCAGCGGGTCCGCGGGAGCCGTCAGCGGAATCAGCTGCCGCTGCTGCAGATCCGCGAGATAGACCTGGACCGGCGCGAGATCCAGCGCCTCGGCCGCCAGCGTGACGACGGTGGACAGGTCGAGCTCGGCGATGTGGCCGCCCGCGAGGAACGCGGCCAGTTTGGCGTCGAGGTCTTCCCTGCCCTCACCAGCGGTCACATTCCCTGCCCTCACCAGCCGACACATCGGCGCTCCGGAGTCGGTGCCGCCCCGCGGTCCGGGCAGCTGCCTGCCTCCTGGCAGTGTCACACCGTCCGGCGGTGCGGTCCTGTTCGCGCCGTCGGCGGAGTGACGCCCGCGCCTGCGCGCACCGGGCTCCACGCGGGCCTCCGCGGCGCCGTCACACCCCGTACGCCATACGCCGTACGGGCCTCGTCACACCCCGCAGGCCGTACGCCGTACGAGCCCCGTCACACCCCACGCGCCGTACGCCGCACGCACTCCTCCACCACCTCGCGCAGGCTTCCGCCGCGCTCGTACACCGACCGCTGGAACGCGGCACCGTTCCCGTCCCGCAGCAGGCGGTCGAGCAGAGCGCGGGCCATGTCGAGGTCGCCGGTGTCCTCGAGTGCGGGGCGTACGTGGTCGAAGAGCGCCTCGACCACCGTCGCGGCGGGGGTCGGTTCCATGCGCAGCGGGTGCACCAGGTCCTCCGCGAGGCCCGAGCGTGCCGCCCGCCAGGAGGCGAGGCGGAGCAGGGCCACGGAGTGCGGGACGGGCGCCGTACCGGCCCGCCACTCGCGTGCCGCCGTCTCCACCAGGCCGCGGACCAGGAGCGCGATCAGCAGCGTCCCGGACGGCTCCAGGCAGACGTCCGAGATCCGCACCTCGACGGTCGGATAGGTGTCCGACAGGCGGGCGTCGAAGTAGACCATGCCCTTGTCGAGCAGGGCACCGGTGGCGACCATGGCGCGGGTCTGCTCGTGGTACGCGGCCGCGTCGTCGAAGAGCTCCACCGGCCCCGCCGAGGGCCAGCGCCCCCACACCCGGTTGCGGTAGCTGTGGTAGTCGGTGTCCTTGCCCTGCCAGAACGGGGAGTTGGCGCTCAGCGCGAGCAGCACCGCCAGCCAGGGCCGGATCCGGTTGAGGACGGCCACGCCCTCCTCGTCCGAGTCCACACAGACATGCACATGGCAGCCGCAGGTGAGCTGCTCCTGGGTGGTCAGGCCGAACTGCTCCTCCAGCCACTGGTAGCGCGGCCCGTTCCCGAGCGTGGGGTTCACCGGGAGCGGGGACGTGGCCAGTGCGGCGATCGCGCCGCCGAGGGTCTTGGCGTGCTGCGCCGCCGCCTCGCGCCACCGCAGGATCTCCTGGGCGAGCGCGGACATCTCCTCCTGCGGGCTGGTGGCGAACTCCAGCTGCTGGCGGTGGAGCTCCGGCTCGAAGGCGTCGTCGCGGGGCCGGTCGTGCGCGGCCATGGCGAGGACGGCCTGGGACAGCGCCTTGGGTTCCCCGCTCTCGCCATCGACGAGAAGCAGCTCCTCTTCCACCCCGACTGTGCGCATACCTACCATCCTCGTCCCGTCCGGCCGTTTGAGCTAACGGGGTACCCGGCAGGGGGACGGTTAGCGCTGATAGCGCCTGAGGACCAGGTTTCCGTCCTTCACCAGCCGTTTCTCCAGCTCCTCGGCGTCGATCGCGCCGCTGTAGTACTCCTGCAGCGCGGGGGTGGCCACCTTGTCCTTCCACTCCGGGTAGCCGCGTACGGACTGGGCCGGGGCGGAGGTCAGGTGCGCGGCGAGCGCCGTGCCGGTGGCCCAGCCGTCCTTCTCGGCGTGCAGCGCGGGGGCCTTCAGTGCCTCGGTGCCGGTGGGCAGCATCCAGTCGCCCTGGGCGAGGCGCACCATGTTCTCCGGCTGGAGCATGAAGTCGATGAACTCCATGGCCTCCTTCTTGTGCTCGGTGTCCTCGGAGATCGACAGGGTCTGCGGCGAGACGCCCTGGGTCAGGCCGTCGGCCCCGGCGGGCGCGGGCAGCACCTGCCACTCGAAGCCGTCCGGTGCCTGCTGGACGATCTGCTGCCGGTACGAGAAGCCGAGCGGCACCATCGCGTACTTGCCGCCGAAGAAGCCGGGCAGGGTGTCGGAGCCGCCCATGCCGAGGGTCGTACCGGAAGCGCTGCCGTCGGTGTTGACCTGGTCGTGGATCGTGCCGGGCACGACCGCGTCGCCCTCCTCGAAGCGGATCTCGACCTTGCCGTCCTGCTGCCGGTGGAACAGCCGTCCGCCGGCGGACAGCGAGAGGTTGAGGGTGGCGGAGACGGGTTCCTTGAGCGGCCAGGCGACGCCGTACTTGCCGTCGCCGCTCAACTCCTTGGTGACCGCCCGGAATTCCTGCCAGGTCCAGGGCTTGTCCGGGGTCGGGATGCGGACGCCCGACTCCTTCAGCCACTTCGCGTTGGCCATGAGGACCCGCGGCTCCTGGAGGAAGGGCACGCCGTAGATCCCGTCCTGGAAGGTGGCCGTCTCCCAGCTGTTGCGCGGGATGTCGGACTTGAGGCGCGCGGGGATCAGGTCGGTGAGGTCCGCGAGGTAGCCGCCGTACGCGAAGTCGGCGAGGTCGTCGGAGGCGTCGTGGATGATGTCCGGCGCCTCGCCGCCCTCGAAGGAGGTGAGCAGCTGGTCGTGGACGCTGTCCCAGCTGCCCTGGATGTACTTGACCTGGACGTCGGGGTGCGCGGCGTTCCACTCCTTCACCAGCTCCTTGTTCACCTCGACCGACTCGGCCTGCCAGGCGAGGGACTGGAACTGGAGGGTGATCTTCCCGTCGCCGTCGGACGAGTCACCCGTGCAGCCGGAGAGCAGCAGGGCGAGCGAAGCGGCGGCCGCGGCAAGGCACTTGAGGCGGCGCATCAGCTCTTCACCGCCCCGGCGAGCATCCCGCCCGTGATCCGCTTCTGGATGATCGAGAAGATCACCAGGGAGGGGATGGTGGCGAGGAAGGCGGCGGCGGCGAGCGGGCCGAGGTCGGCCACGCCCTCCGTGCCGATGAAGCGGTTGAGGATGACCGGCAAGGTCTGCTTCTCCGGGGTCTTGAGCAGGACGAGCGCGAAGAAGAACTCGTTCCACGCGGTGATGAACGCGAACATCGCAGTGGCCACCACTCCGGGCGCGAGCAGCGGGGCGACGACGGAGACGAAGGTGCGCATCCGGCCCGCGCCGTCCACGGCCGCGGCTTCCTCCAGTTCGGCCGGGACGGCCCGTACGTACCCGACGAGCATCCACAGCGCGAAGGGCAGCGACCACACCACGTACACCAGGACCAGGCCCGGCAGGGCGTTGATCAGGTGCAGGTTCTTCAGGATCAGGAACAGCGGGATGATGATGAGCACGAACGGGAACGCCTGGCTCACCACGACCCAGCCCGTGGCCGCCTTCGACAGGCGGCTCTGGTGCCGGGCCATCACGTACGCCATCGGGGTCGCGATCACCACGGCGACCAGGGCCGCACTCAGCGCCACCAGCAGGGAGTTGAGGCCGGCCTGGAGCAGGGGCTGCTCGTCGAAGGCCTGCCGGAAGTTCTGCAGCGTGGGATCCTTCGGGATCCAGGTGGGGTCCAGACTGCCCAGTTCCTTGGCCGGCTTGAAGGCCGTGGAGATCAGCCACAGGAACGGGAAGGCCAGGAAGACCAGATAGGCGAGCAGGGCCACGTACTGCGCGGCGCGCGCGGACTTCCTCGTACGCATCACGACGCGTCGCCTCCCTTCAGCCGGCCCACCAGGTAGAAGGCGAGGATCACCGAGATCACGGCGACCATCACGCAGCCCATCGCGGCCGCGTACCCGAACTGGCCGTAGCGGAAGGCCTCTTCGTAGGCGAAGAGCATCGGCAGGCGGGTGCGGCCGCCGGGGCCGCCCTGGGTGAGCACGTAGACCAGGGCGAACGAGTTGAAGTTCCAGATGAAGTTGAGCGCCGAGATGGCAAGCGCGACCGGCTTGATCGCGGGCCAGGTGACCGTGCGGAAGCGGCGCCAGGCGCCCGCGCCGTCCATCGCGGCCGCTTCGTGGAGCTCCTTCGGGGTGTTCTGGAGTCCGGCGAGCAGCGCGACCGTGGTCTGCGGCATGCCCGCCCAGATGCCGACGACGATCACCGCGAAGAGCGCGGTGGCCGTGCCCGTGAGCCAGTCACGGCCTTCGCCCAGGCCCAGGTTGGAGAGCGTCTCGTTGAGCACACCCGCGTCGGGGTGGTAGACGAGCCGCCACATGATGCCGACCACGACCTCGGGCATCGCCCAGGGGATGATCGCGAGCGCGCGGGCCAGCCAGCGGAAGCGCAGGTTCTGGTTGAGCAGCAGGGCGAGGCCGAGCGCCAGGAAGAACTGCGGCACCGTGACACCGACCGCCCAGAGCAGCCCGATGCGGAACGAGTCCCAGAACAGGGTGTCGTGCAGCAGGTCCTGGAAGTTCAACAGGCCGATCCACTGCGTGGGTTCGGTGCGGCCCGACTGGGCGTCCGTGAAGGACAGCGCGATGCCGTAGAGCAGCGGCCCGACGCTCAGGACCAGAATCGGAATCAGCGCCGGCAGCACCAGGAACCAGGCTCCGTGGTCGACCGGTTTGCGCGGCGGCCCGCTCTTCGCTGACCGCCTCGACTTCGTCGCGGTCGCCAATGTCACGGAATCGGCTCCTTCGGGCGGGTACGTGGGGGTACGGCCGCCCTGGCGGCCCACGTCATCGTGCTGACGTGGACCTGATACGTCAAGCGGCCTCGCAGGAGTTGCGGCCTGTGCGAATGCAAGACTGATCCACGACCGCGGGCGCCGGACAGCAAACGGAGCGGCGCCGCGGCGGCAAGGTCACGAAGGTACGGAGGCGGCGGATGGACGAGGCAAGGGCGCGCGAGGTGCTCGACGGTGCGGGGCTCACCGGGGACGCGCGGCTGCTCGCGCTGGGTGAGAACGCGGTGTTCGCACTCGGCGATCTCGTCGTCAAGGTGGGGCGCCCCGCGCCCGGCCTGGTCGAGCGTGCCGCGCGTGAAGTGGGCATCGCGCGCTGGCTGGAGGCGGCCGGTGTGCCGGCGGTCCGCGCAGCCGAGTCCGAGCCGCGGGTGGTGGACGGGCACCCCGTCACCGTGTGGCACCGGCTCGGCGAGGCGGTGCGGCCGGCGGAGGCCGCGGATCTCGCCGGCCTGATCCGGCAGGTGCATGAGCTGGACCCCCCTGCTGCGGATTCCTTCGTGCTGCCGCCGCGCGAACTGCTCGGCGGGGTCGAGCGGTGGCTGACGTTGGCCGGGGACGCGATCGAGCCGGCCGACGCGGACTATCTGCGCGAGCGGCGCGACGCGTTCGCCGACGTCGTCCGCACCCTCACCCCGCACCTGCCGAAGGGACCGGTCCACGGGGACGCGCTGCCGCGCAACGTGCTCGTGACGGCGGACGGCCCGGTGCTCGTGGACCTGGAGACCTTCTCCTCTGACTTCCGCGAGCACGACCTCGTGGTGATGGCCCTTTCCAAGGACCGGTACGGGCTCGACCCCGCCGCGTATGACTCCTTTGTCCGGGTCTACGGGTGGGATGTGCGCGAGTGGGACGGGTGCGCGGTGCTCCGGGGCGCGCGCGAGACGGCGAGCTGCGCGTGGGTGGCGCAGCACGCGCCGACCAACCCGAAGGCACTGGCCGAGTTCGAACGGCGGGTGGCCTCGCTGCGGGACGGGGACGCTTCGGTGCGGTGGTATCCGTTCTGACGGTGCCGCATCCGGCGAGGGCGGCTCAGCTCACCCGGTGGGTGAGCTCCCGCATCGGCCAGTCCGTCTCCACCACGGCCGCGGTGTCGCCCTTGGCGCGCAGGAACTCCTGGAAGTCCGCCGCCCACTCCGCGTACCACGCGATCTGCTGCCGGTGCAGCGTCGCGGGGCCGAGGGTGGCGATCTTCGGGTAGCGGTCCGCTATCGCGCACGCGAGGCGGGCCGCTCCCAGGGCGTCGGCCGTCGCATTGTGGGCGTCGCCGAGCACGACGCCGTACTCCGTACAGACCGCCTCAAGGTTGCGCTTGCCTTTGCGGTAGCGATCCGCGGTGCGGTCGATGATGTACGGGTCGATGACGGGGGCGGGGTCGCGGCCCCCCAGCCGGTCCCGAAGGGAGGGCAGTCCGTGGCGCTGCAACTCGGCGGAGAGCAGGGTCAGATCGAAGGTCGCGTTGTACGCCACGACCGGGACGCCCGCGTCCCAGTACCCCGTCAGGGCGCGGGCCAGCTCGTCGGCCACGCGGTCGGCGGGGCGCCCCTCGGACGCCGCCCGCTCGTTGCTGATGCCGTGCACCGCGACCGCCTCCGCGGGGATCGGCACGCCGGGGTCGGCGAGCCACTCCCTGCGGCCTATCGGCTTGCCGCCCCTGACCTCGATCAGCGCGCCGGTCACGATGCGTGCCTCGCGCGGATCCGTGCCCGTGGTCTCGAGGTCGAAGCCGATCAGCAGCTCCTGGTGCCAGCCCATGCGTGGCGCCTCCTTCGTTCGGTTCCCCCGTGTGCTCCACACGATCGCATGAGGCACTGACAACGAGGTCTCACGGGATGGTCCACGGCGGGCCCGGCTCAGGACACCGGCCGGGAATCCGACCAGACCGACTCGAACTCCTCGCGGTACGTCTCGAACAGTCCGTGCTCGTCGTCTCGCTCCTCGGCCTTCACCACGCGTGAGCCGCTGCGCAGGACCAGGACCGGGGCCTCCATGCCGCGCATGCGGCGCAGGTACGACTGGACCACCGCGATGCCGTCGGGGCCGTCGCCGTCCACCAGGTAGGCGGTGAAGCGGGGGGTCTCGTCGAACACGTGGATCTCGAAGGCGCCGGGGTCGCGCAGCCGCGAGCGGACCCGTCGCATATGCAAAATGTTCATCTCGACCGCGCGGCTCAACTCACCCCGCTTGAGCCCCAGTTCCCGCTCGCGCCGCTTCACGGCACTGCTCGCCGGGTTGAGGAACAGCAGCCGCACCCGGCCGCCGGACTCCGCGAGACGCATCAGCCGGCGCCCGGAGAAGTTCTGCACGAGCAGGTTCAGGCCTATCCCGATCGCGTCCAGGCGACGCGCACCTCCGAAGAGGTCCTCGGCCGGGAACTGGCGAAGGAGCCGGACCCGGTCCGGGTGGACGCCGACCACGTCCGCGTACCGGTCGCCGACGATGTCCTCCACCGCGTCCACGGGAAGGCGCCGCGCCGAGGGCACCTCCGCGTCGCCGCCGAGTATCTCCAGGAGCCGCGACGAGGCGCGCTCGGCCTGGGCGAGCACCGACTCGGAAAGGGCCCGGTTGCGGGAGACCACATTGCGGGTGACCTCCAGCTCGTCGAGGGCGAGCTCCACGTCGCGGCGGTCGTCGAAGTACGGCTCGAAGCACGGCCAGTGCTGCACCATCAGCTCGCGCAGCTGCGGCAGCGTGAGGAAACTCAGCACATTGTCGTCGGCCGGGTCCAGCAGATAGCCCTTGCGGCGGCTCACTTCCCGGACCGCCACGGCCCGCTGCACCCACTCCTGCCCGGCGGGCCCCGCGGCGGCCACCACCCAGTCCTCGCCGTGCACCGGCTCGTAGACGGGGCGCAGGACGGCCGCGACCACGGCGCGCAGGCGCTGCTCCACCAGGTTCAGCCAGATGTAGGCGCGGCCGGCGCGCTGCGCGCGGGTGCGCACCTCGCGCCACGCCTCGGCGCCCCAGGCCAGCTCCGGTCCTATCTGGGATCCCGTGTCCACCGGGCGCGCCAGGGACACCGCTGAGGGCGGGGTGTCCGTGGAACCGCCCCCGTCGCGACCCGAGTCGCCTGGGGGCAGCTCAAGACCTCCCGAGCTCACCCGTGCACCGCCTTCCGCTCCCCCTGGGACCCGTCGCGTTGACGATACGGGGCCCGGGCCGGACTCCGGCCCGGGCCCCGTTCAACGATCAAGGAAGGGTACTCCGGGAGCGGTGGGCGGTGCAGCAGGATGGACAGGCTGCTTTCTCAACTCCCTTGCCGCGGCTGCCCGTTCTGGTCCGCCATGTCCGCGGGAGTGAGCGGATTCATAGCGGTCACATCGCGCGGGGCCAGCGAGAAGCCCTGCCAGTGCACCGGCATCGGCTGCTGGTCCTCGTCACGGGCCACGTGGTGGAAGCCCATGTTGACCCATACGATCGGGTGGGTGAGGGTCTGCCCGTTGACCCACTTGTCCACGCTCTTGCCGCCGCCCGCCCCGCAGTTCGGGATGTTGTTGCTGGCGAACTGTTCGCACTTCTTGTAGTTCGTGAAGTACAGGTCGTTCTTGGTGAAGGGGCGGCCGGAGTACTTGGCCTGCGGTCCCGGCACGATCTCGTACGAACGGGCGTGGCCGTCCTTGTTCTTGCCGGCCGTGCTCACCACCCGCCACCAGCGCATCGTCTGGGCGTTCGCGGCCAGTTCCTTGGTGACGCTGGTGCGCGTGGTCTTGTTGGTCGGCGCGGAGCCACCGCGTGCGGGCGGGCTGATCTTCGAGTCGTACTGCTCGATCTTCGCCTTGGGCGAGCCGTCGAGGCCGAAGTTGAGCCGCCAGAACACGTTGTGGCTGTGGCTGGTCGCGTAGTCCCTGGCGCCCTTGCCGATGGGCCAGCCGCGGCCGTCGCCCGCGTCGTAGTCGCCGGGTGAGAGCGAGCCGGTCGCGCCGACGTTGGCCTGGATGGTGCCGTCGTCCTGGAAGCGCCACTCGGTGATGTACTCGTACCAGCCGACCTGGTTGACGGCGTACACGAGCAGGTCCTTGCCCTGCGCCTGGTGGATCTTGACGCCGCCGTTCTCCTGGTACTCGCTCATGCGGTACGCGTGGCCGCGGGCCTTGGTGGTGACGCACAGGCCCTTCACGTTGGCCATGTCCGGGTTCCAGGCCTCGGGGACCTTCACGGTCTTGATGGTGCCGCCGGGGCACTCCGCCGCGTTCATGGGCATCAGGCCCTGGCCGAAGCCGGCTCCCGTCAGGTCGTCGTACTCCACCGACCCGTCGTCGTACGGGACGTGGATCTGTGCGAGCTTCGCGGTCGTGAGCACCGGGATGGGCGCCGCCTCGCCCTTGGGCTGGTAGGAGATCTTGTCGAGCACCAGGCCCGCGGCGGTCTCGTAGTGCCAGCACATGCGCCAGGTGGTGCCGCCGGACAGGGTCTGCTCGATCTTGTACGCGGCGCTGCAGTCGGCCGCGGCCGCGGGTGCGGCGGGGGTGGTCCCGGGTGCCGCGGCGCTCGCGGGACCGGCCGCCAGGGCCGTGCCGCCGAGGACGACGGCGGCGCTCAGGGCGGCGGCGGTCTGCCGGCGCACGCGGCGTGCTCTGTTCACGTGCATGCTGAAGTGCTCCCTCGTGCAGGAAGAGAAGGCAGGAAGAGAAGGCAGGTAGTGAGGTGGCGCGGATGGGGCCTGTCGGGTCAGGGCAGGCGGACCGGCCGGCCAGGACAGGCGGACCTGCCGGGTCAGGGCAGGCGGCCCACCGTGCGCGCGCTCAGGTCGACGATCAGGTCGCGGGCGTCGATCCAGGGCCCGTTGACCACCTTCGGGAAGAGCCGGACGCAGCGGTGCTTGCCGCAGTCCGCGAGCTTGCCGGGCGCGGGGGCGTCGGCGGCGGAGCGGAAGATCATGCTGTGCACTTGCAGTTGGTCGGGCCCCGCCAGCTTCTTGCCGGTCGCGTCCTTGTAGTCCTTCTTCAGGTCGTCGGCGAGCGGGCTCTTCAGGAGCAGCTCGGTGGCCTCGCGGTTCTCCTCGCGGCTCGCGGGCGCCTGCACGCCCTTCTGGGTGTCGGTGGCGACGACCTCGCCGGCCGCCAGGTCGACGGTCTTCGTGATGAGCGAGTCCGTCTTGTAGTCGTAGTACGTGAGCTCCGCGCGGCGCGGTGCGGTCGCCGCGGCCTGCTCCTGCGGGCTCAACTCGCCGAGGTTGGTGGCGAGATGCTGCACCCCGCGGTCGCCCTCCACGTCACGGCCCCCGGTCAGCTGGGCCGCACCGGAGGCGATCTCCTCGGCGCGCTGCAGTTCGTCGTCGGTGAGCGGGTCGCGGCCCACTCCCTTGTCGCCCTCTTCGGGCGCGGCCTCGATGCGGGCGGGCGGAAGGGCGGGAACTTCCTTCTGCTGCCCGGCCGTTGTCGATCTGCCCGCCCCCGCCTCCGCGGTCCCCGGCAGCGTGATGCCGACCATCACCGCGGTCCCCGTGACCGCGACGGCCGCACCGGCCACCACCTTGCCCAGGTGGCGGTGCATCAGTGTGCGCACTGTTCCCCCTCTGTGCTCAACTGCCCGCCCCCGTCTGCCCGGTCCTCACTGCGGTGACAGGACCTTTGCGGGTGCAGACATTCCGAGTATGTGTGGTCGGCCTGTAGGACGGAGGGAATCGAGGGGTGGTTGCCTCACTATGGGGGAACTCTTGTCGAAGTCGCCCGAGGCCTCACGGCCGGAAGTGGAAGAGTTCGCCCATGCAGGTCTGGCCTGGAACGGCGTATCCGCTCGGCGCCACGTACGACGGCGCCGGCACCAACTTCGCGGTCTTCTCGGAGGCCGCCGACCGCATCGAGTTGTGTCTGCTGCACGACGACGGCTCCGAGACGGCGGTGGAGCTGCGCGAGACCGACGCCTTCGTGCGGCATGCGTATCTGCCCGGGATCATGCCGGGCCAACGCTACGGGTTCCGCGCCCACGGCGCGTACGCGCCGGAGCGCGGACAGCGGTGCAACTCCGCGAAGCTGCTCCTCGATCCGTACGCCCGCGCGATCAGCGGGCGGATCGACTGGGGCGAGGCGGTGTACGGGTACCACTTCGACGCCCCCGAGCGGCGCAATGACCTCGACTCGGCCCCGCACATGATGAGTTCGGTGGTGGTGAACCCGTACTTCGACTGGGGCGACGACCGCCCGCCGCGCACCGAGTACCACCAGACGGTGATCTACGAGGCCCATGTGAAGGGCCTGACGATGCTGCACCCGGCCGTTCCCGAGGAGGACCGCGGCACGTACGCCGGGCTCGCGCATCCGGCGGTGATCGAGCACCTCACCGAACTGGGCGTCACCGCGATCGAGTTGATGCCGGTGCACCAGTTCGTGAACGACCACCGCCTGGTCGACATGGGCCTGAACAACTACTGGGGCTACAACACCATCGGCTTCTTCGCCCCGCACAACGCGTACGCGTCCTGGGGCGACCGCGGGCAGCAGGTCCTGGAGTTCAAGTCGGCGGTGCGGGCGCTGCACGAGGCGGGCATCGAGGTGATCCTCGACGTGGTCTACAACCACACGGCCGAGGGCAACCACCTCGGGCCCACGCTGTCCTTCCGCGGCCTGGACAACGCCTCGTACTACCGCCTGACCGACGATCCGCGGTACTACATGGACACCACCGGCACCGGGAACTCGCTCCTGATGCGGTCCCCGCACGTGCTCCAGCTGATCATGGACTCGCTGCGGTACTGGGTGACCGAGATGCACGTGGACGGCTTCCGCTTCGACCTCGCGGCCACGCTGGCGCGGCAGTTCCACGAGGTGGACCGGCTGTCGTCCTTCTTCGACCTGGTGCAGCAGGACCCGGTGGTCAGCCAGGTGAAGCTGATCGCGGAGCCGTGGGACGTGGGCGAGGGCGGCTACCAGGTGGGGAACTTCCCGCCGCTGTGGACCGAGTGGAACGGCAAGTACCGCGACACCGTACGGGACCTGTGGCGCGGCGAGCCGCAGACGCTGGCCGAGTTCGCCTCGCGCCTGACCGGCTCGTCCGACCTCTACCAGGACGACGGGCGCCGCCCGCTCGCCTCGATCAACTTCGTGACCTGCCACGACGGGTTCACGCTGCACGATCTGGTCGCGTACAACGAGAAACACAACGAGGCCAACGGCGAGGACAACAACGACGGGGAGAGCCACAACCGCTCGTGGAACTGCGGGGTCGAGGGCGACACCGACGACCCGGACGTGCTCGCGCTGCGCGGCCGGCAGCTGCGCAACTTCATCGCCACGCTGCTGCTCTCGCAGGGCGTGCCGATGATCTCCCACGGCGACGAGTTCGCCCGCACCCAGCGGGGGAACAACAACGCGTACTGTCAGGACAGCGAGCTCGCCTGGGTGCACTGGCCCGAGGAGGCCGGGGGCGGCGCGGGCGAGGACACCCTGCTCGCGTTCACGCGGGCCGTGGCGCGGCTGCGGCGGGAGCATCCGGTGTTCCGCAGGCGGCGGTTCTTCCACGGGCGTCCGGTGGAGGAAGGGACGGGCGCGCACAGCGAGTTGACGGACATCGCATGGTTCACGCCCGCGGGCGAGGTGATGCGCGAGCGCGACTGGGACCGCTCGCACGCCCGCGCGATCTCGGTGTTCCTGAACGGGAACGCGATCTCGGAGCCGGGGCCGCGCGGCGAGCGGATCCAGGACGACTCGTTCCTGCTGATGTTCAACGCCTCGCCGGAACCGCTGGACTTCGAGGTGCCGGTGAACCACGGCCGGCAGTGGCAGGTCGTCCTGGACACCTCCCGCGAGGACGGGGTGCCCGGCGAGGACGGACCGAAGGTGCGGGCCGGCGAACGCATCCGGCTCGCCGACCGCAGCCTCACGGTGTTGCAGCGGCCTGCCTGAGCGGCTCTTCCGCTGCGGGTGCGGGACGCGGCTCGCGTACGGCGAGGGAGACCAGGAAGGCGCAGGCGGCCGCTGCGCTCCCGAGTGCGAACGCCACGTGGGCCCCGTACCGCTCCGCGAGATGGCCCGCCACCGCCAGGGTGACCGCCTGTCCGCCGACGAAGGCGCTGACCGCGAAGGTCATGCCCTCGGACAGCCGCTCCTTCGGCACGGCGCGTTCGGTGAGCCCGAAGCCGGTGATCAGGTTCGGTGCGTAGATCGCGCCGAAGACCGTGACCACGACGTACAGGGCGGTCATGCTGCCGGTCCAGATCAGCGGCAGCGAGAGCAGCGCGGCGGCGGCGGTCGCGATCCGCCAGCGCAGGCGCAGCCCGAAGCGCGCGGGCAGCGCCGCCATCGACAGGCCGACGAAGGCGCTCATCACGCCCATCGCCGCGTACACGAGACCGGCCTGGCCTTCCTGCCCCAGCTCCTTCGTCAGCGCGGTGATCCCGGCCCCGCAGGCGCCGAGCAGGATGCCGAGCAGCACGAGGCCGGCGCGCACGACGTGGACGGAGGACGGCATGCGGCCCTTGTGCCCGCCGGGCCCTGATTCCCGTACGAGCAAAGGGACTTCGCGGGCGGACGGGTGCAGCGCGAAGGCCGTGCCGCAGCCGGCCACCAGGAGCGCGGCAAGGGCAAAGGCGTACGCGGGGTGGCCGGCCACGGCCGCGATGCCGACGAGCGCCGGGCCGAGCACGAACGACAGCTCGTCCATGGTGCCTTCGAGCGAGAGCGCGGTGTCGACGAGGCGGTCGTCCGCGCCTCCAGGTCCTGTCGTCCCCTTCCCGTCCCCCTGGCGGCGCCTGGCCCGCAGCAGCGCGATGATGCGGGCGCGGGCGAGCGGTCCGATGCCGGGCTGGCTCGCGCCGGCCAGGGCGCCGAGCACGATCAGCGCGGGGGTGGGCAGTCCGCCCAGCGCGGCCAGGGTGAAGGCGGCGATCAGCACGGCGTTGGTCAGCGCGAACCAGAGCACCACGCGCCGCTGCCCGAGCCGGTCGGCCAGGCGCCCGAGATACGGGCCCATGGCCACCTGGCCGAGCGCCAGGGCGCAGCCGACGGCGCCTCCGGTGCCCAGCGAGCCGCTGGTCTCGGCGACGAGCAGCACGCTGCCCATCTGGATGGTCGCGGTGGGGAGTCGTCCGAGGAACGAGACGGCCGGGAGCAGCGCTCCGGTCCGTCCGATCACCTGGCGATAAGCACCGAAGGTCCCTTCTGAGGCCGCTTGCGGGCCGTTGCTCCCCTGAGTCATCGTCCGACGCTAGCCACGCGCGCGGCAGCGGGTGCATGAGCCGATGACACAAAAGCCGCGCATCGGGGTACGTACGTTCGCATGACGACCGCGCCGTTCGCCGCATCCGCCGGGGCCGCGTCCTCGGCCCCGTCCGCGACCTACCGCCTCCAGCTCACCCCCGACTTCCCCTTCGCCGCCGCCGAGGCCGCCGTCCCGTATCTGGCCCGGCTCGGTGTCTCGCATCTGCATCTGTCGCCGGTCCTGGAGGCGGTGCCGGGCTCGCTGCACGGCTACGACGTCACCGATCACGGGCGCGTCCGCTCGGAACTGGGCGGCGAGGACGGGCTGCGGGCCCTGTCGGCGACCGCGCGCGCCCACGGCCTCGGTCTGGTCCTGGACATCGTGCCCAACCACATGGCCGCGTCCCCGCGCCACAACCACGCCCTGTGGGAGGTGCTGCGGGAGGGCCCGCAGTCGCCGTATGCGCGCTGGTTCGACATCGACTGGCAGGCGGGCGGTGGCCAGGTGCTCCTTCCGGTGCTCGGCCGGCGGCTCGGGCGTGAGCTCGCGGAGTTACGGGTGGAGGGCGAGGTGCTCCGCTATCACGACCTCGCGTTCCCGCTGCGCAAAGGCACCGAGGACCGGCCGCTGCCCGAGCTGCTCGACGCCCAGTGGTACCGGCTCGCGTGGTGGCGGATCGCCCGTACCGAGCTCAACTACCGGCGGTTCTTCACCATTTCGGATCTGATCGGCGTACGCGTGGAGGACCCCGAGGTGTTCGAGGCCACCCACGGCAAGCTGCTCCAGCTCCTCGACGAGGGCGTCGCGCACGGCCTGCGCGTGGACCATCCCGACGGGCTCGCGGACCCGGGCGCGTATCTGCGGCGGCTGCACGAGGCGACGGGCGGGCGCTGGACGGTCGTGGAGAAGATCCTCGCGGACGGCGAGCGCCTGGAGGCCGGCTGGCCGGTAGCGGGCACCACCGGATACGACGCGCTGCGGCACGTGGACGGCCTGTTCGTGGATCCGGCCGGGGCGGGTGAACTGCTCGGCCAGTACCGGCGGTTCACGAACGCCCCGGCCGACCGGGGCGGCGACTGGGAGGAGACGGTGCGGCGGGCCGCGTACAAGGTGGTGACGCGCGAGCTGGCCGCCGAGGTGGAGCGCCTGGTGCGGACCGTGCAGCGCTGCGCCACCGCACCCGAGCAGCGCGACCACGCCCCTTGGGCGGTGCGCACCGCCCTGCGCGAACTGCTCGTGCGCCTCCAGGTGTACCGGCCGTACGGGACCGGCGAGTCGGTGCGCCGGGTCCTCACGGACGAGGCGGCGGCCGCCGCACGCACGGCCTTCACGGTGCCGGAGGAGGCCGAAGCGGTCGATCTCGTACGGGAGTTGCTGCTCGGGCACGAGGCGGACCCGGCGCACACCGAGCTGCGCGCACGCTTCGCGCAGACCGCTTCCGCACTGCGGGCCAAGGCCGTCGAGGACACGGCCTGCTACCGCTACACCCCGCTCCTCTCTGCGGCGGAAGTCGGGGGTGAGCCGGGGCGCCCGGCGCTCGCCCCGGCCGCGTTCCACGCCTTCTGCACGCGCATGCAGCGGGACTGGCCGACGGGCGGCACGGTCCTGTCCACGCACGACACCAAGCGGAGCGCCGATGTGCGCCTCGCGATCGACGTGCTCTCCGAAGTCCCGGACCGCTGGGCCGAGTTGCTCGCCCGGGTGACGACGGCCGCGCAGGCCGCGCCCGCGCCCGACCCCCAGCTGGCCTGGGCGGCCTGGCAGACGGCGGTGGGCATCGGCTTCCCGCATCAGGAGCGGATGCGGGCGGTGCTGCTCAAGCACGCGCGTGAGGCGGGCCTGTTCACCTCCTGGACCGAGGCGGATCCGTCATACGAGGCGGCCGTCGAGGAGTTCGTCGACGCGGGGCCGAGCGGGCCGCCGCTGTACACCGTCGCCGAGTTCCTCCGCCCGCTGCGCCCGCACATCGCCACGAACGTGCTGTCCGCGGCACTCCTGCACCTGACCATGCCGGGCGTCCCCGACCTCTACCAGGGCACGGAGCAGCTCTACCAGGCCCTGGTCGACCCGGACAACCGGCGGCCGGTGCAGTTCCAGGAGGCGCGCTTCGGCCGGCTGGAGGAGGAGCGCGGGCGGTGGGGCCTCGACGAGCAGAAGCTGTTCACGACCGTGACGGCGCTGCGGGTCCGGCGCGAACAGGCCGACTGCTACGGGGAGTTCGCCGGGTACGTGCCGCTGGAGGCCGAGGGCCCGGCGGCCGGGCACTGCGTGGCCTTCGCCCGCACGGGCATCGCCGGCGCCGTGGTCACGGTCGCGACGCGGCTCTCGCTGCGGCTCGCGGAGTCGGGCGGCTGGCGCGACACCGCGCTCACGCTGCCGCCGGGGCGGTACGTGGACGCGCTCGCCGAGGAGGAGCGGGTGCACGAAGGGCGTGTGCGGCTGGAGGAGCTGCTGGGGGCTTGGGGGATCGCGCTGCTCGTACCCGACGGGGACTAGGCGTTGTCGGCGGCCTGGTGTTCACCTCGATTGTTCACCTCGATGTCGATGCGAGGCCGCGCGCCCGTTCCCCGGCCTCGCCGAGCCCCACCGACGCCCTCTGAAAGTCGTGGCCGAACGGCGAAGCGGAACGGGAACCGCCGGGCAGGTCCTGGGAGTTCACCTGGTGGGTCCGCATGTCTCGGAGATGATCGCCGAGAGCCAGCTGATCGTCGGCTGGGACGCGGAGCCCGTGGATGTGGCCCGGCACATCCACGCCCATCCCACCCTCTCCGAAGCGGTCGGCGAGACCTTCCTCACCCTCGCGGGACGCGGTCTGCACCAGCAGTAGGCACGCGGTGCCACGGTCCGTTCTCGCCACCTTGACAGCGAGGTCGGCACATGGGGTACTGCGGGTGCGCACGCCGGGCGGACGATACGGGGGTGAGTCACCTGACGGAGCAGCACTACCCCAGCGTGAAGGAACTCGTCCTGTCCGCACGGGTGTTGGCGGCCGAGCAGCCCTGGCTGTGCCGGCTGCGGCGGGTCGGCACCTCGCGGGCCGGCCGCCCGTTGCACCTGCTGTCCGTGGGGCATGCGACGCGGGCCGTGCTCGTCGTGGCGGGAGCGCATGCCAACGAGCCGGTGGGCGGGCCCACCGCTCTGCACCTGGCCCGCCGGGTCGCCGCCGACCACCGGCTGCGCCACGGGACCTCCTGGCACTTCCTGCTCAGCGCCGACCCGGACGGGGCGAGCCTGCACCGCTCGCTCACCCCGGCCTCGCTGCTCGACTACCACCGCCACTTCTTCCGTCCGGCGGGCCCCGAGCAGCCGGAGTGGGCGCCGTCGGTGCTGCCGCCGGACATGCTGCCGCCCGAGGCGGTGACGCTGCTGCGGCTGATCGACGAGTTGCAGCCGTATCTCCAGGTGTCGCTGCACGGCACGGATCTCGGCGGTACGTGGGTGCAGTTGACCCGCGAGATACCGGGCCTGGCCGAGCCGTTCGCGAAGTCGGCGGCGCAGCTGCACATCCCGATCGAGACGGGCACCTCGGACGCGGCCGGCTGGCCGGTGACCGGGCCCGGGGTGCATGTGATGCCGCAGCCCGGGTCCGAAGTGCCGTTCCCGAGCCTGCCCGAGGACGTGACCCGCTCCACCTGGTACCACGCCCACCGCTACGGCGGGCTCACCGCGATCGTCGAAGTGCCCATGTGGGCCAGTGATCTCGTCGACGACACGAGCCGCCACCCCGACCCGGCGGCGGCGCTGCGCCATGTGTCGCGGCGGCTGCGCGCGCAGGCCGCGCAGGTCGAACAGATCATGTCCCGGGCCCGGTTGACGAAGCGGTACTCGTCCTGGGACGCCCTGGCCCCCCGGGACGTCCGGGCGGCGGGCGGCGTGCACGAGCCGCCGCACCCGCTCGCTCCGCTGCTGCGGGCCAGCCGCTGGGCCCTCGATCTGGTGCCGGGCCTGGCCGACGACTGGCTGCTCCCTCCGCCCGTCGACGCCACGATGACGTATGTGTCCAGCATCGACGCGTTCGGGCGGCGGCTGCCGCTGCGGGCGGCGGCGATGCTGCTCCGTACGCTCAAGGCGGCGGGCGACCCGACCGCACCGGAGCTGGACCGCCTGGTGACCCGGTGGTGCGAGGAGTTCGCGACGGCCTTCCGCGCCCGCTGGGTGCCGCTCGAGCACCAGGTCGAGCACCAGGCGCGCACGGTGCTCACGGCGGCGCGGCACGCGCGGGTGGACGCGGACGCGGCCTGAGGTGTGACATGCGGAAAGGGCTGCACGTGCGTGCAGCCCTTTCGTTCACGGAGCCCGGAAACCGCCCGACTCCCTTGCCGAACTGGTGTGTTACTCGGCGAGCTTGAAGACGCTGCCGGTCTCGGCGCCCATCACGCAGTCGTTGGAGAAGGTCTTGGCGTAGATGCGGCGGGTGCCGTCCCACATGCCGTACGCGACCGCCGTGACCGGCTTGTAGATCATGGGGCAGGCCACGTCGCGCGGCTTGATGTTCGCGATCTCGCCCTTGGCCTTGGCCAGGGTGCGGCAGGCGGCGCCCGCGTGCGGGTGGCCGTTGCCCTTGCCGGGCGGGCAGCGCAGCAGGCGGCCCTGGAGGTCGCCGAAGGCGCCGTCGCCCTCCATGACGCCCAGGTACATCCAGTTGCCCGGCAGCGCGCGGCCGGAGGCCCTGCGCTCGGTGTCGTGGTCGGCGGCGGAGGCCGCGCCCGCGGCGCCGATGAGGAGTGCGCCCGCGGCCGCCGCCGCGAGCAGGCCCTTGACTGCGGTCGTCGTCGCCGTGTGTGCCGAAGAGGTCATGGGGACCGTCACCGTTCCTCGCTGTGGGGTGCTGATGGCGGTACGGAGTGAATCCCGTACCGCGGCATCCATCGGCACAGCCGTCCCCGGCGAGCACCGCAACTCACCCGAACGGGAGGTGCAGAAAGGGTTTGATGTGCGCCGGTTGGCCCCAACGAGCGGGGGTGCGGACGACCGCTACTGGGCCGCCAGCCGGAACCGCATCGATCCGAACGCGATGTGGTCGCCCTCGCGCACGACCGTCGCGCCCACGACCCGGCGCCCGTTGACGGAGGTGCCGTTGGTGGAGCCGAGGTCGCGCAGCACCCAGCAGCCGCCCTGGAGGACCAGTTCGGCATGGCGGCGCGAGACCGTCTCGTGGCTCAGGCGCAGCCCGTTCGCGGGGTCGCGTCCGATGCGCAGCGGGAACGTCCCCGGCAGCGGGAGCAGCAGCTTCGGCAGCCGCTCGGCCTCCCAGGCCCTGCGCACCCGCACGGTGAAGGCGGAGACGGCGCCGATCGCCCCCGTCAGCGCATTGATCATGCGCCCGCCGTCCTCGGCGGGCAGATCGGCGGTGAGCCGGGCCAGTTCCTGCGGCCGGCGCGCGGCCAGCGCGAGCTCCATCCGCCGCACGAAGGTGTCGTGCGACAGCCTCCCCTGGACCACGCCCTCGCGCAGTGCGGCCAGCACTTTGTCGCGCTCGGCGTCCGACACCCGCGCGGGATAGGTCGGGAACTCGAAGGAGGACGTCACGTACGTGATTGTCGACGAGCCGGGCCGGGGTGTCCAGAAAACCGCAGATCCAGGGCCAGTTCGCGGCCCGGGTGGGCGGAGGCCCCGCGCCGCGTGCCCGTACCGGACGGACGGCGTGCCACACCGGCCGCCGAAACCCGTGGACAGCCCGCCCGGTGCTCGCCTAGCCTCGTGCCGACGCTGCCGATCAAGGAAGGAGGCGAGCGCAATGCCGTACGCGATCACCGCGATCACCGCGATCACCGCCCGCCGCCCCCGCCGCGACCGTACAGCGTCCCGGTCCTGAAGGACCGCTGCCGGCCGGGACGGTGAGCATCCGTCCTCCGGAAGGAATTCCATGACCGACCTGGTCATCCGCGCGCTCACCGAGAGCGACGCCTCTCTGTTCCACACCCTCGACGACCCCGGCCTCGTGGGCCGCCCCGTCACGGGAGTCGCCTACGCCACCTTCGCCGAGGGCGGCGACTACCGGCCCGAGTGGACCCGTGTCGCCCTGCGCGAGGGCCGCGTGGTGGCGCGCGCCGCCTGGTGGGGCGCCGCGGGCGACGCCGCACCCACCCTGCTCAACTGGTTCGACTTCGCCGAGGGCGAGGAGGAGGCCGGCGCCGAACTCCTGCGCCAGGCGCCCTTCGACGTCGAGTACGAGCTGATCCTGCCGCCTGACTGGCGCGAGCGCCCCGATGTGCTGGCCGCGGGCCGGGCGCGGATCGCGGCGGCCGAGGCCGCTGGCAAGAAGATGCTGGTGGAGCGCTACCGCTACGAGTGGACCCCGGAGTGCGGCCTGCCGCCGCGCCCGACCCGGCTCACGTTCCGCGAGGAACGGGACGACGCCGTACTCGCCGACGTCCTGCGGCGGATCCACTCCGCGACCCTCGACGCGCACGCGCTGCTCGCCATCGCCGAGCACGATCTCGACAAGGCGGTGCAGGAGGAGCTGGACTACATCCACTGGTGCCAGGAGACCTGGCCCCAACTCGCCTACGACGCCCAGGGCGAGCTGGTGGGGCTGCATCTGCCGGCGCGTATCCCCGTCGGTTTCACGGCCGGGTTCATCGGCGTCGTACCCGAGCAGCGCGGGCACGGCTACGCCTTCGACCTGCTCGCCGAGTGCACCCACTTCCTCGTGGACCGCGGCGCCGAGGCCGTCGCGGCGGCCACCGACGAGGGCAACGTCCCGATGGCGGCTCATTTCGCGCGGGCCGGGTACCCGATCGTGGGGAAGCGGATCAGCCTGGTGTGAGCCCTGACCGGGTTCCGCGGGCGCGAGCGCCGAGTGGTTCCCGGGGTGACGGCTCCTGTGCGCGCCGTCACCCCGCGGGACCCGTGAAACCCCCACCGTGACGATCATTTGTGCAGCACGATGGTCACTGCTGTGCAGCACGATGGTCACCGCGCACGACCGCGAGATGGTCCACGTGTACGACGACGGGTGTACGACGACGAGGGGGAATCGTCCGTGCTGTTCGAGGTGTGGGCACCCGAGGCCCGGCAGGTCACGCTGCAACTCCGGGGCGAGGAACGGGAGATGGGCCCGGATGCCGCCCGTCCCGGCTGGTGGTCCGCGGAGGCCGAGGCCTCGGACGGGGACCGCTACGGGTTCGCGCTGGACGGCGGCCCGGTGCTGCCGGACCCGCGGGCGCGCCGGCTGCCGGACGGTCCGGAGGGACTGGCCGCCGTGGCCGACCCGGCGGCGTACGCCTGGCGCGTGGACTGGCCCGGGCTCGGGATGCGCGACGCCGTCCTGTACGAGCTGCACGTGGGCACGTACACCCGCGAGGGCACCCTCGACGCGGCCGCCGCACGCCTCGGCCACCTCAAGCGGCTCGGCATCACCCATGTCGAACTGATGCCGTTGTGCTCCTTCCCCGGCACGCACGGATGGGGTTACGACGGGGTCGCGCCCTGGGCGGTGCACGAACCGTACGGCGGCCCAGAAGCGCTTCAGCGCTTCGTCGACTCCGCGCACGAGCTGGGGCTCGGCGTGGTCCTCGACGTGGTGCACAACCACCTGGGCCCCTCCGGCAACCATCTGCCCGCCTTCGGCCCGTACTTCACCGACACGCACCACACCCCGTGGGGCGCGGCGGTCAACCTGGACGCACCGGGCTCGGACGAGGTGCGCGCGTACTTCCGTGAGAGCGCGCTGGCGTGGCTGCGGGACTTCCGCCTCGACGGGCTGCGGCTGGACGCGGTGCACGCCCTGCGCGACGACCGGGCGCTGCACTTCCTGGAGGAACTGTCCACGGCGGTGGACGCGTTGGGCGCCGAGCTCGGCCGCCCGCTCTTCCTGATCGCCGAGTCCGACCTGTGCGACCCGCGTCTGATCACCCCGCGCGAACGGGGCGGACTCGGCCTGCACGCGCAGTGGAACGACGACTTCCACCATGCGCTGCACTGCGCCCTGACCGGTGAATCCCAGGGCTACTACGGGGACTTCGCGAAGGCACCGCTCGCCGCTCTCGCGAAGACCCTGACCGGGGGCTTCTTCCACGACGGCACGTACTCCTCCTTCCGCGGCCGCGCCCACGGCCGGCCCGTGGACCGCGCCCGCACCCCCGCCTGCCGGCTGGTCGGCTACAGCCAGACGCACGACCAGATCGGCAACCGCGCGCTCGGCGACCGCCTCTCCGGCTCCCTCTCCCCCGGTCTGCTCGCGTGCGCGGCCGCGCTCACGCTGACCGGGCCGTTCACGCCGATGCTGTTCATGGGCGAGGAGTGGGCGGCGTCCACGCCCTGGCAGTACTTCACGGACCACCCGGACCCGGAGCTCGCGGAGGCCGTACGCAAGGGCAGGAGAAGGGAGTTCGCGGCGCACGGGTGGGACGAGGCGGAGATCCCGGACCCGCAGGACCCGGCCACGCGGGAGCGCTCCTGCCTCGACTGGGCCGAGCCCACCACCGGCGACCACGCCCGCGTCCTCGCCTGGTACCAGGAGCTGCTCGCCCTGCGCCGCAGCCTGCCCGACCTCGGGGACCCGGATCTCGCGGCGGTACGGGTCGCGTGGGACGAGCAGGCACGCTGGCTGGTGGTGCGCCGCGGTGATCTGCGGCTCGCGGTCAACCTGGGCAGGGAGCCCGCGCGGATCCCGCTCCAAGGCGGTGCCGCGCGGGTGCTCGCGGCCTGGGAGCGGGCCGAGGCGCCGGGCCCGGACGGAGTCCTGACCCTGGCGCCCGAGTCCTGCGTGCTGCTCGCGCCCGCGTGAGGGCGGGATCCGGCAGGCAGACGCCCGCGTAACTCCTACTCCACGACGGCCAGTTCGCGGGCGGTGGCGTTCAGGCGCCGCCCGCCGTCCTCCGTGACGGTCACGATGTCCTCGATACGGACGCCGAAGCGGCCGGGCAGGTAGATCCCGGGCTCGACCGAGAAGCACATGCCGGGCACGAGCGGCTGCTCCTCGCCCTCGATCATGTACGGCGGCTCGTGCGTGGTGACGCCGATGCCGTGCCCGGTCCGGTGGATGAAGTACTGGCCGTACCCGGCCTCGTCGATCACCGCACGCGCGGCCCGGTCCACCTCCTGGCAGGCGATCCCGGGCTGCACCGCCGCACAGCCGGCCTCCTGCGCCTGGCGCACGATGTCGTGCACCTTCTGCTCCTCGGCGGTGGGTTCTCCGACGTGGACGGTGCGGGAGGTGTCGGAGCCGTAGCCGTGCATCAGGCCGCCGAAGTCGAGGACGACCATGTCGCCGTGCTCGATGACCCGGTCACCGGCCTCGTGGTGCGGGTTGGCGCCGTTCGGGCCCGAGCCGACCACGGTGAAGTCCACCTGCTCGTGCCCGAACTGCCGCAGCAGATCGGCGAGATCGGCGGCGACCTCCAGTTCGCGCCGGCCGGCGAACCGCACCTTCTTGATCTCCTCGTACGTGGCGTCCGCGGCGGCACCCGCGGCCGCGAGCCGCTCCAGTTCGTGGGCGTCCTTGACCCCGCGCAGCATCGGCAGGCACGCGGTGAGCGCGGTGTAGGACGTGCCGGGCAGCTGCTCCTGGATGCCGAGCAGGTGCAGCGCCCACGTGTTGTCGCTGACGCCGAAGCGGCCGTCCACGTCGAGCAGCGGCGCGGTCACGGCGTACGGGTCCTTGCCGTCGGTCCAGTCGCGCAGCGTGAGGGCGGGCGCGCCCGCGGCCTTCTCGGCGTCGGGCGCCTCCAGGGTCGGGACGACGAGCACGGGCTCCTGTCCCGCGGCCAGTACGAGCATCGTGAGCCGCTCGGTCTCGGCGGGCGGCCGGTAGCCGGTGAGCCACACCATGTCCGGCCCCGGCGCGATGAGGACTCCGGCGAGACCGGCATCGGCCGCGGCCTGCGCCGCGCGCTCCATGCGGGCCTTGTAGTCGTCGGCGGTGAAGGGCGCGGGTGCGGTGGCCATCGCGGGCTCCTCGTTCGGTGCGGCTTCGACCCGGCCATCCTCCCCCGTCCGCGCGCGGGGGCGCGACCGGGAATCGGGCGCCCCGCCCTCTTCGCGCGAGGACTCAGCTCTCCAGGGCCAGCCGCGCCCCGAGGGCGACCAGCACGCCGCCGGAGACCTGCTCCAGGCGCCTGCGCACCCGGGCCCGCGACAGGAAGGCCTTCATACGGCCGACGCCCCACACGTACACGCCGTAGTAGCCCACCTCGAACACGGCCCAGATCGCGGCGAGCGCGATCATCGCGGGCAGCTCGGGTGCGCCCGCGGGCACGATTTGCGGCAGGAAGGACATCGCGAAGATCGCGGCCTTGGGGTTGGCCAGGTTCAGGAGCAGCCCGCCGCGGTACGAGGCCCAGGCGGAGCGCTCGGGCGCCTCCCAGCCCTCGGCCTGCCCCTGCTCGCCCTTCCTGCGCCGGGCCGCCCACAGCGTCTGCACGCCGAAGACGACCAGGACGACGGCGCCGACGATGCGCATCACGTCGTACGCGAGCTGCGAGGCGGCGAGCAGGGCGGTGAGCCCGAAGGCGGCGACGACGCCCCAGACGAACACCCCGGTCTCGTTGCCGAGCACGGTCATGAACCCCGAACGCCTGCTGCGCAGCGAGTTCTTGATGATCAGGACGGTGCTCGGGCCGGGGGACGCGGCGATCAGCGTGCAGGCGCCGAGGAAGGCGAGGAGGGTGCTCAGCATCCGCCCATGGTGCGGCCGGCGGCCTCCCGGACGCCAGGTGGTTTTCGTACGGATCCGGCAATCGGCGCCTGTGCGGATCTTCCACCAGGGGCCTTGCACTCCGCAGCACGCTAACGGTTAGATCAGCCGCAACCATTAATTGCTACGGAGGCATCGTGCTCGTCCTCGCCCAGATCAGCGATCTCCACCTCGACGGAACGGAGCGCGCCCGCGAGCGCGCCGCACGTGTGCTCGCGCGGCTGCGGGCGATGCCCGTGGACGCGCTCCTGGTCACCGGGGACATCGCGGACCACGGCAGCGAGACCGAGTACGAGCAGGCGGCCGGGCTGCTCGACGGGCTGCCGTTCCCGGTCCTGACCTGCCCGGGCAACCACGACGTGCGCGGGCCCTACCGCAAGGCCCTGCTCGGGCACGCGCCGGAGGACGGGCCCGTGGACAGCTTCGGGCTCGTCGGCGGTACGGCGATCCTGATGTGTGACTCGAGCATTCCGGGTGAGGACGACGGCCGGCTCTCCCCCGCCACGTACGACTGGATCGAGCGCACCCTCGACGAGCTCGGCCCCGAGGTGCCGGCGCTGCTCGCCTTCCACCACCCGCCGGTCGCGCTGCACGCCCCGCTGCCCGACTCCTACCCCCTGCACGAGCCCGGACGGCTGGCCGCGCTGCTCGAACGGCGGCCGCAGATACGGGCGTTGATCACGGGCCACGCCCACACACCCGCTGCCACGGTCTTCGCCGGCCGGCCCGTCGCCGTCGGACCGGGCGTGACCTGGACGCTCCGGCTGCCCTGGGAGGGCGGCGACACGGTGGCCGACCGTGCCGCCGACCCCGGCTACGCACTCCATGTCCTCGACGACGAGGGCCGGTTGACCACGCATTTCCGGAGCGTGCGGGCCGACGCGTAGGAGGGAGCGCGGGCCGGCACCGGCCCGCGCCTCTTCCGTCCCTGGCTCAGGTCACCACCCCGGGTGTCACGGTCAGCGTCTGGCGGTTCCCGTTCTCGTGCCGTACGCCGATCTCCACCGACTTGCCCGGCCTCGCGGCCGCGACGGCGCGCGCCAGCTCCTGCGCCGAGGCGACCTTGCGGCCCGCGAACGAGGTGACCACGTCGCCGCGCACCAGGCCCGCGCTGAACCCGGGCCCCGGCTGGTGCACGCCCACCAGGCGGGCCCCGGCCCCCGAGGCCGGGTCCACCGCCTCGACCCCGATGGTCGCCGGCGCGGGCGCGACCGACTCGCCCTCGCCGCCCTGGGGTTGGGGCTTCGAGGGCGGAGGTCCGCCCTTCGCGGCGCCGGGCGGAGCCCCGTGGGCCGCTCCTTGCCCCGCCCCCTCTCCCGCCCCTTGTCCGGCTCCCTGCCCACCCCCCTGTGCCGCGGCCTGCTTCTGCAGGTCGGCGAGCTTGCTCATCCCGATCACCGTCGCCCCCACCGTCCCGAGCCCCACCCCGGCGAGCACGAGGACGAGCGCGATCACGGTCGCACCGAGTACGGTCTTGATCCGCCGTGCGCGCCGCCGTACGGCGTGCGGACGGTGGCCCGGCGCGGGTGCGCGGCCGGGCATCGGCTTGGGTCGCAACACTGTCTGTTCCATGGCTGGCCTCCGCGGAATGCTCTACCCTGCGGGCCGCCGCGGAACGAGCCACGAAAGAGTGACGAACCGTCGCGAGCAGGGGGACAGATGACCGATGCGCCCATCCTCGAACGCCTGTACTTCGGCCATGACGAGGCCGAACAGGACATGGCGAACGGGCTGTTGCGGGCGGGCTTCCTCCAGACCGCCGCGTACGACGCCGCGGTCAGCGGACGCAAGATGCTGATCATCGGCCGCAAGGGCTCGGGCAAGAGCGCCATCTGCATGTACCTCGGCGCGCAGCGCGGCCCGGCGGGCGAGAGCGTGCTCATCACCCCCGACGACGCCGCCGGCGAGGAGATCCGGCGCTTCGAGCTGCAAGGGCTGGGCGGGGACACCGCCAAGTCGCTGATCTGGCGGTACGTGTTCGCGGTGCACGCGGCCCGCCATCTCACCGTGCACGCACGGGAGTGCCACGGGCGCCGCGAGCCGGGATCGGTCAAGGACCTGCGGAGGTTCCTGCGGGACAACGGCGAGCTGCCGGGCGCGCGGCTCGCGGACTTCGCGGCCCAGGGCCGTGACCGGTTGCAGGCCGGCGGGCTCCAGCTGGGGGCGTTCGGCTTCCAGATCGGTGTGGACCTCGCGCAGGCGGGGCCCTCCGAAGGGGCCCGTGCGGGGCGCCAGTTGGAGGTCCTGGAGGACCATGTGGCGCTGGCCTTCCGCGATCTGAAGTGCGCCGACTCGCATCCGCCCCTGCTCCTCCTCGTGGACCAACTGGAGAAGGTCTGGTCGGCGCAGCCCGACGCCAACTCGATGGTGATCGGGCTGCTGCTCGCCGCGAAGGACGTCGCGGTGAAGTACCCGGGTGCGGTGCGCTGTCTGGTCTTCCTGCGCTCCGACATCTACGACTCGCTGACGTTCGGCGAGGGGGACAAGTTCCGCAGCTACGAGATGCGCATCGACTGGCCCGAAGCACAGCTGCGCCGGCTCGCGCTGTCCCGCGCACGGGCCGCGCTCGATCCCGGCCTGGGCGAGGAGCAGTTGTGGCAGCAGGTCTTCCCGCCCCAGGTCGAGGGCGAGGAGACCGCCACGTATCTCTTCACGCGCACCCTGCCGCGGCCCCGGGACGCCATCCAGTACCTCAACCTGTGCCGGGACCACGCCGTCCACCACGGGCGCGCCCGCATCACCGAGGAGGACGTGGTGGAGGCCGGGCGGCAGTTCTCGGAGTGGAAGCGCAAGGATCTGGTCCAGGAGTACCTGGTCGCGCACCCGTTCCTGCCGGCGCTCCTGGAGCTGTTCACCGACTCGGGTTACGTGGTGACGCGGGCGGCGACGGAGACCCGGCTGCGCGCGGCCCGCGGCGAACTGGCCCGGCTGTACCCGGCGTACGCGGAGTCCTTCACCACGGACACGGTGATCGACGTGCTGTACAACGTCGGCTTCCTCGGCGTGCGGCGCGGCGAGGAGACCGTGTACGCGGGCGGCTTCGCGCGACCTGTGCGCCCGGACGAGAAGGAGTTCCACATCCACCCGTGCTTCCGGGAGGCACTGGGGGCGCGGGACGCGGTGCCGATCGCGCCGTACCGGTCGGTGCTGCGAGTGCAGGGGCTTGGGTGGGGCGGCGCCACCCCGCCGAGCCGCAATGTCACGCTGCTCCAGCGCGTGGTGGACGCCTGCGATCTGCTGCTGCGGCGGATCGCCCGGGCCGGAGGGCTGCCCGAGGAGACGCGGCGCGAACTCGCCCTGCAGGTGCAGCGCCTGCACCAGGAGACCCGCGACGCCCTGGACGACCCGAGTGGCCCCGCGGGCGCGCTGCTCCACGATGCCGAGGACCACGTCAACACCGCCATCGGCTACCTGTACGACCAGGCCGCCACCCTGCGGGCCACCGGACTCGAGGACCAGGGCGCCGAAGCGGGCGCCCAGACCCTCGCACGCGAGCTGGACGGCCAGGCGCTCCAGCTGTTCCACCGGCTCGGCGGGCTCACCGGCAGTACGGGCGAGGGCGGCACGAGCTCCTGAACAGGCGGCGCGGGCGGGTCCGCTCAGCCCGAACGGGCACAGTCCCGAGCCTCTGCACAGGTGGCGCACAGCCCGCTCAGCCCGAACGGGCGGACTCCGCTCAGCCGTACGCCCCCGGTTCCGCCACCTCCAGCGCCCGGGCCAGCGCCTCCGCGAAGCCCTGCGGGTTGTCGATCATCATGTTGTGCGTGGCCGCCGGGACGTCCACCACCGGGACTCCGGCCGCGGCCATCAGGTCCGTCTCCGCGTCGGGCCGGGTGCGCTCGCCGACGAGGAAGGCGCGCGGCCGGTCCAGGTCCGTGAGGAGCGCGCCCCAGCTCGGATCCGTGCCCTCGACCAGGGCGGTGGCGCTGCGGTGCAGGGCGCGGGCGTCGGCGAGGCGCAGGCGTGCCACGTAGTCGGGGAGCTTCTCGGCGGCCACCATCCGCGCGAAGCCCTCGGCGACGAACTCCTCCTCGTCCTGCTCGGCCACGACCCGGCTGACGAACCCGCCGCCCGGGAACAGGTTCGGCTCCGCGACGACCAGTTTGGCGACCAAGTCGGGGCGCGCGGCGGCCAGTTCGATGGCCACGGCGCCGCCCATGGAGTGCCCGATCAGCTCCACGTCCCGCAGCCCCTCGTGCTCGATCACCGCGGCGACCGCCTCCGCCTGCTCGCGCATGCGGTAGCCGAAGCCGGCGGGGCGGTCGCTGTAGCCGTGGCCGAGCAGGTCGACAAGGAGGCTGGTGCGGCCGGCGAGCGGGGCGTGGGTGGTGATCTCGGCGAAGTCCGAGGCACCGCTGCACCCGAGCCCGTGGACATAGACCCGGGCCGGTCCCGCGCCGGACGCCGTCGGGTTGAGCTGGATCCAGCGGATCCAGGCTCCGGTGTCCGGCAGATACAGCTCGCGCACCTCAGCACCTCCATGTCAGGACCTGTCGGTATGTCAGGACCAGTCGGTCGAACGGTCATGCTAGGCCGCCCCACTGACATCGCCCCGCCCCACCGCAGGCGCAGACCGGCGCGGGTGCCCTCACACATCCCTGCCCCGCAGCACCCCCCACCCCACCACCAGCAGCGCACCCGCCCAGGCGGCCGCCACCCCGAGCCCGGCCCAGGGCCCGATCGGCAGGGCGTCGAGGTTACGGGTCGCGAGCACCGAGAGGCCGGCCGACGCGGGCGCGATCCGCTGGGCCGCTTCCACCCAGTCGGGGTCGGTCAACAGGGCGGCGACGAGCGGGAATCCGTAGAGGAGCAGGAAGCCGGCGGTGAGCGCCCCGGCCGTGTCCCTGAGCGCGGTGCCGAGCCCCAGGCCGAGCAGCGCGACGAGGACCACGTACAGGAAGGAGCCGGCCGCCGCCCGCAGCGTGGGGCCGTCGCCGAGGCCGATCGCGGGGTATCCCGCCGCGGGCGTGAACCCGGCGGCGAGCACCAACTCCCGTCCCGCGTACAGCGATCCGAACACCCCCACCGCCGCGGCCGCCGCCACGAGTCCGCCCACCACCACGGCCTTCGCGGCGAGCATCCGCCATCGCGAGGGGATCGCGGTCAGGGTGGTGCGGATCGTCCCCGTGCCGTATTCGGAGCTGACGGCGAGGGCGCCGAAGAGCAGGGCCACGGCCTGCGCGACCCAGACCCCGGTGAGGCTGAGCTTCACCGTGTCCTCCTCGCAGGTGCGCAGCGCGGCGCAGTCCCCGGCGCGCAGCGTCCCGGTCGTGAGGGCCGAGACGGCGACCATCGTCAGCACGAGTGCGGCGAGGAACCACCAAGTGCTGTGCAGCGTACGGAGTTTGGTCCACTCGGCGTGCGCGGTACGCACCCACCGGGCGCCGTGCCCCACGGCACGCCCAGACATCCCGTCATGCCCCACAGCTCGCTCAGACATCCCGCCTCCGCACCCGCCACACCGCGAGGGCGAGCACCACGGCCACGTACAGGGCGAGCATGCCGAGCCCGAGCCAGGGCCCCTGCGGGTAGCAGCCGTCCTCCGGAAGGCACAGCGAGTCCACGTGGCCGTAGCGCGTCCGTGTCTCCTGGATGGCGAAGCCGGCGACCGGGGTGACCTGCTGGAGGAAGCGGGACAGGCCGAGCGGCAGGATGCTGACCAGGACCAGCGGTGCCACGAAGAGCACCACGACCGTCGCGATGGCGGGTGCAGTGCGGCGGAGGAGCGCGCCGAGCCCCAGGGCCAGGACGGCGATCAGGGCGAGCAGCACACCCGAGCCGGCCACGGCCCGCAGTACGGGACCGTCGGTGAAATGCAGTTCGGCGAACTGCGGCGGCTTGTGCCCGTTCGCGCGCAGCATCGGCTGTCCGATCACGAAGGACACCACGCTCGCCACGAGCCCGGCGACGAAGGTCACGGCTCCCACCACGGCCGCCTTGGCCACCAGGACGCGTCCGCGCCGGGGTGAGGCCGCGAAGGTCGTACGGATCATGCCGCGCCGGTACTCGGCCGTGACGAACAGCGCCCCGAGCGCGGCGATCAGGACGAGCCCGAGCTGGGTGCCGCTGAGGCTGGTGGCGCCCAGGTCCATGTCCTGCACGGCGGGCGCGATGTCACCGGACCCGGTGACGGTGAACGCACCGCCCGTGCCGGTGGAGGTCCCGGCCCCCTCGGACTCGCCCGCGCCCGCCGGCAGCCGGCCGCCGACGCCCGTGTGCCGCCAGTCGCCCTGTGTCCCGCTCACGGCGACCTGCCCGAACTCCGCCGTGGCGCGCGCGGGCCGCGAGTCCACGGAGACCGCGCCGAAGGACCGCTCCATCCGGGTCACCATCGGCGAGGTCACGAACAGGCCCGCCTGTACGGTCCCGTCGAGTCCCGGCACGTCCGCCGAGCCCACCCGCTGCCAGCCGCTGCCGTCGGCGGACTCGTACCCGGTGATCCGCGTCCCGTCGCGCACCAGGCGCAGCCAGCGTGCCGTGGCGACCCCGTCGCCCTCGCTGCCGGCCGTGTCGTGCACGAAGTCGTGCTGGAAGCGCACGCCGTGTCCGGGGGTCACCATCACGGCGGCGTACGGCGCTCCTTGCGCCGTGCTCTTCTTGAGCAGGAGCCCGGCCTTGGCCCATCCGGACAGGCGGGTCTCCCCCTGTCCGACGAGCCGGTCGACCCGCACGGTGAGCGTGCCGTCGCCGGGCAGACTGCGGTGGACGTAGCGGAAGGAGTCGAGGATCTGGATGCCGCCGGGCCCGGTCGGCGCGGGGCCGCGCTTCTCGCCGCTCGTCTCGACCTTGCCGCTGGAGGCGGCGAACAGCGAGATGAGGATGGTCAGGAGGACCGCGCCGAGCAGGGTGAGGTTCCAGCGGCGCACGGTGCGCAGCTTGGTCCACTCCGCGCGCAGCAGCTGCGGGAAGCCGTCGCGTCCGGGCGGCACGACGGTGGAGCGGTACGGCGCGACGGGCGGGTTAGGGGGCGCCGGCGGGGTCTGCGTGGTGGTCATGACGCCTCCGTCCCGGTCACCGGGGGCGCGGCGAACTCCAGGGCGTCACCGGTCAGTTCCATGTACGCCTCCTCCAGGGTGGCCCGGTGCGCGGACACCTCCGAGAACGGCACCCCGGCCCCGGCGAGCAGCTGCACCACCTTCTCCGCGTTCACGCCGGAGACGGTCAGCGCGTCCCGGTCGGTGGCGGCGACCGTGGCGCCCGCGGCGGCGAGCAGGGTCATCGCCTCCGTACGGGCCGAGGTGCGCAGCGCCACCCGGTCGCCGGACGCGGCCGCGAGCAGCTCGCGCACGCCGGTGTCGGCGATCACGCGGCCGCGCCCGATCACCACCAAGTGGTCGGCGCTGTCCTCCAGTTCACTCATCAGGTGGCTGGAGACCAGGACGGTGCGGCCCTCGCGGGCCAGCGACTTCAGGAAGCCGCGGATCCAGCGGATGCCCTCGGGGTCGAGCCCGTTGACGGGTTCGTCCAGGAGCAGCACGGGCGGATCGCCCAGGAGTGCGGCCGCGATCCCCAGGCGCTGGCGCATCCCGAGCGAGTAGCCGCCGGCGCGGCGGCGGGACGCGGAGGCGAGGCCGACCTGTTCGAGCACCTCGTCGACGCGGCGCACCGGGATGCGGTGCGAGTGCGCGAGCCACAGGAGGTGGTCGCGGCCGCGCCGGCTGGGGTGCACGGCCCCCGCGTCGAGGAGCGCGCCCACCTCCTGCAAGGGGGTGCTCAGCGCCCGGTAGGGACGGCCGCCGATCAGCGCCTCGCCGTCGTCGGCCGCGTCCAGGCCGAGCACGATCCGCAGCGTGGTGGACTTGCCGGCGCCGTTGGGGCCGACGAATCCGGTGACCTGTCCCGGAGTGAGCGTGAAAGAGAGGCCGTCGAGAGCGGTGACGGACCCGAACCGTTTGCGGAGTCCCTTGACCTGGACCGTGCCGGCGTCTGCGTCGGTTTCCATACGAAGGGAGGCTAGGGAGCGGCCGGGCCCGGGTCGTCACGCCGGGGAGCCGTCTTCGTATCCCTCACACGAGGGACTCGCGAGCCCCACGGCTCGGTGACAATGGCCAGGTGGGAGCGAGATTCAGGCAGCGTCTGCGCGGACCGGCGCCGGGGAGCGAGGCTCGGCGGCCAGGGTGCGACGCGCGGCAACCGGCAAGCGAGGCGCGGCGGCCGGACAGCGAGGCTCAGCAGTCGGGGAGCGACGCGCGGCAACCGGCAAGCAGGGCGCGGCGACCGGAAGGCGAGGCCCGCCGACCAGGCGACGGCAGTCGTAAGGGAAGCACGCCCGGTGTCCCGCACGCCGTCCGCACCCCACGAGCCCTCCGCATCCCACGAACCCTCCACGCCTCACGCACCGTCCGCGCCTCACGCGCCCTCCTCACCTCCCCCACCGCCCCCGCCCTCGCAGCCGCCGCCTCGGCCCTGCTCGCCCTCGTCGAACTCGCCCTGCGCGCCTACACCGACAGCCTTCCGCTCTCGCTCTTCCTCGCGCTCGGCGCGACCGTGCCGCTCGCGGTGATCCGCACGCAGCCGTTCTGGGCCGCGGTGGTCGCCTCGACCTCGATGCTGCTCGCGCTGGCCCCGTACGGCCTGTTCCTCCTCGCGGGCCTGCCCGCCCTGCTGCTCTGCCTCTACGTTCAGGGGCTGCGCGGCCCTCGCCTGCCCGCGGCGCTGCTGCCCCTGCCCTTCCTCGGATACGCGGTGGCCGGACCCGGCGACCGGCCGGTGACCGTACTGGTCTGCCTGGCCGCGCTGGCCGCGGCGGCGACCGGCCTGACCCGCCGCGCACTGGCCGAGGCGCGGGCGCACAGCGCGACCGAACGGGCCATCGCCGAGACCTTGCAGGAGCACGCGGCACGCGGCGAACGGGCCCGTATCGCAAGGGAGTTGCACGACGTCGTGGCCCACCACATCTCGATGATCGCCGTCCAGGCGGAGACCGCGCGGCTCACGACGGAGGGCATGCCGCCCGCGGGCGCCGAGCGGCTGCTCGCCATCGGCGACACCGCACGCACCGCGCTGACCGAGATGCGCCGGCTGCTCGGCGTGCTGCGCGAGGACGCGGGCACACCGGCCGCACCGCAGCGCCGCCCCCAGCCCGGTCTCCAGCAACTGGCCGAGCTGGTCGACGAGGCACGCGAGGCGAGCGCGGCCGCCACCCGGCTCATCGTCAGCGGGCCGGTGCGGCCGCTCGACCAGGGCGTGGAGCTCACCGCGTACCGCATCGTGCAGGAGGCCCTCACCAACGCACGCCGGCACGCACCGGGCGCGGCGGTCGACGTCGCCCTGCGGTACACCCCGCAGGGACTGCACCTGAGCGTCCGCGACAACGGCCCGGGCCCGGCCCGTGCGCCCGCGCGCACCGGCCACGGCCTGACCGGGATGCGCGAGCGGGCCGCGATGGTCGGCGGCGAGCTCAGCTCGGGGCCCGCGCCCGGCGGCGGTTTCCGGATCGAGGTCCTGCTCCCGGCCCCGGCCGCCGACTCACCCCAGGAGACCGCCGTATGAGCGCACCGCTGCGCCTGGTCATCGCCGACGACCACGAACTCGTCCGCGCCGGCTACGCCGGACTCCTCGCCACCCAGCCGGACTTCGAAGTGGTGGGCACGGCGCGGGACGGCGCGGAGGCCGTCCGCGTCTGCCGCGCGCTCGCGCCCGACCTGGTCCTCATGGACGTCCGGATGCCGGTCATGGACGGGATCGAGGCGACCGCACGCCTGGCCGACACCGGCATCCGCGTCCTCATGCTCACCACCTTCGACCTGGACGAGCACGTGTACGACGCACTCGGCGCCGGAGCGGGCGGCTTCCTCCTCAAGGACGTCACCGCCGAGAAGCTCTTCGACGCGGTGCGCGTGGTGGCGGCCGGCGAGGCCCTGCTCGCACCCACCGTGACCCGCCGCCTGATCGCGGAGTTCGCCCGCCTGCGGCCCCCGACGAACCGCCCCGCCGCGGACCTCGCGGCGTTGACGCCGCGCGAGACCCAGGTGCTCCGGCTGATCGCGGAAGGGCTGTCCAACCCGGAGATCGCGGCCCGGCTGCACGTCAGCGAGGAGACGGTGAAGACCCATGTGAGCCGGGTCCTGTCGAAGCTGGGCCTGCGCGACCGCACGCAGGCGGTCGTGGCCGCGTACGAATCGGGCCTGGTGATCCCGGGCGGCGGCGCGCGCTGACCTCGCGGCGGCCCGCGCCGGGGCCGCGCCGCCGGGCCTGGCGCCGGAGGCAACAGCCGCCCCGGGTTACTGCGTTCGGGCTGAACCTGCTCGCGCCGCGCGCCCGTTCGGCCCCGCCCGACAACCAGTCATTAATGATGATCTTTCATACCGGGTGCCGCAGGTGCGCCCTCGGACTTGGAGGAGTCGTCACGTGAGCGCACGCATCCGGACCTGGGGCACGGTCTCCGTCGCCACCGCCGCACTCCTGATGGCGGCCGCCGCGCACTCCCCCGGCACCGGCGCCGCCCCCAAAGGCCCGGCGTTCGCGCCCCGGATGCCCGTCGACGCCCTGCTCACCGCGTCGGCCGCCCGCGACACCCAACTGGCCGTGAGCAAGAAGGGGTTGTGCCGTGCGCCGGGCGGCGGCCGGGTCTGTCTCATCAGCCACCCCGGCTCCGCCACCTGGACCGTGCCGATGACGCCGGGCCGCAAGTCCGTACGGCAGCCCGTCGCGCTCGACGGCCGGCTCGCGCTCACGATGCGCGCCAACGGCCACATCACCGATGTCTCGGTGGCCAACTCCCGTGGTGAGACGCTCGGCGGCCGGCTCAGCGCCGACGGCCGCACGTGGCGCAGCACCTGGGCCGTACCGGCGGGCTTCCGCTACCGCGCGACCGTCCGCACCGAGACCCCGTCCGGCGGCTCGGCGGTCGCCACCCTCACCTTCCGCACCAGCGCGCCTCAAGGCCGCCGTCTCACCGCGGAGTTCGGCCCGGAGGCCGGCACGTACGGCGTGGGCCAGCCGGTCACGGCCACGCTCAGCCGCCCCGTACCGGCGAAGAACGCCGAGGCCCGGGCCCGGATCGAGCGTGCACTGCGCGTGAGTTCCTCGCCGGCCGTCGAGGGCGCCTGGCACTGGGTGGACGACCAGAACCTGCACTACCGCCCGCGCACCTTCTGGCCCGCGCACGCGGAGATCACCGTGCGCAGCGCGCTGGCCGGAGTGAACATCGGCGACGGCCTGTACGGGGCCGGGTCCAAGCCGCTGACCATCCGTACCGGGGACCGCATCGAGGCGATCACCGACGCGTCCGCGCACACCATGACGGTGCTGCGCAACGGCGAGGAGATCCGCACCATCCCGGTCACCACCGGCAAGCCCGGCTACCGCACCCGCAACGGCATCAAGACCGTGCTCGCCAAGGAGCGGCAGGTCCGGATGCGCGGCGAGGGCATCGGCATCGCGCGCGGCAGCAGCGACTACTTCGACCTGCGCGTCAACTACGCGACGCGGGTCACCTGGAGCGGCGAGTACGTGCACGCGGCGCCGTGGTCGGTGGGCTCGCACGGCGTCGCGAACGTCTCGCACGGCTGCACGGGGATGAGCACGTCGAACGCCGCGTGGTTCTTCGACCTGGTGCGTCCCGGTGACATCGTCCAGGTGATCAACAGCGAGGGCGAGGACATGACGCCGTTCGACAACGGGGTCGGCGACTGGAACCTGTCCTGGAAGAAGTGGCGCAAGGGCTCGACCGTGCTCGCGACGAACAGGATCCCCGCCTCCCCGCGCCTGTCCCCGATCGCCTGACCGCTTCCCCGGGTCAGGTGCCGACCACCAACTCCTGGAAGGGCTCGGCGGATTCGGTGCCGTACCGGCCGAAAGGCGCGTCGAAGTTCCACACCAGGAACAGCAGGAACACGATCAAGGCGCTGAAGACCCCGGCGAGCAGCAGCTCCCGTGCCGACCGCCGGATCTGCAGCGTGAAGATCAGCCCGACGATCACCACCCCGCCCGCGACGAGCCCGAACCACACGACCCCCGGCAGCGTCGGCTCGGCCGCACCGACCCGCACGTGCCGGGCGTCGTCGGCGATCGCGATCTGGTCGAGCAGCGGCTGATACGCCTGGGCCTGAAGATCGGTTTCCGGTGCCTGGCGGGTGATGTCCCCGCGTACGGCCGCGAGCAACTCGGCACCGCGCTCCGACGGCGCCTCACCGGCGGTCAGCCGGGGCCACTCCGCCTGCACGGTGTGCGTGGCATACGCGGCGACCTGGTCGCGGATCCGCTCGCGCACCTCGGGCGGATAGACCTCGACGCGCTGCGTCACCTCGTACAGCGCCTGCGCCTCCCGCCGCACGGAGTCCTCAGCCGCGCCCCTGGCCTCCCATACGCCGGCGATGGCGAGACCGAGCACGATCGCGTAGACCACGCCGACCATCATCACCATGTACTCGATGACATCGGGCGTCTGCGAGGTGTCGTCGTCGGGCACCTGCCGACGATGCCGCAACATCGGCACGGCCACGACCACGGCACACACGAGAACCATGGCGAGAGCGAGAACGAGCCATTCGGGCACGGGGGGACTCCTGGGGGGGCGGGGGTTGAGGATCGGGGGTGAGTCGGCGTTGGGCTGAGGCCGGGAGTGGGGTCGGGCCCGAAGTCGGCGTCTGTGCCCGGGGTTGGGGAGGTGCTGCCGAGCGGGCAGGGCGGTCAGTTGCGGGAGGAGCGCCCCCGGCCTCCGGGCCGCAGGGCCGCCGCGGCGAGGACGGCGGGGGCGGTGACGACGACCATCAGCGTGACCGTGGAGAACCCGCCGGGCACCGGACGCGTGACCAGCGCCGAGCGATAAGGCCGTACGGGGAAGACGGGACCGGGCGCGGAGGGCGGGGCGGGCGCGGCGAGCTCCTCGGCCACAGGGGCGCCGAACAGTCCCCTCCCACCCGGGGGCCGCACCGGCCCTTCGAGGCTATCGGACCCCACTGACAACGCCGGCTCCTCCACGCTCGGGGCCGGGCTGCCCGGCGCACTGCCGGGCGGGCCACCGACCGGGGAGGGCGGCGCGCCCAACGAGGGCCAGGGCGTCGGGAGTTCGGGCACCGGGAGTTCGGGAGCCGGAGCGCCGGAAGCGGGCGGGGCGGAAGGGGTGCGCGGCACGGGCGGGGGCGGCGCCTCGGGCTGCGGTGGCGCGTCCGGCTCCGACGCGGCGGGGCACACGTCGAACACCGTCGACACCGCCCCGTGCGCGAGGCCCGCGGCCTCCACGTCGACCTGGGACGCGACGTGCACGGGTGCGAACACCACGAGGGCACCCAGCCCGGTCAGACACAGCACAGCCATCCGCAGCCCTCCGCTCCAAGCCGACGTCATCCCTGCACGCACGACACCGCGCCCGCACCCGAACTCGCTCGGCCCCGGCCCCGGCCCCGGTACCACCGGACCGACCGTCCGGGCACCCACACCGACACCGCGGGCCGAACCGCACCCGCCCGCGCCCACCGCCGGCACACCGACGGCACCGACGGCACCGACGGCACCGACCGCACCGACCGCACCGACCGCACCGACC
>NZ_FNFF01000013.1 GCF_900100315.1 Streptomyces indicus
CGGGCAACCGCAGCACCATCCGGCGGGTCACGAAGAGCGACGGCCCCCGGACGTCATCTCACCCACGGGGTGCAGGGGCGGAGCCCCGCCGGGGTGCAGGGGCGGAGCCCCGGAGAGGAGGCTGGGGCGGAGCCCCGGAGAGGAGGCGGGGGCGTCAGCCCCCGCACCACCCCACCGTAGCGGAGCGGCGGAGCACCTCGCCCGTGCGGGCCGCGGCGCCCACAGCCACGTACCGGCGAAGGGCGCCCACAGTCACGTACAAGCGAACGGCGCCCACCACCCCGTACAAAGAACTACGCGCCGATCGCGTGCAGTCCCCCGTCCACGTGGACGATCTCGCCCGTCGTCTTCGGGAACCAGTCCGAGAGCAGGGCCACGACGCCGCGGCCGGCCGGCTCCGGGTCGTCCAGCTTCCACTCGAGCGGGGAGCGCGAGTCCCAGACCGCGGCCAGTTCGCCGAAGCCCGGGATGGACTTCGCGGCCATCGAGCCGAGCGGGCCGGCCGAGACCAGGTTGCAGCGGATGTCGTGCTTGCCCAGGTCACGCGCCATGTAGCGGCTCGTGGCCTCCAGGGCGGCCTTGGCCGGGCCCATCCAGTCGTACTGCGGCCAGGCGAACTTCGCGTCGAAGGTGAGGCCGACGACGGACCCGCCCTCGGTCATCAGCGGCATCAGCGCCATCGTCAGCGACTTCAGCGAGAAGGCCGAGACGTGCATGGCGGTCGAGACGGACTCGAACGGCGTGTTCAGGAAGTTGCCGCCGAGGGCGTCCTGCGGCGCGAAGCCGATGGAGTGCACGACACCGTCGAGACGGTCGCCGAGCACCTCACGGACCTGGCCCTCCAGACGCGCGAGGTGCTCGTCGTTGGACACGTCCAGCTCGAGGACCTTGACGTCCGGGTTGGGCAGCTTCTTCGCGATGCGCTCGGTCAGCGTCGGCCGCGGCCATGCGGTGAGGATGATCTCCGCGCCCTGCTCCTGGGCCAGCTTGGCCGTGTGGAAGGCGATGGAGGACTCCATCAGCACACCGGTGATGAGGATCTTCTTGCCCTCGAGGATTCCAGCCATGGTGATCAGTGACCCATTCCCAGTCCGCCGTCAACCGGGATGACGGCACCAGTGATGTACGAAGCGTTGTCGGACGCCAGGAACTGGACCGCCGCGGCGATCTCCTCCGGCTGCGCGTACCGGCCGAGCGGCACCTGCGAGACGATGCCCGCGCGCTGCTCGTCGGTGAGGACCTTGGTCATGTCGGTGTCGACGAAACCGGGCGCCACGACGTTGAAAGTGATGTTGCGCGAGCCGAGCTCACGGGCGAGGGAGCGCGCGAAGCCGACGAGGGCGGCCTTGGAGGCGGCGTAGTTGGCCTGGCCCGCGGAGCCGAGCAGGCCCACGACCGACGAGATCAGGACGACGCGGCCCTTCTTCGCGCGCAGCATGCCGCGGTTGGCGCGCTTGACCACGCGGAACGTGCCGGTGAGGTTGGTGTCGAGGACGGACGTGAAGTCCTCCTCGGACATCCGCATGAGGAGCTGGTCCTTGGTGACGCCGGCGTTGGCGACGAGCACCTCGACGGGACCGTGCTTCTCCTCGATCTCCTTGTAGGCCTGGTCCACCTGCTCGCTGTCGGTGATGTCGCACTTGACGGCGAGGAGACCCAGCTTCTCGAGCTCCGCGGGGTCGCCCGAGCGGTATGTGATCGCGACCTTGTCGCCTGCCTCCACGAAGGCCTGGGCGATGGCGAGGCCGATGCCCCGGTTTCCTCCGGTGACGAGAACCGAGCGGCTCAACGGATCACCCTTTCGATAGTGGTCGGATACCCGGAAACTTATCTGGCCCGCCTCGGTTACGGAGAATCGGTCACCCACAGTGGCTCGGAGCAGTCCCTGTCGGGTCCCTACAGAAAGCTGGTGCCGTAGTGCCGCAAGCACCTCACGCCCTCGACGCGACCTTTACCGCACTTCCGCTGCGCGCGCTCGCCGACGCCGCGCTGGCCCGGGCCCGTGCGCTCGGCGCGGAGCACGCCGACTTCCGCATGGAGCGGGTGCGCAGCGCGGCCTGGCGGCTGCGGGACGCGAAGCCGTCCGGTTCGTCGGACACCACAGATCTCGGCTATGCCGTACGAGTGGTGCACGGCGGGGCCTGGGGCTTCGCCTCCGGGGTCGATCTGACGATGGACGCCGCCGCGAAGGTGGCCTCGCAGGCCGTCGCCATGGCGAAGCTGTCGGCGCAGGTCATCGCGGCGGCGGGGTCGGATGAACGCGTGGAGCTGGCTGCGGAGCCCGTGCATGCCGACAAGGAGTGGGTCTCCTCGTACGAGATCAATCCCTTCGACGTGCCGGACACCGAGAAGACGGCGCTGCTCGCCGACTGGAGCGCGCGGCTGCTCCGCGCCGAGGGGGTCGCGCATGTGGACGCCTCGCTCCTGACGGTGCAGGAGAACAAGTTCTACGCGGACACGGCCGGCACCGTCACCACGCAGCAACGGGTGCGGCTGCACCCGGAGTTGACGGCCACGGCGGTGGACGAGCGGACCGGCGAGTTCGACTCGATGCGCACCATCGCGCCGCCGGTGGGCCGCGGCTGGGAGTACCTCGTCGGCGGAGCGGTGTGGGACTGGGACGCCGAGCTGGCGCAGATCCCGGAGTTCCTGGCCGAGAAGATGCGGGCGCCGAGTGTGGAGGCGGGGCGCTACGACCTCGTCGTGGATCCCTCGAATCTCTGGCTGACCATCCACGAGTCGATCGGGCACGCGACCGAGCTGGACCGTGCGCTCGGTTACGAGGCGGCGTACGCGGGCACGTCGTTCGCCACCTTCGACCAGCTCGGCAAGTTGAAGTACGGCTCCGAGATCATGAACGTGACCGGTGACCGCACCGCCGAGCACGGCCTCGCGACCGTCGGGTACGACGACGAGGGCGTCGAGGGCCAGTCCTGGGATCTGGTGAAGGACGGGACGCTGGTGGGCTACCAGCTGGACCGCCGGATCGCGAAGCTCACCGGCTTCGAGCGGTCCAACGGCTGTGCGTACGCGGACTCCCCCGGCCATGTCCCCGTGCAGCGGATGGCCAACGTGTCGTTGCAGCCCGCGCCCGCGGGGCCCACGACCGACGAGCTGATCGCGGGCGTCGAGCGCGGGATCTATGTGGTCGGCGACCGGTCCTGGTCCATCGACATGCAGCGCTACAACTTCCAGTTCACCGGTCAGCGCTTCTTCCGGATCGAGAACGGCCGGCTCGCGGGCCAGCTGCGCGATGTGGCGTACCAGGCGACGACCACCGACTTCTGGGGTTCGATGGCGGCGGTCGGCGGCCCGGACACGTATGTGCTCGGCGGCGCCTTCAACTGCGGCAAGGCGCAGCCCGGCCAGGTGGCGGCGGTGTCGCACGGCTGCCCCTCGGCCCTCTTCCAGAACGTGAACATCCTCAACACCACGCAGGAGGCGGGTCGATGAGCGTCAGCCACGGAATCGGCTGGGGGTCCGGGGGCCCGCGGCGGAGCCGCTGGTGTCACGCCCCGGGAAAGCACAGTCTCAACACGACGCAGGAGGCCGGTCGATGAGCGCGCGCAGGAACGGTGTGAGCAAGCCGCACGAGATCGTGGAGCGTGCCCTCGAACTCTCCACCGCGGACGGGTGCGTGGTCATCGCCGACGAGGAGTCCAGCGCGAATCTGCGCTGGGCGGGCAACGCGCTGACCACCAACGGTGTGACGCGCGGCCGCACCCTCACCGTCATCGCCACCGTCGACGGCAAGGAGGGCACCGCCTCCGGGGTCGTCTCACGCTCGGCCGTCACGGCGGCGGACCTGGAGGATCTCGTACGGTCCGCCGAGAAGGCCGCGCGGGACGGCGAACCGGCCGAGGACGCCCAGGAGTTGGTGTCCGGCACGCCCGCGTCGCCGCGGTTCACGGAGGCGCCGGCCGAGACCTCGTCGGCCGTCTTCGCGGAGTTCGCTCCCGCGCTCGGCGAGGCCTTCGCGCGTGCCCGCGCCGGCGACCGCGAGCTGTACGGCTTCGCGCACCACGAGATGACTTCGAGCTATGTCGGTACGTCGACAGGGCTGCGTCTGCGGCACGACCAGCCCAACGGCACCCTTGAGCTCAACGCCAAGTCCCCGGACCGTACGCGCTCGGCGTGGGGCGGGCGCGCGACGCGGGACTTCAAGGATGTGGACCCGGGCGCGCTCGACGCCGAGCTCGCGCAGCGCCTCGCCTGGGCCGAGCGGCGGATCGAGCTGCCGGCGGGCCGCTACGAGACGCTGCTCCCGCCGACGGCCGTGGCGGACCTGCTGATCTACCAGTACTGGTCCTCGGCGGGACGGGACGCGGCCGAGGGGCGCACGGTCTTCTCGAAGCCGGGCGGCGGCACGAAAATCGGCGAGCGGCTCAGCGCACTGCCCCTGACCTTGCGCAGCGACCCGGACGAGCCCGGCCTGGAGTCGGCGCCCTTCGTCATCGCCCACGCCTCGGGGGACACCTCGTCCGTGTTCGACAACGGGCTGCCCCTCGGGCCCACCGAGTGGATCCGCGAGGGCGAGCTCGCGCAGCTGCTCACCACCCGGCACAGCGCGGGGCTCACCGGGCTGCCGCTCGCCCCCGACATCGACAACCTGATCCTGGAGGGCGGCGAGGACCGCTCGCTGGAGGAGATGGTCGCGGGGACGGAGCGCGGGCTGCTGCTCACCTGCCTCTGGTACATCCGCGAGGTCGACCCCGCGTCGCTGCTCCTGACCGGTCTGACGCGGGACGGCGTGTACCTCGTCGAGCACGGCGAGGTGGTCGGCGAGGTGAACAACTTCCGCTTCAACGAGTCGCCGGTCGACCTGCTCGGGCGGGCCACGCAGGCGGGCCGCACGGAGAAGACGCTGCCGCGCGAGTGGGGCGACTACTTCACGCGCGCCGCGAGCCGCCGCTGCGGGTGCCGGACTTCAACATGAGTTCGGTGAGCCAGGGGGTGTGAGTCACGGGGGTGTGGGTCCGGGGCCGGCCGGGCGGTCTTGCCGATCGGAATGCGTTCGGCCGTCGTACCCCCGCCCCCATAGACTGGTGCAGCGCCCCGGCTAACCGCGGGCGCTTCACCACTCCCGAGGAGAACCAGGACCGTGACGGACATCGTCGACGAGCTGAAGTGGCGCGGCCTTTTCGCCCAGTCCACTGACGAAGACGCCCTGCGCAAGGCGCTCGCGGACGGCCCCGTCACGTATTACTGCGGCTTCGACCCGACCGCGGCGAGCCTGCACGTGGGCCACCTCGTCCAGGTCCTCACGCTGCGCCGGCTGCAGCAGGCCGGGCACAAGCCGCTCGCCCTGGTGGGCGGCGCGACCGGCCAGATCGGCGACCCGCGCCCGACGGCCGAGCGCACGCTGAACGACCCGGCGGTCATCGCCGAGTGGGTGCAGCGGCTGCGCGCGCAGATCGAGCCGTTCCTCGACTTCGAGGGCGAGAACGCGGCACAGATGGTGAACAACCTGGACTGGACCGCGGGCATGTCCGCGATCGAGTTCCTGCGCGACATCGGCAAGCACTTCCGCGTCAACAAGATGCTCACCAAGGACTCGGTGGCCCGCCGCCTGGAGTCCCAGGAGGGCATCAGCTACACGGAGTTCAGCTACCAGCTCCTTCAGGGCATGGACTTCCTGGAGCTGTACCGGCGCTACGGCTGTGTCATCCAGCAGGGCGGCTCGGACCAGTGGGGCAACCTGACGGCCGGCATCGACCTGATCCACCGGCTGCACCCCGAGGCGCAGGTGCACTGCTACTCGACGCCGCTGATGGTGAAGTCGGACGGCACCAAGTTCGGCAAGACCGAGGGCGGGGCCATCTGGCTCGACCCGGAGATGACCACGCCGTACGCGTTCTACCAGTTCTGGCTGAACACGGACGACCGGGACATCTCCACGTACATGCGCATCCTGTCCTTCAAGTCCCGCGAGGAGCTCGAAGAGCTGGAGAAGCAGACCGAGGAGCGCCCCCAGGCCCGCGCCGCGCAGCGCGCGCTGGCCGAGGAGCTCACCACGCTCGTGCACGGCGCCGACCAGTGCGCGGCCGTCATCAACGCCTCCAAGGCGCTGTTCGGCCAGGGCGAGCTCGCCGACCTGGACGAGGCCACGCTGGCCGCCGCCCTGTCCGAGCTGCCGCACGCCGAGGTCACCGAGCTCGGCCTGGTCACGGACCTGTTCGCCGAGGTCGGCCTGGTCGCGTCGAAGTCGGCCGCGCGCCGCACCGTGAAGGAGGGCGGCGCGTACGTGAACAACGTCAAGGTCGCCGCCGAGGACGCGGTCGCCACCCGGGACCAGCTGCTGCACGGCCGCTGGCTGGTGCTGCGGCGCGGCAAGAGGAACCTGGCGGCGATCGAGGTCGCCGCCGGCTGACCCGCCGTACGCCGGCGTACGCAGCGTCGTACGCACGGGGCCCGCGAGAAACCATCCGATCGTACGGGGCCCACGAGAAACCATCCGATCGTACGGGGCCCACGAGAAGCCGTCCGCACGAAGCGACAAGAAGAGGGGCCGGTCCACACGGACCGGCCCCTCTTCACGTGCGGGATGTCAGGTGACCTGTCTGCTGCTGCCGCCCTTGACCGCCTTGTAGATCATGTCGCCCAGGAAGACGAGCACGACCGCCGCCGCGATCTGCAGCGCGTGCCGGCCCCAGTCGATGCCCCGGGTCTCGTCGATGCCGAAACCGGCCGCGAGCGAGTTGCCGACCACACCGCCGATGATGCCGAGGATCGTCGTCATCCAGAGCGGCATGTGCTGCTTGCCGGGCAGGATCGCCTTCGCGAGCAGGCCCAGCACGAATCCCACAATGATCGCCCACAACCAGCCCATGACCGCCTCCTCATATGCGCACGGGTGAGCAGTACGGCCAGTCTCCGCCCCTGCGCCATACGGCGCATGTCGGGCAGACCCATACGCGGTACGGCGCAGGCCGTCCGCCCGGGCCGGAGCCAACCCGGTCTCGAATGCTGCGCAGGCCGGGCGTACCGTGGAGCCGTGTCCGGTCCGGGGAGAGTCCGGCGGTGTGAGCGGGTGGTGGAACGTGATGCGGAAGCAGCGCACGACGGGCGGAGCAGAGGTTTTCCGGATCACCGGGGCGCGCCAGTCGCTCGCGGACGACGTACGGGGACGGCAGCGGCGCTACGTCATCTCCATGTCGATCCGCACTCTTTCGGTGATTCTCGCGGCGGTCCTGTGGAACGTGGAGCGGCATGTCGCGATCGTGGCGCTCGCCGCGGGCATGCTGCTGCCCTACATCGCGGTCGTGATCGCCAACGCCGGGCGGGAGAACGCCCCTTCGCTGCCCTCGACCTTCGTCCCGGCCCCCGTGCGGCCGGTGCTGCCGCCACCCTCCGTGGCCGACCGTGCGGAATCCGTGCCGGAATCCGCGGCGCGGGAGGGACAGGAGGGTTCCGGCACCCGGAGCTGACCTGCACCGGTCCGCAAAGCTCAAGAAAAGCTCAGATCAATCATGTAGTTCCGGTGCACCGCACGGGGTCCCCCGTGACATACTTCGTACGCGCTCCGCATCCCCCGTCGGAGCGACGGACCGACGCCGGGCAGCTCCCCCCGTGGCTGCTCGGCGTCGCCTTTTCCGGAGCGTTTAGGGTTGAGGCGTGATCCTCCCCGAACCCTCCCTCGACACCCCTCAGTGCTCCGCCAAGGGCTGCCGGACCGACGCGGTCTGGGTGCTCGCCTGGAACAACCCGAAGGTGCACACGCCGGAGCGGCGCAAGACCTGGCTCGCCTGCGAGGAGCACCGCGAGCACCTGTCCCAGTTCCTGGGTGTGCGCGGGTTCTTGAAGGACGTGGTGCGGCTCGCCGACTGGGAGGCCGCACAGGAGTCGTGAGCCTGTACACCGCAGGGGCCGTACGGCACCTGGGTCAGACGCAGAGGGCCTCGCCGCACGATCGCGGCGAGGCCCTCTGCGTCTGACCGGGGCGGCTCAGCCGCCGATCGCCGACATGGGGCGGGAGGGCTGCAGGAACGTCGGGTCGTCAAGGCCGGAACCGGCCTTCTTGCCCCACATCGCCAGCTTCCACAGGCGGGCCACCTCTTCGTCCGAGGAGTCCTCGGCGCGCAGGGCCGCGCGCAGGTCGGTCTCCTCGGTGGCGAACAGGCAGGTGCGGACCTGGCCGTCGGCCGTCAGGCGCGTACGGTCGCAGGCGCGGCAGAACGGGCGGGTGACCGAGGCGATCACCCCGACCGTGTGCGGGCCGCCGTCGACGATCCAGCGCTCGGCCGGGGCGGAGCCGCGCTCCTCCTGGCCCTCCTCGGTGAGCGTGAAGCGGGTGCGCAGCGACTGGAGGATGTCGCCGGCGGTGATCATGCCTTCGCGCTTCCAGCCGTGCTGGGCGTCCAGGGGCATCTGCTCGATGAAGCGGAGCTCGTACTCGTTCTCCATCGCCCAGGCGAGGAGGTCCGGGGCCTCGTCGTCGTTGAGCCCCGGCATCAGGACCGCGTTGACCTTGACCGGGGTCAGGCCGGCCTCGCGGGCGGCGGCCATGCCGTCGAGCACGTCCTGGTGGCGGTCGCGGCGGGTGAGGGTCTTGAAGACGTCGGGGCGCAGGGTGTCCAGCGAGACGTTGACCCGGTCGAGGCCGGCGGCCTTCAGGGCCGTGGCGGTGCGCTTGAGGCCGATGCCGTTGGTCGTCAGGGACATCTTGGGGCGCGGCTCGAGGGCCGCGACGCGCTCGACGATGCCGACGATCCCGGGGCGCAGCAGCGGCTCGCCGCCGGTGAAGCGGACCTCTTCGATGCCGAGGTGGGTGACGGCGATACGGATCAGGCGGACGATCTCGTCATCGGTGAGCAGATCGGGCTTGGCCAGCCACTGCAGGCCCTCCTCGGGCATGCAGTACGTGCACCGCAGATTGCACCGGTCGGTCAGTGAGACCCGGAGATCGGTGGCCACGCGGCCGAACGTGTCGATGAGCACGTGGCCCCTCCCTCGCACATTCCGGTGAACGTCCTTCTGTGGAAAGCGTACGCGAGGGGGCTGACACGCATCAGGGTGCTGATCGCACAGCTACGGCCACGGCCGCGTCGTAGAGTCCTACGACGCGGCCGTGAGCAGGGCGTATGCCATATACAAAGCGCCTTGCGCCGTACAGCGACGGTCAGTGGGCGCCCGTGCCGGTGAGCGAGCGGACCTCGAGCTCCGCGTACTTGCCGGTGTCGGGCTCCTCCTTGGACAGGACCGTGCCGAGCCAGCCCATGAGGAAGCCGAACGGGATGGAGATGAGGCCGGGGTTCTTCAGCGGGAACCAGGCGAAGTCCACGTCCGGGAACATCGCCTTCGGGTCGCCGGAGACGACGGGCGAGAACAGCACCAGGCCGACGGCGACGATCAGACCGCCGTAGATCGACCACAGCGCGCCCTGGGTGGTGAACCGCTTCCAGAACAGGCTGTAGAGGATCGTCGGCAGGTTGGCCGAGGCGGCGACCGCGAACGCGAGGGCGACCAGACCGGCGACGTTGAGGTCGCGGGCCATGGCGCCGAGCAGGATGGAGACCGCGCCGATGCCGATGGTGGCGAGGCGGGCCGCGCGGATCTCCTCCTTCTCGGTGGCCTGCCCCTTCTTGATGACGTTGGCGTAGATGTCGTGCGCGAAGGAGGACGAGGAGGCCAGCGTCAGACCGGCGACCACGGCAAGGATCGTCGCGAACGCCACCGCGGAGATGGTGGCCAGCAGGATCGCGCCCCAGGCCGAGTCCACGCCGCCCAGGTGCAGGGCGAGCAGCGGGGCCGCGGTGTTGCCGGCCGGGTTGGAGGCGATGATCTCGTCCGGCTTGATCAGGGCCGCCGCGCCGAAGCCGAGCGCGATGGTCATCAGGTAGAAGCCGCCGATGATGCCGATCGCCCAGTTCACCGACTTACGGGCGGCCTTGGCGTTGGGCACCGTGTAGAAGCGGATCAGGATGTGCGGCAGTCCCGCGGTGCCGAGCACCAGGGCGATGCCGAGCGAGATGAAGTCCAGCTTCGAGGTGGCGTTCAGGCCGTACTGGAGGCCGGGCTCCAGGAAGGCCGCGCCCTTGCCGCTGTTCTCGGCGGCGGTGCCGAGCAGGTCGGAGATGTTGAAGTTGAACTTGAGCAGCACCAGGAAGGTGATGAGCAGGGTGCCGCCGATGAGCAGCACCGCCTTGACCATCTGGACCCAGGTGGTGCCCTTCATGCCGCCGATGGACACGTACACGATCATCAGGACGCCGACGAGGGCGACGATGCCGATCTTGCCCGCGTCCGAGGTGATGCCGAGCAGCAGCGAGACCAGGACACCCGCGCCCGCCATCTGCGCGAGCAGATAGAAGATCGAGACGACGATGGTCGAGGTGCCGGCGGCCGTACGGACGGGGCGCTGGCGCATGCGGTACGCGAGCACGTCGCCCATCGTGTAGCGGCCGGAGTTGCGCAGCGGCTCGGCGACGAGCAGGAGCGCCACCAGCCAGGCGACGAGGAAGCCGATCGAGTAGAGGAAGCCGTCGTACCCGAACAGGGCGATGGCGCCCGCGATGCCGAGGAACGAGGCGGCCGACATGTAGTCGCCGGAGACCGCGAGGCCGTTCTGGAAGGCGCTGAAGGAGCGGCCGCCCGCGTAGAAGTCGGCGGCGTCCTTCGTCTGGCGGCCGGCCCAGATGGTGATGAAGAGCGTGGCGACGACGAAGGCCGCGAACAGCGAGATGATCAGCGGCCGGTGTTCGCTGGCCTCGTTGGCCGCGAGCACGGTGTCGCCCGCGAGCAAGGTCATGGGGCTCATGCGCCGCCCTCCATACGGGACTTGATGGCCTCGGCCTTGGGGTCGAGCTTCGCGGCGGCGTGCCGCGAGTACCACCAGGCGATGAGGAACGTGGTGACGAACTGGAGGATGCCGAAGACGAAGGCGACGTTGATGTTGCCGAAGAGCTTGGCGCCCATGAAGCCGCCCGCGTAGTTCGAGAGCAGCACGTACAGCAGGTACCAGGTGATGAAGGCGACCGTGAGCGGGAACGCGAAGGAGCGGTAGGACCGGCGCAGTTCGCCGAACTCCGCGCTCTCCTGAACCTCGCGGAAGGCCTCGGTCGACGGTGTTTCGGGACCTGTTCCACCCTTCGAGGGTGGTGGTGCGTCGGTGGCCACGGAGACTCCTTGCGCAGAAGCGGTGGTTGGGGACATACGACCTCGCAGTGACGGGGATCACTCCGGGCCGGAGGGCGACTCTAGGCCTCCGCGGCGTGATCCAACAGGGGGCTGATGCTGGCTTCTCCCCCTGCCAACCGCACGGCGACGCGCGCGTTCCGGTTCAACGCCCCACCCGTTCTGTCGGAAACTTTTTCGCCCGCTCCCGTCGCCCCATTGCTGGGCCCTCGTCACGGGCTATAGCTTCGCGTTCGTTACGCGCGTCAACTGGCCGGACATCACCACCAGTTCGGGTGATTGCGCGTATCGGACAACCGTTCCCTCAACGGATGAAGTGGAGATCCCATGACTCATCTGCGTTCCAGACGGCGCCGCATCGCTGCGCCGCTGGGCCTGGTGCTCACCCTGGCCACGCTCGGCGTCGCCCCGGCCGCAGCCCAGGCCGCGACGTCGGCGGAGGTGCCGACGGCCACCACGCAGACCGGTCCGAAGCTTCCGTATGTGGTCAACACGCGGACGGACCACCGCACGATCTCCGCCGTGGAGAAGGCGATAGCCAAGGCCGGCGGTGAAGTCGTCATCACCTACCGGCAGATCGGCGTGATCGTCGTCCACTCGACGAACCCCTCGTTCGGCGAGCAGATACGCAAGGTGCGCGGCGTGCAGAGCGCGGGCGCGACTCGCACGGCGCCGCTCGCACCGGCCGGCATCACGCAGGAGGGCGGCACCGACCGGCTCTCCGCGGCCGAGGCCGCGAAGGTCAGCGGCGAGGCCGGCCCGGGCCAGGAGCCCCTCGAAGCGGACCAGTGGGATCTGCGGGCGATCGGCGCGGACAAGGCCGCGAAGATCAACCCCGGCAGCGGCAAGGTCACCGTCGGCGTGATCGACACCGGTGTGGACGACACCCACCCGGACCTCGCGCCCAACTTCTCGGCCTCGCAGTCCGCGAGTTGTGTGGGCGGCAAGCCCGACACCTCCCCCGGCGCCTGGCGGCCGACCGACCCCACGCACGACCACGGCACGCACGTGGCCGGCGAGATCGCCGCCGCGCGCAACGGTGTCGGTGTCGCGGGTGTCGCCCCCGGCGTCAAGGTCGCGGGCATCAAGGTGTCCGAGCCCGACACCCAGCTCTTCTTCCCGGAGAGCGTGGTCTGCGCCTTCGTCTTCGCCGCGGACAAGGGCATCGAGATCACCAACAACAGCTACTACGTGGACCCGTGGCTGTACAACTGCATGGACGACCCCGACCAGCGGGCGATCGTCGACGCGGTCAACCGCTCGCAGCTGTACGCCCAGCGCAAGGGCACGCTCAACGTGGCGGCCGCGGGCAACTCCAACCACGACCTCGACTCCGACGCGATCGTGGACGACTCGAGCCCGGACGACTCCACTCCGGTCGAGCGCACCATCGACCCGCACGAGTGCTTCGACATCCCGACGCAGCTGCCCGGTGTGGTCACGGTCAGCTCCACGGGCGTCAAGGGCGCCAAGTCGTACTTCTCCACGTACGGCAAGGGCGTCGTCGACGTCGCGGCGCCGGGCGGCGACAAGTACCAGATCCCCGACACCCCGTCGAAGAACGGCCGCATCCTGTCGACGCTCCCGGGCGGCGGCTGGGGCTTCAAGCAGGGCACCTCGATGGCGTCTCCGCACGCCGCCGGTGTGGCCGCGCTCCTCAAGAGCAAGTACCCGTGGGCGGGCCCGACGGCGCTCCAGTCCATGCTGAAGGCCCAGGCCGACAACCCGGGCTGCCCCACGGAGCCGTACGACGGCGACGGCGACGGCGTGGTGGACGCGTGGTGCAAGGAGGGCAAGCGCACCAACGGGTTCTACGGGGCCGGCATCGTCGACGCGCTGGACGCGGTGAACTGACCGCACGGTTGATGCACCGAGTTCGAGAACACTGAAGTACCGCACGGGCGCGCCCCTTTCGAGGGGCGGGCCCGTGCGCATGTGCGCAGCCCACCGCCCCGCCACTCCCCCGCCTCCGGAGGCCGCAGGTGAACGCGTCGCCGACCGCACTCCCCATCGACCCCCTGGTCCAGGATCTGGACAGCGAGACCGCCCGGCTGCGCGCGGCCGGACCGATCGTCCGTATCGATCTGCTCGGCGCCCCCGCCTGGACGGTCACCTCGCTCGGCGTGGCCCGCCGGCTGCTCACCGATCCGCGGCTGGTGAAGGACATCGGCGCGTGGGACCTGTTCGCCTCGGGCGCGGTGACGCGCGACTGGCCGCTGATCGGCATGGTCGACGTACCGCCGTCGATGTTCACCACGGACGGCGCGGAGCACCGGCGGCTGCGCACGAAGATCGCGCAGGCGCTGACCCCGCGCCGGGTGACGGAGCTGCGGCCGGTGATCGGTACGTATACCGAGCGGCTCCTGGACGCGATGGCGGAGCGGGCGCGCACGGCGCCGGGCGAAGCGGTCGACCTCAAGCCGGCGTTCGCCGGGCCGCTGCCGATGGCCGTGGTCTGTCACCTGATGGGGGTGGCGGAGTCCGAGATACCGCGGCAGATGCGCCTGTGGAAGGCGTTCTTCTCGATGCTCACACCCCAGGACGAGCGCCTCGCGGTGATGGCGGAGATCTACGGGATCTTCCTGGCCATGGTCGACGAGAAGCGGACCGCGCCCGGTGACGACCTGACGAGCGCGCTGATCCTCGCCGACCAGGGCGGTGCGCCGATGAGCCGCGAGGAGATCGCGGGCAACCTGCAGTCGATGATCGCCGCCGGGCACGAGACCACGATCGCGCTGCTGCTCAGTGCGGTACGCGGCCTGCTCACCCATCCCGACCAGCTGGCCCTGGTGCTGGCCGGCGAGGTGCCGTGGGAGGCGGTGATCGAGGAGGCGCTGCGCTGGGATCCGCCGGTGACGCATCTGCTCATGCGGTTCGCGACCGAGGACATCGTGGTGGCCGATGGGGGCGCCCCCGGCCCGAGCGGAGCCGGGAGCCCGGGGGACGACGGGTTCGTGATCGGCAAGGGCGAGGGCGTCGTGATGTCGTACCGCGCCATCGGCCGTGACACCGGAGCGTTCGGCGCGGACGCCGACTCCTTCGACATCACGCGGGCCGACGCCGGCCGTCATCTCGCGTTCGGGCACGGGCCGCACATCTGCCCGGGGGCCGCGCTCTCCCGTCTGGAGGCGGCCATCGCGCTGCCCGCCCTGTTCGCCCGCTTCCCGGGGCTGCGGCTCGCGGTGCCCGCCGAGGAACTGCGCAGGTCGCCGGTGCTGACGCAGAACGATCTGGAGGCGCTGCCGGTGGTGCTCGGCGACTGAGGTTGCGGGCCGATCGGCCCCGTCAACCATTGCGACAATCACATTGTTTCGGTCAAAATCGATCAATGACCGTGTCCCGCCCCTCCGTTGCGGCCGCCCCGGCCGAAGAAGCCGACGGCAGCAGGGGAGCTGACGCCCCGTCGGCCGCCGAGCGAAGATCCGCGCTGCGCCGCGGCGGCGCCGTGCTCGTCCTGCTGCTGCTCGCCGCGCTCGTCCCGCTGCTCGGACCCGACCTCGCGCTGTACGAGACGGGCGAGGCGGACGCGCCCGGCATCGGCCTGGTCACGCTCCTGCGGACGGTCATGTTCGGCGCCTTGTGCGTCCTCGCCGGACACGCAGCCGACGGCTGGCTGACCCGGCGTGTGCCGGGCGCCCCCGCGCCACGGCCCGCGAACTGGTCCCTGGCCGCCGCCGGCCTCGGCGCCGTGGCCGCCGTATGGCTCGCCCTGATCGTGGCCAACGGCAACATCCCGCCGGACTCCCTCGCCGAACTGCGTCCCGGCCGGCTGTGGCAGACCACGGACGGCCGGCTCGCGCTCCTGGAGGTCAACGCGTTCATCGCGGCCGGGTACTGCGCCCAGTCACGACGCCCCGGCAGCGCGTTCCTGCCGCTCGCGGTGATGGCCGCGGCGGAGGCACTGCGCGCCCACCCCGCCATCGGCCCCGAGGAGGACCCACTGGTCGGCAGCGCGCTGACCCTGGTCCACCTCACCTCCGCCGCGCTCTGGGCCGGCGGGCTCCTGTGGGTGCTGCGCACCCTGCGCCTGTGGCGCCCGTGGCCCGCGCAGTCGGCCGCGCTGCTCGGGCTCTACGCGCGGGTCGCGGCGGTGCTGTTCGCCGCGATCACGGCCTCGGGCATCTGCTCGACCCTGCGGAAGCTGCCGCTCGACTCGCTGTTCACCAGCGCGTACGGGCGGGTGCTCGTCGCCAAGCTGCTGCTCGTCCTCGTGATCGCGGGGCTCGCCGTGGCGGCCAGGGCACGGCTGCGGCGCGGGGCCTGGGCGGCGATCGCCCCGGCCCGCGCCGAAGTGGTCGTGCTCGGTCTTGCGGTCGCCGTCTCGGCGCTGCTCACCGCGGTGCCGGCGCCGATCTGGTGGGACACCCCGCTGTGGGGCTAGCCCGCGACGGCGCTGCGTCGCGGCCAGGGACTACGACGTGCCCGGCGCCCTCGGCACCTACGGCTTGACCAGCACCTTGAGCGCCGTCCGCGCGTCCATCGCCTTGTAGCCCTCCGGCACTTCCTCGAGGCCGACCGTCAGGTCGAAGACCGGGGACGGGTCGATGGTGCCGTCGAGCACGTCGGGCAGCAGCTCCGGGATGTACGTCCGTACCGGTGCGACACCGCCGCGCAGCGCGATGTTGCGGTCGAACATGACGCCCAGGTCGAGGCCCGTGCCGCTGCCGTGCGGGACGCCGACGAAGCCGATGGCGCCGCCGTCGCGGGTGATGTTCACGGCCGTGCTCATCGACTGCTCGGTGCCCACGGCCTCGACCACGCACATGGCGCCCTGGCCGCGGGTCAGGTTCCGTACCGCCTCGACGGCCTCCTCGCCACGCTCGGCGACCACGTCGGTGGCGCCGAACCGGCGGGCGATGTCCGTGCGCACCTGGTGGCGGCCGAGCGCGATGATCCGCTCGGCGCCGAGCCGCTTGGCGGCGAGCACCGCGCACAGGCCCACGGCGCCGTCGCCGACGACGGCCACGGTGGAGCCCTCGCGCACGCCCGCGCCGAGCGCCGCGTGGTGGCCGGTGCCCATGACGTCCGAGAGCGTGAGCAGCGCGGACAGCAGGTGGTCGTCGGAGGCGGCGTCGGCGGGCAGCTTCACCAGCGTGCCGTCGGCGTGCGGCACGCGGACGGCCTCGCCCTGGCCGCCGTCGTGCCCGACCGCGCCCCAGAAGCCGCCGTGCACGCAGGAGGTGGTGAGCCCCTCGGTGCAGTAGTCGCAGACGCCGTCGGACCACATGAACGGCGCGACGACGAGGTCGCCCGCCTGGAAGCCGCGCACGTCGGAGCCGGTCTCCTCGACGATGCCGAGGAACTCGTGCCCGATCCGCTGCCCCTTCTGGCGCGCGGCCTCGCCGCGGTAGGCCCACAGGTCGCTGCCGCAGATGCAGGCCCGCAGGACGCGGAGGACCGCGTCGGTGGGCTGCTCGACCTTGGGGTCCGGCACCTCCTCCACACGCATGTCGTACGGGGCGTGGATGGTGGTGGCGCGCATGGCGGGTCGTCCTTCGGCTCTACGGGGTGCTGCGGGCGCGTCCGGCCTCGGAGTCTCCGACGCCGGCGCGGCTCTCACCGTACGCCGTGGCCGGTGCGTTCTGCGCGCCGAGTCCGTCGAGCACGCCCTTGACCAGGAGCGCCTGGGCCGCCGCGTACGTGAGCATGATCCAGAAATCGGGGCGCGGCAGCTGCGGCCACTCGGCGAGGCCGGTGGCGATCAGGGTGTCCGAGAGCAGGAACAGCGCGCCGCCGACTCCGGCCACGAGGCCGATCCGTGCGGCCCTGAGCGCCATGGCGGTGAGCAGCAGGCTGTACGCGGCCACCGGCACCTGCAGGTCCCCCGGCAGGTCGCCCCACATCAGGGCGAGAGTCACGGCGAGGACAAGCCCGTAGGCCGCCGCCAGGAGGGCGGTGTACGGACGGGATGTCCCCTGCCGGGCGAAGAGCACCAGGTAGCAGACATGTCCGACCGCGAAGCCGCCCATGCCGGCGAGGAAGGCCGGGTCGGCGTCGAACATGAGCAGCACGTCGCCGGTCCAGCCGAAGAACAGGGCGGTGAGCAGCAGCCGCGGAGCGCCGCAGACGTACGCGTACGCCATGAGCAGCGGGACGAGCAGCGGCTTGCAGACCATGTGCCCGGGGTCCCAGTCCGCGAGCAGGGAGAGCAGGTCACCGGCGAGGGCGGCCCCGAACGCCCACAGCAGGACACGCTTCACGCGACACGCTCCGATGCGGCCGGTTCGGCCGGCGGCGCGGCCACCGGTGCCTGGGCGGGCTGGGGCGCCCAGCCGGGCCCGCGGAACACCCGCCCGGCCCGCTCCCGCCAACTCCGCGCCGCCTTCAGGTCCTTGGCGATCGAGACGTACTCGTGGGTGGCCACCTTGAACGGGTTGTAGGTCTCGATGTTCTTGGTGAGCCCGAAGACGCAGCGCTCGGTCTCGGGCACGAAGGAGCCGAACATCCGGTCCCAGACGATCAGGATCCCGCCGAAGTTCCGGTCCAGGTAGCCGCCTTGGGAGGCGTGGTGGACGCGGTGGTGGGAGGGGGTGTTGAAGACGAACTCGTACCAGCGCGGCAGCTTGTCGATCCGCTCGGTGTGGATCCAGAACTGGTAGACGAGGTTCGCCGAGGAGCAGAATGCGAGCGCGGCCGGGTGGACCCCGCAGGCGATCAGCGGCAGGTAGAACGGCCAGGACGTGACCGAGGTCCAGGGCTGGCGCAGCGCGGTCGAGAGGTTGAACTTCCGGCTGGAGTGGTGCACCACGTGGCAGGCCCACAGGATCCGGATGACGTGGTGGCCGCGGTGCGACCAGTAGTAGAAGAAGTCCTGCGCGAGCAGCATCAGCAGAACGGTCCACCACAGCACCGGCACGCGTGCGGGCGTGAGCTCGTACACGGCGGTGTAGATCGCGACGACCGGGATCTTCCACAGGAAGTCGAAGCCCAGACTGCCGAGCCCCATGGTGATGCTGGTGGCGGCGTCCTTCGTCTCGTAACCGGCGGCGTCCTCGTCGGGATGCAGCCGCACGCTCACGATCTCGATGACCGTGAGCAGGATGAACGCGGGGATGGACCACAGCACCACATCGGGCAGGTTCGGCATGGATGCACGGTAAGGGTGCTGGTCGGGCTGGGGCTAGAGGTTGTTACCGACAAGTATTACCTGCGGTACGCACCCGTTCTTGGCGATCTCCGCCAATGGCGCTCATCGGTGATACGTGCGCATGACCTCGCTGAGCGCCTCGTCGACGTCGACCGGATCGACGATCCCGGCGAGCACCTGGGTGGGGACGGCTGCGGGGTCGCGCAGGACCGCCAGGAAGATGTGCTCGACTCCCACGTAGTCGTGGCCGAGTCCGGCGGCGATCCGTTCGGCCTCGGCGAGCACCTGCTCGTAGCGCGGGGTGCGGATGAGGGGGCGGTCGGGAGTGCGGCGCGTGCGGTCGGCAGCCATACGAAGCAGGGTCCCCTCTTCCTCGCGACGGGGGAACACCCGTGCACGGCCTGCCCGCGCTCACACCCCCACCGCCCCCAACAACGACCCGGCCCCATACGTCACCGCCATCGCCAGCGCGCCGCCCAGGACGTTGCGCAGCACCGCGGGGCCCGTGGGGGCCGCGCCCAGGCGGGCGCTCCACCAGCCTGTGAGGCACAGCGCCGCCAGGACGGCGCCGACCGTGACGTAGAGCCGTACGGACGAAGGCGGCAGGACGATCGCGAGGAGCGGGAGCAGGGCGCCGACCGTGAAGGCAAGGAACGAAGCCCACGCCGCGTGCCAGGGGTTCATGAGCTCGTCCGGGTCGATGCCCAGTTCCACGCGGGCGTGGGCGCGCAGCGCGTCCTTCTGCGTGAGCTGTTCCGCCGCCTCGCGGGCCACGTCCGCGCTGAGGCCGCGCGCCTCCAACAGCTCGGTCAGCTCGTCGAGTTCGGCCGCCGGCTGCTCGCGCAGCTCGCGCTTCTCCTGGGCGAGCGCCGCCTTCTCGGAGGCGCGCTGGGTCGATACGGAGACGTACTCGCCGGCCGCCATGGACATGGAGCCGGCGAGCAGTCCCGCGAGGCCCGCCGTGAGCAGGGTGGAGCGCTCGCCCGTGGCGCCCGCGACGCCGACCACGAGGCCGGCGGTGGAGACGATGCCGTCGTTGGCGCCGAGTACGGCGGCCCGCAGCCAGTTGAGGCGGGTGGACATGCCCTGGTCGTGCGGCTCGTGAGGGGTGTCGACGTCGGTCATGCCGGGAGGTTCTCAGAACCTCCCGGCATGACGGGTCACCACACGCGGACCTTGCCCCCCGGGGCGAACACCGGCGAGGTCGCGTCCGCCGGCGGTTCCTTCAGGGGCTCGGCGATCTCCCCGACCGTCGGCCCGACCTTCGCGGCGATCGGGTCGAGGAAGTCCAGGTCGAAGCCGTAGACCCGGGCCGCGTTGCCGCCGACCATCGCCGCGACCTCCTCGCGCGGCAGCCCCGCGTACGCGATCCGCAGACCTTCCCTCGTATACGGGTAGGTGCCTTCGTCGTGCGGGTAGTCGCTGCCCCACATGATCTTGTCGAGGCCGATGCGCTCGCGCAGCGGGACCTCATGGGGGCGCATGAAGCTGGCCCCGACGAAGCAGTTCTCCGCCCAGACCTCGGAGGGGCCCTTGCCCATGGAGGCCGCGAGACCTTGGCCGAACTTGGACTCGGCCGTGTTGGCCTTCGGGCCTGCCGCCTTCGTCGCCGCCTTCACCAGGCGTGCGTGGTAGTAGTCCAGCATGTCCAGGACGCCGGGGATCCAGCCCGAGCCCTGTTCGGTGAGGACCAGCTTCAGGTCCGGGTGGCGGCGGAAGGCACCGCCGAAGATCAAGTGCCACAGAGCCCGGTGCGAGAACCAGGTGGTCTCCACCATGAACACGGCCCGGGCGGCAGGTTCGTCGCCGAGCGGCGGGGACGCCGAGCCCGCGTGGTGGTTCACCGGGATGCCGAGTTCGGCGCAGGTGGCCCAAATGGCGTCGTACTCCTGGGAGTAGAGCTCGGGCAGGCCCGAGCCCGGCGGCGTGCCGGGAAGGAGCAGACCGCCCGTGAGGCCGGCCCCGTGCGCCCAGCGGATCTCCTTGACCGCCTCGTCCACGTCGTTGAGCAGGATCTGGAAGACCCCCGCGCGGCGGCCGGGCGCGAGCGAACAGAAGTCCGCCAGCCACCGGTTGTGCGCGCGCAGCCCCGCCCAGCGCTGCTCGAACTCCTCGCGCGTGGGCGCCGGCGCCATGAGGGCGGCGGAGGGGAAGAACGGCGGGATGGTGTTGGGGAACACCACCTCGGCGACGATCCCGTCCTCCTCCAGCTCGGCCACGCGCCGGTCGGAGTTCCAGTTCTTGTCCGCGGTGTCGGCGAGCAGGTCCTCGTACGGATTGACGTACGTGGCCGCCCAGGCGTCGAAGGCCTCGTGGTGCTTGGACGCCAAGTAGGGCTTGTAGTCGAGGAGATCGGCGCCGGCGTGGCAGTCGGCGGAGATGACGGTGTAGCGGTCCTCGCTGCCGTTGGTCATGGCGCGGTCACCCCCATCGTCGGGAAGTCGTTGCCGGTGAGCCAGTGCCGGCCCACCTCGCGCGAGCGGGCCCAGGAGGCCTCGACGGCGGCCTGGTCCTCGGGCTGGCCCAGGTCGGCGGGGGTCGGGCCGATGCGGCGGGCGATCGACGCGAGCTTGTCGGTGTCGAAGCCGAAGACCTCGGCGGCGGCGAGGCCCAGCATCCGGCGGGTCTCGGCCACCGGGATGTCGTGGAAGGTGTTCTTGAGCCAGGTACGGGTGTTGGGCCAGGTGCCTTCCGGGTGCGGGAAGTCCGAGCCCCACAGGATGTTGTCCACGCCGATCTCGTACCGCTGGGCGAGCTCGCGCCGCTTGGTGTTGGTGGCGCAGATGAACACCTGGCGGTCGAGATACTCGCTCGGCGGCCGCTTCAGCGCCGAGAACGGCGAGAGCTTCTTGCCCCCGTGCGCACCGAGGTAGAGCCGGTCCATGAACCACAGAAGGTTCGGCAGCCACCAGCAACCCGACTCCGCCACACCGAACTTGAGGCCCGGGTGCCGCTCGAACACCCCCGACCAGATCAGGAAGTGCAGCGGCCGCGCCGGCCACCAGGTCACCTCGCTGACGTAGATCCCGAGGTGGTCGCCGTACTCGTGGCGCGGCGCCGCACCCGAGTGCGTGACCAGCGGCATCTGCGTCTCCGCGGCCGCCGCCCAGATCGGCTCGTAGCGCGGGTCGTGGTACGGCGGATGGTCCACCCACATCGAGGGGATCATCAGCGCGCCGAGCCCGGACTCCTTGGCCCGGTGGATCTCGGCGACGACCTTGTCCGGCTCCGCGGTGATGGGCAACAGGGCCACACCGCAGTGCCGTTCGGGGTTCTGGCTCACGAACTCCGCGAGCCAGCGGTTGTGCGCCTGCGCCCCCGCCATGCCCAGCTCGGGGTCCTGGTCTCCGGAGAGCCCGAGGCCCACGCCGAAGGGCGCGGCGGTCTGGGAGTCCACGGCGTCGGCGTCCGGGAAGACCACCTCGGCGGCCACCCCGTCGCTGTCCAGCTCCTTCAGGCGCTGGGCGACGTCCCAACCACCCCTCAGACCCTCCTCGTTGTCGCTGAACCACTTGTCGGCGAAGGCCTCGTTGCGGATGCCGAGGCGGGTCGCTTCCTCGCGGCGCCGGTCGCGGCCCGCGAGGAACTCGTCGAACTCCCGGTGAAAACGGGAGTCCAGATACGGCCGGTACTCCTCGGTCGGCAGCCCTGCGTGGCAGTCCGAGGAGATGATCAGGTACGGGTCCTGCGGATCGGTCACGACATGCACCTCTCAGTCCAGTCAGTCGAGGATGAAGCTCTCGAGATACGCGGGGTTCGCACGGTCGAGCATCGACTGGGACCGCGCCTTGATCTGGCGGTCGCTGTGCTCGCTGTCGGGCAGCATCCAGAACTGCCCGGCCTCGATGCACTCGGCGACGAAGTCGGCCACGTCCTCGACCGGCGTGAACTGCACTTCCTTGCCGGCCGCCTTCATCGCCGCCTCGTACTGGTCGAGGCTGCGGTACGGCGTCTTGCGCGGCCGCTCCTTGGCGTAGCGCTCGGGCCGGTTGCGGTGCGACTCCCACAGGCCGGTGCGGAGCATGTGGGGGCCCGGGAAGAGGACGGACGCGGCGATCCGGGCGCCCTCCGCCTTCAGGTGCGCGTACAGGGACTCGGTCATCGTCACGACCGCCGCCTTGGTCACGGCGTACACCGAGGCCGTCGGCAGCGGCGCGATACCGCCGTCGCCGGAGGAGGTATTGACGATGTGGCCCGGCTGCCCGCCCTCGATCATCCGGGGCACGAAGGCCTGGATGCCGTGGAAGACCCCCCAGACGTTCACGGAGAACGCCCATTTCCAGTCGTTGGGTTCGTGCTGCCACATGCGGCCCTCGGCGCCCGAGCCGACGCCCGCGTTGTTGCAGAGCACGTGCACGGCGCCGTACGTCTCGTACGCGGCGTCGGCCAGCGCGATCACGGAGTCGCGGTCGGAGACGTCGACCACCTGGGCGAGCACGTCCGCGCCGTCCTCGCGCAGGGCGGCGGCGGCCTTCTCCAGGGCGCCCTCCTCCACATCGGCGAGAACCACCTTGAGCCCGTCGGCCGCGAACCGCCGCGCCATCGCGAGTCCGATGCCGCTCGCCGCGCCCGTGACGACGGCGACCTGTCCGGCTTCCAGCTTCACGCGCCGGCCCCCTTCCCGTCGGCCTTCCCCACGGCCTTCTCGCTGCCCTCGGGAGGACCGTCGAGGATCTGCTGCGGGTCGTCGTAGCGCTGGTGGATGTAGGGCAACAGGGCCTGGGCGCTGACCCGTTCGACCACCTTGCCCTTCTGGTCGGTGGTCTTCTCGCCGATGGTGATCTCCACGACCGTACGTACGGGGAGATCCGCGACCGGGTCGAACATCGACTCCCGCAGCACCACGTCCCCGGTGATCCGCTCCAGCTTGCGCACCTTCTCGTTACGGGTGCAGTGCACGAGCACCGGATCGGCGTCGAAGCCCGAACCGTCCACGGCTGGCAGGAACTTGAAGTAGAAGTCGGTCTTCTGCGTGGGCTCGGGCACCGGCAGGTCACCGCTGACCGCTCCCCGTACCTCCACGAACGCGATGCCGTGCCGCGCCAGCTTGGCGTTGACCACCAGGCCGTCCCGGTCGACCGTCACCTCGCCGAGCTTCTTCGGCTCGCCGAACACCTCGCGCCCGCCGATCAGGGCCCGTTCGTGGGTCATCGGCATCACAAGCGGATACCAGCCCTCGACCCCGTTGTGCTCCGCGGCCACCGCCACCGAGCCGGCGCCGAGCGGGTAGCCCGGCAGGTCGACCTTGCTGATGTTCGCCCGGACCAGAGGCTTCTCGGTGGGCTTGAGCGGCGGCGGAAGCACCGCGGCCACCGCGTCCGGATCGCTCTCCCAGACGGCCACCACGCCGGTCGACCAGATGTCGGGGAGCTTGGAGCTCTTCTCACGCGCCGCCTGGATCTCGGCCTCGGTGCGCGCGCCGTACCGTACTCGTGCCATGGCGTACCGCCCTTCGATGGGGGTGTTCCAGCGAGTCTGTAACACTGTTACACCGCCCGCGATGAAGGGTAAAGAGCCGTGCGGGAAACGGAATTGGGGGCCCTATGAGCAGCCAGGCCAGCTCACCGGAGCGTGGGGCGGGCGGTTCGGCGCGACGCGAGGCGGACGGTTCGGCGCGGCGTGCGGCGGACGGTTCGGCCAAGCGCGCGCTGACCCGTGGCGACGTGCTCGACGCCGCCGCGGCGATCGTGAAGGAGCAGGGTCCGCGCGCCCTGACGATGCGCAAGCTGGCCGCCGAGCTCGGCACCGCGGTCACATCGATCTACTGGCATGTGGGCAATCGCGAGGAGCTCCTCGACGCCCTCGTGGAGCGCACGGTGGCCGACCTCGGCGAGATCCGCGCCCAGGGCCGCTCCCCCGCCACCCGCATCGTCTCGGTCACGCGCGCCCTGCGCGCCCAGCTGCGCGGGCATCCGCACCTGGTGGCGATGGTGCACGAACGCGGCCTGACGGAGCGGATGTTCCAGCCCGCGACGCAGGCGCTCGTGCACGAGGTGCACGCGGCGGGACTGCGCGGCACGCAGGCCGCCGAGGTCGTACGGTCGCTGCTCTTCCAGGTCGTCGGCTTCGTCCTCGTCGAGAGGAACCGCGAACGGGCGCCGGTGCAGTACCCCGGCGACGAGTCCCTGTGGGACGAGGCCACCGCCGAGCACGACCCGGCGCTGGCCAAGGGCCTTGCCGCGCCGCCCGATCCGGAACGGCTCTTCCTTCTCTCCGTACGGGCCATGGTGGAAGGGCTGTTGGGAACCCGGCCGCGCGCGTGACACCGTCTGTGCCCCGCTGTCCGGGTTGTCAGTGTCGGGCCTTATCCTCGGGGACCATGCTCGAAGACCGCACCAGCGCCGCACCGTGGCCGGCCGCCTACCCGTCGGGGTACGCGGTCGTCGACGTGGAGACCACCGGTCTCGCCCGGGACGACCGGATCATCTCCGCCGCCGTCTACCGGCTGGACGCACGCGGCGAGGTCGAGGACCACTGGTACACGGTGGTGAATCCCGAGCGCGATCCGGGACCGGTGTGGATCCACGGCCTGACGAGCGACGTGCTCGAAGGGGCGCCCCTTTTCCCGGAGATCGCCGAGGAGTTCTCGGCCCGCCTGGAAGGCCGCGTGCTCGTCGCGCACAACGCGGTCTTCGACTGGCAGATGATCGCCCGCGAGTATGCGCGGGCTTCGCTCACCCCTCCCGTACGGCAGCGGCTGTGCACCATCGCCCTGTCCAAGGAGCTGGCGCTCCCGCTGCCCAACCACAAACTGGAGTCGCTCGCCGCGCACTTCGGCGTCGTGCAGCAGCGCGCCCACCATGCGCTGGACGACGCGCGCGTACTCGCCGAGGCGTTCCGGCCGAGTCTGCTCGCGGCGGCGCAGGGCGCGGTCCGGCTGCCGCTGCACGAGTGCCGGCCGCTGACCGAGTGGAGCGCCGCGCCCTCGACGCCCGCGCGGGGCATCGGCCCGCAGTACCGGCCGCAGTCGAACTGGCGGCAGGCCCGCAAGCTGCCGCCGAGCCCGTATCCGAATCCCGGGCGGTACGAGGCGGGGCGGCCGCTGCGGCAGGGCATGCGCGTGGCGTTCTCGGGCGACACCTCCACCGAGCGCGAGCTGCTCGAGGACCGGGCGGTCGAGGCGGGTCTGCATGTGGCGACCAGCCTGTCCCGTCTGACGAGCCTGCTCGTCACGAATGATCCGGACTCGGGCACGTCGAAGGTCGTCAAGGCGAAGTCCTTCGGCACCCCGATCGTGGACGAGGCGGCGTTCGGCCAGCTGCTGCGGGATGTGGCACCGGCGGCGGAGAAGCGCTGACGCACCGGGTCGGCTGACGCACTTGGTCTCTGCCCCATCCGGGCTTCGGCTCCCCGGAGGCATCAGCGCCCCGGCTTCCCGGACCCGCCGGGAAGCTGTCCGGGTGATTATCAGCCCGCGTCCCGCATGCCTCGGCGGCACCCGGGACGCCGGGTCCCACTCTGTGGCGCATGGCACGTTGCGAAGTCTGCGGAAACGACTACTCCATGAGCTTCGAGGTCCACGCCCAGGGCGCGGTCCACGTCTTCGACTGCTTCTCCTGCGCCATCCACCGTATGGCGCCCATCTGCGAGCACTGCCGGTGCCGCATCATCGGCCAGGGCGTCGAGGTCGAGGGCCACTGGTACTGCGGGGCGCACTGCTCCCGCGCCGAGGGGAAGGCGGGCATCGTCGATCGCGTCTGACCCCGTCCCGCCCGGCTCCTTCCCGTCCCGTCACCCCATCCCCTCTGACCGTTTCGGCCCCCTACGGGACCCCTCCCGCAGGGGGCCTTCGCCTGCCGGGTAACGTCGTACGACGTGTACCGCTTCCTGTTGACCCGGCAGTGGGTGTTCGTCACCCTCCTCGCCCTCGTGCTCATCCCCGTGATGATCGAGCTGGGCTTCTGGCAGCTGCACCGGCACCAGGCGCGCGTCGCGCAGAACGCGCTGATCGCGAAGAGCCTCGACGCGAAGCCCGTACCGGTCGAGGAGCTGACCGCGCCGGGCGAGACCCTGCCGCGCTCCGACTACTGGCGCACGGTCACCGCGACCGGCCGTTTCGACACCGAGCACGAGGTCGTCGTCCGCCGCCGCACCAATGCCGACGACCGGGTCGGCTTCCACGTCCTGACCCCGTTCGTCCTCCGGGACGGCAAGGTCCTCCTGGTGAACCGCGGCTGGGTGCCCGCGGCCGCCGACCAGAAGGCGTTCCCGAAGGTGCCGCCGCCGCCCTCGGGCGAGCGCACGGTCAAGGGCCGCCTGATGGCCTCGCAGACCACCGACGCCAGCGGCATCAAGGACCTCAAGGGCCTGCCTGACCGCCAGGTCATGCTGATCAGCAGCGAGCAGCAGGCCCAGCTCCTGAACAAGGAAGTCCTCGGCGGCTACATCGAGCTGACCGATCCGGCGACCGAGTCCCCGGAGCAGATCGCCGCCCCCGACCACGACTCGATCGGCAACCATTTCGCGTACGCCGTCCAGTGGTGGCTGTTCACCGCGGCCGTGCCGGTCGGCTGGGTCTTCCTCGTACGCCGGGAAGTGCGCGAGCGGCGCGAGGCGCAGCAGGCGTCGGACGCGGACGAGGCGGCCGAACCGGTTCCGGCCTGACCCCAGGGTCCCCTCGCCGGGCCGCACGCGGCAGGATGGGACCATGGATCTTGGACTGAAGGACCGTGTGTACGTCGTCACCGGAGCCACCCGCGGGCTCGGGTACGCGAGTGCCGCCGCGCTCGTCGCGGACGGCGCGAAGGTCGTGATCACCGGACGTGAGGAGAAGGCCGCGGCCGAGGCCGCCGCCTCGCTCGGGGCCGACCACGCCGTGGGCGTCGGTGCCGACAACGCCGACCCGGCCGCCGCCCAGCGTCTGGTCGACACCGCCCGCGAGCGCTTCGGCCGCTTCGACGGCATCCTCGTCAGCGTCGGCGGGCCGGCCCCGGGTTCGGCGGCCTCCAACACCGATGAGCAGTGGCAGGCCGCGTTCGACTCGGTCTTCCTGGGTGCGGTCCGGCTCGCGCGCACCGCCGCCGCGGAGCTCGGCGAGGGCGGCGCGATCGCCTTCGTCCTGTCCGGTTCGGTGTACGAGCCGATCGGCGGCCTCACCATCTCCAACGGACTGCGCCCCGGCCTCGCGGGCTTCGCCAAGTCACTCGCGGACGAGGTGGGCCCGCGCGGGATCCGCGTCCTCGGCCTGCTGCCCGGCCGCATCGCCACGGACCGGATGCGCCAGCTCGACGGCCTCGCGCCCGACCCGGAGGCGGCCCGTAGCGCGAACGAGTCCCGCATTCCGCTGCGCCGCTACGGCACGCCGGAGGAGTTCGGCCGGGTGGCGGCCTTCGCGCTGTCCCCCGCGGCCTCGTATCTGACGGGCGTGATGCTGCCGGTGGACGGCGGGGCGCTGCGCGGGTTCTGAGCCTGCCGCTTGACGGGCCGGGGCGCCCTGCCCCGGCCCTCGCTCCTCAACTCACCCGGCGCGCCCGCCTCCTGGCCGCTCCCATCTCCACCTCCGCCGGAAGCCGGTCGAGGCCCGCGGAGTCCCGTGCCGTGGCCAGGGCCTCGTACGTCATCCGCTGGAGCGTCTCGCGCGGAGCCGCGTGCCCTTCCAGGACGAGGTGGACGCGTGCCTCGGGTGCGTTGCGCCGGCCGACCAGCAGCACGTCGGCGCGCTCGACGCCGTCCAACTCCTCGGCCGCACCGGCGAGTACGCCCGCCAGCGCCCGGGCGCGCAGCAGCGCACCCTGGCCGTCGCCGCTGTCGACGAGCACCTCGCTCAGCCGGTTGCGCCGCACCTGGGCGACGAGGGACCACACCATCAGCGCGAACAGCAGCCCAAGCGCCCCGAACACGGCCGGCCACCACCAGGTGTCCTCGCGGAACCGGTTGCGCGCGGTCTCGGTGAGCACCGCGTCGCTCGGCGCGCCGTAGCACCACCAGGAGGGCAGCGGTCCGCCGAGGCCGGCGATCAACGCGCTGCCGCCGAAGACGAGCAGCGCGAGTCCGGTCAGTCCGAGCAGGACGCGGTTGGCGATCCTCAGCATCGCTCACGCCCCCTTCCCGGACGGGCCAGGGCGGGCCACGGTCACCGACAGGGCCGGTCCCGCCACGAGGCCGAGGGAGCGGATGCCGTCGCCGAGCGCGGCGTCCAAGTCGGCCCGTACGTCGTCGAGTTCACGGAAGTGCGCAACCGCCCGCACGTCCACCTTCGAGCGGTACACCCGGACGCGGACCGACTGCACGCCCGCGACCTCCATCGCGCGGTCGCGCAGGACGAGGGCGGCCGCGGCGGAGTCCAGCCAGGCGCGGACCTCGGGACTGCCGCTGCGCAGCGGCAGGGCGGAACGGTGGCCCGGCGTGGCCGCCAGGACCAGGAGGCCGATCCCGGTCAGGGCGGCGAGCGCGGCACCTGCGAGCACCCAGCGGTCGTCCAGGGTGCGGCCGGCGAGCTGTCGGGCCAGTTCCTTGCGCCAGGCCATCGCGGACTGTTCGGCCCGTACGGCCGCGAGGTCGTAGATCAGGAGTGCGGCACCGACCGCCAGGAGCAGGGCGAGCGCCCCGGCCCAGATCCGGCGCACGGACCACAGCCGGCCGCCGTCCCCGTCCTCCTCGGGGGTGACCACGGGCGCGTAGCGCGCGGCGGACGACGCCTGGTCGAGCTCGCCCGCCGCCGCCCCGGCCGTCGCGGGTACGGGCGGGCCGCCTTCCGCCTTCTCCAGCACGGGCAGGCTCCGGGTCGTGGCCTCGCCGTCGGGGCCGGGCGGCTGCGCCCGGCCGTCGGGTCCTTCGCTCATCGTGTCCTCCCCACCGCCCGCACCGGATGCAGCCGCTCCACCTGGACGGCCACCTCGGGCACGGTCATCCCCGCCAACGCCTTTACCCGTTCGGCCACTTGACGACGCACGGCCGCGCACTGCGCGCCGATGTCGCACGGGTAGCCGAGTTCGAGCGTGATTCGCACCCGTACCGTGGCCTCCCGTACGCGCACCGCAGCCCCGGGCGGACCTCCGTCCGGCGGCACGCCCGGATGCAGCGCCTCCAGGGCCGCCCGTGCGGCGATCTTCTCCACGACCCGGTCGGCGATGACGGTCGCGCCCCGCTCGGCCGGCGCGATCGCGCGGACGCCCGGCCGGTCCGTACGAGCGGAGACCTCGGCCATCAGCGCCGCCGGTCGCCGCGCGACTCGCCGCGGCCGCGGAAGAGGTCCCCGAGGTCCAGGTCCCCGTCCGCGTACCGGCCGACGAGGAACCCGAGCGCGCCGAGGGCCGCCACGAGCAGGAACGCGCCGAACCCGCCGAAGTACGCGGCGAATCCGAGCGCCATTCCCGCCAGCAGCCCGATCGAAGCCCTGCTCATCGCCCGCCCTCCTCATGCCCGTTGCACACCGGGGCCGCCGGGGCCGCCTGGGTCACCAGGGTCACCAGGGTCACCAGGGTCACCAGGGTCACCAGGGTCACCAGGGACGGTCTCATTGGAGCCGCGTCTCGTCGTCGTCCTCCTCGTCGGGCAGCTTCACGTCGCCGACCGCGATGTTGACCTCGACGACCTCGAGTCCGGTCATCCGCTCCACGGCGGCGATCACGTTCTCGCGCACCGCGCGCGCCACGTCCGCGATCGAGACGCCGTAGTCCACGACGATCTCCAGGTCGAGCGCGGTCTGCACCTCACCGACCTCCGCCTTGACGCCCCGGGTCACGGACTTGGCGCCGGGCACACGGTCGCGCACCGCGCCGAAGCGCGACCCCGACCCCATCGCGTGCACGCCGAGCACATCGCGTGCGGCGAGGCCCGCGATCTTCTCCACCACGCCGTCGGAGATGGTGGTGCGCCCGCGCGTGGCGGGATCCCCGCCGCCGCGCTTCTTCACCGCGGCGGTCTGCTCGACGCCCTGCACCGTGACGTCCTTGCCGGTTCCGCCGCCCGGCGCCCCGCCGTACTCGCCGCCCGGTGCGGTGCTCTGCGGATTGCCCTGTCGTGCCGTCTCGGTCATCGCTTGTCCCCATCGCTGCCGACGCTGCCGATTGGACTTCCTCGCCCACGGTAAGTGCGGGTGCCCCGTCGGTCACCGGGCAAGCTGCAACCATGGACGGATTGGCAGGGGCAGTGCGTCAACAGCTGCGGCTGGGGCGCCTGTTGGCGCTCGGCGGGCCCGCGGACGGGGCGTGGATCGCGGAGTCGGCGGCGCGCGCGGTGCTCGGGCGCGCCGCCACGGCGGTACCGGGGATACGCGTCGATGCGCTCAGGATCGCGCTCGCCGCCCCGGCCGCGGCCGCCGAACCCGTGGTGCCCGGACCGCCCAGCGCGCTGCCCCCGGGGCCGCTCCGGGTGACGGCGCGGTGCGCGGCCACGGCGGACGAGCCGCTGCCGGCCGTGGCGCAGCGGCTGCGTTCGGTGCTCGCGCTCGCGGCGCACGGGCTCGGTCTGGTGGTGGAGGCGGTGGATGTACGGATCACCGAGATCGTCGAGGCCCTCGAGGTCGTCGAGGCCTCGGACCTCGCAACCGCCGGGCGGGACAAGGCGGTTCGCCCCCGCCAGGCCTCCGTGGAAGCCGTGGACGCTGTAGCCGCTGAGAAAGCCGCGGACGCCACGGAAGCCGTGGACGATCCCGCCGCCCGGGCCGCCCTCGGCGTACCGGGAGTGACCCGGCTGACGGGGGCGGCGGGCGGCGGCGTGCAGGTGTGGGAACGGCCGTCACCGGGCGCGCTGGCCGCGCGCCACCTCCGTATCGACGTGGCGACCGCCGCGCACGTCAACGCGCTGGAAGTCGCCCTCGCCGTCCGCCGGGCCGCATCGGGGGCACACCCCGACCGGCCGACGGTGGCGGTCCTGGTGACGGACGTCGACGGGCTGGGGTAGCGCCGGAAGCCGGTGCGCGCCGCGCAGACCGCAACCCGCGGCCGGGCTCAGCGCGCCGTCGGCTCGGGTTCAGTCCCCGAGCCCGGCCAGGTCCCGCAGCCGCCGCCCCTGCGCCGCGCGCTCGGCCACGCGCTGCTCCTCGTAGGAGCGCTCGACCGCGCCCTGGAGCAGCGCCTTGGTCTCGACGACGGCGTCGCGCGGCGCGGCGAGCAGGGCGCCCGCCAAGTCGCGTACGGCGGCGTCGAGTTCGGCACCGGGCACCACGAGGTTGGCGAGGCCGATGCGCTCGGCCTCGTCCGCGTGCACGTAGCGCCCGGTGACACAGATCTCGAGGGCGCGCGCGTAGCCGACCAGCGACACCAGCGGGTGGGTGCCGGTCAGATCGGGGACGAGGCCGAGGCTGGTCTCGCGCATGGCGAACTGGGCGTCCTCGGCCGCGACCCGCAGGTCGCAGGCGAGCGCCAGCTGGAACCCGGCACCGATCGCGTGCCCCTGGACAGCCGCGATGGTGAGCACATCACTGCGCCGCCACCACGTGAACGCCTCCTGGTACTCGGCGATGACGGCGTCGAGCGCCGCGTCATCACCGCGCGCCATGTCCAGGAACGAGGGCTCGCCCTCGAATCCTTCGGGCGTGAAGGCCTGCCGGTCGAGACCGGCGGAGAACGACTTGCCCTCCCCGCGCAGCACCACCACGCGCACGCTGCCCGGCAGGGCCCGGCCGGCCTCCGTCAACGCCCGCCAGAGTGCGGGACTTTGGGCGTTGCGCTTGGCCGCGTTGGCCAGGGTCACCGTGGCGAGCGTGCCGTCGATGGTGAGCCGCACGCCGTCCTTGTCGAGGACGACGGTGGACGTGCTGTCGTTCGAGGTCATGGGGCGTCTCCGAAGGGATGCAGTCAGGAACCGCTACTCAAGTGACTGCACAGTAACCACCCGGCCGGTCACCGGACCGACCGGGTGGCCACCGTCGAAGACCGAGGGAAGATCAGGAAACTGCCTTCTTGCCCCGCGTCGCCCCGCCGCGTCCCCGCAGCGTGACCCCGGACTCGCTGAGCATCCGGTGGACGAATCCGTAGGAGCGGCCGGTCTCCTCGGCCAGCGCCCGGATGCTCGCACCGGAGTCGTACTTCTTCTTCAGGTCTGCCGCGAGCTTGTCGCGCGCGGCGCCGGTCACCCGGCTGCCCTTCTTCAGAGTCTCGGCCACCCGTGCCTCCTCATGGGAAGTGCGCTCTGGACTTCTCATGATCACCCCTCCTGAGCGTCCTGGCCACCCATTCGGCAAGGTCCGTCCGGCCGGAATTGGCGCCTCGCAGCGGGTCCTCACTAACGGAGGGAATGATTCCGGTGACCTTGGTTCACGCGGTCGAACACGTCCATGAACGAACCGGCAGGTCAACGCGTACAAGGTCACGGTCAACCGCGCGCGGCCAGGCAAGCCCTTGATCCGGTGTACGACACACCGCGGTACTAGGCGATCTCACACAGACGAAGGATCACGCATCAGCAGAATGATCCAGATGAAGTGGATCAGGCTCGTCCGATCGTGTTCCGGACGAGCCCTCCCAAGGGTTCCGCGGCCCTGCGCCGGCGTCTCGACGGCCTTGCGCAAGCGCCTCGACGGCTTACGCGAGCGCCACCAGGTCCGCGTAGTCCGCGCCCCACAGGTCCTCGACGCCGTCGGGCAGCAGGATGATCCGCTCCGGCTGGAGCGCCTCGACCGCGCCCTCGTCGTGCGTGACGAGCACGACCGCGCCCTTGTACGTGCGCAGCGCGCCGAGGATCTCCTCGCGGCTGGCGGGGTCGAGGTTGTTGGTGGGCTCGTCGAGCAGCAGCACGTTGGCCGAGGAGACGACCAGGGTCGCGAGCGCGAGCCGGGTCTTCTCACCGCCGGACAGGACGCCGGCCGGCTTGTCCACGTCGTCGCCCGAGAACAGGAACGAGCCGAGCGTCTTGCGCACGTCGACGAGGTCGAGGTCCGGGGCCGCCGAGCGCATGTTCTCCAGAACGGTGCGGTCCGGGTCCAGGGTCTCGTGCTCCTGCGCGTAGTAGCCGAGCTTGAGCCCGTGGCCGGGCGTGACCGCGCCGGTGTCGGGCTGCTCGACGCCTGCCAGGAGCCTCAACAGGGTGGTCTTTCCCGCACCGTTGAGCCCGAGGATGACGACCCGGCTGCCCTTGTCGATCGCGAGGTCGACGTCGGTGAAGATCTCCAGCGAGCCGTACGACTTCGACAGGCCCTCCGCGGTGAGCGGGGTCTTGCCGCAGGGCGCGGGCTCGGGGAAGCGCAGCTTGGCGACCTTGTCGGACTGGCGCACCTCCTCCAGACCGGAGAGCAGCTTCTCGGCGCGGCGGGCCATGTTCTGCGCGGCGACCGTCTTGGTGGCCTTGGCGCGCATCTTGTCCGCCTGCGCGTTGAGCGCGGCGGCCTTCTTCTCGGCGTTCTGCCGCTCGCGCTTGCGGCGCTTCTCGTCGGCCTCGCGCTGCTGCTGGTACAGCTTCCAGCCCATGTTGTAGACGTCGATGTGCGAGCGGTTGGCGTCCAGGTAGAAGACCTTGTTGACCACCGTCTCGACCAGGTCGACGTCGTGGGAGATCACGATGAAGCCGCCGCGGTACGTCTTGAGGTACTCGCGCAGCCAGACGATCGAGTCGGCGTCGAGGTGGTTCGTGGGCTCGTCGAGCAGCAGCGTGTCGGCGTCCGAGAACAGGATGCGCGCGAGCTCGACGCGGCGGCGCTGACCACCGGAGAGCGTGTGCAGCGGCTGGCCGAGCACGCGGTCGGGCAGGCCGAGCGCGGCCGCGATGGTGGCGGCCTCGGCCTCGGCGGCGTAACCGCCCTTGGTGAGGAACTCGGTCTCCTGGCGCTCGTACTGCCGCAGCGCCTTCTCGCGCGTGGCGCCCTGGCCGTTCGCGATGCGCTCCTCGTTCTGGCGCATCTTCTTGATCAGGACGTCCAGGCCGCGCGCGGACAGGATGCGGTCGCGGGCGAGGATGTCGAGGTCGCCGGTGCGCGGGTCCTGCGGGAGATAGCCGACCTCGCCGGAGCGCGTGATGGTGCCGGCGGCCGGCTGGCCTTCGCCGGCAAGGCACTTGGTGAGGGTGGTCTTGCCGGCGCCATTGCGCCCGACCAGGCCGATGCGGTCGCCCTTGGCGACGCGGAAGGTGGCGTTCTCGATGAGGATGCGGGCGCCGGCGCGCAGCTCGATGCCGGTGGCGGTGATCACGGGACAGACTCCTGGGCAGGGTGAGGGACGGCGAGGACAGGGCTGAGGGACGTGTCGACGCCGCCTAATGCACGAGGAGAATGGCCATACGGCAATTCTAGCGGTGGGGGGCAACTGCTTTTGGGGCGCCGTTTCCGGGCCGCCGGAGGGGCGGGGCCGGGAGGTCTGACCGGCGCCTGACCTGCGTGGGGCCGTGTGCCCCGCCTCCGGGGCCGGTAGCGCTGCTCGACAAGCCGGCGGTGCGGGCGGTCAGCGCGCGGCGGCGCTCTCCGCGTCCTCGGTCGGCAGCGCGTTGCCCATGGGGCGGCGGTCCGGTGCGATGCGTCCGAGGTCGTCCACCGCGACGACCTGCTGCGTCCAGGCGGGCTCGGCCGCACCGTCCGCTCCCCGCGCGCAGGGCTGCGCGAGCACCCACACCCCTTGGTGCCGTACGCCGCGGGCCGGTGCGAAGGCGCAGCCGCGGCGGGCCGGCAGCACCCAGCGCAGATCGCCGTCCACGCTGCGGTACGCGGTGATCCGCTGCGGCGTGACCACGGCGACCATCCGCGCCTGCGGGTCGAGCGCCCGCAGCACCCCCTTGCCACCGGCCGCGCGCAGCCACCGCGCGCCGCCGGGGATGGCACGGTGCCAGCGCACCGCGCTGCCGTCCCGCAGGGTGTCGCTGACCAGGCCGTCGTCCCAGACCGTGACCGCGTGCCCGGGCGCGGGCAGCAGCGCGAGCGGCCGGCGCCCGTCGCGCGTGTGGGTCCATCGCGTGCGACCGGTCGCGGGGTCGTACGCGTGCACCGCGGCCCCTTCGATACGGAGCCGGGGCTCGCCCTTCCCCGAAGCGGTGTGCCGCACGAGCCGGTCGCCGAAGGGCGTGGGCCGTGCGTCGTGGGCGGCGGTGATCAGCGGGACGGCGGCGGCGAGCGCGAGGGCCAGCGGGAGCATCAGGCGCGAGGTGCGCCGCGGGGGGCGCCGGGGCCCGGTCGGCCGGGGCGGTGCGTAGGGCCCGCCGGCCGGGCGGCCGTCGGCGGCCTGTTCCCCTGCCAGGAGGGTCTCGGCCGGGGCCCCCGTCCGCATCGGTGCACCGCTCACGTATGCCCCCTTCGTCGCCGCCTCGGAACGGCGCAGAGCGTAGCGGCGGGGTCGGCGGAAGGCGGGCCGCGGGCCGTGCGACACGACGCCCCGGCCGCCGGGCGTCGCCCGTTCGGTCCTCTGCTGACGCCCCGGGCGAGCGGGCGTAACAGGATGAAGGGGCCGATGACTGACATTCGGCCTGAGGAGGGTGCGCCCGTGCAGTTCGACGACAACGCCAATCTGGACACCTCGGAAGTCAGGGACGTCCGCGGCAGCCGGATGAAGAGCAAGGCGGCCATCGGCGGCGGGTTCGCCGGCATCATCGCGCTGATCATGGGGCTCTTCTTCGGTGTCGGCCCGGACAACCTGGGCCTGACCTCGGGCAACGAGGACCCCTCGGACGCCGCGTCGAGCGCCGCCCAGGTGCAGCAGACCTGCCGTACCGGGCAGGACGCGAACACGAAGGACGACTGCCGGATGGTCGCAGTGGTCAACAGCCTCCAGGACTACTGGCGCCAGGAGTTCCCGCGCCGCAGCGCCCGCTACTCGGACGCGCAGACCGTGTTCTTCACGGGACGCGTCAACACCGCGTGCGGCGCGGCGACTTCGGCGGTCGGGCCCTTCTACTGCCCCGGTGACCGCAAGGTCTACCTGGACCTGGGCTTCTTCAACGAGCTGCGCACCAAGTTCGGCTCCAGCGGCGGTCCGTTCGCGCAGGCCTACGTGGTGGCGCACGAGTACGGACACCACGTGCAGAACCTGGCCGGCACGCTGCAGCGCGCCCAGGACGGCCGGACCGGCGCGAACAGCAACGCCGTACGGGTCGAGCTGCAGGCCGACTGCTACGCGGGGGTCTGGGCCAAGCACGCGACGAGCACCCCGGACGAGGCCACGGGCCGCCCGCTGATCACCTCGCTCACCGACGCCGACATCCGGGACGGTCTGAGCGCGGCCGCGGCGGTCGGCGACGACCGGATCCAGGAGCGGTTCCAGGGCCGCGTGACGCCGGAGAACTGGACGCACGGCTCGGCCGAGCAGCGCCAGCAGTGGTTCTACCAGGGCTTCCGCACCGGCGACATGGCGCAGTGCAACACCTTCCGGTGAGGTCTGCCGCGCCCGGGCCGCACCTGTTGCAGTGGCTGCGCGGGCCTGCTCGCGGCGGCCGTTGTCAGTGCCGGCTGCAAGACTGAGTCGCAGCTCGTATCCACGCGAGATCCGTGAGATCCGTCGAGGAGTGGATCCCCATGGCACAGTCACCCACGATCACCCCCACGTTGCAGTACGCGGACGCGAAGGCCGCGATCCGCCAGCTCACCGAGGCCTTCGGCTTCACCGAGACCGCGCTGTACGAGAGCGAGGGCGGCGTGGTCGAGCACGCCGAACTCGCCTTCGGCAACGGTGTGGTGATGGTGAGCTCCAAAGGCCGGGGCGGGGCCTTCGACCAGGCGATGAAGAATGCGGGACCGTTCGGCCTGTTCATCCACGTCGACGACGTGGACGGACACCACGGGCGGGCCGTGGAGCACGGCGTCGAGATCCTGATGCCGCCCACCGACCAGGACTACGGGGCACGCGACTACATGGCCCGTGACCTGGAGGGCAATGTCTGGAGCTTCGGCAGCTACAGCCCCCAGGCCGCCTCCTGAGACCCCGCCGGCGAGGGCCTCACACCCCGCCGGTGTGCACCTGGAAGGCCGCCCGCCGCACGGCCTTGGCGAGGGCCGGGTCGGGGTGGGCGGCCGCGAGCGCGACCAGGACCTGGACGGTCCGCGGGTGGCCGACCGCGCGCACCTCGTTCAGGAGGTGCGGGATGGTGGGCTGCACCGCGGCCTCCAAGTGCCGTACGAGCAGGGTCGCTTCACCGTGGTCGGCGACCGCGGCGGCCGTGTCCACCCAGAGCCAGGTCGACTCCTCGCGGGTGAGCACGGTGTGCACGTCCTCGGGGTCGTAGCCCTCCTGCTCGGCGAGCCAGATCAGCGCGTACGGGCGCAGCAGCAGCTCGTCCGAGGCGGCCCTGACCTCGGGCTCGGCGGGCGCGCCGACCACCCGCAGGGCCTCGAAGGCGAGGCCGCGGATCAGGGAGTCCTCGCCGCGGGCCGCGTCGAGGAGCTCGGTGACGGCGCTGCCCACGGGGCGGGCGGCGAGCCAGGCGCGGTATTCGGCCCGCGCGGCGTTCGGACGCAGGCGGGCGCAGCCGCGGAGCATGCCCTCGGCGGACTGCTCGATGTTCCCCGCGGGGCTCTGGGCGGCCACGATGATCTGCTCGAGCTTGACCCACACCGCCCAGCTGCCGAGCGGGGTCAGGGTGGCCTGGCCGGTGTCGAGGGTGAGCGCGCCGACGGCGGCGAGTCCGTCGAGGGCCCAGTCGAGCAGCGGGGCCAGGTCGGTCCCGGCGGGGACGGGCTCGGGCTGGGGGCCGTACGGGATCTCGCAGCGCTCGTCGCGCAGTTCGGTGACGCGCTGGTCGAGCAGGTCGAGCAGCTGGGGCAGGGGCATGGGCCCCTGGGAGAGCTGGAGGACGGAGAGCAACTGCGGTACGGCTTCGATGACTTCGGCCACGGCGGCGGGCGCGAGCTCCGCGGGTGCCGGATGCACCAGGGACCAGGCGTCGAAGAGCGCGACCCAGCCGCGCAGGACCGCCGAGTCGTCCCGGTCCCAGGCGCGCAGCCGCCAGCCGGCGCGGGCGCTCTCGCCGTGCACCTCGATCAGACCGGCCAGGCGTGCGGCGTCCCAGTCGGCCTGCACCTGCCGGGGCGTCAGCTCCAGCGCGGCGGCGGCCTGTTCGGCGACGTCCGGGGTGAGGGCGCCGCCGGGTGCGGTGCGCAGCACGTTCGTGTGCCCCCCGCTGCCGGTGTCACCGGCCCAGCGGGCGATCCGCGCGGCGGCGGCGAGCCACTGCCGGGCCATGCCGGCGAGCTCGGCCGGGGCGGGCGTGCCCTCCGGCGGGCGGGGCGCGGGCCGGCGCCTGGCCCGGGGCGGCGCTGCTGCGGAGACGGGCGCGAGGGGGCGCGGGCGGACGAGTCGGAGCCTGGAGTCGCGCGGGTTACGGGACGTCACGGGGAGCAGTCTTCCCGCTCGGCCCGCGAAAACCCAATCGGGGGTGCGGTGTGGGGTCTTCGCCGGGATCGGACCCCATCGGGGGACGGCGGCGCTGAGGACGCGCGGGGGCGGGGGCGCAGGTGCTACGAGGCGTGGTGCGGGTGCCGCGGTGCGAGGCGTGGGTGCCGTCGCCGGCGTCCGTACTGGCTCGGCCGCAGACGCACCAGCCGTGCGGAAACCGCTCCGACGCCCCGCCGACCGCAGCCGCCCCACCGAGACCGCACCCGCGCGGCAGGGGCCCCACCCGCGCTCTACAGCAACGGCGTCAGGAACCGCCGCATCGTCTCCTCGTAGCCGCGCGGGTCCGCGTTCCACATCGCGCCGTGCGGGGCGTCCCGCACGGTGTGGAGCGTGATCAGGTCCGGGCGCTGCGCGGCGAATGCGCGCGTCGCCTCCCAGGGCGCCACGGTGTCGTCGGGGCCGTGGAAGACGAGGACCGGCACGTCGATCGGGCCCGGCCGCGCCGCACCCGCGGTCCGGTCGCCGCTCAGGCCGGTCCGTCCCTGTGCGGCACGGACCGCGAGCGGCAGCAGCGGGCCCGGAGTGCGGCGGGCGGCGGCGAGGGCGCGGACCGTGCTCTCCCAGTCGAGGACGGGCGAGTCGAGGATCAGTCCGCTGATGCGGTCGCGCAGCGCGGAGTGGGTGAGGGCGAGCAGCGCCATCGTGGCGCCGGTGGACCAGCCGTGCACGACGATGTTGCGGGCGCCGTAGCGCACCGCGTAGCGCAGGGCGGCGTCCAGGTCGCGCCACTCGGTCTCGCCGAGGTGGGCGAGACCGTCGGGCGAGCGGGGTGCGCCGAGGTCGCCGCGGTAGGCGAGGTCGAGCACCGGGATGCGCAGTCCGTGCAGGAACTCCATGACGACCATGGGGTGTTCGCGGGTGGCGCCCAGGCCGTGCACGGTGATCACCCACGTGTCGCGTTCGGCGGGCACGAACCAGGCGGGCAGCCCGCCGAGTTCGCCGGGGATGTCGACATCGGCGTGGTCGAGGCCGAGTGCGGTGCGCGGGTTGCCGAGGTGCACCTGGGGGGTGAGCCACACCTTGGTGCCCACGTCGAGGGTGCCGTGGGTGATGCGGTCGAGGCGGCGTACGACGGTGTCGGCCGGGTGCGGGGCGTCCTCGACGACCGGCCCGACCACGGCGTGGCAGCCGCGTCCGGTCAGCCCGTAGACGCCGGGGCGCTGCGAGGCCAGGGCGCGGGTCAGGGCGACCTGGTGGGTGGCCGTCGCATGCACGGTGAGCGCCGTCTCGCTGGGCAGGGGTCTGCCGGGTGAGACCTTGAGGGCGGCATCGCTGGCGTGTCGGCCGGCCGCGACCACGGCCGCGCCGGCACCTATCAGGGCAGTGACGGCAGCAGCCGTCGCGGTGGCGGGGCGCACGGGTCCAGTGTCGGTGCGCGAGCGGGGCTCGGCCAGTGGGCGGGGGCCGGTGGGGTGCGCGCATCGTTCCCCGAGTGCGCGCACCCCACCGGCCCGGCGGACCGGACCGGCGCCTAACGCGCCCGGGCAAGCCCGCCCCGCAGGCGGCCGGGTGCGGGAGCCGGCCGGGTCGAGCGGCGCGCGGCGGCCACGTACAGCAGCGTGCACACCAGCGCGACCACCGTGAGCCGGAACAGCGCGAGAAGGGGGAATCCTTCGGGGAAGTACACGGAGGTGACCATGCCGTCCATGGCGGCGCCCTGCGGCAGCCAGTCGCCGAGGGTGCGCAGCGGGGCGGGCAGCAGCGCGGTGGGGACGGATCCGCCGCTGGACGGTGTGCCGACCAGCACCGTCAGGACGTATCCCGGCAGCATGGCCCACTTGCCGAAGAGGCCGTGCAGGGCGGTGAACATCATCGCGCTGGCGAACATCGCGAGGGACAACACCGCCCAGGGCAGCACCAGCGGCATGTGCAGCACCCCGAGGAGCCGCTCGGCCACGGTGTGGATGCACAGGCCGCCGAGCAGAGAACTGGTCGCGAGGAAACCGATGCGCTGCGTGGCGGTGAGTCCCTCGATGTGCGAGGCGAACTGGCCGGCACCGAGGAAGCCGATGCCGGTGGCCGCGAAGGTCAGGTAGAACAGCGCGGTGCCCTGTGGGTCGGAGGTCTGCATCGGGTGCCGGTCGGCCAGGTGGACGGGCACACCGGTGGCGTCCACCGTGTTCTGCGCGGCGGTGCGCAGCAGGGTCGCGACGGACGGGCTGGAGGCGTCGGAGAGTTCGAGGCGGACCTGGCCCGGTCCGTCGGACTGCAGCACGGCGTAACCGCCGCCGTGTTCGACATGTGCGAGGGCCTGCCGGTATGTGCCGTGGGTCATCGGCTCGACCGCCGAATCCAGTTGCCGGTCGAGCGCCCGCACGACCCGCTGCGTGGTGTCGGCGCGGCCCACGACCATGACCGGGATGGACCGCGGATGGGGGTTCGCCATGAGACCGGCGTAGATGCCCGCCAGGGCTCCGGCGAACACGGTGACCAGGAGGGTCAGGACGAGGGCCGCCTTGAGGTGGACGCGGGAACGGGGTGCCGGTTCCTCACCCGCCGGCTCCCCGGCCGGGTCGGGGCGGACCGCCTTGCCTGTCGGCTCGACCATGCGCTGCTCTGTTTCCGGGCCCGTCTGGTACCGCACGTGGAGTCCTCTCCTGGCTGTCCCTCTCGGTATGACCCGCGTACCGGTGTCGGCCCGGTACGGCTGCCGCCCCCGGCCACTCCTTCCATGAAGCCAGTGACGCCGCTCACAGGGCATGAGGCCTCGGTCGGGGGATCCGGGACTTAGGGCCCGCGCACGAAGGGACCAAGGAAGCGCGTCAAGGCCGACAGGCCTTGCGCGGCGGGGACTGTCGGCCGCGTCACCCCAGAGGAATCACCGGCCGCCTTCCGGAGGTTCGGGGGCTGCGGTCGAGGGCTGTGATCAGGGGCGGCTCAGTCCTCGCGTACGGCGGCGGACCCGGCCTCCCCCGGGGGAAGCGGGCGCACGCAGCGCAGGACCAGGAGGGTGGCGTCGTCCGTCTGCCAAGGTCCGCTCAACGACTGCACGACGTCCTCCGCGTACTGCTGCAGACCGTCATGGCCCGGGCCGATCCCGTGGGCCGCCGCCTCCTGTGCCGCCTCGAGGAGCCGGGCCACGTCGGCGTCGGGGTCTCCGTCGCGTCGTTCGGTCAGGCCGTCCGAATACATCAGCACCACGTCGCCCTCGGACAGGTACGCCTCGGTCGCACGGTACGAGGCATCGGGCAGCACCCCCAGCGGCAGACCGGGACCGCCGGGCGGATCCGGCAGCTGCCCCGCCTTCCCCGCCCGCAGCAGCACCGGCCGCGGGTGGCCCGCGCACACCCAGCGCAGCAGGGACCGCTCCCGGTGGTAACGGGCGATGACCGCGGTCGTGGTGGACTCCTCGCCGTCGTCGTACGCGATGGTGTTGAGCCACGCGGCCAGCTGCTCGACCGGCTCCCCGGTGAAGGCGAGTCCGGCCAGGGCGTAGCGGAGCTTGGCCATCAGCGTCACGGCTTCCAGTCCGTGACCGCGGGCGTCGCCGACGGCGATCAGGATGCGGCCGTTGGGCAGATGGCGTGCCTTGAACCAGTCGCCGCCGATCCCGGCCCCCGCGTCCGGCCGGTACACGGCCGCGGTCTCCAGGCCGTACTGCGCCAGCTCGGCCGGGAAGCGCGGCAGCACCGCGTCGCGCAGGGTCGCGGCCACATCCGCGAGTGCCTGGGCCCGTTCGCGCTGGCGCTGTGCCTCCTGCTGCGCGGCCTGGGCCCGTTCGCGGTTGAGGTGTTCCCGTGTGATGTCCATCATCGACGCGCGTACGCCCCACACCGGCCCGTCCTGCAGCTGTACGGGCTCGGCCCGGAAATGGATGATCCGGTCCCCGGTCGAGGTGAGCGGCAGCCGGCACTCGGCGACGCGCCGCCGGAACGCCACGTCGTACAGGACCCGGTAGAGCCCCGCCTGCCCTTCCGCATCTGTCATCCGTGCGAGCTCCACCAGGTGCGGCACGGGCTCGTCGGGAGGGAGACCGAGCACGTGACGGGCGCCGAGTGACGCGAGCACCGTGTCGTCGCCGAGGTTCCACTCGGCCCAGCAGGCCCGGGCCAGCCGTTGGGCCGCGCGTGCCAGTTCGGTGCGGTGGCCGCGCTCCCAACTGAGCAGCAAGTACGTGCCGCAGCGGTCCGCGCGCACGGCGTTGCTCAGCCGCACTACGGTGCCGTCACCGCCGCGCAGAAACCACTCGACGGGCGCGGGTCCCTGTGGTCGTCCGGTGCGGTGGGCCTCGATGAGGAGGTCGGGCACCGCCGTGCGGACCATGTTGGGGAAGCGGTCGAACAGCGGCACCGGGCGGCCCGGCCAGGGTGGCAGGGTCGTGTCCGGGACCACTTCGTCGGCGTAGCGCCAGGCCTCGGCGTTCTGCCCGACGTACAGGAAGTCCTCGATCTCCCCCTGCTCGTCGAGGACGGGAGCGACCAGCAGCGCCGCTACCGGCAGGGCGTCGAAGAGCTCGCGCACGGATGGTCCCGGCAGGGGCGGGTGGTCCGTGTGCCGCCGCGGAGGCCCAGGTTCCGGCGTCCCGGCCGCCGCACGGGCGGTGAACTCCCCGATCCGGCGCTGCTGCTCCGCCACCAGATCCTCGATGGCATGCAGGGCCAGTTGCTGCCGCTTGTCCGTGCCGGGTGCGTCGGCCGCCCGGGCGCCGGGCTGTGACTGGTCCGCCATAGGGCCGCCGACCTCCGTGTCCATGCCGGTTCAGGGCTCCTTCATGATCACTGAAAGTGCTCCGGGCCGCCTTGTGGAGCTCGGCCTCACCCCTGCGGCCGCTGCCCGTACCCCCGCAGCTTCTCCGCCACCTCCTGCAATTCGCCCTCGGAAAGCAGCCGCGGCATACGGCCCGGCAGGGAGCTCGCCGTCAGCCACAAGCGGCACATCCATTCGAGCTGGGCGGTGCGGTCGTAGGCCTGGGCGAGGGTGGCTCCGTATGTGACCGTGCCGTGGTTCTGAAGTAGACAACCGGTGCGATCGCGAAGGGCGCCCAGCATGTTCTCGGCCAATTCCTCGGAGCCGTAGAGCGCGTACGGGGCCACGCGGACCACCCCGCCGAGGGCCGCCGTCATGTAGTGCACCGGCGGGAGCTCGTCCACCAGCGTGGAGACGGCGGTGGCGTGGACGGCGTGGGTGTGCACGACGGCGCGTGCGTCGGTCGCGCGGTACAGCGCCAAGTGGAGCGGGAGTTCGCTGGTGGGGGTGAGGTCGCCGAGCACCTGCCGGCCGTCGGGCCGGACGGCGATCGCGTCCTGCGGGCGGAGCTGTCCGTAGGGGACGCCGCTCGGCGTGACGAGGACGAGGTCGGCCACGCGCACCGAGACATTGCCCGAGGTCCCGACCACCAGCCCCTCGTCGGCCGTCCTGCGGGCGGTCGCGACCAGCTCCGCCCAGGCCTGCGCGATGTCCTCGTCCTGCCATTGCCGCTGTGTCATACGCAGATCCTCGTACGGAGATCCCCGTACAGGCCACCGCCCGAGTCTCCGGACTGGCCGAAGATCGACGGGCAAAGAGGGCGCCCCCGCTACCCTCTGGGGGATTTGTCATGCACGTCGCCATCCGGGGGGAAATATGGCTCGTGGCATTTCGTCACGCCGCAGCAGTCGCAGCCGCCGCATCCGCATGCTGGCCGCATCCGCCGCGACGCTCGCGCTGGGGGGAACGGCACTCCTGGAGGCGCCGGCCTCGGCGGCCTCGAAGCCGAGGGGGCACGACGTCTCCTCGCACCAGAAGAGCGTGGACTGGAAGAAGGCCAAGGCCAAAGGCGCGAAGTTCGTCTACGTGAAGGCGACCGAGTCGCACACGTACAAGAACCCGTACTACAACCAGCAGTACAACGGCTCGCGGAACGCCGGGATCATCCGCGGCGCCTACCACTTCGCCCTGCCGAACAAGTCATCCGGAACCACCCAGGCCCGCTACTTCGCGCGCAACGGCGGCGGCTGGCGGGGCGACGGGTGGACGCTGCCGCCCGCGCTGGACATCGAGTACAACCCGTACGGCAAGAAGAAGTGCTACGGCCTGAGCAAGACCAAGATGGTCGCCTGGATCCGCGCCTACAGCGACGAGACGCTCCGGCAGACCGGCCGCAGGCCCGTCATCTACACCAATACGAACTGGTGGAAGAAGTGCACGGGCGACTACGCGGGCTTCGGCGGCAATCACGCGCTGTGGCTCGCCCGCTACAGCTCCTCACCGGGACCGCTGCCCGCGGGCTGGTCGTACCCGACCTTCTGGCAGTACGACAACGGGGGGCGGCTGCCGGGTGATCAGAATCTCTTCAACGGCTCGACGGGGCAGCTGAAGCGGTTCGCGCGTGGCCGTTGAGCCCGACTCTGCGGGGGTTGGCGCCTTTCGCCCGGCTCGCGAGGTGGCGCCACCTCCACATCGGGACACCCTGACGCCCGACCCAGTTCACCTTCCGTTCACTCAGGTTGCCTACGTTCGTCCAGCCACTGACATCGAACGATTGCCTGGGTAAATGGAACACTTCACGCTGCTTCTTGCGCTTGTCGTCGCAGTAGCTCTCGTGTTCGATTTCACGAACGGTTTCCACGACACCGCCAACGCGATGGCGACGACCATCTCGACCGGCGCCATGAAGCCCAAGGCGGCGGTCGCCATGTCCGCCGTCCTGAATCTCGTCGGAGCCTTCCTCTCGGTCGAGGTCGCCAAGACGATCTCCAGCGGCCTGGTGAGAGAGGACGGGATCCAACCCGAGGTGATCCTCGCCGCGCTCGTCGGCGCCATCCTGTGGAACCTGCTGACCTGGCTGGTCGGCCTCCCCTCCAGCTCCTCGCACGCCCTCATGGGCGGTCTGATCGGCGCCACCGTCGCCTCGATCGGCTTCAGCGGGGTCAACGGCGACGTCGTCGTCACCAAGGTGCTGATCCCCGCGATCGCCGCGCCCCTCGTGGCCGGTGTGGCCGCGATGCTGGCCACGCGCCTGACGTACAAGCTCGGCAAGAACGTCGGTGAGCAGTCCTCGGCGAAGGGCTACCGCGCCGGGCAGATCGCCTCGGCCGGCCTGGTCTCCCTCGCCCACGGCACCAACGACGCCCAGAAGACGATGGGCATCATCACCCTGGCCCTGGTCGCCGGCGGCGCGCTCGCGCCCGGCTCCAACCCGCCGGTCTGGGTGATCGTCTCCGCCGGTCTGGCCATCGCGCTCGGCACCTACCTGGGCGGCTGGCGCATCATCCGCACCATGGGCAAGGGCCTGACCGACCTGCAGCCGCAGCAGGGCTTCGCCGCCCAGACCTCGGCCGCCGCGGTCATCCTCGCCTCCTCCAACCTGGGCTTCTCGCTCTCCACCACGCACTCCTGCTCGGGTGCCGTGATGGGTGCGGGCCTCGGCCGCAAGGGCGGCGTCGTGCGCTGGTCGACCGCGACCCGCATGTTCGTCGCGTGGGGCCTGACGCTGCCGGCCGCCGGTCTGGTCGCCGCAGGCGCCGAGTTCGTGGCCCGGCAGGGCGACTGGGGTGTCGCGGTCGTCGCGGCCTTCCTCGTGGTCTCCTGCGCCGCGATCTGGCTGTACTCGCGCCGCCAGGTCGTCGACCACACCAACGTCAACGAGGTCGAGCCGGTCTCCTCCGACGAGCCCGGCGTCGTGACCACCGCGATCGCCGCCGTGACCCCGCCGCCGACCCTGGCCTCGGAAGTCGCCGACGGCACCGCCGCCTCCGGCGTCAAGACCACCATCTCGGCCCCGCCCGCTGCCGACTCCACGCAGCCGGCCGGTGCGCCCGCCTGACCGCGGCCGCCCGACAGTTAAGGAATCAGCAGCATGAACATCGACTGGGCAGCTCTGGGCTCCGTCTTCGGCGTCAGCCTTCTGGCCACGGTGCTTCTCGTGGGCCTGTTCACCCTCGGCATCATGGGCCTCTCCAAGCAGGAGGCGGCCGCCGCACGGGGCGGCTCGGCCGCCCTGGCCCGCACGGGCGCGTACGCCTGCTTCGCGCTGTGCGCGGCGGCGGTGGCGTACGGGATCTTCCTGATCGTCACCTGAGTCGCGACGCGTCGCTTCGCACTGCCCTGGGGCCGCTCCTTCCGGATCGGCCCCAGGGCAGTTCTGCTCCGCCCCCGACCCCGCGCACTTCACCGCTGTGTCCCTGCGCACACTCTTCCGCCGCAGGTCAACGCCGAGTTGACGGGTGTTCGCGGTGCGTGGTGGACTTCCGGAGCCAATACGGCAGCAGGAGAGGAAGCCGGTGCGAATCCGGCGCGGTCCCGCCACTGTGACCGGGAGTTGATCCCGGGAGCCAGGAACTCTCGTTGCCGTTTCCGTCGAACCAGGGCGCGGACACCCTGAGTGAGGACATGACGCGATGCGCGGCTGCTCTGCTCTGCCACTGACCATTCCGGGAAGCACGGCGCGTACTTCCTGTACGAAGGTTCTTCGAGGCGTATCGGCGGGCTGACCCGTGGGTGCCGATCGCACGTTCGCGTACGGCGCCGCAGCCGGCCTTCTCGGTGATCTGCTCCTCGGCGATCCGCGCCGTGGGCATCCGGTCGCCGTGTTCGGACGTGCCGCGAGCGCTGTCGAGCGGGTCCTGTGGCGTGACCACAAGGCCGCCGGTGCCGCGCACACCGCCGTGTGCGCCGGTGGCGCCGTGGCCCTGGGCGCGCTGGCCTCCGCCGCCGTACGCCGCTCCCCCGCCGCCTCCGTCGCGCTGACCGCCGCCGCCACCTGGACGGTGGTGGGCGGCACTTCGCTCGCACGGGAAGCCCGCGCCATCGCCGCCGCCCTGGACGCGGGCGATGTCGAGGCGGCACGCGAGCGCCTTCCGCACCTGTGCGGCCGTGACCCGCAGGCGCTCGACGAGGCGGGCATCGCGCGGGCCGTGGTCGAGTCGGTGGCCGAGAACACCTCGGACGCGGTGGTCGGCGCCCTCGTGTGGGGTGCGGTGGCGGGGGTGCCCGGGTTGCTCGGGTTCCGCGCCGTGAACACCCTCGACGCGATGGTCGGCCACAAGTCCCCCAAGTACCGCCGCTACGGCTGGGCTTCGGCCCGCCTCGACGACGTGGCCGGCTGGCCCGGCGCCCGGCTCACGGCCGCGCTCGCCGCCCTCGCGGGGAACGATCCGCGGGGCGCGGTGCGGGCGTGGCGGGCGGACGCCGGGGCGCACCCGAGCCCCAACGCAGGGCCGGTGGAGGCCTCTTTCGCGGGCGCGCTCGGCGTACGGCTGGGGGGTGTTCTCTCGTACGGGGGTCGAGTGGAGCACCGCCCGGTCCTCAACCACGCCGGGCGCGCCGTCCAGGTGGCGGACATCGAGCGGGCCGTGCGGCTCGCGCGCCGGGTGAACTGGCTGGCGCTGGCGGTGTGTGCGGCGGGGAGTGGGGCTGTGGGCCGCGGTCGGCTCGGTGCACTCTCGGCGCGCGGTCCGCGGAGTCCACGTAGTCCACGTAGGACACGTAGTCCACGTAAGAAAAGAGGCACGTCATGAGCGGTGGGCTGCTGGTCGCCGGGACCACGTCCGACGCCGGCAAGAGTGTGGTCACGGCCGGGATCTGCCGCTGGCTGGCGCGGCAGGGGGTGTCGGTCGCGCCGTTCAAGGCGCAGAACATGTCCCTCAACTCCTTTGTCACGCGCGAAGGTGCGGAGATCGGGCGGGCGCAGGCGATGCAGGCCCAGGCCGCACGCGTGGAGCCGACCGCGCTGATGAACCCGGTGCTGCTCAAGCCCGGCAGCGACCGCTCCAGCCAGGTGGTCCTGATGGGCAAGCCGGTGGGCGAGATGAGTGCGCGCGGCTACCACGGGGGGCGGCAGGAGTCGCTGCTCGGGACGGTCGTGGACTGCCTCGAACAGCTGCGGAGTTCGTACGACGCGGTGATCTGCGAGGGCGCGGGCAGCCCGGCCGAGATCAATCTGCGGCGCACCGACATCGTGAACATGGGGATCGCGCGGGCCGCCCGCTTCCCGGTGGTCGTGGTCGGCGACATCGACCGTGGCGGGGTGTTCGCCTCCTTCTTCGGTACGACGGCGCTGCTCGCGAAGGAGGACCAGGAGCTGGTCGCCGGGTATCTGGTGAACAAGTTCCGCGGGGACGTCTCGCTGCTCGAGCCGGGCCTCGACATGCTCAAGAGCCTGACCGGACGCGAGACTTACGGCGTCCTGCCGTACGCGCACGGGCTCGGCATCGACGAGGAGGACGGCCTGCGGGTGTCGCTGCGCGGCGCCGTGCGCGAGTCGGAAGTGGCGCCGCCGGTCGGCGAGGAACTGCTGCGGGTCGCGGTCTGCGCCGTCCCGCTGATGTCCAACTTCACCGATGTGGACGCCCTCGCGGCCGAGCCCGGTGTGGTGGTCAGATTCGTGGACCGGCCGGAGGAATTGGTCGACGCCGATCTCGTCGTGATCCCGGGAACTCGCGGCACCGTCGCGGCGTTGGAGTGGTTGAGACGGCGGGGATTCGAGTCGGCGCTGAGGCGCAGGGCAGCCGAGGGACGCCCGATTCTGGGGATCTGTGGCGGGTTCCAGATCCTGGGCGAGCACATCGAGGACGAGATCGAGTCCCGCGCGGGAGCGGTGGACGGACTGGGCCTGTTGCCCGTCCGGGTCCGCTTCCGGCGCGAGAAGACGCTGACGCGTCCGGTGGGCAGGGCACTGGGCGAAAACGTCGAGGGTTACGAGATTCATCACGGGGTCGCCGAAGTGCTCGGCGGAGCGCCGTTCTTGGACGGCTGCCGGGTCGGTGCCGTGTGGGGGACGCATTGGCACGGGTCGCTGGAGAGCGACGCGTTCCGGCGTGCGTTTCTGCGCGCGGTCGCGGCGGACGCGGGCCGGCGTTTCGTGCCGGCCGCCGACACGAGCTTCGGTGCGCTGCGCGAGGAGCAGCTGGACCGGCTCGGCGACCTCATCGAGGAGCACGCGGACACCTCCGCGCTGCTCAGGCTGATCGAGACCGGTGCACCCACCGGTCTCCCCTTCATCGCTCCGGGGGCTCCTTCATGACGGTTCTTCTTCTGTCCACCGCCGATACGGATCTGCTGGCGGCCCGCGCGTCCGGCGCGCCGTACCGCATAGGCAATCCGACGCGGGTGGACGTGGCCGAGGAGCTGCCCGGGCTGCTCGACGGCGCGGACCTCGCGGTCGTACGGCTGCTCGGCGGCAAGCGCGCCTGGGAGGACGGGCTCGCCGCGCTCAAGGCGACGGGGATACCGACGGTGCTCCTCGGCGGGGAGTCGGTGCCGGACGCCGAGTTGATGGCCGAGTCCTCGGTGCCCGCGGGGGTGGTCGCGGAGTCGCTGCGGTATCTGGTCGAAGGCGGGCCGGGGAATCTGGCGGAACTGGCGCGCTTCCTCTCGGACACCGTGCTCCTGACCGGCGAGGGCTTCGCCGAGCCCCAGAAGATGCCCGAGTTCGGGGTGCGCGGTGAGCGCGCCTTCGTCGAGGGGCGGCCCACGGTCGGGGTGCTGTTCTACCGGGCGCACGAACTGTCGGGGAACACCGCGTTCGTGGACACGCTGTGCGAGGCGATCGAGGAGGCGGGGGCCAACGCCCTGCCGGTGTACTGCGGTTCGCTGCGCGGCGCCGACCCGGCGCTGTACGAGCTGATCGGCCGGGCCGACGCGCTGGTCGCGACCGTGCTCGCCGCGGGCGGCACGCATGCCTCGGAGGCGTCGGCGGGCGGTGACGAGGAGGCCTGGGACATCGGCGCGCTCGCCGAGCTGAACATCCCTGTCCTGCAAGGACTCTGCCTCACCTCCTCGCGTGCGGCCTGGGAGGAGTCCGACGCGGCGCTCTCCCCCATGGACGCGGCGATGCAGGTGGCGATCCCCGAGTTCGACGGGCGGCTCATCACCGTGCCGTTCTCGTTCAAGGAGCAGGGCCCGGACGACGTTCCCGTGTACGTGGCGGACGCCGGGCGGGCCGCGCGCGTGGCCGGGATCGCGGTGCGGCATGCGCGGCTGCGGCACAAGGACAACGCGGAGAAGAAGCTCGGCCTGGTCTTCACCGCGTATCCGACGAAGCACTCACGGGTCGGCAATGCGGTCGGCCTGGACACGCCCGCCTCGGCGGTGCGGCTGCTCGACGCGCTGCGCGACGCGGGGTACGGGGTCGAGGGGCATCCGGCCGAGGGCGACGAGCTGATCCACCGGCTGATCGAGGCCGGCGGACATGACGTGGAGTGGCTGACCGAGGAGCAGTTGGCGGCCGCTCCGGCGCGGGTGCCGCTGGCGGACTACCAGGCGTGGTTCGACCGCCTCGACCCCGAGCTGCGCGACGCCATGGTCGAGGCGTGGGGCGAGCCGCCGGGCTCGCTGTACGTGGACGGCGAGGACATCGTGCTCGCGTCCCTCCAGTTCGGGAACGTCGTGGTGATGATCCAGCCGCCGCGCGGCTTCGGCGAAAACCCGATCGCGATCTACCACGACCCGGACATGCCGCCCTCGCACCACTACATGGCGGCGTACCGATGGCTGGAGAACAGCTTCGGTGCCGACGCGATCGTGCACATGGGCAAGCACGGCACGATGGAGTGGCTGCCGGGCAAGGGCCTTGGTCTGAGCGGGAGTTGCGCGCCGGACGCGGTGCTCGGCGACCTGCCGCTGATCTACCCGTTCATCGTCAACGACCCGGGTGAGGGCACCCAGGCCAAGCGGCGCGGACACGCCACGGTGGTGGACCATCTGGTGCCGCCGATGGCCCGCGCCGACACGTACGGCGATCTCGCCAAGCTGGAGCAGCTGCTCGACGAGTACGCCCTGGTGAGCGATCTCGACCCGGCGAAGGCGCCGGCGGTGCGGGCCCAGATCTGGACGCTCGTGAAGGCCGCCGAGCTCCACCACGACCTGCATGTGGACGATCAGCCGGACGACGACGATTTCGACGAGTTCGTCATGCACATCGACGGCTATCTGTGCGAGATCAAGGACGTGCAGATCCGCGACGGGCTGCACATCCTCGGCGGCGGCCCGGTGGGCGAGCCGCGGGTCAACCTGGTGCTCGCGGTGCTGCGGGCCTCGCAGGTGTGGGGCGGCACCGCGCATGCGCTGCCGGGTCTGCGGGCCTGTCTGGCCGAGCACTTCGGGCTGGTCGAGAAGGAGTTGCTGGCCGAGCCCGGGGCCGCGGTGAAGGTGGCGGACGGGCTGACCGCGCTGGTCGACGGCCCGGCGCGGACCGGTTCGGACGCGCTCGACCTCCTGGAGCAGCTGTGCCGGCGGCTCGCGGAGGGCATGGAGGAGCGCGCCTGGGCGGCCGACGCGGTGGCGCCTCTCGTGCGGGAGGTCGTGGGCGTCGAACTGCCGGACGCCGTCGCGGTGTTGAGGTTCGCCTGCGAGGAGGTCGTGCCGCGGCTCGCCCGGACCACGGACGAGATCGGGCACATCCTGCGCGCGCTCGACGGCGGCTTCGTGCCCGCAGGCCCTTCGGGGTCGCCGACGCGCGGCCTGGTGAACGTGCTGCCGACCGGCCGCAACTTCTACTCGGTGGACCCCAAGGCCATTCCGTCCCGGCTGAGTTGGGACGTGGGCCAGGCGCTCGCCGACTCACTGGTGGCCCGCTATCTCGCGGACACGGGTGCGTACCCGAAGTCGGTCGGGCTCACGGTGTGGGGCACCTCGGCGATGCGGACGCAGGGCGACGACATCGCCGAGATCCTCGCGCTGCTCGGCTGCCGCCCGGTGTGGGACGACGCCTCGCGGCGCGTCACCGGCTTCGAGGTCGTGCCCCTGGAGGAGCTCGGCCGTCCGCGGATCGATGTGACGGTGCGGATCTCCGGCTTCTTCCGGGACGCCTTCCCGCACGTGGTGGGTCTGATCGACGACGCGGTACGGGCGGTGGCGGAGCTCGACGAGCCCGCGGACCGCAACTACGTACGGGCGCACGCCGACGAGGACACCGCCGAGCACGGCGACCGGCGGCGGGCCACCGCGCGCATCTTCGGGTCCAAGCCCGGGGCGTACGGGGCGGGGCTGCTGCCGCTGATCGACGCGCGCAACTGGCGCTCGGACGCGGACCTCGCCGAGGTGTACGCGGTGTGGGGCGGCTATGCGTACGGGCGCGGGCTCGACGGGCGGGCCGCGCGCGGCGACATGGAGACGGCCTTCCGGCGGATCGCGGTCGCGGCGAAGAACGTGGACACGCGCGAGCACGACCTCGTCGACGCCGACGACTACTTCCAGTACCACGGCGGGATGGTGGCCATGGTGCGCCACCTCACGGGTGCGTCCCCCGAGGCGTACGTGGGTGACTCGGCCGTGCCGGATCAGGTGAAGACGCGCACGCTCGGCGAGGAGACACATCGCGTGTTCCGCGCCAGGGTGGTCAACCCGCGCTGGATGGCGGCGATGCGCAGGCACGGCTACAAGGGGGCGTTCGAGATGGCCGCCACCGTGGACTACCTCTTCGGGTACGACGCCACGGCCGGGGTCGTGGACGACTGGATGTACGAGAAGTTGGCCACGGAGTACGTGTTCGCGCCGGAGAACCAGGAGTTCATGCGCAAGTCCAACCCGTGGGCCCTGCGCGGCATCACCGAGCGGCTGCTCGAAGCGGCCGAGCGGGGGCTGTGGGCGGAGCCGGACGCCGCCACGCTGGAGCAGCTGCGGGCCACGTACCTGGAGCTCGAAGGGGATCTGGAGGGGGACGCATGAGGCGCGTCACGACCACCGGCCCCGACGGCGCACCCACCGGACCCCACCCGTTCTGCGGGACTCAACTGCGCGAGGAGACGGCGTGAGCAACACCCCTTACCCCTTCACGGCCCTCGTGGGCCAGGACGACCTGCGGCTCGCCCTGCTGCTCAACGCGGTGTCCCCCGCCGTGGGCGGTGTCCTGGTGCGTGGGGAGAAGGGCACCGCCAAGTCCACGGCGGTGCGGGCGCTTTCGGCGCTCCTGCCCGCGGTGGACGTGGTGCCCGGGTGCCGGTTCTCCTGCGATCCGCTCGCGCCGGACGCCCAGTGCCCGGACGGCCCGCATGACGCGGCCGGTTCGGACCGGCGGGACGCGCGCATGGTGGAGCTGCCCGTCGGCGCCTCCGAGGACCGGCTCGTCGGGGCGCTCGACATCGAGCGCGCCCTCGCCGAAGGCGTCAAGGCCTTCGAGCCCGGCCTGCTCGCCGAGGCCCACCGCGGCATCCTCTACGTGGACGAGGTCAACCTGCTCCACGACCACCTCGTCGACCTGCTCCTGGACGCGGCGGCGATGGGCGCCTCGTACGTGGAGCGCGAGGGGGTGTCCGTACGGCACGCGGCGCGGTTCCTGCTCGTCGGGACGATGAACCCCGAAGAGGGCGAGCTGCGCCCGCAGTTGCTCGACCGCTTCGGCCTGACGGTCGAGGTCTCGGCCTCCCGCGAGCCCGACCACCGCGTCGAGGTGGTCAGGCGGCGGCTCGCGTACGACGCCGACCCGGCCGGTTTCGCCGCGCGCTGGGCCGAGGAGGAGCAGGCGGTGCGGGCGCGGATCGCGGCCGCCCGCGCGCTGCTGCCCTCCGTGCGGCTCGGCGACGGGGTGCTGCGGCAGATCGCGGCCACCTGCGCGGCGTTCGAGGTGGACGGGATGCGCGCCGACATCGTCATGGCGCGCACCGCCACGGCGCTGGCCGCCTGGGCCGGGCGCGAGGACGTGACGGCGGAGGACGTGCGGCAGGCCGCGCTGCTCGCGCTGCCGCACCGGCGTCGGCGCAACCCGTTCGACGCACCCGGTCTCGACGAGGACAAACTGGACCAGACGCTCGAGGAGTTCGGCCCCGGGGACGCACAGCCCTCGGACAGCCCCGACGGCGAGGGGAACGGTGACGACGATCCGGACGGGCCCGACGGCGGTGGCGGCCCCGGCGGGGGCGGGCAGTCACCCGAAGACGGCGGCCAGTCCCCCGACGCCTCCGGTCCCGACCTGCCCTCCCCCGCCGGCCCGGCACCGGAGGAGTCCCCGCAGGACCGCGAGGAGCGCAGCGCGCCCGGGACCGGCGAACAGCGGCCCGCCGCGGCCGCTGAGCCGTTCCGCGCCAAGCTCCTGAGCGTGCCCGGCACCGGGGCGGGCGCGGCCGGCCGCCGGTCCCGCGCGCGCACCGAACAGGGCCGCACCACGGGGGCGCGCCGGCCCCAAGGGGCGCTCACCAAGCTGCACTTGGCGGCGACCGTGCAGGCGGCGGCGCCCCACCAGCGGGCGCGCGGACGCAGCGGGCGGGGGCTCGTGGTGCGCCGGGACGACCTGCGCCAGGCCGTGCGTGAGGGACGCGAGGGCAATCTCGTGCTCTTCGTCGTGGACGCCTCGGGGTCGATGGCGGCGCGGCAGCGGATGAGCGCCGTGAAGGGCGCGGTCCTCTCGCTGCTGCTCGACGCGTACCAGCGGCGGGACAAGGTGGGGCTCGTGACCTTCCGGGGTGCGGACGCGGAGGTCGCGCTGCCGCCCACGTCCTCCGTGGAAGCCGCCGCCGTACGCCTGGAGGCGCTGCCCACCGGCGGGCGCACCCCGCTCGCGGCCGGGCTGCTCAAGGCGCACGAGGTGCTGCGTGTGGAGCGGCTGCGTGATCCCGTACGGCGGCCGCTGGTCGTGGTCGTCACCGACGGGCGGGCGACCGGCGGCAGTGAGCCGGTGGCCCGGGCGGCGCGCGCGGCCGGTCTGTTCGCGGCCGAGTCCATCGCCACGGTGACCGTGGACTGCGAGTCTGGGCCGGTGCGGCTCGGGCTCGCCGGGCAGCTCGCGCAGAACCTCGGCGGCAGCGTCGTCACGCTCGACGAGCTGCGGGCCGACGCCATCGCCGGCCTGGTGAAGGACGTGCAGAACATGAACCGTGGCGAGCGGAGGGCCGCCTGATGCCGCAGGGACAGCCGGCCGTGGTGCCGGACGACGGACTCACCACGCGCCAGCGGCGCAACCGCCCGCTGGTCGTGGTCCACACGGGCATCGGCAAGGGCAAGTCGACGGCCGCGTTCGGGCTCGCGCTGCGGGCCTGGAACCAGGGCTGGCCGATCGGGGTGTTCCAGTTCGTCAAGTCGGCGAAGTGGAAGGTCGGCGAGGAGAACGCGCTGAAGGTGCTCGGCGCCTCCGGCCAGGGCGGCGCGGTGGACTGGCACAAGATGGGCGAGGGCTGGTCGTGGATCCAGCGCGCCCCCGCCGAAAGCGAGATGAGCAACGAGGACAAGGCCCGCGAGGGCTGGGAGCAGGTCAAGCGCGACCTCGCCGCCGAGACGTACAGGCTCTATGTGCTCGACGAGTTCGCGTACCCGATGCACTGGGGCTGGATCGACACCGAGGAGGTGGTCTCGGTGCTGCGGGACCGGCCCGGGACGCAGCACGTGGTCATCACGGGGCGCAACGCGCCGCAGGCGCTGGTGGAGTTCGCGGACCTCGTGACGGACATGTCCAAGGTCAAGCACCCCATGGACGCCGGGCAGAAGGGCCAGAGGGGGATCGAATGGTGAGCCCCCGCTCCGGAGCGGGGCCGGGGGCCGTCCCCCGCCTGGTGATCGCGGCGCCCTCCTCCGGCAGCGGCAAGACGACCGTGGCGACGGGGCTGATGGCCGCGTTCACCGCGGCCGGGCTCGCGGTGTCCCCGCACAAGGTGGGGCCCGACTACATCGACCCCGGCTACCACGCGCTGGCCACGGGCCGCGTCGGCCGGAACCTCGACGCCTACCTGTGCGGTACGGATCTGGTGGCGCCGCTGTTCGCGCACGGTGCGCAGGGCTGCGATCTGGCCCTGGTGGAGGGCGTGATGGGCCTCTACGACGGGGCGTCGGGGCAGGGCGAGCTGGCCTCGACCGCGCAGATCGCCAAGGTGCTCGGGGCCCCGGTGGTGCTCGTCGTGGACGCCTCGTCGCAGTCGCGGTCGGTGGCGGCCCTGGTGCACGGCTTCGCGTCCTGGGATCCGCAGGTGCGGGTGGCCGGGGTGATCCTGAACAAGGTCGGGTCCGACCGGCACGAGGAGCTGCTGCGGCAGGCTCTGGACGAGGCCGGGGTGCCGGTGCTCGGCGCGTTGCGCCGGGTCCCCCAAGTGAGCCAGCCGTCACGGCACTTGGGGCTCGTCCCGGTGGCCGAGCGGTCCGCGGAGGCGCTGGCGTCGGTGGCCGCTCTGGCCGAGCAGGTGCGGCAGGGCTGCGATCTGGAGGCGCTGCTCGCGCTGGCGCGCAGTGCGCCGGTGCTGGACGTCGAGCCGTGGTCGCCGGAGGCCGCGCTGGCGGCAGACCTCTCCGGAGCTGCCGCGCCGGGTGCGCCGGCGGGCACCTCAGGCGCCTCGGCCACCTCGGGCCCCTCGGGCGACTCCGTGGGCGCCGGAGCAGTCGCCACCACCATGCCCGCGGGTGCCGGAGTCGTGCCGGGCCGGCCCGTCGTGGCCCTCGCGTCCGGACCGGCCTTCACGTTCTCGTACGCGGAACAGGCCGAGCTGCTGACCGCCGCGGGTGCCGAGGTCGTGCCCTTCGACCCGCTGCGGGACGAGCAACTGCCGGACGGAACGGCGGGGTTGGTGATCGGCGGCGGCTTCCCCGAGATGCACGCGCCGGAGCTGGCCGCGAACGAGCGGCTGCGCAAGTCCGTGGCGGAGCTCGCGCGCGGCGGCGCGCCCGTGGCGGCCGAGTGCGCGGGCCTGCTGTACCTGGCGCGCTCGCTGGACGGCGCCCCCATGTGCGGGGTGCTCGACGCCGAGGCGCGGATGACGGAGCGGCTGACGCTCGGCTACCGGGACGCGGTCGCCGTGTCGGACAGCGTGCTCGCACCGGCCGGGACGCGGGTGCGGGGACACGAGTTCCACCGCACGGCGGTCGAGCCCGGCGCCGGGCCGCTGCCCGCGTGGGGTCTGCACGCCCCGGAGCGCAGGGTCGAAGGGTTCGTACAGGAGGGCGTGCACGCGAGTTATCTGCACACCCATGCCGCCGCGCTGCCGTCGGCGGCGCGCAGGTTCGTGGAGAGGTGTGCGCAGTGGACAGCGCGGTGAGCCGGAAGCTGATCGGGGTCGGAGTGGGCCCGGGCGACCCGGAGTTGGTGACCGTCAAGGGCGTGCGCGCGCTGCGCGAGGCCGATGTCGTGGTGGTGCCCGTGATGGCCGCCGCCGACGGTTCGGACGGCGGGGAGCCGGGGCGCGCCGAGGCCACGGTCCTCGAGTACGTGGGCCGCGAGAAGGTGGTCCGGGTGGTGTTCGCGCTCAACGAGCGGTCCGACCGGGGCCGGCGCGAGGCCGCCTGGGACGCGGCGGGCGCACGGGTGGCCGAGCTGCTCGCCGCGCACGCGGTGGTGGCCTTCGCGACGATCGGGGACCCCAACGTCTACTCGACGTTCACGTATCTCGCGCAGACCATCGCCGAACTGGCGCCGGACGTGGCCGTGGAGACCGTGCCCGGGATCACGGCGATGCAGGACCTGGCGGCGCGCAGCGGTGCCGTACTGACCGAGGGCACCGAGCCGTTGACGCTGGTGCCGGTGACGGCTGGGTCGGCGGCCCTGAAGGACGCCCTCGACGGTCCCGGCACCGTGGTGGCGTACAAGTTCGGGCGGCTGGCCGGGGAAGTGGCCACCGCACTGCGCGAGTCGGGCCGCACGGAGGGCGCGGTGTGGGGTTCGGCCCTCGGGCTCCCCCAGGAGTCGATCCGTCCGGCGAGTGAGCTGGCCGAGGCCCCGCTGCCCTATCTGTCGACGCTGATCGCCCCCGCGCGGCGCTCAGGCGGACGCGGAGGCAAGCTGTGACGCCCGGCCTCTCACTCCGCCGCCCCCACCACCAGCCAGATGAAGCCCACACCCGCGACGGTGCACAGGACCGTCGAGGTGCCGGGGTGGTCGTGGTGGGCCTCGGGCAGGATCTCGGCCGCCGCCAGGTAGAGCAGCGCGCCGCCGAAGAAGCCGAGATAGGAGCCGAGCAGTTCCTCGGGCAGCGTGAACAGCAGCGTGGAGGCCGCGCCCACCACAGGGGCCGCAGCGTCTGCGAAGAGCATGGCGACGGCCCGGCGGCGGGCGTTCCCGTACAGACGCGTGATCGTGTACGTGTTGAAGCCGTCCGCGAAGTCATGGGTGACCACGGCGAGCGCGACGGTCAGGCCCATGGCGCTGCCCGCCTGGAAGGCGGCGCCGATCGCGATGCCGTCCATGAGGCTGTGGCCGACCATCGCGGAGGCCGCGCCGAGGCCGACCTGCGGGACACGTCCGCCGTCCGCGCCGTGCGCGGCCTGCCGTGCGGCGAGCAGCCGTTCGAGCAGGTGGGCGGCGAGGAAGCCGCCCACGAACAGCAGCAGCGCCTGCGGTACGCCCCAGATCTCGCGGCCCGCCGCGTGCATCGCCTCGGGCAGCAGGTCGAGGCCCACGACCCCGAGCATCAGGCCGCCGGCCAGTCCGAGGACGAGGTGCCTGCGGTCGGTGACGCGCTGCGCCGTCCACCCTCCGACCAGCGTCATCACAAACGCGCCGAGCGCTACGAACACCGCCATGCGCCCTTGCTAGCCGATGCCGCGCGCGCTCGCCCGCACGGCTCGCCGCGAAAGGCCGAGGCCGCCCCGGACGAGTTGCGCCACGCCCCCGTCGCATCCGTGCTCCGCTGTAGCTGAGCGGTCCGCGACTCCCCCGCCGAACCACCCTGAACACCCTGGAAGGACCCACCCCATGGCAACCGAGGACGCTCCCGTGACCGGCAAGGTCACCTTCGTCGGCGCGGGGCCCGGCGCCGCCGATCTGCTGACGTTCCGGGCGGCGCGGGCCATCGCCGACGCGGACATCGTGATCTGGGCGGCCAGCCTCGTGCAGGCCGAAGTCCTGGAGCACGCACGCCCCGAGGCCGAGATACTCGACTCGGCGACGATGTCCCTCGAGGACGTCGTCGCGGTCTACGAGCGGGCGCTGCGCGACGGACTGCGGGTGGCCAGGATCCACTCGGGCGACCCCGCGCTGTGGGGCGGCACGCAGGAGCAGCTGGACCGCTGCACCGCGATCGGTCTGGAGACCGAAGTGGTGCCGGGTGTCTCGGCGTTCTCCGCGGTGGCCGCGCTCGCGCAGCGCGAGCTGACGATTCCGGAGGTCGCGCAGTCGGTGGTCCTGACCCGGCTCGGCGGCGGCAAGACGCCGATGCCGCCGGGCGAGGAGGTACGGGAGTTCGCGCGGCACGGCACGACCATGGCGGTCTTCCTGTCGGCCGCGCGCTCGGGCCAGTTGGTGCGCGAGCTGCTCGAAGGCGGCTACCCGACCTCGACGCCGGTGGTCGTGGCGTACCAGGCGACCTGGCCCGAGGAGCTCGTCGTGCGCTGCACGGTCGGCACCCTGGAGGAGACGGTCAAGGAGCACAAGCTCTGGAAGCACACGCTGTTCCTGGTGGGCCCGGCCCTGTCCGCCACGGGCACGCGCTCGCACCTGTACCACCCCGGTCACTTCCACGGCTACCGCAAGGCCGACCCGGAAGCCCGCAAGTCCCTTCGTGCGCAAGGTGCGTCCGGGTCATGACGGCCGGGACGCCCGGGACGGCCGGGACGCCCGGTCGGGCGGGGAGCATCGCGGTCGTCGGCATGGGTGCGGACGGCGCGGCGCCGGACGCACGCGCCCGCGCGCTGCTGGCCGGTGCCACGGTCGCGGTGGGCGGGAAGCGGCATCTGGACGCGGCCGTCATCGGCGGCCTGCTGGACGCCGGGGTGGAGCAGATCGTGCTCGGCCCGCTCGCGCCCGCACTCGACCTGATCGAGGAGCGGCGCGAAGAGGCGGAGGTCCGGGTGGCCGTGCTCGCCTCCGGCGATCCCGGATTCTTCGGGATCGTACGGGCGTTGGCGGAGCGGTTCGGGCCGGATGCGCTGGAGATACGGCCCGGGGTGTCCTCGGTCGCGGCCGCGTTCGCGAAGGCGGGGCTGCCCTGGGACGACGCGGTGGTGGTGAGCGCGCACGGGCGCGATCTGCGCACGGCGGTCAACGTGTGCCGTGCGCACCCGAAGACGGCGGTGCTCACCGGTCCGGGGGCCGGGCCGAAGGAGCTCGGCATGGAGCTGGTGCACCGGGCCGAGTCCCGGGTGCTCCTGGTCGCGAGCGCGCTCGGCGACCCGGAGCGCGAGCGGCTGGAGCGGGTCACGCCCGCGGAGGCGGCCGAGCGGGAGTGGGACGCGGTGAGCGTGGTGCTCTGCCTGGACGAGGCACGCGTGCTCTCCCCCGTCCGTACGGTGGCGGGCCCTCGGCGCACTCCGGCCCGCTGGGCGCTGGCGGAGGACGAGTTCACGCATCGCGACTCGATGATCACCAAGTTCGAGGTGCGGGCCCTCGCGCTCGCCCGGCTCGGGCCGCGCACCGGTGACTTCATCTGGGACGTGGGCGCGGGCAGCGGCTCGGTGGCGATCGAGTGCGCCCGGTTCGGTGCGGCGGCGGTCGCGGTGGAGAAGACCGCGGACGGTGTCGAGCGGATCCGGGCGAACGCGGCGGCGCACGGTGTGGACGTGCGTGCCGTGCACGGCGCGGCACCGACCGTGCTGTCCCATCTGGCCGACCCGGACGCCGTGTTCATCGGGGGCGGCGGCAGCGAGCTGGCGTCGATCGTACGGGTCTGCGCCCGGCGGGCCCGGCGCACCGTGGTGGTGGCGCTCGCCGCCCTCGACCGGGTGCCGCAGGTGCGCAAGGCGCTGTCCGGGTTCGCGGTCGACGGCGTGCTGCTCCAATCCTCGCGCCTGGCTCCGCTGCCGGGCGACGTGACGCGGCTCGCGGCCGCCAATCCGGTGTTCCTGCTGTGGGGCGACCGGATCGACCCCACCACGCGACAGCCTGCGCACCCGCAGGCGCAGCCGGCTCAAGGGAGTCCGGTGCAACGGTACGAAGGAGACCTCACGTGATCGGCCTCATCTCCGCGACGGCCGCGGGAGCGGCGGCGAGCGCCCGACTCGCCGCCGCCTGGCCCGGGCGGGTCCGGGTGTACGAGGGCCCGGTGGGCCCGGCCGTGCAGCGGGCGTTCGGCGAGTGCGCCCAGGTGGTGTGCTTCCTCGCCGTCGGCGCGACCGTACGGCTGCTCGCGCCGCTGCTGTCCGACAAGGCCACCGACCCGGGTGTGGTGTGCGTGGACGAGGCGGGCCGGTTCGCCGTGTCCCTGGTCGGCGGCCACGGCGGCGGGGCGAACGCGTTGGCGCACGAGGTGGCCGAGGTGCTCGGCGCCGAGCCGGTGGTGACGACGGCGACGGACGCCGTGGGCATGGCCGGCCTCGACACGCTCGGCCTGCCCGTCGAGGGCGATGTGGCGGGGGTGAGCCGGGCGATCCTGGACGGCGAACCCGTCGAACTGAGCGCGGACTTCGGCTGGCCGCTGCCTGCGTTGCCGCCCAACGTACGGGCGGTCGAGGTGGGTTCGGCCAGCACGGATCTCCGCGCCCGCCTCCACCTCACCGACCGCACCGTCGAACTAGGCGCGCACGAGGTCGTGTTGCGTCCGCCCTCCCTCGTCGTCGGGGTCGGTGCCTCCAAGAGCGCCCCCGTGGACGAGGTGCTCGGGCTCATCACCGAGACGCTCGCGGACGCCGGTCTGAGCGTCCGCTCCGTCGCCCGTCTCGCCACGGTCGACGCCAAGGCGGACGAGCCCGGGATCGTCGAGGCGGCCGCGCGGCTCGGGGTGCCGGTCGTGACCTACGGCGCCGAGGAACTGGCCGCGGTGGCCGTACCCAACCCCTCCGACGCTCCCCTGGCGGCCGTCGGCACCCCCTCCGTCGCGGAGGCGGCGGCGCTGGCCGGGGGCGGACAACTCCTCGTGCCCAAGCGGAAGTCGACGCCCGAGGGGCGTGCCGCGATGGCCACCTGCGCGGTGGTCAGGACGGCGGCGCGCGGGCGGCTCGCGGTCGTCGGGCTCGGCCCCGGCGCGCGCGATCTGCTCACCCCCCGCGCCAAGGACGAACTGCGCCGCGCCGCCGTCCTGGTGGGCCTCGACCAGTACGTGGACCAGATCCGCGACCTGCTCAGGCCCGGCACGGTGGTCCTGGAGTCCGGGCTCGGCGCCGAGGAGGAGCGGGCCCGTACCGCCGTGGCCGAGGCGCGCAAGGGGCAGGCCGTCGCCCTGATCGGCTCCGGGGACGCGGGGGTGTACGCGATGGCCTCGCCCGCGCTCGCGGAGGCCGGGGACGACATCGACATCGTCGGGGTGCCGGGCGTCACCGCCGCCCTCGCGGCCGGAGCCCTGCTCGGTGCTCCGCTCGGGCACGACCATGTGTCGATCAGCCTCTCCGATCTGCACACGCCGTGGGAGGTGATCGAGCGCCGGGTGCGGGCGGCGGCCGAGGCGGATCTCGTCGTCACCTTCTACAACCCGCGCAGCCGGGGCCGCGACTGGCAGCTCCCGAAAGCCCTCGGGATCCTCGCCGAGCACCGCGCACCGCGCACACCGGTGGGCGTCGTGCGCAACGCCTCGCGTGCAGACGAGTCCGTACGCCTGTCGACGCTGGCCGCGCTCGACCCGGCGACCGTCGACATGATGACGGTGGTCACGGTCGGGAACACGGCCACGCGCGAGATAGCCGGCCGCATGGTCACCCCGCGCGGCTACCGCTGGCAGCAGGAGCCCACCGCGGCCCGTACCGAGGCGACGGAGGCCGGCCGATGAGCACCCTGGATCCGCGCCTCGGTGACGGTACGGCGCAGGCGCACCCGCCCGCGTACGAACGGGTCGTGCACCCCATCGAGCAGGAGTCCTTCCGCAGACTGCGCGCGCGGCTCGACACCTCGCACTTCCCTCCGCTGACCCGGGCGGTCGTCGAGCGGGTCATCCACTCGGCCGCCGACCTCGACTACGCCACGGATCTCGTCACCGACGAGGCCGCGCTCGTGCCCGCGCACGCCGCGCTGCACGCGGGCGCGCCCGTGGTGGTGGACGTGGAGATGGTCGCGGCGGGCATCACGCGGCGGGACACGGTCTGCCGGCTCAAGGAGGCCAGGTCCGGGCCGGGCCTGACCCGCTCGGCGCACGCCGTCCGGCTCGCCTACGAGCAGGTCGGACCGGGCGCCTTGTGGGTGATCGGCTGTGCGCCCACCGCGCTCGAGGAGCTCCTGACGCTGGACGCCCGGCCCGCTCTGGTGATCGGTCTGCCCGTCGGGTTCGTCGGGGCGACCGAGTCCAAGGCGGCGCTGCGCGAGAGCGGGCTGCCCGCCGTCAGCAACATCTCCGAGAAGGGCGGCTCCGCGGTGGCCGCCGCCGCGCTCAACGCCCTGCTCTACCACCCGCCGGGCCCTCAACCCCGAGGCCCCGGCACCCACCGCACCACACGCACACCCGCACCACCCCCGTACGAAGGAGACCCAGTGAGTACCACCGCTCCCGCCCTGCTCGTCGCAGGGCACGGCACCCGCGACGATGCCGGAGCCGAGGCATTCCGGTCGTTCGTCGAGGAGTTGGGCCGCCGCCACCCCGAGCTGACCGTCGCCGGCGGCTTCATCGAGCTCTCGCCGCCGCCGCTCGGCGAGGCGGTGACGGGCCTGGTGGAGCAGGGTGTACGCCGGTTCGCCGCCGTCCCGCTGATGCTCGTGTCCGCCGGGCACGCCAAGGGCGACATACCCGCGGCGCTGGCCCGTGAGAAGGAACGGCACCCCGGCATCTCGTACACCTACGGCCGCCCGCTGGGCCCGCACCCCGCGCTGCTCTCGGTCCTGGAGCGGCGGGTCGACGAGGTGCGCGGGGACTGGGCGCGCGAGGAGGTCACCGTGCTGCTGGTCGGGCGCGGTTCGACCGACCCGGACGCGAACGCCGAGGTGCACAAGGCGGCGCGGCTGTTCTGGGAGGGGCGGGGTTACGCCGGGGTCGAGACGGCGTTCGTGTCGCTCGCGGCCCCCGATGTGCCGAGCGGTCTCGACCGGTGCGTGCGCCTCGGTGCGGGCAAGGTGGTCGTGCTGCCGTACTTCCTGTTCACCGGGATCCTGCCGGAGCGCGTGCGGCAGCAGGCCGCGGGCTGGGCGCAGGCGCATCCGGAGGCCGAGGTGCGGTGTGCCGAAGTGATCGGCCCCGAGGAGGAGTTGCTCGACCTGGTGATGGAGCGCTACCGGGAGGCCCTGAAGGGCGACCTGCGGATGAACTGCGACTCCTGCGTGTACCGGGTGGCCCTGCCGGGCTTCGAGGACAAGGTGGGCATGCCGCAGCAGCCGCACTTCCACCCCGACGACGACGGCCACCACCATCACCACGGCGCCGGACACCACCATGGCCATGCGCACGCGCACTGACCGGACCGCGGCGGACACTGCACCCGAGTCCACACCGCATGTGGGGGCGGACAGCGTGCCCGCGGCCACGTCGAACGTGGGGAAGGGCATCGCACCCGAGTCCACGCCGCACGTGGGGATGGACACCGCGCCCGCGCCCGTGGGCACGGGATCCGCCGCCGGTCCGGGCGGCCACGACCCGTACGACCTGCGGCACCACGGTGACGCCGAGGTGCGCGACGGCGCGCTCGTCGATCTGGCCGTCAACGTCCGTGCGGACACGCCCCCGCAGTGGCTGCGGGACGAGATCGCGGGTGCGCTCGGCGGCCTCGCCGCCTACCCGGACGGACGCGCCGCCCGCGCGGCGGTGGCGGCCCGGCACGGGGTGGCGCCGGAGCGTGTGCTGCTCACCGCGGGGGCGGCGGAGGCGTTCGTGCTGCTGGCGCGGGCCCTCGACGTACGGCATCCGGTCGTCGTGCACCCGCAGTTCACGGAGCCGGAGGCGGCGCTGCGGGACGCGGGCCACGAGGTGGGGCGGGTGCTGCTCTCGGCCGATGACGGCTTCCGTCTCGGCCCCTCCGCCGTTCCGGAGGAGGCCGATCTCGTCGTCCTCGGCAATCCGACCAACCCGACGTCGGTGCTGCACCCGGCCCGCGCCGTGGCCGAACTGGCCCGGCCCGGGCGGGTGTTGGTGGTGGACGAGGCGTTCATGGACGCGGTGCCCGGGGAGCGGGAGTCCCTCGCGGGACGCACGGACATACCCGGGCTCGTGGTGCTGCGCAGCCTCACCAAGACGTGGGGGCTCGCGGGGCTGCGGATCGGGTACGTGCTGGCCGGCCCGGAGGTGATCGCCCGGCTCGAGCGGGCCCAGCCGCTGTGGCCGGTGTCGACGCCCGCGCTGGCCGCGGCGTCGGCGTGCATGCGGCCCGAGGCGCTCGCGGAGGCCGGCCTCGCGGCCCGGGTGTACGCGGAGGACCGGGCGTATCTCCTCGCCGGGCTGCGGAAGTTCAGGGAGGTCTCGGTGTCCGGTGAGCCCGCCGGTCCGTTCGTCCTGCTGCGCGTGGAGCGAGCCGCACAGGTACGCGCGCTGCTCCGCGAGGCCGGGTTCGCGGTGCGCCGCGGGGACACCTTCCCGGGGCTCGGCCCGCAGTGGCTGCGGGTGGCGGTGCGGGACCGCCGGACCACGGACCGGTTCCTCACGGCACTCGGCGAAGTGGGGGTGCGCTGAGGTGCGGGCGCGAGCTGACGCATGGGTGCTGAGCTGAAGGCGCGCTGACGGGCCGCCCCTTCTCGGCCCACCCACGGATCAGGCCGGTGAACCCGCCCGGTGCGGCCGCCCCGCAGGGAAGCGGCCGCCGGAAGGGTTCACCGGCCTGTGCGGCGAGGGAAGGGGGCACAGGGAGTTCCGCCCTTGCCCTCGCCGAAGCCCCGTACAGCCCAAGGGAGTTCACTGCAGGGGACGTCGTCCGCGCGGAGCTCCGCACGGGGCGGCCGGCGTGCGGCCGGCCGGTTCAGCCGCGGCTGCGCGAGCGGGCCAGGACCAGGGCGCCGCCGCCCAGGCCGAGCAGGAGCACCGCGCCACCCGCGATGAACGGCGTGGTGGAACTGCCGCCGGTCTCCGCCAGGTTCTGCTGCTCCGGCTCACCGGCGGACTGCGCCTGCACCTCGTTGGCCGCGGGCTTGTCGGCGGGCTGCTCGGCGGCCGGCTTGTCCTCGGCGGGCTTCGGCGCACCGGCCGGCGCGGTGCAGGAGGCCTCGGCCAGCGCGACCACACCGTCGACCTCGGCCACGTTGAGCTCCAACGGGTTGACCGAGACCTTGAGTTCGAGTGCGGCCGCCGCGGCCGTCTTCGACGTGGTGTGCGTCTTCGAGAGCGTGAGGCTGACCTCGCCGACGCCCGGCACGTCGACCTTCGTGACGCCGCCCGCGGTGAGCGTGACCTTCTTGCCGAGCACGGTCACGGCGCCGAGCACGTTGGACTCGGCGACCGGCTGCTTGCCCGCCTCGCAGACCGCCTTGGAGGTGACCTGCTCCACCTCGATGAGGGAGAGCAGCGGCAGGCCCGGCACGTGGATCTTCGCGTGTGCGAGATTGCTGCGCGCCTCGGCCTTGTGCTGGTCCGTGGTGGCCTTCGCGGTGGCGACGTCGGCTTGCAGGATGCTGATCGGCTTGCCCTGCTCGACACCGTCGAGCCGTACCGAAAGCGCGGTCTTCTCGGCCGACTTGGGGGCCTGGACCTCGTTGAGCGTGGCCTTCAGCGGGACGTGGACGGTCTTGTTGAGCAGTCCGACGTCGAGCTGGGTGCGCAGCACGGCAGCGCTCGCCTTGCCCTCGTCACCCGTGGCGTGGGCGGGCACGGCGCCGGCGAGGACCGCGGGACCTGCGGCCAGGAGCGTCGCAGCGGCCGTCGCAGCGATTCTGCGTGCGGGCATGCGGACGGTGTTGCTGTTCAAGGTGGTGTACCCCCACAGGGAAATGTGCAGCAGACATGGAGCCGCCGACGCACGCGGGAACTTCGGGACATGCGCCGCGCCGACGACCTCGACGCCCAGAGTCTTTACGCACGGAGAGTGAACTGACAGCTGCGCGGCGTGAGTTCACCCGTACGTGGGGTTTCCGGCTCTTTATTCGATTTCGGACGCATATACAGACGCGCCCGTCACCCGTGTCACCTACGCGACCCGAACACGAGCGAATGCGCCGGTTGACGCCCCGGCGCACGCCGAAAGAGAAGAAACGAGCAGGCCGAGTTCTTGGTTACGGTGCGTCAACTTGAGGCACGGTCGGCGACATGAGCGCGACAAGCGACGGCGACTGGTCCGGCACGGCGCGTACGGAGTGATGGGAGGTCGCGCCCGATCCGCGGCTCAGACCACCACATTCCCATCGACCACCACACGCCGCGGCCCCGCCAACACCCGTACGTCCGCGCGCGGGTCGGACTCGTACACCACGAGGTCCGCGGGTGCGCCCTCCTCCAGGCCCGGCCTGCCGAGCCACTCCCGCGCGCCCCACGTTGCCGCCGACAGCGCGGCCACCGCCGGGATGCCCGCGGTCACGAACTCCTCGACCTCCGCGCCCGCCAGGCCGTGGGCGAGGGCTCCGCCCGCGTCGGTGCCGACGAAGACCGGGACGCCGGCGTCGTAGGCGGCGCGCACGGTGTCGTAGCGCCGCTCGTACAGGCGCCTCATGTGGTCGGCCCAGATGGGGAACTTGGCGTCGCCCTGCTCGGCGAGCTTCGGGAAGGTCGCGATGTTCACGAGCGTGGGGACGATCGCCACCCCGCGGGCGGCGAAGAGCGGGATCGTCTCCTCGGTGAGGCCCGTGGCGTGCTCGATGCAGTCGATGCCCGCCTCCACCAGGTCCACCAGGGAGTCCTCGGCGAAGCAGTGGGCCGTGACGCGGGCGCCGAGCCGGTGCGCCTCGGCGATGGCCGCCGTGACGGCCTCGCGCGGCCAGCAGGCGCCCAGGTCTCCGGAGGAGCGGTCGAGCCAGTCGCCGACGAGCTTGACCCAGCCGTCGCCGCGCCGCGCCTCCTGCGCGACGTACTCCACCAGCTGCTCGGGCTCGATCTCGTGCGCGAAGTTGCGGATGTAGCGGCGGGTGCGGGCGATGTGCCGGCCGGCCCGGATGATCTTCGGCAGGTCCGCGCGGTCGTCGATCCAGCGGGTGTCGGAGGGTGAGCCCGCGTCGCGGATGAGCAGGGTGCCGGCATCGCGGTCGGTCAGCGCCTGCTTCTCGGCGACCTCGTCGGGCACGGGCCCGTGGGTGTCGAGCCCGACGTGGCAGTGCGCGTCGACCAGGCCGGGCAGCACCCAGCCCTCGACGGTCCGCACGTCGCGGGCCCCGGCAGGACGCGTGAACGAGATCCGTCCGCCGACCACCCACAGCTCGTCCCGTACGTCCTCGGGCCCGACGAGCACCCGCCCCTTCACCCGCAGCACCGCGCCGTGATCGCTCATGGACCGCAGCCTAGAGCCCGCGCCACCGCCGGGTGCAGGGTGCCTGCCCGGCTCGGTGCGGAGTGCCGGCCCGGCCGTGCGCCGGGCGCCCGCCCCGCCCTGTGCGCGCCGCCTGGGCACGCCCGCCGGAAGGGCGCTCGGTACGCTCGAAGGCGTATGCCGTATGCAGGCACCCGCCCGACAGGCCCCGCGCCGCACCCACGGGTGCCGCCGCCGACGAAGAGAGCGACCCGTGACACACCCCTTCCTCGACCTGGCCCCGATGGGCGCCGCCGAGTTCGCCGCGATCGAGGACAAAGTGGCGCGGCTGCTTCGCACCGAACAGGACGTGGTGATCACGCAGGGCGAGGCGCTGCTGCCGCTTGAGGGCTGCATCCGCTCGGCCGCGCAGCCCGGCACCGTGGCCCTGAACGTGATCACCGGCCCGTACGGGCAGACCTTCGGCAACTGGCTGCGCGACTGCGGCGCGGAGGTCGTCGACCTCGCGGTGCCGTTCCACACCGCCGTGACGGCCGAGCAGATCCGCGCGGCGCTCACCGAGCGCCCGGACATCGACTTCGTCTCGCTCGTGCACGCCGAGGCCGCGACCGGCAACACCAACCCGGTCGCCGAGATCGGCGAGGCCGTACGCGAGCACGGCGCGCTGTTCTACCTGGACGCCGTCGCCTCGGTGGGCGCGGAGCCGCTGCTGCCCGACGCGTGGGGCGTGGACCTGTGCGTGATCGGTGCGCAGAAGGCCATGGGCGGTCCCGCCGGCGTCTCGGCGGTGTCCGTGAGCGAGCGGGCGTGGAAGCGGTTCGCGGACAACCCGCGTGCCCCGCGCCGCTCGTACCTGTCGCTGCTCGACTGGAAGGAGCGCTGGGTGGACGGCGGCCGCAAGGCGCTCCTGCACGCTCCCGCACAGCTGGAGATGCTGGCGCTCGGCGCGTGCGTGGACCGGATCGAGGAGGAGGGCCTGGACGCACTGATGGCCCGGCACGCCGAGGCCGCGCGCGCCGCGCGTGCGGGTGCGGCGGCCGCGGGTCTCGCCCCGTACGTGCACGACGCGCGGGACGCCGCCCCGGTGGCCACCACGCTGCGCACCCCGGACGGGGTCGACGCCTCCGCCGTGGTCGCGGCGGCGCTCGCCGCCGATCCGGCGCTGCCGGTCGCGGCGGGCGGCGGTGCGCTCGCGCACGAGATGATCCGCGTCAACCACTACGGTCCCGACGCACGCGTCGAGGTCGTGGAGCGCTGCCTCGCGGCGCTCGGTGCGGCGGTGCGCAAAGTGCGTTCGGCGTGAAATGCCAGAGCTGCGAAATCACTGACAATCCCTAATTGAATTAAGAATTCGTGAAAACGGGAAGCGTGCCGGCGTGCAGCTTCCCGTTTCGCTTCTGCCCGCTTTCCTGAAGACTAAACGCGGAGATTTTGTAGACGTCTCAACCTTGTGACCGACACCACAGGGTGGTCGATTTGCCCGGTAATTACCACTCAAATCATCCCAATCCGCCTCGCCTCGCCCGCGCGAATAACAGATCAGAGCCTTCTGCGTAACCCCTGAGCCCCATGCGATTTCGATTTCCTCTCGGTAAATTCAATCCGCATGACCACAGCACAGGAATTCCGGCTCGACAGCCCTGGAGTGAAGGACGGGGCAGCACTGTGGCGTATCGCCCGTGACTCGAAGACGCTCGATCTGAACTCGTCGTACAGCTATCTGCTCTGGTGCCGTGACTTCTCCGGCACGTCGGTGGTGGCGCGGGACGAGCAGGGGGAACCGGTCGGCTTCATCACCGCGTACGTACGGCCCGAGCGACCGCACACGCTCCTCGTGTGGCAGGTGGCCGTCGATGCGGCCCACCGCGGTCGCGGGCTCGCGGCCACGCTGCTCGACGGGCTCGCCCGCCGGGTCGTCGGCACCCACGCGGTGACCTCACTCGAAACCACGATCACGCCCGGGAACACCGCCTCCGAGCGGCTGTTCACCTCCTTCGCGAAGCGCCACGGCGCCCACGTGGAGCGTGAAGTGCTCTTCAGCGCCGAGGAGTTCCCCGACGGCAGCGCCCATGACCCCGAAGTGCTCTACCGAATCAGCCCCCTGACGACGCTGACGACCAAGGAGTCCCTGTGACCATCACTCAGCCCGACCTCAGCGTGTTCGAGACCCTCGAGTCCGAGGTGCGCAGCTACTGCCGTGGCTGGCCCACCGTGTTCGACCGCGCGCAGGGCAGCAAGATGTACGACGAGGACGGCCATGAGTACCTCGACTTCTTCGCCGGAGCCGGGTCACTCAACTACGGGCACAACAACCCGGTCCTCAAACGCGCCCTGATCGACTACCTGGAGCGCGACGGCGTCGTCCACGGTCTCGACATGTCGACCACCGCCAAGCGCGCCTTCCTGGAGACCTTCCAGGAGACGATCCTGCGGCCGCGCGACCTGCCGTACAAGGTCATGTTCCCGGGCCCGACCGGCACCAACGCCGTGGAGTCCGCGCTGAAGCTGGCCCGCAAGGTCAAGGGCCGCGAGTCGATCGTGTCGTTCACGAACGCCTTCCACGGCATGTCCCTCGGCTCGCTCGCGGTGACCGGCAACGCGTTCAAGCGGGCGGGCGCCGGCATCCCGCTGGTGCACGGCACCCCGATGCCCTTCGACAACTACCTCGACGGCCAGACCCCGGACTTCATCTGGTTCGAGCGGCTGCTCGCCGACTCCGGCTCGGGCCTCAATCAGCCGGCCGCGGTGATCGTCGAGACCGTGCAGGGCGAGGGCGGCATCAACGTGGCGCGCGCCGAGTGGCTGCGGCAGCTGGCCGACGTCTGCAAGCGCTGGGACATGCTCCTGATCGTCGACGACATCCAGATGGGCTGCGGGCGCACCGGCGGCTTCTTCTCCTTCGAGGAGGCCGGGATCGTCCCGGACATCGTCACCGTCTCGAAGTCGATCTCCGGTTACGGACTCCCCATGTCGCTCTGCCTGTTCAAGCCGGAGCTGGACATCTGGGAGCCCGGCGAGCACAACGGCACCTTCCGCGGCAACAACCCCGCCTTCGTCACCGCGGCCGCCGCGCTCAGCGCGTACTGGGCCGACGGCGAGATGGAGAAGCAGACCCTCGCGCGCGGCGAGCAGGTCGAGCAGGCGCTGCGCGCCATCCGCGCCGAACACCCCGAGGCCACGCGGGAGTACCGCGGCCGCGGCCTGGTGTGGGGCCTGGAGATGACCACGCCCGACCACGCGTCGAAGATCGCCCGCCGCGCCTTCGACCTGGGGCTCCTGGTGGAGACCTCCGGTCCGGAGAGCGAGGTCGTCAAACTCCTGCCGGCGCTCACCATCTCCCCGGACGAGCTGGACGAGGGCCTGCGGATCCTGGCCCGCGCCATCCGCGAGACCGTCTGACCCCCCGGTCACCCACACCCCGTATCCGTACGACCGAAGGAAGCAACGCACCGTGATCGTCCGCTCGTTCAAGGAGATCGAAGGCACCGACCGGCACGTGAAGTCCGCGTCCGGCACCTGGGAGTCCAAGCGCATCGTGCTCGCCAAGGAGCGCGTGGGCTTCTCGCTGCACGAGACCACGCTCTACGCCGGCACCACCACGTCCATGTGGTACGCGAACCACATCGAGGCCGTCGTCTGCATCGAGGGCGAGGCCGAGCTGACCAACGACGAGACCGGCGAGAAGCACACCATCACGCCCGGTGTGATGTACCTGCTCGACGGGCACGAGAAGCACACGATGCGGATCAAGCAGGACTTCCGCTGCCTGTGCGTCTTCAACCCGCCGGTCACCGGCCGCGAGGACCACGACGAGAACGGGGTCTACCCGCTCCTCACGGAGCCCGACCCCGCCTAGAGCCGCCGTCGGCCCCCGTCCGAGCCGCATGGCAACCACAGGACCGTACGAGAGGAATGGAAGGCACCACCATGACCACCGCACCCGAACGCACCGACCTGTACCCGACCCGCGGAAAGACCGAGGTGCTCACCGAGCGCAAGGACCCCGTCGTGTGGTCCGCGCCGGGGGCTCCGGGTCCGATGGCGCCGTCGGAGCTGCAGGGGTTCGAGCGGGACGGGTTCCACGCGATCGAGCAGCTGATCACACCCGATGAAGTGGGCGTGTACCGGGGCGAGTTGGAGCGTCTGATCACCGATCCGGCGATCCGTGCCGACGAGCGCTCGATCGTCGAGCCGAAGTCGCAGGAGATCCGCTCGGTCTTCGAGGTGCACAAGATCAGCGAGGTGTTCGCGCGGCTCGTGCGCGACGAGCGGGTCGTGGGCCGTGCGCGGCAGATCCTCGGCTCGGACGTGTACGTGCACCAGTCGCGGATCAACGTGAAGCCGGGGTTCGGGGCCAGCGGGTTCTACTGGCACTCGGACTTCGAGACCTGGCACGCCGAGGACGGGCTGCCGAACATGCGGACCGTGTCGGTCTCGATCGCGCTCACCGAGAACTACGACACCAACGGCGGGCTCATGATCATGCCCGGCTCGCACAAGACGTTCCTGGGCTGCGCCGGCGAGACGCCCAAGGACAACTACAAGAAGTCGCTCCAGATGCAGGACGCGGGCACGCCCTCGGACGAGGCCCTGACGCAGCTGGCAGACCGGCACGGCATCCGGCTGTTCACGGGCAAGGCCGGCTCGGCGACCTGGTTCGACTGCAACGCGATGCACGGCTCGGGCGACAACATCACGCCGTACCCGCGCTCGAACGTGTTCATCGTGTTCAACAGCGTGGAGAACGCGGCCGAGGAGCCGTTCGCGGCGCCGATCCGGCGGCCGGAGTTCATCGGGGCGCGGGACTTCACTCCGGTGCGCTGACACGCCCCCGGCCGGGGGTCCGGGGGTTGCCCCCGGAGAATGCAGCATCGGGGCGCGGGACTTCACTCCGGTGCGGTGACCCTCTGATGACAGTCGCCTGACGGTCGTTCGCCGGCCGTTCGGCGGTCTAGAGCCACGCGGTACGTGCGGCACGTTCCAGTACGGAGCGTGCCGCACGGCCGTCTCCGGACAGGCCCCGCGGCACCTCGCCCGGGTCGTAGCGCCCGGCCAGGAGCAGGCAGAAGTCCACCGGATCCAGGACGAGTTCGGCCGCGACCGGCTCGTCCTCGGAGCCGAGCACCCACTCCCCCTCCGAGCCGTGCCCGGTCACCGTGAGCAGCACGGGCACGGCCTGCGGGCCGAGCGCGAGGCCGAGTACGCGCACGCCGAGCCGGACCAGGCGCCACAGGTGCGCGTCGGGCGGCGTGGGCACCGGGCGGCCGAGCGCACGGCCGATGTCGTCCGTGTGGATCCAGGTCTCGAAGCCGCGCACCACGTAGTGGTCGGCGATCGGCAGCCGCACGCCGAGCAACGTCGTCGCCTGGGCGGCCAGTTCGGCCGAGTGCGCCTCGGGTGCGGCGAGCAGCGCGGCCGCCTGTTCCCGCCAGGACGCGACGGTCCGTGCGGGGGTGCGGGTCCGTTCGTGCGCGATCACCTCGTCCGTACGGTGCGCCCAGGCCTCCCGCCAGGACAGGTCCCGCGGCTCACCGCGCCCCGGATCACCGGCCCGCGGCACCCGCGCGGGCAGGCCGAGCCGGAGCGCCAGGGACTCGTCCGCGGCGATCAGGTGCGCGACCGTGGCGTGCACGTCCCAGTCGTGCACGACCGGGGTGCTCCAAGGGCCCTTGTCGCCCAACTCCCGCAGCAGCGCCTCCAGTCCGGCCACGGCCGCGGCGTACGGCGCGGCATGCTCCGCCACGCGCGGCGCGGCGGGCCGCTGCCCCAGGACCGAGTCGAGCAGGCGGCCGCGTGCGGCCCGGTCCGTCCGCTCCTCCGCGGCCGCTTCGCCCGTCGCGGCCCGGTCGATGCGCTCGTAGGCGAGCAGCGGGTCACCGCCGTCGAGCAGCCGCACCGTGTCGTGCAGTCGGCCCGCCTCGTCGGCGCACCATTCGCACTCCGCGAGATGGGCGAGCAGCCGTGGTTCCTCGGCGGGCGGCACGGCGCCGAGTGCCCACGCCCCCAGCAACTCCCGTACGCCTTCGTGGTCCCAGCCCATCACGCGCCCCTCACTGCCCGAACCTGATCGTGCCTCGTGCCCGTCTCACGCACCTGCTCCACGGCGGTGTCTGATGCGCCCGGCGCTCACCTCACGCACCCCGCTCCGCGGCCGTGTCCGGTGGCTCGGCGAGGGTTTCGGCGAGCCGGCGCAGCGCGGTCCGCAGCCGGGTCTTGGCGGTGCCTTCGGGGATGCCGAGCTCGGCGGCCACCTGCCGGTAGCTGTGTCCGGCGAAGTACGCCAGGTGCACGGCCTGGCGCTGCGGCAGCGGGAGTTCGGCCAGCGCGGAGTGCAGCAGGAGCGCCCGCTCCATGTCGACCACGGCCTCGTCGGGGCCCGGTCCGGGTGCGGGGATCGCGTGCAGCGCCGCCTCGTCCGCGGAGGCCGCCTTGCGGTGCCGCTCCTCGGCGCGGACCCAGTCGACGGAGCGGCGGTGGGCGAGCATCGACAGCCAGGTGCGCAGGGTGCCGCGCTGCGGATCGTAGGTGTACGGGCGCGACCACAGGTGCGCGAACACCTCCTGCGCCACGTCGTCGGCGGCGCCCGGCACATGCGTCACCCGCAGGGCGATGCGTCTGACGAGTCCGCCGTAGATGTCGTACGCCGCGGCCAGGGCGGACTCGTCCCCGTACACCAGACGCCGGTGCACTTCGGCGTCGGTCGGCGCCCGACTGTTCTCCACCGGCACCGCCTCCTCCCGCCCTTCCTAGCGCCTGCGAAGGTCGTTAGGAAGGGTGCGTGGCCGAGTCGGGCGGGGCCGGTGGCCCGGTCGGCTACGCGAGCAGGGCGAGGAGCCGGTCGACGTCCTCGGCGGAGTTGTAGAGGTGGAAGGAGGCCCGCAAGTTCCCTGCGCGGTCGGAGAGTTCGATGCCCGCCGCGCTGAGCTCCGGCTGCCGGGCGCCGAGTCCCGGCACGGAGACGATGGCCGAGCCGGGGGCGTCGACCGGGGTGTGGCCGCGCTCGGCCAGTCCCGCGCGGTAGCGGTCGGCCAGGGCGGTGTTGTGCGCGTGCACGGCGGCCACGCCGAGGTCCTCGATCACCTGGAGGCCGTGCCGTGCGGCCACGTACGCGTAGAGGCTCGGGCTGATGTCGAAGCGGCGTGCGGAGCGGGCGTACTCCGTGACCGGGCCGTAGCAGCTGTCCCAGGGGTGCTCGCCCGCCACCCAGCCGGCCAGCAGCGGGTGGAGGGAGGCGAACAGCTCCTGGTCCTCGGGGGCGATGAAGAAGGTGATGCCGCGCGGGCAGAGCAGCCACTTGTAACCGACGGCCACGGTGTAGTCGGCCTCGGCGACCGGCAGCCAGCCCGCCGACTGCGAGGCGTCCACGAGCGTACGGGCCCCGTGGGCGCGGGCCGCCGCCGTGAGCGCGGTCAGGTCGGCGAGCCGGCCGTCCGCGGACTGGACCGCGCTCGTCGCCACGAGGGCGGTGCCGTCGCGCACCTCGTCGGCGAGCGCTTCCAGCGGCACCGTACGGATCTTGAGGTCGCGCCGCAGGTGGAAGGGGTTGACGAGGGAGGCGAAGTCGGCCTCGGGCAGCAGGACTTCGGCGCCCTCCGGCAGCGACGCGGCGATGATCGCCGCGTACTCCGTGACCGATGAGCCGAGGGCCACGCGGTGCATGGGAACGCCCGCGATCCGGGCGAACGCCGCCCGCGTGGCCTCCAGGTCGCCCCACATGTCGGTGGGGCGGCCGCCGGCCGCGGCGGCCAGGGCATCCTGCAGCGCGCGCACCGCGGGCTGCGGGAGCAGCCCGAAGCTGGCGGTGTTGAGGTGGGTGGTGGCCGGAGCGAAGAGGCTGGGCGCGAGAGGATTCATGGTTCCACTCTGCGCGGGCATCAACTCCCCGTCCATTGCGGAGATTTGCACGATGCCTCTAAGCACCTCTTATGCATGGGCGCCCACCAGCGTGGATACGGCCGGTGGGCGCCCTCGCGGTTTGTGCGCCGGGCGCCGGGGTCAGGCCTGCGGCACCGCGCACCCGTCCGGACCGCAGGCGTCCGCGCCGCCCTGGTCGATCACCTTGAGCGGGGAACGCTCGCCCCAGGCCTGCTGGAGCGCCTGCGTGAACACCTCGGCGGGCTGGCCGCCGGAGACGCCGTACTTGCGGTCGAGGACGAAGAACGGGACGCCGGTGGCGCCGAGTTCGGCGGCCTCGCGCTCGTCGGCGCGTACGTCTTCGGCGTACGCGTTCTCGTCGGCGAGGGTGGCGCGCGCCTCGGTCTCGTCCAGGCCGGCCTCGACGGCGAGGGTGATCAGGACCTCGGAGTCGAAGACGGAGCGCTCCTCGGCGAAGTTCGCGCGGTAGGCGAGGGAGAGCAGCTCGTCCTGCCTGCCGCGGGCCTTGGCGAGGTGGAGCAGGCGGTGGATGTCGAAGGTGTTGCCGTGGTCGCGGCCCTCGGTGCAGTAGCCGAGGCCCTCGGCGTGCGCGTTGGACGCGACGTGCTCCTCCATGGCGCGGGCCTCGTCGAGGGTGCGGCCGTACTTCTTCGCGAGCATGTCGATCACCGGGGCGGTGTCGCCCTTGGCCCGGTTCGGGTCCAGCTCGAAGGAGCGGTGCACGATCTCGACTTCGTCGCGGTGGGTGAAGGCGGCGAGCCCGTCTTCGAAGCGCTTCTTGCCGATGTAGCACCAGGGACAAGCAATATCCGACCAAATCTCGACGCGCATTGTTTCTCCAGGTCAGGGGCGGGGGTCGCTGAATACGTGAACGTTGAACCGGTCCGGTTCATTCCGCGGCAGCGGCCGCCTCCGGCGGCACGGTGCTCCGCCGCACCGCGGCGGTTGAGAGTTCCGGGGGCTGACGCCCCCGGGCCCCCGGCGGGGTGGGCAGGCGGCGCCAGGCGCGGTGGGCAGGGGCCTGGCAGGCCGGATGCGTCAGGCCACCCCGGCGCCCAGCCGGCTGAACTGCGCCCGGTACGCGCTCGGCGTCAGGCCCGTCCGCCGCACCACGTGCTGCCGCAGGGAGTCCGCCGTGCCCAGGCCGCACGCCCTGGCCACCTGGTCCATGGGGAGGGTGGTGGTCTCCAGGAGTTCCTTGGCGCGTTCGATGCGCTGGTGCAGGAGCCACTGCAGCGGGCTCACGCCCGACTCCGCGTGGAAGCGGCGGGTGAGCGTGCGCACGCTGACGCCCGCGTGCCGGGCCAGGTCGGTCAGGGTGAGCGGCTGGTCGAGGCGGCGCATCGCCCAGCCGCGGGTGTCGGCGCAGGCGGTGCCCCGCTCGGGCGGCAGCGGGGTCTGCGTGAACTGGGTCTGCCCGCCCGGGCGGACCGGGGCCACCAGCGCGAGCCGCGCGACGGTGTTGGCCGCGGCCGCCCCGTAGTCGCTGCGGATCATGTGCAGGCACAGGTCGATCCCCGCCGCGTACCCGGACGAGGTCATCACCTGCCCGTCCTGCACGTAGAGCACATCGCCCTGCACATCGAGCGCCGGGTACCGCTCGCGCAGTTCCTGGGTGAGCTGCCAGTACGTGGTCGCCGAGCGGCCTTCGAGCAGTCCGGCCTCGGCGAGCACGAAGGCGCCGCTGCAGATGGAGGCGATGCGCAGGCCCCGCGTCGCGCAGTGGCGTACCGCATCGACCGTGCGCGGGTCGGGCAGGTAGCGGTGGCCGGTGCCGGCGATCAGGACGGTGTCGGCCTCGTCGAGCGCGTCGAGGCCGCGCGGCACCTCCAGGGTGAGGCCGCCGGTCGTGGTGATCGGGCCCGGTTCCGGGGTGCAGACCACCACCTCGTATCCGGGAAGGCCGTCGATCTCGACCTTCTCGAAGAGCATCTCGGGGATCGCCAGGTTGAACATCGACACGGGTGAGGGCGCGACCACGACGATGCGGTGCGGGCGCGGGACCGCCGGGGACGGCTGCCGGGACGTCATGGCCAGAACCTCCGGATGCATGGCAATCAGGCCACTACTGTACGCCCGCGGTGCTCGCCAGGCTGGGGGTATGCCTCTTGAGACCGCACTCCGGACAAGGGCCGGGCGGCCCGGCGCGGACCGTCCCGCGCGCCCCCACTCCCCCGCGCTCACCCTGCTCGCCGCCCTGCTCGGCTTCTTCCTCATCACGCTCGACGTGTCCGTGGTGAACGTGGCCCTGCCCTCGATGGCGGACTCGCTCGGCGCCGGGATGACCGGACTGCAATGGGTCGTGGACGCGTACACCCTGGCGCTCGCCGCCCTGATGCTGTCGACCGGCGCCTTCGCGGACCGCATCGGGGCGACGAAGGCGTACGGGATCGGCGTCGCGCTGTTCACGGCGGCGTCCGTGGCCTGCGGTCTGGCTCCGGATCTGGCCACCCTGGCGGGCGCCCGGGTCGTGCAGGGCGTCGGCGCCGCGATCGTGCTCCCGGCCTCGCTGGCGCTGGTGCGCCGGGCCTTTCCGGACGCGGCCCGGCGGGCCCGCGCGGTCGCGGCCTGGGCGGCGGGCGGTTCGGCGGCCACGGCGTTCGGTCCGGTCGCGGGCGGTGCGCTGACCACGGCCTGGGACTGGCGCGGGATCTTCTTCATCAACGTGCCGTTCGGCCTGCTCGCGCTCGCCCTGCTGGTGCGGGCGCCGGTCTTCGAGCGCCGCCGTACACCGCTGGACCTGCCGGGTCAGGTGAGTGCGGCGGTGGCGCTGACCGCGCTCACGTTCGCGGTGATCGAGCGCGGTACGGCGGGTGCGGTCGCCGCGGGGGTCGCCGTGGCCGCGGCGGCGGTGTTCGTCCGGGTCGAGCGGCGGCAGGAGCATCCGCTCGTACCGTTCGGGCTGTTCCGGAACCGGACGGTCGCCGTGATGGTGGCGACGGGGGCCGCGGTGAGTGTGGCGTTCTACGGGATCGTGTTCGTGTTCAGCCTCTTCTTCCAGCAGGTGCAGGGGCGTTCGGCGCTGGCGGCCGGGCTCCTGTTCCTGCCGATGACGGGGCTGATCGCGGTGTCCAACATCGTCGCGGGCAAGCTCTCCGGGCGGTACGGGCCGCACCTTCCGATGCTGATCGGCCAACCCCTCGCCGTGGCGGGCCTGTTGCTGCTCCTGCTCGTCGACGCGCAGGACTCGGCGCTCACGCTCGCCCTGATCCTGATGCCGCTGGCCGTCGGCTCCGCCCTCACGGTGCCGCCGCTGACCGCCGCGATCCTGGACGCCGTACCGGCCGAGCGGGCCGGTCTCGCAGCGGGCGTGCTCAACTCCGCGCGCCAGGTGGCGGGTGCGCTGAGCGTCGCCGGGTTCGGCGTGCTGATCTCGGGTGCGCTCGGCACGGATGCGTTCGTGACCGGTCTGCACGCGAGCGTGCTGATCGCCGCGGTGTTCATGACGGCGACGGCCACGGCTACGGCACTGCTGCCGCGCCGCGGCCGGTGAACTGCCGTGCGGACGGGGCCAATTGACGCCCGCTCGCACCCTGACCGACGAACAGCCGGGCGGGCGGGCGCAGTCGGCCCCCGCCCTCCGCGTGCCGTCGGCTCAGCTGCCCTCCGCCCGCTCCCCTTCCTCGCGCCGCCCGTCCACCACGCGCGGCAGCCCCAGCGGGTTGTCGTCGCGCAGTTCCGGCGGGAGCAGGGCCTCGGGGGTGGTCTGGTACGCGACCGGGCGCAGCCAGCGCTCGATCGCCGAGCCGCCCACGGAGGTGGAGGTCGAGGTGGTGGCCGGGTAGGGGCCGCCGTGCTGCTGGGCCGGTGCGACCGCCACGCCGGTGGGCCAGCCGCCGACGAGCACCCGGCCCGCGAGCGCGGTGAGTTCGGCGAGCAGGGCGCCGCCGCGGCCCTCGGGGTCCTGCCCCTCCGTCTCGGACAGGTGCAAGGTCGCGGTCAGGTTGCCCGGCAGGCGCGACAGTACGGCGCTGATCTCGGCCTCGTCGTCGTAGCGGGCCACGACGGTGACGGGGCCGAAGCACTCCTCCAGGAGCAGGTCGTGCGCCCCCTCCTCGGCCAGCCGGGAGGCGTCCACGGTGAGGAAGCCCGCGCCGACCGAGTGCTCGCCGCCGGCGCCCGGCGTGACCGGCGCCTCGACTCCGTCGAGCGCGGCGCGCGCGGCGACCCCGGAGACGAAGGCGTCGCGCATCCGGTGGTCGAGCAGCACCCCGGCGTCGACCTCGCTGACCGCGTGCGTCAGTTCCTTGAGGAGCGTGTCGCCGTTCGGGCCCGCCGGTACGAGGACGAAGCCCGGCTTCGTGCAGAACTGGCCGACGCCCAGGGTCATCGAGGCCGCGAGGCCCGCGCCGATCTGCTCGGCGCGCTCGATGGCCGCGGCCTCGGTGACCACCACGGGGTTGAGCGAGCCGAGCTCGCCGTGGAACGGGATCGGGTGCGGGCGGGCGGCCGCCGCGTCGAACAGGGCGCGCCCGCCGCGTACGGACCCGGTGAAGCCGGCCGCGGACACCAGCGGGTGCTTGATCAGCTCGACGCCCGCCTCGAAGCCGTGCACCAACTGCACGACGTCCTCCGGGAGTCCGCACTGCGCGGCGGCGCGGCGCAGCACCGAGGCGCACAGCTCGGAGGTGGCCGGGTGGTCCGGGTGGGCCTTGACCACGACCGGGCAGCCGGCTGCAAGGGCGCTCGCGGTGTCGCCGCCGGGGACGGAGAACGCCAGCGGGAAGTTGGAGGCGGCGTAGACGGCGACGACGCCGAGCGGCACCTTGTAGCGGCGCAGGTCCGGCCACGGCGGGGTGCGGGAGTCGTCGGCATGGTTGATCACGATGTCGAGGAACGCGCCCTCGTCGACGATGTCGGCGAAGGAGCGCAGCTGGAAACTGGTGCGCGCCAGCTCGCCGTTGAGCCGGCCCGGGCCGAGCGCGGTCTCCGCGTCGGCGGCCTCGACGACATGGGCGGCGGACGCGTCGAGCAGGTCGGCGGCGGTGCGCAGCAGCGCGGCGCGCACGGTGCGGTCGGCCAGTGACTCGCGTACGGCATGGGCCGCGCGCACCACGCGGTCGATCTCCTGCGCTGTGGCCTCGACCGCAACCTGCTCACGCGGCTTCCCCGTACGGGGGTCGACGCTCCAGACTTGTGCTGCTGCCACGACCGGTCCTTCCAGATGTCGGGGGCGGCCGGGATTCTTGGCGCAGAACCCTGCCGCCCACCAGGGCTGTTCGATATGCTGAACGCCGTCTCCGAATGTGAATCGCTTCGGAGGCTATGCGCAGGCGAACGAAGGGGTCAAGGGCGATGTCGGCAGCCGACACCGGTGGGGCACAGGTCAAGTCCGCTGTGCGGACCGTGGAATTGCTCGAGTACTTCGCGGGCCGGCCCGGGATGCATTCGCTCGCCGCGGTCCAAGAGGCCGTCGGATACCCCAAGTCCAGCCTCTACATGCTGCTGCGCACGCTGGTGGATCTGGGGTGGGTGGAGACGGACGCGACGGGCACGCGGTACGGCATCGGCGTGCGCGCCCTGCTCGTCGGCACCTCGTACATCGACGGCGACGAGGTGGTGGCCGCGGCCCGGCCGACCCTCGACCGCCTCTCCGACGACACCACCGAGACCATCCACCTCGCGCGCCTGGACGGGGTCAATGTGGTGTATCTGGCGACCCGTCAGTCCCAGCACTACCTGCGCCCGTTCACGCGCGTGGGCCGCCGGCTGCCCGCGCACTCCACCTCGCTCGGCAAGGCCCTGCTCGCCACGCACACCGACGAGCAGGTCCGCAAGATGCTGCCCGAGACGCTCGCGCCGCTCACCGAGCACACGATCACCGACCGCGAGCAGCTGATCGAGGAGCTGCACCAGATCCGCGAGACGGGCATCGCCGTGGACCGCGAGGAGAACACGCTCGGCCTGCGCTGCTTCGGCGTCGCGATCCCGTACCGCACGCCCGCGCGGGATGCGATCAGCTGCTCCGTGCCGGTCGCCCGCCTCACCCCGGGCCACGAACAGATGATCAAGGACGCGCTCTTCGACGCCCGTGACCGTCTGACGCTCGCCACCCGGAGGCTCTGACCATGGATCTCGTGCTCCGTCCCGTCCACCCGAGCGACATCCCGGTCTTCTTCCGCCAGCAGAACGACCCGGAGTCGATGCGCACCGCCGCGTTCGTCTCGCCGAAGGCGGGCGACTGGGAGGAGTTCGGCGCCCACTGGTACCGCATCAGCGCCAAATTCCATGTGCGTACGGTGCTGCTCGACGGTGATGTGGTGGGCAGTGCCGCCGTGTACTGGGAGCCGGAGGGCGACCCGGAGGTGACGTACTGGATCGACCGCGCGTACTGGGGCCGCGGCATCGCCACGGCGGCGCTGCGCGCCCTGCTCGCCGAGTTCACCGAGCGTCCGCTGCGGGCCCGCGCCGCCGCGGACAATGCGGGGTCGATCCGCGTCCTGGAGAAGTGCGGCTTCACGGTGACCGGGCACGACCGGGGCTTCGCGCAGGCGCGGGGCGAGGAGGTCGACGAAGTGGTGCTGCGCCTGGACGCGTGAGCACGCGGGCGGGCTGCGCGCCGCGTGCCGACGCCGCGTACCGACGCCGCGTGCCCGCGCATCCACCCGCCGGGCCCCCTCGTCTCCCCCGCGCGGCGGAGGCGGATCGTCGCCGCGCAGGACGGCACGGCGGTCTCCGGGCGGGAGCTTGGTGTCATGACGACGACACCGCTCACCTCTGCCGCACCCGGCACCCCCGCGACCGGCCGCGCGCTCAAGGCGTTGCGCGCCCTGGCCATCGCCGCGTGCGTTCCGTATCTCTCGCTCAAGCTGGTGTGGATCTCCGGGGGCCGGACCGGCATCCCCGACGGCAGCGCGCTGCTCGAACACCGCACCACGATGCTGGTGGCCAACACGGTCACGGTCCTGATGGACGCCTGCGTGATCGTCCTCGCGCTGCTGCTGACCCGGCCGTGGGGTCTGCGGGTGCGCTCCTGGCTGCTCACCGTGCCGATGTGGGCGGCGACCGGACTGCTCCTGCCGATCATGACCGGGTTCCCGCTCCAGCTCCTGATCCGGGTGTCCGGCGGGAGCGTGCGGACGCAGACGGCGAAGGAGCCGTTCCTCGACGGCTGGGTGTTCTCGGTGGTGTACGGCGGGTTCATCGTGCAGGGCCTGGCCCTCGGCGCGCTCTTCGCGGCGTACGCGCGTCGGCGCTGGGGGTACGTGTGGCGAGGGCGGATCGCGGATCTCGCGTCGGACGCGGGGCTCTCGCCGGACACGGGCGGGCGGCTGCTCGCGTGCGCCGCCACCGTGTGCGCCGTCCTGCCCGTGACCGTGCACCTGATGTGGGCGTTGGGTGCGGACACCGGACTGAACACGGCGACGGCGGACAACCGCGCCGGTGACTACTACGCACTCGAGGCGATGAACGCCCTGTACCCGCTCGCGGCCGTGACCGGCGCCCTGCTGCTCACCTTCGGGTGGGGACGCCGGCTGCGACTGCGGCTGCCGCTCGGACTGGTGTGGGCCGGCTCGGCCGCCACCGCGTGCTGGGGCGGCTGGCTGCTGCTCGGTTCGGCCGGTGCCGGTGATGTCGCCGAGCAGCCGACGGGGCTGATGGTGCTGACCTACGCTGGGGCTGTGATCACCGGCCTGCTCGCGCTCTCGACCGGCGTACGCCATGCGCACCGGCGCGCGGCACAGCACCGGGCCGGCGGCGGTCTCCGCTCCTCCGCACCGGCCTCGCTCGCCGGGCCGTCCGAGCCGACCGCATGACCGCGCGCACGCTCGCCAGGGCGCTGCTCGGCCGCCGGGCGCGGCTGCGCTGGGTCCATCTCGTCCTGGGCGGCGCCCTGTTGATGCCCTTCTGGCTCGTGGCCGCGCTCGTGGTGCTGCCGGTCGCGGGCGGCGGGAACGCCTTCCTCGGCAGCTCGGTCGCGGCCCAGTTCGGGGCGTACGCGGTGGCGCTTCCCCTGGCCTGGGTGGCCGGGCTCTTCCCGCTGGTGCGCCCGCTGTCCGTGGGCATGGCGCGGGCGCTGTGCGGCGTGGACGGTGCGCGGTTCGCGGACGGTCCGGCCCGGGGCGGCGCCGCACGCCGGCGTACGGCGGGCTGGTTCACGCTGCATGTCGGGGTGGGCGGGATCCTCAGCGGCATGCTGCTCGCGCTGCCGCCCTTCGCGGTGAGCGTCATGCTGCTGCCGTTCGCGCCGGGCCTGCGCGACTGGCTGCGGCTGCCCGCCTCGCTCGACACCGCGTGGGCGCTGGCGCTCGCCCCGTTCGCCGGGCTCGCGATGCTGCTCCTGCTGGCGCTCTGCGCCACGGCCGCCGGTGCGCTGCTCGCCCGGTGCGCGCCGGTCCTGCTCGGGCCCACCCCGGCCGACCGGCTCGCCGCCGCCGAGCAGCGCGCGGCGGAACTGGCCGTGCGCAACCGGCTCGCCCGCGAACTGCACGACTCCGTGGGCCACGCCCTCAGTGCCGTCTCGCTGCAGGCGAGCGCCGCCCGCCGGGTGCTCGACAGCGACCCCGCGTTCGTACGGGAGGCACTGGCCGCCATCGAGGACACGACACGGCGCACCGTCGGTGAACTCGACGCGGTCCTGGGCCTGTTGCGCGAGGGCGACACCGCCGCGAAGGCACCGGCGCCCACGCTCGCCGATGACCTGCCCGGGCTCCTCGACCGCACCCGCGCCACCGGCACCGCCGTCACCGCGCAGACCGGCGTGGACGCGGCGGCCCTGCCCGTGCTGGTGTCCCGGGAGGCGTACCGGATCGTCCAGGAAGGCCTGGGCAACGCGCTGCGGCATGCGCCGGGCTCGCCCGTGGACCTGAGGATCGCCGTGTCCGGCGACGAGGTGGAGATCGTGCTGGAGAACCCGCTGTCCCCCGGCTCACCGGCCGCGTCGGAGGGCTCCGGGCCGGGCGCCCGTCCCGGCTCCCTGACCGGCTCACCTGCCGGCTCCCGGTCCGGCGGCGGTCACGGCCTCGCGGGCATCGCCGACCGGGCCCGGCTGCTCGGCGGCAGCGCGAGTGCCGGGCCGTGCGGCGGGCCCGGGGAGGCGGGTTGGCGGCTCGCGGTGCGGCTGCCGCTCACCCCGAGCGGCGGCGGCACCCGGTGACCGGGCCGGCCGCGCCGCTGCGCATCGCGCTCGCGGACGACGAGCGCATGGTGCGCACCGCGCTGCGCGTGATCCTCGACGCCGAGCCGGACATGGAGGTGGTCGGCGAGGCGGAGAACGGGGCCGAGGCCGTGTCCCTGGTGCGCGCGCTCCGTCCCGACGTGGTCCTGATGGACGTCCGGATGCCGCAGATCGACGGCATCCGCGCCACCGAGCAGATCCTCGCCTCGGCGTCCGCGCGCCCGGCCGAGCCGCACGGACCGTCCGGGCCCCCGTCCTCCTGCAGACCCACCGCACCCCGCATCATCGTCGTGACCACCTTCGAGAACGACTCGTACGTCTACGACGCCCTGCGCGCCGGAGCCGCCGGCTTCCTGCTCAAGCGGCTCGACGCCGACCAACTGGTGCAGGCGGTGCGCACGGTGGCGGGCGGCGACTCGCTCCTGTTCCCGGCGGCCGTCCGCAGCCTCGCGGCCGCGCACGCGACGCGGAACCGGCCCCGGCCGCCATGGGTGGCGCGGCTCACCGAGCGCGAGGCGGAGGTGCTGCGCCTGATGGCCACCGGCCTGACCAACGCGGAGATCGCCGGCCGCCTCGGCGTGGGGCCCGCCACCGTCAAGACCCACGTGGCCGCCGTCCTGGCGAAGACCGGGGCGCGGGACCGGACGCAGGCGGTGATCGCGGCGTACGAGGCGGGGTTCGTGGGGACGTAGACGCTCCGTGCTCGCGTGGTACCGGACCGCAGCCGGACCGCGGCGGAAGATGAAGGGTTCCTGTGAATCCCGCCACGGGCGGAACGTTCCGCTCCGGCCCGTTCGTCCTTCTTGACGATGAACAAGACGATCAGACGCATCTCGGTCTTCACGCTGCTCCTCGTGCTGTCCCTCCTGGTCAGAGCGACCTGGGTGCAGTTCTACGACGGGCGTGCCCTCGCCGACAACAAGCACAACCGGCGCGGCACCATCGACAAGTACGCCTACCCGCTGGGCGGCATCATCGTGGGCGGCGAGGACATCACCGGCTCCGTACGCACCAAGGGCGGCGACCTCAAGTACAAGCGCACGTACAAGGACGGCTCGCTGTACTCGGCAGTCACCGGCTACAGCTCGCAGGTGTACGGAGCCACCCAGCTCGAGGGCATCTACCAGGACGTCCTCGACGGGACCGACACGCGTCTGAAGAACCCGCTCGACACGGTCACGAACAAGCGGGCCGACCCGGGCGACGTGGTCACCACCATCGACCCGGCCGTGCAGAAGGCCGCGTACGAGGCGCTCGGCGACAAGAAGGGCGCCGCGGTCGCCATCGACCCGAAGACCGGCAAGATCCTCGGCATGGTCTCGACGCCCTCGTACGACCCGTCGAAGATCGCCGGTTCCACGGACGGCGACGCCTGGAAGCAGCTCTCCGAGGACAAGGACAAGCCGCTGGTGAACCGGGCGATCCGGCAGCCGCTGCCGCCCGGCTCCACCTTCAAGCTGGTGGTCGCGGCGGCGGCCCTGGAGGACGGGCTGTACGAGTCGGTGGACGTGCCGACGAACAGCCCTTCGCCGTACACGCTGCCCGGCACGCGCACCACGCTGCCCAACGACATCCCCTCGGCGCCCTGTGAGAACGCCACGATCCGCACCGGCCTGCGCTACTCGTGCAACAACGTCTTCGCGCAGATGGCCGCGGACCTCGGCCAGGACAAGGTGAAGGCGATGGCCGAGAAGTTCGGCTTCAACGACAAGGAGCAGGACGTCCCGGTCCGCGCCTCGCAGAGCCTGTACCCGTCGGGCATGGACAAGGCGCAGACCGCGCTGTCCGGCATCGGGCAGTTCGACGTGACGGCCACCCCGCTCCAGATGGCCATGGTCTCGGCCGCGATCGCCAACGGGGGCACGCTGGTCGACCCGCACATGGTGGCGCAGGTGCAGGACTCGGACGGCTCGGTCCTGGAGAGCTTCGAGGACGCCGGCAGCTCGCGCATCCTCAGCGAGTCGGTGGCCGGGCAGCTCCAGTCGGCCATGCAGACGGTCGCCGACCAGGTCGGCGCCAACGCGAAGGTCCCCGGCGCGACGGTGGGCGGCAAGACGGGCACCGCCCAGCACGGCGTCAACAACGAGGGGACGCCCTACGCCTGGTTCACCTCGTACGCGAAGGGCGGCGACGGCAAGGAGGTCGCGGTGGCCGTGATCATCGAGGACTCCGGCAAGGCACGCGACCAGATCAGCGGCACGGGCCTGGCGGCCCCGGTCGCGAAGGCGATGATGCAGGCGGCGCTGAAGAGCTGACCGCGGGCGGGGCGCGGTCGCCGGCACGGGCTCGGGCCCGGGCACCGGTGACCGCACCCCGCCTGCCGCTACTTCACGCCGAGCAGCTGCTCGATCGGGTCGATCGCGAAGTAGACCAGGAAGAGCGCGGCCGCTCCCCACAGCAGCCAGTGGACCTCGCGCGCCTTGCCGAGGACCGTCTTGATCACCACGTACGCGAGGAAGCCCGCGCCGATGCCGTTGGTGATCGAGTAGGTGAAGGGCATCACCACGATGGTGAGGAACGCGGGGATCGCCAGGTCCCAGCGCTCCCAGTCGATGTGCCGCACCTGCGCCATCAGCAGGAACCCGACCGCGACCAGGGCCGGGGCGGCGGCCTGTGCGGGCACGATCAGGGCGAGCGGGGCGAAGAACAGGGCCAGGGCGAACAGACCGCCGGTGACGAGGTTCGCGAAGCCGGTGCGGGCGCCCTCGCCGACGCCGGCCGCGGATTCGATGTACGAGGTGTTGGAGGACGCGGAGGCCGCACCGCCGGCCACGGCGGCCGCGCCGTCGATGAGCAGCACGCGGCCCAGGTTCGGCACCTTGCCGTCCTCGTCGAGGAGCCCGGCCTCGCTGGAGATGCCGACGACGGTGCCCATGGTGTCGAAGAAGTCGCTCAGGAGCAGCGTGAAGATCAGCAGCACCAGGGTGACCGCGCCGACCTCGGAGAAGGCGCCGAAGGGACTGAAGGCGCCGATCAGGCCGAAGTCAGGGGTGTCCACGATCTCGTCCGGGATGCCGGGCACCGTCAGTCCCCAGGCGGCGGGCGCGACATCGGCGATCTCGTTGATGACCACCGCGACGACGGTGGTGGCGACGATGCTGATCAGGATCGCCCCGCGCACCTTGCGTGCGAGCAGGGCCACGGTGAGCAGCACACCGAGGCAGAACACGAGGATCGGCCAGCCCGCGAGCCGCCCCGCGGCGCCGAGCTGCACGGGGACCGAGCCGGTGTCGCCGGGGATGCGGGTGGCGAAACCGGCGTCGATGAAGCCGATGAACGCGATGAACAGGCCGATGCCGACACTGATCGCGTATTTGAGCGCGGGCGGAATGGCGTGCATGACCGCCTCGCGCAGCCCGGTGACCACGAGCACGCAGATCAGCACGCCCTCGACGAACACCAGGCCCATCGCGTCGGGCCAGCTCATCTGCGGTGCGAGCTGGAAGGCGACGACCGCGTTCAGACCGAGTCCGGCGGCGAGCGCGAGCGGCAGATTGCCGCCGACGCCCATGATGACCGTCATGACGGCGGCCACCAGGGCGGTGGCGGTGACGAGTTCGGCGCCTTCGAGCCGGTTGCCGAACTTGTCCTCGGTGGTGCCGAGGATGATCGGGTTCAGGACGAGGATGTAGGCCATCGTGAAGAACGTGGCGAAGCCGCCGCGTATCTCACGCCCGAAGGTGGAGCCGCGGTCGGTGATCCGGAAGAAGCGGTCCACCGGGTTCACCGGCGGCGGCTGCGGCGGTGTCGCGTCGGCCTTCGCGCCTGGCTCTCCTGTGTGTGACACGGCGTTGCTCCTGAGGGGTCAGGGTGCGGGTGTTGGCTGGATTGTTCCCCTGAGTCGGCCGGTTCAGGTTTTCGCCGTGTTACGGATTGGGGGTCAACTCGGCTGCTGCGCCTGCCGGTTGCCCACGTCGTACGTCACGCCCTCGCGCGCGAAGCCGGTGGGGCCGCCGAAGACCGCGGCGGCGCGGGAGGCCGCTGCCGCCGGGGTGAGCCCGGGCCCGACATGGCTGACGAGCAGCTCCCGTGGCCCTGCCGCACGCGCCAGCCCGCCCGCGTCCTCCGGGGTGAGGTGCAGCCGCAGGCCCGGTCCGTGCCGGTCCAGGTACGCCTCGGCGAGCAACAGGTCCGCGCCTTGGGCGAGTTGGGTCAGCTCCGGGCCCGGCCCGCTGTCGCCCGTATACGCGAGGACGGCGCCCTCGTACGTGATCCGGGCGCCGTATGCCTCGATGCCGTGCGGCACGGCGTGGCTGACCAGGACGGCGCCCCCGAGGGTGAGCGTCGCGCCGTCCGCGAGCGCGTGGAAGGCGAACACGTCGGCAAGGGGCCCGAGTTCCGGCTTCCCGTAGAACCCGGCGAGGCGCCCGGGCGCGGCGGCAGGGGCGTACACCGGGATCGGGCGTCCTGTGCGCAGCCCGCCGTCGGAGATCCCCGCCTCGGCGGCGATCAGGTCGGCCCAGTGGTCGGAGTGCAGATGACTGATCCAGATCGCGCTCAACTCGCCCGGGTGGACATGCCGTTGCAGCTCGGCGAAGGTGCCCGGCCCCGCGTCCATCCACACCGTGGCCCCGCCCGCCCGCACCAGGTAGCCGGAGCAGGGGCGGCCGGGCAGCGGGTGCGGGGCCGCGGTGCCGAGCGGGGTCACGGAGAACGTCATCGGGCGAGGCTAGCCCGGGACGGGACCGCGGGCCGGGCGGGCCCCGCGCTCAGTGCGCGACCCAGCCCGGGTCGCGCCCGCCGAGACCGAGGGTCCGGTCCAGGAGCGAGGCGGTGGCCGGGACCGGGACGATCGGGCCGAAGAGGCCTTCCCGCTCGGGGCCGTCGGGGGTGGCGGCGACCATGTCGTACGAGACCTTCAAGCAGGCCGGGTCGGGGTCGTAGGCCTGGCCCGTGGCGCGGGCCAGATCCCAGCCGTGCAGCACGAGTTCGTTCATGGCGACCTGGCCCGCGACGGCCGCCGGCAGGTCGACACCACCGGCCTTCGTGAACCCCTCCCAGGCGGCGGGGTCCTGCCAGGACTCGGCGAGCTCCGCGAGGTTCTTCGCCAGCTCCGCCCGCCAGCCCGGGCCGATGTCCGAGCCCTCCACGTCGGGTGCGCTGTCGGCGGCGGGCCCGAACTCCTTGCGCGCCGCGTCACGGAACGCCGCGGCCAGCCCCACGATGTGCCCGAGCAGATTCCGTACCGCGAGCGCGGGACAGGGCGTGGGCAGGTCCAGCTGCGCGTCGGTGACGCGGTCGGCCAGCTCGGTGACGAGCCGGGTCTGGGCACGGAAGTCGATGGGGCTCATGCGCACTCCTCAGTTCGCCGGGACGGTCACCCGGGCGTACAGGGGTGACTGCCGGCGGGCGCGAAACTCATCGGCGGACGCACCTGGGCCGCCCCCGGGCCGGGGGGCCGCGCGCCACGGCCGCGAGCGGACGGCGGAGAGGACGGGCGGATGGCGAGGGAGGACGGGGAAAGGGCGGATGGGGAGAACGGGGCAGACGGTCGGGAGGGCCAGGCATGACGGGGCGGTTGAGGCCTGACGCCGGGAGAACCGCCACAGGCGGTGGAACGGACGGGCGCAGGACGCGGGACGGACAGGCGCCGACGACAGGCCGAACGGACGCACCAGGCGGGACGGACGACCGCGGGCGACAGGGCGAAGGGGCGCGGGCGGCAGGCGGGCACGCCCCGCCCGTGCTCCCGCGCGCCCACCCTGAGCCACCTCCCCTCCTCATCTGAGGTCCTGAATAGGGCACCTGCCTTACGCGCGCCACCGCGCCCCGGACCAGCCTTGCCTCATGTCATGGACCACAGCCCGCGTCCTGCGCGACCGCAACGCAAGTCTCTATCTGGGCGCCGTCGTCGTCTCCGGCTTCGGCTCCGCCGCCCTGTGGCTGGCCGGCGGCGTGTGGGTCAAGGACCTCACGGGGTCGAACGCGCTCGCCGCCCTCGCCACCTTCGCCCTGTGGCTGCCGGCCCTCGCGGGCCCGCTCCTGGGCACGCTCGCGGACCGCGTGCCCCGCCGCCCGCTCCTGATCGGGACGAACCTCGGTATCGCGGTCCTGCTCACCTCCCTGTTCACGGTGGACTCCGCCGGTCACCTCTGGATCCTGCTCGCCGTGCTGCTCCTGTACGGGGCGGGCGGCGTCGTCCATGACGCGGCGGAGGCCGCGCTCGTCGCCGCCGCCGTCGACAAGGAGCTGCTCGGCGACTTCAACGGGCTGCGCATGACCGCGAACGAGGGCATGAAGCTGCTCGCCCCGCTCGCGGGCGCGGGCCTGTTCGCCGCGTACGGCGGAGCGGCGGTGGCCCTGCTCGACGCCGTCACGTTCGCGGCGGCGGCCGGCCTGTACAGCCTGCTGCGCGTGCGCGAGGAGCCCCCGGCCCCGCCCGCGGACGGCTGGTGGCAGCGCACCGCCGAGGGCGCACGCCATCTGTGGGCCCATCCCGTTCTGCGCCCGCTGGCCTTCACGGGCGGCTTCACCATGCTGCTCTCTGGGGTCAACGGCGCCCTGATCTTCGCGGTGGTCGACGAGGGACTCGGCCACTCCCCCGCCTACACGGGCGCGCTGTACGCGGTGCAGGGCGCCGGTTCCGTGGCGGTCGGCCTCGTCTCCGGCCCGCTCCTGCGCCGCCTCGGCGAGCGCACCTTCGCCGCCGCGGGCCTCGCCCTGTTCTCGGTGGCCGTGGCGGGCCGCGCCCTGCCCTTCGACGCGGTGGCCCTCGTGTGCAGCGCGGCCATCGGCGCCGGTCTGCCGTGCGTGCTCATCGCCGTGCTCACAGCGGTGCAGAAGCAGACGCCGGACGCCCTCCTGGGCCGGGTCGCGGCGACGGCCAACACCTTGGTGTACGCACCGACCGCCGTGGCGCTCGGCCTGGGCGCGGGCCTGGTCGCCGTGGCCGACCACCGTCTGCTCCTGGTCGCGCTCGGCTGCGCGGGTCTCATCGGCGTCCCCGCCCTGATGCGCAGCGGGCGCGCGGTCGAGGTGACGGCGTAGCAGACCGTTGAACCGTTGAACCGCTGAACCACTGAACCGCTGAACCACTGAACGAGCAGATCACGGCGGTGCGGGGCAGGGGCGCGCGAGGCGGTTCGGGGTGTGGGGAGCGGGGAGACTTTCCCCACGCGGTGTACCGGGCTCACAGCAGGCTCTAAGATCCCCGAAAACTTCAATCTCGTACATGAGTCCAGGAACACACCGCACGGATCCCGCCGTCTGGAGTCTCGATGACCGCTCAGTCCGAAGTTTCCGAGGTACTGCCCCGCCCCCGCAGCCTCTCCGAAGTGAACGGCTGGTTCCGGGCCGTGGACCAGACCCTCTTCGACTGGTTCCTGACCTACCAGAAGGAGCGCGGTCAGCAGGGCGATCTCCTCGAGCTCGGGGCCTACCTCGGCAAGAGCGCCATCCTGCTGGCCCACCACCTCGGTGAGTCCGAGCGGTTCACGGTCTGCGACCTCTTCGACTCGCCCGCCCCGGACGACCACAACTCGCGCGAGAACGACAAGTCGTACGCGACCCTGACCCGCCGCGGGTTCGAGGCCAACTACCTCTCCTTCCACCCGGAACTGCCCACGATCATCCAGGCGCCCACCTCCGTCGTCACCGACGAAGTGGCCGCGCACAGCTGCCGTTTCGTGCATGTCGACGCCTCTCACCTGTACGAGCACGTGCGCGGCGATGTGATCGCCACCCGTGAACTCGCCACGCCGGACGCCGTCGTGTCCTTCGACGACTACCGCTCGCCGCACTGCCCCGGCGTCGCCGCGGCCGTCTGGGAGGCCGTGGCCAACGAGAAGTTCAACCCGGTCTGCGTCACGGAGAAGAAGCTGTACGGCACCTGGGGCGACCCGGAGCCGCTGCGCGCCGCGCTGCTCGCCTGGCTCGGGACGCGGTCCGACCTGCCGTACGAGGTGCAGCAGGTGATGGGCCACAGCCTGGTGAGAGTCGACGGCGGCAAGGCCAAGGCGCCCAAGCTGCCGGTGTCGAAGTGGAAGGCCCTGCCCGCCCCCGCGAAGGGTGCCGCGCAGCCGGCCGGGGCCAAGCCGGCCGCCAAGTCCGCCGCGCCGCGCACCACTTGGCGCAAGCTGGCGAAGGATCTGCTGCCGCCGCTGGTCACGCGGGCGATCGTCGCCCAGCGCGCGCGTCGCCGGGCGGCACGCTGATCCCTCGTCCCCAGCGGCCGGCGCCCGCAACCTCTGACGGCCCCCCACTGCAATCCCGTTCCCCCCAGCCGCGCAGCGTCACCCACGAGACGTCTGCACGAAAGTGATCAGCTCCATGCCCCAGTTCAGTGTCATCGTCCCCGCCTACGACGTCAGCGGGCACCTTGCTCTCGCTCTTGAGTCCGTGCTCGCCCAGCCCGTCAGAGACATAGAGGTCCTCGTCGTGTGCGACGTTCCCGGCTCGTCGAGCGCCCACGTCGCCGACCGGTTCCGGCACCGGGACGACAGAGTCCGCATCCTGTGGTCACCACCGGAAGCAGGCCTGGGCGGAGCCCGCAACACCGGCATACGGGCCGCCACGGGCCGGTATCTCCTCTTCCTCGACGGCGATGACACGTACGTACCGCACGCTTTCACCGCACTGGAGCGGCGGCTCGCGGCAACGGAGCATGTGGACGTCCTGGTCTTCGGGCACGAGCGGACCCACTGGTGGGACGGCGAGCAGGGCAATCCGCTGGAGGACCTGCTGCGCCGGCTGCCCGCCGGGGTCTTCACCCCGGACGAGGCCCCCGCCCTGACCGGGGTGCGACTGCCCGCGTGGAGCGCGGCTTGGCGGCGGGCGTACGTCGAGGAACATCGACTGGCGTTCAGCGAGAAGCACTTCACGGACATTCCGTGGGGCGTGGCGGCAGTCGGCGAGGCCGGGCGGATAGCCGCCCTGCGGGGGGTGTTCCTGCACCATCTGCTGCGCCGCCAGGGCAGCAGGCTGCAAGGCCCCGGTCCGCACCACCTCGAACTCCTTGACCAGGCCGAGGCGGTGTTCGCATACGCGGCCGAGCGGGGGCTGCCCGCACGCCGGGCCCACCGCGTCTTCGAGGAGCTGACCGGGGAGATGTTCCGCCCGGCCGCCCGGACCCGGCTGCTGCCCGCGCGGGACCGCAGGGCGTACTTCCGGCGGGCCTCGGCCCTTTACCGGCGCCACAGGCCCGAGGGATTCACGCCGCCGGGCGGCAGCCTCGGGGTGCAGCACCGGCTCCTCGCGGCCGGCTCGTATCTGGCGTTCGCCTCGCTCAGGGACGCCAACAGGGCGGCGGGCAAGGCGAGTTCGCTGCCGCAGGCGGCCCGGGCGCGGCTGCCGAAGCGCAGCATCCCGCGGGTGTACGCACGCCATCTGAAGCGTCCGGTCGACCCGAATCTGGCGGTCTACTGCTCGTACTGGGGCCGCGGCTACCTCTGCAACCCGGCGGCCATCCACGCCGCGGCAGCGCGGCTCGCGCCCCACATCCGCTCGGTGTTCCTGGTCACCGAGGAGGCCGTGGACTCGCTGCCCGCGGGCGTCGAGCACGCGGTGATCGGTACGGAGCGCTACTGGGAGGTGGTGGCCCGCGCCAAGTACCTCATCAACAACGCCAATTTCCCTGGCGCCGTTGTCAAGCGACCGGGCACCGTGCACCTGTCCACGCAGCACGGCACCCCGGTCAAGAAGATGGGCGCCGAGCAGGCGCAGCACCCGGTGACGGTGGCCGGTAGCGGGGACACCGCCGCTCTCCTGCGGCGCACCGACCGCTTCGACTACATGCTCAGCTCCAACCGGCACTCCACCGAGGTGTGGCAACGGGAGTACCCCTGCGCCTACGAGACCCTGGAGTACGGCTACCCCCGCAACGACGTCTATTACTCGGCCACGGCCGACGATGTCCGGCGTATCCGCAAAGAGCTGGGAATCCCTCAGGGCAAGACGGCGCTGCTGTACGCGCCCACCCACCGCGACTACGCGACCGGGTACGACGCCCGGCTCGACCTCGCCGCGTTCTGCGAGGCCGTCGGCGAGGACTTCGTGGTACTGCTGCGGGCCCACTACTTCTATGACGAGGGGCAGAGCAAGACGCTGCGTGGCCAGGTCATCGACGTCACGCACCACCTGTCGTCGGAGGAGGTCTGCCTGGCCGCCGACGCCTTGATCACCGACTATTCGTCGATTTCGTTCGACTACGCGCATCTGGACCGGCCCATCGTCATCTATGCCGACGACTGGGACGTCTACCGCGACCTGCGCGGTGTCACCTTCGACCTCCTGGCGGACGCGCCGGGGCCGGTCGCCCGCACCGAGGAGGAGCTGACGGAGATCTTCCGCTCGGGGGCGTATGCCGACGCCCGGTCCGCGGAGCGGCGTGCCGCCTTCCGGGAGCGGTTCTGTGCCTTCGACGACGGTCTCGCGGCCGAGCGCGTGGTGCGCCGGGTGCTGCTCGGGGAGGGCCCCGAGTCGCTCCCGCCATCCGTGCCGCTCACGGAGCGCACCCCGGCGCCGGCCGCCATCCCCCTCGCAAGGAGCTGACCCATGCCCCGCTTCAGTGTCATCGTCCCGGTCTTCAATGTGCAGGGGTTCCTCCGCGAGTGCCTCGACTCGGTGCTCGGCCAGTCGTTCACGGATCTCGAACTGATCGCGGTCGACGACTGCTCCCCCGACCACAGCGGCACCATCCTCGACGAGTACGCGGCCCGCGACTCCCGCGTCCGTGTGGTGCATCTGACGGAGAACGTCGGCCTCGGCCGCGCCCGCAATGTCGGCGTCGAGCACGCTTCCGGGGACTACCTTCTGTTCCTCGACAGCGACGACTCCTACACGCCCGGTCATCTGCGCGCCGTGGACGAGCGCCTGCGTCACTGCGATGATCCCGACCTGCTGGTCTTCGACCATGTCCGCACGCAGTGGTGGGGCAGGAGCGGGCGCAGCGACGCGGGCCATCTCCTGGAGAAGATGGGCGACAGGACGTTCCGCGTGCAGGACCGGCCCGAGTACCTGCGGTTGTTCCTGGTCGCCTGGAACAAGGCGTTCCGGCGGGACTTCTTCCTCGAGCAGGGCTTCGCCTTCCGCCCCGGCCTCTACGAGGACGCCCCCGTCACCTACCTGGCGATGGTCACCGCGGAGCGGGTGGCCTGTCTCGACCGCGTCGGGGTCGAGTACCGGCAGCGCCGGCAGGGCGCCATCACCAAGACGCCCGGCCGCAAGCACTTCGACATGTTCCCGCAGTACGAGGGACTGTTCGCGACCCTGGACGCCCGGCCCGAGCTGGCGTGGGCGCGTCCGCTGCTGTTCGCGCGCGCCCTGGACCACATGCTGTTCGCGCTGGTCCGCCCCGAGCGGGTGATGCCCAGGGACCGCCGGGCGTTCTACCGGGAGATCGCGTCGTTCTACCGGCGGCACCTGCCGCCCGACTTCACCGTGCCCGGGGGCCGACGGGGTGTGGAGTGCCGGCTTCTGGCCCGTGCGCCGTACGCCGCGTTCGAGCCGTTCTTCCCCGCCCGAAGGGTGCTGCGCAAGGCCCGGTCGCTGCTGCGGCCGCTGCGCCGGCGCGCCACGTCGAGGGTCAAGAAGGCGTACTACCGGCTGCACACCCTGCGTCCGCTGGACCGCAACCTCGCGGTGTTCTCCTCGGGGCACGCGGGCCAGGCCGCGGGCGACCCGGCCGCCCTCGCGGAGAAGGCGCGCGAACTCGCGCCGCACATCCGGCGGGTCTGGGTGATCAAGAAGAACCGGGCGCATCTGGTGCCCGAGGGCGACTCCTGGGTGGCTCCGGGCAGCCTCGCGCAGCACGCGCTGATGGCGCGGGCGGCGTACTGGTTCAACGACACCCCGTGGACCGGCAGCTGGCGCAAGCGGCGTGGCTCGGTCCATGTGCACACCCACCAGGGCGCGCCCGTCAAGCGGATGGGGCTCGACCTGTTGGACAAGCCCGGCGCGCGGCACGGGGTGAACGTGCGCGCCCATCTGTGGCACGCCGACCGCTGGGACCTGAGCCTGGTGGCGAGCGCGCACGCGGAGGAGATCTGGAACCGGGCCTACCCGTGCCACTACGAGGCGCTGCGCAGCGGCAGTCCGCGCAATGACGTGCTCGTGCAGGGCGATCCCGGCCGGGCCGCCGCGACGCGGGAGCGCCTCGGCATCCCCGCGGAGGACACGGTGGTGCTGTACGCGCCGACCACCCGCGAGTACCGCAAGGGCGGTTACGTGCCGCGGCTCGATCTGGAGCGGCTCGCGGCGAGCCTGGGCGCGGGCCGCACCTTGGTCGTGCGGCTCCACCCGTCGCTGGCCGAGCATCCCGAACGGCGCCTGGAACTGCGTGACTTGCACCGCCGCGGCGTCCTCGTGGACGCGACGGACGAACCGCGGGTGCAGGACCTGCTGCTCGCGGCGGACTGCCTCGTCACGGACTACTCCTCCCTGATGGCCGACTTCGCGCTGCTCGACCGTCCGATCGTGCTGCATCTGGACGACTGGGCGAGCTACCAGGCCACGCGCGGCACGTATCTGGATCTGCGGACCGACGCGCCCGGCCCGGTCACCGCCTCGCAGGAGGAGCTGGCGCGGGTGCTCGGCTCGGAGGCCTGGCGGGACGAGGAGTCGGCGGCGCGCCGGGCCGCGTTCCGGGCCCGCCTGTGCACCTACGAGGACGGGCGCGCGGCGGAGCGGGTGGTCCGGCATGTGCTGCTCGGGGAGCCCTTCGAGGCGCCCGCCCCGGCCGAACTGCCGCCGGTGCGCGAGGAGTCGGCGACGGCGGCGGCCTCGTAGCGACGGACGGATTGCAGCAAGGAGGCGGCGCCACCCTTCGCGGGTGGCGCCGCCTCCTTCTCATACGGGCTGCGGTCAGCGCAGCGCGTCGCGCACCAGCTCCAGATCGCCGTCCGAGGCCAACCCCGCGTGGTAGAGCCGCAGTTCAGTGGCGCCGAGCTCGGCGGCCCGTGCCGCGTCCTCGCGCAGCCGGGCGGGGGCGCCGCCCATCCCGCTCACCACGGTGAAGTTGGCGGCGAGCACCGCGTCCGGTGCGCCCACGGCGGCGAAGGGGGCGAGCAGCTCCGCGCCGCCCGTGCACGGCACGACCACGCCGTCCGCCACGCCCAGGATGTGGGCCGGGTCGACCCCGGCGTTGGCGCCGCAGTGGTACCGCACCGGGTCCGCGTGGAGCAGGACCTGGAAGCCGGCGGGGGCCGCGGCCCGTACGGCGGCGACCGCCTCCTCCTGGAGGGAGCGGGCCACCGAGGTCCTGAACTGCAAGGTGGCGTCGAGCAGTTCGGCGGACAGGAGCTTGTCCAGGGGTGTGTCCGGCGGGGTCTCGCCGCGCCACAGCGGTTCGAGGGCGCCCCGTACCGCGGTCGCGAGCGCGTCGGGGTCGAGCCCCGACTCCGTATAACCCTCGCGGCAGGAGCCGCAGAAGCAGAGGGACATCAGGTACTGGCCGCCGTCGCCGAGCCCGACTCCGGCGGTCTTGTCGTGGGCGTGCAGATGCGCGAGTCCGTACCAGCCGCAGGACTCCAGCTCGGTGCCGCGCGCGCCCGGCCGCACCGCCGCCTCGGCGGCGAGCTCGACGAGGTAGGAGCGGGTCGCGGGCTGTGCGATGCAGGGGGCCCAGGGGTAGCGGTCGCCGTACGCGTTGACCACCGAGGTGTCCGGATGCTCGGCGCCCATCCGGGAGTTGTGGGCGAGCACGACCCAGGTGTGCACCTCCAGGCCCGCGTCGGCGAGCGCACCGGCCGCCGTGCCGAAGGCGTCGCCGGGGGCCCAGGCCCCGGCGGCGTACGGCCGCAGCTCGCGTCCCTGCCAGCGCTCGCCCGGCGGGTACAGGACGGCCGCGTGCTCGGCCGTGACGATCCGGTGGGCGGGGTGGCGCGGGGTGAGGGCGCGGGTGGAGTGGTAGGCGGAGGCGAGGGTGACCTGCTGGGCGCCGAGTGCGGCGATGCGGCCGGCGGCTTCGGGGTCGCCGTTCACGTCCCAGGGGTAGACGAAGGCCGAGGTCTTCACGCGCCCGCCTCCGCACCCTGCGCACCGTCGAGGTCCGCGTCACGGGAGCCGCCCGTCTCCTCCAGCAGGGCGCGCCCGCGCTCGATCAGCGCGGCCAGCTCCTTGACCTGCTGCTCGCTCGGCTCGTGCAGCGGGGTGCGGACCGCGCCGACCTCCTGACCGCCCAGCCGTACGCCCGCCTTGACGAGGGCGACCGCGAAACCCCGGCCCTGGTTGCGCAGTTCGACGAACGGCCGGTAGAAGCCGTCGACCAGGAGGTTCGCGGTCTTGTCGTCGCCCGTGTTCAGGGCGCGGTGGAAGGCCTGGGCGATGTCCGGTGCGAAGCAGAACACCGCGGAGGAGTAGAGGGAGACGCCGATGCCGCGGTAGGCGAGGCCGGTGAGCTCGGCGGTCGGCAGCCCGTTGAAGTAGAGGAAGTCCTCGTGTCCGGCCGTGCGGACGGTGCTCACGATGCGCTGCATCAGGTCCAGGTCGCCGAGCCCGTCCTTGAACCCGACGATCTTCGGGTGCGCGGCGAGTTCGACCACGGCCTCCGGTGTGAACACCGCGTTGTCCCGCTGGTAGACGATCACGTCGAGGGAGGTCGCCTCGGCGAGCGCGCGGTAGTGCGCGACGAGCCCTTCCTGTCCGGCCTTGACGAGATACGGGGGCATGGCGAGCAGCCCGTCCGCGCCGGCCTCCGCGGCCAGCCGCGCGTACCGCACCGCGAGCGCCGTGCCGTAGCCGGCGCCGGCGATCACCGGCACGCGCCCGTCCGCCGCCTCGACCGCCGCGGCCACGCAGGCCTGGAACTCCTCGGGCGTGACCGCGTGGAACTCGCCCGTGCCGCACACCGCGAACACGGCCGCGCCACCGGCCTCGACGCCCGCGCGCACGTGCGCGCGGTAGACGTCGAGCGCGAGCGAGCCGTCCGGGCCGAAGGCGGTCACGGGAAAGAACAGCGGTCCGCTGGGGATGCTGAGTCGAGCGGCGAGCGGGGCTGACGTCACGGGCTCTCTCCCTGGGCAGCGGCGGACCGTGTGCTCTGCCGCCAGGCCGTGCACGTTTCTGATCCGCGTCTATATTTCTGAACGCGACCACGCTAAGCCGCCGGATCATCGCGGGTCAAGCGCCCGTGCGCGGCTGATCGACGCCGAATTCGCCCGGTTCCGGGGCGCGTTGACGCCGGGGCGCCGACCCCTTGACGCGCCTGCGCAGAGATCCTTAGCGTGTCCACGGATGTGAATGGCGTGCAGGAATACGTCCATCGAAGACGTGACGGTGCCCCGGCCGCCTCCGCACGTATACGTTCATGTGGTCGCGACCCAGGCACCCACCACGGCACCCGACCACGGCACCCGAGGAGACCACCCCATGCCCGCTCCCCGCACCGTCCTGCTCACCGGCGCCGCCGGCGGCCTCGGCACCCTGATGCGGGGCCTTCTGCCCGCGTACGGCTACGAGTTGCGGCTGCTCGACATGGTGGCCGTCGAGACCGCCGAGGGCGAACCGGCCGCGATCAAGGCGGACCTCGCGGACCGGGCGGCGCTGCGCGAGGCGGTGCGGGGCGTGGACGCGATCGTCCATCTCGCGGGCATCTCCCTGGAGTCCACCTTCGAGAAGATCCTCAAGGCGAACATCGAGGGGACCTACCACCTCTACGAGGCGGCCCGCGAGGAAGGCGTCCGGCGGATCGTGTTCGCCTCCTCGAACCACGCGATCGGCTTCACCCCGCGCCCGCAGGGCGAGGACCCGCTGATTCCGATCGACGCACCGCGCCGGCCGGACACCTTCTACGGCCTGTCGAAGTCGTTCGGCGAGGATCTCGCCCAGTTCTACTGGGACAAGCACGGCATCGAGACGGTGTCGGTGCGCATCGGTTCGTGCTTCATGGAGCCCACCTCGGTGCGGATGCTGTCGGTGTGGATGTCCCCCGGCGACGGGGCGCGCCTGTTCCACGCCGCGCTCACGGCACCCGACGTGGGCCACACCGTCGTCTACGGCTCCTCCGCCAACACCCGCCTGTGGTGGGACCTTTCGAGCGCCCGCGCCCTCGGGTACGAGCCGCAGGACGACTCGGAGCAGTACGCGGAGAAGCTGATCGCCGAGCAGGGTGAACTGTCGGAGGACAACCCGGATCACGCGTACCTCGGCGGCCACTTCTGCACGAACCCGCCGATGTGGCCGCACTGAGACCGGCGCGGCCGCACTGAGACCGGCGCGGCCGCACTGAGACCGGCGCGGCCGCACCGAGGCTGACCCGGCCGGCGCGGGCCCGCCCGAAATCCGTTGTACGCGGCCCGGGCCCGCACCCTAGATTCGGCGCATGCCACGACCTCACGGGTTCCGATACGCGCAGCAGGGCGATGCGTCCGTCACGATCACGCACCACGGACGCCCCGCCACGACCCTGCGCGGAGCACGCGCTCAGAAGTTCCTGGCCGAAGTGACCGCCGGGGACGAGCAGTTGGTCATGGCCCGCTGGACCGGCGCGTACAAGTTCGGCAACGAACGCGCCGCCCGCAACCACCCGCGCAACCGCGGCTGAGGGTCCGGGCGGGCAACCGGGACGCCGGCGGCAACCGGCCGCTGACTAGGCTCCCGTGCCCATGAAGATACTCATCTCGGTCGACATGGAGGGCGTCTCGGGGATCGTGCACCCCTCCGAGACCAACCCGGACGGCTACGACTACCAGCGCAGCCGGCAGTCGATGACCGCCGACGCCAACAGCGTCATCGCCGGCGTGTTCGACGCCGTGCCCGATGCGGCGGTGCGGGTCGCCGACGCGCACGGGCCGTTCCGCAACCTCCTGCCGGAGCAACTCGACCGCCGCGCACGCCTGGTGCGCGGCAAGCCGCGTCCGCTCGGCATGCTGGGCGGCCTCGACGCGGACACCGACGCGGTGCTGCTGGTCGGCTACCACGCGCGGGCGGGCGAGGGCCCGGCCGTGCTGGCCCACACGATGAACGACGGGCTGCTCGATGTGCGGGTGGCGGGCCGCCCGATGGGCGAGATCGGGCTCAACGCGGCGATGGCCGGCCATCTCGGTGTGCCCGTCGTCCTCCTGAGCGGCGACGACGCGGCGTGCGCCGAGCTGCACGCCCTGGTCCCCGCGGCCGTCACGGCCGAGGTCAAGCAGGCCCTCGGGCAAGGGGCCGCGGTGACCCTGCACCCGGAGGAGGCGCGCGAACTCCTGCGCCGCAGCGCCGCCGAGGCGATACGCCGCCGCTCCGGGATCACCCCGCTGTCCCTCACCGGCCCGCTGGAGGTGGAGGTCGACCTGGCCGCCGCCTTCATGGTCGACCTGGCCACCCTGGTGCCGGGGGTCACGCGCCGCGCGGGCGGGCGGACGGTGGCGTTCACGGCCACGGACTTCGGCGAGGCGTACCGACTGCTGCTTCTGCTGGCCCAGTTGGCGACGATCAGGCCGGCTTAGTCGGGGTCGGCCGCCGGTCACCGGTCACCGCGGCGTGCCTCGCCTGCGGCGAAGGCGGTGGCACCGACGGCGGCCCTCGGGCAGGCTGACGCCATGATCTCAGTGGTACAGAACGTGGCGATCGACTGCGCGGACGCCTATGCGTCGGCCCGGTTCTGGAGCGAGGTGACGGGTCAGCCGCTCGACGCCGACGCGCGACCGGGCGACGAGGCGGTCCAGATCCCCATGCCCGAGGGCCCGTTCCTCTACTTCAACCAGGTCCCGGAACCCAAGACGGTCAAGAACCGCATCCACCTGTGCCTGCGCCCGAGCAGCTCACGCGAACCGGAGGTCGATCGCCTGCTGGCCCTGGGCGCCACCTGGGTCGCCGACCGCCGCGAGCCCGACGGCTCGGGCTGGGCCGTCCTGGCGGACCCGGAGGGCAACGAGTTCTGCGTGCTGCGCAGCACCTCGGACCGGGCCGCACAGGGCAGTTGAGGACGCATAGGCCGAGCACCCACTGACGTCACGACTTGGTCACTGCGTCTCCATATTTCCCTCACACTCGGTGGCCCCGGTTCTATCGTCGTTCCCTCCAGCACGTCATCCGGGGGGACGACATGAGCAGTCCGTACACACCGCCGCCGATGCCGCGGCCCGGCCGGTCCGCCCCGAGGTGGGCGCGCAAGCGGTTCGTCCTGCCCGCGCTCGGCCTCGCGTTCTTCCTCGGTGTCGGGGCAGGGGCGAGTGGCGGCGAGTCCGGTGACAAGGCCGCCGCGGGCAGCGCGAGGCCCACGGTCACCGCGACGGTCACGGCCACCGCGACACTGACGGCGAGCGCCGAACCCGAGCCCGCGCCCACGGTCACCGAGACCAAGACGGTGAAGGTCACCGCGACGGTGACGGCCGACACCGCCGCGGGAGGCTCCGGCGGCGGAAGCGGCGGTGACGACGGGGACAACGGCGGGGGCAGTGTGTACTACGCGAATTGCAGCGCGGCCCGCGCCGCGGGAGCCGCCCCGGTGCACAGCGGCGAGCCCGGTTACGGACGCCATCTCGACCGCGACGGCGACGGCGTGGGCTGCGACAGCTGATCGCCGGGCGCGCAGGACGAAGGGGCGGTCCCGCCGGTGCGGGGCCGCCCCTGTGGGTGTCGGAGCGCTACAGCGCCTGGCCGGCCGGCTTCACCATCCCGCGTACCGTGCGGGACTTCACGAAGTCGCCCATCGCCGTCATCTCCCACTCGCCGGAGAACTGGCGGATGAGCTTGGCCATCATCACGCCCGTCTGCGGCTCGGCACCGGTCAGGTCGAAGCGGACCAGCTCCTCGTTGGTCGTGGCGTCGACCAGGCGGCAGTACGCCTTGGCGACCTCGGTGAACTTCTGGCCCGAGAACGAGTTGACCGTGAAGACCAGGCCCGAGACCTCCTGCGGGAGGCGGCCGAGGTCGACCACGATGACCTCGTCGTCGCCGCCGCCCTCACCCGTGAGGTTGTCGCCGGAGTGCTTGATCGCCCCGTTCAGGATCGCGAGCTTGCCGAAGTAGCAGCTGTCGATGTGGTTGCGGTTCGGTCCGTACGCGATCACCGAGGCGTCGAGGTCGATGTCCTTGCCGCGGAACGCGGGCTCCCAGCCGAGGCCCATCTTGACCTGGGAGAGCAGCGGGCGGCCGCCCTTGACCAGGGAGACCGTCTGGTTCTTCTGGAGGCTGACGCGGCCCTTGTCCAGGTTGATCTTGCCGGTGCCGGGCGCGGGGGCGGCGGGCGCGGGTGCCGGCGCGGCGGGAGCCGGCGCGGCCGCGGCGGGCGGCGGCGTCTGGGCCCAGGCCCGCGGGTCCGGGGCCGAGGGGGCGGCGGGGGCCGGGGGCGCGGCGGGCGCCGGGGCGGGGGCCGGAGTCGGGGCCGCGGCCGGCTCCTCCTCGACCGAGACGCCGAAGTCCGTGGCGATCCCGGCCAGACCGTTGGCATAGCCCTGGCCGACCGCGCGGGCCTTCCATGCACCGTTGCGCAGGTAGATCTCCACGACCACCAGGGCCGTCTCGGTGCCGAGCTGCGGCGGGGTGAAGGTGGCGATCACGCTGTTGTCGTCCGCATTGCGGATCGTCGCGGTGGGCTCGATGCCCTGGAAGGTCTGGCCCGCGGCGTCCGGGCTTGCGGTCACCACGATCTTCTCGATGCCCGGCGGGACCGCCGAGGTGTCGACCGTGACCTTGTCGGGGGCCGTGCCGCCGCCCGACTGGTAGGTGACACCGGGGCCCGAGGGCTGGTTGAAGAAGATGAAGTCGTCGTCGGAGCGCACCTTGCCGTCGGCGGTGAGCAGCAGGCCCGATACGTCGAGCCGCACCGGGGCGGCGACGTCCACCGACACGCGGACGGTGGGCAGGGGAAGGTTCGAGCCGGGGGTCATAGCTGTCATGCCTGGGGTAACGAGCGAGATCTCTTTGCCGTTCCCTTACCTGCGCCCAGTTTTCGATGCCCGCCGTCCGGTTTCCACCGGACGGCGGGCATCCCCTGTGACGGCGGGCATCCCCTGCGCAGGGCGGCTACGCGGCCGTCTCCCACGGCCAGTCCGCGTCACGCCCCCGCTCCAGGAGCGGGACCATGCGAAAGGCCGCGTCCGTCAGGCCGCCGAAGGTGTGACGGTTGCGGGTGCCGGACGGGCCGTGGCCCGCGCGGTAGCCCGCGAGGTTCCAGGTGTAGACCGGCACGTCGGCCGGCACCTGCGAGGTCGGGTCCCCGTGGGCGCTGTACGTGTACTGCTCGTCGGTGACGATCAGTACCCGGTCGTGCCCGCGGTAGAACCGCCGTACCGCCTCGGTCGTGTCCGTGCCGCCCAGGTCGCCGAAGCGCTCCAGGACCTTGAGCACCGACTCGCCCTTGCGGCAGGTGATCGAGGAGCTGGTGGACCCGAACTGCACCAGGTCCGCCTTCTCGGCCCGCATCGCGACCGCCGCACCGAACACCGCGGCACCGTCGGCCCGGCTGAGCTCGGAGCGGTCCGACATCTTCGAGTAGAACATCGAGCCCGAGCGGTCCACGAGGACCAGGGTGCGGCCGGGCAGCTCCGGCACGTTGGCCAGCGAGTGCGCGAGCGCCTGCTCCAGCGGGTACGCCCAGCGCAGCGACGGCGCGTGCCGGTACGCGGCGAGGTACCGGAACGGGAACTGCCGCGAGCGGCGCACCTGCTCCGGGTCGGAGATCTTCGCCGCGACGGCGGCGGCGACATCGTCCGAGACCCCTGCCTCGTCGAAGTTCCGCAGATTCCGTACGAGCGCCATGGCGCCCATCGACGGGATCATCGCCTCCCACGCGGCCCTGTCCATCGGCCCCTGGAGCCAGCCGGCCAGGGCCTCCCAGGTCATGCCCGCCTCGGCGAGGCGCGCGGGGCCGTCGGGGGCGGTGACCACGGCGCGGCGGTCCTCGACCGGCAGCTCCATCAGCTCGCGGTGCGCGACCAGGACACGGCTGGACGCGGGCGGCACCGCGGTCTCCGGGTTGTGCCGGCGGTCGAGGGCGTACCGGAACAGCTCGCCCTGCCACGGCTTGTCCGGGTCGGGCGCGGCGTGCACCAGGTTGAGGATGTCGCCGAAGCGGTAGCCCTTGCTCGACGTGTCGTACTTCAGCAGGGACTTGCCGTGGTAGAGGCGCCGGACGGCGTCCGCGACCCCGCGCTTCACGGGCTTGGGGACGGCACGTCCGTACGTCGAGGTCCAGTAGCCGAGCAGCTCGCCGGGCTCGTCCGGGCGCTGGAGCACGGAGGCGACGACGGAGCGGTTCGAGGGACCGGCCACGGCGCCCGCGTCCAGGCGCGCCTTCACGTACTCGGCGGCGCCCACGAGCGACGCGGTCCGCAGGTTGCCCTCGCCGCGCAGCCAGCCGAGCAGGCCGGCGGTCCACTCCGGGTCCTCCACGGCCAGCTTGCGCACGAGGCGGGCGAAGCGGTCGTCGCGGTCCGCGCCGGACTCGTAGAAGGTGCGCTGCCCGACCATGTTCGCCACCGACAGCAGGAAGAGCTCGGAGCGCTCCTCACGCTCGTAACCGCGGCCGCCCTCGAAGGTGCGGAGGGTGCGGCCGGTGGAGGTCACGTACGAAGTGACGCGTGCGCGAACGGACTTGGCGTTGAAACGTGCCATGAGAATTCCCCCGAATTCATCTGCCGCGAAACTGTCGCGGAACTTTCGCGAAACGAGGGAGGCAATTCGGCAAGGGGGTGCCCGAGGTCGGAAGTCGACGGCGGTGACAGTCAGATGCTCTATCCGGTTGAGCTACACCGGCCCTGAGCCGATGACGGGATTCGAACCCGCGACCTTCTGATCCAGAAAGTAACCGCTGCCTGCGCACCGGGCACTCCCCCTGCGGAAAGGCCTCCCGAGATCAATGTGGCGTGCGGCCTGATTTCTCTCGAAGAAGGAGCCGCGGCCTTCGCACCGGGAGGTACGTGAAGTTGTGGTGTCCAGAGATCAGTTCGGCGGAACTACGTTTGGTGCTCTAGCCACTGAGCTACTCCGGCACGAAATGCCGGAGGCAGGAATCGAACCTGCGACCTCCCCATTAAGAGTGGAAGTAAGTCCTGCCTGCGCACCTGGACGTAAAAGACTGTAGAGAGCGAACCCGCGCACGCGCCAAGGGTTTTCCCGGTACGCCCCGCGAGACCCGCGCGGCCCCTGGGTACCATCACCCCCGAGCCGTACGGGGGAAGGTGGCGGGCAGGTCATGCAGATGCTCAAGGAGCAGGATCCGCGGCAGATCGGTCCGTACCGGCTGCTCGGCCGGCTCGGCAGCGGCGGGATGGGCGAGGTGTTCCTCGCGCGCTCCGCGGGCGGGCGGACGGTCGCGGTCAAGGTCGTACGCGAGGAACTGGCCGCCAAGGACGCCTTCCGTCGGCGCTTCCGGCGGGAGGTCGAGGCCGCCCGCAAGGTCGGCGGGGACTGGACGGCACGGGTGCTCGACGCGGACACGGAGGCCGAATCCCCGTGGATCGCGACGGCGTTCGTGCCCGGGCCGGGTCTGGACGCCATCGTGGAGCAGGAGCACGGCCCGCTGCCCGAGCGCACCGTCCTGGTGCTAGCGGGCCGGCTCGCACGGGCGCTCACCGCGATCCACGCGGCCGGTCTGGTGCACCGCGACCTCAAGCCCTCCAACGTGCTCCTGACCCTCGACGGCCCGCGCGTCATCGACTTCGGCATCGCGCGTGATGTCGCGCTCGGCAACGAGCTGACGCGCACCGGCTACGCGGTGGGCTCGCCGGGCTTCATGTCCCCGGAGCAGGTGCGGGGCGAGACCGTGGGCCCGGCCAGCGACGTGTTCGGGCTCGGGGTGCTGCTCGCGTACGCGGCCACGGGGCGGCGGCCGTTCGGCAGCTCGGAGATCGGGCCGCACGCGCAGATGTTCCGCATCGTGTCCGAGGAGCCCGATCTGGCGGGCGTCGAGGGCGAGTTGCTCGCTCTCGTCACGGGCTGTCTGCACAAGGAGCCCGAGGAGCGGCTCCCGCTGCCGGAGATCGTGCAGCGCACGGCGGCGGCCGCCGAGGCGGCGGGCGAGTGGCTGCCCGCGTCCCTGGTCGGTCATCTGGGGCGGGCTGCGGTGCGGCTCCTGGACACGGATCTGCCGGAGACGGCGGGGAGCGTGGCCGCGACGGAGGACGTGGCGGAGAGCGCGACGGAGGGCGCGGAGAGCGCGACGGAGGGCGCGACGGGCAGCGTGCCCACGGCGGGGAGCACCGCCGCCCCGGCCCCGTCCACCGTCTCCCACCGGGCCGACCAAGGGACCGTCGCGCTGCGGCCGGAGACGCGCGCGACGCCGCCCGCAGCACCTCCCGTACCGGCCGAGGCAACCCCCGTACCGGCCGAGCAGACCCCCGTCCCGGCCGGGGCGACTCCCGCCCCGGCCGGGACACCCCCGAAGCGCCGGCGCCGCCTCGCCCTCCCGCTGCTCGTGGCCGCCGTGCTCGCCCTGACGGCCGGCGGTTTCGTCCTCGTGCCCGACCTGCTCGACGGGCAGGACGGCAAGGGGAGTTCGGGTGACCGGCGCAGCGCCTCCTCCGGCACCGTGCCGCGCGGCGGCGGCGCGGACCCGACCGCGGACGCCTCCAAGTCCCCCGAGCCTTCGCAGAGTTCGCAAGGCCAAGACGGCAAGGACAGCCCCGCCAAGAAAGGCAAAGAGGGTACGTCCTCCGCGGGCCCCTCCCCCAGCACGGGCAAGAACGGGGACGGCACCGCGGACGAGCCGGGACAGGACGGCACCGACGAGCCGGACAGGGGAGCGGACAAGGGGTTCCCGGCGGGCTACCCCGGTACCTGGGAGAACCGGAGCACCGACTACGAGTGGACGTTCACCATCCCCTACCAGCCCGCGGACAAGTCGGTGACCTGGGGCGTCAGCGCGACGGCGGACGGCAGTTACTGCACCTTCGAAGCCGAGGTCGAAGAGGTGAGCAGCACCCGCCTCACGCTCGGCAAGGCGCGGCTCACGGACCGGATGGACAACGGAGCGGAGCTGCCCTGCACGGCGGGCGACCGGCCCTACTTCTACGTGGTGAGTGAGGACCAGCTGGTCTTCTACGGGACGGGGCAGAACGGGATGTTCACCGAACGGGCGGCGTAACCGCGGCCAAGGTGAACGTTCCGCGGCCTCACACAGCCCGAGCCGCCTCGACCCGAGCCGCCTCGATCCGCGCCGCCATCTCCTCCGCGCACGGCAGCACCCGGGCACGCAGCTCCGGGCTCCACCGCTCCTCCTCGTACCGCGCACCGAGGTACAGCTCCCGCGCATGCGCCAACACGTCCCGGTGCTCCTCGGGCAGCCGCTCCAGCGCCCACCGGGCCGCCTCGTCCTTCGAGCGGATCCGCCCGGTGGCGACCGTGGTCCATACGCGCGCGAGCGTGAGCAGGACGTTGCGGGTGTCCGTGTCGAGATCGGCGAGCAGGCCGGGCACACCCGCCGTGCTCGCCGCGACCACGTCGGCCCACGGCACCGGGTCGAGCACGGAGGCGAGCGGCGGTCCGCTCAGCGTCCGGTCCCCGGCGAGCGCCATGGTGAGCAGCACCGCGAGGTCCGGCAGCTCCGCCGGCTGGGGCACCTCCCCCTGCTCGTACGCGGTGCGCAGCCACTCGCCGTACAGGAAGTCGCAGACCGGCGGGTAGGTCCACGGCCGGACCGCCGACTGGACGACCACCACCAGTTCGACGGGTCTGAGCGGTGCGTCGAGGCCGGAGATCTTCAGGAGTCCGTCCAGGAGTGCCCGGCGCCGGTCAGGGGTCAGCGAGCGCCGGGACACCACCAGAAGGTCCACATCACTGGCCGGCCGCAGCCCGCCGAGCACGGCGGAGCCGTGGAGATAGCTGCCGATGAGCTCGGGTCCAAGGACGTCGGCAACCAGCTCCACGGCCGGTGTGAGGTGATCCATTCCGCCAGATTAAGGCCGGATGGCCCGGAACGGACCGCCTAGGGGCGGGAGTTCCGCTTCCAGGGGCCGGTGATGGCCACCATGATCCCGGGGTCCTGGATGTTGGCGTAGAGCGTGCGCCCGTCGGGCGAGAAGACCACGCCGGTGAACTCGCTGTATTCCGGCTCCTCTTCGGTGCCGATGTTGAGGTCGTTGCGCGCGATCGGGTACGTGCGGCCGCTCTCGGTGGCGCCGAACAGGTGCTGCACGCCCTCGCCGTCCTCGGCGATGATCAGGCCGCCGTACGGCGAGACCGTGATGTTGTCGGGGCCGTCGAAGGCGCCGTCCTTGCCCGGGTCGGGGTTCACGCCGAGCAGGACCTTCAGGGTGAGGGTGCGGCGGCGCGGGCTGTAGAACCAGACCTGGCCGTCGTGCGGCTCGCCCGGGCTCTCGTCACGGGCGTACGAGGAGACGATGTAGGCGCCGCCGTCGGCCCACCACATGCCTTCGAGCTTGCGGGCGCGGGTGACCTCGCCGGCGCCGAACTGCTTGCGGATCGGGGTCTCCCTGGCGTCCCGGTCGGGGACGTCCACCCAGTCCACGCCGTACACCGTGCCGATCTTCGTGGCGCGCGAGAGGTCGTCGACGAAGCGGCCGCCGGAGTCGTAGCACTTGGGCGCCTGGAGCCGGCCCGCGTCGTCGGCGAGCTTCCGGAACCGGCCGCGTCCGTGCTTGAAGCCGTGCGGCGGCACCCAGCGGAAGAACAGGCCGTTGGGCTTGGAGTCGTCCTCGGTGAGGTAGGCGTGGCCGGTCCTCGGGTCGACGACCACGGCCTCGTGGTCGAAGCGACCGAAGAACTTCAGGGGCTTGGGGTTCCGGTTGGCCCTGCGGTCGTACGGGTCGACCTCGAAGACGTAGCCGTGGTCCTTGGTCATGCCGTTCTCGCCGGCCTTGTCGGAGTTCTCCTCGCAGGTCAGCCAGGTGCCCCAGGAGGTGCGTCCGCCCGCGCAGTTGGTGGAGGTGCCCGCGATGCCCACCCACTCGGCGACCTCGCCGCCGCGCCGCACCTCGACGACGGTGCAGCCGCCGGCCGCCGCCGGGTCGTAGACGAGGCCCTCGGTCAGCGGGACCGGGTGGTCGTAGTCGGTGCGCGGTCCGTCGAGCTCGTGGTTGTTCACGAGCAGCGTGGTGCCGCGGGGGCCCTCGAAGGTCGCGGTGCCGTCGTGGTTGGACGGCGTGAACTCGCCGCTCTCCAGCTTCGTCTTCCCGCAGTACGTGATGATCTTGTACGTGAACCCGGCGGGCAGCGCGAGGATCCCCTCGGGGTCGGGGACGAGCGGGCCGTAGCCGGGGCCGGTGGGCCGTCCTGCGGGGTGCTCGGGGGCGGCGTCCTCCTGGGTGGCCAGCGCGCCGTCGGTGGTGGCGAGCACCCCGGCGGTGCCGACGAGCGCCACACCGGCGCCGGTGAGCGCGGTGCGGCGGGTGAAGTCTCTGCGCGTGAGCGGCATCGTCTCTCCTGAGCGAGGGTCCGGACCGGACGGAGGTGCGGGGGTGGCCCGCGGCAGAGAGTTCCGCCCGCGTATAAACGGGGGTTGAACACCGTCCGACGTCTGGAGACCCGCTTCCATGAACCCCTCCACCCGGCCGTCCCCGCCCGCGCACCCCTTTCCCGCGGCCGGGCGCCGTGTCCTCGTCTCCGGAGCCTCGCGCGGACTCGGCCGCGCGGTCGCGCGGGTGTTCGCCGCGCAGGGCGACCGAGTGGCCGTGCACTACAACTCCCGGCGCGCGGAGGCCGAGCGGACCCTCGCCCTGCTCGACGGGACGGGACACGTCCTGGTCGGCGGCGACGTCTCGGATCCGGACGGGGCGGCAGGCGTGGCCGAGGAGGCCTTCGCAGGGCTCGGCGGGATCGACGTGCTCGTGAACAATGCCGCCGTCAACGTACGGCATCCGCTGCCGGAAACGCCGTACGCGGAATGGGCCGCGCAGTGGCAGGCGCACCTCGCGGTCAATGTGCTCGCCACGGCGAATCTCAGCCATCTTGCCGCGCGCCGGATGATCGACCAGGGGACGGGCGGACGCATCGTCAACATCGGTTCGCGGGGCGCCTTCCGCGGCGAACCCGACCACCCGGCGTACGGCGCGACGAAGGCGGCGGTGCACGCGCTCGGCCAGTCCCTGGCCGTATCGCTCGCTCCGTACGGGATCGGTGTCGCCTCCGTGGCCCCGGGTTTCTTCGACACCGAGCGCGTGGCGCACCGGCTGGCCGGCGCGGAGGGCGCGGCGATCCGCGAGCAGAGTCCGTTCGGGCGGGTGGCCTCCGCAGAGGAGATCGCCGAGGCCGTACGGTGGCTCGCCTCGCCGGGCGCGGAGTGGGCCTCGGGCACCGTGCTCGATCTCAACGGGGCTTCGCACCTGCGTACATGAGTCCCTCCGCAGGCCCGTACCCCGAATGGGACCGTCCGTTTCGCAACGCACCGCAAGCGCTCCCAATCTTCGTAAACAAGGTCGAGAGGGGTGAGAGGGAGCGAGTCCCAAGATTTCACGCGGCGGCCCTTGACCGCCTTCTGCGGCGGCAATAGACAGTCCTCATCCTGCAGGAGCGCAGTGGGCGGAGAGGCGAGCCCGGTGGACGCACACGAGGCACGCAGACTCCATGAGGGCCGGCTCATGCGGCTGGCCCATGTGACCGGGGTGGGGATCGGACGGGATGAGGACTCGGGCGAGGACGTGATCGTCGTCTTCGTGGACCGGGCGGTGCCCCGTGCACTCCTCCCCGCACAAGACGTGGTTCCCGACGAGCTCGAGGGCGTGCCGGTACGCGTGCTCGCGATCGGCTCTGTCGACGCCCAGGACCCGGAGTCCTGAGCCGCCGGGCAACCCCGCGCATCATCACGGGAAGAGGTGGTCAGGCGTGACGAGCCGGCCAGAACTGATGCGAGGACCGACCGGCGGACAGCTGAGCGACAGCTCCCGCCGCCAGGCGATGGGTGACTTCCTGCGGCGTGAGCAGCCGCTGGCGAACGTGGTCGGGTTCGGCCACGGTGTGAAGTGGGCCGAGGGGCAGCCGACCGGCGAGCAGGCCGTGCTCGTCTTCGTGACCCAGAAAGTGCCCGAGTCGATGCTCCCCGAGCGCGATGTCATCCCGCGCCAGATGGACGACGGCACCCCGACCGACGTGATCGCGGTCGGTCATGTGGCGGCGCAGCGCACCACGGGCCGCGGCCGCTCCGTGCCCTCGGCGCGCGGGGACGAACAGCAGTCCCCGGAGGCGGCGGGGCAGTTCGCGCAGCTGTCGCAGCCGCTGCTCGAAGAGCTCGGCGGGCTCGGCGCGTTCGAGCCGCAGCTGCTCAAGCGCCGTATGCGGCCCTGCCCTTCCGGCTTCTCGGTGGGCAATGTGCGGGTGACCGCGGGCACGCTCGGCAGTGTGGTGTACGACTTCCTGCCCGGCGCCACGGTCGACCCGCCCGGGTCGGGCCTCGGCGTCCCGTCGAAGTTCTACATCCTCTCCAACAACCACGTGCTCGCCGACTCCAACCGGGCGCAGCTGGGCAGCGCGATCCTGCAGCCCGGCACGTTCGACGGCGGGCAGGACCCGGCCGACCGGATCGCGACCCTGGAGCGCTTCATCACGATCCAGTTCGCCCCGCAGATCCCGCTGGAGCGGCACAACAACGTGGTGGACGCGGCCCTGGCGGCCGTGGACTTCCAGGACGCCACGCGGGAGCAGTACTTCAGCGGCGCCCCGCGCGCCTGGCGCCGCAAGGCGAACGTGGCGGTCGGCGACCTGGTCAAGAAGACGGGCCGCACGACGAACATCTCCTTCGGCCGCATCATCGCCACCGACGCGACGATCGACGTCAACTACGGCACGGCGGGGACGGCCCGCTTCAAGGACCAGATCCTCACCACGAACATCTCGGCGGGCGGCGACTCGGGCTCCCTTGTCACCTCCCAGGACAACGTCGCGGTCGGCCTCCTGTTCGCCGGATCGTCCGTCGTCACGGTGGTCAACCACATCGAGAACGTACGCGCCCTGCTGCGCGTCGAGATCGCCGAACAACTGGCCTGAGGCGGGAGGGCACCATGACCACGCAGGCACGCAAGCAGAAGGGCGCGCAGCGGGCGGAGCACAAGTTCTTCAACCCGCAGGGCGCGGAGGTCAAGACGCGGGACGAGGCGTTCGCGTCGATGCAGCAGGACGTGGGGGCCGAGGCCGCCACGACCACCTGCAAGCTGACGCTCCACAACGGGCAGATCACCTTCGCCCTCGAAGTCCTCTACAACCCCAACACGTACCCGCACGTGGTGACCGGCGGCCAGATCACGTCCGGTATCTGCGGGGCGCCCTGGGACATCACGAGCGGCTTCATCGGCGAGTCGCTCCGCCTCGACGCGAAGCGCGCGGGCCAGGGCTCCTGCGCCTCGACGCTCACGATCGTCGGCGAGTACCAGAACCCGCCGGCCTTCCGCGGCACGTACGGCTTCGACGGCGCGACATCCTCCTTCAAACACACCACACGCTACGAGTGCTGACCCTGCTCCCCGCGGGGTGGTGGGCGGTCCCTTCGGAAGGGGGCCGCCCACCGATGGGGTGCCTGTCAGCCCGTGGGGCAACCTTCCAGCCCGTCCGGCGTTTGAGGACGAGCGCCGTCCAGGCGCGAAAGGGGGCAAGGGGCGAAGCCCCAAAGGGGGGTGCAGGGGGCGAAGCCCCCGCGTGGGTGCCCACCAAGGCAGGCCCAGGGGCGAAGCCCCAGTTCGGGTGCCCACCCAAGGGGGCCCGGGGGCGCAGCCCCCGGTTTCGGGAAGGGGCGGGTAGGGGAAACCACCTCACCCCGAACCCACCCGCACCCGAACTACCCCCGCGACCGAGCCTTGAACGCCGCCTTCCGCGCTTCCTTCGCCACCTTCTTGTCCGGATGCAACCGCCCCATCGCCTCCAGGACCTCCGCCGTCGCCGGGTGGTCCACCCGCCACGCCGTGTCGAAGAACCCGGCGTGCTGCGAGGCCAGCCCCTCGACCAGACCCTGGAGCTCCTCCGAGTTCCCCTCCGCCGCCAGCTGCGCGGCCAACGTGTCCACGGTCAGCCAGAAGATCATCGCCTCGTCGGGCGCCGGCACATCCGCGAACCCGTGCTCCACGAGCCACACCCGCGCGAGCCCGCCGAGCTCCGGATCCCCGAGCACCTCGCGCAGCGCGGGCTCGGCGGCCGGCCCCGCCAGGGACAGCGCCTGCTGGCAGCGCAGCCGCCGCAGCGGCCCCGACTCGTCGGACCCGCGCGCCGCCGCCAGCAACTCCCGTGCCGCCGCGACCGGTTCACGCCCCGCGAGCCACAGCTCGGTCTCCGCCTGCGCCGCGGCCTGCGGGAAGCCGGCCGTCGCGTCGAGCAGCACATCCGCGCCCTTGTCCGCGAGGTCGCCGACGGCCGGTGCGTCCACGCCGGCCTCCACCATCCGCGCGCGGACCCCGTACAGGCCGAGCGGCGTGAGGCGCACCATGCCGTAACGGCTGATGTCCTCGTCCTCGGGCAGCTCGGGCACCGCGACCTCGTCCCCGGCCTCCGCCATCAACTCCTCGTCCACCGGCCGGAATTCGACCAGGCCGATCGGTTCGAGGAGCCGGAACTGGTCGTCGAGCCGCATCATCGCGTCCGAGACCTGCTCCAGGATGTCGTCGGTGGGCTCGCCCATGTCGTCCGGCACGATCATCGACGCGGCGAGCGCCGGCAGCGGTACGGGCTCGTCGCCGGGGCCGTCCTCGCTGACGGTCAGCAGATACAGGTTGCCCAGCACGCCTTCGAGGAACTCGGCCTCCGCCTCGGGGTCCCAGCCCAGCGCGTCGAGGTCGATCTCGCCGCCCTCGCTGAGCGCGTCCACCAGATCGTCGAGGTCCGGCACGCTCGCGTCCGACAGGACCGTGTCGAGGGCGGACTGCCAGATGGCGAGGACGTCCGCCGGGGCGCCCGAGGTGATGAGCGCGAGCTCCTCGCCCGCGGTCACCGTGCCGTCCGACTCCTCGTCCCCGTCGGTGACCTCGACCAGGCCGGCGTCGACGGCGACCCGCCACGCCTCGCTGGCGAACGCGGGCCCGTCCTCGTCGTCCGCGGCGAACCCGAGCAGGGCGGCCGCCTCGGGCAGCTGCTCGTCGACGAGTTCACCGCCCGCGCCCACGCGCGTCGCGGGCCCGGCCCAGCGGGCGAGCCGTACCGCGCGGGCGAGCAGCGGTGCGGCGAGCGCGGCCCGCGCGAGCTCCGCCTCGGGGGCGAGGCGCGCCGGCGGCAGCGTGGTGCGTTCGGGGCTCATGTACTGGCTCTCCTCGTACGGTTCCCCGCGGGCAGTGCGGGCGGCCCCCAGGGTAGACGGATTCGGCCCGGGACCGGCCGGTTCATGTACCCGTCAGGAGTCGTACACCCGCCAAGCCTTGACAACTCCCCTGCCCGCACAAGAGATTGACGCGCGTAGATCCGCACGTGGCCCGGCCGGTCCGTCCACCGCCCGGGCTACGCGCGTCACGTTCACCACCGCACGGGCACCCGCCCCACCACCGCACCTCGCGTACCGGCACCACCAGCACCGTCACCACCCTCATCACGCCCTACGGAGAGTCCTATGCCGTCTCGTTCCGCTCACCCGCACGCCCTGCCCAGAACCGCCGCCGTCGTCGCGGCCGCCCTCGCCGCCGGTCTCCTGTCCGCCGGCAGCGCGGACGCCGCCCCGGTCCGCATCCACGACATCCAGGGCACGACCCGGCTCTCGCCGCTGGACGGTCAGCAGGTCAGCGAGGTCGAGGGGATAGTCACCGGGGTCCGTGCGTACGGGGCCCGCGGCTTCTGGATCCAGGACGCGCAGCCCGACACGGACCCCGCCACGAGCGAGGGCGTCTTCGTCTTCACGGGCTCGGCGCCCACGGTGAAGACGGGTGACGCGGTACGGGTCTCCGGCACCGTCACCGAGTACGTGCCGGGCGGCGCGAACTCCGGCAACCAGTCGCTCACGCAGATCACCAAGCCCACGGTCACCGTGGTCTCCGCCGGCAACGAGCTGCCCGCGGCCGTCACCATCGAGGGACGCAAGGTGCCCGCCGCCTACGCCCCCGAGGGCGACCCGGCGGAGGGCAACAGCATCAACAGGCTCCCGCTGCACCCGCGTTCGTACGCCCTCGACTACTACGAATCCCTCGAGGGGATGAACGTCGCGATCGGCACCTCGCGCGTGGTCGGCGCCACCGACCCGTACAACGAGCTGTGGGTGACGGTGAAGCCCTGGGAGAACCCGACCCACCGCGGCGGCGCCCGCTACGGCTCGTACACCTCGCAGAACACCGGCCGGCTCCAGATCCAGCAGCTCACGCCGATCTCCGAGAGCCCCTTCCCGAAGGCGGACGTGGGCGACCGGCTCACCGGCCGCACCGAAGGCCCCCTGGACTTCAACCAGTTCGGCGGCTACACCCTGACCGCCCGCACGCTCGGCACCGTCGAGGACCGCGACCTCCCGCGCGAGCGGACCCGCCGCCAGGACCGCGACGACCTGGCCGTGGCCACGTACAACGTGGAGAACCTGGACCCGAAGGACCCGCAGGCGAAGTTCGACGCGCTCGCCCAGGCCGTGGTGGAGAACCTCGCGAGCCCCGACATCCTCGCCCTGGAGGAGATCCAGGACGACAACGGCGCCACCAACGACGGCACGGTCGCGGCCGGCGAGACGCTGCGGAAGTTCACCGAGGCGATCAAGGCGGCGGGCGGCCCGGCGTACGAGTGGCGCTCGATCGACCCGGAGAACAACAAGGACGGCGGCGAGCCGGGCGGCAACATCCGCCAGGCCTTCCTCTTCAACCCGGCCCGCGTGTCCTTCACGGACCGCCCCGGCGGTGACGCCACGACGGCCACGGCGGTCGTACGGCACAAGGGCCGCGCGGCTCTCACCCTCTCCCCCGGCCGGATCGACCCGGCCAACCCGGCCTGGGAGAACAGCCGCAAGCCGCTCGCGGGCGAGTTCTCCTTCCGCGGCCGTCCGGTGATCGTGATCGCCAACCACTTCGGCTCCAAGGGCGGCGACGAGTCGCTGACCTCCCACCACCAGCCGCCGGTGCGCTCCTCGGAGGCGAAGCGAATTGAGCAGGCCCGGGCGGTGAACGGTTTCGTCAAGGACGTGCTCAAGGTGCAGCGCGGCGCGGACGTGCTGGTGGTCGGCGACATCAACGACTTCGAGTTCTCGGCCACGACCAAGGCGCTGACCGACGGCGGCGCCCTGGAGGCGGCGATCACGTCGCTGCCGCGCGCCGAGCGCTACTCGTACGTCTACCAGGGCAACTCGCAGGTGCTCGACCAGATCCTGACCAGCCCGTCGATCGACGACTACAGCTACGACAGCGTGCACATCAACGCGGAGTTCGCCGAGCAGAACAGCGACCACGACCCGCAGGTGCTGCGCTTCGAGCCGTAGGGGCCCGCGGCGTCCGTGCGGATCCGCGAGGAACCGTGCGCTCCTCCGGTCGCAGCCTCCGCCCCTTGACCTGAACCTCGCTTCAACTTTCAGGATGGGGATCACCAAGACGGCGGCTACGACCGGAGGTTGGCCATGACCCTGCGTATCGACACTGTTCCCGACCTGGACCGCCCGGGCATCGGGGCCGTGTTCGCCAGCACGTGGAACGTGCACACGCCCGAGCGGCAGGACGCGGCGGTCGCGGCGATCACGAAGACCTGGGAGAGCCGGCCCTGGCCCGAGGACGGGCCGGTCTCCTACAGCGTGTTCAAGGGCACGGACGGCGCCTCGCTCCTGCATCTGTCGCAGTGGCGCGAGCTGTCCGACTACGACGCCTTCGTGGCCGCACACCGCGCCGAGCGCAACAGCGAGATCGACGACGCCGTGCCGGGCATCGAGCGGCTGCGGCTCGACAAGTACGCGCCGTACCGCGGCACTTCACGCGATCCGGGGCGGGTGCCCGGGGCGTTCGTGACAGTGGAAGTGGAGTTCGACGGTCCCGACCCCGACCGTCAGCGGGCCTGGATCGACGCGGTCTTCGAGGCGCTCGGCTCGGATCCGGCGCCGCACCCGGGCGGCATCTCCGGCCACTTCCACACCGGCTTCGACGGCACGCGGGTGCTCAACTTCGCCCAGTGGGCGAGCGTCCAGGACCACATCGACGCCCTGGCCGCGCCCGGCGACGGCATCGGCTCCCCCACACCCGAGTGGCAGCGGGTGCAGAGCTTCCCCGGGGTGGTCGGGGGCGGGGTCCGCCGGTGGCTGCCGGGCGTGAGCCTGAGCGGCGGCTGACCTCCGGCCGCCGCGGGGCCCGCAGGCAGCGGCGTGCGGGCCGGACCGCCCCGAGGCCCGGGGGAGGCGGCGGGCGGTCCCCGTGCGAGACTCCGCCCATGCTCCTGCGCCCCGCCACCCGCCCCGACCTGCCCGCCGTCCTCGCCCTGCTCGCGGACGAGGACCGGGTCGTCGACCCGGCCTCCGTGGTCGTCGACGAGGCGCACGAGCGGGCGTTCGCGGCGATCGAGGACGACCCGCGCAACGAGATGCTCGTCCTCGTCGACGACAGCGACCGTGGCAGCGGCAGCGGCACGATCGTGGGCTGCGCCCAGCTCACGTACATCCCGGGGCTCGGGCAGGGCGGACGCGAGCGGGCGCTGGTCGAGGCCGTGCGCGTGCGGGCCGACCGGCGGGGCGGCGGCCTCGGCGCGCGGCTGATGGAGCTGGCGGTCGAGCGGGCCCGGGCGCGCGGCTGCGGGCTGATGCAGCTGACCAGCAACAAGCGCCGGGACGCCGCCCACCGTTTCTACGAGCGGCTCGGGTTCACCCGCAGCCACGAAGGGTTCAAGCTGCCGCTCTGAGGCGGCACGCGAGCCGCCTCTCCGAGACCCCAGGGGTCAGAGCAGATGCCCGCCCCCGTCCACCAGGACCACCTCGCCCGTGATGTACGAGGCGTTGGCGAGGTCCGTGATCGTCTCCGCGATGTCCTCGGCGGTGCCGACCCGGCGCAGCGGGAGCCGGGCGGCGACCTCGTCCATCGCCCTGTCGATCCCGTCGAGCCCCTCGTACCAGGGGGTCGCGATCATGCCGGGTGCGACGGCGTTCACCCGGATCTCCGGGCCGAGTTGCTTGGCGAGCAGGCGGGTCATGTGGTTGAGGGCCGCCTTGCTGACCGCGTACGGGACGGAGCTGCCGCCCGCGTTGATCCCGGCCTGGGACGAGACGTTGACGATGCTGCCGCGGCCGTGCGCGCGCAGGTGCGGGACGGCGGCGGTGACCGTGCGCCAGACGCCGATCACGTTGACCTCGTGGATCTCGCGCCAGACCTCCGGGCTCGCGGCGACCAGGTCCGCGTGGTCGATGAAGCGGGTCGTGCCCGCGTTGTTCACCAGGATGTCGAGCCGGCCGTACGCCGCGACGGCGGACTCGACCAGCGCCTCGGGGTCCTTCGCCACGTCGGCCTGGACGTAGACCGCGTCCGGGAGTTCGGCCGCGAGGGCCCGGCCCGCGGCGACGGAGGTGGCCGAGTTGACCACCACGCGGATGCCGGCGGCGGCCAGCCGGCGGGCCGTGGCCGCGCCGATCCCCGAGGACGACCCGGTGACCAGGGCGCCCCGCTGTTCCTTGCTCATGTGCTGCAGCGCCTTCTGTGTGTCGGCCCTGCCGCGCCCGTGCCGATCATGCCACGGGGTCTTCGCGGGCGGCCCGGCCGCCCGCACGGCGCCCGTACCGTGAGACGCCCTGGTGCCAACTCGCCCTCCTATGCGCCACTATGACGAGTGTCGTCCTGCGACGGGACTGTCGTCCCTCACTGTCGCCCCTTCTTGGAGGCCGCCATGCAGCTGGGCAAAGCCATCTCCACCGGGTACGCCGAGGAAGAGCCGCTCGTGAGCGGGGAACGCGAAGACCGCGAGCCGGCCGGCGCCGAGAGCGGGAACGCTTCCGGGGCCGTGTCCGGGGCCGACTCCGTACGGACCACGACCGCACCGGCACCCGCCGAGGTGCCCGCAGGATGAACCGGAGGCTCCCCGAGGAACGCCCGAAGGAGCCACCGACCGGTTACAAGATCGCCCACCCGGTGCTGTCCCAGGACGGCACCCGGGCGGGCTTCATCGGCGTCTCGCTGGGCGCCGCGCTCCCGTACGGCGTGCTCGACGAGGCGTCCTGCGTCTACGGTCTGCGCCACCGCGCGCCGCACCGCCGCTGCGACTGCGGCTTCCACTGCGTGCACGCGCGCCAGGACGCCGAGGCCCTGCTCACCACGGCCGACCACCGCAAGGCCGTGTTGCTCGAAGTGACGGTGCTCGGCGCCTATATCCGCTTCGAGCGCGGTTTCCGTTACGGCCGGCAGCGGGTGCGCACCATGACCGCGGGGCCGTGCGGCTGCGGCGCGGCGGGCGCCGTGCTCGCCGACGCCGGCTGGGGCCGGCCGGGCTGGCGCGTCCTGGAGAGCGCCTGCCCGGGGTGCGCGGGGGCGCGTCGGGGGGTGGCTCCGGCGGCGTTCGAGCGGCTCGCGGGCCAGGGCCTGAAGGTGCGGATCCTGCCGGTGGCGATGACCCCGGCGTACGGCGTGCCCGAACTGGTCGCCGAGGCGGCCCTGCTGCAGGCCCGGCTCGACTGGTTCCAGACCCAGCTGGCCCGAATCCAGGGCGGGCGCGGGGGATAGCTCCGCGCCGAGAGGGGTACCCGCCGCGTCCCCGAGACCAGGGAGGCGGGACACGTGAGCGGGCCAGGCAACGGGCAGCAAGGGGACACCGCGCACACCGCGCGGGTGCCGCAGGCGGCGGCGGACGGGCACGCCTCGGTGGGCGAGCTGGTCAGCCGCGCCTCGGAGCAGCTCTCCACGCTCGTACGACAGGAAATGCAGCTCGCCAAGGCCGAGTTGACCGAGAAGGGCAAGCAGGCCGGGTTCGGCGGCGGACTCTTCGGCGCGGCCGGCGCGGTCGCGTACGTCGGCTTCATGGTGCTCGCCGCGGCGGCCGTGGCGGCGCTCTCGCTCGCCCTGCCCGTGTGGGCGGGCGCGCTGATCGTGAGCGGTGTGCTGTTCCTGACGGCCGGGGTACTCGCGGCCGCGGGCCGGCAGCGGTTCACCAAGGCCGCTCCCCCGATGCCGGAGCGGGCGATCGACAGCGTGCGGGCCGATGTGGCGGAGATCAAGGAGAGGGCGGCGCGATGAGCGAACGGACGGCGGCCGGCGCCGGCACACCCGAGCAGCTGCGCCGCGACATCGAGCGGACACGCGGTGAACTGGGCGCCACCGTCGAGGAGTTGGCGGCCAAGGCCGATGTGAAGAGCCGCGCGCGGGAGCGGATGGCCGGGGTGCGGACGCGGATGAAGGAGAGGACGGAACGGATGAAGGGCAAGGCTCAGGCGCTCCAGGGCAAGGCATCCGAGGCGAAGGCGGGAGCGAAGGGCAAAACGGCCGGTGCGCGCGAGCAGGCGGGCGCGAAGATGCAGCAGGCCGGCGAGCTGAAGGACCAGGTCGCCCACCAGGCGGGCGAGCTGAAGACCCAGGCGATGGAGAAGGCCGCGCAGGCGGGCGGCCGCATCAAGGACGTCACCACGCAGGCGCAGGGCCGCGCCACCGATGCCGCACACCGGGTGCAGGAGAACACCCCGCAGCCGGTGCTCGACGTGGCAGCCTCGGTGGCCAGGACCGGCAGGCGGCACCGCCCGGTGCTGCTCATCGGCGCGGGCACCCTGCTCGTGGTGAGCGTCCTCCGCAAACGGCGCAACGGTCGCGGGCGACACGGCCGTTGAGCCGGGGTGAGGGAAGGGGCGCGGCCCACCGCACGGGTCGCGCCCCGCCTGTGTCTCCGGACGCCGCCCGCGGGACACCGCCCGGCGCACCCACACCGCCCGGCGCACCCACCGCACCCGCCACCCCGATTGCGTAGCACCCCTACCCCACACCCTGAAGCAGATTTAAGTGGAGCTTCACAGTGCACGCGCCGACACTTCTGCCATGACGACTTCGCCCTTCGGCCGCGCCCTGTGCGCGATGATCACCCCCTTCGACGCGACCGGCGCGCTCGACCTCGACGGCGCGCAGAAGCTGGCCGCGCATCTCGTGGCCGAGGGCTGCGACGGACTCGTCCTGTCCGGCACGACCGGCGAGTCACCGACCACCGGGGACGAGGAGAAGACCGCGCTGATCCGGGCGGTGCGCGAGGCGGTGGGCGACCGCGGCACCATCGTCGCGGGCGTCGGCACCTCGGACACGGAGCACACGGTCCGCCTGGCGCGCGCGGCCGAACAGGCGGGCGCCGACGGCCTGTTGGTGGTCACGCCGTACTACAGCAAGCCCCCGCAGGACGCCGTCGAGGCACACTTCCGCGAGATCGCCGGCCGCAGCGGTCTGCCCCTGATGCTGTACGACATCCCGGGCCGCACCGGCACCCGCATCGAACCGGCCACGATGCTGCGCCTCGCGGAGCACGAGCGGATCGTCGCGGTCAAGGACTGCGCATACGACGCACTCGGCAGCTCCAAGGTGATCGCCGCGAGCGGCCTCGCGTACTACGCGGGCTGCGAGGAGTGGATCCTGCCGCTGTACGCGGTGGGCGGCGCCGGCTTCGTCTCGACGGTGGCGAACGTGGCGCCCCGGCTGCTGCGTTCGCTGCTCGACGCGTACGACGCGGGCGACACCGCCCGCGCGACGGCCCTCCACCACCGGGTGCTCCCGCTGGTCGAGCGCATGATGGCGGCCGGCCTGCCGGGCACCGTCACGGCCAAGGCCCTGCTCGGCGAACTCGGCCTGCCCGCGGGGCCGGTGCGCGGGCCGTTGCTGCCCGCGACGGCCGAGCAGGTCAGGGCGCTCCTGTCGGCGTACGGGACGGCGACGGGCGAACGCATGGCGGCCGACGCCTAACCAGGGAGCGCGGCGCGGGTTCAGCGGGGCAGCGCGTCCGCCGCGGCCACGGGCAGCCGGACCTGGAAGCAGCAGCCGCCCTGCACGTTGTGCACCTCGGCGCTGCCCCGGTGGGCCTCCACGATGCCGCGCACGATCGCGAGCCCCAGGCCCGCCCCGGCCGGCGGGGTGCGGGCCGCGCTGCCGCGCCAGCCCGTGTCGAAGACGCGCGGCAGGTCCTCCTCCGGGATGCCGCCGCAGCCGTCGGTGACGGACAGGACGACCGCGTCGTCCTCGGCCCGCGTCGCCGCGACCGCGACCGTGCCGTCCGCGGGGGTACGGCGGATCGCGTTGACCAGGAGGTTGGCGAGCACCCGGGTCATCTCCTTGCCGTCCACCTCCACGGGCACCTCCTCGACCCGGTCGCCGACCAGCCGTACACCGTGCTCGCGCGCGAGCGGATCGGCGCCGGCCAGGGCGTCCCCCACCAGGTCGTAGACCGACATCCGGGTCCGCGTGAGCTGGAGGGCGCCCGCGTGGATACGGGAGAGCTCGAACAGGTCGCCGACCATGCCGTTGAGCCGCTCGACCTCGGTGCGGATCTGCCGGAAGTAGCGCTCGGGCTCGGCGGCCATGCCGTCCTCCAGCGCCTCGGCCATCGCCCGCAGCCCGGCGAGCGGGGTGCGCAGGTCGTGCGAGATCCAGGCGACCAGTTCGCGCCGCGAGGTCTCGAGGGCGCGCTCGCGTTCGCGTGAGGCGGCGAGTTTGGCGCTGGTGGCGGCCAACTCGCGGCTCAGCGCGTCCAGTTCGGCCGTGGCCGCGGAGCCCGGCGCGGCGAAGCTGCCGCCGTCGCCGAACGAGCGGGCGGCCTGCGCGAGTTCACGGGACCTCGCCACCACCCAGCGCCCCAGGAGCAGCGCGGTCGCGAACGAGACCACCGCGGCCATCACGATCACCAGCGTGACGACCGTCAGGTCGTGCGGCGACAGGAACATCGCCCAGGCCACGGCCAGGGTCCCGGCGAGCATCGCGGTGACGGCGGTGGCGGCGACCACGGCGAGCGAGACGGCCACGGACCGGTGGCGCAGCAGCCGCAGCGCGCCCACACCGAGCGCCCCGGCGACGGCGGCCCCGCACGCGGCGTACAGGGCGATGAGCAGCACCTCACGCATCGGGCAGCGCCTCCTCCGGCCGCTCGGGCCGCCCCGCGCCCTCGGGCGCACCGTCCTTCGCGAAGCGGTATCCGACGCCCCAGACGGTCTGGATCAGCCGGGGCCTGGCCGGATCCTCCTCGATCTTGCCGCGCAGCCGCCGCACATGCACGGTCACGGTGGACAGATCACCGAACTCCCAGCCCCACACCTCGTGCATCAGGCGTTCCCGGCTGCAGGCCTGGCCGGGATGCCGCAGGAAATAGGCGAGCAGGTCGAACTCCCGCAGAGTGAGGGAGAGTTCGCGCCCGTCCTTGAGGGCACGGCGCCCGCCCGGTTCGATCTCGATGCCCGCGTACGAGAGCACCGGCGCCTCGCCGCGCCGGGGCACGCGCGCGCGGCGCAGCACGGACTCGACGCGCAGCACCAGCTCGCGCGGGCTGAAGGGCTTGGTGACGTAGTCGTCGGCGCCCACTTCGAGGCCGAGGATGCGGTCGTCCTCGTCACCGCGCGCGGTGAGCATGATCACCGGCACGGGGGCGCGTTCGCGCAGCCTGCGGCAGACCTCCAGGCCGTCCATCCCGGGCAGCATCAGGTCGAGCACGACCAGATCCGGCATCCGCGCATCGGCCGCACGCAGCGCGCCCGGACCGTCGGCGGCACGGTCGACCACATGCCCGGCACGGTCGAGATAGCCGGCGACGACCTCGGAAACGGTCGGATCGTCATCGACGACCAGCACACGGGTCCGCGCCGGCTCGTCCCCGCCCGGCGCTGCCTGACCTGTCTGTTCCATGGGGCCAGCTTCCCATCGCGGCGCCCGGGACACCCCTCCCCCGGTGCGACGAGGACCCGCTGTCCTCGCTCCGTAAGATCCGAAACCCTGAATGCCCGAAACCCCCATGCTCGTTCCCCCGCCTCGGCGGCCACATCCGGGAGGCGGACTACGACGCGTCGGCCACCGTGATCGCGGTCGGCCGACCGCGGAACGGGACCGGCCGGCGGCCGCCTGATGAAACGCACACGCGCCCTCCCCCGGACCGGGGAAGGGCGCGCGGGGACGCGGGACGTCAGTTGTTGCTGTGCAGCACGTCGTTCAGACCGCCCCACACCGCGTTGTTCGGGCGGGCCTCGACCGTGCCCGTGACCGAGTTGCGGCGGAAGAGGATGTTGTTGGCGCCGGAGAGTTCGCGGGCCTTGACGATCTGGCCGTCGGGCATCGTGACGCGGGTGCCGGCGGTGACGTAGAGGCCGGCCTCGACCACGCACTCGTCGCCGAGCGCGATGCCCACGCCCGCCTCGGCGCCGACGAGGGAGCGCTCGCCGATCGCGACGCGCTGCGTGCCGCCGCCGGACAGGGTGCCCATCGTGGAGGCGCCGCCGCCGATGTCCGAGCCGTCGCCGACGACGACGCCCTGGGAGATGCGGCCCTCGATCATCGACGTGCCGAGCGTGCCGGCGTTGAAGTTGACGAAGCCCTCGTGCATCACGGTGGTGCCCGCGGCGAGGTGCGCGCCGAGGCGGACGCGGCCGGCGTCGGCGATACGGACGCCCTTCGGGGCCACGTAGTCGGTCATGCGCGGGAACTTGTCGACGCCGTGCACGACGAGGTGCAGGCCCTCGGCGCGGGCGTTGAGGCGGACCTGCTCGAGGGTGTCGACCGGGACCGGGCCCAGGGAGGTCCAGGCGACGTTGGCGAGGAGGCCGAAGAGGCCGTCGAGGTTCTGCTCGTTCGGCTTGACCAGCGTGTGGCTGAGCAGGTGCAGCCGCAGGTAGGCGTCGTGGGCGTCGAGCGGCTTGTCGTCCAGGGACGCGATCACCGTGCGGACGGCGACGATCTCCACGCCCCGGCGGTCGTCCTTGCGGACGGCCTTGGCGGCACCCTCACCGAGCAGTTCGACGGCGCGCTCGGCGCTCAGGCGCTCGGTGCCGGCCGGGCCGGGGGCCTCGCTGAGCTCGGGGGCGAGGAACCAGGTGTCGAGAACGGTGCCGTCGGCGGCGAGGGTGGCGAAACCCGCGGCTACGGCGCCGGTGGTACGGGGAGCAGTGGTGTCGGTCATGGGCAGAAACTTAACCGGCCCGCGCGCACGGAAGCGAACCGGTCTCAGGGTCCGGGCCGCCGCGCGCCGCGCCCTGCCGTAGGGCACGAATGCGCTCATCCCTGCCGTAGCGCACGAATGCGCTCACCCCTGCCCTACGGCACCGATGCGCTCACCCCCGGCCACCCGCACCGCCGCAGGCCGTTCCCGCATCCGGCCCGCGAGCAGCACCGCGCACCCCGCCCCCACGGCGAGCACGGCGCACAGCGGCCAGAGCAGTCCGGGTGCGGACTGGAGTACGGCGCCGCCGATCGGTGCCGCGAGGACCGTGCCGCTGACGGAGACTCCCGCGTACAGGCTCTGGAAGCGGCCCTGTACGTGGTCGGGTGCCTGGTCGGCGACGTAGGCGGTGGCGGTGGTCTTGTAGAGGATCTCGCCGAGGGTGAGCAGGGTCATCGTGGCGATCGCGGTGGCGAGGACGGTGCCGGGGATCAGCGCCGCGTAGCCCGCGCCGACCAGGACGAGGCCGCAGCCGACGATCCGCAGCGGCGGCCGGTCCTTGAGGGCGAGTGCCACGGGCAGTTCGAGCAGCAGGATCAGTCCGCCGTTGATGGCGATCATCCAGCCGTAGACGCGGGCGTCCATGCCGTGCTCGGCGAGGTGCACCGGGAAGGTCGTGTACTGCTGCCGGTAGACGAGGTCGACGAGCAGGATCGCGCCGAGCAGCACCAACACGGCGGGCCTGGAACGCAGTTCGGGCCACAGCTTCCCGCCCGCCGCCTCGGGCGCCGGCGGGTCCGCGTGCCCCGCCCCTGCGCCAGGCGCCCCCGCCTCGACCGAACGCTCCGGCGCCGCGACGGGAACCTCCGCCTGAACCCCCGCCGGCACCCTGCGCGCCGTCCACCAGGCGAAGAGCAGCGTGCCGATGCCGTCCGCGACGAACAGCCAGTCGTACGAGAACGAGGTCGCGACCAGCGCGCCGAGCGGCGGCCCGACCGTGATCCCGCCGTTGGACGCGGCCCGGATCACCGCGAAGGCCTGGCGGCGGGCGCCCTGCGGGACGAGGACCGCGACGAGCGCGGAGTTGGCGGCGCGCAGCACGCCCGCCGCGTACTGCGCGAGCGGCAGCGCCAGGTACAGGGCCGCGAACGGGAGCAGCGGCAGGACCGCGAGGACGAGGCCGGCGGCCACGGCCGCGGCGAGCAGGACGCGCCGGTGCCCGAAGTGGTCTCCGTACCAGCCGCCGGTGAAGTTGCCCGCGATGAGCCCGAGTCCGCCGAGTCCGCTGATCAGTCCGGCCTCCGCGACGGACAGGCCGCGCGGACCGGTGAGGTAGAGGAACACGTAGACGAACGTGAAGCTGACCAGCGCGTTGAAGAACACCCCCGCCGCGAGCAGCCACACGGACCGCGGCACCACCGCCCGTATCCCGCCCGCAGCCCCGCTCCTGCCCTCGCGCACCGCACCCACCCCTTGGACCATCGAGTCAGTTCCTTTTGGGAACTGACTATGGCAGCATGCGGAGCAGCAGGTCAACGGAGGCCGATAATGAGCGGCAGGCCGAGGCGAACGCGCGGCAGGCCGACGGGGGCAGGCACCGTGAAAGGACAGCCATGGCACGCAGGACGAGCCTGGGCGACGCCGACTGCGCCATCGCCCAGGCGCTGGACGTCGTCGGCGACTGGTGGACGCTGCTCATCGTGCGCGACAGCGCCCGCGGGGCCCACCGCTTCGAGGAGCTCCAGCGCGAACTGGGCATGTCCCGCAAGGTCCTGGCCGAACGGCTCAAGCTGCTCGTCGACGCGGGCGTCCTCGACAAGGTCCCGTACCAGGACCGCCCGCTGCGCCACGAGTACCGGCTCACGCCCCGCGGCCGCGCCCTGCTGCCGGTACTGATCGCACTCCAGGACTGGGGAGACACCTGGGTGCTCGGAGAGGGAGAAACCATGGCCACGACCACCGACAGCTCACGCGAAGCCGGGCGCGTCCACGCGCTGCGCGGCACGCGCATCCCGGACGACGTACAACTCGTCGACAGCGAAGGCGCGTTGCGCGACCCGGTGGCGCCGACCCCCTTCACGGTCCTGTACTGCTTCCCGGGCGCCTACGCCCGCAGCGAGTCCTATCCGCCGGGCTGGTCCGGCATCCCGGGCGCCCCCGGCTGCACGCTTGAGTCCTGCACGTACCGCGACCGGCTCGCCGAGTTCACCGCCGCGGGCGCGACGGTGCACGGCGTCTCGACCCAACGCCCGGACGAGCAGCGGGAGTTCGCCGCGAAGGAGCGGCTGCGCTTCCCGCTCCTGTCGGACGCCGACCTCGCCCTGGCCGCCGCCCTGCGCCTGCCGACCTTCCGCGCCGCCGGCGTGAGCCGCCTCAAGCGGCTGACCCTGGTGGTCGACCGGGAGCGGACGGTGCGCGAGGTGTTCTACCCGGTCACGGACATCGCGGCGAGTGTGGACGCGGCCCTGGAGGCGGTGCGGGAGCGGCAGGAGGGTCAGCCACCGGTCCGGGCCGAGGACTGATCCGCACACAGCACCCGGCGCAGCATCTCCCTCGTATACGCCTCGTCGAACTCCGCGCCCGTCAGGAGCACTTGGAGGCAGATCCCGTCGAGCAGCGCCACCACGGCACGGGCCGTGACGCGATCGGTCCGCCGGGCGAGGATCTCCTCGACGGAGGCGCACCACTCGGCGGCCACCGGACGCAGCGCGGGGCGGCGCAGCGCCGCGAGGTACAGCTCGTACTCGAGCTCGACTCCGGTACGGTCGCCCCCCAGCCACTCCCCCGTCAGCCGGGCCAGTTCCGCGGCGAGGTCGGCCTCGGGCCCGAGCAGCGACTCCCGCTCGCGCACCATCGCACCGAAGCCTTCGTTGGCCTGGCGCAGTGCGGCGACCAGCAGATCGTCGAGGGTCGCGAAGTGGTACGTGGTGGAGCCCAGCGGGACGTCGGCCTCGGCCGCGGCCGAGCGGTGGCTGAGCCCGCCGATCCCCTTGCTGCCCACGACGCGGATCGCGGCGTCGATGATCCGCTGCCGCCTACCGGGGTCGTACCGCCTGGCCATCAGCGCACCACCCCGACCGCGAGACCGCCCCTGCCGGGAGTCGCCCCGGGTACGCGCCCCACCCCCATCAGTGCGCCCCGCCCAGATTGAGCAGGACGACGCCGCCGATCACGAGCAGGATCCCGGCGAGTTTGGCGAGACTCGTGGACTCCCCGAGGAAGACCATCCCGATGACGGCCACGGCCGCGGTGCCCACGCCGGCCCAGATCGCATAGGCCGTGCCGACCTGCATCGTCTTGAGGGTCTGCGCGAGCAGCGTGAAGGCGAGCAGATACCCGGCGAGCGTCCCGAGCGAGGGCCACAGCTTGGTGAACCCCTCGCTGTACTTCATGGCCGTGGTGCCGGCCACCTCCGCCGCGATGGCCGCGGCCAGCAGTCCGTATCCCATGTGGACAAGGGTACGCATCGATGCGTACGGGTGTACATATCGCGAGCGCCGGTGTGTGCCGGCGGCCGGGCGATGTGACGTATCTCGTGCGGCCCTCGGGCCGTTCGGCCCTGTCCCGGGCCGCGGGTGCGCCGCGAACATGGGCCGGTTGACCGGACGAACCCCAGGAGCAGTGGACGTGTCGCACCCCGGCTGGGCCCCGCCGGCCCCGTACGCCCCCGCACCCCCGAAGCCGGGCGTGATACCCCTCGCCCCGCTCTCCCTGGGCGACTACTTCGGCGCGTTCGCGGATCTCGTACGCGGGTACGGGCGCCCCCTGATCGGTCTCGGCGCCGCCGTCGTCGGCGCCCTGTACGCCGTCACCTACGCCTGCTCCACCCTCGGTCTCCTGTACCTGGGATCGGACGACCCCTTCCTCACCGTCGACCAAGGGCTCAGCGGCGCCCTCGTCACGGTGATCGCCGCCGCGGTCCTGCTCGGCGCCGCGTCGACACTCGTCGCGTATACGACGGTGGCCGCCCTGTGTCCGGCCGTGCTCCGGTCCGCGGTGCTCGGCCACCGGGTGTCCGGTGCCGGGGTGTTCCGGCAGGCGGTCCGCCGCATTCCGGCCCTGACCGGCGCGCTGCTCCTCGCCGCACTCGCCTGCCTCACGCCCGTGCTGCTCGTCGCCGTGCTGGTCTTCTTCGCCGGTCCCGGCGCGGCCCTGCTCCTGGTCTGCGCGCTGCCCTTCGTCCTCTGGTTCTGGACCGCCTGCAGCCTGGCGCCCGCTGTGATCGTGATGGAGGGTGCGGGCCCGCTGACCGCGCTGCGCCGCTCGATGCGCCTCGTGCGCGGGAACTGGTGGCGGGTCTTCGGCATCCAGCTCCTGATGGCGCTCCTCGCCACGGTGGCGTCGATGGCCCTCGCGCTGCCCTTCGACCTGCTGAACTCATGGATCCCGACGTCCGGGAGCGACGCGGTGGAGATCGCGCTGGGCGCCGTGCTCCTCGTCCCCGCGGCGGCGGGCACGCTCGTCTCCGTCCTGCTGTCCCAGACGACCGCCGCCCTGCTCTACACGGACCGGCGCATCCGCTGCGAAGGCCTCGCCCCGGCCCTCGCCGAGGCGGCGCACTCCCCTCGCTGAGGCCCGCCGGCGCTCGGCTACCGTATGCCCTCCGATCAAGGGAAACGGAAGGCAGCGATGGCGTACCAGGGGTGGGGACCGCAGGGGCCGAACAGTCCGGCAGGGCCTGGCGGTCCGGCAGGTCCGAACGGCCCGGCAGCACCGCAGGGACCGTACGGCGGCTGGGGCGGAGCGCCGGGCTGGGGCGGCTGGCAGCCGGTTCCGCCGCCGCCGAAGCCGGGCGTGATCCCCCTGGCGCCGCTGCGCCTGAGCGACATCTACAACGGCGCGTTCTCGACCCTCGGCCGTTATGCGAAGCCGCTGTCGGGCGTGATGGGCGCGGCCCTCGTGGCGACGCTCGCCGTGGCCGCCGGTGCGCTCGCTCTCGTCTACGCCTTCGCACGGGACGACTGGGAGCGCGTCGCCTCGACGGGCGACCCGACGTGGAGCGAGCTGCGCTCGCTGCTGCTCGCCGTCGTGGTCGGCTACCTGGTCTTCGGCCTGCTCAGCGTCGTGATCAATGCGTTCCTGACCGCCGCGGCTCCTGTGGTCCTGGAAACCGCGGTGCTCGGCCGCCGTACGACGTTCGGTGCCGTGTGGCGGCGCGCATGGTCGCGGACCCCTTCCGTGCTCGGGGTGCTGGCCCTCGCCTACCTGCTGATGCTGATTCCGAGCGCACTGTGGCTCGTGCCCTCGTTCAGCACCTCGGCCTCGGCCGAGCCCGCCGACCTCGGGACGCTCCTGGTCTTCGGACTGCTGACGCTGGCCCTCATGCCCCTGGTGGCCTGGCTCTACGTGTCGATCAGCATGGCGCCCGCGGCGGCGGTCCTCGAGTCGGCGGGACCGCTGACCGCGCTGAAGCGCTCGTTCCGCCTCGTGCGCGGCACCTGGTGGCGCACGTGCGGCATCCTGCTGCTCACGGTGCTGATGCTCGGGGCCGTCGGCTGGACGGTGCAGATCCCGCTGCTGTTCCTGATGCCGCAGCCGGACTACGCGGCGGCCCTGGATCCGTACACCAGCACCGGTGAGCTGTACGCGGACATGTACGGCCACCTGGTGCCGGACCTGTGGCTGTGGCTCGGCGTCACGTTCGCGGTCCTCGCGGTGCTCCAGATGCTCTTCACCGTCTTCACCCAGCTGGTCTCCGCCCTGGTCTACATCGACCAGCGCATCCGCCGCGAGGGCCTCGCGGACAGCCTGGCCCGGGCCGCCGGACAGCAGTGACTCCCTCCCGGCATACGCAAGGGGACCCGCACCAGAACGGTGCGGGCCCCCTTCTTCGTACGGCTGAAGCAGCCGCACGCGCGGAACTCAGACGATGCAGCCGTACGCGCGGAACTCGGACGAAGCAGCTGTACGCGCGGTACTCAGACGTTGAACCCGAGCGCCCGAAGCTGCTCGCGGCCCTCGTCCGTGATCTTGTCCGGGCCCCACGGCGGCATCCAGACCCAGTTGATGCGCAGTTCGCTGACCAGGCCGTCGGTGGCCGACTTCGCCTGGTCCTCGATGACGTCCGTCAGCGGGCAGGCCGCCGACGTCAGGGTCATGTCGATCGTCGCGATGTTCGCGTCGTCGATGTGGATCCCGTAGATGAGGCCGAGGTTGACGACGTCGATGCCGAGCTCGGGGTCGACGACGTCCATCAGCGCCTCGCGCACCTCCTCCTCGGAGGCGGGCTTCAACGTAGCGGTCTCGTCGCTCATGCGGACTTCCTCTCGGCGGGCTCGGACTCCCCCAGAGCCTGGGCGGTCGCGTCCTTCCACGCCATCCAGCTCAGCAGCGCGCACTTCACACGCGCCGGGTACTTGGAGACACCGGCGAACGCGACCGCGTCCTCCAGGATCTCCTCCATCGCGTCGTCGGGCTCGATCCTGCCCTTGGACTGCATCAGCTCCAGGAAGGTGCCCTGGATCCGCTGCGCCTCGGTGACGTCCTTGCCGACCAGGAGGTCGTTGAGGACCGAGGCGGAGGCCTGGCTGATGGAGCAGCCCTGGCCCTCGTACGAGACGTCCGCGATCCGCGTGCCCTCGTACTTCACCCGCAGCGTGATCTCGTCGCCGCAGGTCGGGTTGACGTGGTGCACCTCGGCGTCGCCATCCCGAAGACCGCGCCCGTGCGGGTGCTTGTAGTGGTCCAGGATGACTTCCTGGTACATCGAGTCGAGCTTCACGATTCCAGCCAGCCCCTCAGCCGAAGAAGTTCCGTACGTGCTCCAGGCCCTCGACCAAGGCGTCGACCTCGGCCGGCGTGGAGTACAGATAGAACGACGCTCGCGTGGTCGCAGGAATTCCGTACCGCAGGCAGACAGGGCGGGCGCAGTGGTGTCCGACGCGGACCGCGATGCCCTGCTCGTCCAGGACCTGGCCCACGTCGTGCGGGTGGATGTCGCCGAGCGTGAAGGAGATCGCGGCGCCGCGGTCCTCCGCCGTGACCGGACCGATGATCTTGAGGTCCGGCACTTCGAGGAGCCGCTTGACCGCGTACGACGTGATCGCGTGCTCGTGGGCCTGGACCTTCTCCATGCCGATCGACTGGAGGTAGTCCACGGCCGCGCCCAGACCGACCGCCTGCGCGATCGGCGGGGTGCCCGCCTCGAACTTGTGCGGGGCCGGCGCGTACGTCGAGGACGACATCGAGACGGTCTCGATCATCTCGCCGCCGCCGAGGAACGGCGGCAGGTCCTCCAGGAGTTCCTGGCGTCCCCACAGCACACCGATGCCGGTCGGGCCGCACATCTTGTGGCCGGTGAAGGCCACGAAGTCGGCCTGCAGCGCCTGCACGTCCAGCGGCATGTGCGGCGCGGCCTGCGAGGCGTCGATGAGGACGAGGGCGCCGACCTCCTGGGCGCGGCGCACGATGGCCTCGACCGGGTTGTGCGTGCCCAGGATGTTGGAGACGAGCACGAAGGAGACGATCTTCGTCTTCTCCGTGATGACCTCGTCGATGTTCGACAGGTCGAGGCGGCCGTCGTCCGTGAGACCGAACCACTTCAGCTTCGCGCCGGTGCGCTGCGAGAGCAGCTGCCACGGAACGATGTTGGAGTGGTGCTCCATCTCCGTGATGACGATCTCGGTCTCGTGGTCGACCTTGTACGGCTCGTCGGCCCAACCGAGCATGTTGGCCACGAGGTTGAGGGACTCCGAGGCGTTCTTCGTGAAGATCACCTCGTCGCGGGAGGGCGCGTTGATGAACTCCGCGACCTTGTCCCGCGCGCCCTCGTACAGCGCCGTGGCCTCCTCGGCGAGGACGTGCACGCCGCGGTGGACATTGGCGTTGTGCCGCTCGTAGTACTCGGTGAGCGCGTCGAGCACCTGGCGCGGCTTCTGCGAGGTCGCCGCATTGTCCAGATACACAAGCTTCTTGCCGTCGTGGAGCACACGGTCCAGGGCGGGGAAGTCCTTGCGGATCGCCTCGGTGTCGAGGAGGCCCGGCAGCTGTGTCACGCGGATACGCCACCCTTCACGTACTTGTCGTAGCCCTCGGCCTCGAGCTGGTCGGCGAGCTCGGCGCCGCCGGACTCGGCGATCCGGCCGTTCGCGAACACGTGCACGAAGTCGGGCTTGATGTAGCGCAGGATGCGCGTGTAGTGGGTGATGAGGAGGGTGCCGACCTCGCCCGTCTCACGGACGCGGTTCACCCCTTCCGACACGATGCGCAGGGCGTCGACGTCGAGGCCGGAGTCGGTCTCGTCGAGGATCGCGATCTTCGGCTTGAGCAGCTCGAGCTGAAGGATCTCGTGGCGCTTCTTCTCACCGCCGGAGAAGCCCTCGTTGACGTTGCGCTCGGCGAAGGAGGGGTCCATCTGGAGACGCTCCATGGCCTCCTTGACCTCCTTCACCCAGGTGCGCAGCTTGGGGGCCTCGCCGCGGATCGCCGTGGCCGACGTACGCAGGAAGTTGGAGACCGAGACACCCGGGACCTCGACCGGGTACTGCATGGCGAGGAAGACGCCGGCGCGTGCGCGCTCGTCCACCTCCATCTCCAGGACGTCCTCGCCGTCGAGGGTGACGGTGCCGCCGGTGATCGTGTACTTCGGGTGACCCGCGAGCGAGTACGCGAGGGTCGACTTGCCGGAGCCGTTGGGGCCCATCACGGCGTGGGTCTCGCCCTGCTTGATGGTCAGGTCGACACCCTTGAGGATCTCCCGGGGGCCGTTCTCGGCCTCGACGGAGACGTGCAGGTCGTGGATTTCAAGCGTTGCCATGGGTGCCTCAGGACTCCTGGGTGAGGGAGGCGTTCACGTCGACGAGGACGCTGCCCCCTTCGATCTTTACGGGGTATACGGGGACGGGGCGCGTCGCGGGAAGGCCGGACGGCTTGCCGGTGCGGAGGTCGAACGCGGAGCCGTGCAGCCAGCACTCGATCTGGCAGTCCTCCACCTCGCCCTCGGACAGCGAGACGTTCGCGTGCGAGCAGATGTCGTAAATCGCGAACACCTCGCCCTCGGTCTTGACGAGCGAGACCGGCGTGCCGTCGAGTTCCACCCGCTTCGGGGTGTCCTCCTCCAGCTCGCTCAGCTCACAGGCTTTGACGAAGGCGCTCATCAGACGGACGCCTCGAGCTCTTCCTCGATCTTGGCGATGAGGCGCTCCTCGATGTCCTTGACACCGATCTGCTGGACCAGCTCGGCGAAGAAGCCGCGCACGACGAGGCGGCGGGCCTCCGTCGCGGGGATGCCGCGGGCCATCAGGTAGAAGAGCTGCTCGTCGTCGAAGCGGCCGGTCGCGCTCGCGTGACCGGCGCCGACAATCTCGCCGGTCTCGATCTCCAGGTTCGGCACCGAGTCGACGCGGGCGCCGTCGGTGAGAACCAGGTTGCGGTTCATCTCGTACGTGTCGGTGCCCTCGGCCGCGGCCTCGATGAGGACGTCGCCGATCCACACGGCGTGCGCGTTGTCGCCCTGGAGCGCGCCCTTGTAGACCACGTTGGACTTGCAGTTCGGCACATTGTGGTCGACCAGGAGGCGGTGCTCCTGGTGCTGGCCGGCGTCCGTGAAGTACAGGCCGAGCAGCTCGGCGTCGCCGCCGGGGCCGGTGTACTCGACGCGCGGGTGCAGCCGTACGACATCGCCGCCGAAGGTCACGACGACCGACTTGAAGGTGGCGTCGCGGCCGAGCTTGGCGTTGTGCTGCGAGCAGTGGACAGCCGTGTCGTCCCAGTCCTGGACGGAGACGAAGGTGACCTTGGCGCCGTCGCCGACGAGGAAGTCCACGTTGGCGGCGCGCACGCCGTCACCGGTGTGGTCGACGACGATGACGGCCTCGGCGAACGCACCGATGTCGAAGACGGTGTGCCCGAAGGTGGTGCCGCCCTCGCCGTGCAGGAGCACGCGCACCGGCTCGGTGAGTACGGTCTCCTTGGGGACCGAGATCACGGTGGCCTTCTCGAAGGAGGAGTAGGCCTGCGCGGCGATGCGGTCCACCGGCTTGCCGGCCTTGCCGACGCGCTCGTCGTCACGGGTCACCGACTCGACGGTGACGCCCTCGGGGGCGTCGACCTGCGCCTTGATGGCGCCGTCGGCCTTGGCGGTGCCGTCGTGCAGCCCCTTCAGACGCTCGAGGGGCGTGAACCGCCACTCCTCCTCGCGGCCGTGCGGGACCGGGAAGTCCTGCACGTCGTAGGACGGGGGCGCGCTCATGCGCGTGGCGACGGTGGACTCCGCCGCCACCGCTACAGCGCCGCCGGCGGTGGCACCGGCCGGGATGTTCTGAGCCTCAGCCATGGCTGTCGTAGTGCTCTCTTTCTTACGTAAGTGGCTTGATGGAGAAGGCGGTTGGTGGGCGGCCCCAGGGCAGGGGCCGCCGGCCCGGAGGGGGCCTTAACCGACCGCACCCTCCATCTGCAGCTCGATCAGCCGGTTGAGCTCCAGGGCGTACTCCATCGGGAGCTCCTTGGCGATCGGCTCGACGAAGCCGCGCACGATCATGGCCATGGCCTCGAACTCGGTCATGCCGCGGCTCATCAGGTAGAAGAGCTGGTCCTCGGAGACCTTGGAGACGGTCGCCTCGTGCCCCATGGACACGTCGTCCTCGCGCACGTCCACGTAGGGGTACGTGTCCGAGCGGGAGATCTGGTCCACGAGCAGCGCGTCGCAGAGCACGTTGGACTTCGAGCCCGGAGCGCCCTCGCCGATCTCGACCAGACCGCGGTACGAGGTGCGGCCGCCGCCACGGGCCACCGACTTCGACACGATGTTGGAGGAGGTGTTCGGCGCCATGTGGACCATCTTGGAACCGGCGTCCTGGTGCTGGCCCTCGCCCGCGAAGGCGATGGAGAGGGTCTCGCCCTTGGCGTGCTCGCCCATCAGGTAGACGGCCGGGTACTTCATGGTGACCTTGGAACCGATGTTGCCGTCGATCCACTCCATGGTCGCGCCCTCGTAGGCCACGGCGCGCTTGGTGACCAGGTTGTAGACGTTGTTCGACCAGTTCTGGATCGTCGTGTAGCGGCAGCGGCCGCCCTTCTTCACGATGATCTCGACCACGGCGGAGTGCAGCGAGTCGGAGGAGTAGATCGGCGCGGTGCAGCCCTCGACGTAGTGGACGTAGGCGTCCTCGTCGACGATGATCAGCGTCCGCTCGAACTGGCCCATGTTCTCCGTGTTGATACGGAAGTAGGCCTGCAGCGGGATCTCGACGTGCACGCCCTTCGGCACGTAGATGAAGGAACCGCCGGACCACACGGCCGTGTTCAGCGAGGCGAACTTGTTGTCGCCGACGGGGATGACGGTGCCGAAGTACTCCTTGAAGAGCTCCTCGTGCTCCTTCAGCGCGGTGTCGGTGTCGACGAAGATGACGCCCTGCTCCTCCAGGTCCTCACGGATCTGGTGGTAGACGACCTCGGACTCGTACTGGGCCGCGACACCGGCGACGAGGCGCTGCTTCTCCGCCTCCGGGATGCCGAGCTTGTCGTACGTGTTCTTGATGTCCTCCGGAAGCTCCTCCCAGGACTGGGCCTGCTTCTCGGTGGAGCGCACGAAGTACTTGATGTTGTCGAAGTCGATGCCCGACAGGTCCGAGCCCCAGGTGGGCATGGGCTTCTTGTCGAACAGGCGCAGGCCCTTGAGACGGAGCTTGGTCATCCACTCCGGCTCGTTCTTCTTCGCCGAGATGTCGCGGACGACATCCTCGTTCAGACCGCGCTTGGCAGCCTGGCCGGCCGCGTCGGAGTCGGCCCAGCCGTACTCGTACTTACCCAGGCCCTCGAGTTCGGGGTGGGCAGTCTCCTCGATGGGGAGAGTCATGCGGGGTTCCTCCCGGCCGTGCTTGCAGATGCTGTGGTGGCTTGGTCTGTGACTTGGTCTTGCGTGGTCTCTTTACGAGGGATGAACGTCGTACAGACGCCGTCCCCGTGGGCGATGGTGGCCAGTCGCTGCACATGAGTGCCGAGCAGGCGGCCGAAGAACTCCGTCTCCGCCTCACAGAGCTGTGGGAACTGCTCGGCGACATGGGCGACCGGGCAGTGGTGCTGACACAGCTGCTCGCCGACCGGTGCGCTACGCGCAGTTGCAGCGTACCCGTCGGCGGAGAGCGCCTTGGCCAGTGCCTCGGTGCGCTCCTGGGCCGGCACGTCCTCCAGCGCCGCGCGGTAGGTCTCGGCCTGGGCGGCGAGCCTGGCCCGGGCGAACGCCGCGACGGCCGCGTCCCCGAGCTCCCCGCCGCCGGCGGACTGCGAGATCCAGCGCAGGGCCTCGGCGGCGAGCTTGTCGTAGGACTGGTCGAAGGCGTCCCGGCCGCAGTCCGTCAGGGCGAACACCTTGGCGGGCCGGCCGCGCGTACGAGCGCCGTAGACCCGCTTCTCGCGGGGCTCCACGACATCGTCGGCGACCAGGGCGTCGAGGTGCCGGCGGACGGCGGCCTGCGTCAGTCCCAGGCGGGTGGCGAGGTCGGCCACGGTGGACGGGCCGTGGTCGAGGATGGAGCGCGCGACGCGGTTGCGGGTGCTCCGCTCACCGGTCCCGAGCTCCTCCTGCGGAGCCCCGGTGGGGGTCTCCGTAGCCTCGCCGACGTTTTTCACAACGCCATTGTTGCGTAATTCCTCAGGCCCCGACAACCGGCCTGGTGGCAGGCTCGGGGTGCCGTGCATCACTTAGGGATACCTAAGTGGATACGGAGGGTGACGGGCGGTGAACCCCGAGGTCAACGCCGCTGTCGTATCGACTGAAGCGGCGGCGGGAGATCCGTGGGATCCCTCAGAGGTCCTCTTCGCGCTCGGGCCGCCCCATGAACCAGTACGAGCCGGCCACGAGCAGCCCGCCGCCGACGATGTTGCCGGGGACGGTGAAGAGGAGGTTGCGGAGCAGATCGCCGAGGCCCGCGCCGCCGTCGAGGATCGACAGGGCGAACAGGGCCATGTTGGCCACGCAGTGCTCGAAGCCCACGGCCACGAACACCAGGACCGGGATCCAGAGCACGAAGATCTTCGCGCCGTCCCCCTTGGCCCGGTAGAACATCCAGATCGCCAGGCACACGAGGAAGTTGCAGAGCACGGCCCGCCAGAAGAGCTGGCCGCCGTCGAGCGTCTCCTTGCCGTGCACCATCTCGGCGAGCATCGCGCGGGCCGGCGCGGTGGAGACCACTCCGGAGGCGTGCACCATGGCGCCGAAGAGGAAGGCGCCGACGAAGTTCCCGAACAGGGAGAGCGACCAGCTGCCCACGAGATCGCGCGCTCCGGTGCGCCCGGTGAGCGAGCCGATCAGCATCACCATGACGTTGCTGGTGAACAGCTGGGCACCGGCGAACATCACGATGGTCAGCGCGATCGGGAAGACCAGGCCTTCGAGGAGTTTCGTGGCCGCCGAACCGGCCGACACGAAGGGCGAGACGGCGACCAGGAGCAGCACCTCGCCGATGCCGATGTACGCGCCCGCGAGGACCGCGGAGACGAAGTAGCGCGGGGTCCGCCGCAGGTCGTGCGCCTTGTGGGCGGCCTGCTCGGACGTCTCTGCCACGTTCTTCGCAATGCTGGTCACATATCGACGCTAGGCCCGCAAGGGACCCGCTTCGGACAGAAAAGGTCACCAATGACCGGACCTGCGGACCCGGCGGCCCGGGACCTGCGGCCCGTCCTTAGACTCTGACCTCATGCGAAGCGAGCCCGTCGTCCAGCTCACCTCCGTGGTGAAGCGGTACGGCAGCAAGACCGCCGTGGACGGCCTGGACCTGGAGGCCGCGGCGGGCATCACCGCCGTCCTCGGTCCCAACGGCGCCGGCAAGACCACCACGATCGAGACCTGCGAGGGCTACCGGAAGCCGGACGCCGGCACGGTCCGCGTCCTCGGCCTCGACCCGGTAGGGCAGGCCGCCGAGTTGCGGCCGCGGATCGGTGTGATGCTCCAGTCCGGCGGGGTCTACTCCGGCGCCCGCGCCGACGAGATGCTCCGCCATGTCGCCAAGCTGCACGCCCACCCGCTGGACGTGGATGCGCTCATCGAGCGTCTGGGGCTTGGCAGTTGCGGCCGTACGACGTATCGCCGGCTCTCCGGCGGCCAGCAGCAGCGCCTCGCGCTCGCGCTCGCCGTGGTGGGCCGTCCCGAGCTGGTCTTCCTCGACGAGCCCACCGCGGGCCTCGACCCGCAGGCCCGCCGCGCCACCTGGGATCTCGTACGGGAGCTGCGCGCCGACGGCGTGAGCGTCATCCTCACCACGCACCACATGGACGAGGCCGAGCAGCTCGCGGACGATGTCGCGATCATCGACGCGGGCAGGGTCATCGCGCAGGGCAGCCCGGAGCAGCTGTGCAAGGGCGGCGCCGAGAACACCCTGCGCTTCTCCGGACGCCCCGGCCTCGACATCGCCTCCCTCCTCAAGGCCCTCCCCATGGACACGCAGGCCGCCGAGCTCACCCCGGGCTCGTACCGCGTGACGGGGACGGTCGATCCCCAGCTGCTCGCGACCGTGACCACCTGGTGCGCCCAGCACGGCGTGATGCCCGACCGGATCTCGGTGGAGCGGCACACGCTCGAGGACGTCTTCCTGGAGCTGACCGGCAAGGAGCTGCGCGGATGAGCACCGGTACGTACAGCCCGAAGCCGGGGGCCGCCCCGATGGGGCGCATGATCACCGCCCAGGCGCTCTTCGAGACGAAGATGCTGCTGCGCAACGGCGAGCAACTGCTCCTGACGGTGGTCATCCCGTCGCTGCTCCTCGTGCTCTTCTCCTCGGTCGACATCATCGACACGGGCTCGGGCAAGTCGGTGGACTTCCTCGCCCCCGGCATCCTCGCGCTCGCGGTGATGTCCACGGCGTTCACCGGGCAGGCCATCTCCACCGGTTTCGAGCGGCGTTACGGAGTCCTCAAGCGCCTGGGCACCTCACCGCTCCCCCGCTGGGCCCTGATGACGGCCAAGACCTTGTCCGTCCTGGTCATCGAGGTCCTCCAGATCGCCCTGCTCACCGCCATCGCCTTCGCGCTCGGCTGGTCCCCGCAGGGCAACCCCTTCGCGGTCGTCCTGCTCCTGATCCTCGGCACGGCGGCCTTCTCCGGGCTCGGCCTGCTCATGGCGGGGACGCTCAAGGCCGAGGCGACGCTGGCCGCCGCCAACCTGGTCTTCCTGCTGCTCCTGGTCGGCGGCGGCGTGATCGTCCCGCTGGACAAGTTCCCTGACGCGGCCCAGAACGTGCTCGGGCTGCTGCCCATCTCGGCCCTGTCGGACGGGCTGCGCGATGTGCTGCAACACGGCGCGGGGATGCCCTGGGGGAACCTGGCGATCCTCGCGGTGTGGGCGGTGCTCGGGCTCGGTGCGGCGGCGCGGTTCTTCCGCTGGGAGTGAGGGCTCCCGCGGCGGCCCTCGCCTACAGCCGCCGCTTCGTCCACCAGAAGCAGAACCCGGTGAGCCCCAGCGCCAGCGCCGCGTAGATCCCGGTCTCGGCCCACTGGAACGGCCAGTACCGGCTCGCCGGGTGGTACGTGGCCTCCTGCCGGTACCCGAGTCGGTTGGCCGTGTCGGTCACGCACTGCATCGCCTCGCCCGGACTCGGCGCGCGGTCGCAGCGGGCCATGTCCGCGTCGGGCAGGTCGATCAGCGGCACCGTCCGGCCGTCCTTGTCGACGGTGCGGCTGGACAGGATCCACGCCCCGGGGTCCGCCACCCTGGCCTGCGTGTGCAGCAGCCCGCCCTCGCCCACCCCGTCGATGTTCCGGGTGGAGAAGGCCGAGGTGGTCGTCACCGGCTCGGCGAGCTGCGGCCGTACGAAGGTCGGCATCGCGATCTGGACCAGTGCGAACACGGCGAGCGTCAGCGCCATCGCGGGCAGCGCACGCCGTACGAGCATCCCGACGGTCACCCCGAGGGCGAACGCGAACGCCGCGTACCCGACCGGGACGATGCCCCGGGTGGCGAACACGATGGCCTCCAGACGCGGATAGCTGTCCACCGCGCTCTTGTCGAGCGGGCTCGCCCACCACGTCACCGCGAGCGTGCCGATCCCCGCCGCCGCCATCGCCGCGAGGCCGACGAGCGCCACCTTCGCCGCCAGCCAGCGGGTACGGCGCACGCTCTGCGTCCACGCCATGCGGAAGGTGCCGGTCTCCAGCTCGCGCGCCACCAGCGGCGCGCCCCAGAACAGCCCGATCAGGGCGGGCAGCAGGAGCAGCAGCCCGCTCACGCCGAGGAACGCGGACTGGTGGCTGTCGAGGAACCGGTCGAGGAACCGCGCGCATCCGTCGGCATGGCCCGCGCAGCCCGAGATCCCCTTCGCGTAGTCGTCCGCCAGGCCGGGGCCGGTCAGCGCGAGCGCGGCCCCGAACACCGTCAGGACACCGGCCATCATCAGGGCCGGGCCCCGGAACTGCCGCCAGGTCAGCCAGATCATCGCTGCACCTCCAGCCGGGGGCGCCGCACCGCGGGTGCGGTCCGGTCCATGTAGGCGAGGACCAGGTCCTCGAGGTTGATCCCGTCCACGCTCCAGCTCGGGTCATGGATCGGCTCCTCCGTGCGTACGAGGAGGGTGGTCTGGCGGTCGGTGTGGCGGGCGGAGATCACCTGCTGATGTGCGGGCAGCCGGTCCGGATCGCGCCGCGCCCCGACCAGGCGGTGGTGGGTGGCGAGCAGCTCGTCGAGGTCTCCGGCCACCTGGACGCGGGAGTCGACGAGCACCACGAGGTAGTCGCAGGCCCGCTCCACGTCGGAGACGAGGTGCGAGGAGAGCACCACGCTCAGCTCGTGCTCGGCGACGGCCTCCATGAGCAGCTGCATGAACTCCCGCCGCGCGAGGGGGTCGAGGGCCGCAACGGGCTCGTCGAGGATGAGCAGCTCGGGCCGTTTGGCGAGCGCCAGGGTGAGGGCGAGCTGGGCGCGCTGGCCGCCGGAGAGGGTGCCGGCGCGCTGCTTCGGGTCGAGCCCGAGGCGCGCGACGCGTTCCCGCGCCGCCGCGTCGTCCCACGCGGGGTTGAGCCGGCGGCCGAGCGCGAGGTGGTCGGCGACGGTGAGCCGTGCGTAGGCCGGGGTGTCCTGGGCGACGAAGCCGACCCGGGCGAGCTGGGCCACGTCGGCGGCGGACGGGCCGCCGCACACCTCGATGCTGCCCGCGCTCGGCGCGAGCAGCCCGGCCGCGAGGTTCAACAGGGTGGACTTGCCCGCCCCGTTGGGCCCGACGAGTCCGACGACCCGGCCCGCGGGCAGGTCGAGGTCGCAGTCCTGGAGCGCCCAGCGCTGCCGGTACTTCTTGCCGAGGCCGCGGGCGCGTATGACGGAGTCTCGTAAGCCGGTGCTCACGCTACGTCCTCTCCGGCACCTCGAAAGGTGCTCAGGAACAGGGCCTCGATGCTCTCCTCGTCGAGGCCGGCGAGACGTGCCTTGGTGAGCCAGCGCTCCAGGTCCTTGCGGAGCGGGCCGTGGGCCGACAGGGACTTGTCGGCGAGGGTGCGCGTCACGAAGGTGCCCACGCCGGGCCGCGCCGCGACGAGCCCCTTGTGCTCCAGCTCGCGATAGGCCTTGAGGACGGTGTTGGGGTTGATCGCCAACTGGCTCGCCACCTCCTTGACCGTCGGCAGCCGGTCCCCTTCCTTCAGCAGTCCGAGCCGCAGCGCGTGCCGCACCTGCTGGACGAGCTGCTGATACGGCGAGAGTCCGGAGCGCCCGTTCAGATGGAACTCGATCACGGCACCTCCATTTAGCTAGTTGGCTAGCACTTTAGGCTCCTGGGTTCCTGAGCCGTCAAGACCTGCGTCACGTATCGCCGTAGACAAAAAGGACTCAACTGTCACGTAACGGGCGCGAGATGGCGACCCTCGTGAAAACTTGCACAAGGCCGCCCCCTACGATGGGCCCGTGCCAAACGTGACCCGAGCCGACGTCGCTCAAGCCGTGCGCAACCCGCTCGCTTTCATCGCCGAGCGCTGGACCCCGTCACAGCGGATCCTCCAGCGGGCGATCCTCGCGTCCCTCGTGATGAACGTCCTCATCGTCGTGACCGGCGGCGCCGTCCGCCTCACGGGCTCGGGCCTCGGCTGCCCGACCTGGCCGAAGTGCACCGACGACTCGCTGACCGCGACCGCCGAGATGGGCTTCCACGGCGTCATCGAGTTCGGCAACCGCATGCTGACGTACGTGCTGTGCGCGGCGGTCGGCTGGGCGATCATCGCGGCACGCTCCACGAAGCCGCGCCGGCGCAGCCTCACGCGCCTGGGCTGGACGCAGTTCTGGCTGGTCATGAGCAACGCCGTGCTCGGCGGCATCGTGGTGCTCGTCGGCCTCAACCCGTACACGGTCGCGGCCCACTTCATGCTCTCCACCACGCTGATCACGGTCGCGACGGTGATGTGGCAGCGCGCCCGCGAGGGCGACGCGGCGCCGCGTCCGCTGGTGGGCAAGTCGGTGCAGCAGCTGGTGTGGTTCCTGACCGTCGCGGCCGGGCTGCTGGTCGCCGTCGGCACCGTGGTCACCGGCGCGGGCCCGCACGCGGGCGACTCGAGCGAGGTGCACCGCATCCCGCTGAACTGGGAGGACGTCTCCAAGCTGCACGCGGTCCTCGCGTGGGTCGTGGTCTCCCTGACCTTCGCCCTGTGGTTCGTCCTGAAGGCCGTCGACGCCCCGCCGGGACCGCTGCGCCGCACCCGCGACCTCTTCCTGATCCTCCTGGCCCAGGGCGTGATCGGCTACGTCCAGTACTTCACGGACCTCCCCGAGGTCCTGGTCGGCGCCCACATGCTCGGCTCGTGCCTGGTCTGGATCGCGATCGTCCGCGTCCTTCTCTCCCTGCGGGAGCGCCCGGAGCTCGAGCTCTCGCTGCCGTCCCAGGGCGAGGCCCAGCTGACGGGCGCGCGCTAGGCCGTTCCTGGCCCGGCCGGCGCGGAGCCGTCAGCGCCGTCGGCGCGGAGCCCTCAGCCGCGCCGCACCCGCGCGGCCGGATCGTCCTGAGCCGGGACCCGCGGCGTCGGCGCGGTGGGCGCGGGCCCTGTAAGCGTGGGTCCGGCGGGTCCTGTGGTTCCTGCGAGTCCGACGGGCATCAGGCGTGCGCCGGACCCGTGCGACACGTCCCTCCCCGCCTCGTACGGCGGGCGTGACACCGGCTGACCGGTCTGCCGTTCGGCCAGGCCGTACACTCGCTCCGCGTTCCCCGCCGCGATCATCGCCGCCACCCGCTCCGCGTCCGTGCGCGACCAGGCGCCGTCGGCGACCCAGCCGCCCAGGACCCGCCCCACGGCCTCGCGGTAGGCGCGGGCGGCGACCACGTGGAGTTCGGGCAGGCCGCGTGCGCCACTGGAGAACAACAGCTTTCCGAACGGGGCGAGTTCGAGCAGCTCCGCGAAGACCGCCGGGCCGCGCGCCCCCGACCGCACCAGAGCGGGGCCCAGATCCGCGTAGACATGCGGGAAGATCCCGGCCAGGTGGGCCGCGTGCCGGTGGTACGGGTAGCCGTGCAGCAGGACGAGGTCGGTGCCGAGCCCGGCCGTCGCCCGCGCGAACCGGGTCAGATAGGGGCCCGGATCGCCCGCCCCGGTGTGCAGTTGGAGCGGAAGCCCGCTGGCCACGCCCATCCACAGCAGGTGCCGCAGCAGCACCGGATCGGTCAGCTTCCCGCCGACCTGCCGCGCCGCCAGCCACCGCCCGGCGGCCCCGCCCACCTCCCCCGCGTCCGGCGGCTCGGGAGCGAGGGCCAGGCCGTGGCGTACGCCCGCCACCGAACTGAAGGCGATCGCTCCCGAGGCCGCGCCGTGCACGGACTCGGCCAGATTGCCCAGGAAGGACTCGACGGTCCCCGAGGTGTCGGCGACCTGTTCGGCGAGCAGCTCGAGGCGCACGATCTCGTGCGCCCGCGCCCCGCCCGCCGCGCCTAGCTCGGCCGGTCCCGTGAGGTCGTCGGGCAGTCCGGTGTCGACGAGGTACGCGGTGATGCCGCTGCCGCGCAGCAGCCGCCGCTCCGCCTCCACCACCCCGAGCTCGCGGCGCCGCGCGAGATAGTGCGGCGCAGGACAGTGCGGCTCGAGGTCGAGCAGGGGCGGGCACCAGCGGCGTACGGCGAAGCCCGTCTGGGTGTCGAAGAAGGTGGTGCCGGGCGCGGGCGGGCCTTCCCCGCGGCCGAGATGCGCCTCGAACGTGCCGAGCCCGAGCTCGGCGCGCAGCACGCCGTGGCAGTACTGGTCCACCAGGGACGGGGTGTCGATCATCCGGGGCTCCCTGTGCTGGACCGTTACTCCCTACGGTCCTAACGCCCGAGCCCCGCTCCAGGTGTTGCCCGCCGCCGATTCGGCAGGCCTGCCGTTGGGAGAACGGCAGACCGAAGGCCCGGCCACGCGGGAACGGCAGACCGAAGGCCCGGCAGCTCCTTGCAGAACGGCCGGGCCTTCCCGAACGTGTCAGCCGTTCTTCGGACCGCCGACCTGGATCCCGGCCATCCGCGACCACTCGTACGGGCCGGTCTTCACGCGCGCCGCGAACTCGCCGTCGAACTCCTCGTGCACGGTGACCCCGGCCTTCGCCACGGCCGCCTCGGCCACCACGTTGCTGGTGGCGACGAGGTCGCCCCAGGCGCCGTCCTGCCCGACGAGCACGATCCGCGTGCCGCGCTCGCCCATGTATGCGAGCTGGGCCTCGGCCCCGCCGTGCTCCTTGGCGAACGCGCCGATCCGCTTGGCCAGCTTGGCCGCGGTGCGCTCGTCCTTGGTGCCCTTGCCCTCGGGGGCCGCCGTATCCGTCTTGGTCTCTGCCATGAGCAGGATGCTACCGACGGGTAGTGAAACGCGCGACGCCCGGGTCACGTGGCCTCGGCCACGCCACCCGGGCGTTCGAAGAGCAGCGGCTCAGCGCAGGAACGGGTCCACCGCGACGGCCACGAAGAGCAGCGACACATAGGTGATGGACCAGTGGAACAGCCGCATCTCCTTGAGCTTCGCGCCCGTCACCTCGGCCTTCGCGCGGTTCTGCAGCGCGTGCGCCTCCCACAGCCAGAAACCGCCCGCGAGCAGCGCCACCAGCGTGTAGAACCAGCCGGTGTAGCCGAGCGGTGTGAGCAGCAGCGAGGCGCCGACCATGACCCAGCTGTAGAGGACGATCTGCCGGGCGACCACCTTGTTGGAGGCGAGCACCGGGAGCATGGGCACGCCGGCCCGCGCGTAGTCGTCCTTGACCTTCATCGACAGCGGCCAGTAGTGCGGCGGCGTCCAGAAGAACATCACCAGGAACAGGATGACCGGCGCGTACGACAGCGAGTTGGTGACCGAGGACCAGCCGATCAGGACCGGCATGCAGCCCGCGATGCCGCCCCACACGATGTTCTGCGAGGTCCGCCGCTTCAGGATCATCGTGTAGACGACCGAGTAGAAGAGCAGCGCCCCGAGCGCCAGCCAGGCCGACAGCCAGTTGACCGCGAAGCCGAAGAGCAGCGTGGAGCCGATCGCGAGCGTGATGCCGAAGACCAGGCACTCGGTCGGGCTCACCATGCCCGTGACCAGCGGCCGCTGCGACGTGCGCTCCATGAGCGCGTCGATGTCGCGGTCGTACCACATGTTCAGGGCGTTGGCCCCGCCCGCCGACAGGTAGCCGCCGAGGCAGGTCACGAGGACCAGCCACAGGTCGGGCACCCCTTGTTCGGCGAGGAACATGACCGGCACGGTCGTGATCAGCAGCAGTTCGATGATCCGCGGCTTGGTCAGCGCGATGAACGCCATGACCCGGGCCTTGAACGGCCGACGACTTGTGCTCGCATTCTCAAGCACGCCCGCAGGACGGGACTCAACGGCCGTCACGCACACCCCTGACAGAGACTCCCAGCGAGCACGCCGGACGTCTGTCGATGTGAACACCCGGTAAAGGCTCGCGCGTACCAGGCCACTGTAGAGGTTGGCCATACCTCGCCCTCCGCGGGGGTGGGTCGTGTTGCCCCGGCCGCACGCGGGCGCCTTCGACGGGCGGATCCCGCCCGGGCCCGGCAGTCTGGAATGACTCGAAAAAGTGCACGCCTGTGCAGCGGTAGGCTCGACCTCGCCCCGGTGGGCGCATCGCCTGCAACGACGCAGCGCACGGACAGCACCGGATTCGACATGTGCAGCATGTGGAGAGGAGCCCTGACCCAGGGTGAGCACCAAGCCGACCACCACAGACCTCGAGTGGACCGACCTCGACCAGCGCGCCGTGGACACCGGCCGCATTCTGGCCGCGGATGCCGTACAGAAGGTCGGTAACGGCCATCCTGGTACGGCGATGAGCCTGTCCCCGGCCGCGTACACCCTCTTCCAGAAGGTGATGCGACACGACCCGTCCGACCCGGACTGGGTGGGGCGCGACCGCTTCGTGCTCTCCGCGGGCCACTCGTCCCTGACGCTGTACATCCAGCTCTACCTGGCCGGCTTCGGCCTGGAGCTCGATGATCTGAAGGCGTTCCGGACCTGGGGCTCGAAGACCCCGGGGCACCCGGAGTACGGCCACACCGCCGGCGTCGAGACCACCACGGGCCCGCTCGGCCAGGGTGTCGCGAACGCCGTGGGCATGGCGATGGCCGCCCGCTACGAGCGCGGTCTGTTCGACCCGGAGACCCCGCTCGGGGAGTCCCCGTTCGACCACTTCGTGTACGCGATCGCCGGTGACGGCTGCCTCCAGGAGGGCATCTCCGCCGAGGCCTCCTCGCTCGCCGGCCATCAGAAGCTCGGCAACCTGATCCTGCTGTGGGACGACAACCACATCTCGATCGAGGGTGACACCGAGACCGCGGTCTCCGAGGACACCTGCAAGCGTTACGAGTCCTACGGCTGGCACGTGCAGCGCGTGGACCCGAAGCCGGACGGCGACCTGGACCCCGAGGCGCTCTACAACGCGATCGCCGCCGCCAAGGCCGTGACCGACAAGCCGTCGTTCATCGCGATGCGCTCGATCATCGCCTGGCCGGCCCCGAACGCGCAGAACACCGAGGCCGCGCACGGCTCGGCGCTCGGCGACGACGAGGTGGCCGCCACCAAGCGCGTCCTCGGCTTCGACCCGGAGCAGACCTTCGAGGTCGCCGACGAGGTCATCGCGCACACCCGCGGCGCCCTGGCGCGCGGCGCCGAGGCCCGCACCGAGTGGGAGAAGTCCCTCGCCGCCTGGCGCACCGCCAACCCGGAACGCGCCGCCGAGTTCGACCGGATCAACGCGGGCGAGCTGCCGGCCGGCTGGGAGGAGAAGCTCCCCGAGTTCGAGACCGGAAAGGGCGTCGCCACGCGTGCCGCCTCCGGCAAGGTCCTGCAGGCGCTCGGCGCGGTGATCCCGGAACTGTGGGGCGGCTCGGCAGACCTCGCGGGCTCCAACAACACCACGATCGACAAGACGAGTTCCTTCCTTCCCGAGGGCAACCCGCTGCCGGAGGCCGACCCGTACGGCCGCACGATCCACTTCGGCATCCGCGAGCACGCCATGGCCGCGGCCATGAACGGCATCGCGCTGCACGGCCACACCCGTATCTACGGCGGCACCTTCCTGGTGTTCTCGGACTACATGCGCAACGCGGTGCGCCTGTCGGCCCTGATGCACCTGCCCGTCACGTACGTGTGGACCCACGACTCCATCGGTCTGGGCGAGGACGGCCCGACGCACCAGCCGGTCGAGCACCTGGCCGCGCTGCGCGCGATCCCGGGTCTCAACCTGGTCCGCCCGGCCGACGCCAACGAGACGGCGATCGCCTGGCGCGAGATCCTGCGCCGCGGCAAGAAGGACTACGGCAAGAGCGCCCCGCACGGCCTCGCGCTGACCCGTCAGGGCGTGCCGACGTACGAGCGCAACGAGGACGCCGCCAAGGGCGGTTACGTCCTGTTCGCGGCCTCCAAGGAGACCCCGGACGTGGTGCTCATCGCCACCGGCTCCGAGGTGCAGCTGGCCGTCGGCGCCCGCGAGGCCCTGGAGGCCGAGGGTGTCGCCACCCGCGTCGTCTCGATGCCGTGTGTCGAGTGGTTCGAGGCCCAGGACCAGGGGTACCGGGACAGCGTCCTGCCCCCGTCGGTCAAGGCGCGGGTCGCGGTCGAGGCCGGGATCGGTCTGACCTGGCACCGCTTCGTCGGGGACGCCGGCCGCATCGTCTCGCTCGAGCACTTCGGTGCCTCGGCCGACGGCAAGGTGCTGTTCCAGGAGTTCGGTCTGACCGCAGATGCAGTCACCGCCGCGGCGAAGGAATCTCTCGCCGCCGTTCAGCGCTGACGCCCGTAGACGCTTCATACGACACGTAGGAGATGCAATTCCCATGACAGACGCACTCAAGCGCCTCTCCGAAGAGGGCGTCGCGATCTGGCTGGACGACCTGTCGCGCAAGCGCATCACGTCCGGCAACCTGGCCGAGCTCATCGACCAGAGCCATGTCGTGGGCGTCACGACCAACCCGTCGATCTTCCAGAAGGCGATCAGCAGCGGTGACGGTTACGAGCAGCAGCTCGCCGACCTCGCCGCCCGCAAGGTGACCGTCGAGGAAGCCATCCGCATGATCACCACCGCGGATGTACGGGACGCCGCCGACATCCTGCGCCCGGTCTTCGACGCGACCGACGGCCAGGACGGCCGCGTGTCCATCGAGGTCGACCCGCGCCTGGCCCACAACACCAAGGCCACCGTCGCCGAGGCCAAGCAGCTGGCGTGGCTGGTGGACCGGCCGAACACCCTCATCAAGATCCCGGCCACCAAGGCGGGTCTGCCGGCCATCACCGAGACGATCGGCCGCGGCATCAGTGTCAACGTCACGCTGATCTTCTCGCTCGAGCGCTACCGCGAGGTCATGGACGCCTACCTCGCGGGTCTGGAGCAGGCCAAGTCCAAGGGCCTGGACCTGTCCAAGATCCACTCGGTGGCCTCGTTCTTCGTGTCCCGCGTGGACACCGAGATCGACAAGCGCCTCACCGCGCTCGGCACCGACGAGGCCACCGCCCTCAAGGGCAAGGCCGCCCTCGCCAACGCGCGGCTCGCGTACCAGGCGTACGAAGAGGTCTTCGGCTCCGACCGCTGGGGCGCCCTCGACAAGGCCGGCGCCAACAAGCAGCGTCCGCTGTGGGCCTCGACCGGCGTCAAGGACCCGGCGTACAAGGACACGCTGTACGTGGACGACCTGGTCGCGCCCGGCACGGTGAACACCATGCCGGAGGCCACCCTGGAGGCCACCGCCGACCACGGCGAGATCGTGGGCAACACCATCGCCGGCACCTACGAGCAGGCCCGCGCCGAGCTCGACGCCGTCGAGAAGCTCGGGATCAGTTACGACGACGTCGTGCAGCTCCTGGAGGACGAGGGCGTCGAGAAGTTCGAGGCGTCCTGGAACGACCTGCTCAAGTCGACCGAGGCGGAGCTCAAGCGGCTCGCCCCTTCGGAGGGCTGACACCTTGACCGCACTCGGAGCGAACCCGCTCCGTGACGCAGCGGACCGACGGCTCCCGCGTATCGCGGGGCCGTCGGGCCTGGTGATCTTCGGCGTCACGGGCGATTTGTCGCGCAAAAAGCTGATGCCTGCCGTGTACGACCTGGCCAACCGCGGCCTGCTGCCGCCGGGCTTCTCGCTCATCGGCTTCGCCCGCCGCGAGTGGCAGGACGAGGACTTCGCGCAAGAGGTGCACGACGCCGTCAAGCAGCACTCGCGGACCCCGTTCCGCGAGGAGGTCTGGCAGCAGCTCATCCAGGGGATGCGCTTCGTCCAGGGCGACTTCGACGACGACGAGGCCTTCGAGACGCTGAAGTCCACGATCGAGGACCTCGACAAGAAGCAGGGCACGGGCGGCAACTTCGCCTTCTACCTCTCCGTACCGCCGAAGTTCTTCCCCAAGGTCGTCCAGCAGCTCAAGAAGCACGGGCTCGCCGACCAGTCCGGCGACTCGTGGCGGCGTGCCGTCATCGAGAAGCCCTTCGGGCACGATCTGGCCTCCGCCCAGGAGCTCAACTCGATCGTGCACGAGGTGTTCAAGCCGGACCAGGTCTTCCGGATCGACCACTACCTCGGCAAGGAGACCGTCCAGAACATCCTGGCGCTCCGCTTCGCCAACACGCTCTTCGAGCCGCTGTGGAACCGGTCGTACGTCGACCACGTACAGATCACGATGGCCGAGGACATCGGCATCGGCGGCCGCGCCGGCTACTACGACGGCATCGGCGCCGCGCGTGACGTGATCCAGAACCACCTGCTCCAGCTGCTCGCGCTGACTGCGATGGAGGAGCCCGCCTCCTTCGACGCGGATGCGCTCGCGGCCGAGAAGACCAAGGTGCTCGGCGCGGTGAAGCTGCCCGACGACCTGTCGACCGGCACGGTCCGCGGCCAGTACACGGCCGGCTGGCAGGGCGGCGAGAAGGTCATCGGCTACCTCCAGGAAGAGGGCATCGACCCCTCGTCGAAGACCGACACCTACGCCGCGGTGAAGCTCCAGATCGACAACCGCCGCTGGGCGGGCGTGCCGTTCTATCTCCGTACGGGCAAGCGCCTCGGCCGCCGTGTCACCGAGATCGCCGTGGTCTTCCAGCGTGCGCCGCACTCCCCCTTCGACCACACGGCGACGGAGGAGCTGGGCCGCAACGCGCTGGTCATCCGCGTCCAGCCGGACGAGGGCGTCACCGTGCGCTTCGGATCCAAGGTGCCGGGCACCTCGATGGAGGTCCGGGACGTGTCCATGGACTTCGCGTACGGCGAGTCCTTCACGGAGTCGAGCCCCGAGGCGTACGAGCGCCTCATCCTCGACGTCCTGCTCGGCGACTCCAACCTCTTCCCGCGTACGGAGGAGGTCGAGCTGTCCTGGAAGATCCTCGACCCGATCGAGCAGTTCTGGGACACCAACGGCAAGGCCGCCGAGTACCAGGCGGGCACCTGGGGTCCCGCCGAGGCGGACGAAATGCTCGAACGAGACGGACGGAGCTGGCGTCGGCCATGAAGATCGACCTCACGGACACCACCTCCAGCAAGATCAACAAGGCGCTCGTGCAGGGCCGCCGCGCGATCGGCACCCCGGCCGTCGGCATGGTGCTCACCCTCGTCATCGTCACCGACGAGGAGAACGCCTACGACGCGCTCAAGGCCGCCAGCGACGCCTCGCGCGAGCACCCCTCGCGCACGCTCGTGGTCATCAAGCGCGCCTCGCGCACCCCGCGCGACCGCACGCAGTCCCGGCTCGACGCCGAGGTGCGGGTGGGCGCCGACGCGGGCACGGGCGAGACGGTGGTGCTCCGCCTGCACGGCGAGATCATCAACCACGCCCAGTCCGTGGTGCTCCCGCTGCTGCTGCCCGACGCCCCCGTGGTCGTCTGGTGGCCGGTGAACGCGCCGCTGTCGCCCGCCACCGACCCGCTCGGTGCGCTGGCCCAGCGCCGTGTCACCGACACGTACGCGGCGGAGCAGCCGATCCACGAACTGACCGCGCGCGCCGAGACGTACACCCCCGGCGACACGGATCTGTCGTGGACCCGCATCACGCCGTGGCGCTCGATGCTGGCCGCCGCGCTCGACCAGGTCACCTGCAAGGTGAACGAAGTCGAGGTCGAGGGCGAGGAGTTCAACCCGAGCTGCGAGCTGCTCGCGATGTGGCTCGCGGACCGGCTCCAGGTCCCGGTGAAGCGTTCGCTGTCGGCGGGCCCGGGTCTGACGGCCGTACGGATGCAGACCGACTGCGGCCCGATCACCCTGGACCGCGCGGACGGCTCGCTCGCCACGCTCTCCATGCAGGGCCAGCCCGACCGTGCGGTGGCGCTGAAGCGGCGCGACACGGCCGAGCTGATCGCCGAGGAGCTGCGGCGGCTCGACCCGGACGACACGTACGCGTCCGCCCTGAAGTTCGGCGTGGACCGGCTCGGCGAGACGGCGGCGATGCAGACGGCGCCGTCGGCCTCGGACGAGAAGCAGTCCGACGGGAAGCAGTCGGACGGGCAGCAGTCGGAGGACAAGCCGGCCGAGACCTCCTCCGAGTCGGGGTCCGCCCCGGCCAGGAAGAAGGCGGTCGCGAACGGCTCCCGTACGGCCAAGAAGGCGGCGGGCAAGTGAGCACAGCGCCCCAGCTGGTCGTCCACCGCGACAAGGACCTGATGGCCCAGGCCGCGGCGGCCCGCCTGCTCACGAAGATCGTGGACGCGCAGGCCGCCCGCGGCTCGGCGTCGGTGGTCCTCACGGGCGGCCGCAACGGCAACGGGCTGCTCGCCGCACTCGCCTCGTCCCCGGCCCGGGACGCGATCGACTGGTCACACCTCGATCTGTGGTGGGGCGACGAAAGGTTCCTGCCCGAGGGCGACCCGGACCGCAATGTCACGCAGGCCCGCGAGGCCCTGCTCGACGCGGTGCCGCTCGACCCGGCGCGGGTGCACGCGATGCCGGCCTCGGACGGCGCGTACGGGGACGACGCGGACGCGGCGGCCGCCGCCTACGCGGAGGAGCTCGCGGCAGCCGCACGCCCCGAGAACCACGCCCAAGTCCCCTCCTTCGACGTGCTGTTGCTCGGCGTCGGCCCGGACACGCATGTGGCCTCGCTCTTCCCCGAGCACCCGGGCGTCCGTGAGACGGAGCGCATGGTCATCGGTGTGCACGGCGCGCCCAAGCCCCCGCCCACCCGCATCTCGCTCACGCTCCCCGCGATCCGCGCAGCGCGTGAGGTGTGGCTCCTCGCGGCGGGCGAGGACAAGGCGAAGGCCGCGGCCATCGCCCTGTCCGGCACCGGTGAGCTCCAGGCTCCGGCGGCGGGCGCGTACGGCCGCGCCCGCACCCTCTGGCTCCTGGACTCGGCGGCGGCGTCCCAGCTCCCCCGCGAGCTGTACCCGCCGTCCCTCGCGTGACCCGGGCCCACGCGTGAACCCCGAGGTACAGACCCTGCTCGCCCGCCAGTCCCCCGCAGTCGCGGAAACGGCCTGGCGGGCGGTCGGCCTGATCCTCGAGCTGTACCCCGACGCGGTGGTCACCGTGGACGGCGGCGACATCGGCTTCGGCTCGGGCACCGGCTACAGGGGCCTGGTCTTCGTGCTGTCGCCGCACACGTCCTGGGTCACGCTGGGTCTGGCGAACGGCGCGACACTGCCGGACCCTTCGGGCTTGCTGCAGGGCAAGGGCAAGGTCCACCGCCACGTCAAACTGCACACGCCGTCCGACGTCGACCGCCCGGCGCTGCGCGCCGTGATGGGTGAGGCGCTGGCGCGGCAGGCGTAGGCCGGCTCCGAGTACCGCCCGGAACCGCCTTCCGGGTGCAGGCCGCCGCCTGCACCCATGGGTTACAGCCCGTCAGCTGCCGTATGGGTTACGGGGGTTGGGGCCCCCGGCTCCGTACGGATGCGTCTGCGGAGGCCCGTACGGCTGCCCCTGGGGTGGACCGTACGGATTCCCCTGGGGTGGACCGTACGGATTCCCCTGCGGCTGACCGTAGGGATGGCCGTGCCCCGCCGGCGGACCGTGCGGCGGCCTGGGCGGTGGGACCGTCGGTGTGGCGCGGACGTGCGGGTGGGCGCCGAGGCGGATGCCGTGGTGGCGACGCAGGCGGCTCATTTCGAACCAGGCGATCCCCGTCACCGTCAGGGGCGCGCCCAGAATGAACAGGACTCCCGCCGCGAGCCCGAGACCGTGCAGATCGCCGGTGAGCAGGTCGGGCAGGGCCATCAGCCAGCTCGTGACGGTCGCGAGCAAGGGCGGCAGGCACCGGTGGATGGCCGCCGTACCGAAGAAGTTGCTGTTGACCTGGATGGCCGCCTGGGCGAGGAAGATCAGCGACCAGATGCCGCCGAAGGCCATGAAGAACGAGAACACCAGACCGCCGCCACCGTTGCGGTTGCTGTGTGCGGCGGCCAGCGACAGCACTCCGAGGATCACGACCAGCGCGGCGACGAAGGAGAGCAGCACGCGCAGCGAGCCCAGAAGCGGCGACTTCAGGACTCCCAGCGGGCCGCTGCGGCGCCACACCAGCAGCATGCCCCCGACCGTGATCGGCGTGATGACCAGGAGGACCACGCCGGCGATGAGCACGTTCTCCATGACCTGCTCGAAATCGAAGCCGCGCACCACGAACATGTAGACGCCGACCGTCGCGATCATTCCCGCGATGATCCGGTAGCGCTTCAGGCGGTCGGCGACCGGGTCGAGCGATTCCGGGATCCAGGACGGATGAAAGAGCGCATAGGCGGCGCCTCTGGGCCACCAGCGTGACGTCTCCGCCGCGCTGCGCCGGTATCCGTACCGCCGTCTCACCATGCCCACTCCCCCGAGTGCCGTGCCGTTCGCAGACCCGCGATCTTAGCGGTCCGCAGGGAACACTCAACTCCGTTTCGGGGATGTGCACTTGACCCGGTTCCGAGGATGTGGCCCCGGGGGTGCCTGGGCAGCCTGGCGGCTAAGCCGCCTGGTAGCTCGCGCCGTCCTTCGTCCGCCGCAGGAGCCCGCCCTCCACGCAATACCGCCGCAGCATCGCACTGTCGTCGTGGACGGTGGCGAAGCGCTGGTTGACCTCGGGTTCGGTGTACGGATGCGCCTCCTCGAAGAGGGACCGTACGAGATACGCAAGCAGCTCGTGCCGTACGGCGGGCCGCATCGGCATGGATCGCAGCCGCCCTTCGGTGAAGAAGGGACGCAGCTCCTTGGGGACGCCCTGCTCCTCCCCCTGCGTCTCGGCCGCGAGGGCGTCCTGGAAGACGGACGCGTCCGCCTTGAACGAGCCGTCCGGCAGCGGTTCGATGAGGCCTGCCTTGATCAGCCGGGCCAGATGCTTCTGCCCGGCCTTCCCGGCGGCCGCCTCCGCGGCGTCACCGAAGCGGACGATGCTCGCGTACAGCTTGAGGCGTTCGGGATCGGCGAGGGCGGAGAGCAGAGCGCGGCTCATGGCGGGCCTTCCGGGGGTGGGAACGGACCGCAGCAGTCTCACCCCGCACGGGTCTGCCGCGCACCCGATTAACGGGCGCGCGGCAGACCGCGTATCCGCTCACCGCACGGACGGCGGCCGGGCGGCTCAACGCCCGCGCAGCTCCCGGTACTTGGCGACCAGGGCCTTCGACGAGGCGTCCAGACCGGGGACCTCGGCGCCCTCGGTCAGGGCCGGCTCGACGCGCTTGGCGAGCACCTTGCCGAGCTCCACGCCCCACTGGTCGAACGAGTCGATGTTCCAGATCGCGCCCTGCACGAACACCTTGTGCTCGTAGAGGGCGATCAGCTGGCCCAGCACGGACGGCGTGAGCTCCGACGCCAGGATCGTGGTCGTCGGGTGGTTGCCCTGGAAGGTCTTGTGCGCGACCAGCTCCTCGGGCACGCCCTCGGCCCGGACCTCGTCCGGCGTCTTGCCGAACGCGAGCGCCTGGGTCTGGGCGAAGAAGTTGGCCATGAGGAGATCGTGCTGGGCGACCAGGCCCGGAAGCAGGTCGTCCACCGGCTTGGCGAAGCCGATGAAGTCCGCCGGGATGACCTTCGTGCCCTGGTGGATCAACTGGTAGTAGGCGTGCTGCCCGTTGGTGCCGGGCGTGCCCCACACGACGGGGCCGGTCTGCCAGTCGACAGGGTTGCCCTCGCGGTCCACGGACTTGCCGTTGGACTCCATGTCCAGCTGCTGGAGGTAGGCCGTGAACTTGGAGAGGTAGTGCGAGTACGGGAGCACGGCGTGCGACTGCGCGTCGAAGAACGCCCCGTACCAGACGCCCAACAGGCCGAGCAGGAGCGGCGCGTTGGCCTCCGCGGGCGCGGTGCGGAAGTGCTCGTCGACCAGGCGGAAGCCGTCGAGCATCTCACGGAAGCGGTCCGGCCCGATGGCGATCATCAGCGAGAGACCGATCGCGGAGTCGTACGAGTAGCGGCCGCCGACCCAGTCCCAGAACTCGAACATGTTGGCCGTGTCGATGCCGAACTCGGAGACCTTCTCGGCGTTCGTGGAGAGCGCCACGAAGTGCTTGGCCACGGCTTCCTGGCCGGCGCGCAGCCCGGTGAGCAGCCAGTCGCGGGCCGAGGTGGCGTTGGTGATCGTCTCGATGGTGGTGAAGGTCTTCGAGGCGATGATGAACAGCGTCTCGGCCGGGTCCAGGTCCCGTACGGCCTCGTGCAGATCGGCGCCGTCCACGTTGGAGACGAAGCGCACGGTCAGGTCGCGCTGCGTGTAGGAGCGGAGCACCTCGTACGCCATCGCGGGGCCGAGGTCGGAGCCGCCGATGCCGATGTTGACGATGTTCCTGATCCGCTTGCCGGTGTGGCCGGTCCACTCGCCCGAGCGCACCTTCTCGGAGAAGGCGCTCATCTTGTCGAGCACCGCGTGCACACCCGGGACGACGTTCTCGCCGTCGACCTCGATCACGGCGTCGCGCGGCGCGCGCAGGGCCGTGTGCAGGACGGCCCGGTCCTCGGTCGTGTTGATCTTGTCCCCGCGGAACATGGCGTCGCGCAGCCCGAAGACATCGGTGGCGGCGGCCAGCTCGCGCAGCAGGGACAGGGTCTCGTCGGTGACGAGCTGCTTCGAGTAGTCCAGGTGCAGATCACCGACCTGAAGGGTGTAGCCGGTGCCACGCCCGGGGTCGCTCGCGAAGAGATCGCGCAGATGCGTCTCGCCCAGCTGCTCCCGGTGCTTGGCCAGCGCGGCCCACTCGGGCATCTGGTTCAGCCGCGTACGGTCACTTGCGTTCATCTCGGACTTCCAGCCTTCTTGTCGTCCTGAGCACTCGTCCCGAGTGCTGCGCCCCGCTCCCCCCAACCTAATTGATCAGCTGTCGCTTCGAGTCGTCCGTCCGGTGGCGTGCGGGTTACGGCCCGGGGCGGATCCGGCCGTACGGAGTCAGCCCTCCGACGCCGCACGGGCCTCAGCGCTCTGGCCCCGTACCGGAACCAGCACCCCGACCGCGAGCACGAACACCCCGGCCGCGAGCAGCACCGGGGCGTTGAACCCCCAGGCCGTGGCCACCGCCCCGCCGAGCAGGGCGCCCAGCGGTGCGCCGGCCACCGCGAGAGTGCGATAGGCGGCACTGATCCTGCCCAGCATCTCGCGCGGGCTGCGCTCCTGCATCAGGGTGCGCTGGCTGACGTTCCACACGATGCTCATCACGCCGAAGAGCGCCAGGCACGCCAGCGCCGCCCACAAGGCCCTGACCAGGCCCATCGCCAGGAGGCAGACCAGCTGCACGACCCCGGCGACGAGGACGCTCCGCAGCCGACCCAGCCGCGCCGCGATCCGCCCGGCCACGAAGCCGCCGGCCACACTGCCCGCCGAGAAGGCCGTGAGCGCCGCCGCGTACCCGCCGTCGCCCGCGTCCAGCCACCACTTCACATGCATCACGAGGGTGGCGATGAGGGCGCCCATGCCGATGTTGCTGAGCGTGGTCGCCCAGCACAGGGCCCGCAGCGGCCGGTCCCGCCACAGCACCCGCACGCCCGCGGCGATGTCCCCGCGCAGGGTCGCCCCGGCGGGCCTGGGCGCCCGCTCAGGGGCCGGTATCCGCAGCGAGGCGATGAGGAACGCCCCCACGACGTATGTGGCCGCGTCCACCCCGTACGGCAGCGCGACCCCGCCCGCGAGCAGCACCGGCACCAGCGGCGCGGCCACGAAGCCGCCGGCGATCTGCTGTCCGGTCATCAGCCGCGCGTTGGCACTGCCCAGGGCGCTCTCGGGCACCAGCGAGGGCAGCAGGGCCGTGGCGGCATTGTCGAAGAGCGTCTGGAGCGTGGTCAGCACGAAGGCCAGGGCTATGAGCAGCGCGATCGAGGCGTGCCCGAGGGCGACGGCCACCGCGAAGGCGGCCATGAGGATCCCTCGTACGACATCGACGGCCCACATCGCGCGCCGCTGGTCCACGCGGTCCGCCACCGCGCCGCCGAGCAGCCCGAAGAGCAACCACGGCAGATATCCGCACGCGCTCACCAGGGTGATCAGAAGCGGATCGTCGGTGAGCGAGGCGGCGAGCAGCGGCAGCGCGGCCGTCCGCAGCGAATCGCCGAACTTGGACAGCACCGCGGCCGTCCACAGCCGTCCGAACCCGCCGCGCCACGTGGGCACTTGCACACCCACGGCCTCGACCGCAGTCACAACTCCCCCTTCGGTTCCACTGATCGAAACCGTAGAGGGCACCACTGACAATCGAGGGCGCGCGCGATGCGCACCGCATCGGTACGGGTGCGCGAACCCATGAAGCACACCGGTACAAAACAGGTCCGGCCGGACACTCCGCAAAGTGGCCGACCGGACCTCAAGTCCTAGATCTCGCCCCGCAGTTTCGCGAGCGCCTCGGCCAGGATCGCCTCGCCGTCCGCGTCGCTGCGCCGCTCCCGCACGTAGGCGAGGTGCGTCTTGTACGGCTCGGTGCGCGGCGGGTCCGGCGGATTGTCCCGGTCCTGACCTGCCGGGAAGCCGCAGCGCGGGCAGTCCCACGTCTCGGGGACCTGCGCGTCGCTGGCGAAACTGGGCTTCGTCTCATGCCCGTTGGAGCACCAGAAGGAGATGCGCAGGCGCGGCGCTGACTCGCCCCGCTCGGCCTCGCCCATCGGCCCCGCCCCGACCCGACTTCCACGGATCGCGTTGCCACTTGCCACGGTCGTAACTCCCTGCGTAACGGTGCTGCACAGCGTTGCCCACCGGCGGCTGCGCCGCGGGTGCCACCAGCCTGAGCCAGTCTACGGAAGGCCCAACGCGCGTCCAGTGATTGGAGTTACACCCCCACCCCGAGACGTACGCCCCATATTAAGCACAGCGTAAGTGCCGATGTGGACAGGGGAACCAACTCGGGCTCATAACAAAAGAGGCGGCCGCCTCGAAAAACGAGGCGGCCGCCAAAAAGACGAACTCGTGGACGAAAACCCACGAACTACGCGGTCAGCTGTCCAGCTTCATCAGCAGGCCGAGCACCACGATGCAGGCGAACCACAGCAGACCGACCACGACGGTGATCCGGTCGAGGTTGCGCTCGGCGACGGAGGAACCGCCGACGGAGGACTGCATACCGCCACCGAACATGTCGGAGAGGCCGCCGCCCTTTCCCTTGTGCATCAGGACAAGGAGCATCAGCAGCAGGCTGAAGACGATCAGGGCGATCGAGAAGCCCATAACCACGGCTGGACCAACTTCCTCGGATTCGGACAACGTGTGCGTCGCGCGTCACGACGTGTACGGAGCAACATACGCGACGACGGGGGCCGGCCCTCGAAAGAGGGAGCCGACCCCCGTCAGGGTACCGGACCTTACTGGTCGCGGAACCGGACGATCTTGACGAACTCGTCCGCGTCGAGGGCGGCACCGCCCACGAGCGCACCGTCCACGTCGGGCTGCGCCATGATCGCGGCGACATTGCCGGACTTCACGGAGCCGCCGTACTGGATGCGGACCTTGTCGGCCAGCTCCTGCGAGTACAGCTCGGCCAGGCGCCCACGGATCGCACCGCAGACCTCCTGGGCGTCCTCGGGGGTGGCGACCTCGCCGGTGCCGATGGCCCAGACCGGCTCGTACGCGATCACGATGGACTCGGCCTGCTCGGCCGGGATGTCCTTGAGCGCGCCGTCGACCTGGTTCAGCGTGTACTGGACCTGCTGGCCGGCCTTGCGGATCTCCAGGCCCTCGCCGACGCAGAGGATCGGCGTGAGGCCGTGCCGGTAGGCGGCCTTGACCTTGGCGTTGCACAGGTCGTCGGTCTCGTTGTGGTACTGGCGGCGCTCCGAGTGGCCGATGGCCACGTAGGTGCACTTCAGCTTCGAGAGCATCGCGCCCGAGATCTCGCCGGTGTAGGCGCCGGAGTCGTGCGCCGAGATGTCCTGGGCGCCGTACTTGATCTTGAGCTTGTCGCCGTCGACCAGGGTCTGGACCCCGCGCAGGTCGGTGAAGGGCGGCAGGACGGCGACCTCGACGGCCTCGTAGTCCTTGTCGGCGAGCGCGAAGGCGAGCTTCTGGGTGTGGGCGATGGCCTCGAGGTGGTTGAGGTTCATCTTCCAGTTGCCCGCCATGAGGGGCATGCGCGTCATGATCTTCACTTCTCCAGTGCTACGAGGCCGGGGAGGGACTTGCCCTCGAGGTACTCAAGCGAGGCGCCGCCGCCGGTCGAGATGTGGCCGACCTTGTCCTCGCTGAAGCCGAGGATGCGGAACGCGGCGGCCGAGTCGCCGCCGCCGACCACGGAGAACGCGTCGGAGTCGACGAGCGCCTGGGCCACGGCACGCGTGCCGTTCGCGAAGTCCTTGTGCTCGAAGACGCCCATCGGGCCGTTCCAGAACACGGTGGCGGCGTCCTGCAGCTTGGCAGCGTACAGTTCCTCGGTCTTCGGGCCGATGTCCAGGCCCTCCTGGTCCGCCGGGATGGCCGTGGCGGCCACGATGTCGGGGTTCATGTCGACCTGGTTCTTCAGGTCGGGGAAGTCCGCGGAGACCCGGACGTCCACCGGCAGGACGAACTCGACGCCCTTGTCGGCGGCGCGCTTGAGGTAGTCCTGGCAGGCCGGGATCTGGTCCTTCTGGAGCAGCGAGAGGCCGACCTCGTGGCCCTGGGCCGCGAGGAAGGTGTACGCCATGCCGCCGCCGATGAGGATCCGGTCGGCCTTCTCGATCAGGTTGTCGATGACGGCCAGCTTGTCGGAGACCTTGGCGCCGCCGAGCACGACCGCGTAGGGGCGCTTGACGTCGTCGGTGAGCTTCTTGAGGACGCCGACCTCGGTGGCGATCAGGTAGCCGGCGGCGTGCGGCAGGCGGGCCGGCAGGTCGAAGACCGAGGCGTGCTTGCGGTGCACGGCGCCGAATCCGTCGCCGACGTACACGTCCGCGAGGGCCGCGAGCTGGTCCGCGAAGGCGCCGCGCTCGGCGTCGTCCTTGGAGGTCTCGCCGGCGTTGAAGCGCAGGTTCTCGATGACGGCGACCTGGCCGTCGCTCAGGCCCGCGACGGTCGACGTGGCGGACTCGCCCACCGTGTCGGTCGCGAACGCCACGTCGGCGCCGAGGAGTTCACCGAGGCGCGTTGCGGCGGGGGCCAGCGAGAAGGCCGGGTCCGGCGCGCCCTTGGGGCGGCCGAGGTGCGAGGCGACGACCACGCGGGCGCCCGCGTCGGCCAGGGCCTTCACGGTGGGCGTCACGGCGCGGATGCGGCCGTCGTCGGTGATGGTGCTGCCGTCCAGCGGCACGTTGAGGTCGGCGCGGACGAAGACCCGCTTGCCGGCGACTCCTTCGGCGAGAAGTTCGTCGATCGTCTTCATGACTCAAGGACTCCTTGGGTGAACAACAAGGGAAAGCTACAGGCCGGACGGACCCGTGCGGTCACGGGCCGCGGCGGCCCGCGAAGCCACAGGCCAACGGGGCCCGGCCGACGCGCGAACTGCGCGCCGCCCGAGCCCCGTTGCTCACATCGAGGTGCCTGACTGACCTTCAGCGACAGCTCAGAGCTGGCCGCCGACGAACTCCGTCAGGTCGACGAGGCGGTTGGAGTAGCCCCACTCGTTGTCGTACCAGCCGAGGATCTTCACCGTCTTGCCCTCCTGGACCATGGTCATGGAGGAGTCGAAGGTGCAGGAGGCCGGGTCGCTCACGATGTCCGAGGACACGATCGGGTCCTCGGTGTAGAACAGGCGGCCCTTGAGCGGGCCGTCGTCGGCGGCCTTCTTGAACGCGGCGTTGACCTCGTCCTTGGTGACCTCGCGCTGCAGCTCGACGACCAGGTCCGTGGCGGAGCCGGTCGGGACCGGCACGCGCATGGCGATGCCGTCGAGCTTGCCCTTGAGCTGCGGGAGCACGAGGGCGGTGGCCTTGGCGGCACCGGTGGTCGTCGGGATGATGTTCTCCGCGGCGGCACGGGCGCGGCGCAGGTCCTTGTGCGGGAAGTCGAGGATGCGCTGGTCGTTCGTGTACGCGTGGACCGTCGTCATCAGGCCCTTGACGATGCCGAAGTTCTCGTCGAGAACCTTGGCCATCGGCGCCACGCAGTTGGTGGTGCAGGAGGCGTTGGAGATGACGTGGTGGTTCGCGGCGTCGTACTTGTCCTCGTTGACGCCCATCACGATGGTGATGTCCTCGTCCTTGGCCGGAGCCGAGATGAGGACCTTCTTCGCACCACCGGCGATGTGCTTGGCGGCGTCTTCCTTCTTCGTGAAGATGCCGGTCGACTCGATGACGATGTCGACGCCCAGGTCGCCCCACGGGATGTCGGCGGGGTTGCGCTCGGAGAGGACCTTGATGGTGTGGCCGTCGACGGTGATGGTGTCGGCGGTGTGGGTGACCTCGGCCTTGAGGCGGCCCAGGATCGTGTCGTACTTCAGGAGGTGTGCGGTGGTCGCGGTGTCACCCAGGTCGTTGACCGCGACGACCTCGATGTCCGCGCCCTGCTCCAGAAGCGCCCGGAAGTAGTTGCGGCCGATACGACCAAAGCCATTGATGCCTACGCGGATCGTCACGAACCGATCTCCTCGTTGGTACGCCGGACTGTCCGCCGGCGAGCTGTATGGGATGTCCCCGACCGCCTTCGACCCTACCTCTCCGGAGCCCTTCGGGTGACATCGAGCAGGTCCGTACGAGTACGGATGTCCCGCACCGGTTCGCCGGAATAGAGCCGCAGGGACCTTGGGCCCGGCCACTGTCCGTGACCGGGCCCAAGATTTTCAACAAACTGTCAACGCCTCAGTGCGGCAAGGGCCTTGCCCATGAGCGCGTTGCGTACCGCCTGGCCTGGGACGTGCTCCAGACCGAAGCCCACGAGCACGCTGTCACGCGTGGTGACCGCCGCGTAGGGCTTGTAGAGCTCGCCGGTCCTGGACCAATCGCCCGTGATGTTGGGACTTCCGGCCGGTGGCGCTGACACGGCCCATACACCGAGGGAGGACTCGAAGCCCTCAGTCTCGGTGACATTGCCGCCGACCACCACCTGGGCGTTGTCCACAAAGGCGCCGCGCAGTCCGAACGAGGGGTCGGTGACATTGCTGATCGACACCTCGAGCTTCTTGCCCGCGTACGCCGCGAGGTCGAAGGCCACCGGCTTCCAGCCGTCGGAGGCGCCCGTGAAGCTGTGCCACGCCCCGCTCGTGCCGCCGGCGGTGCAGGTGGTGCCGCTGCGGGTCAGATAGCTCGCCAGGAACGGGTGCTCCTTGAGGAAGAACCCGGCCCCGCACTCCTCGGGCACGGTCTGCGAGGTGTTCCCGTTCTTGTCGGCCAGCGTGGTCCAGTCGCTGCCGCCGGCCGTACGGGCTTCCAGCAGGACGTGGTCGTAGCCGGGCTCGACGTTCCAGTTCATGACGAACCGCAGCTCGGGCACCTGGGCCGCGGTGACCCCGGTCAGGTCGATGGTCCGGGTGAGCCGCTGCCAGTCGCGGTCCGCGTGCACCGAGGAGGCCATGCCGGAGCCCTCGTACGGCGCGTACGGGTTGGCCACGCCGGGATACGCACCGGCCTGCGCGCTCTTGAACAGCGGGAACTCGTCCGCCGGCAGCGTGTCCGAGGTGACGGTGTAGCGGCCGGCGCTGTCGAGCGGGTTGCCTTCGGCCCCGGCGATCGGGGTGTCGACGCCGGCGAGGGCGCCGTCGCCGTCGAAGGTGGTGGCCCCGGGCGCCGCCAGACGCTCGTACGCCCCGAGGTAGTACTGCCCGAAGTCGTTGGAGTTCGCGCGTCCGATCCGGACGTTCCCGCCCGCGCGCTCACCGGCGACGATCACCTTGCCGCCCTCGTTCAGGTACGAGCGGAGGGCGAGGGTGGTGGGACCGCCGGGCGCCGGGTCGCCGGTGTAGTGCACGACCGTGCCGAAGTGCGCGAGGACGGCCAGCGGGTGCGGGGCGCCCTGCGTGGCCACGTCCCAGACGACGGCGCTGCGGCCGTTGGCCTTGAGCGCGTCCACGTACTTCTGCGCGTGCTTCTGCGCGGCGCCTTCCTCGGCGAGGACGAGCGTGGAGGCACGGGGCCGCTCGGCCACGGTGTACGTGAAGTGCTCGCTGGAGACGCGCTGGCCCTTCTTCGTCCGTCCCGTGTACCAGACCTCGACCTTGTCGCCCGGTTCCGCGTCCTCGATCTCGGCGCGGTACTCGTCGAAGTAGTGGTTGTCCTCGCCGCCGAAGCGTTCGCCGCCGCGCCAGGACTCCAGGTCCTCATCGTGCGTACGGCCGCCGTTGACGCGGTAGTTGAGCTCCTTGTCGCGCACCGACTTGCGGACGGTGACACGGACTTCCTGGTCCTCGCCGCGTGCGTACGAGGTGGCGAACGGGTCGACCGTGAAGTCCGGCGCCTCGATGCCCACCGGCGAGGAGGGCTGGTCGGGGTGCATCGCGGTCTCGGCCACGGCGAGCGCGAACGGGATGTTCTTGGCGAACTCGTCCTGGATCAGCTTCTCGTCGTCCGGGAAGGTGAAGACCGACTCGCAGTCCTCGGAGTTCCAGGGGTCGTTCGGGTCCAGCTCGGAGATGGTCTGGCAGGTGGACATCTCCGGCGTGAACATCGCGATGCCGTTGACGTTGCCTGCGTGGCCGTCGGCCTCGCCGTTGGTGGTGTACAGCTCGGAGGAGAGCTGCGGGCGGTAGCCGGGCACCGCGGGGTTCTCCGGCGTACCGGCAAGTGCCTTGTAGAGCACGTCGTCCGGGGTCGGCGTGGCGACCTGCCAGCCGACTCCGTAGAGGATCAGCTCGGCGGCGGAGTGGTAGTTGATGCCGTACGTGAAGCCGATCCGCTTCTGGAAGCGGTCGATGGCGACCGTCTCGGGCTCCGAGTTGGGACCGGAGCCGCGGTAGGTCTCGCTGGAGACGTCGGGGGACGAACCCTCGTTGTCGTAGCCCCACTTGTAGGCGAAGTTGCGGTTGAGGTCGACGCCGTCGGCGGCGGTGTGCTTGCCGTCCTTGTCGTTGTCCCGCATGTTCTTGCGCCACTGCCGGTCGCCGTCGGCGGCGTGCGTGTAGTCGTAGCCGTCCGGGTTGGCGGAGAGGACGAACCACAGCTCGGTGTTGTCGACGATCTTGGTGATCCTCGGGTCCTTGCCGTAGTTGTCGAGATAGTGGTGCATGAGGCGGCGGGTCATCTCGGGGGTGATCCACTCGCGCGCGTGCTGGTTGGACAGGTAGAGCGTGGAGGGCTTGGCGCCGTCGCGGACCTTGTCGGCACCCTTGCTGATCTTGATCGCGAGGATGTCCTGGCCCTTGACGCTCTTCCCGATCGAGACGACCTTCGTCAGGCTGTCGTGCGCCTGACCGGTCTTGACGATCTCCTCCTTGAGCCCGCCCTTGCCGCTGTACGGGCGGAACACCCCGTCCCCCGCGGCCTCGAGCTTCTTCAGGGCCTGGGCCGAGACCTTGTGCTCCTTCATCTCGATGCCCTGCTCGCGGAGCTGCCCGGCCTGCTGGTCGGTCAGATAGAGCTCGACGCTCGCGGTGCCCTTCTGCGGCGCCTGCTCGGCCAGTTCGTGCCCGTCCTGACCGGCCTGGAGAAGGAGCGGCACCTGCTCCTTGGTGACTTCGGCGCGGAACACCTTCACGGCGTCCGCTGCGGCGGGGTCGTCGGCCGCGGGCCCCTTGGCCTGGGCCAGTGGCGCGGCGAGTAATCCGCCCGCCAGGAGTGCGGCGGCGGTGAGCACCGCGTTCGCTCTTCGTCTCATGAGCCCCCCTTGCGGTTGTCCGGCACATTTGTGCGCGGATGCCAGGCTCATGACACTCCATGATCATGTCAATACGGCGGTACGAAGGAGGGGTGCGAGGGACTCGGCCCTCGCACCCCTGTGCCCTGCGTGTGTCCTACGGGACCTCAGCCCGCCAGGTTGTCCGCCATCTCCTCGGTGAGGTTGGACTCCGTGCCCGGGATGCCCAGGTCCTGGGCCCGCTTGTCGGCCATCGCGAGCAGGCGGCGGATGCGGCCCGCGACCGCGTCCTTCGTCAGCGGCGGGTCGGCGAGCGCGCCCAGCTCCTCCAGGGAGGCCTGCTTGTGCTCCATGCGCAGCCGGCCGGCCGCGGCGAGGTGCTCGGGCACCTCGTCCTGGAGGATCTCCAGGGCCCGCTGCACGCGCGCACCGGCCGCGACCGCGGCACGGGCCGAGCGGCGCAGGTTGGCGTCGTCGAAGTTGGCGAGGCGGTTGGCGGTGGCGCGGACCTCGCGGCGCATCCGCCGCTCCTCCCAGGCCAGCACCGACTCGTGCGCACCCAGGCGCGTCAACAGCGCGCCGATCGCGTCACCGTCACGGACGACCACGCGGTCCACGCCGCGCACCTCGCGGGCCTTCGCCGCGATCGAGAGGCGACGGGCCGCGCCGACGAGGGCGAGGGCCGCCTCCGGGCCGGGGCAGGTCACCTCGAGGGACGAGGAGCGGCCCGGCTCGGTGAGCGAGCCGTGCGCGAGGAACGCCCCGCGCCACGCGGCCTCGGCGTCACAGGTCGCGCCCGAGACCACCTGCGGCGGCAGGCCGCGGATGGGCCGGCCGCGGCCGTCGACCAGGCCGGTCTGGCGCGCCAGCTGGTCGCCGCCCGCGACGACCCGTACGACATAACGCGAACCGCGGCGCAGACCGCCCGCGGCCATCACCATCAGCTCCGAGCTGTGCCCGAAGATCTCCAGGATGTCCTTCTTGAGCCGGCGCGCGGCCATCGCCGTGTCCAGCTCCGCCTCGATCACAATGCGGCCGCTCACCAGGTGCAGCCCGCCGGCGAACCGAAGAATCGCCGAGACCTCTGCCTTCCTGCAGCAGGTCCGGGTGACGGGAAGCCGGGAGATTTCGTCCTTCACCGCTGCCGTCATCGCCATGGGCCGATCCTTCCATGCATCCGAAAAATACGGTCGTACGCGGCGGCCAACAGCACCGGATCGTGCTTGGCGGAGCTGTCGGGCGACGCGACCGGCGCCAGCTCGACCTCGGCACCCAGACGCTTGGCAGCGTCGTTGAGAGACTCCGGGTCGGGCACGGCGGCCTGGTCGGCCAGCACCACGTCCAGGGCGAGTTTAGGGGCGTGTCGGGCCAAAACCTCCAAATGACGCTGCGGGGAGAAGCCTTCGGTTTCACCGGGTTGCGGCGCGAGGTTCAGCGAGAGGACACGCCGGGCCTTGGTCTCGACGAGTGCGTCGAGCAGGTCGGGTACGAGGAGATGCGGGATCACGGAGGAGAACCAGGAGCCCGGTCCGAGCACCACCCAGTCCGCGTCGAGCACCGCGGCGACCGCCTCGGGGACGGCCGGCGGGTCGTGCGGGACCAGGTGCACGGACTGCACCTCGCCCGGCGTCAGCGCGACCGTGGCCTGTCCCCGTACGAGATCGACATCGTCCGGACGTTCGACCTCGTGGCCCTTCACCAGGGCCTGGAGCTCCAGGGGCACGGCGGACATCGGCAGGACGCGGCCGTGGGCGCCGAGCAGCTTGCCGACCAGGTCGAGGGCCTGGACGTGGTCGCCCAGCTGTTCCCACAGGGCGACGATCAGCAGGTTGCCCACGGCGTGGTCGTGCAGCTCGCCCTGGGACTGGAAGCGGTGCTGGATGACACGGGACCAGGTCTGGCCCCAGTCGTCGTCGCCGCACAGGGCCGCGAGCGCCTTGCGCAGATCGCCGGGGGGCAGCACGCCGAGCTCGTCGCGCAGCCGGCCGCTGGAGCCGCCGTCGTCGGCGACGGTGACCACGGCGGTGAGGTCACCGGTGATCCGGCGCAGGGCGGCCAGCGAGGCGGACAGGCCCATGCCGCCGCCGAGCGCCACGACCTTGGGCTGGGCGCCCCGCTTGCGGCTCAGCCGGTTCAGACGCCCCAGGCGGGGAGTCGGCCTCACTCTCGCCCCATGTCCCGGTGGACGACGACGGTCTCCACACCCTCGGCCGCCAGGCGCGCGGCCAGCTTCTCGGACATCGCGACGGAGCGGTGCTTGCCGCCGGTGCAGCCGACCGCGATGGTCACGTAGCGCTTGCCCTCGCGGCGGTAGCCCGCCGCGATCAGCTGGAGCAGCTCGGCGTAGCGGTCGAGGAACTCCTTGGCGCCGGGCTGGTTGAACACATAGCCCGACACCTCCTCGTTGAGGCCGGTGAAGGGGCGCAGCTCCGGGACCCAGTGCGGGTTGGGCAGGAAGCGGCAGTCCACGACCAGGTCGGCGTCGACGGGCAGGCCGTACTTGTAGCCGAAGGACATGACGGTGGCGCGCAGCTCCGGCTCGTCGTCGCCGGCGAACTGGGCGTCCATCTTGGCGCGCAGCTCGTGCACATTGAGGCTGGAGGTGTCGATCACCAGGTCCGCGTCGCCGCGCAGCTCGCGCAGCAGCTCGCGCTCGGCGGCGATGCCGTCCACGATCCGGCCGTCGCCCTGGAGCGGGTGCGGGCGGCGCACGGACTCGAAGCGGCGCACCAGGGCCTCGTCGGAGGACTCAAGGAAGACGATGCGGCGCGTGACCTGCTTCGCCTCCAGGTCCGCGAGGGACTGGCGGAGGTTGTCGAAGAAGCGCCGGCCGCGCACGTCGACGACGACGGCGATCCGCGCGACATTGCCCTGCGAGCGGGCGCCGAGCTCCACCATGGTGGGGATCAGGGCGGGCGGCAGGTTGTCGACCACGAACCAGCCGAGGTCCTCCAGACACTTGGCCGCGGTGGAGCGGCCCGCGCCCGACATGCCCGAGATGATCACCAGCTCGGGGATGGCCGCCTCGGCTGCCTCTCCGGCTTCGATCGTGGTGCCCGTGTTGCCCGTACTCACCTGTGCTCCATCGTCGTGCTCGGTCATCTGTCCTGCCCCCGTCGGTCGTTTTTCCGGCCCGTGGTGCGCCGTCTCATTCCATGATCTCTCCGGTCGCGGTGTTCACCGCGGGCGCGGCGGGCTCCGCCTGGGCGAAGGCCGCCACGATGGTCTCGGCGGTCTTGCGGCCTATGCCGGGAACTTCACAGATCTGGTCAATTGTGGCGGACCGCAGCCGCTTCACCGAACCGAAGTGCTTGATGAGCGCCTGCTTACGCGTCTCACCCAGGCCCGGCACGGCGTCGAGCGGGCTGGAGCGGATCTTCTTGTTGCGCTTGCTGCGCTGGTACCGGATCGCGAAACGGTGCGCCTCGTCCCGTACCCGCTGGAGAAGATAGAGCCCTTCGCTGGAGCGCGGGAGGACCACCGGGTCGTCCTCGTCCGGCAGCCAGACCTCCTCCAGGCGCTTGGCCAGGCCGCAGACGGCGACATCGTCGATGCCCAGCTCGTCCATGGCCCGCTTGGCGGCGGCGACCTGCGGCTGTCCGCCGTCGACCACGACGAGCTGCGGCGGGTACGCGAACTTCTTGGGGCGGCCGTCCTCCTCGGTGAGCTCCGCGGGGGCGGCGCCGCTCTCGTCGGGCGCCCACTCCCCCGTGCGCTCCTTCTCGGCGAGGTAGCGCTTGAAGCGGCGGGTGATCACCTCGTGCATCGAGCGGACGTCGTCCTGGCCCTCGAAGCCCTTGATCTGGAAGCGCCGGTACTCGCTCTTGCGCGCGAGCCCGTCCTCGAAGACCACCATCGAGGCCACGACGTCCTCGCCCTGCAGATGGGAGATGTCGAAGCACTCGATACGGAGCGGGGCGCTGTCGAGGTCGAGGGCGGCGGCGATCTCCTCAAGCGCCCGGGAGCGGGTGGTCAGATCGGAGGCGCGCTTGGTCTTGTGCAGGACGAGGGACTGCTGGGCATTGCGCTGCACGGTCTCCATGAGGGCGCGCTTGTCGCCGCGCTGCGGGATGCGCAGCGAGACATTGGCCCCGCGCTTCCCGGTCAGCCAGGCCGTCACGGCCGCCGTGTCCTCGGGCAGGGCCGGGACCAGCACCTCCTTCGGCACGGCGTCGCCGCTCTCCTCGCCGTACAGCTGCTGGAGCGCGTGCTCGACGAGGTCCGCGCTGGTGACGGCCTCCACCTTGTCGGTGACCCAGCCGCGCTGGCCGCGCACGCGTCCGCCGCGTACGTGGAAGATCTGCACGGCGGCTTCCAGCTCGTCCTCGGCCAGGGCGATGAGGTCGGCGTCGGTGGCGTCGGCGAGGACGACCGCGCTCTTCTCCATCGCGCGGCGCAGGGCCTCGATGTCGTCGCGCAGGCGCGCCGCCCGCTCGTACTCCATCTCCTCGGCCGCCTGCTGCATGTCCTTCTCCAGGCGGCGGATGTACGCGCCCGTGCGGCCGGCCATGAAGTCGCAGAAGTCCTCGGCCAGTTCGCGATGGTCCTCGGCGTCGACGCGGCCGACGCAGGGGGCCGAGCACTTGCCGATGTAGCCGAGGAGGCAGGGGCGGCCGGTGCGGGCCGCATTCTTGAAGACCCCCGCCGAGCAGGTGCGGACGGGGAAGACCCGCAGCATCAGGTCGACCGTCTCGCGGATGGCCCAGGCGTGCGCGTACGGGCCGAAGTAGCGCACGCCCTTCTTCTTGGCGCCGCGCATGACCTGGACCCGCGGGAACTCCTCGTCGAGCGTGACCGCGAGATACGGGTAGCTCTTGTCGTCGCGGTACTTGACGTTGAACCGCGGGTCGAACTCCTTGATCCAGCTGTACTCCAGCTGGAGCGCCTCGACCTCGGTGGCCACGACGGTCCACTCGACGGAGGCGGCGGTGGTCACCATCGAGGCCGTCCGCGGGTGCAGGCTCACGAGGGGCTGGAAGTAGTTGGCGAGGCGCTGGCGCAGCGACTTCGCCTTGCCGACGTAGATCACCCGGCGGTGCTCGTCGCGGAACTTGTAGACCCCCGGCGAGTCGGGGATCTGTCCCGGCTTGGGGCGGTAGCTGGAGGGGTCGGCCATGGGATCCACCCTACTGGCGGCCACCGACAGCCCGGGCCGTGATCGCGGCCATGGACCGTGCCTGGCCACAGGTGGTCCGGCGGCGGGTCCGGCGGCCGGCCGGGGCTAGCGGGATTCCAGGAACGTGAGGACCGCGAGGACCCTGCGGTGGTCGTCCGTGGCCTCGGGGAGGCGGAGCTTGCTCATGATCGAGCGGACGTGCTTCTCGACCGTGCCCTCCGTGACCCAAAGGCGCCGCCCGATACCGGCGTTGGACCGCCCCTCGGCCATCAGCTCGAGCACCTCGCGTTCGCGGCTGCTCAGGAGCGCCAGCGGATCGTCGCGGCGCTGGGCGGCGACCAGCTCCTGCACCAGGGAGGGGTCGACGACCGAGCCTCCCTTGGAGATCCGGTCGAGGGTCTCCAGGAACTCGTCCACGTCCGTGATCCGGCTCTTGAGGAGATAGCCGATGCGCTGTCCGCCGGCGAGCAGCGCGAGGGCGTCCTCGACCTCCACGTACGCGGAGAGCACGAGGATGCCGGTGAGCGGGAACTTCTCGCGGATCACCGAGGCGGCTCTGAGGCCCTCCGTCGAGTGCTCGGGCGGCATCCTGATGTCGACCACCGCGAGCTCGGGCCGGTGCTCGTCCACGAGGGCGAGCAGCGCCTCGCCGTCGCCGGCCTGGCCCACGACCGCGTATCCCACCCGTTCGCACAGGCTCGCGAGGCCCTCGCGGAGCAGGACGTCGTCGTCGGCGAGGACGATCCGCCCCCTCGGTGCGTGCGGTGCCGTTCCCATGGCCAGTCCCTCCGTCGGGCGGTCCCCTCCGTCGGCTGTGTGCACCGGACCGCCCGGGGACAGCCTGCCCGACCAGGGGCTCTTCCTGCTAGCCGGAAGAACCAGGAGGTGCTGGCGGTAACGGACCATGGGGGCGTCCCTGAAAGGGAGTTGGGGGGTGGCGGTGAGGACACGGCGGGCCGCCGCGGCGATGCTGAAGCCCTCGGGAGAAACCCGGAACGTACGGGTCGATGAGGCGGTACCAATGCGGCAGTCACGGATCGAGCGCAGTCGGCGGTGGTCGACCCGTGACTGCTCCGCCGCGCGAGGCGGAGACCAGCCCGACGATGGGCCGCAGCCGCGCATCGACCCGCGGGACCCCGACATCGTCCGCGCGAAGCGGATCCAGCGCGCCGCACGGGCGCGCACCTCGACCGGACGGCGCCCCGGTCCGTCCGGCTGACCGCCCCCGGCGAACGCATCTTTCCGAGTCCAAGGCCCCCCACTTGGCCCCCTCGCGTTCGCCGGGCGGTCGGCATCGCTGTGCTGAGCGGGCTCAGCCGGTCGATGCACCTGCGGCGCCTACGCGTTGGTACGGGGATCGGAGCTCGAGACCGGAGGCCCGGCGTCCGCGTCCGGTTTCTCCATGCGCGGCGCCGGCAGCCGTACACACAGCGAAGTGCCGTTTCCCAGTTGGCTGTTGACGTGCAGTGTGCCGCCGATCGCCTCGACGCGGTCGGCCAGGCCCACGAGGCCCGAGCCGCGGGCCGGTTCCGCGCCGCCCACCCCGTCGTCGGAGATGGCCAGTTCCACGGCCTCCTCGGCCCGCACGACCTGCACCGACACATGAGTGGCGCGGGCGTGCTTCGCGGTGTTGGCGAGGGCCTCGGAGACGACGTAGTACGCGGCGACCTCGACGGGTTCGGGCAGCCTGGCGCGCGGGATGCGCAGATCGAGCTCCACGGGCACGGACGAGCGGCGGGCCAGGGCGCGCAGGGCCGGGCCGAGCCCGCCCTTGGACAGGATCGCCGGGTGGATGCCGCGCGAGAGCCGCTGCAACTCGTCGAAGGCGTCCTGCAGCCCGTGCCCGATGTGGACCAGGAGGCCCAGCAGCTCGCCAGAGCCCTCGGGGGCCAGCGCCTCGGCGTTGCGCAGTTCCAGCTGCAGCGAGACGAGGCGCTGCTGCACCCCGTCGTGCAGATCGCGTTCGATGCGGCGGCGCGAGGCGTCCGACGCGGCCACGACACGGGCGCGTGAGGCGGCGAGCTGGGCGCGGCTGTCGGCGTTGGCGATGGCGCTCACGATCAGTTCGGTGAACGCGGCGAGCCGCTTCTCGGTGCCGGGCGGCAGCTCATGCCCTTCGGGAGCGGCCGCGACGACGGCTCCCCACAGCCGGCCCTCCACCACGATGGGGGTGCCCGCCGCGCCGGCCCTGCTGACCGGTTCGCCCGAGCGCGCCACCTCGGCCACGGCGGGTTCGCCGGCCAGGGTGCGCGATCCGGCGCCCGCGTCGCCGAGCACCGTGACGCCGCCGTCGGCCTCGTACCGTACGACCGCCGCCGACGGCGTCTCGAGCAGCAGCCCGACCTCGCAGGCCACCTCGCCGAACAGCCGCTGCGGGGGCACGCCTTGGGCGACGAGGGTGGCCACGCGGCGCAGTGCGCTCTGCTCGGCCTGCACCCTGCGCCGCTCGGTGACGTCGCGGGCGGCCGCGTGGATGAGTCCCTTGCCGGGCACGGGACGTGCGTTCCACTGCAGCCAGCAGGAGGTGCCGTCGGCGCGCAGATAGCGGTTCTCGAAGCGCAGGACCTCATAGCCCTCCGTGAGCCGGGTCAGCACCGCGCGCGTGCTGTCGCGGTCCTCCACGTGGACGAAGTCCATGAACGGCCGGCCGAGCAGCTCTTCGGAGGAGCGGCCGATGACCTCCTCGAAGGCGGGGTTGACCCGCCGGAAGTACCCCTCCAGGTCGGCGATACACATCAGGTCAGCGGAGAGCGTGAACAGGTTGTCGACCTCGTGCTCGGCCTCCTTGCGGCGCCCGTGCAGGTTGGCGAAGGAGGCCATGGTGCCGTTCAGGCCGTCGAGCAGCCGCGCCCACTCGCCCTGGAACTCGGCCGGGTCCGCACGGTGGTCGAGCCGATCCGCGTCGATGGCGTCCGTCATCTCACGCACCTGCGCGGTCAGCCGCTCGACGGTGCCCCGCAGCTGCCGGAAGACCTCCGCCACACTGCCGATCTCGTCGCGGCCGTGGTGGCGTATGTCGTACGAGAGGTCGCCGGCCGCCAACGCCTTTGCGCCGTGGGCGACTTCGGCCAGCGGCCGGCTGATGGAGCGGCGCAGCGCGAGGGCGAACGCGGTGACGACGGCGACCAGGACGAGGAAGAGCACCAGGTCGCGCCAGGCACGGGCCTCGGCGGTGCGCACGCCCTCGGCGGCGGAGGCGCGCAGCTCGTCCTCGGCGGCGCGGGTCACCGTGCGCAGGCCGTCCATACGGGTCGAGGCCGCCTCGGCCCAGCGCTCCGGGGTGGGATACGGGCCCGGGCCCGCCTGCGCGAGCTGCTCGCGCACCTCCACGACGAAGGCGGACTCGGGGCGTGAAAGGACGTCGGAGAGCCGGGACTTGAGGGGGGCGGACGCGGTGCGCCGGAAGGTGTCCAGGCGGGCCCCCTCCAGGGCGGGCCAGCGGCTCGCCGTCGTGGAGCCGCGGCCCGGCGTCGCGGCGAACAGGATGACCAGCTCCGAGCGCTCGGCGCCGGCGGCCTCGGTGGCCTGGATCATCGAGAGGTGGGCGTCGGCCACGCCGCGGGAGGACTCACCGGGCTCACGTGACTCGACGACGGCCACCAGGTCCACGACGTCGAGGACCACGGCGCCGAAGCGGGCGGCGACATGGTCGACCGTGATCGCCCCCGTGTCGTGGGCCTTGCGCAGGTCGCCGAGGTCCCGCTCGATGGTGTCGAGCCGGGTGGTGAAACGTCCCTCCTCGGCTGCCCTGCGGTCGGCTTCGGCGAGTGCGGCCGTGGTCGTACGACGGGCTTCGGCGAGCCGCTGTCCGGCTTCGGCACTGGGCCGCAGCGTGTCGAACATGCTGGCGAGGCGCTCCTGGGCGAGGGCGTCCGCGAGGGCTCCGGCGGCGAAGGAGACCCGCGTCGACCGGTCGAAGGCACGCAGCCGGTCCGCCTCGCGCCACTGCCCCGCGACGGAGACGACGGTGAGGGTGAGCAGGACCCCCACGGGCAGCAGGGCGAGGAGCAGCAGTTTCGTGCCGACGTGGAGGCGGGCGAAGACGGGAGTGGAGGGCTTGCGGGGAGCCCGGGTCGTACGGCGGACGGGGGCCGTACGGTCTCCGCTCGACCTCACCCACCACTTGCGCAGTCCCATTGCGCACCCCCGGCCACTCGGCCCTCCGCGCGCCGCCGACGGATGGCGCCGTTTCGGGCAGGGCTCATGGTAGCGGCGCATGCACGCAGTGGTGCCGGGAAGCGGAGGGCCGAGGGGAAGCAGCAACGCGGCGCGCGGTCAAGGCGGTTGGCGCGCCGGCGGCAAGGTTTCCCGCTAGCAGGAAGGCGGCCGGGCCCATGCCATTGGCACGCTGGGCACATGGCGATGCGCTGTCTCCTCGTGGACGACAACGCCCGCTTCCTCGAGGTCGCGAAGGCGCTGCTCGAGCGGGGCGGTGCGAGCGTGGTCGCTCTCGCCGGTTCGAGCACCGAGGCGCTCGCACACGCCAGGGAGCTGCGACCTGATGTCGCGCTGCTCGACATCGACCTCGACGGGGAGAGCGGTTTCGACGTCGCCGAGCTCCTGGCCGGCATCGTGCCCCACCTGATCATGATCTCGACGCACGCCCAGGAGGACTTCGAGGAGCTCATCGCGGAGAGCCCGGTCCTCGGGCTGCTGCCGAAGTCACGCCTGTCGGCGGAGGCGGTGGGCGAGATGGTGGGGGCGCGGGACTGACGGGGTGGGCGGCCGCGAGGCGGGCGATCTGTGCCGGTATCGTCGACCGGGTCAGTCGTCCCTCCTGAGCTGTGGAGACTCCATGCCCGGCAAGGCCCCCGCCCGTCGCACCGTCCTCAAGGGCGCCGCCCTCGCGGGAACGGCCGGGCTCGGTGCCGCGGCCTGCTCCACGGAGTCCGACCTCGGCCACGCGGAGAACCCCACCCCGACCGCCCCGGTCGACCTCGGTGCCGCCTCGGCCGTCCCGGCGGGCAGCTCCAAGCTCTTCCGCGAACAACGGCTCCTGGTGACCTGCGCCGAGGACGGCACGTACACCGCACTCAGCGCGCAGTGCACCCACGCCGGCTGTGTGCTCGACAAGATCGAGGGCGACGAGGCCAACTGCCCGTGCCACGGCAGCCGCTTCAGCGTCACCAACGGTGCCGCCGTCAAGGGCCCCGCCTCCGTGCCGCTGCCGAAGGTCCCGGTCCGCGTCGAGAACGGCAAGCTGATCGCCGGGCCGAAGGCCTGACTTGGGCGCCCCGGAGCCTGACTTGGGCCCGGAGGCCTGACTCGGGCCGGGCGGCCTGACGTGGGCCCGGAGGCCTGACGTGGAGGCCTGAGCCAGCCCACCTGACAGGCGGCTTGACGGTCAGTAAGGCGTCGGGCGCGCGTCGAGATAGGCGCGCAGCCGGTCGGTGTCCTGCGCGGTCCACCCCTCGGGCGGCAGCACGGCCGCCCATCCGTCCACGGATCCGGTGCCGTAGCGGTGGCCGTGCGGGGCCTCCACTCCGTACGAGACCGCCATGTCGACCGTGGTCTGCCAGAAGGTCACGAACGGGAACCAGTTGATCTCCGGCGTGATGTCGGGGCCGAGGGGCTCCTTCAGCCACTCCGGCCGCTCGAACAGCAGGTCAGGGGTCCACCAGACGATCGCGTCGGACGCGTTCTGCAGGACGACGGCACGCGGCCTGCCCCACTCGGATGCCGGCCGCGCGAGGTCCTCCACGGGGAACTGGGCGAAGCGCACATTGCGTCCGCCCTCGAACTCGGGCCGCCAGACGGGACTCCCCTCGTCCCTGCGGTCGCGCAGCTCACCGGCGATGGGCGAGAAGTTGGGGACGCCGAGGAGCAGGGCGGCGTCGGTACCGGCGAGCAGCTTGTCGACCGTTCCGTACGAGTCCTCGATGGCGTATCCACCCAGGCTCTCGCCCGTGACGGCCAGCTTGGGGCGCCGGTCGGCGGGCAGCTTGTCGAGCTCGGTGCGCACGGCGTCGACCAGGGCGCGGGTGGACTTGCCGGCCTTCTCCTTGTCGACGAGGAAGGACACCCAGCTGGGCAGGTACGAGTACTGCACCGCCACGGTGGCCGTGTCCCCGCCGTACATGTACTCCAGGCTCTGCACGACGTTGGCGTCGATCCAGCCGGAGCCGGTGGTGCCGGCGACCGTCAGGACCTTGCGGTCGAACGCCCCCGTCCGCTTGAGCTCACGGACCGCCAGCCGGGCCTGGGCCGCGAAGGGTTCGTCCTCCTGGAAGGCCTCGGGTGCGGTGGAGCTGATGTAGACGCGCACGGGGTCCTTGGCGGGCTTGCCCGTGAACTCCGTGATCTGGTCCTTGCTCAGGACCGAGCCGGTGAAGTTCCGCCCCTGGAAGCCGAGTTCGTCCCACTCCATCTCGGAGCCGGGGCCGCCGGAGACCAGCCGTGACGTCGGTTGGTGGATGCCGTCCTTGGTGCCGCCGTTGGTGGCCTTGGCGATGCGGTCGGCGACGTCGATGACGCCTCGTTCGAAGACGACGTCCTGGAGGGCCGTGGACACCACGATCCCGCTGACCAGGAGACCGATGCCGACGGCGACGGGTCGGGGCAGCGCACGGCCGAGCCACTGGATGAACGTGCTGGAGCCGAGCCGGACGGCCCGGGCCGCCATGAGCAGGAGCAGCCAGAGGGCGACGGCGATCAGGCCGATCATCGGCGTGTGCCAGGTGAGCGACGGCGGCAGCCCCTGGAGTTGCCGCAACTGCCGCTGCATGTGGGCGCTTTCGGAGATCAGCCAGCCGGCCAGGATCGGGCTGAGGATCCAGTACGCGAGCCAGCAGCGTGCGCGGGCCCGCTCACTGGGCCGCCACTTGACGAGCCAGCGGAACAAGGAGCTGAGCACGCTTCCCACCGCATAGCCGATGGCGGCGGTGATCCCTCCGATGACGCCCTGGAGGAACCAGGGCCGGGGCACGAGGGACGGGGTGAGCGACAGCCAGAAGAAGACGGTGGCGACGCAGGTGGCGAAGAGGTCGGGCCAGCGCCGGACGAGATAGCTCTCCGAGGGCCGCTCCCAGTAGGGCTGCGCGAGAACCCGCTTGCCCAGATTTTTCACCTTTTGCCCCGTGAGATGCATGGGGCAACTGTAGGTGGTGGGGCGGTCCCCCGCCCCACCACCTCCGCGGGCTCAGCTCTTGCGGGTCCGCGTCGCCTTCTTGGCGGGCGCGGCCTTCTTCGCGGACGCCTTCCCGGTCGCGGCCGAACCCGCCTTGGCGGACACGGCCTTCTTCGCCGGCGCCTTGGCCGCCGCGACCGTCTTCTTCGCCGCCGTCTTGCGTGCGGGCTTACGCGCCCCCGGCACCCCGGCGTCGCTGATCCGCTCGGCTTCGAGGATGTCCCGCAGGAACTTGCCGGTGTGGCTGGCCGGGACGCCGGCCACCTGCTCCGGCGTGCCCTCGGCGATCACCAGACCACCGCCGGAGCCGCCCTCGGGACCCATGTCGACCAGCCAGTCGGCGGTCTTGATGACGTCGAGGTTGTGCTCGATGACGATGACCGTGTTGCCCTTGTCGACCAGGCCCGAGAGCACCTTGATCAACTTGCTGATGTCCTCGAAGTGCAGACCGGTGGTCGGCTCGTCGAGCACGTACACCGTCCGGCCGGTGGAGCGCTTCTGCAGCTCGGAGGCGAGCTTCACGCGCTGTGCCTCACCACCGGAGAGCGTGGGCGCCGACTGCCCCAACCGGACGTATCCGAGGCCGACTTCGTTGAGCGTCTTGAGGTGACGGGCGATCGTCGGGACGGCCTCGAAGAAGTCCAGGGCCTCTTCGATCGGCATGTCGAGGACCTCGGCGATGGACTTGCCCTTGTAGTGGACCTCCAGCGTCTCGCGGTTGTACCGCGCTCCGTGGCAGACCTCGCACGGGACGTACACGTCCGGCAGGAAGTTCATCTCGATCTTGATGGTGCCGTCACCCGAGCAGTTCTCGCAGCGGCCACCCTTGACGTTGAACGAGAAGCGCCCGGGCAGATAGCCGCGCACCTTCGCCTCGGTGGTCTCCGCGAACAGCTTGCGGATGTTGTCGAAGACACCGGTGTACGTGGCCGGGTTGGACCGCGGGGTACGGCCGATCGGCGACTGGTCCACGTGCACGACCTTGTCGACGAGGTCGTCGCCCTCGACGCGGGTGTGCCGGCCGGGCACCGAACGCGCACCGTTCAGCTCGCGCGCCAGGTGCGTGTACAGGATGTCGTTGACCAGCGTGGACTTGCCGGAGCCGGAGACTCCGGTGACCGCCGTGAGCACCCCGAGCGGGAACGCCACGTCGATGTCCTGGAGGTTGTTCTCACGCGCGCCGTGCACCACCAGCTGCCGCCCGGGGTCCACGGGACGGCGAATGTCCGGCACCGGGATGGACTTCTTGCCCGAGAGGTACTTGCCGGTCATCGACTCGGCGTTGGAGAGCAGCTCGGCCAGCGGGCCGCTGTGCACGACCTTGCCGCCGTGCTCACCGGCGCCGGGGCCGATGTCCACCACCCAGTCGGCCACCTTGATGGTGTCCTCGTCGTGCTCGACGACGATCAGCGTGTTGCCCATGTCGCGCAGGCGGACCAGCGTCTCGATGAGCCGGTGGTTGTCCCGCTGGTGCAGGCCGATGGACGGCTCGTCGAGCACGTAGAGCACACCGACCAGACCCGAACCGATCTGCGTGGCCAGGCGGATGCGCTGGGCCTCACCGCCGGAGAGGGTGCCGGCGGCACGGTTGAGCGAGAGGTAGTCGAGGCCGACGTCGACGAGGAAGCGCAGCCGCTCGTTGACCTCCTTGAGCACCCGCTCGGCGATCTTCTTGTCCCGCGCATTGAGCTTCAGCTTGCTCAGGAACTCGGCGCAGTCGGCGATCGACATCGCGGAGACCTCGGCGATGGACTTCTCCATCACGGTGACCGCGAGCACGATCGGCTTGAGGCGCGTGCCCTGACAGGTGGGGCAGGGCACCTCGCGCATGTAGCCCTCGAAGCGCTCGCGGCTCGCGTCGCTCTCGGCCTCGGAGTGCCGGCGCTTGACGAAGGGCACCGCGCCCTCGAAGGGCGTGGTGTAGCTGCGCTCGCGCCCGTAGCGGTTGCGGTAGCGCACCTGGATCTGCGTCTTGTGCCCGTACAGGATCGCCTTCTTGGCGCGCTGCGGCAGCGCCGCGAACGGAGTGTCCGTGCTGAAGCTCAGCGCGTCGGCGAGCGCGCCGTAGAGGCGGCCGAAGTACTCCTTGTTGTGCCCGTGCGACCACGGGTGGATGGCGCCCTCGTCGAGCGACTTGTCCTCGTCGGGCACGATCAGCTCGGGGTCCACCTCCATCCGCGTACCGATGCCGGTGCAGTCGGGGCAGGCGCCGAACGGCGAGTTGAACGAGAAGGAGCGCGGCTCCAGCTCCTCGAACGACAGGTCGTCGTACGGGCAGTAGAGGTGCTCCGAGTACATCCGCTCGCGCTCGGGGTCGTCCTCGGGCAGGTCGACGAAGTCGAGCACGACCATGCCGCCGGACAGGCCGAGCGCGGTCTCGACGGAGTCGGTGAGCCGGCGCTTGGCGGAGTCCTTCACGGTGAGGCGGTCGACGACCACCTCGATGGTGTGCTTCTCCTGCTTCTTGAGCGTGGGCGGCTCGGAGAGCTGGATGGTCTCGCCGTCCACGCGCGCCCGGCTGTAGCCCTTGGTCTGCAGGTCGGCGAAGAGGTCGACGAACTCGCCCTTGCGCTCGCGCACCAGCGGCGAGAGCACCTGGAAGCGGCTGCCCTCGGGCAGCTCGAGGACCTTGTCCACGATGGCCTGCGGCGACTGGCGCGTGATGGGCCGGCCGCACTCGGGGCAGTGCGGCTTGCCGATGCGCGCGAAGAGCAGCCGCAGGTAGTCGTAGACCTCGGTGATGGTGCCGACCGTCGAGCGCGGGTTGCGCGAGGTCGACTTCTGGTCGATGGAGACCGCCGGGGACAGGCCTTCGATGAAGTCCACGTCGGGCTTGTCCATCTGGCCGAGGAACTGCCGGGCATACGACGACAGCGACTCGACGTACCGGCGCTGCCCCTCGGCGAAGATCGTGTCGAAGGCGAGCGAGGACTTGCCCGAGCCGGACAGGCCGGTGAACACGATGAGGGAGTCACGCGGGAGGTCGAGCGAGACGTTCTTCAGGTTGTGCTCGCGCGCGCCACGGACGATGAGACGGTCGGCCACGCCGGTCCGCACCTTTCTTGATGGGAGAGCGGGGGCAGGGCCCCGCTTCTCAGAGTACGAGGGCCGCCACAGCAATGGACTGCTTCTGCTGAGACAGCCGGACGGTGCTGAAGGGCCCGACTGTCAAGGATGCCTCGGCCGACCCTATAGCACGCACATTCGATTTACGGTCACAGTCCACCACCTTCACCCGAAGGAGTGGCGGGACTATCGTCGAGGTCATGAATGATCATGAGCACGACCTGCTTCTGGTGCGGGAAGCGACCGACCGGCTCCTTGCCGCGGCGGCCAAGCTGGACAACGCCGCCGTCGCCGGACCGTCACGGCTTCCCGGGTGGACCCGTGGTCATGTGCTGGCGCATGTCGCCCGCAATGCCGACGCCCTGGTGAACGTCCTGGCCGGGCACCCCATGTATCTGAGCGCCGAGGCGCGCGACGCGGACATCGAGCGGGACGCGCCGCGCCCGCTGGACGTCCAGCTCGACGACGTGCGCGACAGCGCGGCCCGCTTCACCGCCCAGGCCGCGCAGCCCGCGGACTGGTCGCGCACCGTGGAGCTGCGCAACGGGGTCACGGACAAGGCCGCCCGTCTGCCGTTCCGCCGGCTCGTCGAGGTGGAGCTGCACCATGTCGACCTCGGCATCGGCTACGAACTCGAGGATCTGCCCGAGGAGTTCACCGACCGCGAGATCGCCTTCCTCGCGGAGCGCTTCGCGGGCAACGCCGCGGTGCCCCGTATCGCGATCACCGCGAGCGACGGCCGTCAGTGGACCACCGGCCGCACGGACGGCGACCCGGTGTCCGTCATCGGGCCCGCCCCCGCCCTGCTCGGCTGGCTGTCCGGCCGCCGCGCGGGCGCGGAGCTCGAGTGCGACGGCGGTCTGCTGCCCGTCCTGCCCGCGCTGTAGCGCACGGCCGCACCCCGCGCGCGCATCCCTGCGTACCGGGCGGGCACCGGTCGGCCCCTGGGGGCCGCGGAACCCGCTCGGTACGCTGAGGCCATGACGTACAGCGGAGCGGTGACAGTCGGCGGGCCTGCGGACGTGCATGAACTGGCGGACCTGATGATCTCCAAGGTCGCGGTCGGCCCCATGAACAACAACGCCTATCTGCTGCGCTGCCGGGCCACCGGCGAGCAGCTCCTGATCGACGCGGCCAACGAGGCCGACACCCTCCTCAAACTGATCGGCGGCGACGGCATCGCCTCGCTCGTCACCACGCACCGGCACGGCGACCACTGGCAGGCGCTGGAAGAGGTCGTACAGGCGACGGGCGCCCGCACGTACGCGGGCGCGTACGACGCGGAGGGCATTCCGGTACCGACCGACGTACGCGTCGAGGACGGTGACACGATCCGCGTCGGCCGCGTCGAGCTCACCGCGCGCCACATGGTCGGGCACACGCCCGGCTCGATCGTGCTCGTCTACGACGACCCGCACGGGCATCCGCACGTCTTCACCGGCGACTGCCTCTTCCCGGGCGGGGTCGGCAACACCTGGAAGGACCCGGAGGCCTTCGCCAGCCTCCTCCACGACGTCGAGACGAAGCTCTTCGACGTGCTGCCGGACGAGACGTGGGTCTATCCCGGACATGGCGACGACACGACGCTGGGCGCCGAGCGCCCGCAGCTGCCGGAGTGGCGCCGCCGCGGCTGGTGAGGACGGCGCCCGGCGGGGCGCCCGGCCCTCCTCGCAGATGTCCATGCGACCGATCGTGTCACCCGCCACTGACAATCGAGCGTTTGCGCAGGTCAGAGGCAAGTTAGGGGTCTGAGACGGCCGTCATGGAGCTCCTGGAGGTGGCGGAGGCCTTCGGTCTGGGCGAACCGCTGCGGACGCACGCGCTGCGCGGCGGAAGCTCGAGCGGTGCGTGGCGCCTCGATACCCAGGACGGGGCGTGGCTGGTCAAGGTCCAGCCGCCCGCGGGCGACTGGTGGGCCAGGTCGGCGCGGCGCGCGTACGAGCTGGAGAGCGCGGCCCAGGCCTCCGCTCTGCCACTCCCCCGGCCGCTGCTCCCACCCGATCCGGCCATCGGTTTCTGGCATGACGCGGGGCCGTACTACGCGCGCGTCTCGGCCTACGTGCCGGGCCGCACCGCGCGTCTCGGCGATCCCGGTCTGGCCGAGTGGCTCGGCGGGACGCTCGCCGCCGTCGCCGCCCTGGACCTGCCCGCCGACCTCGCGGACGACGAGTCCGCTCCCCTGCATCCGCCGGCCGACTGGCGCGCCTGGGCTGCCGAGGCACGGGGGTCCGAAGTGGCGGACGCCGCACAGGAGTTGCTGCCGGCCGTGGCCGAGGCAACCGGCCTGGTCCGCGCGGCGGAGGCCGGCGCTCCCGCGGCCCGGCTCGGGCACCGGGACACCGGGCTCGCCAACATCCTCGTGCACCAGGGCTCCTTCACCTTGATCGACTGGGACGCCGCGGGGCCGGTCATCCCCTGGTGGGACGCGGTGCACACGGCCCTGCGGTGCGCGGGCGGGCTGGACGCGCCGGGTACGACGGACGCGGCGGCCGTACGGCAGACCCTTGCCGCGTACCGCGCCGCGGGCGGGCCCGTGGGAGCGGCGGACGAGACGGCGTTCGCGGGGCTGCTGCGCTCCACGCTGGCGTTCACCGCGTACACCTTGTGGCTGGCGCTGGGGCACCGCGGCGGCGACGCGGAATTCCGGGCGCAGGGCGCGCGGCGGTTCCGCGCGAGTGCCGACTCTCTCCACCGCGCTCTCGGCTCGCTGCCGGAGTGGCAGACGTGATCGGCGGGTGAGGCGGGCGCGCGTCGGCCACGCTACGTACGGCAGGCCGGCAACGCTGTGTAGCCGGTCAACGGACCCACTGCGCAGGCAGTCACCGGGCACACCGCGCAAGGCGGTCGTCGGCCCCACTGGACAGCAGGTCGCCGGCCACGCTGCGTAACCGGCGGAGCCCGCGGGCAGTTGACGCGGCATGCACGACGCACCCCCGTCACATCCCGCGCCCGCCCCGAGCGCCGGTTCCCGGCCGGTCTCGATGACGCGCCTCGCCACCGCCTCGCTCGCCGGCACCGCCATCGAGTTCTACGACTTCTTCATCTACGGCACGGCGGCCGCCCTGGTGCTCGGGCCGCTGTTCTTCCCGACCTTCTCGCCGCTGGCCGGCACGCTCGCCGCCTTCGGCACCTTCGGGATCGGGTTCCTCGCGCGGCCGCTCGGCTCCGTGCTCTTCGGGCACATCGGGGACCGGCGCGGGCGGCGACCGGTTCTGATCGCTTCGCTGCTGCTGACGGGCGGCGCGACGGTGGCCGTCGGCTGCGTGCCCACGTATGACGCGATCGGGCTGTTCGCTCCCGTACTTCTGCTGGTCCTGCGCTTCCTGCAAGGGCTCGGGCTCGGCGGCGAGTGGGGCGGCGCGGTGCTCCTGACCGCCGAGCACGCGCCCGCGGGCAGGCGAGGGCTGTGGGCGAGCTTTCCGCAGATCGGGCCCTCGGTGGGCTTCCTGCTCGCGAACGGTGTGATGCTCGCCCTGACCGCGGGCCTGACCGACGCGCAGTTCGCGGCGTGGGGCTGGCGGGTGCCGTTCTGGGCGGCGGGGGTGCTCGCGGTCGCCGGGCTGTGGCTGCGGCATTCCGTCACCGAGACCCCGCAGTTCCTCGGCGTCCAGGAGCACGCGCGCGTCCCGCTGCTCGAAGTGGTGCGCGACCACTGGCGGTTGGTGCTGCTGACCGCGGGCTCCATGGCCATCGGCTACGCCATCTTCTATACGGTCTCGACCTGGGCACTCGCCTACGGGACCGAGCAGCTCGGGGTGGCCCGCACCGTGATGCTCACCAGCATCATGGCCGCCGTCGCGATCAAGGGCGCGATGACGCCGTTCGCGGCGATGCTGAGCGACCGGGTCGGGCGGCGGCCGCTCTGTCTGTACGGGGCCGGGGCCGCGGCGCTGTGGATGTTCCCGCTCATCGGGCTGCTCAGCACCGGGGAGCCGCTCCTCATGTTCTGCGGCTTCCTCGTGGCGCTGCTCGCTTTCATCGCGATGTTCTCGGTCCTGGCCGCGTATCTCCCGGAGTTGTACGAGCCGAGGGTGCGGTGCACGGGCGCCGCCGTGGGCTACAACCTGGGCGGGGTGCTCGGGGGCGCCCTCACCCCGATCGTGGCGACCGTCGTGGCCGGACGCGGGGACGGACCGCCCTGGGGTGTGGCCGCGTATCTGACGGTGATCGCGCTGGTCAGCCTCGGGTGCTTCGCACTGCTTCCGGAGACGCGGCCGGCCGTGGCGCGGGAGCCTGCGGCTGCTTGAGCGGGGGCGTGCGGTGCGTGGAGGTCCTGGGCGGGGCCGGTCGCGCGGCGCGTGAGCAGAGGGGCGGTGTGCGTGGCGTGCCGGGTCCGCAGCGGAGAATGGGCGCGTGAGCTTCCACTACCGCCTCATCGGTCCCACCCGGGTCCTGCGCGAGGACGGCACCGAGGTGCCGCTCGGCGGGGCCCGGATCCGTGCGCTCGTGGCCGCGCTCGCGCTGGCCGGCGGGCGCAGCGTGCCGGTCGGCGGTCTGGTCGCACAGATCTGGGCCGCGGAGGAGGAACCGCCCGCCGACGAGGTGAAGGCGCTGCAGGCCCTGGTCGGGCGGCTGCGGAAGGCGCTCGGCGCCGCGGCGGTGGCCACGGGGCCCGGCGGGTACCGCCTGGTGGCCGAGTCAGAGGATGTCGACCTCTTCCGGTTCCGGCGGCTGGCCGCCGAAGGGGCGGCCGCGCTCGAGGCGGGCGAGGCCGCACGGGCGGCCGGGCTCCTGGACGACGCGCTCGGCCTGTGGTCGGGAGATGTGCTGCACGACCTGCCGGGCCGCACGACGGATCCCGAGGTCGTACGGGCCGAACAGCAGTACCGGCAGGCGCGCAGGGCGCGACTCGCGGCCGAGGTGGCGCTCGGACGGGCCGCCGGAACCGTGGACGAACTCACGGCCCTTGCCGCTGAGTCCCCGCTTGACGAACCCCTCCAGGCACTGCGACTGCGAGCGCTGCGGGCGGCGGGACGGCGGGCGGAGGCGTTGGCCGGCTACGAGGAGGTGCGCAGGCTGCTGCTCGAGCGCCTGGGGACCGATCCCGGCGAGGAACTCCGGGAGGTGCACCGGGAGTTGCTCGGGGTGACGGAGGGCGGCACGCCCGGCACCCCCGGCAGCCGCGACGACCGGGCTCCGGGGCCCGGCGCGCACGGCGCGCACGGCACGACCGGAACCCGGACCGGCCACGAGCCTCTCGCAACACCCGCGGGCAACCTCCGTGCCCGGCTGAATTCCTTCGTCGGTCGCGAACGGGAACTTTCCGAGTTGGCCGACGAGTTGAGGAAGCAGCGACTTGTGACGCTGCTCGGTCCCGGCGGCGTGGGCAAGACGCGGCTGTCCCTGGAAGCAGCCGATGCGCACAAGGAGGTGTGGCCGGACGGAGTCTGGATGGCCGAACTCGCTCCCGTACGGGAGGGATCCGCGGTGGTGGAAGCGGTGCTCACCGCGCTCGGCGCGCGGGAGACGACGCTGCGCGGCCCCGGCGCGGCGGACGAGCTGCAGCTCGCTTCCCAGGATCCGCCTGCCCGCCTGGTGGAGCACTGCGGCCGACGGCAGATGCTGCTGATCCTTGACAACTGCGAACATGTCATCGGCGCCGCCGCCGAGTTGGCCGAGACGGTCCTCACCCGCTGCCCCGGGGTGACCGTGCTCGCCACGAGCCGCGAGCCGCTCGGTGTGCCGGGTGAAGCCGTGCGCCCTGTGGAGCCCCTCCCGCAGGACGTGGCGCTGCGCCTGTTCGCCGAGCGGGGCGCGGCCGTGCGTCCCGGTTTCCGCGCCGAGGACGATGCCGAGGCGTGCGCGGAGATCTGCGCGCGGCTCGACGGACTGCCGCTCGCGCTCGAACTGGCCGCCGCCCGGCTCCGGTTGCTCACCCCGCGGCAGCTCGCGGACCGGCTCGACGACCGCTTCCGGCTGCTCACCGGCGGCGGCCGCACCGCGCTGCCGCGTCAGCAGACCCTGCGGGCCGTCGTGGACTGGTCCTGGGACCTGCTCGACGCGGACGAGCGGGCGGTGCTGCGCCGGCTCGCGGTGTTCGCGGGCGGGTGCGCCCTGGAGCAGGCGCAGGAGGTGTGCGGGGACGACCCGTTGCACACCCTCGATGTGCTGGGCTCCCTCGTCGACAAGTCGCTGGTCGTGGCCGAACCGGGTGGCATGGGCGGGCCGCGCGGGAACGGTCCAGTCGGGGACGGTGCGGGTGGGGGCGATCCGGCGGGGAGCGAGCCCGCCGGGAGCGGGGCAGCCGGGAATGGTCCGGCCGGGATGCGCTACCGGTTGCTCGAGACGGTCGCCGAGTACGCGTCGGCGCGGCTCGACGAGTCGGGTGAGCGGGCGGCGTACGAGCGGCGGCATCTCATCGCCTACCGCGAGCTGATGCGCACCGGCGAGCCGGAGTTGCGGGGGCCCCGGCAGGTCGAGTGGCTGGAGCGTTTCGAGCTGGAGCACGACAACGCGAAGGCGGCGCTGCGTACGGCGGTCGAGGTCGGCGCGGAGCAGGACGGGCTGTGTCTGGTGCACGCGATGAGCTGGTTCTGGCAGCTGCGCGGGCACCAGGCGGAGGTCGGCACATGGTCGAAGGCGGTGGCGGCGCTCGGTCCAGACCCGTTCGCCGAGCCGGTGCGTCCGGCCGTGCCCCTGGTCGAGCGGTGCACGGACAGCGCGCCGCCGTGGGACGAGGAACAGATGTGGGAGGCGCGGCGGGGAGCGCGGATGATGGTGCAGGCCGCCCCGACCGGCGAGGAGCCGGACCTGGCGCAGCTGCGGCGGATCGTGGCCGCGTACCGGAGCGGGTTGCCGCAGGTGTGCCGCCAGCCGGGCTCCATGTGGTACTTCGCGCGGATGATGACCGGCGGCTTCGCGGGCCTCGAGGAGACCATGGACGCCGTGGTCCGTGACTGCTGGGAGCTCGGGCCCGGGTGGCGCGAGACTCATCACTGGGAGCTGGGGTTCACGCTGCTCATGCGGGCTAAGTTCGTGCACGACCGGCCCGCCACCCTGGAGCAGGCCACCGATGACGCCGGCCGCGCGCTGTGGCACTTCGAGCGGACCGGGGACCCGTGGGGGATCGCCGAGTCGCTGTCCGCGCGGGGCGAGGCGCATCTGCGGCGCGGCCTGTTCGAGCAGGCCGCCGCGGACTTCGCGCGGGCCGTCGACGGGGCGAGCGCCGCGGGGGCCTTCCGTCAAGTCCCGGTGTTCAAGGCGCAGTTGGCCGATGTGCGGCTGCGCACGAGTGAGGATCCCGCGGCCCGGGCCGATGCGGAGCGGCTGCTGCTCGAAGCGGTGGAGGAGTCGTCGCGGTACGGCGCCGAACCGCTGGGCACGGCCCGGCTGCTGCTCGCACGCCACTACGGCAGCACGGGCCGGCTGGCCGAGGCGCGGGCGCAGGTGGCGGAGGTGAAGCGGGCGCTGCCGCCGGACATGCCGCTGCTCTTCCACGGCACGGTCGCGGGCATGCGGGGCTGGTTGGACTGCCTCGACGGGAACTACGCGTCCGCGCTGGCCCATCTGCGCGAAGCGGTACGGGAGATGGCGAGCGTCGCGTATCTGGTGGCGCCGCAGCTGATCGTGGACCAGTTCCTCGCCGCCGCCTGGGCCAAGGCGCGGCTCGGCCAGGGCGGGGACGGGGCGCGGCTGCTCGGCACGTACGACCGGCAGGCGCTCAGCGGTGGGATGGGCTTCCGCCCGTTCCCGGACCAGGCGGCGATGCGCCGGCACGCGGAGGCGGAGTTGCGGGCGGTCCTCGATCCGGCGGCGTACGAGCGCGGTTACGCGGAGGGCGGGGAGCTGTCGGTCGAGGAGGCGGCGGGGTTGGTGTGAGGGGGCGGGGCGCGGCGTGAAGGGGCGACGGGTCGGCCAGGAGGGGGGCGGGGCGCCGCCCCCCTCCTGGCCGCTACTCCCCCGCCTCCGCCTGGGCCAGCAGCTCCTGGGCGTCCGCCAGGTCCGCCTCCGTCGGAGCGTCGTCCTGGGTGAGACGCAGCCGCCAATAGCCGGAGAAGTGCAGGGACTTCTTGTCGATCCCGCGGTCGTCCACGAGATGGCGGCGCAGGGCCCGTACGGCACCCGCCTCACCGCCGAGCCACGCGTACACCGACCCTGCCGGGAACGAAGCGGCCCGTACGGCCTCGACCAGCACCTCTCCCGCGGCGGCCGGCGCGCGCCCCGGCACGGCGCGCTCCAGCCAGTGCACCGTCACCTCGCCCCGGGTCGCGAACTCCTGCCGCTCCGCGCGGTCGGCCACCTCCACGTACGCCACCGCCCGCGAGCCCTCGGGCAGCGCCTCGAGGATCGTGGTGATGGCGGGGAGCGCCGTCTCGTCACCGGTCAGGAGCATCCAGTCGGTGGTCGCGAGCGGTACGGGCTTGGCGAAGTAGGCCGAGGGGCCGAACATCGCGAGCCGCTGCCCCGGTTCGGCCTGCCGCGCCCAGGCGGTGGCGGGCCCTTCGGAACCTTCGCCGTCCCCGTGCAGGACGAAGTCGACGGTGACCGTGGCGCGCTCGGGGTCGTGGCGGCGGATCGTATAGCTGCGCATCCAGGGGCGGACCTCTTCGGGCAGGGCGTTGAACGCCTCGTACCAGCTCATGAAGTCGTCGCCGGGTGCGGGCAGTACGGGGGCCTCCTGGCCCGGCTTGGGGAAGTAGAGCTTGACCTGCTGGTCGGGGCCGGCGAGCCGGAGCCCTTCCAGCCCTTCGCCGCCGAAGGTGATCCGCGCGAGGCGGGGCGTGGGGTGCCGCACCTCGACGACGTGCAGGGAACGGACCGGGAGCGTCATCTCGTACGTCATGGGGCCGAGGCTCCCGGCAGCCGTCTACAGACGGTCGACAGGCCGCCTACACAGCAGAACGCACGGAGAAACGGAAGGCGGAACGAAAGGCGAAACGGGCTGCGGAACGGCACCGGCCCGCCCGCACCGAAGTGCGGACGGGCCGGCTGCGGAGGCGGTGCGGAAGGTCAGGCCTCGATGCCGGCCTTCTCGTCGGACTCCGTGGTCGCCTTCTTGGCCTCGGCCTCCGCCTCGGCAGCGGCGATCTTCTTCGAGGCGATGAGGCTGGTGATCGTGGTGACGATCAGCACGGCGCAGATGACACCCAGGGAGACCGGGATCGAGATCTCCGGGACGTGCACACCGCTCTCGTGCAGGGCGTGCAGCACCAGCTTCACGCCGATGAAGCCGAGGATGATCGACAGGCCGTACGAGAGGTGGACCAGCTTCTTCAGCAGGCCGCCGATGAGGAAGTACAGCTGCCGCAGACCCATCAGGGCGAACGCGTTGGCGGTGAAGACGATGTACGGGTCCTGGGTCAGGCCGAAGATCGCCGGGATCGAGTCCATCGCGAAGAGGATGTCGGTCATGCCGATGGCCAGCATGACGACGAGCAGCGGCGTCATGACCTTCTTGCCGTGCTGGACCACGAACAGCTTGGTGCCGTGGTACTTGTCGGCGACGCCGAACTTCTTCTCGATCGACTTGAGGAGCTTGTTCTCCTCCCAGTCGTCCTCCTCCTCGTCGGCCCGCGCCTCCTGGATGAGCTTCCAGGCGGTGTAGATCAGGAACGCGCCGAAGATGTAGAAGACCCAGGAGAAGCTGGCGATGATCGCCGCGCCGGCGGCGATGAAGATCGCACGCAGGACCAGGGCGACGAGCACACCGATGAGCAGCACGCGCTGCTGAAGGTGGGACGGCACCGCGAACTTCGCCATGATCAGGATGAAGACGAAGAGGTTGTCGACACTGAGCGACTTCTCGGTGATGTAGCCCGCGAAGAACTCACCGGCCGCCTGGCTGTTGCCCCAGATCAGCAGGCCGATGCCGAAGAGCACGGCCAGCACGATCCAGACGACGGTCCAGATTCCGGCTTCCTTGATGGACACGTCATGGGGCTTGCGCCCGATGAAGAAGTCGACAGCAATGAGGGCACTCAGGCCCACGATCGTGAGGACCCAAAGGGTCATGGAAACATCCACTGCGCCTCCGGCAGTACGTAACGGCACAATTCCAGCGTCGTCGCTGCCGGAGGTCTCCTCCACCCGAGATGGTTCACCTCGCGTTCGGGCCGACGTCCCGGGACCCCTGTGGGTCCGTACTGACGGAATCGTCGCAGTCGGGAGTACTCCCCTCCGCACGCAGAAGACTACCGGGAAACCCAAGAGAAGGTAAAGGGTGAGGTAAAGCACACGCCAAGTTCGCAGGTCAAGGGCCGTACGGCAGGGAAAGGAACGGCAAAGGGCTCCCCTCGGCGGGGAGCCCTTCGGAGCCCTTCGGAGCCCTTTGGAGTCCGTCAGCGCCCGTCAGCGCCCGTCAGCGCCCGTCACAGCCTGCCGGTTCGCCGGCCGGAAGGCTCAGCGGCCCCACTCGCGGCGGGCATGCGCCACCTGGCCGAGCACCTGCTGCAGCACCGCGCTGCCCGGCGGCACGAGCGCCGGCTGGTACGTCCAGGCGTGGCCGATCCACGGGTCGGCAAGGTGGTCGTCCGGCACCGGGGTCAGCCGGAGCAGGGAGCGCCACAGCGGATCGAGGACCGGCCCGTAGGCAGAGGCGTCCTCGCGGTCGGCCACAAGCATGAGGTGCACGCCCACGGCCGGGCCCTCGTCCGCGAGATAGCGCAGCTGCGTCACGGCGCGGTCGTCGAAGCCGTGCGGGAAATCGTTGACGATCAGGAGCTGCTCGGCGGTGTCGAGGTCCGGCGGCAGAGCGTCCGTGGCACCGCCGCGGACCGCCATCTGCACCAGCTCGACGCGCTTGGTCAGGCGGGCCAGGACCTCGGTGACCCCCGCGGCCCCGTAGCCGGACGGCTGGGCCATCACGCCGGACTGGAGCAGCGGTGCGAGCGGGCCCGCCGCGCTTCCGCCCGCGTCGATGGCGTGCACCGCGAAGTCGCCCGGCGGGTAGACGGCGAGCAGCCGTGCGGCGAGCGCGACCGCGGTCTCCATGGCCAGGCGGTGCAGCTCGGCGCTGTCGTGGAAGGTGACGCTGCCCGACGAGGAGCGGCCAGCGTCGATCCACAGACCGCGCTCGAGCGGAAGCCGCATGAGGAGCGGAATGCGCACGTCGGCGCTCTCCGGCAGATGCAGATCACCCAGGCGCAGGGCCATGGGGACCTCCATCGGGACGCGGTACGCGTGCCACACCGGGTTGTCCCAGGCGGCGAAGGCCGGCGGCAGCGCCGGCTCGACCACGTCGGCCTCGGCCTTCAGCTGGGCGAGGTCGCGGTCGAGCACCTCCCTGGCCTGGTCGACGAGCTTCGCCTGCTTGGCGCGCGCGGCCTCCCGCGCGGCGTCGCCCGTACCGCCGATACGGCTGCGCGGATCGGACAGGACCTTGTCGAGCTCCTGCTCCATCCGGGACTCGGCGAAGTCCACGGCGCTGCGGTACGCGGCGGTGGTCCGGGCCAGGTCCTCGAACATGCCCCAGACCTGGTTGTACAGCCGCTCCTCCATGGACCAGCCGGTGGCATCGCCAGCGACGGGCTGCGCGGGCTGACCCGGCTGGGCGGGCGGCGCGGCCGGCGGCGGGGTGGGCGGCGCGGCGGCGGCCGGACGGCGGCTCGGGTGCGCGTAGTTGACGCCGCTCGTGGAGGGCGTCTCCGGGGGTGCGGAGGCTCCGCCGCTGCCCGCGGCGGAGGGCTGGGGAGTGGTGGGCGGCTGCGGTGCGGCGGGCTGCGGTGCGGGCGACGGCTGGGATGCCGCGGCCGCCGCGCCGTGCTCGCCCGCCGGGCCGGCGGTGGCCGCGGTGCGCCGTACGCGATCGGTCTCCGCCGTACGCGGAGGGGGCGCCGCGACCGAGCGGGCCATGCCGCGCGCCACCGCGTCGAGGATCTGGGTGGCGATCTCCCGCGCCTGGGCGAGGCCCTGGTCGGCGAGCATCTCGGCGAGTCCGCCCGCATAGCCCTGGCCGACGGCACGGACCTTCCAGGCACCGTTCCTGAGGTACAACTCCAGGGCGACGACGGCCGATTCGGGGTCGAGATCGGTGATCGTGTAGCTCGCGACCTCGGCCCCGTCGAGGCCGGTGACCGCCACGAAGGGGGCCGCGACCGCGCCGAAGCGGACCGGACCGCCGACGCCGACGGGGAGCGCGAGCAGCACATTGACCCGCTCCACCGCGTCCGGCAGGGCTTCGAGGTCCACCGCGAGCCGGTGGTCCGCGGCGGCCTGCTGCGACACTTCGAGACCCGGCAGCTGCGGCGACCCGGGGTGGGCGATCCATTCGGCGCCGCGCACCTTGCCCTGCGCGTCGCTGAGCGTGGCGCCCGCCACGATGGGCTTGCCCGCGGATACCCGGATCTCCAGACGGGTTTGAGGCAGCGGGGCGTTCTGACCCCGTACCAGCTCGACCGTCATGGTGTTGGTCCCCCTCGTCGCTGTGTTCAGTTGGGCGCGGCGGTGTGCCGGCCGGCTTGCGTGGTCCTCGGCGCGGTCCACGCCGGTACGCGGACGCGGACGGCTCCCGGTGGCCGCTGGGGCGCCCGGGAGCCGTGAACCGCGAACTGCCTCAGAGGTGCGGCAGGATCGCCGGCATCAGGTCCTGGAACGTACGGCCGTTGGCCGGCTGGCCGAGCGCCGTCATCGTCCAGCCCGTGCCGGAGCGGTGCACCTTCGCCATGATCTGGGCGGTGTACTGGCCGCCGCCGTCGAGCGTGTAGCGCGCCATCTCCTGGCCGTTGGTCTCGTCGACCAGCCGGCAGAACGCGTTCTGCACTTCCTGGAAGGTCTGGCCCGTGAACGAGTTGACCGTGAACACGATCTGGTCGATGTGGACCGGGACGCGCGCGAGGTCGACCAGGATCGACTCGTCGTCGCCGCCCTGACCGGCGCCGCCGACCAGGTTGTCACCGGTGTGCCGCACCGAGCCGTCGTCGCTGACCAGGTGGCGGAAGAACACCACGTCGACCGGCTGCTTGTCGGCGAAGAGCACCGCCGATGCGTCCAGGTCGATCTCCCGCGTACGGGATCCGAACAGGCCGCGGCGCGGGGCCGCCTGCCAGCCGAGACCCATGCGCACCGCGGTCAGCGTGCCCCCGTCGCTCTTCTGCAGGCTGATGGCCTGACCCTTGGTCATGTTGACCGTCACGCGCTGTCCCCTCTCATCGCCAAACTCATCCCCGCCCACCGCCTGTGCGTGCGGTTGCGATGAACCCTACGCAGTGGGACTGACAAGCGGGCCCCCGGGCCTCGCCTTTGTGTCGGTCTTGCAACACTCCTGGTCCGCGCGAAGGGACTTGCGCGCCACAGTGGGCGATTTGCCCGCTGGAATGCCTGAATTGCCAGGTCCCGGCGCCGAAGGCCGCACCCCCTGCTCCGTTTGCCGATACGCCATCGTGCGGCTGCGGACGGTTCACGCGGGGCCGCAGGGGCCGGGCATCGGCACGCCCGGCCCGCGGGCCCGCCCGTATCGCGCGGGCTGCCGGTCAGGCCAGCCCGGCCTCCCGCATCTGGCGCAGCTCCTTCTTCATCTCCGAGACCTCGTCGCGCAGCCGGGCCGCGATCTCGAACTGCAGGTCGGCGGCGGCCGCGCGCATGCGCTCGGTCATCTCCTCGATCTGCTCGGCCAGTTCGGCGGCGGGGCGGTCCGTGGGTGTGGCCGGCTCGGTCTTGCGCCCCTTGCCCCGCGCGGGCTTGGCGGAGGTCTCCTTGCCCGCGGAGTCCTTGGTACGCAGCGAAGGCACCGGAGCCTTGGCGCCCTTGCCGTCCTTCTGGCCCTTGCGGTAGCCGGTGCCGAGCAGCTGCTCGGTGTCCACCTCTTCGCGCGCGATGGTGGCGACGATGTCGTTGATCTTCTTGCGGAGCGGCTGCGGGTCGATCCCGTGCTCCGTGTTGTACGCGATCTGCTTGGCTCGGCGGCGGTTGGTCTCGTCGATGGCCTTCTCCATCGCCGGCGTGATCTTGTCCGCGTACATATGGACCTGACCCGAGACATTGCGCGCCGCGCGGCCGATGGTCTGGATCAGCGAGGTGCCGGAGCGCAGGAAGCCCTCCTTGTCCGCGTCGAGGATCGCGACCAGCGACACCTCGGGCAGGTCGAGGCCCTCCCGCAGCAGGTTGATGCCGACCAGGACGTCGTACTCACCGGCGCGCAGCTCGCGCAGGAGCTCGACGCGGCGCAGGGTGTCGACGTCGCTGTGCAGATAGCGGACCTGGATGCCCAGTTCGAGGAAGTAGTCCGTGAGGTCCTCGGCCATCTTCTTCGTGAGCGTGGTGACCAGGACGCGCTCGTCCCTCTCGGTGCGCTGCCTGATCTCGTGCACCAGGTCGTCGATCTGGCCCTCGGTGGGCTTGACCACGACCTCCGGGTCGACGAGGCCGGTGGGACGGATGATCTGCTCCACGAAGCCGTCGCCGCGCGAGAGTTCGTACTGTCCCGGGGTCGCCGACAGGTACACCGTCTGCCCGATCCGCTGCTGGAACTCCTCCCACTTCAGCGGGCGGTTGTCCAGCGCGGACGGCAGCCGGAAGCCGTGGTCGACGAGGGTGCGCTTGCGCGAGGCGTCGCCCTCGTACATCGCGCCGATCTGCGGCACCGTGACGTGCGACTCGTCGAGGACGAGCAGGAAGTCGTCCGGGAAGTAGTCGAGCAGGGTGTGCGGCGGGGTGCCGGGCGAGCGTCCGTCGAAGTGCATCGAGTAGTTCTCGACGCCGGAGCAGGAGCCGATCTGGCGGAGCATCTCCAGGTCGTACGTGGTGCGCATGCGCAGCCGCTGGGCCTCGAGCATCTTGCCCTGCTTCTCCAGCTCGGCGAGGCGCTCCCCCAGCTCCTTCTCGATGTCATTGGCAGCGCGCTCCAGGCGCTCCGGGCCGGCCACATAGTGCGTGGCCGGGAAGACGTGCAGCTCCTGGTCGTCGCTGATGATCTCGCCGGTGATCGGGTGCAGCGTGGACAGCGCCTCGATCTCGTCGCCGAACATCTCGATCCGCACGGCCAGTTCCTCGTAGACCGGGAAGATCTCGATGGTGTCGCCGCGCACGCGGAAGGTGCCGCGGGTGAACGCCAGATCATTGCGCGTGTACTGGATGTCGACGAAGCGGCGCAGGAGCTGGTCGCGGTCGATCTCCTCGCCGACCTTGAGGTGGACCATGCGGTCCACGTACTCCTGCGGCGTACCGAGACCGTAGATACAGGAGACCGAGGCGACCACGACCACGTCGCGGCGGGTCAGCAGCGAGTTGGTCGCGGAGTGGCGCAGGCGCTCCACCTCCTCGTTGATCGAGGAGTCCTTCTCGATGTAGGTGTCCGACTGCGGGACGTAGGCCTCGGGCTGGTAGTAGTCGTAGTACGAGACGAAGTACTCGACCGCATTGTTGGGCAGGAGCTCGCGGAACTCGTTCGCCAGCTGGGCCGCGAGCGTCTTGTTCGGCGCCATGACCAGGGTCGGGCGCTGGAGCTTCTCGATCATCCAGGCCGTCGTCGCCGACTTTCCGGTGCCGGTCGCGCCGAGCAGGACGACATCCTTCTCGCCCGCGCGAATGCGGCGGTCCAGCTCGGCGATGGCCGCCGGCTGGTCACCGCTGGGCTGGTACGGGCTGACGACCTCGAAGGGCCGCTCGCTGCGCTGGATGTTCTGGATGGTGGTCTCGGGCCGCATGCAACCACCGTACGACCCCCCACTGACAACGGGGCCGGATCGCCGCGACGGGCGGTCCGGCCCCGGTCCTGGGGTCGTGAGGGCGGAGGGCGGCGCCTGCCGGTGCGGAAGGTGGTGCTCACCGGCTCCGGAGGCGGCGCCTCACCAGTCCTGGCGGTACTGCGGGCTCCTGCGGGCGGGGGTCACGCTGCGCGGCGGGGCGGCCGGGACACCGTTGCTGCGGGCCCTCGCGGCGTCCCGCCAGTCCTCCTTGCCCATGATCATCAGCGGGTCGAACATGACGACCACACCGGCCAGGAGCAGGAAGGCCAGCGGGCCGACCATCATGGGGGCGAGCAGCTCGGCCGGCGAGTCACCCGCGACGGAGCCGGTCGAACCGTGCAGGTGGACGCTGAGCGCCGCCATGCCGGTGTAGTGCATACCGCTCACCGCGAGCCCCATGACGAGGCTGGCGCCGAGGCTCCACAGGAACCCGCGCACTTGCGCGGCGGCCCAGAGCGCGGCCGTCGCGGCCACGACCGCGATGACGACGGAGCTGGCCACGGTCAGGGTGTCGTACTGGAGGGTGCCGCGCAGCCGCATGGCCGCCATGCCGAGGTAGTGCATGGACGCGACGCCCAGGCCGGTGATTGTGCCCCCGGTGAACAGGGCCATGAACGTGGGCCCGCGGTAGCCCACGATGAAGACGCCGATGCCGACCATCACGATCGCGACGCCGAGGCTCGCGAAGGTCAGCGACGGGTCGTAACTGACGGGCGCCTCCTTGACGGTGAAGCCCATCATCGCGATGAAGTGCATGGTCCAGATGCCCGAGCCGATGGCGGCGGCGCCGAGCGCAAGCCAGCCGGGGCGCCAGGAATTCCCCACCACCAGGGAGCGCGCGGTGCAGCGCAGCCCCAGCGCACCGCCCACACACGCCATCACGTACGCGGCGATAGGGGTGACCAACCCGTAACTGAAACCGTCGACGGTGCCCTGCATGCTGGGATGACCCTTCCGCCCCTTGTGATAGCCCCGGGGGCGCCCCCGCGGCCCCACTGCACGGCCGGACATATGGCCGGTGCTGAGCAGAGATTAAAGCGCCAAGCGGAACGTACGAACGATTCTCCGGCAAAAAATCACCGGCTTCGCCGAAGGCGGACACCTCGTGTGCCGAGTTGGTGGAAGTTGCATGTTCCGTCTTGGCGGAAGTTGCGTGTTCCGTCCTGAGTGATTCCGTTCAACTTGTGGCCATCCTGCACCTGTCCTTTGTTGCGCCACGACTGCCACGCTCGGTCGGTATTCGATCGCACGACGTGAGGAGTCCTGGTGCATGCACGCACTGCCGCAGCCGCCGTCGCCGCCTTCATCGGTGCCGGAGCGCTCGCCCTGCCCATCGCCCCCGCACAGGCCGACTCCCCTGATACCGCGAGCGCCGCAAGGAACGACACCCCGGTGATCGTGGCCCACCGCGGAGCCTCGGCGTACGCCCCCGAGAACACCCTCGCCGCCATCGACAAGGCCCGTGAACTGGGCTTCACCTGGGTCGAGAACGACGTCCAGCGCACCAAGGACGGCGAGCTCGTGATCATGCACGACGACAACCTGGCGCGCACCACCGACGTGGAGCAGGTCTTCCCGGACCGCGCGCCCTGGAAGGTGAAGGACTTCACCGCGGCGGAGATCGCCAAGCTGGACGCGGGCAGCTGGTTCGACGCCAAGTTCAAGGGCGCACGCGTGCCCACGCTCACCCAGTACATGAACCGCGTCGAGCACAACGACCAGCGGCTCGTCCTGGAGATCAAGAAGCCGGAGCTCTACCCCGGGATCGAGCGCGACACCCTGCGCGTCCTGCGCGAGACCGGCTGGCTGGACCGCGGTCACGTCAGGAACAAGCTGGTGATCCAGAGCTTCAGCGCGGACTCCGTGAAGTCCGTGCACGCCCAGCGGCCGGACATCAAGACCGGGTTCCTGGGCACGCCGGCCGCCGCCGATCTGCCCGCGTACGCGAAGTTCGCGGACCAGATCAACTCCAACCACGGGACGATCACGGCTGATTACGTTTCGGCCATCCAGGCGCTGCGCGGTCCGCACGGCCGCCCGCTGGAGATCTACACCTGGACGATCGACGACGCGGCGAACGCGCGGCGCGCGGCCGGGTTCGGCGTCGACGGGATCATCACGAACCGTCCGGACGTCGTACGGAGCGCTGTGCGCGATTGATGCGGGGCTCGGTCGTAGCCGGTTGATGCAGACGTCGGTCCTCCCCGGTTGATGCCGACGTCGGTCGTACGTGGCCGCCCGGCGGCGTTGTCAGTGGCCCGCCGTACCGTGGAAGCGTGGAGATCCAAGCGCGGAACGCGCCGGAAACGCAGGAAACGGGCGGCGGGCAGGCCGCGGTCGAGTGGGCCGTGGTCGACAGTGCCATCGGGCCGCTGCTGCTCGCCGCGACCGCGGACGGGCTGGTCAATGTCGTGTTCCACGCCGACGGCCCTGTGCGCGACAAGGCCGTCGCCGGTCTGGCGGCGCGCTTCGGGGGTTCGGTCGCGCAGGCGCCCGACGCGGGTTCGGTAGCGCCGTCGCCCGACGCGGGCCGTCTCGCCGAGCCGATACGTCAGCTGCGCGCGTACTTCGCAGGGGAGTTGCGCGCCTTCACGCTCGATCTGGACTGGTCGCTGATCACCGGCTTCAACCGCCAAGTGCTGCGCGAGCTGCACGCGGGCGTGCCGTACGGGGCGGTGGTCGGGTACGGGGATCTGGCCCGCCGGGTCGGGCAGCCGGGCGCCGCGCAGGCGGTGGGCATGGCGATGGGGGCCAACCCGCTGCCCGTGGTGGTGCCCTGTCACCGGGTCGTGGAGAGCGACGGAGGCATCGGCGGGTTCGGCGGCGGCCTCGAGACGAAGCGGAAGCTGCTGGCGCTGGAGGGTGTCCTGCCGGAGCCGCTGTTCTGAGCGCGTCGCAAAGGCTGTCGCCACCCGCCTCCGGCCGGCCGTTCCCGCACGCTGCCGAGGCACTCCCCCACCCTGCCCGGACGCCCGCGCCTCCTGGCACACTGCGCCGGTGACCACCACCGATCCGTCCCGGATATCCGTCGCAGTCGACGAGCTTCCCGCGCTGCGGCGGCGGACCAACGCCGTCCTGATCGCCAGCCAGATCCTCGGCGGGCTCGGGGTCGCCACCGGGATCGCGCTGGCCGCCGTGCTCGCGCAGGAGGTCAGCGGTACCGAGGCGCTGTCCGGGCTCGCCCCGACGGCGACCGTGGCGGGCACCGCGATCCTGTCGATGCCGCTGGCCGCCCTGATGACACGGCGCGGGCGGCGGCCGGGGCTCGTTCTGGCGTACGCGATCGGTGCGTTGGGCGCGGGGGTCGTGGTGCTCGCGGCGGCGATCGGGAACTTTCCGCTGCTGCTCGTCGGCATGGCCGGATTCGGCGCCGCCTCCTCGGCCAATCTCCAGGCCCGGTTCGCCGCGGCCGACCTGGCCGAGCCGCAGCACCGGGCGCGGGCGATCTCCAACGTCGTGTGGGCTACGACCATCGGAGCCGTGCTCGGGCCCAACATCGCGGCACCGGCGGGCCGTAGCGTCGCGGGGCTCGGGATACCCGAGGCCTCGGGGCCGTTCCTGTGGGCGGCGGGGGTGTTCGTGATCTCGGCCGTGCTCGTCTCCGTACTGCTGCGGCCCGATCCGCTGCTCGCGGCCCGCGCGCTCGATCCCGAGGCCGAGGGCTCGCCGCAGAGCCGTTCGCTGCGGGCCGGACTGGCCGCCGTGGCGGCCTCGCCGCGAGCCCGGCTCGCGCTGGCCACGGTCGCGGTCTCGCACACCGCGATGGTCTCGATCATGTCGATGACCCCGGTGGACCTCGGTCACCACGGCGCGGACATCGATCTGATCGGCCTGGTGATCAGCGGTCACATCGCCGGCATGTACGCGTTCTCGCCGGTGATGGGCCGGCTCTCGGACCGGCTCGGCCGGCTCTCCGTCATCTCCCTCTCGGTCTCGCTCCTGGCCGTCGCCGCCCTGCTCGCCGGCACCGCCGGACCGAACCACACCCAGACGGCCGTCGGCCTCTTCGTCCTCGGCCTCGGCTGGTCGGCCGGACTGGTCGCGGGCTCCGCCCTGCTCACCGACTCGGTGCCGCAGCCCGCACGGGCCGCGGCCCAGGGCCTGTCCGACCTGACGATGAACACGGCGGCGGGCGTCGGCGGAGCGGCGGCCGGCCTGATCGTCGCGCAGGCGAGCTACGGCTGGCTCAACCTCGTCGCCGCCGGGCTGCTCCTCCCGCTGGCCGCGCTCGCGGTGTTCACGCCGCGGCCTGCGCGCCGAGCCGAGGACGCGCGGGCCACGGAGGACTGAGCCGGCCCGCCGTGGCCGGCCCGCCGCGGCTCCGGCGCAGTGGCCTCAGAGGCTGATGTGGTACGCCTTGCGCAGCGTCTCGTGCACCGTCCACGTCGTACGGTCCCCTTCGCGCAGCACCGCCGCCACGCCCGGCCCGAGTTCGAGGACGTCGCCGCCCTCGACCTCCACGGTCGCCCGTCCGCTCACCACCACGAACAGCTCGTTCGCCTCCGTGTCGGTGACCACGCCCGGCGTGATCTGCCAGATGCCGCGCAGCTGCTTGCCGTCCGCGGACTCCCACAGCACCTTGCCGGTGACCTCGGGCGTGCCCGACACGATCTGGGCGGGGTCGAGCGGTTCGGGCTCCAGCTCCACGTCCGGGATGTGCACGGCGAAGGAAGCGGGGGCAGCGGAGGCGTCGGCGGCCACACTGGCCGCGGCGGCGGAATCAAGATCAGTCGTCATGGCCGGTCACTCTAGAGTCCCGGTCCGGCCGTCCCCACGGCGCCCCGTCCTCAACCTCCGGCCGACCTCAGCCGGTTACCCGCCCGCACCCTCCGGCCGACCGAACCCGGTTACCCGCCCGCACCCTCTGGCCGACCGCCCGCACCGGTAGCAGACTCCGCCTTGCGCACAGGCCAGGGAAGCCCCGGGCGTGCCTCGTCCGCGGACTTCCGAGCATCCGCTGCACAGTGCCGAAGGGACGGCGAGGCAGTCATGAGCGCAACCACGGGCAACAAGGCAGTCGCGTATCTCAAGCCGGGAGCGGTGGAAGTCCGCACCATCGACTACCCGACGCTGGAGCTCCAGGACGGACCGGGGGTGGCGCGCGAGAACATCGGCCGCAGGTGCCGGCACGGCGTCATCCTCAAGGTCCTCGCCACCAACATCTGCGGCAGCGACCAGCACATGGTCCGCGGCCGTACCACCGCGCCCGAGGGGCTGGTGCTCGGGCACGAGATCACCGGAGAGGTCATCGAGCGCGGCCCCGACGTCGAGACCCTCCAGGACGGCGACATCGTCTCGGTGCCGTTCAACATCGCCTGCGGCCGCTGCCGCAACTGCAAGGAGCGCAAGACCGGCATCTGTCTCAACGTCAACCCGGCACGCCCCGGAGCGGCTTATGGCTATGTCGACATGGGCGGCTGGGTCGGCGGCCAGGCCGAGTACGTCATGGTCCCGTACGCGGACTTCAACCTCCTGAAGTTCCCCGACCGCGACCAGGCGCGCGAGAAGCTGCTCGACCTGACCATGCTCTCGGACATCTTCCCGACCGGCTTCCACGGTGCGGTGACCGCGGGGACGAAGGTCGGTTCGACGGTGTACGTCGCCGGGGCCGGGCCCGTGGGGCTCGCGGCGGCGGCCTCCGCGCAGCTGCTCGGCGCGGCCGTCGTGATCGTCGGCGACCTCAACGCCGAACGGCTCGCCCAGGCAAGGAGTTTCGGCTGCGAGACGGTCGACCTCACGCGCGGCGAGGTGGGCGAGCAGATCGCCCAGATCCTCGGCGAACCCGAGGTGGACGCCGCGGTCGACGCGGTCGGCTTCGAGGCGCGGGCGCACGGCCCCGACGCACCCGAGGCGCCGGCCACCGTGCTCAACTCCCTGATGGGCATGGTCCGTGCGGGCGGTGCGCTCGGGATCCCCGGTCTGTACGTGACCGACGACCCGGGCGGCATCGACGAGGACGCGCGCAGCGGCACGCTCAAGGTGCGGCTCGGTCTCGGCTGGGCGAAGAGCCACCGGTTCACCACCGGTCAGTGCCCCGTGATGAAGTACCACCACGGGCTGATGCGGGCGATCCTGCACGAGAAGGTGCACATCGCGAAGGCGGTCAACGCCACCGTGATCGGGATCGAGGACGCCCCGCGCGGCTACGCCGAGTTCGACCAGGGCGCCAGCCGCAAGTACGTACTGAATCCGCACGGGGCGCTGGACGGCGTACGCCCCGTCTGACCCCTGCCCCGACGGCCGCGTGTGCCCGCGTACCGGACAGGTGCGCGGGCACTCGCATGCCGACGGCGCGGTGCCGTCGCCGGACCTGCCCTTCGGGGCTGCGGTGCGGGGCCGTCGCGTGAGGGGCGGTTCGACGCCGTGGGTGAGAGGCGTTGGGCGCCGTCGCGCGAAGGGCGGTTTGGCGCTTCGCCCGGCCCGCCAAGGATGAAGGGGACACGACGGGAGTACCCGATGAGGGGAGACATGCGCGTGCTGGTGGTTTCCGCCGAGGTGAGGGATGCGATCGCGGGGCGGCGCCCGGTCGTCGCCCTCGAGTCCACGATCATCGCGCACGGGCTGCCCCGTCCGCGCAATCTCGAAGTCGCCCTGGAATTCGAGCAGTCGGTACGCGAGGAGGGCGCCGTTCCGGCCACGATCGCCGTCGTGGACGGGCAGGCGCGGATCGGTCTGGACAAGCAGCAGCTGGAGCGGATCGCCACCGGTGAGGGCGTATGCAAACTCGGGCAGCGCGACCTGCCGCTCGCCCTGGCGACCGGGGCGACCGGCGCGACCACCGTGTCCGGCACGGCCTTTCTCGCCGCGCGCGCCGGCATCCGCATCTTCGCCACGGGCGGGCTCGGCGGCGTGCACCGGCAGTGGACCGCCACCCAGGACGAGTCGGCCGACCTCGGCCTCCTCGCCCGCACCCGGATCGCAGTCGTATGCGCCGGCGTGAAGTCCATCCTGGACGTACCGGCGACACTGCAACGCCTGGAGACGCTGGGTATCGCCGTCGCGGGCTACCGCACGGAACGTTTCCCCGGCTTCTACGTGGCCGATTCGGGGCAACCCGTGGGCTGGTCCCTGCACTCCCCCGCCGATGTCGCCGCCGTGCTGCACGCGCAGGACGAACTGGGCGGCCCCGACGCCGCGTTGATCGTCGCGAACCCGGTCCCGGTCGCCGACCAGCTCGACCCCGCTCTCCACGCGCAGGTGCTCGACGAAGCGCTGCGGGCGTGCGACGAGGAGGGCGTGACGGGCCAGGCCGTCACCCCCTTCCTCCTCGACTTCCTGGTCCGGCGCACCAAGGGGGCCTCCCTGCGCGCCAATCTGGCGGCGGTACGGGGCAACGTGCGGCTCGCGGCGCGGATCGCGTCGGCGTGGGCGTGAAGGCGGAGGCTTCTCCGGGCGCACATCAGGGGGTGATGGCGGGCGCGGAAGCGGTCGGGACGGCGGGCGCGGAGCCGGCCGGGAAGGCAGACGCGGAACCGGCCGGGAAAGCGGGCACAGAGCAGGTCGGGATAGCAGCCGCGGAATCGGCCCGGAAGGCGGGCGCGGACCCGGCCGGGATGGCACACGCGGAACCGGCCCGGCAGGCAGGCACGGACCCCGTTGCGAAGACGCCAGCCGGCGCGCTGCTCGTCCTCGGCGATGTCGTGACCGACGTGGTGGCGCGCCACCGCACAGCCCTCCAGACCGGCACCGACACCGCGGCGGACATCCGCCTCGCCCCGGGCGGCGCGGGGGCCAATGTGGCCTGCTGGGCCGCCGCTTGGGGCTGCGCGGACGTCCGGCTCGCGGGACGGGTCGGCGCGGACGCCGTGCAGTGGCACCGCCAACAACTGGCCGCCGCAGGGGTACGGGCGCATCTCATCGTCGACGAGGAGGCCCCGACGGGCACGGTGATCTGCCTGGTCGACGGGGCCTCGGGGGCGGAACGGTCGTTTCTCACGGACAGCGGTGCGGTCCTGCGGCTGCGACCCGACGACCTCACCTCCGCACTGTTCGACGGGATCGCCCATCTCCATGTCTCGGGCTACCTCTTCTTCGGACCCGTGAGCCGGACCGCGGCGGTTGCCGCGCTGCGGAGGGCGCGGACGCGCGGTGTGACCGTGAGCGTGGATCCGGCGTCGGCGGGCTTCCTGAAGGAGACGGGGACCGAGCGGTTCCTGGACGCGACGGCGGGCGTGGACGTCCTGCTGCCCAGCCGCGACGAAGCCCTGCTCCTGAGCGGACTCCCGGAACTCACGTCTGCGGCAGCACAGTTGAGCAGGCGCTATCCCCTGGTCGTGGCCAAGCAGGGCGCACAGGGCGCGGTGGTGTGCCGGGCGGGTGCGGTGCTCGGTGCCGTGCCCGCGGCCGAGGCGTCGGTGGTGGACACGACCGGGGCGGGCGACGCGTTCACCGGCGCCTTCCTCGCGGCGCGGCTGTCCGGCGCGGACCCGCTGGAGGCGGCTGCCGAGGGGTGCCGCGCCGGAGCGCTGGCCGTCGGGCGGGTGGGCGGACGGCCGTGACGCGCGCGCCGGGTGCGGTGTGTACGGGGAACGGTGCGCACAGGGAGTTGTGCGTACAGGGAGCAGTGCCGACGAGCGGCGGGCAAGGGCGCCCGGGCGCGGGGCGGGCCCCCACGCCCGGCAGGCCCGAAGCACCCGGACTGCCTCAGCCCTTACGCCCCCACGCCGAGATCATCGGCGAAGTCGCCAGGTCCATGGAGCCGCCCTCGACATTGGCCAGATGCCGTTCGATCTCGGCGTCGGTGGCGTATCCGGCCGCCACCAGCCTCTCGCGCACCTGCCGCACCGTAGCGAGTTCGAGCGCGGTGCAGGCCGGTGAGGACACCGGGAAGTAGGCGTCCGCCTCGACCTGCGCGAGTCCTGCCTCGCGCAGCAGCCGGGGCAGCCTGCGGCCGTACGTGAGGTCGGCGCCGCGTTCGGCGAGCAGCGCGCGGAAGCCGTGCCGCAGCCGGTTCGCCAACTGCTGGTCGGGGCCGTGCTCGTCGGGGCAGATCAGGGGCTGCAGCGCCGGGTCCGCGTCCTCGACGAGCAGCCTGCCGCCCGGGCGCAGCGCCCGGATCATGGCACGCAACGCACGCTCACGGTCCGGCACATGGACCAGGACGAGGCGGGCGTGCACCAGGTCGAATCCTTCGCCCGGCGGCTCCTCGGCGCCCACGTCGTGCCGGACCACCTCGACGGGCGGGCGCGCGGCCCCGGCCGCCCAGGAGGTGTCGATGTCGGTGGCGAGCACCCGGCCGGTGGGACCGACCTTCTTGGCCAGCCAGGCGATCACGGAGGTTCCGCCGGCGCCGACTTCCCACACGCGCCAGCCAGGGCCGACGCCCAGCCGTTCGAAGTGCCGGAAGGTGGAGGGGTCGAAGAGCGCGGCGAGCGCATCGAAGCGCTGGCCGGCCTCGGCCTGGCGGTTGTCGAGGAGGTAGCCGTCGGTTCGCGTCATGCGGCCGATCATCCCAGTTGTGCCGTTCTGGGGGTGTTCATGCACGAGCTGTGGACAGGCGTGTTCGTCCGCGGCCGGCTCCGGCGTGTGCATCTCGGGAAAGCCGCCGCCGGAAAGTCTCCGGCAAGTGGAACCTCGATGGGCCGAGCGGTGTACCCGATACATGAACGAGATTCGCGAGCATCGCCCTTCACGCCGCGGCCGGCCCGATCCTTCACGCCGCGGCCGGCCCGATCTCCGGCGTGACTCACTCATGTGGGCCCTGGTCGCGCTGCTGTGCGCCCTGGTGGCGTCCGGCTGCTCCGACTCCTCCGGCCCCTCCGGCCCCTCATCGCCTTCGCCGTCAGCGTCGCCGTCAGCGAAGGGCGGTACGGCCGGGAGTGAGGGAAAGAAGGCCGTGGCCCGGACGATCGAGGGCGGTTGCGGCGATACGGAGATACGGATGGGGGCACCACCGGACTGGAATGCACGGCCCGCCGGCTTCTCGGGCGGGACCGCCGACATGCCCTACGTCGTCGGGGACCGCGACCAGATCATGGGCTTCCTGTGGGAGCACCCCATGACACCGAAGGCCGCCGCCCTGAAGAACGGGGGCGACGGCAACAAGGTGCTCTGGTTCGTACGCTCCGCACGCGAGGGCAAGCCGCTGACGATACGGGCAAACCCGCACGGTGCGCAGCGACCGGTGCTCGACCTGTCCTTCCCGGCGAACTCCGGGCCGGGCGAGATATACCCCTCGGACATAGGCGTACCTCGTCCCGGCTGCTGGACGTTCGAGCTGTCCTGGGGAGCTCACCGGGACGAGGTGGACCTCAACTTCATCGCAGAGAAGGGGACTTCCTGAAGCGGCACCGACAGGCGGGCCGCCGGGGCGCAGGCCTGCCTCAGCTCTTGGCGTAGACGCTCTCCGCCCAGGAGGCGATCTGCTCCTCCGACAGGTGCTGGGCGAGGTCCGCCTCGCTGATCATGCCGACGAGGCGCTTGTTGTCGATCACGGGCAGTCGGCGGATCTGGTGGTCCTTCATCTCGGCGAGGACCTCGGACACGTCGGCGGTGGCCTCGACCCAGCGCGGGGTGCCCTTGGCCATGTCGCCGGCGGTGACCTTCGAGGGGTCGTGCCCCATGGCGACACAGCCCACGACGATGTCACGGTCCGTGAGGATGCCGCAGAGGCGTTCGTTCTCGTCACTGATCGGCAGGGCGCCGACGTTGAGGGTGCGCATGAGCTGCGCGGCCCGGTCCAGGGTTTCGTGGGCGGGGATCCACTGGGCCCCGGGGTGCATGATGTCTCCGGCGGTGGTCATGGGATACCTCCCGTTTTCCGGCCGACCGGCGCGGCACGGGCGGCGCCGCTGGAACCGGCGGGACTCATTCTCGTCCCGCACCCGGAGGCCCGCACCTGCGGAGCGATCCGCGGTCACCGTGCGTCACCCGTTCCAGGCAGGGTGGCGGGGGTCGTCGGCGCGGATGAGGAGGTCCGCCGTCTCCCCGGGCGTCACCTCCTGCTCGTAGCGCTCGAACGCCGGCAGGGTCCACTGCTGGTCCTCGGGGGTGCGGCGGCGCAGCGAGCCAGGGCCGAGGCGGATGTGGACGGACAGATCGAAGGGGAACCAGCGGCCGAGCAGCAGCGGGCCATGCAGCAACAGCACGCCACCGGAAGGGAGTTCGACGGGAGCGCTGCGGGTGGCCCGGTCGGTGACCGGGTCCCAGAGATCGGGCAGCACCCGCCCGGAGCCGCCGGGCTCCAGCGGGCCGAAGACCTCACGCCACAGGGCGCCGGTGTCGAACCAGCCCTCCGCATAGGAATCGGGGTCCTGATGACCATGCTCATAACGCAGTGACGCCGGGCGCAGAAAGCCCTCGGCGGCGACCACCAGCGGGGTGCGGCCGCGCACGCGCAGCTCCTGCGCGAGGCCCTCGGCCAGCTCGCCGGTGCCCGCCGCCGGTGCCCCGTCCAGGCCGATGCGCAGCCGCTCGCCGCCGTCCTGCGCCTTCAGGGCCAGGACGCGGTCGGCGAGCGCGGCGGTCAGGCGGTCCCAGGAGATCGGTTGGAGTTGCACGCAGGCCATGATGCCGGGCGGCGAGACGCTCGCGTATGCGGGTGCGCGCCTGGTCGATGGTCCGGGCGCCGGGCCTGGATTTCACTTGTGGTGGCACCGGTGGACGTGCAGGATCTGGCGCGGTCCCCGCCCGACGGCGGCCGTTCCCGGCCGGTGCGTCCAACACCCTTCCCTCTTCCAGGAGTTGCCATGATCGACGGAACGCTTTTCGCGCTGACTTTGGTGACGGCGCTCGGCTGCGGCCTGATAGCCGGGGTGTTCTTCGCCTTCTCCACGTCGGTGATGAGGACGTTGGGAGCGCTGCCCTGGAAGCAGGGGCTGACCGCGATGCAGAAGCTCAACGTGCTGATCATCAACCCGGTGTTCCTGGGGGTCTTCGTGGGTACGGCGCTGCTGAGTGCCGTGGTCGCCGTGATGACCTTCGTGAGCTGGCCGGACGAGGGGGCGTGGGAGCTGCTGATCGGTTGTCTGCTGTATCTGGCCGGGTGCTTCGGCGTGACGATGGTGGCGAACGTGCCGCGCAACGACGCCCTGGACAAGCTCGACCCGGAGGCACCGGAGAGCGCCGAGCAGTGGAAGACCTACGTCAGGGAGTGGACGGCCTGGAACCACGTCCGCGGGGGCGCGGCGCTCGCGGCCTGCGCGGCGCTGGTGCTGGCGCTCGCCGCCTGAGCAGAAGGGCAGAAGGGGGTGGGCGGATGGCGCGTGCGCGGTCGGGTGCGCGGGGAACGGGGGTCGGTGCGCCGGGAACGGGGGTCGGTGCGCCGGGAGAGAGGTCAGGTGGGCCGGGAGCGGGGTCGGGTGGGTCGGGTGGGCCGGAGGCCGGCGTCCGGCGGCGGACTCCCCTGACGGGTGGCGGTCCGGTGGCCGTGGAGCCGCGGGGGCGCCGGCATTGCGCGGAGTGCCGGACCGGTCCGCTCGCATTGCTCGTCATGGCGGACGGTGCACCGCACTGCCTGGACTGCGCGGACCTCGGGCATCTGGTGTATCTGCCGCGCGGCGACACCGCGCTCACCAGGCGGGCGCGCGAGGGCAGTTCGCTGTCCGTGGTCGTGGTGCGGCGCAACGCCAGGCGCAGGCGGTACGAGCGTCAGGGCGTCCTCGTCGAGGAGGCCGCGCTCGCCCTGGCCGAGCAGCGCTGCCTCGCCGACGCCGAAGCGCGGGCCCGCCGCCGGGCGCGGGACGCGGTGCGCCGGGCGGAGCAGGATGTGCGGTTCACTGCGGCGTTCGCCGAGGAGCTGAGGCGGCTGTTCCCGGGATGTCCCGAGGACCGAGCGCGTGCGGTCGCCGAGCACGCCTCGGTGCGGGGCAGCGGGCGGGTCGGCCGCAGCGCGGCGGGCCGGGCGCTGGATCCGGGGGCGGTCACGGCCGCGTTGCGGGCGGCGGTGCGTCATGTCGACACCGAGTACGACGCGTTGCTGATGTCGGGCGTCCCACGCGCGGAGGCGCGGCGCCGGGTGTCGCCGACGGTGGAGGTCCGCCTCGACTCCTGGCGCCGTACGCAGGACACGGCACCCTGACCGCGAACGACCCACCAGGCCCGGCCCTTGCGCTCCCAGCCTTCCGCCCCCGCCCCCTTCGGCTGCTCAGCCCAGAACCCGTACCGGCTCAGCCCAGAACCCGTACCGGCTCCCCGCGCAGGAATCCTTCGATGTCCTCGACGGCTCCCGTGAAGTACCCCTCGTAATTGCGCCGTGTGACGTAGCCGAGGTGGGGCAGTCCGAGGAAGTTGGGGGCGGTGCGCAGCGGGTGGGCGGCCGGCAGGGGTTCGGTGTCGAAGACATCGGATCCCGCACCCGCGATCCAGCCTTCGTGCAGCGCCTGTACGAGGGCCTCCTGGTCGACGATCGCCGCGCGCGAGGTGTTGACCAGGAAGGCCGTGGGCCGCATCCGCTTCAGCTCGTCCACGCCCACAAGGCCGCGGGTCCGCTCGCTCAACTGGACGTGCACCGACACGAAATCGCTGCTCTCCAGGAGTTCCTCCAGCGAGCCCGCCCGGGTGACGCCCACCTCGTCCGTCCGCTGCACCGTGAGGTTCTGGCTCCAGGCCGCCACGTCCATCCCGAAGGCCTGGCCCACCCGCGCCACCTTGGCGCCGATCTTCCCGAGTCCGATCAGTCCGAGCCGTCGCCCGTGCAGATCCGCGCCGAGCGTCGACTGCCACGGGCCGCCGGTCCGCAGTGCGTCCGCCTCCACCACGACGGAACGGGCGAGTCCGAGCAGCAGGGCCCAGGTCAGCTCGGCCGGCGGCTCGGAGTTGCTGGGCGTGCCGCAGACCGTGACGCCGTGGCGGGCCGCGGCCGCCAGGTCGATCGAGGCGTTGCGCATCCCGGAGGTGATCAGCAGGCGCAGCGCGGGCAGCCGCTCGAAGAGCCCGGCGGGGAACGGCGTGCGCTCGCGCATCGCCACCACGATCTCGCAGTCCCCGATCTCCGCGGCCACCGCGTCGGGCCCGTCCAGATGGCTCCGTACGAACCGCACGTCCACCCGGTCGGCCAGGCGCGACCAGTCGGCGAGCGATTCCGCCACACCCTGGTAGTCGTCGAGCACCGCACATCGCACCCTGGTCATGGCCACCCCTGTCCGTTCCGCTTCGGTCTGCCCCGACACCGTACAAACGCGGGTGCGCGGCCGGGCCCGAGACCCCCGTGCCGTGGATGGTGCCGAGGCCGATGACCCGACGTATCGTGACGAAAGAAGCGCTCCGGACCCACCGCCAGGCGCCGCAGGACGAGAGAACGACAGACGTCAGGGCGCCTCAAGACCACGCAACACACTGCAGGACGCCGCAAGGGAGACCGGCCATGGGCGATCCCAAGGGCTTTCTCACCGCCGGACGCGAGGACTGGCCGCGCCGCCCCGTGGCGGAGCGGGTGCGGGACTGGCAGGAGGTGTACGTCCCGGGCGCGCTGCTCCCGATCATCTCCCGACAGGCCGACCGCTGCATGGACTGCGGGGTGCCGTTCTGCCATCAGGCCTGCCCCCTCGGCAATCTGATCCCCGAGTGGAACGACCTGGTGGCCCGCGCGGACTGGTGGACGGCCGCGGACCGGTTGCACGCGACGAACAACTTCCCGGAGTTCACGGGACGGTTGTGCCCCGCGCCCTGCGAGGCCGGGTGTGTGCTCGCGATCAACCAGCCCGCCGTGACCATCAAGAACGTCGAGGTCGCGATCGCGGACCGGATCTGGGCCGAGGGCTGGGCAGTTCCGCAGCCGCCGGACCGCCTGTCCGGCAAGACCGTGGCGGTGGTCGGCTCGGGCCCCACGGGCCTCGCGGCCGCCCAGCAGTTGACGCGCGCGGGCCATACGGTCGTCGTGTACGAGAAGGACGACCGGATCGGCGGCCTGCTGCGGTACGGCATCCCCGAGTTCAAGATGGGGAAGGTCCATCTGGAGCGGCGGCTCGGCCAGATGGAGGCAGAGGGCACGAGGTTCCGCACGTCGGTGACCGTGGGCCGCGACCTGACGGCGGAGGAGCTGCGCCGGCGCTACGACGCGGTCCTCGTCGCGACCGGGGCCACCGCCTGGCGTGAACTCCCGCTGCCGGGGCGCGAGTTGCAGGGCATCCACCAGGCCATGGAATATCTGCCGCTGGCCAACAAGGTGTGCGAGGGCGATCTGCCCGCCAACCCGCTCACCGCCGAGGGCCGGCACGTGGTCATCATCGGCGGCGGCGACACCGGAGCGGACTGTCTGGGCACGGCGGTGCGCGAGGGCGCGGCCTCCGTCACGCAGCTGGACATCTACCCGCAGCCCTCCCCCGAGCGCGACGAGACGGCCGACCCCTGGCCCGTCTACCCCAAGGTCTACCGGCTCTCGGCCGCCCACGAGGAGGCCCGCGACCTGGAGACCGCGCCCCTCGCGGACGCCGACGCGCGCCTGTTCAGGGCCTCGACCCTGCGCTTCACGGGCGATGAACAGGGCCGTGTACGGGAGCTGCACCTCGTCGAGGTCGACACGGAACGCCGGCCGCAGCGGGGCAGCGAGCGCGTCCTGCCGGCGGACCTGGTGCTGCTGGCGCTGGGCTTCTCCGGTCCGGACCGTTCGGACGGGCTCGTCGAGGGCCTCGGCCTGGAACTGGACGGGCGCGGAGTGCTCGCCCGGGACGCCGGGTTCGCGACCAGGGTGCCGGGGGTGTTCGCGGCGGGCGACGCGGCACGGGGACAGTCGCTGATCGTGTGGGCGATCGCAGAGGGCCGCGCGGCCGCGGCGGCGATCGACCGGCACCTCACCGGCGGCACGACCCTGCCGTCCCCGATCCGCCCGACGGACCGCCCCCTGACCGCCTAGCCGACCGGCACGCACCGCTGACCACCCGGCCAACCGGCACACACCTAAGCCCCAGCGATACGGCACACCCCCGAGCGCCCAGCCAACCGACACCCACCCGAGCCCCCAGCCATACGGCACGCACGCGAACGCACCGCCTAGTCATCCAGCTCCCAAAAGCCCGCATCCGCCCCACCCGTACCGGGCGCAAACTGCTGCGCCCCGCCTCTGGACCTCTGCCGCGGGACCCGCCACCGTGGGGCCTCCGCTCTCGCAGCCACAGGGGGTCCCATGAGCGGCAAACGCACTACGAGTTGGGCCGTCGCCGCCACGGTGCTCGGGCTGCTCGCCGTCGCCGTGCTCGGCTGGCGGCTGCTCGTCGCCTCGGACCCGTCGGGGGCCGCCGCGACGCCCGCGGCGCCTGCCGCCCGTACGCCGGAAGGGAAAGCCGTGCCCGGGGACGGAGGTGCGCCCGGCGAGACACCCAGCGGCAGCACGGCCGACGCCTCCACCGGCGGCGACCCCGGAACCGATCAGGCCGAGCAGCCCGCACCCCAGGGCGACCCCGTCCCCGCCCTCTACCTCGGCGACTCCATCGCCATGGAGAACCAGATCGTCCTCGCCGGACTGCTCGAGAAGACGGCCACGCTCCGCAACGCCCCGTACTCGGGCACCACGGTCTGTGACTATCTGGAGCGGGGCAAGGACCGTTCCCTGGTCCCGCCGCAGCACAAGGCGGCCGCGCTGGTGCGCGAGGTGCGGCCGGAGGTCGTGGTGCTGCAGTTCTGGGGCAACGCCTGGGGCTACACCCCTTGCATGGGCAGCATCGTGCAGGGCTCCGAGCCCTACTACGAGCGGTACGTGGCCGACGTCCGCGCCCTGACCGCCGAGATCGAGCGGGCGGCGGCCGAGGCGGGCATCGCGCGGCCGCGGCTCGTGTGGGTGCTGCAAGGGCCCGATCCGATGGCACCGGACCGGATCCGCCGCGTGAACGGCATCTACGAGAAGCAGGCGCGGGCGGCCGGCGACCTGACCGCCGACGCGGGGGCCGCCGTGAGCCGGCCCGGCGACCGCTACACGCACGTGGAGCGGCTGCCGTGCACGGCGTACGAACGCGCGCACCCGGAGTACTGCACGGACGGTACGAGCACGCGTCTGCACCGGTCCGACGACTATCTGCACTTCTGTCTGGCGCCGACGACGAAGACGCCGAAACCGTGCGCCAAGCGGTCGCCGGGGGTGCTGCGCTACAGCCGCGCGATCGCCGATGCGGTCACGGGGCATGTGCGCAGCACCCGAGGCACCTGACGCGGAGCGTCCGGGTTGCTTACGGCTTGCGCGCGACCGCGGCGTATCCCGGGATCGGCTCGTCGCCGGCGACCGGCACCGGCTCGCCGAGCTCCGGGTGCCACTCGGCGGTCAGCGAGACGCCGGGCTCGACGAACTCCAGACCGTGGAAGAAGCGCGTGAAGGCCTCGCGCGAGCGCAGCGCGAGGACGAGGCCACGCGCCTTGTACAGCTCCAGGGCCTCGTCCGCGCCGCCGGGGTTGAAGTCGCCGGTGGTCTGCGACAGGACGACGTAGCTGCCGGGCGCGAGCCGTTCCACGAGCGTGTCCACCAGCTCGTACGCGCCGTCCTCGTCGGAGACGAAGTGCAGCAGCGCCAGCAGCGAGAGCGCGACGGGCTTGTCGAAGTCCAGGAACTTCGCGGCGTGTTCGAGGATCACCTCGGGGTTGCGGGCGTCGGCCTGGATGTACTCGGTGAGGCCCTCGGGCGTGGAGCGCAGCAGGGCCTCGGCGTGGGCGAGCACGATCGGGTCGTTGTCGCAGTAGACCACGCGGGACTCGGGCGCGACCTGCTGTGCGATCTGGTGCAGGTTGGGCTCGGTCGGGATGCCGGTGCCGATGTCGAGGTACTGGTGTATCCCGCGCGCGGCCAGCCAGCGGATCACGCGCTGCATGAAGGCGCGGTTGACCCGGGCGAACTCCCGGGCGCGCGGGTCGATCGTGAGCAGCTGCTCGGCCATCTGCTCGTCGACCGGGTAGTTGTCCTTGCCGCCCAGGAACCAGTCGTACATGCGGGCCGGGTGCGGCTTGCTGGTGTCGATCTGCACAGCGGCCCGCTGGTCCGCCGCCTCTTGCCCGCTCATAAGACGCTCCAAGTCCCGTGGTGGATGAGAGAGTTGAGCCCCGTGGTGCATGTGGTGCACGCGTTGCGCTTATCAGTGATCATGACAGCAGAAAGTCCGCCTGTCCCGCCTTCGCACCCTCGATGAACGCGTGGATCTCGCCCAGGGTGTAGATCAGCGCGGGACCGTCGGGATCGGCCGACTGCCGTACCGCTATGCGCCCGTCGGCGAGCTTCATCGCCTCGACGCAGTTGCCCCCGTTGCCCCCGCTCCAGGGCTTGAGCCAGCCCTCGGAGCCCAGTTCGTGCGCGGGCATTCCGTTGTAGATCGGATCGCTGTACATCGGATCGCCCTTCTTGCCGGTCCTCGTACTCGTACTGGTGGAATCCATCCGGCCCCCGTTCGCGGACAGTTGATCCATCAGAGCTCCTTGCGGAGAGACTTGAGAATCTCCTTCGTACGGTGTGCCGACGCGGCCTGCGCGGCCATCCGGTCCATGGCTTCGAGGTAGGTGACGACCTCGGCACGGCGGTCCAGATAGACGGCACCGGTCAGATACTCGGCGTAGACCATGTCCTGCAGTTCGGGCACCGCGAACCGGAACAGCACGAAGGGCCCGTAGGTCCCGGGGTGGTGTCCCGCGGAGAACTCCGCGATCTGCAGCGTGACATTGGGCAGCTTGGTGGCGGCGATGAGCCGGTCGAGCTGTCCGCGCATCACGTCGGGCGTGCCCACGGTGCGGCGCAGGACGGTCTCGTCCATGATCACCCACAGCTTGGGCGCGTCCTCGCGCTCGAGCAGCTCCTGGCGCTGCATCCGCAGGGCCACGTGCCGCTCGATGTCCTCGTCGCCCATCGTGCCGATGGAGCCGGCCCGCAGCACCGCGCGGGCGTAGTCCTCGGTCTGTAGCAGACCGGGCACGAAGTGCGGTTCGTACGACCGGAGAAGGCTGGCCGCCCCCTCCAGACTCACGTACATCGAGAACCAGTTGGGCAGGATGTCGTGGTAACGCTGCCACCAGCCCGGCTTGTTGGCCTCCTCCGCCAGCTCGATGAAGGACTCGGTCTCCTCCTCGTCGGCCCCGTACGCCTTCAACAGGAGTTGTACGTAAGGGATCTTGAAGGCGACCTCGGCCATCTCCATGCGGCGTACCGTCGCGGGCGCGACGCGCAGCACCCGGGCGGCCTCCTCACGCTTGAGCCCGGCGCTTTCGCGCAGCTCCTGGAGGCGTTTGCCCAGGACGACCTGGCCCACGGTGGGAGCGGACCGCGGTTCGCTCACGTCTACCTCGCTCGGGTCGCTCTGTATCGCGGGAACTTCACTCGTTACACACACGATGCCCGCGACCGGTGCGAGCAGTGTGCCATGGCCTTCCAAGGTGTAACACAGCACTCTGCAATTTTCAGAGTGCGTCTTGCCAAGTGTTCCCGACGGGGCGATAGTGGCATGCGTGACCCCTACCCCACGCTCTCCAGCGCGCCCCCAGCCTCCGACCGGGGGGTGCCAGAGCATGGGAGACCCCACTGCCCCGTTAGGAACCGGCCGTGGCCATCGGTAACGCAGCAGCACAACCGGATCTCGGCCGACGCTGCCGCTTCGAGCTCCCCGCAGGCGTCGAGGCCGTGCCGCGCGCCCGCCGGATGACGCGCGAGCGCCTGCGGGGCTGGGCGGTCTGCGACGAGACCCGCGATCTCGCGGCCCTCGTCGTCTCCGAACTCGTCACCAACGCCGTGGTGCACACCGCGAGTCGGCTCATCGTGTGCGAACTGCACGACGACCACGCGGCCGATGTGGTGCGCATAGCGGTCACCGACGAGGGCTGCGGCCCCGACGGTCCGGCCCCGCACCCCGCCCGCGACGCCGGTGAGGACCACGGCCGCGGACTGCTCCTGGTGCAGGCCATGTGCCGTTCCTGGGGCGCCCAGGAGGCCGGTCTCGGGCTCGAGGTCTGGGCCCATCTGCCCCGTACTGCCGTTCCCGAGGTGGGCTGAGCATGCGCGCGATGACTCTCGACAAACTCACCGCTCTCGCCCGCAGGCTCAGCGATGTGCCGCTGCCACTGCCCGACGGGATGCGCACCCAGCTCGGCTGCGACGCGGTGGGCATGCCCGCGGAGCTCGGCCGGCAGGCCATGACCCGTATGTCGCGGGTCGGTTGTGTGTACGCCACCGGGGACCGCTGGTGGTGGATCGTGCCCTCGCACTCGGAGCAGTCCCTGGACTGGCCCGAGCCGGTGCAGTACGCGCCCCGCGCCCTGGTGCCGCCGTCGGCGAGCGGGGCCCGGCTCATCCACCACCCGGGCCGCGACGCCCCGTACACCCCGCCGATCCCGCTGTATCTGACGCTGTGCCGGATCACCAGGACGGTGCCGGTGTGGATGCGGCCGGCGGAGGCGTAGCCGACTCCTGGGCGGCGCGATCCGCCGTTCCCGCGGCGCGCACCCCGGCCGGTTCGCGCCCTGCCCAATTCGCCCGTGCCGGGCCATAGTTGACCTCCATCCCGAACGGAGGTCTCAGTGAGACTTGGCTGGGGGGCCAGGAACACACATTCAGGAAAGGGCGCGGACACCGCGCGTAAGGCGTCCTCCGGGGACGCCACCACGGATCCGGAGCGGCCCGCCGCGGAATCCGGGCAGCAGACGCCGGACGCAGAGCAGCGCACCACGGACTCCGAGCAGCTCCTCTTCGGCGGCCCGCTGCGGTACGACACCGGCTGGGCCCAGCACGAAGAAGCCGTACTCCAGCTGGACTTCATCGCGCTCCTGCGGCGCTTCCCGGCACTCATCGCCGCGAGTCTGCGGCTCGCCTGGGGCGCCGACCGGCAGGCCGCCCGCATCGTGGTCGGCGCCGAACTGGGCCGGGGCATCGCCCAGGCGGTCAGCCTGCTCGCCGTCAACAGCGTGCTCACCCGCCTGATGACCTCGGCACCGATCGAGCAGCGGCTGTCCGCCGCCGCGCCCGCGCTGGTGACGGTGGCCTGCGTGCTGTTCGTGTCGGCGCTGCTGCGCGCGGCGTCCACGTACGCGACCGGGCGGCTGGAGCCGAAGGTCGAACGCGTCGCCACCGAGCAGTACTTGGAGCGCGCCGCGTCCGTGGAGCTGGCGGCGATCGAGGACGACGCCTTCCACAAGCTGCTCGACACCGCGCAGTACGGTGCGGCCTCGGCCCGCCGGATGGTCTCGCTCGCCACGCGCGTGGTGAACGCGGCCATCTCGCTGATCGCGGCGGCCGGCGTGCTCACCGTGCTGCACCCGCTGCTGCTGCCGCTCCTGGTCACGATGACGCTGCCGAGCGCGTGGGCGGCCCTGACCAACGCGCGTCGGCGCTACCGCTCCTTCCACGCGTGGGTGCAGCACGCGCGGGCGGGACGGCTGCTCAGTTCGCTGCTCACCGAGACGCGGGCGGCGCCCGAGATCCGGGTGCACGGCGTCGGACCCTTCCTGCTCAGGCACTTTCGCGCCATGTCCCAGTCCGCCGAAGTCGAACAGACCAGGCTCGCGCGCCTCGCGGCCCGCACCAGCCTGGTCGCGGCCGCCTGGACCGGGATCGCGACGGCCGCCACGTACACGACGCTCGGCGCGCTGCTGCTGACGGGTGCGATGTCCCTGGCCGTCGCGGGGACGGCGGTGATCGCGATACGGACCGGGTCGGCCAGCCTCAACACGCTGGTCCTCGAGGTCAGCGAACTGCACGAGAACGCGCTGTTCGTGGGCGATCTGGAGCGGATGCACGCGGAGGCCGCGACGCGCACCGTGCCGGTGGGCGGCACCCAACTGCCCGTGGATACACGGGAGATACGCTTCGAGAAGGTGACCTTCCGCTACCCGGGCAGCGACCGCAAGCGCCCCGCGCTCGACGACGTGTCGCTCGCCCTGCCCACCGGAAAGATCATCGCGCTCGTCGGCGAGAACGGCTCCGGCAAGACCACCCTCGTCAAACTGCTCGCCGGGCTCTACGCCCCGCAGCAGGGCGCCGTCCTGTGGGACGGCGTGGACGCGGCGGGCGCGGACCGGGCGCAGCTCGCGGAGCGGATCGCGATGGTGGCGCAGGACTTCAAGCGCTGGCCGTTCACCGCGAAGGTCAACATCGCCATCGGCCGGGCCTCCGCCGCGATGACCGAGGAGCGGCTCACGCGGTCCGTGGCCGACGCGGGCGCCGAGGACGTGGTGACGGATCTGCCGCGCGGCCTGGAGACCCTCCTGGTCCGGGCGTTCACCGGCGGCCACGAGCTGTCCGGCGGCCAGTGGCAGCGGCTCGGGATCGCGCGGGCCGCCTACCGGCGGGGCTCGATCCTCATCGTGGACGAGCCCACGGCCGCTCTGGACGCGCGGGCCGAGCTCGAAGTCTTCGACCGGATCCGGGCGTTGGCGGGCACGGGCCAGACGGTCATCCTCATCACGCACCGGCTCGCGTCGGTGCGGCACGCGGATCTGGTCCACGTACTGGAGGCGGGACGGCTCGTGGAGTCGGGGACGCCGCAGGAGCTCCTCGACCGGGGCGGGGTGTACGCGGAGCTGTACTCGCTGCAGGCGCGGCAGTTCGCGGACGGGGTCGTGCCGGGGTCCTGAGCGGGTCCCCGGGACGCAGGCGTGCGGGGCTCGCGGAGCGGCGCTCAGCCCTCCGCGAGCTCCGGCGCGCGCACCACCACGAGGAAGGCGTCCGACGCGAGGTCCATCACGACCTCGGCGGCCTCACCCTCGAGCCGGCGCGCCTGCGCGAACTCCTCGGCGGGCCAGGACCCGCGCGGTCCGCCCGCGGGGAAGCGGCCGATGACCACGCGTCCGGTTCGTACGTTCATGGAGCACCCCCGTGCTCTGTTCCGTTGCGACACCTGTGCGCAACGAAGAGTCAAAGGGAAAGACACCGGCCGGCGGGAGAAAGGTGTCCAACGTGACCGACCTGACACGGAGTTGATGCAGAACATGGCATCAACCGGCGCGTCCCTTACGGGTCGGACGGCTCCCCCGCGCACGGAACACGGGACTCCTACGCCTCGTACGTCTGGATGCGCTGCCCGTGGCTGCGGTCGGTCAGCACGGGCAGCCGCTCCTCCAGCTCGGCGACGGTGGCGGGCACGTCGACGGTGCGGAGTTCGCGGTCGCGCATCAGCACCCGGCCGTCGACGACCGTGGTCGTCACATCGCTCGACCGCGCGCAGTGCACCAGCGTGTCCGCGAGGTCGTGCACGGGCTGGGTGTGCGGCCCCGACAGGTCGACCAGGACGAGGTCGGCGCGGTGTCCGGGCCTGAGCGCACCGATCCGGCCCGCCAGCCCCACGGCCCGCGCGCTCTGCCGCGTGGCGTGGTCGAGTGCCTGGCGTGCGGTGAGCCAGCGCGGGTCGCGGGTGGCCTGCTTCTGCGTCAGGGCGGTGAGCGTCATGGCCTCCCACACGTCGAGGGTGTTGTTCGACGCGGCGCCGTCGGTGGCGAGGCCGACCGGTACGCCGATCCGGGCGAGGTCGCGCACCGGCGTGGTGTCCCAGCCGAACTTCAGATAGCCGCGGGGCGCGGTCGCGACGGCGATGCGGCCCGGGGCGGCGGCGAGCAGCTCGAAGTCCCGCTCGGTGAGTCCGGTCGCGTGGGCGATCAGGAGATCGGTGGCGAGCAGTCCCGCCCGGTCGAGGATCTCGATGGGCGTCAGGCCGTGCTCCTTCAGGGAGTGGTCGGTCTGCGCGCGGTTCTCGGCGGCGTGGAGATGGACCGGCAGGCCGTGCTCGCGGGCCAGGTCCGCGGTGGCCGCGAGATCGTCCGCGGTCACGGTGTACGGGGCGTGCGGCGCGAGTGCGGTGGTGATACGGCCGTCCGCCGCACCCTGGTGCTCCCGCGCGAACTCCAGTGACCGCGCCCGCCCTTCGGGCCCCTGCGAGGAGAAGTACGCCCAGCCGAGCTGCGCGCGCAGCCCGGTCTCTTCGACCACGGCGGCCACGCGGTCCATCGCGAAGTAGTGGTCCGCGAAGCAGGTCACGCCCGCCCGGATCATCTCGGCGCACGCGAGCCGCGCACCGAGTTCCACGTCCCGATCGGTGAGCTGGGACTCGACGGGCCAGATCCGCTCGTTGAACCACTCCTCGATGGGCAGGTCCTCGGCGATCCCCCGCAGGGCGGCCATCGGCGCGTGCGTATGGCAGTTGACGAACCCGGGCATCGCCACCTGGCCGCGCGCGTCGATCCGTTCGCGCGCCTCGATCCCGGCGGCCTCGCCGCTCGCCGGCAGCTCCGCGATCGCCCCGGAGCGCACGACGACGGCACGGTCGGCGCGGAAGTCGATCCCGCCGTCCTCGTCGTGGACGAGCACGGTGCAGTGGTCGATGACGAGGTCCGCGGGCGGCTGCGGTGCGGCGGTGGTCATCGGGCCACGGTAGCGGGGCGGCCGCCGCCCTCGCAGCAGCTGTGGACCGGGGTCGCCGCCGGGCGCGGAGCGAGATCGTCCGATTGTCAGTGGCGGCCCGTACGGTCTTCTCCAGTGGTCGCGAGCGCTGTTGGGGCGCCGGGCCCTGACCTGGGGAGAGGTGTGGCATGACGCAGGGGGACCGGACGCAGACGTACCTGGAGCTGTCCCAGGAGGGCGGCGGCGCGCACAAGTTCTACGAGGTGACCGTGGAGGGGACGGTCGTCTCGGTGCGGTACGGACGGATCGGCGCGGCGGGCCAGTTGCAGACCTCCACCTTCCCGACGGTGCAGAAGGCGCAGGCGGCCGCGGCGAAGAAGATAGGCGAGAAGGTCCGCAAGGGGTACGCGCCCGCGGTGCAGGGGCAGCGCGCCCCGCGCCCGGTGACGCGCCGCCAGGTCGCGTCCGCGCCGTCGCGGGCCCGCAGCGTGGCCCCGGTCCTGTGGCGCTTCCGTACGGGCTCACCGTCGTTCGGCATCCACATCGACGAGGACCGCTGCTGGGTGGGCAATCAGGCGGGGGATGTGTACACGCTCGGCCACAGCGGCGAGATCCTGGCCCGCTACGCACTGCCGGACGGCGTCAAGTGCCTGGTGGCGGACGACTTCTGGATCTATGCGGGGTGTGACGACGGCAAGGTCTACGACCTGTCCTCGAAGCTCCCGTTCGCCGCGTACGACATCGCCGCCGATGTCGACATCTTCTGGCTGGACATCCACGAGGGCGTCCTGAATGTGGCGGACCGCGCGGGCGGTCTGACCGTGATCGACCACGAGGACGAGTACCAGTGGTCGCGCAAGTCCAACGGTGCGCACGCCTGGATGGTCCGCGCCGACGAGGACGCCGTATACCACGGCCACCAAGGCGGTGTGACGGCCTATGCGCCGGACGGCGGCGGCGAGTTGTGGCACACGCGGACCCAGGGCGGGGTGCTCTTCGGCTGGCAGGAGGACCGCGCGGTGTACGCGGGGACGGCCCGCCACACGGTGCAGCGCCTGTCGAAGGCCACGGGCCTGATCGAGGCCACGTACCGGTGCGACGACCCCGTCTACTCGTGCGCGACCTCGCCGGACGGCCGCCATGTCTTCGCCGGTGACAGCGCGTCCTCGGTGTACTGCTTCGACGCGGACGGCACGCGCCTGTGGAAGCTGAGCACCGGCAACGGCTCGGCGCTCTCGATGCAGTACCGGGACGAGAAGCTGTACATGGTGACCACGGACGGCTCGCTGGTCTGTGTGGACGCCTCGCCTTCGGCCGTCTCGGCGGCCGAGTCGGGCTCGGTCCCGACGGCGGTGGACATCAAGTACTCGTCGGCGACGCCCACCTACACCCCGGCGACCACCGTGGCCGAGGTGCACACGGTGTCGGTGGCACCGGCCGGCGGTGTGGTGGTCGAGTGTGTCCAGGAGGGCGCCCGCCTGCGCGTGCACGTGATCTCGGACGGCTACGAGCCTTCGTGGAACGTGCAGTTCCCGCGCGGCATCCGCCAGGCCGGTGCGCGCTACGTGGTCGATGCGCTGCACCCGGCCGCGGGCGGTTTCTACCGCGTACGGGGCGAGATACGCCGGCTGGTCTGAGTCCCCGCACCGCGCTCGCCGACGCGCCGCAGGAGCAGCCCCGCCGCGCCCGCGGTGAAGTAGATCAGGATCGCGTACACGGCGCTCGGCACCGCGATCTCCGTGCTGTCGAGCAGCGAGGGGCTCAGCGCGATCGTGAGCGCCAGCGAGGTGTTGTGCATCCCGATCTCCATGCACGCGGCGACGCCCTGCGCGTGCGCGGCTCCCGCGAGCCGGGCGGCGACGTATCCGGTGCCCAGGGAGATCACGCTGAACAGGAGGGCCACGGGGCCGACTTCGGCGAGGTACTCCCCCACGTTCGCGCGTTCGGCGAGCAGGGCGGCCACGATCACGCCGGCCAGGATGAACAGGCACAGCACCTTGACGGGCCGCTCGGCGCGCTCGGCGAAGCCGGGCCGCCGGGCGCGCACGACCATGCCCACGGCCACGGGGATGAGCACGAGCGCGAACACCTGCAGCGTCTTGCCGAACTGGAGCCCCACGCTGCCGTCGTCCCCGGCACCGTCCCAGTACCCGACGGCCAGATTCACCACGAGAGGCAGGGTGAACACCGCGAGCACCGAATTGATGGCGGTGAGCGTGATGTTGAGCGCGACATCGCCGCCGAACAGATGGCTGTACAGGTTGGCCATGGTCCCGCCGGGCGACGCGGCGAGCAGCATCATGCCGACGGCGGGTGCGGCGTCGAGCCCGAAGGCGAGGACGAGTCCGAAGCACACGGCGGGGAGCACGATCAGCTGACAGCCGAGTGCGGCGACGACCACCCGCGGATACTCCCGTACCCGCCGGAAGTCCCCGACGGTCAGACTCATCCCGAGCCCGAACATGATCACGGCGAGCACGATGGGCACGAGGACGGTGACGAGACCGGAATCCATGGGGGTCAGGGTGGAGGGTGCCGGGTCAGGAGTCCATGGCTACGGCGTATCGGAGTGGGGAGGCGCTGTACATCGGCGTGCGGTGGCGCGGCGTGCGCCGGCGGCCGTACGCCCGGCAGTCGCCGGAAAAGGAGCGGACCCGAGGGCGTAGCCGGCCCCCGGGCCCTGTGGATGCCGCCCCACGGGCACGCCGGCACGCTTGAGGGCTCGGGTCAGTCTGATGTCGTCGCGTCCTGCCTTTGGACCACCGCGCATCGAGAGCTGCGCGGGCCGGAGTTGAACCGGCATTTCGACGATCGGGGCCCGGGCCCGGTCGATCCGGCGATGGGCGGCGGATGCTGAGTCTGGAGCGAGAGTCTGAGATTGATCGCGGTCTGCCTCTGCCGGTTGGGCTACCGCGGCCCGAACGCCCGTAGGGGAACGGGCTCTTGTGCCGCGGGGAGGACTCGAACCTCCACTGGAACCGCGTCGTCACGACAAGCTTCAGGTTCAGCTTGCGCTCCTTCGCGCACCCCGGCCGCGCACAGCGGCCGGGGAGTCTTTCACGCTACCCGAACAGGTAGCCGAACACGGCGTCGCCGACGCGCTCGTCGGTGACCTCCGCGCCGTTGGCCTCTTCGCGGGCGAACTTCACCGCCTGCTGCAACTTCTCGACGCGGTCGAGGAGTTCGTTGACGCGCTGGGCCGGCAGCGCACCGGAGAACTTCACGGTGGTCCAGTAGCCGATCGGGATGTCCTCGTAGTACACCTCCACCTGCGCGGGGTGCTTCTCGGTCGCCTCGGCCTTCACATGGTTGCGCGGCACCTTCTTGGTGCGCACCGTGCGCACCGGCTCCGTCTTCCAGGAGTCCGTGGACGGGTCGCGCACCCACGACTCGGCGGCGTCGAGCACCGGCAGCTTGCGCACGAAGGTGTTGAGGTCGGTCAACTGCTTCTCGAGGAAGAGCAGATACGACACGGGGACCTGCGGGATGAGCACACGCCCGTCGACGGTCACATCGGCGCGCGCGGTGCAGTTGGCCCAGTCCTTCGTGGCGGTCACATCGAACAGCCGGGTCAGCGTCGCCGCGGTCTGTCGCAGCACGTCCTCGGCGTGCACCTGCACCCGCGTGGACTCGGGCGGCAGCTGCTCGCCCTCCTCGTCCTTGGGCTGATACGTACGGGAGATGCCGGACAGCAGGGCCGGCTTCTGCAGCCCGTGGTGGGCCGCCGTCAGGTCCTGGTGCGCTTTGGACTTGACGCCTTTCTCGACTGCGATGATCTGATTGAGTTTCGCCACGCCGGAAAAGTAGCAGCAGGCGCGGCGGTCGTTCGAAGGGTTTTTCGCACGGCGCGGGTCCTGAACTCCTTTGGAAATCCCGACAGTCGGCTCCCCTGCCGGACCCGACCCGCCGCGCCGCCCATCGGCCCCGCATGCGAAGCTCTCGGCCATGAAACCTGAGCCCAGCGCCTATGTCCGAGGTCTTCCGATCGGTGAGCAGATCCCCTTCTCCGGCGACGGGATACCCGGTTGGGAGATCTTCCCGTTCGAGTCGGACGGCCTGCGGGTCAAGCCGCTCGAACCGCCGGTGCTGCCCGAGCCGCCGCGTGAGGGCGAGGACGGGCCGCAGGAGTGCGGTGCGTGCCGCAAGTCCGACGACCAGTTCCTGTGGACCGACGAGCACTGGCGCCTCCACGGGTTCACCGAACCCAGTTCCCTGCCCGCGATGGTGATGCTCCAGCCGCGCGGCCACCACGACCTGTACGACCTGCCCGCCGAACGCGCCGCCGAGCTCGGCCGCATGCTGCAGCGTGCCGAGCAGGCCGTGCTGTCCGTCGGAGGGATCGCGCGGGTGCACATCAACAAGTGGGGTGACGGCGGTGCCCACTTGCACCTGTGGCTGATCGGACGGCCCGAAGGAATGATGCAGTTGCGCGGCAGCTGCCTGCCGCTGTGGGAGGACGTGCTGCCCGAGGTCGATGCCGGGGTGTGGGCCGAGACGAACCGCCGGATCGCGCGGGCGATGGCGGAGGGCGGCGGTACCGCTCACGTGTGAGCCGGCGCCGATTCCCGCGCGCGAGCGGCCCGTACTCCCCGCTCGCGCGCGGCCCGTACCCCGGCTCGCGCGCGGCCCGTACTCCCGCTCGCGCGGGTCCCGCACTTCCCGCTCGCGCGGGGTCCCGTACTCCAAGATCGATTGTCAGTGGCGGCTGCCAGAATGGAATCAGCTCGGAAAACCGATGAGTTGTCGTTGCCCGGCCGGTCATTACCGGTGACGAGAACGGGACGTTCGGAGCCCATCATCAGAGCAACAGCACAACAGAGACAGGCAGTTGCAGAGGGATCCGCGAGCGGAGCCCTCCCCGATATCCGGAGCATCACCATTCCAGAAGACGGAGTCAGACCATGTGCACCCACCAGCCGACGTGCCCCACCGCCGACCGCCCCGACCGTGAAGCCGCGCGCGTCGTAGCCTCCCACCCCGAGCAGGGCTGGAGCCGGCTGTGCAACGGGACGATCGTGTTCGACGTTATGTCGATCTCCCAGTCACAAGGGCTGGTCTGACGTGCTGCTTTGCGAGATGGACATGTCGTTTCAGCGGCTCTGGGCGAGGGGCTGTGCGA
>NZ_FNFF01000016.1 GCF_900100315.1 Streptomyces indicus
TACGTTGAAGTGCGACGGCCAGGCAGTGAGTTTCCCCTGCTGACTCTGGGCTTCCAGGATAATCACGCAGTGATCCATGTCTTCGGCGACGCCGAGCGGTCGTCCCTCCTCATCGGCGATGGCACCGCCGCATCGGACGCCTCGGTCCACGTGCCGATCATGGACGATCTGGTCGTGTTCAGTGGCGACTTGGCCCTGGACGTCGATCGCGCATGGATCACCGTGCACCACTTCATCAGGACAGGACGGCCCGCCGAACTGGGCGAGTGGCGCGAACTTTAGGCAGCTCACGCCAATCGAGACACCGTTTAAGTGGGCGGTCGATCACGGCCGGCGGGCACTGCGGCGCGAGGACGGCGGTGCGCGAGCGGGGGGAGAGCGGAGTGGGGTGCCTAGAAGGCATGGCCCTTTCTGGTCGTCATGAGGTGATCCTGATCGACAACCGACCCTTGGGACAAGCCAATTCAGGTGCAGCTGGGCGCGCCGGTCGGCATTCGCCAACTGGAGGGATTGCGCAGGACAAGCGCCGGGATCGGAAAGCGGATCATGCCAAGGTGACGTCCATGCCGCCCTCGGCCAAGGCCTCAAGGGCTGCGGCGAACAAATCGTACGGCTGGCCGTCCGGTGTCAGGGCGTGGGACAGATGCTTGCGCGCGGTCGCAGCGTCTCGCCAGAGCAAGGTGGCGGGGGCGGTGTAGCCGAAGTCGCCGCGCAGGCAATCGTCGAGGGCAGCGAGGCAGCCGCCGAAGTAGCCCCCCCGGTCCGTTGACCGCCTCGCCGAGTGCGAGATAGAGAGCTGGTTCGTCGGTGATGTACCGGCCGTCGAGTTCGTAGGCGTGACCGGCCGGCCGGTGGGCTCGTCGACAGCCCCGCTCGCGTACAAGGTCATGCCAGGCACCGCGGAGGCGGGTGTCGAGGCAGGCCCAGGTGTTCACGGCTGCTGGTGGCCCGGCGAGCCACCGCTCCCAAATCGGCCGGGCATACTCGGGGACCGGTGTGAAGCGGCCCGTGTCGAGCTTGAGGTCGACCAGGCCCTCCCCGCAGGAGGATGGGCTCCAGGCACTGATGCCGGCCCACAGCAGCCGATCGGTGAGCAGCTCTCCTTGGGAGTCCCGAATCTCCAGCGCGGCTTCCTTCAGATCCAGGGCCCGCCGTGTGCCCGTCGCAAGTGCCGCCCTGAGCTGATCACTCGGCGCGAGACCGCGCATGACCAGCGGTGCGGGTGTCTGTGCGCGCGACAAGATGCGGGTGAACTCCCGGCAGGACCCGAGCCAGCGATGCCCGTCGTGCACGCGTACGCGTCCTCGGTACCCTTCGGGTGGGCCTTCATGGTCGTCCAGGCCGGTAAGCACCAGACTGTCCGTCCCGACGGTCTGCCCCGGGCTCTCCGCATCCTCCAACAGCCAGGCATCGCATGCCTCATCCTCCGGCACCAGCCACACCCTGCTGCCGACCCAGCCGATCACGCCGGATTCTTCTGGAACCCACCCGAACAACTCGTAGCTCCCGCGCCGGCAGTCTCCGAACAGTCCCTCCACCTCGGCGCATTCGCCCCAGACATGGCCGTGTTCCGTCTCGGTCAGCGTGTACGACACGCTTCCGCGCCCCTTCCGTCTCCACCCACAGCGGAAATCATGTCCTGGCTACGTTCGGGCGACCAGCCACGCTCTTCGGTGGCCGGAGCCGTAGACAAAGGGCGTCCTCACGTCCGCCGAGACCCCGGACGAACGTCCCGGTGCGAGACCGTGGCACCATGTACGGCATGACGATCAACCGAAAGGGCCATGCCGCGTAGACGGCCTGGGCATATCCGGGCCGGCATCCCGGACCGGAACCAGTCATCACACTCGACGCCGGCCATCGACCGCCTCTCCCCGGCAGTACTGTCGGAGATCGTTCGCATCGAGCGCACCCGGAACTACCTTCAGCCAGGCGATATCGGCACGACATTGCGCCTGTGGTCGGAATACGTCCGTCGCCCCGAGCGCGAGCTCTGGCACGACGACGAGTTCGGAAACATGCACTGGTATTGCTGCGGCAACCCTCTGGAAGGCCGTTTCCTCCTCGACAGTGTGATCCGAGCGATGTCGCAGCGCGGTGCCCGTGAGCTACGCAAGATCCTCGAAGAGCTCGATGCCTTCATGGGCATGCCGGCTCGCTAGTGCGACATAGATCATGGTTATTGGCGGGGGAGTGCCTCGCATGCTCGGAGCACGATGAAGCCGCGTGCTACGTGTGCGGAGGGCGGCAGCGACTGCACGGTCGAACTGGGCTCAACGCCCTACGATCGCGGTGACGTCAGTCGTCAGCGGCGACGAGGAGAGTGAGTGTTGCTGTCGGACGGTCGATGAGGACGATCTCGTGGAAGTCGATGTGGATCGGTCCGTAGTCGTGGAGGGCGTCCTCAGGAAGCGGTCCCAGTAGGTATCTGCTGGTGGCACTCCGGATCGGTGCGTAGATCTCCTGACGCAGGCGTGATGCGAGCGGTTCCGGGGTGCCACCATGCTGGTTGGCCCAGGAGTGGACAACATCAATGGCTGTGTCAGCACCGACGGTCTCGTAGGCGTCCGGTGTCATGCGATCGAGCCACCATTGACCGTGCCGCGCACAGTCCTGAACACCGGCTCCGTCGTAGGTATCCCGGAACTGTGGATGTGCAATCAAAGCCGCCAGTACGTCTCGGTCGTCCGGCGCGTCGGACAGAAGCTGGAAACGCTTGGCGTCAATCGAGCGGTAGCCGTAGGAGCCCTCGCCGAAGTCGAAGGCTCGGAAATTGATGAAAGGGCTGTCCCGATGGACAAGGGTGGTCACCGACTCCATGGGGGCATCGTAGATCTTGTCGCTGGCCAAGGATTGTCCCGGAAGGATCTTCGCGTTGAAGCAGGCATAGGGGCCGGTCCCTCTGCCTGGCGCTGAGAAACCGCCGGGGAACTAGCGGTTGGGCGTTATCTCGTTGCCTATGCTCGGTGTGTGCAGTGGCATCAGGTTGTCGGCTTCGTGGCCGCGGTCACACCCCTGACGTTGATTCCTGGTACCAGCTTCACCCTCGTCACGCAGAGAGTGATCGCGGGGTCGCGATCGGATGGCGTGCTCGTCACGTTCGGGTCGGCGTGCGGGCTCCTGGTGCATGCGATGCTGGCCGCGGTCGGCTTGTCGGCCCTGGTCATGTCTTCGGCCCAGGCGTTGACGGTGGTGAAGCTCCTGGGCGGTGTCTATCTCGTCTGGTTGGGCGTGACCACGTGGCGTTCAGCGCGTCGAGGTCTCGATGCGGCGGAGCAGGTGCGGTGGCGCCTGCCGTGGACTGGTCTTGGGGATTCGGGCAGGGGTTGTGGTCCAACGTCCTCAATCCGAAGGCGGCATCGGTCTATCTCACCCTCATCCCGCAGTCCCTCACATCCGGCCGCCCCATCGCTCCGCAGATCGCGACGCTCGCGGCCGTACATGTGGTGATCGTCCTCGTGTGGCTGCTGTTCTGGACATCCGCGGTCGCTGCCGCGCGCCTCGCGATCGCCACGCCTCGATTCCGGCGTGGGATGAACCGGGTGGCGGGGGTTGTGCTGGTCTGTCTGGGCCTGCGAACCGCAACGGTGAAGTAGCCCGCACCTCGTCTGCTCTCAACTGGTCGTGTCGCGGTCGTCCGGCCTCTCACCGGCAAACGTCGCGGACGTCCTGCGGAGTGACGAAAGGCGGGCGGGAGCGGATCAGTTGATGATCTCGGCGCGGTCGTTATGTTGATGCGACGCGATGCGCTCGCGCCACATTTGGAGAGCTTCGGGGGTCTGCCGCTTCCAGTCCGTGATTTCACCCACGATGCGTAGGGGCTTTGTGCTGCGGTAGGAGCGCGTGGGGTTCCCGGGAAATTTCTTGTCGGTCACGTTGGGATCGTTCTCGAACTCGCCCGTGGGCTCGACCACATATACGCGCGGGGGCGCTTCACCGGCAGCGAGTTCCGCGGCGAGCCCGGCGCCGTCGGCCAGTGCTGTGAAGTAGATGTGGTTCATCACGATCTCGGGCCGGTAATTGGACCGGAATCCAGCAGTGAGAAACTCGCCGACCTGCAAGTCAGCTTTTGTGCCGTGGTAGAACGGCCCTTCGTCCAACGCCTTGTCCATCGCAGCAGGCTATACAACACCAGCCTGCGGGGTGGAAGGGGAGCCCGTTCCAGGGCCTTACGGCCCATAGGGGGAAGGGAACTCGGCGTGCTGCGTGAGTTGGGTGTGTCTCGGAGCGGAGGCGGGATCGTAGGGAAGCCGAGGTTTATTGGCGCCCGATCGGATCCACGGCCACTTCACGAAGCAGACCACGACAGGGGCGACGAGCATGGCCAGCAGCCATAGCCCCACGCTCGCCGGCGAGTAGATGTAGTAGCGCCAATGCTCTGGCAGCGGCGACGGAGCAAGCAGCAGCAGGATCAGCGTCGCCCAAGTGGCCAGCACGGCTGCTGCCGTGCGTACTGCGGTCGTCCTCTTCGCTCCTCAGCGGTGCTCCATCGTTATGGATCGGATGGTAGGGCGACTGAGATGATCTTGACGTGGCGGGTGTGATCCGGAGTGACGGCGGGCGACGGTCGGCGCTAGCGTGCAGCGGTGATCACTGCTGAGGGAATGCGTCTGGGGGGCGAGGCTGCGCGTCGTCTGGCGCAGACGGGTATCTACACGTTCGAACCTGGGTTGACGGATGCCGAATTCGCTCGCATTGAGCGTGAGTACGGCTTCGAGTTCGCGGACGATCATCGTGCGTTCCTTGCGGCAGGCCTCCCGGTCAATGTCCCGCCGGAAGAGGGACGGACCTGGTCGCGGCCGTGGCCGGAGTGGCGCGGTGGTGACCTGGACAGCGTGCGTCGCCAGCTGGCCTGGCCCGTCGAGGGAGTCCTGTTCGATGTTGAGCACAACGGGTTTTGGTACGAGGGCTGGGGCGAGAGTCCGGCCGACGTAACCGCAGCACTGGATGTCGCTCGGCGCTGTCTGGCCGATGTGTCGACGCTTGTCCCGGTGTATGCCCACCGGTATCTGCCAGCTGGCCGAGGCAGTTTCGGGCATCCAGTGCTCTCGATGTGGCAGACCGACATCATCTATTACGGGCTGGACCTTCTCGATTACGTGCACCAGGAGTTCAACGAGGCGCGCGGTGAAGTCGGGGAGGACTGGACGCCTCGGGCGACTGCACCGTTCTGGCGAGACCTTGTCTGACCTGGTACGAGCTCGAGCCAGCAATGTGTCGCGCTCCGGGCTTGGAAAGCTGCGTTGCTCCAGGGTCGTGTCGGGCCGTGCCCGAGGTTTTCCGGGTTGGCTGTTGTGAGTGGGCGGGGGCGCAGTTACCGCGATGTCGGGCCGGTGGAGCTCAAGTTGCGTTCCGGCCTGGCAGCGGCGGGTGCAGGATCCGCTCGGCGACGTTTGCTGCGGCTGGCTCCGTGCCGGAGCGAGCACGTGGTGGGTGCCGGCGGAGTCATGGTTGTGGGTGCTCGCGATCGGTTACGTGTGAGAGGGGGGTCGGCGGGGTCGGGGGGAGATCAGCAGCTATTCCGGGTCCTTGCACCGGCAGCGTTTTCAACGCTGCGTTGCGCTCGTCCGCGTGACCTCCCCGGCCCTTGGCGCGTGATCGTTCACGCTCCAGCTTCCCCTTGAGGGCATGTGGTCTCGTGTTGGCCGGCGTCCGTGATGCGTTCGCGGAATGGGCGGCGGTGTAGTGCGTGTGCCACCTCGGTCAGCAGGTCTGCCAGCGGCATGGAGAGTTCCGCGTCCAGCTCGGTCATCGCCGCCGCCGTCGCGTCCCACTCGGCCTGGATCTGCGGCAGCACGGCGTGGGCCTTGCTGGTGAGTTCGACCAGGCGGCGGCGGGCGTCTTGCGGGTCGGAGGAATGCGTGACCAGGCCCGCTCGGGCCATCTGGGCCGCCGTCTGGCTTGCGGCGGAGTGCGTGACACCGACTGCGGCGGCCAAGTCGCGGACCGGGAGCGGGCCTTCGGCCAGCAGGACGCGCACGACAGGGGAGAAGCGGGGCCGGTACTCGGGCAGGCCCTGCTCCTCGTAGACCTTGGCCACGTCGCGGTCGAGCAGTTCCAGGACGTGGCGGAGCAGGGTGCCGACAGCGGCAGGGTCCGTATGCTTCCTCACCCTGCTAATGTAACAGCACTGTCAGATTCTCCGGGAGGCGTCTCATGACCGGGCTCTATCCCCCCGTCGAGCCGTACGAGCACGGCATGCTGGACGTCGGCGACGGCAACCGCGTGTACTGGGAGACCTGCGGCAATCCGGCGGGCAAGCCCGCCCTCGTCGTGCACGGGGGCCCGGGATCCGGGGCGGGGCCGTTCTGGCGCCGACTCTTCGATCCCTCGGCGTACCGCATCGTGCTGTTCGACCAGAGGGGGTGTGGGCGCAGCACGCCGGACGCGGCAGATCCACAGACCTCGCTCGCCACCAACACCACCCCGCATCTGATCTCCGACATCGAAGTGCTGCGTCGACATCTCGGCATCGAGAACTGGCTGGTCATCGGCGGCTCCTGGGGCGTGACGCTGGCGTTGGCCTACGCCGAGCAGCATCCCGGACACGTCTCGGAGCTGGTGCTGTTCAGCGTCACCAACACCACCCGCCGTGAGGTGGAGTGGGTCACCCGCGACATGGGGCGGATCTTCCCCGAGCAGTGGGCCCGGTTCCGCGACGCCGTACCGGAATCGGAGCGGGACGGCAGCCTGGTCGAGGCGTACGCGCGGATGCTCGCCGATCCCGATCCCGCCGTACGGGAGCGCGCGGCGCTGGAGTGGTGCCGGTGGGAGGACACGCACGTGTCCACGCACGGGGGACACCGGCCCGATCCCCGGTACGAGGACCCGCACTTCCGGATGCGCTTCGCCCGCCTCGTCACGCACTACTGGCGGCACGCCGGCTTCCTGCAGGACGGGCAGCTGCTGCGCGATGCCGGCAAGCTCATCGGCATCCCCGGCGTGATGGTCCACGGGCGGCTGGACATCAGCGGGCCCCCGGACATCGCATGGCACCTGGCCCAGGCGTGGCCGGACGCGGAGCTCGTACTGATCGGCGACGAGGGGCACGGGCTGTCGGGGGACGCGACGATGCAGGCCGTTATCGCGGCCACGGACCGGTTCCGGCCGATCCGGTCACGTCCATGCTGAGGGGAACCGTGCATGGCCTGGGCTCGTCGGCTCAGCCCAGCGTTCACGCCGCCACAGCTGCGGTCGTCTCCGCTCGTCTCCGGTCGTGACAGTGGCCGGACTGCCTCACGCCTCGCGTGCGGGTAGTTGATCGAGGCCGGTGTCGCGCATGATCCGGTCCACGGTGTCCTCGAGGGTGCTGTCCGGGCCGATGACGGTCTCGCTACCGCCGGGCAGCAGATCGCCCGGCCGGTATCAGTCGGCCAGGTGCTCCTCGGTGACGTGGGCCAGATACTCGCCGTCCTTGGTGGCATGCCGGGCGAGCATCTCTGCGAGAGGAATGTCGAAGTAGTAGATGTGTTGACCGAACCAACTCAAGAATCTGTGCAGGTCAGTTGGGGTATCTGCTAGTTTCCCGACATGCCCGATGAGCGACGTCCCCGAAGGGACTTAACGCGCTTCGTATTGCCTGAGATAGGCCAGCTGGTCGAAACGGGCGACCGTTGGGAGCCCGTGCAACTGCGGGACCCATTGGGGAGGCAAGTCGAGCCGGCGACAGAATACTTCAAGGAGTTGATGGCGGCGGACTGCTCGCCGCTGACGCCGCGGTCGTACGGCATGGATCTGCTGCGGTGGTGGCGCTATCTGTGGGCGTTCGAGATCGCGTGGGACCGAGCGACCCGAGAAGATGCCCGGGACTTCACCCTGTGGATGAAGCTGGCTGACAAGCCCGTACGGGTCCACTGGCGCCACCGAGGCAAGAACCCCGATGAGACTCCGGTGCCGCCTGTGAGCGCCCGGCCGGCGCCAGGAACGCCGAATCCGGTGACCGGGAAGCCGACGATCGGCACGAAGTACGCCCCCGCCACGCGGGCCCACTTCGAGACGGTGCTGCGGATGTTCTACGACTTCCACCTGGAACTCGGCACTGGATCGTTGCTGGTCAACCCGTTCCCTCTCCACCGTGCTCGGCGCTCGGCGTGGACCAACGCCCATCACAACCCCGAGAGGGGGTTCTGGAAGCAGCACACCGGCCTCTACCGTCCGAAGATCCCCAAGCGGATTCCGCGCCGTATCCCGGACGAGAAGTACACCGAGGTCTTCGCGGGCTTGCGTTCACATCGCGACCGGGCCCTGCTTGCCTTCTGGGTCGCAACTGGCGCCCGTGCGGAGGAACTGCTCACCGCCACGCAAGGTCGAGCCGATGTCGGGCAGCAGACGGTCGGTGTGATCCGCAAAGGGACCCGGAACTACCAGGATCTGCCTGCTACTCCGGACGCGTTCGTTTGGCTCCGGCTCTACCAGGAGGAGGCATGGCGGAAGGGCGTACCCCGCGGCCGGAGCCAGGCTCTCTGGTGGACACTGCGGCGCCCCTGGCGGCCATTGGAATATGACGCGGCCAGAATGATGTTCACCCGCGCCAACGGCCTCCTCGGCGCGAACTGGACGCTTCACGATCTGCGGCACACGGCGACGTCCCTGATGCTCGACGACCCTAACCTTGCACCGGTCTACGTCCAGAAGATCCTTGGCCACAAGTACCTGTCGACGCTGGACATTTACAACCGTCCCACCACCGACGATGTCATTGCGGCGGGCCTTGCTCACCATGCACGTCAGGAGCGTATGAGGAGCAACCCGCCCCCAGCCCCGCCCGCGCCGGCTTACAACGCCGAGTCGCTCAACATCCTGTTTGGAGGGCCGGATCAATGACGCAGGTCACCCCCACCGTCGCCCTGGCCACTCCCGCGGCCACACCGCGGAGGGCTGAGATAGCGGCGCTGATGGAGACCTTTCCACCCCGCTCACGACCGACAACATGGTCAGCCACGGAGACCAACCGCGTGACGACTTTGAAGTTCGTAACCCAGGTGTCCTTACGGTTCGGCGACCGGCCCAACTCGCACACCTCGCGGATGGTCGGAGCTCGCGCTCTGTTGCAGTGGCTGGAGACCATTCCCGGGGACAACTGGCAGCAGCGTTGGGAGACGAGCCCGAGCGCGGCTTCTGCGCGTGGGTGGAAGGTGCCGGTGCAGGCGTGGCTCCCGAGCGTCGGTAAGAAGACACCGGAGAGCTGCCTCTCTTGCGGGTTGTTGCTCCTGACGTGCGCCGATGTCATTCGGCCGAGTCTGCAATGGGTGGCATCGAACGCGTCGGGACGTCTACGGCCCGGCCTCGAGGCGGTACGCGACCCGGATGGGTTCAAGGCATTGCGGGAGTCCCGACCGCCTCGGGAGCGAGAGACCAGACTCGCCTTGAAGGCGTTGACCGCCGTGGCCCGCATCATGGCAGTCAACGGCGGGGGCGTCGAAGACATCGTCTTCGGGGACGTGCTCGCCCTACTGCAGGCAGCTCCCCCGCACAACAGGGCAGGGATCAGGCTCGCCCACTCGTGGCTCCGGGACATGGGCCGGTTCCCCACCAGCGCACCGGAGACCCTGGGCCATATCCAGATGCGCCGCGGACAACTAAGCCCTGCCGAACTCGTGGACCGCTACAAGCTGCGATCCAAACCCGTCCGCGATCTCCTCGTCGACTACCTCACTGAACGTCAGCCAACCATGGACTTCGTCAGCTTGGTGGCGTTGTCTACGTTTCTCGCCAAGCTGTTCTGGGCCGACCTCGAGCACCACCACCCGGGCATCGACTCCCTGCGGTTGCCTCGCGATGTGATCGACGGTTGGAAGGCCCGCATCGCCGTCAAACATGTCACCCAGCGACAGCCGGACGGCACTACAACGTCGGTCACCAAGCCGCGGGTCAGCGCAGACCAGGCCAAGGTTCTGGTCCGGGCCTTCTACCTGGACATCGCTCAATGGGCCGTCGACGAGCCCGAACGCTGGGGTCCCTGGGCTGTTCCAAGTCCGATTTCCGAGGCGGACTGCGCAACCACGAAGATGGGGCAAGCGCAAAAGGTCAGGATGGATCAGCGGACCCGCGAGCGGCTGCCCCTGCTCCCCGCGCTCGTGCGGACAGCCGACCAGCAGTTGAAGGATGCCAAGGCTCGCCTCGAAGCCATGGACCGCACGCCACTCGGCGGCACATTCACCACGCTTGGGGAGACGTTCACCCTCCCGTCGGACACCTCCCGGTCAGACGGAAGGCCCGCCCTCGCAATTGACGGCGCCGGGCGGCGCCGGTTTCTGCTGGCGGAGGAGAAGCAGGCGTTCTGGGGCTGGGCGACGGTCGAGATCCTTAGACATACGGGCATCAGGATCGAGGAGCTCCTGGAGCTCGGACATCACAGCATCGTCAGCTACACGCTCCCGACCAGCGGTGTGGTCGTGCCGCTGCTGCAGATCGCACCGTCGAAAACCGACCAGGAACGTCTCCTGCTGGTGTCCCCGGAGCTTGCCGACGTCCTCAGTACAGTGGTCAAACGCGTTCGACGACGCGACGGAACCGTCCCACTTGTGGCCGGCTACGACGCATCCGAGCGAGTCTGGAACCCACCCATGCCGCTGCTCTACCAGTGGCGCCCGAGCGGGACAAACCGCCCGATCTCTCGGAACGCGATCCGGACCGCGCTCAACAAGATGCTGTCCACATCGGGACTCACGAACAAGTCGGGGCAGCCGCTCAACTTCCAGCCCCACGACTTCCGGCGGATCTTCATCACGGACTCGATCCTCAACGGGCTACCGCCACATATTGCCCAGGTGATCGCCGGCCACGACACCATCAATACGACGATGGGTTATGCGGCGATCTACCCGGCCGATGCCATCGAAGCCCATCGGGCCTTCATCGCACGCCGCCGCAGCCTCAGACCGCGCGAAGAATACCGGACTATCACCTTGGAGGAATGGGACGAGTTCCTCGGTCACTTCGAGCGCCGCAAGGTAGCCCTGGGCCAATGCGGCCGCGCGTTCGGCACCGACTGCCAGCATGAACACGCCTGCGTTCGATGCCCAGTCTTGATCGTCTCCCCTGAAGAGCGCTCGCGTCTCGAGGAGATCCGCGACAACCTCACCGCCCGCATCGCCGAAGCCGAACGGGAAGGCTGGCTCGGCGAGATCGAGGGCTTAGAAGTAAGCCGAGCGGGCGCCGAGGACAAACTCGCGCAGCTCGATGCTGCCGAGGAACGCAGACGAACTGTGGTCGACCTCGGACTGCCGACCTTCCAGCAGATCGCTGCACGGAATCCGGACGTGGAGGGGCCTACGGAGTGAGCAATTGTGAACGAACCGGACCGCAGGCACGTGGACTGCTCATGGGTGCTGGCTGGTTCAGTATGCCGACTGTCTAGGATCTACGGATGGCGATACCGACCTACCTGCTGCAAGGTCCGCGAGTGGCTCTTCGGCATGTCTCCCGCGAGGACTACGAAGAGCTGACGGCTTTGGCGCAGGACAGTACCGACATGCTGCAGCGCTGGCTCGGAGCTCGGGAACAGACTTGGGAGGCATTCAACGCCTATCTCGAGCGATTCGAGCACCCGACGCACGAAGGCTTCGTGGTCTGTATGAGGACCACCGGCGCGATCGTCGGCGGAGTCAATATCAACAACATCGTCCGGGGCACGCTTCAGAGCGGCACCCTGGGATACACCGCCTACGCGTCCACGGCCGGTCATGGCTACATGACCGAGGGGGTTCGGCTTGTCCTTGAGTACGCCTTCCGCCAGCTGAAACTGCACCGGCTGGAGGCGAACATCCAGCCCGACAACGCTCCCTCCCTGAGCCTGGTCAAGCGGCTTGGGTTCCAGCGCGAGGGATACTCGGCTGCCTTCCAGTTCATCAACGGCGCTTGGAGAGACCATGAACGCTGGGCGCTCACTGCGGAGGCACCGACCCAAACCCTGTGAGCCACCTTGCTCACTCGTGCCCCGAGCTGCTTGCCTTGCGCTCCTGGCAAGGCTGCTGGTGAGCGACCGAGTTAGCCGATCGTGATAGTTCGGAGAACGCCCGGGTGACACCACGATGGTCGGCCAGGAGCCGGGTGAGCATCTCGCCGTACCGGTCCGCGGTGAAGATCCCTTCGATCACGGTGTGGTAGCCGGCGGTGTCGAGGGCGTACCGGGCGACCCGGTCGATCAGCCCGATGTTCGCTCCGCCCTTCACATCACGCTCGCGGAGCACGATCCGCCGCAGGTAGTCCTGGCCGACGATCGCGAGACCGCGTCCGAACCGGTCCCGAACCCCTTGCGCCACGCTCGACTTGCCGCTCGCGGACGGGCCGCGCAAGAGCACGAGGCGCGTGTCGCTGCGGCCGACCGGTCCGGTGGCGTCGGCCGGGGCCCGCACGTTCGGCTTGCTCACGCGGTCCAGCCCATCTCCGCATACGTAACGCCTGCCTTGATGTGGGCGATCGCGGCGCGGGTGTAGGGCACGACGGCGTCGGGCAGTGCTTGGGGATCCCACCACTGCCAGCGTGTACAACGGTCGGGTTCGCGTACGTCCGGGCTTCCTTGCCACCGGTGGGCGCGGAAGAAGAACCCGATCCGCGGCTGCCCGCCGGGCTCGTCGACCAGGTGCACGGCGTGCGCGAAGCTCACATCGGCAGGGGAGATCAGAAGTCCGGCCTCCTCCTCGGCCTCACGGACGAGACAGGCCGTCGCGCTCTCCTGCTCGCAGTGCCCGGCGAGCGTGTGCCACATGCCGCCGGCGAAGGGGGAGTCGGGATGTCGGAGCCCCAACAGGACTCGCCCGTCGGCGTCTTCCAGATGCAGGTGGACGCCGAGGATCTGCATGCGGGTGCGGCTGGGCGGCTCGGGCACCATCAACTCCCTTGTACGAACGGTGTGTCGAGTCCAACGACCCGCGCCCGCCGTCGTGCACACGTGTTTCGGACGGGTCATGGACGTCGTCCTCGCACGACGATCCACTGGGTCGGCCGGTGCGGCGTCGCGTCAACCACGACGGGCTGCTTTCAACACGCCTCGGGCGCAGGCCCGATCGCCCTACGATCATCGTCATGACGACCGCGTTGATCCTGATCGACCTGATGCCGCGCATCATCGCGCTGCCCCTCGCCCCGCACTCAGGTGAGGACGTGCTGGCCCGCTGTCGCGTGTTGGCGGACTCCTTCCGTGCGCAAGGGCGGCCGGTCGTGCAGGTCAGGGTGGACCGCCCGCACGTTGCCGAGCAGCCGCCCGGCAGTGGCTTTGCCGAGGGTCTCGTGCAGGAGGGCGACATCGTGGTGGTCAAGCGCACGATCGGTGCGTTCTACGGGACCGGTCTGGACGCACGGCTGCGCGAGTGCGGCGTGGACACGTTGGTGATGGCAGGCCTCGTCACGACGATGGGGGTCGAGTCCACCGCACGGGCCGCTGCGGACCACGGCTACGAGGTGGAATTCGTGGCCGACGCGATGTCCGCACCGGCCGCGGACGAGCACGAGTTCGCCGTGACGCGGATCTTCCCGCGGTTCGGTGAGGTGCGGCAGACCGCCGACTACAGCTGAGGGGCCCCGGCCCCGGTGCGTCGATGGGCGCGACCTCATTTACGGATCGATGCGTGCAGGCGGCTGAGAAGTGCTCATGCTGTGCCGCCTGCACGCACCGATCATTCCCAGCGGTTACGGCCTTCGTGGCCGTTGTCTGTGCCGGGTGAGAGGGCCGGGCGTCAGGGCAGGTTCACGTACGGCTTCAGGAAGGCGCGGGCGGCCGGGGTGTCGAGGCGGTACGTGACGTTCGTGGCGTAACACGGGGTGTCGCCGGTGATGGTGGTGGCGACGAGGGTGCGGGTGCCGTTGAGGATGGCGTAGTTGGGGCCGCCGGAGTCGCCGTAGCAGGCGCCGCCGTTGCCCTGGGGCGCGGTCATGCCCAGCCGTAGCCACGCACCGCTCAGGGCGTTGAAGGTGACGGGTGCTTTCATCCGGACGCCGCCGCCGGGATGGGTGTGGCCGCCGGGGCCGCGCTGTGCTTTTTGGGTGCCGTAGCCGACCACCGTGAACGATGTGGCGTTCAGGCCCTGGGGTGCGGCCTTCTCGAGTTGGCTGGCGGAGGGCAGGCGCGCGGGGGTGAAGCTCCAGCGGGAGGCGACCGCGGCTGCCGGGAGTTCGACCACGGCGATGTCGTGGGTGTCGGAGGCCGGGCCCGGATACGCGGGATGGTTGACCGCCGTGCCCTGGACGCCGACCGCTGCCGCCTGCCCGGCCGGATCGCCGGGGTACTGCTTCGCAGCTGCGTCCAGACCGCCCTGCACGTCCTGGTCGAGCGAGACGTAGAACTTCACGTTGGCCGGCCAGTCGGTGGTGCAGTGCGCGGCGGTCAGGAACGTGCCCGCATCGATCATGGTGCCGGAACACACCCAGTCGACACGGTCCGCGGTGGCCGGATCCCCGTCGTGGTCCCACGTGGCGATGAGCGCGCCCGCTTCGGTGCGCTCGGGGGCGGGGGCGGCGTTGTAGGAGTTGATCGCCGAGGCGGGTGCGACGGTGAGCAGGAGAGCGCAGGCCGCTGCCGCGCCAGTGGTGAGCGCGGTGGCGATCCGATGACGCCGGCTGTTACGTCTCAAGAGAACAGGCCCCTCTGTAGTGGACGCCGGTGGGCGCTGGTGGACGGTATGGGTGTTCTCCTGTGGGGGTGAGCGTGATTGAAGCGGCCGCGGCCGTCCGCCGCAAGACCGCCGGGGTCCGAAGGACCGGAGACTCGGCGGCGTCGGGAGTCCGGGGCGTCCTGCCTGATCGCGCTCTTCTCGTCCGCAGCGGAGCTGCCCCTCAGGTTTGAGCGTCTCGGCGTGCGCGGCGTCGCAGGCGTACGGGCATGACGTACCAGCAGAAGCCGAACCACAGCATCACGCCGCCGACGAGTGCTTCGGCGAGGAGTCCGGGGACCACCAGGCGCAGGATGAGCATGAGGGTGCAGCCGATGGTCAGGGCGAGCAGCACCATGCCGCAGATCATCAAGCGGCTTGCGGCTTCGACCACTTCGTCCTTCATGCGTTGTCCGGACAGGAAGCGGTGGATGGAGACGGGCGCTATGAGTGAACCGGTGGCCGAGGCGCCGAGGATGACGGTGAGCACGTAGACGGTCCGGTCGAACGTGGCCAGTTCCCTGAAGAGCGGGGTGAAGGCCACGCTGAGCAGGAACCCGAAAAGGATCTGGACGCCGGTCTGGGCGACCCGGGTCTCCTGAAGGATCTCGTTCCAGCGGCGGTTGACGCGCTCGCGTGCCGACTCCGGCGGTTCCGCGGCCACACCTGTCCGGCTGTGGCAGGTGTGGCACGTCTGGTGCTCCGCGTCGTCTCCGACCGAACCGTGTGTCATGACCATGGAGTTCCTCCCGTTTCAGAAACTCCGATTGCCCGCCGTGGGCGTTTCCATGCAGGTCACGCCTGCGGCTCGGTGCGCCGACGAGCGGTGGCGGGCCGCAGCCGGTGGCGGTACGGGCCCGGCGGCGGGCGCGCTTTCCGCGTCCGCCGCCGGGTGACCGTACCGAGAGGGTCAGCAGGCGCCCAGGTCCTGCCACACCCCCCACTCGCCGGTGGTGCCGGGCTCCTCGCCCTTGGTCCACCACTTCGCCTTCCACGTGTGGCTCTTGTGGGAGACGACCGTGCCGCCGCCGTATTCGGCGGTCGCGTTCCAGGCAGCCGGAGTGCAGGCGCCACCCGGCTGCGAGGGGCTGGGGGAACCGGTGCCGGGGCCCGACGGGCTGGGTGACGGAGATCCCGTGCCGGGCTGCCCGATGGTGGTGCCGCGGGCCAGATCACCGGCCAGCGCGTACGCCTTGCCGCCGACCGTCACCGTCCAGTTGGAGGGCGTGGAGACGGGCAGGTAGTAGACGAAGTCCAGCTCCACCGAGGCGCCCGGCGCGAGCGACTGCCATGCGGGCAGCTTGAGCGAGGCCCGGTGGTAGACCCCCTTCAGGCCGCCGATGTTGTTGCCCGTGTGGTCGCTGCGGATGATGGACGTGCCGAAGCCCGACTGGTCCTTGGCGTTGTTCGGCGCCGAAGTCCCGTAGTCGAACTGGAACTCGGTGCCGCCCGGCAGCGTCGCCGTGGAGTTGTTGGTGATCTTCAGCTTGGGGCTGATGGGGTAGTTGGAGTCGCCGAGCGGGAACTGCCCGAAGGAGACGTCGATGTCGAGCGCTTCGGTGGGCAGGTCGATGGTGGAGCGCTTCGTGCCATACGGGGAGGCGGACTTGAACTTCTCGTACATGGCCGTGGTGAGCGTGTCGCCCATCTCGTACTGGCCCTTGGCGGCGTTGTAGTCGTAGTCGCCGGCCAGCTCCCAGATCATCGCGCCGCCGATGCCCTTGTCCACCACGTAGTCGGCCTTGGCGGCGACGGACTGCTCGTCCTCGGTGGACAGGAACACCTTCTTCTCGGCGTTCCACAGCCACGGCGCGACCAGCGTCGCGTCGTACTTGCGCGCATACGTTCCCGTGAGCTTGGTGTCCGCGGGGAAGCCGTACTTGGTCACGTAGTCCCCGACGACGCCCTTCTCGAGGTTCTTCGCGTGCCACATCGGGTTCGAACCCGCCGGTGACTCCTTGCCGTTGTCGTCCTTGTCGTGCCACAGGTTGTCGATGCCCACGGCGCCGTCACCGCACTTGGTGAGCCCGGACCCCGCAGGACAGGTGGTGCTGGGCGCCTTGCCCCACAGCCCGTCCGTGCCGCCGGTCACGTTCTTGAACCCGCGGGTGTAGTACGGGAGTCCGATGTTGATACGGCCGGCCGGCATCGAACCGCGGAAGTAGTGGTACGCCCAGTCGGTGTTGAGGTACCCGATGCCGCCGTACTGCGAGGTGGAGTACACCCCGGCGGCGGCGAGTTCGGCATCCTTGCCGTCGTCGTAGAGCGAGGCGTTCGGGCCGACGTATTCGTTCCAGGCGCCGTGCAGGTCGTACGACATGATGTTGACGTAGTCCAGGTACTTCTGGACCTGGAAGGTCTCCATGCCGCGCAGCAGGTAGCCGGAGGAAGGCGCGGCCACGGTCAGCAGATAGTGCTTGCCGTCCTGGGCGCCGGCCCGGTCGAGCTTCTCGCGCAGGGTCTTCATCAGCGCGGCGTAGCCCTTGACCAGGCCCGCGCGGCGGGCGTTGGCGAACTGCCAGTCGAGGGGATGGCCCGCGTCCTTCATCGTCGTCGGGTACTCGTAGTCGATGTCGACGCCGTTGAAGCCGTACTTCTTGACGAAGGCGACCGCCGAGTCGGCGAAGGTGTCGATCCCGGCCTGGTTGACCGAGCCGTCGGCGTTGGTGGCCATGGCGTAGAAGCCGCCGGAGTTCACCCGCTTGCCGTCGTCGCCGAAGTAGCCGCCGGTCTCGGCCCAACCGCCCACCGAGACAAGGGTCTTCACCTCGGGATGCTGCTTCTTGAACTTGTTCAGCAGATTGAAATGACCCTTGTACGCGAAGCCGGGGTCCATCTCGGCGCCCGCGACGCCGGGCCAGGTCATGCCGGTCGCGGGGTTGGTGGCGCTGTCGGACCCGACCGATATTTTATGGTCCGAACCCACGTGCGCGAAGGCGTAGTTGATGTGGGTGATCTTGTCCCAGGGGATGTCGGAGGCGAGGTAGGCGGGCTCGCCGTTCTTGCCCGTACGCCATCCGGTGAAGTAGCCGATGACGCGCCGCTGGTGGTCGGCGCCCATCTTCTCGCGGCCGCTGGAGTCGTAGACGGAACAGTAGGGGACGTCGACACCGGGGGTCCGGTACAGGCCGTCGGGGCGGCAGTCCTCGTCCACGGCATGCGAGGACGTCGAGGACAGGGCGGTCAGAAGCAGTCCGGCGATGGCCGTTCCGGCGCCGAGCAGCAGGGCTCTGGCACGGGTGGGGGAGTGCACGTCGGTTCCTCCGGGGGAGGCTCGGTCTCGCACAAAAGGGCAGGGCGGACCCTGGTGTGCGCACACCGGACGGGCCCTTCTCCTGGGAGTGACGCAGACCTTAAGAGGACTAGACCAACCGGTCAATAGGTATGGACCAATGTGCTGGCCGGTTGATCGCCGTGTGCAAGCGGACGGCACTGTGAAGTCGGAAACCTGACGGGGGGCACCGTGCCTGCCTCCATGTCGTCGGCAGGCCGTGCAGGCAAGAGGGGGGGAGTGGTCAGCTTTCGGTGCTGCGGCGGCGGATCGTCATGATGGTGGCGCCGAGCGCGCCCGCGACCAGGACCGCGCCGGTGGCGATGGCCGTGGTCGATTCGGTGAAGGTGCCACCGATGCCGCCGTGGACTCCGCCGGGGGTGCGGTGGACGGTGAAGGAGGCGTTCCACTGGCCACCTCCGGGACAGGAGCCGTCGACGCTCCATTCGGAGTTGCTGCCGACGGGGTTGGGGCCGGAGTTGGTGAAGTGCGAGGCGCCGGCGATGCGGGCGGTGCCTTGATACTGACCGCCGGCGCCGGGCATGCCGCCGGAGCCGACGAGGTGCAGGGTTGCGGTGCCATTCGCGAAGGCCTGGGAGTTGGCGGTGATCGTGTTCGGTGTCGAGCTGGTCTGCGTGAAACCGCACTCGACGTTGATCGTCACGGTGGATCCGGGCGAGACGGTGCGCGGCGTCACGGACGCGGACTCCGCCCACGCGGTGGGGGCGGCGGCGGCCACGGTGGCTGCGGTGAGGGCAGAGACGGCGAGCAGGCGGGCGGTGCGCATGACATGGACTCCCGGGGGCGTGACGGCGGCTTGCAGTCATGCAAGGCCGCGCCTGCTCGCCGCGCCTGCGGCAGGGGCCCGTTCGCGCTACCCGGGAGGCCGTACGAGTGATCGGATGTCGGGTCCAAGGACGGCGGGGGTCAGGCGCGCCAGACCTCGGCGGTGGTGAGGAACGCCGAGGACGACGGGCGGTCCGGAGTTCCGCCCCGGGTGATTTCGCCGGGCTGCACACGGCCGTCGACGTGAGCCTCGGCCCGTCCGCACGGGCCGAGCACCAGGCTCAGGCTGTGGTCCACGCCGGCCAGGGGGAACTGGTCGGTGGCGAACGCGCGCCGGTCGAGCACCTCGGCCATGCGTACGTCGATGCCGCCGCCCTGGGCCCGCAGCCCGGACGCGAGGTCGAGGCGGACCTGGACCGTGGACCGCTGGAACCGGGGAGTGGTCCAGGGCAGGCCGTCGAGTTCGGGGAAGTGGCGGACGAAGTGTTCGGCCAGCCAGAGGGTGAGGTTCGGGTCCTGCCCGACCGCCCGGACTCCGTCCGGCCGCCAGAGCACCAGCGCGTTGCCCGAGCCGTGCGTGGACCACTCCACATGCCAGGTGGAGAGGTACGCCGTGCACGCACCCGAGCTGTCAAAGAGCTGGAGGCCGGGGTTGGCGCCGACCAGAATCGGTTTGCGCAGTGCGGGGTTGGCGTTGGCGGCGTCGCCTGCTGCCGATGCCGATGCCGATGCCGATGCCGATGCCGATGCCGGTGTGGTGGTGGCGGTGAGGAATCCCAGCGCGCCGAGGGCGGTGCCCATGCGCACGATGCCGCGACGGCTGACGGCGGCGGAAGACCGGCTGCCCTCGGGGCTCGTGGGCGAAGCAGATGCCGTAGATGACGTGGGTGTCGTGGATGACGTAGGCGATGCAGGCGACGTGGCTTTGTGGTCGGGGATCAAGGCGTCTCCTCGGTGGTGGTGACACGGTCGCGGATCACCATCCGGCGGAGGCGACGGCGGCCGCCATGGATTCGAGGCTCTTCGAATCCGTCGTTCGAGGGCCTTCGAATCCCTCGGCCGCGCATCGCGGCGATGGGACACTCTCGGGATGGCGATGAGGGTGCAGCTGGACGCGCGGGCGTGGAGCAGATCGCGGTTCACCACGTCCGCGGCGATGGAGGTCGTCGGTGTGCTGCGGCACCGCGGGCGGCATCCCGCCCCGCACGCGCGGGAGTGGTACGCCCGCGCCCGACGGGCTCTGCCGCCACGGCAGTTGGCGCTCCTCGAGGCCTTGGTGCCCGACGATCACAGCTACGCGCCGGACTTCCTGACACCTGTGCCGCGCCACGGCGAGTCGATGCCGGACGTGGCCGCCCGTATCGCGGCGACCCCGGGCGAGGAGGTCGACTACCAGCTGGACATCGCGATCCGCGGCCGGCGGGTCTGGCCCCACGTCGCCGCTCTGCATCCCGGCGCAGCGGCCTACGAGCGGTGGCGCCGGCCGATGCCCCCGGCGCTCGCGAAGGCGGCACAGGACGGCGGCGCGGCCGTCGCGGCGGCGGCCGCCTCGGCGATGGCGACCTTGTTCGAGCGCGTTCTCGCGCCGGACTGGCCGCGGGTGCGGGCGGTGCTGGACGCCGACATCAGCGCGCATGCCGACCGGATGGCCGCCCACGGTGCGGCAGCGGTCCTCGACGAGCTCGGCGAGCGGATGCGCTGGACCGGCACCGAGCTCGTACTGGAGCGCACCTACTCGGGGGTCATCGACTGGGCGGAAGAAGGGGTGCTGTTCGTCCCGGCCACGACGCATGTCGGTCCGGTGCTGTTCGCGGCCGAACGCCCGCATACGCCGGTGCTGTTCTACCGGGCGCGCGGGATCGGTGCTCTGGGGGAGCGGCCGGTGGGCGCGGCGGAATCGGCGCTGACGGAGCTGGTGGGCGTGACCAGAGCCGCGCTGCTGACCACGCTCGACTCGCCCGCGTCCACCCTCGAGTTGAGCCGGCGTACCGGCTGGAGCACTGCGACTGTCTCGTACCACCTCGGGATCCTGCTGCGGGCGGGACTGGTCGACCGACGCCGCCGGGGCCGGGTCGTCCGTTACGCACGGACCGGCCTGGGATCGGCCCTCGCCGCCACGAACGGGGAGCGCTCATCGACGCGTCGAGTCCACCCTGGTCAGGGCCGTCTGTGAAGCCCACGGCCACGGTCATGCGGGCGTCGTGTGGGCATACGTGCCCGCACGGCGGAGGCAGACGGCTGGTCAGTGACTGAGCAGCCAGCCGATTCTGTCGTAGGCGAGGACTTGGTAGGCGACCATGACGGCGAGGAGCCAGCGGGCCGCGCGGCGCAGTTCGGCGTGATGGAGCGCGGCCACCGCGCCGAAGAAGACGGCGAGTTCGAGGAGGAGGCGCAGGGGGCCGGGGGTGCGGATGTCGGTCTCGCCCTTGGACGGGTCGTCCGGCACGGTGAAGGAGCCCCACGCCCAGCCCGCGGCGACGGGCAGGGCGACGACCACCAGCCATCGCCACGGAGTGGGGACTTTGCGCCAGCTCCAGATGGCCAGGCATAGCAGGGAGACCACTTCGAGGAGGAAGCGGATCGCCAGCATGACGTCGTTGTTGGCGAGCGCCAGCGTCTCGCTCATGCGGCCGCCTCCATGCGCGTCGCAACCAGCATGTCGTCGCCCCCTGTTGTTGTCGGCCCGTGCTCGCCCTGCCGTGGATCATGTCAGCTCGGACGGATCGACGTGTTGTTTCGGCGAGGTCCGCTGATGCCGACTCGCTGAGATCACATGGTCCACCAGCCGGTCACTCCGTCAGAGGCAGGCGGTCAGGAAGCAGGACGACTGCCTCGAAGAAGGAGCGGGGCTGTCGCGCGTGCATGCGCGGATGCGGGTACCCGTCGCACTGAACGCAGGCCCCAGGACGCAGCACGCAGAGCACGGGAGACGGGAATCGTGATGAACAGCCGTTTCACGGCAGCGGACAGGGTGCTGTCCGCCGCGCGCGAGGCGAAGGCGCAGGAGTTGCCCAGGCGGCTGTGTCGTGCCCTGTGTGAGGGGCTGCCGGTGGACGAGGCGACTGTGGCGTTTCTGACCGACACCCCGTACCGGCAACTCCTGTGTGCGTCGGGGGAGTTGGCGTTGCGCCTGGAGGAGGCGCAGTTCGTGGCGGGCGAAGGACCGTGTGTGAGCGCCGCCGCGACCGGTCGCCCCGTCCTCGTGGAGGACTTCGGCCTTCCCCTGCCGCAATGGCCGCTGTTCGAGGCGCACTTGGATGATCGGCTCGCACCGGTCGGTGCCGTGTACGCCTTCCCGCTCGCTTTCGACGGCAAAGTGTTCGGCTCGGTGGATCTGCTACGTCATGAGCCTCTGGAGCTCGACGCCCCTACCGTCGGCCAGGCGGAGGCGGCGGCTCGCGCGGTCGCCAAGGTGCTGTTCCCCGCCTTCTGGGAACTGCTGGCGTTCGGTGATCTCCCGCTGTGGGAGCCGGCCGACGAGATCGATGCGCATTGGGGCACCACCCGCCAGGCGGCGCAGCGGCTCTCCGCCAAGCTGGGCATCTCCGTGGAAGAGGCAATGGCCCGGCTGCGCGGCCAGGCGTTCACGACCGGGCGTCCGCTGCCCCGTATCGCCGAGGAGGTCCTGGATCCGCCGTCTCGGGACTGAAGCGTCCCCCGGGGTCAGTCGAGGTAGTGCGCGCGTCCTGCCTCGTCCGTGCCCACAGTCGTCTCGGGGATGATGCAGAACTCGTTGCCTTCAGGGTCCGCCATCACCAGGAACCCGCCCTCGTCGTACTCCGATAGACGGCGCCCGCCGAGAGCCTCCACGCGCGCCTGCTCGGCCGCCGGGTCGGGAGAGCTGAGGTCGAAGTGCAGGCGGTTCTTGCCCGACTTGGGTCGGTCGGTCCGCTGGAAGCCAAGGCCGAGGCCACCCTCCCGCCGGAGCCATACGTAGGGGCCCGTACGGTCCACCACGGGCCTGCCGAGCAGCTCGGACCAGAACGAGGCGAGCCGCTCAGGGTCGGCGGCGTCGAGGATCAGCGCATTGATCCACAGAGGGTCTTCGGTCATCGCGTCTTCATGGCGTCTCGGGGTGAGCTGCGTCGTGGTGGACCACCCGGACGGTGCCGAGCGTCGTGTCGGTGGCGTCCGGGACGTTCATGCCCGCTTCGATCCCGGTGCGCAGATACGTCAGGACCGGCTCGGTGAGTCGTTCGCCGGGCAGGGCCACGGGGATGCCGGGCGGGTAGGGCGTCATCATCTCGGCGGCGATGCGGCCCGCGGCCTCGGCGGCCGGGACGTCCTCGGTACGGGCGAAGAAGGCGTCCCGGGGGAGCATCGCCTGCTTCATGCGCAGGTCCGCCGGGTCGGGCACGGCCACGGGCTCTCCCGCGCCGATCTCGTCCTTGTGGCCGACGAGATCGCGCAGCGCGTCCAGGAGGCGTTCGGTGGTGGCGTCGTCGTCGGCGTGCGTGATCTGTGCGCTGATGCGCCGGTGGTCGAACAGATGCAGGTCGATGTGGTGGTGGGCGCGCAGCCAGTCGGCGGCGCGGTAGCCGGAGATGCCGAGACCGCTGAGGTCGATGACCACGGGCAGCGGGTCGAAGTCGGCGGCGGCCCGCGGCCCGCAGAAGTCGGCGCGGTCGTTGACGTGCAGGCCGTCGATCGCCTCGATCGACTCCCGTACGCCGGCGGCGAGTTCAAGCGCGTGCGACATGAGTTCGGTGCCGTGCAGGGCCATCTGCCGGCGCCACCCGTCGATACCCGCGTAGAGGAGCACGGAGGGGCTGGTCGTGCCGAGGAGGTCGGCGCGCAGCGACAGCGCATCGGGATCGACGAGATCGCCTTGCACATGGAACACGGAGCCCTGCTCCAGGCCGCTGCCCATCTTGTGGATGCTGGTGACACAGATGTCGGCGCCCGCGTCCATGGCCCAGGACGGCAGATCGGTGTGGAACGGCAGATGAGCTCCCCACGCCTCGTCCACGATCAGCGGCAGCGACCGCCGGTGGCACACCTCGGCCAGCCCGCTGAGATCCGCGGCGGCGCCATAGGGGGTGGGGCTCGTGACCAGGGCGCCCCTGGCGTCGGGATGCGCGTCGAACGCCTTCTCGTACGCGGCGGGGGAGGGCGGGTGCGCCAGGCGGCGCTCCGTGTCCCACTGCGGCTCGATCCAGACCGGCTCGATGCCGCACAGGACGAGCCCCGCCACCACGGACTTGTGGGCGTCCCGGCTGACCAGGAGCTTCTCGTGCGGGCCTGCCACGGTGAGCATCGCCGCCTTGACCGACAGCGAACTCCCGCAGGTGGAGAAGAAGGTGTGGTCCGCGTGCACGGCCTCGGCCATCAACTTCTCGGCGCGCTCGAGCACTTGGTGCCGCTCGCGGCGGTCGTCCAGGCCGCCGCTCGCCAGGACGTCGCCGAAGAACACCGCATCGCCCAGGACCTTGCGCACCTCGGGGTCGGCCCCGCGGGCCTGCTTGTGTCCGGGTGGGGTAAAACCGAGTTCGTCGCGCTCGTGGTAGGCGGCGAGCGCCTCGAGCACCGGTGCTTCCGTCTGGTCCACCTGCGTACGTCCCCTCTACGGTCCTGCTTCCGGCCGGCTCCACGGCGGGCGCGCGTCGGGCGCCCGCCCTGCCCCTCAGTCGCCCGCGGTCAGCGGCCCGAGGCCTCTTCCTGGGCTTCCTCGTTCGGGGTGAGGGCGTCTCCCGCCTCGCCTTCGTGCTCGCCGGGCGCCCCGCCGAGGCCCGGATCGCGCGTCTCGGCCTCTTCGACCTCCTTGAAGACCTCGCCGAGAGCGGAGTCGGGGTCGGGAGCCGAGGAATCCTGGTCGGACTGGTGCTGCGGGCTGGACATCGACGATCACTCCTGAAAACTCGCTGCCACGGATGCGGGGCGTCGACTGTTGCAGGTGCCCCCGTCGCGCCCGGGTAATCCGTAACGCTGCGACCTGCCCCGACCCCGTCGCGTCACCAGGGCGCGTACTCCCTCATGGTGGCGCGCCCGATGGGCCCGCGCATGCGGAGCAGGTCATGGCATGTGCAGGCGCACAGGTGTGAAGCGGGGCATCCGGTGTCACTCGTGTACCAAGGCCCGGAGCGGGCACCTGACCGGAGCCCGGCGTGACCTGCGGCCGTCGCCCGCAGCGGCCCGCCGACGTGCCGGGGCCTCTGTCCTGACCCAGGCTGGACAGACGGCCACGCACGACCGACGACACCGCGGAACCTGGAAGAGGAGCGAGCGCTCATGGCAACCGACGCGTTCCGTTCGGACGTGCGCCTCACCGTGAACGGCACCGTCCACGAGGTCACCGTCGACCACCGTTCGACGCTCCTCGACGTCCTGCGCGAGCAGCTCGGTCTGACCGGCGCGAAGAAGGGGTGCGACCACGGCCAGTGCGGGGCCTGCACGGTCCTGGTCGAGGGGCGACGCGTCAACAGCTGCCTGCTGCTCGCCGTGGCCCACGAGGCGGACGAGATCACCACCGTCGAAGGGCTGCACGGACCTGACGGCGACCTGCACCCCCTTCAGCGGGCCTTCCTCGATCGCGATGCGTTCCAATGCGGCTACTGCACCCCAGGCCAGATCTGCTCGGCGGTCGGCGCCCTCGCGGAGGCCGCGGCCGGCAGTCCCTCGTACGTGACGGATCCGGGCACCGATCCGGCCGCACCCGTCGGCCTGTCCAGGGACGAGATCCGGGAGCGGATGAGCGGCAACCTGTGCCGCTGCGGTGCCTACCCGCACATCGTCGAAGCCGTGGAGGACGTGGCCCGGTGAAACCCTTCCAGTACCTGCGCGCCCGTACGGTCGAGGAAGCGACCACGCTGTACGCGGACCATCCCGGTGCCCGCTACCTCGGCGGCGGCACCAACCTCGTCGATCTGATGAAGCAGGGCGTCGAAACCCCCGGCACCCTCGTCGACGTCAGCCGGCTCCCGCTCGGCGAGGTGCGGGAGCTTCCCGACGGGTCCGTCCGGATCGGGGCCATGGTGCGCAACAGCGATCTCGCGGCGCATCCTCTGGTGCGCGAGCGCTATCCCGTGCTGTCCCAGGCACTGCTTGCCGGCGCCTCCGGCCAGCTGCGCAACGCCGCCACGACGGGCGGCAACCTGCTCCAGCGCACCCGGTGCCCGTACTTCCAGGACCTGAGCAAGCCCTGCAACAAGCGGGCCCCCGGCTCCGGTTGCGGAGCGCGCGAGGGCGTGCACCGCGATCACGCGATCCTCGGCCACTCGTCCCAGTGCATCGCCACGCACCCTTCCGACATGGCGGTCGCCCTCGCCGCGCTCGATGCCCAGGTCGAACTGCACGGCCGGCAGGGGGAGCGGACTGTGGCGGCCGACGCGTTCCACCGGCTGCCCGGGGACCGCCCGGACCAGGACACCGAGATCGCCCCCGGCGAACTCGTCACGGGGGTCCTGCTGCCGCCCGCCCCCGCCGGCCTTCCCTCCGCCTACCGAAAGGCCCGCGACCGGGCCTCCTACGCCTTCGCGCTCGCGTCGGCCGCCGTGGTCCTCTCGGTCGAGGATGCGCGGATCCGGTACGTACGGATCGCCTTCGGCGGCGTGGCCCACCGGCCCTGGCGGGCCCGGCGGGCCGAGGAGGCGCTGCTGGGCGGTGCCGCGGACGACGCGGCGTTCTCCCGCGCGCTGCGCGCCGAACTCGCGGCGGCGGAGCCCCTGCGGGACAACGCCTTCAAGGTGCCGCTGGTCCGCAACCTCGCCCACGACGTCCTGACCCGCCTGGCGGCCGCCGCCCCGCGGCACTGAGCCGCCCCGCCCTCTTCCGTATTGCAGGGAGCACCACCATGCCGGACATCGTCGCCACATCCAGCGCTCTCGGAACGCCCGCCGAACGCAGGGAAGGTCCCGACAAGGTCACCGGCACCGCCCGCTACGCGGCCGAGCACCACCCCGAAGGGCGCGCCTACGCCTGGCCCGTGCCGGCCACCGTCGCCCGCGGCACCCTCACCGACATCGACGACAAGCACACCCGCGCCGTGCCCGGCGTGGTCACCGTCCTCACGCACCTCAACGCCCCGCGTCTGGCCGAGAGCGACGACGCGACCCTCGCCGTGCTGCAGAACTCCCGGGTCCCGCACCGCGGTTGGTACGTCGCCCTCGTCGTCGCCGACACCCTGGAAGCCGCCCGCGAAGGTGCCGAGGCCCTGCGCCTCACGTACGCCGAGGAACCGCACGAGGTGACGCTGCGCGGCGACAGCCCGGACGCCTACGTGCCCGAGGACTCCGACGGCACCTCCGGCGAGCACGTCCGCGGCGAGCCCGACACCGTCCACGCCTCGGCGCCCGTCCACATCGACGCCACCTACCGCGTGCCCCCGCTGCACAACCACCCCATGGAGCCGCACGCCGCCACCGCCGAGTGGCAGGACGGGCGGCTCGTCGTGCACGACTCCAGCCAGGGCGCGACCAAGGTCCGCGACGTCCTGGCCGAACTGTTCGACCTGCCCGGGGACCGGGTCACCGTCACGTCGGAGCACGTCGGCGGCGGTTTCGGCGCGAAGGGCACGCCGCGACCGCACGTGGTGCTCGCCGCCATGGCGGCCCGCGTCACCGCACGGCCCGTCACCCTCGTCCTGCCGCGCGGCGATCTGCCGGCGGTCGTCGGTCACCGCTCACCCACGGTGCAGCGCCTGCGCCTCGCAGCCGACCCGGACGGCATCCTGCTGTCCGTGATCCACGAGGTCACCTCGCACACCTCCCGTATCAAGGAGTTCGTCGAGACCGCGGCCGCCGCCACCCGCGTCATGTACGCCTCCCCGCACAGCCGCACCACCCACCGGGTCCTGCCGCTCGACGTGCCCAGCCCGTCCTGGATGCGGGCCCCCGGGGAAGCACCCGGCATGTACGCCCTGGAATCGGCGATGGACGAACTCGCCGTCGCTCTCGGCATCGACCCGATCGAACTGCGGCTGCGCAACGACACCGGCACCGAACCCGACAGCTCCCGCCCGTTCAGCAGCCGCAACCTCGCCGCCTGCCTGCGCGAAGGCGCCCGCCGCTTCGGCTGGGCCGGCCGCGACCCCCGCCCGCGCGCCCGCACCGAAGGACCGACCCTGATCGGCACCGGCGTCGCGGCGGCCACCTACCCCGCCAACGTCTCCCCCTCCCGGGCGAGCGTGCACGCGGCCGCCGACGGCATCTTCACCGTCCGCGTGAACGCCACCGACATCGGCACCGGCGCCCGTACGGTGCTCGCACAGATCGCCGCCGACACACTGGGTGTACCGGTGGAACGGGTGCGCATCGACATCGGCAGCAGCGACCTGCCCGACGCCCCGCTGGCGGGCGGCTCCTCCGGCACCGCCTCGTGGGGCTGGGCTGTCCACGAAGCAAGTACCCAACTGGCCGCGCGCCTGGCCGAGTTGGAGGGCGATTCGCTGCCCGCGGAGGGTGTGGAGGCCGTGGCCGACACCGAAGGAACTGCCGACGCCGACAGTGCCTACGCGCGCCACGCCTTCGGCGCGCACTTCGCCGAAGTCGGCGTCGACACCGTCACCGGCGAGATCCGGGTGCGCCGCCTTCTGGGCGTCTACGCGGTGGGCCGCGTCCTCAACCCCCGTACCGCCCGTTCCCAGTTCATCGGCGGGATGACCATGGGCCTGGGCATGGCCCTCACCGAAGGCAGCACCCTCGACCCCGCCTTCGGCGACTTCGTGGAACGGGACCTCGCCGCCTACCACGTGCCGGTCCAGGCCGACATCCCCGCCGTCGAGGCGCACTGGATCGACGAGGACGATCCCCACCTCAACCCCATGGGCAGCAAGGGAATCGGGGAGATCGGCATCGTGGGCACGGCCGCTGCGATCGGCAACGCCGTCCACCACGCGACCGGCGCCCGCCTGCGCGAACTGCCCCTGACACCGGACCGGGTGCTCGGCTGTCTCTGACGCCGGGTCCCGTGTCGTGGTGGGCTCCGTGTCCTGGCGCGCCCGGTGTCTGGCGGGCTCCGTGTCCTACGGACGCAGGTCGACGGTGACGTGCGGGGCAAGCGCGTCGAGGAAGTCCCGGGCGTCGAAGATCTCGCCAGCGGAGGCGACGCCCGTGGTGCGGGTGCGGCCGCCCAGGACGCGGTCGAGTGCCTCGACGACCAGGGGAGCGGTGACGGCGTAGATGTCCCGGCCGCGGGCCGTGGCCCTGCGTTCGGCTCCGCCGGCGCGTACGAGCACGTCCACGAGGAAGGTCTGGTCGGAGCGGCCGTTCTCGTCCGCGGCGGTCGGGGCCGGGGTGTCCGGGGCGGCGACGTCGCGGACCGCGTCGGCGGTCATGTACGTGGTCACATCGGGAATGGACAGGTGCTGGGGGACGGTCACGACGTCCGCCATCGTGAACTCCCCGATCACCTCCCGGGGCCCGACCGGCTCCGGGAAGGTCCACTCCAGGGTGGGCGCCGCGTCGCTGCGTCGCTCCCACTGTCCGCCGGCGTACCGCAGCCGGTGGTCCCCGCGCCGCTCGCGGGAGACCGCGCCCGACAGGCGGGTGCCGGCGGTGGGATGCCAGCTGCTGAGCGCGTACGCGATGTGGGCCTCGTCGGCCTCGGCCCAGTCGCCCATCGCCGCGGTGGTGAGCAGATCGCCGAGGCCGCCGAAGAAGGCCATGGCCGGGACGATCACCGCTCCCGCCGCACGGGCGCGGGCGCGGTAGTGGGCGAACGTGTCGAGGTTCGCCTCGAGTTCGGCGGCGACGTCGAGGTAGGGGATACCGGCCCGCAGCGCGGCCTCGATGACGGGTCCGGTGGTGGAGGCGAAGGGGCCCGCGGAGTTGATGACCGCCGCCGTGCCCGCGAGTGCGTGGTCCAGCGACGCCGGGTCCTCGACCGAAGCCGTCCGGGCCTCCAGCCCGAGCTCTTCGGCCAGTTCCTTGAGCGCCTGCCCGTTGCGCCCGGACAGCACCGGCACGAATCCCCGGGCGACCAGCTCCGCGACCACGAACCGCCCGGTGTGACCGTACGCCCCGAACACCGCCACCAGCCGACCCGAACCCGAATCCGAGCTCGCAGTCGCGCCCGAACCGAGACCTGCACTCGAACCGACACCTGCACGCGAACCTGATCCCATGATCCACCGCTCCCCAGCGCACTTCGACACCTGCCGCGCTGTTGATCAGCCGCGGCCCGACCCCCACATCCTGTCCCCGGAGTTGAACCCTTCACGAGCGTCGGAAATGACATGACGCGTACAGTTTCGGACATGCCCTCCGTCGCGCTGGCCGTCACCGACGGCATGCTCCACTACGAGATGTCCGTGGCCGTCGAGATCTTCGGCTCCGACCTGACCCACGTCGTGGACCCCTGGTACGACTTCTCCGTCTGTGGCAGCGGCCCCGTACAGGTGGGCCGCTTCCGGCTTGAGCCCGACCACGGACTCGACGGGCTCGCCCGCGCCGACACCGTGATCGTCCCCGGTTGGGCCGACACCGACTGCGAACCACCGGCGGAGCTGGTCGAGGCGGTGCGCGCCGCCCACGAGGCGGGAGCCCGCGTGGCCTCGCTCTGCACGGGCGCCTTCGTTCTGGGCACCGCCGGACTGCTCGACGGCCGGCGCGCCACCACCCACTGGGCCCACACCGCGGAGCTCGCCCGGCGCCATCCGGCGGCCACCGTCGATCCGGAGGTCCTCTACGTCGACAACGGCGACGTGCTCACCTCCGCCGGCAAAGCCGCCGCCATGGACCTGTGCCTGCACCTGGTGCGCCTCGACCACGGCGCGGCCGGCGCCAACAGAATCGCCCGCCGCCTGGTCATCCCGCCCCACCGGGACGGCGGCCAGGCCCAGTTCATCGCCACCCCGCTGCCCGAGCCCGGCAACCACCCCCTGCGCGACCTCTTTCCCTGGGCGCTGGAGCGCCTGGACCAACCGCTCACCGTGGAGGACCTGGCCCGCCAGGCCCGTATGAGCTCACGCCATCTCGCCCGCCACTTCAAGCACCTCACCGGCGCCACACCTCTGCAGTGGCTGCACACCCAGCGCATCCGGCACGCCCAGGAACTCCTGGAGACCACCGATGCCACCGTCGACACCATCGCGACGACCACCGGCATGGGCACCGCCACCACCCTGCGGCGCCACTTCCACCGCAGCGTGGGGGTGCCTCCCGACACCTATCGGCGCACGTTCCGCGCCTGAAGGCGCGGCCGCTCTACCGCGACGCCCCCGCGATCTCCTGGAGGTCGACGACCTCGTCCCCCGAGGGCTGCTCGGGGCTGACCTTGGCGCCGTAGTCGCTGAAGGTGGTGCTCTGCGGGGTGTCGCCGCCTTCGACGACGGACTTGAGGATGTACGGGTCGCCCTCGGCGGCGACGTACAGCGTGTGGGTCTCGCCGCCGGACTTCTTGGTCAGTTTGACGGCCGGGGTGCCGTCCACGTCGGCGGTGCCGTCCCGCTTCATGCCCTTGCGCTCGGACTTGTCCTCGTCCAAGGACGCGACGAGCTTCTGCTTGTCGCACATCCCTGCCAGCTGCTCTTCCTGGCCCGGCACCTTGACCCACTTGCCGGCCGCCTTGTCCACGATCTTGTCCGAACCCTGCTGACCCTTCAGGTTCGCCTGCCAGTACGCCTCGTCGCCCTTGAGGTAGAGCGTGTTCCCGGTGTGGCGGATCTCGGCCTTCGCACCGTCCTGCGTGACCGTCCCCTCGCAGTTGCTCTGCTGGTCGACGGCCAGGTCGATGGAGGCCTTCTGCCCGGATTCGCTGATCTCGCCCTGCATCCGCATGGAGTCGGCGTCCCGGGTCGCCTCGACGGCCTTGGCCGCGATGGCATCGGCGCTCTCCCCCTCGAACGCCTCCGCGGCTCCGTCATCCGATCCGCAGCCGGCCACACCCGCAGCGCAGATACCGGCCACCGCCATCGCCACGACTCGCCCGCTCAACCGCATCCTGTGCTCCCTCGCTCGGTCCATGAGGCTCAGCCTCGGCACCGGTGCCCCGACGGCACCGGTCGTGCTGCGCCCAGGTACCCGTGTGATGTCGTCAAATGCCTGGAATTCCTTATTCCGGAAGAGCGCGCGAAGCCCCGCCTCGAACCGGTGCGGTCTGAGGCCCGGGCCGACCCGTCCTCGGTGCTCCGCTCTGCGTACGCTGGCGGGCATGCGGATCAGACCCACGCTGAACTGGGAACCCTCCGACGACCTGCCCGCCGCCACGAACGATCCGACGGCCGTCGCCGAAGCCGTGCGGGCGGGCGGGGTCGTGGTGCTCAGCGGCGCGGGCCTGTCCACCGAGTCCGGCATCCCGGACTACCGTGGGGAGCACGGGTCGCTGCGACGGCACACACCGATGACCTTCCAGGAGTTCGTCGGCAGCGAGGCGGCCCGCCGGCGGTACTGGGCCCGCAGTCAGCTCGGTTGGCGGGCCATGACCCGGGCACAGCCCAACGCCGGACACCGCGCGGTCACGGCCCTGAGCCGCGCCGGCCTCGTCACCGGCGTCATCACGCAGAACGTCGACGGCCTGCAGCAGGCCGCCGGAGCCCACGACGTGATCGAACTGCACGGAAGCCTCGGCCGAGTGGTGTGTCTCGACTGCGGCCACGAGGACAGCCGCGCCGCACTCGACCGGCGGCTGCGCGCAGCGAACCCGGAGTTCGAGCGGGTCGCCGAGCAGCACCGGGCCGCGCGGGTCAATCCCGACGGAGACGTGGAACTGCCCCAGGCGGCGGTACGGGAGTTCCGCCTCGTGCCGTGCGCGGTTTGCGGAACCGGCGTACTCAAACCCGACGTGGTCTTCTTCGGCGAGAACGTGCCACCCGGGCGCGTGGCGCGATGCCGGGACCTGGTCGACACCGCTGACACCCTGCTCGTCCTCGGCTCATCCCTGACCGTCATGTCGGGCTTGCGGTTCGTCCGCCGGGCGGCGGACGCCGGCACCCCGGTCCTGATCGTCAACCAGGGCCCGACCCGCGGCGACCGCTGGGCCACGGCCCGAATCGAACTGCCGCTGGGGGAAACGCTGTCGTGGGTGGTGCGGCAGGTGACACGTCCCTGATCGGATGCCCGCTGTCGGCGCGTGGGCGAGCCGCATCTGCGACTCCGTCATGCCCGAACGCGGCTTCGGTGCCCCGGGCCGAGGGCCCGAGTCGTGGCAGGGGTGACAGGAGTCGAACCTGCGACATCCGGTTTTGGAGACCGGCGCTCTGGCCAGCTGAGCTACACCCCTTGGACGTGCGTCAGTCTGGCACAGACCCCACCGCGCCTCTACGGGGTTTTCCCCGCACCTGTGCGGGCTCGCCGTCTGCGGAGTTCAGGACCCGAGGCGGTGGACGCTGACCGCGTAACCGCCGTCGTCGTAAGGGGCCGCGTCCCAGGTGGCGAAGCGGTCGACCAGGGTGAGGCCGGCCACGGCGCAGTAAGTGTCGTATTCCTTCAGCGTGATGGTGGGCGGCACGGGCAGGTGTGCGGCGTCCAGGCCGAAGCCCGCGACCAGCAGGCCGCCCGGGGCCAGGGCGGCGGCCAGCCGCCGGACCACCGCGGCCTCCGTCCCGGGGGTGAGCAGCGGCAGTACGTTGCCGGCGGCGACCACGAGGTCGAAGTCGGCGCGGATGCCGAGTCCGGCCGGGTCGAACTCGGCGAGATCCGTGAGGAACCAGGGCAGTTCCGGCGCCTGAGTCCGTGCCACCTCGAGCATCGATGCGTCGAGGTCGATGCCCACGCAGTCGTAGCCGAGCTCAGCGAGCCGGATCATCACCCGCCCGGTACCGCACCCGGCGTCAAGCACCCGGCCGCCGGCGGGCAGCAACGCCGCACAGAATGAGGCCTCGCCGTGCACGTCCTTGCCACTGCGTGCCAGCGCGTCGAAGCGCGCCGCGTACTCGTTACCGGACGTCCCACCGGTCAGTTCCTGCCAACGGCTCATGCGACCGACTATAGGTCGGCGAAGCCGTCGCCCTGCGCGAGGCCACCGCACTGCGCGAGGCCGCAGCTGCGTGACACCGGCGGGGCCATGTGGTGCGGGGGGGCTGAGACATGGGTGCCCCGAGGCGGGGCACCCGGCACGCATGCAAGGACTGCTGACGTATCCGATGAACAGCGCACGCGGCCGGTCCGTACGGCAGGCCGCTTCCCACCGCCGGTCCGAGGGCAGGCATCGCCGGCGTCCCGCGCGCACCAAGGAGCGGTGGCATCGGCGGCTACTGGCCTATCGCGGAGTCGAGTTATTGCGCTCCAGCGCGCCCGAGGACGCGGAGTCCGCATGTCTGCTCCTGGTCCACGTGCGCAAGGTGGTCGGCCGGGTGACCTACCGCACGTGCGACCTGTGCGCCGAGGGCGTGGTCACCGGTGTGGTGCTCGACGAACCGTTCCGCGGCTGCGGTCTGGGCACGAGGGCCCTGTCGCATCTGCGCGCCCAGTACCCGGATCTCACCTGGCGCACGACGCTCGACAACCGCTTCACCCGTGACCTGCTGCGCCGGATGCGCATCCCCAAGGCGACGCAGGCGGACGGGTGTTCGCATCACCGGAGCGCCGTCGCGCAGCCCGGCAGCTGACCGGAACCGCGCGCCGGCCGCCTGCTTCGCGGCGCGCGGTGTCCCGTCACCGGCCACGCCAATTCGAGCCGGTCGCCGCAGTTCACCGCCCTGCCGGTGTCCCACGCCGTCCCACGCCCATGGCCGCGCGGGACGGTTTTCGCTGAGATGAGACACGTACCGAGCGCCTCCCCGGAGGCCTTCGGACCACGACTTCGCACACGGGGACCAGCCCACGCACCGCCCACGCCACGAAGGAGTCTCACTCATGGCCACGACCTCTGCGACCCCCGCCACCCTGACCGCCCTCACCCTCGAAGTGCCCGACGTGGAGCAGGCCCAGCGCTTCTACGCCGCCTTCGGAGTCGGCTCCCTCGTGTCCCTGCGCGAGAGCGCCGACAGCGCCTCCGGGTTCCGCGGCTTCACCATCGCCCTCACCGTGTCCCAGCCCGCCACCGTCGACCACTTCGTCCAGCAAGCCGTAGCAGCGGGCGCCACGGTCGTCAGGCCCACGGCCAAGTCCCTGTGGGGATACGGCGGTGTGGTCCAGGCACCGGACGGCACGCTCTGGAAGATCGCCACCTCCGCCAAGAAGAACACCGCTCCGAGCACCCCTGAGATCGACGAGGTCGTGGTGCTGCTCGGCGTCCAGGACGTGAAGGCCAGCAGGCAGTTCTACGCGGACCGCGGACTGCGCGTGGCCCGTTCCTTCGGCGGCAAGTACGCCGAGTTCGACACCGGCGAGCAGAGCCCGGCCAAGCTCGCCCTGTACAAGAGGACCGGCCTGGCCAAGGACCTCGGCGTACCGGCCGAAGGCCACGGCTCGCACCGCCTGATCCTGAGCGGCGCGCCGGGCACGCTCACCGACCCGGACGGCTTCCGCTGGGAGTGAGCCCGCTCGGTGCCTGGGCGTGACCCCGCTCGGTGCGGGACGGGTACCGAGGAGCACGAGGTGTGCCGGGTCGGCGGCTGCTCCTGTCACGGCCGCCCCGCCGGATGCGCCGCATCAGCCCGACTCCCCGTAGACCACCGACCACGGGCGCAGCGGCCCCTCCGCCCGGCCGGGCTGTTCGTCACGGGTGACGGAAGCCGTGCGGTCGCGGGCGAGTACACCGGCCGCGAGTTCGGCGAAGTGCGGGGCCGCCGGGTGGGCTGACCGCCCGGCCGGCCAGGCCCCGGTGGTGCGCCGGACGAGGGGGCGGCCCGCCAACGGCCGCCACACCACGCGCGGTTCCTTGCGGGCCACCGGCCCCTGGTCGAAGGCGACGCCGTGGCCCGCGTACACGAGCGCTAGCAGGAACTCGGGGCTGGCGGCGTGCCGGACGCGACCGGGTACGAAGCCTTCGGCACGGCAGGTGTCGAGGATCCGGTCGTACCAACCGGACGCCTGCGCACGGGGGAAGAGCACCAGGTCATGCCCTGACAGGTCACCGAGGGCGATCTCGGGGAGCCGGGCCAGCGCGGAGGCGCGGGGCAGCACGACACCCAGTTCCGCGGGTACTTCCGGTCCGAGGCGGAGCTCCGTGGCGTCCACCGGTTGATGGACCAGGCCGACGTCGAGCTCACCGGAGGCGAGCAGCCGCAGTTGCTCCTCGGTGGTGATCTCCTGGAGATCGACGGACAGGCCCGGGGACCGCTCCGCGCAGGCCGTCAGCAGCAAGGAAAGGGTGGCGACCGTGGTGTCGGGCGGAACGCCTGCACGCAGCGCCCCCAGGCCGCCGTCCCCGGCGCGGCGGGCGAGGGTCCTCAACCGCGTCTCCCTGGCGAGGAGTTCACGTGCCTCGTCGAGGAGCACCATGCCGGCAGCAGTCAGCCGGACCTGGCGGCGCGTCCGGTCGAACAGGTCGGCACCGAGGTCCCTCTCCAGCCTGCGTATCGCCTGACTGAGGGGTGGCTGGGCCATGCCAAGCTGGTCGGCGGCCCGGCTGAAGTGCAGCTCGTCGGCGACGACCACGAAGATGCGCAGGTGGCGCAGGAGATCCACAGCCAGGCACCTTATGAGAGGAGCGAACCGATGGTCGAGAGCCGGATCCGCGAGGTCTTCGCCGCGGCGGGGGCCGAGGGCGTGCTGCACGCGGTCCCGGTCGGGCGCGCGCCGGATGCCGCGGAGGTGGCCGTCGGCGCGGACGAACCCGTCGTGATCGCCTCGGTGTTCAAAGTGCTGCTGGTCCTGGAGTTCGCCCGGCAGGTGGCCGCCGGCCAGCTCGATCCCCGTGAGCGGGTACGGGTGACGGCGCACGACCGGCTCGGCGGCTGGGGGACGGCGGGGTGCGCGGACGACATCGAGGTGTCGCTGCGCGATCTGGCGTATTTCGCCCTCTCGGTGAGCGACAACACCGCGGCGGATCTGCTCCTGGCCCGGGTCGGACCGGACACGGTGCAGCTCCTGGCCAAGGAACTCGGACTCGACCGCACCCGGATCGTGGGCGGCCCGCGGGAGGCGCTGGCGTCGATGCTGGCCGAGGTGGGCGCGGCGGACCAGGAGGAATTCGCCCAGCTGTACCCCTCGTTGCCGGACGAGCGAAAGAGCCGGCTCGGCGTGCTCGATCCGCAGCGCACCAACTCCGCCACTCCCCGCGAGATCACCCGGCTGCTGCGGCTTGTCTGGCGTGACGAGGCGGGACCGGCCCAGGCATGTGCTCTGGTACGGCAGTTGATGTCCCGTCAGGTGTTCCGGCACCGGATGGTGTCCGGATTTCCCGACGAGGTGACGGTCGCGGCGAAGACGGGGACCCTGCCCGGACTGCACATGGAGGCGGGAGTCGTCCGTTATCCGGACGGCGGGAGCTACGCGGTCTCCGTCTTCGCCCGTACGCGGGAACCGACCGCCGCGCGGACGGCGGTGGACTCCGCGATCGGCGCCACGGCCAGGATCGCCGTCGACTTCCTTCGCGGCCAAGGGTGTTGACCTGGACTCATATGCGGATGCGTATGGCCGCCACCGGATTTTGATCTTGGACGTCGGGGGCTGGGCCCTGATCTCCTGAAGTCATGAACGACAACACAGGCGCCCAGCGCCCGAAGCGCAGAATCCCGTCAGTCGGCCGGCGCACGGTCCTGCGCGGGGCCGGACTCGGCGCGGCCGCCCCGCTCATCCCCGGCATCGCCTCAGCTACCACCAGCCCCGACGAGGCCGCGCACGGCGTCACCGCGCCCGGTCCTGTCTCGTTCCGCTGGCTCGGGACGTCCGGCTGGCGCATCGACGTCGGCGGCCGGACGGTGCTCTTCGACCCGTACCTCACCCGCTTCAAGACCGGCCTGTACGAAGGGGACTTCAAACCGGAGACCAGGCTGGAGTCCGATCCCGATCTCGTACGGGAACACATCGGCCGTCCCGAGCTCGTGCTGGTCAGCCACTCGCACTGGGACCACATCGCGGACGTGCCCCAGATCGCGAAGTCCACCGGTGCGCGCATCGTCGGCACCGAGACCACCTTCCACCTGCTGGTGGCGTTCGGCGTGGATCCGGAGCAGATATCCGTGGTGAAAGGCGGCGAGCTACTGGACTTCGACGGGATCACCGTCGAGGTCGTGCCCAGCCTGCACAGCCGCAACAAGCGGCACTCCTACTTCGCCCCGGGCACACTCAACTCCCCGCCTGCCACGGCCCCGAAGACCATCAAGGACCTGCCGGAGGGCGACACGCTCGCTTTCCAGGTGACCGCGGGACGCACCGGCCCCGCCGCGTTCCTCATGGGCGCCAGCGACTTCGCCGAACGGGCCGTCCAGGGGCTCCGTCCCGACCTCGCGATGGTCGCCGTGCCCTCCAGCACCGCCACCGCCCGTTACGTACCCCGACTCCTGCGGGCTCTGGACCGGCCCGGCGTCGTCGTCCCCGTGCACTGGGACAACTTCGAGGAGCCGCTCAGCGAACCCCCGCGCCGCGACCCGGCGATGGACCTGGACGGGTTCGTCGCCCAGGTCCGCCAGGCGTCCCCGACGAGCCGGATCGTGATCCCCGACTACCGCACGACGTACGGCGGGGACATGCGACCGGCGGCCCGCTGAGCAAGCCCAGGTCCGCGCACCCGCGGAACCTTCGGACGCGCCTGCCGGCCGCGTGGTGGACGCAGGTTCAGTGCGCGGTCTTCGCGAAGTCCAGGTCGGCGTGGCGGACGGCGTAGGAGGCGGTGGAGACCGTGGCGCCGAGCATGCTGATGCAGCCGAAGAGGAGGAAGGTCGGTCCTGCGCCCCACGCGTCCGCCAGGAGGCCGAAGAGCGGGAACATCACCGGGGTGATGCCCACCGCGCTGAGCGCCTGGACGGAGGCGACCCTGCCCTGGAAGGCGAGTGCGGTGTTGGACTGCATCAGGGCCAGCGACAGTCCGCCGCAGAGGCCGGAGACGAGGCCGGATACGAGCGCCACCATGGCCGCCAGGAGCAGGTTCGGCATCACGCCGATCAGGCCGATGCCGGCGGAGGCGATGATCAGGGTGATGTTGTGCCAGTGCCCGGCGCGGGCGAAGCGGCCGCGCACGATGAGCAGGAGAGAGGTGGTGCAGACGCCGGCGCTGAGGGCGGCGTTCACCCAGGCGCCGCCCGAGGGGCCCCAGCCGCGTTCCTCGGCGAGCACGATGACGCCGACCGCCATCGGTGGGATGCAGCCGATCATGGAGAGCAGTCCGGAGAGGACGAGCGGGCCCACGACGGGCTGATGGCGCAGGTAGACGATGCCGTCGACGAGGTCGCGGCGGACCGTGGAGTCCGCGGCCGGCTGTTCCTCGGGCGGCAGCGGCGCGAGCCGGACCGCGACCAGGAGGAGCAGGGAGAGGGTGAACAGGGCGCCGGTCACCGCGAACGCGGCGGCGGGCCCGCCCAGGCCCATCGAGAAGCCGGCGAGCGGCGGACCGGCGATGTGGCCGGAGCGCTGCACGAGATTGCGCAGGCTCTGCACGCGCATCAACTGGTCGCGGCCGGTGAGACGGGGCGGCATGGCCCCGACCGCCGGCATGAACAGGGCGTCCACGACGCCGAAGACGAGGGCGAGCACGACGAGCAGCCAGAGGCCGGGCGTGCTGAACGCGAGCGTCGCGGCGGCCGCGAGAATCACCACGGCGCGCACCGCGTCGGAGGAGATGACCACGAGGCGCGGGCCGAACCGGTCAGCGATCACACCTCCGCCGAGCATGAGGATCGCCCGGGGTATCGCGCCGATCGCCATCACCATGCCGACCTGGGCCGGACCGGCCACCTTCTGTGCGGCCCAGCCGAGTGCCACGAAGTAGGCGGCGTCGCCGACCACGGAGAACGTGTAGGCGATCAGCCAGCGCAACACGTTGCCGTCCCGGTGCACCGGCGGGGACGGAGGAGGAGCGGCGACAGCGGGGGCGAGCGGGGTCGCTTCGTCAACGGGTTCATCTGGTCGCGAGGTCACAAACGCGCATGATCTCCCACAACGGCGCCCGGTACAACGGAGTTACCGGCTGGACGCCCGGGTTCCGCCTGCCCGGCCACGGCCGTCGGCGACGCCCACCTGCACTGTCACGCAGTGAACCGCTCGGGGCGGAAATCCTCGAGCAGCTCGTCCCCCTTCCCGCTGAGGATCTCCGCGGCAAGCAGCCGGCCGATCAGCGGCCCGAGCGTGATCCCGCTGTGCGAGACGGCCTCGTAGTAGCCCGGCACGGACGGTACCGCCCCCACCGAGGGCCAACCGTCGGCAGGAATGGGCCGGTTGACGATCCGCGACCCTGCGATGCGTGCGTTGGCCAGCTCGGGCACGACGCGGCACGCCGACTCGTGCAGCAGCCGGGCGAGCCGGCCCGGATCCTCGCCTGCGTCGATGAGCGCGTCGATCTCGCGGCTGTGCAGGACGACCGAGGCGTCACCGTCAGGACGGATCTCGATGTGCGGCGCGTGCATGGCCCGGCGGACGGGCACCCAAGCACAGTCGAGCCGGGCGACGACACCTGGCTCCCGGAGCATCGGCAAGCGCCGCGGCAGGAGTTCCGCGACGCGGCAGGCGCCGGGGCCCGCCGCGTTCACGACGACGTCCACGTCGAGACGGCTCCCGTCGGACAGGGTGACGGACCGGATGCCTCCCTCGGCACCGGTGCCGATCTCGCATACCGCGCTGCCGGACCGGAGCTCGGCGCCGGATGCGAGGGCCCGGCCGACCAGGCGGCCGACGAGACGGCGTCCGTGCACCCAGGCCTCGTCGGGGTAGAACAGGACCGGCCGATCGTCGGGCAGCGCGAGGGCGGGTTCCAGGCGGGCGCGGACCTCGGCTCCCGTATACGTCTCGACCCGGTAGTCCCAACTGGCGAGCAGCTCGGCTGTCTTGAGGAACTTCTGCTCCGCCGCGGGGTCGTCCGCCCAGCGCAGGTGGCCGCCCGGGTGCCACCACGACTCGGGCCCGATGGTGTCGGCCAGCTCGCGGTGCGCCGCCAGGCCGGCGACGTTCAGGTCGAAGTAGGACCTGCGCGCGGTCTTGTTGCTCGCGTTGACCCACGAGAAGGACCAGTCGGTGACGCCCTCGCCCGGCCGGCCCGCGTCGATGAACACCACCTCGGCGCCGTGCCGGGCGAGGTTCCAGCCCACACTCGCCCCGATCACGCCCACCCCGATGACAGCTATCCGTCCTGTCCGCTGCACGGGCCCCCTCCTCACGGCCGCCGTCCAGGTGGCGGACGAGTCTGCACCGCGCCGGCGCACCGGACAGGATGCGGTCAGCCGCCGTCCACCAACCGGACCCTTCCCCCAGGAGCAGGACGTGACCCCCGTCGAGATCCCCGGCTCGAAGTCCATCACCGCGCGGGCCCTGTTCCTCGCGGCCGCCGCCGAGGGCACGACCGTGCTGCGCAAGCCGCTCGTGTCGGACGACACCGAAGGCTTCGCGGCAGGGCTCACCGGACTCGGCTACCGCGTGGAGCGCGGCCCCGACAGCTGGCGGATCGAGGGCAGCCCGGCCGGACCGCCCGCCACGAAGGCGCAGGTGTACTGCCGGGACGGCGCGACCACGGCCCGGTTCCTGCCCGTACTCGCGGCGGCCGGCCACGGCAGTTTCCGCTTCGACGCCTCCGCGCAGATGCGCCGCCGCCCGCTCGGCCCGCTCACCGAGGCACTGCGCACCCTGGACGTGTCCCTGCACCACGAAGGGGCCGAAGGCCACCACCCGCTCCGGGTCGAGGCGAACGGGGTCCGCGGCGGCCGGCTGGTGCTGGACGCGGGGGAGTCCTCCCAGTACCTGACGGCGCTGCTGCTGCTCGGACCGCTGACCGCAGAAGGGTTGCGCATCACCGTCACCCGCTTGGTGTCGGCGCCGTACGTCGAGATCACCCTGGCCATGATGCGGGCCTTCGGCGTGCAGGTGGGCCGCGAACACACCGCGGAAGGCGTGGTGTTCACCGTGCCGCCCGGCGGCTACACCGCCACCGAGTGGACCGTCGAACCCGATGCCTCCACGGCCAGTTACTTCTTCGCCGCGGCCGCTCTCACCGGCCGCGAGGTCACCGTCCCCGGGCTCGGCGCCGGAGCCCTCCAGGGCGACCTGCGCTTCACCGAGGTCCTGGCCCGAATGGGAGCCGAGGTCGAGGTCGGCGCGGACGCGACCACGGTGCGCGGCAGCGGCCGGCTCAGCGGTCTCACCGTCGCCATGCGCGACATCTCCGACACCATGCCCACGCTGGCCGCGCTCGCGCCCTTCGCGTCCGGACCGGTCCGTATCGAGGACGTCCACAACACCCGCGTCAAAGAGTGCGACCGGCTCGAGGCCTGCGCACAGAACCTGCGCCGCTTGGGCATCGAGGCGCGCACCGGCGAGGACTGGCTGGAAATCCACCCCGGCACACCCCGGCCCGCCGAGATCACCACCTACGGCGACCATCGCATCGTGATGTCCTTCGCCGTGACCGCGCTGCGCGCACCCGGGATCTCCTTCGACGACCCCGGGTGCGTGCGCAAGACCTTCCCCGGATTCCATGAGGCGTTCGGGAGGTTGAGCCACCGTTGGGAGGCGGCGGGCGCATAGCGCACCGCCGCGCGGAAGTGCTCGCCGTAAGCCACAAGAGGCTTGAGCCACACCGGGCTTACGACGAGCACGAACCGTCGCGACGGGGAAATCAGCCGGCAGGCGTGAGCGTCAAGGTCTGCTCGGCCGCCGTGCGACCGCCGCCGACCGCGCTGCCGGTGCTGTCGGTCCAGGCACGGGTGGGTGTGGTCTCGGCCAGGCGGTCGGCCTCGGCGGACATGCCGAGGACCAGGCCGCTGTACCGGTTGACCAGGCGGTACGTGCCGGTCTTCGCACCGTCCGTCGTGGTGTTCTCGACGACGAACCACTGCTGGCCCACCGTCGGACCGCTCTTCGGCGCGGCGCTCACCGTCGGCTTCGCGGCCCAGGCGCGGCCCGCGTTCCGGCCGGAGTCCACACCGAGGAGCTGCTTGGTGGCGGCGTTGGCGATGCGGTGCGAACCGTCACCGTTCGACGTGAACACCCACGTGCTGCGGGCGCCGTCGGCGGCGGACAGCGAGGTGGTCGCCTTGCCGCCCGGGACCTGGGCGAGGAGGCGGCCTGCGCCGTTGGCGATGGTGTGGGCCTTGCCCTCGGCGACCGGTGCCGCCGGGGCGTTGGTGTCGAGGGTGGTGGTGTAGTACTCGCCGCTCTTGCCGCCCGAGCACTGCCACGAGCAGTAGTTGCGGAAGTTCTTGCCGACGATGGTGGAGCCGGTCTTGTTCACCGAGTCCAGCATCCAGCGGTACCAGGAGCCCGACTTGTAGGCGCCGGTGTCACCGAGCAGCTTCCACTTCTGGGTGGACAGGTCGTCGGTGTAGTAGAAGCGCTGCGACTCGCTGCTGTCCTGGACGATCGCCTCGGGTGTGCCGATGTACAGGCCCAGATGCGCGTTGTAGGCGATGTTCATGGTCAACAGGTCGGACTTGGCCGGGAGTTCACCGGCCGCGACCTGCTCGGCGACATTGCCGTCGTTGGCCGGGTCGTAGTCGTGTTCGGGCGGCGTGTAGCCGAGCGGCTTGTCGGCCGTGACCGGCTCCATGTTGCTCTCCAGGCCGCCGACCCCGGGCTGCGACCACGCGCCGTCGTACCACTTCTTCCACGAGCCCGGCGCCATCTTCGCGGACATCGGGGCGCGCGCCACGTGCCCGCGGCTGCCGTCGGTCCAGCCGCCGGAGACGCCGCCCTTCGGGATCGCACGGGAGTTGTAGTAGACGTAGAAGTAGCCGGAGGCCGTGTCAACGAACAGGCGGGCGTCGCCGTTGCCGTAGTGGTAGAGGTCGTGCGGGAAGGCCTCGGTGTCCCCGCGCTCGGTGCTGTACGGCGAGGTCAGGACGTGGTCCTTGATGTCCCAGGTCCTGCCCTGGTCCTTGGAGACCGCGTAGTCGATCGCGTCGTAGTGCAGACCGTCGTCGAACGGGCTGGGCGTGAACTCGTTGTGCACCAGGCCGTACCAGTCACCGGTGTCCGGGTCGACCCACACACCCATGAGGTCGCAGTAGTTCCTCTGCGCGTAGTGCGACAGATCGGGGGCGTACGTGGACTCGCGCCCCGTGGGGCTGTTGTTGCAGCGCCACGTCGTGTCGTCGTTGCGGTCGAGGGAGTTGGCCGGGTTGACCGCCTCGCTGATCGGCGAGAGCTTCGCGGAGTCGAAGTCCTTGCCCGTGTAGAAGGACCACTTGCGCGGGTCGTTCTGCGCGTAGAGGGCGTGCGCCTGCTGGTAGTGGAAGGTGCCGTCCTTGTCTATGTACGTTCCCGCGGGGGTGTCGTCCGGGTTGTTCCACGCACCCGTGGCGCCGACGGTGAGCGTGTATGTCGGGTCTTCCTCGGCGGCGGCCGCCGGGGCGGACATCGACGCGCCTGCCAGCAGGGTCGCCACCGCGGCGAACGCGGCGGCCGTCCTTGCTCCGGTACGAGCTGACACAGCTACTCCTCGCTTCAGGAGAGGGGAGAGGGGGTCCGAACCGGCGACCGCCCGGAGGCGGTGCGCCATTCGAGGACCAGCCGGCCGTGGTGCGGCACGGCTGTCTCGAGTTCAAGGCGGCCCGCGGTGCCGGTCACAGAGACCGGCTCGGGCGCGGCCAGCGGTGCGAGCAGGGTGGCGCGCACCGAGGCGGGGGAGAGGGGCAGGGCGATCCGTACGTGGGCCGGATCCGCGCTGCCGTTGGCGATCGCGAGCCGCAGGAGATCACCGGAGCGCGACAGTTGGGGGATGAGATGGGGCGCGCCGTCGACGAGCGGCAGCGGGGGGTGATCGCCCTGAAGGAACCGCACACTCGCGTGCAGCAGACGCTGTCTCCGGTCGCTGCGGGCGAGTTCGACGGGTGCCGTGGCGGCGAGTACCGCGACCCGGCCGCCGAGCGCGTTCACGAAGTGGCAGCGGCCCGCACCCCAGTGGCGGCCTTCCGGTGTCACCACCTCGGTGAGCACGTCGGCGCCGTCGGCCGGTTCGAGCCGGGCCAGTGCCGGTTGTACGTCGACACTCACCCACGCGCCCTCGTCCGCGCCGGCCTGCGCGGTGATCCGCTCTGCCGCGTACGGGCCGGGTTGAGCGGCCTCTTCACGGGTGTGAAGCGCCCCGGCCCGTACGCCGAGCAGATCGGCGAAGCCGCGCTCCGTCAGGAGGTGCGCGGCCACGCCGTCCAAGAGGAGCCCGCCGCGCAGCATGGCGCGCAGCTCCTTGTCCTCGAAGGCGTCCACGGCCCGGCCGAACAGCGCCTGCACGGGCGCCGCTTCGGCCGTGACGGGAACGCCGTAGCCGAGCAGGAACTCGGCGGTGGCGGCCGGACCGGCCACCAGCTCACCCAACTGCCCCTCGACCGTGCGCAGTCGGGCCGCGGTGTCGGGCCGCCACGGCAGCCCGACCCCCAGGGACACGGCCTGCTCGGGGCGCAGCGCGGCCACCCAGTCCAGGGCCGGCCGCGAGCGGCTGAGCAGCCGGTCGATCCGCGGGAACTCCTCGGCGCGCCCGGCGGAGCTGGGGTGAACGTTGAGCAGCAGGGCGTCGGCGCCGGCCAGTTGGGCGGTGACCATCTCCGACCAGGTCTGGGTGTCCGACTTGGTCCAGGAGGTGTGCGGCCAGTTCTCGATCTCCGGCTCGCAGGACACGTACGCCGGACGCAGCGGCCGCTGTGCCTCGAGCGCCCACACCGACGAGGCCAGGCTCCGGGCCGGTGTGTCCGCGTACGGCGCGAAGTGCGGCCGCTGCACGACCCGCCCCTCGATCGACAACGCCTCGAACAGCGCGGTCCAGTCGCGCCCTTCGACCGAGTGCATCGCCGGGACGGAGTTCATCAGGCCCAGCTGCGAGCGTCCCGCCGAGTTCTCCCGAACGGCCTCGGCAAGACCCTCCGCGACCTCCAACTGCGCGCTGCGCCAGACCTGTTGCAGCAGACCGCGCCACGGGTGCGGGGGACCGGGCGCGGTGACGGCCTCGACCACTTCCTCGCGTGCGACCGGGCGTCCCACAAGCAGTGACAGGCGCTCCATCATCAGCGGCTCGAACCCGCCGCCCCAGTCCAGGGGAGCGTGGTTGTGGAAGCGGAAGTCGTCCTCTACCCACAGCACCCGGAACCCGAGCCGGGCGAAGCGCCCGTAGTGCGCGTACAGCCACGCACGCCACGTCGGGCAGGCGAACGAGGCCTGGGCGGCGGCCACCTGGCCGGTCGGCGAGACCATGGGCGCGAAGCCGAGCCGGTCCCTGCGCCCGCGGTCGGCGTGCCCGACGGTCACCCACGGGTTGAGACTGACTTCCACACCGGCGGCCGTGAGCACCTCGGACGCCTCGGCCGCCGCCTCGAACCAGAGATCCTCCTCGGCCCCGGCCAGATGACCGGTGTACGCCTCCTCGGCGCCGAGCAGCAGCACGACCTCGGCGATGCCGTGCTCGCGGCAGACCTTGGCCAGACCGGCCGCGCGGTCGGCGAGATCGGCACCCGGTGTGAGCTGGAAACGGAGGTGGTAGCGCGCCTTCGGCGCGTGGAACGTCACGCGATGTTCCCGGCGTTGAGCGCCTGCATCGGTTGTCTCTCTCGTCGGCCTATTAATTCGGCTAGGATCTGAAATTAATAATCGCTAGTCAATGGGTGCGAGTGAGACAGTTTCTGCTCCTCCAGACGAGGTCTCGCCGGGCGCTGATCATTCGCGTACGTTGACCTCGGCAGGAAGCGAGTGCGCAAGGAGCGGCCGAGTGAAGGCAGATCTGCGGGGAGCGGGCGTGCGCGATCTGGGCGGGGACGGACCGCCCAGGGCAGGGGACCGCGCGTCGCTGCGCCGGACCAACCTCGGTCTGGTGCTGCGTCTGCTGCGCGACGCCGGGCCGCGGCCGCGGACACAGATCGCGGCGGACACCGGCCTGCCCAAGGCCACGATCACCAATCTCGTGGCCGAGCTGGTCGAACTCGGCCTGGTACGCGAGGGGGACGCCGCGCGCGACGGGGGAGTGGGCCGCCCCAGCCGCACCCTCGAACTCGACGGGCGCACCGTGTGCGGCATCGGCCTGGAGATCAGCGCCGACTACCTCGGCCTGATCGCGCTCGACCTCGGGGGAGAGGTCGTCGCCGAGCACCGGGCCGCCCTCGATGTACGGGCCGAAGGCGCGGACGCCGTCCTGGACCGGGCGGCCGCGACGATCCGCACCGTCCGCCGCACGCTCAAGGCCCGCGGAACACGCCTGGTGGCGATCACCGTGGCGGCGCCCGGGGTGATCCAGCGCGACAGCGGAGTGGTCTCCTACGCGCCCAACATCGACTGGCGGGACGTCGACGTGCTCGGCGGCCTGCGGGCACGCCTCGGCCGCATCTGCCCACCCCTCCAACTGGAGAACGACGCCAAACTCGGCGCCATCGCCGAGTACTTGGTGGCCTCGGCGGCCGACATCCAGGATCTGATCTACGTGACGGGCGAGACCGGCGTCGGCGGCGGCATCATCTCCGACGGCCGGCTCCTGCGCGGATCGGCCGGCTTCGCGGGCGAGATCGGCCACATGCGCCTGCAACCCGACGGCGAACGGTGCGCCTGCGGACGGCGGGGCTGCTTCGAGACCCTGGTCGGCCTGAACGCCCTGCTCGACCACGCGGCCGCACCCGACGACCCGGTACGCGACGCGACCGTGGACCTGGAGGAGCGCTTGGCGGAGCTCAAGCGGCGGGCCGACGCGGGAGACCCCGCCACGCGGGCCGCACTCGACACGATCACCGAAGACCTGGGCCTCGGTCTCGCCGCCCTCGCCGACATCCTCAACCCCCGGGCCATCGTGCTCGGCGGCTACTTCGCCTTCTTCGGCGAGTACCTCGTGGACCGCGTACAACTAGAGCTGTCCGCACGCGTGATGGCCCCCGACGCCGGCGGCTGCACCGTGCTCGCCTCCACGCTGGGATTCAGCGCGGCGGCGCGCGGGGGAGCGTCGCTCTCGCTCGACCACGTGTACCGGGATCCGGCGGGGGTGCTGTCGGCTGCGGGGCGGTAGCCGAGTCTGCACGCCCCGGGGTGTGTTGCCGACGGGGCTCCCGGCAGGAGCAGGGAACGGTCACCGCCCCTGCCGGGCGGTGGTTCAGCGGCGTTCCGGCCGCTGGTGGGCGCCGACGTCCGTCGCTCCTTGCAGACGGTTGCCGAAGTAGTCGTGCGGCCCGGCGTTCTCGACCGCGGCTCCGGCCCCCAGAGCCGGGGAGTCGGGGCGCAGACGGAGGTCGCCCGGCGTCTCGGGGGTGGGGTCGTAGAAGCGCGGGTCCGCCGTCAGGGCGTGGGTGTCGCCCGCGGGGACGGGGCCCGTGCCCACGTACAGGTTGTGGTCGTACGTGTTCAGCGCATCGATGATCGGGGAGCCGCCCTCGGCGGTGCTGACGAAGATGTTGTTGCGGAAGGTGACACCGCCCTGGCCGTTGTCGCTCACCATGGCCGTGCCCTTGTGGGAGGTGGCGATGGTGTTGTTGTAGATCTGCGTGTTGGTGGACGGGCCGCAGACCACGGCGAACACCCCGTACGGGGACTGAGTGTTGCGGTCGTCGATGCTCACGTTGTAACGGAAGACGTTGTCGGCCGTCTTCATGCCGGGGCCATTGCAGACGAGCAGGAAGCCGCCCTCGTTGTCGTGGCTGTAGTTGTACTGGTAGACGTTGCGGTTGTTGCCGCCGTCGAAGTCGAAGGCCTGCGAGTCGCGGGTGCCGTGGCCGCCGGTGACCTCGTTGTACTGGTAGACGGCGTCGTCGAAGTTCCAGGCCCAGATGCCGGCGTTGTAGCCCGCCGAGCGCATGTTGAACCCGTCGACGTAGTTGTGCTCGACGAGGGCGTGGTGCCCGTGCTGGAGGACGATGCCGTCGCCGCCCACGTCGACGACCTCGTTGCCGCGGATGGTGAGGTCGGTGTTGGGCGCCCAGCCGGGGGCTCCGCTGTTGGGGTGCTCGGGTCGCTTGCCCCAGCTGGAGGCCGTGGAGATGCCCGTACGGTCCACATGCTTGACGGTCGAGTCGGTCACCGTGATGCCGTCGAAGCGGGTCGGGGTCGCCGTGCCGCGCACCACGAACAGGATGCCGCCCGACGGATCCGGGTCCTTGTGGTCGGACCCGTTGACGTCGTGCACGTCCACGTCGTTCACGACGTAGTGCTTGCCCGTGCCGAAGTCCGTCAGACGGAACAGGATGCCGGCGCGGCGCTCCTCGGGACCGGGTGCGGCCCCCTGGTTGGAGATGTCGAGATGGCGCAGCTCCCACTGCTGGACGTTCTCGAGCAGGACCGCCGCGCGCGCCCCGCCGCCCCGGATGCGGGGCTTGGCGCCCTTGCCGTACGCGTCCACCTTGATCGGCGAGCCTTGTTCACCTGATCCGGACGGCGCGAACACCCCGTCACACGTGCTGCCCCGCCGGAAGAGAATCCGGTCGCCCGGGCCGTAGCCCGCCGAACTCGCCTTCTCCAGCGAGCCCCACGCGGTCGCCGGTGAGGTCCCGGACGCGGCGTCCGACCCGGCCGCACAGTCGATGTAGTACGTCGTGCCGTCCTGGCGGCCGCTCTCGCCCGCGTGCGCAGGCAGAGCGCCTGCCGTGGCCGTGAGCACCATGGCGAGCACGGCTCTGGTGCCCCAACTGGTCATCCGCATCGATGTGTTCTCCTGTTTGGTTGTGTTCGCACATGGCTGCTTTGTGGCAGGACCGCAGATTCCCAAGGCCAGTTCGGGCTAGCCCATGCACTTGTCGAGCGAGGGCTTGTGTTTCTTGGGAACCCTCCGGCGCTCTCCGCGCACGGCCGGGCCGGACACGGTCGGCAGCAGCCCGTACAACTCCCGCTTTCTGATCATGGTTTGGGCGGACCGGGGCACATGTCGAGCCACGTGGTTCTCACGGCGAAGGGGAGGCATGGTGCAGATACGGGAGACGAGCGGCCGCACGGGTACACGCGCCGAGGCAGGCTTGCTGCGGGGACTGCTGGTCGGTTTGGGGCTGGTGGCAGCGGTGGTGTGCGCCGCCATGCTGTTGTTCGTGCGTTTCGCGTACTGGGCCGGGGACCACCCCGTGGCATGCGCGCTGCTCGCGGTGCCGGCCATCGCGCTGTTCTACGCGCTGCTGCGGGCGATGCCGCGGGCTCGTGAACTGCGCGGCGCTGTGCGGCGAGGGATGCGCCAGGCCGATCGCGAACTGGCGGCAGCACGTGCCGAGTTCACCGACGCGGCGACCCCCGAGGACCGTCTCGCCTCTCCGCAGACCGTCGGCAGTGAAGCACGCACGCTTCCCCTTCCGCCCCTCGCCACTCGGGACGGCCGCACCGCCGTGCTGCCGCCGCTCGACCTCGATTTCGCCGCCCTCGACCCGGACGGCTTCGAGGCGGCCGTCGCCGCCCTGTGCGAGCGCGACGGCTGCCGCGAGATCGAGGTGGTCGGAGGCGCCGGCGACCTGGGCGCCGACGTCGTGGCGGTCGCGCCCGACGGCCGGCGCGTGGTGCTCCAGTGCAAGCAGTACAGCCCTGAGCACAAGGTGGGTTCGCAGGATGTGCAGCGGTTCGGCGGCACCTGCTGGACGGTGCACGGTGCGCAGCTCGCCGCGGTCGTGACCACCAGCGCGTTCACGGCGCCGGCCGAGGAGTACGCGGCAGCCGTCGGCATTCGCTGCGTCGACGGCGCTGCGCTGCGGGCATGGGCGGAAGGGGCGGGCCCGGCGCCGTGGGGACCGTCCGTACCGAGCGACTGACGGCAGCGGGCCCCCTTTCGCAGGGACCCGACGCGCGCACCCTCAAGGACCGCGGACAGGGTCAACTCCCGCGCACGCGGGCGTAATGCCGCGCCGCCCGGGCCCTGTTTCCGCACCCCACCGAACACCATCTGCGGCGCGGATGGTCTTGGACGAAGAACAGCACGCAGCCCGGCCCGGGGCAGGCGCGCAGGGAGGACAGACCGGCACCACCGAACAGATCCACGGCGGCCTGCGCGATCGCGGCGAGCGCCGCCACGACCGGCGGCGCCTGCATGCGCAGGTCCGCCTGGGGAGCCGCACCCCAGCGCAGCTCGCGCCAGCAAGGAACCGCGGCCACCTGCCGATTGAGTTGCTCCACCGCTTCGGGCGCGGGCGTCTCCCCGCGTACAGCGCTGGCCGCAATGTCGCGTACGGCGTCCCGGATCGCCCGCGCGCGCTCCAGATCCCCCTCGCCGACCGCCCGCAGATCGGCGTCCGTGAGCGGCACGGGCAGACGGTCCCGCACCCCGGTCAGCCACAGCGCGAGCTGCTCCGGAGTGTGAAGGCCGTCCTGCATCCGGCCGCGCACGGCGTACGTGGTGTTGGCCAGCTCGACGGGCAGCGGTTCACCGAGCTGTGGTGGCATGGTGGGCTTCCGCACCTGGTCAGGGTAGTCCGAGCTGCCGACCACGCTGCCCTGGCGTCCCGCCGTAGCGCCGTCCTTCAGCGTCCCGCCTTCGCGAGAGCGGCGCGCAACTCGGCGTTGCGCTCCTCGAGTTCGGCGATCCGGTCGTGCAGCGGGAGCAGCGATTCCTCGACGGTCCGGCGGGAGAACATCTGCGGGATGTGCTGGGGGCAGTTCCAGTTGAGCCCTTCCACATCGATCAGGACGGCCCGCTCCGGTCGGCCGGAGACCCCCTCCACGCTCAGCGCCTCGACCAGGGCGGGATCGTCCTCGACCACCCGGGCCCGGCCGAGGGCCTTGAGGCGGGCCTGGTGGGTGTAGTCCATGAGGAACAGGGCGACACGGTCGTCGTGATCGAGATTGCCGCGGGTGATGTACTGCCGGTTGCCCCGCAGATCGGCGAAGCCGAGGGTGTGCTCGTCGAGGACCCGCAGGAAACCCCGCGGCCCGCCGCGGTGCTGGATGTAGGGCCAGCCTGTCTCGCTCACCGTCGCGAGATAGAAGCTCTCGCGCTGCCCGATGAAGGCCGCCTCGTCGGGCCCGATCCGATCCACGTCCTCGGGCCCCTCCATCGCCTTGCGGTACGCACGGTCGCTTCCGTGCAGCTCCTGATGACGCCGGACAGTCGTGGTGAAGGCCAGCTGAGCGAACCGGTTGCTCACGATTTTCCCTTCATCTTCTTACGCTTGTCGCTGCCTTCAACCGTGAGAACTGGCTGTGCATTCCGGCCCCGTACCGCTGCGTCTCAGCGCGCGAGGATCGGCGAGACCGGCCGTCCCGTGACCAGTGCGTCCTGGGCGACGAATCCTTCAGGACGGTCCCGCAGCCGGTCGATGAGCATCGCCCGGCAGCTTGCGAGCCGATCGGGCTCACCCTCCGACAGGTCGTGCAGATCGTCGGGGTCGGCGGCCAGGTCGAAGAGCTGCTCCCAGCCGTCGCTGCTGCGCCACACGTACTTCCAGCGGCCGTCGGTGAGCCACTGGACGCTGCCGCCCTCCCGCATCACGTGGTCGGTGTGTTCGCCGTGCAGCCAGGTGCGTCGGGCGTCGGACAGCACGTCGAGGCCCTCCACGCCGTCGGGCGTGCCGAGCCCGGCCAGGCCCAGGAGAGTCGGCATCACATCGCGCAGCTCCACCACCCGGTCGTCGGTGCCCGGCTCGATGCCCGGTCCGCCGAGGATGAACGGGATCCGGGCGGATCCTTCGTAGGGCAGGGACTTGCGGTAGAGGTGGTGGTCGCCCATCAACTCGCCGTGATCGGAGGCGAACAGCACCACGGTGTCGTCGGCATGCTCCTCCGCGAGCACTTCCAGCAGCCGGTTGACCTGCTGATCGATGTGCGTCATGTGGCCGTAGTAGCCGGCACGGGTGCGCCGGGACTGCTCCGGCGGCAGTTCCAGGTACGGGGAGGCAGGATCGGCCGGATTGCCACCCGCGCCCCACATCCCGTGCGCCCAGTCGCCGACCGGCGGCCGCGGCATGTCCGTATTCAGGTACTGCTCGAAGGCCCAGGCGGGCGGGTCGTAGGGGGGATGGGGGCGGTGGTAGGAGGCGAACAAAAAGAACGGCCGCTCGCGGTCGCGGGTCCGCAGGAACTCCACGGCCCGCTGGGTGACCCAGTTCGTCGGATGCTGCCACTCGGGTTTGTCCCAGGGCCGGGCCACGGTGCTGTTGCAGTCCACGCCGTGCTCGGCGTAGTCCGCATCCGCGCGGCCGGACACCGTGCGCAGCCAGGCCACGTAGTCGTCTATCTCCGCGAGGTCAGCGGCATGACGGCGGGCGAAGTGCAGGTATCCGTCGTGCAGTTCCACCGACTCGAAGCCCAGCGTGTGCCGCTCGGGGTAGACATGCAGCTTGCCGATGGCGTGCGTGCGGTAGCCCGCCCTGCTGAACTCCCCGGCCAGCGTGGTCTCGTACGTCCACGGCACGCCGTCCTGGTAGCCGATGCGACCGTGTGTCTGCGCGGTCTGGCCCGTCATCAGCGAGGCGCGGGCGGGCACGCAGGTCGGGTTGGCGGAGTAGGCGCGGGTGAAGCGCCGCGCGCCGGATGCCCAGCGGTCGATGAAGGGAGTCCGTACGACGGGGTGTCCCTCGATGGACAGGCAGTCGCCGCGCCATTGGTCGGTGAAGATCACCAGGACGTTGGGTGTGGTCGTAGTCATGTCCCCATCCCATCAGTCATGCCCGCGAAGATCAGCCTCCCGGACAGATGTACGGGGCGAACAGGGGGCCGACGACGATCACAATTCCCGAAACGGCCTTGAGTCCTGACCAGGTCAGGGGCAGGATCGCCCGCGTGAACGCCCGCTGCGGGGCCCGACATCGGGGCCGATCCCCGGAACAGGAACAACGTGAGCGAGTCGATGACCACGACAGCGAAGGCCGACGAGGACCCGACGGCCAGGCGCAGCTGCTGCGCGCCCACGCGCCGGGAGGCCGCGACACCGCTCCCCGCCGACGTGCCGACCCACAAGGCCTCGTCCCTTGCTCCGCGACGAGTGGAGAACCAGGCGGCACGGTACGAGCAGCGCGTCGAACTGCCCGGCGGCACCTTCCGTATGGGCACCGAGGACGCGGACGCGAATCCGGGCGACGGTGAGGGTCCCGTCCGGGAGGTGACGGTCGCGCCGTTCGCGATCGACGCGTACGCGCTGACGAACGCGCGGTTCGCGGCCTTCGTCGAACAAACCGGGTACCGGACCGAGGCCGAGTCCTTCGGCTGGAGCTACGTCTTCGCCAAGTTCCTGCCCGGCCGGCTCCGCGGAGCGTCACGGCGTCCGCCCGAAACGCCGTGGTGGTGCGCTGTCGAGAACGCCGCCTGGAACGGGCCGGAGGGCCCGGGCAGCGACCTCAATGACCGCTGGGACCATCCGGTGGTTCACCTGACCTGGCATGACGCCCAGGCCTACTGTCGATGGGCCGGAGCACGCCTGCCCACGGAAGCGGAGTGGGAGTACGCGGCGCGCGGCGGACTCGACCAGGCCCGCTACCCGTGGGGGGATGAACTGACCCCGGGCGGACGGCACCGGTGCAACATCTGGCAGGGCCCCTTCCCCTTCCGCAACACGGAGGAGGACGGCTTCGCCGGCACCGCACCCGTGCACGCCTTCGCCGCCAACGGGTTCGGCCTGTACAACGTCGCGGGAAACGTGTGGGAGTGGACGGCCGACCTCTGGGAGGAGGGCGACCCCGGCCGTCGGTCCATGCGCGGCGGCTCCTACCTGTGCCACGACTCGTATTGCAACCGCTATCGCGTGGCCGCCCGCACGGCCAACACCGCGGACAGCTCCGCCGGAAACCTCGGAATCCGCCTCGCCTGGGACAGCGGCGGCCACGCCCGCTGAAGCCGCCCATGACCGGTCTGGATGCCGTCCCGTCACTGGGCGGGCGGCTCGAACGACTGCGCCTCCTCGTCGGTGGTGAACTCCGCCTCGGCGAGTACGAGGCCCCGCAGGTCCGCGCCGAACACGTCAACGCCCAGGGGCGGGACGCTGAGCCGGGTCTTGGACAGCTCCACGGCCGGCAGCGAGGCCAGCACCTCGTACTCGCCTGACGCCGGGCCGGAGGAGCGGGAATTTCCGGGGTGGCCCGCCACCCGCCACCCGGCAACCGGAGCGAACCCCGGTGGTCGCGAGGCGGGGCATCGTGAACAGGCCCCGCCCGGCCCGCTGTTGAGCTCCGCCCCGTACTCTCCCGATCATGACAAACGGATTCAGCGATCAGTTCGTGCTCGAGGCGGAGCGGCATGCCGCCTGGGGTGCCGAACAGCTTCAGGTGCTCACGGAGTTCCTGCCCGAGGCTCCCTGGACCGCGGACCTGCCCACGTGCTCGTACCGGCAGGGCGAGGTGCAGCTGCGGGTCGGCGTGCTGGGGACCTACGACATGGAGGCCCGCAGCTGGATGTGGGGCTGGGCCAATCCCGGGCTCGGCGGGAGCGAGGTCGCCACACTGTCCGCGGCGGTGGCACGGTACGGACACACGTACGGGATTCCCGAGCTCACTGCCGAGGAGCTCGATCTGTCCGGATTCGACGATCCCCGGCGGGCCGCCGAGATGCTGGCCTTCACGGGCATGGGCGTGGCCAACGCTCCCGGGTACATCGGACAGCCGGCCGGGCCCGGCACCCGGGTGTACTTCCTGCCGGACGACCCGAAGGTGCCGCACGCCCCACTCGACGCGATCGCACTGCCCCGCGTGCTGCTGACCGGAGTCTCCCTCATCGGGCGGTCCCCGCGACGCGCCGTCACGGGGTACTTCGAGCACCACCAGGTGCCGCATCGCCTGGAAGACGACCGGCTGACCGCCGAGCTGCCGACCGGCAACACCGCCGTCATCTCCTTCGACCACATGGGCCGGATCGGCAACATCAGCCTCACTGCCGGTGGATGACCATCGTCCCGGCGGGCCCGAAGCAGCGAGAAGCCGAGCGTCGACCCCTCACGGAGAGTCCTGTATGACCATGATCCCCACGCGGCAGCAACTCGCCTGGCAGCAGGCCGGGTTCGGCATCTTCCTGCACTTCGGCATCAACACCTTCAACGGCCAGGAGTGGAGCGACGGCACACTCGACCCGGCCACGTTCCAGCCGACCGACCTGGACGCCGACCAGTGGGTGGAAACGGCCGTCGCCGCCGGTGCGAAGTACGTCGTCCTGACGGCCAAGCACCACGACGGCTTCTGCCTGTGGCCCACCGCCACCACCGACTACTCGGTGGCCTCCTCGCCCTGGCGGGACGGCAAGGGCGACGTCGTCGCCGAACTCGCCCGCGCCTGCCGCAAAGCGGACCTCGGCCTCGGGCTCTACCTTTCACCCTGGGACCGCAACGCCGCCTGCTACGAGGACCCGGCCGCCTACGACACCTTCTACCTGCGCCAGCTCACCGAACTGTGCACCCGCTACGGCCCGTTGTACGAGCTGTGGTTCGACGGCGCCGGATCGGAAGGCCGGACGTACGACTGGGAGGCCGTCATGGCGGTGATCGACGAACACCAGCCGGATGCCATGGTCTTCAACATGGGACGCCCGACCATCCGTTGGGTGGGCAACGAGGACGGGCTGGCCGCGGATCCCTGCTGGTACGCCACCGACTCCACCGGCATCAGCATCTACGACGAAGGACAGGCGGACCTCGGCACCAAGCGGTACCTGCCGCCCGAGTGCGATGTGCCCATCCGCGCGAACTGGTTCTGGCAGCCCGACGATCAGCACACCCTCAAGAGCGTCGACCATCTGCTCGACATCTGGTATCGCTCGATCGGTCTCGGCGCGGGCCTGCTCCTCAACGTCCCGCCGGACCGACGCGGCCGGATCGACGAGGCCGACGCCGCCCGGCTGTTCGACTTCACCGACGAGGTGGCCCGACGCCTCGCAGCCCCCGTCCCCAGCCGGCTCGTGGTGACCGGCTCCGAGGTGATCGCACGGTTCCCCGAGCCCGTCCGCATCGACCACCTCGAACTCCGCGAGGACCTCACCGCCGGCCAGCACATCGCCCGCCACGAGGTGACCGCCGAAGGCCGCACGCTGGCCTCCGGTGGCACGGTCGGCATCCGGCGGGTCCACCGGTTCGAACCCACCGTGGTCCAGGAGCTGCGGGTCCGGCTGACGGGCGGGACCGCCGACGCCTTGACGGCCGTGACCGGGTTCCGTGCCGGTCGGCCCGCGGAATCTGCCACCTGAAGCATCGGAGCTGCCGTCGTCCACCGGGTCAGGTGACCGGTCCCGGATTCGGGCAGGACCGAGCCCCGCGTCTGTGAGCTGTTTAGCCGGCAGGAGCCGCGATGCGTCCGGTGGGGGCCTGGTGCCAGGGCGATCGACCTGTTGCCGGACTCAGGTGTTCAGCGCGGCCGCGAGGATTCGTACGCCGTGCCTGATCCTGGACTCGTTGACGTTGCCGAAGCCCAGTACCAGGGCAGGGCTGAACGCGGTCGGATCGGTCGCGCCGGCGGTGCGGTAGCGATCGAGACCGTAGACCTGGACGCCTTGGGCGGCGATGCGGTCCACCATGTCGGTCTCGGTCAGCTCCGAGGGGAGCCGCAGGAGGGCGTGGCAGCCTGCGTCCAGGCCCTCGAGCCGACTGCCGGGGACGTGCTCGACGAGTTCGGTGACAAGGGTTCGGCGGCGGGCGTGGTAGATGTCCCGCATCCTGCGCAGGTGCCGGTCGAAGCGTCCGGACTCGATCAGCAGCGCCAGGGCGGTCTGGTCGAGTGCGGGTACTCCACGGCTGGTCAGGTGCTTCTCCCGGACCAAGGGTTCGAGGAGTCGTGGCGGGACAAGGAGCCAGCCGATCCGGATGCCCGGCGCCAGCGTCTTGCTCACCGAACCGAGCGCGATGACCCGGGCCGGTGCCAGCCCTTGCAGCGAACCGACCGGCCGACGGTCGTAGCGGAACTCGGCGTCGTAGTCGTCTTCGAGAACGAGTCCGTCGACCTCCTCGGCCCAGGCGATCAGGTCGCGGCGGCGCTGCGCGCTCAGGACGACTCCCGTCGGGCATTGGTGAGCGGGTGTGACCAGGACGGCACGGGCTCCGGAGGCGGCAAGGGCCGGCACGTTCACGCCCTCTTCGTCAACGGGTACCGCGATCGGCGACAGGCCGGCCCGGGCGGCGAGTTCGTCGTGTTCACGGGGTCCGGGGTCTTCCAGAGCGACGGTGTCGTGGCCGGAGCGCGCGAGCGTACCGAAGACCAGGTTGAGCCCGTGCCGGAAGCCATTCACGATGATCGTGTGCTCGGCTTCGGCGGTACCCGCCCGGACGCGCCGGTGGTACCCCGCAAGGACACTGCGGAGCTGCCCGCAGCCCGGGCCCGTTTCATCGCCCATGGCGGCAGACCCCGCCCCTCGTGCGGCCTGGGTGAGCGCCCACAGCCAGTCCTGCATCGGGAAGGAGGCGAGGTCCGGGATCCCGTACTCGAAGTCGACCTCGATCGGCGCCGGCCGGGTGCTCGCGTCCCGTTCCGGTCTCCGCGGCGCTTCGCGTACGGCCGTGCACGGAGCGACCCGCGTGCCGGATCCGGTCGCGGTGATCAGGTAGCCCTCCGCTGCCAGTTGGGCGTAGGCCTCCACCACCAGACCACGGGACACCTGAAGTTGGTCGGCGAGGGACCGGCTGGACGGCAAACGCTCCCCCTCGGAGAGCCGGCCGGTCCGGATCGAGCCGCGCAGCTCGCGCTGGAGCTGCTGTCCCATCGGTTCGGGACTCGACCGGTCCAGGCCGATGAGCAGCTCCGGACCAAGCCCGACCCAGCGCACTGCCATCAACGCCACCCCAAGTGGTCCACTCGACAGCTATCCAATTGGCACTACAGGCAAGACCATTCTTGGTCGAGGATCGAGGTCCTGGCAACGACAACAGCAGGAGGGACCGATGATGACCTCGACATTCATCGCTCACGATGGCGGTGGGCTCCGATGACCATCGGCATTCTGCTGGCCTTGCTGGCCGCCGTCGGGTACGGCACCTCCGACTTCATCGGCGGCTTCGGCTCCGGGCGGGTCTCGGCCTGGGCGGTCGCGTTCACCGGGCAGCTGTCCGGTGCAGGGGCGATCGTCGGCGTCAGCTTGGTGATGCCCGGCACCCCGTCGCTACGGGACTTCGGCTGGGCAGCGCTGGCCGGTCTCGGCGGCGCGATCGGGTCGGCCTTCCTCTATCGCGGGCTCTCCTCCGGCCGCATGGGGATCGCGGCACCGGTCTCGGCCGTCGGCGCCGCGATCCTGCCCGTCCTGGTCGGCTCCGCCCTCGGCGAGCGGCCGACCTCGCTGGTCTGGCTCGGCGTCCTCGTCGCGTTGCCGGCGATCTGGCTGGTGGCTCGCGAGAGTGGCGGTGACCCGGCCGGTCGCCGGCCGGCGATGACCGACGGCGGACTCGCCGGGCTGGGCTTCGGCTGCCTGTTCGTCGCCACCGCTCAGATTCCGTCCTCGGCCGGCGTGCTGCCGCTGGCCGCCAGCCAGTTGATCGGTGCCGTCGTGATCGCCGTGATCGCCACGGCACTCGGCAAGCCCTGGCGTTCCCGTGTCGGGCACCAGCACTGGGGCATCGCCGCCGGCGCCCTCGGCGCGGTCGGCACCTGCCTCTACCTCGCCGCCACCCAGGCCGCCGATCTCGGCGTGACCGCGGTCCTCACTTCGCTCTACCCGGCGATCACGGTGATGCTGGCCGTCGCGGTCCTGAAGGAACGTATCCGCCCCACCCAGCGCGTCGGCCTCGCCGCCTGCGGAGCCGCCGTCGTCCTTGTTGCCATCGGATGAAGACCCGCCGCGGAGAGACGGACATGACGTACGCACCGCCTGACCCCGCCCTGCAGACCGCCGCACGCAAGGTCCTCGGCGGCAGCGAGCGCACGCGCCGACGGAACACCATGGGTCGCCCCACAGGAGCGCGCGGAGCTGCGCGAGCGCGCGGACGCCGTCGTACAGACCGTCCTGCACGCGGACCGACCCTGGACCGTGCCTTGCCGACGGCCTTCGCCCGGGGCCGATCCCGTCTGGCGTGCCGTGAAGTACCGGTCCACGTAACGGAGTTCGACGCCCTCCCGCGACGATCGTCTCGGCCGCGTATGCGGTAATGGCCCAGTCGCCGACGGCCGTGCTCCCGGAATGGCATGCAGGCAGCCCAGGTTGCGGCGGGCGCATGAGCGTGCCGCCCGGCCGGGGCAGCGGCGTTTTCCGCGGCTGCCCCGGCCGGTCTTCGCGAGCGCGTCCTCATGCGCCGCTGTACGGCACCGACATCACGTACACAGACGCCGATTCGGATCGCGTCTCATCCTCTTCCATGCAGCAGGGCCCGTCGGATGCACCTTCGTAGTGAACCGGCAGAAGGGCCGCGGCCGTTCTGCCGACGCATGCCAACTCGCCCTGTTGAAGCAGAGAAAGAGGGGTACGCGGGTCCGCATGGCATCCACGACTGATCGCATCACGCCCCTGCGGGCCTCGCGGCAGCTGCGCCGGGTTCGCACCTTCTATGCGTTGGCCGTCCTGATGTGGGCGGCATCGGCCGGCTGGACCGCCTGGGAGGCTCCCGGGAGCCGGCAGATGTGGGTATCGGTCCTGCTCCTGGCCGTCTTCGCCGGTCTGCTCCTTGCTTCGTCCTTGTGGCTGCGGCGGTTGCCTGCCGAACCGGTCCACCATGCCGCGCCACGCCGGACCTCCCGACCGAGCCACGTACACGCGTGATCTGGGGGTGACCGGCGTCGGCTGACGAGCGCGGTCACGGCTTCGGCGGTGGCCCGCCGGGTCAACGCCGAAGTGCGGCAGGAGCTTCGCGGTGACACCCGCGCATCTCCTGCCGCACCTCTGCGCTACTTGTCGTCGCGCAGAGAGTCGCCGACACCCTTGGCCTTGTCGCGGAGGCGTTCCATGCCCTCCTTGGCCTTGCCGCGCGCCTGGTCGGCCTTGCCCTCGGCCTCCATGCGGTCGTTGCCAGTGACCTTGCCGGCCACCTCCTTGGCCTTGCCCTTCGCCTTGTCCATGGCGCTGCTGTCACCCATGACTGCTCCTCGCAGGATCGGGATGGGGGGAAATGCCACGCTATGAGCGCCGGGCAGCGGGCGCATCCGGAACGGTTACAGAGCGTTGATACTGCCCAGCCCTCTGCGACCGGAATTTTGATGCCCAAAAGGCGCATACTGGAAGAACTTCTGAGGGTTGGAGGACTGCATGATCGCTCTCGGACTGATTCTGCTCGTCATCGGACTCGTCACCGGCATCTCCCTGCTCTGGACGATCGGCGTGATCCTGGTCGCCATCGGCGCGATCCTCTGGCTGCTGGGCGCTGCGGGCCACGCCGTAGGCGGGCGTACGCATTACTGGTAAAGCCCTCACGGGCGCATACATGTGAGCCGCGTAAACGCCCGCAGCGGACGGCTTCCGCAACTTTCACCCGCTCCCGCCGGCGGCCACTGCGCCGGCCCGGGTGCACAGGCCGCCGCCCCGCGCGGCCTTCACCCGCTTCCGGCAGTCGAAGGTCCGCCGTCACCGGGCCGTACGGCCCGGGCGGACCGTCGTGGTCTGCGGACTGCGGCCTACGGACTGCGGCCGGGCGGCCTGGGCTGAAAGCCGTCACCGTTCCCCGCGGCGACCGAGAGGTCACCGGCGCTCGTCAGGCCTGCGTGAAGGCGGTGGGCCCTTCGCCACCAGCAGTCGGGACTTTCGCCGTCGGAGCTCTCGTACGCCGTGCCGAAGACTGGGCCGTGAACTTACGGTTCCGTAAGTTACGGACGCGAGGGATGAGGACCCCACATGCCGACAGCCACCGAGCAGGCAGCACTCCCGAAGGTCATCCAGGGCGGAATGGGCGTGGGCGTCTCGGGCTGGCGGCTGGCCCGCGCGGTCTCGCGGACCGGTCAGCTCGGTGTGGTCTCCGGTACAGCCCTTGATGCGGTCCTGGCCCGCCGCCTCCAACTCGGCGACCCCGGCGGCGATGTGCGCCGCGCGCTCGCCGCGTTCCCGGTGCCCGCGCTCGCGGCCGCCGTGCTCGACCGCTACTACGTCCCCGGCGGTGTCGCCGACGGGGAGCGCTTCCGTACGGAGCCGATGCTGCGCGCCGAACGAGGCGAGGCGGCCGATCTGCTCACCGTCCTCGGCAACTTCGTCGAGGTGTGGCTCGCCAAGGAGGGCCACGAAGGGCTCGTCGGGGTCAACTACCTCGCGAAGATCGAACTCGCGGTGGCCCCGGCGCTGTTCGGGGCGATCCTCGCGGGCGTCGACCACATCATCGTGGGTGCCGGTGTGCCCGCGCACCTGCCCGAACTCGCGACCCGCCTGTCCCGCGCCGAACCCGTCACCGTGATGATCACGGTCGACGGCGACGAAGCACCGTGCGAGCACCGGTTCGATCCGCGCGCGCTGTTGTCGGCCGAGGCGTCGGCGGAGGAGGCTCCGGGATGTGGTGGGGGAGTGGGCGGGGACGGGTGCCAGTGTGGCGGGACTGTCCCCGGCGAGACCGGGCCCGCCGGGTCCGCAACCGGCGATACGAAGCCGAAGCGCAGCGTCGGCCGTGTGCAGGACGTGACGATCGGCCCCCGCCCGACTCCCGCCGGCGGCCTCTCCGCCGAAGTGATCGCGGGCCTGCGGCGGCCCGCCGTCCTCGCCGTCGTCTCGCTGCCCGTGCTCGCCGCGTACCTGGCCCGCGATGAGGCGACCAGGCCCGACGGGTTCGTGATCGAGACCCCTGGTGCGGGCGGTCACAGCGCGCCGCCGCGCGGGGCGCTGACCCTCGACGAGAACGGCGAACCCGTGTACGGACCGCGCGACGTCCCCGACCTCGCCAAGATGGCGAAGCTCGGCATCCCGTTCTGGCTCGCGGGCGGCGCGGCCCACCCCGCGCGCCTGGCCTCCGCGCTCTCGGCCGGTGCGGCCGGTGTGCAGGTCGGCAGCGCCTTCGCGCTCTGCGAGGAGTCCGGGATGGAGGAGTCGCTGCTTACGGCGGCCAAGTCCCGTGCACGGAAAGGAACGTTGAGGGTTCGCAACGACCCCGATGCTTCCCCGACCTCCTTCCCCTTCAAGGTGGCCGACCTGCCGGGCACGCTCTCCGAGTCGTCGGTCGTGGAGGCCCGCCGTCGCGTCTGCGACCTGGGCTACCTGCGGGTGCCGTACCGCACCGCCAAGGGAGCGATCGGCTACCGCTGCCCCGCCGAACCCCACGCCGCGTACGCCCGCAAGGGCGGCGAGCCGACGGACGTCGAGGGGCGGCTCTGCCTGTGCAACGGCCTCCTCGCCACGGTCGGCCTCGGCCAGCGCCGCCCCGGCGGCACGGTGGAGGCTCCCCTGGTCACGCTCGGCCGGGATCTGTCCTTCCTGGAGGAGCTGAGCCCGGAGGGTGAGGCGTACGCCGCGGAGGATGTGGTGAAGTGGCTGGTCGGCTCCTGAAGTTGCCGCCCGGCCCCGTGAAGCACCGTCCGCGGTGGCCGGTTGAGGAGCGCGAGCACGACGACGCCCCGCCCCGGAAATCCGGGGCGGGGCGTCGTCGTTCGTCGTCCCGCAGCTCAGCCCTTGCGGTAGTTCCGGGCGTCCTCGCCCGCCGCGACCACCATCTCCAGGTCGCCGCCGACCGAGGCGGTCACGACCACGCCGACCGCGCCCTCGACGAAGGGGGCGTCCACGATGCGGGTGTCGGCCGGCATCGTGCGCGGGTCGCCGTCACCGAGGAGAGCCTGGACCGTGAGGACCGCGCTGCCCATGTCGCACAGGACCGCCACCCCCTTGCCCTCGTCCACCTTGAGAGCGGCGGCGTGGATGAGCTCGGCGCTGGTGCCGATCCGGCCGTCGTCGGTGCCGCCGGCCGCGAGGACCGGGGCGGTGTCGCCGGAGCCGACCATCGCCTTCGCCAGCTCGGCGGTGGCCTTGGCCACGGCGCGGCTGTGCGAGACGAGGACGACGCCGACACGACCGCCGGCCTCGGGCGCCGTAGCGACAGGAGCCTCGGCAGCGACAGGAGTCTCGGCCGCGGGAGTCTCGACCGCGTCGACTGCCGTGGCCTCAGGGGCGACCTGAGCCGGCTCCCAGCCCGCGTCCGCCGCCGTCGTCAGCGCCTCGAAGAGCAGCGCCACGGAGTGGGCGCCCGCGTCCTGGTGCCCGATGGAGCGTTCGCCGAGATAGCTGGCGCGGCCCTTCTTCGCCTGCATCGGCTCCGTGGCCTCGGCCGCCGTCAGGGCGGCGACGCGGGCGGCCGACAGGGCCTCGAACGGCGCGTTGCCCGCGGCCAGTTCGAGGTCCAGGGTGTCGAGCGCAGGAAGCAGCGCGTCGAGCAGCGTCGCGTCACCGGGGGCGGCTCCGCCCAGTTTGGCCACGGCCTCGGCGCCCGCACGCAACGCCGTCGCGAACTGCGCGACGGTGACGGCCTCTTCGGAGCCGAGCCGCTTGCCGGTACGGCGCAGCGCCATACCGAACAGCGGGCCCGAGGCGCCGCCGACGGAGTTGGTGAGCGTGGTGCCCGCCTGGCCCAGGAGGGCACCGGGGGTGGCCGAGGGGGTCTGCTCCTCGGCCGTACGGGCAGCGCCGAAGCCGCGCACCATGTTGGCGCCGTGGTCGCCGTCGCCGATGGCCGCGTCGAGCGCGGTGAGGCGCGCGCCCTCACGCTGGAACAGTTCGTCGGCCGCGGCCAGCCAGCGGCGGAAGTAGGCGGTGTCGAGGACGAGTTCGGGGGTTGCGGTCACGGGGTGAGGTCCTTATGAGGGGTGGGTGTCGGACGGTGGGCCGGGTGCGTCAGGCGCCCCAGCGCAGCGACGGCGTGTCCACGGGCGCGTCCCACAGCTGCAGCATCTGCTCGTCGGCGCGGCACAGGGTGAGCGTGCAGCCGGCCATGTCGAGGCTGGTGACGTAGTTGCCGACCAGCGAACGGGCGATCCGGATCCCGCGCCCGGCGAGGATCCGCTCGACCTCCGCGCGCACCACGTAGAGCTCGATCGGCGGGGTGGCCCCGAGTCCGTTCACGAGCAGCAGCACCGGGGCGCCGTCGGCCTCGGGGAGGTCTTCGAGGATGGCGTCGAGCATGATCTCGACCGTGTCCGCGGCGGTGGTCAGTTCGGCACGGCGGCGGCCGGGCTCGCCGTGGATGCCGACGCCGATCTCGATCTCCCTGTCGCCGAGTTCGAAGTTCGGGGCGCCGTTGGCGGGCGTGGTGCAGGAGGAGAGCGCCACACCGAAGCTGCGGCTCATCTCGTTCACCTTGCGTGCCATCGCGGCCACTTCGGCGAGCGGGGCGCCGGTCTCGGCGAGCGCGCCGGCCAGCTTCTCCACGAACAGGGTGGCGCCGGTGCCGCGGCGGCCCGCGCCCTCGCCACGGGCGACGGCCACGTCGTCGTCGACGACGACGGTCTCGACCTTGATGCCGTCGTCGTCGGCGTCCTCGGCGGCCATACCGAAGTTGAGGATGTCGCCCGTGTAGTTCTTCACGATGTGCAGCACGCCCGCACCGGAGTCGACGGCGGCGGTGGCCTCACCGATCCGGTCGGGGACGGGGGAGGTGAAGACGGGGCCGGCGACCGCGGCGTCCAGCATGCCCCGGCCGACGAACCCGGCGTGCAGCGGCTCGTGTCCGCTGCCGCCGCCGGAGACGATGCCGACCTTGCCGGGCACCTTGCCGCCGGACCGGGTGACGATGCCCGCCTCGGCGTCCACGGAGATCTCGGAATGACTGGCCGCCATACCGCGCAGCGCGTCCGCCACCACGGTCTGGGGGGTGTTGATGAGCTTCTTCAAGGCGGGCCTCTTCTCCGTACGACTCTGTACGCGTCCATACGCGCGAAAGAAAAACCGGAACGGAAATGAATCACCGACCATCGGAAGTGGCAATCCAAGAATTCCGGAACGCGCGAACTCGCGCTTTGATTCTTTCCGGCCGGCAAGGCCCGACATGGGGGTCTTTGGTCCCGGTTGGCCGCGGAGAACGTCCTTTAACCCGGACATCTTCCACCGCCCAGGACCGTTTTCCGGAAATTGATTTACCTGTGGCACACTCCCTCCACCGGCACCGAAATTCACCTCGGCCGCCGCGCTTTCGTACTCCGTTATTTCTTCAGCGACGCAGGAATCGGCCGCTGATGACGGCCGCCCAGGAGGAACCGCCATGAACACCGTCACCACGCGCATGCTCATCAGCCCCCCGAAGTACGTCCAGGGCGCGGGCGCCATGCGTCAGCTCGGCGAACACGTCGCGCGCCTCGGCGAGAACGCCGTGGTCCTCGCGGACAAGAGCGTCTGGGGCTTCGTCGACGAGGCGGTGACCGAGTCCCTCGCGGCGGCCGGCGTGAAGCTGACCAAGGAGGTCTTCGGCGGCCTGTGCACGCAGAAGGAGATCGACCGGATCACCGCCGTGGCCGCGGAGGCCGGCGCGGACGTCGTCGTGGGCATCGGCGGCGGTACGGCCATCGACACCGCCAAGGCCGTGGGCCACGCCCGCGGCGACATCGCCGTCGTCAGCGCCCCCACGGTCGCCTCCACCGACGCACCCACCAGCGCGCTCGCTGTCATCTACACCGAGGACGGCGCCTTCGAGCGCTACTCCTTCTTCCAGCGCAACCCCAACCTGGTGCTCGTGGACACCGCCCTGGTCGCCGGCGCCCCGAGCCGCTTCATCGTCTCCGGCATGGGCGACGCGCTCGCCACCTGGTACGAGGCCCGCGTCTGTGTCGCCGCCCAGCGCACCGCGATGGCGGGCGGCCTGGCCACCGAGGCCTCGCTGGCGCTGGCCCGGTTGTGCTGGGAGACGCTCATGGAGTACGGCCACCAGGCCCGTATCGCCGCCGAACAGCACGTGGTCACCCCGGCCCTGGAGAAGGTCACCGAGGCCAACACCCTGCTGTCCGGGCTCGGTTTCGAGAGCTGTGGTCTTGCCGCAGCGCACGGCATCCACAACGGTCTGACCGTCTCGCACAAGGTGCACGGCATGATGCACGGCGAGAAGGTCAACATCGGCACCCTCGCCCAGCTGGTCCTCGAGGGCGCCGACACCGAAGAGCTCCACACCTACCTGGAGTTCAGCCGCACGGTCGGCCTGCCCACCACGCTCGCCGAGATCGGCCTCGTCGACCCGGACCGCGAGGAGCTCCTCGCGATCGGCCGCGCCGCCACCGCCGAGGGCGAGACCACCCACAACATGCCGTTCACGGTGACCGCCGAGATGATCGCGGACGCACTGCTCGCCGGCGACGCCTACGCGCAGGCGTTTGCGAAGAAGCACGGCTGAGAGCCAGGAAGAGGCAGGGCCCGGCCGTGCCGAGAGCGCTCATCGACCGGCACCTGCTCCGCCCCGGCCGCGGGGCGGAGCAGGTGCCGAGTCCGTGCGAGGGGCGGAGCCCGCTGCGTCGAATGCCGTCCGTTCTGGCGGTCATGGAGGAGTTCGAAGAGAGCTAGAAAGCCGGTTCCCGACCCGCTCCTCCCGCGGGCGTGAGCGGGCTCCTGGCGGTGTGCCACCAGCGGCGTGACATCAGCGCGGCCAGAGCGGCCCCGGCGGTGTTGAGCAGCACGTCGTCCACGGACGACACCCGGTCCAGGCGCAGGACGTACTGCGCGGTCTCGACCAGGATCGAGCAGCCGGCCCCGAGCGCCAGAACCCGCTGTAGTGAGGTCAGCCGAGCGAACCGCAGCGGGGCGAGGAACCCCAGCGGCGCGAACACCAGCAGATTGCCGATGATCTGGCTCGCGTTCATGGCGAGCAGGTCCCGCAGGGGCAGCAGGCTCACGACGGCCCGGCCCTCGTCGCCCGGCAGCAGGATCAGCCAGACCGGCGGCACCGTCCCGTAGACGATGCCGACCTCCGTGAGCGCCTTGCGCCGCGCCTGCGCTGCCGTGGCACCGGCGCGCCGCCGCCGGCGTGCCAGGGCCCACGCCGCAGCTGCCGCGAACGGCAGTGCGGCGACGGTGAGGAGCACCACCCCGGTGAACGTGCCGACCCACTGCCACCCTTCGAGCCGCACCCTGCCCCTCCCCTTCCGCCTGCTTGCCGTGGCGGCATTCTCACCGGTGGCACATATCGGCAGCGTATGGGGGGCGACTTGAACACGATCATCGTGGCTCGGCCTCGTTCCTCGCTCGGCGAGACCGGCTCCCTGTGGTTGGCGCGGGTGATCATGACAACGAAGCCCCATTTGGCGCCGCTCAACGGCACCCGCATCGCACCGCCAGGGCGCAGGGGCCCGGTTCCGGCTACGGCTCGACGTCAGCGGAGGAGATCCCGTCCGCGTCCGGGCATTCGACTCGGGCGGCGAGCAGGGCGATGTCGTCGGTGCCCTCGGGAGCCAGGAACTCCAGAGTCCTGTCGATGAGCCGCTGGAGCGGGCCAGATGTGTCGACACGCAGGCGCGTCAGCCGGCGCAAGGAGGTGTCGATGTCCTCGTCGCGGTGCTCGATCAGCCCGTCGGTGTAGAGCAGCAGCACCCCGCCCGTGGGGCAGGACGCCGTCGAGGAGGCGTACCCGCCCAGCCCTGTCCCCAGCGGTGGGCCGACCGGCACGGGGATCAGCCGGGCGCGCCGGTCGGCGGCAAGCGTGAGGGGCGGCAGGTGGCCGGCGCTGGCGTACGTGATCGTCGCGTCGTGGGGATCGGCCAGGGCGAGCAGACAGGTGGCGACCCGGTCGAAGCCGGACTCGGCGACCATGCGGTCGGCGTGCCGCAGCACTTGGTGGGGCTTCAGGCCGGCCTGCGCCAGCGCGCGGATCGTGGAGCGGTAGTGGCTCATCGCCACAGCCGCCTGCACGCCGTGTCCCATCACGTCACCGATCACGAGCAGGGTGCGACCACCGCTCAGGGACAGGGTGTCGTACCAGTCGCCGCCGACCAACGAGCGGTCGTCGGCGGGCAGATAGCGGGCCGCGGTCTCCAGGTCCTCGTGGTCCCGGAAGGGGGTCGCGAGCAGGGAGCGCTGCAGTTCGAGGGCCATGGCGTGGTCGCGGCCGAAGCGCATCGCACGGGCCAGTCCGTGGGCCGCGCGGGCGGCCAGCTCTTTGGCCACCACCGAGTCGTCGCGCGAGAACGGTGCCGAACCGCCTGCCCTGGCCAGCGACAGTGACCCGAGCACCTGCCCCTCCGCGATCAGCGGCACCACCAGCGCCGAGTGGTATCCGGCGGCGATATAGCCGTCCGCGAGCTCCGGCTGGGCCGCGATGGCCCGCCACTCCGGCGGTGTGATCCGGTTGCGCAGCCAGGGCCTGCCCGTTTCCAGACACTGTCGGATCGCCGCACCGGGCTGGTAGTCGATCAGCTGACCCGACTCCGCAGCCGCCTGGGCGAGAGGGATGAGGTCGGGCCGCAGGGCGAGCGCCATACGGCGCAGCCGCAGGACGCCACGCGGTGCCCGCCGCCGTACGTCAGCTTCGTCGAGACGCAGCTCGACCCCGGCCGCGTCCGCCAGCTCGGGCACCACGAATTCGGCGAGTTCCGTGCATGTGGTGCGCAGGTCGGCCGTGGTGCCGATCCTTGTGGCTGCCGTGTCGAGGAGGGTCAGACGCTGATGAGCCCGCTCGAGTTCGTCGACGTACTGGCGAGGCCCACTGATCTCCAGGCCGATCCCGACCAGGCCGATCACGCGCCCGTTGCGGTCCTGCAAGCGGTGATACGTGGCGCGCCACACGCGACGGCCGTACGGCGAATCGGCCCAGGTCCGTCCACTCACCACCAGCTGCCTCGGTGCGCCGTCCGCCAGCACCTTGCGCAGCACCTCGTCGGGCCGCTGCACCCCCGGCAGCACAGCAGTGAGCGGACGGCCCAGATGGGCGTCGACGGTCAGACCCGTCATCCGTGCCATCTGCGGGTTCACGTACCGATAGCGCAGCTGGGTGTCCAGAATCGACACCGCGGCGTCGGTGCCTTCCACCACGTTGCGCAGCAGCTCGTACTCCTCGGCCAGCCGCCGCGGGTCGGCCAGAACGGTCCGAAGGTCACCGGACAGCGGATGCCGATGCGGGGAGGCCTCGGTACTCACGGCGGCCTCCTCCCAGGCCACAGGCCCCTCGCGATCCACGGGCCCACCCATCATCGAATGCCTGCGCGTCTGGCGCATCCGAGGTGGGCGAGCCGCCACCCTCGCCAACGCGCTGCTAGGCGAGGACGTCATGGAGGTGCACCCGGTGCGCCGCGGCGCACCCACGGCCGAGCGCACGTGCGCCGAGCAGGGCCGGCCACCGCTTCCGCTCGGAGCACACCGGCAACACCGCACGCACCCATGCGAATTGGCCGCTTCCGTTCAAATGGTTGACAGCTCTCGAGGCGCCTGGCTTCATGAACAGCGCGCCATTGGGAGCGCTCCCATCGGGCTCTGCCGATGCACCTGCCGTGCCCGCCTCCACCGGCACAGCCCCCCGGCCTGGGGCACGCCCCCGGCCTGACCTGCCGCATACGGAACAGGACCGCACTGAGATCCGCCCTGTTCTGGGAGCGCTCCCGATTCACGTTGTATCGGCAGACGAGGAGAGAGTCATGAGACGACTACTGGCCTTACTGGCGACCTGTGCGATGGTCCTGGGCCTCGGTGCTCTCGTCAGCCCGCCGGCGGTGGCCGCCACGGGCTGCAAGGTCGACTACACGATCACGAACCAGTGGTCGGGTGGTTTCCAGGCCGGGGTGAAGGTCACCAACCTGGGCGATCCCGTCAGCGGCTGGACCCTGAAGTGGACCTGGGCCGACAGCGGGCAGAAGGTGACCCAGGGCTGGAACGGCACCTGGTCGCAGTCCGGCTCCGCAGTCGGCGTCACCAACGTCGACTGGAACCGCACCCTGGCCACCGGCGGCTCCACGGACCTGGGCTTCACCGGAACGTTCACGGGCGCCAACCCCGGGCCCGCCGCCTTCACGCTCAACGGTGTGACCTGCACGGGCACCGTCGGCGGCGAAGAGCCCCCGCCGGACCCGGACCCCGAGCCGCCCACCGGCACCCCGGTCGGCATCAACGCACAGCTCAAAGTGTGCGGCGTGTACCTGTGCAACCAGTACAACCGCCCCATCCAGCTGCGCGGCATGAGCACCCACGGCATCCAGTGGTTCAACAAGTGCTACAACAACGCCTCGCTGGACGCGCTGGCGAACGACTGGAAGTCGGACCTGTTCCGCATCGCCATGTACGTGCAGGAGGGCGGCTACGAGACGGACCCCGCGGGCTTCACCAGCCGCGTGAACAGCCTTGTCGACATGGCCGAGGCGCGCGGCATGTACGCCATGATCGACTTCCACACCCTGACGCCCGGAGATCCGAACTTCAACCTCGAGCGGGCCAAGACCTTCTTCGCGTCCGTCGCCGCCCGCAACGCCGACAAGAAGCACGTGATCTACGAGATCGCCAACGAGCCCAACGGGGTGAGCTGGGCGACGATCAAGAGCTACGCGGAGCAGGTCATCCCGGTCATCCGGGCCGCCGACCCGGACGCCGTCGTCATCGTCGGCACGCGCGGCTGGTCCTCGCTGGGTGTCTCGGACGGCTCGAACGAGTCGGAGGTCATCGCCGACCCGGTCGACGCGACCAACATCATGTACGCGTTCCACTTCTACGCCGCCAGCCACCAGGACAACTACCGCGCCGCGGTGAGCCGGGCGGCTTCGAAACTGCCGCTGTTCGTCACGGAGTTCGGGACGGTCACGTACACCGGCGGGGGAGCGGTGGACCGCGCCAGTTCCACGGCCTGGCTGGACCTGCTGGACCAGTTGAAGATCGGCTATGCCAACTGGACGTACTCCGACGCCAATGAGGGCAGCGCCGCATTCAAGCCCGGCACCTGCAACGGCACCGACTACAGCAGCAGCGGTGTGCTGACGGAATCGGGGGCGCTGCTCAAGAGCCGTATCAGCACTCCCGACACCTTCCCCACCAGCTGACCTGCAGGGGGCTCCGGTGGTGAGCCCGAGCCCTCTGTCTCACTCTGCGACGTGAGTTCCGCTGGGCTGAGCTGATGCGCAACCAAGCCTGGGTCCAAGTCTGCGGCGGGTCAGGCGGAGTCGCGGAGCACCAACTCCGTGCGCAGGATGACATGCCGCCAGGCCACGCCCGACTCGTCCAGCTCCTCCAGGAGCAACCGCACCATGCTCCGGCCGATCTCCTCGAGCGGTTGGCGCACCGTCGTCAACGCGGGGTCCGTGCGCTGCGCCAGGACGAAGTCGTCGAATCCGATCACCGCGACGTCCTGCGGCACGCGCCGGCCCGCCGTGCGCAGGGCGTCCAGCGCTCCGGCGGCCATGGCGTCCGATGCGGCGAACACGGCGTCGATCCCGGGCTCCCGCGCGATGAGCTCCGCCATCGCCGCATGGCCGCTCGCCTCGGTGAAGTCCCCTTCGGCGACCCAGGACGGCTTCGCGTCGAGGCCCGCGCGGCCCAGCGCCTCGCGGTAGCCGCGCAGCCGGCACTGGGCGACGTACATGTCGAGAGGCCCGGTGATGGTCGCCACCGCGCTGCGGCCGCTGTTGAGCAGGTGGGTGACTGCGCTGCGGGCGCCCCCGACGTTGTCCGCGTCCACGTAGGTGATGCTTTCGTCGGCCGAGCGACGGCCCAGCATGACGGTGGGCACCTCCGCGTCCGCGAGCATGTCGGGCAGCGGGTCGTCGGCGTGCACGGACATCAGCAGTACGCCGTCGACCCGTCCGCCGCGCGCGTACTCGACGAAACGCTTCCGCTCCTCGTTCGTGCGTACCTGGGTGAGCAGCAGTTGCATCGTGGTGTCGGTCAGCGCGTCCGCGACCGAACGAATCGTCTCGGAGAAGAACGGTTCGGCGAATTTCCGCCAGTCGGGCTCCGTCATCACCAGGGCGACCGCGTCCGTACGGCGCCCGGCCAGCGACCGGGCCGCCAGGTTGGGCACGTATCCCAGCTCGGCGATGGCCCGCTGCACGGCGCGACGCGTGGTCTCCTTGACCCCTGCGACGTTGTTGATGACGCGGGAGACCGTGCCCCGTCCCACGCCGGCGAGCGCGGCGACTTCCTCCAAGGTCGGCCCCGCTCCCGGGCGTTGCTTGCCCATGACCTTCTCCCCCCACCCGCGAGAAGCCCCATGCTACGGCCCTGGATGTCGTTGATCGACCGGCTCCGGCCTGCTGACATGTCCCTTGCGCTCGCCCCGGATGCGGGGCACGCCGTCGGGTCGGGAGGGCCGGCCGGGCACCGTGGATCGTGGGGCGCGCGGAGTGTTTCCGGGGCGCCGCGATTCCAGCCGGGCATCGGGATGGACGGCGGTGCTCGCGCTTGCCGAGGGCAAGCGTCAAACCCAGGCCGTCCTGGCTCTCGCTCGCCGCCGCGTCAACGTCCTCCTTGTGCGTGATGGACGGCGCTGCGAGCCGGCTCCGCGCCGGCAAGGGCTGCCGCAGAGGAAGGGACGCGACATGCTGCGAGCGGCCAGTTGGCCTGACCGGCCCCGTCAGACCAGGCAGAACTCGTTGCCTTCCGGGTCTGCCATCACCACGTGATCCGGCCTGCCCTGCAACTCGTCCTCGCGGACCACGGTCGCGCCCGCGGCGGTCAACCGCTCCACCGCCTCGACCACGCGCGGCCAGCGCACCTCCCACGGGGTTTCACGGCCGCCACCAACCTGCACGTCGATATGCAGCCGGTTCTTCGCAACCTTCGGCTCCGGCACCTTCAGGAAGGACAAGGTGGGGCCCACGCCGTCCGGATCTGAGAGGTACGCCCCGTCATCCCACTCCTCCTCCGGAACCTCATGATGCGAGAACCACTCCTCCCAGCTCCCGAACCCTGCGGGCGGGGGCTTCTCCGCATAGCCCAACGCCAGCGCCCAGAACGCGGCCAGTTTCCCCGGGTACGCGCAGTCGATCGTCAAGCTCCACTTGGTCGCCATGAGCCCTCCCCAGTCGGATGAACGGACACTACCGCGCACCTCCGACACCTCCGGGCCGCTTCCTCAAGCGTGCGCCGCGGCTTGACGAACGGCATGAGGAATCCCTACGCCCCGAGCTCTTGCCCGGATCACCCGGTGGATCAGCGGAACGCGCCCTCATCGACGGCCAGCTGCTGCACCACGCTGCGGGCGTCGAGCGGAACGAGTCCGCGCCGGTGACGATCTCCGCCCGAGCCCGGCTCTCGTTGTGCCCGTACGCCGTGCAGACCCCATCGAGCGCGCTCCGCCGAGCCGGCCGGGCGAACTGCCGCCGAGCGCTCCGGGCGTGAGGCCGCCACCGACCGCACAGCCCAGGAACCTGCGCCACTCGAGGCCGGGACCGGAACCGGGACCGACGGAGCGGAGCGCGCACGGCACAGCGCCGGCCCCGCGGTTGCGGGAGCCGGCGCCGGTGCTGCGGGGAGGCCGCAGTACTAGGGGTTGACGCAGGTGATCGTGCCGGCCGGCAGGTTGTTGCCGGTCGAGGTGGCCGTGAAGCCGAAGGTCACCGTGCCGTCGGGCGGGATGGTGCGGTTGTGGTCCACGTTCTTGACTGTGACCGTTCCGTCGGCGCCGGTACTGAGCGTGCCGTTCCAGACCTGGTTGAGCTTGGTGCCGGTGCCCGGCTGCCAGCGCACGGCCCAGCCGTCACGCGCGGTGGTGTTGTGGTTCATCACCTCCACGGAACCCTGGAAGCCGCCGTTCCAGCTGTTCGTCACCTTGTAGACGGCCATGCATCCGGTGTGCGGGTCGGTCGGGTCCGGGGTCGGATCCGGCGTGGGCGTCGGATCAGGCGAGGGGCTCCCCGGGTTGCGGATGCCTGTCACCTCGCCGTTGCCGCCATCGAAGACGATGTCGGAGCAGGAGAAGAAGTTCTCCTGGCTGTCCGAGCGCACCCACTGGATGAACATCATCGCGTCACCCGAGCGGCCCGAGGGCAGCGTCAGGTCCCAGTAGTAGTGGCCGCCTTCGGAACCGACCGAACCCGACTGCGGCGGATTCGTGACGGTCTGGATCAGCTCCAGGTCGCCCCAGCCGAGCGGCTGCGTGGGGGAGTAGCCGGGCTTGGACACGTACACCCGGAAGTCACCCGGGTGCGCCGCCCAGTTGCTGTGCTTGATCCGGATCGTCGAGCCGGAGGTGAGGTGCGTCCTGGGCCAGTCGCTGCGGGCCGCGTTGTAGCCGGTGAAGTTGTACGGGGAGCGGTCGCCGGCGCTGCACAGCTTGCCGTCCGGGACGTAACCCGGGCCGCGGCCGCCCGCGTTGGAGTCGAGCACGGCGAACCAGTTGTACAGCGCGGTCGCACCGCTCTCGGCGAGTGCGGCCTTGCAGGCGGGATTCGTCGGGTCGAGTGCGCCGGTGCCGGTCTTGGCGTCCAGATAGCACAGGTAGGTCCGCGATCCGGGCGTCATGGTCACGCCGTGCGCCTGCGCGCTGCCCTGTCCGAGCAGGGCCAGACCGAGCCCGCTGAGCAGGGTGGCCAGGGCGGCGAGGAAGGACACTAAGCGTCTCTTGCTTCGAGTCATCGTGTTGTCTCCTGTCAGGGGGGTGGTGGCGCTCCTAGGGGTTGGGGCTGGTCAGGAGGGCGGAGTGCCCCATGCCAGGCTGCTGTTGAGGTACGCGGGGATCTTCGTGGCGTCGGCGTAGGAGGTGGCGGTGGTGCGGCTGTAGTCGCCGGCCTCGTCGAACGCGGACCAGTCGGACTTGCTCATCCGCAGCTGCAGATCGCCGGTGTCCTTCTGCGCGGCCAGAGAACCGCTCTTGAAGGAGACCTCCAGATAGGCGTCCGCGCCCGCGACCGGGGTGCTCAGCGGCACCACCCGCAGGGTGACGTTGGCGCAGCCGACGGCCGCGTAGTCGCAGAAGGCGTTCACCGTCGGCGAGCCGCCGTCCCGCGTGAAGTAGTAGCGGGCGGTGACCTTGGTCAGATCCACCGAGGCACTGCTGGTGTTGGCGATCCGCAGTCCGGGCCGGATCGCGTTGTCGGTGGCCGAGGAGTCGTTGTTCTTGTACGTGACCTTCAGACCGCCGACCGGGTCGGGTCCGCCGCCGCCCGCCTCGGTGGTGACGCTGAGGGCGGGGGAGGCCGCGGAGACGTTTCCTGCGGCGTCGCGGGCACGCACCGTGTAGCTGTACGCGGTCGATGCGCTCAGTCCGGTGTCGGTGAACGAAGTCCCGGTGACCGGGGTGGAGTTGGCCTTGGCGCCGTCGCGGTAGACGTCGTAACCGGTGACGCCGACGTTGTCGGTGGACGCCGTCCACTCCAGGGACACGCTGGACGAGGTCTTCGCGGTGGTCTTCAGACCGGTCGGGACGGTCGGGGCCGTGGTGTCGACCGGGTCCGGGTCACCGCCGCCGTCGGTGGGCACGGCCGGGTAGGCGTTGCGCACCAGCATCGAGAACTGGTTGTGGAACCAGTGGCCGGCGAGCGGCGCGTCCGGCATGGCACCGGTCGGGTTGCCGCCGGCGTTGGGGGCGCTGTACTCCGGGTTGCACATCGGGTCCGGACGCTTGCCCTCCTCGTTCGGGATGTCCTTGCTCGCCCCGTCCGACTCACCCGGCGGCTTGACCCACAGGAACGCGTCGAGGTGCGAGTCCGGGTAGTCGCTGGGCGCGCCCTGCGGTGGCCGGCCGAGGCCCGCGCCGTTGACGTTGCACCACAGGCCGCGGTGGGCGCGGCGGTCCACCTTGGACTGGGTGACGTAGGTGTCGAGGACGGTGCTGGTGGACTCGGCGGTGGGCCGGTCGGCGCCGCCCCAGCCGTTGCGGGAGGTGTCGACCACCATGCCGGTGGAGGCGGGCCAGCCCTGGGAGACCAGCGCGGCGTGCACGGCCTTGGTGAAGTCCGACTCGTCGAAGTTCGCGTTCCACTCGTAGTACTTGCCCGAGCGGATCTGGTTGCCGCCGACCGTCTTGTTCGGGTCGGGCAGGAACGGCTCGGCGAGCGGCGTGTAGTTGGACACGTTGGTGATCAGGCCGTCCACACTGCCCAGACCGGCCGTGGTGCCCTTGACGACGTCCGTGTACAGCTGGGTCGTCTGGGAAAGGTTGGTGTCCCAGCCGAGCCAGCCCGAGTGGGCGAAGTCCATGTAGGTGTACACGTTCGGGATGGCGTGCAGCTTGTTCAGCGCGTACCGGATGGCGTCGACCTGGATGCCGCTGCTCTTGGCCTGGGCGCACTCCGGGTCGGCGAGATTGGTGACCAGGTTGGGCAGGCCGTCCGGCTCGATCACCGTGGTGATGCGGATGTCCTGGTACTTCGGATTGGCGAAGACCTTGGCGATCTCGTCGATGTACTCGGTCTTGTAGCGCGCCAACCCGGCTGCGGTCAGCGGGAGTTCACCGTTGGAGGCGAGGGCCGCGCAGTCGCGCCCCGGCAGGTCGTACACGACGAACGTGGCGACGAGCGGTTGCCCCGGCTTCTTCTGCGCGAGCGCCAGGTCCAGGTGGTCGGCGAGGGACTTGCGGCCCGCGTTGACCGCGCCGCCGTGGATGGCGGCGATCCGGTCCAGCCAGACGGCCGTCGGATAGCTCTTGACCTTCTCCATCTTGGCCTTGAGCGTGGCGTCGGAGGTCTGGGCGATGGAGGTGTCGACGAGACCGGCGTAGTCCGGGTTCAGGTAGAACGAGGCGCCGGCGAACGGGTTGTCCACGTGCGGCTCGGCGGCGGAGGCCGGCGGCGCGGTGGTCAGCTGCCCGGCGGCGCCCAGCAGGAGCGTGCTCAACGCGGCGGCCAGGAAGGCCAGTCTGCGGCGCGGCCTGCGCGGCCGGGCGTCGGGGCGTCTGGTTCGGTCGGTCATGATGCTCTCCGCGATAGGGGGGTGGGTGACGGTGTGCGGGGATCTCCGTGCTCAACCGGGGGAGGATCGGGGGCTGTCAGGCGGGCGTGTGTCGCGGCGACGGCGCGAGGAGGGGAGTCGGGGATCTGGAAAGCGGGGTTACGCGTGTGTGGGGCAGGTTCATAGCGGCGCTTTCTGGGAGCAGCGGGCAGGAGAAGGTGCGCTCCGGAGCCGACCCTCGGTGTAGGGGTGGGCAGATCGGATCCGGAGCGCTCCCGTGCGGTGCCGGGCCGGCCTCGGCCGTCGGCGATGCCGGGCATCCTGGGTGGGACGACAGGCCCGGCGAGGCCGGCCCGACACCGCGGCTCAGGTGACGGAGCAGGCGGTGCCGTTCAGCGTGAAGCCGGACGGCTCGGCGAAGCTGCCGCCGTAGGTTCCCTGGAACCCGAAGGACTGGGTGCCGCCCGCCGTGATCCGCGCGTTGTGCGCCACGGGGCTCGCCGTCACGGCGCCGGTCGACCCTGAAAGGGTCGCGTTCCAGGCGTTGGTGATCCGCTGGCCGGACGGCAGCGTGAAGCCGAGCTTCCAGCCGTCCACGGCGGTCGTGCCGGTGTTCTTGACGGTCACGTCGGCGGTGAAGCCGCCCTGCCAGACGTTGCTCGCGTACGTCACCTGGCAGCCGGTCGCCGGGGTGCCGGGACCACCCGGATCGCCGCCGGTGTTCACGGTGGAGGAGAAGGAGTTCACCGCGAGCCCGGCGCCGCTCTGCCACGGCTCGAACCCGGCCTGAACGCTCGTCAGATACCAGTTGTCCTGCGCCATGCCACGGGCCACGGTCTGGTCGATGAAGTCCTTGACGTCGAAGCTCCAGCTGCTGATCGCCGAGGGGGCGACGAAGGAGATCACGTCGTTGGAGCCGTTGCTCCCGGTCCACACCTCCCAGGTGCGGCCGCCGACGGAGGCGGTGCCGACGGGGGACCCGATCGGCTGGATCGGACCGACCCGGTTGAACCAGATCATGATCTCGGTCCGGTTGACGCCGTCGGTGCGGGGCGTCGGGTCCAGCCAGATGTCGTACGCGGCGTTGTACACGGCGCCCGGGACATAGCCGTACGAGATGCTGCTGGGCGCGCTGGAGATGGTGCTGACCTGCACCGGGAGGTTCGTGCCCGGCGAACAGTTGGTGTAGTGGCAGCCGTTGAAGACCGAGGGGTACGACTTCGGCGCGCCGTTGGTGGGCACCGAGCCGTCGGCCTGGCTGACGCGGAAGCCGGTGTCGGTGGCGGTGACGCACTGGGTGGCGCTGGTGCCCCAGCGGTTGTTCTGCACGACGTAGCGGCCCTGGATGACGGTCGATCCGAAGGGCTCGCAGAGGGTGGTGTCGGCCTGGGCGGGCGTGGTGGCGACGAGCAGCGTCGCCAGGGTGGCCAGAGCGGCCAGGAGCGCGCCCGACAGAGCGCGGACGGTGCGGAGGCGGCGCGGTGAGGATCGCATGGGGGAGCCTCTCTCCGAAGGAAACGGATTCGACGGACGTCGTGCTGTGCCGAATTCGCCAGAAATGGAGCCGTTCTTGGGAGCGCTCCCAAAACCTCACAGATGGGAGCGCTCCCACTCCACCGGTTTCGTGTGACTGTAGAAGCCCTTCATGCCCCTGACAACATGGTGGGCGAGAGTTCGTCGAATGGATTTCGAAGCCGCAGGTCAGCGCCGACAGGGCCGGCACCCGCGGCCGCGGCCGGGGAGCCGGCTCCGTTCGCTGCGCCTAGGGCTGTGAGGCCGGGCGGGAACCGGCCTTCTCGTCACCGTCGTATGAGACCAGGGTGTTCTGCGCGGTGTGCCCGCCCAGTCCGAGGACGAGGAAGACGACGAGGAGCACCTTGGCGCCGGTGCCCAGGAGCAGTGGCCGGGTCGCGGAGTGCGCCTTCTGCATTGGCTCGGGCTCGTCGCCGAACAGCCGCTTGGGGTAGGCGGGCGTGAGCAGGGAGACGTAGGCGGAGGTGCGCAGCTGGTAGCGCGCGACGGCTGCCGTGGCGGCGTACACCGGTGCGGGGAGCCGTCCCAGGACGATACCGAGGATCCAGAACACCCAGCTCAGCGCGGCCCAGCCGTACTGGAGAAGAGCGACGATGATGACGGCCGGGATCATCAGGATGAGGCGGAACAGGACGGCCAGGCGGTTCAGTTCGGTGGGGCGCACCTCGATCTGCACCGGGTAGCCGGGGGCGGAGAACGAGAACGGCGGGTAGCGGTCGACCAGCAGCATGGCGCCGGCGCCGACGCGGGTCCGGTAGGCCAGGACTGACGCGAGGAAGGAGTAGATCCCCTCGGGCAGGCGGCCCAGGACGAGTGCCGCGAACCAGCCGGCGACGGTGACGAAGAACGCCGCGAACGACAGCAGTCCGACGACGATGAACTGCGGGAGCAGCAGCAGCCAGCGCAGCAGGATGGTCCAGCGGCGCTGCCGTGCGGGTGCGGCGATGTCGAGGACGGGCAGCCACTCGTTGCCGCCGACGGGTGCCGAGGGAGGTCGCGGGTCCCAGCCTGTCGTCATGGCGCGCTCCTCGCGGGTCGGTGGCCTGTTGCCATCGTGGAGCGAGGTAGGAGGGCCCGCACGGCCACGGCGGCCGATCGGAGATCGAGCCGACGGTTTCTCGACCGTGCGGCGCTGCTCCACCGTGTGAGCCGGCCTCGGCCGGCCGGTGGCGCCGGGTGTCGGCGCCCGGACGGCCACGGGGCGCCCCCTTAATACAAGCCAAAAGAAAAGTCATGTCCGGAACCTTGACCGCAATTTGCGGGGCGGGCATGGTGCCGGAGAGCGCTCTCCCACTCTCGTTCCGTATCGAGGAGCCGACATGCCCCAGGCCGTCCCCCGCTTAACGGCCCCCGCTCGACGCAGACCCGTCCGACGCGGCGTCGTCGGTGCCGTGGTCACCGCTCTGGCCGCCGCGCTGCTCGTCTTCACCCCTGCCGAGGAGGCGAACGCCGCGCCCGCACTGCTGTCGCAGGGCAAGCCGGTCACTGCCTCCAGCCAGGAGCACTACGGCACACCCGCCACGGCCGCGGTGGACGGCGACGCCGGCACCCGCTGGTCGAGCGCTGCCTCCGACCCGCAGTGGATCCGGGTGGACCTCGGCGCGCCGGCCTCCTTGTCCAAGGTGGAGCTGCACTGGGAGGCCGCGTACGCGAAGGCGTACCGCATCGAGACCTCTCAGAACGGTTCGGACTGGTCGACGGCGTACTCCACCACGACGGGCAGCGGCGGCACGGAGTCCGTGGACGTCTCCGGCACCGCGCGCTACGTCCGCGTGCTCGGCACGGCCCGCGCGACCCAATACGGCTACTCGCTCTGGGAGTTCAAGGTCTTCGGCACCACCGGCGAGGACCCCGGCCCGGTGATACCCGGCGGCGGCGACCTCGGGCCCAATGTGCACGTCTTCGATCCGTCCACGCCGGGGATCCAGGCCAAGCTGGACCAGGTCTTCAAGGAGCAGGAGTCGGCGCAGTTCGGCTCCGGCCGGCATGCCTTCCTCTTCAAGCCGGGCACGTACAGCAACCTCAACGCCCAGATCGGCTTCTACACCCAGATCCTGGGCCTGGGCCTGCGCCCCGGCGACACGACCATCAACGGTGACGTCACCGTCGACGCCGGCTGGTTCAACGGCAATGCCACGCAGAACTTCTGGCGCGGCGCGGAGAACCTCACCTTGAATCCGGTCAACGGCACCAACCGGTGGGCCGTTTCGCAGGCCGCGTCCTTCCGCCGCATGCACGTCAAGGGCGGCCTCAACCTCGCGCCCGACGGTTACGGCTGGGCCAGCGGCGGCTACATCGCCGACAGCAAGATCGACGGTCAGATCGGCAACTACTCCCAGCAGCAGTGGTACACCCGAGACAGCGCCATCGGCGGCTGGTCCAACAGCGTCTGGAACCAGGTCTTCTCCGGTGTCGAGGGCGCTCCGGCCACCAGCTTCCCCGAGCCCCGCTACACCACGCTCGCCACGACCCCGATCTCCCGTGAGAAGCCCTTCCTCTACCTGGACGGGAACGAGTACAAGGTGTTCGCCCCCGCCAAGCGGACCAACGCGCGCGGCACCACCTGGGGGAGTGGCACTCCGCAGGGCGAGTCGATCCCGCTGAGCAAGTTCTACGTCGTCAAGCCCGGCGCCACTGCGGCCACCATCAACGCCGCACTCGCCCAGGGGCTGCACCTGCTGTTCACCCCGGGCGTCTACCACGTGGACCGGACCATCGAGATCAACCGGGCCGACACGATCGTGCTGGGCCTCGGCCTCGCCACGATCATCCCGGACAACGGCGTGACCGCCATGCGGGTCGCCGACGTCGACGGAGTCAGGCTCGCCGGCTTCCTCATCGACGCCGGACCGGTCAACTCCCCGACGCTGCTCGAGATCGGCCCGCAGAACGCCTCCGCCGACCACGCCGCCAACCCCACCACCGTGCAGGACGTGTACATCCGTATCGGCGGCGCGGGCGCAGGCAAGGCGACCACCAGCATGGTGGTCAACAGCCACGACACGATCATCGACCACACCTGGGTGTGGCGGGCGGACCACGGCGAGGGCGTCGGCTGGGAGACCAACCGGGCCGACTACGGCGTCCGCGTCAACGGCGACGACGTCCTGGCCACGGGCCTGTTCGTGGAGCACTTCAACAAGTACGACGTCGAGTGGTACGGCGAGCGCGGCCGGACGATCTTCTACCAGAACGAGAAGGCGTACGACGCCCCCAACCAGGCCGCCATCCAGAACGGTGCGACGAAGGGGTACGCCGCCTACCGGGTGGACGACTCGGTGGACGCCCATGAGGCGTGGGGCCTGGGCAGTTACTGCAACTACAACGTCGACCCGGGCATCCGTCAGGACCACGGCTTCAAGACCCCCGTCAAACCCGGCGTGAAGTTCCACAGCCTCCTGGTGGTCTCGCTCGGCGGCATGGGCCACTACCACCACGTCATCAACGACACGGGTGCGTCCACGGAACCCGGCGGCACCTCCACTGTGCCGTCCACCGTCGTGTCCTTCCCCTGATCCGGCCCCGACCGGGCCGTCATTCCTCCCTCCGGGCCGGATGCCTTCCCCCGCTCCTTCGGCCCGGAGGGGGCGTCAACGCGTGCGCCCTCACCACCTCCCCGCCCCTCGGTTCCCCCCATCCGTCAGGAGCAGTTGTGTCCCTGAGCCTTTCGTCCCGCAGACCCGGCCGCCGAGCCGTCCCCCTGCTCACCCTCGGGGCGCTGATCGCCTCGTCGCTCGCCCTCACCGCCCCGCCCGCCCAGGCGGCCGAGACCCTCCTGTCCCAGGGCAAGCCCGCCACCGCCTCCTCGCAGGAAGGCGAGGCCTTCGCCGCCTCGGCGGCGGTCGACGGGAATCTCACCGGCACCCGCTGGGCCAGCCAGTGGAGCGATCCGCAGTGGCTCCAGGTCGACCTCGGCCAGCGGTTCGACCTCAGCCGTGTCGTCCTGACCTGGGAAGGCGCGTACGGAAAGGGCTACCAGATCCAGGCCTCCGACAACGGCACGGACTGGCGGACCCTGAAGACCGTCACCGGCGGCGACGGCGGCACCGACGAGATCGCCGTCACCGGCGCCGGCCGCTACGTCCGCATGCTCGGCACCGAACGGTCCGGCGGCTACGGCTACTCCCTGTGGGAGTTCCAGGTGTACGGGGAGAGCGGCGGCACTCCGGCACCCGGCGGCGCGGTCAAGGTGACCGGCTCGCAAGGGAACTGGCAGCTCACCGTCGGCGGCCAGCCGTACACGGTCAAGGGGCTGACCTGGGGCCCGGCCATCGCGGATGCCCCGAAATACATGCCCGACGTGCAGTCCATGGGGGTCAACACGATCCGCACCTGGGGCACCGACGGCGGCACCAAGCCCCTGCTCGACAGCGCCGCGGCCCACGGCATCCGCGTCGTCAACGGCTTCTGGCTGCAGCCCGGCGGCGGCCCCGGCTCGGGCGGCTGCGTCAATTACGTCACCGACACCACGTACAAGAACACCATGCTCACCGAGTTCGCCAAGTGGGTCGAGGCGTACAAGAGCCATCCGGCGACCCTCATGTGGAACGTCGGCAACGAGTCGGTGCTCGGGCTTCAGAACTGCTACAGCGGCGCCGAGTTGGAGAGCCAGCGCAACGCGTACACGAGTTTCGTCAACGACGTCGCCAAGAAGATCCACAGCATCGACCCCGACCACCCGGTCACCTCGACCGACGCCTGGACGGGAGCCTGGCCCTACTACAAGCGCAACGCACCCGACCTCGACCTGTACTCGATGAACTCCTACGGCGACATCTGCGGTGTGCAGGAGGACTGGGAGCAAGGCGGCTATACCAAGCCGTACATCATCACCGAGGGCGGCCCCGCCGGGGAGTGGGAGGTGCCCGACGACGCCAACGGCGTCCCCGACGAACCCACGGACGTGCAGAAGGCCGAGGGGTACACCAAGGCCTGGGACTGCGTCACCGGCCACCGCGGCGTCGCGCTCGGCGCCACGCTCTTCCACTACGGCATCGAGCACGACTTCGGCGGCATCTGGTTCAACCTCGTGCCCGACGGCCTGAAGCGGCTTTCCTACTACGCCGTCAAGCGCGCCTACACCGGTTCGACCGCCGGGAACAACACCCCGCCGGTGATCACCAACATGACGGCCAGCCCTGCGAGTTCGGCCCCGGCGGGCGGTGAGTTCACCGTCCGCGCCGACGTGCGCGACCCCGACGGCGACCCCCTCACGTACAAGATCTTCCTCAGCGGCAACTACGCCAACGGCGACAAGCGGCTGATCGAGGCCAAATGGCGCTCAACCGGCAACGGAACGTTCGCCGTCACCGCACCGGAGAAGCTCGGCGTGTGGAAGGTGTACATCCAGGCGGAGGACGGCCGCGGCAACGCCGGCATCGAGACGAAGTCCGTCAAGGTCGTGGCGCCACCGGTCAGTGGCACGAACGTGGCCCTGAACAAGCCCACCACCGCCTCCTCCTTCCAGCCCTCGTACGGCGACTGCCCGTGCGAGCCCGCCAAGGCCACGGACGGCAGGGCCGACACCCGCTGGGCCAGCGACTGGAGCGACCCGCAGTGGATCCGCATCGACCTCGGCGCGCGCACCGCGATCCGCACGCTGCAACTGGTGTGGGACGCGGCGTACGCGAAGTCCTACGAGGTGCAGGTGTCCGACGACGGCACCACCTGGCGCACCGTGCACTCCACGACGAGCGGCAACGGTGACATCGACACCATCGCCGTCACCGAGACCACGCGCCACGTCCGTCTGCACCTGACGGCCAGAGGGACCGGCTGGGGCTATTCGCTCCACGAGTTCGGCGTCTACAGCTGACGCGGCAACGCCCCACCCGGCAGAGGCCCCTGTGCAGCCCCTGCCGGGTGGTCATCCCGACCCCGACGGGCTGGAGGCCCTCCATGAGACGGCGTTCGAAACGACTTCCCGCGCTGCTGCTCGGCAGCGCCCTGCTCGCGAGCACACTCGGCATCGGCGCGGTCGCGACGGCGGCCGACCCGCAGGCCGCGGCCGGCGGGACGGGCGTGCACAGCGGGCACACGATGGCGGTGTCCACCCAGGCATCCGCCGACGACCCCGACGGAGACGGCTACATTCCGGCCGTACCTCAGGTCACCGGCGTGAAGCCGTCGGATGCCACGCCGCCCAACCGCTACCACAAGGAGTTCCAGGCCAACTGTGCGGTCACGCACACCGCGCCGGACGATCCGATCGTGTATCCCGGGCAGCCCGGCAGGTCCCACGACCACACCTTCATGGGCAACAGGACCACGCACGCCGGCAGCACCACCGACAGCCTCTACGGCGGGAACACCACGTGCAAGGCACCGGCCGACGCGTCCGCGTACTGGATGCCCTCGCTGTACAAGGGGAACGAGAAGATCCTGCCGGTCGGACCGCAGGTCATCTACTACAAGTCGGGGATCACGGACTACACGAGTGTGCGGCCCTTCCCCAAGGGGCTGCGGTACGTGGTCGGCAACCCGATGCAGAGCGCTCAGGATTTCCGCAGCCACAAGGGGTTCGTCGAGGGCTGGGAATGCGGTGACAGCTTCTTCAACACCGACTTCCCGGCGAGCTGCCCGAGCCGGCCCGACGTCCAGCTCAACATCCGCTTCCAGGCGCCCAGTTGCTGGGACGGCAAGTACCTGGACACCCCCGACCACCAGAGCCACATGGCCTACCCGGTGGTCAAACCCGGTACCAACGACAATATGTGCCCGGCCTCCCATCCGGTCGCGCTGCCGATGATCGAGTTCAAGATGGCCTGGCCGGTCAACGGCGACATGAGCGACGTCCGCCTGGCCAGCGGCCGCGGCTACTCCTTCCACTACGACTTCTTCAACGCCTGGGAGGAGCGCACCCTCAAGGCGCTGGTCGACCGCTGCATCGTGGGCGGCTACCAGTGCGACACCCGGGGCTACGACCAGAACTACCCGCACCTCGCACCGGTGTTGAACGAGGATCACCGCCTGCCCTGACCGGGGCGGGAGTGCAGGAGCCCGACGGCATCCGTCGCAGCGCGGGTGCCGTCGGGCTCTTCGCTGCAAGACCACAGACGCACACGGCACGGAAGGGGCGGGGGATGGGACAGGTACGTACGGAAGGCGGAAGGGACGGCGGCAGGCTCGACCGGCTGGTCGGGGAACTCAGCCTCGAGCAGAAGGTACGTCTGCTCACGGGCGCGACGACCTGGCGTACCGCCGGCGAAGCCGCCATCGGCCTGCGGGAGTTGGTGACCTCCGACGGACCCGCCGGAATCCGAGGCGAGGCCTGGGACGAACGGCGCCCCTCCGTGTTGCTGCCTTCGGCTTCCGCCCTCGGTGCGATGTGGAACGACGAACTGGTGGAGCGGCTCGGCGGACTGCTGGCCACGGAGGCCACTCGCAAGGGCGTCGACGTGGTGCTCGCCCCCACGCTCAATCTCCACCGGAGCCCCCTGGGCGGGCGGCACTTCGAGTGTTTCTCCGAGGACCCGGAACTGACCGGCCGTACGGGGGCCGCGCTGATCCGGGGGATCCAGGCGCGGGGCGTGGCGGCGACGGCCAAGCACTACGTCGCCAACGACTCCGAGACCGACCGGCTGACCGTCGATGTGCGGATGTCCGAACGCACCCTGCGCGAGGTGTACCTCGCACCGTTCGAAGCAGCCGTCGACGCCGGGGTCTGGCTGGTCATGGCCGGATACAACGCCGTGGACGGCACGACGATGACGGCCAGCCCGCTCCTGGCGGACCCGCTCAAGGGCGAGTGGGGGTTCGACGGGGTCGTCGTATCCGACTGGGCCGCGGTGCGCACCACGGAGGCGACCGCTCGCGCCGCTCTCGACCTCACGATGCCGGGCCCGGAGGGGATGTGGGGGAGCGCACTGGTCCGCGCGGTCAAGGACGGGGCGGTTGCGGAGGAGGAGATCGACGCCAAAGTACGGCGGCTGCTCCGGCTCGCCGAGCGTGTGGGCGCGCTGGGACCGAGCCGCCGGCGCCGTCTGCCGCCGACGGCGCACGGCGCCACGCGGGCGCTGCTGCGCCACGCGGTCGGCGCGAGCGCGGTGCTGCTGCGCAACTCCGGCGTGCTTCCGCTCGATCCCCGAGCCCTGGACACCGTCGCGGTCATCGGAACCCACGCGGCCTCCCCGCGTCTTCAAGGCGGCGGCAGCGCGGGCGTCTTCTGCTCCGAGGCGGTCGCCCCGCTGACCGGCATCGAGGACCTGCTGCGGGGCCGGGCCCGGGTGGTGTACGAGCCCGGCCCCGCACCAGGCGCACCGCCCTCCCCGCTCGATACGGAGCTGTGCACCGATCCGCGGTCCGGAGCCCCCGGAGTTCTGCTGCGGGTGCTCGACGCGTCGGGACGGGAGCTGGCCGCGGAACTCCGTCTCTCCGGACGGCAGTTGGAGCCGGACCTGCCGCCGGGGGCACACACCGTGGAGATATCCGCACTGCTGCATCCCCGCCGATCCGGTCTGTGGACGCTCGGCGTCGGCGGCTTCGGACGCCTGACGCTCACTGTCGACGGCCGGACGCTCCTGGACGATGAAGTCCCCGCGGGCACCGACGATCCCGCTGTCGTCCACGTCAACCCGCCGGTCCACACCGTGCGCACCACCCTCACCGCAGGGCAGCCCGTGCATGTGGTGGCGCGTCGTTCCCTCGTGCCCGGCCGGGGACGGGCCACCGTCGTCACCGCCGCGCCACCGGATCCGGACCCGGCCACCGCCCTGAAGGACGCGGCGCGGGCGGCCCGCGAGGCCGACGCCGCGATCGTCTTCGTCGGCACCACGGAGCACGGCGAGAGCGAGGGATACGACCGTACGAGCCTGGCGCTGGGCGAGCACCAGGACGCCTTGGTCCGGGCCGTGACCGCCGTCAATCCACGCACCGTCGTCGTCGTCAACAGTGGCGGCCCGGTGGAACTGCCCTGGCGCGAGGAGGCGGGCGCCGTGCTGCTCTCGTGGTTTCCGGGCCAGGAAGCCGGCGCGGGCCTGGCCGACGTCCTCTTCGGCCGCACCGAGCCCGGCGGCCGGCTTCCCACCACCTGGGGCACCGAGTTGGCGGACGTCCCCGTCACCCGCACGAGGCCCGTGGACGGCCGGCTCGCCTACACGGAGGGCCTGCACATCGGCCACCGGGCATGGCTGCGCGCCGGGGCGCAGCCCGCCTACTGGTTCGGCCACGGACTCGGATACACGACCTGGGAGTACGAGGAGGTGCGGGCGCCCGCGCACATCACCGCGGGGGAGCCGTTCACCGTGCGGGTCACGGTCCGCAACACCGGCACACGCCCCGGCCGTGAAGTCGTCCAGGTGTACGTGGCCCGCCCGGAGTCAGCGGTCGAGCGCCCTGTGCGGTGGTTCGCCGGGTACGCCGCGGTGGAGGCGGAAGCGGGGGACACGGCCGGCGCGGACGTCCTCGTGGGAGCGCGCGCCTTGCGGCACTGGTCGACGGCGGACCACACCTGGCGTACGGAGCCCGGCTGTTACCGGCTCATCGTGGGCAGGTCGGCCGGGGACACACGATGGGAGGGCAGTGTCACGGTCGGCAGTGGCTGAGCTCGGCGCCGGCCAGGGAGAGCGCTCCACGAGGACGTCCGTGCCCGATTAGGGTGTCGACCATGAGCAAACAGGGGCCGACCTTGGAGGACGTCGCGCGCGAGGCAGGCGTCTCACGGGCCACGGTCTCCCGGGTCATCAACGGCGTACGGAACGTGGATCCGCACATCCAGAAGGTGGTCCGCGAGGCCGTCGAGCGGACCGGGTACACACCGAACCAGGCGGCCCGCGCCTTGGTGACCCGCCGAGCGCAGACCATCGCCCTCGTGGTCTCCGGCGCGGGCGAGGAGGCCGACGACGACCCCCACACCAACTCCTTCATGGCCCGCGTGTTTGCGGACCCGTTCTTCGGGCGTGTGGTGACAGGGGTGGTCGGGTTCCTGCGGCCTCGGGGGCTGCACCCTGTGCTGATGTTCGCCGACTCCGAGAGCGCCCGCCGTGACGTGGTCGCCTACCTGCGCCGCGGCAGCGCCGACGGCGCGCTCGTCGTCTCCACCCACGCCGAAGACCCTCTGCCGGCACGGTTCGCGGCCGAAGGGCTGCCCGCCGTCTGCTTCACCCGGCCCGCCGTGCCCGCCCCCATCAGTTACGTGGACCTGGCCCACCGCCGCGGCGGCCTCCTCGCCGCACAGCACCTCCTGGAACGGGGATGCCGCAGGCCGGCCACGATCACCGGGCCCCTCGACATGTCGGCCGGCCAGGAACGCCTCGCCGGGTTCCGGGAGGGCATGGAGCTCGGAGGCATTCGGTACGTGCCGCTCGCCGAGGGCGGTTTCACCCTGCTCAGCGGCGTAGCGGCCATGGAGCGCCTGCTGGAGGAACACCCCGACATCGACGGCGTATTCGCGGCCAACGACCTGATGGCGCAAGGCGCCTGCCAGGTCCTGCACGAGTCGGGACGACGGGTGCCGCAGGACGTCGCGGTGATCGGCTTCGACGATTCCAGCGTTGCCGTCACCTGCCAGCCCCCGTTGACCACGGTGCGTCAACCGGTGGAGGAAATGGCCGCCACGATGGCCGAGTTGCTGCACGAGTTCATCCAGGGCGAGCGTGTGGAAGCCACATCGCGGATCTTCGAACCCGAGTTGGTCGTGCGGGCTTCGGCGTGACCGCCTCCACGTCCCGTCGTCACGACGTGCAGATGGTGACTGTGATGTGGCCTCGGAGGATGTCGTGGCATTCGGCTGTGGGGGACTCCGGTGTGACCGATGGCGGCGTCGGTGTCGGCGTCGGGTTGACGGGTTCCGGGGCCGTCGGTTCGGCAGGTGCCGGGTCCGTGGGCGGGGTCGGCTCCGGCTCGAGCGGGGCGGGAGTGGTCGTAACGTCGGGTGTCTGTACGGGAGTTGGGTCCGGAGCGGGAGGGGGGACGGTGCCGTTGCCCGGAGGCTGCGCCGGGACCGAGGGGGCTGTGTCGCCCGGCGCGGGCTCGCTCGGCGCAGCGGGGCCGGGCTCCTGCCCGACGGGCGGCGAGTTGGGCTGTGGCGGCGGCGTGGGTTGAGCGGACGCGGGCGCTGTGGGCACCGCATCGGCAGGCTCGGCTGCGGGGTCGTCTTGCGGGGCCGCCTCGTCCGCGGTCGGCTGCCCCGGAGTGTCGGCGCGGCCCGGATCGACGGCCGAGGGCGGTGCGTCCTCGGTGGTTTGGGGCGCAACGCGCGGCGCGTCCTCGGGCGCTCGGGACGGAACGGGCGGCGTGGACGGCGGCACCGGACCGGTTTCCCGACCCTGCACCGGAACGTCCTTGAGTACGAGGGCGCCCCCGACGAGCGGTGACAGCGGACGCGTTGGCGTGGACGGAGTCGCGTCGTGCGTCGCCGTGCGCGCGGGCGGGACCGGCTGGTCAGCAGCACCGACCAGCAGCCCCACACCGATCGCCGCCCCCGTCACCGTGACCCCCACGCTTCCGAGTACGGCCGCCGGAGCCTTGAACCCACCGGTGACGAGCTGACGTACGACCCGGCCGACGCCACGCACCGGACCCGCTGCGCCCGAGATCGCGGGAGCAGCGGAGGCGCCGGAGGCCCCAGGAGCGCCCGCACCCCCCGCCCCCGTCGGGGCCCCCGCCAACACAGGAGCAAGGAACTTCGCTCCGCCACCGAGGAACCCCGCCAGCAGCGCCGGCCCGACCAGCGCGCCCAAGTGGTGGTTGGCCCGGGCGAGCAGCAGGTAGCGGGAGCGGCAGTCCTCGCATGCGTCCAGGTGGGCGCGGAGCGCAGCCGCGTGTCGGGGTGCGGCCGCGTCACGTATGAGCGCGGGTATCCGCTCCCAGTGGACCTCGCAGGCCGGGTCCTGCGGCGTGCCGGGATGGGCGCGCAGGAACGCTTGCCGCATCCCCTCACGGGCCCGGTGCAGCAGCACCGCAGTCGCCCCGCGGCCGGCCCCGATGCGCCGGCCGATGACGTCGAGCGGCAGGTCCTCGGCCTCGGCCAGCCACAAGGCCTTGACCCACCGTTCGGGCAGCTGACCGAGCACCCGCCTCAACAGGTCGATCTGGGAGACCCGCGCGCTCGGGTCGGCGGCGGAACCGGTGAAGGACACCGAGACCGGTTCGATCACGTCCGCGCCTGCCTGCTCCGGTTCGACCGGGGTCTCGCGGGCGGCGGCGCTGCCGACCGTCATGGCCAGATTGCGTACGGTCCTGGTCAGGTAGGCCGCGACGTTGTCGATCTCGTGTCCCGCGGAGAGCCGCCGCCAGACCCTGAAGTGGGCCTCGGCGACCACGTCCTCGGCGAGCCAGGGATTTCCGGTCAGCGAGCGGGCGTAGGCCACGAGGTGGGGTTGCTGCTCCTCGTAGACCCGGGCGTAGGCCACGGCGTTGCCGCCGTTGTAGCCGTCGGTCATGGCAGGACACTCCGATACGGAACGGGAGCTTGTCACTGTATGTACGAATTTGCCGGGATGGTGCAGCAGTGTGGCGTGGTTCACATCGATCGCTGGGCAACTCGCGTAATGCCGGAAGCGCACCGCAGGTCGATGGGGCATGGCGGTGCGGACGCCCGAACCCGAACCCCGCGCCCGCCCACCCCCGCGCCCGTCCACTCCTGAAGGAGCCGCACCGATGCCCCTCACGATCGAGCAGTCCGTCCGTGCCCGCCTGATCACCTCGGCCGGCCCCGAGCCCGCCGTCCGCGTACAGCTCCGCTACGACAGTGCCGATCCGGTCGCCATCCACCTCGTCTTCCCGCCCGAGGTGTCCCTGGACGGACGCCCGGTGCCCTGGACCTTCGCGCGCGACCTGTTGGAAGCCGGTCTCCGCGCCCCGTCGGGCACGGGTGACGTGCACATCTGGCCGTGTGGCCGGGCCCAGACGGTCATCGAGTTCCGCGTGCCCCACGGTGCGGCGCTCGTCCAGATCGACACGGCCCCGCTGCGTCGCTTCCTGCTTCGCTCGTACGCGGTGATCGCGCCGGGCGACGAAACGGTCGACTTCGACCTGTGCGCGCTGCTGCGCGATGCGTGACGGCACTCGCCAGCCGCCGCTGCCGAGTCGCCGTCCGCCGTCCCGAGGCCTGGACGGCACCGGCGATCGAGCGACGGGGCGGCGGCAGCGGGGTCAGGAACCAGCAGGGACCTGTGCCTCGAGTCCCCGCGAGGCGACGACCTGCGCACTGCCGTCCGTCAGGCGGTAGCACAGGCCCACCACGGCCGTCTCGCCGGCGGCGACCTTGTCGGCGAGCACGCGGGAGCGGTCGAGGAGCAGGTCGACGGTGTGCTTGATGTGTTCGGCGAGGATCTCGTCGGGCTCGGTTTGTCCGGCGGCTCGCGCGGCCAGCACGCTGGGCGTGACCCGCTCGACGACGTCCCGGACGTATCCGGTCGGCGTCATGCCGTTCTCCAGCGCGGCACACGCGGCGCCGACCGCCCCGCACGAGTCGTGTCCGAGCACGACGACCAGGGGGCTGCCCAGGACGTCCACGCCGAACTCGATGCTGCCGAGCACCTCGGACCCGACGACGTGACCGGCGGTACGCACCACGAACAGGTCGCCCAGACCGCGATCGAAGATGATCTCGGCCGCGAGCCGGGAGTCGGAGCACCCGAACAGCACGGCGAAGGGCTGCTGGGACGGTGCGATCTCGGTGCGGCGCCTGGCGTCCTGGTTGGGGTGCTCGGGGGTGCCGGCGACGAAGCGCTGGTTTCCGGCGAGCAGCAACGCGAAGGCCTCGGCCGGAGTGGGGGACGTTATCTCGCTCATGCCCGCAGCTTATGACCCACCACCGCCCACCGCTTCGCCCGGCCCTGCCGGGTTCGAGGCCGACGACCTCGGGGACCGGCCCCGGCGAGCTGCCTTCCCTCGCGCCTCCGCGGCGAGTCCTCACCCGGACCCACGCAGCCGCAGCCGCAATCGCACAGCCCACGCCGGCCGCGAGGGCGGGGAGCCCGAGCGCGAGCGCGTGCTGCAAGGAGGCGGCGGCCGCGTATCCGGCGACGGTCTCCGCGGTGGCCCACAGGAGTGAAGCGCTCATGCTGTACGGAGCGATGCGGTGGCAGGGGAGTCGCGCCGCCCCGGCGAGGTGCGGGACGAGGGTGCGGAGGACCGGCAGGAAGCGGGCTGCGAAGACCGCCTGTCCGCCACGGCGGGCCGTGAGCGCTTCCGCGCGCTGCCACGCACCGGCCGGGAAGCGCCGCCCGAGCGAGCCGGTGCGCAGGCGCTCGCCGAGCAGGCGCCCGGTGCGGTGGGCCAGGAGGTCTCCCGCGCAGGCCGCACCTGCGGCCACCGCGATCAGCACGGGCAGGTCCAGATGTCCCGTACGCGCAGAGCTCCTGAGCTCAGCAGCAAGGTGAGGGTCGGTACGAACGCGCCGACCAGCAGGACCGACTCCGTGAGGATGGCAGCTGACGCGTACGCGGCCAGGGGCGGCAGGTCCTCCAGGAGGCCGGTCAGCGTGTTCACATCGCGCTGGCCGCCGCCCACCACGTCGATGTCGCGCTCGTCGACGTGCGGATGCCTCGTATGGACGGCATCACCGCCACCGCCAGGCTCCGCGCGCCCTGCCCCGCCCTCCGAAGGTCATCACCCTGACGACGTTCGACCTCGACGAGTACGTCTACGACGCGCTCGCGGCGGGAGCCGACGGCTTCCTGCTCAAGGACACCGACCCGGGCGAAATCCTGCGTGCCGTGCACCTCGTCGCCGCCGGCTCGGCGATGCGCCATCCGTCGGCCGCCCGGCGGCTCATCGACCGCTACCACCGGGCCGGTCAGCCCCAGGCGACCGCAGCCCGCACCCGGATCGAACGGCTGACGCCGCGCGAACGCGACGTCCTGACCCTGCTGGCCCGCGGCGACACCAACGCCGACATCGCCGCCCGCCTCGGCATGCGGGAGAGCACCGTGAAGGCCCATGCCAGTCGTATTCTCGCGACACTTGACGTCACCAACCGCGTCCAGGCCACTCTGCTCGCCCGTGATGCCGGGCTCAACTGATCTACGAGGAAGGATGCTTCACAGGTGCGCCGCGTCTTGGCAGCAGCGGGCCTTCACACTCGCCGGTACGGTGACCGGCCGGACCACGAGACCCACTTCGGCGTCCTCAACCCGTACGGCACGCCGCATGCCGGCCCCGTCGAGTTCGACGTTCCCTTGGTCCAACCGGCGCGCCGTCCCAGGCGAGTTCGCCGCCCTGCGGTTCAGGAAGATGCAGTCCGCCGTGACCTCGCTGCGGCTCACGCGTGCCGGTGCCCCAGCACATTGACCACGCGTCCACCGGGATCGCGGACGAAGAACCGCCGCACGCCCCACTCCTCGTCCTGCAAGGGGAGCACGATCTCCGCACCGCTCTCCCGCATGACCTCATAGGCCGCGTCCACGTCGTCCACCTCGATGCTCATGTCAGGGGCGACGGGCGCGGTCTTGTCGTGGCTCATCACGCTGATCTGCGCGTTCGGTTGGGACGGGGAGGCGAACGTCGCGATCCAGCCGTGGTTCATGACCTCCTCGAAGCCCAGCAGACCGTAGAACTCCCGGTGCTCCTGCGCGGCCTCGGACTGGATGTTGGGCACCACACGGCGAACGGCCATTGACGACTCCAGGTGAGAGCGGACGTGTCTTTGAGTCCCAAGAGGTACTACGCGACGTCCGCCGCCGCACGCATTCGTCGGACGCACTGCCGACCCGATGCGCCGAGCACCCCGTACGGACGGCGTGCTACCCGGCGCCTCCGGAGAGGAGGCCGCCGCTGTCCTCCGCGCCGCCGTTCCCACCGCCGCCATCCGCCGACCCTGCCACGCCCACCGTCAGCAGAACAGTGGAGCCCGGCTGGGCTTCGCCACCCGCGGGCGACTGGGCGATGACGAGACCGGCCTGCTCTGCCGTCGAGGGTGCGGTGACGACGTTGGTGAGCAATCCGACGTCCGCGATCCGCTGTTTCGCCTCCGCCTGGGGCAGATTCAGGACGGTGGGCACGGTCACGGTCTGCGGTTCGATCGCGTCGGACGCGATCAGCAGGGTCACCGTGGAGGTGCGCGGCGCGGCTGTTCCACCTTCGGGTTCGGTGCCGGACACGGTGCCGGGAGACACGTCCGGGTCCTCCACGATGCGTGTCTCGACCACGAAGCCCGTCTCCTCCAGGAGCCGCGTCGCCTCTTCGGCCGACGCCCCCCTGGTCTGCGGGATCACTGCCTGCGCGGGCGATGGCGATGAGCCCTCGGGCCCGCCCTCCCCGCCAGGACCGGCGGGCACCGCGATCTCAAGCTCCTGCGAGGGGTTCCGTACGTTCGCCACCGTGAGGGACTTCTGCCGGTTCTCGGCCTTCTCGACCTTGACGACCTGGTCCTTCTTGACCTTCCAGGCCTTGATTCCTTTGTCCTTGCCCTTGAACTTCGGGTCGACGTCACCGGGGTCCCGCTCGCTGACGGCCAGCGGGTTGCCGCAGTTGCACTTCACGCGCGGTACGCCGAATCCGTCGACGAGCACTGCGGTGCCGGCCTCGAGCACGGCGTCGTAGCGGTGGTGCTTGCCCTTCTTGTAGTTGTGGTTGGCGACGAGGGTGTCGTTGGCGAGGACGACCTCGACGAGGGACCTGACGAAGGCCTTGACGGTCTTGGGCTTGGCGCCGATGCCGAGGGCCTTGGCCCAGGCGGCCTTCTTCTTCGCGTTGGCCGGCGTGAGCAGGAAGTCGATCAGCAGGGCCGGGTCGCAGATGTCGACCTTCCTGCTGCCGCCGTACAGTCCCGCCTCGCTTCCCTTGCGCGAGCCTCCCTTGTCATTGAGGTTGCGCCCGAAGTCGACTCCGTCGCCGAGACCGCCGCTGAAGAAGGCGTTCTCGGCGAGGTAGCCGACGGCCTCGGCGGCGACCGCGCTCCCCACGGCGCGGGCCGCGCACGCCATTCCGGTCAGCGAACCGAGGAGGACGGTGAACGCCAGGAACGCACCCGCTGCCTTGACCCTGACACCCCGCCACCCGCTCGCACGTGCTGCGCGCGCCCCTCGCGCGCGCTTCCCCATGAACGCAGCCCCCATGGTCTTCCGCCCCCCTGATGCTTGTCACATGGTTCGAACCAGAGCGGTGACCATCGCGGCCACCCCGCCCTGCACCGCGGACAGGACCGCTTCACGGGCCCCGCCGGCGACCGCCCGGGTGAGAGCCCGCAGACGTCCAGGCTCGGCCTGTACGGCCGTGACGACCGCGCCGGGATCCGTCACGGATCCGTCGGCGGTGATCGCACCCCGGTCCGCCAGCTCGGACAGAAACGCCCGGAGTTCGGCGATCGCGGCGTTGATCTCGGCGCCCGAAACGGCCTCCTGGTTAGTCACGGTGATACGGGCGTGGTCACCGGGCCTGTATTGGTCGCGGCCGACTTTGTCACCGTGCACCACATCGCCTTGCACGTGGTTTTCGTAGCCGGGGTGAGTCATTTTCTGACCTTTCTGAAACCGGACGATCTACGAGTGCGCTATCGGCTGCCGCTGCCGCTCATCTTGAACTGATCGCGGCCCGCCTTGTCTCCCATCACCACGTCTCCGTACACCTGTACGGACCTCGGATGAGTGGGGGGATTCTCGATCGCGTCGACAATGACGTGCTTGATCCGGTGTATTTCCGTCCCATCCGTCCCGGAGAGTGCCGTGTACTGCGTCCCGGCGGTCTCCAGAACGAGGGCGTAACGCGTTCTCCTGAAGAAGACACGGTGGATCAACAGCCCGAGGAACCCGGCGGCGACCACCCCTCCGACGCCCGTCACCAAAGGCATCAGCAGCCGTGCGGCGCTCTCGACGTCCGGGCGCACATCGGGCGGCAGCGCCGGTGGCGCGAGCTGCGCCGCCGCGGCGAACGAGACGATGACGAAAAGGGTGATCGCCAGCGGGCGCAGCGGGTACCAGGTCGCATACTTTCCGCGCCACACAAGTTGCAGTGAACGCACCCTGGAAATGTTCGAAAGTGGATATACCTCGTGCCCGATCTGGACCACTCTGCGGCTGATGACGATCTCACCGATCTGGCGATCTCTCATGCGATGCCCCCGTATCGCCAGACCCTGGTCGAAGGCAATGATTTCGGCCCGAACGCGATGAGCAGCAGTGTGGCAGTCAGTGGCTCGGCTCAACAAGCCATTTCCAGTGCCCGTTGACGCGTCGTGACATTTGCGCTATCGCGTAACAGCCCTCTCCGCTTCGTTCATCCGGTGTTACGGAAAACCCCTCGGAAAGCGCTTGTGATTTCCCACGGTCATCGTTTGGCGCTCTGTCCACTCCACCTTGGGGGGCTCCAGAGGCCCGGTCCGACCGCTGCGAGAGGCCTTCGACCACGGCGGCCGGCGCGAAACCTCGATCAGCGTGGATCGAACCTGCAGCCGGTGGACCGGGTAGGCGGTATCGATGGCCTCGGGCGGGGGCGCTCGGTGGTCCGCAGCGGGCGCGGTGACCCTCGCGGGGGCCTCCGGTCCGGGTGGGAACGCCCACTCCTGGGGATCCGCCTTCCGTTTACGAACAGTGATTGACACAAGTGATCGCAGCCGCACAGAATCCATACGCTCTCTGCCGACAACTCACTTATAGTGGCGGCCAGTTGGTGAGCGGCGGCTTTGTGCCGCCGTTTCTTGCTGGGCCACGATCGAGGATTCCTCTTCATGACCGCGCCCAGCCCGCCGAGTGACCGCCCCGGACTCCGCGCGGTGTTGCCGACCGCCCTGGCCACGACCGGGCCGGCCCTGGCTCTGGTGGCCGGCACGGCGATGACGCTCGTGCCGCCGGAGGTCCGTGCGGAGTACGCCTACGGCGCGGGGGCCTTCGCCGTGCTCATGGGCGCCGCCACAGCGGTCGCCGCCCGGTACCGCATCACCGCCCGTGTGCTGCGTCTGCGCCTGGACGACCTCAGCAGCGACATGGGGCGGCTGCTGCAGGACAAGAGCCGGATGCAGGCGGAGTTCAGCCGCGAGATGGAGCGTCGCGCGGACGAGGCGGAGCGCGAAAAGCGTGCGCTGGGCGAGGAGTTGGAGAGCCTGCGCCGGGAGGCCGCCGGGTTGTCCGAGCGGGCCCGCCGGGCGGAGTCGGAGCGGGCCTCTGCGGTGTCGGCCACGGCCAACGCCGCCGCGCGCCTGCAAGCCCTCGCCAACGGCATCCTCGCCGACCTGCGCGACATGGAGGAGCGGCACACCGACGAGGAAGTCCTGGCCGATCTGCTCCATCTCGATCACCGCACCGCCCAGGTCGGCCGCGTGGCCGACTCCGTCGCCGTGCTCTCAGGGGCCCGGTCGGGCCGGCGCTGGGCCCGTCCCATCCGTATGGAGTCGATCCTGCGCGGAGCCATGGGCCGGATCGGCGGCTACCGGCGGGTGCGCGTCCATTCCACCAGCGACACGGCGGTGGCCGGACACGCCGCCGAGGGCGTGATGCACGTCCTTGCCGAGCTCATGGACAACGCCACGATGTTCTCGCCGCCGACGTCCGAGGTCCACGTCTACGTGGAGGAAGTGCCGGCGGGCGTGCTCATCTCCGTGGAGGACAGCGGACTCGTGATGAGCGATGTCCAGCTGCGGCGGGCCGAACGGGCCGTATCCGGAGACATCACCGGCCTCGGCGGCCTCACCGGTACCCGCCTGGGCCTGGCCGTGGTCGGCCGACTCGCCCGCAAGCACGGCCTGAAGGTGTCCTTCCGGCCCTCGGCCCGGGGCGGCACGGGTGTTCTGGTGCTGCTGCCGCAGGACCTGCTGGCCGCGGCCGAGCCGGACCGGCCCGTGCCCGCGGGTGCCGCGCCCGGCACGTCCACGGCACCGGATGCCGCGTCCGACGCGGTGCCGGCCGAGTTCCAGGACTCCGCGGACGGTGCGCCACCCCAGCCCACTGACGTAATCGGCACCCATGAGGAAGATGCCGCCGACGCCGAGCCAGTCGTCCCTGCGACCGCCCCGGCAGCAGCAGACGACACCGGTGCGCACAGTGTCCCGACCGGTCTGCCCCGACGCCGACGCGGCCAGACCCTCGCCGCGGCCGAGCGGTCCCAGGCGCAGCACGCCCAAGCGTCCCGGCCCGCGCGGCCCGGACGCGAGGGGACCGCGCCCTCCGACATCCAGAGCAGGGCCGCCCGCTTCACGAGCTTCCGCCAAGCGGTGCGCGGGGAGCCGGTGACCCCCGGGCCCGACACAGGGCCGACCGGCGCGGACATCCCTCGGTCGACGGGCTCGGACATCCCTCGGTCGACGGGCTCGGACCTCCCTCGGCAGTCCGGCGCGGACACCCCGAGGCAGTCCGCAGCGGCCGACTGAATCAGGCTGCCACCCCACAGCGCACGCGCCGGCCCGTCCACCGAGCGACCGGGACGACACCGGTGAGCCCGAGCACTCCTTGATTCCGGAAGGCGAGACCACCCCCATGACCGGCACCACCACCGACGAGAAGCTGTCCTGGCTCATCCAGGGCCTCCTGGAGCGCACCCCCGGCGCACGCCACGCGCTCGTGCTCTCCCGCGACGGACTGAAGCTCTGCCGCACCGCGGAGCTCTCCACGGACCAGGCCGACCAGCTCGCCGCCATCGCCGCCGGCATCCAGTCGCTGTCCCAGGGCGCCTCCATCGAGTTCGGCGACGGCAGCGGCGGAGTCCGTTCCGCCATGACCGAGTTCTACGGGGGAGTGCTGTTCATCGTGGAGGCCGGCGAGGGAGCGCATCTCGCGGTCATCGCCACCGAGGACGCCGACCCCGGGCTCGTCGGCCACCAGATGAACGAGCTGGTCGAGCAGCTCGGCGACCATCTGCGCGCCGAGCCGCGTACCTCATGAGCCGCCCCGGCCGGGACGACGCGCCCGACCGGCTCTACACCGTCACGGGCGGCAGGAGCCGGACCGCACCGGACTCCCCGTTCGACCTGGTGACGCTGGTCATGGCCGAGTCCGCCCCGGCACCGGGCATGCAGTCGGAGCACGCGAGGATCCTGCGGATCACCGAGCACCCCACGGCCGTGGTCGAGATCGCTGCCGAACTGCGCCTTCCGGTGAGCATCACCAAGATCCTGCTCACCGACCTCCACGACCAGGGCCGGGTCAGCGCGCGCCATCCCCGTACCGCCGCGCCCTCCGGCCGACCCGACCCCGACCTCCTGGAACAGGTGCTCGTTGGACTCCGTAACCTCTGACGCCCGCACGCCCCTGAGCGCCTCGGCCGACAACGGCCTGAAGATCGTGATCGTCGGCGGCTTCGGTGTCGGCAAGACGACCATGGTCCGTTCGGTGAGCGAGATCCGCCCACTCAACACCGAGGAGACGATGACCCAGGCCGGGGCGGCCGTCGACGACATCCGTGCGGTACGCGGCAAGACCGCCACCACCGTCGCCTTCGACTTCGGCCGCATCACCCTGGACGCGCGCAATGTGCTGTACCTGTTCGGCGCGCCCGGCCAGGAGCGCTTCTGGTTCCTGTGGGACCGGCTCTTCTCGGGCACGCTGGGCGCGATCGTTCTCGTGGACACCCGCCGCATCGACGATTCCTGGTACGCCATCGACCGTCTGGAACACCACGGCACACCGTTCGTCGTGGCGTGCAACGACTTCGGCGGCACCGCGCATCCACCGGCCGAGGTCCGCGCGGCCCTCGACCTGGAACCGCATGTGCCCCTGCTGCACTGCGACGCCCGGTCCCGCGAGTCCAGCAAGCAGGTGCTGATCTCCCTCGTCGAGCACATCAGCGGCCTGGCCGCCGCCCCGCACCCCGAGCCCCTCCAGGAGCTGCTGCCGTGAACACCACCCCAGTGCCCCTGGGAGGGCCCCGGTTCCAGACCGATCCGGCCGGGCTGTACCGGGACATGCGCCGCGAGCACGGCCCCGTCGTGCCCGTGCTCCTCGACGGCGACATCCCCGCCTGGCTGGTGATCGGCTACCGGGAGCTGCACCAGGTCACCGGCGACCCGGTGCTCTTCAGCCGGGACTCCGAGCTGTGGAACCAGTGGGAGAACGTGCCCGACGACTGGCCGCTGCTGCCGATGATCGGCCGCAAACAGCCGTCCATCCTCTACACGGTCGGCGAACGGCACCGACAACGCGCGGCGATGGTCAGCGACGCCCTCGAGGCCGTCGACCCGTTCGTCCTGCGCGGGCACAGCGAACGGTTCGCGGACGAGCTGATCGACGCGGTGTGCGCCCGGGGCGAGGCGGACCTGGTCGCGGACTACGCCCGCCTGCTGCCCGTACGCGTGCTCGCCCGCCTCTACGGCTTCTCCGAGGAGGAAGGGCCCCCGCTCGTCACCGCGCTGAACGACATGATCGACGGGCAGGAGCGGGCGCTCGAAGGTCAGCGGCATCTGGCCACGTCCATGGCCGCCCTGGTCGCCGCCCGCCGGACCGACCCCCGCCAGGACGTCGTGTCCCGGATGCTCGCCGACGGCAGCGGTTTCACCGACGAGGAGATCGCCCAGGACCTGATGGTCATGATGGCGGCCGGCCACCAGCCGACCGCCGACTGGATCGGCAACTCCCTGCGGCTGATGCTCACCGACGTCCGGTTCGCCGCGTCGCTGTTCGGCGGCCGCAACAGCGTGGCCGAGGCGATGAGCGAAGTCCTGTGGGAGGACACGCCCACCCAGAACGTGGCCGGCCGCTGGGCCTTCCGCGACACCCGGCTCGGCGGACGGTCGATCCGCGCCGGCGACCTGCTTCTGCTCGGGCTGCAGGGCGCGAACGACGACCCGCAGATACGCACCGACGGTGCCGCGCTGACCGGGGGCAACCACGCCCATTTCTCGTTCGGCCACGGCGAGCACCGGTGCCCGTTCCCCGCCCAGGAGATCGCCGAGACCATCGCCCGTACCGCCATCGAGGTCGTGCTCGACCGGCTGCCCGACATCGACCTGGCGGTGCCCGCCGACTCCCTGACCCGTCGTCTCTCGCCCTGGCTGCGCGGACTCACGGCCCTGCCCGTGCGCTTCGCTCCGACCCCCGCCCTTGGAGGCACCTCCCATGACCACCAGCACTGAACAGACCCGGATCGCCCTCGACCCTTTCGTCACCGACCTCGACGGCGAGAGTGCACGGCTGCGTGCGGCGGGCCCGCTCGCCGCGGTGGAGCTGCCGGGCGGCGTCCCCGTATGGGCCGTCACCCACCACGCCGAGGCCAAGCGACTCCTTACCGATCCCCGCCTGGTGAAGGACATCAACGTCTGGGGAGCCTGGCAGCGTGGTGAGATACCCGCCGACTGGCCGCTCATCGGCCTGGCCAACCCGGGCCGGTCGATGCTCACCGTGGACGGCGCCGACCACCGCCGCCTGCGCACCCTGGTCGCCCAGGCGCTGACCCCGCGCCGGGTGGAACAGATGCGCGAGCGCATCACCGACCTCACGCGGAACCTCCTGGACGGCCTGCCGCAGACCGGTGAAGTGGTCGACCTCAAGGCCGAGTTCGCCTATCCGCTGCCGATGTACGTCATCGCCGACCTGATGGGCATCGAGGAGGCACGGCTGCCCCGCCTGAAGGTCCTGTTCGAAAAGTTCTTCTCCACGCAGACGCCTCCGCACGAGGTCGTCGCCACCCTCACCGAACTCGCCGGGATCATGGGCGAGACGGTCGCCGGCAAGCGCGAGCAGCCCGGTGACGACCTCACGAGCGCGCTGATCGCCGCGTCCGACGGCGGCGACCGGCTCACCGACGAGGAGATCGTCTCCACGCTCCAGCTCATGGTGGCCGCGGGACACGAGACGACCATTTCCCTGATCGTCAACGCGGTCGTCAACCTGTCCGCCCACCCCGAACAGCGCGCCCTGGTGCTCGAGGGCAAGGCCGAGTGGTCCGCGGTGATCGAGGAGACCCTGCGCCACTCGACGCCCACCTCGCACGTCCTCATCCGCTTCGCCACCGAGGACATCCCGGTGGGCGACCGGACCCTGCCCGCCGGTGACGCGCTGATCATCTCGTACGGTGCCATCGGCCGCGACGAGCAGGCGCACGGGCCGACCGCCGGCGAGTTCGACATCACCCGCACCCCGGTCACCCGCCACATCTCGTTCGGCCACGGACCGCACGTATGCCCCGGCGCTGCTTTGTCCCGCCTGGAGGCCCAGGTGGCACTCCCCGCGCTGTACGAGCGGTTCCCCGCCCTCGACTTGGCGGTGCCCGTCACCGAGCTGCGCCACAAGCCGGTCGTCACCCAGAACGACCTCTTCGAGCTCCCCGTGACGCTGACCGCCCGGTAGGCGGTGAGGCCGCTACGGTGACATGGCTTTGCGCGATGGACATCGGCTAGAGGAGACCGGTGCGCATGTGCTGCGTGAGATTCTCGGTGATCTCGCGTAGCCACGGGGCGCGGGCGGCCGGCAGCCGGGCCAGGGTGTGTCGGAAGACCTGCCAGTCGATCCGGAACACGTCGTGGACAGCCGGCGTGGGCGGGTCGTCGCGCAGGAGGCTGCCGGCCAGTGGTCCCGATGCGGGGACGGGCAGGTGTGGCTCGGGGAAGACCAGCCCGAGCCACACCCTGAACGGCAACGGGACCAAGTGTGCCGGAGCGGCTGGGGTCCATGCCCTTCCGGTCTGCGGGTGGGTCGGTACGAGGAGGATGTCCGCGTCAGCGTCGGGGGCCGGTTACTGCGGTCCGGCCAGGACGGCGCGCCGCGTCGGCCGATCGGCCGGCAGCAAGGTGTCGAGGGCGCGCTGGAACATCGTTGCGGCCAGGCCTTCCGGAACGGTTACCGCATGGCCGCCCGAGGCCACCACGAGGTGGGCGAGCGCCTGCCCGGCTGCGGCCACCCACTGAGGGCTCCAGTGCCACCTGTCGCTCGCCCGAAACGGCTCTCCCCATGAGGCGATCGGCTCGGACGGCGGTACGCCCGCTCCCTCCGCCAGCAGGTCCGCCCAGGACGACAACCGGGCGTCGGCGCCTTCGAGGGAGAGGCGGCGCACGGCGTCCTGGGCAAGCCAGACGGCCTGCCAGAGCGAGCAGTCGTCGATCCTGCTCGCCACGGCCGAACCGCAGGCCGCGCAGGCCAGGTTGGGACCGGCACTCCCGTCGAAACCGCAACAAGCACCGCCGCGCCGCTCCGGGATCAGCACAGTGCCGCGAACATCTCCTGGTGCGATGACGACCGCGCCGGGCGCTTCGGCGGACAGCCCCCTTCGCCACGGCGGCCCCCACTCCACGGCGAAGGTCCCCGATTCCATGAGGACCGGAAGCTGAAGCCCGTTGCCGTACTTCTGACGAGCGTGGACCGGCAGGGCCACCTGGGACAACGGCGGGGTCAGCTCGGCGTCACACCGCACACACACGAAAACGAACAAACGCCCTCCGCTCGGGAAACAGGGGCATGCTCGCAGCTTCGTGTCAGACCGGCCAACGTGTTTTCCCTTCACGATGGCGCTGAAGCAGAACCACGACGCCGAGCAGGGGCGAAGCCGGTGGCTCAGGTGTCCTGCCCGGCCTCGTACAGAACGCGGGCGATGCGCTGATGGAGGCCGGCCTGCGGTTCGCCCGGTGAGGTGGGGGCTGCCTTCACGATGGATTCGGCCAGGGTGCGCAGCTTGGTGTTGGTGTGCTGGGAATGACGCCGCAGCACCCGGAAGGCGAGGTCGGCGTCGATGCCGTACAACGCCATGAGGATGCCACGCGCCTGGTCGATGGGTGCCTGGCCGGCCCGGGCGCGCTCGATGTCCCGGGCGGCGGTCGCGGTCGCATCTTCGGTGACCGGAGTCGTGACGTCGATGAAGAAGCCGCGCAAGGTTGCGACGACGCCCTCGTCGTCGAGCCGTCCGTCGCCGACGATCACGACCTTGAGCTCGCGGTCCGCGGCATCGAGGATGCGGTGGTAGCAGGCGAAGGGCGCCCCCGTCTCGCGGGCGGCGGCGAGGACGCCGTCGATGCGGTCGGTGTCGTCCGGGTGCTGGTGCTTGCGCAGGAGCCGGCTGCTCGGTGTGACGGCGTCGGGTTCGTAACCGTGCAGCAGGAACATCTCGTCCGACCACCACCAGATGTCCTCGGCAAGCCGGTGGACGAACACTCCCGTCACTTCACCCGCGGTGTCCGAGGGGCCAAGGGCCGACTCCACCATGAACTGTCTCCCTTCGCCTCTGCAGCGCGCACGGTGTGCCGTCGACGGCCGCGAACGGCGGTTGCCCCGTGAGGAGTTCGTACAGGACGCAGCCGAGGCTGTAGACGTCGCTCGCAGGTGTGGCAGGTTCTCCGCGGGCGCGTTCGGGCGCGAGATAGCCGGTGGTGCCGACCAGTTGGCCCGTGCGTGCGGTGGCGACGGCGGCGTCGGCGTACCGGGCGATCCCGAAGTCGCACACCTTCACGGTTCCGTCACCGCTGACCAGGAGGTTCGCCGGCTTCACGTCGCGGTGCACCACAGCCTTGCGATGGGCGGCGGCCAATCCGGCGGCCGCCTGGGCGACCAGGCGTACGGCATGGTCCGGCGACAGCGCTCCGCGCGACTCCAGGAGTTCTGCCAGGCTCTGCCCCTGGACGTACTCCATCACCATGCAGGGCTGTTCGCCGCGGTCCTCCAAGTCGTACACCGCCACCACACGGGGGTGGTTGAGCCGGGCCGCGGCGCGGGCTTCTCTGCGCAGTCCTTCCAGGGATGCTCGGTGGTCCGGACGGGGAAGCAGCTTCACTGCCACCGGCCTGTCGAGTACCTGGTCCCAGCCCCGCCAGACCTCGCCCATCCCGCCTCGGCCGAGCCGCTCCTGCAGTCGGTAGCGATGAGTCGTCAACACCCCTGGCCCCTCCCGACTTCGCGCTCGCGGACGGGTCTCGATTACCCACATTCCCCGACTCTGCCCCCCTGCGCGGCAGCCGTGTCCGTTCCGCGGCCGGCCGCCGGAGACACCGCGCCCACGACCCGCGGACAAGTCGCCGTGGCAACCGCCTGCAAGGACGAGTGCAGGGAGACGAGTACAGGGACACGCGTACCGGGAGACGCGTGCCGGCAACAGCCTCGACAGTCCCGGCAGTTGAGAGCACCCTGAGGGAACCTGCGTCTGGTCGGGGGCTGCCGATGGGGGACACGATCACCGCGTTCGTCTCGGTGTTCATCGCGTTGGTCGCCGTGGTGGCGACGATCTGGCAGGGACGACGCACCACCCGGCTCGCCGAGGATGCGCTCGCGCTCCCCGTGGTGGCCGAGACATTCCGCGAGTTCCGGTCCCAGGAGTTCCGTGACCACGTACGCAGGCTCCTTGCTGTGCCCGACGAGGATCTACTCCGTGCGGAAGGATTCGGCGCCTTGCCGACGGAGGTTCAGCAAAGCGCCTACCAGACCTGCTACTTCTTCGAGTATCTAGGCGTGCTGACCGCCCACGGCATGGTGCGCGTGGAGGTGGTCGTCGGGACCATGGGGACTCAACTGGTCCAGATCTGGGACAAGATGCAGGACTGCATCATCGCCGAGAGGGAGCTCAGGGCAGGTTCGCTGCCGGCCGGGGCTCCGTCGGCGTTTCTGCCGTACTTCGAGAATCTGGTCCGCGAGATCCAGGTACGGGGCGGACGTGACGCTGCCGCGAGGATCCGCGACCAGTTGAGCAGGTGGCACAGGGCGGAGGCCGAGCCGCCGTCGCCGCACGGTACGCGTGCGGGCCGGTCACCTACGTCGGACTCATGAGCGCCGCCTCTGGGGACACCGACTGCCGCGCTCTCCGTGCTGTGGGAGTCCTCGGGCGGCCCACATCTGATCCCCCCGCGCCCACGGCCCGCCATCTGCGCCTCGGGACGGCGGGACAGCGGGCCATCGGCTTGCCGGCCGCCCGTACGCGCTACGAGGCGCCGTCCCGGTCGACCGGCGCGAGCACACCCACCACGGTCCCCGTCGCGCGCCGGGCCACCCCGGTCGGGGTGTGCTCCAGTTCGGCGGCTGTCTCCGTGCCGTTGGCGACCGCGGCGGACTCTGCGGAGGCCCAGCTGAAGACCCCGCGCGCCATGGTGGAGGTCGCGGCTTCGGCCCGTCGGCGGTAGACCTCGGCCCGGACGCGGGCGATCTCGCCATCGCGGCGTGGTGCCCGATCCTCGTCTGGGCGCTCTCCCTCAGCGGCACCTCGTACTTCTTCTTTCGCTATCGCCTGTTCACGCTACCCGCCTGGGCTGTCAGCCCGGCGATGCGGTCGTCTACGAACGGGGTGCCGACGCCTGGCACCGGTACGACCTGGGCATCCCCTTCTACCTGCCGCGCCATCTGCACCTGCCCGAGGCTTCCGGCGGTGGGGCGGAGCGGATCTGGGTGGTGGTGCACGGGCAGCCTTCCGACGCTCGGCAGGAGCTGGAGGCAGATCAGGTGAGGGCGCTGCGTGCACAGCACCGGGTTGCACGGACGGAGCGGCTGACCGGATTGTCTGTGGCGCTGCTGGAACAGCAGGAGCGCCAGGCATGAGTCGTGGTGCGGGCTCTGTCAGCCGTAGGTGATCATGACGTTGACGGCGATGACCACGCCGGCGGTGAGGGCGGCGAGCCCGATGACTGCACCGGCCAGGTCGCGCCCGGGGACCGGCTCCGAGGCGGTGGCGCTCTCAGGATCCTCGCTGGTGTAGTAGACGAGGGTCTCGTCTCCGACACTTCTGCTCGGCGGCCCGCCGGCCTCGGTGAAGCGCACTGCACGGCCGTCGGCGGTGAAGTCGTATTCGTGGTACTGGATGCGGCGGGGCACGCTGTTGACCGTCTGCACACGGACGTAGGCGCGCACGACGCGCGCCTGCGCGGTCAGTCCGCTCTCCCACGCTCTGCGCCGCTGCCTGGTCCTGCGGACGATCGAGTGACCGCCCCACAGCATCAGTGCGATGAGCAGCGGAAAGAGTACGTGGAAGACGAAGTCCATGAATGATCCCGGTAGATGATGCTGTCGAACGTCCGGATCCGACGGGCTCGGACGCAGGCGGGACCCTACCGGACGGGCTGTCGGGCCTCGCGTCGCACCCGGAGCACGCGAGCGGCGCTCGTCCTGGCGCTTATTGGCGGCTGCTGGGGGAGTGGGTCCTGTGCCAGTGCTCGGCTGGGCGCACGATGCCGTCGATGACGTGGCGGAGGAACTGGCTGGTGCTCGCCAGGCGGGCGTCGGCGGGTGTGGTGACGTCGAGTCTGCGGATCTCTGTGTGAATGATTGCTCCTGCCACGCAGGCTCGGGCGGTGCGGGCCGGTGGCGTGCGCCGGCCATGGCGGTGGTGGAAACCGCGTCGTCCTCGAGGACGTGCCGTTCGGCCCGGTCGGGGGCCGCGCTCACGCTCGATGAGAGCCTGGTTCTTCGGTCGTCCCTGCGCCGCAGCCCACCGGACACAGGAGTCGAACCTCTGCCGTCTGTCCTCGGGGGACCAGCCGGCAACGGCCCGGTGCGTGCCGCCAGGGCGGCGGTCACTGTGTCCGCTGCCCCGGTACGGGACGCGACACCGGTATCTGCTCCCTCCGATCGTCCCGAAGCCGCTCTTCAGGACGACTCCCGCACCACCAACTCCGTCGGCAGCGTCAACTGCCGCTCAGCGGAGGCGACCTCGCTGATCTCGTCGAGCAGAATGGCCGCCATCATCCGGCCCAATTCCTCGACCGGCTGCCGGATGGTGGTCAGCGGCGGGTTGGTGTGGCGGGCGAGGACGGAGTCCTCGAAGCCGACGACGGCCACGTCCCCCGGCACCTGCCGTCCCTGGCGGCGCAGTTCGCTCAGGGCGCTGACGGCCATGAGGTCGGAGGCGGCGAAGACGGCGTCCAGGTCCGGTGCACGTTCAAGAAGCGAACGCATCGCGCGGCGGCCGCTCTCCTCGGTGAAGTCGCCCACCTCGATCAGGCGTTCATCGGCCGCAACTCCCGCCTCCGCATGTGCGGCGCGCCAGCCTTCGAGGCGGCTGCGGCCGACGTCCATGTCGAGCGCGCCGGTGATCGTGGCGATGCGCCGCCGGCCGCTGTCCAGCAGGTGCCGTACGGCGGCGGTCGCGCCACCGGTGTTGTCGGCGGTGACGTAGCTCAGCGGCTCGTTCTCGTCGCGGCGGCCGGCCAGCACCGTCGGCAGACCCATCTCCTCCAGCATGCCGGGCAGTTGGTCGTGGGCGTGGACGGAGACCAGCAGGACGCCGTCGACCCGGCTGGTGGCCACGGACTCGGCCAGCTGGTCCCGCTCGGACTGGTCACGGACGAGCATCAGCTGGAGCTGCGTGCGGGTCTTGGAAAGCGCGCCGCTCACGCCGCGGATCAGGGCGGCGAAGTAGGGCTCCGAGCCGAGCCGGCTCTCCGACTCGGGGATCACCAGGGCCACCGAGTTGGTGCGGTTGGTGACGAGTCCGCGGGCGACCGAGTTGGGGACGTAGTCCAGTTCCTTGATGGCGGCAAGGACCCGGGCCCGTGCATCGGCGCTGACGAGTTCCGAGCCGTTGATGACGCGGGACACCGTGGTCCGGCCCACCCCGGCACGGGCGGCGACAGTCTTGATCGTGGGACGGCGGTTCCCTGTCATGTGCTCCTCCTGGAAGCAGCCGCGGCGGTACCGGCCGCGGACGTGACCGGCGGCAATTGTGGCAGACGCGGGGCGGCGGGCAGCACCCCCGCCAAAGTCACGAACCGAACGCTGAACCCGAGCTTCGGTCACGAATTGTTTTCAAGTTATTGACATAGCCGATCCCTGCCACGAGTCTTCCATCCACCGGTGGGCACGTTCCCACCCTCTGGTGGGAACGTGCCCACCGGACGAAATACCCCACCCCGTAGATCGCGGTCCCGCTGCTCCGGTGCGTCAGCGCCGTCGCTTGGAGGAAGAAACATGGCAACTGTTCGAAGGTCATCACGGACCAGGGCGCTCGCGGCCGTCGCGGCCACCAGTGCGCTCGCGCTCCTCGTCGGCTGCGGCGGCAGCGACGACTCCGCGACCGGCGGCGGCAAGAAGGACGGCAAGGTCGTCATCACCGTGGGCCTGTACGGGGTGATGGGCTTCAAGGAGACGGGACTCCTGGAGCAGTACGAGAAGGAGAACCCGGGCGTCGAGATCAAGGCCGAGATAGCCGGTGACGAGCAGACGTACTACACCGCCCTGCAGACCCGGCTCGCGGCCGGCAAGGGCCTGAAGGACATCCAGGGCATCGAAATCGCCCGGGCCAAGGAGATCGTCGACACCCAGGCCGACAAGTTCGCCGACTTCTCCGACGTGGCGGGCACCGACCACTTCCTGCCCTGGAAGCAGTCCCAGATCACCACCGAGGACGGCAAGGTCCTGGGCCTCGGCACCGACATCGGACCGATGGCGGTCTGCTACCGCAAGGACTACTTCGAGCAGGCCGGTCTGCCCAGCGACCGCAACGAAGTCGCCAAGCTGTGGGAGGGCGACTGGAAGAAGTACGTCGAGGTCGGCCGCACCTTCAAGAAGGACTTCAAGGGCGGTGAAGTGGCGTTCATGGACGCCGCCAGCGGCCTGTTCAACGCCATGGTCTACGGCTACCCCGAGCAGTACTACGACGCCAAGGGCGAGCTGATCTACGACAAGAACCCGGCCGTCAAGGACGCCTGGAACCTCGCCGCGGACGCCGCCGAGGACGGGCTGACCGCCAAGCTCCGCCAGTTCCAGCCCGGTTGGGACCCCGGCCTCGCCAACGGCACGTTCGCCACGGCCGTCTGCCCCGCATGGATGCTCGGCCACATCGGCGAGAAGGCCGGCGAGGCGAACAAGGGCAAGTGGGACGTCGCCAAGGCCCCCAAGGGTGCCAACTGGGGCGGTTCCTTCCTCGGCGTGGTCGAGCAGAGCCCGGTCAAGGAGGAGGCGAAGAAGCTCGCCGCCTGGCTGACCGCACCGGAGCAGCAGGCCCACATCTTCGAGAAGCAGGGCAGCTTCCCGTCCTCGCAGAAGGCGCTGGAGAGCTCGGACGTCAAGGGCCTCACCTCGGAGTACTTCAACAACGCCCCGATCGGCGAGATCTTCGGCGCGGCCGCCCAGGAGATCCCGGACAAGCAGGTCCTCGGCCGCAAGGACGGCACGATCAAGGACACCTTCTCCCAGGGTCTGACCCTGATCGAGCAGCAGGGCACCGCGCGTGACGAGGCGTGGGAGACCACCGCGGAGCGCATCGAGAAGGCGGTCGGCTGACCGTCGACCGCTCCGGCCGCCCGGGCCCGCCCGTCCTCGACGGCGGGCGGGCCCGGGCCCCGGCCCACTCAATCGCTCTGAAGGAAGGAAGTCCGGTGGCCACCTCCACCACCAAGGCCCAGGCCGGCGCGGGCCGTCGGGGTTCATCCCCGCAGTCCGGCGGCGAAGGCGCAGGCCGGCGCCGCGGCTCGCTGCTGCACCGTCTCGACGTCAAGGGCGCGCCCTACGCCTTCGTCGCCCCGTTCTTCGTCGTGTTCGCCGCGTTCAGCTTCTACCCCCTCGTCTACACCTCCTGGATCTCCCTGCACCGAGTGGAGCTCGCCACCCTGGACGTCATGGAGTGGGTGGCGTTCGACAACTACGTCGAGCTGTGGAACGACGAGCGCTTCTGGAACGCGCTGGCCAACACCGTCACCATCGGCATCATCTCCACGGTGCCGCAGCTGCTCATGGCGCTCGGCCTTGCGCATCTGCTCAACTACCGGATGCGCGGCTCGCTGTTCTTCCGGGTCGCCTCGCTCGTGCCGTACGCCACGTCGGTCGGCGCCGCGGCGCTCGTGTTCACCATGCTCTTCGAACGCGACTTCGGCATGATCAACTGGGCGTTCGGCGTGGTCGGCCTGGACCCGGTGGACTGGGAGGCCGACAAGTGGCCCGCCCAGATCGCGATCTCGACCATCGTCATCTGGCGGTGGACCGGCTACAACGCGCTGCTCTACCTCGCCGCCATGCAGGCCATCCCCGCCGACCGGTACGAGGCCGCCGCCCTCGACGGTGCCTCCCGCTGGAAGCAGTTCACGCACGTCACCGTGCCCGGCATCCGCTCCACCATCGTCTTCACCATCGTGCTCTCCACCATCGGCGCGACCCAGCTCTTCGGCGAACCGCTGATCTTCGGCCAGGGCCCCAACGGCATCTCCGGCGGCGCCGACAACCAGTACCAGACCCTGGGCCTGCTGCTGTACGAGGAGGGCTGGAAGAACTACCAGATGGGCCGCTCGGCGACCGTCGCCTGGGCGATGTTCCTGCTGCTCGTCGTCGTCTTCGTGGCGCAGCGCCTCATCAAGCGCGCGCGTGCCCGCACGTCCTGACCAGGAGTCGTCATGACCACCGAAAGCCTCCCGGTCCGGACGGACGCGCCCGCCCGGACCCCCGCCCCGAAGCCCGAATCCCGCCGCAGCCTCCGGGTGTTCCGGCCGGGCGCCGGTCGCCAGCACCACGCGGGCCCGCTCGCCTACATCCTGCTCGGGATCGTCGCGCTTCTATCGATCTTCCCGCTGTACTGGACGATGGTGGCGGCCTCGACCGACAACACCCGCGTCAGCCAGACGCCGCCGCCCTTCCTGCCCGGCCCGAACCTGTTCAGCAATCTCGCCCGCGCCTGGGACGAGGCGGCCATGGGCAAGGCCATGATCAACAGCACCATCGTGGCCGGGGTGATCGCCCTGTCCACGGTGATGTTCGCGACCCTCGCCGGCTTCGCCTTCGCCAAACTCCGCTTCAAGGGCCGCAACGTCCTGCTCATGCTGGTGATCGGCACGATGATGGTGCCGCCCCAACTCGGCGTCGTACCGCTGTTCATGATGATGTCCGAGCTGGGCTGGTCGCAGCAGCTGCCCGCCGTCATCTTCCCGACCCTGGTCAGCGCCGTCGGCGTCTTCTTCATGCGGCAGTACCTCAGCGAGGCGCTGCCCGACGAACTGGTCGAGGCGGGACGGGTGGACGGCGCGCACTCGCTCCGCATCTTCTGGAGCATCGTGCTGCCCATCGCGCGCCCCGCGATGGCGGTCCTCTTCATGATCACTTTCGTGCACGCGTGGAACGACTTCTTCTGGCCGTTCGTGGTGCTCGACATGAGCAACCCGACCGTCCCCGTCGCCCTCACCCAGCTCAGCGCCGGCTACGTCCGCGACCAGTCCCTGATCATGGCGGGCGCGCTCCTCGGCACGCTCCCGCTGCTGGTGATGTTCATCGTCTTCGGCCGTCAGATCGTCAGCGGCATCATGGCCGGCGCGGTCAAGGGCTGACTCCTGCCCACTCCCACCGATTCACCTCCCTTCCTCCGAAAGGACCTCCGTGGTCACCGCAGCACGACAGCAGCCCGCGTCCGCCCCGGACACCTCGCGCACCTTCCCGAAGGGCTTCCTCTGGGGCACCGCGACCGCCTCCTACCAGATCGAGGGGGCCGCCGCCGAAGACGGCCGCACCCCGTCCATCTGGGACACCTACGCCCGCACCCCGGGACGGGTCCGCAACGGCGACACCGGTGACATCGCCACCGACCACTACCACCGCTGGCGCGAAGACGTCGAGCTGATGGCCGAACTCGGCGTCGGCGCCTACCGTTTCTCGCTCGCCTGGCCCCGCATCCAGCCCACCGGCCGCGGCCCCGCCGTACAGAAGGGCCTCGACTTCTACCGGCGCCTGGTCGACGACCTTCTCGACAAGGGCATCCAGCCCGTTGCCACCCTCTACCACTGGGACCTGCCCCAGGAGTTGGAGGACGCCGGCGGCTGGCCCGAGCGCGCCACGGCCGAGCGGTTCGCCGAGTATGCCGCCCTGGCCGCCGACGCCCTCGGCGACCGCGTGCGCACCTGGACCACCCTCAACGAGCCCTGGTGCAGCGCCTTCCTCGGCTACGGCTCGGGCGTGCACGCCCCCGGCCGCACCGACCCGGTCGCAGCCCTGCGCGCCGCCCACCACCTCAACCTCGGCCACGGCATGGCCGTACAGACACTGCGCGACCGCCTGCCCGCCGACGCCCAGGTCTCGGTGACCCTCAACATCCACCACGTACGCCCGCTCACCCAGGCCGAGGCCGACCTCGATGCCGCGCGCCGCATCGACGCCCTCGCCAACCGTGTCTTCACCGGTCCGATGCTGCGCGGCGCCTACCCGGAGGACCTGTTCAAGGACACGGCGTCCCTGACCGACTGGTCCTTCGTGCGCGACGGCGATCTGGAGACGGCGCACCAGCCGCTGGACTTCCTCGGCGTGAACTACTACTCGCCGACCCTCGTCTCGCAGGCCGACGGCAGCGGCTCTCACACCTCCGACGGGCACGGCCGAAGCGAGTTCAGTCCGTGGCCGGCCGCCGGCGAGGTCGCCTTCCACCAGTCGCCGGGTGAGACCACCGCCATGGGCTGGGCCATCGACCCTAGTGGTCTGTACGAGCTGCTGCGCCGGCTGTCGGCGGACTTCCCGGAGCTGCCGCTGGTCATCACCGAGAACGGCGCGGCGTTCGACGACTACGCCGACCCCGAGGGCAACGTCAACGACCCGGGCCGGATCGCGTACGTGCGCGACCACCTGGCCGCCGTGCACGACGCCCTGCGCGACGGCTGCGACGTGCGCGGGTACTTCCTGTGGTCGCTGCTGGACAACTTCGAGTGGGCCCACGGCTACAGCAAGCGCTTCGGCGCCGTCTACGTGGACTACCCGACCGGGCGGCGTACGCCCAAGGCCAGCGCCCGCTGGTACTCCCGGGTGGCGCGCACGGGCGTCCTGCCCGGGGCCTGACCCATGCCAGGCGCGGCACCCTTCAGCCTGCCCCGCACGGGTGCCGCGTCCCGCAGCCCGTCCTCCGGCCCGGACCACCGGACCGGAGGACGGGCTCGCGCGTCACTCCCCGGGGTAGCGCACCCCGGTCTGCTCGCGCACCTGGTCCAGGGTGTCCATCACGGCGAGGGTGTGGGCCGGGGGCAGCAGCGGTGACGTGGTCAGGCCGGCCCGCAGACAGCGCATCACCTCACGGGCTTGGTGCCCGTAGCCGTGCCCTTCCTGCGGCGCGGCGTTCACGGCCTGCGGCTCGTGGCCGTCGCGGTGCAGCACGAAGGAGACGGGGTTGTAGAAGTCGCCCGGGATCACGATGCGGCCGGTCGTGCCGTACACCGTGGCCCGGTGTTCGTCCTGCGCGAGCAGCGAGCACGTCAGTACGGCCATCGCGCCGTCCCGGTAGCCGAGCAGGATGCCCGTCTGCTCGTCGACGCCCCGCGGGGACAGCCGCGCGTGCGCGGTGACCGTCTTCGGTGCGCCGAGGATCAGGTGGGCGAAGGAGACGGGGTAGGTGCCCAGGTCCAGCAGGGCGCCGCCGCCGGCCGCGGGGTCCCACAGGCGGTGGTCCTGGGGAGCGTCCACCCGGGCGCCGAAGTCGGCGTGCACGGACCGGACTTCGCCGATGGCGCCCTCGGCCACCAGTTCCGCGATGCGCAGGATGGCCGGGTTGAGGCAGGTCCACATCGCCTCCATCACGAACAGGCCCTGCTTCTCGGCCAGTTCGGTCAACTGGCGGGCCTGCCGCCCGCTGAGAGCGAACGGCTTCTCCACCAGCACCGGCTTGCCGGCCTCCAGACAGGCCGTCGCCGCGGCGACATGCTGGGCGTGCGGGGTGGCGATGTAGACGACGTCGACCTCCGGGTCGGCGGCCAACTCCGGCCAACTGCCGTGGGCGCGGGGGATACCGAACCGCGCCGCGAACGCCTGCGCGGACTCGGCCGACCGGGACCCGGCCGCGGCGACCCGGGCGTCCGGCAACAGCAGCAGATCCTCGGTGAAGGCGGCGGCCATCCCTCCGGTCGCCAGGACACCCCAACGGACGGGCTGTTCGCTCACGTTCGTCTCCTGTTCAGTGATGCTCGTATGTACGCTGCAGCATATGGGAACGTTCCCACCAGGCCGTCGGGTCGACCGCCGCGACCCACGCCCGTGGCCCCTTCCCGTACGACGACGCGACCGAACAGGCGGATTTCGCACACAGTGACAGTCACGCTCCGTCACTTCGCATGTTGATCATGCGAGGTTGTGCCGCACGATTGATCGCTTCTCGGGTGGAGGCAACCTCTTCATGGACGGTGTGGGACGCGTGGTCAGACGCCTGTGCCCGCCACGGCATGTGCCGGTGGCGGGCCTGGTGTTCGGGTCGGTCCTCGCGATGCTGGCGGCGCCGCTGCCCGCTGCGGCGGGCGGCAGCTCGGGAGGCATGGCCCGGGGGAGCGCGGCGGCCGCAGCCCCCGCGGAGCCGACGGTGCTGTTCGAGGAGGACTTCGAGAACGATCCGGTCGAGAGCGGAGCGGTGCTCCTGACCGACTACACCGGCGCCGCTCCCGCCGCGCACACCTACACCGCCGACCCCGGATGGCTGAAGGGCTGCAACGGCTGGATCCTGAACCAGACCGACTCGGCCAAGTACGCCCCCGGCACCAAGGACTGCGGCACCTGGTGGGAGAGCCAGCGCGTCCTGCCCAACGCTCTGGGGCAACTGAACGGGGCAGCCGACCCCACGGAGAACCACTCGGTGGCAGCGTTCACCGTGACGGTGCCCAAAGCCAACTCGGTCGAGTTCGAGACCGAGCAGACCATCCCGGTCACACCGGGCCGCTTCCTCACCTTCGCGGTCTCCTCCGCCGCCATGAACTGCCACGTCTCCGGCCCGCAGCTGAAGTTCTTCCTGATGGGCGGCACGACGGCGATCCCCGCCACTGCCAAGGCCATCAACCCGTGCACCGACAAGAACGCCAAGTCCTTCAAGGTCGGCACCAGTTCCGTGAAGGCCGTGCACTCGGCCAGTGACGCGCCGGTGCTGTTCGACGGCAGCGCGGTCGGCATCCGCATGGTCAACGCCAACGGCAGCAGCGCGGGCAACGACGCCGCCTTCGACGACATCCAGCTCCTCGACGTCACACCCAGCGTCGAGAAGGCGTTCACGCCCGCCGTCGTGGCCGGCAACGGCACCTCGACGCTGACGTTCACCGTGACCAACACATCCGACCTGCTCAGCAAGAAGGGCTGGTCGTTCACGGACAACCTGCCCGATGGACTGACCGTCGCCGACCCGGCCTCCGTCAAGACCACCTGCGCCAACGGGTCGGTCACTGCCATCTCTGGTGATGAGGCGATCCGGCTCAAGGGCGAACTCGCGGCGGGCCAGACGTCCTGCACGCTCAGCGTGGACGTCACGGCGCCCGAGGGCGAGTACGAGAACTGCCCCGACAACCTGGTTGATGTGCGGGGCCTCAACGCCCCCACCGCGTGCGCGACGGTCCGCTTCGCCGACCCGGCTTACACGATCGAGAAGTCCTCGGCCCCGGCCTCCGGCGGCAAGGCAAAGCCAGGCGAGAAGGTCACGTACACCGTGAAGGTGACCAACACCGGCCCCGTCGCCACGGACGCGCCTGTCACCGACGACCTGAGGAAGGTCCTCGACGACGCGACATACAACAAGGACGCGAAGGCTGACGCGGGTGTGCCCGCGTACACCGCTCCGAAGCTGACCTGGAAGCCGTCGCTGCAGCCGGGCGCGAGTGCCACCCTCACCTACTCGGTGACCCTCGACGACCCCGCGCGAGGTGACGGGGCTCTTACCAACGCTGTCACCGGCAGCGACGCCTCGAACTGTGCCGACGGCACGGAGGAGGGCTGCACCACGACGGTGACGGTGGACAAGCCGCCGCGCGGCGGATACTGCGCCGACACCGGGTATCTCGTGCAGTGGAACGGCCGCGCATACGAGTTGAGCACCTTCGACGTGAGCACCGGCACCAAGACGGCGATCGGGAACCTTGGCACGGACCGCTCGAACAACGTGAGCATCGGCTACAGCCAGCTCGACGGGTACCTGTACGGCTTCCGGTCGACCGCCGGACAGCTGCTGCGGATCGACCCCACCACCGGCAAGTACACCTCCACGAAGATCACCGGGATGGCCACGCTCGGCGCCGCCATCGCCGCCACGACCCCTGATGGCTCGAAGATGTACGTCTTCGACCACCAGACCGCGATGTTCTACGTCGTCGACATCGACACGGACAACCCGACGTACGCGTCGGTCCTCAAAACCTTGGACGCGAAGGCGTACCACGGCTCCGGTGACTTCGCGGTCAACCCGAAGGACGGCCGGCTCTACACCGTCGCGGGTGACGGCACGCTGTGGCGGCTGGATCCGGAGACCGCCGCCTGGACAGACCTGGGCAAGCAGCTTCCCGCCGACAAGTCCCCGGGCACGTTCCAGACGTTCGCCGACGACATGGGCACCTTCTACTTCTTCGGCAACTTCGGGGGAGCACTCCACCAGCTCGACCTGAGCGCGTCCTCCGCCGACTCCCTGATCACCGCCGAGGAGATCGGGGAGCCGATGCGGCTCGGCACCACTACGACCTCGTCCAACGCCGACGCCGCCGGCTGCCTCAAGCCCTACGACCTGGGCGACGCGCCCGACTCGTACGGCACGGTGCGCGGCAAGGGCCCGTTCGCGGCCATCGACAAGCGGCTGATGATCGGCAAGGACGTCTCCTCCGAGCGTGAGGCCCGTACCCCCGGGACGGGCAAGGCGTACGACGCCACCGGTGACACCCTCGACGACGGCGTGCCCACCTGGCCGAAGCTCACCGAGAACACGACCTCGTACCAGGTCCCGGTCGCCGTCACCAACACCACCGGTGAGGCGGCCACGCTGACCGGCTGGGTGGACTTCGACGGCTCGGGCACCTTCGACGCCCGAGAAGTGACGAGCGTGCCGGTCCCGGCCGGGGCGACCTCGGTCGAACTGACCTGGACCGGTCTCGGCGCGAACACCACCGGGAAGACGTACGCGCGTCTGTGGCTGCAGCCGGGCACCACCCCCGCCGTCTCACCGCTCGGCGGCGCCGACACCGCGCGCGTCGTCATCGGCGAGATCGAGGATAGCCCGCTGACCGTCGAGCCCCGTGCGCTGGTGCCCGGCATGACGATCACCAAGGCCGCGGACAAGGCCGTGGTCACGCCCGGCGGCGTGCTCACCTACACGGTGGCCCTGGCCAACACGGGCGAGACCGCACTGAACAACATCACCGTCACCGACGACCTGTCGAAGGTGCTCGACGACGCCGCATTGAGCGGTACGCCCACCGCGAGCAGCGGCACGATCACGGTGGACGGCACCACCGCCACCTGGAAGGGCGACATCCCGCTCGGCGGCACGGTCATCCTGACCTACAAGGTGAAGGCGAAGGCCGCCGGTTCCGGCGACGGCAAGCTGGTCAACAAGGTGACCGGCCCTGGCATCTCCAACTGCCCGCCGGATTCGACCGACCCGAAGTGCACGACGGAGGCGAAGGTCTCCGCGGTGGAGATCGTCAAGGCCATCGACAACCCGGCGCCGAAGCCGGGCGACAAGGTCACCTACACGATCAGGGCGAAGAACACCGGCCAAGTCGCCATCGCGGGCGGCTCGTTCGCGGACGACCTCGTGAAGGTCCTGGACGACGCGACGTACAACGAGGATGCCGACGCCACCTCGGGCGAGGTGGCCCATGCCGAGCCGACGCTGACGTGGACCGGGGACATCCCGGTGGACGGCACGGTCACCCTCACCTACTCGGTCACGGTCAAGGACCCGCTCACGGGCGACAAGCAGCTCGCCAACGCTGTGACATCGGACATCCCGGGCAACAACTGCCCGCCGGGTTCGAGCGACCCGAAGTGCCGGACGACCACCGATCTGCCCGCCCTTGACATCGTGAAGTCCGCGTCCAAAACGGAGGCGAAGCCCGGCGACACCGTGACGTACAAGGTGGTCGTCACCAACACGGGCAAGGCCCCATACAAGGGCGCGACCGTCACCGACGACCTGACCGAGGTCCTCGACGACGCCGCGTACAACAAGAACGCGAAGGCGACGTCGGGGGAGATCTCGTACGAGGAGCCGAAGGTGACCTGGACCGGGATTGTCCCGGCCGGGGCGACCGTGACGCTCACGTACTCGGTGAAGATCGACTCGCCGGCCGAGGGCGACCTGAAGCTCGCCAACGCGGTCACCGGCCCGCCGGGATCCAACTGCCCGCCGGACTCGACCGACCCGAAGTGCACCGCCACGACCCCGATCGCCTCGCTCACCTTCAAGAAGAGCTCCGACAACCCCGCGCCGATGCCGGGCGACACCGTCACCTACATCGTGACGGTCACCAACGACAGTACCGAAGCGGCCTATCCGGGCGCCGTGTTCACCGACGACCTGACGAAGATCGTCGACGACGCCGCGTACAACAAGGACGCCGAGGCCACCGCCGGCACCGTCGCGTACACGGAGCCGACGCTGGCGTGGAAGGGCGACGTACCCGCGGGCGGCACGGTCACGGTCACCTACTCGGTCACCGTGAACACTCCGCCGGCCGGCGACAAGTTGCTGGCCAACGCGGTCACCTCGGACAGCCCGGGCTCCAACTGCCCGCCCGGGTCGGACGATCCCGACTGCTCGACCGAGGCGGGCATCCCCACGTACAAGGTCAAGAAGACCGCTTCACCGGCGGACCCGAAGGCCGGCGACACCCTCACCTACACGGTCACCGTCACCAACGACGGCCAGGCAGACTATGCAGGCGCCACGTTCACCGACGACCTCACGACGGTCCTCGACGACGCGGTGTACAACGAGGACGCCGAGGCCACGTCCGGCGAGGTGTCCTACGACGAACCGGAGCTGACCTGGACCGGCGACCTCGCCGAGGGCGCCACCGCGACCGTCACCTACACCTTCACCGTCTCCGCCGCTCTCAACGGTGACGGGAAGTTCGTCAACGGTGTCGTCGGCGGATCCAACTGCCCCGAGGGCAGCGACGATCCGGACTGCTCCACCGTCCTGCCCGCTCCCGACTACGACTTCGGTGACGCGCCGGACAGCTACGGCACGACGCGGGCCCGCGACGGCGCGTACCACGAGGTGGCCGACGAGCTGCGGATCGGTAGCGCCCTCAACGCGGAACGGGACGGCACCCCGAACCGGACCGCCGCCCAGTCCACGGACGACGACGGCCTCACCGCCACCCTCACCCTCTACCAGCACCAGGAGCGGTACACGGCGAAGGTGCCCGTCACCAACCGCACCGGCGCGCCTGCCGTGCTTGCCGGCTGGATCGACGACAACGTCAACGGCATCTTCGAGTCGGAGGAGATGGTCTTCGCCGACGTCCCGGACGGCGCCACCGAGGCCACGCTGACGTGGGACGGCCTGACCACGGCGGAGCCGGTCAGCACGTTCGCACGGCTGCGCCTCTATGGTGACGACAGCGCCGCCGACGCTGCCGACCGTGCGGGCAAGGCCCCGAAGGACCCGGACGCGACCGGCTTCGGCGGAACCGGTGAGATCGAGGACCACACGGTCGTCGTCGCACCGGCCCACCTGGAGATCACCAAGTCCGCCTCCCCGGCCGAGCCGAAGCCGGGGGGCAAGGTGAGGTACACAGTCACTGTCGAGAGCAGCGCTCCCGCGCAGTACGCGGACGCCACGTTTTCCGACGACCTGACGAAGGTCCTCGACGACGCCGCATACAACAAGGACGCCGAGGCCACCGTGGGCTCGGTCTCCTACGCGAAGGCGAAGCTGACCTGGAAGGGTGACATTCCGGCCGGCAAGACGGTCACCGTCCGCTACTCCGTCACCGTGGACAAGCCCGTACGCGGCGACCGGAAGCTGACCAACGCCGTCACCGGGCCCGAGGGTTCCAACTGCGAGCCGGGGTCGGGCGACCCCGACTGCACCTCCGCGCCCAGGGTCCCGCCGGCCACGCCCACTCCGCCCAAGAAGCCGACGCCGCCCCCGCACAAGCCCGCGGGTCAGCTGCCGAAGACGGGATCCTCCGACACCGTCGGCCATCTGTCCCTCGCCGCGGTGCTCACGCTCGGCATCGGCGTTCTTCTGACGACCGCCGCCGTCCGGCGCGGACGCCGCGACACGGACTGATCCGGGTAGAGCCCGGAGGAAAGAGCACCACATCGGCCGTGGGGCCGGCCCCGACAGGGGCTGGACCCATGGCTGTTCCGCAGGTATCAGGCGAGAAGATGGATCGTGGTGGCCATGGGACGCGACGCATTCGTCATCGGGGCGCTCGTGGCCTTTACACCGGACGGCGAGGCCCACGCTGACCGGCCTCGAGCTTCCGTTGCGGCGTCCGACCGGTTGCTGGTCAGGGAGCTGTGTCTACCACCGCCGGGCGGGCGGCTTGCGTCCGAAGACGACCACGGTGTCGCCGGCCCGCAGGGTGCTCCACAGCCGCTGGGCGTTGCGGTACGACAGATTGACGCAGCCGTGCGAGCCCGGTTCGTAGTAGATGGTGCGGTAGCGGCCGTGGAACGCCTGCCCGCCGGAGAAGAACTGGGCGTAGGGCATGGGCGCTTGGTACAGCGTCGAGGTGTGCGCAGCATTGCGCCGGCCGATGGCGAACGTGCCGGTGCGAGTCGCGTAGCCGGGCTTTCCGGACCGTACGGCGACAGGCCCGAACACCACCTTCCTGCCCTGCTGCACCCACATCAGCTGGAGGGTCAGGTCGACGCAGGCGACCCGGCCCCGGCGCGGCGGGCAGCGGCCACCCGTGTCGGGGTGCGTCCGTGCCCACTCCAGGGTGGCGGCGCCCCAGGTGACGGGCCCTGCATAGCCGGTTCGCGGCTGGATCTTGCGCGCAGTCTGGTACCTCTGGATCGCCGCACAGTCCTTCCCGGACTGCTTGCCATCGACCGGCGTGAGTTTGAGGAAGCGCTCCAACTCCTTCTGATACGGGCCGGTTCTGCCGGTGCAGAACGGCGCGTTGCGGCCCTCCTCACCTGGCGGACTCACCTCCAGCTCTCGCAGATCCCGGTACTTGGCGAGCTGCGGAAACGGCTCACCAAGCGGCGCACGCGGTCGTGCGCCCGGGACACGCAGGTCGGGAGGCATCCACTGATCCGGCGTGTTCTCCAGGAACGGCAACTCGGAGCGGGAGTGCAGCGGCGGAGGCGGATCCGTATCGGCGTGCGTAACGGCGTACGCGGATACGGAGCCACCCGCGGGCAGGCATGCGAGGGCCAGCGCGGTCGCGACGGCCTTCACGAGACGCGTGCGTGTCATGGCGTGAACGAGCCCGTCACGCCGGCTGCTTGTCCTTGTCCGGTGGCGGAGTCGGCCCCGCGCCCGTACCGGTGTTGGTCACCATGATCTCGACCTTGGCGTCGTCGCCGACGCGGAACAGCTGGGCGTGCCTGGTCTGCTTGCCGTTGACGGAGTAGCTGACTGTCCAGCCCTTGGGCAGGGTCCGCAGCGGTTCACGGACCACGCAGTACGAGTCCGCGCGGATGCCGTCGACCGTCGCGGACTGATCGGCCTTCAGCTTCAGCGACCCCTTGGTCCCGTCCTGGCACAGGTAGTTGACGGTGAACGTGCTCGGGACCGGGCCGTACGGCGGCGGCACGACGGCCTTTGTGACGGTGAAGGAGCCGGTCGCCTCCTCGCTGCCGGAGAAGTCGTTGCTGATCACGACGACGGAGCTCACGCCGGTCACGAAGCCGCTGGACGCGTCCGCGGGCTGGTAGGTCACCTTTGCTCCCTCCGGGAACGTTCTGGTTCCGTTCTCGGTCACCATGCAGGTGGAACCGGCGGGGACGTTCCGTACGACCACACCACCCGACGAGGTCCGCGCGATTCCGCCCCCGGAGCCGAAGGTCAGGGTGTCCTCCACGGAGGTGCCCAAGGGAGTGGTGCACTCGACATCCGCGGTGTACGAGGTCGGCATCGTCTCTTTGGTGCCGCCCTCAGGGGCCGTCACCTTCTTCAGGACGAGGAGTGCTCCTGCGGTGACCGTCGGCAGGTCCTCAAGGTGATAGCAGATCAGGTAGTGGCTGACGTCGGCGGTGTTGCCGCCGTTGTTCGTGGGCGACTTGTAGTTCTGCGGCGGCTCCAGGTCCGGCGGAATGTGGGGTGCCTTGTAGATGTTCGAGCCGGTGCCGCCCTTGATCACGACGGCGTCGATCACCACGCCTGCCCTCTTGCCCGCGTCGGTGATCGCCACGTTGACCATCGTGGGGCTCGATCCCGTGCCGGTGCCCTGGACGTAGGCGTCACCGGCGTCCTCGGCCTCGTTGCCGTAGATCTGGATGTCGTCGGGGTATCCGGCGTCCGAGCAGTTGCGGATGTTCTCGTCCACGAACTGCGCGCGGGAGTCGTTCGGCGTCGAGCCCAGCGGTCCATCCGCGACTACGACGGGCGCGCCGCCCACGACGACGGCCAGCGCCACCACCGGAAGCGCCGTCACCTCCACGAAGCGGCGGAGCCCTGCGGGTCTGTGCGTCCGGGATGCGAAAGACATCGGCAGGGCTTCTCTCGATCGACAAAGTGTCCGGAGCTCCAGAATTCGTGGTCGCTGGCTCATGGGCATGCGGAGAGCGCCCGATCGTGCGTTGGCCAGATGACCGATGCCTTGCCCAAGGGGGGATCGGTGCGCCTCCGGCGGCCTGCGTCCCACCGGACCTCGCCGGTTCCGTTGCGGCTGGTTATGGCTCTGCGGTGCCCATTCGCTGGAGGCCTACGTGAAGCAGGCGGAGTCCGCCTCGTCGTGCGGTGCTGCCGCCGGGTCGAGGGGCCATGAGGCCACGGCGACCGCCGGGGATGTCGGGGGATCCCGCCGGTCGGGCGGTCGAGCCTCGGACGGGCCCCTTCCGCTGAGTGATCTGCTTCACAACGTGTCACAGCGGTCAGTGGTGCGGTGACTTATGGCCGAACACAGGGAAGCGGAGGAGGCACCATGACAGGCGATACGCGAGTGGTTGTGATCGGTGGGGGATATGCGGGCGTGATGGCTGCGAACCGGCTGACGCAGCACGGCGACGTGAGGGTGACGTTGGTCAACCCGCGTCCGGATCTTGTCCATCGTGTGCGCCTGCACCAGTTGGTGGGCGGGTCCCACGACGCGGTCGTGGCGTTCCAGGACGTGCTGGCCGAGCGGGTTCGGCTCGTGGTCGACGTCGTAACGCGGATCAATGCCCCGGCGCGTAGCGTGACGTTGGAGGCCGGAGGCACGCTCGACTACGACTATCTGATCTACGCCGTGGGCAGCGGCAGCGCGGAGCCAGACCTGCCGGGCGCGGCCGAGTTCACCTACGCGGTCGCCACGCTGGAGGAGGCGCAGCGGCTGCGTGCGGCTCTGGACGCCACCCCCGCCAGTGCCCCGGTGACGGTGGTCGGCGCCGGGCCCACCGGCATCGAGACCGCGGCCGAACTCGCGGACACAGGGCGCGCCGTCACGCTGGTGTGCGGTGGCATTCTCGGCCCGTACCTGCACACTCGCGGTCGGCGTTCGGTCGCCAAGCGGCTGGCCTAGCTCGGGGTGACGGTCGTCGACGGACCCGGCACGAAGGTGGCGGCGGTGACCCGCGCGGCCGTGCAGCTCGCCGACGGGCGCGAGCTGCCGAGCGAGGTCACCGTATGGACCGCGGGTTTCGGTGTCCCGGACTTGGCCGCGCGCAGCGGGTTGAGCACCGACGGCGTGGGCCGCCTCCTTACGGACGAGACGCTGACGAGCGTGGACGACGAGCGCATCCTGGCCGCCGGGGACTCGGCCGCCCCGTCCGGTCAGCCCCTGCGGATGAGCTGCCTGAACGCCACACCGCTGGGTGCGCGGGCCGCCGACACCGTGCTCAGCAGGATCGCGGGCCGCCGGCCGGACCTCCTCCATCAGGGCCTGTACGCCCAGTGCATCAGCCTCGGCCGGAGCGCGGGGATCTACCAGTTCGCCAACCGGTCCGACGTCGCGGTGTGGGTGCACATCGACGCAGGCTTGGGCGCGAGGATCAAGGAGAAGGTCTGCGAGGCGATCCCCGGCCACCTCAGCGGCGAGGCCCGTAAGCCCGGCTCGTTCCGTCTTCACCGTGTGCCCGGCGGCGCAGCCAAGCGCCGGCAGATCCTCAGTGCCCAGCAAGTCCAGACGCCGGCCGCGACCGACCAGCAGGCCTGACCCGTGCGCGCTGCAAGGATCTCGCCACGGCCGCCCGCGCGAGCGATCGTTCAACCCAGTCAGCCCAGCCGACCGTGCAGGACCGAGAGAGAGGACCAGAGTTGAGCGGCGATGCCGACGACCCGGCGACCGAGGCGTTCCTCGCCCACCGCAATCTGCTCTTCACCGTCGCCTACGAGGTACTGGGTTCGGCAGCCGACGCCGAGGACGTCCTCCAGGAGGCATGGCTGCAGTGGGTCAGGGCCGACCAGGAGGCGGTGCGCGACCGGCGCGCCTTCCTCGTCAGGATCACCACCCGCCAGGCACTCAACCGGCTCCGCACCGTGAAACGCCGCCGCGAATCCTACGTCGGCCCCTGGCTGCCGGAGCCGCTGCTCACCGCACCGGATGTGGCCGAGGACGTCGAGCTGGCCGAAAGCGTGTCGATGGCCCTGATGCTCGTGCTCGAGACGCTGTCGCCCACCGAGCGGGCGGTCTTCGTCCTGCGCGAGGTCTTCGACATCGACTACGACGAGATCGCCGCCGCAGTCGACAAGAGCCCGGCGGCCGTCCGCCAGATCGCCCATCGCGCCCGCCGGCACGTCGATGCCCGCCGCCCTCGTCGGGCGGTGTCCTCAGCCGAAAGCCGGACGGTCCTGACGTCGTTCCGGCATGCCGTCGAAACCGGGGATCCTCAGGCCCTGCTCGACGTGCTTGCCCCCGACGTCGTCCTGATGAGCGACGGCGGCGGCATCAGGCACGCGGCGCTGCGGCCGGTTGCCGGCGCCGAGCGGGTGTCCCGGATGTTCGGTGGCGGGATCGGCAAGGTGGAGGGCGAGATCTCCACCGAGCCGACCTCGATCAACGGCCATGCGGCGCTGCTCGTGTACCTGAACGGCGAACTCGACGGCGTGATGGCGATCAGCGTCGCGAACGCCCGCATCACCGGCCTCTACTACGTGCGCAATCCCGAGAAGCTGACGCACGTCGCCTCCGCGACCCCGCTCACCTTGCACTGAGAGCCACGCACCCGAAGTTGATCAGGAAGGAAGCAATCGATGGTCACAGCAGAGCGAGGACCAGTACAGCTGGCCGGGAAGGTGGCGGTCGTCACCGGGGCGGGGTCCGGTATCGGCGCGGCGACTGCGATGACGCTGGCGGCCCTGGGCGCGCGGGTGTGCTGCGCCGGACGCACCGTCGAGAATGTCGAGCAGACAGCCGAGAAGATCAGGGCCGGCGGAGGCGAGGCGTTCGGGCTGCGCGTCGACGTGACATCGCAGGCGGACAATGACGAGATGGTGCGCGAGACGGTCGCCCGTTACGGCGCCGTGCACATCGCCCACCTCAACGCTGGAACAGGGCACTGGGCCGGAATCCTGGACTATCCGCTGGAGGAATGGGACCGCACGATGGCGGTGAACCTGCGCGGCGTCATGCTCGGTCTGCAGGCGGCGGGCCGGGCGATGCGCGACGCGGGCGGTGGCTCGATCGTGATCACCTCGTCGGCGGCCGGACTCACCGGCGCCCGTATGTCGACGGCCTACGCGGCGTCGAAGCACGGCGTGATCGGTCTGGCCAAGTCGGCTGCCCTGGAGCTGGGGTCCGTCGGTATCCGCGTCAACACCGTCTGCCCGGGCTACATCGCCAGCAACGAACTAATGGCGCAGATGGGCGAGGAACTCGATCTCGCCGACCGGTTCCCCCTGCGCCGACCCGGACGCAGCGAGGAAGTCGCCGACCTGGTCGCGTTCCTGGCCGGCGACCACGCCGCTTTCATCACCGGCAGCGTCTTCACCATCGACGGCGGCTGGCTGGCCGGCGGCATCGACCTCCACGACGAACCCGCTGACCAGGCAACCGGGGACGAGCGCGTCGCCGCGCTGGCCAACGCCAATGCGCCGTACCCGGCAGACTCGTAGGAGCTCACCAACAGGTCCGCCACGAGCATCGCGTGCCGTGGCGGACTCCTGGTCCCGCGAAGGCTGTTCTCCTGCGGCTGCCTCCCGCGAGGCGCTCAGGGGCCGGCGAGCGGCACTCCGTGTTCGTCGGCGAACGAGCGTCGGCACATTCCGTGGCAGAAGGCGTACAGCTTGCCCTCGTGGACCAGCGTGAGCGGCGAGTCCTCGAGCCGCACGCTCATCCCGCACACGGGGTCGATGAGCAGGCCTGCGTCCCTGCCAGGTGCCGAAGCGTGCGTCTCGGCGTCGTGTCGGTCCCGGTAGGGCCGGCTGATGAGTTCCGTCAGCTCCAGGCTGCCCATGGCCTGCCCGTGCAGGCCGACACCACCCTCGCTGATGCCGTTGACCAGGACGATCGCGTGCGGGGCCTGGAACAGCCGCGCGCCGTCCCGCCCGGCCTGCTGCTCCGTCGCGGCGAGCACCTCGGTGATGGTGCGGATGAAGTACGAGCTCGCTTCCTTGCGCCACGAGGCGGGAACGGTGACGCGGACGAGGAAGCGGGGCGGATCCGCCGGATCAGCTGCGGGGCGCTCTCCTGTGATCCAGGACGCCGTCTCGTGTACCAGCACGTGCGTCAGCAGGCGCTGTGCATCGAGCACTTCGACGGCGTGACTGTCGTCCTCGGTCATCAGCGCATCGATGATCCGTCGGCCCATGTGCACGCGCTCCTGTTCGCCCAGCACGCCGCGAGGAACGTATACGTCGATCAGCAACATTGTCCGCCACCTGCCGTCAGCGTGGAAACCATGTGCCCACCGTGCCCGTCCATGACGGACGCGGCATCGTACGGGCGGACCGGGCCGGAGATAGTGCGAGGGGAGTAGTGAGTACCCGTGCGTACTGCCGTGGCACTCGTGGTGCGGCTAGCGCGAGGCGCACCCGAACCGTTGGCCCGCGACGTCGACGAAGTTCTCGAACATCGCGTTGCTCCGTGGCGTGCCGGGCTGTCCCATGGCGTCGTGGTACTTCTGGCCGATTTCCATGGAGAAGTACGTGGGCGTTCCCGAGCAATCGGCCACCACATGCTGGGAGTCGAAGCCCGACACCTTGTGCCCGGCTACCTGCGGCTGCGGTTCGTATGCGGGGGAGGCCTGCATTGCAGCGATGAGGTGCGGCTCCTGGGTCACGCTGAACACGGCATGCTCTTCGACCTCGCAGGACCAGGTGTGCTCGGAGCGGTCCTGGATCCATTCGCTGATCTTCGACTGGCCTTTCTGGCCGGGGAATCGCAGACCTTGAAGTCCGCAGATTTCGTCGCCCGTCACCGGTTGAGGCTTCGGGGCGGCCACGAGGGAATCGGGTGCGGTGAGGGCTTTGCCGCTCGCGCAGTCGGCCTGCTGGGCTGCCTTGTTGGCGACCTCTGTCAGCAGCCGGGCGACCTTCTTCGGATCCGAGCCTTCCGGGGCGTACGCCTCCACGATGGCCGGTCCGTCCTGTGTCGTGCAGGCTTCGGGGAGCAGGACCCAGCCGTGGTCCGCGCCCACAGCGCCCGTGGCGCCGTCGGCGAAGTAGGACATCCGCGCGGGGCTGGGCCAGCGCCCTTCCATGAAGGCGACGTCACCGCGTTCGCGGTCTGCCGAGATCCGCAGGGATTCGGTTTCGGAGCCCGGAAGGAAGGACGAACTGTCCACGGTGCAGGTGAAGTCGAGCCGGTCACTGGACGAGGCATCCAGGGCCACCCCGTCGGTCACGCGGCCTGACGCGGTGAAGACGGCATCGGCCGATGCGGTGGGCACCATTCCTCCGCACACGCTGTCCTTGGCGAAGAGGTTGGTGTTCAGCCAGAGGTGCGCGCCCACCGCTGCGATGACCACCGCCAGGGCGGGAGCAATGATCTTCGGGCCGGGGCGCCGTCGGGGTCGGCCGCTGCTGTTCGTCATGTTCATTTCCTTGTACGCAGTGCGGTGAAGGCGTCCTCGCGCCCGGTGATGAAACTCTGCTTCGCCTCGCCCATGGCGTGCTTGTGTGCCTCGGTATCGGCGATGCCGTGCGTGCTGCCCCAGCCCTGGAGCAGCGCGTTCGTGCCGCCGATGCCGGCCGACGAGGCGGTGCTGTCCTGGGACCTCGCCGCGTCCTCGGCGGCGGCCGCCACGTCCTTGGAGTATTCGTAGGTGGCCGCGTCGACCATGCGCTGGATCGGGTCGCCCACGACGGGGATCTGGGTGAACAGCCCGCCCACGCCGTGGTACGTGTAGCGCATGTCGTCGTTGAGCTTTCCGATCTTGGCGTCACGGTCGTCCAGGATCATGTCGGCTCCGATCGCGGTCATCGAGCCGTAGACCTCTCCGACGTGGCGGGCCTTGTTGTCCCAGTCGCCCACGACGTTGTTCTGCTGGTCGGCGGGGGCGGTCCTGGCCGTGTCCAGGTATTCGGCGGAGTAGAGCTTCTGGTTCTCGTACAGGAGGTCGTGGACGAGGACGGGATCGCCGTCGGGCGTCGTTCCGTACTCCGCGTCCGACACGCCCCGCATGACGCGCAGCAGACTGGCCTTGTTGTTGGTGATGCTCGAGTCGTCACCGTTGGCGTTGATGGAAGCAAGTCCTTCGGGGCTGCTCTTCTCGGTGCCGCTGAGAATCGCGTGGGTGTCGACGGTGTAGTCGGCGAGCGCCCGGCCGAGCGGCACCTTCATGTTCTCCGGAACCGTGTCGCCCTTCCCGTCCTGGTCCAAGAGGGCGATGGTGTCCTGCATGACGCGGGTCTGGGCCTCCGTGTGGTGCCCGAACTCGGCCCCGGCGGCGTTGGGCTCGCGTCCGGTGCTCGCCGCTTCGAGCGCCAGGCCCAAGCCCTTCTGGCTGTCCGCGATGGCCGTGTCCCGGGAGTCGGCTCCCTCGTACTCGATGTTGCCGCCCGGGCCGCCCCACGTGCTGTTGTTCACGAAATCGCTGTCGCGGTCCATGAGATAGCGAAGCCGGTCGTTGCTGCGGTGCTCGGCGTCCTCGCCGGAAGCTCCAGGGTCGAGATAGGCCGTGGCAGTGGCGGGATCCTTGCTCATGATGCCGAGGGCGCCGTCGACGGGATCGTGCGCGAACCAGCTCGTGCCCTTGCCGCTGAAGTCGCCGTACAGGTCCCAGACATGGGGGTCCTTCTTCTCGGCGGCGATCATGTCGTCGGTGACGTCGCTCAGGAACTGGGTGGAGTACCCGTCGCCGTGCTGCATCATGGTCACCAGGGCTTGGTATCCGCGGATCTGCTGGTCGTGGCCCTTGCGGCCGGCGTCCATGTGCTCCCCGACGGCCTTCAGGTCGTACTGCTCGAGTCCGGTCTTCTTCAGATCGGCCCGGAAGTCCTTGTAGAACTTCGAATCCGGGTCCTTGGTGGCGGTCGCCAAAGTCGTGGCGAGGCCCTTCTGCAGACCGAGGTAGTCGCCCTTGCGGTCCTTGTCGTCGAAGTAGGCCAGGTCGTTGAGCTTGTTGGTGAACTTCACTGTGCCCGACGCGCCGAGGCTGTTGAGGAGGGTCTGGGAGAACTTCGGGTCGTCGGAGTTGTCGCGGAACGTCCGCTTGAGCTCGGCCATCTCCGCCGCGGAGACCTTCTCGCCGCCGTTGATACGGGTGGCGATGTCCGCCGCGTGATCGGCCTCGTACTGCTCGATGTCCGACTTGGCCTCGTGGTTGAAGCCGTTGAACGTGCCGTCCCGCGCGTCCCGGTCGATGACCACCGCCTCGAGGGCGAGCTTGACGCCCGCGTCGGCATCGGTGATGGCTTTGACCGCGGCCGAGATGGCCTCGTTCCACTCACCCACGGCCTTGCGGGCGGAAGCCTGGTAGTCAGGGTCGTGGTGATACGCGTTGCGGGTCGCCGCGTCCAGACTCGCGGTGTCGAAGGTGACGTATCCCTGCTCCGAGACCGTCATACCGGCCTTGATGGCGTCGGCTCGTACGGACTTGAGTTTGCCGCGCAGGTCGGCGAACTGGGTGTGGGCGTCACGCAGTAGCGCGGCGATGGCCTTGGCTTCCTTCTGCGCGCCCTGATACTCACGAAGCGTGATCTTGAAGCGGTCGTTGGCGGCGCCGGCGGCGATTCCCTGCCAGGTCTGCCCCATCGAGATCTTCGAGACATCCCGCTCATAGGCAGTCTCGAGCTACTTGAACTCGCCCGCCATGTCATCCCACTTGTCCGCCGCGGTGGTGAGCGTGGACAGGTCGGTGGTCATCGCTTCGTGGTACGTGGGCACGTCGTCTTCCCCCGTGGAAGTCGTCGGAGTGTTCGGCGGCCGGCGGTCAGAGGTGGTCGAGGTTGGAGGACTGGCGGACTCGCACCCCGATCCCGATGTCGTTGTTCTGGAAGAGGATCGATGTGTTGCGCAGCGCGGCCTTGTCCCCGCCGAGCCGGTCCATCAGCGCCTTGACCTGCCGCTCCCACGTGCTGTGCGCCTTCTTCAACGCCGCCGCTGTATCCCAGCCGCTGAACTCCTTGACCGCAGCGTTCGTCTTGCCCTCGGCGTCGTCACCGGCCTTCTTCGTATCCGGCTCGAGATGCTGCTCGATCGCGTTAGCCGCCGCCTTCTTCTGGGCCGGCGTGGATGCCAGATCCGCCGTCCCTCCGCCACCGCCCGGAGGAGCCAGCTCATTGAGACGCATCCGATCAGCCTGCGTGGCCGCAGCATCCGACTTCATCGACTCCCACTCGTCCCAGGCCATGGCCCGCCCCCTCGACAGTGATCATGTGGTGACACCCTACGAAAATGTGTTCACGCAAGTAAAGAAGATCCCAAGAACGCTACCTCCCTTGAGCCGCCTCGAAGGGTGGCCTCGCGTCAGGTGCGGCGCCAAAGGGGGTTTCCTGAGCTGGGGGAGGCGGCCCGCCATGTGGACACGGGTCGCCACCCCGCCTTGGCCCTCACTGTGGCGGTCCTGTCCTTGCCTTTCATCCTGTGGGCGGGACTTGGGGTGATTGCCCTGGCTTCCTGCTGGGTCGGTCTCGCGGCCGGCGTGCTGTTCGCCGTCGGGCCGGACAGCTCTGGCCCGCATGGGCACTAGCTCATGGGTGCGTACGGGTTGCCGTGACCGGGAAGCCGGCCGCCGGGCATGTAGCGCAGGCGGCCCTGGGTGTCCGTGACCTGGAGGTAGCCCGCCGCGGTGAGTTGGCGTGCGTACTGGGCGTTGAGGCGGGGTGTCCAGTGGCGGCTCACGCCGTACATGAGCGGGAAGAGGAGGGCGAGCGCGGCCAAGGCGAGGGCGGCTCCGGAATTTCCGGCGAGGGCGGAGATGGCGGAGCCGATGGCCCAGGCGAGGCCGCCGCCGATCGCGACGGATTTCGTGGCGGCCACCCGGTCGGGGCGGCTCAGGTCGAACTTCATCCGGATCTTGAGCAGTTCGACCGCCGCCCGGTCGACGGCCGGGATCGGCCCGCCGCTCGACGCGTCGGGGTAGCGGCTCCTGGTCGCCTGCGCCTTCAGGCGTGCCTGCGGGGTCGGGTCGGGCACGAGCTGGACATACGTGCCGTCCTGGCCGCCGCTCCAGGTGTCGGCGTACTCGTAGCCGAAGTGTTCGGCGAGCGCCGCCCCTCCGGCCAGCTTCGCGTAGGGCCGCAAGGAGTACCGGGTGTGCGCCACGCAGGGTTCACCTGTCTCCATGGCTCTGATCAACCGCCGTGTCTGCCGTGACCCCACCGTCCCGCCTCCCTTTGCGTCTGCTGATGAGCCGGCCTGCTGAAGTACTGCTGTCGCGTCTGCTGTTGCTCCCGGCGCAACCGCGCCCCTGAAGTGCTCCTCCCGGATCCCGCGGGTCTCACGCCGGACCCGGTGGGCCTCAGCAGGGACCGTCCGAGACCCCTGCGCTGAGCACGCCGTCATGGTGGGTCAGGCGGATGCAGTACGTGCTGTCGGTGTCGAGTGTGGTGACCTCGTACCCCGAGGCCCCGGACTCGGCGTCCTGGACGAGCAACCCGTGCGGGGCGCCGATGCCGGTGTCCTCGATGGCGCTCTCGATGAGGCCTTGGTCGTACATCGCATACGGGTTGTAGTCGTCCACGCCTGCGAGTGGTGAGTCGGAGAGGAGCTCGCCGTTGGGGTCGGCGGCTCCGTCGAGTTCCTCCACCGCTTGGTGTATTGCATCGCGCAGTTCGCCCTCGCTCCAACTGGATCCGGCCTGGAGGGAGTACAGCATGATCCCAGCGAAGAGCAGCGAGCCGATGATGAGGGCGACACCGACTGGGTTGCGGTGGTTGTAGACGTACCGGCTTGTGCCCCACCTGCTGCGGATGAAGACCGGCTCGTGGGTTCCGTCGCGTACGGACATGCCTGGCTCTCCTTCGCCCGGCGGGGTGCCGCCGGGGATGGGTGTCGTCATGGGCCGGCCGAGGGCTGCTCGCTCGGGCCGGAGAGATGGTCCGGGGTGTCTGGTCAGTCGCTGTCGGTGTCCCGGCTTCCGTCGAGGTAGCGGGCGGCGAGCCGCGCCGCATCCGTCGGCGTCGTGTCGGCGGGCAATGCCGCGATGCGAGGCAGGAGTTGAGCGGCGAGCAGCGTGGTGAGCGCGGAGTCGCCGCCGTTCCCGTCGGTGCGGACCACCACGGGCTGGGGCGCCTTCGAGGCCAGCTCGGCACCGACTTCGAGGCGACGCCGGGCCAGTTCGTACTGGAGCACCGCGCGGTTGTCGCGGTAGGCCTTGGCCAGGGCGCGCTGGGCGCGCGCCTCGTTCTCGGCGGAGATCAGACCGCTGCGGCCGCGGGTCTCGATCTCGAAGCGGACGCGCTGCGCGTTGGTCTCCTGCTCCTCCAGGAGCTGGGCGACCTGCTCGCGCGCCTTGTTGAGCGCGGCCTTGACCTCGACGATCCGGGCGTCCCGGACCTTCTTGGCGCGCTCGATGTCCATGCCGAGGCTGTCGATGCGCCGCTTGCGGGTCAGGCCCCACTCCTGCTCGTACGCCGTGCGCTCTTTGGCGACACGTTCACGGGTGGCCAGGTGCTGCTGGTACTGGGCCGGGAGCTGGACGTCGGGGATGTTGCAACCGGTGATACGGACGCCGTAGCGGTCCAGCTGCCGGTTGAGGAGCTCCTGCATGTCCGCCACGTCCGAGCCGCGCAGGTCGTACGCGCGCTCGGTGCGCATCTTGCGGGCGCGCTGGCGGATGGCGTCCTGGACCGCGCTGGACAGCACCAGGTCGAAGTTGCCGGCGCCGATGGTCCGTACGAAAAGGACGGCGTCGGTGATGCGGAACTTCAGGAAGACCTCGATCGAGCGCAGCGGCACGTTCTCCTGGGTCGGGCAGGCCATCACCGGTGCGGAGTACGGGATTTCGGTGGCGGTGTCGACCACGAAGTCCACCCGGGACCAGGGGTGCCACAGGTAGTGCCGGCCCGCGTCGAGGGTGCGGGTGACGGCTCCGTAGCGGGTCAGGACGCCGTTGGTGCCCTGCTCGATCTCGACGATCGAGGAGCGCCACCACCACAGGGCGCCGAGCAACAGGAACAGCGCGCCCGCCGTGTAGAAGAGCGTGGCGAGGGCTCCGTAGGCGAGGTCGCCGACGCCGTCCGATTCCGCCTCGCGCAGGCTCAGCATCACGGCGCTGAGCAGGGTGAACACGCCCAGCCAGAGCGGCAGCATCCACCACAGGCGGCGGCTGTTGCGCGGGATGATCACGGGGATGAGGGTGTCGGCCTCGCCGCCGCGCAGGAGTTGGGCGATGCTGCTCCAGGGCGCGACGGCCTCGGAGATGACGGACCGTCGGTGGGTTCGGGCGGTGCTCATGCGCCGGCCTCCTCGATGTCGTCCTGGCCTTCGGGCAGTTGGGCGTCCGGTGCCGGATGCGCCGGCTCGCCCGACGGCACGGTGGGCCGCTCGGCCGCCAGCAGCTCCTCGATCTGTGCGCGGCGCTCGTCGATGCGGGCGGCGACTTCGTGCAGCCGCGTCCGTACGGCCGCCATGTCGGCCTCGGTGAACAGCTCGTCGCCGCGCTCGCCCACCAACTCCCGTGCCAACTGGAGGAAGTCGACACCTGCGGCGCCGTCGCCGTCCGCACCACCGATGCGCACCAGGCGCGGCAGGTGGTCGGCGACCTGCTCCAGGGTGTCGAGGAGCTGCTGCTGATAGCGGTACTCGAGGATCTCCGGCGCCTCGGCCGCGGTGACCGCGCGGATGTCCAGGGCCTGCGCCTCAAGAAGCGCGGCGTTCGCCTTCGCCTCCGACTCGGCCTGTACGTAACGCTGCCGGGCCAGGGCCTGCGCACGGTTGGTCTCACGCTCCACAGCCGTGTCCATCTGCGCCTGGTACTGCGCGATGTCGGCCTGGATCGCGGACAGCGTCTCCTGGCTGGTCGCCAGCTCCCGGCTCAGGTCGCCCTCGTCCTGCTCCTTGCGCAGCATCAGGGCGTACTCGTGCGTGTAGGCCTCCTTGGCCATCCGCACCATCTCCGGCGCCGCCAAGTCCATCCGATAGCCGCGGTCGGACGGCTCGGCGTGCGTGATGTTGGCATTGGTCAGCTCGACCGCAGGCCGGAACTGCTGATTCAGCTGCTCGATCAGCCGTCCGGTGTCCTCACCGACCATGTCGTAGATCCCCGCCGCCTCCTGCTCGTAGATCAGGCTGCGGATGGTCTCGCTGACGGCGTTGCTGAGCTTCTCCTCAAACCCGCGCACCGCGCCGAGCGTGTAGACGAACTCGGTCGGGTCGCTGATCCGGAACTGGATGAACAGGTCGATCGAAGCCTTCACGCCCCCCTTGGTGGGGGCCTCGCGCACGGGCGCGTTGAAGGGATACTCGCGCGTCGTGTTCACGATGTACGAGACCCGCTTCCACGGACTGATCAGGGTCACCCGTCCCGGGCCGACCACCTTCTCCAGCTTCCCGAAGCGGGTGATCAGCGCCTGACAGCCGTCCGGCACCATCACCATGCCCTGCCGCCACCACACGAAGGCGACCGCGCCCAGCGCGATCACCCAGTAGTGCAGGCCGAACAGCGGGTGCGTGAGAGGGGAGTCGTCCGCGGCCGCCACGACCGCGGTGCCGATCGCACCGAGCACGAGCAGACACAGGGCCGGCAGCATGCTGATGAACGAGCGGCCCTTCGGCAGCACCATCGGGCAGATCACATGGACCTTCTCGCCGCCCTCGCGCTGCTGCTCGCTCTGGTTGAGCGCCTCGCCGGCCTCGTCGAGCGACACGGTCTTCTGCACCATCACCGTGGCCAGCGAGCCGCCCTGTTCGCGGGCGGCAGGGAAGTCGGCAGGATCGATTCCCTCCTCCTGCAAGGGACTTCCGCCCTCGCCCGGCGCGCGGCCGACCGCACGCCGCAGCTCATCTCCCGCCACCTGACGCGGATCCGCTCCCGCGGCCACCGTTGACACCGCCCTGCGGACGGTTTGTGCCCGTGTACGTGCCACGGCGTCCCTCGCTTTCCCCCGATGTGTCCTCGCGCTGTCCGGCGCAGGCCCGTTCACGTGCGCCGCCTGCCCCGATCAGGGGCACCGGCGCAAGCATGGCGGGAGCGAACGGCGCCGGGATATGCCAGCTCCCGGCAAAGATCGACCCCCGAGCGCTGCCAGGGTCGGACCCTACGCCTCGCCTTCTTCGGGCCCCACGGCCTCTCGCCTCATCCTGCTCTTTCATACGGCCACACCTTGTTGCTCTGAGCTCATCCGCCGGCGAATCCCTCAGCGCACCGCCACCGCGGGATGCGGACCTGGACCGTGCAGGCATCGGCACAGAAGCGGCGCCAAGACTGCTGGCTTACGGCAATGCCCGCCGGTCAGCCGGCGTGGGATCCTCCGCGGGCCGGGGGCGGAGGACGGCCAGAGCTCGGTCAGGAGCGGCCGCTGTGTGTCTCACGCACCTGATCCGCGGATGCCCTGCAGGCCGACGCGTCGTACCGATGTGTTCGCCGCCCGCAACCATCGACCAGAGAGGCCGCCTTGACTTTCCCGCCCCCGCCCCAGCAGCCGCCCCCTGGCCCAGGAGGAGGTCCGCATTTGACGACATCGCCCATGTACGGCCCGCGTGTACCGCCGCACAGCCGTCCCGTCGATGGCCTCGCCGTCGCGTCCTTGGTGTGCTCACTCCTCCTCCTGGCCCCCCTTGCTCTGCCCCTCGGGATCATCGCCCTGGTCCGCACGGCACGCACCGGCCACCGCGGCCGGGGACTCGCCATCGCCGGGATCTCCGTGTCTGGTGTAGTCCTCGCGCTGGCCGTCTCACTCCTCACCGGCCTGCTCCACTTCCGGGTGTGGACCACCGAGGGCCCGGGTTCGCCGACAGAAGTCGCCGGCGCACCCACTGCGGGCGATGGCGTGCGCGTGCACATCGACGCTCTGCAGGAGAGGGACTGCTTCTCTCCTGGAGACGAGCCGACCCAGGACGGGGAGCAGCTCGACGACTTCTCCGCGATGCGGATCCCGTGTGGCGAGGCGCATCGGGGCGAGGTGTTCGCCCTGTTCCACCTACCCGACAAGGCAACGTATCCCGGCGCGGAGTGGATCAAGCGGTATGCGGTCGAAGAGTGCACCCACCGCCTTTTCGACTACACCCCCGACCCTGCCGCGTACGGCGGACTCCGCACGTTCTTCTACTTCCCCGAGCGCGAACGCTGGGAGCGGGGCGACCGGACGGTTCGCTGCTGGGCCGGTCTGCCGCAGGGCGAACTCGAGCAGTCCGTCCACCAGGACGCCGACGCGATGGATCCCGCTCAACGCGCCTACCTCGACGCGATCAGACCGCTGCAACAGACCCAGGCGAATATGCCCATCAAGGGACCGAAGAGCGACTTGTCGGGCGCCCGCCGGTGGGCGAAGGCGATGGCGGCCGCGCAGTCAAAGACCGCTCGACTGCTGACCGAGGCCGAACTGCCCGCAGACGTCCGCGAGTCGGCCCAGACGCATGCCGACGAACTCCGCCGCGGAGTCCCGCATTGGGATACGGCGGCCAACGCGGCAACAGCGAACGACTACCTCACCGCCATGCGCCGAGCAGCAGTGGACCCCGTCCGCGGTGTGGAGCTGGAACGGAGCCTTCGCACAGGACTTGGACTGCCGGTTCCCGACGGGGCGACAGCCCCGGGGAGCCCTGGGCGAGCAGTCGCCTGACCGAGGGCCGGCACTCCTTGACGAGAACTCGATCGATGACGTCCATAGCCAGACAAGGAGTGAGGACGATGCATCGCCGTGACCGCGAGACAGCGCGTTCCGTGGCGCGCTACCTGGCGCAGTGGCTGGCAGGCGTTGTGGCCGTCGGCGCTTTCACCCTGCTGGGGTTGGTCGCCCTGATGAACGGCCCGGAGTTGTTCCTCTTCCACCTCAAGCGCGGCGCGCTCTGGCCGCTGATCGTGATCCTCTTGGTGTCGATGTCGGCCTGGCTGCTGCTCAGGGTCGCTGACTGGCGAGCGGTCCGGGATAAGGAGGGCCTGGTCCGGTCCCACTCGTCAGGGCACCGGACGCCCTCAAGTACGGACCGCCGGTGGTCGAGGCCAGGCCTAGGATTGCCCCCCATGGGCTGCCTCACCGATGACCTGCCGTTGCTGGAGCTGCTGTGTACTGCCGACGAAGTGCAGGTACCTGGCGAACTCAAGTCGTCGCTCCCTCATGAGAACACCCCCGACGCGATAGTGGACACCTACGTAGTCGCCGGCGGCCGGCTACTTCTCACTTTTTGGCGCGGCCGGCTGCATGAGGTGATCTACCAGACACCGGCGGAGTCCGCAGAGGACGCATCGCGGCGCAATGACCGGTTGTTCACGCACTACGGACAGGGCGACGGCTGGATCGAAATCCTCGACAACGGTTTCGGTAAGACCTATCGACGTGCCGATCAGCAGCAGTACGCACTATGGAGTTACGCGATGGACATCACGACTTTCGGCACCATGGACTTCCACCAGGTCAAGTGGTAGATCCTGTCCGGTGGATCACGATCGGATCTCCGGGGCGAAACCCCTCCGTCTGCCGTCCGCGCTGTCTCTGCGCCGACGGTCGGCCCGTAGACCCTCGTTCAGGGATCGTGTGCTTGATCCGGCGTAGTCGCAGGCAGCGACCGCTTCTCCAGCTCGGCGTGCGCCTGGACCATCTGCAGGACCCCTCGCGTTCCGGCGGCTACGCAACGGCATCCCTGCTGCACCCGCAACACGATCCCGTTCACCGCCGCCTATAGGCCTTCGCCCGGCCAGCCGAGGAGCCGTGCCCCGATGACGGCGGTCTGCAAGGTGTAGCGGTGGGTGGGGTTCGCGGTGTCGTAGCCGGTGAGGGTGTGGATGCGTTCGAGGCGGTACGTCATCGCGCGCACGCTCAGGGACAGCCGGCGGGCGGCTTCGGCGGCCACGCAGCCGCTGTCGAAGTAGGCGGCCAGGGTGTCGATCAGCGGCTGCGCTCCGCCGCGAGCCCGGCTGAGGGGGCCGAGTGCGCTTTCGACCAGGTCGGTCATGGCTTGGCGGTCGCGGGCGAGGACGGGGTAGACGAGCAGGTCGGCGGCGTGCAGCACCGGTCCTTCGAGGTCCATGCGGGCGGCGAGGTCGAGGGCGCCGAGTGCCTCTTCGTAGGAGTGGACGACGCCGCCCGCGCCCGGGTGGGGGCGGCCGATGCCGACGCGGCCGCCGTCGGTGGCGGCGTAGGCCTGTTTGGCGAAGTAGGTGACGACCTCGGACTCGTCGCCGGGCGCGATGCAGATCAGCCGGTCGTCCTTGGTGGTGAGCAGGATGCGGCGGTGGCCGAAGCGGGCGGTGAGCGCCGCTTCGATGCGGCGGCTCGCCGAATACCCGTCGGCGTACGGTTCCGGGCCCTCGGCCACCGCCACCGTATGGGCGTGGGACAGGAGCAGGCCGAAGCGTTCGGCGCGTTCGGCCAGGCGTCCCAGGTCGCTGCGGCCGTAGAGGAGGTCGTCGATGAACTCCCGGCGGGCGGCCTCCTCCTGACGGATCGCCAGGCGCTGCGCGCGTTCGTGGCCTTCGGCGAACGCGTCCACGGCCTGCCCCACGGCGGCGAGGAGATGGGTGGCCTGCGTGGCGGGCAACTGCGGCCGTACCTCCTCAGCTGCGACCAAGTGCGCACGGACGAGAGCGCGTAGTCCGAACCCGGCCTCCGCGGCCTGCTCTCCGCGTGTACGTAGTCCTTCGAGTTCGTCGCGGGTCAGGCGTCGGCCGGTCGCGCAGGCCTCCGTCAGGCACCGGGTGTACCCCGCAAGATGTGTCTCCGGGATCTCCGCCCCCGTCATGCCTTCACCTCAGATCCTGTCGCCCCGGTGACATGATCCTGTTCGATGGCGATCACGGATGCCGGGGCGCTTCCATCTCGTCGCCCCGGCATTAAAGACGCGTCAAGCACTGCCGGTCAACGGCAATGTGTCGACGCGGGTTGTGATGCGACGATGGGCGCGATACGGGGCGGGCAAAGCCTGATGCCGGATACCGGCAACCAGGGGCTTCAGGGGCACGTTCAGGAGGCACAGGGCTCGAGGAAGCGTTCGGTCCCCTGCGCCCCCTGCCTGTCGCGCAGACGGACCGCTGCGTTCCCCGCGCCGCAATGGGAACGGATGGGCCGACGCCGCCCCGGCGAGGACTTTCAAGCTGGAGGAACCATGGCGAAACCCGTGCACGCCGCGCTGAACGACACGTGGATCTCGTGTCAGTTCTGCGACGGCGATAGGTTCCGCGAGCGGTCGGTGAAGCTCAACAGCGGCGGCATGGAGTTCCTGAACCTCGCATGGGCTGATGAGTCGGCCACCGGGCTCATCTGCTGGGACTGCGGATACGTCCACCTCTTCGCCAACCGCAAGATCAAGCTGTATCGAGTCGACAGGTGACGGACCCGCCGCATCACGGGAAGGTCTGGTGCCTGAGCTCGGTGGCGCAGTGCCCGGACTGCGCGTGACGGACTGCCGTGGGTAGGGTGTAAGGAACGCGTCAAGAAGGTGCGCGGGGTGTGCCGGGAAGTCTGGTCGGCGTCAGTAGGGCCATGCGCCCTTTCACCGCCACCCCGGAGGTGGACCGTCTTGGCCGCTGCCCCGTCCCGCAGCCCGTTTCTGGGGCGTCTCAGCTGGCCCGAGCGGCAGGCTGTGGCCGAGGCGCTGCGCACCGAGACGGTGGGCGGTCTGGTGCTCCTGGCGGCAGCGGTGGTCGCGCTGATCTGGGCGAACACTCCGTTCAGCGACACGTATGCCACGCTTCGCGACTTCCACTTCGGCATACCCGCGCTGGGGCTCGACCTGTCGGTCGGCCACTGGACCTCGGACGGCCTGTTGACCGTCTTCTTCCTGGTCGCAGGCATCGAGCTCAAGCGGGAACTGGTCGTCGGCTCACTCAGCACCCCGTCCACCGCCGTGCTGCCGGTGATCGCGGCGGTGTGCGGCATGGTTGTCCCCGCCGCCTTGTATGCGCTCACCGCAGCAGCCGGGGGCGGAAGCCTGGACGGCTGGGCGGTGCCGATGGCCACCGACATCGCGTTCGCGCTGGCGGTATTGGCGGTCATCTCCACCCATCTCCCGACCGCGCTGCGGGCCTTTCTGCTGACGCTTGCGGTGGTCGACGACCTCGGTGCGATCCTGATCATCGCCGTGTTCTTCACCTCGAACATCAACTTCTGGGCCCTGGCCGGGGCTTTCGCAGGACTGGTCGTCTTCTACGTCTTGCAGCGGCGGCGTGTGCAGGGTTGGTGGTGGTACGTGCCACTCGGCGTCGCGATATGGGCGCTGATGTACAACAGCGGGGTCCACGTCACCGTCGCCGGCGTCGCCATGGGCCTGATCCTGCGGACGACACGCGACAAGGGAGAGCAGAGGTCGCCGGGCGCGCGGACCGGGCATGTGCTGCACCCGTTCTCCGCCGGGCTGTGCGTGCCGCTCTTCGCGCTGTTCGCCGCGGGGGTGAGCGTCTCGGGCGAAGCACTGGGCCAGGTGTTCACCAACCCGGAACCCCTCGGGGTGATCGTAGGCCTGACCTGCGGCAAGATACTCGGCATTTTTGTCGGCACCTACCTGGCGGTCCGCTTCACCCGTGCCCAGCTCAACCCGGACCTGGCCTGGGCCGACGTATTCGGATTGGCGACCCTCGCCGGAATCGGCTTCACCGTGGCTCTGCTCATCGGGGAGCTCGCCTTCCCTGACGCCGCCGCCGGCGAACACATCAAGGCCGCCGTGCTCGTCGCCTCCCTCACCGCAGCCCTCCTCGCCACCGTGCTCCTGCGCCGCAGGAACAGGGTCTACCAGCGCTTGTACGAGGAAGAGCACGCGGATGAGGACGGCGACGACATCCCGGACGTCTACCAGCGCGCCGACGGAAGCAGCACATGACCGCGTCCGCAACGTGCCGTCGTCGGCTCACTGCGGCGGTGTGGCTGGCCTTGTGCGTCTTGGCCACTACGGGGTTCATCGAGCTCGCGCCCGCGTGGGCGAGGGTCGTGTGCCTCATTGCCGCTGCCACAGCACTGCGCATCGCGATCAAGACGCTCCGGTTACCAGGCACTCCCACCATGCGTGGCAGCACGCACGCGACGCCGGATGTCGTCCGGCTACGGGGCGAGATCAGTGCCGAGACCGCCGACGCCACAACACGTTGGCTGACCGTAGCGCTCTCCACCCGCCCCGCAACGTTGGAGATCGACATGTCGAAGGTCGAACTCCTCACCAGAGACGGTGCGATGGCGTTTCTGACGGCTGCTCGTATCGCCCACAAGCAACGCACCGAGATCATTGTCCGTAACGCCAGCCCCCAGGCACGCACGGTTCTCCACACCCTCGGTCTGGACCCCCACCACCACTACCGAGACTGACCTGACACCAACGTGCCCGCTGCGCCGGCAGCGGAATCAGCCGATGAGTTGCCCGAGCAGCCGGGCCGCGGTGACGGCACCCACGAGGTGAACGCGGTCGCCGTCCCGTTCGATGACGGCGACCAGAGGCGTATGCGTACGCGCCATGAGGGCGGCGACGGTCGTCGCGCTCGCGTCGGGGCCGACGAACGGTGGCGTGCACCGGCGGCGGGGCAGCCACTCCGCCGCCGACCGGCCCGCCAACTCCTCCTTCATCTCCCCGACGTTGCGGTCGGTGACGACAGCGGCGATCAGCGGGTCTTCCTGTACGTAGTCGGGCACCAGTTGCCGTACCAGTTGGGAACCGGGCACGACGGCCCACGGCAGTCCGTCGGGATCGACCACGAGCAGTGCGGGAAGTCCGTGCTCGGCAAGCAGGTGGAGCGCTTGGACGGCGTCGTCGTCGGTCGTGACCGAGGGATAGTGCTCTGCGAGGTCACGCGCGAGCATGGCCGTTCTCCTTGCGTGGTGCGGGTGCGGTCCGCGCGCTGGATTCGGCGGCGGAGTCTGTGCTGTGTTCTGCTCCTGCGTCGCTGTGCCCGCCGGGGATACCTGCGAGGTCGTCCACGTGGAAGAGCTTGGCGATGGGCACGTCGGTGCTGCTGTGCGCGATGATCGAGACTGCGATGCAGACCGCGATGAGTGTGAAGGCCTCCTCGCCTTGCGGGATGCCGGCTTGCAGCACGAGCAACCCGTACACGACGGAGGCGAAACCCTTGGGCCCGAACCAGGCGGCGACCAGCTTCTCCTGCCGGGTGAAACGTGTGCCGAGCAGCGAGATCAACAGCGAGGCCGGACGGATCAGGGCGATCGCCAGCACCACGGCGACGTATCCGCCGATGGACAGGTCACCGAAGAGCTGCGGCGTGAGGAGTGCGCCGAAGACCAACAGGGCGGCGAACTTGGCCAGTTCGGCCAGCGCTTCGCCCAGCGGCTCGAACGCGGTCTTGGCCTCCGGGGATACGGCGGTGAGGACGGCTCCCGCGGAGAACGCGGCGAGGTAGGGGTTGGCGTGCGTGAGGTGGCACAGTCCGTACAGGATCACGCCGATCGCCAGTGGCAGCAGAGGCTGGAGCTTCGGCTCCGCACCCAGGTGACGCAAGCGCACCAGCATGCTCACGAGCAACGGCAACACCACGCCGAAGGCGAGGCCGAGCCCGAGCTCCAAAGCGATCTTCGCGTACGACGCCTCGGCGTGACCGGCGCTCGGGCCGGCGGCCGCGATCAGGATGAGGACTACGGGCAGCGCGAGACCGTCGTTGATGCCGGACTCCACGTTCAGCAACTGCCGCAGCTTGGAAGGCACTTCCTTGCGCCCGACGATCGCCGAGGCGAACACCGGGTCGGTCGGCGCCAGTACGGCGCCCACCAGGAACGACGTCGTCCAGTCCAGACCTACGACGTAGTGCGCCACCAGAGCCATGCCCACGAACGCGAGCGGCATTCCGAGGCCGAGCGCACGAGCCGGGTTCTTCCAGTTCTCCTTGAGCTTGCCGAAGTGTACGTGCATGCCGTCGGTGAACAGCACCGCGAACAACGCCAGATCGGCCGTGACGGCCACGATCTCGCTGTCCGGAGTGATGTGGATCAGGCCGAGGAATCCGTCGCTGACGATCGCCCCGCCCACCAGGAACAGCAGCGATGTGGAAAGCACCGTCCGTGCCGCGAGTCCGGACAGCAGCACCGCCACCAGCAGTGCCACCCCGAACACAGCAACCAGCACCATGATGTACGCCCCCGATCGGCTTGCAGACTTCGCCCGGAGACACCTGTCCCCGAACCGCCGACCAGACTTCCCGGCACACCAAGGCGGACCTTACACGTTCAATACGTGACGCTGACAGGTCCTTTACGCGCACGCAGGGGCACGCGAAGTTGCCGGAAGCAGGCAGTTTCGATGCCGCATACCTGCGAGCCCTCGCGAGCAGAGTTGTCGCATCCGGCCGGCCTTCAGATGCCGTTCACGGATGGGGCAATCGGCGGTGTTGCTCGTTTCGTCGGTCGAAATCGACGTGAGGGGCAAGGAGTTGCGTGACCGGATCCGAAGCCGGCCACGCAACTACAAGAGGTCGCGGTCAGAGAAGGTGCACTCCGAGGATCGCGTCCAGGCCGAGCAGCGCCGACAGACTGAGGTTCGTGTTGAGCCCCAGAGCCGCGGCGAGGTCGAGGTTGACCTTGCCGCCGACCGCGAGCGCGGCGTCCACGTCGAGTGCGGCGTTCACGTTGACGTCCACGTTGGCCGACAGCTTCGTGTCGAGCGCCGCGTCGATGCGCGCCAGGAGGTCGGCGCTCAGGGTGACACCCTGGTCGGCGAGCATGATGACGGCGGTGGTGGAGCCCTTGTCGGTCTTGACGGTGAGGCTCTTCGGGTTGACGACGCTGCCGATCTTCACTCTCGTCCGGGCGTCCACATCCGCTGTGATGGCTCCCGTGGCGATGTCGACCGACAGACGGGAGACCGTGATCTTCTTACTGCCCTTGGTCAGTTCCACGGTGCCGTCGAGGACGACTGTGCCGCCGACGAGCTTCCTGTTCTGATGGACGACCTTGCTGCCGCTGCCGACCTTCAGTCGCACCACGGCATCGGTCTGCACCTTACCGTCCACTGCCACCGCGACCCCGTGTGCACCCAGCTTGAGGGCGGTGGCGAGGTCGAGGGTGAGAAGGCCACCGGTGAGGGGTGTATCAGGGGACGGCACGACCGTAGATGCGGACGATGCGTGGCCGGGGACGGCCGCCATCGCGGCCGGAGCTGAGATGCCTGCCAGGACGACGGCGGCCACAGCGATCGACGTGGCCCGGCGGTAGGAGCGGTGAATGCGCATGGATGCCACAGACCCTTCGAGGGGATAGTGTGATGGTCGTTTTGTGACATTCCGCGCTGTCCAGAGTGACGCGCCGTCAGGGCGCCTATTTCACCCTGACGGGCCACAGGTGATCTGGGTGGAAGCGGCCTACCGCAGGGCGCCGCTCTGCGCATGAAGAGGCTGTGAGGGCTGCCGGGCTGTGGCTGCTCCGGGCAGTGACAGGTGGGAGGCTCTGCGGCGCCAGGAGTGCGTGTTCCGCACCAGTGCCCTGGCAGGCCTCTGGCTGACGCCTGGCTGTCACGTCCCGGGTGGGCTCAGTGCTTGTCCATGCGTCAGTGGGTCTGGCCCTCGGCGGAGCCATAGGTGTGTGCTCCGCCGCAGTGGTGCCAGGTGTTCCAGGGCTGCCTTTGGAGACAGCCGCTGCGTATCGTTCCCGTTAAGAGCGGGCGTATGGGTCACGTGTCACAGCGGGGCTGGTTGCCCAGGCCTGGGATCCTGGGGCCGAGCCCCCGAGGACGTTGGAAGGTCCCGCTGTCATGAGTCCCACCACTGGCTGGATCTTGCTCGGTACGTGCACACTGCTCGTCCTGCTGCCGAGCATTGCGCTGATGGGCGGCTGGATTCCCAGCGTCATCCGACACCGCCCCGGTCCGGTGCGGCTGCTCGGTGCCGGGGGCGCGGCTCTGTACGGAGCGGCGCTGTGTGCATTCCTGCCACGGGTAGCGCATGCCGATCGGGACATCGTCACTGCCGGCGAGTACGGCGCCGTGCTGATGTGCGCGGTGACTGTCGCACTGGCTGTGGCATACGACGTGATACTGGGGCCGTCGTGGACTCCGGACGGCGCCGAGCGGAACGGTGTGCGGTGCGCATCCGACCGGTGACGCCACGGTCGAAGCCGACGCCTGGCTCCAAAAGTGCAACGCCGTGGACCGCCGAAACGGAAAGCGGCGGAGTCAGCTCTCCCGAGGTTCGACTTGGCTGGGCCTTCGCGCGCTTGCATCCTTGAGGGCCGAGAGCAGAAAGAGCACCGCGGCGATAGCGAGGAAACCGAGACCGATGTTCATGCAGGTCATGACAGCCTCGAAGGAGGCATCGGCGATTCTGGGGATTCCGTAGAAGAGCATCTGGGTGTAGATGCATAGGATGCCGTAGGCACGAAGCCGCATACCGGCCTGCCGGTTACGCAACCAGCGCGGCGCCCACCCTGCCAGCATGGCCACCGGCATCGGCAGCATCAGCAACGTGGATATGCCCAGCGCTGTCCAGTGATACAACGGATCGCCGTTCACCCTCGTCCCCCTTCGTGTGCGATCACCACCCTATGGAAGGGCGGAACACCGGGCCAGACCGGACGTACATCTGTGGAGTCGGTGACCTCGCAGATCCTTACAGCGACAGGCTCCCGCGCCCGGCCACCGAAGCCGACCGCCGAGGCCGACCGGCGGGAGCAGGTGGAGGCGGAGGCCTGTGCCCTGCTCACTGTGTCGGACCGATGGGAGTCGGAGAGTGCGGGCTTGGTTGTGTCCGGCTCCGTGACGGTGCCTGGTTCGTGGATGTTGCGAGAAGGCCGCGAGGGATCGTGTTGTGCGGCACTTTGCAGGTCGGCGGCTTGCCGTGTTGGTGAGGTGCGGCCTGACGCTTTGAGTAACGATCCGTGTGCGCGGGCTTCCTGGGCGATCACGGCGCTGGCATCATCTGTCCATGATCGGGGACGCGCTGCCGGTGTATCAGGCTCGCTACGGCTGGGATCGCAAGACCATCGCTGTCGTGACGATCTCGGTCATTTTCACGACCATGCTTCTGCTTCCCGGAGTGCCGCTGCTCGCCCGGGTCTTGGGTCTGCCGCTGTTCGGTGCCGGCGGGCTCTTCATGGCGTACACCGCGCTGAGTCGTAAGGTCGCCTTCCGGGTGGACGCGACCGGTGTGCTCTTGGGCGGAAACCCGGCCCGTTACCGGGCCACCACCGTCCATGTGCCGTGGGGTGACATCACCGGATTCGTTCTGTGGCGCCAGTCCGTCGGAGGGGGAGCGACCCTGCCCTACATCGGCATCGCCCGGCACGCCGACGCACCGGCACTGCCCGGCGACCGTCCGATGGCACGGGCAGCCGTGAACTGGCTCGTGCCGGTGCCCGCCGAGGTGGCGATGTGCTCGCGCGCGGTGAACGGCTGGCATCTCGATGTGGACCAACTGACGGCCGCAGTCGCCTACTTCGCTCCCGGTGTCCCCGTCAGGCACCACCCCAGGCCGTGAGGTGACCGTCCGGGGCCTCTTTCGCGCCCGCGCTGGCCGGGCTCCGCAACCCGGCCCCGGAGCGGCGGGCGAAGGTCATCGCATGCCTGTGGGGATGCGTGGTACGGGCCGGCGACGCCCTGGATGCGGCTGGTGCGGTCCTATTAGCCGAAACGTCGGGGCCGGGTGGTGCTGCGACGTTGACTGCGGGTGGTCGTCCTGCGCGCCGTTGGCCTCGGTGCGGTTGCCGGAGCGGTAGGTCTGCTGCTGACCGGTCGGGACAGAGGCGTTGTTGCCGCCGCTCTCCCGCTGGCCTTTGCCGCGTTCTGCTGGCGCTGCTCCCTGATTCGTGTCGTTCTGCGCCTGGGGGAGATCGTCCGTCACGCGGTCTTCCACCACGTGGTCGTTCCGGCGGGGGCTGTGCGCCGGCTGCACCGTGACTCGTGGCGGGGTGGGCTGGTCCTGGAGACAGGGGCGGGTGAAGAGGTCGACTTCTTATGGTTCGACACATCGCTGTGGGACGCGCTCTAGGCCTTCTCTTCCCTGCGTCACGACGTCGTGTGGGCGCATGCATGCACGTCAGTCTCGCGGCAAGGAGCATGCGTCGCCGGCTCCTCCGGCCCGACGGTTCACCTGGAGCCCGGTGAGTGCCCTGCTCGTGCTGTCCGCCGTGGCCTGCCTGCTCGTCCCCCTGGTTGCCCAGATCTGAGCAGACGCAGAGTGCGCCTGGGTTCTCGCGCCGGCGCCCAGTTGGTGCGCCTCGGGGCACACCACTGCGTCGGCCTGCGGCTTTGCCGGAACCCTCTGCCGCAGGGAGTAGCCCAGCCAGGCTCACAGTCACTCCGAGGCTACTGGCGATCGGCAGTGCGGTCGTCGGGCTTGATAGCGTCAGGCTTTGGATCATGGGGGAGGGTGTGCAGTGCCTACGACGCTTCGGCGCAAGTGGTGGATTCTCGGGATGCTGGGTGCCGTGACCTGTGTGCTCGCCGCGGGTGCCCTTGTATGGCAGGCGAATGATCAGCAACGGCAACAGGCCCAGAACCGTTCAGAGTTGAAGCGAGCCTGTGCGGGTTTGCTGCCCGAGCGGGACCTGAGGCAGTACCTGCCCGACGACTCGGCGGGGACGCTGGAGGAGTACGGGACGATGCTCGACCCGGGACAGGAGAGCCGGGCGCTGCTCGACTGCACCCTTTCCTGGGGAGGCGGTCGATGGGGCCCTGATGCAGCAGTGACGATCCGGGCTGAAGCGCTCGTAGCAGGCCAGGGCGACGCGAAACCGGGGAACAGCGAGAAGGATCCTGGCGACGCGACGCCCTACGTCCCCCAGGTCGACGACTTCGAGATTCCGCTGCCGCTCGGCGCGCACGGTTCAACGGTCGCCGGTGAGCGGCTGGAGGGCAGTGAGGTGACCGCATCGTTGAAGGTCGAATGCCCCAACGGGCTGAAGGGGCGGACGCTGCCGTCGAGGGACCTCCAGGTGTCGGTGACGCTGCCGGCACAGGCCGAGAGCGAGTACGACGTTCCGCACGCGGACCGTTTGCGCACCGCCCGGACCGCCGTGCGCGTGGCCAACTGGGTCACGGAGAAGCAGAACTGCGGTACGGGCAGCATCACGACCAAATCCGCTCCGGCTCCGCGGACTTCCTATGAACCGTCCACGTTGTGTGCCTGGCTCGATCCGGAAACGCTCCGGTTCGAGGAGGGCGACAGCACGGATACGGACGGACGGCCGACGAGCGAGTACGGCTGGGAGTGGACGAGCGACAGCGGATTCGACGAGCGCCGGGGGCTCTGCCGAGGGCAGATGGTCGGCTACTCCACCGGGTACGAGGGCGCGCCCATCGTCGACGCGATCGTCCAGAGCTGGGCGGGGAGTTACGCGGACGGCGCCTACGAGCGGTTCGCCGAGACCGGCCACGTCCCAGGCGCGCGCCAGCGGTCACCGACGCGACCGGACGGCAGCGTGACGGTGGCGAAGGAGGGTACGACGCTCTCGCTCTGGGCGAGGTCGCGGTGCGACACCGGGCGCAGCTATCACCGGATCACGCTCACCGCGGAGTTTCCCGCCGTCGGTGACGAGACGAAGCACGTGATGAGCCGATCCGACCGCACGGAGTTCTCACAGCACGCCCGCGCCACCCTCGACCGCTACCTGGCCGACGACAAAGCCTGGCCGAAGCGTTCGGGTTGTGGGGACACGAAAATCCTTGGAGAGGTCGAGGAATGGGTGCGCTGAAGCGCCACGCCGTGAAGTTCGCCGCAGCGGCAGGCGCGCTGTTCCTCCTGGCGGGCGGCATCTTCTGGTTCGGGGGCGGTTACGACCGCTGGTCCACTGGCCGCCTGATGGAGGAGGCCTGTGCGGGCACGCTGCCGGTTGAGGACATACGTTCCCTTCTCGGCGACCGGTCGCTCGTCGCCGGGAACGACGTCGTCGAGGGGGCGCTCGAGGGCGAGGAGACATCGCTCCGGGTGGAGTGCATTCTCAGCCGCGAGTCCGAGGGGAACACCGGACGTCCGTTCGCCGACGGATCCGTTGCGGTGACCATCAGCGGCGTCCCGACCCTGAATCCGGAAGATCGCGCGGAGAGCCTGTATCCGCCGGCCGCACGCTCGAACCTGCCGCCCGCGCCGCTGGGGCAGGGCTGGAACGCGGTGTTCGCGGGTTCGGACTCGTACGACGACGATGCTTCGGCGACCACGTCGGTCCTTCTCGACTGCGCCGCCGGCCGCAGTGATCTGCTGGTCACCGCGCAGGTGTCGCAGGACGACAGCACACTCGACAACCCCGCCCGCCGTCTTGCCTTCGCGCGCGTGGCCACTCGCACCGCCGCCGCAGCCTCCGCCACCTGGGGGTGCGACGCGAAGCTCGGCCGGCCGCTCACCGACGTCCCCCTCCCGATCAACGAGGACGAGGGAGTCCCGCTCGAGGAGACGACCGGCAGCTGCGCCGGGATTCCCGCGAACGGGAAGCGGGTCACCCATGCCTGGGAGCAGCGCACCGGCCCGGCACCGTACGAGGAATGCGAACTCGGCTCCGGCCGCGACTCGCACGTCTACACCCTCACCGCTCACTACGGCCCGTTTGCCGAAGAGGCAGCGCACCGCAACTTCGAACGCCACGACACCCTCGACGGCCGCCCCTGGGCCCAAGTGAAGAAGGGAGAGCTCTACGGACACGGCCACTGGACCAGCGCTCTCTGCACCGGAAGCAACAGGACAGCCCTCTACACGGTGCACCGCCACGCCAATGCCCAGCCGACCCAGGCCGACACCGCCTACGAGCAGGCCGCGCTCAGGGCCTTCGCCGAGCGGTCGGCCGAAGAACGCGGCTGCGAGGCACCTGCCTCGCCGGGAGAGTGAGGGCCGGGGCTGTTGGAGGGCATCGGGTGCCCGTGTCCACGAGTCCCGTCCTCGAGTTCGTGGAGATGGCGCTCTCGTCGAGCGGGCCGTGAAGTGTTTGGATCGTGGCAGCTCCGCACCAGCGTGCTCGTCGAAAGCGGTGACGCCCAGTTCGAGCTCGACTCATGGGGCAACCATGTTGCCCCTTTTTTCGAACTACTCAGTGCCTTTGGCATCCGTGCCGGGTAGTGGAGGCGGCGGAAAATGCCGACAGCAGCCGGCGCGCATCCGTGGAGGTGAGGGTGCTGCGAATTTGCTTCTCAGCGTCTGGTCGTGGGAACTCCTCGAATTTGAAGTACGCCGTTCCCAACCCGCCTCCGCAGTTCTGAGACCGCATGACTGCGCCGTTCACGGTGTCTGGGTAGCGGTCGTCCAGGTACCTCTCCTGTTGAGCGGAGGGCCCGTAATAGGCGGAGAGGCGGACATGGCGGTTCTTGCCGGGCAGGGGAACGGTGCAGACTTCGGTGAGCGCGCGGCCCGCAGGTTTCTCCGATACACGCGTGATCCGCAACCGCGCCGCTTCCTGCGGGTCGACCACGTCGCGGCAGGTTCCCGACGCCTTGGTAGCGGGGCGGCTCTGCCAGGGGGTGCGGTCCACGGTTTCGGGCCGTTGCCCGAGCTTCCCCTCACAGCCCCAGTGTTCGGCGGCGAGGCGGGCCGATTCGGTGGCGAGCCGGGCCACTTGGAGCACCTGGGAGTCGGTGAGCTGCTCGTCCTCGCGGCGTACCTCGGCCAGGACGAGAAGGCCGTTGCCCGCCATGGGTGCGCAGTCGATCAGAACGGCGGCCCGGGTTTCGAGGCCGGTCGTGGAGAACGAGCCGTTCCAGCCGTATCCGATCGGCGTGGCCGAACTGTCCTCGGCTGCGCCACTGGCCCGGTGCGCGGCCGAGGGACGGATGTTCAGCTTGAGCTGCCGCCCGAGGGAGTTGTCTCCGCCGGCCCAGGCTGCGCAATGGTGCGTCTCGTGGCCTATCCACTCCGCGGTGTTGCCGTCGAATTCGAGCTCGGGATCCTGAAAGAACTCTTCCGCCTCCCGCACGGCCAGAGATCCGTTGCAGGTGTCTGCCGGTGAAGGACCCGAGTTGTCGTGCCACGGGCCGAATCCCCAGATGGCCCCGCCGGCTGCGAGCGCGAACACGCCTGCACCCACCTTGGTCCGTCGTGCAGTCATGCTTGGCCCTTCTTGGTGTGATGGCGTGCGTTGTGCGTAGGACCGGACGGGGTCCATAGCCCCGGGGAGGAGCGTGCAGGTATTCCCTGACCCATCCTCCGGGCGAGCTGCCCGCGGGACCTGCGCTCAGTGGGGCGAGGAGTTCACGATCGGGATCGGCAGAACCGTCGAGCTCGTCCGCCGTTTTGCATACGGCCCCGCGGGTTCGCCCCCGCTCCAACGGGACCCGGTGAAGGCGAGAAGAGCATGATCGCGGCGAAGAGCAGGGGGCCGATGATGAGAGCGATGCCACATGGGCTGCGGAGAATACAGATGCACTCTTCGTTCCCCCCTGCTGCGGATGAAGACCGGCTCATGCCTTGCGGTCGACGGCGCGCCGCCCTGTTTGTCCATCGCCGGCCTCCCTGCCGTCACGAGGAGCAGTCCAACTGCTTCTTGGCGGCCGTGACGTAGTCCTGGACGAATCCCTTCACCGTTGCGGCAGTCGCTTCGGATTGTCCCTCGACGGGGCTGAAATCGACTCTGAAGAGCAGGTACTTGCTCGGATTTCCGCAGTCCGTCTCTACGAGCGCGCCTTGCCGTCCGACGATTGCCCGCCGTGCGAAGGGGAGTTGCGTCGGTTCTCCACTGCGGTATCCGAGCTTCCTGTCCGGGATCCAGTCCTCCGAGGGAAGTGGTTCGTCCAGCCCTCGGATCTCGATCTGAAGCAGGCGGCTCTTGTCCACTCGTACAACACAGTATTCATCAAGCGTGAGTTGCTCTGAGGACTGCGTCACATCGCCCTCTTCGGGGAGGATAGGTTTCATCACATCGCGGTCGACGGGAGTTCCGCAGATTGATTTCGGAACTTCGATGGGATTTCCGCACGCTGTGGTCAGTCCCAGGAGGGGCAGAGCCAGAGCTGCCGCCCGCCGTGCGTGGTTCCTCACTGATCGCCCTCGATTCCGTCGGTCGCGTCGTTGCCGTCGTTCGCGGCGGCCTCGATCCGCCGGTAGATGCCTTCGTCAGCGGAGTAGCCGGTCTCGTCCTGCGCCCACGCCGAATTGACGGCGTACCATTCGTTGGCCAGCGACTTGAGCTGCCCGTTACGAGCCTCATAAGTGGTCTTGTTGTTGTCGGTCAGCTCGTCCGCTTGGCGCTGCTGCTCGTCCATGATCCATGCGGTTGTCACCATGTCCGCACCGCGCTGCGCGATGTCACCCACACCGGGGATGAAGTTGAGCATGGCGCCCGACGCGTGGTAGCTCCATGCCTTGTCCCAGGTGTAGTCGTGCTGGTCTCCCTTGAGGGCGTTATAGCGAGCCTCTTCCATGAACCCGACCGTATATCCGGCCGCGTCCAAGGTGTCTTCGGGGCGCCGGTTCTCGTCGCGGAAGGATTCGACGATGGCGTAGTTCATGCCTTCGTGGAGCATTCCGTAGGAATTCTCGCTCCGGGAGATCTGTTTGGTCATTTCCGTGACCTGCCCGCGGTCCAGCGGCAGTGGGTCGCCCGAGTTGCTCATCGTGGCGTGCACTTCCTCGCCGTGGCTGGTCATAATCTTCGCCATGTCGTTGCGGAGCGAGGACGGCATGTCGTCACCCTGTCCAGACAGGAACTCAAGGGAATGCCTGAAGATCCTGTCGTTCGTGGCAGTGTGCTCCGTGGCCCGGGCATTCGGGTCCGTCGGGTCCACGCCGGTGGCCGCCGCAGTGAGAGCGTCTCCCAGGCCCCGGCGCTCGTCCTTGTCCTGCTCGTCCGGGCCGGCAGTCTCCGCCTTGTCGTTGATGAACGATGTGGTGTCGCGGATGTCCCAGTCGCGGGCACCGTCCCCATTTCCGAGCAGGTACTCGTACCGCTCCTTGCCCGCCTCCGTGGCCGGGTCGAGGTAGACGGCCGCGCCTTCGGGGTTATGTGCCATGACCCCGAGGGACGCATCCACCGGATCGTTGGCGAACCAGCCGTCGTTCTTGCCGCTGTACTCGCCATGCAGGTCCCAGATGTCGGGGTCCTTCTTCTCCATGGCGATCATGTCGTCAGTGATGTCTGAGACGAACTGCGGGGAGAAGTCGCCGCTGCCTTGCTGCATGAGCGTCGCCAGGCTCTGGTAGCCACGGACCTCCTGTCCGTGGCCGCGGCCGACGTCGACCTTCTCGCCGGCGACCTTGAGGTCGTACTTGTCGTCGCCGAGCTCGTTGAGGTCCTGGCGCCACTTGAGGTAGAAGTCCGAGTCCGGGGTCTTCTTCCAGTTGCTGAACGCCTCCTGGTACGCGGCGGTGCCGTACCGCAGAGGCTTGCCGTTGGCGTCCGTGAACTCAGGGACGCGGGTGGCTGTGGCCAGGGAGTTGGACAGGCCGGCGTTGATGTTCAGGTAGGCGCGCTTGTCCTGGGTGTCGTCGACGTACGCGAGATCGTTGACCTTGTTGGACAGTTTGAGCGTGTTCTCGGGCCCGAGCGCATTCAGCATGGTCTGGCTGAATGCCTTGTCCCCGTCGTTGTCGCGCATCAGGCGCTGATACTCGGCTAGGTCCTCCTTGTCGAGCTCTTCACCGGCGAGAATCAAGTTGGCGTACTTGTTGGCCTCTCGGGCCTCGACCACTTCGATGTCGCCTTCGGCGTTCGCGTTGAACCCGTCTCCGCGGCCCAGGGCGCGGTCGAACATGCCGTCGAAGAATCCCTTGATACCGGCGGCGTCATGCAGAGCGAGCTTGACGCCCTGGTCGGCATCGTCCACCGCTTTCACGCCTTGCTTGATGGAACGTGTCCAGTCCTCTTCCGCCTTGCGGGCATCCTGGACGGCCTTGTCGTAGTCCGGATCATTGCGATACGGGGCCAGCTTGTCGAAGTCGTAGTGCGCGCGGCCTTCCGAATCGATCGTGAAGTCCTTGGCCTTCGCGTCCTTAGTGAGATCCCGCACGTGTTTGACCAGGGTGGTGAACTGCTGGCGGGCATCGCGCAGGATGGAAGCGATGGCCCGGGCCTCGGTCTGACCGGCCTCGAATTCCGCGCGGGTGGCGGCGAACCGGCCGGACGCAGCGCTCGCGCTCACCCCGGCCCAGACGCCATCGTTGGCCACGCTCTCGACCTTGTGGCGATAGAGCGTCTCCAACTCTTCGAAGCCGTCGCCTACTTCGTCCCAGTCCTTGGCCGCTGTGGTGAGCGGTTCCAGACGGACGGTCATGACGTCCTCATAGGACAGCATCGATTCCCCCGTGAGTTACTAGACGTCGCGCCGCGCATCCGGTGACTTGCTGTCGATCTGAGCCAGCGAGCTGTACACACCCACATCGACCTGCTGGAAGTCGCCCTTTGTCATGCCCAATGCCTCTTGGTCCTGCGTGAGCCGGGACTGAAGGTTGGTCAGTTGGCGGGCCCACTTCTCATGCGCGTCCTTGAGCCCTGATCCCGTGTCCCACCCCTTGAACTCGCGCTCGGCAGCGTCGGTCGACTCGTCTGCATGGGTGCCTGCCTTCTTCGCGCCGGGGCGTATGTCCTCCCGCAGGGACCTGATCGCTTCCTTCTTGCCTGGGGAATTGGTACGGAGGATCGATCCGTCACCGGGCCCCCCACCCGCACTGTTCAGTTGCACCGCACCCTCACGGCGGGCTGCAACCTCGGACTTGATCTGCTCCCACTCATCCCATGCCAACGGGTTCCCCCTTCGCCTGGCTGCGGCGCTGCGCACACGGCCTGATCCGCTCCGAGGCGCAGCCCTCTACACGACCGCAAACGCAGAAAGTCGAAGATCACCCTAACGTGTGCTGCTTGCGGGCGTGCAGGAGGAGTTGGGGCAACAGCGGGGCGCCTGCGTCGTGGGAACAGGTGATGGAGCCCTCATATCCGGACTCAGCGTCGGGCATGCCCCCCCCTCCCTCCGTCGCCGTCGGCTTGCCTTTCCTTCGAGGCGGCGGCCAGTTCGTGCCGGAGGACCGCGGGGTTGTCGCAGTACGCCTTGGCCAGGGCGCGCTGGGTGCGGGCCTCGTTCTCGGCGGAGATCAGGCCGCTGCGGCCGCGGGTCTCGATCTCGAAGCGGACGCGCTGGACGTTGGTCCCCTGCTCCGCCACGAGCCTCAGATCCTGGCGCTCCGGTGACATGGCCTTTGTGGGTGGCGATCACGGCCGCCCGGGTGCTTCCACCTCATCGCCCCGGCATTAAAGACGCGTCAAGCACTGCCGATGAACGGCAATGTGCCAGCGCAGGACGTGATGCGACGAGGCACGCGATACGGGGCGGGGGACGTTTAATGTCGGATACCAGCAAACAGGGCGGCTCCAGGGCACGTTCAAGGCCACACGGACCGGGGAAGCTATCGGTCCTTGTGGCTTGCCTGTCGAACAGACGGATTGCAGCACCCCCCACGCGGCGCGCTGAACGGATAGATCGACTCCGGCCCCGGCGAGGTCTCTCAAGCTGAAGCATCCATGGCACGCCGCGCTGAACGACACGTGGATCTCGTGTCTGTTCTGCGACGGCGATCGGTTCCGCGAGCGGTCGGTGAAGCTCAACAGCGCCTGCATGGAGTTCCTGAACCTCGCGTGGGCTGATGAGTCGGCTACCGGGCTCATCTGCTGGGACTGCGGATATGTCCACCCCTTCGCCGATCGCAAGATCAAGCTGTATCGAGCCGACAGGTGACGGACCTGCCGCATCTAGGGAAGATCTGGGGCCCGCTCAGTGGCGCAGGGCCCGGGCTGCGTGCGACGGAGTGCCGTGGGTAGGGGGGTAAGGAACACGTCAAGAGGGTGCTCGGGGCATGCCGGGCAGTCTGGTCGGCGTCAGCAGGGCCATGCGCCCGTTCGCCGCCACGCTGGCGGTAGACCGTCTTGGCCGCCCCGTCCTGCAGCCCGTTTCTGGGGCGTCTCCATCCCCAGCGCGGACCGCAAGGGCCGTCCGGTCGCCCATCAGCCAGCACCCGGAATCAGGGAGGGCTATCGACATGAGGCGTGCGGAGCGGCAACTCGCGGTCCCGGCCTGGAAGCTGTGGACGACCGGCATCGCGCTCGCCCTTGCCCTGGCGGTCGGGGCGATGGGGGCCGGGCAGTCCTCACCGCAACCGTCCTTGACCACGGAGTCGCCCAGCGGGACGGCCCGCAGCTGCACTGCGCAAGACGCGGCCACTCACTCGACTCCGCACGCCACACCGCCCAGCTCCTGCGTGTCCGGCTAGGAGCCTCGCCCAGGAGCCAAGCTCCGGGCGAGGCGGTGGCCCAGCGGACGCTCGGGTCAGCTCACGCGCTGGAGTTCGTTGTCGAACACATAGTTGCCGACCTGCTCACCCAGCTTGAGTCCATCGGCCGCATCCCACGGGAAGTGAACGCCCAGCCAGACACGGCTGTTGGCGTTCTCCTGCGCCGCCTGACTGAAGCTGGTGAAGGTGCGGGACTGGACCGGGGACTGCTTGTCGTCGGTGGTCATGGTGAAAGTGACATTGTCAGTGCCGAAGTAGCGCTTCATCACCGTTGCCCAGGCGGAGCCGAACGTGGCGTGGCCGGAGGCCCACGCCGGGAAGCACGGGCTGATGTTCACCCCGTCGAGCGTCTTGAGCAGCGGCTTCCACTCAGGATCGATTCCCGATTCACGGATTGCCGAGACCGGACGCCACAGGTCGATCTCCGTCTGGTACTTCACATCGCGCACCGCGATGCCCGAGTCGGCCAGCGCCAGCGACACCAGCGTGAACAGCCGGGCGTTCTGATACGTGGTGAGCTTGCGTGCCTCGGAGATCTCCCGCGTCGCCTGCAGCAGCTGGCCCGGCGGCTTGTACGTGCCGTCCAGGTCATTGCCCCAGAACCAGGCCGCGGCCTCCTGCTCGGTGGTACGGGTGACCTTCGGTGTGGCGGCAGTCGGTTCGTCGGCGCCGAGCAGCCGTACTGCCTCGACCTGCCGCTTGTACTCGTCGCTTGCCAGCAGCTTCTCGTATGTGCCGTACATTCCGGGGGTGGCGGGCCGGAACTGGGAACCGGAGGTGAGCGCGAACGGTTTGACCAGGCCCCAGTTGGGGTCGACTGCCTTGCTGTCCTCGATGCAGTTCGGGTCGGGCATGTCCGCGTAACTGGTGGCGCGCCAGGCGCCCGGCTTCTTGTCGGAGACGTACAACTGCTCGTTCGTTGAGCCGTCCCCTTCATGGGCGGTCAGCATTCGGTTCACCACGTGGCTGACGATGCTGTAGTCGAGGACGTCATCACCTGTCGGCTCGGAGCCGAAGCGGGCCCGGAACCTGTTGTCCAGGTAGTGGACCAGCTCGGGCTGGTCCGCGTCCTTGCCGAAGAGTTCGAGCAGCACGTTGTACGCCGTGCGCCCGATGACCCGCTCCTCCTCGTCGGGGCCTTCGCCCAGGGCCCAGTACTTGTCGGCCTGGATATAGGGCGCGTAGTCGAAGCCGCCCTTCCAGCGCAGCCGGTAGGAGCTTTCCGCGTCGTACATGGCGGCATTGAGCATCGCCGCGGCCCGCGCCATCCGTCCCGGGGTCGCCTGGTCCTCGCGCCGGATGAGCTCGAGCAGGACGTCGTTCCAGTAGATCACCGGGTCGGCGATCGTCTGCGGAGGCAGTGCGGCCGCCGCGGACTGCGGCGCCACGGCGAGCACTCCGGTCGTCGCTGCGAAGGCGACGGCGACAGCGACGATCCTTCTTCGGATACCACGCTGCGTTCCACGACCAATACGGGACATACCCACCCCTGTTATGAGGGGTCGCGCATCGGCGTCGCGACCCGGTCCGCGCGAAGGAGCCACCCCCTTCGCGCAACTGATCGTTCCGGTGCGGGAGTTGAGGGTCTTGGAAAATCCCGCACACCACTTCCGACGACTCTTTACAGACCCCTCGCTTCCTTCTCCGTGCCTTCACGCTGGGAGTGGGGCGCTTGTCACCTGTCCGGCGACCCGGTCGGCCATCGGCGGGCCGGGCACCAGGGAGCTGCGCGCTCGCAGGAACGTGCGCGGCGTCGAGCCGGTCATCGAGCGGAAGTCCAGATTCAGGTGCGGCTGGTCGCTGTAACCGCAGGCGGCCGCCACCTGCGCCGGCGGATGACCGGCCGCCAGCAGACGCAGCGCGCTGCCGAGCCGGGCCACCCGGGCCACCGCCTTGGGCCCGAGCCCGACCTGCAGCTTGAAGAGCTTCTCCAATTGCCGCACGCTCCAGCCGACTTCGGCGGCGACCTTCGGCACCGGCAGTGCGCCCGCGCTGCGGTGGATCCGGCGCCAAGCCCATTCGACCTGGGGTGCGTGCGCGGGCGTGTCCGCGAGGGCCCTCGCGATCACACGGTCGAGCAGAACGAACCGGTGCTGCCAGGTCGGCAGAGCCCCGAGCGCGTCGCTCAGCCGGCGCGCCCGGGCGCCGAGCACGTCCTCCAGCTCGAGGTGACGGCCCGCGAGCTCACTCATCGGCACCGCGAGCAGGCGATAAGCGGCCCACGGTGCGAGCACCACCTCGAGGGCGACAAGGTGCCCGTCGTGCTCGCCCACGGAGGACCGGGTCTGCAGCCCCGACACAAGCGAGGTGAGTGCGGTCGGCGGCCCTGCCTGGCCTGTCGGCGTGAGCCGTATCGCCTCGGAGAAGCCCAGCATCACGGTCACCCACGCGCCAGGCACCTCAAGGCGTCGCCTCGGCAGGCCGGTCTCCAGCCGTGTCCCTCGATAGGAGCGCACGCCGGGACGCAGCCGTCGGGCCGGCAGCGCCTCGACGATCTCCCACGTGCCGTCCGGTCCGCTGAGCCTGCGCAGCCGGCTGTCCATCAAGCCGCCCCCTCCCACCGCATGATCACCAAGAAGACGCAGGTCATCTTGGGGAGTGGGTGGTCGCCAGCGCAGCAACGGGACCGGCCATACGGAAGTTGACCGGTTATCGCCCGCGTCCAGAGTCAGCAGTCGGCACTTGCCGCACCCGCGGCGCTGCGCCGCGTATCGGTCGCGTTAAGAAAGGGAGCCTCAAGGCATCTGCCGCAGCGGCATGCGTTGCTCGCCCCTAGGCTCCGAAGGTCTGAGCCGACGAGCACACCAGGGAAGGCCCGCTGTCATGAGTTCCACCACGAGCTGGATCCTGCTCGGCGCGTGCACGGTGCTCCTTCTGACCCCGAGCCTGGCGATGATGGCTGGCTGGATCCCCGGCATGATCCGACACCGGCCCGGTCCGGTGCGGCTCCTCGGTGCTGCGGGCATCGCTCTCTACGGCGCCGCGCTGTGCGAGTTCGTCCCGCGTTTGGCCGACGCCGACGAGGACATGATCACGGCCGGTGAGTACGGAGCCGTGGCGATGTGCGCGATGACTGCAGTGATGGGCGCCGCGTACGACATGCTGCTCGGACCGTCATCGCCCCTTGAACGGGGGCAAGCCGTTCGGCGGGCTGCGCCCGGCAAGCCAGCAGAGGGGACCAACTGAGGTCGGTGATGGGCGCCACAGCCGCCTGGCGGCACCGTCACCCGGCTCGAGCATCCACCAGTCCAGCCGTCCAGGCGCCTGGGGCCATGCGGGGCGAGGTGTAGGTGAGTCCCGGTCATGTCGGATGACAGGCGCAGCTGGCTTCCAGTGATATCTGACGGGTCTGAAGAAAAGGTGTGGAAGCGGCATGTCCTCGGTAGTAGGCGGACGAGGCAGCCAGTGGACCTTTTAACCCATCACGCCAGGGTGCTGTTGGTCATCGCCCGCACCCCTGACGCGCGCTTGCGGACCATCGCTGCGACCTGCCGCATCACCGAACGTACGGTCCAAGCCGTCATCGCCGACCTCGAACATGCCGGATACCTGCGCCGGGAACGAGTCGGACGCAACAATCGGTACACCCTGAACCTCGATGGTCCGCTGAGGCATCCGGCGGAAGCAGGACTCACCGTCCGGGCACTCGTTGCTCTGGGTGCCGCCCGGGGAAACGCCACATCGACCTGACGGGTGCCCGGCTCGTCGTGTGCGCCGCCGCATTGTTGCTCACCCTTCTGAACCTGCTGATCGAGGTCGCCATGGTGCTGTTCAACGCTCCGAAGTTCGTCGTGTCCCCACACATGGGGGCCGACCCCGGCGCGCTGACCCGTGATCGCCACGGGATACCGCGTGGCTGAGCCGGTGGAGACGCGGAAGCAGTCGAAGGCGAGTGTCGTTCCTGCGGCAGTCGGCCAGCGCCGAACGCGTCGAGGGCAGCTGATCGTGATGGCCCTGTTGGCCATGCCGTTGGTGGGCCTGGCGGTGACGGCTGCCGGAGATGTCCCCCCTGGTATCCCGCTGGGCCTGGGGCTGATCGCGGCATTGGCCGGCTTCATCCTGCTCGGCGCAGTGCACACCGCCGGGGCGCGCGGCAGTGTCACCGGGAGTCGGCTGACCGCGCGAACGTGGACCGGCGAGCGCACGCTCGACCTGTCTGTGATCGAGCAGGTGCAGCTGTGGACAGGCTTTTCCTACGGAGGCGTGTCGGATCGAGTGATCCTGGTGCGCGACCGCCACGGAGTCTGTCTCGGCCTCGCGGATGCTGCTGACCACCGAAGGTTGCGCCGTGCCCTGGAACAGCAGTCGGCGGGGGAAGTGCACCCCAAGGTCAGCCGCGCGGCGAAAACTCAGCTCGGCTTGGTGTCCGGAGGGCTCGCGGTGCACACCGTGCTCAGCTGGCTTGCCACGATCCTGGGGCTCAGCGGCTATGCCTGGATCGTGATGGTTTTGGCGGCTCGCCTGTCGTCGTAGTCAGTCACCCGGCCTCGTCGCTCTTGGCGAGCCGGTCTGGCTGCGGCACCGTGCAAGGTTTCGCCCCTAGCCGACCATGGCCGGGCGTCGTCGCGCCGCGGGGCAGGTAAAAAGGGAGGCATGACCCAACACGAGGTGTCGCAGCCGGGTGCGGACGATGTTGAGGCAGTGACGCGGGCGGTGCTCACTGCCTCAAGGCTCCTGGTTGCCGTCTCTGCCCGTTCGCTGGCGGCGTTCGAGGACCGCGTGACGGTGTCGCAGTTCCGCATGCTGGTGGTGTTGTCCACGCAGGGGCCGTCGAAGCTGGTCATGCTGGCCGACCGGCTTGGGGTCAATCCCTCGACGGCGATGCGAATGGTGGACCGGCTCATCACCGCCGGCCTCGCCGACCGGCAGATCAACTCCGCAAACCGGCGCGAGACCATACTGCGCCTCACGTCCGAGGGTGCCTTGCTGGTCGAGGAGGTTACGGCACGACGCCGCCATGAGATTGCCGCGATCGTCAAACGCCTCTCGCCGTATGAGCGCTCGGCTCTCGTGGGTGCTCTGACCGTCTTCACAGAGGCCGGCGGAGAACCCATGGTCGGAACTGCCGGGTCCGACACCTTCCCGCTGGGATGGTCCGACTTCGCGCCGCAGAACGTGAGTTGACGATTCCCTGGATCTTGCCCGTGACTTCCCGGCGTGCGTTGCGCTGTGCAAGGATGCTTGGTGGGGCGAGCCTTCTCCAAGGTCGCCTGGGGCGCCGGGAAGTCTGGTCGGCATGCTGATCCGTTCTGCCGACGGGAGCTGCCGATGTATGCCGCCGACCTTGCGCATCCGTGCCAGTCATTGGATGTGGACTGCGACGCTGTGGTCGCGGCACGTCTGCTCGCCGTGAGCTCGGAACCTTTCCTGGTGCTGGTGGATTCCGGTGGCGAGCCGCTCGGGTTCGCCCACGCCCAGGAGGTCCTCCGGCATCTGCTGCCCAGCTCCCTCACCGCCCACCCGGGACTGATCTCTCTCACGGGCCCCTTCGCCAGGGCGCACCTGGCCAGAGGGCTGAGCGGACGCAGACTCCTCGACCTGCTGCCTCCGCTGACTCCACCGCTTCATGTGACCGCCGATACCGAGATCACGCAGGTGCTCGCCCGGCTGACCCGCACCGACAGCCCGGCTGCCGTGGTGGTGGACCGTGAGGGTGCACGGCCCGATATTCGAGGCATCATCACGGCACAGAGATTGCTGCGACTCCTCTTCGAGGAGCGAAGCAGCAGTGAGGACGGTCTCCTCGATTCCGCTGCCGCGGTGTTGGCCGCCTCGCGCCTGTTGGTTGCCGTATCGGCCAGATCTCTGGCGGAAGTCGAGGAAACTCTCACGCTGTTGCAGTTCCGCCTCATGGTCGTCCTGGGCGTCAGCGGCGCCGCGACCATGCATCGCCTCTCCGGCCTTCTGGGTGTCGAGGGGCGGGTGGTACGCCGACTCGTGGAGATGCTCCTTTCCTCTGGGCTGGTACAGGAGAGCGAACGAATGCGGGACCGCATGGAAGCCGACTATGTGCTGTCTCCGCGCGGCCTGGACCTGGTGCACGATGTCACCCGCCGGCGCATGGAGGCCATCACACGCATCCTCGAGTCGATGCCGGACGAGGAGCGCGCTGCCCTGGTGCCCGTCCTGCGAGCGTTCGCCCGCGCCGCCGGTGAGCCATCCGCCGAGCTGGTCGCGGCAGCGCTGGGCGCCTGAGCAGGTCTGAGATCCGTGCGGTGCAACACATTGCGGCGCCGCGCCCGATCTTTCTTGCATAATGCAATGGTGAAAGGCGGGCGGCATCACAGAAGCGGGCAACGACACAGTGACCGCATCATTTCGCGTATCCGGTACGGTCCCGCGGCTCTGCCGCCCCCGCGCTGGCTGCGGGTGGAAGGCGCAGCGGTCGCGTTCATCGGGACCGGGCTTGTCGCCGGATGCGGCGTAGCCGGTGCGATGGCGGGTCTCCCGGCGGCACGGGCGGCCGTATGCGCACTCGTGGGTGCCGCCGCCTTGGTGCTGTACCTGCTCATCACTCGGGCCGGTCGGGTGCTGACCGCCGTCGTCGCCGGACTGAGTACGGGCTTGGCCCTGATGGTGCCCCAGGCCACGGCCGAGGCCGTGCTCGCGCAGAGTGGGGAGACGACGGCGGTGATAGTCACCGCGGCGTCGTACGAGAGCGATCGGTACTTCTGCTCGGTCCGGCACGGCGATGGCACCGCCGTCGCGGCACGTCTGTGGCGCGGCTGCGACGCCTCGGTGCAGCCGGGAGAGTCGATCGGCATGGTCTATGACCCCAAGGGGCGCATTGCGCCCCGGGGGATCGCAGCATCGGGTGACGCGCCGAACCGATGGCTCCAGGGAGCTGTGCTCGCCGGGCTTCTCGCGCTCGCCAGCTATGCCGCTGTCGTGCGCTCGCTCGGGCGCGGCCGGTGAACGGCACACAGATGCTCTACGCGGGGAGCGCGTTCGACGGACGACCGGACATCGGGGAGCGAGCACGGAAGTTGGCCGAGGATTTCCTTGTCGACGTTCGCGCGAGCGGAGTCGTCGTCCCGGCCTCGGCCGTCGGTGCGCTCTGGGTCGTCGTGTCCGAGTTGCTGGCCAACGCGAGCCGGCATGCCGCAGGCCCATGCGTTCTTGAACTCCAACTGCGTGGGCAGGAGGTCGAGATCGGCGTCTGGGACACCGTGCCCGGGCTGGAGGAATCGGTCGGCGGCGACCAGGTGACCGGCACCAAGAGAGGGCTTGCCATCGTGCGCGACCTGAGCAGCGAATTCCACGTGGAGCCGAGCGCCGGCGGTAAACGCGTCCTGGTTCGGATCCCCCTCGCCCCGTAGCGCGCTCGAGGCAGCCTCCTGTGGGAGTGACTGACGATTCGGTAACAGAGCCCGCCGACGAATGGTCCTCCGGCGAAACCTTTGCATAGGGTCAATGTCCGGGGGGAGCGCCATGGACGGACGCTCGACAAAGAGGCAATCCCGCTGGAGCACACCATGGCCGACGACAAACCGCCACGCCCGACCATCCTGGCAGCGCTTCCGTTCGTCGTCATGGCCATCGTGACGGTCGTCGACGTCAGCGCCGGCCCCGGGGTGGGCTACCTGCCGCTGGTGGCGCTCGGCCCCGCGTTCGCCGGACTCGTCGGCGGCTGGCGCCGCACCGTCGTCATCGGCGCCTTCGCCTTGCTGCTGTGCGCCGCGCTCGGCATCTACAACGAGACGTACTCGCAACGACGCGTCTACACCGCCATGGCATCCGTCGCCGGAGTCACCGTGGCCGGCATCGCCGCGGCCGTGATGCGCCAACGCCGCGAGAGCGAGCTCGCCAGCGTCCGCACCATCGCCGAGGTCGCCCAGCGCGTCCTGCTGCGCCCGGTGCCCCGAAGCGCCGGCCCGCTCAGGATCGCCGTCTCCTACACCTCCGCGGTGGCGGAGGCCCGGATCGGCGGTGACCTGTACGAGGTGGTGGTCTCCCCGCACGGAGTGGTCCGCGTCATCGTCGGTGACGTGCAGGGCAAGGGCCTGGAAGCCGTCGAGACCGCCGCCCTGGTCCTCGGCGCCTTTCGCGAGGCGGCCCACGAAGAGCCGGACCTGACAAGCGTCGGAGACCGCCTCGAACGCGCCGTGCGCCGCGAACTGCAGGGGGAGAAGTTCGTGACGGCGATCCTGGCCGAGGTCACCGATGCACACACCATCACTCTGCTCAACTACGGACACCCCGCGCCGATGATCGTGCGGCCCGACGGGACTACGGCCTTTCCCGAACCGCCTCGCTACGCCCTGCCGTTGGGACTCGGCCTGCACGGCGTCGAAGGCCCGCAGCCGTACGCGACGGACTTCGCGCCCGGCGACCAGGTGCTGCTCTACACCGACGGCGTGACCGAAACCCGCGACCGAACCGGTGCTTTCTATCCGTTGGGGGAGCAAGCGTTCCTCCTCAAGGAGCCAGACCCGCAAGCCGCGCTGGACGCGGTGCGTGCCGACCTGGTTGAGCATGCGGATGGCCCGCTGCACGATGACGCGGCCATGTTGTTGCTGCGCTATCAGCGGCTCTGAAGCAGGTGGGAGGCGCGGCCGTTGTGGAGCGCCACGAGTGGCAAGTACGCCGAACAGGATGGTCGCATGCAACGTGGAAGGTTCAGCTCACCATCAAGTGGCCCTCAGATATGGCTCTACAGTGGGCTCCTGATCGTCAGCTCCACAGGGCTGATCACTTCCGCCTTCCAGCAGGATTGGGCCTACGTCGCAATCAACCGCCTTCTCGTCCCTCTGTTTGCGGCCATGACCGTGAAGGAACGGGTGAAACGCAAGACGGCTCAATCCATCGATGAATGAGGCGATCGCGTAGGCGGGCTGCCCAGCTCTTCTGAGCCTTCGGACTGTAGTCGGCCTACCCACGGTCCGGCTTGGGCGACGCACAGCCGCCGTGGTTTCGGGGTTTACTCGGGGGCCGCAGAGGCTGGGATGCCCTCACCTGAGGGTTCGCACACAGTTCCCAGGACACCCGATCAAGACCGTCGCGCGCCGTCACCCACGGAGTGCCAGAAGGAGCAACAACGGGCCATAGATGGCGGCAGCAGCGGTTAGTTGGCGGCGCCAATCGATGGACCAGCGCACCCTCACGGGGCCACCGTGTCTTTCGCGATGCTGTGCCTTCTTACGTGCCTTCTGTAGCGTCCGATAGGCCGTCTGATAGGTCGGGTATCCGCTGAACGTGCCGATCAGCGAACCGCCGAAGGCGATGGAACCCAGCTCACGTCCGTCGCGCAGTTCGATGCCCAGACCGTCATGCACTATCACACGTCTCACGTCTGACCATTCGACGGTGGATGTCACGACGATGTTGGTGACTGACAGATGAGTGGCGGTGAACCGGATTGCCGAGTGCCATCCGAGCAACCAGAAGAAGAAGGTGAACGCAGCGATCGCCAGCGGCGGCGCATACCCGTCTTCAGGCAGGAAGGCCGCGACATAGATCGCGCAGGCGTAGAACCCGACGGCCGGCGTCAGACCGATCCACGTGAACAAGGGTCGCCGCACGACGTTCGCCCGCACCTCACATCACCTCGTGAGGATCTTGCCCTCAGGGAAACCGCAGTACAAGGGCCAATGGGCATGCAGGTATTGGCCTTCGTGACGCGTCTGTCTCACAACCACGTGAGGCCGGCAGCACGGCTTTGGACCGGAGCTGCTTCGTGCGGCGGATTACGGCCCCCTTACTCTGACCGCGCATCGGGAAGACTGGTGGGCTTGCCGGTTTGGGAAGTCAGCGCGCCGCCGCGTAGACAGGGGGCCTGGCCGCGGCCGCAGTGGACCAGTGTCCAGTGTGTCCATCCCGTCGGCGGTGACAGGGCGGCCATGGACTTCGACTGGCGCCTATATGGCCGGGGAACCACAGGCCTTCCAGGCCACAGTTCTCGTTGCCTGTCACCGGCTGCGGCTTCGGGGCGGCCACGAGCGAGTCTGGTGCGGTGCGGGGTGTGCTGCTCGTGCAATCTGCCTGCACGGCTGCCCTGTTGTCGATCTCCGCGAGCAGCCGGCCTTGGCGCCGTTGCTGGGGCGCCGTCCGCCTGCGTACCTCTGGTGCCGAGCCTGCGGGCCGTGCCCCCAATTCGGAGGTACGGCCCGCAGGCTCGCTTGAGCGAAGCGTGGTCTCGGCGCAGGTGCGGAGACCACCCGCAAGGGGTTGTGTCAGCTGATGCTCTGGTACCCGGTCCAGCCGTCGCCCAGGTCTCGATACGGCTCGTCCCCCTTGGTGATACGGGGATAGAACCAGAGGTGGCCGGTGGTCTTCGTGGAGACGAGGTCCGGGTAGCCGTCATGGTCCGCGTCGCCGGGGGAGGCGATGAGCGGGTGCGCGGCAGTGGTGAAGCCCCAGCCGGTCTTGAGCTTGGCGGACTGGTCCGCCAGACCGTCACCGTCAGGGCCGGTGCCTGCGAAGATGTGCAGGTCGCCGGTTTCGGTGTTGCGGGAGAGGAGATCGACGCGCTCGTCACCCCAGAGATTGCCCGGCGCGATGAGTGTCGACTTCGCCCAGCTGTCCGGTCCGATGAGGATCGGTTCGCGGTAGGAGTCGAGACGATTGTCGGGTGCTCCGTAGTAGAGCCAGAGCAGGTCGCCCTGCTTGACCAGGAGGTCTGGGTAGCCGTCGATGTCGATCGTGCCGTCCGCGTCGACATCGAGGGGCCCGTCGACGTCACCGACGGCGAGGATCTGGTCGGCGTTGCTCCAATGGTTGTTGGCCGCGTCGTAGACGGAGAGTTCCCGGGCTTGTTCGCCGGTGTCGCAGGCGGTGCAGGCATAGCCGGTGCCGTTGTTGGGGTGCATCCACAGGCGCTTGGTGCCGAGCGCGGTGTCGTTGCGCAGGGCGATGAGGTCTTCGTAGCCGTCGCCTGTCCAGTCGCCGCGGTGCGTGATGCCCGCGCCGGTGAAGTTGATGCCGCTGGAGCGGAAGGCCGCTTTGGTGAAGTTGCCGTCGCCCGCGCCGAAGAATGGGAAGAGGGTGCCGGCCGGCTCGACGGCCCACAGGTCCGGGTTGCCGTCGCCGTTGAGGTCGCCGGGCTTGTCGGGAGTCCTGGGGCCGTTGGCGTAGAAGAGGTAGGTGGTGGTGTCGGAGTAGTTGCCGGCCTTGTCCAGGCTGCGGACGTAGAGCTGGTTGGCGCCGGCCACGGTCGGTGTGAGCTTCAACGCGACGGACCCGCCTGCCGAACTGGGGGTGGCGGTGCGGCGTGTGGCGTCCCAGTCCGTCCAGTACTCGTACTTGGTGACATCCGCGACGCCGCCGCTGGTGACGTTGAAGGTTCCCTCAGTACGGACGGTGCCGGTGGTGGCGGGCCAGCCGTTGCTGCCGTCGGGGAACTGACTCGAGGTCACGCCGGGCGGGGTGCTGGGCCGATTGGGGTCGAAGACGAACCGGCAGCCAGGCTTACCGGATGCAGGAACCCAGTCCGAGGAGAGCGATCCGTCTTCTGCCTGGACCTTCCACGAGAAGTTGCCGTTCGCCACGCTGACGTACGGCGTGAGCTGGGCCTTTGTGACCTTGAGTTTGACCACGGTTCCGGAGGGCGCGCTCACGTGGGTGTCGACGATCAGCTTGCCGTTGGGGTCGTCATTGGGGTGATGACCGGTGGGCCACAGGTGGATGTCGGCCTTGACGGTGCCCCCGTCAGGGTCGGAGATCTTCGCAGTGAGGTAAATGTCCGTGTTACCGATCAACCCGTGCGGGGCGGTGTCACCGCAGCCCGCGGTGTTCCTGGTGGAGGGGATGGTGTCGAGGCCACTGGGCGGGTTGGGGCGCGTGTTGTACGTGGTGGACAGCACCGCGGACTTGGCCTCGAACCGCTTGTAGGCGAGCTTGTCGCTCTCGGTCGCAGCGCGCAGGCCGAGGGTGATGTTGTTCCACTTGCTGGACTGCGCCTTCTTCGCCCCTGCGGTCACATTGAACGCGAGGCTGCCGGCCGGGCAAGACGAACTGTAGCCCTTGGCGTCACTGACAGCGGCCAGCTTCTCCGCCCAGGACGGCTGCGCGGACCACTTGGTGGACGAGCTGATACCGCCGGTGAGCCAGAGCTGCACCTCACGCTTGGTGCAGGAGTACGAGTAGCTGTTCTTGATCTTGAAGGTGGAGCTGGAGATCACCTTGTCGGTGTTCCAGAGGTTGTTGGTGTCCATCCGGAAGAACGAACGCGACGTACCGTCGCCGGGGTTGCCGACGCGGGCGTAGGAGGTGACCTTGTTGCCGTCGCCCTCGTCCCAGCCGTTGCCGTTGTAGAACGCGGTCGACGGTGCACCGCTGTAGGCGATGGTCCACGCTTCGCGGGAGCCGGAGACGGCCGGGTCGATGTAGACGGGATACTGGGTGTCGTCGCCCTTGAGGATGTCGCTGTCCGGCGTCAGGGACAGGGAATCCGCGTCGAGCTCTACGCCCACCGCACCCTCCTTGGCGCCCATGGGTGCTTCGAACTCGTGGGCCGGCGGGGGTGGGGTGGGTTCGGTGCTGCGCGCGGCCAGGGGCTTGCTGCTGTCCCACATCATTGGCGTCGGCGCGGTGAAGATCTCCTGGCCGGCCGGGTTGAGGGCGCGGAGGTTGCCGTGCTCGTCGGCCTTGACGCTCAACCCCTTGGTTTCCAGGGGGAGTTCGATCTGTGTGAGGGCGGGGTTGGCGGCGGCCGTCGCGTTGTGCACGACCAGCAGCTGGCCGAATCCGGCGGTGCCGGCCTTGAGCTTGAGGTCCACGTCTTCAAGGACGTTGCGGTAGATCACCGTGTCCCCGTCGACCTCGGGGGCGGGCAGCTTTCCAGGCCATGACCAGGACATGCTGCGGCCGTCACGGGTGACCGTGGCCAGTGGCCCCTCGCCTCCGCCGGAGAACGTCACGCCCACTTCCGTGGCTTTCGTGGACAGCGTGCCGTCGGTGTTGCGCGCCAGCGTGGTGTCGATGTCGACCAACTTGCCGCCCTTGCGTACACGCTGGGCGAGTGCGTACTGGTCGGTGGTGAACGACCCGTCCGGGTTGGCGAACGTCTCCACGGTCTCGGTGCGCTGCGACAGCACCTCTACCGGCTCACCGGTTTCGGCGGCCTCGGCGAGTGCTCGGGTCTCTTCCGGCGTGTGCTCTTGAGAAGCGGGCTTGGTGAGGTGCTCAACTGCGTGTGCTGGAAAGGCAGTTACCGCCGGGGCGACCGCCAGAGCGAGGGTGAGGGCGAGGGATATCGGAGCCCTCAAGGAAGGTGCCCCCCCAGGCATTCTTCGGTGAATTCTCATCACACTTCCTTTTCAGTGTGGAACGCAATCTCCGGCACAGTACATGCCTCTGCGCGGTGACTGTAGGCGCCCGAAGCCGTGCCCAGTAAGCGCCGAATCTGGCGATACATGTTTCTTGTTCGTGCTTCCGGGTGGCTGGCCGGAGCGTCCCAACTCCATGCGTTGACCAGCGCTTTTAGGCCTTCAAGGGAGAGCGGTGGGGCAGGATGTCCCATTTTCTGGAGAGTAGGGAATGGGTGTTGACACCCATTTCTAGTGAGGGTTCTTCCGAGTCGGCTGTGCGCGCTGTTAACGTCCGCTGGATCTTCAGCAATGTGGACTTCCTGTGGGGGGAATTGTGTCCGGAGTGCGCCCTGCGGCGTTTCGTCGTGTGCGAACACCTGGCAGACGTATGCGGATTGTCGCCGTAACCCTGGTGGCCTATCTGCTCGCCGGCCTGCTGGGCGGCCCAGTTGCCGCGGCGGCCGAGCTGGAACTGCGCAAGCTGCAGCAGCCCGACCCGGTCCCCGTCTCGGCAGTCAAGGGCGAGAAGCTCAACAAGCCCGACGAGGCGGCGCAGCGCCCGTTCAAGCCGGACACCAAGGCAACGTGGCCCACCGCGGGTGCCGCCACCCTCACGGTGGCCGAGGCCGGCGGGAAGCAGGGGCGGTCGAAGGCCGGTTCGGTGCCGGTTGAGGTCACGCAGAGCGAGACCGCACGCAAGGCCGCAACCGCCCCGCAGCAGGCGCAGGTCCAAGTGCTTGATCGCAGCGCTGCGCAGGCCGCAGGGGTGGATGGTGTCCTGGTCGCGGTGCAGAGCCACGGCGCCGACAAAGGCAAGGGCACGCTCGACCTGACCTTGGACTACTCGTCCTTCGCCGGGATCTACGGCGGTGACTGGGCCTCACGCCTGGTGCTGCGAGAGGTGCCCGCCTGCGCGCTCACCACACCTGGCGCGAAGGGCTGCGCCCCGGGTAAGACGCTTCCCTCGCACAACGACCCCAAGAACAAGACGCTTTCGGCTGATCTCACCACCCAGATCAGCACCGAGGCCGCCGACGAGGCGGGCCAGCCGGTCCAGCAGGCGTCCCCGGTCAGCCGCACCCGGACCTCCACCGTGGCCGACGGTGCCACGCTGCTTGCCGTGACCGCCGCCCCCTCCGGCGCCAACGGCGACTTCACCGCCACCTCCCTGTCCCCGTCAGGCAAGTGGGAAGCCGGCGGCTCGTCCGGTGCATTCTCCTGGACGTATGAGATGGACACGCCCGCCGTGCCGGGCGGGCTCGAGCCGGACCTCGGTCTGTCGTACTCCTCGCAGGCCGTGGACGGCCGGACGGCGGCCACGAACAACCAGGCCAACTGGATCGGGGACGGCTGGTCCCTGTCGCCGGGGGCCATCGAGCGTCGCTATGTCTCCTGCCAGGACGACAAGGCCGGCGGCAACAACCCGTCGAACAAGGTCGGCGACCAGTGCTGGAAGAAGGACAACGCCACCCTGTCGCTGGGTGGTTCGTCCAGCGAACTGGTCAAGGACGACACATCGGGCGCGTGGAAGAAGAAGAACGACGACGGCACGCGCGTGGAGCTGCTCAAGAACTCCGCTCGGGCCAACGGCGACAACGACAACGAGTACTGGAAGGTGACCGCGCCGGACGGCACCCGCTACTACTTCGGCTACAACCGCCCCAACGGCTGGGCCGACGGCAAGGAAGAGACCAACTCGGTCTGGACGGTGCCGGTGTTCGGCAACCAGTCCGGCGAACCCTGCCACGCGAGCGCCTTCAAGGACTCCTGGTGCCAGCAGGCTTGGCGCTGGAACCTCGATGCGGTGATCGACCCGCACGGCAACGCCATGACGTACTACTGGGCCAAGGAATCCAACTCCTACCAGCGGGCGATCAACGCCGAGTACAAGGGCACCCTGACGTCCTACACCCGTGGCGGCTACCTCAAGCGCATCGAGTACGGGTTGCGCGACTCCAACTTCTATGCCCAGCCCGCCGCGAAGGTCGACTTCACCGTCACCGAACGCTGCCTGCCCACCGACACGTTCGACTGCGCGGCCGACAAGCTCACCGAGGCGAACGCCGAGAAGTGGCCGGACGTGCCCTTCGACCAGATCTGCAAGGCGGGCGATACGTGTGAGGGCAATTCCGCCCCGTCGTACTTCACCCGCAAACGCCTGAGCTCGGTGGCCACCTCGGTCTGGAACGCCGGCGCGTACCAGAAGGTCGATTCCTGGGCGCTGATCCAGAACTTCCCCTCCACCGGCGACGGCACCGACCCACCGCTGTGGCTGGCCGCGATCACCCGCACCGGACACAGCGCCGGTACCGCCATCACCCTGCCGAAGACCACCTTCCACGGCGTGCAGCTGCCCAACCGGGTCGCCGGCGCAGTCGACGCGGTGCCCGCTTACAACCGCTACCGCGTTTACAAGATCGGCACTGAGACCGGCGGGTCGATCGGCGTCACCTACTCGGCGCAGGACTGCTCGAAGACCAGCCTGCCCACCGCGTCGTCGAACACCAGGCGCTGCTACCCGGTGATGTGGTCGCCACCGGACGCCCCGGTCGAGGGCTATGAGCCGTACCAGGACTGGTTCCACTCCTACGTCGTCACGCAAGTCCTGGAGTCGGACGACACGGCCGGCTCTCCCATCAAGCGCACCGACTACTCCTACCTGGGCGGCCTCGCCTGGGCCAAGGCAGACGACGAGTTCACCAAGGCCAAACACCGCACCTACGGCGACCGCAAGGGCTACGCACGCGTCCAGGTCCGCACCGGCGACCCCGCCGAGGGCACCCAGACGCTGAGCGAGACCCGCTACTTCCGCGGCATCGACGGCGCCAAGGTCGCCGACGGCGAAGGCAACGAGCTGACTGATCACGAGGCCTTCGCCGGCATGCCCCGCGAGGAAGCCACCTACGACGGCTCCGGCGGCGCTCTCATCTCCGCCACCGGCTACACCCCGTGGCGCTCGGCGGCCACTGCCACCCACGCCCGCTCGGCGGACAGCCTGCCGACCGTGTACGCGTACCGGTCCGGGACACAGAAGGAACAGACGCGTACGACCATCACGGGCGGCACACTGCGCCGTATCGAGACGAGCCGGGAGTTCGACTCCTACGGCACCGTCAAGTCGGTCTCGGAGATGGGCGACACCGCGAAGTCGGGCGACGAGCAGTGCACCACCACGACCTACAACCGCAACCTCGAGAAGAACATCCTTTCCACCGTGGCGGAGTCGAAGACCGTGGCGAAGCCGTGCGGGACCACGCCGAGCCTGCCCGCTGACCTCATCAACACCACCCGCACCTACTACGACAACGGCACCGCCCTGGACACCACCCCGGCCAAGGGGGACGTGACCCGTCAGGACGAGAACGACGGCGCGGGCACCGGCTTCGTCACCGTCTCCAAGGCCGCCTACGACTCCTACGGGCGTCAGACCGAGGTGATCGACGCGGCCGGAGCGAAGACCACCATCGCCTACACCCCGGCCACCGGGCAGGCACCGACGGAAACCGTCACCACGAACGACCTCGGCCACACCACGACCGTGACCTCCGATCCGCGCCGTGGCCTGCCGACGGCGACCGTGGACGCGAACGGCAAGCGCACCGACGTGGAGTACGACGCCCTCGGCCGGACCATCAAGGGCTGGGGGCCGGGCTGGACGAAGGCCGACCACCCGACACTGCCCGCGGCCGAATTCACCTACCGAGTCTCGAAAAGCGAACCCAACGCGGTGACCAGCAAGGCCCTCAACTACCAGGGCGCATACGACACCTCGCATGCCCTTTACGACGGCCTGATGCGCCCCCGCCAGACCCAGACCGCGGCCATCGGCTCATCCGGCAACCGCCTGGTGACCGAGACCCGCTACGACACCCGTGGCCAGGTCTGGAAGACCTACGGCACCTACTTCGCCACCGGCGCACCCTCGACCACTCTGGTCGGCGGCGACGACTCCAAGGTGCCCGCCGGCTCCGAGACCAAGTACGACGGAGCCGGACGCGCCACCGAGGTCATCTCGCTGAAGTTCGGTGACGAGACCAAGCGAACGGTGACGCAGTACGCCGGCGACCGCACCACCATCATCCCGCCCAAGGGCGGCACGGCCACGACGACGATCGTGGACGCACTCGGCCGCAAGACCGAAGCGCGCGACTACACCAACGCCGCGCGCACCGAGTTCCTGGCCACCCGCTACGAGTACAACTCCCGTGGCCAGCTGGCGAAGATGACCGACCCGGCCGGCATCAACTGGACCTGGACGTTCGACGCACGCGGCCGCCAGATCGAGGCGAACGACCCCGACAAGGGCACAGCCAAGACCACATACGACAACGCCGACCGCCCGATCAAGACCACCGACGCGCGCGGCACCGAACTCACCACCACCTACGACTCACTCAGCCGCACGAAGGAGCTCAAGCAGGGCTCAACGGTCCGTGCCTCGTGGGCGTACGACACCGTGGCCAAGGGGCTACCTGCGTCCACCACTCGGTACGTGGACGGCAAAGCATACACCACGAAGATCGACGCCTACAACGACCGAGGCCAGCCCACCTCCTCCACGACCACCGTGCCGGACGGGGCGGCCGCCGGCACCTACACCTGGACGTTCGGCTACAACCAGTACAACGGCATCCAGGAATGGGTGAAGCACCCCGCCATCGGCGGACTGCCCTCCGAGCGCCAGACCACCGTCTTCGGCCAGGGCAACCTGCCCGACACGACCGTCGCCGGCCTGGTCACCCTGGTCAACGACACCAGCTACGACGTGTACGGGCGCCAGATCCGGGCCGAGTACGGCACGCTGGGGCAGAAGGTGTACCGCACCCAGGAGTTCGATGAGCACACCAGTCAGCTCACGCGCTCCACCATCGACGGCGACAAGGCCCTGCGGGTGGAGGACACCCGCTACGGCTACGACCCTGCCGGTAACGTCACGCGCATCTCCAGCACCTCCGGCCAGGACGCGGCGGCCGTCACCGACACCCAGTGCTTCGCCATCGACGCCCTGCGTCGCATGACGGAAGCCTGGACCGCCAAGTCCCCGACCGACACCTGCGCCACGGCTCCCACGTCGAGCACAGTCGGCGGCCCGGACGCCTATTGGCACTCCTACACTTACGACGACGCGGGCAACCGCACCAAGGAAGTCCAGCACGCCACCAGCAGTAGCGGCACGGACATCACCCGCACCTACACCACCGGCAAGGCCGGCGACACCCGCCCGCACGCGCTGCGGTCAGTCGCCACGACCGGCGGGCCGGACAGCGGCAAAACGGAGTCGTTCACCTACGACGATGCCGGCAACACCACCAAGCGCACTGGCGGTTCACGCACCCAGAACCTCACCTGGGACCCGGAAGGCCACCTCGCCACGCTCGTCGAGGACGGAAAGACCACCGAGTACCTCTACGACGCGTCCGGCAACCGCATGCTCGCCAAGAACGCGGACGGCTCCACGACCGCCTATCTGCCGGGCGGCAACGAGCTGAAGGTGACCTCCACCGGCGCGAAGTCCGCCACCCGCTACTACACGCACGGCGGCGAAACCGTCGCCGTCCGCACCAGCGCTGGCTTCCACTTCCTCTTCGCCAACCAGCACGGCACCGCACTGATCGCCATCACCATGGGAGCGGCGCAGACGGTCACCCGCCGCAAGCAACTCCCCTTCGGCAGCCAGCGCTCCGCCAACGGCAGCAGCTCCTGGCCCGGCGACCGCGGCTTCGTCGGCGGCACCAGCGACCCCACCGGCTACACCCACCTCGGCGCCCGCGAATACGACCCGACACTGGGCCGCTTCCTGTCCGTCGACCCCCTCCTGATCCCGGACGACCCGACCCAGCTCAACCCGTACACCTACGGCAACAACAACCCCGCCACCTTCGCCGACCCCACGGGCGAGGCGTACGAAGAGTGCGTCAGCGGCCAGTACAACTGCACCTACGGCAAGGGCGGCACCGGCGACGTCAAGAAGGTCAGCTTCGGCAAGAACTACGAGAAGGAAACCCGCGCCCGCGGTGGCAAGGTGTCCAAGAACTACTATGCCCAGCAGGTCACCGGGCGTCAGTACACCTACACCAAGGGCAAGGGGATGAGTACCCGATATACCGACTACGAGTACCGCCAGGCCGAAAAGCTTCGCAAGGAAAAAGAGCTCAAACATCAGCAGTACCTGAACAAACGTGAAGCCGAACTTGAGTCTCTGCGTAATCCCCCCGAGGACAAGCCATGGTACGTGGACACGTGGGACTCCGTTTCAGGGTTCTTTGCCGAGCACTCGAACGAGATAAAGGTAGGCATTGGGTTGTTCGCCTTCGGAACATGCGTCGTTGCCACCGCTGGAACGTGCACAGTCGTTGGAGTCGGCGGATTGAGCATGAGCGCAGCACTCGACCAAAACGCCGGCGTTGATACCACGACAGCCGAATATCGCACGCAAACAGGGATTGTTTTTGGTGCGACCATGGCTGGCGGAGGTGCGGCAACATGGTTCGGTAAGGGGAAGGGGCAGACTTGGCTCCAGGGCTTGCACGCCAGGCCGAGGGTGCCCATGCAGGGCGGGCACGGCCGCACCGACTGGGATCTATCCGCTAAGGCATTTGCGTTCAATGGCTTGATGACAGGGCCGGCATGCGGTGGCGCATTTTTCCTGGAGAACAACGCAGGATACTGCGGATGACGGTGCCATGGACGCTTAAGGTTTCACGCGCCCGCGGCGCGCATGAGACGTTGCGTGTAAGAATGGCGGACGCGATGTGGAAGGCCATCCTGTTCCCCGTTCCCTCAGTCGCACTCGCAGTGTTGTATGTGCTGATCGGAAGTGACGGTGTCCATGGCGGCGGGCCCTCAAGGGTCGGAGTCGCTATCGCCATCGTCCTCTCGGGATTCTGTGTGAGTCTAGGTTGGCGCATGTGCTTCGCGACCCGCCTCGACGTCGATCTTGACCGCGGCATGGTGCGCGTAGTGGGAGTGTTCACCGAGATTAATCTTGATGCCCGTTCCATCAAGCGTGTCGAGTGGATCGAGAGCGGCAGGAATGTAATCACACTGCGACTGTCAAGCAACGTCCGAGTTTCCGTAAGTGCACTCTCTGGAAGGAACGATATCGGGGACTACCTGGAGCACTTGATTGCAACCAGCATGCAGGGGCCTCAACGTGTTTCACGCGGTGATGAGATGGAGTCTCGTCGGCGGGTATTCGGCTATCCAACGGATTTGATTGCGGTTATAGCCTTGGCCTCGGCGGCGCTCCTGCTCGGCTTGTCGGGCTGACTCGCCGGCGAGCAGGCTCAGGACTTGCGGAGCGGTGAGTGGTGGTGAGCGGAAAAGGGCAAGCGTGCGTGTCGATCGCCGAGAAGGAGACCCTCCCCCCTGCGGGACAGATGGCTCTACTGTTCGGCGTGGGCGCTTTTCTTCTGGCAGTTGGCCTCTGGTTCCTTGTGAACCGCAACAGACCGCACAAAATTCTTCAGATCGACACTCTCCAAGGATTCTCGGCACGCGGAGAGGGGGCCACGAAGATCCTCGCGCGCCTGATCGGGGTCGTTTTGGCTATTGGAGGAGCTGGGGCTTTGCTTGGGGGCGTCGTCGTGGTGTTCCGCACGTACTGAGCGCGGAAAGCAGGCTCACTCGGGGGAGGCCGCCGTGACTAACAGCAACTTCGCTCCAGGATTCTGCGGCGCTGGCCCCGCAAGTCCTGGGCTGCTCGTGGGCTCCTGCTAAAGGGTCGACCGGATTTATGCCCGCGGGGCCTGTGAGGCCCCGCGGGCATAATGGGGATAGTGGAATGGGAATCCGGATGGAATATGGACGCGACTAGCGCGGGGTGTACGCGGTTGCGGCCTGTTTTGGCAAGGTCAGTGGGGTTGGGCAGGGTGTGGGCCGGCCGCGAGCAGAGGAGTCTCGATCGTTGAGGGGTAGGCGCTGATGGAAGTGGCCGGCCGAGGCCCAGTGGAGATGAGCGTCGTGGCTCTCATTGCCTTCGGGGTCATGCTCCCGATAGGGGTCCTGATAGGGGCCAATATCGGGCATGCCGCAGATCGGGTGTACGCACTTCTGGCGGCCGCCCTTCCGGGCCCGGTGCATCGGGCGTCGCCAAGATCGCTGCGGCTGTCCGGCTGGGTGCTGGCGTTGCTGGCGCTCGTCGGTCTGCTGCTGGAAGTGCGAACCGGTTTGTCCTGATGCGGGGAGCGTTCACCCGAAGCTCGCCTTCGGGGGCACGTCCGGTCATTCTTGCTCACAGCGCAGGGAGCTTTCACTGCTGGATGTCTGTGCCCAGGCGACAAGAGGGGGGTAGGCCACTGTGTTCACGGCGGTCGTTCTCGGGTTCTGTGGTTCTCTGTTGGCGTTCGACCTAGGGGGCAGTGCTGGGTGCGTTCCGCGGATCGCGACGGGGACTCCTAATGGGCGCGCTGACGATTCGATGCTGCGACTCTTCCTGGGGATCGGGGTTGGCCTGCTTGTCGTGTGCGCGATGTCCTTCGCTGTCGCGGTCGCGGTCTTCGCGTCGTGAGTCCGGTGGAACTCGCCTCGGCGGATGATGCGCTGGGGCTTCTGCGCGCAGCGTGGTCCGGTGTCTTTGCGCTGCTCTGCCTTGGCATCGCCTTCAATATTCGAGATGTCGCGTTCCGTATCTATCAGTTCACGATGTATCGCGGACCGTTCGCTCCTGGGTTCGGCTTCAGTCCCACCTTGATCAGGGTGGTGGGCGGATTCCTTGGGGCGGCAGTTTTCGTGGAGTGCGCAGTCTCTGTGGCGGAGCTGCTTCAGTGAATCTGCGCTCGAGTGGTGCATGCTATGTGGTGTCCTCAGTTGCTCGTGGCGCGCAGCCAGCGTTCGTGAATGATGGCCTGCGATGGGTGTCTGTTCACCGACCCGGTTGCGTGCCCCCTGTTTCGCAGATGGACTCCCCCGGCAACGATCATGATCCCGCCGTCTGCTCGTACATGGCGATCAGCGCTGGCGCGCGCAGCGCACAACCGCGCGCCATAGGCGCCAGGGCAATACGCAGCCGGCCGAGCTTGCAAGCGCGCCTGTGAGTCATATCAGCCGCAGAACGATGTGTAGTCGCTCGTAGCGGGAGCGCTTCGCGGGGGCGTTACGCGTGAGCGGTGGAGTCGACGTCCTTGAGTCGCTCGATGGCCAGCACCAGCGTGGCGGCGAAGGTGTCGAGCTGTTGCGGGGGGAGGTCCGCGAACAGCAGGGCGGCCAGTTCGTCACGCCCCCCGCGTAGGCCGGCGGTGAACTCGCGGCCCTTTGGAGTGAGGGAGACCAGCGTCGCGCGGCGGTCGGTCGGGTGCGCCTCGCGAGCGATGAGGCCCTCCTCCTGCAGGGCGTCCAGGAGGCCGGTGACGTTGCGGGGCGTGACGCCGCGCGCGGCGGCCAGGGCGCGCTGGGTCATCGGACCGTCGTGGAACAGGGCCCACAGCACGCCCGCACGCGCGAGGGTCAGCCCGCGATCGGCCATGCCGCGCTGCATCAGTGCGCCCAGCACCTCGGTCAGCTCGAAGAGCCGGTCGAGCGAAGCTCTGGCGGGACCGGGTCGCTCCGGCATATCGTGAAGTGACTTCACTATGTAGTACCTCCGCATATCAGGGTAGCGCCTCGCGCCGCCCGCAGAGGAGACGGAGCCATGGAGCAATCCACTCGCCAGACGG